>OZ220673.1:0-2917805 GCA_965116305.1 Dehalococcoidia bacterium | reverse complement strand
GCGGCGGTACGGACTCCGCACCGGCGACCTCGTGCTGGGGCAGGTGCGCACGCCGAAGGAGTCGGAGCGCTACCACGGTCTGACCAGGGTCGAGTCGATCAACGGCCTCGACCCGGTGGTCGCGCGGCGGCGCAAGAGCTTCGAGCGCCTCACGCCCATCTTCCCGGACACGCAGATCAAACTCGAAACCACGGCGCACGAAGTCTCCACGCGGATGATGGACATCCTCGCTCCGGTCGGACGGGGCCAGCGCGGGCTCATCGTCGCGGCGCCCAAGGCGGGCAAGACAACGCTGCTGAAGCAGATCGCCTCCGGCATCACCGCGAACTACTCGGACATCCAGATCATGGTCGCGCTCATCGGCGAGCGCCCCGAGGAAGTGACCGACATCAAGCGCTCCGTGGACGGCGAGGTGTACAGCGCGACGTTCGACGAGCCGGTCGAGGACCACTGCCGCGTTGCGGAGCTCTGCCTGGAGCGCGCCAAGCGGCTCGTCGAGGACGGTCGCGACGTGGTCGTTCTGCTGGACTCCATCACGCGCCTCACCCGCGCGTACAACGTCGCGGTGCCGACGAGCGGTCGCACGCTCTCCGGCGGCATCGACCCTGTCGCGCTCTACCCGCCCAAGCGCTTCTTCGGCGCGGCGCGGAACACGGAGGAGGCAGGCAGCCTCACCGTCCTCGCCGCGTGCCTGGTCGAGACCGGCAGCCGCATGGACGACGTCATCTACGAGGAGTTCAAGGGCACCGGCAACATGGAGTTGCACCTGGACCGCCGCCTCGCCGAGCGCCGCACGTTCCCGTCGATCGACATCCAGCGCTCCGGCACCCGCCGCGAGGAGCTGCTGCTCGACGAGCTGACGCTCCGGCAGGTGTACCTGCTGCGCCGCATGAGCTCGCTCATCTCGACGGACGCGATGAACCCGTCCGAGGCGGCGGAGCGCGTCATCGAGCGGATGAGCCGCACGAAGAGCAACCAGGAGTTCCTCGCGACGCTGACGCGCGAGATCTAAGGGTTCGGGGGAAGGGATCAGGCGCCCGAGAGATCCCTCGACTCCGCCGCGCTTCGCTCGGGATGGCACGCCCAGCACCACCAACCCTCACCCACGCGCTAAAGCGCGTTGCCCTCTCCCAAGGGGCAAGGGGGCGGACAGGGGCGAGGTTCCTGCCTGCGCAGGAACGACGGGGGGCTATTCTCATGGGAATAACGGGGAGGCGTTCACCCTCACCCTAACCCTCTCCCCTCAAGGGAGAGGGGACCCGAGTCCGTCTGCGCAGGCGCTATCGCCTATGGATCAGTCAAGGATGACGTTGTCGATGAGCCGCACGCTGCCGATGCGGACGGCGGCGGCGAGCATGCACGGGCCGCTTCCGCCCCATGGCTCCATCGTGTCGGGGTCGACGCCGGCGACGTACTCGACCGACGCGAGCGGCGACGCCTCGATCATGCGTCGGGCCGCGTCCTCCAGCGCTGCGACGTCCTGCTGGCCCGCGCGGAAGCGGTCGCGCGATGCGGAGAGGGCGCGGAAGACGACCGGCGCGGCGGCGCGCTGCTCCGGCGTGAGGTAGGCGTTGCGGCTGCTCATGGCGAGGCCGTCCGCCTCCCGCACGGTGGGCACGACGACGATGTCCACGGGGATGTCGAGGTCGCGCACCAAGCGTCGCACGACGGCGGTCTGCTGGCCGTCCTTGCGTCCGAGGTAGGCGCGGTCAGGCAGCGACTGCAGCAGGAGTTTCGCCACGACGGTCGCGACGCCGTCGAAGTGTCCGGGCCTCGCCGCGCCTTCGAGCGGCAGTGCGGGGCCGTCCAGGTGGACGGTGGTCGTGAAGCCAGCCGGGTACATCTCGTCGACGGAGGGCGTGAAGACGCAGTCGGCTCCCTCCCGCTCCAGCAGCGCGAGGTCGGTCGCCAGCGAGCGCGGGTAGCGGTCGAGGTCCTCGTTGGGGCCGAACTGCGTAGGGTTCACGAAGATGGTGGCGGCGACGGTCGAGCACTCGTCGCGGGCGGCGCGCACGAGCGCGAGATGGCCGTCGTGAAGCGCGCCCATCGTCGGGACGAGTCCGACGGGGCGGGGCGCGTCCCTCAGGGCCGCGCGGAGCGCGGCGACAGTCTCAACCTGTTGCATCGCGTCAGCCGTCCGCGCCGGGCAGCTCCGCCACGACTGCGGCGTCGGCCTCGGTCGTGTGCTCGGCGGTGGGGAAGCTGCGCGCGCTGACCTCATCCTTGTAGGCGCGGAGGGCATCCAGCGTTACGGCGTTCAGCTCAGCATAGCGCCTGGCGTGTCGCGGTTGGCGCGTGCCCAGCCCGAGGATGTCGTGCACCACCTGTATCTGTCCGTCGCAGCCGGGGCCGGCGCCGATGCCGATGGTCGGAACAGCGAGCCGTTCCGTCACAGCCTGTGCGACGTTGCCGGGCACCGTCTCGAGCACGATGGCGAACGCGCCCGCGTCCTCGATGGTGAGCGCGTCGTCCAGCAGGCGGCGCGCCTGTCCGGCGGTGCGTCCCTGCACGCGGTAGCCGCCGAGCTGGTGGACGGACTGCGGGGTCAGGCCGAGGTGTCCCATCACGGGGATACCGTTCTCCGTGAGGCAGCGCACGGTCCCGGCGACGAACGCGCCGCCTTCCAGCTTCACCGCCTGTGCACCGCCCTCCTGCAGCAGCCGTCCCGCGTTGCGCAGCGCGTCCTCCACGCTCACGTTGTAGGTCATGAACGGCATGTCAGCCACGATGAGGGCGTCCTTCGCACCGCGGACGACCGCCCGCGTGTGGTGGATGATGTCATCGAGCGTCACTGGGAGCGTGGAGTCGTAGCCGAGCACGACGTTGCCGAGGCTGTCGCCGACGAGGACGACGGGGATGCCGGCCTCCTCCACGAGTTGCGCCATCGTGTAGTCGTAGGCGGTCACGCAGACGATGGGCTCGCCCGCCTGCTTCATCTCCAATAGCTTCGAGGTGCGTATCCTCATCGTTCGGCGTCTCCGTCGTCGTACTCAGCGAACATCGGCCGCAGGTCCATGCCCTCGACCGGACGCCCCGCCTGGCGCGCCAGCTCGACGGAGCGCAGGCAGATCTCCCGGTAGAGCGGCAGCAGCTCCGGCGCGACGTTCCGCACCGAGTCCAGGTGCAGGCGGACGGTGCCCGCGTCGCCGCGGGAGGTCGGGCCGGTGAGCGCGGTCTCGGCGCCGAAGCGCTCGATGTTGGCCAGGGTCGAGCTTGCGATGCGGGTTATCGCCCGGAACGCCTCCTCCGGCGGCAGGCCCGCGCGCGTCCAGAGTGTCCGCGCCTCGCCGAGGAGGGTCGTCAGGTAGCCGCAACTGAACACGGAGGCGGCGTGGTAGAGCGCGCGAGCCTCGGCGGGGACGCGTAGTGGGTGGCCACCGACCTCCGTCGCGAGGCGCTCCAGAAACGCGAGCAGGTCGCCCTCGGCCTCGATGCCGAACGTCACGCCCGTGAGCGTGGTCTCGCCACCGAACGTCTGGAACGGGTGCCATGAGCCGACATTCGCTCCGGCAGCACGGGCAGGCGCGAGCGGTCCGCAGGTCAGCGCGCCGCTGCAGTGGACGACGCCCTGCCCTGCCCGCCACGCGACGTCCGACGCAACGGTTCCCACCGCGCCGTCGGACGTGGTGATGAAGACGACCTCAGCGGCGTCGGCGGCATCCTGCGGGGAGACGGCGCGGCAGCCGGGGACGAGCGACGCGACGCGCTGCGCCGACTCAGGCGAGCGGCTCGCGACGGCGGGCACCGGGTAGCCGAGGTCAGTGAAGGCGCGGGCAAGCATGCCCGCGACACGCCCCGCGCCGATGAACGCGATGGCCGGACGGTCATCCATGGCTCACGCTCCTGTACGCGGGATAGCCGTGCAGGTCGGTGGCATGCTCGATAGCCGAGACGACGGCGCGGGCGACGACCGACGGGGTGAGCGCGCAGAGGCGCGTGAACTCCTCCGGAGCGTCGATCCCGCAGGTGGCGAGCGCGAACATCGTGTCGCCGTCGTGGGGCGTGTGCGCGGGCCTGATCGCGAGCGCGAGGCCATCGTGCGCAAGGGTCGCGAGGCGGTTCGCCTGCGCCTTCGTGAGCCGCAGGTTGGTGGCGACGACGCCGATGGTCGTGTTGCCAAGGGCGCTCGGCCCCTGCGCGGGGGTCCTGCCGTAGTCGTGGCTGGCGTAGAGCGCGGTGCTCTCGATCGGAGCGCCGTCCGCGCCGCGCGAGCCCGCGAGCAGCGCGCCGGTGTCCGGGTCGTGCACGCCGCCGACGGCGTTGACGACGGTGAGCGCCGCGAGGACGACACCGTCGCCGAGGTCGAGCGATGCGCTGCCGACACCGCCCTTCATGGCGCGCTCGCGCCCCAGCGCCTTGCCGACCGTCGCGCCGGTCCCTGCTCCCACGCAGCCCTGCGTCACGGGGGCGTCGGTCGCGGCTTCCGCGGCTGCGTAGCCCTCAGCTGCCGTCGGGCGCACCATGCCGTTGCCGACGCCGAGGTCGAAGATGATGGCGGCGGGGACTATCGGAACGATGTGGCCGCCGACCGGATGGCCGACGCCGCGCTCCTCCAGGAAGCGCATCACGCCGTCTGCGGAGCCGAGGCCGTAGGCGCTGCCGCCGCTCAGCACGACGCCGTTCACGCCGGCGACGGTGTTCTCAGAGCGGAGTAGGTCGGTCTCGCGAGTGCCGGGGGCCGCGCCGCGCACGTCGACGCCGCCCGTCGTGCCGGGGGGCGTGAGGACGACGGTGCAGCCGGTGCCGTTCTCAGCGTCGGTGTAGTGCCCGGCGAGCAGGCCGGGCACGTCGGTGAGCGTGCCGTTCATGGGGAAGCCCTTGTCCGTGTTGCCGTACCGGTCGGTTGCGATCCGGTCGGCGCTGCGGGCCCTCCGGTGAGATGAGGCTCGCCGCCCGTACGCCGGGTCGGCGGCAGGGATGAGGATACGAACGATGAGGCGCAGGCGTCAAACGGGGGTGGAGGTGGTGAGCCTCTAAGGATGTTCGATGAGGACGCTGCCCGTTTCGCCGCTGTAGGTCATCGTGAAAGACCGCAGGGAGTTGCGGCCAATCAGGGCTGCGTACTCCAAGCCTCCGGCAGCGAGGTAAGCGCCAACAAAGCGGCCTCTGAACGTGAAGCCGAGGTCCGGGATGGTCATCCGGGCAAGATAGACGTTCATCTCGCCGCTCCCATGGACACCGGAGACACTACCCCTGTCCACCACGGGCAGGCTCAATCGTCCGGCGAGTTCGGAATCGATACAGTTGCCGCGGGCACCGGTGTCCACCAGAGCAAGGACCTGCTCCTGCGTCAGTTCTCCGAAGACATTTGCGATGTCAACACGCATGGTGGGACCGTGTTCTACCAAGAAATCAGGTGCTCCCGGGAATCCACCTTCCGCTGTGGGCATCAGCGGATGCCGTAGAGCAGGCTGGGGGGTAGTTCCAGCGGCTGTTCACCGACCTGACGGATGAGGTACGGCCCACGCCCGAACCTGCCGATGGCATCGTCGGCGGCATCTTCGAACCGGGAGTATGCGCCGATGAGCTCTCCACCATGGACGACAATCCACTTGCCGAAGAAGTCCGCTTCGAGACGAGCGCGCATACGCTCGTACGCATCGATCTCGTCGTCCAACGCGTCGCGCGGCCTGTCCTTTGCTTCAGTAGCCATGGCGCTGCTCCGAGCAGAGTGTACCAGCTTGCGACGGGCGGGACCTTGATGTGGCATCGTGTTTGTATTGCAAACCAGTTTGCGGTGTGGTAGTTTGCACTACAAACCAAGCGGCCACGCTGACGCGGAGGGTGGCCGGAGGAGGTGCGCGATGCAGGCGACGAACGACGGAGGGCAGGGGCTGACCCCCGGCGAGGGCTGGGAGACCATCTACGAGACGATGGAGCGGGGACGGGGCTCGATGTACCTCGCGGGTACGACGGCGATACTGCTGCTGTGGGGCGTGATCGTATCGCTGGGGTTCTTCTCGCAGTACGCCGTCGAGACGTTCGCGACCGGGTTCGCGGATGAGCGTCCGTGGTTCCCGGGGCCGTTGTGGGGTGTCCTGGGCGTGGCAGGGATCGCGGGCAGCGCCTTCATCGGACACCGCGCGAGCAAACGGAACGCAGCAGGCGCTGCCGCCCGCAGCGCAGGCATCCGGGTTTTCCTCTACTGGCTCGCGGTGGTCGCGTCGGCTTTCCTCATCACCGCAGGCGCAGGGATGTGGAACGAAGAGGCAGGAGACCTGATACCGGGCGTGGCCATCGGCATCGTGGCGCTCGGGTTCGTCCTGTTCGGCATCATGACCCGGGCGATGCTGGCGGCGGTGGGCGTGGGGATCGGTGCGGCGTTCTACCTGCCCTACCATTTCGCCGGCGATGGGGCGCTTGTGGTGTCGGCGTCGTGCATGCTGGCCGTGGCCCTGCTCGGCGCGGCGTGGCCGCGCAAGAGCGGCGTGCTATGACGGACGAGCCCATCGTCCTCAACGAGACGTTCCACCAGCCGACGCGGCTGCGCATCATGACGCTGCTGACCGCCGAGCCCGGGACGGACCGGCTCGCGTACACATTCATGCAGCAGACGCTCGGGCTGACGGGCGGCAACATGACGACGCACCTGCGGAAGCTGGAGGAGGCGGGGTACGTCACGATGACGAAGGAGTTCCAGGAGGCCAAGCCGCGCACATGGGTAGAGGCGACGCCGGAGGGGCGGCGCGCGTTCGCGGAGTACGTCACCAACCTGGAGGCGTGCCTGGCGATGACCAGGCAGGCTGCGCGGAGGTAGTAGCGAGCGGCGCGCGTGCGCCGTATCCTCGCGTTCGTCAGGAGATCCGGCGTACGCGAGGAGGAGTCATGGCAGTCATCGATTGCGACGCTCACGTCGAAGAAGGACTGGAAACCTGGGACTACCTGGACCCGGCGTTCCAGAGGTACCGGCCGTTCCCGGTGCAGTTCCCGGAAGACACGGCGTTCGGCGCGCACAACGCGGCCTGGGTCATCGACTACAAGATCCGCCTCTACGGCGGCACGCCCACCATCATGAAGCGGGCGCTGCAGAAGGGCGCCGACATCGGCGTCCAAGAGCTGACGGACATCGAGGGGCGCATCGCGGCGATGGCCGAGGCCGGCATCGACAAGCAGATCGTGTTCCCGACCATCTGGCAGGGGCCGGTGGCCGAGAACCCGGAGCTGGAAGCGGCGCTGGCCCGGAGCTGGAACACGTTCATGGCGACGCAGTGCGCGAAGTCCGAAGGGCGTCTCTTCTTCGCAGCCGTCATCCCATACCGGCGGCCCGACCTCGCGGTTGCGGAGCTGCAGCGAGTGAAGGAGCTCGGGAGCGCGGCGGGCATCTACACGCACGGCATCCCGTGGGACATGCCGCTGAGCAATCCGGCATTCATGCCGATCTACGAGGAGGCGGCCCGGCTGGGCCTTCCCATCCTCATCCACACAGGCAGCACGTCGCCGGCGCTGCGGCACATGGCGGAGCCGTACCCCCGGCCCGACCGGCAGCAGTTCCCCCAGACGAACCCGTACAGCGGCGGGCTGAACCAGGTCGTCTACGGTTTCTGGCAGCTGATGGACTCGGGGGCGATGGAGCGGTTCCCGGACCTGAAACTCGTCATCCTGGAGATCGGCTGCGACTGGGCGCCCTGGATCGTGAAGGGGCTGCGCGGGCGCACGAAGAACCGCATCGACGACTGGCTGGGCGACCGCATCTTCGTGTCGTGCGCGGTCGGCGACGACCTCTCGTACGTCATCGACCGGCTCGGCGACGACTTCCTCGTGACCGCGAGCGACTACCCGCACGGGGACGCGTTCCGCGAAGACCACCTCGCCGAGGAGCTGGACCGGCGTGGGGACCTGAGCGCCGCGACCATAGACAAGATACTGTCGGTGAACCCGCAGCGGGCGTTCAGCGTGCTGGGGTAAGGAGCGCGCCCCCTACACAGCCATGGTAGAGGTGATCGGAACGCATCCGAGCGACGGGCGGCCGATGGTGCTCGTGGAGACGCGGGCCGAGTGGCGGTCGTGGCTGGAGCGGAACCACGGGTCGACGGGAGCGTGGCTCGTCTCGTGGAAGAAGGCGACGGGCAGGCCGTTCATCCCCTACTCCGAGACGGTCGACGAGGCGCTCTGCTTCGGCTGGATCGACTCGCGACGGAACAAGTTGGACGAGGAGCGCGCGATGCAGCTGTTCACGCCGCGCAGACCGAAGAGCCCGTGGTCCCGGCTGAACAAGGAGAAGGTCGCACGGCTGTCGGCGCAGGGGCTGATGGCCCCCGCGGGCATGCGGATGGTCGAGACGGCGCAGGCGAACGGCTCGTGGACGGTCTCCGACGAGATCGAGGACGTCATTACGCCGCCGGACCTCGCCGCCGCGCTGGCGGCGGACGGGAGCGCGCAGGGGTTCTTCGAGCGCTTCCCGGAGTCGTCGAAGAAGGCGATCCTGTGGTGGATCAAGACGGCGAAGAGGCCGGAGACGCGGGCGGCGCGCATCGCGGAGACGGTGGAGGCGGCCGCGCAGAACCGGATGGCGGACCATTTCACGGGGCCGACATAGGGGGTCAGTACAACCCGGAGCCCCCCGGAGGGCCCTCGCCCGCCGCTGCGCGGCGACCCATTCGACAAGCTCAGGGCAGGCTCTCTCCCCCAAGAGAGGTGGGGTACGGGGTTCCTGCCTCCGCAGGAACGACAGGTGGTTCGACTGGCTCACCATGAGCGGGCCATCCTTGAGAGATCCCTCGACTCCGCTGCGCTCCGCTCGGGATGACACGGGGGTGCGCACGCTGACGCTGTCTGCGGTAGGATACGCGGCGTCATGCGGATAGACGTTCATGCGCACTACATACCAGCGACGGTCCCTGAACTGGCGAACCGGCGGGGCGGGTTCGGACCCGCGGCGAACATGCGCGACAGTATGTCCGACCTCGATCAGCGGCTCGCCGACATGGACGAGCGCGGCATCGACGTCGAACTCGTCTCCGCGCCGCCGTACGTGCAGAACTCCGCGCCGGACCTCTGCCGGCAGATGAACGACAAGACTGCCGAGGCAATTTCGGGGTCGGAGCGGTTCATCGGGCTGGCCACGCTGCCGATGCAGGAGCCGGAGGCCGCAGCCGCCGAACTCGAGCGATGCATCAGGGAGCTCGGCTTCCGAGGTCTGGAGATACTGACGAACGTGCAGGGCGAAAACCTGCACTCGGCGCGGTTCGCTCCGCTGTATCGCAAGATGCAGGAGCTGGATGTCGCGGCATTCGTGCACCCGCAGAACGTGCTTGGCCAGGACCGGCTCAGCGAGTTCTTCATGAACAACATCATCGGCAACCCGAGCGACACCGCGGTCGCGGCGGGCTGCCTCATCTTCGGCGGCGTGCTGGAGGAGATGCCGGGGCTGCGGTTCGTGCTCGCCCACGGCGGCGGGACGTGCCCGATGCTGCGGGGGCGGTGGGAGCACGCATGGCGGCAGCACCTGATAGTGGAAACGCAGATCCCGCGCCCACCGTCCGAGTACTTCAGCAAGCTGTACTTCGACACGCTCACGCACAGCACGCCGGTGCTGAACTACCTCGTCGAGACGGTCGGACACGAGCGGCTCATGCTCGGCAGCGACTACCCGTTCGGGATGGGCGACTACACGCCGCCCGTGAGCGTGCAGGCCGTGCCGCGTCTCACCGACGCCCAGCGCGAGGCGATCTACTCGGAGAATGCCATCCGCGTGTTCGGCCTCGACCTCTAGCCGTGCGGCGTGGTTCCCGCCTTCGCGGGAATGACGGAAGGTGGCGGGAGCGACAAAAGGAAACGGTGATCCGATGACAATCACAGAGAGCAGCCCGACGGTGCAGAGCGCCGATTTCCAGGCGGTGCTCGCGCGCATCGCCGACGCAGGGGATTCCATCGAGAAGGACCGGCAGATACCGCAGGACGTCATCGACGCGATGGTGGACCTGGGGCTGTTCCGGCTGCTCGTCCCACGCTCCGTGGGCGGGCTCGAGATCGACTACCTCGACTACCTGGCCATAGTGCAGGCGGTCGCGACGGCGGACGGCAGCACGGCGTGGTGCTTCAACCAGAACAACATCCTGGGGACGATGGCGTCGCTGATGCCGAAGGCACTGGCGCAGGAGATATGGAGCGACAGCCGGTCGATCCTGTGCAACGGGCCACCCGCGCACTCCGAGTTCAAGCAGGTGGACGGCGGCTATTCGGTGAGCGGGCGGTGGAACTTCAGCAGCGGCTCGCGGCACGCGACCTGGGCCGTGGGGCTGGAGCGCGTCGCCGACCCCACCGCGCTGAACTGCATCATCCCGAAGGGCGAGTTCACGTTCATCGACACGTGGCAGGTGAACGGCCTCAAGGGCACCGGCAGCTTCTCCTTCGAGGCGAAGGACGTGTTCGTCCCCGCCAGCCGGGTGTACGTGGAACCGCAGGCGCCGCACGAGGACGGGCCGCTCTACCTGATCCCGCGCAGCCTCTTCTTCGGCTCCGGCTTCGGTATGGTGGCGCTGGGCGTGGCGCGCTCAGCGCTCGACGCGGCGATAGAGATCGCGACGCGGAAGAAGCCGCAGGAGCAGACGCTGCTGCGCGACCAGCCAGCCATCCAGCGCATCATCGGGCAGGCCGAGGCGACCTGGGGCGCGGCAAACGCCTTCCTGCAGGAGAAGGCGGTCAAGCTGTGGCAGAAGGCGCTGGACGACCACGACCTGCCGCTGGAGCACCGCATGGAACTGCGGCTGGCGAGCACGCACGCCATCCGACAGGGGGCGCTGGTGACCGACATGGCGTACTCGGTCTTCGGGTCGAGCGCCATCTTCGAGTCGAGCGCGATCCAGCGGAAGTTCCAGGACTCGCACGCGATCACGCAGCAGATACAGGGGCGCTACGAGCACTACGACAGCGCCGGGCAGTACTACCTGGGGTTCGAGCCGTCAGGCCGGATGTTCTAGGCCGCGCCACCTGACGCCATGCCGATGCAGGGTGAGGACAGCGGAGGGTTGCAGTACCGCATCCGGGCGGCCGCGATAGTGGTCGACGGGGACTCGATGCTCCTCGTCCAGCACCAGTCGGACGATTCCTTCGGCGGGGAGCCGTGGTGGGTGCCGCCGGGCGGCGGGATCGAACGGGACGAGTCGCTCACAGAATGCGCACTGCGCGAGGTCCTCGAAGAGACGGGGCTGAGCGTCGAACTCGGACGGATCGTCTACGTCAAGTCATTCGTGGAGCCGGGCTGGTATCACTGCGAGATATTCTTCATGGCAGACTCGTACAACGGGACCGTGAGGAAAAGCGAGCCCGGCACCGGCATCTTCGATCTGGACCACATCATCAAGGACGTGCGCTTCGTCTCCCGGGATGAGATGGCGGGGATGACCGTCTATCCGGAGGAGTTGAAGACGACCTTCTGGGACGACCTGTCGAGCGGGTTCTCCGGCACAAGATATCTGGGACTGAAGAAGGTGGGCGAGGCGACGCCCCGCTCCCCGGATTGCTGAGGACACTCAGGTGGTGAGGTGGGATGACAGTCATGACAAGCGTAAATGAGAGCGTCCGCTACGAACCCGATGAGAGTCCTCCGCCGCTCATAGCCCTGGGTGCGGGGCTGCAGGCGGCGCTGGTGATCCTCGCGCCGGTGGCGCTGACCGTCGTCATCGTGGTGCGGATCGCGGAGGAGTCGGACAGCTACCTTGCGTGGGGCGTGTTCGCCGCCCTGCTCGTCAGCGGGGCCACAACCGTTCTCCAGGCCGCGCGGCTCAGGCGTATCGGCGCCGGCCACGTGCTCATGATGGGCACGTCCGGCGCGTTCATCGCGGTGTGCGTGGCCGCGCTGGTCACGGCGGGACCGGCCACGATGGCGAGCCTCATCGTGGTGTCGTCGCTGTTCCAGTTCGCCATGGCTGCGCGGCTGTCGCTCCTGCGGCGGATATTCACGCCCGTGGTATCCGGCACCGTCATCATGCTGATAGCAGCCACGGTGATGCCCATCGTGTTCGGCATGCTCACGGACGTGCCGGAGGGCGCCTCCCCCACCGCAGCCATCGTTACGACCCTGGCGACGCTGGTCACCGTCCTCGTCCTCGTGCTGCGCGCTCCGCCGCGATGGCGGCTGTGGTCGCCGATCATCGGCATAGCGGTGGGCTGCGCGGTGGCCACGGCCTTCGGACTGTACGACGCGCAGGTGGTACTGGATGCGGCATGGGTCGGCGTGCCCCTGGGCGCATGGCCGGGGTTCGACCTGAGTCCGGGCCCCGAGTTCTGGGGACTGCTGCCCGCGTTCATCATCGTCACTCTGGTGGGCGCTATCGAGACCATCGGCGACGGGGTTGCCATCCAACGGGTCTCCCGGCGCACGCCACGAGCGACGGACTTCCGTGTGGTGCAGGGGGCGCTCAACGCCGACGGCATGGGCAATCTGCTCTCCGGCATCGCGGGGACCCTGCCGAACACCACCTACTCGTCCAGCATCGCGCTTGCCGAAGTCACCGGCATCGCGGCACGCCGGGTGGGCATCATCATCGGCGTCATCATCGCGGTGCTGGCATTCCTGCCGAAGGTTGCCGCGCTGCTGATCGCCATCCCCAGCCCGGTTGCCGCGGCGTACATCACGGTGCTGCTGGGGCTGCTCTTCGTCCAAGGGATGAAGATCGTCATCCAGGACGGAGTAGACCACCGGAAGGCTGCGGTCGCGGGCGTCGCGTTCTGGGTGGGCACGGGCTTCCAGAACCAGTGGATATTCGCCGACCAGCTGGGCGACGGGTTCCTGAGCGTCCTGCTCGGCAACGGCATGACGTCCGGCGCTCTCGTGGCCGTCATCATGATGCTGTTCATGGAACTGACATCCGCCCGGCGCAGACGGCTGCAGGTGGCGTTGAACACCGAGAGCCTGCCGCAACTGGACGAGTTCCTGCGCGGCGTCGCGGCGAAAGCCGGGTGGAGCGACGCCTCGACGGAGCGCCTGGTGCTGGTGGGCGAGGAGACGGTATCGAGCCTGCTGGCCGAGGACGGCGAGAGGCCGGGAGGCGCGGGAGCACGGCGGCTGGTGGTCACCGCGCGCACCGATCACGCGAAGTCCGAACTCGAATTCGTGACGGGCTCGGAGGGAGAAAACCTCGAGGACCGGCTCGCCTACATGGGCGAGATGCCGGACATCGCCGACGAGCGGGAGATATCGTTCCGGCTGCTGCGGCACTACGCGTCGTCGGTGCGGCACCAGAAGTACCACGGCGAGGACATCGTCACGGTGAGTGTGGCGGGGTCGGGGTAGGCGGCCCGCCCCGCCGGTTCACCCTCACCCTAGCCCTCTCCCCTCAAGGGAGAGGGGACCCGACAGGCGCGGGGTGGCGGGAGGGGCTATGATGCGGGCACCGTTCGCTGGCAGCATCATTTGAAGCGTACCGACAAACCTCCCGGCAAGCCCCGTTTCTTCTACGGCTGGGTCGTCGTAGCCGTCGCGGCGCTGGGCACGTTCAGCTCGAGCACGGAGACGTTCCCTGTCCTGAGCATCTTCCTGAAGCCCATCACGGAGGAGTTCGGCTGGACGCGCGCAGAGTTCACCGGCGCCATCAGCCTCGGCGGGCTGGTCGGAAGCGGGGCGGCGCTGGCGACGGGCCCCATCGTGGACCGGTTCGGGCCGCGCTGGGCACTCACGTTCGCGTACACGCTCATCGGCGTGACGTTCGTTCTCATGTACTTCATGTCGGAGCTGTGGCACCTGTACGGGCTGCAGGTCTTCGCGCGGAGCATGAACACGGGCGTTCTCTCCGTCGCCTCGGCGGTCATCGTGCCGAACTGGTTCATCGCCAAGCGCGGGAAGGCGACCGCGCTCGCGGGGCTCGGCTTCCCCGCCGGGTCGTCGCTCATACCGCTCTTCATCGCCTTCATGGTCAGCGTGTACAGCTGGCGGGAGGCGTCGCTCGGCGCGGGGATCATGATACTCATCGTCTCCGCCGTCCCCACTGCACTGCTGCTGCGGCGCAGACCGGAGGACATGGGTCTGCGGCCGGACGGCGCGCCGCCGGAGTCCGCGTCGGACACGCCGACCCGCGACCTCCGCGTATCCGACCGCTCCATGCGGCTGGGGCAGGCCGCGCGGCACCCCGCGCTCTACCTGCTCATCATCGCGGTCTCGCTGTGGTGGTTCGGACGCACCGGCGTCATGCTCCACGCTGTGCCGTACATGACGGACACCGGCCTCTCCGACGCGGTCGCGGTGGGCGCGCTGGCCGTCCACTCGGCGATCGGGGCGCTCGGGGCGTTCGCGGCGGGGTTCCTGCGCGACAAGATCAGCGTGCGGTACCTCATCGCGGGCGACTTCCTCATGAACGGGCTCGCGTTCGTGCTACTGCTCGCCGTGGACACCCTATTCCTAGCGATGGTATGGGGTGTGTTCTACGGCCTCGCGCAGGGGGCGTCCGTGACGCTGCAACGGCTGGCGTTCGCGGACTACTACGGGCGGCGGCACCTCGGGTCGATCGAGGGCGTCGCGCGGGCGTTCACGAACGTAACACAGGCCGCGGGCCCGCTCGTTGCGGCGCTTGCGTTCGACGTGACGGGCAGCTACCGCATCATCTTCGTCGTATTCGTGGTCTCGAACGTCGTTGCAGCCGTGCTCGCGGGGGCAGCGAAGCCGCCGGAGATACCGGAGGAGGGGGAAGAGTAAGGGCGCCCACGAGGGCGCCCTTGCATTGCTCCCTGGATTCCCGCCTTCGCGGGAATGACGGAGGTCCCTAGATCTGGCCGGAGCGCTGGAAGACCTTGCCCTCAGTGGCGATGGTGGGGGCGACGACGAGTTCGGCGCGCTCGTGGAACTCGGGGATGGTCTGCGCGCCGACCATGCTCATGCACATCTGGAGCGCGCCCACGAGGTTGTGCGTGCCGTCCATGCGGTGGCTGGGGCCGAAGAGCACCTGCTCCAGGCTGGCGTGCGTGCCGACATTGATGCGCGTGCCGCGCGGGAGCGCCGGGTGCGGGCTCGCCATGCCCCAGTTGAAGCCCTGGCCGGGCGCCTCGTAGGTCTGGGCGAACGGGGTGCCGATCATGACGCCGTCCGCGCCCGCGGCGATCGCCTTGCAGAGGTCGCCGCCGATGCGGATGCCGCCGTCCGTGATGACACTGACGTACTTGCCGGTGCGGGAGTAGAACTCGTCCCGCGCCGCGGCAACCTCCAAGGTGGCCGAGACCTGCGGCACGCCGACGCCGGTGACGTCGCGGGTCGTGCAGGCGGCGCCCGGCCCCACGCCGACGAGGATGCCGTCGATGCCCTGCTCCATCAGCTCGAGCGAGGCGCTGGCGGTGACGGTGTTGCCGACAACGACCGGGACGCCGATCTCGCGGACGAGGTCATTCAGGCGCAGGCCGGTGAAGCTGCTGGAGATGTGACGCGCAGTGGTGACGGTGGACTGGACGACGATGATGTCGGCGCCTGCCTCGACCGCCAAGGGGGCGAGCCGCTTGGTGCGCGCCGGGGTCACCGACACGGCGGCGACCGCTCCGGCGTCCTTGATCTCGCGGACGCGCCGGCCGACGAGGTCCTCGCGGAACTCGGCGGTGTAGACGCGCTGCATGACGTCGGTAGCCTCCTCTTTGGGGGCGGAGGAGATGGCGTTCAGGGCGTCGGAGGGGTCGTCGTAGCGGCAGTAGAGGCCTTCGAGGTTCATGACGCCGAAACCGCCCGCTTTAGCCATCAACCCCGCAAAGGCGGGGTTGACGATGGCGTCCATGGCGGAGGCGATGATGGGGATGGAGAAGCGGTATGGGCCTATGGCCAACTGGGTGACGGAGAGCTCGGGGTTGGTGGTGACGTCGCCGGGTACGATGGCGACTTCTTCGAATCCGTAGGTCCTTCGGAGTTCCTTTATACGGACTGCTGGTAGCACCATTGCACGGCCCCCCTTCGTGTAGTGGTTATTAGAGCAAATGTAACAAACCGCAAGGGCGCTAGTCAACGTTTGGGATAGATTTCACAATCAATTTACGGGCCTCCGCAAGGGCACTCACGAGAGGCGCCCCTACATCTGGCAACCCGAGAGGATCCTGCGCGCTAAAGCGCGGGTTACGCTCGGGATGACCGGTAGAGGGCTATCCGCCCTGCACCTCGGCAAGACGCGCACGAAGGACCCTCTCGACCAGCGACACCGGCACATCCTTGCCAGGCTCGAAGTGGAGCGTCGTGCCCGAGGTGCCGACGCCAGCGGCCTCGAGTTCGTCCTTCATGGCGACCGGTATGGCCTTGCTCATGGTGTGCAGGGCGCAGTGGCCCTTGGCAGCCGACAGGGCCAGGAAGTCCGTTCTGAGGCGGAAGAGGGGGACCCTGTAGCTGACGCGCTCGGTGCAGTCGGGCACGGTTGCGTTGATGACAGCACGCAACTGCTCGAGCGTGGCGCGGAAGTCGGGCGCCTGCGCCGCCAGGTAGTCGTCGATCTCGTGCGGTGCGTGACGGTTCGGGCCGGAATCGGTCATTGTGCAACGTCTCTAGTTGAGGACGCGGTTGGGGAGCCAGAGGACGATCTGGGGGAAGAGGATGAGGATGCCCATGGCCACGGCGTCCATGATGATGAAAGGTATCTGGGCACGGAAGATGGTCCCTATCGAGATGTGCGGCAGGACTCCCTTGACGACGAACAGCGTGAGACCGAAGGGGGGTGATTCGTTGCCGATGACGATGTTGATGAGGAAGAGGATGTAGAACCAGATGGGGTCCCAGCCGAAGGCGGGGATCAGCGGGGCCACGATGGGGATGGTGATGAGCATGATGGCGACAGGGTCGACGAAGAGGCCCAGGATGATGACGGCCAACTGGATCAGCAGAAGCAGGACGATGGGGCTGACGTCGAGCCCGGTGACGAACTCGAGCAGGCCCTGGGTCGCGCCGGTCATGGCCAGCACCTGTCCGAACCCCTTCGCGCCCGCCACGATGAGCAGGATCATGGTGGCGATGCGCACGACGCCCATGACCGAATTCGCGAGCACCTTGAGGTTCAGGCGTCGGTAGAGCGCAGTCACGACGATGGCGGCCAGAGCGCCGGTCGCCGCAGCCTCGCTCGGCGTCGCGATGCCGAGGATGATGAACCCCATGACGCTGAAGATGACGACACCGAGCGGCAGGAGTTTGGCCGCCAGGACGATCCGCTCCATCCACGTGACCGACTCGTACGGGTAGCTCGGAGTGAGGGAGGGGTTGAGGTATGCGCGCACGGCGATGTACACGGCGTAGATGCCCGCGATCATCAGCCCCGGAATGAGGCCGGCGATCAGCAGGCGTCCTGCCGAGACGCTCGCAAGGCTGGCCAGCAGCACCGCAAGCGCGCTCGGGGGGATGATGGCCGCGAGCAGGCCAGACGACGTGATGACGCCGATGCTCAGCCTGGGATCGTAGCCGCGGCGCTCCATGTCCGGGTAGAGGGTCGATGCGATGAGCGCGGTGTCGGCCATGCCCGCCCCGCTCAACGTGGCGAGCCCCGTCCCCGCGCCGAGCGACACGAAGAGCAGCCGGGCCCGCACCCTGCCGATCCACTTGTCCGTCGCCTCCATGACCATGTCGATGACGCGGGAGTGGAACAGCACCTCTCCCATGAGGAAGAACATGGGGATGGCGATGAGCGTGAAGGTGGTGACGGAGTCGAATACGCTCCCGATGATGAGTGTGAGGCCGACGGTGCCGCCGGTGAGGAGAACGAGTCCGACGATGTTCAGCCCGAGGAACGCGAACGCAACCGGTATGCCGGTCAGGAAGGCGATGATGAGCGAGCCGAAGATGATGCCGAGGACGAGCCACCACTCCATGGTTCAATCCTCCCTTCCGTCCACGAGGCAGCGCATCGCCTTCACAGCGACGACGCTCCTTCGCTGGCGGCTTCGGTCTGCCCCGCCGACTCGCGGGTCGCCCGCGCGAAGCCGACGGCCTGCCGCATGAACTCGACGGCGAGGAGCAGGAAACCGAACGGGATGACCCACCAGAGGGCGGCCTGGGGCACCTCGATGGCTGCGCCGCGGTAGAAGTTGCCGAACCGGATGGACTCGAGCGTGGAGTCCGTCGTGACCCACGCGAGGACGAGGCTGACGATCGCTCCGAGGACCGAGGAGAAGAGGTTGAGCAGCCGCGCGCGCTGGGGGTTGAGGCGTTCCACGAGCAGCAGCATCCGCGCGTGTCCGTTCTCGTGCAGGATGTGCGCCGACGCCAGGAAGGTGACGAACAGGAGGATGTACTCCCCTCCCTCCACGATCCAGGTGAGCGAATCATCGAAGAGCCAGCGCATGACGACGTTCACGCCGATGGAGAGCGCCAGGGCCATGACGAGCACGCCGGAGGCGTAGAAGCCGTAGCGCACGAGGCCGTCGTAGAGGGCGGTGATGCGCGCCAGATACCTGCTGAGCCGGTCTTGGGTCATGCGCGGTCTCCGGCCCTAGAGCGGGTCGAGGCAGAAGCTCTTGACGATGCGGTTGAACGCGGCAGGCTGCTCCCTGTAGGAGTAGTGCCCGGCGCCGTTCAGCACGTGCATCTCAGCGTGGGGTGTGGTCGCCGCGATGCGCTCGAAGAGCCGTTGTCCCAACGGCAGGGGCGCCGAGAGGTCGTTGATGCCCCAGATGACGAGCGTCGGGACGGGTATGCCGTCGTCGTCGATCATGCGTACGGTGTCGCTCCGCACGCGGTTGATGCTCGGCAGCCACTGCCCGTGGCGGATCTCGGCCATCGTGGCCTGGGCCTCCTGGAACTTGGGCAACTGCGCTATCTCCAGCATCCGGTCCACGTAGTCGTCGGTGACCTGCTCCCGCGAATACGCCTGGCCGTCCATCTCCAGCCGGACCGACTCGCGGGTGGGCGGGCCCTGCGGCACGCCGAGGAAGATGTTCTCGTACCAGCGGAGCGACGGGAACATGGGGTTCTCCGGCGAGAGTGTCGCGCTGTCGACGATGATGAGGTTCTTCACCAGCCCCGGATGATCGAGCGTGAGCCGGGTGACGAGCAGCGCGCCGCGGGACTGCCCGGCGATGTTGACCTGCGAAAGGCCCAGCGTCTCGATGAGCCGGTGGGTGTGCCGCAGCTGGTACTCTAAGGTGTAGTCCTCCAGGCGCGGCGGGTTGCCGGTGTGGCCCTGGCCGAGCTTGTCGATGCAGAAGACGTGGAAGGACTCAGCGAGGCCGGGGAGGTTGAGGCTCCACCGGTCGAGGCCGTCGAGCGTCCCGATCTCGCCGCCGCTGAAGAGGAGCAGCGGTTCGCCTGCGCCGTCCTCGTAGTAGCGCACGCTCACTCCGTCCACGTCGACGAAGTGGAGTTTGCTCCGGTCGAGGGAATCGGCGATGGGCATGATGTGCCTCCGGCAACAGACAGGGCCGGGAGCGCTCCGTCAGCGGAGCGCTCCCCTGCCCCGGGGTCTCCTAGTTGGCCCTTTCCGCGACGCAGGCGGCCATGTCCAGCAGGCCCGGCCCGCGGGTGGCGTCTGCCTCGAGGATGCGGTCGCGGGACGTCTCGAACCAGATCTGCCGCCACCGCTCGGCTTCGGAGTCCGTCAGGGTGATGACCTCCATGCCGATCTCTTCGAGCTCCGCGACCACCTCTTCCGCAGTATCGAGGCTGAACTGGCGGTACGCGTCCGAGAAGCCCTCCCAGAGCTCCCGGAAGGTCGCCTGGGCATCGACCGGAAGGGCGTCGAAAGCGGCCTTGTTGAAGATGACACCGGGCACGTTCTCGCCGAAGAACGGGCGCACGACGTACTGGCTGACCTCATGCCAGCTGAACGTCAGCGCGCTCTGCGCTCCTCCGCCGAGCACCGCGCCGTCGATGACGCCGCGGTCGAACGCGGTGTAGACGTCGGTGATGGGCATCGCGACGGGGACGCCCTCCAGCTGCTCGACGAACGGCTGCACGCTCGGGTACACCCGCAGGTTCAGTCCGGTGAGGTTCGCGTTGTCGGGCGGGATGGCCGTCTTCAGGACAACGCCGTTGCCCACGCCGTTCGGCGTCGGGAAGAAGTAGACGCCCGCGCCGTCGGCGTAGTTCTGGTTGATGGCGTCGACGAGGCCACATGCCTCGCGGTCCGCGTACGGCGCGTTGACGAGGTCGTTCGTGCCCGCGAGGGAGTTGAACTCCGAGTGGTAGAACGGGTGCGTGAACACGAGGTCATAGATGCCCTCGCGAATGGGCGTGAACTGTTCGAACGCCGGGACGGCGCTGATGTCGGCGACCCAGTCAATCACGATCCTGCCGTCGGATTCCTCTTCCATGTAGGGCTGCAGGATGCCCATGAAGTCCATGGCGCTCGCGTCGGTGCGTCCCCACGAGGTGAGCATCCGCAGCGTGACGGGCTCAGGTTTAGGAGTAGGCGTGGGCGTCGCCGCGGGCGCAGGAGTGGGCGTCGGCTCTTCGTCTCCTCCGCAGCCGACGATACCCAGCGCCATCACGACGAGCAGTGGCAAGACGAGCCAGCGTAGCTTCCTCATGGTCCCTCCCTTTGCGGGCCTGTCATTCAAGAGACGTCGATAGGCGGGATGCTACCACAGCAGCGGCCTATGTCGCGCAAAACTCCCGCATATCCTGCCTATCTGCGTCGATTATCGAAATACCACACCCCACGCCCTCCACCAATGGGCTGCGAGATTCCCGCCTTCGCGGGAATGACGGGAAGAGCCGGGAATGACGGGGTTTGCCTTGACGGTCTCGTGCGTCGGGGACACACTGGCCGTCAGATCGGCGGGCGGCGCTTGCGCCCGCAGTACCCTCACCCCTGCCCTCTCCCCTTGTAGGGAGAGGGGATCAGGTCGTGTTCATTGCGCTTTCTTCCATCGGGGCTCTGGCGGCAGGAGACGTTCCTCAAACTCTGGGCTAGCCAGACGCTCACGCACGCCGGTTTTCAGATGCAGTACCTCGCGGTGCCGCTGGTGGCGGCGCTGCTGCTCGATGCGACGCCCCTGCAGATGGGCATCCTCGCCTCGTTCGGCGGCGCTCCCGCGATCGTGGTGGGCGTGTTCGCAGGCATCTGGATAGACCGGCGGTCGAAGCGGGCGGTGCTCATCGGCGCGGCCTGGGGGAACGCGCTCGCTTTCCTGGTCATCGCCATCTCCGCGTGGCTCGGCTTCCTCAGCATCCCACTCCTGTTCGCGGTGGCATTCGCGCTGGGAGGCCTGCGGTTCATCGTGGACGTCACGTACCGTGCATTCCTGCCGTCACTCGTCCTGCGCACGCAGCTCATCGAGGCCAACAGCAAGCTGGAGGTGGGCCGGTCAGCAACCGAGATCGGAGGTCCCGGCTTCACCGGAGTCCTGGTGCAGGTCGTGTCAGCGCCGTTCGCCCTTGCCGTGGGCGCCGCCGCGTACGCGGGATCGGCGCTGTCGCTCCACCGGATGCGTCCACAGACGGACGTTTCGCCGCGGGCGGCCGCATTGAGCGTCCGCAACGAGCTGCGGGAGGGGCTGACGTTCGTGATGAAGAGCCCCGTTCTCCTGGGCCTTACGATCGCCGCAGCCATGGTCGGGGGGACCAACGCGCTGATCGACTCCGTGGGGTTGCTCTACCTGGTGCGTCAACTCGACCTCACGCCGGGTCTCATCGGGCTGATGTTCTCGGTCAGCGGCATCGGATGGCTGGTCGGGGCCTCGTTTGCGAAACAGACGACGCGGCGGGTGGGCCTCGGCAGGTCGACAGCGGTCGGTCTGTTCCTCATGACGGCCGGCGACGTGATCATCCCGCTGGCCGGCGGGACGGCGACCGTCGTGTTCGTGCTGGTGTCCGGAGGGGCGTTCCTGTTCGGAGCGGGCCTCGTCACGTACATCATCGGGCGGACGAGCCTGCAGCAGAGCATGACGCCGGACCGTCTACAGGGACGAGTGAACGTCGTGCTGAGGATGGCATTCCTGGGGGCCATCCCCATCGGAGCGCTGGCGGGCGGAGCGCTCGGTGAGACCATCGGGTTGCGCCCTACCCTGTTCATCGGGGCCGGGGGCGAACTGCTGACGGCAGTATTCCTGCTGTGGTCGGCGGTGTCGCGGGTGCGTGAGGCGCCAGCGAGCGGGGAGTAGGCATCCTCGTTGACGCACTCCCCTGCCGGTGCTACATTCGGTTGGAGGAGTTAGCACTTGAGCGAGCCGACTGCTAATCCGGCGACACCCGCCCTCAACACCCGCAGGCAGGCGCTGCTGGAGATCATCGTCAGCGACTACATCGAGACGGCGGCGCCCGTCTCGTCGCAGCAGCTTGCACGGCGCTACGAACTGCGCGTCAGTCCCGCGACCATCCGCAACGACATGGCGGAGTTGGAGGAGATGGGCTACATCTCCCGGCCGCACACGTCGGCGGGAGGAGTACCGTCCGACCCGGGCTACCGCTTCTACGTGGAGCGCGCCGGACAGCGCAACCGCCTCCCCCGCCACTTCCAGGAGCACGTTCGCGACGCCATCGACTTCGACGAAGCGGACCCCGCGGTGTGGGCCCGGAGCGCGGCACGGGTGCTCGCGAGCGCCGTCCACAACCTCGCCATCGCCACGACGGTCAAGCGCGCCATCGCGCGGGTGAAGCAGGTGCAGATCGTGCACCTGCACGACCGTGAGGCACTGCTCGTGGTGGTGATGCAGGACGCGCAGTTGCGGCAGCGCATCATCCACCTGGGCTCGGACACACCGCAGGACGAGCTTACCCAGGTCGCCAACCGGCTGAACCAACTCATCGGCGGCATGAGCACCGCGGAACTGCGCACGCTCTGGGACTCCGGCGCGGTCGGCGGGCGCCTCGTCACGACCGCACTCACGGAGACGATCCGCATCCTGTCCGACGAGGAGCGCAAGGAGACACGCGAGCGGTACCTGAACGGCCTGGGGCACATGCTGAGCCAGCCTGAGTTCCAGTCCGGCAAAAGCGCGCAGGACGCCGCCGAGGTACTCGACGACGACTCCATCACGCGGATATTCGACGACTCGCCGCGCCCGGCTGAGGTGCGCGTCGTCATCGGCCAGGAGAGCCACGACGAGCACCTGCGCCCCTACAGCGTCGTCTACGCGACCTACGGCGCGCCGGACGGGGCGACGGGCGTCATCGGCACGATGGGCCCCACGCGCATGGACTACACGCGCTCCATGTCCAGCGTCCGCTACCTTGCCGCGTTCCTGAGCGAACTCGTGCAGGCACTCGAACCCTCGCCCCAGTGGCAGTAGCCGCATCCCCATGACCACGAAACGCGATTACTACGACGTGCTTGGCGTCAGCGCACAGGCGTCCGAGGAGGACATCCGCAAGGCCTTCCGCGCGAAGGCGATGGAGTACCACCCTGACCGCAACAAGGCGAGCGACGCGTCCGAGCGCTTCAAGGAGGTCAACGAGGCGTACCAGGTGCTGAGCGACCCGGAGCGCCGCCAGCAGTACGACCGCTTCGGCCACGCAGGAGTCCGCAACGGCGCGGGACAGGGCGCCGGAGGCTTCGAGGGCTTCGACATCTTCGGCGGCTTCGGCGACATCTTCGACGCGTTCTTCGGCAGCGGGACGGCGTCGCGGACACGCCCGCGACAGGGCGAGGACGTGCGCGTCAACGTCAGCGTCACATTCGAGGAGGCCGCGTTCGGGGTCGAGCGGGAGGTGGAGATCAACCGCACGGAGCAATGCCCGTCGTGCAAGGGCACGCGCGCCGAGCCGGGAACACAGCCGGAGACATGCACGAACTGCAACGGCAGCGGGCGCGTCCGCCGCGCTCAGCGCTCCATGTTCGGTCAGTTCGTCACGGAAGCCGCGTGCAACGTCTGCGGCGGCGAGGGCCGCCGCATCACGACGCCCTGCACGGACTGCAGGGGCGCCGGGAACAAGCGCGCAAAGCAGCGCATCGAGGTCTCCATCCCCGCAGGGGTGTACCACGGCGCGCTGCTGGAGCTGCGCGGACAGGGCCACGCGGGGCTGTTCGGCGGGCCTCCGGGCAGCCTGCTCGTGGGCGTGCAGGTGCAGCCGCATGGGTGGTTCAAGCGTCGCGAGAACAGCGCCGACGTGCTGCTGGACCTCAACGTCACGTTCCCCGGCGCAGCGCTCGGCATCGAGATGGAGGTGCCGACGCTCGATGGGATGGACAAGATCAAGGTGCCCGCCGGGATACAGTCCGGCGAGGTGCTGCGCATGAGGGGCAAGGGCATCCCGCACCTCGGGCGCGAGGGGCGTCGCGGCGATCAGCTCGTGACCGTCCGCGTGCAGACGCCGGACAAGCTGTCCAAGGAGCAGAAGAAGCTGCTGGAGGAGCTCCAGCGCTCCTTCGAGAAGAAGTAGAAGGCGCGCGCACTCTTGGTTGAGCATCCCTGGTTGGAACTGAAGATACGTGTGCCGTTCGAGTTCGTTGAGCCGGTGGCGGAGCTGTTCCGTCGCTACGGCAAGGGCGGCGTCGCGATCGAGGAGGCGGGCGGCTGGAACCCGGACGAGGGCGAGTCGCCCCCGGAGCGGCAGAGCGCGGTGCTCCGTACGTACATGCCGCAGACACCCGGCTACCGGCGCAACCGGGAGATCGTCCACATCGGCATCCAACTCGTCGGCAAGCTGACCGACCTGCCGGAGCTGGAAGAGCGCGAGATACTGGAGCGAGAGTGGGAGGACGCGTGGAAGGCGCACTTCACGCCGCTCCGCATCGGCAGGCGCCTGCTCGTGCAGCCACCCTGGCTTCGCGAGGAGGCGGGGCCGGACGACATAGTCATCGAGATCGACCCCGGCCTCGCGTTCGGGACGGGCCACCACCCGACAACGAACCGCACGCTGGAGTGCATGGAACGGCTGATGCGGCCCGGCCTGCACGTGCTGGACGTGGGCTCAGGCTCCGGCATCCTCAGCATCGGAGCGGCGAAACTGGGCGCTGCGCGCGTGCTGGGCGTCGAGATAGACCGCGTGGCGCTCAAGGCGGGGCGCGTCAACGTGCGCTCGAACGGCGTCTCGGGCCGCATCCGGTTCTACGCCGGGACGCTCCCCAATGAGAAGGTCCTCGCCGGATGGGCGGAGCTGCTGCTCGCGAACGTCAACTCGGTCGCGCTCGCGAACCTCGCGCCGGAGCTGCGGCACGCGCTCGCGCCGGACGGGCGGCTCGTCGCCGCGGGCATCCTGCAGGAGCGGCGTCAGCAGGTCGTAAACGCGTTCGCTGACGCAGGGCTGGCGTTCGTCGAGGAGCACCACGACGGCGATTGGGTGACGTTCGTGTGCGCCCACGCACCCTCACTCTAACCCTCTCTCCCATCCCAACCTTCCCCCATCAAGGGGGAAGGGATCAGGCAGTGGCGTTCCCTAGGGTCAGGCGGATGTAGCGACCTGCGTGTCCTGCAGGCGGGCCAGTTCTTCGAGCGGGATGTGACAGTGGATCTCGTGCGTCGGCGAGCCGGGCGAGGTCTGCATCGGCGGCGGGGTGTTGTCGCAGACGTCTCCGAGCTTGCGCGGGCAGCGGGAAGCGAAGAAGCAGCCCTTGAACTGCTCGTGCTGCTTCGGCACCGAGCCGCCCAGGCGTATCGGCGTCGGGGTGGCGTCCGGGTCGGGCACCGGCGCCGCCGACAGCAATGCCTCCGTATACGGGTGCGACGGCGTAGAGAGCACGTCCTGGGCCGGGCCGGACTCGGCGACGTGGCCCGCATAGAGCACGACGATCTCGTCAGAGACGTAGCGCACGACACCGAGGTCATGGGAGATGAAGACGTAGGACGTCCCCTTCTCGCGCTGGTGGTCCTCCAGCAGGTTGAGCACCTGCGCCTGGACCGAGACATCGAGCGCGGAGACGGGCTCGTCGGCAACGATAAGCTCGGGGTCGCCGGCAAACGCTGCCGCGAGCGCCACGCGCTGCTGCTGCCCGCCGCTCAGCTGCAGCGGCTGGCGGTCCATGTACGACGCGTCGAGGCCAACAGACTCCAGGAGTTCGCAGGCCCGCTCTTCGCGCTCGCTGGCGGTCATCTCGGTGAACTTCTGCAGCGGACGCAGGATGTTGTGGCGAACGGGGAGTTTCGGGTTGAGCGAGGAGGTGGGGTTCTGGAAGACCATCCTGAGCGACGCCTTCTGGTCCGGGTTCCGCTCGTCGGCCTCTGCCGGCAGGTCCTCTCCGCGCAGTTCGAGGTCGCCGCTGTCGCGCGGCACGAGGCCCACGATACTGCGGGCGACGGTGCTCTTGCCGGAGCCGCTCTCGCCGACGATGCCGACGGTGCGTCCGGCGCCGACGTTGAAGTCGACGTTCTCCACCGCGCGAACGGGGGGCTTCACCTTCGGGCCGAAGAAGAGGTACTTCCGCTGCCACTTGCCGTAGACGCGATGCAGGCCCTTGACGGTCAGCGTGGGCTCCTTGCCGTTCTCGTGCGGGGCCTCCCGCTCCACCGACTCGTCCCAGAGGTCAGTGCTGACGTCGTCGGGGTAGAAACAACGCGATTCGTGGGAGTCGCTCACCGAGGCCGGTTGCGGCGCTTCGCTGGTGCAGCGATCGGTCGCCATGGGGCAGCGGTCGGCGAACAGGCACATGCCGGGGTCGGCCTGGGCGCTGGGGAAGACGGAGCCCTGGATGCTCTGGAGCCTGGTGACTGCTCCGGTATCGGCCACCGGCTTGGGGACGCAGCTGAGCAGCCCCACGGTGTACGGGTGCCGGGGGTTCTTGAACAGGTCCCGCACCGGCGCTTCCTCCACCGTCTGGCCGGCGTACATCACCACGACACGGTCCGCGATGCGGGCGACGACGCCCAGGTTGTGACTCACGTAGAGGATGCCGGCGTTCACTCGGCCCTTGAGATCGGCCACGAGGTCGAGGATGGTGGCCTCTGTGGTGACGTCCAGGCCGGTCGTTGGCTCGTCCATCAGCAGGAGGTCGGGGTCGCACGCGAGGGCCATGGCGATGACGATGCGCTGCTGCTGACCTCCGCTGAGCTGATGGGGGTAGCTCTCAGCGATGCGCTCAGGGTCAGGCAGGCCGACGCTCTCGATCAGCTCCGCCATGCGCTCGGTGGCCTGCGCGGCGTCGAGGGACAGGTGTTCGCTGATGGCCTCCAATATCTGGGAGCCGACCTTCATGGTGGGGTTCAGCGCGAGGGCCGGATCCTGGTAGACCATCGCTATGCGGTTCCCGCGCAGTGCCCGGAGCTCGGCAGGCCCAAGCTCAGCCATGTCCTGGCCATCAAGGTAGACCGCTCCACCCACCTCCGGTTCGCCAGGCAGATAGCCCATGATGGCGTAGGCCATGGTGGACTTTCCGCAGCCCGATTCGCCCACGAGGCCGACGACCTCGCCGCGCTTGATCTCGAACGAGGCGTCGCGCACGGCGTGTACCGCTCCGGTGGGCGTGAAGAAGGTGACCGAGAGTCCGTCCACCTTCAGCAGGGGCTGGTCCGCGCCAGCGATCCGGGTGGTGGTTGTCTCGAGTGTGGATGTAATCGTGGTGGCCATTACGCCTCCCTCTTCGGCAACTCCCTTGCCTGCTTGATGCCGTCCGCCAGCAGGTTGACCCCGATCACGAGCGACGCCACCGCGGCCGCCGGCGCAAGCGCAACCCATGGGGCCCCGGTGATGAAGATGCGGCTCTCGCTGATCATGAGCCCCCAGTCCGAGGACGGCGGCTGCACGCCGAGGCCGAGGAACCCGAGCGACGCGACGAGCAGGATCGAGTAGCTGAACCGGACCGACGCCTCGACGGCGAGGACCGGCAGCGTGTTGGGCAGTATCTCCCGGAAGATGATGTAGACGTTCGGCTCGCCGCGCAGCCGCGCAGCGTCGACGAACTCCAGGCTCTTCACCGCCAGGGTGGAGGAGCGCATCACCCGCGCAACAGGCGCGATGAACACGATGCCGATGGTGCCGGCGATGTTGATGGGGTTCGGCCCAAGGCTCGTGAGCACCAGGAGCGCTATCAGCAGCGAGGGGAACGACATCATGGCGTCCATGACGCGCATCACCACCTCATCTGTGCGCCCTCCCTTGTATCCGCTGCTCATCCCGACGACGGTGCCCAGGACGATGCCGAGCAACGCGCCCGCCGCCGCCACCGAGATCAGCGACGTGGCGCCCGACATGACCCGGCTCAGCACGTCTCGGCCGAACTGATCCGTGCCCAGGAGGAACTGGAGAGACGGCCCTTCCAACTGATGGTCCTCGATGTGGAACTGCGTCGGCGGGTACGGCGCCAGAGCCTGACCGAACAGCGCGAGGACCACGTGCAGGACCACCAGCGGCAGGCCGATCCTGCCCGCCGGGGTGCGGAGCGCAAGCCGTACCAGTGAGGCAAGCGCCCGCAGCAGAGCAGCCGCTATCGATGTTGCCGCATCGAGCGGGCCCAACTGCATCCTGGGGGAAGCCGTAGGAGCTGCCATCACGTCAGCCTTATCCGCGGATCGAGAGCGCCGTAGCTGAGATCCGCCACGAGGTTACTGAGCGCGTACGTCCCCGCGATGATGAGTGCGAGAGTCTGCAGCAGAGGAACGTCACGCGTGTTGATGGCAGTGAGCAGCAGTTGTCCCAGACCGGGGTATGCGAAGACGTTCTCCACGATGATGAGCCCGCCGAGCATCCACCCCATGTTCACGGCAATCACGCTGATCGTCGGGAGCATGGCATTCGGGACGACGTGGCGGAGCAGTACGCGTCGCATCGGCAATCCCTTCAGCACCGCCGTGCGAACGTACTGCGTGTTCAGCACCTCGATGACGTTGGCCCGCGTCATCCGCATGATGTACGCGAACAACACGCCGGTCAGCGTCAGCGTGGGGAGCACGAGGATCAAGGGTCTCGTGAGCGGGCTCGTCCCCGGCAGGATCGCACTCGATGAGGGGAGCCAGCCGAGGAACGACGAGAACACGATGATCAACAGGACTCCCGTCACGAACTCGGGCAATGAGATGGCCACGAGGCTCCCGACCGACACGGCGTGGTCCGTCTTCGACCCTTGCCGCACCCCCATCCATACGCCTATGGCGACGGCCGAGGGCACCGCGACGAGGAAGGCGAATCCCGCCAGGATCAACGAGTTCGCCAGCCTCGGTTCAATCACCTGCGTCACCGGGATCTTCTGGACGAAGGAGTCGCCCATGTCGCCTCGGACCACCCCGCCTATCCACTCCAGATAGCGGACGGGGGCGGGGCGGTCCAGGCCAAGCGTCTCCCGGATGTGCTTAAGGTTCTGTTCGGTGGCGCCTTGCCCCATGACCATCTGCGCGACATCGCCGGGCAGGATCTCCGTGATGGCGAAGATGGCTGTCGAGACCACAAGAAGGGTCACGACGATGAGGCTGATGCGCCTTACCAGGAACCGCGTCATTTGCCGTTACCCGCCTTTCACTCCCTGTCGAGCCATGCTTCGTTCAGGATGAGCCAGCCCAGCGGGTGCGGGTTCACGTTGCGGACATCGTCCCGCTCACCGTAGAGCACGGGCTGGAATGCGGTTACGAGGCGTGGAACGTCTTCGACCAGGATGCACTGGATCTGCTTGTACGTCTCCGCACGCTCAGCGTCGTCCACTTGCCCGCGAGCCTTGACGATCAGCGCGTCGAGCTCATCGTTGAGGTAACGCGGAGCATTCCACGTTGAGTCGCTCATGTACTGGATGCTGAGCGCCTGGTCGGGCGTCCGGCCGAACCAGTAGACCACGGTGAAGTTCTCGATCAGCCAGGTGTTCGCCCAGAACTGGTCCTCAGGCCTCTGGACGAGGTTCACGGTGATGCCGGCCGGCGCCGCGCTCTCCTTCAGGGCGACCGATTGCTCCAGCATGCCCGGGCCGACGTTGCCGGTGTAGAGGGTGACCTCCAGCCCGTCCGGATAGCCGGCTTCGGCCAGCAGCTCTTTCGCAAGCTCCGGGTCGTATTCCGGAGGAAGACACTCGGAGCTGAACATCGGGTCGTTGGGCGCGATCGGGTGGTCGTAGCCGATGCTGCCTCGCCCGAAGAGCGCGGCCTGGCGGATGGCTTCACGGTCGGTCGCGGCCTGGAGGGCCTGCCGGACCAGTTTGTTGTCGAACGGGGGCTCCCAGTTGCCCAGGTCCAGCCCGATGTGGGAAGAGCTGGCGGTTTCCAGCACCACGGTCCCGGGGTTGGCCTCGATGCTGGGGGCAGTGGGCGGCTCCAGCTGGTAGATCACGTCCACGTCGCCGCTCTTGAGGGCTTCCGCCCGGGTCGATGGGTCCGGGATCAACTGGAACACGACCTCATCCAGATAGGGTTTGCCCTCGTCCCAGTAGTCGGGGTTCTTCGAGAGCACCGTTCGCTGACCGGGCAGGTACTCCTCCAGGATGAAGGGGCCCGTCCCGACGCCTCCGAGCGTCAGCGTTTCAACGTCGATGTTCGACGGAGTGATCCTCGCCTGGTAGATGGAGAGCACCTCGGGGAAGAACGCGCTGGGGCTGACGAGGTCGAACCGGATCGTGTAGTCGTCGATGACCTCCATGTTCTCGATGACCTCGAACGTGGGCCGGGCGGGGGAGTCGATCACCGGGTCCAGCAGGCGGTTGAACGAGAACACGACGTCCTCAGCCTTGAAGTCCTTGCCGTTGTGGAACTTCACTCCCTCCCGCAGTTGGAAGGTCCAGGACGACAGCTCCTCGTTGGGTTCCCACGACGTGGCCAACTCCGGCTTCATGGTGAGGTCGGGCTGGATCATCAGCAGGTTGTCGTACATCTGCTGGGTGATGAGGGTGTCCGCCGTGCCAAGCGTCACTGGCGGGTCGAGCGTGTTGTTCTCCGAGACCAGCGTCACTGTCAGCGATCCGCCGGTCTTGATCCCATCGGAGCCGGAGCCCCCGCCGCCGTCGCCGTCGTCGCCGCACGCGGCCAACGCCATGATGGCGAGCGCTGCAAGTGCCAGGCTGACGAGCGCCGCGAGGCGCGGCCACCCGGCTCTGACTATCGTCTTGTCTGTCATCTCTCTCATCCGTTCACCTCTCTCGTAACCCAACGCGGAGGCTGTCCCTCCCTGGGAAGATGGTTCGAGATTGCCATTCCGCTCCGGCGACAAGCACAAAGCTCCCGCGTGACGCCTGCTGTGGAGTTCTCCTTTGGGGGAGGCCAGGGGCGCAGCGGAGGGAAATCTCTTGTTCGGTATTACCGAAGGGGGATGACTCGCCTGATGTTCGGCCTTTCTCGGGCTGCAGGGACCGGTTTGTTTTACCTCGGGTTAGCTTGCAGCCAGCCGATCGGCGGCGGGTCATTACCTACCATAGGCAGGAGTGTTGGAGGGTGTCAACTTACCGAATCCGTCAACAGGAAAGTCCGATACCGTCATAAATCGACGCATGCATGCAGCCTTAGCGATGGTCAGCGTGGGCAAGGCCATCACCATGCTCAGCCCGACAGGGCCAGGTCAGGCACCGGCACCGAGCCGGAGCATACACAAGCGAGGCCGCCCAGAACGCGCACTCCTGACGACAAGGGGGAGGAGCACCATCAACCCCGACAACGTCGCCGCCATTCCGCGTTCGCACCACGTCAACGTCGCATTTCGCCCTGAGCCTATGTTTTCTGTGTCCATATCCGCAGTGCTGGAGCGTGCTGAGCAATTCTCAAATGCGCTGTTCAGGGTTCCCGCACTCCTGTGCCGGCCGCTCCGGGCAGGTAAACTCCCACGGGCGCCACCATCCCTGCCTACACGCCCAGCCAACACGAAGGAGCGCTCCATGACCACCAAGCCGACGTTCAGCCTCGCGTTCGCGCCCAACCCGCGCAGCCGCCCCATCATGGACGGAACGATTAAACCGGAGGGGATCGAGCTCATCCCGACGGCGTCGGGCCCGGCGGAGACGTTCCACCGGCAACTGACGCACCAGGAGTTCGACGTCTCGGAGATGTCGCTTTCGTCGCTGGCCATCATCACGGCGCAGGGGAACCGCGACTGGGTCACACTGCCCATCTGCACCACGCGGACGTTCTTCGGCACCGGCGCGCTCGTGCGCACCGACGTTGGCATCGAGTCGCCCGCCGACCTCAAGGGGAAGCGCGTGGGCGTCAACGAGTACCAGCAGACGGCGGCGCTCTGGGCGCGGGGCTTCTTCCAGCACGAGTACGGGGTCGCGCCGACGGAGGTGGAGTGGTGGATGGAGCGCACGCAGGAGCTGAGCCACGGCGGAGCAACGGGGTTCGAGCCTCCGTCCGGTGTGACGCTGCACTACATGGATCCGGCGAAGGACCAGAACCTCGGCGGGATGATGGCGAACGGCGAGCTCGACGCCATCTATGTCTACTTCTACGGCGGGGGCGGCATCAACCGGAGCACGCTCGACCTGCGCACCCACGAGAAGGTGCGGACGCTCTTCCCCGACCCGCTCGCGGAGTCGGCGCGCTACTACGCCAAGACGGGCATCTACCCCATCAACCACGTCGTCATCATGCGGCGGTCGCTCTACGAGCAGCACCCGTGGGCGGCGCGGAACCTGTACGACGCGTTCGTGAAGGCGAAGGAGCTGTGGATGTCGCGGACGCAGGAGCAAGCGCAGCCGTTCGTCGACGCGGGGCTGCTGCCGTCGAACTCGCGCTCCGCGCTGACGAGGGACCTCTTCCCGTACGGCGTCGCAGGGATCCGTCACACGCTGGAGACGGCGCTCGCGTACTCGACCGAGCAGGGGCTCACGCCGCGCGTGGTGGCACTCGATGAGCTGATAGCGCCCAGCCTGCTGGACACGTAGAGGGCGGGCAGCGAAGGGTAACGGAGACTGCGACAGGGATGGCAGACGACCAGGGTTCACCCGGCGTGCAGGGAGAGAACGGTTCCGGCCCGGTAGCGGAATCCGACCGCATCACGAGCCTGGACCTCCTGCGTGGGGTGGCGGTGCTGGTCATCGTGCTGATGAACGCCGTTTCCTTCAAGCACGGACTGGCGCCTTACATCAACCTCAGCGCGGGCGGGTCCGAGACGTGGCTCGACTGGACCATCGGTGTGTTCGGCGAGGTCTTCATCGACCAGAAGTTCATGGGGATCTTCTCGCTGCTGTTCGGCGCGGGGATACTCCTCTTTATCGAACGGGCCGAACGCCGGGAGAATCGCCCCGTCCTGCTGAACCTGTGGCGCAACGTCCTGCTGCTGGGCATCGGCATCCTCCATGCCATCCTTTGGGACGGCGACGTGCTGATCGCCTACGCCGTCTCAGCCGTCTTCCTGCTCGCGCTGCGCAAACTGCCTTCCAAGGCCCTCATCGGCATCGGGACCGTCGTGTACCTGCTTTCCATCCCCCTCATGCTGCTGATGCAAGCCATCGCGAACGGCACGGACGTATCGCTGGCGGGCATCTGGGAGCCGGGGGAGCTCGGCGGAGGCAGCAACCCGCCTCTCAGCGAGGGCATGGCGGCGCTTCTGCTCCTCGGCTACTTTCTTCGCGCGCTGGGGCTGATCCTGATGGGCGCGGGTCTGTACCGTCTCGGGTTCATGAACGGCAGCATGGCGGCGAGCACCTACAGGCTCGTCGCCGCGCTCGGCCTGAGTATCGGCCTGGCGCTGGCGACGGCCGGCGTGGTCGTGACAGCACTCGGCGACTACGGACGGGACGTGGCCTTCATCGGCCAGGTCCCCAATACGCTGGGCTCGATCCCCGCGTCGCTCGGGTACATGAGCCTCATCATCCTCTGGAACAAGAGCCGGGATAACTGGCTGAAACGCCGGTTACTCGCCACCGGGCGGATGGCGCTCACCAACTATCTCTCGCAGACCGTCCTGGGGATGCTGGTACTCAACGTCCTGCTGGGGGACGTTTCCGTGACCCGCACGGGGATCTTTGCGTTCTGTGTAGGCATCTGGGTGGTACAGCTCTGGTGGTCTCCGCTCTGGCTCAGCCGTTTCCGCTTCGGCCCCGCCGAGTGGCTGTGGCGGGTGGGAACGTACCGCAAGCGACAGCCGCTGCGGAGGAGGGCTGGGTAGGTACGCCTACCTCTGCCTCGGCACGCGGGCCATGAGTTCGAGGAGGGCCTCCCGGGGCGATGCGCCGTCGAACAGGACACGGGCCATCGCACACGGGCTCTGTTAGCCTGCTCCTGGAGCGGAGCAGGGCGACTTGGCAGCCAACGAACACATCCTCTACGAGCCGGACGAGCATTGTCCCCTCTCGGTCTCTCTGGCCGTCGGCTTTCAGGGCGCCATCTTCCTAGTGATAGCAACGGCGCTGCTGGTGTCGATCACCCTTGGCGGGGACAGCCATGGCGAGGAGTATCTGATCTGGGCCGTGTTCGCCGCCCTGATCATCAACGGGGCGGCTACGGCGATGCAGGCGGGCAGCTTCTGGAGGTTCGGCGCCGGACACGTATTCTTCACTTGCACGATGGCGGGCTACCTTCCGGTCACCAGACTTGCCCTGGCGCAGGGAGGCCCGGCCCTCATGGCGAGCCTCGTCATCGTTTCCTCGCTGGTGCAGTTCCTGCTGTCCGCATGGCTGCCCATGCTGCGCCGCATCGTCACGCCGGTGGTTTCCGGCACGGTATTGCTGCTGGTGGCAGTGATGACGATACCTATCGCCTTCGAACGCGTGGCCGACGTTCCCGAGGACGCCCCGGCCGGAGCGGAGCTTCTGATCATCGGGGCAGTGCTGGTGGTCATCGTGTCCCTGGGGCTTCTGGCAAGCGGAAGGTTGCGGCTGTGGTCTCCCATCCTTGGGATCGGAGCGGGCTGTGCAGTCGCAGCAGCCCTGGGGACGTACGACATCCAGCGCGTGATAGACGCGCCCTGGATCGGGGTTCCAACGGGAGGGTGGCCGGGCATAGACCTCACGCCGGGCGCGGAGTTCTGGGCGGTACTCCCCCTCTTCCTGGTGGTCTCTCTGGTCCATGCCCTCAAGGTCGTTGGCGGCGGCATCGCCATGCAGCGGGTCTCCTGGCGCGGAGAGCGAGTGACGGATTTCCGGCGCGTCCAGGGCGGGGTCAATGCCGTGGGAGCCAGCACACTGCTGAGCGGCATCGCAGGAACGCCGCCACCGGCAGTCCAAGAGGCCAACAGCGTGTCCTTCGTCACCTTGACCGGGGTCGCTGCGCGGAACGTCGGGTACGCCGTCGGCGCCATCATGATCGGGCTGGCATTCCTGCCCAAGGTGGCCGCCTTGCTCCTGGCAGTCCCCAGCCCCGTCATGGGGATATACCTGATGACGATCATGGGGATGCTCTTCGTGGAAGGGGCCCGGAATGTTCTCCAGGACGGCCTCGACTACCGAAAGTCCATCGTGGTGGCGGTCTCCTTCTCCCTGGGGGTCGGGTTCCAGAGCCAAGACCTCTTCTCCGAGGTGGCGGGAGAGGTATGGGGCACACTGCTGGGCAATGGGCTGGCCGCCGGAACCCTTGCCGCCGTCGCCATGACAGCGGTCATGAACCTGACCAGCCCGCGGAGCCTGCGCCTGGAGACTGAACTCGACATCTCCGCGCTAACGAGGATCAACGGTTTCCTGCAGCGGGTTGCGGACCGGGCCGGTTGGGGCGAGGCTTCCGCTGACCGGCTGCGATTCGTGGGCGAGGAAGTGCTGTCCAGCTTGCTCCAGGAAGGAGCATACGAGGATGAGGGCAGGACGCGGCGCCTCGCCCTCGTCGCCCGGCCCTCCGCCCGTACGGTGGAGTTGGAATTCCTGTCCTCCCTGGAGGATGAGAACCTCGAAGACCGCCTAGCCTACATGAGCGAACAGACCGAGGTACCACAGGAGCACGAGATCTCCTACCGCCTGCTGCGCCACTACGCTTCATCTGTGCGGCACCGGAAGTATCACGGTCTGGACGTTGTTACAGTGCATGTGGAAGGAGGCCGTTAGCCGACCTCTCTACGCCGGACAATCCAAGAACACAGGAGAATGAAGATGGCCGCATACGTGATAATCGACGTGGAAGTAACGGACGAGGCGCTCTACGCCGAGTATCGCCAGCAGGTGGCCCCGCTCGTGGCTTCTCATGGCGGCAGGCACCTCGCCAATGCGAGTGAGCCTGAAGTGATGGGAGGAGACTGGACGCCTCGCCGGCTGTTGCTGCTGGAGTTCCCGGACGCCGGGCAGGCCAGCGAGTATGCGAGCTCCCTGGAAGCTGCCGAACTCCGGGATATACGCGCCCGGTGCGTCGGCGGCAGGAACATCGTGGTGGTCCCGGGCCTGTAACCACTCATTGTGTTGGCGCAATCGTAGGGGGACTCAGACCGACCTGCGCCCTACTCCTGACGTGGCGCACGGGCCATGAGCTCGAGGAGGGCGTCCTGGGGGGATGCGCCGTCGAACAGGACGCGGGCGGTCGCTGCCGCGATGGGGGCCTCGACGCCGAGCGCGTTCGCCATCTCCAGCGCCGCGGAGGTCGTGCCGACGCCCTCGGCAACCTGCCCGCCCAGCGACTCGATCGCCTCTTCGAGCGTGCGGCCCTCGGCGAGCGCGAGTCCGACGCGGTAGTTGCGGCTGAGGTTGCTGTAGCAGGTCGCGATGAGGTCGCCGAAACCGGCGGTGCCCGCGAACGTGGCTGCCTGAGCGCCCGCCGCGACGCCCAGCCGCACCATCTCAGCCAGCCCCCTCGTGACGAACGCCGCCTTCGCGTTGTCGCCGAGCGCCATGCCGTCGCAGATGGCTGCGCCGATGGCCATGACGTTCTTCAGCGTCCCGCCCAGCTCCGTCCCGATGATGTCGGCGTTCGTGTAGACGCGGAACGTCGGAGAGTTGAAGAGCCGCTGGACCGATGACGCCGCGTCGGCGGATGGGGATGCGATGACCGTCGCCGACGGCAGCCCGCGCACGATTTCACGGGCGAGGTTGGGGCCAGAGAGCGCGCAGAGGGTCGGCGCGGCGTCGGGCAACTCCTCGGCCAGCACAACGCTCATCCGCTTGAACGTGCCCTGCTCCAGCCCCTTGCACGCGGACACGACGATGGCGTCCGGCGGCACGTGGGGCGCTGCGCGGCGGGCGTTGTCGCGCAGGGTATGGCTTGGCACTGCGAAGACGACGAACGGCGCGCCGTCCATGCCGCTCGCCCAGTCTGCGGTCACGCGGAGCGACGGCGGGAAGGGATGGCCTGGCAGCCGCGCAGCGAGCTCGCCGTCCGACGCCAGCCGCTGCGCTTCGGCGTCCGAGCGCGCGAGCAGCCGCACGTCGACGCCGCGTCGCGCGAGGATGAGGGCGAGCGTTCCGCCCCACGACGTCGTGCCGACGACCGCAACGGGCCCTTGCTGCTCTGCTGAGGTCATGCCTCCCTCCCACGAGAGGGGCAGATTCTAACGCCGCACGGGAGCGAGGGGGAGGCGACAAGGGGGCGGGCTTTCACGACCGACGCCGCGCACGCGCTAAGTGGAAGGGCGCCCACGAGGGGCGCCCTGTTCAGACACTGGATTCCCGCCTTCGCGAGAATGACGAAGGAAGGCGGGAATGACGGGACATTGTCCTAGTCGTAGTCCTGGAGCGCGCCCTTCTTGTTCTCGGGGCCGGGGACGCCGGTGCAGGTCGCGACGAGGTTCTTCATGCGGCACTGCTGGCCGTACTTCGCCAGCTCCGCCTCGAAGATCTCGTGGACGCGGGGGTCTTCGTCCTCGTACTCGAGCTGGATGCCGCCCTCCTTGATGCTGACCATGGCGCGAATCTCGCCCCGGCGGGAGGGGTCGTTTATGCCGCGCTGGTAGGTGTACTTGCGGGAGTTGGACGGGCTCATGTTGATGTAGCGCGCGGGGGTGGTGCCCACGTTGAAGTGCTGGTGGAAGTACTCGCTGTAGGAGTCCTGCGTCGGCAGGTAGAGGCTGCCGCGCTGCCAGTCCGCCTTCACGAGGTCGGACATGTCCTCTTTCTGCCAGACGAGCGCGAAGCCGACACCGCCGGTGATGAGCAGGTGCGCGCCGGGGCCGTGGCGGTGCGCCTTCTTGTAGGTGCCCACCGGGAACTCGGAGATGTGGGAGGAGACGGTGTTGTCGGACAGCGACAGCATGATGTTGGTGCCACCCGCACCGCGCTCCGACCAGTCCGGCATGGGCATGTTGGCCGCGTCCGGCAGGAAGTTGGTCTCCCACACCCGGCCCTTGTACATCATGCCGGAGCCGGAAGCCCATCCTTCGTCGGCGGTGAGGCGGTCCGGGAAGACGTAGGGGTTGTTCCAGATGAAGTCCGGCGTGATGAACTTGCGGATCATGCCGGGCAGGTTGGTGACGGAGACCATGCGCGTGGGCTCCGTACCACTGCCGTTGAAGTGCTGGTACGAGGCGTTCATGGGGATGGAGAAGTACGCGCCCTCGTTCCACTCGAACGTCTGCTTGCGGGACTCGTCGTACCAGACGGACGTTGCACCACGCCCGCTGAGAACATAGATGACCTCGTTGTACATATGGTGCTCGGGGTTGGTCTTGCCCGCGGGCGGAATCTCGAGCACGTGCTCGTCGGTCTCCTCGTCGCCGTCGAGGTAGACGACCGCCCCATAGCAGCCCTTGCGGGGCCAGTAGTCGAGCTCCAGGGAGTAGAGGTCCCTGATGTAGAGCCCCCCGTGGAGCTTCGCGCCCTCGCTCTGCTGCCACTCCTCATACGTGTCGATGCGTTCGAAGACCGGGGCCGTAGCCGGATCGTAGTTCGTCGTCATGGTGTCCTCCTCTGACGAATTCCGCGCAGGCGAACGCGCCAGCCTGCGCGCATCGGGAAGGTACGCCCACGAGCGTCAGCCGTCAAATCGGGAGGGGGAACCGGGTTCAGACCCGCCGCACAGCCTCGTCGGCGATGCGGGAGGCGACGTCGGCGACGGGGAGCAGGCCGAGGTCCTCGCCCGAGCGGAGGCGCACCGCAACGCCATCGGCCTCGGCCTCCTTGTCGCCGACCACGAGCATGTAGGGCGTCTTCATCAGCTGTGCGTCGCGTATCTTGGCGTTCATGCGCTCGCTCCGAGCGTCGACGTGCGCCCGGACGCCCGCGGCCTCCAGCTGCGACCGCACCGACTCGGCGTACTCGACGTGGCGGTCAGCGATGGGGATGACTTCCGCCTGCACCGGCGCGAGCCAGACCGGAAACGCGCCGCCGAAGTGCTCGATGACGACGCCGAGGAAGCGTTCGATGCTGCCCAGCATCGCACGGTGGATGACGACCGGCCGCTGCCGCGCGCCCTCCGAGTCGACGTACTCGAGGTCGAAGCGCTCCGGCAGGTTGTAGTCCAACTGCACGGTGCTCAACTGCCACTCGCGGCCGATGGCGTCGGCGACGAAGAAGTCGATCTTGGGGCCGTAGAAGGCTCCCTCGTTCTCCGCGGGCTCGTACTCCATGCCGCGCGCGTCGAGCGCGGATGCCAGCGCACCCTCCGCGGCGTCCCACAGCTCGTCGGTGCCGATGCGCTTGTCGGGGCGCAGCGAGAGCACGACGCGCACGTCGTCGAAGCCGAAGACGTCGAACGTCTCGCTGACCATGCCGATGAACGAGACAACCTCGCTCTCGACCTGCTCCGGCGCGCAGAAGATGTGGGCGTCGTCCTGGGAGAACGTCCGCACGCGGGTGAGGCCGTGCGTGACGCCGGAGCGCTCGAAGCGGTGCAGGCGTCCGAAGTCGGCGTAGCGTATCGGCAGCTCGCGATACGAGTGAAGGTGCGAGCTGTACAGGAGCGCGGCGGCGGGGCAGTTCATCGGCTTGATGGCGAACTCCTGCTCGTCCGCATAGGTAAAGTACATGTGCTCGTGGTAGTTGTCGTAGTGGCCGGAGCGCTTCCAGAGCGAGGAGTCGAACACCTGCGGGGTGATGACCTCCTGGTAGCCGTAGCGCTCGTAGAGGCCGCGCACGTAGGAGGTGAGCGCGTTGTTGAGCGCGGCGCCGCGCGGCAGGAAGAACGGGCTCGCGGGCGCGACGGGGTCGAAGAAGAAGAGGCCGAGCTCCTGCCCCAGCCTGCGGTGATCGCGGCGTCCGGCCTCCTCCAGCCGCTCCAGGTGGGCCTGGAGCGCGTCCTCGGACTCCCACGCGGTGCCGTAGATGCGCTGCAGCATCTCGTTGTGCTCGTCGCCGCGCCAGTACGCGCCAGCGACGTTCACGAGCTTGAACGCGGCGACCTCGCCCGTGGAGCCGACGTGCGGGCCGCGGCAGAGGTCGACGAAGCCACCGTGCTCGTAGGTGGTGATGGCCTCTCCCTGCGGTATCTCCGAGATGATCTCCAGCTTGAACGGCTGGTCCGCGAAGCGGTCGGTCGCGCCGTTGCGGGTGAGTTCCGTCTGGCGGAACGGGGCATCGGTAGCGACGGTCTCGCGCATGCGCGCCTCGATGCGCTCGAGGTCGTCGGGCGAGAAGGGACGCTCGACCGAGAAGTCGTAGTAGAAGCCGTCCGCGGTGGGTGGGCCGACCGCGAACTTGGCCTCGGGGAAGAGGTCGAGCACCGCCTCGGCCATGATGTGGGCTGCGGAGTGGCGGATGCGGAAGCGCAGGTCGTCGAGTTGCTGCTGTTCGGGGCTCTTCTGTTTGACGGGCATCGGTCTGCCTCGCTGTGTGCTGTTACGAGAAAGGGGCGCTCGGCGCGCCCCTTCTGCATGGTCGGAGATTACGTACGCGCCCAGGCTTATGCGGCCACGGCTGCCGTCTCGCTGACGCGCGCAGCCGCGGCCCTCGTAGTGCGGGTCGTCGTGGTTGTCGTGACTGCGGTGCGCTGCATGACGCGCGCATTGTAGCACGCCCTCGCATGGGCGGGCGCAGGCGTGGACGCCGGTGCTACAATCGTTCCACGACGCGGGGGAGGGTGAGCGCATGAAGGCGGTCTACGACGAAGCAACAGCGCTGACGCATGACGGGCAGGACTTCGTCATCGCAACCGTCGTGCACACGCAGGGCTCGACGCCACAGAAGCCGGGCGCGGCGCTCCTGGTGCGGGGCGACGGCTCGACCGTCGGCACGCTCGGCGGGGGCTGCGTCGAGGGCGACATCTGGTTCGCGGCCAAGGAAGCGCTGCGCGAGAACACCGGCCCGCAGTACAAGCGCTACTACCTGAACGAGGACATCGCCGCACGCGACGGCCTCGTCTGCGGCGGAACGATGTACTTCTACATCGAGCCGCTCACCGGCCAGGCATCCGGGCGGACGCTCTCCGCAGAGATCGCAGACGCCTACGCCGGAGGCCCCAGCCTCTCCGTCGCGACGCTCGTGAAGAGCGACCGTCTCGCACAGGGCGCGCGCATCGTCGTCCGCGAGGACGGCACGTCCGAGGGGACGTTCGGCGACGCGGCGCTCGACGCGGAGGCGATCGAGACCGCGAAGGACGTCATGCCGATGGGGCGCACGGCCCGCATCCACACGGAGCAGGGCGACGAGCTGTTCGTGGAGGGCTACACCGCTCCCGCGCTGCTCGTGCTCATCGGCGGCGGACACGTCAACCTGCAGGTCGCGCGCATCGGCCACATGATGGGCCTGCGCGTGATGGTGACGGACGACCGCCGTGAGTTCGCGAACAATGAGCGCTTCCCGATGGCGGAGGCGACAAACGTCGCGCCGTACGACCGGGGCGTGGATGCCTTCCCCGTGACGCCGAACACGGCCATCGTCATCGGGTCGCGCGGGCACCACTTCGACGACCTCGCGACCGAGGCCGCGGCGCGCACGAACGCGGGCTACGTGGGACTGCTCGGCAGCAAGCGCAAGACCATCATGATCTACGAGTCGCTGCTGCGGAAGGGCGTGCCGGAGGAGCGGTTGCGCGAGATACACGCGCCGGTGGGCCTCGACCTCGGCGGACGCGCGCCGGAGGAGATCGCGCTCAGCATCGTGTCGGAGATCGTGGCGTGGCGGAACGGCCGCGCGGGCGGTCCGATGACGATGGAGCCGTTCCACCTCGACCGGCTCGTCGCCAAGGTGAACGGCGCGGCGGTGCGGTAGGGAGAGGCGAACAGGCGAACGTCCCCCGAGAGATGTTCGGCTCCGCCTCCGGCTACGCTCAACATGACAGGCGGCGCTCATTTCCAACGGGTCAGCAGCCCGGGTCCGAGGGGTTGGCGGAGGGGACAGGGGCAAGTGCCGGACATGAAGTTGACCTCAGCCCAGCCGTGGACGATGGCGGTAATGACGCGGCGCTGGTCGGGAACGCGGCACTCATCGGCGCACCGGTAGAGGTAGCTCCAGAGGGGTCCTGGGGCCATCACGGGGATGCCCTCGGACTCGACGACGGCGAGGAGTTCTTCGGGGTCGGTGATGGGTTCGCCGCGCTCCATGCAGCGTTTCCACGATTCGACGTAGTCGTTGACGATGGGTTCCAGGGCGGCCTGGTGGATCGGGCACTGGAGGAGGGATTCGAGGGCTTTAGGTTGGCGTTCACCGGGTCTCCTTGATCAGTTTGAAGGCCTTGTTGAGGTTGTCGAGGCGCTTGCGGAGGTCGTGGTTGAGTTCAGCCTTGAGCGCGATGTCGAAGGCGATCCGGGTAGCTCGGAGGCGTGTCGGGATGTCGTCGGCGTGAGGAATTCCTCCAGGTTAGCGGCGCCGAGGAGGAGGAGTTCCTGGAGCCTGGCGTGGACGACAGAGGAGACGGCCTGCCGCGCGCGTTCGACCTCGGCGCGGAAGCGCGGGTCCTACATCCAGCGTGCGACGGTGGTGTAACTGATGCCAGCGGCGCGCGCACCCTTCCTGAGCGAGGGGGCGGCGACGATATGGGGGAGGGCCCCGGCCTGCCTCGGAGTGAGGCTTCGACTGTTTCCGAACGTTCCGATTGATACCATTTGATAGCATTCCTTTCCCGCCAACCGGCGTGACTCATCTGCGTGAAACCAGCGTACGGGGGATGCGGTTGTCTACGCAACGAGTGCGTGTCACAATATCGACGGATGGGGTTGAGGGGGAAGGAACAGGACACTGAGAGATGCTTCGACTGTGCTTCAGGCTGCGCCTTCAGCTCCGCTCAGCATGACAGATGACAGCAGGGCCGCGAGGTTGCGCGATAAGCACGGGGAACGACGAAGGGATGGATGCCAGCGAACGCTGGCATGACGGCGGAGGGCACGACGCTACCGGAATACGACCGCGGCGGTATCACGGCGCTATCAGGTTGGGGCAAGGGCGCTACCACAGTGCGATCAGAATAGGGAGGTATTCTCACGGAACTGGATCGTGTCGGTGCAGTCCTGAGAATCTGGCAAAGCCCGAATCGTGGGTATGCACTGTGGCGCCTGCCTCCATCGCCAACGCTGCGATATGCGCGTCAGTGACCAGACGGGGACCGCTTCCCCGAACCGCCAAGTTCTGTTGGAAGTACTCCCAGTGCTTGTCGCCAGGATCGAGCGGGCGAACGTGTGGATGGCTAAACCACTCCTTTACACAGTCCGCCGCATCGGAGGGGGAGAGTGGCGATGTCACTACACTGGCACTGGACATCAGTCGAATGAACCCGGTAGTCACGCTCCAAGGTATTCCGATGGGCTCTTCGCCGCGCATCAGCGCCTCCCACCATTCCCGGGCAGCGGTGTGCCGGGGCGCACCGTCGTTGTAGGCGTAAATGAGCAGGTTGACGTCTGGCACGATCACGTCGCACGTCGGTCCTGCGCGCGAAGATGGAGTTTCACGTCCTCGTCTTCTAATACCTGCTTCATGGCCTCGGGATCGTCCATGCCCGGCTCCAAAGTGCTTCGGTTGGGAACCAGTTGAAATTCCTCGATGACGGGCGGACTGTCCACTGATTGCATGTCGTCTGCCTCACCTGGGTCGCCTACCATAATGACGCCTTGAAGAAGTAAATCACTTCCCACTGAGACTTCTCGCTTCATTTCTAATTCCTGCAACTTGTAATCCCTATCGGCTGTGCGATTCCGTATTTCACCTTCATGCATGCGGCGAATATTAGCATTAGTCGCTTGGTCAAGTTTTTCCTGGATACGATTTAGTTTGACATCATAAGTATCCCAAATTGCAATACGCCTTCCATTCAGCAAAGTATCATTACGCCTCTTGGTAGTTTCGTGCATGACTCGGCGTTTATCAACTAACTCGTTGTTCGCCTTCAATAAGTAATCGTCCCAATCGGTGATTATGTTCACGGGCGGTTCAGCAGTCCAATCAGCCGCGCCAGTGATGCGTCCCAGCAAGCCAGCAGCCAAGTCATCACGCAGATTCCAGTCTTCATCCATGACTACCGCGACCAGCTCTGTTCGAGAGTCGATTGCTTGTATATCAACCCTGTAGATGAAAAAGGGGTATCTCCCCCTCTCCCAGTTACTGTCCGGCAGGTGAAGAACGCCTAAATCGGCACTTTCGGTATTAGGGAAGGCGGCAGCGGCAAACTGTATCAACGGATGGTCTGAATTCAAAAGATGCACAGTCGGGTGATTATGCGCCAAGTTACCCTTAAAGGTGAGTGACAATTCGCCGCTCTCCAAGTCATTCCGCATACGTACTTCCAAGCGTGAAGGGGGCCGATTGACGTTCCTGCAATAGGTGATTATGTCTTCAGGTAATCGTGCATTCGGGCGCAACAAAAAGTAGCCGTCTTCTGTCGTAGTCAGGTGGGCACGCCCATAACGTTCCTCTAGGCCAGTAACCAAAAGAGTCCGTAATTCTTCTTCCGAAAAGAACAGGCCACGGTTCACTCGTTCATCCGTTTCACGGGACAACAAGATATCTTGGCCCATCAACCTATCTTCCAGTTCACTAAGGTTTCTGTAGGCTATCCTCTTTGCTTCGATAGCATTCAGTTCTCGTTCAGCTCGTTCTGTTTTCTGGGTTTCTGATAAATTTGGAGCGAACATGTTCTGCGTTAGGTGTTTCACAATCTCACCTAAAATAGGCTCTAACTCTCCGATAGATTCACGGAAAACGCCGATTCTTTCATACAAGCGCCCTAAGACACGAGTTTCTATTGTGTTGTTAAGCAAAAGGGAATAGATGCGCACTTTATCACTCTGCTGTCCAAAGCGGTCAATCCTGCCAATCCGCTGTTCAACGCGCATCGGATTCCATGGTAAGTCATAGTTGATGAGAATATCAGTGAATTGGAAGTCCAAGCCTTCCGATCCAACTTCAGAGAGCAGTAAGACTGAGAACCCTTTCGCCGTCTTGAACTGTTCGATCAAAGCAGTACGGTCATCCATGGGTACATCACCCGTCAACAGACGAACTCCACCGGTGATCCATGCTTTCTCGGCACGTAGCTGGTGTTCAATGTGCCGTAACGTTGGTTTGAAAGAAGAGAATACGAGGATTTTTGCCTCGGGTTCGTTTGCATGTACTTCGCGGAGTATTCGAAGGAACGAATCAAATTTGGAATCGGCATCTCCTATTGACTTCCCTATCTCTTGCAATCTGTCCAGGGATGCATCACGCTCTGCTTGGAGTTCCGGGTTTGTCTCACCCCTAATACGTGAGCGAGTCATGGTCCTAGCTATGCTTTCGTCCAACTCATCAGATTCAAAATCCAGTTCACTATCAAGGCCCTCATAGCCTATGAGCGAATTGGAGGATTCAGTTCGGAGTGAATTCCTAACTGCGACTAAACAACTCGCAGCTTGGCGCTCCTTCATCACTAACACAAATCCAATAGGCATCTCCTGGTTACGGAGCATATAGTCTAATTTCACATAGTTGATGTATTCATTGTAGAAATCCATTTCATCTTGCGTTAGGTTACATGGCTGAGTGTAAGCCTCTCGCATCGCTCCGCTGTCCGGCACATCCCTCTTCCTTGTTCTATTCAGGACTCGACTTAGGGGGCTCACGGCAGCAAGCTTGTTTTTCAGTTCTGCAATGTCTTCAAGAGAAAGCTGAAAGCCAGCCTCAAGTCGCGCTTTCACATGTTCATAGTCGGGATGGTATTCTGCGATTTGCTGGCCAATCGATGATTCAGTTAACCTCATGAGTTGTTCAAGGCACTCTCCTTGCTGATCGGGATCCGGTCCTAGCAATCTGATTGCTTGGTTAATCACCTCGGAAGGTTCACGTAAACCTTCAAATGTTCCCATGTCAGGGAATTCGCCTTCCGATAGGATATTGAGTAAGTGGAATAAGTCTTCATTGCCTAGATTGATTGGAGTTGCGGTCAGGAGGAGCATTGCATCTGCCGCATCAGATAGTACGTGCCCCAGCTCATTGGTTAATGTTCCTCTGTTTCTCATGTGGTGCGCTTCATCTACAACAATCAAGTCAAAACGGACACCCAGTGAAGCGATACGAGAACTTATCATCTTATCGCGTATAGATTCAATTGCAACTACAGCCCTGAGCCGGGGCTGTTCACCTCGTTCGATCTTGTCAAGAAAATCTTGGAAGTCACGCTTGTCCATTTTCTTCAAGGTCTCTCCGAAGCGGTCACGAAACTCGGACTCCCATTTGTCACGCAACCGTGAAGGACAGACCACCAAGAATTTCTCAAGGTTCGTTCGAGCCTTCATTTCCAAGTATATTATACCGGCCTCAATGGTCTTTCCCAGTCCTACTTCGTCCGCAATAAGTAACCGTGCGTCTGCAGATTCAAGGAATTTGGCAACAGGGCGGAATTGATGGGGTTGAACAATTGTCCGTGATGCAAGATAGGAGTATAGTATGTCGCTGAACCGTCCACGGATTTTGACCAGCGCAAGATTTCTGATAAACTCATCACGTCCTACGATATGCCTTCCTACAGGCTCTTCAACCGGTATGAGTTCTTCTTCGTTGTACCATGAAATGTGGTGTTGGCTAAAGAACACTCGATAGCTGCCGGCATTTGCATCTACGTCAATGACAGCGCCCTTTTGATTCAAATCAGCTCTCAGCCTAACTTCCTGACCGCGCTCAAAGGCTGGTTGTGAAGTAATGTCATGCTCTCCTGATGCCAGTTGTGAAGGAGTTCCCCGATGCTCTGTTGCAGGCTTTAGTGAGAATCTGCTATTGATATTGAAGACTTCTCCGCGCAACGTTGTCCTGAGTGTGCGCTCTACGTCCTGTTCTGGGTATGCCAAGATACCCGCAATCTGCTCGGCAGTAAGTCCGGGCTTCACGCTGAGCAACTGTCGTATTCTGTCGACCATGGCCATATCACCAGTACGCTACCCTACGCGTCTCTGCTATGGCAATCTCCCCCTCTTTGGCAGGTGTGCCCGGCCCTAGTCATCCCTGATGTTCCCAAATCAGCATCCACAGCTGCGCTGGGCTGCGCTTCGCTCAGCATGACGGGGCGCACGGCGCCATCAAGTTTGGGGCGGTCCCTACTCGTCGTAGCGCAGGGCTTCCGCGGGGTAGATGCGCGAGGCCTGCCGCGCGGGGAGGTACGTCGTCAGCAGCGACGCGCCGTACGCGACGACCACGACGAGGACAACTGTCTCCCACGGGATGGCGTACGAGACGGTCTCGAAGTCCTCTCCGATCTCGCGGATTATGCCAGCCGACAGCCCGAACCCGAGCCCAAGCCCGACGGCGATCCCCAGCAGCGCGATGAACGAGGACTCGATCAGGAAGGAGAGCTGCACCATGCCGCTGCGGTAGCCGATGGCGCGCAGGATGCCGATCTGCACGCGCCGCTCCACGACGGAGCGCGCGGCGATGACGCCCAGCGCCGCTATGCCAACGACCAGTCCGAGGCCCATGAAGCCCTGGATGAGGCGGTTGAACGTGCGGTTCAGCGCAGTGAAGTCCTGCACGATCTTCTCGAGCGAAGACGCCTGCACGCCGTGCTCAACAAACTCCTCCTCCAGCGCCGCCGCAATCTCCTCCGCACGCGACGGGTCATTCAGCACGATCTCGTAGCCAAGGTATGGCAGGTCCAGCGGCACAAGCCGCTGCAGCACCTCGTGCCCGGTAGTAACCGTGTTGACGAAGAACGCCGAATCCTCTACTACGCCTATGACACGCAGGCGCACCATGCGCTCCTCAGAGGAGTCGTACACCTCCACGTACACCTCCGGCAGCACATCGTCGTCGCGCTGGAAGCCTTCCAGTTGGAACGAGAAGTCCGGGCCGCCCTGTTGGAAGTCGGAAGCGGCCGGGACGATCGCGGCGCTGACGACCGCGACCTCCTCCCCCGCAGCGAGCGCGCGCCAGACGGCGCGGTCATCGGCGTAGCGCTCGTCCCGCAGGCCGAACCCATAGGTGACTGTCTCAGCGTATGGCGCGTCTATGCTCGTGACGAACCAGTCCTCCAACTCCTGCTCGGTGTCCTCCTGCCGAATGCGCACGGGGAGTCCGCCGGTCGCCCCGATGGCCGCGAAATCGGCCGAGTCCAGCGCCGGAGACTCTTCGATGCGCGCACCGAGGTCGCCGATGGGATTGGTGAAGCTGGCGGTGGCGGTGACGTCGAAGCCGCCCGAGAACCTCCGGGTGTCGCCGAATGCGCTGCCGAACGCGGCATCGATGAAGCCGATGATCGACAGGGTGAAGATGACGAGCGAGAACATCGCCAGGGTCATCCCCGTACGGAAGCGACTCGCCATCGGGTATGCCAGGGCAGTCCGGATGATGGGCGCGAGCGTGCGCCCTCTCCCTCCCAGGACGGATATCGCGCTGACCAGGTACCCGGAGTTGTACATGACAACCCATACCGCGCCGACTACGAGCGTTATGCCGGAGAGGATGAACAGCTCGATCCCTTCGTTGAACCGGGGCAACCCGAAGTCTTCCCAGTCGATGGGAATGAGCCAGAGCAGCACGAGCACCACGCCCGCAGCGGTGTAGGCGATGCGCTCCGGCAGTCGCACGGCATGCCTGAGCGACAGCGGCACGCCGACCACGATGAGCGACAACCCGACGGAGAAGACCCCCAGCTGCTCCACCGAGATGCCGTTGAGCGTCAGCAGAACGCCGAGCGCCGTCATCAGGTAGCCCGCCATGAACAACGCCCACGCCAGCCTGACGATGGCGCACGGACCACTGAGCAACAACCGGCGCAGGACGCGGAGGGGACGCAGGCGCGGTATCGCCCGCAGGCCGTCCAGGTAGGCAACACCGACCGCGCGCCAGTACTCCCGCAGGCGATTGCCCTCTTTCGGCGGTTCCGGGATGTCGCGCACGGCGCGCACGATGTTCAGGGCACTCACTCGCGCAGCCGAGACGATCACCACGAGGTAGGTCACCACCATACCCAGCGTGTACGCGAGCAGCAGGCTCTGCCACCGGAACGCGAACACGATCTCGAAGCCGTCGAAGTCTTCTATCGCCCCCAACGCGGCAGAGATGACACGCACCATGACGAGACCGACCACGACGCCCGACACACTGCCGACCGCCGCGGCGGCGAGCGAGTAGACGGCACCCTCGAACGTGAACAGCCGCACGATGTCCCCGCGCTGTGCGCCCACTGCCCGCGAGATGCCCAGTTCACGCTTCCGCTCCGCCGCCAGCATCACGAAGATGAGCGCGATGAGCAGGATGCCCGCCATGATGGAGAACGTTCCGAACAGCAGGAAGATGCTCGCGAACTGGTCGCCTGTCTGGTCGGCCTGTTCGAGGCCGTCCCGCTTGACGTCGTTGGAGTCGAGCCCGCGCTCGTCGCGGAGGTCCTCGAAGGCGTCCAGCACTGCGTCCGTGTGCCGCGCGCCCGAGATGGCATCGCCCTCGTTCGAGATGAAGACGAAGTTGATGTTCCCCTGCTCGCCCAGCAGCGCCTGCATGTCGCTCAGGCGCATCACCGAAAGCGGGGAGGATGAGCTGGTGGCGCCGCCTTCGTCGAAGACGCCCGCGACGCTCACCGTCACCGGTATCTCATCGAAGAAGAGGGCGAGTTGATCACCGGGCTCGGCGCGCAGGTCCTCGGCGGCATCGGCGCTCAGGTACAGCTCGTTCCTTCCGAGCGCTCCCAGATCGAGCTCGCTGCCGTCGGCGTCGAGGTAGCGTCCGAAGCCGTCCGTGTGCGCGGGATCGAGTCCCTGCACCTGTAGCCCCGGCACGTTGCGCTCCGACGCGAGCGATACGGCGGGCGCCGACCGGCTGATCGCCGGCATCACGCCGTCGACAGGGGCATCGGCGAGCGCCGAACGGATCGCGTCGGCAGTCTCTACAGGGATGAACGCCCGGACGCCGGACGCATCCCGCTCTTCAGAGAAGACGGTCTCGTCGAGATGCCCCAATTGCTTGACCACAAGCACGCGCACCGAGTGGGAGAGCGTGTCGCCAGTGGCGAATGAGGCTGAGAAGAGGAGCGTTGCCAGCATGAGGCCGACGACGATGAGCACGGTCTGCGCCCGCCGCCGAGGGATGTTGCGGACCGCCATCTTCAATACGACGGGGTTGCGCAGCACGAAGTAAGCCGTTATCGCAGCTGCGACGAGGAACACGACCGTGAGGATGGCGGTAAGCGTGCCGATGGGTATGCCGAAGAGCGTCTCCACCGTCAGTTGCCCTTCCCATCGGCGGAAACCATCTCGTCGCTCTCGATGTGGCCGTCCCGCATCCGCACCATGCGCCCTGCCCGGGAGCCGACCACGGAGTCGTGGGTGACTAGCACGAACGTCTGCTCGTGCTCCTGGTTGAGTCTGCAGAGCAGGTCCATGATGTGCGTGCCGGTCTCGCTGTCCAGCGCACCGGTCGGTTCGTCCGCCCAGACGATGGCGGGGTCGTTCACGAGCGCTCGCGCTATGGTCACGCGCTGCTGCTGGCCGCCGGACATCTCCGCAGGGCGCTTGTTCGCCTGGTCGGCGAGCTCCACCATCTCCAGCACTTCCATCGCGCGGGCGCGGGCCTTCGTCTGGCCGTGGCCTGCCAACAGCAGGGGCAACTCCACGTTCTCCGCGCCGGTGAGCACCGGCAGGAGGTTGTAGGCCTGGAACACGAACCCCATGCTCATCGCGCGGAACCGCGTGCGCTCCCTGTCCGACATCTCGTGCACGGACGCGCCGTCTATGACGACCTCTCCGCTGGTGACGTCGTCTATGCCGGAGAAGGTGTTGAGGAGCGTGGTCTTGCCGGAACCGGAGGGCCCCATCACCGCAACCATCTGTCCCCTGCCTATCGAGAGGTCTATCCCCTGCAGAGCGTGCACTTCAATCTCGCCCGCCCGGTACGTCTTCACCACGCCCTGCGCCTCTATGATGTTCGTCACCCGGTTCCTCCTGTACCACTGCTGCACAGATACCATCGCATCCCCGGCAGGCGCTGGCAATGGCGCCCTCACCCGCCGCTGCGCGGCGACCTCTCCCTCAGGGAGAGGTGGGACCTGGCGACGGCGTCGTTCTCGAAACGGCCAGGAACACCGCCGCGCAGAGCAGCACGACCCCGATGATCCCGAATGCCGCGGGGATGCCCAGCGGTGCGGCGATGGCGCCCACCAGCAGCGGCCCGCCCAACTGGCCGACGTTAACGGTCCCCTGCCACGTCCCGAGGAAGTAGCCCCGCTTCTCCTCGGGCGCGAGGTCCATCGCGTACGTCTGGAGGGTGTTCATGCCCACCACCTCGCCGATGCCGAACACGCCCGCCACGACCAGCGCTATCAGCAGGCCCTCCATCCCGAAGAGCAGGAACATCGAGCCCGCCATCGTCACGAGCCCGAGCAGCAGGACGGGTTTGCGCCCCCACCAGTCCACCGCGGCCCCCACCGGCATCGAGATGAGCATCGCGAGCAGGCCGGACAAACCGATCGCAGTGCCTATCTCGACGACGCTCAGTCCTACTTCCTCGGCCTGCACCGGGAAGTACGTCCGGAACGCGCCGGGCCCGGCGGTGACCAGGCCTATCGCGAGCGTCACCACGGTCAACGTCAGGAAGTTGCGCGTCCTGAAGATCGACACGTCCAGCCGGAGACGGCGTCGCGGACGCTCCCCGGCCTCAGGCACAGGGGACGGGGCATGCCGCGTCTCGCGGATCAGCAGCCACGTGATCACGATGATGAAGATCTTGGTCACGCCGATGAAGACCATGACCGCCCCGATGTCGAATGCCGCCGCGATCACTCCGGCAGCGGCCGGTCCGGCGAGGATGCCCAGCCGCATGGACATGTTCCGCAGCGCGACGCCCCGGCCCCGGTTGGTCACGCGGGTGAAGTCGGCGAGCAGCGCAGCCGACCCCGTCACCCAGACGGCGACGCCGAAGCCGGAGATGAGTTCGAGCCACAGGAATACCACGTAGCTGTCGGTGAACCCCTGCATGGCGGCTGCGCCGCCGTGCAGCACACACCCGGCAACCACGATCGGCCGACGCCCCAGCCGGTCGGCGAGGGCTCCCGCCAGCGGCCCGCCGACGATCCTCGGTGCGGCGCTGAACGCCGAGACGAGGCCGACAAGGATGACCGAGCCACCCAGTTCGAATGCGAGCAGCGGACGCGCCATCCAGAGGGCCCCCGTGCCGAAGCCCCACAGGAAGAACGCCGAGAACACCGGCAGCGCTTCCTTGCTGAGCAGCCCCGGTTGCCCGTCGGTTTCCCGTTCTTCGTTCATCACACCCCCATCCTAACCTTCCCCCGTCAAGGGGGAAGGGACTAGTCACGCGTGTGGGGCTCACGTCGGGTAGAATCGCGAGGTTCCGAACCTTCCGCACGAGGAGTTGCCCCATGCCCGGCCCGCTCGACGGCATACGCGTCATAGACCTCACCCGCATCCTCGCCGGGCCGTTCTCGACGATGCTCATGGCCGACCTCGGCGCGGACGTCATCAAGGTCGAGCAGCCGGAGACGGGGGACCCGGCGCGCGGCAACGGGCCGTTCCTCACGCCCGAGGGGGCGGAGACGGACGAGCAGGCGTTCAGCACGTACTTCATGAGCATCAACCGCGGGAAGCGGAGCATCGCCATCGACCTCGCCAACCCGAAGGGGCGCGAGGTGCTGCTGCGGCTCGCCGAGACCGCCGACGTGCTCATCGAGAACTTCCGCCCCGGCTCGATGCAGCGGCTGGGGCTGGACTACGAGGCCGTGCGGGCGCGCAACCCGCGCATCGTCATGTGCTCGGTCTCCGGCTTCGGCCAGACGGGGCCGTACGCCCAGCGCGCCGCGCTCGACGTCATCGTGCAAGGCATGGGCGGGATGCTGAGCATCACGGGCGAGCCCGGACGCGGTCCCGTGCGCCCCGGCGCGAGCATCGGCGACATCACCGCCGCACTCTTCGCCACCGTCGCCATCCAGAGCGCGCTGCTGGAACGCGAGCGCTCCGGCGAGGGGCAGTACATCGACATCGGGATGCTGGACTGCCAGGTCTCCATCATGGAGAACGCGTTCATGCGCTACTTCACGCTCGGACAGGTTCCGCAGCGCATCGGCACGCGCCATCCGAGCTCCACGCCGTTCCAGGCGTTCCAGACCGCCGACGGTTACGTCGTGGTCGCCATCATGGGCGGCGGGACCGACCAGTGGCCGCTCTTCTGCGCGGCGATAGACCACGTGGAGCTGATGGACGACGAGCGCTACCTCACCGGCTGGTCGCGCACGCAGCACTACGACGAGCTGATCCCGGTGATCGAAGAGGCGATGCTGCAGAAGACGACCGCGGAGTGGGTGGAGATACTGAACGAGATGGGCGTTCCGGCAGGGCCGGTGCAGGACATCGCGGAGGTGGCCGAGGACCCGCAGGTGAACCACCGGGAGATGTTCGTGGAGATGGAACACCCGGTGCTGGGGCCGGTGCGGTTCACCGGCAACCCCATCAAGATGTCGCGGACGCCCAGCGGCCCCCGTCGCGTCCCGCCGCAGCTCGGAGAGCAGACGCTCGAGGTGCTGACCTCCGACCTCGGCATGGCGGAGGATGAAGCGGCGGCGCTCATGGCTGAGGGAGTCGTGGCGTGATATTCGGGGCGCTGCTCTCGCTCGCCTCGTCGTTCTCGTTCAGCGTCAACGCCATCCTCGTCCGGAGGGGCATCGCCGGAGCGGGCGCGACGGCGTCGCAGGGCGCGTTCATCACCGTGCTGCTGGGGGTGCCGTTCGGCTTCGCCGCGGTCGTCATCACCGGCCAGGTGCTGCGCTTCGGCGAGGTGGCGCCGATGGGCTACCTGCTGCTGCTCGCGGCGGGCGTCGTCCACTTCGGCGTCGGCAGGTACTGCAACTACCGGTCCGTCGAGGCGATCGGGGCGGCGCGCTCCGGCCCCATCCAGGGCATCGTGACTCCGTACAGCATCGTGATGGCCGTCATCCTGCTCGACGAGGTGGTGACGCTGACGATGCTGTTCGCCATCGCACTCGTGCTGCTCGGCCCGGCGGTGATCCTCGAGCGCAGGCCGCGGACGCCCGCGCCCGCAGCCACAGGGGGTGGGGCAGAAGGCCCGCCCGCGCCGCGGAACCCTGCCCTCGAACTGCGCTTCCTCGAGGGGTACACGTTCGCCATCCTCGCGGCGCTGGCGTACGGGACGAGCCCCATCCTCATCCGGGCCGCGCTGATGGACGCGACGCGGACGGCGGCCATCGGCACTTTCGTCGCCTACTGCGGCGCGTCGGCGGTGCTGCTCGCGACGCTGGTGCTGCCCGGGCGGCGGCAACTGATGAGCGCCATCAACCTGCGCGTCATGCGGCTGTTCGGCGGCGCGGGGTTCGCGGTGTTCCTCGCGCAGCTGCTGCGCTTCTTCGCGCTGTCGCTGGCGGACGTCAGCGTCGTGACGCCGCTGCAGCGCATGGCGAACGTCTTCACGGTCATCCTCACCTGGATCTTCAACCGATCGCTGGAAACGATCACGCTGCGCGTCGTCATCGGCGTGCTGGTCTCGTTCGCGGGGTCCGCGCTGCTGGTCTACTCGGCGGCCACGAGGTGAGAGCGGCATGATACTCGGCGCGCTTCTCGCGCTCGGCTCGGCGTTCTCGTTCAGCGTCAACTCCATCCTCATACGTCGAGGCCTGGCCGACGCGGGCGCGACGGCGGCGCAGGGCGCGTTCATCACGGTGCTGCTCGGCGTGCCGTTCGGGCTCGCGGCGGTCGTCATCACCGGGCAGATATTCAACTTCGACCAGCTCCCACTGAACAGCTACCTGCTGCTCGCCGGAGCGGGCATCGTCCACTTCTGCATCGGGCGCTACTGCAACTACCGGAGCATCGCGGCCATCGGCGCGTCGCGCACCGTGACCATCCAGGCCGTCGCCGTGCCGTACAGCATCGTCATGGCGATAGTCCTGCTCGGCGAGCGGCCGACCGTCCCCATGTACCTGGCCATCGCGCTCATCCTCGCCAGTCCGTTCCTGATGATCGACCGTCGGAAGCGGCCTAACCCTCACCCGCCGCCGCAGGAGCGGCGGCACCCTCTCCCAGGAGGAGAGGGGAACAGGGGTGTGAGCGCCGCTCCTGCCGTCGAGATACGCATGGTGGAGGGAGTCGTCTTCTCCCTGCTGGCGTCGGTGGGATACGGCACCAGCCCCATCCTCATCCGCGCCGCGCTGGAGGACGCGACGGGTGTGGCCGCCATCGGCACGTTCGTCGCCTACGTCGGTGCGTCGGCGGTGCTCATGGCGTCGCTGGCGCTGCCCGCGCAGCGGCACCTGATGGGGGCCATCAACTTTCGCTACATGCGGCTGTTCGGCACCGCGGGGCTGAGCGTCTTCACGGCGCAACTGCTGCGCTTCTTCTCGCTCGCCCTCGCCGACGTGACCGTCGTCGACCCGCTCATGCGGACCGTGGGCGTGTTCACGCTCATCCTCTCGTATCTCGTGAACCGGCGGCTGGAGCACATCACGCTGGGGGTCGTGCTTGGCGTGCTGGTATCGTTCGCGGGGTCGGCGCTGCTGGTGGTCGCGGCGGCGAACCGGTGAGGTGACCATGATATTCGGCGCACTCCTCGCGCTCGTCTCCGCATTCTCGTTCAGCGTCAACTTCATCCTCGTGCGGCGAGGGTTCGCCGACGCGGGCGCGACGGCGGCGCAGGGCGCGTTCATCACCGTGCTGCTCGGCGTGCCGTTCGGGCTCGCGGCGGTACTCATCACCGGGCAGCTCTTCAACTTCGGCGAGATTTCGCTGAACGGCTACCTGCTGCTCGCCGCGGCGGGCATCGTCCACTTCGGCATCGGGCGCTACTGCAACTACCGGGGCATCGCCGCCATCGGGGCTCCGCGCGCCGCCACCATCCAGGCCATCGCCGTGCCGTACAGCGTCGTCATGGCGATGGTGCTCCTCGGCGAGCGGCCGACCATCCTCATGTTCGTGGGCATCGCGCTCATCCTCGGCAGCCCTGCGCTGATGATCGACCGCGGGAAGCGGCCCGCCCCTGAGAACGCCGCACCTGCCGTCGAGATGCGGATGTTGGAGGGCTACACCTTCTCGTTGCTGGCGTCGGTGGGGTACGGCAGCAGCCCAATCCTCATCCGCGCCGCGCTGGAGGACGCGACGGGGGTGGCCGCCGTAGGGACGTTCATCGCATACGTTGGGGCGTCGGCGGTGCTGATGGCCACACTTGCGCTGCCCGCGCAGCGGCACCTCATCGGCACCATCAACTTCCGCTACATGCGCTTGTTCGGGGGCGCGGGGTTCGCTGTCTTCTTCGCGCAACTGCTGCGCTTCTTCGCGCTCTCCATCGCCGACGTGAGCGTCGTGAACCCGCTCATGCGCATGATTGGCGTCTTCACGCTCATCCTCTCGTACCTCGTGAACCGGCGGCTGGAGCGCATCACGCTGGGCGTCGTGCTCGGCGTGCTGGTGTCGTTCGCGGGGTCGGCGATGCTGGTGATCGCCGCCGCGGACCGCTAACGGGGGTTACGCCTGGGCGAGGCGCAGCGCGGCCTCGTACTGCTCGCGCGTGTTGAGGTTCGTGAGTGTGAGCGGGTCGTCCACCGGCACGAGCATGCGCTCGCTGCGATGGCGCGAGACAACCTCCCGCAACCCCTGCCCTTCCTCCGTGATGGCGCGCAGTTCCGGCAGCAGCGCGGTGTCGAACAAGGGCGGATGCCCGGCGTTGCCGTCGAGCGACGGCACGGCGATGGCGGGCCGCGACGCGAGCCACGCCTCGCGCAGCCGCGACAGCAGTGCGCCGGAGCGGGGCTGGTCGACCGAAACGATGAGCACGCCCGATACGTCGTCCGGCACGACGGCCAGGCCGGCGGTGATGGACGTGGTGCGCCCTTCGCGATAGCGCGGGTTCTCGACGATCTGCAGTGGCTCCGGGCCGGTGAGCACCTGCCGCAGCCGCTCGGCGAGGTGTCCGAGCACGACGACGATGGGCTCGTAGTCCGCCGCCGCAAGCGCGTGGGCCTGGTGCGCCAGCAGCGACCTGCCGCCCAGCCAGGGCAGCAGCGCCTTCATCTCGTGCATCCGCGTCGACTCGCCCGCCGCGAGCAGCACCGCCGCGACGCGAGGCTCGTTCCCGGTCATGGCGGACATCTTACGCGCTCAGGCAGTCTGACAACGGCTGCTAGACTACTCCGCAGCGTTCTCACAGGGAGGTCCCCCATGCCGGTACCGCACGACCAGTTGCACGCACTCGCCCACGCGCTGAGCGAGGCCGAGCACAACGCGACGCCCATCCCGCCGCTCACGGAGCAGGCGCCGGAGATCACGTCCGAGGACGCGTACGCCGTCGCGACGGACATCGTCGTGCACGAGTTGGAGCACGGGCACCGCATCGTCGGGCGGAAGGTCGGCCTCACGAACAAGACGCTCCAGGAGGCGTTCGGCATCGACACACCCATCTTCGGCACGATACTCGACGACACGACGGTGCGGGACGGTGGGCGCGTCAAGGCGTCGGAGCTCATCCATCCGAAGGTGGAGCCGGAGCTGGCGTTCCGGTTGAAGTCGCCGCTGAAGGGGCCAGGCGTGACGATGGGGGAGGTGCTGGCCGCAACGGACTACGTGTTCCCGGCGATCGAGATCGTGGACAGCCGCATCGAGGGCTGGCGCATCAGGGAGCAGGACATCATCGCGGACAACGGCGTGGCGGCGCGGTTCGTCGTCGGGAGCACGCGGCTTCCGGCGGGCGGGCTGAACATCGCTACGGAGGAGGTCGTCCTCTACCGCAACGGCGAAGAGTTCGAGCGGGGGCGGGCATCGGCGGTGCTGGGCAACCCGGCTCGCTCGGTGGCGTGGTGCGCGAACAAGCTGGCGGAGTTCGGTCAGGGGCTGCGCGCGGGCGAGTTCGTGACGACGGGCTCCATCACGAACGCAATGGACGTCAGCGCAGGCGACACGGTCGTCGCCGAGTTCGCGACGCTCGGACTCGTGAGCGTGCGGTTCACGTAGGAGTGGAGGGAGAATATTTGAACGAGTTCCCAGAGAGGACACTACACTTGCTCAACACCATGCGGATCCAGCAGGACGTCGTGATATCGTTGGTACACCCTTACGGAGCAAGGGATCCATAGACTACCATTGGCTAACGCGTCTACTCCAAACACTCACACACAAATCCCAAGGAGGGTCTCATAACATGGCGCACAAACTCCTCGGTCAGCTCTTTCACAGAGTGGAAACCGATAAACATGAATCCGATTTCACTTATTTCTTTTCATTATTATTGGCGGCCGAGGCGATTCTCAAGGCTTCCGCGCTCGGGATGCTTGCAGCCGTCGAACAAGACACGGGAGGGAATCGCTATCGAGTTTCCTACAGGCTGGTACGTGCCAATGGTTTAGGAGAATGGAGTGACGCCATTGAGGACATCCTTAGTGGACCAGCTTCTCAGTTTTTGAGCCTCACTGCAAAAGAAGACCGCAACGAAATAACACGCCTAACCTCACCAGGGGATTGGCAATATGAAGCAATCCAATCTTTAAAGAATGCACTCGACTGCCTTTCCATTGACTACGATCGCGTGCCGGGGCGTCCCAATCTCCTTCGATGGTTCAAACTGTTCACTACTCTTCGAAACAAGACTCGCGCGCACGGTGCTACTCGAGCGAGCGATGCCGCACAAGCTTCACACCATTTGTTCGAAAGTCTAACCACGATTTGTGATAATTTAGCACTATTCCGCCGTTCATGGGTATACTTGCACAAGAACACTTCTGGAAAGTACAGAGTCACTCCCATCACCGATCACTCCGATGGGTTCGATTTTCTTAAGAGCGATCCATCATTCACCTATCCCAACGGCACATACATCTACTATGATTCCCCGAAAATAGTTCCTCTCATGGTAAGTGATCCTGACGCAAGTGATTTCTTTTTGCCAAATGGGGGCTTCACCGACAAGTCCTTTGATCTCCTTTCATACGCAACTGATAACAGGCAGACTAGCGATTCTTCGTTGTACTTGTTGCCACCCGATTTGCATAAAAGCGAAACTCAGGGCCACGGAGAGCTGGTCGACAAAGGAACTTGCTTTTCCAACGCTCCCGACCCAGCCTCCGATTACATCAAACGGCCTGATCTAGAACAAGAACTTTTCGATCTGTTGATGGATGATCGTCACCCTGTCATCACATTGCAAGGGTCTGGCGGGGTGGGCAAGACGTCCTCTACCCTAGAAGTCATTGATCTACTTACTAAAGAGGACCGGTACGAATTGATCGTCTGGTTCAGCGCGCGGGACATTGACTTACTCGCCTCTGGACCGAAGACTGTCAATCCGGGGATTAAGTCTTCGGATGACGTAGCACTTCAATACTCTCATTTGGTCCTATCAGAACAAGAATACACTACTCGTGGTTTCGACAGCAAAGCGTTCTTTCAAGGGCAGTTGGAAAAATCTGATGGTGGACCTTGTTTATTCGTATTTGATAACTTTGAGACAGTACGCAACCCCATAGAGATGTTCAAATGGTTAGAGTCTCTTATTCGACTACCGAATAAGGTGCTTGTTACGACTCGCCTAAGGGATTTTAAGGGTGATTATCCCATTGAAGTTTATGGCATGAATGAACAACAGGCTAGAGACCTAATACGCCAAGTCGCCTCTCATCTCAACATACAATACCTCCTTACTGAAAGCAACATCAAGGAACTAATACTTCAATCCAATGGGCATCCCTATATAATCAAGATATTGTTGGGTCAGTTTGCAGACATTGGGGCATTCCGTTCACCGCGTCATATCGTGGCAAGCAGTGGAGAGATACTAACTGCTCTCTTCGAACGTACTTTCGATGCTCTTTCTCCGTGCGGTCAGCGAGCCTTCATGACATTGTCAGCTTGGCATTCTGCCGTGCCTAGAATTGCTCTCGAAGCAATTCTTATACAATCCACACAAGAGAGAAGTGAGGTTGAGAAAGGAATTGAATCGCTATTACATTACTCCTTGGCAGAACAGAAGATTGTAGGTGACGATCGACAAGAGTTTATCAGCCTACCCATGGCAGCGCACGCATTTGGGAAAAAGCAGCTGTCAATTCATGTAATGAGGCCTGCAATCGAATCTGATGTTCAAATACTTCGTATGTTTAACCCAAGCTCGATTTCAGATGTCAATCTTAGCCTTCACAAAGGAATGGCTAGTTTTATAAGGAATCTCTCGACTCGCATCGACAGTGGAGAGACACTTTCCGACTATGAACCTCTATTGAACATGATCTGTCGTTCCTATAATTCGGGCTGGCTTCAATTGGCTCAATGGCATCTCGAACGCGGAAGTGACTTGGATTTAGATGCAGCAATCTCGAACATCAAATCCTTCCTCCAGTCTGAGCCGGCTTCGGCAGATTCTGCACATGCTTGGCGTATACTTGCTGATATCTACTCTAGGAAACAGAATGTCTTCGAGCAAATTCACGCCTTCATTGAACGTGCGCAGTTGGATGCAGTGCCATTCTACGATGTTTCAAATACGGCTAGTCTACTGAATCGCAGGTACAATGAATTGGATGTGTCCGATGCTCGACTCCAACTGGTTGATCGGTTGCTTTCTGTGATGGAAAGACGGATTTCAGAGGCTAATTCTGACGATTTATCCAGGATGGCATGGCTCGCCCTGCATGTCTCTAGTGAAGAGCGCGCTCACCAGTTTGTTGAACGCGGGTTACTCTTAGACCCACGCAATATACATTGCCAAAACATCGCTAGTCGACTTGGGATGGCGCTCCCTTGTTAAGGGGAATGATATTTCGTCTTATCAGAAATAGGAACAAGGCAATGGCGATACTCGCAGCTACAGGGGTAGGGCGCTACTAGTGAATTCAGCCTATATTGATATTCTTGTGCGGCAAGCGTCACAAACTCGCAACGCCCGGGCTGATGAGCGCACGTTCCACGTAGTCCCTCCTCCTCCCGCTCAAATCATCGTCCCTTATCGCGGCTCCCGTCACCCTTGCGACATCCGCCCATTGCGCCGACGACCCTGCCCCGCCTACGCTGGTAAGGCGCCTTCGGGAGCCTGCCCTCGCCTCCCGCACGACCGGCGGCAGGTCCCACGAGCAGCGTGAGCAGCAATGGGCAGGAATGAGCAGGAAATGGCTGGAAAAGAGCAGCGGATGAGCAGTGACGAGCAGCCGGACTGCTCACGCCAGGCCTCCGTTTTACGAGTGGAATCGGCGCGGTGCGCAGAATTGAGCAGCAGTTTCCCCCGAAACGTCGCCGTGCGGGGTACGCTAGCCCATGGCAGCGGCGGTGATGCCTTCGATGAAGGCGGCCTTGGCGTCGGTGTAGGCCTCGCGGTCGTTGCGGTGCTTCGCGGCGAGGTCGCGCTTGAGGCGCTCGTAGTCGCGGGCGGCGGTAGGATGCGTCCTCAGGTAGTCGCGGAACGCGAGGTGTGTCCGGATGGCGGGGTGGCCCGAAGGGAACATGTGGGCGTGCGCTACCTCCCGTCCATCGACGGTCTTCTCGAAGTAGAGGCGTCCGGGGATGCCGTACTCGCCGAAGCAGCGGTAGCCGAGCGCCGTCATGCGGGAGACGGTTTCGAGTCCCTCCTCCGGCCCTGCGGCAACCGGCATGACGTCCAGGATAGGCTTCGCGGCCAGTCCCGGCACGGAAGTGCTGCCGACGTGGTGCACCTCGACGACCCACGGGTGGCAGGCGTCCATGATGGCCGCCGACTCGCGCTCGAAGACGCGGGGCCAGTCGGGGTCGTACTCGGCTATCTCGATATGCCCGCCGGGAGTGCCCAGCGAGCGCCAAAGGTCGGCGTCGGTCATCCGTCTCCTTCCGGGGAACCGGCTGGACGGGAAGGTACTTCCTCAACAGGTTGCCGTCCACCTTGCCCGCCCCGCCTGCCGGTGCTAGTGTCAGCGAACCTCCCGAGCGGTAGAGGACCGGTCTCGACGGCGCATCCCACACTCGACCGGCCTCGTTGACCGCAGGGGGTGACGGAGGAGACAGCGTGGAGATCCACGAAGCCCTCTTTGCCGTTGGCGTGCTCATCGTCACGGCCAAGCTGCTGGAAGGCGTCTTCAAGCGCCTCGGCCTGAACGCCATCTTCGCCTACGCCATCGCCGGCGTGGTCCTCGGCCCCATGACCGGCCTCGTCCACACCGGCAGGGAGATCGACCTCATCCTCAGCATCGGCATCTTCATGTTCTTCTTCCTCATCGGACTGGAGGAGTTGGACATCGCCGGTTTCCTCGCCGCCATCCGGGGCCGCATCTTCTTCACCGCCGTACTTGCCGTCACCCTCTCCATGCTCGTCTCCCTCGCGGTCACGACCGACTACGTCTTCGACCTCGGGCTGGACCTCAGCTTCACCGAGGCCCTGGGGCTCGCGGGCGTGCTCTCCCTCTCCAGCCTGGGCGTCGTCGCGAAGGCGCTCATCGACGAGGGCCGGCTGCGCGAGCCCGTCGGCGTGCAGATATTCACCGCGGTCATCATCGTCGAGCTGATCGCCCTCTTCATCGTAGGCTTCGCCATCAGCGGGCACTTCTCGGCGGACGAGCACGGCGCCCTCGACGCGGCGGGCGTAGGCATCGTCATCGCACAGATCCTCGGGTTCGCCATCGTCACGTGGTTCGTGGCCAGCAAGCTGTTGCCGCGGGCCCTCGGTCTGCTGCACCGCATCCTGCGCGTGCCGCAGTTCGCCCTCGGCATACTTCTCGGGGGCCTCTTCCTCGTTGTCGTCGCCGCCGAACAGGTGGGGCTGCACGGCTCGCTCGGCGCGCTCCTCTTCGGCGCCGCTCTCTCCTTCCTCCCGTACCAGATGCGGCGCGACATCATGCCCGGCATGCGCGGGGCTGCCGAGGGCTTCTTCGTGCCGCTGTTCTTCGCTTCCGCGGGCCTCTATCTCAGCCTGGAGTTCACCAAACTGCCCCTGGAGACGATCCTGATGCTCGCCCTCGTCCCCCTGGCAGGCAAGATCGGCGCCTCATTCCTCAGCGCCTACGTCACACGGGTCGACGCGCCTTTCGCCACGGCGGTGGGCCTCACGGCAAAGGGCGTCGCGGAGATCGCGCTCCTCCTGGTGATGCTGCAGAGCGGCGCCATCGGCAAGGACATCTTCTCCCTGCTGGTGCTGGTGATGCTGGCCTACATCATGCTCACGCCCATGGGCATCGGCTACGCGCTGCGGCGGATCGCCCAACCGACACGCGAGCTCTCGCTCGACAAGATCCCGCCGTCGTTCGAGCGCTTCGTGCTGGACGAGGTCAGGGTACGCGACCTGCTGGACCCCTATCGCCTCCACCCGGAGGCCTCGCAGACGGTCAAGACCTTCGCGGAAGACTGGCTGTTGCAGGACCAGCACGACTACGTGGTCGTGGAGCACGGTGCGCTGGCCGGCATCGTGTCCGTGAGCATGCTGCGTTACCTGCCCCGAGCCGAGTGGGAACACACACCGCTCAACCAGATGCTGCGACAGCAGACGCCGACCGCTTCCACCGACGACTACGTGGAGGACGCGCTGCAGCACATGACCGAGAACTCCCTGTCCGCCCTCCCCGTCGTCGACGCCGAGACCGGCGCATTCAAGGGCTCCATCACCGCCCACGAGATCCTGGAGATGCTGCTCCTCAGCGCCCGGGGGCAATAGCGGACGGCGGCCCTAGGACGACGACAGCAGGAGGCGGGTGTATTCGTCGCCGGGGTCCTGGATGAGCTCCTGGTAGGTGCCGGTGCGGAGGATGCTGCCGTCCCGGATGATGGCGATGCGGTCCGCCATGGCGCGTGCGTCGGTGACGTTGTGCGTCACGTACAGCGTCGTTGCGCCGAACTCGTCGTGGACGCGCCGGATCTCCGTGCGCATCTTGGGCCTGCTGATGGGGTCGAGGTTGCTCAGCGGTTCGTCCATCAGGAACGACGTGGCCTCTGTGACCATCGCGCGAGCGAGGGCAACGCGCTGGCGCTCGCCGCCCGACAACTCGTCCGGCTTGCGCGGGAAGAGGTACTCCCTGAGCCCGACGCGGCGCGCCACGTTGTTCACGCGCGAACGGATCTGCTCGTCGCCCCAGCGGCGGGCCTTCAGCGGCAAGCTGAGGTTGGAGTAGCCGCGCTCTTCCATGACCCGCAGGTGCGGCCAGAGGGCGAGGCTCTGAAAGATGAGCTGCACCGGCCTGCGCCCGACCGGAACGTCGTTCATGTACTCGCCGCCGATGTAGATGTCGCCCTGCTCCGGCCGCTCGAGGCCGGCGATGAGGCGCAGCAGCGTGGTCTTGCCCGAGCCTGACTCGCCCATGATCGCGACGAACTCACCCGCGCCGACCTCGAGGTCCGCGATGTCGACCGCGGGAGCCTCGGTCTTGGGGTACTGGAACTTGAGGCGCAGTACTCGTATGCCACTCATGGCTTCCTACCTGCCGGAAGTATAGGACAGCGGCCGGTAAGCGCGCGCCTCACGCAGGCGAGCGTTCCCCTCCAGGAGTACCGGCGGCCGGGCTTCCGGCGCCGTCCGCAGCGTCATCCTCTACGGGGAATGGTGGCTCCTCGTCCTGCGGAGGCCCGGCTGCGGGAGGCGGTTGCTCACGCTTCCTCCGCCGGAAGATACCCCTGAGCACCGCCCGCACGATCCGCAGCGCGAACTCCAGCAGCACCAGGAAGAGCAGGTAGTAGAGGATGGTCTCGCGGTGGTCGTTGGCCCGCTCCAGGATCGACAGTGACTCGCTTATCTCGAAGAAGGACGCGTCGATCAGGAAGATGGCGAGCACCGCGAACGGCAGTATCTTCGCGAGGTCTCGCGAGAGGTCTTCGTCGTAGTACGCCGTCACCCTGATCGCGCTCACGGTCGCCAGCGCGATGAGCAGGGTATCCGCGAACGAGCGGTCCTTCGCCAGGAACGCCAGGATGAGCGTGAGCACGGCGAACCAGAAGAACGCGAACAGCGGGAAGACAATGAGGTATCTGGCCACGTACATGACCACGCCGAGGACGCGCCGCACGAACCGGCGGCGCGACTTCTCGTACCGGGAGAGGTCCAGCGCGAACATGTCCCTGGCGGCGAGGAAACGGTAGAACCTGAAGATGAAGATGGCGTAGACGCTCAGGCCGAGGACGTAGACCGCCACGGGCCCCAGCAGGTCGAGCGCGTGGACGACGTACAAGCCTTCGGGGAACAGCTCTTCGATGTTCATGCGCGACACCGGCCGATCGCCAACTGCGACAGCTCCTTCAGCACGTCCCGCCAGTGATTCCGCATCCGCTCCCGTTCCTCGAGGCCGGACAATCGTTCCTGGTGGAACCTGACGGAGGCCTTCTCTCCCGCCGGCACGACGGTGACCTGCAGGGTGGAAGGATGCGCCAGGGCCGGGCTGCTCCAGGTGAGCCTGACGCGTTCTCCGGGGACCACAGAACGGACTTCCCCGGAGACGCCCTCAAACGTACGGTACCGCTCACCCTTGCGGAATTCGATGCCGTCGGCCGTCCCCAGCCAAACGCTCAGGCCCGGCCCTTCCGTCAACAGGTCCCATGCCTCCCCTGCCGGTACCGGCAAGGTCATCTGGACGCCGATCTGGAAGCCGCCGGCGGACGTCTGTCCCACGACCCGCAGGCCACGCGCCTGCTCGTATCCCACCGCGATCATCTGCTGCCACCAACCGCTGGATAACGCTCCCGGTCCGGCGAGGAGGGCCACGATCTCCTTGTGGTCCATCTCCTGCGCGCCCAGCCCGTCGAGGAACTCCAGCCAGGCGTCCCAATCCCTGCCGGTCGCTCTGGCTACGGCTTCATCGGACAAGCCGCCATATCTCTGCTCGTTGCTCGACACAGCCGCTCCCACTCTAGGCCTCAGGACCCAGGCGGTAGCCGCCGATCAGGGCATTGCTGCCATCGCGCCAGAAGCACTCAGCCTCGTCAAACCCGGCGGCACGCAGCCAGCCGAGATGGTCCATGAGCGTGGGGCGGTCCCTGCGCGCTCTCCGGCCAACGCCCGCTGCGGGCCGGCGTGCCTCCCGCTCGGCGGCCAGTTCTTCGAGCGAGGGCCGGACGCCGGTCTCTTCGAACAGGCTTCGTTGCCTCATCACGAGCGCAGCCCTCACGTTCGCGGCTCTCGACGTATCTCCCTGCTGTATGAGCTCCCAGTTGAGGAAAGCGCCCCCCGGCTTCACGAGCGTGAAGACGTCGGCGTAGACCCGGGCGATGAGTTCAAGCTCGCGGAGGTTGTGGATAGCGATGCCGGAGACGACACCGTCCACCGGTCCACCGACCGCCTGCGTCCACGCCGGGTCAGTGAGGTCGGCCATCACCTGCGAAGTGCGGTCCTCGTAGCGTTCGAGGCGCTGCCGAGCGTGCTCCAGCATAGGCGCGGAGAAGTCGTGCAGGACGACGTGCGCGTTGGGGAACGTCTCCAGCACCGCCTGGCTGACGGCCCCATAGCCCGCGCCGACGTCGAGCACCCGGATCTCCGCATCGGGCTCGTACGGCAGCAGCGCGGCCATCCGCAGCAGGTGCTCGCGCCTCTCGTCGTCGCGGGTGACGTCCCGACCTATCCAGTAGTCGACGTACTCCCGGGACTGCCAGTCGTGCTCATGGTGCTGTTCCGTACCGGTTGTCATCGCCGTGCTCCTCGAGGCAGGGCCTTCCCAACGAACCGACTGTATACGCCACAGACGCGCGCGTCACGCAGCGAATGTCACTCGCGCGGGTCGAGCCTGCGCAGGAGGTCGCGGGGGTTGTCGGAGAGTCCCGCGACGTAGCAGAGCGCCGCTACGAACGACGCGACACCCGTCAGCACGAACAGCGCTCCGGCGGACGCTCCGCCGAGCGACAGCGCAGCCGCCACCAGCAGCAGCGCGCGCCGCTCCATGCCTTCACGCCGGAACGCAGCCCAGAGCGCCAGCAGCGCCGCCGCGACGCTGAGCAGCGGCAGCATGAGCAGCCACGGCGTCGTGAGGTCGGCGGTGGCAGCGGCGAAGATGCCGAAGGCGATAGCGCCCTGCCCGCCCCCGAGCACCGCGCCGCCGAGGACGAGTACGTTGGCGTCCCGTCTGCGGCGGGTGCGGGTGCGCTCCAGCCAGACGAACGGGACGGCGGCAGCGGCTGCGACGACGATGAGGACTGCGATGAGGACGGCCTGCGCTGCCATGGCCTAGCCTCCCCTCCTCCCCGGTTCACCCTCACCCCAACCCTCTCCCCTCAAGGGAGAGGGGGTCTGACGCCCCACACACCACACCCCATGTAGCCTGTCGGTCACGCTGGGTTCCCGCCTTCGCGGGAATGACGGGATGCGTGGCGTCGGGATCACGGCTCGAACCGGTAGACGACGGGCAGGTCGCCGGGGTCGGTGACGGCTGCGTCGGTGTGGTGGTAGACGACCTGGACGCCGGGGCCGCAGTCGCCGAAGTCGTCGCAGGAGAGCGTGCCGGTGAGGCCGGTGAAGCCCTCACCCTCATTCCGGGAGACCTGGAACACGGCTCCCCGGAGCGCATCGCGGTCGACGCGCAGCGTCCCCTCGGCGTCGATGCCGAGGAGGCGGCCGAAGAAGGTACCGTCGTCGCGGACCGCGGCGCGCTCGATGGCGGCAAGCAGCAGCGTCGCGGCGTCGTAGGCGTGCGCCCAGAAGGGCGACGCGTGCGCCAGGTCGCCGTGCGCAGTCTCGAACGCCGCAAGCGCCTCGGCGGTGGTCTTGCCGGTCGCGGCGTTGCGGTTGCCCCAGACGTGGGACGGGAACCCCGCGAAGTAGAGTCCCTCGGTCTCCGGCAGGGCGAGGAACTCCGCCGTGAACGCGCCGTCCGCCGATATGAACGTCGCGTCCCTCAGACGGCTGGACTCCCGCGCCTGCCGGATGAAGTGCTCGGCCTCCGCCTCGAAGACCGGGAAGAAGATGCCGTCCGGCTCCTCGATCGCGAACTCCCGGAGCACCGCACTCATGTCGGTCTGCCCCTTCTCGATAACGCCGAGGGCCGGGACCCTGCCGCCGCGGGCGCGGAACTCCTCCCTGAACGCTCTCGCGAGGGCGCTGGTGTACGGGTCGCCGTCGTGCAGCGCGACCATGCGGCGCAGGCCGAGCTCATCGTAGGCGAACCCGGCGACCGTCTGTCCCTGGTAGAGGTCGTTGTTGGCAACACGGAAATAGCCCGCGTGGTTGTTGGGGCCCGGGTTGCCGCGCAGGTCGGAGGTGAGCACGGGCGACGTGTTGGAGGGAGAGATCATGACGAGCCCGGCGACGCTGATGCGGGGGGACGCCGCAACCGCCGACACCGAGCACGACGTGCCGACGATGCCGAGCACCTTCGGTTCGTCGAGGATCTCATCCGCGCCCTCGTGTCCTCCCTCACGGGAGCACATGGCGTCCACGGAAGGTCCCAGTTCGACCTCGTGGCCATGGATGGGGCCGAAGTCGGCGACGGCCATCTCGACGGCGGCGCGCGATGCACCGGTCCCCGAGAGCAGCGTGCGGACCTCGATCGGCTCGTCGGGGCCGATAACGACGACGCCGGGGTCATCGTCACCGCCGCAGGCAGCCGTGGCGAAGGCGGCGAGGGTCGCCAGTGCGGCGAGGACGGCGGTTTTCGGGAGGTTACGGATCATGGGCAACCCTCACCCCCGAGAGATTTCTCCACTGCGCTGCGCTCCGGTCGAAATGACAACCACCTTCCACACCACGCCGGTTCACCCTCACCCTAACCCTCTCCCCTCAAGGGCGAGGGGACCAAGCCCCACTCCCCTCGCCGTGTGGCCTGCCGGCCACGCTGGATCCCCGCCGGGAATGACGGGAGGCCGGAATGACCAAGGGAATACCCCGAGAGATTTCTCCACTGCGTTACGCTCCGGTCGAAATGACAACACCTCCACCCACGTCGGTTCACCCTCACCCTAACCCTCTCCCCTCAAGGGCGAGGGGACCAAGCCCCACTCCCCTCGCCGTGTGGCCTGCCGGCCACGCTGGATTCCCGCCTTCGCGGGAATGACGGGAGGAATCACCAGACGCTGCCCTGGAGGCCGGGGCTGGTGATGGCGCCCTCGCTGGCAGAGGCGACGCTGCGCGCGTACTTGGCGAAGACGCCCGTCGTGTAGCGCGGCGGCGGGGCGCTCCAGCCCTCGCGGCGGCGCGCCATCTCCTCCTCCGGCACCTCGGTCTCCAGCACGCGGCGCTCGACGTCCAGCACGATGGTGTCGCCGTCGCGCAGGAAGGCGAGCGGGCCGCCGTTCGCGGCCTCCGGCGTGATGTGGCCGACCATGAAGCCGTGCGTCGCGCCGGAGAAGCGTCCGTCCGTGATGAGCGCGACGGTGTCGCCGAGGCCAGCGCCCTGGATGGCCGCGGTGACGGCCAGCATCTCGCGCATGCCCGGTCCGCCGACCGGCCCCTCGTAGCGGATGACGACCACGTCGTTGTCCTGCACCTGGCCGGCGCGGACGGCGGCGAAGCAGTCCTCCTCGCGGTCGAAGACGCGGGCGGGACCTCGGTGCAGCCTGCGGCCGTGTCCGGCGAGCTTGACGACGCAGCCCTCCGGCGCGAGGTTGCCGCGCAGGACGGCGATGCCGCCGTTCGGGTTGATGGGGTCGCTGGCGGGGACGACGACCTGCTGGCCGGGCTCGGCGACCGCCGCGGCGCCGATCTGGCCGAAGCTCTGGCCGCTCACGTTGGTTGCGCCCGCGTGCGCCAGCTCCGCGCCGACGAGCTCCTTCGAGACGAGGCCGTAGCCGCCCGCCGCGTACAGGTCCACCGCGTTGTAGGCGCCGCCCGGCTTCATGCTGGCGACGATGGGCGTGCGCCACGCGATCTCGTCGAAGTCGTCGATAGAGAGTTCAACGCCCGCCTCGCGCGCGATAGCGAGCAGGTGAAGCACCGCATTCGTCGAGCCCGCGGTCGCGGCGACGCCGGCGATGGCGTTCTCGAACGCCTCACGCGTCATGATGTCACGGGGCGTCGTGCCGCTGCGGAGCAGTTCCATCGCGAGTCTGCCGGCGTTCCGCGCGGCCTCAGCCTTCGCGTCGAATACGGCGGGGACGGCGTTCGCGCCCGCGGGGCTGATGCCGAGGAACTCCAAGGCCATCGCCATCGTGTTCGCGGTGAACTGGCCGCCGCACGCGCCCGCGCCGGGGCAGGCGTGGTCCTCGACCGCCTTCAGCCGCGCGTCGTCGATGCGTCCCGCGCCGTGCGCGCCGACGGCCTCGAACACGTCCAGGATAGTGATGTCCTTGCCGTCCAGCTTGCCGGGCAGGATGGAGCCGTTGTAGAAGGCGAGGCCGGGCAGGTTGAGGCGCGCGAGCGCCATCCCGCCCGCCGGGAGCGTCTTGTCGCAGCCGACGAGCACGACGATGCCGTCGAACGAGTGGCCACGCGCGACCGTCTCGATGGAGTCGGCGATTACCTCACGGCTGACGAGCGAGCCGCGCATGCCCTCGGTGCCCATCGCGACGCCGTCGGAGACGGAGATGGTGTTGAACTCCATGGGCGTGCCGCCCGCTTCGCGTATGCCCTCCTTGACGTACTGCGCCAGCTCTCGCTGGTTGTAGTTGCAGGGCATCGTCTCGATCCAGGTGGTGGCGACGCCGATGAGGGGCTTGGCGAGGTCGTCGTCGGTGAAGCCGATGGCCTTGAGCATGGCGCGCGCCGGAGCGCGGGACGGGCCGTCGGTCATCTCTGCTGAGTGCTTCTTGAGCGGGTTGGTCGTCATGAGGACTCCTCCGGATGGGTACCTAGCGATTATAGCCTCAACCCTCACTCCCGGCCCCTCTCCCTCGAGAGAGGGGAGCAGGTCGGCAAGGCCTACGTTTCTTTAAGGGTTACATGGTGTTTCATTCCGTCACTTTCACTCGTGGCCCCGGCCAGCCGTTTGCAACCCGTCCGTTACGTTTCGTTCCTGCGGTGTAACGCGACGTGCATCAGGTGTAACGCGATGCAACCGGGGCCGCTGAGGTCTACGGGGAAGAAGCGCTGTGGCCACGGGGACAGGGTACGCGGCCAAGGGGTGGCGGAGTAAGGGGCGGGTGTCACACTGCAACACCGCGCAGGCCGCGGATACTGCGGGGCATGCGTAGAATGTTAGTACGTCAGACGACTTCATTGGAGCGGGAGCAGTCATGAATCCAATCCCTTCCTTCGCCGAAAACAACGTCGAGGCATTGGCCAAGGTGATGGGAGATTGCGGTTCTGGGTCAGAGATTAGTCGTGCTCTGAATAGTCTCCGAATCCTCGACCGCTCTGGCGAATCTACCAAATGGAGGAGGTTAGACTGGGTTTTTCGGGATATTCAGAATCGAGACAAGTGCGCTAACCGAATCATCGAGTTCATTCAATACTTTTTGGCACCTGTTCGTTTCTCAGGCAATGAAGACGAATTCGAAAGACATCGCTCTCGACTGAACGAAGTCTTGGCTCTATCTGGCCTTGAGTATCGTCCTGAGGGCATCTTTCGAAGGCACACACCTGCGAGAACGCTATCTGAAGCTCAGCGAAGAGCAAGAAGAATCCAGGATAAGCTCAAGGGACGAGAAATCCATTCTGAAGTACTCAGGTATTGTAACGCCGAACTAATGCAAGACAACTACTTTCACGCTGTATTTGAGGCATGCAAAGGTCTCTATCAACGCATTCGAGATAAATCGGGCATTGATAAAGATGGTGCAGCCTTGATTAACGATGTGTTTGCCATTGACAAACCTATCCTGGCATTCAATTCGCTGCGGACTGAAACAGAGAAGACAGAACACAAAGGATTCGCCGAACTCCTAAGGGGTTGCTATTCGGCGGTGAGGAGCCCTCGGGCACATGAGCCACGAATCATGTGGAGTAGTGAGGACGACGCGGCAGACTACTTCACACTAATCTCCCTTCTATACAGAAAACTCGAGGATTGTGTTCCCACTAGAATCCGGGAATAACGCGGCCAAGACGGGCTGGCTAGGAACGGGTAGAACCCTACGTGTATCGGTATGGCGCGGGCTTGAACGTCTCCCAGAGTGCGGGGTCGTGGCTGGGGACGAGCGTGCCCTTCGTGACGGCGGCGAGCATCTTGAGGCGGCGGATGGACTCGTAGGCGTCCTGCAGGTTGTAGAAGCCGTTGAAGGGGCGCTCCTTCTCGGCGTTCTCCCAGACGTGGATGGCGTCGCCGCTGAAGATCATGGGGCCGGACGGCAGCTCGACGAGCAGGCTCTGGTGTCCGGGCGTGTGGCCGTACGTCTGCAGCGCCCAGACGCCGGGCACGATCTCGGTGTCGCCCATGACGGTCTCGAAGTCGAGCGGGTGGTCGAAGTACTGCTTGCGGAGGACGCGGTCCATCCCCATATCGGGGTGCATCCCCGCCCGGTACTCGTTGTTCTGCACGTAGACCCTGGAGTTCCTGAAGTAACGCAGGCCGCCGACGTGGTCGTAGTGGAAGTGCGACATGATGACCGCTCCGACCGCTTCCTCGGTTGTGCCGGCGTCGCGGAGGCGGCTGCGGACGTCGTCCTCCTCGGTGAAGGAGTGGAGGTTGCGCGTGATGCCCTCGAGCGCTTTCGGGTCGTAGGCGGCGTCCGGGTCGATGCCGGTGTCGTAGAGGACGTCGCCGTCGTCGGTGCGGACGAGGACGCTGTAGACGGGCGTGAGAATCCGCTCGTCGCTCAACTCGCCGTAGATGACGCGCGAGCGGGGCAGGCTGAGGACTCCGTTGGGGAGCAGGTAGAGCTCGTGTGCGGCCATGGGGACCTCCGTGGGGGGACATGGTACACCCCTCACCCCCAGCCCCCTCTCCCACCTCCTCTACCCTTCCGGTTCACCCTCACCCTAACCCTCTCCCCTCAAGGGAGAGGGACCAAACAGGGCGCCCACAAGGGGTGCCCCTACACCAGGCCGCCCACCCTGCCCCACCGGTTCACCCTCACCCTAACCCTCTCCCCTCAAGGGAGAGGGGACCAAGCCAGGGCTGCGAGATTGCGCGCCAAAGCGCGGGCCTTCGCGGGAATGACGGAATGGAGCCGGACCGACGAGGGGATCAGCCGCGGAGGTCGGAGGTGGGGGCGCTGTCGGCGTCCGGGGCGTCGGTGTCGTGGGGGGCGTCGGAGGGGGTGTCCTCAGTCGAGGGGGCGTTCTCTGGCGAGGACGGATCGTCCTCGTCGATGACGCGGAACTCGGCGGGGATGGTGTCGTCGCGCTTGCGCTGGGCCTCCAGCACGCGGGCCCAGCCCTTGTTGACGAACGTGCCGATGAAGAGCCCGCCAACGATGAAGTCGTCCAGGAAGCCGAAGGCGCGGAAGTCGAACCAGAGGTCGCGCGGGAAGACGAGGTAGATGAACGCGAGCACGGGCAGCACCTTCAGGTGCACCGGCACCGCCGGGTGCGTCATCAGGTAGACTACCGACAGGAGCCGCCTCAGGAACAGGAACATCCCCACGCCAAGCCTCCTGCTACGAGTATACGCCCGCGCGCTCCGCTCGGAATGGCGGGCAGGAGGGATAGCGGTGCCGGAGATTCACCCTCACCCGCCACTGCGCGGCGACCTCTCCCCTCAAGGGAGAGGTGTTTCATCAAGCGGAGATGGTGCGCCCTCGTGATATACGTCCTGCACGGTGAAGACTCGTTCTCGGCCACGGAGGCGCTCCGCGGGCTGCTGGAGGCCGTCGGGCCGGAGGACGTGCGCGACTCCAACGTCTCGGAGCTCGAGGCGCGCGAGTTCTCCGTCGACAAGCTCGCCGCCGCCGCGATGGTCGTGCCGTTCCTGGCAGACCGCCGCGCGGTCGTCGTGCGCGGGCTGATGGGGACGGCGGAAGGCGGCCAGCGCCGCGGGGGGCGTCGTGGCCAGGACGGCGCGCAGGCGCGGCCTCCGGCGGAGCTGACTGCGCTGCTCGCCGAGTTGCCGCCGACGTCGGACGTCGTCTTCTTCGAGGGGAAGCTCTCGCCGGCCAACCCGTTCCTGAAGGCGGTCGCGGGCGCCGAGGGAGCGGAGGTGCGGGTGCGCGAGTTCGCCCCGCTCCGCAGGGAGGCGCTCGCCGCGTGGGTGTCGGAGCGCGCGGCGCAGAAGGGCGGCGAGATAGACCGCCGCACGGCCTCGATGCTCGCGGAGCAGATCGGGCCGAACCTGTGGGTGATGGACTCCGAACTGGAGAAGCTGACCATCTACTGCGACGGCAGACCCATCGGCGAGGACGACGTGAAGGCGCTCGTCAGCAGCACGAAGGACGCCAACGTGTTCGCGCTCGTGGACGCCATCATGGAGCGCCGGACGGGCGCGGCGCTCAATTCGATGCGGCAACTGCTCGACGAGGGTGCGGCGGGGCCGTACCTGCTCACGATGGTCGCCCGGCAGGCGCGGATGGTGGCGCTCGCCCAGGAGCTGCTGGCGCGCAAGGCGCCGCAGCAGGAGTGGCCCGCGCGGCTGGGGACGTCGTCCGACTTCGTGGTGCGCAAGACGATGGACCAGGCGCGGCGTTTCCCGCCGGAGGCGGTGCGGTCGCTGTACCGTCTGCTGCTGGAGACCGACATCGCGCTGAAGACGGGCACGTCGGACGAGCTTGCGCTCACGGAGATGCTGGCAAGCACGTCGGCGCTGCCGTCGGGGGCGCGGGCTGCGCGGTAGGGGTGTGGTCCGACAGGCTCACCATGAGCGGGGAGCATCCTCACTCGCCGCTGGCCTGGTAAGTGTGACACCGACACCTTGCAGGTACTGAAGTACCGGTGTATCGTAGCGCCAGAGGAGTGGAGCACAGGTACCATGACCACCGCGTCTCTTGAACAACGCGTAGGGCATCTCGAAGGCGCTTACGAGCACCTGGCTACCAAGGCCGACCTCCATCAGATGGAGAGCAGGCTGCTTCGCTGGGTGGTGGGGACGATACTGGCAAGCGTGGGCGTTACAGCGGGGATTGCGTCGGGCATCACGCTGGCGCTCAATCGGCTGCTGAACAGCTAGGCCCTACACCGGCAGCCTTTCCCCGTGTGGTATCCTGAGTGTGCTCGTTAACGAGCGGGAGTCTGTGCGATGCCATTCGGACTGGGCTGGCCGGAACTGGTCATCATCCTCGTCATCGTGCTCGTCATCTTCGGGGCGAGCCGCGTGCCGGAGATCGGGCGCGCGCTCGGCAAGGGCATCCGCGAGTTCCGCGGCTCCGTGAGCGAGGTCAAGGAAGGCGTCGAGGGCAAGGCCACCGAGTCCGGCTCAGGCGAGCCGGAGAAGGCCGAGTCGACGTCCGACAAGCCGTCGGCCTGAGTCCTACGCCTTGGCACTTTGCCTTGCAGGGACTCTGCATAACCCGTCCACCCCACCGAGGGCCCTCACCCTAACCCGCTCCCTCAGGAGAGGGGATCAGACGGCCGCTCCCACCGGAAGCCGGGGCCGCCGCGCGAACCCCATCAGCACCGCAGCCGTCGCCGCGAACACCGCGAACGCTATCCACGCCGCCTCGTAGCCGATCCCGTCTATCAGCAGCCCGCCGATGACCGGCCCGCTGCCGAGGCCGAACCCCCGCGCCATGTGCACCGTCCCGCCTATCGCGCCGATGTGCGCCCGCCCGAAGTAGTTGGCGAGGAGCATGGTGGGCAACTGGATCGAGCCGCCCACGAGCATGCCGAACGCCAGCGCCGCCATGAACGCCTGCCACGGAGCGTGCACCTGCAGCATCAGCATCATGGTGCCCACGCCGGAGAGGTAGAGCCCCGTGAGGATGAAGCGGACAGGCAGGCGGTCGGCCAGGGGCGCCCAGGTGACGCCGCCCGCGAAGAACCCGAACGCGAAGCTGCTCACGACGTACGCGCCGATGGTGGGGTCGATGCCGCGCTCGGTGTAGTAGGCGAGCTGGTGGAACCCGACGCCGGTCATCACCGACGAGACCATGAACACGGCGAAGACGATGGCCCAGAGCGCCGGTGTATGGACCGCCTGGCCCGCGGTGAAGCTCTGCCGCTGCACCGGCGCGCTCGCCTGCGAAGCGCCGTCCGGCTGGAGTCCGAGGTCCTCCGGGCTGCGGACGAGGAGCAGCAGGGACGGCACCGTGCCTATCCCCAGCGCAAGGCAGCCGAAGAACATCCACGCCACGGCGATGCCGGGGCCGTCGATGAGCGCCTGCGCGACGGGCGGCGCGCCCACGAGGCCGACGCTCGATATGAGCGTGATGAGCGCGATGGCGCGTCCACGTCGACGCTCGAACCACTTGGCGGCAGTGATCTGGCTGGAGAGTTGCACCATCCCCTGTCCTGCCATGCGGAGCAGGCCGTAGAAGGCGATGTAGAAGAGGATGGACTGCGTGGCCGCGAGCACGAAGCAGGAGATACCGACGAGCGCCGTCCCCAGGGCGGTGACGAGGCGCGGGCCGCGCCTGTCCAGCAGGCGTCCCACGAACGGGCCGCCCAGCGCGCTGCCGGAGCTGCCGATCAGGGTGGGCACCGCGAGCAGGGTGGCGCTCCATCCGTACTCTGCGGTGAGCGCGGCGACGAAGACGCTCGCCGCCTCGACGGAGCCCACGACCCGCGACGTGACCGCAGCGGCGCCTACGCCCACGACGACCCAGCCGTAGTAGAACGGGAGTGTGCCGGCGAGTCGCTCCGGTACTCTCAACCTACGGCTCGCCGCGCCCGCGCCGGAATACCTTGCGCCACAGGAAGCCGGGCAGCCTCCAGAATGCGAGGCGACGCCCGATGCGCCGCAGGAGGCCGGGGCCGCGCTCCGCTTTCTCCGCCCTTGCGCCGCGCCGCAGCCGCTCGCCGAACCGCGCCAGCAGGATACCGAACAGGTAGAGGACGATGATGGGCACGGCAACGAACGTCTGGTTCACGGGGTCGAACGTCGGGGTGATCATCGCGGCGGCGATGAACGCGAGCAGCACGGCGAAGCGCCACCTGCGCATCAGCCATCGCGAGCTGACGACGCCGAGGCGTCCGAGCGCGAAGAGCACCAGCGGTATCTGGAAGACGACGCCCATCCAGAACATGAGCGACGTGATGACATTGACGTAGCTGGCGATGCGTATCTCCGGGTTGACGTTCTCCGAGCCGAAGTTGAAGAGGAAGTAGAACGCCGGAGGGAAGAGCACGTAGTAGCCGAATGCCACGCCCGCACCGAACGCGATGAGCACGCCCGGCAGGAAGAGGAAGACGTACAGCCGCTCCCGCGTGGTGAGGCCGGGCGAAGCGAACATGATGACGTGGTAGAGCACGACGGGGAGCGAGGCGGCGAACGCGACGAGGAGCGTCACCTTGAACGTCACCCCGACCGTCTCCAGCACCTCGGTCGCTATCGGTTTCTCGTCGAGCTGCGAAAAGCCTGGCTCCAGCAGGAAGGCGAAGATGGGGTTGCGGAAGACGAACGCCACGATCATCGCGAGGATGACGAACACGACGACGATGACGAGCCGCCTGCGCAACTCCTCCAGGTGCTCGCGGAGCGTCATCTCTTTCGCGGCCATCGCTACCGAGCCTCCGGGGACCCGTCTTCAGCCGGTTGCCCGTCCGACGCTTCATCGCCGGAGGCGTCGCGCGCGACCGCATCCTCCGGCTCGGGGAGCGGGTCGCGGGGTGCGCTGCGAGGCGGCGGCGCGTCGAGGCTGACGGTCGCCGCGTCGGCCGCGGCGCGCAACACGTGCTGGGCCTCGCGCCAGAACTTCCCCGCCGCACGCGCTGCATCGACCATGCGTCCCGGCCCCAGCAGCACGAGCGCAAGCAGCAGTATCCAGATGAGCTCCAGATTGCCGATGCCGAGGATATTCATCGCTTGCTGCGTCCGCTGAGGGGTTTCGGGTGCACCTGCCCTGCGCACGCCGGGCAGCGTTCCAGCGCGGGCCATGCTCCGTCCAGCCTGAGGCGAAGGCGCAGGCCGAAGCGCTCCGCCAGTTTGAGCGTCTCGCAGACCGGCAGGCCGACGACGTTCAGGTAGCAGCCGCGCACCTCCGCCGCCGGAGCGAACGCCTCGTCCTGCACGCCGTACGCGCCCGCCTTGTCCATCGGCGCGCCGAATGCAACGTACGCCGCGATCTCGTCGTCGGTGTAGTCGCGCATCAGTACCCGCGACGCCCGATATCCCTCCGCTGTCTCGCCGGTCGCGGCGTCGACGAGGGCAACCGCGGTGATGACGCGGTGCTCGCGGCCACGGAGGTCGCGCAACATCCGCGCGGCGTCCTCCTCGTCGACGGGTTTGCCGAGCACGACGCCGTCCAGCTCGACGACGGTGTCGGCACCGAGCACCGCGCCTGCGTCCCTTCGAGATGCGACGGCACGGGCCTTCGCGAGCGCTCGCTCCCGCGCGACCTCGACCGGGTCCGCTCCGGGGGCGGCGTCCGGTTCGTCCACGCCCGGCTCTACAGTCTCGAACGTCAGCCCTAACCGACCGAGTATCTCGGTGCGGCGCGGCGACGACGACGCGAGCACGAGCGACTCCCGCGCACGCAGCACCGCGAGGCGTTCGTCGTCGCGGGCGAGCGTGGCGACGGCCTCGACGTGGTAGGTCTGCGGGAACATGTCGACGGGGCGCACCTGCTCGATGCGGAACGGCCCCGCGGTGAGGATGGCGAGATCGCGCGCCAGTGTTTCAGGGTCGCACGAGACGTAGACGACGCGCTCGGGCGGCACGTCCAGTAGCGCGTCGAGCGTCCCCGGCATGCAGCCGGCGCGCGGCGGGTCCAGCAGCACGGCATCGACGCCACCCTCGGCGAGCTCCAGTAGCACGTCCTCCGTGCGTGCCTGCCGCAACTCCACGTTGGGGATGCCCTCGATGTTCACGCGGGCGTCGGCCACCGCCGATTTCGACTCTTCGACCGCGATGACGCGCCGCGCGCGGTCGGCCATGAGCACGGCGAACGTCGCCACGCCCGCGTAAGCGTCTACGACGGTCTGCGAGCCGTCCAGGCGCAGTTCTCCCATGACGAGTTCGGCCATCTGCTCGGCCTGGCGGGTGTTCACCTGGAAGAACGACGGAGAGCTGACGCGGAAGCGGTGGCCGAGCATCGCCTCGTGGTAGTGCTTCTGGCCGGACGCGAGCGGCACGTCCATGTTCTGGAAGGTCGGCTGCAGCAGGTAGTCGCCGGTGTGCACGCCGTAGCGGAGGGAGAGTTGGGTGGTCTCGGCGGCGTGCCCCTGCAACGATGCCAGTGCGTGGTTGATCCACGGCGCCATCAGCAGGCACTCCTCCACCTCGACGTGACGGCGGCTCTCCTTGTGGACGTAGCCGAGCCGCCCGCCCTGCTTGCTCACGGTGAAACGGGCGTGGTTGCGGTAGCCGAGCGTGTCCGGGCTGGGGAGCGTCGGCAACGGCTCGACGTCCAGCCCGCCGACGCGGTGCAGGGCGTCGGTCAGCGCCTCGCGCTTCATCTCCAACTGGCGCTCGTAGGCGACGTGCTGCCACTGGCAGCCGGTGCACTCGCCGAAGTAGCGGCACGCGGGCTCGACACGGTACGGCGACGGGTCCTCCACGTCCATCACGCGCGCGGCGAGGTAGCCCCGGCGGGTCGCGACGACCTCCGCGGTGACGGTCTCGCCGGGGATGCCGCCGAACACGAAGACGGGCTTGCCGTCGTCGGTCTCGGCGAGCGCCTCGCCGTGCCTGCCGAGGGCGTGCAGGCGCAGCGTGAGCGTCGGCGTCTCCTCTGCTGGGAGTGGATCGGGCATGTCGGGCATGGTATCAGCAACACCTCTCCCTTGAGGGGAGAGGTCGGTCGCGCGGCAGCGCGGCGGGTGAGGGTGAACCAATGGGTGGGACAGCGGGGCCTGTCATGCTGAACGCAGCCAGAGGCGGAGTCGAAGCATCTCTCGGGGAACGTGGTGCACGATGGGCGCTGCATCCTGTCCATCCATGTTGATTCTCGGTGGATTGTGACACCCGCCCCTTTCGTCGTTCGTGCTCTGCTCCGTACCATGTCTCGGTCAGTTGGGGGTCCCCGATACGAAGGGAAAGCAGTCCCAGCCGGACAACGAGCGGGCAGCTTGCTGACAGGCTCAAAAAGGCTCGTCAGGGCTCGAAAATCGCAGGGGATGAGCCTCTCGTGAGCCCCTTGGAGGCTCACGTCAGAAGCCCCATTTACGAGTGAAATCTGCCGGATGAGCCAGAATGAGCCGGTTTTCCGAGAAAAAGTGCTCTCCCGGCTGAGCAGGGCCCTACCCGCCGCGCCCTTGCGCCGCAGTGAATGCTGCCAGCAGGCGGGCGGCGGCGGCGCGAGGGTCGTCAGACTGGGTGACGGCGGCGATGACGCATATCCCGTCCGCCCCTGCGCGGGCGACCTCGCCGACGTTCTCCGGCGTGATGCCGCCTATCGCGAGCAGCGGCGGGCCGTCTGCAGGCACGGCGTCGCGCACGGCGCGCAGCGTCTCCGGCCCTGCAGGGCGGGTGTCGGCCTTCGAACCGGTGGGGAACATACGCCCCACCGCGACGTAGTCCGCGCCCGCCTGCACCGATACGTCGGCCTCGGTCGTGAGCGCGTTGGACGTGCCCGCGATCTGCCAGGGGCGCAGCGACGCGCGGGCAGCCGCGACCGACATGTCGTTCTGACCGAGATGGACGCCGTCGGCATCCACGGCGACGGCCACGTCCGGATGGTCGTTGATGATGAGCGCAGCGCCGCCATCGCTGCAGACACCGCACAGCGCCTCGGCGAGCGTCAGCCAGCGGCCCTTGTCGGTCTCCTTCACGCGCAGTTGGATGGCGGTCGCGCCTCCAGCGACGGCCTGCTCCGCGACCCAGACAGGGTCGCGGTCGAGGGTGAGCGATGGGTCGACGATGACGTAGAGCCCGTGCAGGCGCTCGGCCCTGCGCCTGCGGGCGAGGCTCGCGGCGGCGAGTTCGGCCTGCGCCATCGTCTCGGCGAGGTAGGTCAGGTGCGGGCGCTCCGGCGTGTGGTCGTTGAAGGCGCTGCTCACCTGCGCGAGCGTCTTCAGCGCGCCGAGGAAGGCAGTGTAGCGTGCCTCCAGTCCGCCGGGCCATTCGAGGCGGGCGGCCTCGTCGACGGCGCGGTCTATCGCGGCCATCGCCTCGCCGGCGAGCGCGTCCAGCCCCATGCGTTGCGCCATCTCCATGCGCGAGCGAGCGCGGGCGTCGTTGGCTGCGACACCGGAGACGCCGGCCTCCCCCGAGGCAGCAGCCTCGAAGTCGCGGCGGACGTAGCGCAGCGCGTCGATCAGCCACTCGCGCGTGAAGTGGGGGGCCTCGGCAGGGTTGGAACCGTTCGATGTCATAGGCGTGTCCTCCAGCGTTGCTACGCTACAATAGCCGCATGCCCGCCGCACGGCCAGCAAGCAGCCCCTCTCCCTCCTCCGACCCGACCGCAGACCCCGGCGCAACGAAGTTCGGGGAGGTCGTCGAGGCGTCCGTGGACAGTGTCACGGGGCAGTGCCACACGCTCTATGGCGCGCCGCCGCTGGGAACGCTCGTGCGCGTGGGCGCGTCGTTGTTCGCCGTCGTGGACGGCGTGAGCACGGCGGCGCTCGACCCGGGCAGGCGTGTCATCGCGCGCGGCGCCGGGCTGGAGTCGGAGTCGGACGTGTACGCGGAGAACCCGCAGTTGGAACGGCTGCTCCGCACCGACGTAACGCTCACGGTCGTCGGCCACGAAGAGGGCGGACGCTACTTCCAGCACCTGCCCCCGCTGCCGCCCCGCATCCACACGTTCCTCTACTCCTGCTCCGGCGCGGAGGTGCGCGGGTTCATGGAGCGGAGCGACTGGACGGCGCTCGTGCTGGCAAGCGCGCTGCCGACCGCCGACGACGTGCTCGCCGCGGCGCTCCGGGAGGCAGCGCGGCACTTCGACGACCCGCGCGCGTTCCTGATACAGGCGTGCCGCACGATAGCGTCGCAACTGCCCACGGACGCCGCACGGCTCGCCGCCATCATGCGGCGGCTCCCCCTGAGGGAAGACTCGTGACCACGAACGGCACGGAACCCGCATTCCCCGTCCGCATCGGCGCGGTCGTGGGCGGTTCGCTCTCGCGCGGGCTCGACGTGCGGCTGGAGTCGGCGCGCGCGGTCGAGGACGTGAAGGTCGGCACGTTCGTCACTGTGCAGGGGCAGTTCAACCGCTTCTTCGGCATCGTGACCGACCTGCAATTGGAGAGCAGCGACCCGCGCATGGCATCGGCGGTCGCCGGTGGCGGCGCGGCGCTGGCAGAAGCGCTCTCCGGCACGACGGCGTACTCGACGGCGGCGGTGACGCCGATGCTCACGATGACCGCAGGCGACGAGGGACCGCAGCCGGCGCGCTCGATGCCGCCGCATTTCGCGAACGCGTACCGGGCGTCCAACGACGACGTGGCGGCGGTCTTCGGCAGCGAGGACGCGCGCCACATCTGGATAGGCAGCCCGCTGGACATGGAGGACACGCGCGTCTGCCTGAACCTCGAGGAGTTCGTGAAGCGCTCCAACGGGGTGTTCGGGAAGAGCGGCTCCGGCAAGAGCTTCCTCACGCGCATCCTGCTCGCGGGCATCCTGCAGCGCAACGCGGCCATCAACCTCGTGTTCGACATGCACAGCGAGTACGGCTGGCAGTCCACGTCCGAGTCCGGCTACGCGGCGAAGGGGCTGAAGCAGCTGTTCGGGAGCCGCGTCTCGGTGTTCACGCTCGACCCCGCGTCGTCGCGGCGCCGGGGCGCGCCAACGGACTACGACGTGGTCATCGGGTTCGACGAGATCGAGCCGGACGACATCGCGGTGCTCGCCTCCACGCTGCACGTGACCGACCTGGGCGTGCAGTCGTGCTATGCGCTGGAGCGCCGCTTCGGGCGGAACTGGCTGCTGGAGTTCCTGGACCACTCGCAGGAGGACCTGGCGTCCCTCGCGGACTCGATGGGCGAGAACTCCGGGACGCTCGGCGCGCTGCGGCGCAGGCTCTCTCAACTGCAGCGGTTCGGGTTCATGTCGGAGCATTCGACGGGCGGCAGCGCCGTGCGCCAGGTGCTGGAGCACCTGCAGGACAACCGCCACGTGGTGCTGGAGTTCGGCAGTTACGGCGACAACATCACGGCCTACCTGCTGGTGGCCAACCTCATCACACGGCGCATCCACGCCGAGTACCGCGAGCGGACCGAGAAGGCGCTCGCCGAGGGCAAGCCCCAGCCCACACCGCTCCTCATCACCATCGAGGAGGCGCACCGCTTCCTCGACCCCGGCGTCGCCGGACAGACGATCTTCGGGACCATCGCACGGGAGATGCGGAAGTACCGCGTGACGCTGCTCGTGGTGGACCAGCGCCCGTCCGGCATCGACGGCGAGGTGCTGAGCCAGGTGGGCACGCGCATCGTCTGCCAGCTGGACAACGACCGCGACGTCGACGCGGTGCTGACCGGCGCGCCGGGCTCCCGGGAGCTGAAGACCGTGCTCTCGCGGCTGGAGTCGCAGCAGCAGTCGCTCATGTTCGGGCACGCGCTGCCGATGCCGGTGGTCGTGCGGACGCGGGCGTACGACGAGGCGTTCTACGCAGACATGAGCGTGCCCGGACACGGCGCGGCGCCCGGAGCGGCCTCCACTCCATCGAGGAGCGACCTGTTCGGCTGAGACCGCGCCCATGGCTTTCCTCTCCACGCTCTTCTCCATCATCAGGAGCCCACGCTTCCTCGTCCCGTTCGGGTTCGCGCTCGGCGGGTTCTTCCTCTATCTGACGATACGCGGCATCGAATGGGGAGAGGTGGGCGAGCAGCTGGCGACGACGTCGCTCCTTGCGGTAGCGGCCGCCGTCGCGATCATGCTCTTCTCCAGCTTCCTGCGGGCCTACCGGTGGCGGCTGATGTGGACGTCCGAACGCGTCACCTCCTGGCGGCTCTTCACCGTGGAGATGGCTGCACTGGGTCTGAACAATTTCGCGCCGGTGCGCCTGCTGGACGAGCCCGCCGTGCTGACGATGCTGACGCTGCGGGACAAGCATCCCGCAGCGACCGTGGTGGCGACCATCGTGATGACGCGCGTGCAGGACATCATGTTCACGATGGTATTCGCGTTCGTGGCGATCGTATCCGAGCCGCGGATAGCAGACTTCGCAGGCCCCGCGATCTACCTGAGCGGGATACTCATCGTTTTCTTCGTGCTTTTGCTGAACCTGGGGCGGGTGGCGCGCCGCATCACCCTGCTGGGAAAGATACCGGGGATCCTCACCTACGAGCAGACGATAAGCGAAGCGATGCGGCGAAAGCGGGAACTGGCGGCCACAGGGTCGCTGACCATCATCTACTCGCTCCTGCTGGGGCCATGCGCGTGGGTGCTGGCGCAGGGGATGGGGATCGAGATCTCGATCTTCCAGGCGACCATCGTCGCGCTCGGTGCGATCTTCTTCGCGACGTCCTTACCGGGGCTGCCGGGCGCCGTCGGCACATTCGAACTCGCGGTGGTGGAGATACTGGCGCTGTGGGACGTGCCGCGCGAGCTGGGGATCGGGTTCGGGCTCATCCTGCACCTCGTGCTGCTCGGGCCGACGACCCTCTTCGCCGTCGTGGTGTTGCCGCGCGAGGGCATCGGGCTCATGCAGGGCTGGCGGGGACTCCTGCACGAACCGCACCACGATGAGTGAAGCTGAACCTCTACACGCGTGCACGTATCCGCCGAAAGTGCTACGATTAACATAGCGCCGAAGGGGGTGTGAGCCATGGAATTCATCGAGTACATGCAGGCGAGCGGGCACGAAGAGCTGGCCGTCTGGACAGACCCCGCCAACGGCGTGAAGGCGTTCATCGCCATCCACGACCGCACGCTCGGCCCATCGCTCGGCGGCACGCGCATCTGGCCGCACCCCACGGACGAAGACGCGATCATGGACGTCCTGCGCCTCTCCCGCGCGATGACGTACAAGTCCGCGGCTGCGGGCCTGGACCTCGGCGGAGGGAAGGGGCTCATCGTCGCCGACCCGCGCACCGACAAGACAGAGGCGATGTTCCGCTCCTATGGACGGTTCGTGGAGTCGCTGGGCGGGCGCTACGTCACAACGGAGGACGTGGGCGCGAACACGCAGAACATGGTGTGGATAGCGGAGGAGACGCAGCACGTTGTGGGTCTGCCCGAGGAGCTGAGCGGCAGCGGCAACCCCGCGGGGATGACCGGGTTCGGCGTATTCCAGGCGATGCGCGCCTGCGCCGAGGCGGCATGGGGCAACGATTCGCTGGAGGGGCGGCGCGTCGCCATCCAGGGCTTCGGCAACGCCGCGTCGTCGCTCGCGGCGCACCTCGTGGAGGCGGGCGCAGAGCTCATCGTGACCGACATCCACGACGACGCACTGCAGCGCGCCGCAGGTCTTCCGCGCACGTCCCTCGTGGCGCCGGACGCCATCTACGATGCTGAATGCGACGTGTTCGCGCCATGCGCGCTCGGCGGCACGCTGAACGAGGCAACCCTGCCCCGGCTGCGGTGCGAGGTGATCTGCGGCGCGGCGAACAACCAGCTCGCCACGCCGGAGGACGCGCACCGGCTCGTTGAGCGCGGCATCGTCTATGCGCCGGACTTCATCGCGAATGCGGGCGGCGTGACGAACGTCTACTTCGAGCTGGGGCAGCCCTACGACCGCGAAGGCGCGCGCGCTCACACGGCCACTATCTACGACACGATGCAGCGGGTGCTCGCCATCGCGGACGCGGAAGGCATCACGACGGCGGAAGCGGCGAACCACCTCGCGGAGGAGCGTCTCACGGCGGCACGCGCCGCCCGCGTGGGATAGCAGCGGCTACGCGACGCCCCACGCCTCCAGTTCCACGTCCGTGATGCTGAAGTGGTGCGCGACCTCGTGCACGAGCGTCTTACGCACTTCCTCCATCACCTCTTCCTCCGTTTCGCAGACCTCCTCGATGGGGAGCTGGAAGATGGTGATGACGTCCGGCAGGACCATGTTGTAGCCGTCGCGGTCCGTGAGGGGCACGCCCTCGTAGAGACCGAGCAACGTCTCGTCCGGCTTGAGTCCAAGCGACCTGCGTTGCCGTTTCGTCGGCTCGCGGCGCACCTGGATGTCCACGTTGTTGCCCAGGAGGTTCTCCACGAATACAGGCCAGCCCTCCTTCTTCGCATCCGGCCAGTCGTCGGCCACTTCCTCAATCGCGCGCCTGACCAACTCCTCGAACTGCCGCTTGCGCATCGCGGATCAGCCTGCGTCCGGCGCGGCACGCTCCCGCACGCCCTTCATGGTGGTCACGTTGGGCTCGTCCGGTCCCTTGCCCTCGTAGCCAGGCACTTCGAGGTAGAACGGCACGTTGGCGAACGCGGAGTGGCCGAGTATCGCCTCGAAGGCGCCGATGCCCATCTGCCCCTCACCGATATTCTCGTGGCGGTCGAGCGCTCCGCCGAGCGGAGGCTTGGAGTCGTTGCAGTGGACGGCTACGAGATGCTCGACGCCGATGTCGCGGTCGAACTCGTCCATCACGGCGTCGACGCCATCCGGAGTGCGGAGGTCGTAGCCCGCAGCGAAGGAGTGCTGCGTGTCGAGACAGACCTGTACGCGCGGGTCGTCCAGCTCGCGTACGAACGCGCCGATCTCGGCGAACTTGGAGCCGATGTGGTTGCCCATGCCCGCGCTGTTCTCGAGGATGAGTTGCACGCCCGGCGGCGACTGCGCCAGCACCTCGCGGATGCCCTCGATGACCTGCCCGAACACGCCGTCGAAGCCGCGTCCCTTGTGGCTGTTCAGGTGAAAGATGACGCCCTGCACGCCCATGTCGCCTGCGACGTTCATGTACTTCACGAGGGACGCCTTGCCGCGCTGCACGAGCGCGGGGTCGTCTGCGCCGAGGCTGACGAGATAGATGCCGTGGAAGACGTTGGGGCCCACGCCGTGCTCAAACGCCTTCTGCTTGAAGTCGGCGACGACCTTCTCGTCGGGGACCTTGAAGCCCCACCCCTGCGGGGCCGAGGGGAAGAGCTGGATGCACTCCGCGCCGATGTCCAGCGCCCTGTCTATGGCCTTGTCGAGCGAGCCCGCTCCTGAAACGTGAGCCCCGATGCGCAACGCACCCTCCTGCAGTAGCGGCATGTGCCCGATCCCCCACACGGATGCGGGACCCCCGCCTTCGCGGAAAATGAAATCCAGGCAGACCGCCGGTAGCGATAGCCCATTATCCCGAACCGGGGCATGGGGCGCTACCGGGGGAGGGGCCGGAACGCGGCACATCGGAACGCAGGACGGGCGCGGCTGATACAACCGCGCCCGCCACGATGCGCGAGCCCTGCGTTCGCCGGGGCTAGAACTCCGGGAACGGGAGGATGCCGCGGTACTTCGCGATCACTTCCTGGCGCATGTCAGCCGGAGTGCGGCTGACAGTGGGGAACTGGTCCTTCCAGTGGAAGGGGCGCTCCGCATAGAAGATGGCCCTGCTGTTGGTGTGGTCGCCGCTCTCCCGCTTGTCCGGCGGCATCCGGGGGTCCAGCGGCGTGCTCCACGCCCCGTCCACCAGTTCGATGTCGGTGAAGGGGTCGACGCGGGTCTGCATCGCCCAGATGACTTCCTTCAGGTCCGTGACGTCGATGTCCTCGTCGACGATGACGATGTACCGCCCGTTGCGCGCTGCGGCAGCGGCGGAGAGAGCCGCGTGAGCGGTCTGCTTCGCGTGCCCGGCGTAGCGCTGCTTGATGGAGATGGCGACGAGATAGCCGGTGTAGGAGAAGACGCCGGTGACGTCCTGGATGCCAACGGCCTCCAGCTGGTCCCACAGCAACCCGGCTCCCACCGGTATCGCGAACTTGGCCGCGCCCGGCCACATGGGGGCCTGGTTGTGGATGATGGGGGAGTTGCGGTGGTAGAGCGCCTTGATGCGGATGACCGGCTGGGGTTCTCCCGTGCCGCGAGTCCCTCCGGAGTAGTAGCCCGGCCACTCGCCGAACGGCCCCTCTTCAGCAGCCTGCTCCTGAGGAGGCGGCACCTCGCCCTCTATGGCGATCTCAGCCCACGCAGGGATGGGAAGTCCCGTGATGGGCCCCGGGATCACCTCCACGGGACGACCGCGCAGACCTCCGGCCAGGTCGAGTTCGCTCTTGCCCCACGGGAGCTTCATGTGTCCCGAGGAGAACGTCATGGGGTCCAACCCGTAGGCGGCGACGACCGGCGCAGCCTTCCCCTGGTCCCAGTAGCGCTGGCATATCTGCCTGCCCTGCTGGCCGGGGCTCATCCAGAGGCCGAGCAGGTCCTTCTCGTGCGCCTGCATCCGGTAGGTGCCGACGTTGATGAAGTCCGACTCCGGGTCCTTGTTGATGAGCACGCCGCCGGTGCCGAGATAGCGTCCTCCGTCCGCAGCGTGATAGCGGGGGATGGGCAACTGCCAGACGTCGACGTGCTCACCCTCGAACACGTTCTCCATCACCGGCCCGCTCGTGACCTCGGTGGGGCCGATAAGGTTGTCGTGCGCGGCCTTCAGCTTGCGGGCCGCCATCCGGACGAGTTCCAGTTTCGGCCGGTCCATGGGCAGGCCCAGGGAGATGCACGCGCGCTTCCAGGAGGACTCGGTGAGGCTTACCACGCGGTAGCCCTCCGGGTAGCCCTTGATGTTGTCGAACAGGAGCATCGGCGGCTCCGGTATGCGGTCAGCCGCCGCCTCGGTCAATGCGCCTATCTCCGCATCCCAGTCGGCGCCCTCGATGAGCCGCCAGTCGTCGGCCGCCTGGCACGCCTCGATGAAGGAACGCAGGTCGTCGTACGCGACTCCCATCTCCGATCCGGTCGTCATGGCTGTCGTCCTTTCGTGCGGCGCGCAGGCCGTTAGTCCAGTCCCAGCTCCCTCCAGCGTCCATCGACACGCGCCTTGAGGTCCCTGCTCAGCGCGTTGATGGGGCGGTCGAAGCCGGCCTTCGTCTTGAACGTCGCGTCGACGAAGACGCACGAGCCTGCGTCGAACTCCACTTCAAGCGGTTCGTGCCAGATCGCGTTGTTGCGCTCGCTGATGCTCAGGTGCGCGTCCGGCATGACGCCGAGCGCGACCCGCCACATCACCTCCGCCCAGTCCCGGACATCGCAGTCGTCGTCCACGACGATCGTCCAGCGTGGCCTGCGGACGAGGTAGCGCTCCTCCTTGAGGTTGGTTATCGCATCCTTGATGCGCGCCACGTCGGCGGGAGTCCTGGCCTTCGCGGCGATGATGGCGAAGACGCCGAAGCCGCCGCCGGTGCTGTCCGGGCACCAGACGTCCTCCAACAGGTCACCGATGCCCATCTCCTCGAGGCGGGTGCGCATGCCGGCGGAATACATGAACTTGGGGTAGTCCTCCTGCTGGCGGCATATCAGGCCGTAGTGGATGGCGTCCTTGCGATGGGTGATGCTCTTGACGTGCACGACGAAGACGTTGTCCACCGCCGTGTAGAAGCCCTGGTGCTCGCCGTGCGGCCCCTCGTTGATGCGCTCGTAGGGAAGTATCTCGCCCTCGATGATCATCTCGGAGTAGGCGGGAACGAGCAGGTCGCTGTTGAGGCACTTCACGATCTCGATAGGCTCGCCTTTCAGCGCGCCCGCGAAGGCGTACTCGGCGTGCTCTATCTCGTCCGAGTGCACGAACGCGCCCGCAGCGTAGGTGAGCGCGGGGTCCATACCGATGGCGAGCGCAACCGGAGTCGGTTTCCCCTGGGCCTCGTTCATCAGGATGTGCGACTGCCCGCCGTAGCCGGTCTTCGTGGGGTTCTCGCCGATCTCATGGCCGCCGCGCGCCTGCAGGGAGAACGTCTTGTCGTCGAGGATCATGCAGCGATAGAGCCCCTGGTTGATGTAGCCGGTCTCGGGGTCCATCGTCGTGACGCCTGCGGTCGTGCCGATGTAGCGTCCGGCGTCTCCCTCGTGCCACCACGGGATGGGCAGGTCATGCAGGTTCACGTCTTCCCCGGCGATGACCTCCTCCTGGCAGACCGCCTCCGACACCTGCACCGGAGCGATGGGACTCTGCCGCGCCTCCCCGATGCGTTCGTAGAGCGTCATGTCGTCCGGCTCAGCGCCGATAGCCAGCGCGAGCTGCTCCGTCTTGGCGAGGATGTTCGCGACCACCCGCTTGCCGGGGTAGCCGTTGATGTTCTCGAAGAGCAGCCCCACGAGGCTGTCGCCGCCCTTGTCGAGCCCCCGCGCCGCGATGCCCCCGATCTCGTAGTCGAGGTCGACCGGTGCGGTGACGTGCTTGAGCAGGCCGTTCTCCTCCAGAACGCCGAGGTAGTCCCGCATGTCCTTGTAATCGACGTGCGCCATTTCGCCGCCTCCTCCCGGGAGCCGCTTCGCGCGCCTATCCCGCTCGGCGATAGTACCGAGCAGGGGTAGACCGGTCAAGCAAAGCCGTTATTGCGCAGTTTCACGCGACGATCCCCGTTGCTTCTTACGAATATCGTCTGCTTCGCACGACCCACCAGGGGCCGGCGGGAGATATATCCTGACGCCATGACTGGCCCGTCCATCAGCGTTCTGCAAACCGGCTCGGCCTCCGGCGGACCGGGCGCGTGGGATGTCGCGTTCGAGGTACGGAACACGGGTGACGGGCCGGTGCGGCTGCTGGAAGCGTGGCTGCCGCACGGGCGCTTCCGGGCGGAGGCGGTACCGCTGGGCGAACACGCTCCGCTGGGAACCGGCGCAAGCGTGACCCTGGACTTCATCGTCGGGTTCGACGAACCAGCGGGCGAGTTGGTGGAGAACGCGTTCGTGATCCTTCGCGTTCAGTGGGAGGGCCAGGAGTGGCGCGTGCTCACCCGGCTCGCGGTGACGGCAGACGCCGACGGCAGCCCTGCCGCGTTGACGGAGCTGATCACGGCGCACCCCGTGGGGTTCTCGCGGTAGGAGGTGCGCAGCCGGGGCTTGCGGAGGCGGCTACAATAGCGCCATGCGCGAAGAAGACCGCTACCTCATGGAGCGGATGCGCGGCTGATACCGGAACTGAAGGGGAGACTTCGAGGAGACCACGGGCATGGTCTCGAGCGTGTTCCGGATGCCGGTCGAGGAGCTCGTCGAGCGCCTCGAAAGCATCGCCAACGAGTACGCCGGCGACCCTGAGTACGCCGAGCTTCGGTCGGCGCTGCCCGACGAGTTCCCGTTCTAGGGGCCGGTTGCTTCGCCGGGACTTCCGGCCTGCTCTTCCTCGCCACTCTTGCCGTTCAGCCGCGGCCAGAGCACGATGCCGGCGAGGATGGCCAGCATCAGTCCGATGGCGATCACTGCACCCCACACCGCGCCGAAGTACGCGGTCCCGACGCGCTCCACGAAGAACCCCAGGGCCACCATCGTGGCGGCCCGCCCGACGAAACTTGCGGCATCGAGCTGTTTGTCCTTCGTGTCCATGCGTCTGTCCAGATGGCAGCCTAGGAGAGAGGGACGCGTATCGGCGGGTTCCGGTGGATGAGCGGGTGGCCGCCGTCCCAGTGGTCGCGGAGGCCGGTCATCGCCTGCACGTGGCCGTCGTACTCGAGGTTCCACGCCGTCAGCCCGAGCCGGACCGCGCGCCGGATCTTCTCCTGCATCTCGTCGGTGGTCGCGTAGCGCCTGATCACTTCGATCTGGCTCTGGCCGTGCCCCACGTCCTGCTCGGCGTGGATGCGGTAGGTCTCGGCCGCCCACTCCGAGAAGCCGTAGTGGCCGACGAGCGCCGGATAGGCGGACGCCGCCGCGCCGTCCGGTCCGCCGTGCTGGCTCTCCACGAACGCCAGCATCGCGACGCCCTCCAGCGCCGAGCGCCGCTGGCAGTGGCCGAGGATCATCTCGATCGCCGCGAGCGTTCCGGGCGCCGGGTCCGCGTTGTCGGCATCCTCGCGTGAAACGCCGCCCTCCTCCAGGAACTGGAACATGATGTCGACGTGGTTGCGGTCGCCGGAGATCTCCTCCATGTAGTTCTGCATCACCGCCTCGCTGAGGCCGGGGAGGCGCTCCTCTGCCGCGTGCGCCGCCATGTAGCCGAAGTAGACGGGGTTCTCGCGCACGCGCAGGTAGTGCTGCACCTCGCCCGCGATGATCTGCTCGCGCGTCCACCAGTGCTCCGCGATGCCGCGGAACCACGGGTGCTCCCGCATGGGGAAGCTGTTCGCGTAGGTCCAGAGCTCCTCGATGAAATCGTCGACGTGCATGGCGCCCTCCTCTCCGCGCACATCGTACACCCGCCGCCAAGTCCGGTTAGAGTATCCGCATGAGAGCCGTTGTCCTCGACACCGCAGGGACGGAGCCGCGCCTGCGCGACGCCGCTCTGCCCGACCCGCAGCCCGCGCCGGGCGAGGCGCTGCTGCGCGTGACGACGTGCGGCTTCTCCCACCACGACGCGCTCATCATGGAGGGCACGCTGCGGCGAGGGGTGACGCTGCCGCGCATCCTCGGACACGAGGTGTCAGGCGTCGTGTGCGGCGTCGGCGAGGGCGTCCCGGAGAGTCTCGTCGGCGCCGAGGCCGTCGTCATGCCGGGCGACCTCGGACACCGGCGCGACGGCGGGTTCGCGGAGATGCTGACCGCGCCTGCGGAGTCGCTCGTTCCGTTGCCGCAGGGCATGGCCGCGACGGGCGGCGCACTGCTCGCCTCGCCCATCGGCGTTGCGTTCAAGGCGCTGGAGGCGTGCGGGATCGCGGAGGGCGAAACGCTCGTGGTAACCGGCGTCAGCGGAGGCGTCGGGGCACACGCGGCGCAGGCGGCTCACGCGCTCGGTGCGAGCGTCATCGGCATCACCGGTTCCCCTGAGAAGGCGCAGCGGCTGGCGGGCGAGCCGTGGTTCGACGCCGTCCTGCTCGACGACGAGCCATGGGAGGAGGTCGTCGCGGCGCTGACCGGCGACGCAGGCGCGGACGCCGCGTTCGACACGACTGGCGCATCACTCGGACGGCTCGTCGCAGCGATGCGACAGGGCGGGCGTATCGCGCTCGTGGGGCAGACGTCGCCGGACGCTGCGCCGTTCGCTCCCGCTGAGGCGATCTTCCGAGAGTTGACGCTCGTGGGAAGCCTGGGCGTCGAGCAACGGCACGTGGAGCGCGCGTTGTCGCTCGTGGCGGGAGGGCAGGTCAGACCGCTGGTGCACGAGGAGGTGCCGCTCTCCGCGGAGTCGGTGCTGCGGGCCTACCGGGCGGTCAAGGGCCGGGAGGTTGTGGGGCGGGTGGTGCTTCGGCCGTAGGCGGTCCGACGGTTTCATCTATGCCTGCTACGCCGACCCAACGCCGTCGACGGCGACATTGACCCCGACATCAACTCAGCGGTCACTGAATACGTTCTAAACCAGAAGCAGTGAAGACCTCGTCCAGGATTCGCAGAATGGAATCGCTATCACCCTCAAACACTTCGTTGCCTACGTGCCTAACAGACCGCTCTTGCTCTACCAGACGACGCTTGACCGCATCGATAGCCGCTTTCTCCAGTACCGGCTGAGGGCAGTCCCACAACGCAACCACTTCGGCGTCCGGAACCAACGTGCGGTAATCGTTTAGCCTTGTCGCCATGTCGCTCGTCCATCCCACCTTAACGCGAAGAGGTGCGTATCCTGGAGGTATCGCAGCCACGTAGAACACGCCTGTCTTCGGGGAACTGCCCCTTCGACTCGCTGGCTGCCGTTGGCCAGGAACTATGCTCAATCGGATTCTGTCCGCTTCTTCCGGCGTGATGTACTGATGGGGCACCCGCTGCCCTATAGGGGTTATCCCAGGAGCAATGATGGGGGTAATCCCTAATCGCCTTAGGTGTCGACGAACAACAGCAGGCTTCTGCAGTTCCCTGACTAGGTCGGCTACCTTCACCATGTCAGTCGTACTAGTCATCCCGTCACTTTGCGTCGGCCAGTGCGACAGTACTGCCCCGCTAGGTTTCAGGCGGTGGCGCGCTTGAAGCGGACGCGGCGCCAGAAGCGGCCAATCTCGCCCTCGTCCCAGGAGACGAGGAGGAGGCTCGCAATGAAGATGGAGCTGTACGTCCCCACCGTGACGCCCGCGAGCAGCACGTAGAGCAGCGGGCGGATAGAAGGCCCGGCGAAGAGGAGCAGCGTGACGACCACGACGATGAGCGTGATGGACGTGTTCAGCGAGCGGGCTATCGTCTCGCGGACGCTCAGGTTCACGAGCTCGCGCGTGCTCACTCCGGCGTAACGCGCCACGTTCTCGCGCAGGCGGTCGAACACGACGATGGTGTCGTTGACGCTGTAGCCGATGGTGGTGAGCACGCCGGTGATGAACATGGCGTTCACTTCAAGGTTGATCGTCTCGCCCAGCACCGAGAAGACGCCGAGGACGATGAAGACGTCGTGCACGAGCGCGACGACGGCTGCGACGCCGTAGCGGAACGGCGACGGCACGCGGCGGAACGCCCACGTCACGTAGACGAGGATGACGAGCGAGGCCACGATGACAGCGATGGTGGCGTTGCGCACGTTCTCCGCGCCGATGATGCCGGAGACCGAGTCGAACGAGCCGATCTCGACCAGGCCGACCTCCGCGAGCGCATCCCGCACACGGGACTCATCGCCGCGGCGTACGACGTTCCCGGCGGCGTCGCGCTCATCCAGTTCCAGGATGCCGAGGCGGATGAAGAAGGTGTTGCCGCCGGAACCCTGCACGATGGCGTCCGACTGGCCCACGCGGGTAAGCGCCTCGACGACCCTCGAGGAGGTCACCTCCATCTCGTAAGTGGCGGTGATGGCCGCTCCACCGGTGAAGTCGATGCCCGGTTTCAGCTGGAACGAGATGAGCGACGCCGCGGAAAGGAGCACCAGCAGCGCCGAGATGCCGAAGAACCACTTGCGGAAGCTGGCGACACGCATCAGCCGCCGCCTCCCGCCGGCGCGGCGCGGTCGCGCCTGCCTGCGTCGGGAGTGAAGAGCCGCGCGGAGCGCCGCAGCCACGTCGCGGCGACGATGCCCAGCAGGTTCCGGCTGATGAAGATGGCGGTGAACATGCTCGTGAGCACGCCGATGAGCAGGGATACCGCGAAGCCGGTCACGGCCGAGTTCGCCGACCCGCTGCCGAAGAAGAAGAGCACGAGCGCGATGAGGATGGTGGAGACGTTGCCGTCACGGATGGAGGGCCAGGCACGGTTGAAGCCGATCTGCATGGCCAGCTGCACGGTGCGGCCTATCTGCAGTTCCTCCTTCAATCGCTCGAAAATGAGGATGTTCGCGTCGACCGCCATACCGAGCGAGAGGATGAACCCGGCCAGTCCCGCCAGCGTGAGCGTCACCGGAATGAGCTTGAAGAGGGCGAGGACGATGAGGGTGTAGCAGATGAGCGCCATCCCGGCGACGACCCCGGAGACCCGGTAGTAGGCCGCCATGAAGAAGAGCACCAGGAGCAACCCAACGCCGCCCGCGATGAGCGCCTCGTCCAGCGATTGCGCTCCGAGCGAGCCTGCGACAACGCTCGACGATATCTCCTCGATGTCCACCGGCAGGCGTCCCGATTCGACCTGGATCGCCAGCTGCCGGACCTCTTCAGACGTGAAGGTGCCCTGGATGATGCCCGTGCCGGCGAGGATGGGGCTGTTCACGACCGCCGACACGAGCACCTCGCCGTCCAGCACGAACGCCAACTGGTCCGGGCTGTCGGTGGCGTTCGTGGAGAAGATGCGCTGCGTCATCTCCGCGAACTGCTGCGCCGCGTCCCGGTTCAGCTCGAAGCTCAGGACCGGCCGGTTCGTCGTCTGGTCCTGGCTCGGGAAGGCGCGGGCCATGTCGCCACCGGTGAGGCCGCTGGGGCGGTCTTCGAACACGGAGCAGGTGGCGTCGTCGCAGACGCGCTCGACGATCTCCAACTGCGCGGTCTGGCCGATGAGGTCTTTCGCCTGCTGGGTGTCCTCGACGCCGGGCAGCTGGATGAGCAGCCGGTCCTCGCCGAGCTGCTGGATGGAGGGCTCGGCCACGCCGAGGCGGTCGATGCGCCGCGTAATGGTGCCGACGAGACCTTCCATCTGCTCTTCGGTGGGGGCCTCGCCCTCCACACCGGCCTGGTAGATGAGCTGGGTGCCGCCCGCGAGGTCGAGCCCCAACCGGAGGCCGAGGATGTCGTCGGAGCCGCGCTGGCCTATGCCGGGTATGCGGTAGTCCGGCACGACGAGCGCAGCCGCAGCAACGCCAACGATGACGATGATGGCGAGGAGTGATTTCCAGCGAAGTTGGCGGAGCATTCTTCCGGTCTCACACGACGCGCCGCGCACAGGTGAAGCGCACGGCGCAACGAAAAGTCATTCTAGCAGGAAGCGCGCTCCCGCGTGAACCACTTCCCGCGACGAGAGACGCAAGCGAAGGACAGGATGCGAAGGATGGAGGCAGCAGGGCCTCGTGCTACACTCGCAGCCACTCCCACACCGGAACTTCGGAGGTCCCCTCTTGAGCAATCCCGTGCGTCAGCTGCTCCTCATCCTCTGCCTGCTGCCCGTCCTTGCGCTGTCCGCCGTCGCGTGCGGCGACGACGGCGAAGAGGGCGATCCGTTCAGGGTCGGCGTGATGGAGTCGCTGACGGGCGCCGGTGAGACGTACGGCACGGTCGCGAACCAGTCCAAGCAGATGGCCGCTGACGAGATCAACGCCGCGGGCGGCATCGACGGGCGGATGCTCGAGTTCGTCGTGGAGGACTCCAAGTGCAACGCCGCGGACGCCATCGCCGCCTACCACAAGCTCACCGACGTGGACGGCGTGAAGATCATCCTCGGCACCTCGTGCAGCGCCGCCATGCTCGGCGTTGCGCCGCTGGCGGAGGCCGACGGGGTGGTCCTGTTCTCAGGGCTGGCGAGCAACCCGGACATCGCCAAGGCGGGCGACTACATCTTCCGCACCCAGATCAGCGACATCGAGGTGGGCATCGCCACCGGAAACACGCTCTGGGCGGACGGGATACGCACGCTTGCGACCATCACCGAGGCGACCGACTACGCCGAGGGCGTGCGGCGCACGTCGGTGGCGCAGTTCGAGCAGCGCGGCGGGCGCGTCGTGGCGGCCGAGGCGTACGGGTCCGACGTCGCCGACTTCAGAACGCAGCTGACCAAGCTGTTCGACGTCGACCCCGACGCGCTCCACATCGTGCCCCAGTCCGAGTTTTCGGCGGGCACCATCATGAAGCAGGCGCGGGAGCTCGGCTACGAGGGGCCGATCTACGCGGAGACGGTGTCGGTGGGGACGACCGCTCTCGACATCGCAGGCGACGCCGCGACCGGCATGAAAGCGATCACCGCCGACCTGGACCCGGCCAACGAGAAGGCGCAGGAGGTGCTGGCCAACTTCCGGGAGCGCTACAACTACGTGACGCTGCCGTGGCACCTGGGCTCCGCGTACGACGACGTGTACATCACGGCCGAGTGCCTCAGACAGACCGGCGACGACCAGGACGCGGATGGCTTCCGCGACTGCATGTACGGCATCACGTGGAGCGGCGCCATCGGCGACGACTACAGCTTCGACTCCGACGGCGAGGTCGTGGGGCTCTCGCGGGTGGTCGTTGAGGTGCTGCCGACAGCCGAGCGCACCGCGGACAGGAAGTACAAGGTGCTCGGTCCCGCGCCGAGGGGATAGGGACCGGGGGTGGTTCGACAAGCTCCACTGCCTCGACGCGCTCAGTGAGTGCCCGCAACCGCAACACTCAGCATCCATTTGCGCACATCAGGACCAGGAGCGGCCAGAGCACCAAAGACAAGACATCGTCGGCATGGTAGTGGGGAATGATCTGAAGCCCCAGGGCAATATAGAAGCCCATTGAACCCACGGCCCATATCGAAACGAGGGCCACATACCGGGGCCTATGTCCTCGACAGGCGAGCAACGGGACGAACACGGCGAGCGATATCCCCGCCCAGACTATGAACAGCAAGAGGCCGAAGAGTGTGTTACCGAAGTCTCCCATGGCTAAGCCCTTTCGCTATCTGTCGGCGTACCTCATTCGTCCATTGAGGTTCAGCCTATCGGTTCATTCAACGGCCATAGGTTCACTACGAGCGGCCTCCGGATCCCACCCCCGCCGGTTCACCCCCATCCTAACCTTCCCCCGTCAAGGAGGAAGGGACCGGACGCGCTTGAGCGGGTGGGGCTGCGCGCCTATGATGGCCGCAACACCCTTACGGTGCGAGGAGGTGGGGAGATGCAGATCGCTCTCGACAACGCTGCGCTGCTGCTGGTCGACGTTCAACGCGACGCCCTCCATCCCGACGGAGCGCTGGGTCGCGCAGGGCAGGCGCCCGACGCCGCCGAGGCGTCCCGCCTCGTGGACTCGTGGGGCGGGCTCATCGATCTCATGCGCGAGGCAGGCAGGCCCATCGTGTGGGTGAAGACGAGCCTGCGTCCCGACTTCGCCGACAGCACGTACGCGCCTCTCTGGCTGGAGCGCCGCCTCAAGGAGACGGGCCCGTTCTTCATCGAGGGTTCGTGGGGCGCCGAGCTCATGGACGGACTCGACGCCGCGCCGGACGACTACGTCCTCGTCAAGAGGGGGCACAGTGCCTACGACAACACGCACCTCGACCGCCTCCTCACGAACCTCGGCGTCACCCAGTGCATCGTCGTTGGCGGCGGGGTGACGGACTCGATCGCCGAGACCGCGCGCACGGGCGGACGGCTGGGGTACGAGCAGTTCGTCGTCGAGGACGCGCTCTACCCGCCGAACGCCGCGAAGCTGCACGCGCCGCGCAAGCAGGCCGAGGTCGTGCTCGCGGAAGACGTCTACGCCGCCGCGTCCGCCGCTCCGCCGACCCCGCGTCCCGGCCCCGACTACGCGATGGTGCTCGTGGACATGCAGAACGACTTCATGAACGCGGAGCGCCCGCACGTCCTCTACGGCCTCAGCGACCCGATGCCGGAGGAGAAGCGGGTAAGCATCGTCGAGAACACGCAGCAGCTGAGCGCGGCGATGCGCGAGCGCGGCTGGCCCGTCGTCTACGTGCGGGTGGTCCGCCGCCAGGACAACTCGGACGACGTCCACAGCAGGACGCACCGGCGCGCACGCACGCTCCCGCCGGGCGTCACGCACTGCGCCTACGGCACGTGGGGCGCGGAGATGGTGGACGAACTGACCCCCGAACAGGACGACTACGTGGTGGAGAAGAAGGGCGGCAGCGGCTTCGGCTACACGCCGCTGCATCGCATCCTGCGGAACCTGAACGCCCATCGCCTCATCATGACCGGCGGGGCGGTGACCGGCTGCGTGTGGGCGACAGCGCTCGACGGGGTCGCGCTCGGCTACGACATCACCGTCATCGCCGACGCGACGTACCCGCCGGACTCGCCCGATCTCCCATCCCTCGCGGAGTGGTGCGAAGTGCGTCCCACGGCCGACGTGCTGGCTAAGCTGTAGGCCCGGCGGCGACACGGCAGGAAACCGGGTGAAAACGTCCGGCTCGCCGGTTTGCTTGTTTGGCCGTAGAATGATTAACATCCGGCTACCAGTCCTGACCCCTTGAGCGAGGCTCTCTTGGCAATAGGCCGCAGGTTGCCTGTCGTTGAGTCCGACGCTCCGCACGAAGCGTGTGGGGTCATTGGCGCATACCTCCCCGGATCGACCGGCGACGAAGCCGCGCAGGTCGCCTTCTACGGCCTGTTCGCCCTGCAGCACCGCGGGCAGGAGAGCGCAGGCATCGCCGCCGCGGACGGGCGGACGCTCCGCAACTTCACCAACCAGGGGCTCGTCTCCAACGTCTTCCGCAAGGAGGACCTCGAGCGGCTCCCCGGCCACATCGCGATCGGGCACACGCGCTACTCCACCACCGGCTCCAGCAGCCCGCTGAACGCGCAACCCATCGTCTCCAAGGGCCCACGCGTCGAACTGGCGCTCGCGCACAACGGCAACGTCATCAACGCCGTGGAGCTACGGCAGCGGCTGCTGGACGACTGGGGCGTGACCTGCACAACCGGCACGGACTCGGAGGTCGTCGCGCACCTGCTCGCATGGGCGCCCGGCAACTCGTGGGAGGAAAAGACGGCTTACATGATGCGCTCGCTCAAGGGCGCATACTCGCTCACGGTCTGCACGCAGGACACGTTGCTCGGCATCCGCGACCCGCTCGGCGTGCATCCGCTCTGCATCGGGCGCATCGAGCAGAGCGGATGGATCATCGCCTCGGAGAGTTGCGCGCTCGACCACGTCGGCGCGCAGTTCGTGCGCGACGTCGAACCGGGCGAGACGGTCGTCATCAGCCGCACCGGACTGCGGAGCATCCCGTCGCAGGTCCCCGACACCCGCAAGGCGCACTGCGTCTTCGAGCACATCTACTTCGCCCGCCCGGACTCGATACTGGACGGCTCCCTCACGCACACCTCGCGAACCCGCATGGGGATGTCGCTCGCGCGGGCACACCCGGTAGACGCGGACATCGTCATCCCCGTACCGGAGTCGGCCAACTCCGCCGCCATCGGCTATGCGCACGAGTCCGGCATCCCGTTCGCCTACGGGCTCATCAAGAACCGCTACATGGGCAGGACGTTCATCGAGCCGGACCAGTGGTTCCGCGAGCTTGGCGTGCGCAACAAGTTCAACCCGCTGCCGGAAGTGCTCAGCGGCAAGCGCGTGGTGGTGGTGGACGACAGCATCGTGCGCGGCACGACGACGCCCCGCATCGTCGCGCTCCTCCGCAAGGCAGGCGCACGGGAGGTGCACGTTCGCGTCTGCGCGCCACCCATCACCGACCCCTGCTTCTTCGGCGTGGACATGGCGACGAAGGCGGAGTTCATCGCGACCGGCAGGTCCATCCCGGACATATGCAGGGAGATCGACGCGGACTCGCTCGGGTACCTGAGCGTCGCTCAACTGCACGAGGCCGTCAGCGGCGATCCGTCCGGCAAGGGGTTCTGCGACGCCTGCTTCACCGGCAGGTACCCCATCCCCGTCCAGTTGCAGTTGGACAAACTCTCGCTCGAACGCACACTCGCAGCACCGAACCCCACAGACACGACGCTTTGACCGCTGCCCCGCTGTCCCCATCCATACTGAACCTGCGCGAACAGGTGCAGCGCCTCGCGCCGGACGACGCCGCACGCTTCCGCCGCATCTACGACGTGACCGAGAGCGAGGGGCGCCTGCGCGTCCCGCCGACGATGGCCCCGTGGGTGGAGCGCACGTTCGGGAGCGTGGCCGCGGTGGAGTCGCAGCGCGTCGTGCGCGTCTCGAACCTCGTCACCGGCGAGGCCGCCATCTTCAACGAGCTGCGCGCCCGGCGCCCGATGCGCAGCGGGACCGCACCCGACATCCGGGACGAACTGGCGAACGACCCGTGGGCGCAGCCCGAGGAGAACACGCCGGAGGACCCGTTCGGACGGCTCCGCAACGACACCGCGCTGACCGCCGCGAACGTGGCGAAGTACGACGCACACCACAGCCTGCTCATCTTCGCGGAGGCGGACCCGCTGCGGTTCGACCGCGCGTCCGTGCGCGGCTGCGTGGAACTGGCGGACCGCTGGTTCGCTGAGGCACACGAGGCGGACCCGGACGCGGTCTATCCGTTCTTCCTCTGGAACTGCCTCTGGCGGTCCGGAGGCTCCATCGTGCACGGGCACGCGCAGGTGCAGCTGGCGCGCGGACGCCACTATTCCCGCATCGAGGCGCTCCGGCGCGCCGCCGCCGCGTATCGCGAGGAGCACGGTGCCGACTACTTCGACGACCTCGCGGCCACGCACGACGCGCTCGGCCTCGCGTACGCACGGGGAAACGTCCGGGTGATGGCAAGCCTCACGCCCACGAAGGAGAAGGAGACGCTCATCATCGCGTCCGTGTTCGATGAGGATGCAGCCGACGCCTTGTACGACACGCTCGCGGCGTTCCGCGACGCGCTCGGCGTGCAGTCGTTCAACGCAGGCGCGCTGCTGCCGCCGCTGGGTGAGACACCTGAAGACTGGCAGGGCTTCCCGTGCGTCATCCGCATCGTCGACCGGGGCTTGCTCGGAATGAGGACGAGCGACATCGGCGCCATGGAACTCTTCGCGGAGCCGGTCGTCGCATCCGACCCGTTCGCTGTGGCTGCGGCCCTCCAGCCCGTGGCCCTGAAGGAGCAGCTGTAACCGATGGCAACCGTTGACGTCGTCATACCCGTCCTGAACGAGGAGCACTCGCTCGGACGCTGCATCGAAACGCTGGGCGCGTTCTTGCGCGACAACCTCCCGCACGAGTGGCGCATCGTCGTCGCGGACAACGGCTCGACGGACGCGACGCTGGCGGTGGCGAACGGTTACGCGGAGTCGCGGCCAGGCGAAGTGGGGGTCATCCACCTGGACGAGCGCGGGCGCGGGCGGGCGCTCAAACGCGCGTGGCGCGAGAGCACGGCGGACGTGGTCTCGTACATGGACGTGGACCTCTCGACAGGGCTCGAGGCGTTCCCCCCGCTCGTCGCCGCCATCACGGACGAGGGCTGCCACCTGGCATGGGGTTCGCGGCTCTCGCGGGAGTCTCAGACGGAGCGGTCGTTCAAGCGCGAGTTCATCTCACAGTCGTACAACCGCATCATCCGGCTGAGCATGGGCACGCACTTCCGCGACGCGCAGTGCGGCTTCAAAGCGATGAGCCGGGCCGCGGCAGATGTTCTGCTCCCGCACATAGAGGACAACGGATGGTTCTTCGACACAGAGTTGCTCGTCATCGCGGAGAAGCGGGGGTTCCGGTGGAAGGAGATCCCCGTGGCATGGGAGGAAGACCCGGACACGCGGGTGAAGGTGGTGAAGACCGCGCTGGACGATCTGCGCGGCCTCGCTCGGCTCCGGTTCGGGGGAATACCGCGCATAGAAGCGCCTTGATGCACTCAGCAGCGCAAATCAGGAATGTTCAGCGTATTGAAGCACCGCTCCGCGCGTCATAGCATCTACACGCCCTCCCCCATGGGTCTGCATCATGCAGATGCGTAACCCCACATTCGAAGTGCGTCCGTCGGTGATCACCGGCGACACTGCCGACGTTTACCTGCACCGGACGCAGCGCATCCTTCGGAACGAAGGACTGAACCCCACCGTCTCTATGCAGTTCTCCGCCAGCCGGGAGGCCGTGCTCAGCGGATCGCTGGAGGTGAAGGCGCTCATCAGCAAGGTGACGTCCGAGGGGAACCGCGAGCTGTGGGCTGTCGAAGAGGGCTCGCACGTCTCGCAGAACGAGGTCTGCCTGGAGATCAAGGCGCCCTACTCGTCGTTCGGGTTGTACGAGACCGCCATCTGCGGGGTCCTGGCGCACCAGACCGGCTGGGCTACCGCCGCACGGGACGTCGTGAAGACCGCGAACGGCGTGCCCGTCGTCTCGCTGGGCGCGCACAACGTGCACCCGTCGGTCGCCGCGGTGATGGACTACGCCGCCGTCGTCGGGGGGTGCGTCTCCGGTTCGACGGTGCTGGGGGCACAGCTCGCGGGCACCGCGCCCGTGGCCACGGTTTCCGGCGCGCTCGTGCAGCTGATGGGCACCGCCGTGCAGGCGATGCTGGCGTTCGACAAGGCGGTCGCGCCGGATGTTCAACGCATCGCCTACGTCGATCCACGGAAGGACATCGTGGAGCAGGTCGAGCAGGTCGCGCGGGCCTCGGGGACGAACCTTGACAGCGTCCGCCTCGCACGAACGGCGGGTGGCAGGCCGGTTGCCGCAGAAGACGTGCAGCGCGTTCGGGAGAAGCTGGACAGCATGAGCGCGCGAAAGGTCGGCATCGTCGTGAGCGGACGCCTTTCGCCGGAGCGGGTCTCGCAGCTGCTCGACCAGGGCGCGCCGGTTGACGTGTTCCACGACGTGAGTTACATCGCGTCCGCCGCGCCGGTAGCGTTCCTGCCCAACATCCGCACCATCAGTGACCGCGAGGTGCCCCAGGAAACGGAACCGCCCCCGCCGAACCCGCGTCTCAGGCGGCTGCTCTAGCCCCCCACCCTACTCCACGACGTGGACGCCGAGGGCGAAGCCTGCGTCGTTCGCAAGTGCGGCAATGCTCGTGACCGGCTTCTCGAACTCAGCGAACGCCCCGCCCGTCACGGTGAAGAGCGCCGCCTCTGCCGCCGTGCCTGCGTCGAACGAGCTCGACTGGTCGTCCCGCACGTCGTTCGTCTCGTAGGTGGCGACGTAGCGGGCGACGCCGTCCTCCAACGGCACCTCCCGAACGACCAGCCCGTCACGCCGCACGATGGCCATCCAGCCGGTGTCGCCGCGCAGGGGCACCGCCGCGGCGATGCGCGGGGTGTCGTAGGCGTCGTGCTCGTAGTCCATCGCGAGCAGCGTCAGCGCCATGGCATCGCGCACCGGAAGGCCCGCGTTCACCTTCTCGGTAATGGGGTCGGTGTGGGAGCCGTTCGTGGCGATCGCCCAGTCGCCCGCCAGGCGGAGCGCGTTATAAGAGATGTACGGGCTCTGCTGGAGATCGCTCTCGAAGCCGGGGCGCGGCACGATAACCATCGTGCCCTCGCGGTCCACAGCCATGCGGTTGGGGAAGGAGCGGCTGGAGACGCGGTAGGCGACGGCGTTGTAGCCGCTCCGCGTCCTGCCCGCTGCGACGATGCGTCCGACGTACATGCGTTCAGTCCCTCATGCCAGGGCGAGACTCGGCGCAACGTCGAGGTCGAGTCCGTGCGCTACACCCCTGCTGTGCCGGTAGTAGCCCGCGGCGGCAATCATCGACCCGTTGTCCGTGCAGAGGCGCGGAGCGGGGATGAGCACAGGCACGTCCACCCGGTCCCGGCATGCCTGCCGCAGAGGGCCGTTCGCGGAGACGCCTCCGCCGAGCACAAGCCCCTTCGCGTCGTGCAGGCGCACCGCCTCCGCAGCTTTCGCCGAGATGACGTCCACCACGGACTCCTGGAACGCCGCCGCAAGCTCCGCGACGACCTCCTGGTCGGGGCCTTCCTCCGGCGCGGGGTAGACGCCCATCTCCTGCGCCTTGTGCAGCAGCGCCGTCTTCAGACCGGAGAAGCTGAAGTCCAATGTGCCTCTGAGCCACGCGCGGGGCAGCTGGAAGCTCGGCGTCACGCCCTCGGCGGTACGCTGCACCACGGGGCCGCCGGGGAAGCCGAGTCCCAGGAGCCGCGCCGCTTTGTCGAACGCTTCGCCGGAGGCGTCGTCGCGGGTGCGGCCCAGCAGTTCGTAGTTGCCGTGGCCGCGCATGAGGATAAGGTCGGTGTGCGCGCCGGACGCGATGAGCACGATGAGCGGGAAGCCCGGATCCGTGGCGGGGTCGTCGTACTCCAGCCACGCGGCGTAGGTGTGTCCCTCCAGGTGATGGACGCCCACGAGCGGGAGTCCACGCGCGAACGCCAGCGCCTTCGCGGCGTTGACGCCCACCATCAGCGCTCCCGCGAGGCCGGGCCCGTACGTGACGGCGACGGCGCCGATGTCGGCCAGTTCAACCTCCGCCGCGCTCAGCGCTCCCTCTATGACCGGAATGATCTGCAAGAGGTGCTGGCGCGACGCCACCTCCGGCACGATGCCGCCGTAGCGCGCGTGGAGCGCCACCTGCGACGAGACGGTATCCGACAGCACACGACGACCGTCCTCCACCACGGCGGCGGCGGTTTCGTCGCAGGAGCTTTCGATGCCAAGGATGAGCATGTCAGGAGCGAGGGGCTGTGCGCCTCCCCTATGCTACCATCCACGCAGTGACAGAGTTACCGCCGCAGGGGCATTACCCCGCAGCGCAGAGAGGTTTCCAGCATGTCGAGCGACATCCCCGAAATCAGCCTGATGCTGCTGGCGGTGTTTCTTTTCTTCTCGGCATTCTTCTCGGGATCGGAGGCGGCGCTGCTCTCCGTGCAGCGGGTGCGCCTGCGCCGCATGGTCAGCGACAAGACGGCAGGTGCTGCCCGCGTCGAGCGCATGATCGAGCACCCGGAGCGCCTGCTGCCGCCCATCCTGCTCGGCAACAATCTCGTCAACACCGGCGTGGCGGCCATCGCCACGAGCATCGCGCTGGTCCTGATCGGCGAAGGTAATGAGAGCCTCGCCGTCGCAGTTGCCACTGCTGCCGTGACCATCGTACTGCTCATATTCGGCGAAACGATCCCCAAGACGGTGGCCGCACGGCACGCGGAGCGCGTCTCCATCATCGTCGCGCCCGTCATCCAGGGCATCGGATGGGTGCTCAAACCCATCTCCATAATCCTGCAAGCGATCAGCCTCAGCATCGCCAAGCTGTTCGGCGGCGGATCGCTCTCCCGTCTAATCACCGAGGAAGAGATCAAGGCAATGGTGGAAGTCGGAAGCGAGTCAGGTGCCGTGGAGCAGGGAGAGGCCGACATCATCCGGCGCGTGCTGGACTTCGGCGACCGGCGCGTCAGCGAACTGATGACTCCGCGCCCGGAGATCATCGCGCTGAAGGTCGGCGCAACCATCCGGGACTTCCAGGACCTCTACGGGAGCAACTACCACACCCGCTTCCCCGTGGTGCGCGACGAACTCGACGACATCGTGGGGACGGTCAGCGTCAAGGACGTGATGCGCGCCCTTGCCAGCGGAGCCAACGAGGACTCCCCTGCCCCTCTGGAGTCGCGCTCGCCCCGCTTCGTCCCCGAGACCAAGAGCCTGGACGACCTCTTCGATGAGATGCGCTCCAACGGCGACCCTATCGTGATGGTGGCGGACGAGTACGGCGGGGTCGCAGGTCTCGTCACGTTCAAGCGGCTCGTGGAGTCCATCGTGGGGAAGGTCGAGGAAGGTGCCGACGAGGAAGGCAACGTGCCGCAGGTCGAGGTACTGGACGACCGCACCGCTTACCTGGACGGCGGGCTCACCATCGCAGACGCCAACGAGCAGTTGCTGCTGGACCTGCCCAGCGGCGAGTACGAGACCGTCGCGGGTTTCCTCCTGGAGCAGCTGGGCAGCATACCGGAGGTGGGGGCAGAGGTCGCGTTCGCGAACCTCCGTTTCGCCGTGCTGGAGATGCGGGGCGTCCGCATCGGGCGCGTGCGCGTCACGCGTGAGCCTGACCCGGAAGAGGAATGACGGCCCCCGGCTCACGCAGCGCAACGCGGCGCGTGGCGATGGCGATGCGCCGAGCACTCGCCCGCCATCGCGAGCGTCTGAGCGAAGGAGTGTTGCTGCTCGCGGTATCCGGAGGCGCAGATTCGATGGCGATGCTGTTCGCCTGTGCCGAGATAGGCGCACGGACGAGGCGGCGCATGGCCGCTGCGCATTTCTCTCACGGACTGCGCCCCTCCGCAGACCGCCGCGAGCGCGCATCCGTGCGGCGGGCCGCCGAGTCGCTCGGCGTGCCGTTCACGTCGGGCGCGGCGCAGTCGCCGTCGGACGAGGCCGGAGCGCGCGAAGCCCGCTACCGCTTCCTCGCCGGGGCTGCCGCCGAACAGGGCGCGGTCGCCGTCCTCACCGCTCACACGCAGGACGACCAGGCCGAGACGGTGCTGCTGCACCTGACCCGGGGGAGCGGGCTGCGGGGCGCGGGCGCGATCCGCGAGTGCTCCGAGCACAGCGTCGACGGTCAGACGCTCACGCTGCTTCGTCCGCTGCTGCACATCACCCGCGCCGACACGGAGGCCGTCTGCGCGGAAGCCGGCACCCGCCCTGCCCACGACGCGACGAACAGGTCGCTCCGCTACGCCCGCAATCGCGTCCGGCTGCGCGTGCTGCGTGAGCTCACCGAACTCAACCCGCACGTCCGTGCCGCGTTAGCGGGGTTCGCCGAGCGCGCAGCCGATGACGACGCACTGCTCGACCAGCTTGCCGCCGGCGCCGTCAGCGAGGTCGAGGAGCGTTCCGCATCGGCGGTGTCGTGGCCGAAGAGCGCACTGCGGACGCTGCCGCCCGCGCTGTTGCCGCGCGTGCTGGAGCGGGCATGGCGCTCGCTGCACGGTGACGGCGCGACGCTCGGACACCGGAAACTGGCGCAGGCCGCGCACGTCGTGGCAAGGGGCGGCCGGCTATCGCTGGGGAGAGACGGGGAACTGCAGGTGGGGCCGGGGCCGCTGGCGCGGATGAGCGTACAACGGGAGCAGTGAGGGCCTTGCCGCGCTACTTGCGGCGGAAGATGTCCCAGAAGCTCGAACGAGGCTCGGGAGGTGGAGAGCCGACACTCGCGTCCGCCTCGTCGACGAGCCTGCCGATCGCGTCCTCCATCTCCTCCGGCTCATCCGGTTCCGCTCCGGCTTCAGGTCCGGCAGCATCAGGCGCCGTTTCGGGCTCAGGAGGCGGTGCAAACATCTGCGTGGGCGCATCGGTCCGCGGTTCAGGCTGGCCGCCCCATCGCAGCTCGTAGATGCGCTGCATCGCGGTGTAGACGGACTCGCGCGCGGCGGCTGACTGCAACGGCAGGGCGATTGCATGGCCCGGCGCGTACAGTTGCAGGGACCCCGCGTTGTCCGGGAACGCCCAGCCGGTCAGCATGTAGATGCCGGCAAGGATGGGCAGCCCGCCCAGAATGACCGAGAGCACCTGTATCTCAAGGATGAACCAGCTCAGGCCTCCCAGGATCAGGCCGGCAGCGACCAGCACGATGCCCTGGCCCAGCTTTTCGAACGAGCGTCCGTTGTCGGCGACTTCCATAGCGGCGAGTTCGCGGAGCGGGAACATACTCACGACGCGGGCGCCGTCGGCAACACCGTCACGTACCACGCGTTCATTCGTAACGACGAGAGCGTCGGTGCGCGGGGCAGGTTCGGGGATGAGCCCACCCTGGGCGTCGAATACGACCTCAACGGTCTCGCCCTGCATGAGCGGTACCTGAGGGGCGGCGTTTGCGGAGGAATCAACCATCGAGGAGCTAGCATACGGGCGGGTGCATACAGGGTCAACGAGACAGGGATGCGGCTATTCACGCACACGGACGTAGTGGCGCAGCTTCTCATAGGTACCGGGGCCGATGCCGGAGACCGCCATGATCTGGTCGATGCGGATGAAGGGACCATTTGCCTCGCGGTACGCGACGATGCGTCCGGCAAGCGTCTCCCCGATGCCGGGGAGCTCGGTCAGCTCCTGCACCGAGGCCGTGTTGAGGTTCACCGAAAGCGCCGCCTCACCGGTCGGGGACGCGTCGGCACCGGGCGCATCCGGCAGCACGGAGACGTTTGCCGCGGGCGCAGGCCGTGTGATCTCGACACCGGGGCTGGGCTCCGGCGCAACCACGAACCAGGCCGCGCCGGCAAAGGTCAGGAGCGCGATGAGGCTGAGGGCGATGCGATAGGTACTGCGCCAGTCCATACTGGCATAAATGTACCAGATACGCAGGTACCTCTTAGCGGCGGAAGTTGATACGCCGGAACAGCTCCGCGTAGGTGAGATCGTAGCCGTGCTCAGCCGCGCGTTCTGCGGCGGCCTCGGCGCGGCGCTTCACGAACCCCTCGATGCGCACCGTGTCCGAGGAGAGCTGGCTCTCGTGCGCGGCAAGCGCCTGCATCTTGGTCTCGATGACGTCCGCGATGTCGACGACCACGTCCGGTCTCTCCGAACCCCAGAGCAGGACGGAGCCTACCTTGTGCGGCTCCAGACCCCACACGATGTGCTCCGGGTAGTGCAGCCGGTCGCGAGCGTAGGGGAAGCAGGCGTCCATCGCCACCCGGCCTGAGACGCGGTGGTCGCGATGGCCGTGCCCTTCGTTCCGGACGGGGTCCGTCGCCAGCACCACGTCGGGTTTCCACCGCCGGATCTGCTCGACGAGCCGTCCACGGAACTCGCGGGTGTCCTCCAATTCGCCATCGCCGTAGCGGAGGAAGACCACGTCTTCCGCGCCTGCCGTCGCTGCCGCCCTGAGCTGCTCCTCCTCGCGTATAGCGGCGAGGCGCTCGCTCGTCATCTCCGGGTCGGACGTGCCCTTGTCGCCGTTCGTACAGATGACATAGAGGATGCGGGAGCCGTCGCGCGACCATTTGGCAACGCTGCCTCCGGGGCCAGACTCGCCGTCGTCGGGGTGTGGTATCACGAGCATGGCTCGTTCGGGGGTGTCGATCGTCTCCATGCGTCTCCGTGGGGTCGATTGGGGGTCTGGCAAGATGATACGCTTTCCGTCACGTTCATGCCGAACCCGCCGACCATACGCTCCTACACACGCGGCGACCTGGAGACGCTCGCCGCGCTCCGGCTCGGGCACGCGCCTTCGCCCGTCGAGGCTGCTGCCCTCGCACGCTGGCTGGCACAGCCCAACATCGACACCGAGCGCGACTGCATGCTCGCGTTCAACGACGACGGCACACCCGCGGGCTTCGCCATCCTCATCCGCGAGCCTGCCATCGGTCGGGGTGTGGTGGAGATCAACGGCAGCAACCAGCACCGGGGCGGCGGCGCGGGCGACGCGCTGCTGCGGGAGGTGTACGAGCGCGGACGCGCAGCAGGGCTGGACGTGCTGCAGGTGGACGTACCGGAGTCCGACGAGGCGCGCCGGAACGCGTTCGCGGAACGGGGCTGGGCCCACATCCGCACACACCTCCACCTGCGCAGGGAGGGGACGGAACGGACCAACGTCCCCGCGCCGGACGGCATGACGCTCCGCCTCGCCGAGCCCGCCGACGCACAAGCAGTCACCGACGTTCAGAACACGGCGTTCACCGGCAGCTGGGGCTACGCGCCCAATACGCCGGCGGAGATCGCGTACCGCATGTTCGAGCTGCCTGACCTGCGCCCGGACCCCGTCGTGCTCCTCGAGGAAGACGGCGCGCTCGTCGGCTACTGCTGGTGCCACCGCGAAGCGGAGGACGCGCCGGGCATCGTCGGCATGGTCGGCGTGCTGCCCGGACGGCAGGGGAAGGGGCTGGGGCGCGCAGTGACCGGCGCGGGGATGGACGCACTGCTGGAACTCGGTTCGCCAAGCCTCGAGATCACGGTCGACAGCGAGAACCCGCCCGCCATCCGCGTCTACGAGAGCCTCGGGTTCGTGCTGGACTGGCGCTCGTTCTGGTACGAGTTGCGGCTGACCTGAGCCGTCCTTCAGCCACCAGGGCCCACCGACGCCACCTGCCCGTAGACCGCCGCGAGGCGTGCAGCGGACGCGTCCCAAGTGAAGCGCTCCGCCCGTAACGCGCCCTTCACGCCCATGCGCTCTGCAAGCGACGCGTCACCGAGCAGCGCATCGAGCGCTTCCGCGAGCGCGGCAGCGTCGCCGGGTTTGCAGAGGAGTCCTGTTTCGCCGTGGCGCACGAGTTCGCGCAGGCCGCCTGCATCAGACGCCACCACCGGTGTGCCGCAGGCCATCGCCTCCAGAGCGACAAGTCCGAACATCTCGTGCAGCGACGGTACCACGCAGACCTCGGCGGCAGCGTAGTACGCGGGCAGGTCACTCTGCGGGACGGCGGCGCGCCAGTCGAGCAGGTCGCTCACGCCATTCTCGCGCGCTGTGTCTCGCAGCCAGGCGACTCCCGGTTCGTCCTCCCTGCCGCCAACGACGAGCATCCGAACGCGCTCACGCAGGAGCGCGACCGCTTGCACGAGCACGTCTGTCCCTTTGAACGGCTCGATGCGTCCAACCGAGAGCAGGACTCGTTCGCCTTGTCCGATGCCCAGCATAGCCCGCGCATCGAAATGGGCATGCGGTCTGAACAACTCCAGGTCCACTCCCATCGGCACGGCGTATGCTCGTTCCGGCGCAAGCCCGAACAGTTCGGAGAGCGACGCTGATTCTTCTTCCGTGAACGTCACGACGGCGTGGGAACGGCGAACGGCCGCATCCTCCGCGCTCTTGCGGGCGTCGGGTTCCGGCGCACCGCCCGCTCGCTCCTTGATGGCCGCGATGGTGTGTCCGGTGAAGATGTGCGGGACGCCGATCTCCTCCGCGAGCCGCAGGCCCGGTCCCGCCGAGTTCCAGTAGTGGCTGTGGACGAGGGCGTAGTCCGTGCCGGCTTCCTTGACGGCGGCAAGCAGGTCCTCCGCGAAGTCCGGTGCGCCTTCAGTGCTTACGTGCGCCAGGCGTAGCGGTCCGGTATCGGAGGATGCCGGACATGGCCCGTGGGAAGCAGCGTAGACGTCCACCTGCACGCCTGCCCGGGCGAGCGCCTGCGCCATGCTGCGCAGGAAAACGCTCATCCCACCGGCCGAACCCGCACCAGGAGCGGCGAGCGGGCAGCCGTGAGCGGAGACGTAGGCGACGCGCAACCCGCTCACTTCCGCACGATCAGCGCGTGACAACGATGCGATGGATGCGCGCGTCCACCCCGCCAAGGTGATACTTGTAGTGCTCCGCGCCCCTGAGCAGGTCGAAGTAGGTGAGCCCGCTCTCTATCGCATCCTTGATGCAAAGCGCCTTGAGCATGAGTCCCGTGGCGAGATGGTCGTAGCCGTGGCGGTAGCCGCTGTTGTAGAGGAGCCGACGGCCTGCATAGTCGAACGAGATGACGGCGGCCACGGCGGGGTCGTCGCCTATCTCCAGCAGGAAGAGGCGCAGGTGCCCTGCTTCGAACATGCGGTCCGTCATGCGCTGGAAGAACGCCTCGCGCGCAGGGCTGAGGAACTCACGCTTCTCCGCCCGGCTCTCCGCCATCACCTCCTGGAAGAGCGCCAGGTCACGTTCGAGCGTCTCAGCGTCAGCGAGCCGTATACGCACCTGGCCGGCGGACTCCAGCCGCCGCAGCTTGCGCCGCAGTTCGTGCCGGTCCTTCTTCCGCAAGCCCGCGAGGTAGGCGTCCCACGACTCCGGCAGCGTTACGCCAGGCACCACGTCCTCCTCCTCGACCGCGACGGCGTAGCCGCGCTCGCGGGCCGCCTGCGGGAGGAGGGTAAACGTCGGTGACCACTCAGGCACGGAGGAAAGCTCCATCGTGCGCCACGGCTCGCTCTCGAGGCAGTCGAACAGCTCGAAGTAGAACGCCGGGTCCGGCGCGATGAAATCGTGGTAGTCGAAGAGGTCGGTGCCGCCGACGAAGGTGATGCGTTCACCGCTCAACTGCAGCGGTGCGAGTCCTGATGGGGCATCGGGCGGGCCGACGGTGACGAGCCGCAGTTCGTCGTCATTGCCGAACTCGTCCCACCACGCCTCCTGCCACTCCGGCGTCATGAAGATGGTGCTCCACGGCAGACGGCCCAGCAGTTCCCGCCAGACCGCACGGACGGGCGCGAACGACCTCGTTGCCTCGGCGCACGTCAATGCAGCCCCTCCTGCAACAGGCTCAGCGCCTCCGCCCGGGTCGCCTCGTCCGATACGAAGACGCCGCGCAGCGCGGACGTGACGATGGACGTGCCCGGCTTGCGGACGCCGCGCATGGACATGCACAGGTGTTCCGCACGCATGACCACCGCCACGCCGGAGGGCTCAACCGTCTCCATGATGGCGTCCGCTATCTGGGACGTGAGGCGCTCCTGCACCTGCGGGCGCTTCGCGAAGATGTCCACGGCGCGCGCCAGCTTGCTGATGCCAACGATCTTCCCATGCGGGATGTAGGCAACGTGCGCCGTACCGAAGAACGGGAGGAGGTGATGTTCGCAGAGCGAGTAGAACGGCATGTCGCGCATCAGCACCATCTCCTGGTGAGACTCGTCGAACTGCACGGAGAGCACTTCCTTCGCGTCCTGATCGATACCTCCCGATATCTCTTCGTACATCCGTGCGACGCGCTCCGGAGTGTCGCGCAACCCTTCGCGTGCCGGGTCCTCGCCTATGGCGAGCAGCAGTTCGCGGATGGCGTGCTCCACTCTGGCCGAGTCTATCGTCAACGTCTCCTCCTCAGCCCGCTATGACCCGTGCGACCTCGCGCACGTCCGGCGGCGCCGTTTCCGGGGGGCGCGTCATCAGTTGCTCCGCAACCGGCGTGTCTTTCAGCCCGGTGCCGGTGATGATGCAAACCACCGTCGCCGACGAGAAGTCCGCCCCTGCACGCGCCTGCTTGATGAGCCCCGCTACTCCCGCGGCGGATGCGGGCTCGCAGAAGATGCCCTCCATGCTCGGGAGCAGCCCGTAGGCTTCGAGTATCTCACTGTCGGTGACGGCGTCTATCGTTCCGCCGGACTCGTCGCGCGCCGCGACGGCTCCCGCCCAGTTCGCGGGGTTGCCGATGCGTATAGCAGAGGCGACCGTTTCCGGTTTGAGGACGGGCGCACCCTGAACGATGGGAGCGGCTCCGGCGGCCTCCATCCCCATCATCCGAGGGCGACGGGTCGCCATGCCTGCCTCGTGATACTCCACGAATCCCCGCCAGTAGGCAGTGATGTTGCCCGCGTTCCCCACGGGGATGAACAGGTAGTCCGGCGCGTCACCGAGGTCGTCGACGATCTCGAATGCCGCCGTCTTCTGTCCCTCCAGGCGGTTGGGGTTCACGGAGTTGACGAGCGCGAAACGCTCCTCGTACGCGGCCAACTCGCGCGCGATGCGGAGAGCGTCGTCGAAGTTGCCCTGGATCGTCACGATGCGCGCGCCGTAGGCGACCGCCTGGCTCATCTTGCCCGGAGCGACGCTGCCCTCCGGCACGAGGACAACCGTCTCCAGCCCGGACGCGGCCCCGAACGCAGATGCAGACGCGCTCGTGTTGCCGGTGGACGCGCACAGCAGGCGCGTCATCCCCTCTTCCATCGCCTTCGCCACGGCGACGACCATCCCCCGGTCCTTGAACGACCCGGTGGGATTGCAGCCCTCCAGTTTGAAGTAGAGCGCGCCGACCCCGAACTCCCGTTCCAGGCTGCGCGACCGCACGAGCGGCGTGCTTCCCTCGCCGATGGTCAGCGCCGGAGTCGCCGCCGTCAGCGGCAGGCGGCTCGCGTAACGTTTCAGAACTCCTTCGCTCACGCTTCCTCCGTGCTCCGGGGCCTACGCGGAGCCGTCTTCGATGCGCACGAGTTTCGGTTGGCCGTAGACCACCGACAGCGCTTCCAGTTTACGCACGGCTTCCTGCACTGCCGACTCTCGAGCCTTGTGGGTGATGATGACGACCTCAGCGGGCGTCCCGGCGTCTTCCGGCACCTCTTTCTGGATGATGGAGGCGAGGCTGACGCCCATCTCTCCGAGGACGCCCGTGATCTGGGCCATCACTCCGGGCTTGTCGTACGCCCGCAGTCGAAGATAGTACTTCGTCTCCAGTTCCGCCACCGCCAGGATGGGGAGGCGTTCCCGTACGTCCGGGTATCCAAGGGCGGCGCCCCCGGAGGTCGAAGCCCGCACGATAGAGAGAACGTCACCGATGATGGCGGAGGTGGTTGGAGCGGCGCCCGCACCCGGTCCCTGGAACATCGCCCAGCCGACCAGGTCGCCCTCCAGCTCAACCGCGTTGTAGACGCCGTCCACCTTCGCCAGCGGGTGCTGCTCATGCAGGAAGGCAGGGTGCACCCGCGCCTGGACGGCGCCATCCTGGAGCCTGCTGGCGGCCAGCAGCTTGATCACGTAGCCCAACTCGCGGGCGTACTCGAAGTCCGCCGCGTCCAGTTCGCGTATGCCTTCCCTGTACACGTCCGGCTCGCGCACGGTGCACCGGAAAGCGAGCGTGCTGAGGATGGCGAGCTTGTACGCGGCGTCCCTGCCGTCGACGTCGTCGGACGGGTCGGGTTCCGCGTAGCCGCTGCGCTGCGCCTCCGCCAGCGCGTCCTCGTACGACGCGCCCTGCTGCGCCATGCGGGTGAGCATGTAGTTCGTCGTGCCATTGATGACGGCGTTGACCGCAGTGACGCGGTTCCCTGCGAGGTCGCGCACCAACGGGCCGATGATAGGAATGCCCCCACCGACGCTTGCTTCGAAGGCCAGCGTAACGCCGTGCTCCGCGGCGAGCGCCAGCAGTTCCGGCCCGTGCAGCGCCATCACCTGCTTGTTGGCGGTCACGACGTGCTTGCCGGAGCGCAGCGCGGTTTCGATACAGCCAAGCGCAGGCTGCTCCCCGCCCATCACCTCGACGACGACGTCCACGTCGGCGCCGCCGGTCAGCATCGTGGGGTCGTCGGTGAGGCGTACGTCCCGCGGCAACCCGGGGCGCTGTCGCGCGGTGTCGCGAACCAGTACGCCGGCCAGCCGCAGCGGACGCCCCGCGTAGCGCGTCAGCTCGTCGGCCTTCCCGGAGAGCGTCTGCGCCACACCGGTCCCGACGGTGCCCGCGCCAAGGAGTGCCACGCCGACTGCTTCATGCGTGCTCATTGGAGACTCTCTAGTTGCTCCACCAGCCATCGAGCGTCGTCTCCAGTGAAGTAGTACTGCAGTCCGAGGCTCTTGTCGTCTACCCATTCCTGGAAATCGTTCTGCGCCCACAGCTCCCGCATGACGCCGGTCAGCGGCTCATCGGACGGGCCGTCGGTGACTCGGAATACGATAGTACCGAATGCCGTCGTGTGCGGGCCCTGCACCTCGTCCTGCTCGACGCCTTCGGCGAACAGCACGGCGTTCACGTCGGCCTGCAGCACCCCCTCCGGCACCCAGCCCACGACGCCTTCCGCGTCCGAGAAGAGGAAGTCCTCGTTCAGCTCTCCGGCGACGTCGGCGAACTCTTCGTCCTCTTCGAGGCGCGCAACCGCACCCCGCGCGGTCGTGACGTTCTGCGTCACGATCCACTCCACGTGTATCTGCTCGGTGGTCTCGGGCGCTTCCGCAGAGAAGTACTCGAGTGCAGACTGGCGGCGCAACTGGCCGGTGAGCCATGTGCGGTAGTCGTCTTCGTTGACCCGCACGAAATCGAGGAACTCCTCGAAGAGTTCGCGCCCTTCCTCGCTCAGGCTCGTGGGAGGCTCGGCTTCTTCATCGCCTTCCGGAAGCGGTTCGTACTGCCTCACGATCTCCGCGTCCACCGCGCCGGGGTCGATATCCCCGCCTATCTCACCGATGTTGCGCTCGATGATGCCGTCTCCGAGCAGGTTGTTCAGACCCTGTTCCGGTACGAAGGAGCCGGTCACTCCCGCGTCAAGAAGCGCATAGGGGAGCGCCTCCCGCAACTGGTACTGCACGCCGTCGATCTCGGCCACGACCTTGCGGGGAACGCGATACGAGTTGAGGTACCAGCCCACCGCGAGCATCGCGACGAGCCCCACGAGCACAACCGCGATGGCCACGTAGAGGATGCGCTGGCGCTGGCGTTCGTTCAGGCGGCGGCCAGCGACCTGCGGAGACGCTGAGCGCCCCGAATGCTGGCGTTCCGCGCGTCGGCGTTGTCGCATGCAGGCGTGTACTACTCTTCAGAGTCTGCCGCATCAGCGGCGGGGGCAGGGGGTTCGGCAGCGTCCTCTGCAGGAGAGGCGTCCTCTGTGGGAGAGGCTTCCTCTGCGGCAGGAGCGTCCTCCGCGGGAGACGCAGCCTCGGCCTCCGCGGGAGACGCAGCCTCGGCCTCGGCGACAGGCGCCGCTTCGGCCACAGGGGCGTCGCTCTCCACAGTCCCTTCGGCAGCAGGTGCGCCTTCGGCAGCGGGAGCACTGGCCTCAGCCGCCTCTCCCTCGGCGGGAGCGGCGGCAGCATCGGGGCGCGGGCCACGGCTGAAGCCGCCCTCTCGCTGGCCGAACCGGCGACCGCCGCGGTCGGGACGGGTCAGTTCGATCAGGCTGTGCCCGCCGGTGTACGGCAGGAGCGCGAGGAAGCGCGCGCGCTTGATGGCGACGGCGAGCTTGCGCTGGTGGCGCGCCCGCGTGCCCGTGCGCCTGCTGGAGTCGATCTTCCCCCATTCGGAGATGAACCGGCGCAGGACGGGAACGTCCTTGTAGTCAGGCGTCTTCTTCTCAGCGCTGAAGTAGCAGACCTTCCGCCTGGGGAAGTACCGGCGCCCTCCGGGACGCCGCCGTCGTATGTTCTGCATCTACCTGCTCTCCTCTGTACTCAGAACGGGAGGTCGTCCGGCGAGAGCACCTCGGGGCCGGTCTCGTACCCGCCGCCGGTGCTCTGCCCGTAGGAACCCCCGCCGTACTCGCCGCTTTCGTCGCCCGCGCCCGGCCTGTCCAGGAACAGCACCCGGTCCGCGATGATCTCGTTCCGGAACCGCATCTGTCCGTCGTTGCCCTGGAAGGAGTGACTTCTGAGGCGGCCGTCAACGTAGGCCCTGCGTCCCTTGGAAAGGTACTGGTTCACCTGCTCCGCGAGGGCGTTCCACGCGACGACGGTGAACCACTCAGTCTCCTGGCGCCGCTCGCCTTCGCGCGTGTTGTAGGAGCGGCTCGCGGCGATGCGGAAGGAGGTCACCGGAGCGCCGGAGGGCGTGTACCGCATCTCCGGGTCCGTTCCCACGTTCCCGATCACCATGATCTTGTTGAGGCCGACCACGCGCGCTTCCCTCTCTACTCCTCGTCCTTGCGAATGAGGAGATGCCGGATAACGTCGTCCGTGAGTTTGAGAGAGTTCTCCAGCACGGTCGTTCCGGCGCCTTCCATCTCGATGTTCGCCATGTGGTAGTTGGCCTCGGTGAAACGGCCTATCTTGTACGCCAGCTTGCGCCTGCCCCAGTTGTCCTCGCTCACGACCCCGCCGCCGTGGTCGGACGCCACGCGACGAACGCGCTCGACGACCGCCCCCAGCCGCTCTTCGTCAGCATCAGGATGGACCAACAGCATCAACTCGTACTGACGCACTCCCCACTCCCTCTGTTCCGCAAAACGTCTTCCGTTATCTCAGTCGAACGGCGCGGTTGTTCCGCGCACGTCTGGCGATTATAGCACGCGCGCCTGTGAGAACGACAACCGCGCCTAGTCGTCGAGCCCCGGCACCGGGAAGCCCGCTGTCAGCTGGCCGACCTCGTCGGCGATGGCGTTGAGCGCTGAGTCGTCTCCTTTGCTGTTCAGCGTCCGCACGAGCAATTGCGCAACCTTCTGGCATTCCTCGACGCCGAATCCGCGCGCCGTCACCGCCGGTGTGCCGAGCCGCAGTCCGCTCGTGACACGCGGCGGTTGAGGGTCGTTCGGGATGGCGTTCTTGTTCACCGTGATGCGCACGCTGCCGAGCGCTTCCTCAGCCTCCTGTCCCGTCCAGCCGAGAGGCCGCAGGTCGACGAGCATCAGGTGGTTGTCCGTGCCGCCGGAGACGATGCGCAGGCCCTCGCCTTCGAGCGCCGCCGCCATGGCGCGCGCGTTCTCGACGATCCGGCGCCCGTAGTCCGCGAACTCGGGTTGGAGCGCCTCCCCGAAGCAGACCGCTTTCGCGGCGATGGCATGCATGAGCGGCCCCCCCTGCGCGTACGGGAACACCGCGCGGTCTATGTTCCGCCGGTGCTCCTCCGTGCAGAGGATGAACGCGCCACGCGGTCCTCGCAGCGACTTGTGGGTCGTGCTGGTCACGACGGACGCGTGCGGCAGCGGCGACGGGTGTGAGCCCGCAGCCACCAGCCCGGCTATGTGCGCCATGTCCACCATGAGCACGGCGCCCACCTCTTCCGCTATCTCCGCGAACCGCGCGAAATCTATCGTCCGTGGGTACGCCGTGTACCCCGCGACGATGACCTTCGGCCTGACCTCCCGCGCCTGCGCCGCGATGGCGTCATAGTCCAGCTGCTCCGTCTCGGGGTCGAGACCGTAGGCAACGAAGTTGTACAGCTTGGCCGAGAAGTTGACCGGACTGCCGTGCGTGAGGTGCCCGCCCTGGTCCAGCTGCAGGCCCATGATGGTGTCGCCGACGTCGCAGAGCGCGGCGTACGCCTCCATGTTGGCGGTCGCTCCGGCGTGGGGCTGTACGTTCACGTGCTCCGCCCCGAACAGCTCCTTCGCGCGGTCGATGGCCAACTGCTCGGCGATGTCGACGAACTCGCAGGAGCCGTAGTAGCGGCGTCCGGGGTAACCCTCCGCGTACTTGTTCGTCAGCGGAGAGCCCTGAGCCTCCAGCACCGCACGGCTCGCGTAGTTCTCCGACGCGATGAGCACGATGTTCCGGCGTTGCCGGTCCGACTCCTTCCGGATGGCCTCCGCGATCTCGGGGTCACGCTCCATCAACACGCTCACGGCAATCCACCTCTATCCTTGATGTGGGAATCAGGCCATCCGGAGCGGAGCAGGAGCGCTCACAACCTCGGCCACGCCCTTCAGGAACAGGATATGCCCCACGCCCGAACGCCCGCAAACGGATGATGACGCGTTAAGGCATGCAGGGTTGACCCATGCAGGAGCCCCCCCTATAGTCGACGCCCCAGTTCTATGGCGATTGAAGGCGCTCGCCTGCTGCGGCTCACCCCGACGCCGAGGAGATCATCGAATGGCAGGATTGCAAGGCACACAGAGCGAGGCGAACCTGAAGGCGGCATTCGCCCGGGAGTCCGAAGCCAACCGGCGTTACCTCTACTTCGCACGCCGCGCTGACATCGAGGGCTACCCCGATATCGGCGGGCTCTTCCGGGACATCTCCGAAGCCGAGACCGGCCACGCCTTCGGGCACCTCGACTTCCTGAAGGAGGCCGGCGATCCTGCGACCGGCGAGCCCATCGGCAATACCGAGGACAACCTCAAGTCCGCCATCGCGGGCGAGACGTACGATTACACCGAGATGTACCCCAGCTTCGCCCGCACCGCGCGTGACGAGGGATTCGACGAACTCGCCGAGTGGTTCGAGACCCTCGCCCGCGCCGAGCGTTCCCACGCCGGCCGGTTCACCAAGGCCTTCGAGAACCTCAACTCCTAGAGGTCCCGCCTGTCAGACGCCCGCCAGCGCGATCTGGAGCGCTTCCTCCAATTCATCGAACGTAGCGTAGCCCTCGAAACGCTCGGCGATGCGGCCGTCCGCGCCGAGGATGAACGTCCACGACTCGTTCCGGTAGTGCTCGACCTGGTCTATGCCCCACTCGGCCAGCACCGGCGAGAAGACGCCCTTGGTAAGGTCGCCCTGTATCTCGTGCGGGTTGTCGTACACCTCGACGTGGATGTAGTCCGCCGCGTCCGGGTACGCCTCGCGCAGTTCGGTGACGGTCTCCACCTGCGGGCCGCACGTCGGCGTCGTGCAGAACGCGGGCGACGCGAACACCACCACCGACGGCCTGCCGCTGAACAGCGACTCCGCTACGGTTATCTCGTACAGGGCCGGGTCCGGCCTGTAGTGCGACGTGATCCGGCCGAGGTCTCCGCCCGCGCTGTCCAGCGTCTTCGTGTTGCTGAACACGCCGATCTGCCCGATGTCCCGCACGATGGACGTCTCATCCACGTGCACCTCGAGCATCGCCTCGCCGCCCTCCCCCTCGATGTCCAGCCGCCACGTACCCACCTGCGGGAACGTCAGCCGCGTCACGTAGGAGCCGCGCGTACCGAACGGCCACTCGTGGAACTGCGCCGTCGCGGTCTCGCCGGCAGCGTCGCCGTCGAGGAACGTCGTCGTGACGGTCGCCTCAGGCACGCGGACGAAATCGGTAGCCGTGGACAGCAGGAACGCCACGCGCTGCGTTCCCGTGCGCAGAAGCGTCGTGCCGAGGATCGACTTCCATTCCTGCATCTCCGGCGTGGGCGTGGCCGTAGGGGTTGGCGTTGGCTCGGGAGAGCACGCGGCAACGAGCAGGAAGACAAGGGCTGCCCCGAAGATGGAGGCAGTGTGGGTGAGGCGTCGCATCGTCCCTAGGACTCCTGCATGCCGACGGTCACGTCCGGCACCTCGTAGCCGGCCTCTGCCATCAGTGCGCGGATGTGGTGCTCGGTCTGCTCGTATCTGCCCTCGCCGAAGTGGGTGAAGCGGATGACGCCGTTCGCGTCGACCAGGTACTTCGCGGGCCAGAAGCGGTTGTTGTAGGAGCGCCACGTGCGGTAGTCGTTGTCCTGCGCGATGGGCCAGACCACACCCAGTTGGGCCGCTGCCTCGATCACGTTGGCAGTGACCTTGTCGACGTCGAACTCCGGTGTGTGCACGCCAACGATTACGAAACCGTCTCCGGCGTATTTCTCATTCCAGTCCTTCAAGTACGGCACGGTACGTCTGCAGTTGATTCAGATGTACGTCCAGAAGTCGATCAGCACCACCTTCCCCTGCAACCCCTCCATCGTCAACGGTTCGCTGTTGAGCCACTGCTCGATGCCCGTGAACTCGGACGCGCTGTCGCCGATCAAACCGCCGGTGTTCCCCGACGCGTCGAACGCCGGCAACTCCGGCGTCGGTGGAGGTACGGGCGTTGGTGTGGCCAACGGGGTTGGCGAGGGTGTTGAAGTAGCCATGGGGCCGGGCTCGGACGAGCACGCCACGGCAAGGCACGCGCAGGCGAGCACACCAAGGATGGTCATATGCACGCGCAGGTCTCGCACCGCTCTCTCTAGTAGACCTCGTTGTAGGAGCCGAAGGTGAGTGCGAAGAGCGCGAAGTGCGAGGAGTTCGACGAGAACTTCAGCTCGGCGTCTCCGAACTCGGGCAAGGATACGACGTTGTACAGGTCCGGCTCATCCACCACGAAGTAGCTGCGTCCGCCCTCGATGACGATATGCTCGCCCGCCTCGTCAGCAGTAAGCGGCCGGTAGGCGAGCTCCGCTCCCCGTTCCGCGTCCGCAGGCAGGCTCTCGGCGATCGTAACCTCCACCTCGAACGGCTCCACGCCCTCCTCCAGGTCGACGACGATGTTGACGGAGCGAGCGAAGAAGCGCAGCGCGATGTAGTCCTCGTAGTTCTCGGTCTCCCGCGCGTGGGTTATCGCTTCGAGGTCGGAGCGCCAGGAGCCGTGCAGGTACATGAACTGGTTCAGGTGGTTGCCGGGGTCGCGGTAGACCTGGACCAGGCCCTGCGCGTCGTAGTACTGCGGGTGCGCGATGTACAGGCCATTGGTGGACGCGTTGCGCTGCCAGCCGCCATATATCTCGCGCGTCTGGGAATCGTTGTTCTCGCGCGACGTGCCACGCGCCCGCGGGTCGTGCGTCGGCTCCGGACCTGAACCCACCTCGATACCCGACACGTCGTTACCCGCCTCTACCAGCAGGGCGCGGATGTGGTGCTCAGTCTCGTCGTACGCGCCCTCGCCGAAGTGCGTGTACCGCACGACGCCGTTCGCGTCGATCAGGTACTTCGCGGGCCAGAAGCGGTTGTTGTAGGAGCGCCAGGTGCGGAAGTTGTTGTCCTGCGCGACAGGCCAGACGACGCCCAGCTCCTCGTTGGCGGCGGCGACGTTCTCGGTGATCTTCTCGAAGTCGAACTCCGGCGTGTGCACGCCGATCATCGTGAGACCGCGGTCCGCGTACTTCTCGTTCCAGTCGCGCAGGAAGGGCATCGTGCGGATGCAGTTGACGCAGGTATACGTCCAGAAGTCGATGAGGACGACATCCCCGCGCAGGCCTTCCATCGTCAACGGGTCGCTGTTGAGCCACTGGTTGATGCCGGAGAACTCCGGCGCGTTGTCGCCGACGGCTCCGCCCGTGCTCCCAGACGTCGTGAAGTCCGGCATCATGGGCGTGGGTTCCACCGCTGCGTCCGACGCAGCAGGCGCGGCAGACTCGCCAGCTACCGTCGCCGCGGGCGATGCGGCAGGCTCTTCTGTGGACGGTTCCTCGCCGCCGTTACACGCGGCCACGAGGGCCAGGAGTACGATGAGCAACAACCCCAGGGAAATCTGGACAATCGAACGCCGACCTGTCATGCGGCACCCTCCTCCCCGTGTGCCCATGCCTTCCGCATGACACACTTTCATTATATCCCCTGCCGATTACCCGCCCTGCCGTTATACTTACCTGACGCACTACTTCCGGAGTCTGCCCTTCCCCATGAGAGTCCCGCTTTCCTGGCTCGCCGAGTACGTCCCGTTGCGGATGGCTCCGGCGGAGTTGGCCCACCGCCTCACGATGGCCGGGCTGGAGACGACGTACGACCCCGGCCCCGGCGGCGGATGGAACAACGTCGTCGTCGGCCGTGTTCTGGACGTGCGCCCGCATCCGAACGCTGACCGCCTGCGTCTGGCCGACGTGGACACGGGCGGAGAGACATCCACCGTCGTCTGCGGCGCGCCGAACGTCGCGGCGGGGCAGAAGATCGCATTCGCGCGGGTGGGGGCGGTGCTGACGAGCGGCAAGACGGGCGAGCCGATGGAGCTGACGGCAGCCGTCATCCGCGGCGTCGAGTCCGCGGGCATGGTCTGCTCCGAGCGCGAACTCGGACTGAGCGACGAGCACGAGGGCATCCTCGTCCTGTCGGACGAGAGCCCGATCGGCACGCCCCTCGTTGATGTACTCCCGTCGTCCGGCGCGCTGGAGGTGGAGGTCACTCCGAACCGCGGCGACTGCCTCTCCGTTCTCGGCATCGCGCACGAGGCGGCGGCCATCACCGGCGAGCAGGTGACTGAGCCTCCGTCCGAGTACGACGAGAACGGCGGCGCGATAGCGGACAGCGTGAGCATCGAGATAGCCGATCCTGCCCTCTGCTCGCGCTACACCTGCACGCTGGTGCGCGGTGTGCGGATCGGGCCGTCGCCGGACTGGCTGCGCCAGCGATTGCAGGACGCGGGCCACCGCTCCATCAACAACGTGGTGGACGTGACCAACTACGTGATGCTGGAGTACGGCCAGCCGCTGCACGCGTTCGACCTCGACCAGGTGCGCGACGCGAAGGTCATCGTTCGGCCCGCCGCCGACGGCGAACGCTTCACGAGCCTCGACGGGCAGGAGCACGAACTGCGTCCGCCCATGCTGATGATCGCGGACCCCGAGCGTTCGGTAGGGCTCGCCGGCGTGATGGGCGGCGCGAACTCCGAGATGACGAACGCCACGCAGAACGTGCTGCTGGAGTCCGCGACGTTCAACGCCATCAACACGCGGCGCACGTCCAACGCGCTGAAACTGCGCACGGACGCGTCGCTCCGCTTCGAGAAGGGACTCAACCCCGAACTCGCGGTCCGGGCGGTGCGACGCGCGACGCGCCTCATCCTGGAGACGGCGGGAGGCGAGGCCGCGCAGGGCGTCTACGACGTCTTTCCCGGCAGGAGCGACCCGCCCCGCATCCCGTTCTCCCACGGGAGCCTGCGCCGCGTGCTCGGCGTCGACTTCCCCACCGAGCAGGTGTCAGGCGTGCTCGCCTCGCTGGGCTTCACCGTCGAGCCGGGCGCCGACGGCACGATGACCGTCATACCACCGTACTGGCGCACGGACGTCGGCATCGAAGAGGACATCGTCGAAGAGGTCGCGCGCATCATCGGCTACGACGCCGTCGAGGGCGAGGCGCTCGGCGGACGCGTGCCGGAGGCCATCCGGCAGCCGGAGCGCGAGTTGCGCGAGGAGGTGCGGGACGCGCTCGTCTCGTTCGGTCTCCAGGAGACGATCCGGCACACGCTCGTGAGCGGTGAGGATGCCGCGCTGCCGGACGGCGCAGCGCCGCTCGGCACGGCGAACCCCATGAGCCAGGAGCAGGCGTACCTCCGCACCTCGCTGCGTCCGGCGCTGCTGCGAGGCGCCGCGAGTGCGATGCGCCAGCAGGGCAGCGTGGGGATGTTCGAGGTGGGGCGCGTCTTCATCCCACGCGACGGCGATTTGCCCGATGAGCGCGAGACGGCGATAGCCGTCCTCGCGGGGCCGCGCGGCAGCGTGCTGTGGGAGCAGGACACGGAGCCCCTCGGCTTCTTCGACGCGAAGGGCGTCGTGGAGGGCGCACTGGCGCGCCTGGGGCTGAGCGCCACGTTCGAGCGCGCGACCGATCCGCTGCTGCACCCCGGACGCGCCGCCGCAGTGCTGGTCAACGGCGAGCAGGCAGGCGTGGTGGGCGAGTTACGGCCGCAGGCCGTCGCTCAGTACGACATCCCCGCCGCGCAGGCCGCGTTCATCGAGCTCGACCTGCAACGCCTCGCGCCGCACGTCCCCGAGATGCGCTCCGCGTTCACGGTATTCTCACGCTACCCCAGCGCCGTGCGCGACCTCGCGCTCGTGTTGGACGCTTCCGTCCCCGCGCGGCAGGCGCTGGAGATCATCGAGAGCGGCCCGCTCGTCGTCCGCGCGACGCTGTTCGACCTGTTCGAGGGCGACCCGCTGCCGGACGGCAAGAAGTCGCTCGCGTTCACGGTGGAGTTCCAGTCTCCAAGCAAGACGCTCGAAACAGCCGAGGTCAACGACGCCGTAGCCGCCATCGTCAAGCGCATGGAGCGCGAGACCGGCGCATCGCTCAGGGCATAACGCAATGGCAGAACACGAACATCACCACGGGCATCAGCACGACCACGGGCATCACGGCCACGGCCACGGGCACGAGCATGAACACGGCGGACACGCTCACCAGGAGCACGCCCACGCTCACCCGCGCACCGCGGACATGCTCAGCGTCGAGGACGCGCTGGAACGCGTGCTGCGCCTCGTACACGAGCTGCCGGTCGAACGCGTCCCGATCCTCGAGGCCGACGGACTCACGCTCGCGGAGGACGTACGCTCGCCGTTCGACATCCCGGCCCTGACGAACTCGGCGATGGACGGCTACGCCGTGCGCGCCGCTGACGTCGCCGCAGCGGCGGCGGAGTCGCCGGTCACGCTGGAGATCGTGGGACAGGTGCAGGCGGGACAGCTCCCCTCCGCAACCGTGCGTGAGGGCGAGACCGTCCGCATCATGACCGGCGCGCCAACGCCCGAGGGCGCGGACGCCATCGTTCCCTACGAGTTCACCGACGAGGTGGAGCGGCGCTCCACCGGTCTCGCGCTGCAGTACATCGGCATCCGCCACGCCGCGCACGTCGGCGACCACATGCGCCCGGCGGGCGAGGACGCCGCGAAGGGCGCACTGATCCTGGAGAAAGGGCGCGTGCTCGACCCACCCGCCATCGGCCTGCTCGCCTCGTTCGGGTTCGCTGACGCCCCCGTGGTGCGCAGGCCGCGCGTCGCAGTGCTCGCGACCGGCGACGAAGTGCAGACGCCGGGCGAAGCGCTCGAACCCGGACGGCTGTTCGACAGCAACAGCTACGGGACGGCGACGGCATTGCGCCGCTGGGGCGCCGAGCCCATACTCCTCGGCATCGCCCGTGACAACATGGACGACCTCCGCGCGAAGATCCGGCAGGGGCTCGAAGCCGACCTGCTCATCACGAGCGCAGGAGTGAGCGCGGGCGCGTTCGACATGGTGAAGGAGACGCTCGCGGAGCTGGGCAGCATCGACTTCTGGTCCGTGCGGATGCGTCCCGCCCGTCCCATCGCATTCGGGCTGCTCCGCACGCCGGACGGACGCGAAGTCCCGCACCTCGGCCTGCCGGGCAATCCGGTCAGCGCGCTCGTGGCGCTCGTGGAACTGGGCAGGCCCGCGCTCGCGAAGATGATGGGGCGCGAACCGGAGCCACTCCCCACGGTGCGCGCCACGATGGACGACGACCTCTTGAACACAGACGAGCGCCGCGTGTACGCTCGCGTGACGCTCGAACGCCGCGCGGACGGACTGCACGCGCGCCTCACCGGCGGACAGGGCTCCAACCTGCTCACCTCGATGGGTCTGGCGCAGGGGCTTGCCATCTGTCCGGAGGACATGCCGGTGCGCCGCGCAGGCGAACGCGCGCCCGTGCAACTGCTGGACTGGCTCGACCACTCAGGCATCCTCACGGAACGGCTCGACATCACGGAACACTACATCGACTGAGAGGCACCGCATGACGACCAAGGCCCCCGCTGAAGCCACTTCCCAGGAGAACGACGAGAACCCCAGCTACACCTTCAACCCCGACCTGATCACGAGGCAGGGCCGCTCCGTTGGCGTCGTGCTGGGAGCGCGGCTGTGCGACGCAGCAAAGGCCAAGGCCAAGGGCAACCCGAGCGACCTCAGCTACAAGGAGCTGCACACGCTCTTCAGGGCTTGCGCGGGACAGGAGGGTTATCTCTCACCGCAGCACCCCGTGCTGGAGACGGTGGTGCGGATACTGCTCGCCGCACCGGAAGACGCTCTTCCCCTGTCGGAGATATACGAACAGGTCTCCAACCTGTGGCTCACGTCGGCGTGGTCGCCGTCCCTCAACATAGGGGCGATGCGCCGTCTCCTGGACCACGCCGAGTCCCAGGGCATCACCCGGGCATAGCGGCACACCGGCCGGCCACCCGGACTTGAACGACAGGGCGCTCACTTGAGCGCCCTGTTCTAGTAGATGGTGAGTGGAGGGAAGAGGGGTCAGGCGGCGGCGAGTTGCGCCTTGGCCTGCTCCGCGAGCTGGCCGAACGCGTCGGGGTCGGCCATGGCCAGGTCGGCGAGCACCTTGCGGTCCAGCTCCACGTTCGCCAGTTTCAACCCGTGGATGAACTGCGAGTAGGAGACGCCATGCTCGCGGGCCGCGGCCCCGATCCGCACGACCCACAGCCTGCGCATGTCGCCCTTCAATTCGCGGCGATGCGCGTAGGAGTAGGCCAGCGCGTGCAGCATGGACTCATGCGCACGACGGTAGAGCGAGTGCTTCGTGCCCCGGTGTCCCTTGGTGAACTGGAGCACCTTCTTGTGTCTTCGGTGCGCGGTTACCCCGCGCTTCACGCGTGCCATCGTTCAAATCTCCTACTTGTTGAGCCCGGGAACGAGCTTCATCACCTTCTTGCGGCTGCTCGCGCTCGCGGTAACCGTGTCGCTGTAGGTTCGGGTTATGGAGCGCGGCTTCTTCCGGCGCAGGTGGCTGGAATGGCGCTTCATGCGCAGCAGTTTGCCCGATCCGCTCACGCGGAAGCGCCGTGCAGCGCCCTTATGCGTTTTCATCTTCGGCATCTTCTTCGGTCTCCTTCGTTGCCGCCGCTTGAGAGCGGCCGGCCGCCGTCCGGCCGGGCGCAAGCACGATGCTGATGAACCGCCCCTCCTGTTTGGGAGGCTGTTCCAGCTTGGCCCCCTCTTTCACTGCCTCGTGCACCTGCTTCAGCAGGCCCACGGACAGGTCCCGGTGGTCAAGCTCGCGTCCCCGGTGCATCACCGACACCTTCACCTTGTTGCCTTCGTCCAGCAACTTCAACACCAAGCGTTCCTTCGCCTCGATGTCGTGCCGCCCGATGCGGGGGCGGAAGCGCACCTCGCGCAGCCCCACGTTCTTGTGGGACCTGCGCATCTCGCGTTCTTTGGTGGACTGGAGATAGCGGAACTTCCCGTAGTCCAGGAGCCGGCAGACCGGCGGGTCGGAGTTGGGCGCCACCTCTACGAGGTCGAGGTCGTGTTCGCGCGCAAGGGCCAGAGCATCGGCTATCGCCATCACGCCGAACTGCTCGCCTCGCTCATCGACTACCCGGACCTGAGGCACCCGGATGCGCTCGTTGACGCGGTATTCCTTAGCTATTGTGTTCCTTCCTGCGCCATCAAAAGTGGGGAAACGCCGTTGCGGCGATTCCGGCGCTTCAGCATACACCGTGTACGTCAACCGCGTAAAGGAGCGCGTGGCGCGGGCAATACCTCAGTTACCTCGAGCGGAACATCCGCCCCGGCAGTAGCAACCGTGTGCTTCACAGCGAGATGATCAGTCGGTCGAGTCCCTTGGAGCGTAGCTGGTCGTCGAGATTTCGCTTCCGCCGGACCGCGGCGGCTAACTCCCGGATCAGAGTCGGGCAATCATCGCCGGGGAGCTGAACGTCACGCAGCATGATCCCGGACGACGATACCCACTCCAGGAGGCTCTGCAGATGAGAACCACACCCGTCGTGTATCCGGGTCCGCAATCGGTCGATCTCCCCCAGGCACTCGTTGTAACGCCCCATGAGATTGCCCAGGTCAGGGTTCGTCATGCGATTTCTCCTCACATACGAGATATCCGAGCCCCCTGCGGACTATAAACGTTCACAGGGTAACAATGGGATGACTTTGAGGCGGGTTTGGATTACGTTTCAATGACAATAAATCTCCAGTTCACGCCTGAGGCACTGCTGCCTGCGGCGCGCACGCGCACCTCGACGAAAAGCCATGCAGAAAGTTGTGGAATCGCCTCACTGGAGACGCTTATCCTGTATACAGGCAGTCCGGCGCCGCACGGAGTGTCCTCCGCGTCGCCGGACGCAAAGGAGGTCGCTCATGCCTGTCGTCACACGTCTCCTTTCGCTCTATCTCGTGCTCGTGGGTCTCGCTGTCGCGGTGCATTTCATCGCCGTGGCGTGGTACCACCCCGGTGGGGACGAGTCGTACCCCGTCTGGGAAGTGCTGGACTGGTTCATGGCGGTCGCCATCGTCATCGCGCTCATCAGCGCCTTCGTCCATAAACGGCGTCACGACGCGGGCGACGATACGAGTGTGCTTGAGCACATATCCGTCAACGCCGTCTTCTACGGCGTGCTCGCCGTCGGCATCCTTTTCTTCTGGAACTGGTCCCACCTGCTGAGAGACAGCGGCGGGGCGGACTGGCTGATCTGGAACTTCATAGACGTGGCGCTGCCGCTCGTGCTGGTCGCTGCCGGCCGGCGGCTGTGGCGCGCCTCCGCATGAGAGGAGATACAACCATGGCCATACTGCTGAAACTGCTCTCTGCCTACACCGTGCTGGTGGCCCTGCTCGTGGCCGTCAAGTTCATCTTCGACATCGAGCAGCCTGAGTGGTCGGTGATCAACTGGCTCATGGCCGCAGGCGTCATCATCACCCTGGGCGGCGCCGTGAACTGCAAGCGCTCGCTGGAAGCCGAAGACGGCGAGCCGGACATCCGCCGTTTCCTGGACGTGAACGTACCGTTCTATGCAGCCGTTGCCCTGCTGATCGCCTTCGCCTTCCAGTGGTCCTCGGAGCTGAACAATCACGTCCAGTTGATCGCTGTCGTGAACGGCGAGGACACGCCCATCGGCTCCATGTGGGCCTACATCGACACGGCGTACATCATCGTCACCGGCATGGTCGGCGTGCGGATGTGGAACGGCCGCTGGCCGATGCAGGGATAGCGCCGCACGGCGGTCACAGGAGAACGAACACGTCATGGGGATACGCCTGATTGCCCTCTACCTGATGCTGACCGGCCTCGCGGTCGCCGTCTACTTCATCGCGGTCTCGTGGCAGTACCCGGGCGTGGACCAGCCGTACCCCATCGAGCCGTACCCGGTGTGGGAGGTGCTGCACTGGTTCATGGCCGCAGCCATTCTCATCGCGCTGTTCAGCGTGTTCGCCGACAAGCGGCGGCTCGGTCCAGGTGAGGAAGTCCGGGAACACCTCTCCGTCAACGCGCTCTTCTACGCACTGTTCGGATTGGCGCTCCTCTTCTTCCGAAGCTGGCCTTCCCTGCTCAGGGGCGGCGACTATGACCTGTTCGTCTGGGGCTCCATCAACATGGTCCTGCCGGTGGTCCTCGCCGCCGTTGGCATGCGCCTGTGGCGGGGCATCCGCACGAAGGAGCATTGACCGATGCGGCTGCTCATCAGACTGCTTGCCGCGTACAACATGCTCGTGGCGCTTGCCGTCACCGTGAAGTCGGTGTTCGACGTACCGCAGCCGGACTGGGAGCTCCTGAGCTGGCTGATGGCGCCCGCCGTCGTCATATCGCTGGGCGCCGCCTACTGGTTCAAGCGGCGGTTCGACGCCGACTCGGAAGCGGCGGGCGACACGTTGCGCTTCCTGGATGTCAACGTTCACTTCTTCGCCGCGGCCATCCTCTTCGTCGGCTACGGCTTCCAGTGGTCCGCGTACCTGAACGACCTCCCCTGGGGCAACTCGGGGCTCTCCAACACGGGCTCCCTGTGGATATACGTCGACACGCTCGTCATCATGGTCGCCGCGGTCATGGGCGTGCGGATGTGGAAGGCTGCTGTGAAGACGTAAACGAACAGCGCCCGCCGGTATGGCGGGCGTTGTCACGAAGCGCGGTGTTGTATCCGTTGCCTAGTAGAGGTGTGGCTGCGCCAGCGCGATGACCGACAGCTCGATGTCCGTGATCGCCTGCGACATTGCCTGGCCGATGAGGTCCAGCTTCCGCACCTGCTCGATGCGCGCCGATGCCCGATCGAGCTCCTCCCGGGTAACCAGCCGCGCGAGGATCCCGCACGCCTCCGCCAGACAGATGAGCATCACGTCCCGCGGGTCGGGGATATCGTCGCTGAAGAGCACTTCCATGATCCGCAGCTTCACTTCGCGCTCTTCCTCGCCGTGCACGGCAGGGTAGCGGCGGGCCTTGAACACCCAGAGGAACCGTTCGTCCCGCTCCTCCAGGATGCCCCCGCTGACCAGCCGGGAGAGCGCCTCTTCCCGGATAGCGTCGCCGTTGTGGGCTGTGCGCTCCACCCAGAAGCTGAGATTGCGCTCCTCCACCGTCTGGATATCGGCCAGCGTGGGGTCGAGCAGGCTGTCGCCCGTCGGAGTGCCGTCGATCAGGGCGAGGTTCTCGACGTCGGTGTCGATGCGGTTCTCCATCGCCAGGTCCATCAGGACGCCCCCCGCCAGGGCGTAGTTCAGCGCCAGCCTCGGCACGTGGGCGAACGACCCGTCTTCATCATCCAGGAGCAGGAGGACGATCTCTTCAGCGAATCTCAGCATGATGATTTGCGCTCCCTCGTTTGACCCAGCGACACGCCGGGTGGATAAGCCCATTATGGCCTACGCCATGACGCTCCCGCAATGATGCGCGCGCGTTCCTTGCCTATTGATACTCAGGGCCATCTGGCTGCCCTCGAAGCGCACGTACTCCAGCTAACGCACTTACCTGATATTGACATAAGTCGTAGCAGACCTATTGACACATCTACCTTGATTTGATACAGTTCATGTCAAGTCAAGCGAGCCGGATGATGCAAGAGGCTCGCGCAAGAACAAGGAGGAGACTCATGGCTATCGAACGTTGGACCCCCTTCCGAGACCTGCGCCGGTTCGAGCGCATGCACCGCCACTTCGGCGTACCCTACCACTACCCCTACGCCGGGGGCTGGGCGATTCCGCTCGACGTTGAGCGCGACGGCGACGACTTCGTCGTGAAGGGCACGCTGCCGGGCGTTGCGCCCTCGGACATCGACATCACGATCGAGGACGGCGTCCTCACCATCGAGGGCAGGACCGCGTCGGAGGGTGAGCACGAGGAGGACGGCTACCTCCTGCGCGAGCGCCGCACCGGCTCTTTCCGCCGCTCCGTCCGCCTGCCGGAGAGCGTGGACGTGGAGCATGCAGCGTCCTCGTACGAGCACGGTGTCGTGACCGTCCGGCTCCCGAAGGCGGAGAGCAGCAAGGCGAAGCGCCTCACGCTCCACGTCACCGACGAGGCCCCCGCGCCCGACCCTACGCCCGCCGCGTAGGTCTGCCTTCCCTGTCATTCCAGCGGAGGCTGGAATCCAGCGTGACCGCTAGGTCACACGTGCGCGTAAGCGCACACGGTCACCGGTGGGTTGGAGTGCGGCGGGACGAAGAGGCCGGTTGGGAGGAGAGCCCTCGCGAGGGATCGCGGGGGCTTGTTCCATCTGTAATAGTCGTAGGAGCTTGTATCCCCAGTGCAACCTAAATCATTCTCATGCGTTCATCACGAGGAACCGGAAACACTCCTACGATGACCCACGGGTTTACTCCCACAGAATGGAATCGCTGTGTGGTGCCCAAGAACAGGTGGAGGTCTGTCTTTAGAAGATCATTGATGTACTTCTGGCGTACTTTAGCCACCGCAACACGTTCGTCCCCTCCTGATGTTCGCAGGCAGTTCCAATACAGTTGGCAAATTTCCCAATCTAGGATTTGCATTTCGCTTTCTTTGCCGACCGCATCTACAAACCGATAGGAAAAACTATATGGCATCTTATCGACTATTTGGAAATTCTTACGCCATTCGTTGTCTTCAAACATGTCTGTTTGACTATAGAACCCACGCATCTGCGCAATCTTCTTTGGATTCCATTCTCGCTCTTCTCTTTCAACTACACAGGCAAGTATCTCCTTTGGTTTGAATACACAAAGGGACATTTGATTCGATTTTGCAGCGGCTATGATTTCGTCCAATCGCGTGTATACGTGCCCGTTGTCGAGGACAATGCGGCGTCGTTCTTGCCATTTATCCTCCGTACCGATATGCCCTACTCGTTGCAGGTCAGCCCAGTCGGGACGATAGGATTCCGGTCGGGGGTCACTAGTCTGCCTAGTCACACGGCAATCAAGCCAGTCAAATTTCTTATATTGTTCTTCTTCTTCAAGCCGGCGAAAGGGAACCGGATATAATCGAATCCATGAGCCATCCTCACATATACCGGCAGTGCAAACCGTCTCGCCGTATTTCTTGGACAATGTAGGGTAAGTTTTTACCGTTACCAGTATTTGTTTTCTCTGTACTTCTGGCATCAGTCTCCAATCCTCCTCGGAGCGTATCTGCAAGTCGCTAAGCAGATTATACTCCCACTAGGAGCTTGGACCCTGAGGATGTGTCTACAACAACGCTTGCACAACCAGACTAGGGCTCAGGCTCGCTGAGAAGGCGTGAGGGGTTCCCGGCGAGCGTGGCGTAGGCTCAACCCACCGCCACCGGAGTTCCTAAGTGCGTTACCCTTAATTCGGGTCGCCGATTCTCCATCTCCTCCGCAACAACCAAGCGGTGACACTCGCTAGGGTCCCGCTCGAGGCACATGATGGCAACCGACCCGTAACGCTCCAGCAGCGCGGTGAGCTCGGGGTAGCCGTGCTCAGGATCGTGGATGACCACCTTGCCAATTCCGTTGAACTTTCCCGCGTTGCCGAGCTCATTCAGGGGATAGTAGGCGATGCCAGATGCCCACAGCGAACTCGCCAGTCGGTTCTTCGAAAACTCCGGCTTGAACCTGCTCACCGCCCGCATACGCACATCTGCCACCACCGAAATCTGGTGCTCGCGCAGCATGCCAACGAACTCGTCCAGGCTCCGCCCCGAGTATCCGATCGTGAACAGTTGCATGTGCACCTCCGGGCGGGACGATAGCACACCCGCGCCCGCCACGCCCGTGCCTCCTCGGAACCCGCGCCGGGTACGAGTAACGCAGCGCGGCCTGTATACTGACGTGCCATGACTGATGCCCTTACCCAGGACGCCGCTGCCGTACGCGACGCGGCCATCGAAGCCCTCGAACGCGCCGGCTCCGCCGATGCGCTGGAGGCGTGGCGCGTCGAGTACCTGGGACGCTCCGGCAGGATGACGCAGGTGCTCCGGGGTGTCGCACAGCTCCCGCCGGAGGAGCGCCGCGCCGCGGGCGCCGCTGCCAACGAGGCGAAGAACGTCCTGGAACAGCGGCTCGCCGAACGTCGCGATGAGATCGAGAAGGCGCTTGCGGAGGGACTCGGCGAGGACGCGATAGACGTCACGCTCCCCGGCAGGCCTGCACCCAACGGGCGCTACCACCCGTCCACCATCGTTATGCGCGAGATCGAGACTATCTTCCGGGGTATGGGCTTCCAGGTCGTCGAGGGACCGGAGGTCGAGTGGGACCGCTACAACTTCGAGATGCTGAACATCCCGAAGGACCATCCCGCCCGCGACATGTTCGACACCTTCTGGCTCGACGCGAACCGCGACCCGGACGGCGGCTTCACGACGCTCCTGCGTACCCACACCTCGCCGATGCAGGCGCGCATCATGGAGGCGCACCAGCCTCCCATCCGCGTCATCGTCCCCGGCAAGTGCTACCGCTACGAGGCCACCGACGCCACCCACGAGTCGCAGTTCCACCAGATCGAGGGGCTCGCCGTCGACAAGGGCATCACGTTCGCCAACCTCAAGCACACGCTCTTCCAGTTCGCCCGGCAGATGTTCGGCCCGGAGACGCGCGTCCGCTTCCGCTGCGACTACTTCCCGTTCGTCGAGCCCGGCGTCGACATGGCCATCGAGTGGCGCGGCGACTGGCTGGAGATCCTCGGCGCGGGCATGGTGCACCCCAACGTGCTGCGCGCCGCGGGCTACGACCCGGACGTCTACACCGGCTTCGCGTTCGGCATGGGGCCGGAGCGCATCGCCATGCTCAAGTACGGCATCAACGACGTCCGCCACTTCCTCGCCAACGACGTCCGCTTCCTCAATCAGTTCCGTTAGCCCCCACCCGTCATTCCCGCGAAGGCGGGAATCCAGAGGCGCGGCGCGCCCTTACCCGTCGTTCCCGCGAAAGCGGGAATCCAGAGCGACCGCCAGGTCGCGCGGGCGGGGACGGCGGGACGGGGAGCTTGTCATCTCGAGCGGAGCGCAGCGGAGTCGAGGGATCTCTCGGGCGGTCTGGTCCCCTCTCCTGGGAGGAGAGGGATAGGGTGAGGGCCTGTAGGGGAGGGGTGGCGCGTAAGGCTCCCGTGAGCCCGCACCCCCAACCACACCCATCCGCTTGGCACAGGGCGTATGCTATGGCCATGGCCGCGATAGTCCCCGAAACCGAGCGCGAGCGGAGCTACTACCGCTGGTACGAGCTGAGCCTGCTCTACCACGACGCCGTCCGCAGGGGCGTTCCCGCCGCCGAGGTGCAGGCGACGAAGGTGCTCGCCGACGAGGCATGGGACGCCTACGTCGAGACGATATCCGACCTGAAGGGGCCGCGGCTGGAGTAACACCATGGCCACCGACTTCCTCTCCATCGACGACGTCACGAACGACGAGCTCGCATGGCTGCTCGACACCGGCAACGCCTACGCGTCGCAGCGCGAGGGCGGCCTGCAACCGCTGCAGGGGCGAACGGTCGCGATGCTCTTCGAGAAGCCGTCGCTCCGCACCAAGGTCTCGTTCGACATCGCCGCCTACGAGTTGGGCGGGCACGCCGTCTACCTCGGCGCGGACGAGGTCGGACTCGACAAGCGCGAGCCGGTCGAGGACGTGGCGCGCGTGCTGGAACGCTGGGCGTCCGTCATCGTGGCGCGCGTCATGGCGCACAGCACGCTGGAGCGCTTCGCCGCCAACGCCTCCGTGCCCGTCGTCAACGCCCTTTCAGATGTCGAGCACCCCTGCCAGGCGGCAGCCGACCTGCTCACGATCCGCCAGCGCAAGGGCCGCGTCGAGGGGCTGAAGGTCGCCTACATCGGCGACGCCAACAACTGCGCCCTCAGCCTCGGCCTCGGCGCCCTCGCGCTCGGCGCGCACTTCGCCGTCGCCTCTCCGGACGGCTACGCCTTCCCCGATGCGGACGCCGCCCGCCTGCGGGCGCGCTCGACTGGCGGCGCGCTCACGCTCACCGCCGACCCGGACGAGGCCGCTGACGGCGCGGACGTCCTCTACACCGACGTGTGGACGAGCATGGGACAGGAGGCCGAGGCGGCGCAGCGCCGTGCCGCGTTCCAGAGTTTCCAGGTGAACGAACGCCTGCTGGGGCACGCCAACCCCGGCGCGCTCGTCATGCACCCGATGCCCGTTCACTACGGCGAGGAGATGGAGCAGGGGATGCTGGAGCACCCGCAGTCCGTCGCCTACACCCAGGCCGAGAACCGCCTGCATGCGCAGAAGGCCGTCCTGCGCCTGCTCGTATCCGGCGAGTAACACCATGACCGTGACGACGCCTCAGACGGCGGGCGCCCCGCCCGCCACAACGCTCGTTGCCATCGTCGGACGCCCCAACGTCGGCAAGTCCAGCCTGTTCAACGCGCTGCTCGGCAGGCGCTCCGCCATCGTCGCCGAGGAGTCCGGCACGACGCGCGACCGCATGGTCGCGCCCGCCGAGTTCGAGGGCCGACACTTCCTGCTCGCCGACACCGGCGGCCTGCTGCCTGAGCCCGAGACCGAGATCGAGGCGCACATCGCCGCGCAGGTCGACGCCGCCATCGCGGGCGCCGACGCCGTCATCTTCGTCACCGACGCCCGCACCGGCCCCGCCTATGCCGACGAGTACGTCGCGCAGCGGCTGCGGCAGGCCCACAAGCCCACGGTCGTCGCGGTCAACAAGGCCGACAACCCGGACCAGGAGCTTCTCGCGAACGACGCCTACGCCCTCAACCTTGGCGAGCCGGTCCCTGTGAGCGCGCTGCACCGGCGCGGCCTCGGCGACCTCATGGACGCCCTCATGGCGCAGGTGCCGATGGACGACGCACCGGACGCCCCGGACCCGGAGACGCCCCGCATCGCCATCATCGGCAGGCCGAACGTCGGCAAGTCCGCGCTCACGAATGCCGTTCTGCAGGAGGAGCGCTCCATCGTGAGCCCTGTCCCCGGCACGACGCGCGACGCGCTCGACTCGCCGTTCGAGTTCGAGGGCGCGCCCGGCGTCCTCATCGACACCGCCGGCATACGACGGCGCGGCGCCGTGCAGCCCGGCATCGAGAAGTTCAGCGTCCTGCGCGCAGCGGCCGCCATCCACCGCTGCGACGTAGCCATGCTCGTGCTCGACGCAACGAACCCCACGACCGACCAGGACCTCCATATCGCGGGACAGGCTGCCGACGCGTTCAAGTCGCTGCTCATCGTCGTCAACAAGTGGGACCTCGTCGAGCACGACGACCCCCGCCGTGAGGAGCGGCGCTTCACGCGGCTCGTACGCTCGCGGATGCGCTTCCTGCCCAACGTGCCGGTCGCGTTCACGTCCGCCATCGACGGCGGCGGCGTGCCCGAGGCGTTGCGCATGGCGTTCAATCTCCACGCGAAGCGGACGCAGTGGGTCGACGGCCCGCTGCTGAACCGCGCGGTGATGGACGCCGTCTCGCGCCACCTCCCGCCCACGAGCGCGGCGAAGGGCTCGCTCAAGCTCTACCGTGTGAAGCAGGAGTCCGTTCGCCCGCCCACGTTCGTTTTCTTCGTCAACAACACGGGCCGCATCCACTTCTCCTACGAGCGCTACCTCGCCAACACGATCCGCGAGGAGTTCGGCTTCGACGGCGTGCCGCTCAAGATCGAGTTCCGGGGCAAGGGCGGCGTACACGTCATCGGCGACAACCGCTCGAAGGCCGCGGCCCGGGCCCGTCGAGCCGGTAGCAGGCGTCCTTCCACCAACCCGTCATCCCCGCCCTCTTCGTCATCCCCGCGAAGGCGGGGATCCAGCAGCCGTTCGGGACCGAAGGGGCGCAAGTAGCCATGGAGTGGCTGCTCGTCCCTGCGGCGTACCTCCTCGGCAGCGTGCAGCCGGGGCTGCTGCTCGTGCGGCTGCTGCTGCGCCGCGACGTCCGCGAGGTCGGCAGCGGCAAGACCGGCATGACGAACGTGATGCGCACCGCGGGCAAGAAGGCGGCTGCGCTCGTTTTCGTATTGGACGTGGCAAAGGGAGTCCTGCCCGTGCTCGTGGCCGCGGAGGTCTCCGGCGACGTATGGCTGGAGGCGGCCACGGCGACAGTAGTGGTGGTGGGCCACGTCTTCCCGGTGTTCGCGGGCTTCCGGGGCGGACGCGGCGTCGCGACCGGCGTCGGCGCGGCATCTGCACTCCTGCCGTGGGCGGGCATCGCGGGCATCGTGTTTGTCCCCGTGGTGCTGCTCACGCGCTACGTCTCGCTCGGCTCTGTCGTAGGCGTGGGGGCGGTGTTCGCGGGCTTCGTTGTAGCGATGGTGGCGTACGACCTCCCGACCCCGCACTTCGTGTTCGCGCTCATCGTCGGCCCGCTCATCATCGGCATGCACCGCGACAACATCGTGCGCCTGCTGCGCGGCACCGAGCGCCGCATCGGCCAGCGCGAGGATGAATAGCGACGCCGGCAGCGCCCACACGCCTCGCAGGCAGCGAGCAGCACGAGAAGCCCCAGGAACACGACGACGAACACCGCCGTCGGCCCTGCGAGCGAGCGCACACCCACGACGCCCCACAGCACCATGCCCGCCACCGCGCCGACCCCCGCCACCGCCAGCATCCTGCCCCGCACGCGCTCCTCGACGATCCGGCCATGCAGCCATGCGTTCTCCCGGAGGCCAAGCACTCCTCAGGGGCAGAATCAGGCTAGGAAGCGGACTGCGACCGGGCAATGGGCGCGTGTCACCTATCCAGCGTGAGCGCTGGAACCAGCAAACGCGGTAGTAAGGCGATGCGGTAAGCAGGGACAGGCTAGGGGGACGTTGTGCTCTGGGTGGCCTGGTCTTCCACCAGCCTGATGTCGAGGCGCAAGCCGATGGCCTTGGCGATGTCGTACGCCATCTCCAAGCGTGGGCTGTGCTTGCCGGACTCGACGCGGCTGATGACGGTCTTGGTCACGCCGATACGCTCGGCAAGTTCGCGTTGGGTGAGTTGGCGCTGCTTCCTGGCTTTCACCAGTGCGTCTATCAGTACGAACCGGGGCGCCAGCCGATCGTACTCACGCTGAAGTTCGGGGTCTTGACTCTGAAGTTCCTGGAACAGTTCTTTCGCGGTACGCATGATGCTACTCCCTCAGTTGGAGTAGGGTCCTCCTCGCTCGGTCGACGCTCTGCACCGGGGCTCGGCGCCCCTGCTTTCTCCATGCTTCGAGCAGGTATATCGTTCCGTTCGCTACTCCGTACGCTATGCGGTGATTACCCGCTCGCAGTTCATACAGGCCGACCCTGCGGTCAAGCGCCCGGTCCTGGGGCATTCCAAGGCTAGGGCCGTTCTCTTCCAGCAGCTCGATGTAGCGCTGCAAGGTCGCTACTGCGGAAAGGTCACCAGACCGATGCAGTTCACGGATGTAGTCCTCGACGCGAGAGTCCCCGCGATGGTCTGCGTGGAGTACCACTTGCCATGCCATCTCTGCAAACCTCCGTTGTCCTCAAGTGTCGTTGCTCCATGGCACGGCTCCTTCTCTTAGAGGGGGGGACCCCCCGTGCTATGTTGAAGGTAACGTACATGTGTTCTGTCGTCAAGCCTGTGACACCCGCCCCTTCCGTCATCGCCCTGTGCCCGCGTACGCTGTCTGCTGACGACGGACGAAGCGGCAGCCTGCCCCCCGTCGTCACCCTTGGAGACGATGTCTCATGCCGTTACATCTCGTGCACATCCCGTTACAGCGCACGAACAACCGCGTAACAGCCGGTTACAGGCGGCCGGCCGGGGCCACGAGTGGAAGTGACGGAATGAAACAGGATGCAGCACGTAGAAGAAACGTAGGCCCCGTGCCCGCCCATCCTGGGCATCCTGTCCATCCCTGTGAGTCTTGAGGTGTAGAATCCGGACATGGCGCGCGAGACCCTGCTCATCGCTACGAACAACGCCCATAAGGTCACCGAGCTCCGCCGGATCCTCGGCGAGGCGGACGTGACGCTCCTCACGCCCGCCGACGCCGGCATCGCGCTCGACGTGGAGGAGACAGGCGAGACGTTCGAGGAGAACGCGCGGCTCAAGGCGCGGGCGTTCTGCGCCGCAAGCGGCCTGCCCTCGCTCGCGGACGACTCCGGCATCGAGGTCGATGCGCTCGGTGGTCGCCCCGGTGTGCGCTCGGCGCGCTACGGCGGCGAAGGACTCGACGACGCCGATCGCACGCAGTTGCTGCTCGACGAGTTGGCGGACGTACCGGAGGAGCGGCGCGCCTGCCGCTACCGCGTCGTGCTCGTCCTCGCGAGGCCGGACGGCACCGAGGAGGTCGTGGACGGCGCATGCGAGGGCCGCGCCGCATTCGCGCCCGTCGGCGAGAACGGTTTCGGCTACGACCCCATCTTCTACGTCCCGCGCTTCGGCAGGACGATGGCCCAGCTGGACCCCGCCGAGAAGGACGCCATCAGCCACCGCGGGCAGGCGACCCGTCGCATGGCCGATCTGCTCCGCGAGCGCGCGATGCAGGGGGCCGCACGATGACGTCGCAGATCACCGACACGCTCGGCAGGCCAGTGCGCGACCTCCGCATCTCCGTCACCGACCGCTGCAACTTCCGCTGCACCTACTGCATGCCCGCCGAGGTGTACGGCGAGCGCTACCACTTCCTCCCCCGCGAGGCCATCCTCTCCTACGAGGAGACCGCCCGACTCACCCGCCTCTTCGTCGACCTCGGCGTCAGCAAGGTCCGCATCACCGGCGGCGAGCCGCTCGTGCGGCAGGGCCTCGAACAGCTCGTCTCGATGCTGTCCGGCATCGACGGCATCGACGACCTCACGCTCACGACGAACGGCTATCTGCTCGCGGAACAGGCCGACGCCCTGCGGAGCGCAGGTCTGCGCCGCGTCACCGTCAGCCTAGACACGCTCGACCCGGAGATATTCGGCGCGATGAACGGCAAGGGCTACAGCCCCGACGCGGTGCTGGACGGCATCGCAGCCGCCGAGCGCGCGGGCTTCGACCCCATCAAGATCAACGCTGTCGTCGAGCGCGGCGTGAACGACCACACCGTGCTGGACATGGTGCGCCACTTCAAGGGCACCGGCCACATCGTGCGCTTCATTGAGTTCATGGACGTGGGCACGCTCAACGCCTGGCAGCGCGACAAGGTTGTGCCGTCGGCGGAGCTCGTCGAACAGGTGAACGCCGTCTTCCCCATCGAACCGCTCGCGCCGAACTACCGCGGCGAGGTCGCCGAGCGTTGGCGCTTCCTCGACGGCGACGGCGAGGTCGGCTTCATCTCGTCCGTGACGCAGCCGTTCTGCGGCGACTGCAACCGCGTCCGCATCACCCCGCAGGGCGAGGTCGTGACGTGCCTCTTCGCCACCGGCGGCACCGACCTCAAGACGCCGCTCCGCTCCGGCGAGTCCGACGACGACCTCCGCGAGCGCATCGCCAATATCTGGCGCGCCCGCACCGACCGCTACTCCGAGCTCCGCGCCTCGCTGCAGGCCACCGAGACCCGCAAGATCGAGATGTTCCAGATAGGCGGCTAGGATGACCTCCAACGCCGGCCCCGCTCAGAAATCGGTCACTGTCCACACCGACGGCGCGTGCCTCGGCAACCCCGGCCCCGGAGGCTACGGCGCGGTGCTCGAATACGAGGGGACCCGCAAGGAGCTGTCGGGGGGATTCCGGCTGACGACGAACAACCGGATGGAGCTGCTGGCCGTCATCACGGCGCTGGAGGCGCTGAAGGAGCCGTGCCGGGTGACCGTCTACAGCGACTCGCAGTACGTTGTCGACGCCGTCGAGAAGGGCTGGGCCAGGCGCTGGAAGGCCAACGGCTGGAAGCGGAACAAGAAGGAGGCCGCGATCAACCCCGACCTCTGGGGGCGGCTGCTCCAACTCACGGAGAAGCACGCGGTAACATTCCGGTGGGTGCGCGGACACGCGGGGAACGTCGAGAATGAGCGGTGCGACCGGCTGGCTGTCGAAGCCGCGAATGGCTCCGATCTCCCCCCGGACGACGTCTACGAGTCCACGACCGCGCCCGCAACGGCACAGATGGCTTGAGCATGACTGAACTCACGCACATAGACCCCCACGGCAACGCCCGCATGGTGGACGTCGGCGACAAGCCGGACTCCGTCCGGACGGCGATAGCCGCGGGCGCGGTCGCGATGCAACCCGAGACGCTGTCGCTCATCGTGGAGGGCCGCGCGGAGAAGGGCGACGTCTTCACCGTCGCGCGCATCGCCGGCATCAATGCCGCGAAGCACACGTGGGAGCTCATCCCGCTCGCGCACCAGGTCCCGCTCAGCCACGTATCGGTCGACTTCGAACCGGAGCCGGGCGCGGACCTTGCCCGCGTCCGCATCAGCGCACTGGCGCGCACCACGGCCAAGACAGGCGTGGAGATGGAGGCGCTCACCGCCGTCTCCGTCGCCGCGCTCACCATCTACGACATGTGCAAGGCCGTCGACCGCGGCATGACCATCGAGGGCGTGCGCCTCGTCGAGAAGACCGGCGGCACCCACGGCGATTACCACGCCCCAAGGGAGGCCGATGCCTGATCCCTTCCCCCTCGATGGGGGAAGGACAGGGATGGGGGTGATGCTTCCCCTGTTGACGACGCAGCAGAACGACGAGAGGAGGAGAACATGGCAGGACTTGGCGTACAGGGTATGACCCACTGGTCGATCCCCGTGAACAACCTGGACGAGTCGGAAGAGTTCTACGGCGGCCTGTTGGGCCTGAAGCACAAGGGGCGGCTCGGCAACAACACGATGTCGTGCTTCAGCACCGGCGACACCAACATCCTGCTCTGCGAGCAGAAGACGCCGGTCAACGGCTCGCCGCCGGGAGTGCATCACTCCTTCACTGTCACCCCCGAGGTGCTGGAGCAGGCGTGCAAGCTCTTCCGCGAGAAGAACGTGAAGGTAGACAGCCTCGTCTACCGGGCACAGGGCCACTTCACCGGGCGGGAGCTTTACTTCTTCGACCCGACCGGCAACCGGCTCGAACTCCGCGACCCCACTTGGAGCAAGGGGATGCCGGAGCCGCCGCTGGAGGAACTCTCCGCGTAGCCGGTAATGAAGACAGGCGGGCTGCTCGCCCGCCTGTCTCGCGTCCGTTCGCGGGAGTAGTGCCGCTAGTCCGGCAGCTTCGCTTTGAACTCCGTCCTGCCGGGGAAGTAGCGTCGCATGTCCGGCCTCGCGCCGCGCTTCAGGCACTCCTCCTCGAACAGGTCGAGCACCAGCGGGTTCTCGTCCTCGTACTCCACCTGCATGCCGCCCTGCTTCTGGCTCACGTCGCCCAGGCCGGAGCCCGCGAACGGCGTGTGCAGCCCGGCCGCGGTGCCGCCGGAGCCGTAGCCGAGCGCCATGTAGCGCGCCCGGCGCGTGCCGGTGTTGAAGTGCTGGTGGTAGCAGGAGTCGCTCGGCACCACGACCATCGAGCCGAGCTGCCAGTCCGCCTTCACCATGTCGGACATGTCCTCCTCGTGCCAGAGGAGCGAGTAGCCCGCATCGCCGCTGAGGATGAGCAGGTGCGCCCCCGGCCCGTGCCGGTGCCCCTTCTTGTAGGTGCCGACCGGGAACTCGGAGACGTGTCCCTTCATGGCGTTGCCGGCCATCTCGAACAGCGCGTTGATGCCGCCCGCGCCGCGCTCCACCCACGAGTAGAGCGGCATGTCCGGCACGTTCGGGATGAAGCTGGCGTCCCAGACGCGCCCCTTGTACAGCGTGCCGTTGCCGCTGAAGAAGTCGTCCTCGCCCTTGAACCGCTTCGAGAAGACGAAATCGTTGTTGAAGATGAAGTCGTCGTCCTTGAACAGCCGCATCGTCGGCGGCGCGGTGGTGACGGAGAGATAGCGCGCAGGCTCGGTGCCGCTGCCGTTGAATATCTGGTACCAGGCGTTGAGCGGGATGGCGAAGAGGCTGCCCTGCTTCCACTCGAACGTCCGCTTCGGGCCGTCGCCGACCCAGACACTTGTCGCGCCGCGTCCGCTGACGATATAGACGATCTCCTCGTAGAGGTGGTGCTCCGGCTCCGACGACCCGCCGGGCCTGATCTCGACGAGCTGAGCGTCGTTGATGAGCACGGGGTACGGGATGTTGAGCGCCGCGCCCATACCGCCCTTCCGCTCCCACGGGCCCAGTTCCACCTTCTCAAGGTCCTCGAACGCATACTCGTCGATGACCTTCACTCCCTCCCGCGCAAGCCAGGCACGGTACGGGTCGTCCAGCACCAGTTGTTCGAGCGTATCCGGGTCGGGTTCGACTGCTCGCAGGATATCGGCGTCAGGGTCTACCGTCGTCATGGCGATCCCTCCTCGTAGGAATAGGCGCAGGTGTCCCTGCGCGCGGCGGAGAAGCATGTTCGCGCCGTTTCGATCCCCCGCCGCGCGGGCATGATAAGCAAAGGCAACGTCCTCTGCCATCTTTGACACTCGGAGGGTGCACGGCTATACTCTCTCTTCGGGCATCAGCCCAAACCTCACAGAGCGCAGAGACGTGCCCAAGCGTACATGGCAACCGAAGAAACGACGCCGCCAGCGGCGTCACGGGTTCATGGCGCGCATGCACACGCCGGGCGGCCGCAGGGTGCTGAGCGCACGACGCCTGAAGGGTCGCCACCGTCTCGCAGTCTAAGGACCACCTTGCGGGATTCGTCTCCCCATGACGGGGCAGGGTATCAACCGCGCGCAGCGGCTTCGCCGCCAGCGCGATTTCCAGGCCTTGCGCGAGAACGGTGCTTCGCGCGCACATCCGCTGCTGGTCATGCGAGCGATGCCGAACTCTCTCCCCCACGCCCGCTTCGGCTTCGTCGTCAGCAAGCGCGCTGCGCCGCTGTCCGTTACCCGCAACCGCATACGCCGCAGGCTGCGGGAGGCCGTACGAGCGCTGCCGTTCCAGGACGGCTGGGACGTGTTGCTCATCGCACGGCGGAGCACGGCGGAAGCGCCGTTCGATGCGTTGCAGGGAGCGACGGCGTCACTCGCGCGCAGGCTGCGCCTGCTCGCGCCGGAGGATGCCGGACAGGGCGCGGAGGCTGGTTCTGATGCGTAGGGTGGCGATAGCGTTGATCTCCGCGTACCAGCGTGTGCTGTCGCCCTACTGGCCGTCGTCGTGCCGGTACGAGCCCACGTGTTCCCACTACGCACAGGAAGCGATAACCGTACACGGCACGCTGAGGGGCTCTTGGCTCTCGCTCCGGCGGCTCGCCCGCTGCGCTCCGTGGGGTGGCAGAGGCTACGACCCCGTGCCTCCGCGGCACATCAAGGTGAACGAGAACGCCGGAACCGGCCTCGCGTAGGCCGTCTCCGGCTACACCGGAGCGTCCGCTACCGGCGGATGCTCCCAGAAGGATGCATAGGTTGAACCAGACCGGCGCCTGTCCCGGACGCACGGGGCTCTCTCCCGCGCTCATACTGCTCGTGGCCATCGTTCTGGCCGTCCTGCTGGCCGGGTGCGCGCAGAGCAGGAATGCGGCGACGCAGAGCTGGTCGGGCGTCGCAGTCGAGGGCGACTCGACGTATGTCGGCACGCGTGAAGGACGCCTCATCAGGCTGTCGCTGGACGCCGGACTCGCTCAGATCGCGCCCTACCAGGTCCCGCAACCGGACCGAGAGCAGGGCTTCCCCGCACTGTACGGCACCCCTGTCGTCGAGGATGGACGTGTCTACGTTGGAACGTACAACGGCATCGTGCTCTCACTCGACGCGGAGAGCTTCGGCGACGCGCGCACATTCGAGATAGACGGCAACGATCTCGCCAAGGGCATCGCCGGCTCGGTCGTGCCGCACAACGGCTCGATCGTCGTGGCGGCGGCGGAGGACGCAGGAGACGGCAGACTCTACGTGCTCGAAGCCTCGAGCCTCATCGAGCAGTGCCGCTTCCCGGCCCGCAACGAGACACCGGTGGGACAGCTGTGGACGACGCCCGTCGTCCAGGACGGCATCGCCTACTTCGGCGACCAGAGCAAGCGGGTGCACGCCGTCTCCATAGCAGACTGCCGCCCGGTCTGGAACCAGCCCGCACAGTTGGACGGAGCCGTCGTTGCCTCGCCGGTCATCGCGGGAAGCTACCTGTACCTGGGCGCGTTCGACCGCGCGTTCTACCGGGTGAACCTCGCCACAGGGGCGCCGGAGAAGCTGTTCGAGGCGAACAACTGGTTCTGGGGCGCCGCCGTGACGGACGGGACGACCATGTACGCCCCCAACATGGACGGCAACGTGTACGCGTACAGCATCGAGTCGGGGCGCGTCGTCTGGACGTACCCGGGCGACGACGAAAGCGAGCCTGTCCTCGCCTCCCCGGTGCTCTCGGGCGACGAGCTGGTGTATGCGTCGGACTCCGGCATTATGGTAGTGCTGGACAAGCAGAGCGGCAGCCGCCGGTGGGACCGCCGCGTCGGGAACGACGTGCGCGCGCCGCTCACCTCGGATGGGCGGCTCGTGTTCCTGCACTCGCTGGACGAGACCATCACCGCGATAGACCTGGACACGAAGCAACTGGCCTGGGAACGCAACCTGAACGACGTGAAGTAGGCGGCTGAGCACATGGAACTGCTGACACTGCTCTGGAACGAGGTCATCACCAAGCCGATGACCAACAGCCTGCTCGTGCTCTACGTCTGGCTGGGTTCCAACCTGGGCTTCGCCATCATCGCGTTCACCATCCTCGTTCGAGCGCTGACCTACCCGCTCGTGGTCCGGCAGCTGCGGCAGACCCGGAAACTGCAGGGATTGCAGCCGCGCGTCAAGGAGATCAACGAGAAGTACAAGAACAATCCCCAGCTGCGCGGCCAGGAGGTGATGAAGCTCTACAAGGAGATGGGAGTCAACCCGGTCGGCTGCCTCGGCCCGCTGGTGATACAGATGCCCATCTTCATCGGCCTCTTCTGGGCGATCAACGGTGTGCTGCCGTTCACGCCCGAGAACCTCGCCGGTCTCTCCGGCAAGCTGTACAGTTGGCTGCCGTTCCTGAACAGCGCGGTGCCGGTGGAGCGCAACTTCCTGGGGATGGACCTCGCGCTGGAGCCGATGCGCGTCGGCAGCATCCTCGGCTACACCCTCGTGGCGCTCTCCGGCCTCAGCATGTTCGTTCAACAGAAGATGAGCCAGGTCGCCTCGGCAGACCCGGCCCAGCAGAGCACCCAGCGGATGATGCTGTTCATGTTCCCGGTGATGTTCGGGATGTTCAGCCTCTTCTTCCCCATCGGACTCGTCATCTACTGGGTGGCCTCAACGCTCATCGGCATCGTGATGCAGTATTTCGTTACCGGTTGGGGTGGCCTCTTCCCGCAGGCCGAGAAGGCCGGCAGTGGGACGCCGAAACTCGGCCCCACGCTGAGCGCCGCCATACCGGACAAGGAGGAAGGCGATGGAGGACCAGAGCCTCGTCCGGTCAGCGAAGACAGTAGAGGAGGCAATCGAGCTCGCAACTCTGGAGCTCGGCGTCGGTCGCGACGAAATCGAAATCGACGTCATTAGCCAGGGGCGCAGCGGCATCCTCGGCATCGGTGCAGAGGATGCCAGGGTCCGCGTCCGGCGCATCACCGGCGGGGACGGTTCCGCCGCTGTCGCGCTCGGCATCGTGGAGCGCTTCCTCGACTGGATGGACGTAGATGCCGTGGCAACCATACGCAGCTCCGGCGGCGGCGAAGAGATGCCCATCATCGACATCCAGGGCAGCGACGCCGGGCTGCTCATCGGCCACCGCGGCGAGACTCTCCGGGCATTCCAGTTCCTCGTCAACCTCTCACTCGGCAGAGGCGAAGGGCGCTCCACGGGTATCGTGCTCGACGTCGAGCAGTACCGCGAGCGGCGCTCGCGGCAGTTGGCCACTCTGGCGCGGCGCATGGCCCAGCGGGCCATCTCCAGCGGCCGGTCGGTCGAGCTCGACCCGATGTCGCCTGCCGACCGCAGAGTGATCCACTTCGCGCTCGCGGACTATCAGGGCGTTGAGACCCAGAGCGAGGGTGAGGGAGCGGACCGCCGCGTCGTCATCATCGCCACCGGCGAGGCGCCACGGCCGTCCCGCGGAGGACGCGGCGACGGGCGCCGCCGTTCCCGCTCCTAGCGCGCCATGACGGCTCAGCCTGCGCCGGAGATGCGCCTGGCGGACAGGCGCAAACTGCTGCTCACGCTCGGCTTCCCGTACGCCCTGCTGCTCCTGTCGTCTCTCGTGGCGTGGCCGTGGCGCGCGCTCGACCTGCCCGGCGTGGTGGGCACGCTCACGCCGCTGAGCTTCATCCTGCTCGCCGTGACGGTAGGCGCCTCCACCTACGCGCTCCGGAAGAAGCTGCCGCTCTCCATGATCACGTGGCTGCCCGCCGGACAGGGCGCCATCGTACTGCTGGCCACCGGACTCATCGCAGGCGGAGCGCAGGAGCAGCTCACCGCTCTCGCGCTCCTTATCGCATACGGCCTCATCTTCCTCATCGTGCTCGGCATCACCACGGCGATAGCCGCCCACGGCGCGCCGGTCGCCATCGCGTTCATCTCGTTCTTCGTCTTTACGAGAGCGGCGCTGTTCCCCGTCTTTGAGGTGGAGGGAGCAGCCACTGCGAACGCCAGCCTGTTCACTCTTGCCGCCGCGCTGGTCGCCATCGCTGAGTTTGCGCTGATGGTCTGGCTCGCGCGCAGGCTCGTAGAAGCGGCGGACGAATCAGCGATGGGGACGGCGCTCTGGATCGTGGCGCTCACGTTCGGACACGGCCTCCTCGCAGGGTGGCACGACCCGGTACTCAACGATTCCTTGAGCATCGGAGCGTATGCGAATCTGGCCGGGAGTTGGTTCGGGCAGACGATCATCCAACTGGGCATGGCGGGTGTGCTCATCCGCTTCCGGCGGGCGCAGTTCCGCGAGCAGCAGATACAGCAGGACGCGTCGTCCACAACCGCCGATGAAGAGCAGCCCTTGACCGAAGTTGCTCCTCCGGCGCGCCAGCCCCGGCGCGGCGGACGCCCTACCCCACGACGGCGGCGCAGGTAGCGCGTCACCCGGCGCTTACGCGATGCAGCGCCGAGCGGGTACGCTGCGTACAGTCGCCAGACTCGTGCCGAGGTATCGACGTGACCACAACGGCGGACGCCGCGCCGGATGCTCCTCCGGGTGAAGAGACCATTGAGCCCCGCTACGCGGAAGTGGTGGTGGACGCACGCACCGGCAAGGCCGGCGACACGTTCACCTACTCCGTCCCTCCGCAGATGCGTTTGCGGATCGGGCACCTCGTCCGTGTGCCGTTCGGCCCTCGCACGCTTAACGGTGTCGTCACCGGCCTGCTCGAAAGGCCGAACGTGGACTACACGCGTCCCATCGCTTCGCTGGTAGAGGAGCAGCCGCTCCTGACGCCCGAGCGCATCGAACTGGGGCGTTGGCTCGCCGACTATTACCGGGCGCCTGCATTCGACGCATTCGCTCCCATGCTGCCGCCGGGCATGCGCGGTAGTGCCCAGACCTACGTGCAAGCAGTCCCTGACCCGCCTCCCGGTATCGAGGAGCGGCTGCCGAAAGGGGCGCAGCGCCTCCTCGCATATCTCCGCGCGAACCCGGGGGCGCATCGGGCCGCATCGCTGACGGTGACGCTCGGTCCCTGGGTGCGGAACGCTGTCCGCGCGCTGGTCGAGGCAGGTGCGGCGTCCGAGAGACAGGCCGAACCCCACCACAAGCCGTCCTCTCCCCGAAAGACCTGGCTCGTCCCCGAAGCCTCCGCTTCTGCGCTCCGCGAACTGGCTGAAGAGCAGTCGCGGGCGGCGCGCCGTGCTGGGCTGTTGCGGGAACTCGCGGGCTCTCCGTCCGGGCTGGCCGCCGCGGACGCCCGGAATCATTACGGCAGGGCGGCCGTTGCCAGGGTCATCGAGATGGGGCTGGCAACGCTTCAGGCAGCGCCTCCCACGCCGGAGACGGCGCCTCATGCTCCGCTCCTGCCGACCCCTGACCAGCAGCGAGCGCTCGCCGCGCTCAAGTGTACGATGGACGACCCTTCGGCGACGCCACGCACCTGGCTGCTGCACGGGGCAACCGGCAGCGGCAAGACGGAAGTGTACCTGCAGGCCATCGCTCACTGCCTGGCGAAGGGTAAGCGGGCTATCGCGCTCGTACCTGAAGTCGCACTGACCCCACAGATGACCCAGCGGTTCAAAGAGCGCTTCCCGGAGCAGGTCGGGTTGCTGCACAGCAGGCTGACGCCCGCACAACAGCGGGACGAGTGGTGGCGCATCTTTCGAGGCGAGCGCAGTGTCGTCATCGGGCCGCGCAGCGCGCTCTTCGCACCGGTGGAGGACCTCGGTCTCATTGTGCTCGACGAGGAGCACGAGTGGACGTACAAGCAGTCCGATGCCCAGCCCCACTACCACGCCCGCGACACCGCGGAGCAGCTCGCTTCACTCACGGGTGCTGCTGTGGTGCTTGGGAGCGCAACACCGGACGTTGTGACTGCATGGCGCGCGGGCCGGGGGCTCATCGGCAAACTCTCGATGCTCGCCCGGATCGAACGCTCAGGCGCGCCCACGTCCCTCGCGGAGGTTGACGTGGTGGACATGCGGGCGGAGTTGCGGGAGGGAAACCGGAGCATCTTCAGCCGGCTGCTGCAGGAGCGGCTGCAGGACACCTTGGCAGCGGGGCGGCAGGCGGTGCTCTTCCTGAACCGCCGCGGGGCCGCGAGCGTCGTCGCGTGCCGTAGTTGCGGGTTCATCGTGCGCTGCCGCCGGTGTTCGACGCCGCTCACCTACCATCGTCCGTTCGACGGCGCAGGTGCGGGACAGTTGCGCTGCCACCATTGCGGCAGGGGGCGAGGGGAACCACGGCGCTGCCCCCGGTGCCGCAGCATCCACGTCCGCTATCTCGGGTTGGGCACCCAGCGGGTGGTCGACGAGGTGAACCGCATCGCCCCGGACGCCCGCGTACTGCGCTGGGACAGCGACACCGCGTCCTCCACGGGCGCGCACGAGCGCCTGCTCCATTCGTTCGCCGAGGGAGAAGCGGATGTCCTCGTCGGTACGCAGATGGTTGCAAAGGGGCTGGACGTTCCGTCGGTCGATCTCGTGGGCGTGGTGCTGGCGGACATCGGCATCCACATGCCGGACTTCCGGGCGCCGGAGCGCACCTTCCAGTTGCTCACGCAGGTAGCGGGCCGCGCGGGAAGAGGGCCGCAGGCGGGGTACGCAGTCGTCCAGACCTACCTGCCGGACCACTACGCGATACAGGCCGCCGCCGGGCAGGACTATGCGGCGTTCTACTCCACGGAGATGGAACATCGCCGCACGCAGGGGAGTCCGCCCTTCAGCAGACTCGTTCGGCTGCTCTACGACGGCCACTCGGACAGGCGCACGGCACAGAACGAAGCCCAGCAGTTCGCTGGCCGCCTGCGGCGAACGGTGCATGAGTGGGACATGCGCGGCGTGGACGTCATCGGTCCCGCGCCCACCTACCCGCCGCGCATCCGGAACGCGTGGCGCTGGCAACTACTCATCCGTGCGCCGGAGCCGCGCCTGCTGCTGGACAAGCTCAGTATCCCGTCCGCATGGCGCGTGGACGTCGACCCCGTGAACATCGTCTGAAGCGCTCGTATAATCGTTGTATGGCCGTCCTGCAGATGCACTACATCCCGGACCCAGTCCTGCGCGAACGCGCCCGCAAGGTGCGCGACCTCGCCGACCCTGCGCTGCGCAAACTCGCGGACGACATGATCGAGTCGATGTACCACTACAACGGCGTCGGGCTCGCCGCGAACCAGATCGGGTCGCTCAAGCGCATCTGCGTCATCCAGTTGCCCGAGGACGAGGAGCCGACGGTGCTCCTGAACCTGGAGATCACGCGCAAAGAGGGCGAGCGCGAGGTGACGGAAGGCTGTCTCAGCCTGCCCGGCTGGCAGGGCCGCATCCTCCGGGCCGAGAAGGTGTGGGCGCGCGGCGTGGGGCTGGATGGTAAGCCCATACGTTACAAGGGCGCGACGGAGTTGCTCGCCCAGGCGCTCGAACACGAATGCGACCACTTGGACGGCGTGCTCTACACGGACTACCTTCGTGCGCCGGAAGACCTCTACGAGGTTGAGCAGGGAGCGGAAGAAGAGGGGGAAGGAGCGGTTGAGGCCACAGCGGGCTAGCGCTTGCCGCCGCCCTGGGTGCGCTCCTTGATGCGCGCCGCTTTCCCGGACAGGCCCCGCAGGTAGTACAGCTTGGCGCGGCGCACCTTGCCCCGGCGCACCAGTTCCACACTGTCCACATTCGGGGAATGGAAAAAGAAGGAGCGTTCGACGCCGACGCCTGACGCGACGCGGCGCACCGTGAAGGAGCTGGCCGGGCCGCCGCCGCGCTTCCGGATGACAACGCCCTGGAAGCTCTGCTGACGCCGGCGCTCGCCTTCGCGGATCCAGACGTTCACCTTCACGGTGTCGCCCGGCTGAAACTCCGCGATCTTCTCGTTGGGAGTCAGTGCCACTGCGTCGCGCGCTTCCATGGGAGTACCTCTTACCGTTGCATAGCGCCCGTCCGCAACGGGCAACCGCTAGAGTATACGGGAACAGGAGAAGCGGGGCAACGGCGTCAGGTGGCGGAGATGGCCTGCACCCTGCTCAGCATCTCGTCCCATGGGTCGCCGCGCGGCGGCAACTCGTCTATCGGCAGCACTTCGCTGCGGTTGTTCCGCCAGCAGACGAGGCCTCCGGATACGCCGTCCAGGAGAGCGTCGGCTGCTTTGACTCCCATGCGCGTTCCGAGGATGCGGTCGAACCGGGACGGTACGCCACCGCGCTGGATATAGCCGAGCACCGTGTAGCGGGCGTCGTAAGGCTTGTCTGATTCGTTGATGAGCTGAGCGAGCTCCGCCGCTCCCCAGCGTGCCCCTTCCGCCAGAACGATGATGAAGTGGCGCTTGCCCCGCAGCCAGACCTGCCGCATCTCCTCGAATACCTCTTCCAGCTCCATCGGGCGTTCGGGGGTGAGCACCATCTCCGCGCCCGTGGCAAGGCCGGCCATGACGGCGATGTACCCGCAGTGCCTGCCCATCACCTCAACGATCATGGCGCGCCGGTGCGCTGCGGCGGTGTCCTGGATCCGGTCGATGGCCTCCATCGCCGTGTTGATCGCCGTGTCCGCCCCGATGGTGATCTCTGTGCCAGGCATGTCGTTGTCTATGGTCGCGGGGACACAGACGACGGGCATGCCGAGCTTGTGCAACTCCCATCCACCCTGCATGGAACCGTCGCCGCCGATGACCACCAGCCCTTCGAAGCCTTCCGCGCGCAGGTCTTCCACGGCCTTGTTGCGAACGTTCGGGTCCAGGAAGGGCTCGCAGCGGCCCGCTCCGATGATGCTGCCGCCGTGCCGCAGCGACCCGGCGACATGCCGGGTTGTAAGCTCTTCTACCCGATGGTCGAGGAGGCCGTTGAACCCGTCCCAGAAACCCCAGACCTCAGCAGAACGGAACAAGGCGGTGCGCGTGACGGCGCGGATAGCCGCGTTCATGCCCGGAGCATCCCCGCCGCTGGCCAGCACGCCGATCTTCTTCATAGCGCAGCGATTGTAGCACCGCCCCTGTTCGCGGATGGTTTCAAGGACGCCAGACCCGTTTGACTGCCGCACAGGGGCGCCCGTATACTCAGGAGGCTTGGTGGTTTGAGCGGGGCGGACCCACCCGTACCCATCCCGAACACGGAAGTGAAACGCTCCAGCGCCGACGATACTGGCAGGGCAACTTGCTGGGAAAATAGGTCACCGCCAGGCTATTGGACAGATGAGCGCCCGGGCAGCTGCCCGGGCTTGCTTGTCCCCCTTCCCAACGACTCACGGGCGCGCTGTGGGGCGCCATGTGGCAGTCGCTTCGCGCTGAGCGTCTAACACACCTCCTTCTAGGGTATGCAACCTAGACGTCAGGCCGTAGAATCGCACCTCTGGCGAAATGCCGATTCGGAGTGGCCGTGTCTGAGCAGATGAGCACGGGTGACCCCGGCGAACCAACGATGGCTGAACTCCTCCAGGAGGAGACTCTGCCACAGGAGTTGCGCCGGGGAGACATCGTACCCGGACAGATCATGGAGATAGACCAGGACGGGATCCTCGTCTCCATTGGCTACAAATCGGAAGGCATGGTACCTGCCCGGGAGATGCGCTCCCTCACGCCGCACCCGGGCGCCCACTACAGTATCGGCGACACCATCAACGTCTACGTCATGGACGTCACCGGCCCTGAGGGGCAGGCGCAACTGTCCATCGACCGCGTCCGCGCTCTCAGCGCCTGGTTGACGCTCGAAGAGGCGGAACGCAACGATACCTTCGTAACCGGGAAGGTCACCGGCCACAACCGCGGGGGGATGGTCGTGGACCTGAACGGACTGCAGGGCTTCATCCCCCTCTCGCAGGTCGCGATCGCGGCAGGCGCCGATCCGGAAGCCGCTCTTGCAGCGCGTGTGGGAGAGGAAGTATCGCTCAAGATCGTCGAGGTGAACCGGAAGCGCAACCGCGTGGTCCTTACCGAGCGGGGAGCGCTTCGCGAGCAGCGGGAAGGGCAGAAAGACCAGCTGCTGAGCACGCTGCAGGAGGGCGACGTTCGCCACGGGCGCGTATCCGGCATCTCCAACTTCGGCGCCTTCGTTGATATCGGCGGCGCCGACGGGCTCGTTCACATCTCAGAGATATCGTGGTCTCCGGTGAGCAACGTTGCTGACGTGCTGGAGGTGGGGCAGGAAGTCGACGTGCAGGTGCTGCGTATCGACCGCGATAACCGCCGTATCGCACTCAGTCTCCGTCGCCTCACGCCCACCCCCTGGCAGGCTGCCATGGAACGCATGCACGTGGGCCAATTGGTGACCGGAACTATCACGAATTTCGCCGATTTCGGCGCATTCGCGCGTGTAGAGGACGGGATAGAAGGGCTGATACACATCTCGGAACTGACTGAAGCACACATCCGTCACCCGCGTGAAGTCGTCAATATCGGTGATACAATGACGCTCCAGATAGTAAGCCTCGATCCCGAACGTCATCGGCTCGGACTTAGTCTGCGCCGCGTAGAGGAGACGAAGACGCCTACTGAACATCACGACCCGGTCGAATATCACTCGTTCCTCGACTTCGGCAGGGACAGTGGGCTCGCGCAGTAGACCGCGATGTGATTAGATAGAACCGGAGGCGGTCATGGCCAGCAGATTCGAAAAATTCTCGGAACGTGCTCGCAGGGTGCTTTCGCTTGCCCAGGAAGAGGCGCAGCGGTTCAACCATAACTACATCGGCACCGAGCACATCCTGCTTGGCCTCGTCCGGGAGACGGACGGCGTCGCCGCCCGCGTTCTCAGCAGCCTGAACGTCGAACTCTCCAAGGTGCGCTCTGCCGTCGAGTTCATCATCGGCAGGGGCGAGCGCCCCTCACCGGGCGACATCGGCCTCACCCCGCGCGCCAAGAAAGTGATCGAGTTGGCCGTGGACGAGGCGCGCCGCCTCACCCACCACTACATCGGCACGGAGCACCTGCTCATCGGCATCATGCGCGAGGGCGAGGGCGTCGCTGCGGGCGTGCTCGAAAGCCTCGGCGTCTCGCTGGACAAGGTGCGCGCCGAGACGACGCGCATCCTCAACCAGAGCGTTTCCCAGAGCCAGGGGCACAGCCGCTCCAGCAACCGCACGCCCACGCTGGACCAGCTCGGCATAGATCTCACCAAGTACGCGCAGGAAGGGAAGCTGGACCGCGTCGTCGGGCGCACCCAGGAGATCGAGCGCGTCGTGCAGATCCTCAGCCGCCGCAGGAAGAACAACCCCGTGCTCGTCGGCCCGCCCGGCGTCGGCAAGACCGCCATCGTGGAGGCCCTCGCCCAGAAGGTGACCACTGGCGACGTGCCCGAACACCTGAGCAACCGCCGGGTGGTCACGCTGGACATGGGTGCGCTCGTCGCCGGCACCAAGTACCGGGGCGAGTTCGAGGAGCGCCTGAAGAAGGTAGTGGAGGAGATCAAGTCCTCCGGCAACTGCATCCTCTTCATCGACGAGATGCACACGATGGTCGGAGCCGGCGCGGCCGAGGGGGCCGTGGACGCTGCGAACATCCTCAAACCGTCCCTGGCGCGCGGCGAGTTGCAGTGCATCGGCGCGACGACGCTCGACGACTACCGCAAGTACGTGGAGCGCGACCCCGCCCTGGAGCGCAGGTTCCAGCCCGTGAACGTCGAAGAGCCTTCCGTTGAGGAAACCGTAGAGATACTCGACGGCATCCGGCCTAAGTTCGAGGAGTTCCACAACGTCGAGATCGACCACGAGGCGCTTCGGGCCGCCGCCAGTCTCTCCTCGCGCTTCATCGCCGACCGCTACCTCCCCGACAAGGCCATCGACCTGATGGACGAAGCCGGCTCCCGCGTGCGCATCCGCACGAGCAACATGCCGCTCTCAGTCAAAGAATCGCAGAAGATGCTGGAGACCGTCCGCCGCGACAAGGACGAGGCCATCTCGCAGCAACAGTACGAGTACGCCGCCGAGCTCCGTGACCGGGAGGTCAAGCTCGCCGACAGCCTCCAGCAGTTGCAGAGCGAGTGGCGCGAGACCTCCGGCGACGAGAAGGCCAGGGTCACCGAGGAGGAGATCGCGGAAGTCGTCAGCATGTGGACGGGCATCCCCGTTACCCACATGGCGGTCGAAGAGATCGAACGCCTCCTCCACATGGAGGAGAACATCCACCAGCGTATCGTCGGCCAGGACGAGGCCATCGTCGCCATCGCCAAGGCCGTCCGCCGCGCACGCGCCGGGCTGAAGGACCCCAAGCGCCCCATCGGCAGCTTCCTCTTCCTCGGCCCCACCGGTGTCGGGAAGACGGAGCTGGTGAAGGCGCTCGCGGAGTTCATGTTCGGCTCCGAAGAGGCGATGGTGCGTCTCGACATGTCGGAGTTCATGGAGCGCCACACCGTCGCGCGGCTCGTCGGCTCGCCTCCCGGTTACGTCGGCTACGAGGACGGGGGCCAGCTGACGGACGCCGTCCGCCGCCGCAGCTACACCTGCATCCTGCTGGACGAGATCGAGAAGGCGCACCCCGAGGTCTTCAACCTGCTGCTGCAGATCTTCGACGACGGCCACCTGGCCGACGCGAAGGGGCGCAAAGTGGACTTCCGCAACACCATCATCGTGATGACGTCCAACATCGGTTCGGACCTCATCAAGCGCGACACCTCCTTCGGCTTTGCCATGGTCAACCAGGCCAAGATGGAGGAGAACGCCTACGAGAAGATGAAGACCAAGGTGGAGGACGAGGTCAAACGCTTCTTCCGCCCCGAGTTCCTGAACCGCATCGACGGTCAGATCGTCTTCCATGCGCTCACCAGGGAGCACATCGTCAGCATCGTCGACCTGATGCTGAACGAGGTGCGCAAGCCGATGCTGGAGAAGGGCCTGAGCCTCGAAGTGACCCAGGCAGCCAAGGAATGGCTCGGCGAGAAGGGGTTCGACCCCACGTTCGGCGCGCGCCCCCTCCGCAGGCTCATCGAGCGCGAGATGGAGGACACTCTCTCCGAGGGCGTCATCCGCGGCGACTACCGGCCCGGCCAGACCGTCGTTGTCGACGTGGACAACGAAGACCCGGAGAACCCGAAACTCGCCATCAGCGTGCAGAACGACGAGACTCCCGAACTCGCCGAGGCGGCAGCGGCTCCTGCAGCCGAGTAGCACGTCGCAGCAGAGAACGCTCAGGCAAGGGGCGGGTGTGACACCCGCCCCTTGCGCATCTATCGCGGGTTGTTGGACGATGCGCCCGCGATGCGGAACACCGGGACCAGGACCACCTTCCTCTGTCGGGACTGCGGACACACCTCCCCCAAGTGGAACGGCCGCTGCCCTGCCTGCGGCGCGTGGGGCACGATCACCGAGTTCACGGAACCGAAGCAGACCGCAGGGAAGCGGGCAGCCGCGAACCGTATCGTGCCCACTCCCGCCAGCGCGCCAACGCCCCTGATCGAGCAGCCGTGCTCGGACGGCGAACGCATTTCGACAGGTCTCACCGAAGTGGACCGCCTCCTTGGAGGCGGCATCGTTGCAGGCTCCGTCGTGCTGCTGGCAGGCGACCCCGGCATCGGCAAGTCCACGCTGCTGCTGCAGGCTGCCGGTGCCATCGCAGAGACCGCAGGGCCGGTCCTCTACGTCTCCGGTGAGGAGTCCGGCGCCCAGGTGCGCCTGCGCTCCGAGCGCCTCGGCGTACGGAGCCCGGACGTGCGCTTCTCCCCCGAAACCGACGCTCCAACCATCGGCTCCCTGCTCACGAGCGAGCATCCCGCGCTGCTCGTCGTGGACTCGATACAGACGCTCACCTCGCCGGATGCGCAATCGGCGGCAGGCAGCGTCGCCCAGGTGCGCGAGTGCGCTCAGTTGCTCATCGGCTGGGCCAAGCAGAGCAACATCCCCGTCGTGATGACCGGCCATGTCACCAAGGACGGCAACATCGCGGGCCCGCGCGTGCTGGAGCACATGGTGGACGTCGTGCTCGCGATGGAGGGTGAACCCGTCAGCTCGCTTCGCCTGCTGCGCTGCTCCAAGAACCGCTTCGGAGCGGCCAACGGTGTCGCGCTGCTGGAGATGCGGAACGAAGGCCTCATCGAGGTGCGCGACCCCTCTGCCCTCCTCGTGGGGGAACGAGACCCCTCCGCGCCCGGCTCCGCCGTGGCCGTGACGATGCAGGGGAACCGTCCGCTGCTGTGCGAGGTGCAGGCGCTCACCAACGCGTCTGTGTTCAGCCCGCCACGGCGCACCGCGACGGGCGTGGACTTCAACCGCATGGCGATGCTTTCTGCGGTCCTCTCCCGCCGCACGGGCATCAGCATCGGGAACCAGGACGTGATGGTGAATATCCCCAGCGGGTTGCAGGTGGCCGAGCCCGCGCTCGATCTCGCTATCGCCACGGCCATCGCGTCGAGCTTCCTGGACGCGCCGGTACACCCCGGTACTGTTCTGGTAGGCGAAGTCGGGCTGAACAGCGAGGTGCGGAGCACCGCGCACCTGGAACGCCGCCTGGATGAGGCCGCGCGCCACGGGTTCGAGCGCGCCCTCGTTCCGCAGGCAGCGCTGCGCTCGCTCGCCGCGCCTGCGGGTATCGAAGTGGTTGGCGTTGCCAACATCCGCGAGGCCATCGCCCAAGCCATACCTGCGCGTTGACGTCCGGCCCGTTCAGCCGCGCTTCGCTCTGCTAGCATAGGCTCATGAGCACTGCTACCCCTCCGAAGCGCCTGCCCGAGTGGCTGAAGGTCCCTTGGCCCGGCGGCGAGAACTACCTCCACGTCCGCCGTATGCTCCGCGACGCTGAACTCCACACCGTCTGCGAGGAGGCCCACTGTCCGAACATCGGCGACTGCTGGGAGCGCAGGTCCGCGACGTTCATGCTGCTCGGCGACGTCTGCACCCGCGCGTGCCGCTACTGCGCCGTCACCAGCGGCAAGCCCCTGCCCCCCGACCCGGTGGAGCCCGCGCGGCTCGCACGCACCGTCGAGCGGCTCGGTCTCGAGTACTGCGTGCTCACCTCTGTCGACCGCGACGACCTGTCCGACGGCGGCGCGTGGACGTTCGCGGAGAGCATCCGGCTCATCACCCGGCGCGTCCCCGGCTGCGAGGTGGAGGTGCTGACGCCCGACTTCGGCGGCAACCTCGATGCACTGCGTTGCGTCCTTGACGCGGGCCCTGCCGTGTTCAACCACAACATCGAGACCGTGCGCCGCATCTTCAAGAGCGTCCGCGCGAAGGGCGACTACGACCTCTCGCTCGCGTTCCTGGCGAAGGCGCGCGAGTTAGCGCCGGAGATACCCACCAAGAGCGGCATGATGGTCGGGCTCGGCGAGACCACTGACGAGATACTCGCGACGATGCGCGACCTGCGGGAGTCGGGCGTGCAGCTCCTCACCATCGGCCAGTACCTGCGGCCTTCCGTCGGGCACATACCGATGGCCCGCTTCTACCACCCGCGTGAGTTCGCCGAACTCGAGCGCGCAGGGTACGAGATGGGCTTCTCGCACGTCGCCTCCGGCCCGCTCGTCCGCTCCTCCTACCACGCGGGCGAGCAGCGCGCCGCCGCCCGGTAAACCCGTGCGCATCGTCAGCATCCGCGAGACGACCGCCAGCATGCGCTCCGATGTCCGGAACGCGGTCATCGACTTCTCGCAGATGACCGCCTCCGTCGTGGCCGTCGTCACGGACGTGGTCCGCGACGGGAGGCCCGTTGTCGGTTACGGCTTCAGCTCCAACGGACGCTACGCGGCGGGCGGCATCCTCCGCGAGCGCTTCATCCCGCGCATCCTCGACGCTGACCCGGCGTCGCTCCTCGATGAGCGCGACCTGCTCGATCCGCACCGCATCTGGGACGTGATGATGACCGGCGAGAAGCCCGGTGGCCACGGTGAACGCTCGGTCGCCGCTGGCGTCATCGACATGGCGCTCTGGGACGCGGTCGCCAAAGCGGAAGAGCAGCCGCTCTACCGGCTCCTCGCGCAGCGCTACGGCGACGGCACTGCACCGGACGACGCGTGGGTCTACGCGGCGGGTGGCTACTACCAGCCCGGCAAGGGCGTCGAAGCGCTGCAGGATGAGATGCGCTCCTATCTCGACATGGGCTACGACACCGTGAAGATGAAGATCGGCGGCGCGCCGCTCGACGAGGATTTGCGCCGCATCGAGGCCGTGGTCGCGGTCACCGGCAGCGGCAAGCGGCTCGCGGTCGACGCCAATGGCCGGTTCGACCTCGACGAGGCGATAGCCTACGGGGACGCGATGGCCCCCTACGGCCTCTGCTGGTACGAGGAGGCGGGCGACCCGCTCGACTACGCGCTGCAGGCCGAACTCGCCGCCCACTACGAGCCGCCGCTCGCGACGGGCGAGAACCTCTTCTCGGTGCACGACGCCCGCAACCTCGTCCGCTACGGCGGGATGCGCCCGGACCGCGACGTCCTCCAGTTCGATCCCGCGCTCAGCTACGGGCTCGTGGAGTACCTGCGCACCGTCGAGATGCTGGAGTCCTTTGGTTGGTCGCGGAGCCGGTGCGTACCGCACGGCGGACACCTCTTCGCACTGCACATCGCCGCGGGGCTCGGGCTCGGAGGCAACGAGTCGTACCCCGGTGTCTTCCAGCCGTTCGGCGGATTCCCGGACGGCGTGCAGCCGGAAGGAGGCCGGGTACGACTGCCGGATGTCCCAGGCATCGGCTACGAACTGAAATCGGACCTCTACACGCTGCTCAGAGGTCTCACGGAGTAGGAGAACGCCATGCGCATCGCTGTGCTGGACGACTACCAGGGCATCGCCCATGAACTCGCGGACTGGGACTCGATCACGGGCGCGGAAGTCACCTTCTTTCACGAGGCCATCGCCCCGGAAGAGATGCCCGAACGCCTCGCGCAGTTCGACGTTATCCAGATGATGCGGGAGCGCACGCCCATCCCCGCATCCGTGCTGCGCCAGCTCCCTAACCTGAAACTGCTCTCCGGCACGGGGCGCCGCCAGCCGCACGTGGACGGCGAAGAGGCGGGCAGGCTCGGCATACCGGTCACCGGAACGGACGGTGCCGGCGATTCGACACCGGAGCTCGTCTGGGGGCTCATCATCGGCGTGACCCGTCACATCGGCTGGGAGGACCAGCGCATGCGCGAGGGGAAATGGCAGACGCGGCTGGGTATCGGCCTCGCCGGCAGAACGCTCGGCGTACTGGGGATGGGACGCATCGGCACGAAGATCGCTGTCAGTGCCCAGCAGACCTTCGGCATGAACGTCATCGCCTGGGGACCGACGCTCACTGCCGAGCGCGCCGCCGCGAGTGGCGCGACCTACGTCTCCTGGGACGAGCTCTTCTCGCAGGCCGACATCCTCACCATCCACGTGCCGCTGACCGATCTCAGCCGGGGGTGGGTCACGGAGCGCGAGTTCGGCCTGATGCAGTCAACGGCCTACCTTGTGAACACGTCGCGCGGCCCCATCGTTCGCGAGGAAGCGCTGATACAGGCGCTTCGTGAGCATCGCATCGCGGGCGCAGCGCTGGACGTGTACGACGTGGAGCCGCTGCCCGCCGACCACCCGTTGCTCGCGCTCGACAACGTCCTGATGACGCCACACCTGGGCTACGCGACGCTGGACAGCCTCGCGGCCTTCTACCGGAACTCCGTGGACAACATCAAGGCGTGGGCAGCAGGTGAACCCATGAACGTGCTGAACGCTGACGCCCTTACGGAGCCTCGCCGCTAGTTGCGGCGCTGTGCGAGGTAGTCGACCAGGGCATCGAGCGACTGGCGGGCGCGGGCGTCGGGCAGCGTAGCGACCGCCGCGCGCGCGGCGTTCCGGTAGCCCTCCAGTTGGGCCATCGTCTCGTCTATAGCCGACGAGTTGCGGATGAACTCCACCATCGTGGTGAGGTCGTTCTCGTCACGGCTCCCGTCGCGCAAGCGACGGACGACACCCTCATCGGGATGGCTGCCCGCGAAAAGTAACGCAGGCAGCGTGAGTGTCCCCTGCAACAGGTCGTTTCCCACCGGCTTGCCCAACTCCTCCTCGCTGCTGGTGAAGTCGAGCACGTCGTCCACTATCTGGAACGCCATGCCGACGTTGTACCCGAACGAGCGCAGCGCCTGCGTCTCCTCCTCCGGCGCGCCGCTGAGCACGCCGCCGGACTCCGCTGCCGTGCAGATGAGCGATGCCGTCTTGTCGTAGATGCGCCGCTCGTAGTCCGCGGACGTCTGTGACCAATCGTGCTTGCTGACACGCTCCGTGAGTTCGCCGCGCGCAAGCTCCATGATCGTCTCGGCGAAACGGCGCACCACGCGGATGTTGCCTGTGTCGCAGACGAACGTCGCTGACGCCGCGAACACGTAGTCGCCGAGGAGCACGGCCATGTCGTCGCCCCAGAGCCTGCTCACCGTGGCGCGTCCCCGCCGCTTCTCGGAGTGGTCCACGGTGTCGTCGTGGATGAGCGAGGCGATGTGCAGCAGCTCAACGGCGGTGGCCATCTTCACGATGCGTTCTTCTTCGCCCTGACGCAACGCTCCGGCCAGGAGCGTTATCGTGGGCCGCACCAGCTTCCCGCCGCCTTCGACCACGTGGGAGACCATGTCGCGCGGCACACCGGAGTTCTCGGCCAGGTCGCCCAGGTTCCCTATCACCCGGTCGAGCCCGTCGAGCACCGGTTCGTAGATGAACCGCGCCGAGCCGTCCAGCCGGTCGCGTACCGTGGTCGTTTCCGTCATGTACTCCGTCCGCTACCCGAGTCTGGCCAGCATCTCGTCGGCCACGGAATCGTCCAGCTTCGTGAAGAGCGGCTTGGGCTCTGGCAACGGGGCGCCCGGCTCGCTGGTTTCAAAGCGCCAGCCCACGTCCTCCACCTTCCCGTCCCGCCCCAACAGCTCGTGGAGACGCTGGGTGCTGAACGGCAGGAACGGGTTCAACGTCACCCGCAGCGCCATCAGCGCCTGCATCGCTGTGTAGAGCGTACGCCCGGCAGCGGCCTTGTCCGTCTTCACCTGTTGCCACGGCGCCTGCGCGTCGAGATAGCGGTTCGCGTCCCGCGCCAGCCCCATTGAGATGTTCAGCGCTTCCCGGAGACGCACCGCTTCGAGCGACTCTGCAACCGCATCCAGCGCTGCTTCCGCCTTGCCGATCAGTTCCCGGTCCGCCTCGCCGAGGTCGCCGGGGTCTGGTACACACTTGTCGAAGTTCCGGTAGACCTGCGTCAGCACCCGGTGGACGAGGTTCCCGAACGTCGCAACGAGTTCGTCGTTATTCCGGCGTACGTACTCGCTCCAGGTGAAGTCGGCGTCGCCGGTCTCGGGCAGGTTGGCCGCAAGGTGGTAGCGCAGGGGGTCGGGCGGGAAGCGGTCCAGGTAGTCCGGCACCCAAACCGCCCAGTTGCGGCTCGTGGAGAGCTGCCTGCCTTCGAGGTTCAGGAACTCATTGGCCGGTACATCGTAGGGGAGGATGTACGCTGCCTGCCCCAGCAGCATCGCCGGCCAGATGATGGTGTGGAACGGGATGTTGTCCTTGCCGACGAAGTAGTAGGAGCGCGTTGACGGGTCCTCCCAGAAGGGACGCCACGCGTCCGGTTCGCCCTTGCGTGCCGCCCACTCCACGCTCGCGGAAAGGTAGCCGATGACCGCCTCGAACCAGACGTAGATGCGGCGGTCCTCGTACCCCTCCGCTGGCACCGGCAGCCCCCAGTCCAGGTTGCGCGTGATGGCGCGGTCCTTCAGCCCCTCGCGCAGGAACCCGAGTGTGAAGTTCCGCACGTTGGGACGCCAGTGCCGCTGCTCCTCCACCCACTCGGCGAGCTGGTCGCGGAAGGCGCTCAGCCGCAGGAACTGGTGCTCGGTGTCGCGTATCTCGACCGGGTAGCGCTCCCCGTTCACGTTGTACGCGGGGTTGCCGAGGTCCACGGGATCGAGGATGGCGCCGCAGTTGTCGCACTGGTCGCCGCGGGCGTCCTCGAACCCGCATCTCGGACAGATGCCCCGCACGTAGCGGTCCGGCAGGAAGCGGTCGAAGTCCGGCGAGTACGCCACCTTCATGCTCGCTTCGTAGATGTAGTCCTGCGCCTGCAACGCGCGCCAGAGGTCGTGCGTCACCTCCCGGTGGTTGTCGGTCATCGTTGTCGTGAAGAGGTCGAACGAGATGCCGAGCCGCTCCCACGATTCGAGGAACGAGGCGTGGAACCGCTCGACAACTTCCCTTGGAGGGACTCCCTCCGCATCTGCGCGCATCGTTATCGGCGCTCCGTGAGAGTCGCTGCCGGACACCATGAGCACCTCGTTGCCGCGCAGACGGTGGTAACGGGCAAAGACATCCGCGGGGAGATACGCTCCAGCGATGTGACCGAGATGCAGCGGGCCGTTGGCGTAGGGCCAGGCGACCCCTATAAGGATGCGTTCAGGCATGGATTACTCCCGCGTATTCTAGCAGTCTCAAGACGGTAACGCGGGAGCCTCCTGCGAGCGCGCCCCCTAAGCCTCCTCCCACGCCGCGTAGGCCGCGCGACGCGACACGCCCAGCTCGCTCGATACCCGTACTGCGGCATCGCGACGTCTGAGACCGGACGCCCGTGCGGCGGCCATCGCCTCCGCGATTCGCTCGGCCGGGACAGGCGCATCCGCCGGACGCTCACCCGCGCCTTCGATAACAAGCGTGAACTCGCCGCGCGGGGCGTCGAAGTAGGCGATGGCCTCTCGAACCGTCCCGCGGAAGACCTCCTCGTGCACCTTCGTCATCTCCCGGCACACAGCGACGCGGCGATCACCGAGCGTGTCGGCGATGTCGTCGAGCGCGGCGCGCAGCCGGTGCGGCGCCTCGAAGAGGACCAGCGTTGCACGCAGAGACGACGCCTCCGTGAGTGCTGCACGGCGCGCCTTCGCCGTTCGCGGCAGGAAGCCGAGGAAGTGGAACGTCTCCGCCGGGAACCCAGACACCGCAAGCGCGGCGGTAACGGCGGATGGCCCGGGCACGCTCGCGACAGTGAACCCCGCTCGCGCGGCCTCCGCCACCAGCCATGCACCGGGGTCGCTGACGCCCGGGGCGCCCGCGTCCGTCACGAGCGCCACGTCGCCCTCCCGCAGCGTATCGAGCAGCGTAGGCGTCCGTTGCCGGGCGTTGTGCTCGTTGTAGCTGACGGTGCGAGTGGACAGCCTCAGGCGGCTGAGCAGCTTCCGCGTCTGCCGCGTGTCTTCCGCCGCGATCAGGGCCACTTCCCCCAGCACGCGCGCTGCGCGAGGCGTGAGGTCTTCGAGGTTCCCGATGGGCGTCGCAACGACGTAGAGCGTTCCGGTCATGACTGCCTTGAGCACGGCTATAATGCGGCGCGAGGCATTATAGCGAGACGCCTCCTGAGGAGAGGGACGATGGACGCGCTGTACACGGAAGAGGAGCGGCTGCTGCGGAGCACGATGCGCGAGTTCGCCGACGCCGAGCTCGTACCGAACGCCGCACGCTGGGACGAGACCGAGGAATTCCCCTGGGAGAGCGTCACGGCGATGAAGCGCATGGGCCTCATGGGCATGACCGCGAAGACGGCCCACGGAGGAGAGGGAGCGTCCTACGCGGAACTCGCCATCGCCGCCGAGGAGGTCGCACGGGCCTGCATGACTTCGAGTACAACGCTCCTCGCCCACCTCTCGCTCGGCGTCTCCACGCTCGACCGCTTCTGCAACGGCGAGCAGGCGGAGCGCTTCCTCCCTCCGGCGTGCGCTGGCGACAAGATCGTGGCGTGGGCGCTCTCCGAGCCCAGTTCCGGCAGCGACGCCGCCGACATGCAGACGACCGCCGTCCACAACGGCAACGGCTCCTACGTACTCAACGGCTCCAAGATATTCATCACCAACGCAGAGCAGTCCGGCCTCATGGTCGTATTCACCACCACCGACCGCTCGAAGGGCTACCGCGGGACGACGGCATTCGTGCTCGAGAGCGACAGCCCCGGTATCGAGATGCGCGGCATGCACGGCAAGCTCGGCATCCGCGGCTCCGGCACCGCCGAGGTCTACTTCAACGACGTCCACGTCCCCGTGGACAACCGTCTCGGCGAAGAAGGTGAAGGCTTCCGCATCGCCATGACCATCCTCGACTCCAGCCGCATCTCGCTCGCGACGCAGTCCGTCGGGCTTGCACAGGGCGCGTTCGAGGCCGCCATCCGCTACACGCAGCAGCGTGAGACGTTCGGAGAGCTGCTCAAGGAGCGCCAGGCCATCCAGTTCATGCTGGCGGACATGGCAACTCAGATCGACGCCGCGCGGCTGTTCACGAGGCGCGCAGCCCAGTTGAAGGACGCGGGGCTCCCCCACACCCGCGAGTCCGCGATGGCGAAGCTGTACGCTTCGGAGGCCGCACACTTCTGCGTCGACAGGGCAGTCCAGATATTTGGCGGCTACGGCTTCTTCAAGGAGAACCCGGTCGAGCGCATGTACCGTGACCAGCGCATCACCGAGATCTACGAAGGCACGTCCGAGGTGCAGCGCATCGTCATCGCGCGCAGCCTGCTCAAGGAGTACGCGATCGAGTAGCGACTCCGCGCTGCCGCATCCAGGCCCAACTGGGGTGGCCATATCCGTGAGCACTCGATGCGCGAATGAAGCCCCGCACGGATCGGTGCGGGGCTTCCGATGGCGGGGGAGGACTCCGCCATGGGATACGCAGCCATAGACCAGCGAGCGGAAGCGTCCCGCTCCTTCGCTAACGCGTCGAGAAGAACGGGATGAGCGGCTCCGCCCAGATAACGGCCATCACGTAGTCCATCACGATCAGGTTGAACAGCACCACGAATGGCACTGCGATTGCCAGGCCTATCCAGCGCGTGCGGCCCTGCAGGAAGAGCAGCGTGGGACCGATCGGGAAGACCATGGTTGCCCATTTCAGGCCGATCACGAAGATGAGCACGACGAAGAAGGCAACCCAGCCGATGATGAGCAGCGCCGTCCTCACAACCCCCTCCATCCCCGCGCTCCTCATACCGATGTCCATGATTGCGCCGGTCTTGCCCTGCCGCAGGTCGTGGACGAGTTGGACGCTGCTGAGAATGATGACTGCGAGGCTCAAGGACACAGGGAAGACCTTGCCGCGCGTGGGGAACCCGAACCACGCCTCCTGCAACGCCCAGGCCGCCATCCCGATGACTGCCATGGTGAAGATAGCTGCCGGCGTTAGTGCCCAGATGCGCTTCCTGGTCGCCACGGCAGCCGCAGCCCCGGCCGCGGGATCATCTCCACTTCCCCCGCGCACTACCGGCATGGTTTCCTCATCGGACAACGTCCCCGCGGTACCGATGTTGCCCATCTTGGAGAACGTGACTGCGATCGCCACCGCCAGGATCAGCAATACGATGGTCAGCGGCCTCGTCAACAGTCCACCCATGCCGTGGATGGAGATAGCCGACTGGAAGTTGAACTCGATGATGCGGCCCAGGATGAACCCCAGGAGCAGGGGAGGCCTGGGCCATTTGTACTGCTTCATCAGCAGACCGAGCAACGCTGCGGACACGATGATGTAAATCGCGATGAGGTCCGTCGAGGAGAGATAGGCCGACAGGAACGATATCGGGATGATGATTGCGCCGATGAGCGGGTACGGGATCAGCGTGAGTTTCGCCAGCTGCCCCGTAAGGAACATACCGATGACGGTAACCGCAAGATTCCCCAGCGCGAGGCTGAACACCATCATGATGGTGATGTCGGCGAACCGGTCCAGCATCGGCGGGCCGGGCGTTATGCCGTAGGCCAGCATGGCGACGATGACGAACGCCCATGCCCTGCCGCCCGGCACGCCGAACGCCAGCGTGGGGATCGCCTGCCCCGCTTCCTTCGAGTTCTGTGCGGCTTCGGCAAAGAGCACGCCGTCCAGCGAACCCTTGCCGAACTCGCTCTTGTCCTTGCTGAAGAAGATTCCCATCGCGTAGGAGAGCCAGTCCACAACTGCCCCGCCTATGCCCGGCACGGCGCCCAGGAACACACCGAAAAGCCCGTTCCGGATGGCGATGTTCCACTTGGTTAACCCATAGCGCACTCCCCGGAACACCTCGCGGTTGTTGACCACCGCCCCATGCTGGGCGACCGGCCGCCTCGTCATGGTGAGGTCGATCATCTCCGGAAGCGCGAATAGCCCGATGGTCGTAGCGATCAGGGGAAGCCCCTCCCACAGGTGCAGGGAACCGAAGGTGTACCGGTGCGCAGCAGAGATGGGATCGATGCCGATGGTGCCAAGCAGCAGGCCGAATGCTGCTGCCGCCAGCCCTTTCACCATCGCGCCGGAACTGAGCGCCGCTACCATCGCGACACCGAACAATGCCATGGCCGCGATCTCGGGGAACCCGAACGCGAGGATGAACGGTTTGATGACCGGAATGACGATAGCGAGCGCCAGGGCTCCGACGAGACCACCCATCGCAGAGACCGCGTAGACCGCCCCAAGCGTGTGTGCGGCCAGTCCTCTCCGGGCCAGCTGGTTGCCTTCCAGGAAAGTAACCTGGGTCGCTCCACCCGGCTGACCGAGCAGTACGGCGGGGATCGAGTCCAGCGTGTTGTCCACGCCTGTCAGCGTCGCCAGCATGACGATGCCGATGAGCGGGTCTTCTATGTTCAGCACGATGAAGGAGATGGAGAGCGCCATCACCAGGGTCGCGGAGACGCCCGGCAGCAGCCCGACGAAGACAGCCATGAAGACGGCAACACCGAACGCCGCCCAATAGCCGCCATTGCCGAGGTACGACAGACCCTCCAGTAATTCGCTCACGTGCCGCCTCCATCATCCGCGCGGCGGAGCGCTGATGCTCCGCCGCGCGCTGTCAGACCAGCGTGACGAACGCTACCGCGTGAACTTGTCGTACACAGACTCCTGCACTTCCCGCAACTGCCCGATGTTTCGCAGGAACGCATCCTCCACCTGCGCGAAGATCTCCTGCAACTCGGCGCCGCTCTGCTCAATCTCGATCGGCTGGCCGAGTATCTGCTCGAAGTCGGCGCGGAACTCAGGGTCCGCCAAGGCTTCGTCCCATGCCCTGCGGAGGGTGTTGACGATATCCAGAGGAGTGTCAGGGGGCGCCAGCAGGTTCTTGCCCACGAACGTCTCCGGAGCCATCAGTCCATCCCAGATGTCCCGCTGCTCGTCACTGATGAGGTCGCGCGCGTACGGGGCATTGAACTCCTCAACCTCGGCATTGCCAACGATGACGCCGCCGGGTCCGGCGAGGCCGGCGAACGGCCTGATGAAGCCGCTGGAGATCCATCCGGGCCTGCGCTGGGGCAACTGGTACCACACGCTTCCCGCAGTGAAGCTGTTCACGTCGCCTCGCTCCAACATCAGCAGTGTCTGTTCGGTGCCGGTAGAGGCGACCAGTTTGTACTGGAACGGCAGGTTGAGCCAGTCCGCCAGCAGGAAGTTGCCCAGGGCGGTTACTCCTGTCAGCTCTTGCGGCGTAGGCGCAGAGCCTGCGCCGACAAGTGTCGGGCCGGAGGCTCCCATCGCTTCTGTGATGTCGTTGTACGGCAACTCGTGGCCGTTGATCATCCATACGGCGTTGCGGGCCACCGGAGCGCCGATCACCTCGAATCCGGACGCCTTGAAGATGGCATTCGGGTCTGTAGACGACTGGATGGGCGCGGTTGCGTTGTAGATGATGATGAGACCGTTCGGCTCGGACTCCCAGACGAAGTTGCTGGCAGCCAGCGAGGGCGTCAGGTTACTGACGACGATGCGAGGGTTGCCCGGTATGTACTGGCCCCATTTGGCCGCGAGGAAGCGTGCCTGGGTATCGGTGCCGCCGCCCGGGTTGAAGCCGACAACCATACGGATGGTCTTGCCCTTGAAGTGTGCCTCCGCATCGAAGGACGGCAACGGCGTTGCGGTCGGGGGCGGCGGGGCCGACGTAGGCGTCGCGGTCGGTGCAGGCGCGGGCGCGCCGGGCTCCGGTGTCGCGGTGGGCTCGCTCGGCATACTGGGGGCAGTCGTGGGCGTCGGCTGCGCCGCGGGTGCATCGGGGACCGGTGTCGCCGTCGGACGAGGTGTGGCCGTGGGGTCGTCGGTGCCCCCGCACGCGGCCAGCGCCAACGCCGTTAGCACAGCTATTGCGATGAACAACAGGTATGAGCGGTACGCTTTCTTCATCACGTTCTCCCTCCAGCGGATAAACCGCTCAATCTCGTTCGGTATATAACCACACGGAACCGATAACGGCAAGGATGTCAACTTCTGCGACGAATGATGAACACAGACTCCTTTAAGCGATTCTCACGCCTGCGGCACAACGCCTTCGTGTGAAATGCGGTACCATCCACGCATGACACTCGCAAGCAGCAACACGCGCGTCGGGGCGCTCAACCACATCGGCCTCGCCGTCGTCAGCATCGAGGAGTCCCTCCGGCAGTTCTACGACCTTCTGGACTCTCCGCAGGCGGCGCACATCCTCGTGAACGAGGAGCACGGCGTGCGGGGCGCGTTCATCGAGCAGGGAGAAACACACGTCGAACTGCTGCAACCGCTCCGTGCCGACTCCGTCATCGGCAGGTTCCTCGAGCGCCACGGCGAGGGTATCCATCACATGGCATTCACCGTGGACGACGTCGAAGTAAAGGCCCGCGAACTCGAGGCGCTCGGCATCCCCATCATCACCGGCCCGCGCGACGGCTTCACCGGACGTATCGCCTTCGCCGACCCTTCGAAGACACACGGCGCGCTCATCGAATTCGTAACGCCTTACCTGCGCTGACGCCCCCATGCCGGACGCCCTGCGAGTCCTCATCGCAAAGCCGGGCCTCGACGGCCACGACCGAGGCGCGCGCGTCATCGTGCGCCTGCTGCGCGAGGCCGGGTTCGAAGTGCAGTACACCGGCATCCGCAGGACGCCGGACGAGATCGCGGAGCAGGCCCGTGAGTTCGGCGCCGAGGCCGTCGGCCTCAGCATCCTCTCCGGCGCCCACATGGAGCTCGTGCCCGCAGTCATCGATGCCCTCCAGCGCGCCGGATTGGAACACGTTCCACTCATTGCTGGGGGCATCATCCCGCCGCAGGACCGTACCGCCCTGTTGGAGATGGGTGTCGCCGCCATATTCACTCCCGGCACTCGCTCCGCCGACTTGGTCCCTGCCATCAGCGCAGCAGCAGAAGCGGGACGCCGCGCACAGGAGCGCTGATCAGCCCCCATCCTGGTAGCGCCGTGATAGCGTCATGGCTCCATTTCGGTAGCGCCGTGGTAGTGTCGTAACACTCTTCGATCGCGCCGTGACAACGTTGCGGCGACGCTCCCGCAACGCTGTCTCACTCCCCTGCCCTGCCCGCTCCGGAATGCTCTTCGGCGGGTCCTGCCTCAGTCCCCGTGCCCTCTATCGGCGCGTGTGTCAATTGTATGACATCTGGCGGTTGCGTGCACGATCTTCTCTCCGCTACACTGGTCCCAACGGCGGTAGCGCACCGGCCCCGTGTTGCCCCCGCCCATTCCCGCAGAATCACGAGAGAATGCTATCAATTGCTATCAAAACGGCATGATGGGAAACGATCGGGAGCCTCGACCGGGGCGGGGTTGGCGCCTCGGTGCGCTCACGACGCTTCGCGCAGGTACACGCCCTGCTATACTTATGCGGTTGCGTACGGATTTGGCGATGAGCCTGCAGCTACAAGTGAACGTCGCCCAGCTCCTCAAGGACGTCGTCGGCACTACCCGGACGTTCGAGGTCGACGGCTTGGCGCTCGAATCAGACGACGGTGCTTCCGCCTACGTCAGAGGAGCGTTCCGGCTCACTCGTACGGATCGCGGGGTCTGGGCGTCCGGTCCCGTCGCCTTGTCCGTGGACTACGTCTGCAGCCGCTGCCTGACACCTTTCGCGTCGTGGATAGAGGCCAACGTGGACGATGTCTTCCTGCCGAGTGTGGACATCGCTACCGGAGCGAAGCTCCGCTACGGCGAGGAAGACACCGGCGCGGACGTGAACAGCATCGACGAGCAGCACGTGCTCGACCTGAGCGACGCGCTGCGCCAGTACAGGCTCGCGGGCATCTCCATGGCGCCCGTCTGCCGGGAGGACTGTAAGGGAATCTGTCCCGAGTGCGGCAACGACCGGAACGAGAGTGCCTGCTCGTGCGAGCACTACCAGGACCAGCGTTGGACCGTGCTGCGGAAGTTGTTGGAGTGAGAGAACCATGCCCCCACTGCCAAAGAGAAAGCGCTCCAAGTCCCGGGTCGGCACGAACCGCGCCCATCAGCACAGGACGCTCGTCAGCCTCGTCGAGTGCCCGCGTTGCCACGAGTTGATGAAGCCGCACCACGCGTGTCCCTCCTGCGGTTACTACCGCGGACGCGACGTGCTCCGCGTAGAGAGCGAACTCGAATAACGCTCGCCTGCGCTCGATGAGCACCGCCTTCATCTTCCCCGGACAGGGGGCTCAGGCCGTGGGCATGGGCTCCGACGCCTGGCACGGCTCGCCCGCCGCCCGTGCCGTTTTCGATGAGGCCGATTCGGTTCTGGGCGCACCGCTCTCCCGCCTCATCCTGGAAGGCCCGGCCGACGAACTGGTCCGCTCCCACAACGCTCAGCCTGCCATCCTCTGCGTAAGCGTCGCCATGCTTCGTGCTGCAGAAGAGCGCCTCGGGACAGCGATGCCCCACCCTACCTTCACCGCCGGGCACAGCGTCGGTGAATACGCCGCGCTCGTGGCGGCGGGTTCGCTCTCCCTGTCGGAGGGATTACGCCTTGTAAGAGCGCGTGGCGAGCTGATGCAGGCGGCCTGTGAGGCCACCCCGAGCGGCATGGCCGCACTGATCGGCCTCACCCTGGAGCCTGCCCTCCGGGCTTGCGAAGGAACAGGCGCACAGGTGGCGAACGTGAACTCCGCCGAGCAGATCGTGCTCGGCGGCCCGAACGACTCCCTCGAACGAGCGATAGAGAACGCGAAGAACGCCGGCGCGCGCCGCGCCATTCCCCTGGAGGTCGCCGGAGCCTTCCACACAGAGGTCATGCGCCCCGCCCAGGAGGCGATGGCAGGCGTCCTCGCGGAAGCGGTGCTGAACACGGCTACCCTGCCCATCGTGGCCAACACGACGGCCTTACCGATCGAATCGGCGGAAGAGGTCCGGGCGGAGCTTGGCTCACAGCTCTGCGGTTGCGTCTACTGGCAGCAGTCCGTGGAACTGATGACCGCCCGAGGGGTGGACAGGTTCATCGAGTTCGGCCCCGGCAAAGTGCTCACCGGACTCGCCAGACGCATCGCGCCGGACGCGGGTGCGCTCGCGGTGGCAGACCTAGACGCTATCTCCACGCTGGCGTAAGATTACGGGGAATCCCGCCTCGACCAGCACTCGGGGCGTCTCTTTAACAAGCCCGATGATCGAGTCTCCCGGCGGTACGAGAAAGGCCAGCAGAGGCCGCAGGAACAGGCCGGAGCGCCAGGGGCGCGTGCTCGCACTCCAGGTGCTGTACGAGCACGACCTCACGGGGCACGAGTGGCGCCCGGCGCTGGAAGCACGAGCAGACGAGTTGCACGCCTCACCCGACGCTGTTGCCTTCGCCGAAGGCTGTGTCGAAGGCGTGGTCAGCGAGCAGAGTCAACTGGACGCCCTCATCCGGCGGCACGAACCCCTCTGGCCCATCGAACAACTCGCCGCCGTCGACCGGGCTGTTCTCCGGCTGGGGCTCTTCGAACTGGCGGACGGTTCACCGACACCGCCGCTGGTGGCCATCAACGAAGCCGTGGAACTGGCCAAGACCTTTGGGAGCGAAGGCTCCGCCAGGTTCGTGAATGGCGTGCTTGGGGCATCGTTCAACGAGCAGGAACAACAGAACATATAACTGCTGAGGAAGGCAAATGGCGACCGTTTACGACCGTGTGAAGAACGTAGTAGTGGACAGGCTCGGGGTGGAGGAGAGCGCCATCGCGATGGAGGCCTCCTTCGTCGACGACCTCAACGCCGACTCCCTTGACCTCGTAGAACTCATCATGGCATTCGAGGAAGAGTTCTCTGACGGGGACACCACCCTCAAGATATCCGACGAAGACGCGGAACAGATCCGGACCATCCAGAACGCCGTCGACTTCATCAAGAGCAAGGGCGTTTCTGACTGACAGGACGCCTGTGGCTGACCTCCTAGCACTCCACCAGCAGATACACACCTGCCAGGAGTGTGCTCTCCATCGCGCACGGACGAACGCTGTGCCGGGAGAAGGTGCACCCAATGCCTCCCTCATGTTCATCGGCGAGGGCCCCGGCTTCAATGAAGACCGCCAGGGCAGGCCGTTCGTCGGTCCTGCAGGTCAATTCCTCGACGAACTGCTGCTGTCCATCGGGTTGAAGCGTGAGGAAGTGTTCATCACCAACATGGTGAAGTGCCGCCCTCCCAACAACCGCGACCCCTTCCCGGGTGAGATCAGCTCCTGCTCCCGTTACCTGGACGCCCAGATAGACTCGATCAAACCCGCCGTGATCGTTCCATTGGGGCGTCACGCTCTTGCTCGGTGGTTCCCGAGGGACTCCATCAGCAAGGTGCGCGCAAGGCCGCGCGTGTTCGACGGAATCACCATCTTTCCGCTGTACCATCCAGCCGCAGCGCTGCACAACGGCGCGCTCCGCGCCACTATCGAAGCCGACTTCGCGAAGCTCGGTGCACTCCTCCGAGAGCGTGAGGCGCACGGAACGCCGAGTGAGGATGACGCGCAGGACGAGGCAGGCGGCTCCCAGCAGTTGAGCATGTTCTAACGATGCCTCATCCCATCCGCATCGTCCCTATCGGCGGCCTGGGCGAAGTGGGCAAGAATATGCTGTGCGTCGAGTACGGCAATGACATCGTCGTCATCGACGCAGGCCTCATGTTCCCCAAGCAGGAGATGCTGGGGATAGACCTCGTGCTCCCGGACATCTCCTATCTGACGGCCAACGCCGAGCGCGTGCGAGCGATCTTGATCACCCACGGACACGAGGACCACACCGGGGCTCTCCCGTACGTCCTGCGCGAACTGAACGTCCCCATCTATGCTCCTCCTCTCGCCCACGATCTGATCGAAGTGAAGCTCCGCCAACACCGGATCGACGATTACGAACTCCACGAGGTCGATGCGGGTAGCACGCTCGATTTCGGAACGGTCCACGCCGAGTACTTCCGCGTCTGCCACAGCATCCCGGACGCGTGCGGCATCGCCCTGCGCACTCCGGCCGGCCTCATCGTCCACACCGGCGACTTCAAGATAGACCACACTCCGGCGGATGGACGCCCCACTGACCTCCAGCGTCTCGCGGAATTCGGCAGCGAGGGTGTCCTGCTGCTCCTGTCCGACTCGACATACGCCGAGGTGCCCGGCTACACGCCGTCAGAGAGCGTCGTGGCGTCCGCGCTCGACCACGTCATAGCCGACGCTCCGGGTCGAGTGCTCATAGCCACGTTCGCATCCCTGATCGCGCGAGTGCAGCAGGTGCTGGACGCCGCGGTGAAACACGGAAGAAAGGTCGCCCCTGCAGGGCGTTCCATGGTGGACAACGTCAACATGGCCGTGGCGAACGGCTACATCAAGGCGCCGCCCGGCGTGCTGCTCGATCTCCAAGCCCTGAGTATTCTCCCTCACGAGCAGCAGGTCATCGTGCTCACCGGCGCGCAGGGCGAGCCGCTCTCTGTTCTCTCCCGGGTCGCCAACAACGCCAATCGCGACATCGAGGTCCACGAGAACGACACGGTCGTCATCTCCGCGACCGCGATACCGGGTAACGAGACCGTTATAGCCACTGTGGTGGACAACCTCACACGACGCGGCGCCAGGGTGCTCACACGCCGAACGTCCCCCGGCGTCCATGTCCCCGGCCACGGCAGCCAGGAAGAGCTCAAACTGATGCTCCGCCTCATCAAGCCGCGCTACTTCGTGCCCGTGCACGGTGAGTACCGGATGCTTGCCGCGCACGCGGACCTCGCCTTGCAGACCGACATCGCTCCCGAGAACGTCTTCATCCTCGAAGACGGCGATGCGCTGGAACTGGACGAGGCCGGCGCGGGGCTCGTCGAACCCATCCAAGCTGGCCATGTCTACGTCGACGGGCTGCGCACGTGGGACGTCGGAGAGGCCGTACTGCGCGACCGGCGGATGCTCTCACGCGACGGGTTCGTCGTCGTGGTCGTTCCCGTAGACCATGCGACAGGCAGAGTCTACGGCGAGCCGGAGATTGTATCGAGCGGTTTCACGGTGCCTGAAGAGGCGGAGGAGCTGATGGAACGCGCCGCCGAGGTGATCGTCGAGGCGCTACGCGCGCCGAACCTCGACCCGCTGAACGAGGACCACGTCAACGACCGCGTGCGCGAGGCGCTGAGCCGCTTCCTCTACAGAGAGACGCGTAGCCGTCCCATGATCATCACCGTGCCGCTGGAAGTTTGAGCCTTCCCTGACCTGCCTCACTGCTCCTCGTTACTGGAGGCCGCATGGCCGGGACTCCGGCCATCTCTTCATAATCTACAAGCCAACCTGGCTCACAACTGCAACGCACCTGATTAAAGTCGGGCGTGTGAGAAATCGCATCGCTTCACTTCTGTTCAACCAGGTCGGCGTCCTTCTTGGTCTTATCGTCGTAGCCTTCATGGCGTACGTCATCATCGGACAGCCTGCCTGGGCCATAGACCCACTGCGCAATGCAACATCCGATGTTCTCGGCGGTATGGGCGCAGGACTGGTCCTGCTGCTCGCCTGGGCCGGTTGGATGGGTTGGGTATTCTCTCGCGGGTTCAGGTATCTCATACGGAAGTGGCGCTACGTGCTCGGCTTGAGCTTCCTCCTGGCCGGAGCGTTCGCTACGCTCTCCTATTTCCATTGGTCGTTCCCCCTCATCGGCGAGGCTCCGCTGGGAGGCGACCTCGGCGGCCAGTTGCGCGGCTCCTACGGATCGCTCGGCCTCTTTCGTACGGTTGTCCTCATCACATTCGGGGCGTGGCTCGTGGTGCCTGTTCTGTTCAACCACGCAGCAGTGTGGATGGGACGCGGCGCTCTCGCCACTGGCAGGGGCATCGGCAGCGGCGTGAACCGCATCCGTCATCGTGACCAGGGAGCGGTCATGCAGGAGGTCGACGACTATCTCGCCTCTAACGCCGTGGCATCGCGGGCAGCGCAGATGGAGACGTTGCGCGCTGCGGACGAATACCGCCGAAGCGTTGCCCCCCGGAGTCCTATCGGGCAAACCGATGCTCCCCATCGCGGCCTCGCATATATGGAACCAACCTCCCCCAAGCCGGTAAACCTTCGCCCCGCGGAGCCCGAGAGCAGGCCTGAACGGAAGTCCGACCTCTGGCCAGGTCTGAAGGCCACCGACTCCGGTGCACCGGAGCTGCAGCTCTCCACGGCGGCAACAGCCACGATGGCGCCTCCCTCTGTCGAGAGTTCGACGGATATAGGGGCCGTCCCTGCCCACGAGACTGAGTCGCCGCACGCAGCCAAAGAGGCCCACACAACCGACGACCTCTACGTCAACGGCACCCTCGAGGCGGACGTGGAAGAGACGCTGGCCCTCGCGGTCCCGATCGAAACGCCCTGGGGCGAGATCACTGTCGCAGCGAAGCCATCCGCTCCGGAGCCTGAGGCGCCCCGGGCTGTCCCTGCTGTCGCACCCAGCCCTCTCCCGCCCCTCGAACTCCTTGCCGCGCCGGTAGCTGCCGGGAGCATCACCGAAGAGCATCTCGTCACCGCCGCGCTCATCGAGGAGACGCTCGCACAGCACGGCGTCGAGGTAAGCGTATCGGAGATACGGCCCGGTCCCAGCGTGACGATGTTCGGCATCGTGCCTGGTTGGAACCGCAAGGCGATGTCCGCGCGAGCCAGAGCGCTTGCCGCTCAGGAAGACAACCAGGTTCAGATGGAAGTGCGGAACCGTGTCAAGGTCGACAGCATCCTTGCACGGGAGAAAGACCTTGCACTCGCGCTCGCCGCCCCCACCCTCCGCATCCAGGCTCCCGTCCCCGGCGAATCGCTCGTCGGCGTGGAGATGCCCAATAAGTCCTCCTCCATGGTGACCATCCGTACCGTGATGGAATCCCCCGAATATGAACGGATGCTCACCGGCGGAGGTCTGCCCGTGGCGCTTGGCCTGGCCTCCGCCGGCGAGCCCGTTGCCCTCGATCTGCTCAAGATGCCGCACCTGCTCATCGCGGGCGCAACGGGCAGCGGAAAAAGCGTCTGCATCAACACCATCATCTCGTCCATCATCTGCCATCAGGATCCGGCCAAGGTCCGTATGCTCCTCGTAGACCCGAAGCGCGTAGAGCTCACGCCCTACAACGGCATCCCTCACCTGGTGACGCCGGTCGTCGTCGACCCGGATAAGGTCGTCCGCCTGCTCAAGGGCGCCATCCAGGAGATGATGCGGCGCTACAAATTGCTGGAAGAAGCAGGAGCGCGAAACATCGCCTCCTACAACCGCAACCCGCGCGCCACGGAGGAGATGCCGTACTTCGTCATCTGCATCGACGAACTGGCAGACCTGATGATGACCGCCTCTTTCGACGTTGAGCAATCGCTCTGCCGCCTCGCCCAGTTGGGCCGGGCGACAGGCATCCACCTCATCGTTGCCACGCAGCGCCCGTCCGTAGACGTCCTTACCGGACTCATCAAGGCCAACTTCCCGAGCCGCATCGCCTTCGCGGTCGCCTCGCAGGTCGACTCACGCACCATCCTCGATTCCGCGGGCGCCGAGCGCCTCCTTGGCCGCGGCGATATGCTGTTCATCTCCTCGGACTCCCCGAAGCCGAAGCGCGTGCAGGGCGTCTTCATATCCGAGGACGAAAGCGCAGCCCTCAGCGAACACTGGCGACAGCTGCCCACCAACGTCAACCTGCCGGATATCCCGCTGGAGAACATGGCGCGGGAAGCCGAGACCGCAGCAGCCGAGAGCGCGGCTGACGCCGGTGACTTCGATGAAGGCGACTCCCTCTACGAGCGCGCACTGCAGGTCGCGGCCGCCAACCGGCAACTCTCCACGTCGCTGCTCCAGCGCAGGTTGCGCATCGGCTACCCTCGCGCCGCACGGCTCATGGACCAGTTGGAGGAAGAGGGCATCGTTGCTGCCTCCGGCGAGCCGGGCAAGCCCCGCGAAGTCATCTACCTCCCCGACGAAGAAGTAGCCTGACCTCCCCGCCTCATCGCCACACAGCCGTGTCATGAGTCACGCTTGCCGCTTCTGCTAGAATCTCCTCATACAGGCGGGAGGAGAGTGACGCCATGGCCGCTGAAGTAACGGTGGAAGAAGTAACCGAGGCGCTGAAGGACGTGTACGACCCCGAGATCCCGGTGAACGTCGTCGACCTCGGCCTCATCTACGGTATCGAAGTGGACGACGACAGCAACGTCCACGTCGACATGACCCTCACCGCCGCCGGATGCAGCATGGGGCCGTTCATCGCACAGCAGGCCGAATGGGCCATCGCCGATATCGACGGGGTCAGAGACGTGAACGTCGAGATCTCGTTCGACCCGCCGTGGTCGCCCGACCGCATCACCGAAGACGGGCGCAAGCTGCTCGGCCTCGACGACTAGACCGCGCCCAGCCGCGTAACGCTGGCAGTACGGGGCCGCGCCCCGGGGAGAGTGCACGCCCCGATGACGATGAGTGAAGAGCAGCGGCAGGCGCGCCTGGCGCAGATCAAGCGCCAGTGGGAGCAGCGCCGCGCCATCAGCCGGTCGCTCGGCAAGATCAAGACCAAGATAGGCGTCTACAGCGCCAAGGGTGGCGTCGGCAAGACCACCGTTGCCGTCAACCTCGCCGTGTACCTTGCTGAGAAGGGCTACAAGGTCGGGCTGCTCGACGCCGACATCGACACGCCCAACGCACCGGAAGTGCTCGGCAGCGACGCTCACCCGGAGGCCGCGGACGGGCGCATCAAGCCTGCGGAAGCCTTTGGTGTGAAGGCCGTCTCCATGTCCTACTTCCAGCAGGACCCGGAAGAGGCCATCATCTGGCGCGGCCCCATGATCCACAACGCCATCAACCAGTTCCTGCAGATGACGGACTGGGGCGAAATCGACTTCCTCGTCGTCGACATGCCGCCCGGTACGTCGGACGCACCACTCACCGTCATGCAGGTGCTGACGATGGACGGCTTCGTCGTCGTGACCACGCCGCAGAGCCTCGCCGCGCTGGACGCCAAGCGCTCCATCAATATGATCCGCAAGCTGAACGTCGAGGTGCTTGGCGTCGTCGAGAACTACGTCGGCGAGGTGTTCGGCTCCGGCGCTGGCCACGAACTCGCAACCGACCTGTCGCTGCCTTTCCTCGGCGAGGTAGCGCTGCGCGCCGACTACCGGGACGACTCGCAGCCCACGGTGCTCGCCAGTACCGACGTCCGCGCCGAGTATGACACGATCTGGGCCGCGCTCGAAGAGCGCCTCACCGAACTCGAAGCCATGCCGGAGCAGCAGGCTGTAGCGGAAGGAGCGGGCGATGAGCCTCGCTGACCGGAAGTACGCCCACCAGCACAAGCCGGGCAAGCACAATCGCAAGAAGTTCACCGCACCGCCGAAGCCCAACGCGCAACTGCGCAAGGAGCTGCGGGAGATACTCGAGCAGCCGAAACCGCCCGAAGACTAAGGGTCCTCTCACTCGCCCCGCCTGCTGCGCTGGCTTTCAACCACCGCCAGCACCAGATCTTCAGCTTCGCTCCGTGTCGGCGTGACGGCGAAATACATCGTCCGCCCGTAGCGTTTCGCCGTCAGGTGCCACTCATCGTCTAACGAGCGGTAGTGTGCCTCCTCCCCATCGAGCGTTATCGCTTCGAGCCGCGCCGCTGAGACGACGCGTCCCCACAGAGCCCCTACGAGGAACGCGGGGTAGCTCGATTCCGCGACCACGATGATGCCAGCGCCTGTGCCGCGAAGCACGTCTGAGTTGATCTCGGGCGGCGCATCGCCGAACTCTCCGTACAGCCCGAACGAGGCTACGTTCATACGGGCGAGCCGCAGCGCCGAGCCGAGCCCCCCCGCTTCCACACCCAGCTCTCCGAGCGTTCTGTCCAACAGGTCTTCCCGGTTCCGGATGAAGCCGAGCCCCAGCAACGGTGACGGCGGATCGTCCGGCAGCAGCAACCAGCCTCTCCATGGGACAGGCTCATGCTCCACCCACGGCACGCGGTCCTCTTCTCCCCATGCGGCACGCACCGTGTCTGCCCAGGCGTTGTCCGGCTTCCCGAACCACAGGGCGGTCCCGTGCGTTCGCGCCCAGACGTCCGCTTCGAGCGCGTCCGCCGCCTCGGAAACGTCTACAGCATCCACGAACTCCACCTGCGCCGCGTACTCGCGCAGCGGGTCGAGCGCCACCCCTTCGAAACGGACGACACGCACCTCCGACTCGCGCCCTTCCGGGGCGCGGATGGCGACCGCCGATGGGTCCTCAGGCACGATATAGATCGCTGCGTTCATGGGAACGTCCGGCGCGCCCCACTCGTCGAACGGGGGAGGCAGGGCCTTGCCCGGCACTGCGGCATCGCTCCAGTTGAGCAGAGCAAAGGCGAGCACCGCGAAGAGCACGATGCCGAGGAGGAAACAGAGCCTTCGACGCATCCCTACCGTTTGCGCCTCCGCCTGCCGCCGGCCCTCTCGTAGGACCTCGGCTCCGGTTCGGCCCTCCGCACGGATACCGTCTCGCCACCGGCGCCCCGGTCGGCGACCTCCTGTGCCACGAGCAGACGCCGGAGGTCGACCATCTCGTCGCGGAGCAGCGCCGCCTTCTCGAACTCCAACTGGCGCGCGGCTTCCTTCATCTCCGATTCCAGTTGCTTCACCACGCGGGCGAGGTCGTCCTTCGGCATGTCCTGCCGGACGCCGTAGGCGGCGCGGGGCTCGGCCAGTTCGCGGATGGACTCGGTGATGTCGCGTATCGCCTTCCGGATGCCCTCCGGCTGGATGCCCTCGCGCTCGTTGAACGCCGTCTGCAACGCGCGGCGGCGCTCCGTTTCGTCTATCGCCTGCCGCATGGAGTCGGTGATGCGGTCCGCGTACATGATGACGTGGCCGTCCAAGTGACGCGCCGCGCGGCCTATCGTCTGCACGAGCGACGACGTAGAGCGCAGGTAGCCTTCCTTGTCCGCGTCCAGCACGGCGACGAGGCTCACCTCCGGCAGGTCCAGTCCTTCGCGGAGCAGGTTGATGCCGACGACCACGTCGTGCACCCCCAGCCGGAGGTCGCGCAGGATCTCCGTGCGCTTGAGCGTATCCACCTCGGAGTGGAGGTAGTGCACCTTCACGTTCATCTCGCGCAGGTAATCGGTCAGTTCCTCCGCCATGCGCTTGGTGAGCGTCGTCACCAGCGCACGCTCCCCCTTCGCGGTGCGTCGGCCGATCTGCTCGAGCAGATCGTCTATCTGGCCTCTGGTCGGTTTCACCTCGAGCGTGGGATCGAGCAGCCCGGTGGGCCTGATCACCTGCTCCACGACCTGCAAACTGTGCTGCAGCTCGTAGGCCGCCGGAGTCGCGGAGACGTAGACCACCTGGTTCACGCAGCGCTCGAACTCCTCGAAGTTGAGCGGGCGGTTGTCTCGCGCCGACGGCAGGCGGAAGCCGAAGTCGATGAGCGCGTCCTTGCGGGACATCTCGCCGTGGAACATGCCGCGCAGCTGCGGGACGGCCATGTGGGACTCGTCGATGATGAGCAGGTGATCGTCCGGCAGGTAGTCCATGAGCGTCCACGGCGTGCTGCCGCGTGGGCGCCTGCCGAGCGGTTGCGAGTAGTTCTCGACGCCCGCGCAGTAGCCCGTTTCGCGCAGCATCTCGAGGTCGTAGCGCGTCCGGTGCTCCAGCCGCTGCGCCTCCAGCACCCTCCCCTCTTCGCGCAGCCCGATGAGGCGTTCGTCCAGTTCCTGCTCGATCTCGACGACCGCGTCCTCCAGCTTCTCGCGGGAGGTGACGAAGTGCTTGGCGGGGTAGATGTCTATCTGCGCGCGCTCGGAGAGGATCTCACCGGTGAGCGGGTCGAGCTCCACGATGCGCTCCACGTCGTCACCGAAGAACTCGACGCGTACTGCCACGTCCTCGTATGCCGGCATGATCTCCAGCGTATCGCCGCGCACGCGGAAGCGCGCACGGGCGAGGTCGTAGTCGTTGCGCTCGTACTGCATCTCGATGAGGCGGCGCGCCAGCTTCTGCCGGTTCAACCGCTCGCCGCGCGTGATGCGCTCCACGAACGCGAAGTACTCGGCGGGCGAGCCCAGACCATAGATGCACGAGACTGAGGCGACGATGAGCACGTCCCGCCGCGTCATCAGTGAGCGCGTTGCCGCGTGGCGGAGCTTGTCAATCTCGTCGTTGATATCCGCTTCCTTCTCGATATACGTGTCGGTCGAGGGGACGTACGCCTCCGGCTGGTAGTAGTCGTAGTAGGAGACGAAGTACTCGACGGCGTTCTCCGGGAAGAAATCGCGGAACTCCTGCGCCAGCTGGGCCGCAAGCGTCTTGTTGGGCGCGATGACGAGCGTCGGCTTCTGGACGGCCTCGACGGTCTTGGCCATGGTGTACGTCTTGCCGGAGCCGGTGACGCCGAGGAGCGTCTGATGGCGCATGCCCTTGAGGATGCCGTCCGCGAGCCGGTCGATGGCCTGCGGCTGGTCGCCGCGGGGTTCGAAGTCGGCAACGACGCGGAACGGCGTTCCGGTCTCGGTTGGATGGAGCGTGGTCATCTGCCTGTTCCCTCACCCACTACTTTCGCCGACGGCGGCGTCCGGGGCAAGCGCGGGGCCTGACCAGGATCAAGGATGCCAACGGCTGCCCAATCTGGCACTCTTAATCCCCTCCCTACGAGTGAAGCGGTCGTCCCGTTTGGCACTCTTGGCACTCTTGATCGGAGCGTTTCCAAGGCAGTGGCCTGCTTCCGGTGATTAAGGATGCAAGGGTGCCAGCGTTTTCAAAAGTTAGGCCGGGAGCTATAGGTCCTATCGATAGCTGAACCTGTGAGCCATAGACACGGTTTATGGGTGAGTCAGGGTACACAGTCATGCATCCAGCGTAACGGACACGGGGGTGATCGGGTAAGGGGCGGGTGTCACGGGGTACACCACCTCCCGCCGAGTTCACCCCCATCCTAACCTTCCCCCGTCAAGGGGGAAGGGATAAGGCTCTGGATTCCCGCCTTCGCGGGAATGACGAGAGGAGCGCGGGCTATGAGTAGATGTCGCGGAGGGCGGCGTCGAGGTCCGTATGGCGGAAGGCGTAGCCGGAGGCGATGGCGGCGGCGGGGAGGGCACGGCGGCTGTTCAGCAGCTCGGTCGCAAACTCGCCGAGCGCCAGCCGGAGCGCGAATGCGGGCGCGGGCGCAAACGCGGGACGGCGCAGAACACGCCCCAACGCGCTCGAGACCTCACGCTGGCGCGCCGGAGCAGGAGCGCAGACGTTCAGCGGCCCATGCACGGCCTCGTTGTCCAGCGCGTGGAGGATGAGGCCGACCACGTCGTCGAGATGCACCCACGGCCACCACTGGCGCCCTGACCCGGTGGGTCCGCCAAGGCCGAAGCGCGTGAGCCGCGAGAGCGGCGCGAGGAACCCTCCGCCGCGTCCAGCCACCAGCCCCGTGCGGAGCAGGACGACGCGCGTTCCGGACAGCGACGCCCGGGATGCCGCCGCCTCCCACTGCACGCAGACGCCGGAGAGGAAGGCATCGCCGGGCGGCGCGTCTTCGGTCAGCTCCTCCTCGCCCCGGTGGCCGTAGTAGCCGACGGCGCTCGCGCTCACGAGAGTGCGGGGCGCGGCGCCTGCCGCATCCCGCATCCCCAGCACGAGGTTGCGCGTCGCGGTCTCCCGGGATTCGAGGATGGCGCTCCTCTTCCGCTGCGTCCAACGACCCACGACGCTCTCGCCCATGAGGTTCACGACCGCGTCAACACCCTCGAATGCCTCAGCAGGCGGCGGACCCTCCATCGGGTCCCAAGCGTGCGTGTGCGCCAACCCCGGCAGCGCCATACGCGCACGCGTAGGGTCGCGGGTGAGCGCTACCCGCTGATCGCCGCGCTCCAGCAGCGCATGGACCAGCGCGCGTCCCACGAACCCCGTTGCTCCGGCAATCAGCACACGCACGGCTACACCTTCTCCAGCATCAGCTCGTCCGGGTAGGGGTGGAGGTAGGTCTGGGCGGCGAGCCAGTCCGGGCCGCCGGACCTGCGAACGTGGTGGCGCAGTAACGTCAGCGGCACGGTGAACGGGGCTCTCCCGGTGCGATACCGCTCGATGGCATCGGCCAGCTCTTCCCTGTCACCGGTATCGAGGGCCTGCTTGAGGAAGCCTGCAGCGTGTTGCAGCGCGTTCGTGTGCTTGCGCGCCGTGGTCAAGCGCTCTACAGCACGCATAAGCACACGCCCGTACTCGTCAGCGATCGCATCCCAATCGTCGGCGCCCGCTCGAGCAACGACGCGTCCGGCCTCACGGTAGAGCGTGGGGGCGTGCGCCATGAGCGTGAGCTTGTGCGCCGTGTGGAACGCGACGAGCGCAGACGGAACGCGAGGGCCGTCCCGCAGCACCGTCCAGCGCTGGTAGACGAACACCCGCTCGATGAAGTTGTCGCGCAGGCGGGGGTCATGCAACCTACCCTGCTCCTCGACCGGCAGCAGCGGGAGGCGCTCCGTGAGCGCGTCCGCGAAAAGGCCGCGTCCGTTGCGGCCGGCGGGGCCGCCGTCGGAGGGGTAGACCTTCACACGGAAGAGGCCGCAACTGGGGGAGTTCTTCGTGAATACGTAGCCGTGCAGCCCCAGGTCCGCGAGCTCTTCGGCGCGGCGCGCCGCCCACGAGCGCATCACGTCAGTGTGGTCTGTATCGGAACGCACTCCGCGCATACGGAGCGTGCCGCTGCCGTCGTCGACCAAGCGCACGGGCTCGCGAGGCGTCCCCATCCCCACCTCGGACTCCGGGCAGACAGACGTCCAATCGACGTGCGGGGCGAGCGTCTGCGTCAGGAACTCGTTGCGGAGGTGCCCGCCGTCGTAGCGCAGCGGCTCGCCGAGCAGGCAGGCGCTGACGCCGATGCGGGGCCTGGGAAAGGAGTCGTTCACCACTCCATGGTACTCCGTTGATGGAGAGAGGGCGCTGCCGCAGCCCATCACATCCCCACGCCACCGTACGACCTGGCGGTCGCTCTGGATCCCCGCCTGTGCGGGAATGACAAAGACGGGGCGCTCCGTAAGGGAGCGCCCCGTCCCGAGAGGCAATCTAACCCGAGCCTGCCGCTACTGCTGCGGCTTGAGCAGGTCCTCCACGGAGCGCAGTCCGGGGTTGGCATCCGCCACGTACTGCGGAATCAGGAAGGCGCTCTGCCAGGCCACGCTCGCCAGGCTGTCGCCGATCTCGGTGACCGTTCCCGCCTCCGAGGCCTCAGTCCACGCGGCCTGCTGGTTCGGCAGCCAGATCTCCATCGTGACGTTCGTGTCACCGGCAGCCAGCGCCTGCATCAGCGGAATGGTGGCGCCCGCAACCGCGTCGGTCGGGTAGCCGTAACCGGCTTCGATGATGATCCTCGCCAGCGCGTTCTGCAGCAGCGCGGTGCTCCAGTTCAGGTCGGAGAAGATGATGGTCGGCTTGCTGCTGTCGGTCTCCACGGGGGTGCCGTCAGCGAACTGCGCCATCCTGCCCAGAGCTTCGGGGGCGACCCAGGCTGTCCACTCCTGGGACTGCTGCATCCACCAGGCGGCCACATCCTCGTAGGAATCCCCTGTCTCGTCCAGGCGGCCGAGCAGCGCATTGACAGCATCGTCGCTCAGCGTCCATTTTTCGAGGAACGCAACAACGTCAGGCGCGCTCTCCAGCAGTTCGGTGCGAACCGCGATGAGCACGTCCGCGTCCGAGTACTCACACGCCTGGGTGATGTCCTCCGCTTCGTCAACGGCAGACATGTGGTCCCAGCATTCCGCGGAGTAGGCCGGCTCCTCGAGGCGGTAGAAGCCGCCGTACTCGTTCGTCAGCTTCGCCGGGAGTGTCTCGGGGCCCCAGTAGTAGAAGAGGATGTTCTCGCCCTTCTCGAAGGCGCCCAGGATCTCCGCGTTCAACCCCTCGTAGGAACCGGGGTTGATGAGCGTGACCACGTCCTGCAGGCCGTAGCCGTGCACCTGCTTCTCGTTGACGACTTCGCACTCCCAGCCGGGGATGCACGTGACCAGGCCGGCCTTGCCATCGCTGTCCGGGCGAACGAAGAGCTCCCAGTAGGCCGGCCCGTCCTCCATCATCTTGTCTTCCATCGCGATCGGACCGCCGAGGGCGTTCAGCACCGCATCGGCCACACCGTCCGCGACCCAGTCGTGCCACTCGTCGGAGGTGCGAAGCCAGTACTTGGCGACGTCGGCGGGGTCTTCACCGGTGTCGGCATACCTGCCAAGCAGGTTGAATATCCCGTCGTCGCTCAGCGTGTACGCCTCGAAGAAATCGACGACATCGGGCGCCTTCTCGATGAGGTCTGTCCTCATCGCGATTACGACTTCAGCATCCGCGTACTCACACGCGAACTCCGTGTCCGCGGGGTTGTCGTGCGTAGCCCCGATATGCTCTTCGCACTCGGGCGTCGAGGCCGGTTCCTCCAGGCGGACGTAACCGCCGTATTCGCTCACCAGCGTACCGATCAGCGCGGTCGGGCCCCAGTAGTAGAAGAGGATGTCCTCTCCACGCTCGAAGGCGCTGAGGATCTCGGAGTTCAGTCCCTCGAACGACCCGGGGTTGACGAGCTCCACGTGGTCCGCGAGTCCATACCCGATGACCTGTTGCTCGTTGCGAATCTCGCACTCCCAGCCGGGGATGCACGTGATGAGCGCAGCCTTGTCTCCCGTAGCGGTCCGCGTAAAGAGCGCCTGGTACTCAGGGTTCTTCAGGTCCTCAACGGAAGTCAGTCCGGGATTGGCGTCAGCCGTGTACTTGGGGATCAGGAAGGCGGACTGCCAGGCAACCGAGCTGAGGCTGTCGCCGATGCCTTTGATCGTTCCCTCTGCAACGGCCTTGTCCCAGGCTTCCTGCTGGTTCGGAAGCCATATCTCCATATTGACGTTCAGGTCGCCTCCAACGAGCGCCTGCATCAATGGGAGCGTACCGCCGGCAACGGCGTCCGTTTCGTAGCCGTAGCCTTCCTCCAGGATGACGCGGGCCACCCAGTTCTGCAGGACGGCAGAACTCCAGTTCAGGTCGGCGAAGACCAGCGTCGGCTTCTCCTCCATCATCGCCTGCGTCGGAGTGGGCTCCGCCGCCTGACGCGGCGTCGGCGTCGCGGTGGGGTCGTCCTCGCCGCAAGCCGCCAGCACCATCGTCATCAGGGCTATGAGCCCCAGTACCAACAGATATCTCATCGTCTTCATGCAGTAACCTCCTCCATTTGCTAAGTCGGGCCGCTCGTGCGCTTCTGCGTCAACGGCAGCCCCTGCATGACCTTGTCTAGTGACCGCCGGTGAGCGCCTGCTGCCGCTCCCTGGCGGCGGCCTGCGTGAGGCGGTCGATGATGATGGCGAGCACCACGATGCCGACGCCGCCGAAGAGCGCCTTGCCCGGCTCCAGGCGTCCCAGCGCCCGGTTGACGTCCTCGCCGAGTCCACCGGCGCCCACGAGCGACGCGATCACCACCATCGCCAGCGCCATCATCGTCGTCTGGTTGATGCCCGCCATGATGGTCGGCACGGCCATGGGTATCTGCACCTTCCAGAGCAGCTGCCGGGGGGTCGTTCCGAACGAGCGCGCCGCCTCCACGACTCCGGGCGATACCTGGCGGATGCCGAGGCTGGTGAGGCGTATCGCCGGGGGCACGGCGTAGATGACGGTGGCGAAGATCGCGGGGACGTTTCCGATGCCGAAGAACATCACCGCCGGTACGAGGTAGACGAAACTCGGCATCGTCTGCATCGCGTCGAGCAGGGGACGGAGCATCGCGTCCAACGTGTCGCTCCGGGCGATGACGATGCCCATGGGTATCGCGATGCCGATGGAGATGGTCACCGCCACCACGATCAACGCGAGGGTCTCCATGGCGCTGGGCCAGAGTCCGAGGAACCCGAGCCCTGCCAGGGTTGCGGCTGAGAAGATGGCGATCCTCGGTCCCGCGAGGCGGAGGCCGAGCAGCATGACGCCGACGATCAAGACCGGCCAGGGTATCCAGAGGAAGACCTTCTCCACGGCAAGCAGGAACTGCAGCACCGCGTTCGAGACTGCGTCGAACAGGAAGGCTCCCTCCCGCGTGGTCCAGAAGATCGCGGTATCCACGCACTCGGAGGTCGCCCGGCCGAGGTTGTCAGGAGTGGCGCCGTCGGAGCAGACGCCGCCGAGACGCTCGCTGATCCCGAAGAAGTTCTCCGGGGGTTCGACGCCGGTGCCCCATAGCCCTACGAAGATGAGCGCCACGACCAAGAGGAGGGCGAACCCCCCGCCATAGATGTAACGGTCCGGCAGGCTGGCGATACGCTGCCACAGGCTCCCGCCGCCATTGTTCCCGGTTGGTGCTACTGCTGCCATGGTCGGTCTCCTAGTTCGCGTCAGCCCCGATGCCGATGGCGCTGGAAGCGTCGCTCTCCTCCGCCTCGGCGGCGCTCTCGCGCTCCATCATCTCGATGACCGAGCGAGGTGAGAGCTGACCACACAGCCTGCCGTCCGCGTCTATGAGCGGCTGGGCCCCGGACATGTGCCGCACCAGCGGCAGCGCGGCCGAGACCGACATCTCCTCCGACAGCGGCGTCACGTCATCCAGGAGCGCCTCGGTGCACTCGGTACAGCCGCTCCGGTTCGCTTCCGCGAGCGCTGCGAAGCTCACGGCGCCTATATAGGTCCCGTGCCTGTCCGCGACGAAACCGGCCACCTCCCCCATCTCCCCGAGGGCATCCATCGCTTCTTTGGGCGACATGTCCGAGCGCAGTTTCACCTGCACGGGCTCCATGATCGTTCGCAGGGTGACCACCGAGGACTTGCGCACGTCGCGCACAAACTCGGCCACGTAGTCGTCGGCGGGGTGGGCAAGTATCTCCTCGCCCGTACCCATCTGGATCACCGCGCCGTCGCGCATGATGACGATGTGGTCGCCAAGCTTCAGCGCTTCGCTCAGGTCGTGCGTGATGAAGATGATGGTCTTGTGCATCTGCTGCTGCAGACGGAGCAGCTCGTTCTGCATGTCGCGCCGGATGAGCGGGTCGAGACCGCTGAAGGGCTCGTCCATGAGCATGACGTCCGGGTCTGCGGCGAGAGCGCGGGCGAGCCCCACACGTTGCTGCATGCCCCCGCTCAGGGTGTTCGGGCGGTAGTGCTCCCAACCGTTGAGGCCTACGAGCTCCAGCACCTCATGGGCGCGCTCCAGGCGCTCATCTCTCTCGATGCCGCGCACTTCCAGCCCCCAGGCAGCGTTCTCCTCGACCGTACGGTGGGGGAGCAGGCCGAAGTGCTGGAAGACCATGGCGGTCTTGGTGCGCCGGTATTCGGTCAATTCGTCTTCGTTGTACCTGAGGATGTCTTCGCCGTCGACCTCGATGGCCCCGAACGTCGGTTCGATCAGGCGCAGCAGCGTGCGGACGAGGGTGGACTTGCCACTGCCGGACAAGCCCATCACCACGAACGTCTCACCGACCTGCACGTCGAAGTTGACGTCGCGCAGACCGATGACCCAGCCGGACTCTTCACGGAGTTCCGATTTGCTCTTATTGAGCACCTCGTCCGTGAGTTCCGCCGGAACGCCGGAGCCGAATATCTTCCACAGGCCCCTGACGCTGACTTTCGGTTGTGTGCTGCCGGCTGTGCCGTTCCTGTTTACCGCCATGCGCCAATCTCAACTACCCCTGTCCCTGCAAGGCACGCAACTCGGTTGGATTCGCTCGATGGGGGAAGAACAAGTGAATCGCGAGGGGACGCGCGTCCTGCGCGTGCGTGCTCGGGATACTCCGAGGGCTGGGCGGCTATATACCCGCACGCCGCTGGTGCGAGCGCCCTCTTGCCGCTGTTCAAGGCCTAACCCTAGCCATTGGAGCAGAGAGTGTCAACGTTCGGAATGCGCTACCCCTCCGCTGCATTCCGCCGGATTTCGCCTGCCCCGTTCCGCCCGGATTGGGAGCGCGGGGCCACACATCGCAGGAACGAGCGCCATCCGGGAGAGGAGACCGCGTGCAGGAGAAGCACACCGGCCTGCGCGCAGCCCTTTACGGCACGGCGACTGTTTTCGTCGTTATCGCGCCGTAATACCGCCCGTTCCGTGCAAATCAGCACCCGCCATCAGGATTGAGACGGCTCTTCCGCATCCGGCAACGCCGGTTTTGTCGTCTCCCGCTCACGGTTGGGGAGGAAGCGTGCGGCGTCGGGCACGAGAGCGCCCAGGATCGCCAGTGCACTCTGCGTCCAGCCGTTCACAGGGCGCAGGCAGATGTACTCGGGTGTCACTTCCAGGTCGGCGATCAGTTCGAATTCGCCTCCCGCCGGGTGGTGCCCCAGCGGAACGATCGTCCTGTCACCTTCCTTGCGGGTCTCGCCGTAGGTGAAGCCTTCCCTGTTGGCGACGCGCTCCAGTGCGGGTTTGGACGCCTTCCCCAGCAGGAAGGGCAGCTTGAGCAAGAACACAACGGGACGTAACAGTACTCCCAGCATCACAACCTCCAGCGGCGCAGTGTGAGCGCCGGGTGCGGGCCTGCGTCAGCATTATACTGATATGAGAGTTCCCTCGCGGCTACCGCGAATCGAGGTCCGATGACCGCAACCGCCGCAACCGCACCCACTGTGCGAGCGAACGGCCTCTGGAAATCGTTCGGCGGCCGCGTTGCCGTACGAGACGTGAGCCTCTCCCTCAATCCCGGCGAAGTCGTCGGGCTGGTCGGGCCGAACGGCGCCGGGAAGACCACCACCATCCGCATGCTGCTGGACATCCTCCGACCGGACGAAGGCTCCGTCTCCGTGTTCGGCGCTCCCGTCAGCCCGGAGGCGCAGTCGCGCATCGGCTATCTCCCCGAGGAACGCGGTCTGTACCGGAGCCTCCGCGTCATCCCCAACATGCTCTACCTCGCCGAGTTGAAGGGGATGGAGCGCGAGCGCGCGCTGCGGCGCGCCGATGAACTGTTCACGCTCCTCGGCCTGGAGCCGCACCGCGGGAAGAAGATCAGCGAACTGAGCCGAGGCCTCGGGCAGCTGGTGCAGTTCGCCGCAACCATCCTGCACGAACCCGCCTTCATCGTTCTGGACGAGCCGTTCTCCGGCCTCGATCCGGTGAACGTCCGCGTGATGAAGGACGCCGTCTCCCGGCTGCGGAGCGAGGGCGCGGCCATCATGTTCTCCACTCACCAGATGACGGACGTCGAGGAGTTGTGCGACCGCGTCATCATGATCGACGGCGGAGCAGTCGTGCTCGATGGCCCGCTCACCGACATCAAACGGCAGTTCGCGGGGAACGACCTGTTCGTCGCGACCGACCTCGACCTGGAGGGCGCGGACGGCGTGGCCGTATCGCGGCGCGACGGCGCAGGCTACGCGTTGCGGCTCGCCGAGGGCAGCGCTCCGGAAGACGTGCTGCGGTCGCTGCTGGAGCGCGGCGCGAAGATCGACCGCTTCGAACTGGCGACGCCCAGCCTGGAGGAGATATTCCTGCGCGTGGTCGGGCGCGAGCAGGCGGAGGCAGAACGCGATGAGGAGTAAGACGTGGCTCGTCGCGCGGCACGAGTTCGCCGTCACCATCGGGCGTCTCGGCTTCCGCATCTTCGCCGCCGCGGTGCCGGTGCTCGCGGTGCTGGCGCTCATCGGCATCGGCGTCTTCGACGCGGTGCGAGGCGGGGACGAGCCGCCCGGCGGCGCGGGGGCGGCGGCGGCCGACGTCACGCGCGTGGGATACGTCGACCTCAGCGCCGGCGAGGACGGCCAACCGCTGTTCACGTCGTTCCGCGAGCAGGACGGCGTCGTGTTCGTCCCCTACCCTGACGAGAACACCGGAAGCGCCGCACTGCAGGCGGAAGCGATCGACGCTCTCTACGTGTTTCCTCGCGATTTCCTGGAGACCGGTTCCGTCGTACGGGTACGCATGGAGGACAGCGGCGGCGCGGGCGCCGACGCGTTGCGCCGGTTCGTGCTGAGCAACCTCGTCGCCGAAGAGGTGAGCGGGCAGCAGTTGGAGCGCGTCATCAGGCCGTACTCGGTCGCCACCGTCGAACTGTCCGCGTCCGGTGCGGCCGTGGAGGAAGACGAGTTCGACGGCGGAGAGTTCCTGTTCTCGTTCGGCGCGGGGATGCTGCTGATCGTGTCGGTGCTGACCGCGGCCGGATACCTGCTGCAGGGGCTGAGCGAAGAGAAGGAGAACCGCATCATGGAGGTGCTGCTCTCCTCGCTGAAACCGGAGCAACTCATGTTCGGCAAGCTGGTCGGACTCGGCGGGGCGGGGCTGCTGCAGATGGCCGTCTGGACGGCGGCGCTCGTCGCCTTCCTGCTGGCGCTGGGCCGCATCGTGGACCTGCCCGTGGAGCTGAGCGCGCCGTCCGTTGAGACGCTCGGCGTGGCGCTGGCGTACTTCCTGCTGGGCTACGCATTGCTGGGCACGGTGCAGGCGGCGCTCGGAGTCGTCACCACGAACCAGAAGGAGGCGAACAACATCGCCGTGTTCGTCGTGCTGCCCGCCGTCTCGCCTATGTGGTTCCTCGCGGTGCTGATCGAGCACCCGGACGGCGTGCTCGCGCAGGTGCTGAGCTACGTGCCGTTCACCGCCCCGCTGACCGGACTGATCAGGTTCGGAACAGGCGGAGCGAGCCTGGGGGAGGTTGCGCTGAGCCTTGGCGTGCTCGCGGCGTTCACGGCGCTGGCCGTCCTGCTCACGGCGCGCCTCTTCCGCGCCTACCTGCTGGTGTACGGGCAGCGCCCGGGCGTGCGGCACATCCTCCGAACGCTGTGGAGCGGCTGAGTCTAGCTGACGCCGGCTTCCTCGAACGTGAACCGGTTGTTGCCCGACCCGACGCGCTCGGAGAGGAAGCGTTTGCCGTCCTCCGGCGCCATGAGGTCCACGTAGATCTCCAGCCGGTTGCCGTCCGGGTCGTTGAAGTAGACGCTCTTCGTCATGCCGTGGTCGGTCAGGCTCGCGATCTCCACGCCGTTGTCCAGCAATCGCTGGTGCAGCTCCTGCAACTCATGCATGCCGCCGTTCACGACGAGCGCGACGTGCCCCAGCCCCACGTTGCCGCGCGTGTGCTCGCCGTTCACGCTGAACAGCCCGATGTCGTGGTGCTGGGTGCCGAACGACATGAACGCCGCTCCCTCCGTACGTCGGACCGTCTCCATGCCGAGCGCGTCGCGGTAGAACGCCTCCGCTGCTTCGACATCAGTAACACGCAGGACCACGTGGCCGACTCTTCCAATCCTTGCCATATCGCCCTCCTCTCGACCTTCCGCCTAATCTCCCTCCAAGTGTAAACCCTCTGTCCACCGTGCGCCCCTTGACCGGAGCGCGGGGCGCTCGTACCTTTGCCGCGTCCTATCAGGAGGAAGGAGAAGGCGCCATGACCACTGCCGAGAAGATGAAACTGGAGATATCAGTCGGCTACGCCTCGATGACGTACGAGATCGTGCGTCCGCTGATGGAAGGGCGCGTGCAGATCGAGGGCGTCGAACTCGTACCCGTGGAGGAGCTTGGCCCAACTCCGACGGGCGACTCCCGGATGAAGACCGGCGACTTCGGCCTGTGCGACCTCAACATGGGCTACTGGCTCGCCGCCATAGACCAGGGCTGGGACATCACCGGTCTGCCCATCTTCGTCAAGCGCAAGAGCGCGCACTGGTACATGGTCGTCCGCAACGACCGCGGCATCGGCGGCCCGAAGGACCTGGAGGGCAAGCGTATCGCTACGCGCTCCTTCCGCTCCGCCATCGTGACGTGGTGCCGTGGGCTGCTCAAGAACCGCCACGGCGTCGACACCTCCACGTTCCGGTGGCTCGTCACCGATGCCGAGGACTACTTCCCCATCTACGACAAGTCCGCGGTCGTGGAGACGGTGCAGGACGGCAAGGTGAGCGTGAAGGACCACCTCCAGCGCCTGCTCGACGGCGAGGTGGACGCGTTCCTCGGCGACATCTCTGACCCCGAACTGTTCGGGTGGGTCGCCAGCGACTCGCGCATCCGCCGCCTCTTCCCAGACTACATGGAGGAGGACCTCCGCCTCTGGCGGGACGAGAGCATCTTCACGCCTGTGCACATGATGGTGCTGAGCGGCAAGCTCGACCGCGAGGACCCGACGCTCGCCCCGCGCATCTACGACGCGTTCGAGCGTTCCAAGGCCGTGGCGTACTTCGACCTGCTGCGCGACCGGGGCAGCTTCTCCGTCATCTACCTGCGCGAGTACGTGGAGGAGCAGTTCAAGAAGTGGGGCGACCCGTTCGTCTACGGCATCGAGGCGAACCGGCGGATGCTCGATTGGTACATCGACATCAGCCACGAGCAGGGCATCATGGCCAAGCGCTACGGCTTCGACGAGGTGTTCTCGAAGAACATCCTCGACACCTAGGCCGCTTCTGCTCTGCCATCCGCTCATTGCCCGGTACGGCTCGCACGCTCTACCATGGTCCTGTACACCGGTGAGCGTGCGAGTCGTCCGCTGCGGGCGAGGCGCTGCCACTCCCGCGTGTCACCAAATGTCACCACATGTCACCCTTCCTCGATAACGCCTCTCCTGCCAGGCTCGGATCACGCCTGCGCCGGAGTGCCAGGCCGCTCCTCGTACGGCATCCGGCCCGCTCTGTTCGACTCGCGGGCGTGCCGTTCCTTGCCCTGCTGGCCGCGGTCGCGCTCGTCCTACTGACGCCGTCGCCCGCTCCGGCAAACTACACAGAGGGCAGGCTCAGCATCGGCTCTGGCGGCAGCGCGCTCACCGTCGCCGTCTTCGCCGACACGGTGGATGCACAGGACGACGTACCTTCCGGCGTAGCGACAAGCGGCGCGATAACCGCAGGCGACGCCGCCTACATGGCCAACGGCGCGGACCCCCGCAACACCTTCTCCAACAACGACCTGTACGTCTCCAACCAGGCCGACGCCTACAACACCGTGCTCATCACCGCCACCGTCGCCGGCCTTGAGGACGGGGCGTGTGCAGAGGCGACCGTCTTCAACAGGGACTCCCGCGAGTCCGTCACCATCCTGCTCGCGCCCACGAGCGAGGCCCCGGTCGACGGGGCGCGCACCTACCAGGGCGTCGTAGCGTTGGCCGAAAGGGACACGGAGAACGCCGACGGCCCCGCCTGTGACGCCTACACCGCAGGCACGGACGCCGTCGCCGTGCTGCGGTCGGTGGACCGCGACAGGCTCGCCATCAACGTGCGGGGCGTATCCTCTTCCATCGAGCTGGTCGTGGACGCTGAGGGACCCGAGATCAGTGTCTTCCACCCCCAGCCGGGCAGCTATCTCCGCTCGGTTGTCGTGAACTTCTGGTTCGAGGTGCGCGACGACGGCTCGGGACTGCGCCACGACGGAGAGTTCGAAGCCTCGGGCGACGGTGACCCTCGCCCGGTGAACGTGGACGGCGACCAGTTCACGTCGAACGAGCCGCGCTCCACGCCGGACAAGGGGTCAGCCGACATCCACGCCTTCCTCAGCCGCGCGGGCGGCGATGCCGTCGACATCACGCCCGAAGGCACGAATCTCTGGAAGGTCATCGAGACAGGCGCCGCCTACGAGCTCTCTGTTTACGTGAACCTCGAGAACAGCGGGGAGTTCAAGGTCGTGTTCGAAGCGACCGACCGCACCGGCAACACGACCGTCGTGGACTCTGCGGACGCTGCGGTCCCTCCTCGGGGTTCCACCCCTACCCCGACACCCGACAGCGGCACGCCGACCCCCACCCCCATACCGCTCCCCACGCCGGTGCCAACGGCAACGCCAACGCCGACGCCCACCCCAACGGCAACGCCAACCCCGACACCAACTCCCACGCCCGATCCGCTGTCCGGCTTCATCGCCTGGCTGGAAGTTTGGATACAGACGTGGCAAACGTGGCTGGAGCGGCTGCGGGCGGGGTTCTTCCGGTAACGCCACTGACGAGTGTCCCTTATGAGCGAACCGCGCACGCGTAAGCAGGCGGGTTCGAAGCATCGCTCTGATAGAATGGACGTGTATATGTTCCGAAGTCTCGTATCACGCTTCATCAAGAAGCCTGGCGCGCCTCCTGCGAGCGAGCCGTCCGCGCCCCCAACGGACCAGACCAGCGGACGCAGGCCTCGACGGCGCAAGCCGCCGAGAGCGGCGGAAGCCCCCGAGCCGCGCCCTGCTCAGCAGGCGCCGCCGCGCGCCGCTGCGCTCGCCGAGCCATCGGATGCGCCATCCGGCAAACGGCGCCGCAGTCGCAGCGGTAGAGGCAGGCGCGGAGAAGAAGGCAGACCTGCGCCGGAGCGCAGGCGCCAGCCTGCCCCTGCCCCGCAAGGGCCATCACCACGCGATATGCCGTTCGGCCCCGTGCTCGTCTCCACGCCCATCAAACGCGCGCTGGACGAGATGCGCTACGAGTCCCCAACGCCCATCCAGGAGTTCGTCATAGAGCCGCTACTGAACGGCGAGGACGTCGTGGGGCAGGCGCAGACAGGCACCGGCAAGACCGCCGGGTTCGGCATCCCCATCGCCGAACTCGTCGACGCACGCGAGCCGTTCGTGCAGGCCATCGTCCTCGTGCCGACGCGGGAGCTGGCGCGGCAGGTCACGGACGAGGTCGCGGAGATCTGCAGATACCGTGGGACGCAGGTGGTGCCCGTCTACGGCGGGGCGCGCATCGGGCCGCAGATAACGGCTTTGCAGAACGGCGCCCAGGTGGTCGTCGGGACGCCCGGACGCGTGATCGACCTGCTGGACCGCGGGGTGCTCCGGCTGGACCGCGCGCGGATGGTGGTGCTCGACGAGGCTGACCAGATGCTGGACATCGGCTTCCTGCCTGACGTTCGCCGCATCCTGCGCTCAACGCCGCGCTCGCGGCAGACAGCGCTCTTCACCGCAACCATCCCGACGATGATAAAGCGGCTCATCTACTCCTATCTCAAGGAGCCGCAGACGTTCCGCGTCGGCGCGGAGTCGGAGCCGGTGGAACAGGTGACGCAGCGCTACTGCGAGGTCGCCAGCCGCGACAAGCTGACCGCGCTCCTGAACGTGCTCGATGAAGAGGAGCAGACGCTCGTGTTCCGCCGCACGCAGGACGACGTGGACTGGCTCGTGAGGACACTGGGGCGGCGCAAGGTGAAGGCTGCGGCCATCCACGGCGGGCTGCCGCAGGGAGAGCGCAACGCCGTGATGCAGCAGTTCCGCAGCGGCGCGCTCAAGCTGCTCGTCTCCACCAACCTCACCTCCCGCGGCATAGACGTGCCCAGCGTTGAAAACGTCATCAACTACGACATCCCGGAGAGCGTCGAGGAGTACGTGCACCGCATCGGGCGCACCGCCCGCATGGGACGCGAGGGCACTGCTCTTACGTTCGTAAGCGAGTGGGACCTGGACTTCTTCGACGCCATCAAAGCGCACGTGGGCGACGACCTTCAGCCGTTGGAACTGGGGCTCTACAAGCGCCAGGAAGCGGGCGTGTAGGCTGTCCCCATGCGCGCGACAGAGTTCCTCTCACGCACCCTGAGACAGGACCCCAGCGAGGCAGAGACAGTGAGCCACCGGCTCATGCTCCGGGCGGGCATGATGCTGCAGGCCGCTGCCGGGGTCTACTCCTACCTGCCGTTGGCGCTGCGCTCCATCAGGAAGATAGAGCGCATCGTCCGGGAGGAGATGAACGCAGCCGGCGGGCAGGAAGTGCTCATGCCCGCGTTGCATACCCTCGAAACGTGGGAGGAGTCGGGACGCGCCGCCGCGTTCGGAGGCAATCTCTTTCGCCTGTTCGACCGGCGCGAACGCCCGATGGTGCTCGCTCCCACCCACGAGGAGGTCGTGACGGCTATCGCGGGCGCGCACATCGAGTCTTACAGGGACCTGCCGCTCAACATCTACCAGATACAGACCAAGTTCCGGGACGAGCCCCGCCCCCGCGCAGGTCTGCTCCGCGGGCGTGAGTTTGTCATGAAGGACGCCTACTCCTTCGACACCAATCAGGAAGGGCTGGACGTCACCTACCAGCGGATGCGCGTGGCGTACCGCAACATCTTCCGCCGCTGCGGGCTGCCGACCATCGAGGTCGAGGCGGACAGCGGCGCCATCGGCGGCAAGGACTCGCACGAGTTCATCATGCCCGCGCCGAGCGGCGAGGACGTCATCCTCTACTGCGAGGAGTCGGGCTACGCCGCGAACGTCGAGCGCGCAACATCGGTTATCGCCTCCGCTGAAGAGGATGAACCGCGCCCGCTGGAACTCGTGGACACGCCCGGCATCACCACCATCGCGGACCTCGCCGTGTACCTCGGCATAGCGGAGTCGCAGACGCTCAAGGCCGTCTTCTACCAGGCGGACGACGAGACCGTCCTCGTGACGATACGGGGCGACATCGAGGTCAACGAGGTGAAGCTGAAGAACCACCTCCACTGCATCGACCTGCGCCTCGCCAATGCGGAGGAGGTCGCCGCAGCGGGGCTGACGCCGGGCTCCACCTCGCCCATCGGCCTGTCGGGCATCCGGCGCATCGCCGACAACTCCATCATGCAGGGCACGAACTTCGCTGCGGGCGCGAACCAGTCGGACAAGCACTACCAGAACGTGAACTACCCGCGCGACTTCCAGATCGACGAGACCGTGGACATCGCAACCGCTCGCGAGGGCGACGGCAGCCCGGACAACCAGGGCATGCTCAAGGCAGTGCGGGGCATCGAGGTGGGACACGTCTTCAAGCTCGGCACGTTCTTCACCACAACGCTGGGTGTGGACTATCTGGACGAGAACGGCACGCTCAAACCGCCGGTCATGGGCTGCTATGGCATCGGCGTCACGCGGGTGCTGGCCGCCGCCATCGAGCAGAACCACGACGACAAGGGCATCATCTTCCCCGCGCCCATCGCCCCGTTCCAGGCGCACCTGCTCGCGCTCAACGCCTCCGACCCGGACGTGATCGCCTCGGCTGACGCGTTGTACGACGAGCTCACGTCGGCAGGCTGCGAGGTGCTCTACGACGACCGCGCCGAGTCGGCAGGCGTGAAGTTCAACGACGCCGACCTCCTCGGCCTGCCCGTGCGCATCGTCGTGAGTCCGCGCAACCTCAAGCAGGGCGTCGTCGAGATCAAGCGCCGCCGCGCGGACGAGGCCACTCAGGTCCCAGCGGACAGGGTCGTGGCAGCGGTGCGGGAAATGCTCGCGCTCGACGAGTTGTAGGACACTCCCGCCTCACCTCGCGCCGCTCCCCGATTGAGCGCCTCTCCCGCACGCCGTATACTGATGCGGGGAGGGATGGCATGAGCACGAACGGCACTGACAACGGCAAAGAGACGGGCACGTTCTCCGTCAAGGCGGGACTGGCCCAGATGCTCAAGGGCGGCGTCATCATGGATGTCGTGACCGACGAGCAGGCAAAGATAGCCGAGGACGCCGGCGCGTGCTCCGTCATGGCGCTGGAGCGCGTCCCCGCCGACATCCGGGCGGACGGCGGCGTGGCCCGCATGTCCGACCCCGCGATGATCGAAGCCATCATGCGCGCGGTGACTATCCCCGTGATGGCGAAGGTGCGCATCGGCCACTTCGTCGAGGCGAAGATACTCGAGGCCATCGGCATCGACTACATCGACGAGTCCGAGGTACTGACGCCTGCAGACGAGGAGCACCACGTCTGGAAGCACGACTTCAAGGTGCCGTTCGTCTGCGGCTGCCGCGACCTCGGCGAGGCGCTGCGCCGCATCGGCGAAGGCGCAGCGATGATCCGCACCAAGGGCGAGGCCGGCACCGGCGACGTGGTTGAGGCTGTCCGCCACATGCGGACGGTGATGAAACAGATACGTCGCGTGCAGCTGATGGGCGACGACGAACTCACCGCCTACGCGAAGGAGATCGGCGCATCGCTCGACCTGCTGCGGGAGACGAAGCGGCTCGGACGCCTGCCGGTGGTCAACTTCGCTGCCGGGGGGGTCGCCACTCCCGCCGATGCTGCACTGATGATGCATCTCGGCGCCGACGGCGTGTTCGTGGGCTCGGGCATCTTCAAGTCCGGCGACCCCTCGGAGCGGGGCAAGGCCATCGTCAAGGCCGTCACCCACTACGACGACCCGGAGGCTATCGCGGAGGCATCCAAGGGCCTCGGCGAGCCGATGGTCGGTATCAGCGCGCGCTCCCTCGCACCCGGTCAGGAGCTCGCAACCCGCGGTTGGTAGGCCCGAACACCACGACGAGGTGACCGCAACGGCAACCGTCGGCGTACTTGCGCTCCAAGGCGATTTCCAGGAGCACTGCGTAGCGCTCCGGGGTCTGGGCGTGTCCGCTGTCGAGGTGCGCAGGACGGATGAACTCGACGCCGTAGACGCGCTCATCATCCCCGGCGGGGAAAGCACCTCGATGGCGAAGCTCATGGACGCCTACGGGATGCGCGCGCCGCTGCAGGCCTTCCCTCGAAGCGGGCGTCCGCTCTGGGGCACCTGCGCCGGACTCATCCTCATGGCCTCCCGGCTTGAAGAAGACCGTCCCGAGCCCCTGGGGTTGATGGATGCCACGGTACGGCGGAACGGGTTCGGCAGACAGATAGACTCGTTCGAGACGGAGCTGGCAATCACCGGCATCCCCGGCGACCCTGTGCACGCCGTCTTCATCCGCGCTCCCGTCATCGTGGAGACCGGGCCCGGCGTGGAAACCCTCGCCGCGCTGGCAGACGGCACCCCTGTCGTCGTGCGCCAGGAGAACCTGCTGGCCTCCGCCTTCCACCCCGAGTTGACAGAGGATGCCCGGATGCACCGCTACTTCCTGGAGATGCTTCCGGTGGGTGCCGTCCCATGATCCGCCGGTTCCGTATGACCGACGCGCCTTGTCAGCTGCTGCAGGGCCGCCTGAACAGCAGAGACCTCGTCTACACGCGGGCGTCGATCGGATACGGGACCCGGAAACTCACAAGAGTGGCGGCGGCCTGCTACAGCATGTCCAACGGCCCCGGCCGCAAGGTACTCGGCTCGTTCGAGAACGGATGGCTGGAAGCCCTCGCCATCGTACAGACGCGGAAGGCGGCTACGGCCTGGGAGGTCTCCGGCTTCTTCGCCTCCGCCAAGGGATATTCCCAGCTGGACGAACTGCTGTTGGCGGCAGCGGCGGCGGTAGGAGAATCGGGTGCGGAGCGCCTGTTCCTGCGCTGCGCGGCTGAGGGCCCTGCGTGCGGCCCTGCCCAAAGGGCGGGCTTCCACCACGCCTTCGCAGAGGAACTGTTCACCGGCAGGCTGCGGTCCATGCAGGGCACGCCGATGCACCTCCGTCCAGTACGCGACAGCGACATGCACGACATATTCCGCCTGCAGATGGCCACGGCTCCTATCGCCTCCAGGCCTGCCATCGGCTTGACCCTCAGGGAATGGGAAGCCTCCAGGGAACCTTCGCCGGGGAGGACCAGGGAGTACGTGTGCGATACTGAACGCGGGCTCAGCGCATGGGCGCGTCTGGACCGAACGAACGATTCCCTTACCGTGGAGGCCACCCTGCACCCGGACTTTCCCGGACTCGCACCGATGTTGGTCGAAGGCGTAGCACGAGTCATTGGCCGCGACTCACCGGCCCGCTGGATCGTCCCGACGTATCAGCCGTACCTCGCCACCACGCTCGCGGGCCTTGGCTGGCAGTCGAACAGCACCTACGAAGTCTCGATCAAGCCGGTCGCACGGCAAGTGCACCAGCCGTTCATGACACCTGTACAGGCATAAGCAGTTCATATGACGACATCCCCACACACAACGCCTGAAGCAACCGACAGGGAGCGGCGGGACCTCTTCGACGTGCTGCCGCCGTCGATCCGCAAAGCGATCGAGGGCCAGTCTGACCCTGAGGACCTGCTAGAAGTCGTGCTCGATCTCGGCAGGCCGCCGCAGGCCCGGTTCGCCGGCAAGGACATCCACCTGGGTTGTGCCGACGTCTCCCGCGAGGACCTCGATCACGTCACGGCGCGCGTCGGCGACTTCGGCGACGACAACCGCGCAGGCATCGAACGCACCCTGCACCGGATATCCGCCATCCGCAACCGACGTGGCGAGGTGATCGGTCTGACGTGCCGGGTGGGACGAGCGGTGCACGGGAGCGCCCGCGTCATCGAGGACCTTGCGCTCTCCGGCAAGAGCATCCTCCTCGTCGGGAGACCGGGCGTCGGGAAGACCACTATCCTCCGTGAACTTGCCCGAGTCCTGGCAGACGCGAGCAAGCGTGTCATCATCGTGGACACGTCCAACGAGATCGCGGGCGACGGCGACATCCCGCACCCCGCCATCGGCAGGGCACGCCGGATGCAGGTAGCCACACCGTCACGTCAGCATGCCGTGATGATCGAGGCCGTGGAGAACCACATGCCGCAGGTCATCATCGTGGACGAGATGGGCACCGAACTCGAGGCCATCGCCGCGCGGACCATCGCCGAGCGGGGCGTGCAGCTTGTCGCGACGGCACACGGCAACACGCTGGAGAACCTCCTCGTCAATCCGACGCTCTCCGACCTCGTCGGAGGTGTGCAGACCGTGACGCTGGGAGACGAGGAGGCGCGCCGCCGCCGCACCCAGAAAACCATCCTCGAACGGAAGGCCCCGCCAACCTTCGACGTGCTCGTCGAGATACAGAGCTGGAACAGCGTCGCCGTCCACGCGGACGTGGCGAAGACCGTAGACGCGGTGCTGCGCGGCAGGACCGTCACGCCCGAGACGCGGGAATTGGACGAGTCCGGGACAGTACGCAAGAGCTACCAGCGGGCAGCGGCTCCGCCGGAATTCGAGGTCGCGCCGTTCATCTATGGACAGGAACGAGAGCGCCGCTATGGGCCGGAGCGGGAGCATCGCCCGCGAAGGTATGAACATATCTCGTACGGGCAGGAGTTCACGCCCTCTCCTCCCGCGAAACCGGCCATGCGCGTCCATCCGTTCGGCGTCAGCCGTGAACGGCTCCAGCAGTCAGCGGGAGGCGCCGGGCTCGCGGTGAAGGTGGCCGACAGCCTCAGCGACGCGGACGTGGTGCTGACGACCAAGGCGCACTACCGCCGCCGCGCCAGCGTGCTCGTAGCCGCCGAAGAGCAGGGCGTGCCCGTGTACGTACTGCGCCGCAACACGCCCGGCCAGATCGTCGGTTTCATCGAGCAGCTCACCGAGACGGATGATGACGGCGGTTCGCACCATAGCGGCGCGGCAGAGGCGGAAGAGGGCGTCCAGCGCATCCTCGCGGGCGAAGCCAGTACTATCGAGCTGCGCCCGCAGTCGTCGTTCGTCCGGCGCATCCAGCACCGTATCGCGGAGCAGGCTCAACTGCGCTCCCACAGCGTGGGGCGGGAGCCCCGGCGGCGCGTCACCATCCGCCGCACGCAGTAGCAGAGTCCGCGTGCTATCATCCGCGTTCCGCAGGAGACTCGCGTGAGCGGTTTGTTCATATCGTTCGAGGGTGGAGAAGGCTCCGGCAAGACCACCCAGTCCGACTTGCTCGTGGCGCGCCTGGAAGCCGAGTGCAACCGCCGTGTCGTACGTCTGCACGAACCCGGCGGCACGCCGCTGGGCGAGTACATACGCGACTGGGTGAAGGCCCAGAGCGCACCCCTCACGCCGCAAGCCGAGCTCCTGCTGTTCGCCGCATCCCGCGCGGAGCTCGTCCAGCGGGTCATCCGTCCCGAACTGGAGGCGGACTCGATCATCGTGGCCGACCGCTACGCGGACTCAACGACCGTGTACCAGGGCGACGCCCGAGGGCTCCCGATGGACGACGTGGGAACCGCTAATGCCATCGCTACCGGAGGAGTGTGGCCGGACCTGACGTTCCTGCTCGACACGCCGCCGGACACCGCTCTGCGCCGCGTCAGGGTCCAGACATCGTTCGACGTGGAGGGACGAGTGGAGCCCATCCCTCGGGTTGAGGACTCCGGGAAACGGCGCTTCGAGGAACTCGGCGCGCCGTTCCACCGGAAGGTGCGCGACGGCTACCTGCGGCTGGCGAAGGCCCAACCCAGGCGGTGGGTGGTGCTCGACGCCCGGGAGGCAGTGGAGACGGTGCACGCGCGGGTGTGGGAGCGGGTGCGGGGACTGCTGAGCCGTGAGTGATTTCGCTTGACAGGCGACAGGGCCGTCGTCTAGTCTAGTCAGGTTCCCTCTCGTGAGGGAGCGGTGGCACCTTAACAAGTGAATAGTGGAAGGAAAGCGCCGCGTGCCCCTTTGGGGGTACGCACCCTGTCAAGGAAAAAGCGGGTCTCTGAGAGACCCACAACTTGATTGAGAGTTTGATCCTGGCTCAGGACGAACGCTGGCGGCGCGCCTAATGCATGCAAGTCGAACGAACGGACCCCTTCGGGGGCGAGTTAGTGGCAGACGGCTGAGTAACGCGTAAGCAACCTACCCACTGGCGGGGGACAACCCGGAGAAATCCGAGCTAATACCGCATGTGGTTGCCTGCCGATAGCGGGTAACCAAAGGCTTCGGCCACCAGTGGATGGGCTTGCGTCCCATCAGGTAGTTGGTGAGGTAACGGCCCACCAAGCCGTCGACGGGTAGCCGGTGTGAGAGCACGACCGGCCAGAGGGGGACTGAGACACGGCCCCCACTCCTACGGGAGGCAGCAGCAGGGAATCTTGCGCAATGGGCGAAAGCCTGACGCAGCGACGCCGCGTGAGGGAAGAAGGCCTGCGGGTCGTAAACCTCTTTTCTCGGGGAAGATAGTGACGGTACCCGAGGAATAAGCCTCGGCTAACTACGTGCCAGCAGCCGCGGTAATACGTAGGAGGCTAGCGTTGTCCGGATTCATTGGGCGTAAAGGGAGCGCAGGTGGCCGAGTTAGTCCGTGGTGCAATCTCCAGGCTCAACTTGGAGAGGTCTACGGATACTGCTCGGCTTGAGGACGGTAGAGGAGCACGGAATTCCTGGTGTAGTGGTGAAATGCGTAGATATCAGGAGGAACACCCGTGGCGAAAGCGGTGCTCTGGGCCGATCCTGACACTCAGGCTCGAAAGCGTGGGGAGCAAACCGGATTAGATACCCGGGTAGTCCACGCCCTAAACGATGAGTGCTGGGTATGGGGGGTATCGACCCCCTCCGTGCCGAAGCTCACGCGTTAAGCACTCCGCCTGGGGACTACGGCCGCAAGGCTAAAACTCAAAGGAATTGACGGGGGCCCGCACAAGCAGCGGAGCGTGTGGTTTAATTCGATGCAAAGCGAAGAACCTTACCAGGGCTTGACATGTCGGTGGTACCCTAGCCGAAAGGCCGGGGGACCCTTCGGGGAGCCGTCACAGATGCTGCATGGCTGTCGTCAGCTCGTGCCGTGAGGTGTTGGGTTAAGTCCCGCAACGAGCGCAACCCTCGTCGCTAGTTACACTCTCTAGCGAGACTGCCTCGTAATTCGAGGAGGAAGGTGGGGATGACGTCAAGTCATCATGGCTCTTACGCCCTGGGCGACACACACGCTACAATGGGTAGGACAACGGGCAGCCACATCGCGAGATGGAGCTAATCCCTTAAACCTACCCCCAGTTGGGATTGCAGGCTGCAACTCGCCTGCATGAACGTGGAGTTGCTAGTAACCGCAGATCAGCCATCCTGCGGTGAATACGTTCCCGGGCCTTGTACACACCGCCCGTCAAGTCATGGAAGCCGGTAACGCTTGAAGTCGCACAGCCAACCGTAAGGAGGCCTGCGCCTAGGGCGGGACTGGTGACTGGGACTAAGTCGTAACAAGGTAGCTGTACCGGAAGGTGCGGCTGGATCACCTCCTTTCTAGGGAGTCCCTCTATTGGGAACCCAGGTCGGTCCGCTCGGAGAGACCGGCCCGCGCCGGACGATCGGTTGAGCTTCTGCTCCCTCGTCCCGGCAACGGCGGCCTCATTCCCTCCTCGCGAGGGTCCGGCGGCAACCAAGTCTTTCCTTCCACTATTCACGGGTTAAGGCGCCTGAGCACAGAGAGACCAGCCCCGTGGCTGGTCTCTCTCATTCTCGGGCGGTATACTCCCCCAGCGCGTGGGCCACTAGCTCAGTCGGTTAGAGCGCAGTCCTGATAAGACTGAGGTCCCTGGTTCGATTCCAGGGTGGCCCACCAACTTCCACCACCTTCCTTAAACACCAGAGGGGAGGCCGCATGGCCTCCCCTCCTGCATGTCTACCCGTTACGGGACTTCCGCTTACGCGAGGTCGTAGCGATCGTTGTTCATCACCTTGTTCCACGCGGCCACGAAGTCGCTCACGAACTGCTCCTGCCCGTCGTCGCATCCGTAGACCTCGGCGAGGGCCCGGAGCTCCGAGTTCGAACCGAAGACCAGGTCCACCGCGGTGCCGGTCCACTTGACGTTGCCGGTCTGGCGGTCCCGTCCTTCGTACACGCCCTGCGATGAGGACGCGCTCCATTCAGTGCTCATGTCGAGCAGGTTCACGAAGAAGTCGTTGCTCAGCGTGCCCGGCCGGTCGGTCAGGACGCCGTGCGCAGCTCCCCCGGTGTTGGCGCCGAGGACACGCAGGCCGCCTACGAGCGCCGTCATCTCGGGAGCGGTGAGCGTCAGCATGTAGGCCCGTTCCACCAGCAGTTCTTCCGGCTTGCCCGCCTGCCCTGCCTGCACATAGTTGCGGAATCCGTCCGCCCTGGGCTCCAGCACCGCGAACGACTCCACGTCGGTCCACTCCTGCGTCGCGTCCGTGCGCCCCGGTGTAAAGGGGACCTGCACGTTATGACCGGCGTTCTGTGCAGCCTGTTCGACGCCTGCACATCCGGCCAGAACGATCAGGTCGGCGAGAGAGACTTTCTTCCCGCTGCTGTTGAACTCCGCCTGGATCCCCTCCAGTGACCCCAGCACTGCGCTGAGCGCTGCAGGGTCGTTCACTTCCCAGTCCTTCTGCGGCGCGAGACGGACGCGCGCGCCGTTCGCCCCGCCACGCTTGTCGGTGCCACGGAACGATGCCGCGGACGCCCAAGCGGTCGATACCAGCTGGGATACGGTCAGCCCTGAGGCGAGGACCTTCGCCTTCAGGTCGGCAATCTCCTGCGCCCCGATCAACTCGCCGTCGACGTCGGGGACAGGGTCCTGCCACAACAGTGCCTCTTCAGGGACCAGCGGTCCAACGTACCGGCTGCGGGGGCCCATGTCACGGTGGATCAACTTGAACCATGCCCTGGCGAATGCGTCTTCGAAGTCGGTGAGGTTCTCGAGGAAGCGCTTCGAGATCGCCGCGTAAGCCGGGTCCGTTCGCAGTGAGAGGTCCGTCGTGAGCATGATGGGTGCGTGCTTCTTCGCGGGGTCATGCGCGTCCGGCACGGTGGCCACTGCCGCTGCATTCGTGGGGGTGTACTGCGACTTGCCGGCCGGGCTCTTCGTCAGTTCCCACTCATGGCCGTGCAGGTTCTCGAAGAAGTTGTTGTCCCACTTCACGGGGTCGTTGGTCCAGGCGCCTTCAAGGCCGCTGGTGATCGTGTCGCCCGCCTTGCCGCTGCCGTAGTTGTTGGTCCAACCGAAGCCCTGCTCGGCGATGCCGGCGCCCTCCGGCTCAGGGCCAACGTGGAGGGAGTCAGGGGCGGCTCCGTGCGCCTTGCCGAACGTGTGCCCGCCGGCGATGAGCGCAACCGTCTCCTCGTCGTTCATCGCCATGCGCTTGAACGTTTGGCGGATGTACTTCGCTGCGGCCATCGGGTCCGGGTTGCCGTTCGGCCCCTCAGGGTTCACGTAGATCAGGCCCATGTGGTCGGCGCCGAGGGGGCCCTGGAGCTCTCCGTCGCTGTCGTGGCGCTGGTCGTCGAGCCAGGTCTCCTCAGAACCCCAGTCGGTCTCGTCAGCCTCCCAGACGTCCGGGCGTCCGAAGGCGAATCCGAAGGTCTTGAACCCCATGGACTCCAGGGCGCAGTTGCCGGCAAAGATGATGAGGTCGGCCCAAGAGAGGCTTCGGCCGTACTTCTGCTTGACCGGCCAGAGCAACCGGCGCGCCTTGTCCAGGTTACCGTTGTCGGGCCAACTGTTGAGGGGCGCGAAGCGCTGGTGGCCGGAGCCGCCGCCGCCGCGGCCATCGCTTATGCGGTAGGTGCCCGCTGCGTGCCACGTCATCCGGATGAAGAGCGGTCCGTAGTGGCCGTAGTCCGCCGGCCACCAGTCCTGCGAGGTCGTCATCACCTCTTCGATGTCCTTCTTCAAGGCATCAACATCAAGGCTCTTGACCGCCTCAGCGTAGTCGAAGTCCGCGCCCATCGGGTCGGACTGGGGAGAATTCTGGCGGAGAGCCTTCAGGCTGAGCTGATCCGGCCACCACTGCTGGTTCGAAGTCATATCATCCCTCCTGCAATCTTCTGAGTATCGCGCGGTCTTCCAAGACCGTGGCGCGCCGAGGCGCATTGTAGCCTCAAACGCCGACGTGTAAAAGGGGAAGGCATCCCCTCCGCTCAATGAAGGAGGCTCCCGCGCTCGTACTTGCCGAGCGGTGTAAGATGCCCGCAGTTCACAGCCGGTACTACCTCCAGCCAGGAGCGGCATGCAGGCCACCGTCAAGTCCGTTCTCCAACGTTACAGCGTAGCGCTGCACTACCGGGACTTCCGCTGGATCTGGCTGGGCAGCCTGGGCGGACAGTCGGCCTACTGGGCCCTCATCGTTGCGCGCGGCATCTTTGTACTTCAAGAGACCGGCTCCTCGACGCAGGTAGGCGTCACGACGTTCGTAGCGATGGCGCCCCGCTTCATCCTGCCGCCGCTCACCGGCTACCTGGCCGACCGGTTCGACCGCCGGGCCGTTCTCGCCACAGCCTACGGTCTCCAACTCTCGCACGCTGTCGTGCTGGCCGCGCTCGCCCTGACAGGGATGCTGGAGGTATGGCACGTCGTCGTGCTCGCGCTGCTCAACGGCAGCTTCCGGACGTTCCAGATGACGGCGACGCAGACGCTCATTCCGAACGTGGTGCCGCGGGAGCACTGGCTGAACGCCATGGCGATGAACCAGGTGTCGCAGCAGGGTTCGCGGCTGTTCGGGCCGGGACTCATCGCTCCCGCGCTGCTGCTGTTCGACGTGAGTATCGCGTTCCTCGTGAGCACGTCCTTCTATCTCGTCGGTATCGCGGCCATCCTCTCGATACGCACCCGGTCGACCGGCGAACTGACCCGTGGTTCACGGATAGGAGCAAGCCTCTGGGCTGCGATGCGCTACGCGTGGTTAGACCCGCAGCTCCGGGCGCTCTTCATCCTGCTCGCGCTGCACTGCTCGATGGCGATGTCGTTCGAATCGATGCTGCCCGCGCTGGCCCAGGACCTGCTGGGTGACGCCAACGCCAGCGTTGGTTACCTGATGATGGGCGTGGGAGCCGGGGCACTCGTCGGCGTGATCGGCATCGCAGGTCTGCGGAGCGCATCTGGGCGTGGGATGTTGCTACTCATCACAGGAGTCGTCAGTGGGGCCTCGATGCTGCTGCTGGCGACAGCGAACAACACAACCATGGCACTCCTCGGCACCGCGGCCATGGGCGGCTCCCAGGCGGCGTTCATGGCGATCGGCGGGGCGATGGTGCAGTCCCTCGCTCCGGACGGCATGCGCGGCAGGATCTCGGGGCTGAACCAGATCAACATCGGGGGAACGATGGCGGTGATGAACCTGGTGAACGGCTTCGCAGCCGACAGGTTCGGGGCCCCGAACGTGCTCCTGGTGCTTGGGCTGGGCTTCACCGCCATCGTCGTGGTCAGCCTCGTATTCGGCACGCTGCGCGGCATCTACCAGGGTTCCATCGCCGTCCCGGCAAGAGCGGCAGCGTAAGACCTTAGCTACCGCTCCGGTAGAACACCATCCGAACGGTTACTCGATAGGCACGAGCGTTATCCCGGCAACGTCCGGCTGGCCGAGCGCGTTCACCTTGAAGCCTTCCACGCGTGGGCGCACGAGCACGTAGTCGTTGACGTGGAAGATCGGGAAGATGCCCGCTTCGTCGATCAACAGCTGCTCCGCCTCGCCGTACATGCGCAGCCGGGTCTCGCGGTCGCGCTCGGTCCGGGCGCTCTCAATGAGGCCGTCGAAGCGGTGGTTCACGTACTTGCCCTCGAGGGTGTGCGAGTGCAGCAGCAGGTCCAGGAAGTTCTCCGGGTCGGGGTAGTCCGCAACCCAGCCTGCGCGCCAGAGGTTCCCCACGACATTCTCCAGTGAGTAGTAGTAGACATCCGATTCATGCAACTCCACCTGCACGTCGATGCCCAACACCTCGTTCCATGCCGCAACGATGAACTGGACCAGTTCCGAAGGTTCACCGTCCCTATCCACGGCGCTGAACACAACCCGCGGGAAATCGTCGGCGTACTTCGACCCGGCAAGCAGTTGGCGCGCCCCTTCCGGATCGTAGGGGATACCGCGCAGCGACTCCGAGTAGCCCGGCATGCCCGGCGGCAGGAGCCCCTTCGCGAGTTCCACGTTCCCGTCGTAGACCACCTCTATCAGCCGCTCGCGGTCGAGCGCCATCAGGAATGCGCGCCGCACATCGGGGTCATCGAACGGCGGTCGCGAGCCGTCGACTCCCACGTAGTACGTCGTGAGCTGCGGGAATTCGAGGAGCTGGTCGCTCAGTGTCTCGCTCTCTCGCACAAGATCGAGCGAGCCGGTGCCGACTTGTATGCCATCCCACGCATCCGATAGATACATCGCCAGTCCGCTGACACCGGGCAAGGCGCCCTGAGGCGAGACCACGTACTCCAGCGATGCCGGCCTGTGGTAGTCGTCGAAACGCTGAAGGACGACGACCTCTTCCCTTTCCCACCGGGCCAGCCGGTAGGGACCGGAGCCGTTGATATCAGGGTTCATCCACCAGTCGAACCCGAGGGGTTCGACCGTGCGCCGGTCGACGATGGCGCCGGATGGATACGTCAGCTTGGCCAGGAAGTACTCCTTCGGTTCATCTATCGTGATGCGGACGGTGCGCTCGTCCACCACCTCCACGCCGGCGACTTCATCCGCTTCGCCATTCAGCTTCTCGACAACTCCCACGATGTCGCCGAGGTAGGAGTGGGCCGTGTCGCTGTGGAGTGCAGGGTCGGCGGCGCGCTCTATCGAGTACTTGAAGTCTTCGGCGGTGATGGGAGTGCCGTCGTGGAACGTTATGCCGTCGCGCAGGGCAAACGTGTAGACCATGCCCGCGTCATCGACCTCCCACCTCTCGGCGAGGTCGGCCTCGATGCCGAATTCGCTCGTTATCCGGACGAGACCGCTGAACAGGCTCGTCACGAAGAAGTGCGACGTCGTCTCCCTGGCGATAGCAGGGTCGAGTGTGGTGGGCTCTGCGAGCGGCATGGTGAATGCGCTGTCGCGCGGCACGCCGTAAGGCTCAGGAGGGAAACTCCTGAAGCTCGCCAGCATCGTGTCTATCGTCTCCTCCTGCCGCTCGACCTCAGCCAGCGGTGCTATGACCACCAGCAGGTAGAGCAACTCGCCGCGCTGCATCACCTGCACACGCCGCACGTCGGTGCCGCCTTCCACTTCATAGAGGATGTCTGCGCGCTCAGCCGTTGTGCCGTCGTCCAGCGTCAAGGCGCCGGTGCGCTCCACCCGCGAGTCCCCTTCCTCCGGGGTGAGCAACGTGACGACAGCCTCCATCTGTTCGCTCAGCGACCCTGCGGTTGCCTGCTCCGCGAGCAGCAACATGCGCGAGATGCCTTCGCCGTCCTGGACGACCAACCATGCGCCCTCTCCCCCGGTCGGTGTTATCGACCACTCTGAGGGGTAGTAGAGCGATACCCCCAACTCCTGGCTCACGAAGGGGACGAACCCCTCAGGCACCGGGTCAGGAGTGGGGGTTGGCGTTGCCGTCGGTTCCGGAGTTGCAGTGGGAGTGGCCGTTGGGGCCGGTACCGGCGTTGCGGTCGGCTCCGGGTCTGCGGCGCAGGCGGTCAGCGCCAGCGCAAGCAGCAACAGGACAGGCGTGAGAGCACGTTTCATCGAGGGGAATCTCCAGAGGTGACATACGAGTGCGCCTCCAACATGACGACGCACGAGAAATTCTAACACTCTGAAAACGTTACGTCCGAGACTCGGGGATGGTTCTATTCGCCTTCCACACTGGAGAGCAGGTAGGCACGCATGAAGCCCTCCAACTCGCCATCGAGGACGAGGTCGGGGTTCGTGGACTCGAAGCCGGTGCGGTGGTCCTTGACCATCTTGTACGGGTGGAGCACGTAGCTCCTGATCTGGCTCCCCCACCCTGCAGATACGTGCTCGCCCTTGAGCGCCGCCCGCTCCTCTGCGCGCCTGCGCATCTCAACCTCCATGAGCCGTGCCCGCAGGATCTTCATCGCCACTTCGCGGTTCTGGAGTTGCGAGCGTTCGTTCTGACAGGAGACCACGATGCCCGACGGTATGTGCCGGATCCGGACGGCCGTAGAGTTCTTCTGCACGTGCTGGCCGCCTGCGCCGCTCGCCTTGAAAACGTCCATCTCGATGTCGTCCGGGTTGATCTGCAATGCCACGTTGTCTTCCGCTTCCGGCAGCACCTCCACGAGCGCGAATGACGTATGGCGCGCGTGCGCCGCGTCGAACGGCGAGAGACGCACGAGCCGGTGTACGCCGCGCTCCGTCTTCGCGTAGCCGTACGCGTAATCCCCAGAGATCTCCAGCGTCGCGCTCTTGACGCCTGCCTCCTCTCCGGCGGAGAGGTCCAGCACCTGCGCCTTGAAGCCGCTCTGCGCCGCCCAGCGCGTATACATGCGCAGCAGCATCTCCGTCCAGTCCTGCGCGTCCGTGCCGCCTTCACGGGCGTGGATGGCGAGTATCGCGCTGCGTTCGTCGTACTCGCCGGAGAGCACCAGCAGCAACTCGCGTTGTTCCGCCTCGGCGAAGATAGCCGCGCTCTCCTCCGCAAGCTCCTCCGCAAGCGAAGCGTCGTCTGCCTCTATCGCCATACTGAGGAGTTCGATGGTGGAGCGCACACGGGACTCGAAGCTGCGCCAGCCGTCGACTGCGGTGCGAAGGCGCGAGAGCCGCTGCATCAGGGCCTGCGCATGCTCCGGGTCGTCCCAGAGATCAGGAGCGGCTGACTGCTCCTCTAACCGTTCGAGTTCCGCTTCCTGGCCAGGGAGGTCAAAGCCGCACCATGATGCCGGCGATATGACCGGCAAGATCGGTGAGGCGCTGTCGAAGTTCTTCCATCAGGTCTGCTCCCTCCCACAACCAGCGGGTTCACTCGTCATTCTACCATCCGGGCAGGACCCTCCCGCGATGGACGAGGCTCGGCCGCCTGTGCTACGCTCGCTGCACGGCCGGGGTGTGGCGCAGTCCGGAAGCGCACCTGCATGGGGTGCAGGGGGCCGTTGGTTCAAATCCAATCACCCCGACCACTTCACCTTTCACCGGAGAACGCATGACTACGTCCGGCAGCGGCAAGCCTGCGTGGGTGCTGGAACACCTGGAACGCTACATCGCGACTGACGGCGAGGACGGCCACATGTGGCGGGGCACACCCACGCTCCTCCTCACGACAACGGGCCGCAAGTCCGGCAGGGAGATCACGACACCGCTCATCTACGGCACGCACGAGGGCAACTGCATCGTGGTGGCCTCGCGCGGCGGCGCGCCGGACCACCCGCAGTGGTACTACAACCTCAGCGCGAACCCCTCTGTCCGCGTACAGGTGGCCGCCGACAAGTTCGACGCCACCGCGCGCACCGCCAGCCCCGACGAGAAGCCCGAGCTGTGGCAGCTCATGGCCGGCATCTACCCGCCCTACGACGAATACCAGGCGAAGACCGAACGGGTTATCCCCGTCGTCATCCTGGAGCGGACCATCTGACTCCCGCTCAGAGACATCGCGAACGAAGAGAGAGGCCGGTTTCCAGTACACCGGCCTCTCGTAGTGTTGCCTCGGATCGATGCTGACCGTGGATGCGGGTCAGGCCGCGAGCGGCATCGTCTGCATCCTGCGGAGCGCTCGGTGCACGGTGCGCACGCTGATTCCGAACCTGCTCGCCACTTCGAAAACGTGCAGGTTCTCGTACTGGTAGGCCCATGCGATCTCCTCGTCCCGCTCCCGCAGCTTGTAGGCCTGGTACCAGGCAGGGTCATCGAACTTGCAGCGCGGGAGAGGGCAGTCCAGACACGACATCGACGCCTCACAGCCGGTATCGGTGTAGCGCATCTGCTCCGGCAGCCCGTCCATGACTGGTTCGTCGCGCCTTCGTCCTGACTTCGTGTAGATGCTCATCGCTTCCTCCTTCTGGTCATTCCGTCTCATAACGGCTATCCATGCGTTCTCGGATCCATATGTCCAGGCAACACCCTCAGGACGCGATAGCCATGGGGAACGCCATCTGCTGTTCCCCCGCCTGCTCTGCGTCCTCACTCGCGAGCATCGAGATTCCCTCCAGGAATCCCTCGTCCTGTCCCTCCACCGCAACGGTGAACCCGCACCCTTCGCCGACGCGCAGCATCGCCCACTCCATCTCACGCCGCAGCGCCCGGTACTCGGGAGAGCCGTCCGGTGCATAGAACCCCACTCTCCCCGTGAGCGCTGCCGCGATAACAGCGGACGATTCACGCTCGCGCTGCCGTGACGTTTCAGGGAGCCACCGCACGCGCCCCGGCTGCAAGTTCTGCCGCAGCAGGTCCCTCACCCGGCCGTCATCACGAGATGTGCGCACCCGCACGAGCACGCTCTCACATGGCCAGGTCTTCTCCACGAAACGCTTCAGCCCTGCCACGAGCGTCGCCTCGTCTGCCGCCTCCGCCCATTTGTGGTCGAGCACCCGCAATCCGCCAGCCGTGCGCGATGCCACTGAAACGACTGCTGTGGCCGGAGAATCGACCTCGCCCGCTGCCCGTGTTACGACGATAGATGCCACGAGCTTGTCAGCCACGGCGAGCCTTCGCGGTCCACCTGCCCCGAACAGGTCGCGCAGGCGCTCGCGCGGGAACGCCGAGGCGCCTGCGGAGACAGGGCGAAGCGCGTACGCCGTCTCGAACTCCGGGTGCATATCGCCGAGCCATTCGCGTTCGGCCTCCACGCGTGCCGCATAGCCCTGCAGTTCCGCTTCCGCGCGCTCCAGCGGCACACGGAAGTGCCTCCGGTCGCCTCCAGCAGCGGAGACCTCCTTGTTGGCGAGTTTCACGCGCTCGAACGGCGTCTCTCCGTTCCAGGGCCGACCGTAGAGGACGACCGTTGCGCCGGAGGCGCCCGCCATCTCCTGGAGGCGCGCTACTTCCGCAGGGCGGAGGAGGTGGGAGTCGACGACCTGGATCAGTTCGAAATGCCCGCGCAGGTGCTCCACGTCATCCGGCGCGGCGTACAGCACCTGCGCGCGTCCCAACCGTACGCATGCGCTCTCGTCAGACCACAGCCCCTTCAGCGAACCTGCCCGCAGGTGGGCGAGGAGCCGTTGCTTGACGTCCGGTTGCCCGCTAGGAACGACGCGGAGCAGCGCCCCGCCCGCGTTCAGGTTCACACTCATCACCAGCATCTCCAGTTGAGAGGCCAGTTCGTTCACGCCTGCACCGAGCGGCATCTCGACTGTGAACACTGAGCCCTGCTGTTGCAGCACGTCAGACGTGACCGCCGTTGCTATCTCACGCTGATATGTCGTTGGCGTCTTCATCCCACTACTCCTGGCAGAACGTATGAGCTACGCTGCAGGCATATTAGAACGCCTGTTCTGTGCTGTCAACACCGTTTAGAACGCATGTTTCGCGTTCTTTGAGCGCCTCCCGTGCGGTTGCCGTCCGGCTGCACAAGGCGTAGGTTGTCCGACGCACATCGCACGGGAACAGGTGAATGACGCTCGAGGGCAAGGTCGTGGTGATCACCGGCGCGGCGAGAGGCATGGGCCGCGCCTACGCGCACGGCTTCCTCGACGAAGGCTGTCGTGTCGTCTGCGGCGACCTCTCATGGAGCGGAGACGGCGCAGAGGAGACGCGGGCCGTCGTGGAGGCGGCGGGAGGGCTTGCGGTCGAACTCGACATCACACGCGGCGACCACATCGAGGCGGCGTTCGCAGCAACGATGGAGCGCTTCGGGACGGTGGACGTGCTGTTGAACAACGCGGGGATGCGGCAGCGGCACCTCATCCCGCCACACGGCATCGGCAAAGTGCTGGACGTGCCACCGGAGGACTGGCGGCGCATGTTCGACGTCAACGTCTTCGGCACACTCGCGATGATCCACACGTTCGTTCAGCCCATGCTGGAGAAGCGTGCGGGAAGCATCATCAACGTATCCACTACCGGGACGGACCCGCGCTGGTACCGGCCGCACAGCCGGGAGCAGCCCTACATGGCCTCCAAGTCCGCGCTCACGAACCTGTCGCTCTACCTCGCGAACGAGGTCGCGGAGTACAACGTCGCGGTCAACGTGCTGTTTCCCCCGCACGCCGCCACGACCGGCACGCGGGAGCAGGACATCATCCGCAAAGAGCACGGCATCATGGCGGCGGGTGCGATCCCGCTGAAGCCGGAGGCGGTAGTGCCGCTCGCCAAGTTCTTCGCCGCACAGACCGCATCGACAGGTGTCACCGGGAAGGTCATCTACGCCGCGGACTGGAACCTCGAGCACGGCCTCGGCGGGCCGGACGAGTGGCTGTCCGAAGGCTGAGGAGCGAATCATGGGCTGGACGATCCACCATCCGAAGGGACTGCTGTACCACGACCCCGCCAAAGCCTTCCCGGGGTACACCATCATCTCCATGTCGAACGGCAAGGACGCCTTCCTCATCGACATGGAGGGCCGGGTCTGCCATCGCTGGCATCGCGATGAGGGCATCTCCTACGGCTTCCTGCTGGACAACGGCAACCTGCTCTGCAGGACACACTCCAGCGGCGGGTTCCTGCCGCCGCCCGGCACGAACACCGCCATCCTCGAGCTGGACTGGGACAGCAACATCGTATGGAGCTACTGGGACCCCCTCGTCCACCACGATTTCGAGCGGCTGCCGAACGGGAACACGCTCATCGTGCTCTACGAGCTCATGCCACAGGACAGCGCGCGACGCGTGCGCGGAGGGCGGGGAAGCCTCGATGAGCCGATGTACGGCGAGGTCGTGCGCGAGGTGGATGAGGCGGGAGCAACCGTGCGGGAGTGGAGCATGTGGCAGCCGCTCGACCCCGAACAGGACGCCATCTGCCCGCTGGAGGAGCGCCACCAGTGGCTGCACCAGAACGCGCTGAACCTGACACCGGACGGCGACCTGCTCGTCAGCTTCCGACAGATAGACACGGTGGGCATCGTCAGCCGCGAAACCGGGCAGTACACGTGGAAGTGGGGGCCGGGCGAGATATCGCACCAGCACCACCCTACGTTCCTGCCGAACGGCCGCGTCCTGCTGTTCGACAACGGTCCGCACCGCGGAGGGGCGACATACTCGCGGGTCTTGGAGGTGGAGCCTGAGAGCGGACGCATCGCGTGGCAGTACACGGGCTCCCCGCTCATCTCGTTCTACAGCTACCACATCAGCGGCGCGGAGCGTCAGCCGAACAACAACACGCTCATCTGCGAGGGGGCGCCGGGGCGGCTGTTCGAGGTGACACCGGACGGTGAGGTCGTGTGGGAGTACGTGAACCCGCACCGGATACCGGAAGGCGCGCCGACGGGCTCAGGCGGCCCGAACTCCGTCTTCCGCGGACACCGCTACGCGCCTGACCATCCGGCGCTTGCCGATCGAGACCTGACGCCGCTCGATTAACTCAGGCCATGGCGGCCATGAGCTCGGGAACGCGCGGGTTCTCCTTGAACGGTTTGTCCGATTCGAGGAGCGCCGACCACGAGCGCACGCCGAAGTGCTCGCCGGTGGACGCTGCAAGCGGCTCGACGCCGTCGGCGAGCGCCTTGGCGTCGCGCAGCAGGCGGCGGCGCATCGTGATGATGGGAATATCGCTCGTGCCGAGGTGCTCACGGGTGCGGTCGGCGAGCGCGCCCATGCCCTCGACAACGGCGGTGTCCTGCTCACGGACGCCGACGATCCCGCTGAGCAGGTCCGTGTGGCGCTGCAGGTAACGGTCCTGCATGAAGTGGTTCTCCTTCGTGGCGCGCAGGCGTCCCGTAGCCGGATCGATGGTGGCGATGTGGGGCATGGGGCCGTGCTGCACGTTGTCGCGCTCACGCTGCAGGAGCTCCTCGGTGGGCGACCAGATGATGCACCAGACCTGGGTCTGCACGTCGTTGATGGGCACCCACATGTGGCCGTGGGCGCGGCGGAGCTCCAGGTCCGTCGGGATCATGGTGACGTAGGGCATGAGCCACTGGTTGATGCGCCAGTAGTCCCGGGCGGGGTCGCTGGTGTTGCGCTGGGCGGCGAGCATCATGCCGTAGTCGGTCGTCTCGACGACCCAGCGGGGCGACGTGTCGTAGAGGAGGAGGTCGCTGTCCTGGCGGGAGATGGAGGCGTCACGGAAGAGCGATCCCCGGTGGAGGAAGCCGACGTGGCTGGAGTCGATGTCGCCCTCCAGCGCCTGGACCCAGTTGCACTCCTGGTTGTAGCGGACGACGTTCCGCATCTCCGGAGTGACGCCGACCCACTCGATGTGAGGCAGGCCCGGCATCACTTCCTGCGGGCCCATGTACGCCCAGAGGATGCCAGCCATCTCGCGGACGGGGTAGGACTTCACCGCGATCTTGTTCTTGAAGTTGGAGCGCGCGGGTTCGGAGGGCATCTCCATGCACGCGCCGGTGCTGTCGAACTTCCAGCCGTGGTAGATGCAGCGGAGCCCGTCTCCCTCGTTCTTCCCGTAGTAGAGCGGAGTACCGCGGTGAGGGCAGAAGTTCTCGAACATGACGTAGCGCCCCTCGCCGTCAGTGAAGACGATGAGCTTCTCGCCGAGCAGTTCGACCTCGACGGGGTCGCCGGCGATGGGTTCGACCCTCGATGCCTCGATGAAGGGCACCCAGAAGCGCCTGAGCAGGTCGCCCATCATGGTGCCGGGGCCTACCTGCCCCAGTATCGTGTTGTCCTGCAGGCTCAGCATGGCTGGTGTCTCCTTCCGCCGCCGTCGGCAGGGGCACGATACGAATGCCGCCGCTCACTCGTCAAGGCGAGTACGCCGTTCGCCATTCTCAGCATGCCAGCGCGATAAGCAGGCTGTTGCGGGTCTCCGCGCTCATGGGGTGGATGAGCTCGCGACGCTCCAAGTGAGTCCTGAGCGCGCCGTCCAGAAACGCCAGGACGCCCTCGTGCAGGTTGCGGTCGGCGGCGGCGCGCACCTCGGGTTGGAAGGGGTACGCCTTCCGCTTCATGGGGTCGAGCTTGTCGGCGACGAAAACGACCTGCCCCACCGGTGCGAGGTCCGGGTGCGCGGTGGTGTGCCAGTGCACGCCCTCCAGCACCTCGGGATCGTCTATCGCGCCGTCCTCGCGGAGCCATGCCGCACCGACCGGCCCGTGGAGGAGGATGGGAGCGGCGCGTTCCACCGTGTTGACGGGTATGCCGAGGCGCTCCGCCTCCTCGATGAGCATCCGTCCGGGGATGTGTCGGGCGACGTCGTGCGCGGCGGCGGTGAGGTCGGCAGTCGCGGGGTCGAGCGCGTGGGCGGCGGCGAGGTCGCGGGCTATGCCGCGTACGCGCTCGACGTGCGCTCGCAGGCCGTCCGGGAGGGCGTCGAGGCGCGCCGTGAGCGTCGGGGGAAGGTCGGCGGTCATGGCCTCGCTACACTCCCAGTCATGCTGAGCGGAGCGCAGCGGAGTCGAAGCATCTCTCGGACAGACCCTGGTGACCAGCGGACGCTTGCCCGAGAGATTCCTCGACTGCGCCATCGGCTGCGCCGATCGCTTCGCTCGGAATGACAACGCGGGCCCACGGCTCAGCCCATGGAGCCGAGGCGTCGTCCGGCGAGGATGTGGAGGTGGAAGTGGGGGACCTCCTGGCCGGAATCGAGACCCTGGTTGGCAACGAGGCGGTAGCCGGTCTCCGCTACGCCGAGGTCGCGGGCTATGCCAGGGGCAACTTCGAGACAGCGAGCGGCCGCAGCGATGAGAGCGGGGTCCGATCCGGCCAGGGCCTCGACATGCTCGTACGGGATGACGAGGACGTGCGTCGGGGCCTTCGGGGCGATGTCGCGTATGGCGAAGACCGTGCCGTCGTCGTAGATCTTTTCGGCGGGGATGTCGCCCTGCGCGATCCTGCAGAAGATGCAGTTAGGGTCAGCCACCGGGCTAGTCGCCGACGGCGAGACAGGTGACGGTGCGGACGATGCCGCCGATGGTGTGGACGCTGCCGGTGACCGTGTCGCCTACGGAGCTGAGGTCGTCGGCCTGGACGACGCAGATGACGTCGTAGGGGCCGGTAACGACGTCGACGGACGTAACGCCGTCGACCTCGTGGAGGGCGCTGACGACGTCCTTGGTCTTGCCGACGGTAGTCTCGATGAGCACGAATGCTTTGGTGGCGGCCATGTATGTCTCCTTGTGAGGGTGCGGAAGGATGATAGCAGTTGGGCGGTGCGCCGCAAGGTGGACTGAGCCGGCTCAGACCTCTGACGCCACACCGTTCATGACCGCTCCGAACTCTTCCGCGAGACGTTCGCCGATGGGGTGCGGCGCGTCGGCGGCGCTGTAAACCCCCGGGAGGTGGTAGAAGATGTTGCGCTTCATGTGCTTCGTGTTGATGAAGTAGACGGGCTTGTCCAGCGCGATCGCCATGCCGATCTCGACCAAGGACCCGGCATAGGGCAGGTCAGGGTCCACGTTGACGAAGAGCAGTGCATCGGCGTCCCTGACGCCCTCCATGTCGTCTTTGGCTTCCACAGGCCCGCCGAAGGCCTTGGCCATCGTCCAGTCGTGGGTAATCTCGTGCCCTGCGGCCTCGATACAGCTCTGGGCCAGGCGCACCCGCTCCTTGTCCTCGAACTTTCCGGCAACGTAGAACTTCATCCAGCCTCCGTGGGGCATAACGCGAGCGCGGGTAACGCGCGTGTTCATTCTATGCGGTGGGACGGGTGTCCGGGGAAGGGGCGTATGTCACGAAATCCGGACTCACTCCCATCCCCGCATCAGGTGCGGGGCAGGCTCTGACCTTCCCCCATCGAGGGGAAGGAATCAGACGGTCAGGAGGAGGAGCGGGCGAGATTCGAGAGCAGGGCGAGCGTGCGCTCGCGGGATGCGGCAGCGTCCGGCCCGGCGGCGACGATGGAGACGATGATCTCGCTCGCGCCGAATTCGAACAGCTCAGCGACACGCTCGCTGACACGCTCCTCGTTGCCGGATAGCACGACGCTCTCGATCATGCCGTCGCTCCAGCCCTCGAGTTGCGCGGCCTCCGGGTGTCCGGCCTCAGCGAACATCGCCTGGTAGAAGGGCATGCGGGGGTAGTTGGCGAGCTGCTCGCGGGCAGCGGCGCGGACCTCGTCCGCGTCGTCGTGGACGCACATCGGCGCGTGAACGATGAGCGGCGGGCACGGCCGCCCCGCGCGTTCGGCGCCGTGCTGCAGCGCAGGAAGGGCGACGTCGCGCAGGTAGACGCCGGGCGACACCCAGCTGATCGCGCCGTCGGCGGCCTCCCCGCACAGCTCGTACGACTTCGGGCGCAGGGCCGAGGCCATCACGGGCACGTCCGGCACGGGCGCGGGAAGGCTGACGTTGGCGCGGTAGATGCTGCCCTCGAACTCGACCGCGCCGGTGTGGAGCAGGGTGCGCGTGACGGTGAGGTACTCGCGGAGCGCCGTAAGCGGCGTGCGGTAGTCGGCGCCGAAGACGGTGGTCATGGGGCGGATGTGGCTGGGCCCGATGCCGAACCGGAAGCGGTTGCCCGAGAGCTGCGCGGCGACCTGCACCTGCTGCGCGGCGGCGACGGGGTGCCGTCCCCACGTCGGCACGATGCAGGTGCCGAGCAGGATGCGCTCAGTCCGCGCTCCAGCGGCAGCCATGAGCGTGATGCCGTCCAGGCTCGCGCCGCCGACGGTGAGCCAGGCGGCGTCGATGCCGCGCTCCTCACTGTCCTCGATGCGTGCGAGCACCGCGTTGCTGTCGCCGCCCATGACGGCAAGGCCGATGGTTCCTGCGCCCATGCGGGTTCCTCCGTTCAGACATCTTACGAAATCTCCAAGTCCTCGCTCCCCCTGATACCCTCACCCGACGCGCCGACGCGCGCCGACCTCTCCCACGAGGAGAGGTGTCAATGGGACTACGAGGAGCGGTGGCGGAGCCTGCGAAAGGCCATCGAGACAACGAGCATGGCCACTGCGACGAGCACGATGGCCCCGCCCCCGGGGACGTCCTGGTAGAAGGCAATGGTGAGCCCGGTAACGGCGCTGACCATGCCCACGCACGATGCGACGATGAACGCAGTGCGCAGACTGTTGGTGACTCCCTGCCCGACGAGGACGGGGATGACGATGAGCGCGCCGACCAGCAGCACTCCCATGATCCGCATGGCGAGTGTGATGGTTGCGGCGGCGAGCACCGCCAGCCCGAGGTTGACCCAGTCCACCTTGATGCCGGACACCCTGGCGAGCGCGTCGTCGAACGAAGTCTGTGCAAGTTCCGTGAAGAATGCCGTTACGCCGATGACGACGAAGAACGCCAGGCCTGCAAGGAGCCAGAGGTCCAGTTCCGTGATGGTGAGGATGGAGCCGAAGAGGAAGCTGAGCAGGTCCACGTTGAACCCCTGCGCGGCGCTGATGACGACTACCGCCGCGGCAAGCGAGGAGTAGAGCGCTACCGCGAGGACGGCATCACCGGGGAGCCTGCCGCGCGAGCGCAGCACTTCCATGACGACGGCAGCGATGGTTACGGCAACGAACGTGGTAAGCGTCGGGTAGACGTTCACCGCGAATCCGACAGCAACGCCGAAGAGCGCAACGTGGGCGAGTGTGTCCGAGAGCAGCGAGAAGCGGCGCAGCACGAGGAAGGTGCCGAGCACGGGCGCGAGACCGCCCACGAGGACACCTCCGATGAGAGCGCGCACCATGAAGTCGTATTGCAGTATGGCCGGCATGCGATTCAGCGATGCGAGTGGGGGGAGACCTGGTCGAACTCGTCGTGGCGGACGGCTTCTTCGCCGTGCGCGTGGTGGTCGTGATGGAGGCCGTGGTGCAGCACTTCGACCGGGAAGCCGTAGAGCCGTCCGAGGTCGTCTTCGGTGAGTTCGTGGGGCGGGCAGTGGCAGAGGAGTGTGCAGTTCATGCAGGCAACGGTGCCGGCCTCGCGCATGACCGCGCCGACGTCGTGAGAGATGATGAGGATGGTGACGCCGTTCTCACGGAGCTGGCGGAGCAGCATGTAGACCTCTTCGCCGCCCTGGACGTCCACGCCCGCGATGGGCTCGTCCATCACGAGCAGGTCCGGCTTGCGGATGAGGGCGCGGGCGATGAGGGCGCGCTGCTGCTGGCCGGTGGAGAGCTCGCCGATGCGCCTGCGCTTGAAGTCCATCATGTCGACCATCTGCAACGCGCCGTCAACGTCGGCGCCGTTCCCCCGGCGCCAGAAATCGAACGGCGAGAAGCCCGTGTACCGCCCGTGTGCCACGACCTCTCCGACCGTGATAGGGAACATGGCGTGGATGCCCGCCGCCACCTGGGGAACGTAGCCGATGCGGTGCCAGTCCTTGAACTGCTCGATCTCGGTGCCGAAGACGCGCACGCTCCCGTTGTCCGGTTTGACGAGCCCGAGGATGACCTTGATGAGCGTGCTCTTGCCGCTGCCGTTGGGGCCGACGATCGCCGTGAAGTCCCCACGTTTGATGTTCAGCGTCACGCCGTGCACCGCGGGGGACCCCGCATAGGTGTAGGAGACGTCCTCCAGTTCAACAGCCAGTGTCTCTTCCATATCCGTTCTCCTTCAACCGCCCCACGGGGCCGGGGGGTGCGCCGGGGAGGATGTCGGCGCACCCCCCATAGAGGGGGTCCGCTCAGCTACGAGCACTCCATCGCAGCGCGGAGGCTGTTCAGGTTGTCGCGCATCAGGCCGAAGTAGTCGCCGTGCTCGTCCAGTTCGTCCTGGGTGACGCCGTCCATCGGGTGGATCTGGTAGATGCCTGCCCCGGTCTCGTCAGCGAGCACCTGTTCGTTGGCGCCGGAGAGCACGGGTTCCACCAGTACGGCTTCGATGCCAAGGTCGTTGATGCGGTCGGCGATGCCGGCGAGACGCTGAGGGGAAGGATCAAAGCCGGGTGAGAGGCCCGACACCGACACCTGCTCCAGACCGTAGGCGAGCGCGAGGTAGCCGTAGGCAGCGTGCGACGTGACGAACTCGTCGTGGACGCACGAGCTGAGGCCGGCCTCGAACTCGGCGTGCAGCGCCCGGAGTTCAGAGGAGAGCGTTGCGAGGTTCGCCCGGTAGACGTCGGCGCCGGCGGGGTCGGCCTCGATCAGCGCCCCGGCGATGCGCTCCGCCTGGGTGATGGCGCGCAGCGGGTCGAGCCAGAAGTGGGGGTCGAGTTCGCCGTGACCGTGGCCGTGGCCGTCTTCCTCATCCCCATGGTCTTCTTCCTCGTCGCCGTGGTCCTCGCCTTCCTCTTCCTCGTCTTCGTCGTGGTGTTCGCCCTCTTCTTCCTCCTCGTCACCGTGATGGTCCTCTTCCTCCTCTTCCTCGCCCTCATCGTGGTGCTCGCCTTCTTCCTTTTCCTCATCCTCGTCGCCGTGGTCCTCACCCTCTTCGTCGTGGTCGTCGCCCTCCTCGGCCTCGTGGTCCTCGAACTCAAGCGCAGCCTCAGCATCTGCAGCCTCGACCACGATGCCGGTGACGTCATTGCCCAGCGATTCGAGCGCGCGCTCCAGCCACGGCTCCAACTCCACGCCGTTCATCGCGATGACGTCGGCCTCGCCGATCCTGCGGAGGTCATTCGCCGTCAGTTCGAACGTGTGGCCCTCGGCGCCGGGCGGCACGAGAGGCGTCACTTTCACGCGGTCGCCGCCGACGCGTTCGGCGAAGTACTGCATCGGGTAGATGCTCGCGACCACGCTCAGCGGCTCGAACGCATCGACCGGCGTGTTCGTGGGCGGAGCGCTGACGGGTGTGTTCGTGGGTTCGGGGTCATCCGAGCAGGCGACGATCGCCATCGCCAGGACTCCGGCGATGAGCAGCATGTACGGTTTAGTGAGATTAAGTCTCATCAAGTCTGGCCTCCAGGACTTTCCGTTGGATCTCAGTGGGCGTGCACGTGGGTCCCGTGCATGTGGATATCTGCGCCGCCCTGCCCGCTCTCCCGGCAGCTCGCGCAGCGGTGATACAGCTCCAGCCGGTGCCCGATAAGGTCGCTCCCCACGTGAGCCTTCATTGCGCGAAGCATCCGCTCGACAGAGGGATGGCGGAATTCGTCTATGCGTCCGCAGGCGACACAGACAAGGTGATGGTGATGGTGTGCGTCGTCCAGCGAGTAGCGCGGCGAACCGTCCGGCATGGCGGTCTTGCAAAGGATGCCGACCTCCACGAGCAGGCGCAGCGTACGGTAGATGGTGGCGCGGCCCAGGCTTGGCAGCCCGGCGACGATCTCCTCCGCGCTGAACGAGTCGGTCCGGCGAGCGAGCATCGCAGCCAGTTCACGGCGCGGCCAGGTCATGCGGCTGCCGTGCTCCTCCAACGCCGCGAGGATGTTGGACTCGGTCTGCGTGACCGCACTCGCCGATTTCGACGATATCGTCGTCATGCCCAGCACGGTAACGCAGGCTACGCACGTAGTCAATACTTTGTATCAATAATATAGGTAACTGATACTAGGTTAGGAGTGGAATTGATACTGCGGAGCGGCAGCTCTCAAAAGTCCTGGCGGCCTTCGAAGGCCCGGGTGAGCGTGAGGTCGTCGGCGTACTCGAGGTCCCCACCGACCGGGAGGCCGCGTGCGAGCCGGGTGACGCGCGGGCCGAGCGGGACCAGCAACTGGTGCAGGTACATGGCGGTCGCCTCGCCTTCGACGGTGGGGTTCGTGGCGATGACGACCTCGCTCACCGGCTCTTCGCCGATGCGGCGGAGCAGTTCGCGTATACGCAGGTCGTCCGGTCCGACGTTGCCCATGGGGTCTATGAGGCCATGCAGGACGTGGTAGAGGCCGCGGAAGACGCCGGTGCGTTCCAGCGCGAGCACGTCCAGCGGTTCCTGCACGACGCAGAGGCGCGTCTGATCGCGCGCGGGGTCGGAGCAGATGGCGCACACGTCGGGCTCGGTGATGTTCTGACAGCGGGAGCAGAAACCGAGCGAGTCCTTCACGGCGCTGATGGCGTCGGCCAGTTGCCGCGCCTCCCGTTCCGGCATGCGGATGAGGTAGTAGGCAAGTCGTTGGGCGGATTTGGGGCCGATGCCGGGAAGTTTGTGGAGCTGTTCGATGAGCCGGGCGACGGCAGGCGCGAGCGCAGGGCCGCCGCCGTAGCCGCCCTGGGGCGACGAGGTCATGCGCTACATCCCCGGTATCTTCAGGCCGCCGGTGAGCGCGCCGAGCCGCTCCGCCGCGAGCGCCTGCGACTTCGCGAGCGCCTCGTTCGCCGCCGCGAGCACCATGTCCTGCAGCAGCTCCACGTCGTCCGGGTCGACGGCTGCGGGGTCTATGGTGACGGACTGGATGGTCTGCTTGCCGGTCGCAACGACCTTGACGGCCCCTCCGCCGGCAGATGCTTCGACGGTCTCGTTCTCCAGGTCTTCCTGCGCCTTCATGAGGCGGGCTTGGAGCTGCTGGGCCTGTTTGATCATGTTCCTGTTCATTCGTTCCATTCCTTGGGCGGTTCGTTGGGGTCATCGGGCGACACGGGGACGACAGCAGGTTCAGGTTCGGGTTCAGCAACGTGCGTCGCGCCGTTCGCGGTTGTTTCGGCAGCCGGGGTTGGTACGCCGGGAGCGTCACCGGCGTATGGCACCGGGGCAGGAGCAGGCGGCGTTTCGTCGGCGTCGGGAACCGGAGCGGGTGTCGCGGGCGTTTCGTCGACATCCGGGGCCCGTTCGGGTGCGGAAGACGCATCGTCCGCATACGGCGCCGGGGCCGGAGCGGACGCAGGTTGCGGCGCTTCGTTGACGACCTGCCCGCCGTAGCCGACGGCGGCGCGGATAAGGTGTCCGCCGCCCGCCTCGCTGGAGCGTTCGCCATTGGAACGCTGTTCGCCGGTGCTCACAACGATGTTGAGTTGCTGGCCGAGCGCCTCCTGCAGCCGGCGCTCCACTTCCATCCGGCAGCGCGGGTCCTCCAGCTCGCCCATCAACCGTTCGCTGTTCGACTGGTGCACGAAGGTGACGATGAGGTCGGAGCCTCGTATCTCCCTGTGTCCCGAACTGCGGAGCAGCGCGGCGACGTCGAACTTGCGCTTGGGCACACCCATGAGCGATCTGAGGATGCTGGGCCAAAGAGCCGTGAGCCGCTGGTCGATGGGCGCGGACGGGTCCACCGAAGCCGCCGGGGCGGCAGCGGGAGGCGGAGGAGGACGCCGGTAGGCGGGCTGCGGCGTCGCGGGCGCCGCCGGGCGGGGAGGAGGAGATGCCGCCGGAGGCTGCGCGGGGCGGGGCGCAGACGCCGCAGGCGCGGGTGCCGGGGCGGCTGGGGCAGGCGCGGCGGTCTCGGGCGGCAGGCCGAGTTCGACAGCGGCGAGTTCCAGTGGGAGCGGCGACGGCTGGTCGAACCGGAAAGAGACGTGGCCGAACAGCCGCAGCGCGCGCATGATCTGCTCCAGGGACACGCTGTTGGCAACGAACGAGAGCTGCGATTCGGCGTCCTTGGAGAGGTCGAGCGAAGAAGCGGCTCCGCTCTTGATGAGCAGGGCGGCCCGCAGGAGCTCCACCGTCATACGGTGGAGCGGCCTCAGGTCAACCCCCTCGTCCGCGACGCTGTTGATGACCTCCAGCGCCTGCGCCGTATTGCCCGTGAGCAGGTGCTTGACGAGCGCCAGGGCGCTCTCCTCGCCGCTGATGCCGAGCAGCTCCCGCGCCTGCTCGACGGTCACGCGCGAGCCGAACGAGGTGATGAGCTGGTCCAGCAGGTTCGTACCGTCGCGCAGGCTCCCGCCGGACGCGCGTCCGATGAGGCGCAGCACCTCCGGCGAGACCTCCACGCCTTCCCCCTGGGCGATGCCCGCGAGCCGCTCCGTCATGTCCTGCATGGCGATGCGGTGGAAGTCGAACCGCTGGCACCGGGAGACGATGGTGGGCGGAAGGCGCTCGGGTTCCGTGGTGGCGAGGACGAACACGCTGTGGGGAGGGGGCTCCTCCAGCGTCTTGAGGAATGCGTTGAAGGCGTCGTTGGTGAGCGCGTGCGCCTCGTCGATGATGTAGACCTTGTTCCTGCCCACGGTGGGAGCGAAACGCACCTTCTCCCGCAGGTCGCGTATCTCGTCGATACCTCGGTTGCTCGCGGCGTCGACCTCGATGAGGTCCATGAAACTGCCGTTGTCTATGGCGCGGCAGTTGTCGCAAGCGCCGCACGGGTCGCCTACGGTCGGCGGGCGCATCGTGCAGTTGAGCGATTTCGCCAGTACGCGTGCGGTGCTCGTTTTGCCCGTGCCGCGCGGGCCGCAGAAGAGGTAGGCGTGCGCGGTGCGTCCGTGGGCGACGGCCTGGGTGAGCGTCTGCGTGATGGGGCCCTGCCCGACGATGTCGGAGAAGCGCGGGGGCCGCCACTTCCTGTAGAGCACTTCGCCTGCCATCAGGACGCCCCCACCCCGTTCTCGGAGGGAAACAGCGTGCTCAACGCCTGCTGCTCTATCGCGCGCATCGCCGCTTCCTCCTCCGGCTCCGCATGGTCGTGCCCGAGCAGGTGCAGGATGCCGTGCACGACGAGCAGCGCGGCCTCCTGCTCCACCGGCACATTGTGCTCGCGCGCCTGCCGTTCCGCCATCGGGTAGGACAGCACCACTTCGCCGAGGCTCGGTTCCTCGTCGGGGACCGCCGGAAACCCGTCCTGGGGGAACGGCTCTCCGGCTGGGAGCGCGGTGTCCTCTGCGGGCGCGCCCCACTCGCCGAACGAAAGCACGTCGGTCACCTCGTCGAAGCCGCGGAAGCGCAGGTTCAGGTCGTGGAGCGTCTCGTCGTCGGCGACGACGACGCTCGCCCCGAGGCGTCCGTCCGGGTCGGCGAGGGTGAGCGCGGCAGCAGCAGCGCGGCGCACCGACGCCACAGGCGACACCCCTCTGAAGAGGGGGAACACTCGAACGTCAACGCGCCGTTTCTGCGATCGTGTGGCCATGCCGTTCCGCCTCCCCGGAACCAGCGGATAGTAACAGCCCACATCGCCGCCCTGCACTTGCCGAACGGCAGAGAATGAGCGTCACTCGACCCGGTCTGTCCGGCGCGGGTATGATGCACGCTCCGGCGGCGCGCCGGACGCAACCACACCCCGGAGGAGCACGCCATGGAAGCCCAAGAGTTGATCGCTGACGGCCTCGGCCGAGTCAACCAGCTGCTGCACCGGGCGCTGACGGGTGCCCCTGCGGAGATGCTGAACCGGATGCCCAACGGCCATTCGAACTCGATGACCTGGCTCGCGTGGCACCTCACGCGTATCCAGGACGACCACTTCGCCAGCCTCTCGGGCGAGCCTCAATTGTGGACGAGCGAGGGCTGGCACGAGCGGTTCGGGATGCCGGCGGACGACTCCATCACCGGCGGCGGCCACTCGCTGGAGCAGGCCGCAGCCGTGCAGGTGGACTCGGCGGACGTGCTGCTCGGCTACAACGACGCGGTATACGAGCGGTCGAAGCGCTACCTGGCAGGCGTCGCCGCAGACGACCTCGACCGCGAGCTGGACGAGCCGCAGTACACGCCGCTCCCCACCCTGGGCGTACGGCTCGTGAGTATCGTCTCGGACAACACGCAGCATGCCGGACAGGCGATGTACCTGCGCGGCTACTTCGACGGGTTCGGCTGGCAGCGGCGGTAAGGCTGCACCGGACGGGAAGGACGCTTATGAACGCAGTTGACCTCTACTTCGACGCGCTGAACCGGGCGGACGGCTACCTGCGCCGCGCCCTGGAAGGCCTGACCTACGACGAGCTGCGCCTTCAACCCGGGGGCGAAGGCAGCAACCCCATCGGCTGGATCGTGTGGCACATGACGTGGGTGCGCGACTTCATCACCGCGGGCGCGACCGGCGAGCGACCGCTCTGGGAGACGGACGGCTGGGCGGAACGGTTCGGCATGGAGGCGCCCCCTCCCCGTTTCACTCCGGACAACGTGCACACGTTCGACCCGAAGGACCCGGAGACGCTCCTCGGCTATTTCGAGGCGGTAGCCGAGAAGACGGCAGCCGTCGTGCGCGGCCTCACGCCGGAAGATCTCGACCGCCTCATCCCTCCCACGATGCCGGACAGGCCTCCGCAGTCAGTGGGCTCGCGGCTCGGCGCCATCCTCAACGACAACATCCAGCACGTCGGCCAGGTGACGTACTTCCGCGGCGTGCTCCGCGAACAGGGGTGGTTCTAGGCATGACCGAGAGCCTTTCCGAAGAAACGGCCATCCCGCAGTTCAGCCTCGATGCCTTCTCGCTCGCAGGGCGCACGGCGATCGTGTCAGGCGGCAGCGACGGCATCGGCCGGATGATCGCGCACGGGTTCGCAGACGCGGGCGCCAACGTCGTTATCGCGGCGCGCGGAGTCGAGAAGATCGAGAGCGTCGTCGCGGAGATCGAGAACAAGGGGCACGCAGTCCTTGGCGTTCCCACCGACGTGACCGACCCGGACGCCGTGCGCGCGCTCGTCGAACGCGCCATCGAGCGCTTCGGCCAGGTGGACATCCTGATGAACGTGGTCGGCGGCTCGCAGGGGCCGACGTTCAAGCGCGGGCCCCTCCTGGAGCTGACCAAGCACGACTTCAACGAGGCGTTCAACATCAACGTCACGAGCGCGTTCCTGTGCAGCCAGGCCGTCGTGCCGCACATGCTGGAGCGCGGGGGCGGCGTCATCATCAACATGGCTTCCATCGGAGCACGGGACTACCGGCTGCCCGAGCCCGGCATGAGCGTCTACAACATGACCAAAGCGTCCGTGATGCACCTCACGCGCAGCATGGCGAAGGAGTGGGCGCCCACCATACGGGTCAACTGCATCAACGCCGGGCACTTCATCACCCCGCGCCGCGCGCGGACGGAGCACCCGGACCGGCGGGCGCGCAGCCTCGCCGAGATCGAGATCGGGAGGTTCGGCAGGCCGGAGGACATCGCCGGGGCGGCGGTCTTCATCGCGTCGGACGCGGGAGCGTTCTTCAACGGCTCCTACCTCGACCTGCACGGCGGCACATAACACGAGACTAAACACCAGGGAGGGTTCATGGACCTGTCGCGTTTCTCCATGGAAGGGCGCACCGTCATCATCACAGGCGGGAGCGGCGGTATCGGACGAGGCTGCGTGCGCGCATTCGCGCAGGCGGGGGCAAACGTCGTCGTGGCGTCGGTGCCCGCGGACACCATCCCTCCCGCGGTCGAGGAGGCTGAGGCGCTCGGCGCGCAGGCGCTGGGTGTCACCGTGAACGTCGCCGAGCCGGATGAGATCGACGCCATGGTCGCGCAGACGCTCGATCGGTTCGGGCGCATCGACGCGCTGGTGAACGTCGCGGGCGGCTCCTACAGCCGCAACCCGGACATGCCCCAGTACCACCGCGCGTCGCTCCTGGAGATCAGCGGCGACGACTTCGTCGGCGCGTACATCGGCAACGTCAAGACCACATTCCTCGTCTCCCGGGCCGTCGTGCCGCACATGAAGGCGCAGGGCAAGGGCGCGATCGTCAACATCGGCTCGACCTCCGGGCTCGACCGTCACCCGAACGCGCCCGACATCGCAGCGTACGGAACGGCGAAGGCCGCCGTCCACAGCCTCACGTTCCACATGGCGCACCAGTGGAAGCCGGAGGTGCGGGTGAACTGCATCGCCCCCGGCACCATCGACACCCCCCGCCCCGCGGGCATCGTGCGCCCCGAGATGTCGAGCGCTGCGGAGCGCATCGCCGTCGGCAGGGTGGGCGTCGGCGACGACATAGGCAGCGTCGCGCTCTTCCTCTGCTCCGACGCGGCAGGGTTCGTGAACGGCATCGTCGTGCCTGTGCACGGCGGCGAATAACCCGCGAACAGCCCACCGAGCACGCGGCGTACACTAGGCGCGTGACAGCGCAGGCGTACCACGACGGCCTTCAACGCCCTCCGCCGGGAGGGCGCCCCCGCGCCTACAAGACGGACGGGCTCGTGTTGCGTGCCTACCGGATGCGCGACGCCGACCGCCTCGTCACGGTGCTGACGCCGTCGCTGGGCAAGCTCAAACTCACCGTGCGGGGCGCGCGAAGGCTCACGAGCAAGCTCGGCGGACACCTGGACGTACTGAACCGCGCCCATCTCGCCATCGCCATCGGGCACACGTTCGACGTCATCACGGGCGCAGAGTCGGCGGAGTCGTTCGCCGGAGTGAAGGCGGACCTGTCGCGGCTCGCCGAAGCGCTCTACCTGATGGAGCTGGCCGACCTCCTCCTGCCGGAGGCCGCCCCTCACCCCGACGCGTACCGTCTGCTGCTCGATGCGCTGCGTGCGCTGGAAGCCGGGCGCAGCCCTGCATCGGTGGCCCGCCACACGGAACTCGGCCTGCTGAGCGATGCGGGCTACATGCCGGAACTGCACTCGTGCATCATGTGCCGCCGCGAGATCGAGCCCGAGCATCACCGCTACGTCGCCGCGATGGGAGGCGTCGTCTGCGACGAGTGCCCCGCCCCGGCGTCGAGCACGCTGCCGCTCTCCGTCGATGCGCTCAAGGTGCTGCGGCACTTCGCGGAGCGCGGCGTCGCAGAGGCGTCGCAGGTCGCGCTGAGCGGCGTGGTGCGCGACGAACTGGAGATGGCGCTCGGAGCGTCGGTGCGCTACGTGCTCGAGCGCGAGCCGCACACTGCGGGGTTCGTGGAGCGCGTAGCGCACCTGCGCGAGCGCGGCGCGTGAGGGCGCCCTAAACGATGACCACCGGGTCCTCGGTCACCGTCCCGTCCCAGATGGTGAAGAGCCGCACGTCAGGCGACTGCTTGTCCATCAGCGAGACGAGCAGGTAGTACGGGTCCGGCCAGTTCGCCGCGAGGCGCACGTCGGTGTCGGAGGGGTACGCGGGGCTGTGGGTGTGGGAGTGGTAGATCACCTGCATCTCCCAGCCGTTGTCGTCCAGTTCGCGGAGCACCTGGTTGAGCTCCCTCCCGTCCATGCTGTAGCGGTAGGGACTCTTCTCCGTGTTGGTGATGCGGTAGTGCTGCAGCACGATCCCGCCCGCGCCCGCGAGTATCCCGCAGCACTCGTTGGGGTCTTCCTCCAGCGCATGCTGCACCATCGCGTCGCGTATCTCGCCAGGTATCTCCATCGATGTCCCTTCTCCGGACCACGCGTCTCCGGTGACGAGATTATACGTGCGCACCGGAGATCGCCGCCCTGAGTATAATTGCGGTCGAGGTTTCAGGAGGCTGGCCATGCCGAACGGCATCACGGTGAAGATGGACAACGGCGGGACGCGCGTCGAGGTGCGCTCGCAGAACCAGGCGGGGCTGCTGTACGCGGTGCCGGCAGAAGCCAGTTGGGTGGCGACGCCGGAGCAGTTGCACGCGCACGCCATCGCCGGATTCTTCACTGACCTGATGAAGATGGAGTCGCCGGAGGTCTCCCGCCTGATGGAGAAGTGGGGGCTCTACTTCAGGCCCCTGGAACTGGAGCCGCAGGACTAGGGGCTCAAGCGGAGTGGCTCGCAGAGGCGCGGAGGACACGCGAGCTTTGCCGGTTACACTCGTAGTGCGGTAAGCTAGATTCAGGCGCAGGGTGCGCTCCTGGAGCGACGAGTTCGATGGGTAACCGCTGGATCGGCAACACGTTCATCTACCTGATCATCTTCGTGGCGGTCATCGCCGTCTTCTTCATGCTGTTCTCGCCCGGAGACGACGGTGAGCAGAGCGACCTCACCTCCATCCTGGCGCTGGCGAAGAACGGACAGATATCGAATATCGTCGTTGACGGCGACCGCATCGTGGCGACCTCGCGGCAGGCCAACCAGCAACTCGTCGCCGCCAAGGAGCCGGGCACCAGCATATTCGAGATACTCCAGTCCGCGGGGATAGACCCCGTGGAGCGCGGGATCGAGGTGGAGGTGCACCGCAGCGGCGGGCTCGGCAACCTGTTCGGGATACTGCTGCAGTTCCTGCCGCTCATCTTCTTCGGAGCGATCCTGCTCTTCATGATGCGTCAGGCGCAGGGGAGCAACAACCAGGCGCTGGGGTTCGGCAAGAGCCGCGCGCGCATGAACACCGGGAACCGTCCGACCGTGATGTTCTCGGACGTCGCAGGGGTGGAGGAGTCCAAGACCGAGCTGCAGGAGGTCGTGGAGTTCCTCAAGTACCCGGAGCGCTTCCTCGCGCTCGGGGCGCACATCCCAAAGGGCGTGCTGATGGTCGGCCCGCCCGGCATCGGCAAGACCCTGCTGAGCAAGGCGGTCGCGGGAGAGGCGGGAGTCCCGTTCTTCTCCATCAGCGGCTCCGAGTTCGTCGAGATGTTCGTCGGCGTGGGCGCCTCCCGCGTGCGCGACCTCTTCGACCAGGCGAAGCGCAACGCGCCTTCCATCGTCTTCGTGGACGAGATCGACGCCGTCGGACGCCACCGCGGCGCTGGGCTGGGCGGAGGCCACGACGAGCGCGAGCAGACGCTCAACCAGATCCTCGTCGAGATGGACGGCTTCGAGACGAGCACCAACGTCATCGTCATCGCCGCGACCAACCGCCCCGACATCCTGGACCCCGCTCTGCTGCGGCCCGGACGCTTCGACCGGCGCGTGGTGCTGGACCTCCCGGACATCAACGGGCGCGTCGCCATCCTGGAGGTGCACTGCAAGGGCAAGCCGCTCGGAGACGACGTCAACCTGGAGCGCCTCGCCCGTCAGACGCCGGGCTTCAGCGGCGCTGACCTGGCGAACCTCGTCAACGAGGCTGCCATCCTCGCCGCGCGGCGCAGCGAGAAGACCGTGAGCATGTCGGACATGCTCGAGTCCATCGACCGCGTCACGATGGGGCCGGAGCGCCGTACGCGGGTCATCTCCCAGAAGGAGAAGGAGATCGTCGCCTACCATGAGGGCGGGCACGCGCTCGTGGGACACCTGCTGGAGCACGGAGACCCCGTGCAGAAGATATCCATCGTCTCGCGCGGCATGGCCGCGGGCTACACGAAGTCCCTCCCCGAAGAGGACAGGATGTTCTACTCGCGCCCGCAGCTGGTAGACCGCATCACGATGGCGCTGGGCGGCCGCGTCGCCGAGGAGATCACCTTCAACGAGGTGACGACCGGCGCGAGCAACGACCTCGAGCAGGTGACGCAGATAGCGCGCGCTATGGTCACGCGCTACGGCATGAGCGAGAGCCTGCTGCCCCGCACGTTCGGCAAGCGCGAGGAGATGGTCTTCCTCGGACGCGAGATATCCGAGATGCGGGACTACTCGGAGAAGGTCGCGCAGGAGATCGACGAAGAGGTGCAGTCGATCGTCGTGGACGCGTACCACACCGCCAAGCGGCTCCTGCTGGAGAACTACCCCAAGCTCGTCCAGATCGCGCGCTACCTCATGCTCCACGAGAGCATCGAGGGCCCGGACCTCGAGCAGCTCTTCTCGTCCGAGGCGCCCCCGCTGGACGGCGCGGTCCCCGTCGGCGCGTAAGCCCGCCGCCTCGCTTCCCTAGAGCCCCAGCCGTTCGTCGAAGTAGTTCAGCAGGTACGCCTCGTAGTGGTCCGTGTAATCTTCCCACCCCTGGCTGTGCTCGCACCCTTCGTAGATGGTCATGTGGGGCCCTGCCTGCACCTGTTCGCGGATACGCGCCAGGTGGGAGAGCGGCACGCGCTCGTCGGTGGAGCAGTGCACCAGCCCCAGTGGGTAGTCATAGAGTGCGGCTGAGTCAACGGGCCGCACTTCGTGATATCCAGCCCCTTCACGGTGCTGGCAACGAACAGGATGCCCGGTTGCAGCAACGTAGCGCTCCACCGCGCCGCCCTCGTGCGGTCCGCGATCTCCTGGATCATCAGGTCCGACACGCTGGTGAACGCCGAGTCGGAGAACAGTCCCACGACGGCAGGCTCGTCGATCGCCGTCATCAGCGCTATCGCGCCTCCGAACGAGTCGCCGTACACGAGGACGCGACCCGGCTCCGCGCCGCGATGCGTCAGCACGTAGTCGATCGCGCCGCGCAGGTCGTCCCGCTCGTGGATGCCGGCGCCCATCTGTGCGACGTCGGACTCGCCGTGGCCCCGCAGGTCGAAGACCAGCACCGAGTACCCGCCGTCCACCAGCGCCTTCGAGAGCCCCAGCGACGAGTCGCGGGTGCCGTCCAGCCCGTGGACGCGGATGACGGTGCCCTTGGCGTCTTCCGCGGGCATCCACCAGCCGCGCAGTGTGAGCTCCGGCCAGTCGCGCGGCGGGAACTCCACTTCCTCGTAGCGAAGCCCGAAGTCCTCGGGGAACTCCTCGATCTCGTTCCGCTCCGCGACGAGTGCGGTGTTGACGATGTACAGCGAGACGAGCAGGTACAGCAGTCCGAGAACGACGATGACGGCTCCGGCAAGCAGGGCTCTGCCGCGCGGGGTAGTGGGGAGGGCGGGTCGCATAGTGCGGGCTATTCTAGGTCAACCACTCCCCAAAGCGTCACGGATTCGGTACGCTGGTTTGCAGAGAAGCCGATGAACCGGGCAACACGCGTCATCACCTCCTTAGGGCTCGCCACCGGCCTGCTCGCCGCGTGCGCGTCGCCGACCCCAACGCCCACTCCCACCGCTACTCCGGTGCCGACGCCCACCCCGACCGCTACCGCAACGCCATTCCCGGTCCCGACTCCCGTACCCCTGAGCGACCACCCGCCCCTCACCCTTCCCGCCGATGAGTCGCCGCACGCCTACCTCGTCGAGTGGTGGTACTTCAACGCGCACCTCACGTCGGAGGAGCAGGAGCGCTACGCCCTGCACGACGTCGTCTTCCGCATACGCGAGCCGACCAGCGGGGTCGCCGGCCACGTCCGCCATACCGGGCTCGGCAGCGCGACGGGGTACGTCCACGATGAGCTGTTTGCGGTTGCTGCTCCCGTCGAGACCGCGCCGGGGGACTTCGAGCTCACGGTGGGGGACACGCTCATGGCGGGCGTCGACGGGGAGTCCTACACGCTGCGCGCTGAGGCCGGGGGCTACGCGTACGATCTCACGCTCCGCGCGACGACCGAGCCGCTCCTGCACCAGGGCGGGCTCGTGGACTTCGACTACGCCGGCGTGACCTACTACTACACGCGACCGCGCCTCGCGCTGAGCGGGACGCTCGCGCTCCCCGGCGGCTCGACCACGAGCGTTACCGGCATGGCGTGGCTCGACAAGCAGTGGGGCGATTTCCAGCCCGTCGCCGTCGAATGGGACTGGGCCAGCATCCAGCTGGACGACGGCACCGACCTCATGCTCTCCAGCCTCTACGAACGCCGGGGCCCGCTCATCGAGCGCTACGCGACGCTCCGGAGGCCGGGACAACCGGCGCGGACCCTCCACGCGGACGAGTTCTCGTTCACGCCTGGCGAGCCGGTCTGGCGCAGCCCCGTCACCGAGACGGCCTACCGCACGCACTGGAACGTGGAAGTGCCGGAAGAAGGCCTCTCGCTCCTGCTCCGCCCGCTCGAAGAGGAATCGGAGTACCGCAGCGAGACGATAGGCGTCACCTACTGGGAAGCCGGCGTCGACGTGCTCGATCCGTCCGGCGAGGTCGTCGGCCAGGGCTTCGTCGAGCTCAACTGGGCGCGCGGCCGCGAACGCTGACGAGTACGCTAGCCCTGTGTGGCATGCATGCTAGGCTATCTACTAGGAACACTATTGAGTTCCATTAGGCGACCACCGCAGGTCTGAGCCATGGGCACTGCCAGAGCCAACATGCTGCCTAGTGATTTCCACATCCGTGCCGCTGAGATTCAAGACGTGCCAGTTCTACTGAACCTGATACGCGGGTTAGCGGCTCACCAAGGTCTCGAACGTGAAGTAAGCGCCTCCGAAGCAAAGCTTCGTGTGGGGCTATTCAGTGAGCGGCCCTACGCCGAAGCGTGCGTTGCGGAGACGGAGGGCAATGCAGTGGGCTTCGCACTGTACTTCCATACGTTCTCTACGTTCCTAGGTCAGCCGGGTTTGTACTTGGAAGACCTGTTCGTAAGGGAAGAACACAGAGGGCAGGGTTTCGGCGAAGCGCTCCTCCGGCATGTGGGCAGGATTGCAGTGGAACGAGGCTGCGGGAGACTCGAATGGGTGGCACTGGACTGGAACGACCCTGCAATCGGTTTCTATCGAAAGCTGGGCGCAGTGCCACTAGATGGTCAGACGACATACCGCGTGTCGGGCGCAGCACTCAAGAGGCTTGGAGAAGGAGTGCCCTAGCATCCACCTGACGGGCGCATTGCGGCCTGTGGACTGCTCCGTAACGCGGCGTTCGTACCGGTTGGTGCCGCAGACGTATGTCCTATAAGCTCGGCCAGCCTTCAGCCTGAACGTACGCGAGGTGAGCATGCACTACCCCAGGTTCATAGCGGCATTCCTGGTCTACGCGATCGTCGACATCGTGTGGAACGTCTCTCCCATCGCGCGGGGCATGTACGAAAGCCTCCACGAGGCCAGCGGCAGCGACGCGCTCCTGGACGCCTTCGGGAAGCAGATGGATACGTGGGGTGGAGTCGAGTTCCTCGCCCTCCTCGCGTTCTTCCTGTTGATCGCCTTCGCCAACTACTATCTGGCGATCCAGCCGGCGATCAGGGAGAACAGCCTCGGCACGGCCATGCGGAACAGCTTCGCTCTGGGCTGTGCGGCCTACGCCACCTACATCGCGCCCATCTTCGTCACGTTTGCCGACTGGCCTGCCATCCTAGTGCCCGTGGACATCCTCATCGGGGGACTGCTCAGCCTGATCACCTCGACGGTTGTCACGTACGTTGCCCTGCGTCGGAGCAGGGCCTGAAACGCTGCGCCTGACGGGGCGCCTCAGCCCCGCTTGCGAGGCTTGCGCCCCTTCGGAGCGTCCGTGCGCTCTTCCAACGACGCCAGCAGCGCCAGCCCCTCCGGTGTCGGCGCATAGGCGTAGACTGCGCGCTCGGGCGACAGCCGCTCGATGAAGCCGCCTTCCAGCAGGCCGCGCAGCGCCGTCTCGCCGAGGTACGGCGGCAGCCGGAGCAGGTGATCGGACACAGGCGCGTTGCGGGCCGCGTACTGCTCTGCTACCAGGCGCAGCAGGCGCAGCGGGTAGGAGCGCACCTCGTCGGAGAGGTTGCGCAGCGGGCCCGTCGCCGCAAGGACGTCCTCGGCTGCTCGCACGCGATCGTCCTGCGTCATCGCCGGCCCTCCGGCGGCTGCGCCCGCAGACCCCTGCATATCTCCTCGACCAGCCCCGGCCCGCGGAAGACGAGCGCGGTGTAGAGCTGCACGGTGTCGGCCCCGGCCTCCAGCGCAGCGCGAGCGTCGTCCGCGGAGGCTATGCCGCCGCAGGCGTTCAGTCCCACCCCGCTTCCCAGTTCGGCGCGTATGTCGGGCAGCATCGCCAGCATGTTCTCCAGTATCGCACGCCCGCTCAGCCCGCCGCGTCCGGTGGCGAGACGCTCGTCCTCCACCGGGATCGTGTTCGCCGCCGTGACCGCGTCGACGCCCGACTCGCGGCAGACGCGCACGAGCGCGAGTATCTGCTCGCGCTCCTCGGTGTTCGTCCACGGCGGTATCTTCACGAAGAGCGGTTTCAGCCGGACGGTGTCCAGCACGCCCAGCAGGCCGCGCAGCGCCTCCGGCTCGTGGAAGCGTCGCAGCCCCGCCGTGTTAGGCGAGCTGATGTTCACCTCGACGCCGTCCACGAACTGCTGCAGGCGCTCGGCGCACTCCGCTGTCTCCTGTTCGTCGAGCGCGGCGATGCTCACGAGGACGCGGGCAGGCATGCGGCGCAGCCGTTCGAGTCGTCCGAGCGCCGCGTCCAGGCCGTCGCCGGGAAACCCCAGCGCATTGATCACGGACTCCTGCCGTTTAAGCCGGAGGACGCGCGGCTTCGGGTTGCCGGGGCGCGGCTGCGCCGTCACGGTGCCGCCGACCACGTACCCGAAGCCGAACGCAGCGAGGCTGTCCAGGCTGGCGCAGTGCTTGTCGAGCCCGGCGGCAAGCCCCACCGGGTTGCGCAGCGCGATGCCGCCAACCGAGGCGGGCAGGCTCACCTCGTCGTCCGCCGGCCCGAGCGCGCGCCACGCCGGACGCACACGGAGCGAGCGGGTGCTCGCGTTGATGGCGGTTTCGGGAGGGAGCATGAAGAGCAGCGGTCGGACGACACGGCGGTAGGCGGCTCCCCAGAGGAGCCCGCGAACGCCCTTGCGTACAGAACGGAACAGTGCTGTGACCTAGAACTTGACCTTGCTGATCTGGTAGCGGCGCGCGCCCTTGGGAGTCTGGACGCTTACCTGGGCGCCCTCTGACCTCCCTGCGATGGCGGCGCCGACGGGGGACGAGACGGAGATCTTGAACGAGATGGGGTCTGCTTCCATCGTGTCGACGATGGTGTAGGTAACGTCCTTGCCGTTGTCCATGTCGCGCAGGGTGACGGTGGCCCCGACTCCGACCCCGGAGCCGCCCTGTGCGTCGACAACCTCCGCGCGGCGTATCTCCTCTTCGAGGTCGCGGATGCGGGCCTCGATCTTGCCCTGCTCCTCGCGGGCGGCGTCGAGCGGCGCGTTCTCGCGGAAGTCCTTGTCCGCGGCGGCGGTCCTGATCGCCTGCACGATCTCCGGGCGCTGGCCCTTCAGGTCCGCCAACTCCTTCTTGCGGGCCTCGAGCCCGCTCTGGGTCATCTCCATCGTCTGGAAGGCCGGTCGAGTGGCGACGGCCCCGCCCTTGATGCTCGGCCTGGGGATCTTCACGTGCGTGGAGAGGTTCTCCGCGTGGAGCCCTTTCTTGCTGAGATACGTGAGGAACTCCTTTACGGGGCGCAGGCGGGCGTGTACGTCGCCGCCGTTGGCGACCTCCCGCTCGGCATACCCCGCGACGTGGGGAGCCTTCAGCTGATCGATGGGGCGTTCGTATCCGCTCGCCCGGGCGAAGCGGTGAAGTTCCGAGTGTGCGTAAGAGTCGAGTTTGTGTGCACGTTCCGACAGATAGCGCGTGAGCGCATTACCGATATCCAAGGCTGGACCCCTCTCCTTGCAGCCGTTCCCGCGGCTGAAGCGGTGGCGGCACTCCTGCGATTCTACGGGTGCGCTTAACGGAGCGTCAACGCAACAGGGTTGTGCCACGGAAATCCCCGGTGCGCGCACGGCTGCCTACGCCTGTTTGACTCCTGCGCACCTCTCCCGCTACCATCGGACGACAGGCTGCGACGGAGACGAGTACGCAGGCCACCGCGCGCAGAGCGAGCCGGGTACGGTGCGAGCCGGTGCGCGCGACCTGCCGAATATCCCTCCTGAGCCGCCGCCCGAAAGCCCACGTATGGGGCCAGTAGGCGCGGACGGGCCGTCCGCCCGTTACAGCGGCAGCCTTCCGCCCGCATCCGTGCGCGGCGCGAGGTAACGAAGTGCCCGTGCGTCGAAGCGCATGGGAATGGTGGTGGTACCACGGCAACGTCCGTCCGCCGGTGAGCGGTCGGGCGTTTTCTTTTTGGAACGGAGGACTATGACTGGCAACGCGAAGAAACGGTACGAACCCGTCTCCAGCAAGGTGGACTTCCCGCAGCTGGAGACCTCGGTCCTGGAAGCGTGGAGAGAGGCCGACCTGACGCACCAGATCGATCGCATCCGCGCGGATGCCCCCCTGTTCGTCTTCTACGAAGGCCCGCCGACGGCAAACGGCAGCCCCGGCATCCACCACGTCCTCTCCCGCTCGTTCAAGGACGTCATCCTGCGCTACAAGACGATGCGCGGCTTCCGGCCCCTGCGCCGCGGCGGATGGGACACGCACGGCCTCCCCGTCGAGTTGGAGATAGAGAAGGAGCTCGGCATCTCCAGCAAGCAGGAGATCGAGGAGTTCGGCATCGAGGAGTTCAACCGCCGCTGCCGCGAGAGCGTCTTCCGCTACGTCGGCGAGTGGGAGGCCATGACCGACCGCGCCGGCGTCTGGTTGGACATGGAGAACGCCTACGTCACCTACCACAACTCCTATATCGAGTCGGCGTGGTGGGTGTTCAAGCGCCTCTGGGACAAGGGCCTGGTCTACGAGGGCTACAAGGTGACGCCCCACTGCCCGCGCTGTGTCACGAGCCTCAGCTCTCACGAGGTCGCTCTCGGCTACCAGGAGGACACGCCCGACCCCAGCATTTACATCCGCTTTCCTGTGCGCGAGTCGCAGTCGATGTCGCACGGCGCGTCGTCCGACGCGCTTGCCGCCCTCGGCTACGACAACGGACGCTGGACGGCGCCCCACCCCGCCTTCATCGCCTGGACGACGACGCCCTGGACGCTCACCGCGAACTGCGCGCTCGCCATCGGTCCGGACGTCTCTTACGTGCTGTCGGAGAACGAGGACGGCGAACGGGCCATCGTCGCCGAAGCGCTGGCAGCGAGCGTCCTGGGCGACGGCTGGCGCGAGGTCGCACGCTGCACCGGCGCCGACCTCGTCGGCATCGAGTACGACGCTCCCTACGGCGACTTCCTCGCGCGGCGCGGTCACGCCCACCGCGTGCTCCCCGCCGACTACGTGTCGACCGCCGACGGCACGGGCATCGTGCACAGCGCGGTCGCCTACGGCGCGGAGGACGCCGAGCTCGGCAGGGCGCACGGCATCGAGACTGTCCACACCGTCGACGTCCACGGCGTGCTCGCGGACGACTTCCCCGGCGGCGGTACGTTCGTGAAGGACGCCGACAAGCAGCTCATCCGCGACCTCGACGAGCGCGGCCTGCTCTTCCGCGACGCCTCGCCCTACCGCCACACCTACCCCTTCTGCTGGCGCTGCAGCACCCCTCTCCTCTACTACGCGAAGACGTCCTGGTACATCCGCACCACCGCCATGAAGGACGAGATGCTCGCGGGCAACCGGAGCATCGAGTGGGTGCCGGAGCACATCAAGGAGGGACGCTTCGGCGAATGGCTCCGCAACAACGTCGACTGGTCTGTCTCGCGTGAGCGCTACTGGGGCACCCCCATCCCCATCTGGCGCTGCGCCAAAGACCCCCGGCACGTCGTCTGCGCGGGGTCGACCGCCGATCTCGCCGAGCGCGTAACCGACGAGACGCGCGGCCTGCTCGACGGACTCGACCTGCACCGCCCGTACGTCGACCGCGTCGAACTGCGATGCTGCGAGCCCGGCTGCGGCGGCACGATGCAGCGCGTCACGGAGGTCGCCGACGCCTGGTACGACTCCGGCGCGATGCCCTTCGCGCAGTGGGAGTACCCCGTCACCGTGCCCGGCCCGCACGGCGAGGAGGTGACTCTCAACAGCGTGGACGACCTCATCGCGAGCCCGCTCTTCCCCGCCAACTACATCACCGAGGCCGTCGACCAGACGCGCGGCTGGTTCTACAGCCTGCTCGCCCTCTCCACCCTCATCACCGGCAAGCCCTCCTACGAGAGCTGCCTCGTCCTCGGCCTCATCCTCGACGGGAAGGGCGAGAAGATGTCCAAGTCGAAGGGCAACGTCGTGGACCCGTGGGCCGTGATGAACGAGCACGGCGCGGACGCCCTGCGCTGGTACCTCTTCACCGCCGCGCCTGCGGGCGACGCGCGCCGCTTCTCGCCGGACCTCGTCAAGGAGACGCTACGCCAGTTCCTGCTTACGCTCTGGAACACTTACAGCTTCTACGTCACCTACGCCAACATCGACGGCTTCGACCCCGATGCGCACGCCGAGTACTGGAAGGACGGCCGCGTGGGCGAGCCGACGCTTGCGGCGCCCCCGCCGAACGAGCTCGACCGTTGGATCGTCTCCGAACTGAACGGCCTCGTAGCGAAGGTCGCGGACGACCTCGACACGCTCAACCCCACCGGCGCCGGACGACGCATCCAGGACTTCGTGAACCTCCTCTCCAACTGGTACGTCCGCCGCAGCCGGCGGCGCTTCTGGAAGGCCGAGAACGACGACGACAAGACCTGGGCCTACGTCACGCTCTACTCCTGCCTCCACACGCTCACGAAGCTCACCGCCCCCATGACCCCGTTCGTCGCCGACGCCATGTTCGGCAACCTCGCGCCCGCCACGGAGGCTGTCATTTCGAGCGGAGCGCAGCGGAGTCGAGGAATCTCTCGGGCAGGGACTCCGCCCAGCGACGAGCCGCGCAGCGTCCACCTGGAACCGTTCCCCGCCAACGACCCCGCCCTCACCGACGAGCGCCTCGACCGCGCGGTGCGGCTCGCTATGCGCATCTCCAGCCTCGGGCGCAATGCGCGCAGCAGGAGCGGCGTCAAGGTGCGCCAGCCCCTGGCGCGCGTGCTCGTCAGCCCCCGCGCCGGGGACGAGGAGCTGCTGCCGCTCATCGAGTCGCAGGTGCTCGACGAGCTGAACGTCAAGGCTATGGAGTGCGCGACAGCGGACTCCGTAGCCACCTTCACGCTCAAGCCCAACCTGCCCGTGCTCGGCCCGAAACTCGGCGCGAGCATGGGCGCTGCCCGGCAGGCCATCGCCGAGGCCGACGCCGCCGCGGTAGCCGCCGCTCTCCGCTCCGGCGGGCATGGCAGCATCGAGCTTGGCGGCTTTACCTTCGAGCCGGGCGACTTCCTCATCGAGGTGGACGACAAGCCCGGCATCGCCGCCGCGTCCGAGGGCCCGCTGCTCGTTGGTATCGACACCACGCTCACGCCGGAGCTCGAAGCGGAAGGCACCGCCCGCGAGTTCGTGCACCGTGTCCAGAACATGCGCAAGGCCGCCGGTTTCGAGATCGAGGACCGCATCGTGATTTACGTCATTCCCGCGAAGGCGGGAATCCAGGGAGCGGCGCAGCGAGCCGCTCAAGGCGGAGGGGGTGAGGGTGAAACGTCCGCCCTCCCCGACGCCCTCATGGCCCAAGAGGCCTACATCCGCCAGGAGACCCTCAGCGACGCCCTCCACGCCGACGCGCCCCCGTCAGGCGCCTACACCGAGGAGCACGAGATAGACGGCGCCACGCTCACCGTGGGCGTCGCGCGGGCAGACAGGAGCACCTCATGACCACCATTGTTACCGGCGGCCTCGGATTCATTGGCTCGCATACCGTGCGGGCATTCGCCGAGGCCGGAGAGCAGGTCGTCGCCACGTCGTACGAGAACACCCGCGTGCCGTCGTTCCTCCAGCCGCACGTCGGCAACGGCGTCACGATCGAGCAGTGCGACCTCGACCAGCCCCGCGCGATCGAAGCCATCGCTCGCAAGCACGGCGCGGACGGGCTCGTCCACCTCGCGCTCCACCGGCGCGCCTCGGCCGACCCCGGCGAGGACGTCCGCGTCAACATGGACAAGCTCTCCCACCTCTTCGACGGCGCGCGGGCCGCGGGCGTGAAGCGTGTCTGCTGGGGCTCCAACGGCGCCATGTTCGCCGAACTGCCGGAGGGACCGTTCCACGAGGAGACACCCGTCCTGCTCACGGGCCGCGTGCAGCCCGGGGCGTTCAAGAAGGCGTGGGAGGTGCTCGTCCACAACTACGCCAACAACTACGCCGCCACCTCAGACATGGAGGTCGTCTCCATGCGCATCAGTGGCGTCTTCGGCCCCACCTACCGCTCCATGCTGAACCTGCCGAGCCGCCTCTGCCACGCCGCTTCCCGGGGCCACGAACCGGACTTCTCCGAGCGGTTCGGCGGCGTCCCCTTCGCCGGAGACACCTTCGACATCACCTACGCGCCCGACATCGCAGAGGCTATCCGCTCGCTGCAACTCGCGCCGACGCTCGCGCACACCGTCTACAACATCGGCCGTGCCGAGACCGTCACTGCGGCCGACCTCCTCGACGCCGTCCGCGCCGCGAAGCCCGGCTTCGACGCAACCCTCCAGGATGGACGCAGCGCCCGCTACCGCCCTAACGCCTGCCTCGACAACGAGCGCATCACCGCCGAGACCGGCTGGCGCCCCGCCCACACCATCCCCGCCGCCATCGCCGACTACATCGCCTGGCTCGACTCCGGCGAAGAATTCTAGGCGCTGCCGCATGATTCCCTCTCCCTACAAAGGGAGAGGACAACGCGCTTCAGCGCGCGGTGAGGGTACTCCGGGATGTGCGGAGTGGGAGTGCCATTTCGAGCGAAGCGCAGCGAAGTCGAGAAATCTCTCGGGTAGTGTTCCACACCTCTCCCTCGGGGAGAGGTCGACGCGCGTGCGCGGCGGGTGAGGGCACACGGCGGGGCTGGGGCGGTCCGTCGTTCCTGCGCAGGCAGGAACCTCGCCTGGTCCCTTCCCCCTTGATGGGGGAAGGTTAGGATGGGGGTGAACCGGCGGGGGCATGGGGACATTTCTTCTGACACCCGCCCCTTACGCCGTCGCCTCCGCGTCCGCTACGCTGGATGCATGACCACGCACCCTGCCCCACGCATAGACAGCGTCTATAGCTCACGTCCCCAGCTATCAATGAAACCTATGGCTCCGGAGCCAACTTGTGATTTCGTTGGCATCCTTGCATCCTTGGTCGCGGGAAGCAGGCCACGGCCTTGGAAACACCCCGAACCAAGGATGCCAAGAGTGCTAAACGGCATGGCTGTCTCACTCGTAAGACGCGGACCAAGAGTGCCAGATTCGAAGCCCGTTGACATCCTTGGTCCAGTCCTGCCGGACGGGGCGGCCGCTCGCGCATCCGGGCGCGATGGGGTACCCTAGTCGACTGCGGCGCGGCGCGCGCCCACAGCACTTGTAACCAGCGGAGGTGGACGGTGACAGTCCTCATCACAGGCGGAATGGGTTTCATCGGCCTGCACACGGCCAGGGCGTTCGTCGACGCAGGCGAAGACGTCGTCATCACGTACTACCAGACGTGGCGCGAGCCCTCGTTCATCAAGGACGAGTACGGCAAGCGCGTCATTGTCGAGAAGGCGGACGCTTCGGAGCCGGGCGTCATCGAGGAGCTCGCCAAGAAGCACAAGACGGAGCACATCGTGCACCTCGCCGTCCCCGGTGTGGCCGCGCTGGGTCCCTACGACGACTACCGCGTGAACATGAATGGACTCATCGGCGTGCTGGAAGCCGCCCGCAATGCGGAGGTGAAGCGCCTCTCGCTCGCCAGCTCCATCGCCGTCTACCACAGCCTCCCCGGCGGCCCCTACCGCGAGACCGACAGGCTTCCCGTTGAGTCTGCGAACCCCACCGAGACGTTCAAGAAGTCCTGGGAGATCCTCGCCTTCCACTATGCGAACCGCACCGGTCTGGACGTGGTTTCCATGCGCATCGGCGGCATCTGGGGGCCGCTCTACCACTCCATGATGAACCTCCCCAGCAGGCTCGCCCACGCCGCCGTCAACGGCACGGAGCCGGACTACTCGCGCGGCGGCGTACCCTTCGCCGAGGACACCGGCGACGTCTGCTACGTGAAGGACTGCGCGCAGGGCATCAGGCGCGTCCAGCTCACAGAGGACCTGCCGAACCGCATCTACAACGTCAGCTCCGGCATCGCCACCTCCAACCAGCGCCTCGTCGACGCCGTCAAGGCCGTCAAGCCGGACGCCAACCTCCCGCTGCAGGACGGCAGGGGCCCCGGCTACAAGGACCAGAACTACCTCGACATGAGCCGTGCCCGCGACGAACTCGGCTTCGAGAACGGCTACACGCCCGAGTCCGCCATGGCCGACTACATCGCCTGGCTCGAAGAAGGCAACGAGAAGTAGGTCATGGCCGCACCCACTATCGGCATCGTCGGCTGCGGCGCGATAGGCAAGGCCATCCTCCGCGCCGCTGAAGACGGCACGCTCGGCGGCATGGAGGTCGCGGGCGTCGCGAGCCGCACCGAGGCCAGCGCCCGGGACTTCCTCGGCACGCTCCGCACGCCGCCGCCGTACATGAGCACCGGCGAACTGATCGAGCAGGCAGACCTGCTCGTCGAGGCCGCGGGCGCGCCCATCGTGCCCGGCCTCGTCGAGGCCGCGTTCGCCGCCGGCAAGGGCGCGATGGTCATCAGCGTCGGGGCGCTCATCGCCCACCCGGAGCTGCTGGACAAGGCGCGGGAGACGGGCTGCCGTCTGCTCATGCCTTCCGGCGCCATCATCGGCCTGGACGGCATCAAGTCCGCCTCCGTGGGTCACATCGACCGCGTCGTCATGGAGTCGCGCAAGGGCCCGGCTGCGCTGGACGGCGCGCCTCACGTCGTCAGGAACGGCATCGACCTCTGGGCGATGGAAGAGGAGGAGGTCATCTTCGAGGGCTCGGCGCGCGAGGCGTGCGTCGGCTTCCCCGCCAACCTCAACGTATCAGCGGCGGTCAGCTTCGCCGGCATCGGCCCCGACCGCACGACCGTGAAGATGATCGCGGTGCCCGGCCTCCAGCGGAACTGCCACGACATCGAGGTCGAGGGCGAGTTCGGCCTCATGCGTCTCCACCTCGAGAACATCCCCGGTGAGAACCCGAAGACCGGGCGCCTCACCGCCATGTCCATCATCCGCACCCTCCAGCAGGAAGCCGACCCCGTCCGGCTGGGCACGTAAGGAGGACCCGTGCCCCGCATCGACGGCAGGCGCAACGACGAGCTGCGCCCCACGAAGATCATCACCGGCTTCCAGGAGTTCGCTGAGGGCTCCGTCCTCGTGGAGACCGGCCTGACGCGCGTCGTCTGCGCCGCCTCCATCGAGGAGAAGGCCCCCTTCTTCCTGCGTGGACAGGGCAAGGGCTGGGTGACCGCCGAGTACGGCATGCTGCCCCGCTCCACGCTCACCCGCACCTCCCGCGAGCGCTCCTCCGGCAGCGGGCGCACCCATGAGATACAGCGCCTCATCGGCCGCTCCCTCCGCTCCGTCACCCAGCTCGAGAGGCTCGGCGAGCGCACCATCACCATCGACTGCGACGTGCTGCAGGCCGATGGGGGCACACGCACCGCAGCCATCACGGGCGCATACGTTGCGCTCTACCAGGCGCTGCTCGGCCTCGTGCGGCACGGCGTGATGCTCCGCGTGCCGCTCTCCGGCAGCGTAGCGGCCACGAGCGTGGGCCTCGTCAGCGGCGAGACGATGCTCGACCTCTGCTACGAGGAGGACTCCCGCGCAGCCGTCGACCTGAACGTCGTGATGACCAACGGCGGCGAGTTCGTGGAAGTGCAGGGCACCGGCGAGGAGCACCCCTTCTCCCGCGCAACGCTCGACGAGATGCTCGACCTCGCTGCGGGCGGCATCCGCGAGCTTTCCGCGGCGCAGGAAGAGGCCGTGCAGCGGCTCACCACCGGGTGAGCAGGCCATAAGCCCTCGGTGAATCCACCCGGCGCCGCACGCCGTATCATGTTAAGCGAAGGGATGTACTCGAACCGATTACTCCTATGTCTCTCCTGTGGAGGCCCCGGTTGCGCAAACTGACCCTGCTGCTCTTCGCGGCGCTCGCCGCTAGCGTGCTCTCCGTCGGCGTGCTTGCCGCCTGCACGAGCACCGCCGCGCCAACGCCCACGCCGACCTCGGATGGGCCGCCTCCCACCGCCACCCCCGACCCTTTCCGTCCGCTCCCGACCCCCACCGTCGATCCGGTCCAGCGGCAGGCGGACCTGCTCACCGCGGCGTTCTTCATCGCCGACACCGTGGAACGGACCATGCCCGCCGTCGTGCAGGTGCTCGCCACGGTGGAGGAGACCAACGTCTTCGGCCAGACGACGCCGGGTGTCGCTCAGGGCTCCGGCGTCTTCTTCCACGAGGACGGCTACCTGCTGACCAACGACCACGTCATCGCTGGCGCGACCGAGGTGGAGGTAGTGCTCTCCAACCGCCAGCGGCTGCCCGCTGAGATCATCGGCACGGACAGGCAGACCGACCTCGCCGTGCTCAAGGTGGACCCGGAGGAGGTGGAGGACCTCGTCATCCTGCGCCTGGGCGATGTGAACAGGCTCCGCATCGGGGAGTGGCTGGTGGCGATCGGCAGCCCGCTCGGGTTCCAGGGTTCCGTCACCGTCGGCGTGCTGAGCGCCAAGGGGCGGTCGCTCGGGACCGGCGACGAGCGGCTGGACAATCTGCTCCAGACGGACGCGGTCATCAACCCCGGCAACAGCGGCGGGCCCCTCCTCAACCTGAACGGCGAGGTAGTCGGCATCAACACCCGCGTCATCCGCGAATCGTTGAGCGGCGGCATCTCCATCGACGGGATGGGTTTCGCCATCAGCGCCGATACCGCCATCCCCGTCTCCCAGCACCTCATCGAGTTCGGACGCGTAGTGCGTCCGCGTATGGGCATCACCGTGCAGGACGTCACGCCAACGGCAGTCACGGAGCGCGACCTCACGGTCGACGAAGGCGCGCTCGTCATCTCCGTCGCCGAGGACAGCCCCGCCCAGCGCGCCGGCCTCGAGGTAGACGACGTCATCGTGCAGGTGGACGGCGTCCCCATCATCGGCACGAGCCAACTGGTGCTGATGCTCCTCACCGACTACCGCGTCGGGGACACCATCAGCGTCGAGGTCGTGCGCGCGGCGGTGCGCTTCACGTTCGAGCTGACCCTGGAGGAGGTCAACTTCGAGGAGGAGGACGAGGAAGGCGGGGACGAGCCCTAGGCGTTCCTCGCGAAGATGCGATCGGGCCGCAGCAGCACGGCGACGCGCCCCTGTTCCAGCATCACCCGGTCATACTCGTCCCAGTCCGGGTGCTCCTTCCCCGCAGCGACGCGGTAGACCTCGCGCAACCGGAGACGGAGCGCCTCCGCGTCCGTGTTGTTGGGGCCCTGCACCTCGGCGCTGCCGTCGAGTACGGCAAACCCTCGCATGTCCGGCTTGACGAGCATGATCGCGCAGCGCGGGTCGCGCGCCAGGTTGTACGCCTTCGCGTTGATGGAGCGCGTCGTGAAGGCGAGCCCGCCGTCCATCTTGCCGACGGTGACGAGGCTCTGCTGCGGCATCCCGTCGCGCCGGAACGTCGTGAACACGACCACGTTGTTCTGGGCCAGCAGTCCATCCAGGTCGTCGAGGGTCGCCATTGAGCAGCCTCCGAAGGTGGGAGTGGGCGCTCACGATAGAGGGCAGGCCAGTCACTGTCAAAGCGCCGTGCGGTTTCCCTCGTGGCCGTGCGCGGCTACCATGCGGCGATACGGCCTGCACCAGGGCCGCGTGGAGACGCCCCTTGGAACCCCAGACCCCTGCCTCCGGCACAACGCGCCAACCGCGCATCTTCTATGGCTGGTACCTCGTTGCCGGAAGCATCCTCACGAACACCGTTCTCTCGGCAGCCTACTTCCAGGGGATGAGCGCCTTCGCCGTCTCCATCGAGGGGCACTTCGGCTGGTCTCGCTCCGTGGTCGGCGGGGCGATGTCCATGCGGCAGATGGAGTCCGGCATCACCAGCCCGCTCGTGGGCATCCTGCTGGACAGGGTGAAACCGCGTACGCTCCTCTTTTGGAGCGCCATCATCACCGGCCTGGGAATGATCGGGCTGGGGCTGATCAACGGCATCCTCACGTTCTACCTCGCCATCTTCGTCATCTCCATCGGTACGTCGGGGATGAGCCACGCCGTGACGTGGCCGGTGCTCATCGCGCGCTGGTTCCGGCGCAAGCTGGGCACCGCGACGGGATGGGCCGTGATGGGACCGATCTTCGGGTCGCCGTTCGTCATCCTCAACACCTCCCTGGAGGAGACGTACGGCTGGCGGACCATCATCATCGCCTACGGCGTAATCGTCCTCCTGGCGCTCACACTCATCAGCGCCATCGCCCGCGAGCGGCCGGAGCCTTACGGCCTGCGCCCGGACGGCGACCCACCGGAGCGCGACGCACAGGGCGTGGCGGTAAGAACGCCTGCGCCGCTCCGGGGGATGACCGCCCGCAGAGCGATGCGCACCAAGGAGTTCTGGCTCTTCATGGGCTACCTCTCCGGCATGTTCATGGTGAACTCCGCGTTCCAGGTGCACCAGATCTTCTACTTCGTGGAGGACACGGGGCTCACGAAGAGCGAAGCGGCGGTGACTTTTACGCTCGTCTTTCTCCTCAGCGGTATCGGGCGCCTGGGAGCAGGCTACATGCTGGACAAGGCAGACTACCGTCTCGTGCTCGCAGTGGTTGCCGGCATGCTCACGGCATCCATGCTCTACCTCCAGTTCGTGACGGCGACCACCATCCTGCTGGCGATGCCGTTCGTCGCCCTGTTCGGTATCGGGTTCGGCAGCGTCATTCCCACGCGGGGGACGCTCGGAAGCATGATGTTCGGCGGGCGCTCCCTCGGTTCGATCGTGGGCGTACTGCAGGGCGGTTCGGTCGCGGCAGGCGTCGTGGGGCCGATCTTCATGGCCTGGGTATTCGACGTAACGGGCGACTACCGTGCGTCCATCTGGGTGCTGGCGTTCATCGGCGCGCTGATGATTCCGACGGCGCTGGCGATGGGTTCACCCCGGCGTCTCAGTGCGCGCATCCGGCTCGTAGAGCGGCAGACGGCACTCGCCGCGAACGAGAGGCACAGCTAGGCGATGCCGCTCGCGTGGCTGGGACTCGGGTACGCGCTGGGGCTGTTCCTGCAGTCCGCCGCGAGCGTCCCCTTCTGGGGAGCAGCGCTGGCTGCGGTTGCGCTTGGAGCAGGCGGACTGCGGCTGCGGTTCGCAGGGCTGCGCATCGGGATGGCTCTCCTCTTCCTGGCAGGAGGTCTGCTCGGTCTTGCGCGGCCCCTGCCCGACCTGACAGCCCCTGACGGCCTCACCGCGCTGCACGGAACAGAGACCACGCTGCGGGCGGAAGTGACCGGCGCACCGGAGCTGGCAGGCGGTTCACTCCGACTGAACATCGAGAACGCACAGACGCTCAGCCCGGACGATTGGACGCCCGTCTCCGGCAAGGCACTGGTCTGGGCCGACCCGGATCCGCCCACGGTAGAAGGGCGCCGGTACCCGTACCTGCACCACGGTGACGAGATCGTTATTCAGGGATTCCTCGACGCCCCGCGCAACATCGGCCCGTTCGATTACCGCGAGCATCTCGCAGTCCGGGGCATCCGTACCGTCGTGTCGGGAGCGGAGGTTGTCTCCGTCACGCCCGGACAAGACGGCGGAGATTCTCTGCTGCACCGCACCCGGTCGCGGTTGGAGAACGTCCTCCAACGCTCCGTGCCGGAACCGGTCGCGCCGGTGGCATCGGCAGTCCTGCTGGGACTGCGGGCAGGGATTGCACCGGATACTTATGCAGACTTCCGCCAGGCCGGACTCGCTCACCTGCTGGCGGTGTCGGGGTTGCATGTCGGGCTGGTGCTGGGACTTTCGTTGCTCGCCTCACGGACGTTGCTTGGACGTCGGCACGGCCTCTACCTCATCGCTCCGCTAGTGCTGTTGTGGGGATACATCCTGTTGGCAGGAGCCCCTCCATCCGCAGTACGCGCGGGGATCATGGGCTCCGCGTTTCTGCTCGCGCTCGCGCTGGGGCGGATGCCGGCGGCGGTCAACGCACTCGGCTTCGCTGCCTTCCTGGTGCTCTTGATGGAGCCAGCCTCTCTATGGGACCGCTCCTTCCAGTTGAGCTTCACCGCGATGACCGGCGTGTTGCTGCTGGGTCTGCCGGGAAGTGCCTGGGCCTTGGAGCGGACATCCTCGCTCCGGAAGCGGCTGCCGGAGACAGCTGGGCACGCTTTAGCGGCAGTGGTAGCGAGCCTCATGGTCTCGCTCGGTGCATTCGCGGGGTCGTTGCCACTCGTCGCGTTCAACTTCGGCGAGGTGCCGCTGCTCGGCGCGCCGGCAACTCTGGTCGCCATGCTCATGATGCCGACGTTCCTCATCGCCTCCGCGCTGACTGCTGCGGCAGGACTGGCGTTCGCGCCGCTGGGAGAGGCGCTGGGAGTCGTAGCGTGGCTGGCGGGCACAGCCATTACGGAACTTGCTGCGCTTTTCGCCGCGGTCCCCGGTGCGCGCCTCACGGTGGAGGGATTGAGCGCAGCGTGGGTGTGGAGTGCCTATGCACTGATGGCATGCGCAGGGATTGCGGTGACCTACCAGCGATGGCTACCCGCTGTGTCTGAGGCTGTCCGGACCGTCTGGGAAGGACCGTCCCACTCCATCGAGCGCCTTGCAGTGCTGGGCATCGCGGGCACCCTCATGGGAACTGTCTGGCTCGCCGCACTGACCCCTGACAGTGACCTTCTCCACCTCCACGTGCTCGACGTAGGGCAGGGCGACGCCCTGCTCATCGTGGCACCGGACGGAGCAACCGCGCTGGTAGACGGAGGCCCAGACCCGCGACAGACCGGCAATCTCGTGGACGCGCTTCTTCCGCTGGAAGGACTGCGGATGGACGTTGGCGTGATGACCCACGGGCACGCCGACCACTCGACAGGGTTGCTAGGGCTGGCCCGCGAGGGGCGGTTCGAGTTGCTCCTCGCCACGCCGTCACTTGCCGACGAGGATCTGCCCTGGCGCGCCGAACTCGATGCTTTGGGCGTAGACGTGCGAGAGGGTGTTCGCGGCATGTCGCTGACACTTGGGGAGTACGTCGTCCTGGAAGTGCTGAACCCCCCGTTGCCACTGTATTCCGGCACCTCCTCGGACCTGAACAACAACAGCATCGTGCTGCGCCTGACGTACGGCGAGACATCGGCATTGCTGATGGCCGACCTGTTCACGGAGGCCGAGTACGCGCTCCTCGACGCGGGCGTCGACCTCTCGGCAGACGTGCTGAAGGTAGGCCATCACGGCAGCGCTACGTCCACGTCCCTGGAGCTGCTGGCAGCCGTCGAACCTGCAGCCGCCGCAGTCCCTGTAGGGGCGGAGAACCATTTCGGCCACCCTTCACCTGAAGTGATGACGCGGTTGGCCGGAACGGTCGGGAAGGAGCAACTGTTCACCACCGCCGATGACGGCTGCATCAGTTTCGCGAGCGATGGCGAACGCTGGTGGGCTTCGACCGGCTGTGATTGACACTCCCAGAGGCGGATTCCTATAATCGCGTTCGTTTCTGAGCACTCTTGCCCCCGGGCCTTACACCCACAGAAAGTCAGGCAGATCCCATGGCGACCCCCATTGCGTTCATGAACGGCGACTACGTGCCTCTGGAGGAGGCAAAGGTTGGCATCATGACGCACGCACTGCACTACGGTACAGCCGTATTCGAAGGCATCCGCGGGAACTGGAACCCCGAACACGAGACGATGTACATCTACAAGCTTCGGGAGCACTACGAGCGGCTCCTGCGCGGCTGCAAGATGCTCTGGATAGACGTGCCTTATACCCTGGATGAGTTGTGCGAGGTCACGGCAGGTCTCGTCGAACGCTCTGGCTACACGGAAGACCTGTACATCCGCCCGGTCGCCTACAAATCTCAGGAAATGGTGGCCAACCTCAACCTCAGGTCGTTGGGTGATGGCTTCTTCTGCCTCGCGGTGCCGTTCGGCAACTACCTGGACGCCAGCGGCGCGATCAGCTGCTGCGTTGCTTCATACCGCCGCATCGACGACACGATGGTGCCACCCCGCTTCAAGCTGAGCGGCCTCTACCTGAACTCCATCCTCGCGAAAACCGACGCGATCGCGGCCGGGTTTGACGAGGCCATCATGCTCAATATGGACGGCCATGTGTGCGAGGGCACGGGGGAGAACATCTTCTTCGTACATGGCAACACCGTCGCGACGCCTACACTCGAAAGCAACGTGCTCCCGGGCATCACGCGCGATACGGTGATAACGCTCCTGCAGGACGAACTGGGGATGAAGGTGGAGGAGAGGCTCGTGGACCGCAGCGAGTTGTACACGGCAGACGAGGTATTCCTCTCCGGCACCGCTGCACACGTACAGGGCGTCGGCTCGGTTGACCACCGCCCGGTCGGCAACGGTGGCGTAGGCCCGGTGACACAGCGCCTCCAGGAGCTCTACTTCCCCATCGTGCGCGGACAGAACCCTTCGTATCTGCACGAGTGCACTCCCGTGCAGCCCAAGGCATTACTCGGGGCATAACTTTCCGGAATGTCCGACTTCGAGGCTGCGTACGCCCTGTGGGTCGCCCTCGGTACGCTTGGGGTGGCGCAGTACGCTGCGGTCAGCAACGGCCTGTGGGGAATCGTGATCCTGCGGCGGTGGCCGGGCGCAACGAAGGTCTGCTCCGCACTCATCGTGATCGGGGCATTCGCCTGGTTCTTTATCAGCGAGGACCGTAACCTGCCCGATACGGGAGCCGGCTTGGACGGCGTCGAGCAGGCACGATGGTTCGCGCTGGCAGCAACGGCATCCCTCCTCGTTCAACTCGGCGTGTCGTCCATCGTCAATCACCGGTGGGGCGCTTCCCACGGCTGGAATCCCACTGAAGAGCGCTGGCCGCCTGCAGGGCTCACGTGGCTGGAGCACACGACGTTCGCCCGAGCGCTTGCGGCGCGTCTACGGGCAACGTTCGGGGGCTCACGCTGATGGACGGCGCCATTGTCCGATTCCTGAATGCGGGTGTGGGGAAGGTTGCGCTGTTCGACTGGCTGATGAACGTGCTGGTAAGCGACTACTTCGTTCCGGTAACGGGGAGCCTGTTGCTCGTCGCCCTCTGGATGACAGGCACGCACGAGACGCGCCCGCAGAACCAGATCACGACGATGATTACCGCAGGAGCGATCGGCGGCGCCAACGCCATCACCACGATCATCAACGGCATCGTCGATCGGCCACGACCGTTCGTGGACAACGACCTCACACTGCTCTTCTACGCGCCGACGGACCCGTCGTTCCCTTCGAACACGGCATCGGTCGGCTTCGCACTGGCTACAGCCGTCTTCATGAGGCACCGACGACTGGGTGCCGTGCTCTACGCGCTGGCGTCCTGCTGGGGATTCGCGCGGGTCTACGCCGGGGTGCACTATCCCACCGACGTGTTGGGGGGAGCAGCTGTCGGAGTCGTCGCTGCGCTGGCTGCAGCAGGCCTGTTCCGACTGCTCTCGTTCGCGCCACGCTATGCACTGCGCTGGCTGCGGCTCGTGTACGCGGCATAGCAGCCGCAGCTCAACCTTCGGCGATGCTGCCACGGTAGAGCCGCAAGAGCCCCAATTGCTCGCACGCGGACAGGCGCATGCCCTGCGCTCCGGTAAGACGCCGCGCCTCACGGGCGAGCGAGTTCTCCGGCAGCGAGGGATACCGCAGGAACAGATCCTCAGCCGCGGAGTTGCCCGTTGCCGCGAGCAGGGGCAGCACAGCGTTCACCACGATCTCCCGCGCACGGCCTGTGCCGATGAGGGCTCCGCCCGGGGAGTCCACAACGAACAACCTCTCCAGCACCGCATGTCCCTCAGTGGCCATGCGCTCGCAGCAGGCCAGTAGTCCTTCCGCCGCAGCACGGCCGAGCAGCACCGCCGCTCCACGGATGCGCCGACGAGGGTGGTTCACGGGACGCACACCTGCGGTCTTCCAGGATGGATGCTCTCCCACAGGAGTATGCGGTTCGTCATCGAGTCCTGATGCATCGAGCAGTATCCGTTCCAAGGCTGCAGAACGCTCGGCAGGAGGAAGGCTGATCGCCAGCCACCGCAATTTTGATTCAGGAACTTCCTGCGCGAGCCAGCGGAAGGGCGTGCGGTTCTCCGCGTAGCCGAGCGCATCGAAGACTGCCTCATGCAGCGCCTGCTCCGCCCCGGTCTCCCCGATACTGTGAACAGCGGTCTGGACGCGTTCACGGAAGCGGGCCATGCCGGAGCCTACGAGCATCTCCCGGAACTGGGCGGACGAGGCGCGGGCGAGGCGGGCCATAAGCGGAGGCTCAAGTGCTTCACCTGTCCCTGGTCGGCTGAGTTCCGCGAGCGGGAGGTCAGGGCCTGTTTCATCCGCCTGTGCGACGATGTGCAGCATGACGTCGTCGTAGGCGGGGTCTGCATCGTGTCCGTGCGCGCGCCAGTCCGAGGGTCGCCGGTGCAGTTCCACGTTGCCCGATGCGCGCTCGCCGTCCATGCGAACGACGGCATCCTGAAAGTCGGGTCCGTGACCAGGCGCGGGGCGGCCTGCGTACAGCACCTTCACGCGTCTGCCGTCCACCGTCCGGAGCGAGCGTCCCTCTTTCGCGCGCCACAGCCGGGCGAGCAGATGCTCCGGGAGCAATGGGCCCGAACGGCTCGAGCGCCTGCGTGCACCGTAGAGGCAACGCTCTTCAGCCAGCATCGCCATGCTGCTCACCGCTTCACCTCCCGCACGAACACACTCCTTCAAGAAGGCAGGTCTCTCTGAACCCATCCCTATGGTACACGCAGACGATCTTTAACTTCGCGATAAGTGGACCGGCCCTGACGCTTAAGCCTCCGACTACCTCACCCCAGCGCATCGCATCATAGGCTGGCGGCATCACCACAGGAGGAAGGACAGATGCTCACCACCGACGCCAGTTTCGAGACCGCCACGCTGCGAGGGTCCGACGACGAGGAGGAAGAGGTAGAAGAGGCCACCTCCGAAGAGACGGAAGGCGCCGAGGACGGGGGATCCGAGGAAGAAGCAGGGGACCAGGAGGAACGACAGATGCTCACCACCGACGCCGATTACGAGACCGCCAAGCTGCAAGGGCCCGACGACGAGGAGGAAGAGGTAGAAGAGGCCACCTCCGAAGAGACGGAAGGCGCCGAGGACGAGGGCTCCGAGGAAGAAGCGGGGGACGAAGAATAGTCCTCAGACCTCACGGCCAACCGCGCAGGGCGTGCCTACGATCGGGTGGGCGCGCCTTGCATGCCTGGTTCGCGATGGACAGGTCAGCCCAGCATGTCGGCAACGGTTGCGCCGATGTCGGCCGGGGTGGGGATGACGCGGCAGCCGGCCTCCTCCAGTGCGCGCATCTTCTCTGACGCGAGCGCCGCCTTGCCGGTGATGACCGCGCCCGCATGACCCATCCGTCGGCCTGGCGGGGCCGTCTGCCCGACGATGAGCGCCGCAACGGGCTTGCGGACGTTCTCCTTGATGAAGGCTGCAGCCTCCTGCTCCTTGGTGCCGCCGATCTCGCCGATCATGACTATGGCCTCGGTCTCCGGATCGTCGTTGAACATGGCGAGCACGTCCACGAAGCCGGTGCCGGAGACGGGGTCGCCGCCGATGCCGACGCAGGTGGACTGGCCGATGCCGCGCTTCGTGAGCTGGTCGACGCCCTCGTAGGTCAGCGTCCCGCTGCGGGAGACGACGCCGACCTTGCCCGAGAGATGGATGTTGCCCGGCATGATGCCGATCTTCGCCTTCGCACCCGGAGTGATGAGGCCGGGGCAGTTCGGGCCGAGCAGGCGCACCGGCTTGCCCTCGAGGTAGCGCATGACCATGGTGGAGTCCCGGACAGGGACGCCTTCCGTGATGCAGACGACGAGCGGGACGCCCGCGTCCGCCGACTCCAGGATGGCGTCTGCCGCGAACGGCGGGGGTACGAAGATGAGCGCGACGTTCGCCCCCGTGCTGTCCACGGCTTCTCGCACGCTGTCGAACACGGGAACGCCGTCCAGAACGGTCTCGCCGCCCTTGCCCGGCGTCACTCCCGCCACGAGGTTGGTCCCGTACGCCTTGCAGCGTTCCGCGTGGAAGCTGCCCTCACGTCCTGTGATGCCCTGCACCAGCAGGCGCGTGTTCTCGTTCACCAGGATGCTCATTCTTGCTCCGTTTATCCCTTGATGGCCGCCGCCGCCTCTTCCAGCGTGTCCACCATCGTCGCCGTCAGTCCCGACTCGGCGAGAATCTGTTTGCCTTCGTCCACGTTCGTGCCGAGCATCCGCACGACGAGCGTGGGCTGCCGGTCCGCCTTGCCGTAAGCGTCGACGATCCCGCGTGCTGCGATGTCGCAGCGAAGGATGCCGCCGAAGATATTAACCAGCACCTTCTCGACGTTCGGGTCGGAGAGCATGAGGAGGATGGCCTGGCTGATCTTCTCTTCCGCCGCTCCCCCACCCACGTCTAGGAAGTTGGCTGGCTCGGCGCCTGCGAACTTGACAGTGTCCATCGTCGCCATCGCCAGCCCCGCTCCGTTGACCATGCAGCCGACGTTGCCGTCCAGCTTGACGTAGGCGATGCCTGCCTCCGATGCCTTGACCTCGAGCGGGTCGTCCTGAGTCGTATCTCGCAGCTCGGACTCAGCCTTATGGCGGAAAAGCGCATCGTCGTCGAGGTCCATCTTCGCGTCGAGCGCGAGCAGTTGCCCATCGCTCGTGAGGACGAGCGGGTTGATCTCGATCATCCCGGAGTCCTTCTCCACGTAGGCACGGTAGCACGCGTCAACGAGGGCGGAGAACGGACGTATCTGCGCAGGAGGAAGGCCGAGTCCCGCAGCCAGCCTGCGGCCCTGGAACGGCTGGAAGCCGATGGCAGGGTCGATGGGCTCGGTGAGCACCTTCTCGGGTTCGGTCTGAGCGACTTCCTCGATCTCCATGCCACCCGCAGCCGACGCGATGACGACCGGGCGCCGCCGTCCGCCGTCCGTCGTGATGCTGAGGTACAGTTCGCGTTCGATGTCCATCGTCTGCTCGACGAGCACCTGGTGGACAGGCACGCCCTGCGGGCCGGTCTGGAAAGTCACCAGTGTCGAGCCGATAAGCGAGTCGGTGAACTCTGCGGCTTCCGCGGGGCTGGCCGCGACCTTGACGCCGCCTGCCTTGCCTCTGCCGCCCGCGTGCACCTGCGCCTTGACGACGCCTGTGCCGCCGAGCCGCTCCGCCGCTTCTGCTGCCTCGGTACCCGATGATGCCACGTAGTTCTCCGGCACCGGGACGCCGTACGCGGCCAGCAGATGCTTGGCCTGGTATTCGTGGAGTTTCATCGCTGCCCTCTCGATAGACTGGCCCAACCGGAGGTCCCGGCGGGCCGTGGAGGATGATAGCAGAGGTGCGGACGATGATGGGCCCGGCGCGCCCTATCCCGCGATGACGCCGGCGACCTCTGTCGCGTAGTGGTCCACGGCGTCCTGATCGACCTCGACGCCGAGACCGGGGAGGTGTGGCACGGTGATGTGCCCACGGACGGGCACGAGCGGCTTCGTGAGCAGGTCATTTTCGAGCCGGGCACCCCCACCGAGGCTTGCCGGGGCGGCCTTGCCGAGCACGGTAGCGAGGTGCAGCCCCGCCGCGATACCGACACCGGTCTCCAGCGACGCAGAGACGGCGCTGCGCAACCCGTGCTGAGCCGCGTAGGCCATGATGGCCTGCGCGGCACGGATGCCGCCCGCCTGTGCGGCCTTCACCACCAGTACGTCAGCAGCCTCAGCTTCCACCACCTTGACCGCGTCGTTCATCACGCCGACGGCCTCGTCCGCTGCGATCGGAACCGGCGAAACACTGCGGATGCGCGCGAGGCCGCTCATGTCCTCCGCGATGACCGGCTGCTCCACGAAGTCCAGGCCGAAGGGAGCGAGTCGCTCAACCGTGTGGATGGCGCGCTCTGCCGTCCAGCCTTCGTCCGCGTCGGCGCGGAGAGTGATGTCGTCGCCGACAGCCTGGCGGATGGCGCGCACGATCTCGACGTCCGTGGCAGCATCCCGCGCACCCAGCGAAGCCTTCACGCACTCGTAGCCGTCCGCCACCGCCGCGCGGGCCTGCTCCGCTGCCTCCTCCGGCGGGAGGAAGTCGAGGAGGCCCACCATCGGCGTCCAGTCGATGACGCCGCCCAGCAGGTCGGTCACGGGACGCCCTGCGTTCTTACCCATCGCGTCGAAGGCGGCGGTCTCCAGCCCGAAGCGGAGTGCGTTGCCGGTAGCGCCGGGAGGGGCGAGCGCGGAGAGGATGTCGAAGGCGACGGCGGGGTGCAGGCCGAGCGCAGAAGGGGCGAGGTCGTGCAGGAGCGAGGCGAGGTCGGCGATACGGGGAGGACGGCCCGGCCCACCGATGGCCGCCTCGCCCACGCCCACGAGCCCGTTGTCCATATGCATCCAGATGAGCAGCGCGTTGCGGCCTGCCTTGGAGGGGTCCAGGGCAAGCTCGGGCTGCCGGAGGGGAACGCGAACGCCCCGCCATTCCATCTTGCTGACACGCATGGCGGCATTATGGGCGCGGGAGAGAGGCAGGGCAAGCGGACTCGCCCCCGGCGCGCCTATGCCATCTCGTTCGTCACGGCAGCGGTGAGGCGGTCGACGGCCTCGCGCAAACCGGAGAGGGTCTCCAACTCGGGGTCAGCGGTGAGGATGCGTCCAGCGTGCTCTCTCGATGCGTCGAGCAGGTCACGGTCGCTGGGGCGCGCCATCCTGACGGGGGCGACGCCGGACTGGCGCGTGCCGAAGAAGTCGCCTTGGCTACGCATCTCCAAATCGGCCTCAGCAATCTCAAATCCGTCGTTGGTGCGCACGAGCACGTCCAGGCGTTGCCTGCTCGACTCGGCCTGCGCGAGGGCAGCGCGGAACCACTGCTCGACCTCCCTCCAGTCGTCGCCGTTCGCGACGCGGCGCTGCCGCGCCTCACTCAGGCGCTGGAACGTCTCGTCTTCCGATTCCGACACGAGGAAGCAGTAGCTGCGGTGCGCGCCGCGCCCGACGCGCCCGCGCAACTGATGGAGCTGCGCAAGGCCGAACCGCGTGGGGCTCTGGACCATCATCACGGTGGCGTTCGGCACGTCGATGCCGACCTCGATGACGGGGGTCGAGACGAGCACGTCGATCTCCCCTGCCCTGAACGCGTCCATGACGGCCTGCTTCTCCGGGAGCGGCATCCGCCCGTGGAGCAGGCCGACACGCGCGTCCGCGAGTGTGGTGGAGCGCAAGCGCTCGTACTCCGCAACCGCGGTAAGCGGGGGCAGCGCCGCCGACTCCGGGATGAGGTCGGATTCCTCGTCCGTCGCATCGTCGTCGTCATCGACGCCGCTGTAGCGGTCGTCCGCGTCGTCGATGCGGGGGTAGACGACGAAGCACTGGCGACCCTCCCGCACCTGCGCCAGCAGATAGTGCTCGGCGTCGGCAGCGCGGGAGAGGTCGACGCTGCGCGTCAGTATCTCCTGGCGCCCTGCCGGTAGTTCGCGCATCGTGGAGATCTCGAGGCCGCCGTAGAGCGTGAGCGCGAGCGTGCGGGGGATGGGCGTGGCGGACATGAGCAGCAGGTGCGGCTCGCCGACGACGCTCTTGCCGCGGAGCGCCTCGCGCTGGAGGACGCCGAAGCGGTGCTGCTCGTCGCCCACGGCGAGGGCAAGGTTCGGCAGCGCGACCTGCTGCTGGATGAGGGCGTGCGTGCCGATGAGCAGGTCCAGTGAGCCCTCCGCAGCCATCCTGAGTATCTCGCGGCGGGGAGCGGCGCGCGTGCTGCCAGTGAGCAGAGCGACGGTGACGGGCTCTTCCCTGCCCTTCAACACGGCCGAGAACCAGTCCGGGTTCTCCAAAGAGTGCTCCGGCCCGCCGAGCAGGCGCCGCACGTTGAGGAAATGCTGCTCCGCGAGCACCTCGGTGGGGGCCATCATCGCGCCCTGGTAGCCGCCTGCGACAGCGGCAAGCAGCATCGCAACCGCGACCACCGTCTTGCCGGAGCCGACGTCACCCTGCAGCAGGCGGCTCATCGGCCTGCCGCCGCTCGACACGTCCTGCATCGCCTCTTCCAGCGCGGTGCGTTGTCCCTGCGTCAGCTCGAACGGCAGCGACGCGATGAACGACTCCACCACCGGCGGGAAAGCGGGAAGGACGATGCCCTCCTGGCTGAACGTGTAGTTGCGTTCCATGCCGACCCGGAGCTGGATGGCGAGGAACTCGTCGAAGGCGAGACGGCGGCGCGCCTGCTCCTTCGCGTCCTCGGAGTCCGGATAGTGCGCCCGTTCGATGGCCTCGCCGAGAGTAAGCAGACCCACGTCCTCGCGCACGGCGTCCGGAAGCGGGTCCGGGATGCGGAGGCTACTGCCGCCGCTCTTCGTGCTGTCCAGCGCCTCGCGCACGATCTCGCGCATCCTGCGCGGCGGTATTCGCCTGCCCTTCGTTGTGGGAGCCGACGGATAGAACGGGACGAGACCTGCCGTGTGCAGGCCGGGAGCGGCGGCGCTCCCCGCCAACTCCCACTCCGGCGATTCCATCTGCCTCTTGCCCTTGAAGAGCGTTACCTTGCCGCTGAGCACGATGCGGGGGACGCCGCTCGGTGTATGCGCCGTTGCGGCGATGGCCTTCTTGAGCTGCTGCGCGATCCACGGGTTGCCCCACCAGATGACGCGGATGTTGCCGGTGTCGTCGCCGACGACCGCCTCAGTGGCCCGGATGCGCCCGCCGCGCCCCAGCCGCACCTCGTACGCGTCCCAGAGCACTGCCTCGATCGTCTGCTCCTCGCCTGCGCGGAGCCTGGCAACAGCGGTCCGCTCCCTGCGATCGACGTGGCGCAGGGGGAAGAGGTAGAGCATGTCGCACACGGTGGGTTCGCCGGGATGCGTGAGCATGCGCCGCTTGACGAGCAGGTTGCGGATGGCGGTTGCGTGCGTGCGGTTGACGGTCCGCAGCGCGCTCAGGGGCACGTCGAGCGGGTTGCCAACGGGTAGAGCGGAGGGCGGAGGTTCCGGCGAGGGAGCGAGGCGCTTCGGGGTGCGGGCGGGCGGGCGGGCGTCGCCCAGGAAGCGGCGGGCCTCGTCTGCCCAGCGTTCACGACGCGCGGCATCGAGCTCGGCGTAGGCAACGGAGAGGAGGCCGCGCTCGTCCAGCGATCTGAGCGCCGGGTCAGCGTTCGCCTGTCCACGGAGCGTTTCGAGGAAGCGGTCGAGGCCGCCGGCAACAGCTTTGTCCGGGAAGCCGTTGGCCGCCTCCATGTCGAGGATGTTCCGCAGGGCCCGCACCTGGGAGGAGCCAGCCCGTTCGCCGCGTTTCGTCGTCACTGTTCCTTTTGCTAGACCTCTTGCACCCGGCCCGTGTCCGACGCGCGCTGGACGGCGTCCATGAGGCGGTGGTGCTCGACGGCGTCGGCGAAGTCGGGGTGGAACTCGCGATCGTTGAGGATGGCGTCAGCATAGGAAGCCCAGAGCTTGCCGATGTTCACGGGCGAGTCCTTCAGGCCGGCGGCGGTCACCCACTCGTCCTGCGGGGGGACCACCGTACGGAGCTCGGTCTCGCCGTCCAGGGCCACGCGCAGCTCGCCCGCGCTGATGTGCGTCGAGCTGGGGGAGTCGAGCGTGATCGTTCCCTTCGAGCCGTGTATCTGCATGCTGTGGCCGGTGCCGACCGCGGCGACGGATGCGATGTGCACGGAGAACGCCGCGCCGTTCGCCAGCGCGCCGCTCACGAGGACGTGGTCCGGCGAGGTGACGGAGAACCGCTCTCCGGTGTCGGATGCCGCCCACTCCTTCGTCTGCGTGCTGACGGCGGAGGCGATGGTGCGCGCGGGACCAAGCATGGCGATGAGGCCGTCCATGGCATGGCCGAACGTGATGCTGAGGGTATTGGCATGAGCGTCGGCGTCGCGCATCCAGATCCGGCCGGAAGGACGGGCGAGCGCGCCGCTGGCGAACTGGACGAGGCTGACACTGAGCACGTCGCCGATCGAGCCACCCTCGATGAGTCTCCGTATCTCCGCATACTGGGCGGAGTGGCGCGACTGGAGGCCGACGCAGGTGCGGACGCCCGCGGCAGCGGCGAGGTCGGTCATCTCTTCAGCCTGAGCGGTCGTCGTGCCGAGCGGCCATTCGGTGTAGACGTGCTTGCCCGCTGCGATGATGTCCTTCGTCAGCTCGTAGTGGGTGGGCAGCTTGACGGCAACGGCCGCGACGTCGACCTCCGGGTTCGCCAGCAGGTCGTGGTGGCTGTCGTATGCGTACTTCGCGCCGAACTTCGCCGCGGCCTCGTCCGCCGACTCCTGTCTCGTAGTGGAGACGGCGACGAGCTCGACGCCGGGGATACCCGCCGCCATCGCTGGCATGTGGGCGCGCCCGGCCCACCCGTTCACGTTGCCGCCGATGATGCCGACCCTGATGTTGTCTGCCATGTGCTTCGCTCCGCTCTCGAATCTCACGAACCCGGCCATGCTATGCGTAGTGCGCGTACCGGGCAACCGAACCGATTAAGAATCTCGACGCGTCCCGAATCTGACATCCTTAATCGGCATCTCAGGAGTAGTCTGCCCATTCCTTTTGACATTCTTAATCGCCTTCCCGGGGGCATTTCTGTGGCCGTAGCCTGCTTCCCGGGATTAAGAAACTAACCATCTCATCGAAATTCAAAAGTTTCGCCATGAGCCATAGGCCACGTCTATGGCTCCGCCCACGAGCTATAGGCGTGGTCTATAGGTGCTGCCTGTGCGCCGGTCATGCCACCAGCGTAGCGGACGCCGGGGCGACCGCGTAAGGGGCGGATGTCACATGCAGCGGGGCAGGCCCCTCTGCGCTCCCTTTCCATCGGGTGCGAAGAGGGGCGCTCTTCCTCCGGACGTCAGCGACTATATCCCGTAGAGCGCACGGGGGTTGTCCGACAGCAGCTTGTCGACCAGCGCCGAGGGGTACTCTTCCCGCGAACGCAGGGTTTTCACCATGTGCAGTTGCGCCGAGGGGTCGGCGATGACGCCTTCCCTCCCGTGGTGCCCGTAGTCCGTCCCAACGACGATGTGGTCCTCGCCGATGTAGTCCACGAGGTACGGAAGGTCTTCGTCGACCTCGTAGGAGACCCACATGTTGTACTGCTCGAACAGCCGCGGACCCCATCGCCACGGCTCCTCGGTCGACAGGGTGCGCAGGCAGTGGAAGACGAAAGGCACCCAGGAAGCGCCCGTCTCGATGAAGCCGAAACGCAGCCGGGGGAACTCCTCCGGGATCCTGTTCGCGACGAGGTTGCGGAAGGCGGACAGCGGCGGCAATCGACCGTGGGTGAAGCTGGAACTGCGGCGGATGTCGACGAGGTTATTCAGGGCCGGCGCTCCCTGGCCCTGGTGGACGCAGATGGTCAGGCCCAGCGATTGTGCCTCCTCGTACACGGGGAAGAAGTAGGGGTCATCCAGCATCAGGTCCTTCTCGATGCCGCGGAAGAACAGGCCGACCGCTCCGTGTTCGGCGCCGAAGTGCATCTCACGGATCGTGGCGTCGATATCCCGCAGCGGCGGAACCAGCGCCCAACGGATGCGCCCTTCCGAGCGGTCCGAGATGCCGCCCAGGTGTCGGTTGTACGCCTGCGCCAGAGCGGCCTCCAAGGTGGGGTCGTCCGTAAGCCATGCCAGGAAGAGCGTCGGATAGATGACCTGGACGTCTGTACCCATGAAGTCCATGTGGCTGTAACGGAGGTCCATGTCCGTCATGTCGCGAGACGTGACGTCGAGGTTCTTCTGCACGAAGTCCTGGAGTGTGGGCGTGACCAGGATGTTGCTGGCCCGGCCCGCCGCCTTGGGCACGATCTTGCCGTCTATGAGCCACATCGCATTGAAGTGGCCATAGACGGTATCGCCCGGGATCTGGATGAGTACGGGCCTGCGGTCGTAGAAATCGGGGTCCAGGTGTTCCCACATCTGCGGCGGTTCAGCGATGTGTGTGTCAGCATCGATTATCTGCGTCATGAGCGCCTCCTCATTCTCTCGCGCGGCCAGTCATCACACATTCCCCTAATCCATCCGAACCGACGGCCAGTCCTTCAAGAGCTCGAAGCAGAGCGCCGCGATGGGCATCTGGACGTTGTGGGCGTTCGCTATCCCCAGTGTCGTTTCGAGGTCCTTGTGCACCCACGGCGTCGGCCCCAGACTTCCCCAGTCCTTGACCCAGCGATTGTAGCCGGGAGAGAACTGCAGAGCGTCTCTCACCGCCTCCGGACTCATGCCATGCTCGGCAGCGAACCGCAGGGCTTCACGAGTGGCCGCGAGCGTTGTCCAGAGCAAGACGTTGTTGACGTTCTTCACCACCTCGCCGGTCCCGAGAGGCCCGGCGCAGACGATATGCTCGCCCATGGCCCGGAGGACCGGCGTCACCCGCTCTATCTCTCCTTCATCGCCTCCCACAAGGAACGCGAGCGTCCCGTCGATCGCTCCTCGTTCGCCTCCCGTAACCGGCGCGTCCAGCACATTGACGCCTTTCGCCTCCGCCAACGCGCCCAAGCTGGTTACCGTGGTCGGCCGAAGCGAACTGCACAGGACCACGGTGGCGCCGGGTCTCGCTCCGTCGAGGATGCCATCATCGCCTGTAACGACATCAGTTGCCTGCTTGTCATTGACCACCATCACGACGATCACGTCAGCGTGCTGAGCCACCTCTTTCGGGCTCCCAGCCCTGCGCGCCCCGTTCTCGACCAGCGCATCAACCGAAGCTTCAACGACGTCATGGACGGTGACCTCGTATCCGTTCTTCAACAGATTCCTTGCCATCGCGCCGCCCATGTTGCCGACCCCGATAACGCCCGCGTTGTCCATGATGCCTCCCTCGTCAGCCACTGCCGAACCGCGCAACCACCGTGTTCAAGCGGCCCTCTACTCGAACGGCAACGCATACAGGCGGCGAGCGTTCTCGCAGAGGATCTTGTCCGCCACCGCCGGGGAGAGGTCGCCGCGACCGCGAACCACCTGTTCCATCTGGCGCTCTTCGGACGGGTCCTGGTGGCCGTAGTCGGACCCGATGACGATGTTGTCCTCTCCGATGTGGCTTATCAGGTAGGGGATGTCCTCGTCCGCCTCACAAGCGATGAACAGGCGGTAGTCCCGAAAGAGCTGCGGGCCCCATTCCTCACTGGGAGTTCTTGCCCACCGGTGCAACTGGTGCAGCAGGTAGGGAACCCAAGAGGCGCCTGCTTCGATGAAACCGAACCGGAGCGTGGGGAAGCGTTCGGGGACCCGGTTCGCCACGATGTCACGGAAGCCGAAGATGGGCAACGACCTCACGTGCGGGAAGGTCGCGCTGAGCGCGACGTCCGTGATGTTCGTCCAGGCCGGGCACCCGGCTCCGGTGTGCACGCATACGGGGAGGCCCGCCTGCTCCAGTTCGCCATAGACAGGGTAGAAGTACGGATCGGCCAGGGAGAGGTCCTTCTCGATACCCCGGAACAGAGCGCCGACCGCGCCGTGCTCCCTGGCAAAGCCCACCTCCTCCAGAGAGGCCTCGATAGAACGCAGCGGCAACACCGCTATCCACCTGATGCGCCCGCCGGTCCTGTCACACGCCTCCGCCATCCACCGGTTGTAAGCCTGGCAGAGCGCCACCTCGAGCTGCGGGTCGTCCGTCAGGTAGATGATGAACAGCGTCGGGTAGACGACCTGGATATCGATCCCGAGCTTGTCCATCTCGGCCACACGGGCCAACGGGTCTGTCAGTTCCCTGGCCCCCAGTGGAATGTCGTCGCGTTTCTGTTCCCGTACTGCCAGGGAAGGCGTGTGCAGGAATATGCCGCCGCGTCCGCCGGGCTTGGGGATGATGCTCCCGTCGATCAGCCAGAAGGCGTTGCTCTCCTTGTACAGCGTATCCGTGGGGACCGAAACGGGTATCGGTCTCCGCGCGTACATCGCTTCAGGAATCTCTGTCCAGATATCCGGGGGCTCGATTATGTGCGTATCGGCGTCGACGATGCCTGCCATGTTCCCCTCCATTCCGCTTATGGACGAACCGCTCCGTCAGCCATAGTCCAAACCTAGAGAACCGGGACCAGCCCTCCTCCGAATACGCCATGCATCACCTTCGGCGTGATGCCCGGCCATATCTCGATACCCAAGAAGTAGGGGAAAGCAACGTAGAGCACCGCGGATATCACCAGGCTCGACAGAACAGCGACGATGGCGGGGGTCTTCGCCTCCACCATGAAGAATGCGAACAGGAACAGCGGAACCGTCACATAGAAGCCGAACACGAACAGAGCGATGCTCAGTGCGACCAGCCAGCCGGCAATCACAAAGATGCGCGCCCAGCTGGCGGTCATGTCTTCATTAAGCGCGTCCTGCAGGCTGCCCAGGCTCGCCATGGCCAGTATCCGGTTCAGCCGGGGCGAGAAATCGCTCAGCAGAATCGCTACGAGCATAACGAGCGTCGGGATGCCGATCACCAACGGCACGATGCGCTGGCGAAAGCCATACTGCAGCGACGCAATCACGATAGTGCCCGCCAGAACGAGCAGGAGTACGTTCACGATCAAGACAGCGGGTTGTACGTTCTTCATCGGCTTGCCAACTTCGACTTTCTCCTAGCCGTGAATCTCTCGTACCAGTACTTGATCAGCGGGGAGCCGGCAAAGATGAGGATGGTGATGATGATCACGATGGAGATGGGGCTGGAGAAGAAGATGGTGTAGCTTCCCTCCGAGACCTGCAGGGACTGTACGAATGATCTCTCAGCCGTGTTGCCCAGAACGAAGCCGATCACAAACGTGATGAGCGGGAACCCCGCCCTTCGCATCAGATAGCCGATGCATCCCGCAACGACCGCGAGCAGCAGGTCCCAAGGATTGCTGCGAATGGCATAGACGCCGAGGAACGACACGACGGCGACGATGGGAGCCAGGTACCGGACCGGGATCAGGCTTATCTTGGCCAGGAACCCGCCGCCGCTCACCACGATAATCGTCGTCAGTATCTGTGCTGCTATCACCCCCAGGATGATCGCCCAGACGATATCCAGGTTATGCACCAGCAGTTGTCGTCCGGGGGTTATCCCGTGGAGGACGAAGGCCCCCATCAGGATCACCATCTCAACGTTCCCTGGTATGCCGAACGTCAGGGTGGGCAGCAGGATCCCGCCGTCTTTCGCATCGTTGGCAGACTCAGACGCAACGATTCCGCCCGGGTACCCGGTGCCGAACAGCTCCGGCGTCTTCGACGCCTGCTTGGCCGTGGTGTAGGCGAGGAAGTTGGCAACCGCACCACCCACACCTGGTACAGCACCCAGCACGGTCCCGATGATGGACCCTCGCAGGAGCACCCGTTTGTACCGGAACACCTCCAGCGCTCCGCCCACGGTCTGGCGGATCCCCGGTTGCGCCAACCCTTCCCCCACGGTCGCGATGGAGCCGCCCCGCGAGGTGTACACCATGAGCTCGCTCAGGGCGAAGAACCCAACTACCAGCGGCACCACCGGCAATCCGTCGTAGAGGAACTCGCTGTCCAGGGCGAACCTGACCTGACCAAAGACCAGACTCAGGCCGATCAAGCTCAGCAGTATCCCCACGCCCCCAGCCGCAAGCCCTTTGACCAGATTGTCCCTGGAGGCCAGCGTAACGGCGACCAGCCCCAGGATGACCAGCCAGAAGAACTCAGGTGAGCCAAAGGCCAGAATCAACAGCTTCGCCGCGGGGAGCAGCATCGCCAACACGATGATGCTGAAGAACGTGCCCAACCCCGAAGCCATCGCGGCGAGGCCCAGAGCCCTTCCCGCCTCGCCTCGCCTCGCCATGGGATGACCGTCGAGCGTGGTGCACACGTTCGCGATAGTGCCGGGAGTGTTCAGCAGGATCGCGGGGATGGCGCCGCCAGTGCTTGCCGTGCCGAAGATCCCCGCGAAAAGGAACATGGCGATGTAGGCGTCCCAACCGAACGTGAACGGAAGCAGGACGGCCATCGCAATGACACTGCCAAGGCCGGGTATCGCGCCGAACAGCACCCCGACGATGGTGCCGGCGACGATGGCCGCAATCGCCGCCGGCTGGCCGAGCTGTGCCAGTCCTTCCAGGAACGCCTCGATCATACCGAACCTACCTCAAGCTCAGTCCGCTGCGAGGCGTTCCGGAAGTCTTCTGAGCGGCAGCACCACCCCTATTGCGCCTCCTGTCGAGCTTTCACCACATCGGTGAACTCGGTCAGCAGGGCATCCATGCCTCCAACCGCCTCGTCCGTCGCCTGGCCGGACATCGGCAGCACCTCCATGCCTCCTTCCCTCAGCCGGGCAACCACGTCCGGGTCGTTCAGGGCTCTCTGGAAGGAGTCCTCGATCAGTTTCACTATCTGAGGCGGTGTCCCAGCAGGCGCTGCCACCAGTCCGCTGTTCAGCAGCTTCGGGCCGCCGAGCTCGGCGTAGCCCAGTTCAGCAACCGTTGGCGTGTCCGGAGCCCAGTCGAGCCGCTCATCCGAGTAGACCCACAGACCCTTGAAGTCGTCCTCGGGGGATATCGACGCGACAACCTGTGGGTTCGCGACGGTCCACGAGATGTCACACTCCCCTCGAAGCATGGCAGCCCTCGTGTCCGCGCCTCCCGCGAAGCCGGAGACCACCTTCCACGGGATGCCCATGACCTCTGTCGAGACGGCCGCAACGAGGAAGTTGTGCCCGGCAAGCCCCGGCATACAGATGCGCGGCTCCGCCGCTGCCACTTCCTCGGGGGTGTTGAACGACGCGGTCTTCGGCGCCGTCACAATGTTCTCTTGGCGGACCGCCTGACCGATCCACTCGAAGCCTTCAAAGTCTGCTCCTGCGGGGTCCAGTTTCTCCGCCATCAACTGCATGGGCATGTTCATGATCGAGATCGTGTAGCCGTCAGCTGCGCCTCTCCGCACCGCATCGACCGCACGCCTGCCACCGGCACCGGTGTGGTTCCGGACCACGACATCGACGCCGAGCTCATCGCCCATGAAGTCCCCTATCGTGCGAGCCGCAAGGTCGAACCCACCTCCAGCAGGCCATCCAACGATCCACTCGATCTCACGTTCCGGGAACTGGACCTGTGGCACGGGTGTCGGCGTGGGCTGCGCCGGTACGGGAGTCGCGGTCGGCTCGTCACTGCCGCAGGCGGCGATCAGCGTACCCAACACAACAGAGAGCGCCATTGCAAGCAAGGGTCTCCACCAGCGTGCCCCGCCGAGTCGACCGCGCTCATGGGTTGTATTCATGGGACTCCTCCTCTTCTATCCAAGGGCATCAATCTTGCGAAAAGCAGCGCCAAGCATAGCATAAGCGGAGTGATAGATGGCTGTTCTTCGGTTTATGCCAGCGGAAATCGACATCGCCAGGGTCCGGCTCTATCTACTGCCTCCAACGCTCGCTGCGTAAGAGCAGGCGCGTTGACCCTCAGGAGAGCGCGGCCTAGACTGCGCGGCGGCGCACTTCCCCTGTGGGGGAAGCGTGAAACACGGCTGGCGGCCAAGAGGAGAGCACCATGCGCATCGGATTCATCGGCCTCGGGAACATGGGCGGGCCCATGGCCACGAACCTGCAGAAGGCAGGGCATGAGCTCATCGTCAACGACATCGACGAGGCGAAGACGGCGCCGCACCGGGAGGCGGGCGCCACGTGGGCCGACACGCCGGAGGAGGTCGCGCGGCAGGCGCCGATCGTGCTGACGTCGCTACCGGGGCCTGCAGAGGTGGAGAAGGTCGCGCTCGGGCCGCAGAGTCTCTCGCTGGGGTTGCAGCCGGGGTCGGTGTACGCGGACCTGTCGACGGGGTCGCCGACGCGGATACGGCAGGTGGCGGAGCGCATCGAGGCGCTCGGGGCGCACATGCTGGACGCCCCGGTGAGCGGCGGCACCATCGGCGCAGAGCAGGGCACGCTCGCGGTGATGGTGGGCGGCGACGAGGAGGTGTTCGAGGCGATGCGCCCGGTATTCGAGGCGATCGGCACGGGGGTGAGCTACGTGGGGCCCATCGGCTCGGGGACTGTCGCGAAGCTCGTCCACAACTCCATCTCGCTGGCGACGCGCGTCGTCGTGCAGGAGGGGATGACTCTCGCGGTGAAGGCGGGCGTCGCACCGGGAGTGATGCTGCAGGTGCTGTGGGACGCGGCGTTCGGGAAGCAGACGCTGCTGCGGCAGATACCGGACGTGGTGTTCAAGGGCGACTTCGAGACGCCGCGCTTCTCACTGCGGCTCGCGCACAAGGACATGAGCCTCGGCCAGGACCTCGCGGATGAGATGGGGGCGCCGATGGAGCTGGCGGCGATGGCGAAGCGGGTGATGGAGGAAGGGATCAGCAGGGGCTGGGGCGAGTGGGACAACCTGGCGACGTTCATGCTGGCTGAGGAGCGCGCGGGGATAGAGGTGCGGGAGTGAGGGCGCTCACCCACAGCCCCTCCCCCACACCCCACCGCGCGACCTTGCGGTCGCCCTGGATTCCCGCCTTCGCGGGAATGACGAGTTCTACGACGGTGGTGAGCGATGAATGACCTCGTGCGGATGACGGCGCGGGAGGCGGTGCGACGGCTCGCGGCGGGGGAGGTGTCGCCGCTGGAGCTGATAGACGCGGCGGTCGAGCGCATCACAGAGGTCGACGGGTCGGTGAACGCGCTGCCGACACTGGCGGTGGAGCGCGCTCGCGAGCACGCAGCACGGCTGACGGCGTCCGGTCCGCCCAGCGACGCACCGCCGGGGTACCTGCACGGGCTCCCGTTCGCGGTGAAGGACTTGAAGGACGTCGCGGGCGTGCGCTCCACGAAGGGCTCGCCGATCTACGCGGAGCACGTGCCCGAGCGCTCCGACTACCTCGTCGAGAATATCGAGGCGAAGGGCGGCGTCGTGCTGGCGAAGTCCAATACGCCGGAATTCGGGGCCGGGGCGAACACGTTCAACGAGGTGTTCGGGAAGACGCGCAACCCGTGGGACACGCGGATGACGTGCGGGGGCTCGTCGGGCGGCGCGGCGGTCGCGCTCGCGACGGGTCAGGTGTGGCTTGCGACAGGGAGTGACCTCGGCGGGAGCCTGCGCATCCCGGCGAGCTTCTGCTCGGTGGTCGGGCTGCGCCCCTCGCCGGGGCGCGTCCCGCACGGCCCGAAGGAGCTGCCGTTCGCCGGATTGTCGGTCGAAGGGCCAATGGGGCGGACGGTGGGCGACGTCGCACTGTTCCTCGATACGCAGGCGAGCGGGGTGCAGGCGGTCGACCCGATCAGCCTGCCGCGCCCGGAGCGTCCGTTCATCGAGGCGGTGGACGCCCCACGCGGGCCGAAGCGCGTCGCGTACTCGCCGGACCTCGGCATCGCGCCAGTGGACTCGGAGGTGCGCGAGATATGCGCGCGCGCCGTGCGGCTGTTCGAGGGAATCGGAGCGTCGGTGGATGAGGACGCGCCCGACCTGCACGACGCGGAGCCGATCTTCCAGGCATTGCGGGCGGTGCAGTTCGCGGCCCTGTACGGGAAGCACCTGGCGTCGAACCGGCACCTGCTGAAGCCGGAAGTCATCTGGAACGTGGAGGCGGGGCTGGCGCTGTCGGCGGAGGACGTGAACCGGGCGGAGTCGGCTCGCGGCGCGCTCTACTACCGTACGGCAGCGTTCTTCGAGCGGTACGACATCCTCGCGTCGCCGACGGTACTGGTGCCGCCATTCGACGTCGATCAGCGGTACGTGGAGGAGGCCGGGGACGTGCGGTTCGAGACATACGTGAGCTGGCTGGTGATGTCATTCGCGCTGACGCTCACGTCGTGCCCGTCGATCTCGGTGCCGTGCGGGTTCACGTCGTCCGGGCTGCCGGTGGGGCTGCAGCTGATGTCGCCGCGCGCGGACGAGGCGGCACTGCTGTCGGCGGCAGCGCTATTCGAGGAGGCGTGCGGGCTCGCGGGCAGGCTCCCCATCGACCCGGTCGTGAGGCACGACGCGTGATGTGGCGCGTGTCCGTAGCAGGCGGCGTGTTGTGGGTGTTGGTGACGGTGCTGGTGACGCTCGCGCTGTTCCAGGGAGCGTCCGACGCCGCGGACGAGGGCATCATCGCGGAGCCACAGAGCGGGCAGGTGCTCGTGGCGGTGCTCTCGGCCATCATCTTCGGCGTGCCGGGAGTCGCGCTGATCGTCTACGGGTGGCGCAGGCGGGAGTAGAGGCAAGGCGCCACCCCGCTCCCGTCCCCTGGCTGCGAGGTTCCTGCCTACGCAGGACGACGGATGCCTCCCACCGTGCCCCCACCACCGCGTGCGCTGCCCGGCGCACGTGCGACCTGGCGGTCGCCCAGGGTTCCCGCCGGTGTGGGAACGAGGGCAACCGCTATGCCCTGATCTCCTCGCGCATGAATCGGACGTAGGACGCGGCGAGGAGGATGGCGACCATCGCCACGAGGACGACGATGTGCGGCCAGACGAGCTGGAGGCTCTGTCCCGCCGATACGGGCGTCGAGAGCAGTCCTTCCAGGCGTCCCGGCTCGATGGTGAAGAGGTTGAGCGCCCGTCCGCCGATGGGGTCGAGGAGGATGGAGGTCGCCTCGGAGTAGAGTCCCGCGGGAGAGACGCGATTGGCCCACGACTCGATGGTCACGTGGCGCACGGCGTCGTCAGTGGTCTCGATGTCCGGCACGATGCGGTCGGCAAGGACGCCGCCCAGCAGGGTGATAAGGAAGCCGAGGGCGAACCACATGCCGATAGAGGCGAGCGCCGAGGTGACCGTGTTGCGGAAGAGGACGGAGGCCGTGATGGCGAGCGCAAGCCAGAAGGCGAGGTAGGCGATGGAGACGAGACCCAGGCCGGTAAGGCGCAGGACCTCCTCGCCGGTGGGGGCGATACCCATGCGGAACATGGTGAGGCCGATGACGACGATCATCATGCTCGCGACGACCAGGGCGAGCGTCAGGAGCGCGGCCAGGAACTTGGCGTTGTAGACGGAGTCGCGGTGGAGCGGCTGCGCGAGGAGCCGCGCCAGTGTGCCCTGCGTGCGTTCGCCGTTGATGGCGTCGAAGCCCAGCGCGATGCCGATGACCGGCCCGAAGAAGCTGAGGAACGAGAGCAGGGAGATGGGGACGCCCGCGGTAGTTGTGAAGACGTCCAGGAAGAAGAACTGCCGCCCCGAGCGGGCGAGCTGCCCGAGATCAACGAACGCGCCCCAGACGAGGCCAAGGGCGACGAGGCCGAGCAGCAGGGCGAACCTGCGCCTTCCGAAGTGGTCCGCGAGCTCCTTCCAGAAGAGGGCGCTCATGCGACGGTCTCCTGGAAGTAGCGGAGGTAGATGTCCTCGAGCGTGCGGTCGTTGGCGCGCATCTCCAGCAGACGCGCGCCGTGCTCGTGGACGGCGGCGGCGGCAGCGGCGCGCACGTCCTCGTCGCTCTCGATAACGACGTCGATGCCGGAGCGGGATGTTTCGCGGACGGAGGGGAGCGCGGCGAGCGCGGCGTCCAGGGCGTCATTCGCGCCTTCGACCTTCAGGGTGATGCGGAAGCCACCGCCGTCAGTCTGGGAGGTGAGCGCCGCGACGGTGCCCTCCAGCACAATCTTCCCGTGGGACATGATGCCCACGCGGTGGCAGACGCGCTGCACCTCCTGCAGCTGGTGCGACGAGAGGAAGACGGCGATGCCCTGCCGGGCGCTCAACTCCTCAATGATGCCGAGCAGCCAGACGATGCCGGTGGGGTCGAGGCCGAGCGTGGGGTCGTCCAGGATGACGAGGCGGGGCTGCTTGAGCAGCACGTCGGCGAGGCCGAGGCGCTGGCGCATGCCGCGCGAGTATTGGGCGACGGGCTGGTTGGCCGCGTCTTCGAGCTCGACGGTATCGAGCAGTTCGGCGATGCGCGCATCGGCGTCGGAGCGCGGTATGCCGTTGAGCTCGGCGGTGAAGCGGAGGTTCTGCGCACCGGTCATGTCGCCGTAGAAGCCCACGGACTCGGGAAGGTAGCCGACCTGCCGCTTGACGGCGAGCGGGTTGCGTGAGGGGTCGTGGCCGCAGACGCGGACCGTCCCATCGCTCGGTTCGGTGAGGCCGAGCATCATGAGGATGCTGGTGCTCTTGCCGGAGCCGTTGGGGCCGAGGAAGCCGAACACCTCGCCCTCGCCGATGGTCAGGTCGATGCCGTCCACGGCGGTGAAGCCGCCGTAGCGCTTGGTAAGCCCGCGGGCTTCTATGAGCGGACCGGCGGTGCTCATCGCCTGCCGAGCCTCACGAAGAGCCCGCCGAGGATGACGATGACCAGCACGACGAGGACGATGCCGAGCCAGCCCCAGATGGTGGACTGGGCCACGGTCACGCGCAGCTCGAGGGAGGCGTTCGTGTCGGGATGGTCGGCGTGCAGGGTCACGAGGTAATCGCCCGGGATGGCGTCGGCTGCTGGGAGGATAGTGGTGATGATGTCTATCTGCTGATCGTTAGGCAGCGACGGGATAGGCGACTGCTGGAAGGTCACATCCCAGCCCTGAGGTGGAGTCGCACGCAGCTCGATGTTCGCAAGATCGCCGGTGCCGAAGTTGGTGAGCCGCAGCTTGGTGGAGGCTTCCTCACCCGCCGTGGCGTCCAGGTTGAGCAGGCCGGTATCCGTGCCGAGGAACACCTCGCCGCGCCCGCGGATGGACACCAGCAACGGGGCCTCCGCGTCGGACCCTCCTGCATCGTCCTCCACCCGGACCAGGACCAGGTAGTCGCCGGTGTCGGTGTTGCGCGGGGGAGTGACGCGCACGTCGACGCGCTCGTTGAGTGCGTCGCCCACGCTGATGCTGGAGATGACGCGCTCCTGGCCGAAGGAGGGGGAGAAGGTGACGTCCCAGCCGGAGGGCGTCTGTCCGCTCGCATCGTGCACGCGCGCGGTGAGGTTGAAGGAGGTGTCCGCGCCGGTGTCGTTGTCGATGACGATCTCGAATTCGAACTGGCTGGTGGAGGGGCCGCTCAGGGCGGGGTAGGTCACGGTTATGGCGACGCCGGTGTCCGTGCTGGCGGGAGGCTCAGGCACTTCGATGGTGTAGCGGGCGCTGTCGTACTCGACGCTGCCGTCCGGTGAGGTGACGCGCAGACCGAAAGAGTACTTACCCGCAGGCGGGCGCTCGTCCGGAAGGTCGACGCGGAGGCGAAGGCTCTGGCTGGGGCCGGTGTCGTCGGGGGCGGGAGGCTCGACGACGATCTCGCCGACCTTGAAGTCGAAGAAGCGGTCCCAGACGGCGATATCCCAGCCCTGGGGGATGTCTTCGAGCTCGATCTTGACGAGGCGGCGGTCCGCAGTGGTGTTGTAGAGGTCGACGGTGAGGTCGGTTCGGGTCTCGCGCGGCCCCATCTCCAGCGAGCGCACGGCGGAGTCGAGCCGCACATCGCTGGAGTCCTGGGCGAGCGCCGTCGTGGCGGACAGGCCAAAGGCGAAGGCGAGCGTGGTAAGCACCAGTAGCAGTCGACCGATACGCATACTTCCGATTACCTCACGATGTTGTTCGTTCTGCGGGCGCCCGAACGAGCGTCCAACTCCCAATTATACCGCGTGTCAGCGGGACAGGAGAGATGCCGCCGCGAACAGGTGGGCAGTCTCCCTCTCATGCTGTACGTCCGACAGGCGTTGGCGGTTCTCTTCACTCCGCGGCTTTGGCCTCTTCCCAGAGCGCGAGCCGGGCGTCGACCGGCATCCCGGCGAGCGTGCGCCCGTCCCGGCGCAGGGCGTCCTCGACGTGCTGGAAGCGCGTGGCGAAGCGGTCGTTCGCGCCGCGCAAGGCCTGCTCCGCGTCGATGTTCATACGGTGCGCCGCGGCGACGAGCGCAAGGAGGAGGTCGCCGAACTCTTCCTCGCGACGCTGAGGGGTCTCGCTGTTCCGGAGTTCGCCTGCTTCCTCGGCAACCTTGTCGAACACGGCGTCCGGGTCGTCCCAGTCGAAACCGGCCCTCCGGGCCCGGCTGAGGACGGCCTGCGCGTACGCAAGGGCGGGCATCGCACGGGACACGCCGGCGAGCATGGAGCGGTCTCCCTCGCCCTTCTTCGAGCGCTCCTCGGCCTTCAGTCGCTCCCACTGGCCGGTGACCTCGGTTGCGGTGCGCGCGGTGCTGTCCTCGAAGACGTGGGGATGGCGGCGGACGAGTTTCTCGTTGAGCTGAGCGGCGACGTCGTCCATGGTGAACGTGCCCTCGTCTGTGCCGATCTGCGCATGGAAAACGACGTGGAGGAGGAGGTCGCCGAGCTCCTCGACGAGCGCCGCGCGCTCGCCGGACGCCATCGCGTCAAGGGCCTCGTAGGTCTCCTCCAGCAGCGAGCCGCGGAGCGAGTCGTGCGTCTGCTCGAGGTCCCACGGGCAGCCGGAGACAGGGTCGCGCAGGCGGCGCATCGTTTCCAGTAGGGCGTCGAAGGTGTCGGACAAGAGAGGCGCTCCGCAAGGAGTGGGTGCGCGGATTATAGCGGAGCGGGGCGGGTAGAATCCGGGTATGGGCCGGATACTCAGAGAGCCGTGGCGCATCGCGGGGTGGGTCGCTGCAGTGGCGCTGGGGCTGCTGCTGGTGACGACGACGGTGCGGTGCGCGGCTGAGAGCCTGCCGCTGTACGAGGCGCTGTTCGAACGGCACTCGGTCTCAGAGCGAACGGGCATCACGCCGAAGGGGCTCGCCCACGTGGGGCGAGAGGTGCAGGCGTACTTCGCGAGCAGCAGCGACGATCCGCTGGACGTAACGGTCCAGGTCCATGGCGTGCCGCGCACACTGTTCAACGCGAACGAGGTCTCGCACATGGCAGATGTGAAAGACCTCTTCCTCCGCGTCTACCGCGTGCAGTGGCTGTCGGCGGTCCTGCTCGTCGTGCTCACGCTGCCGGCAGCATGGCGCCTGCGCAGAGAGGCCTATCTCGTCATCGCATCGTGGCTGCGACGGGGCGCGGCGCTGACTGCGGCGATCATCCTCATCCTGGGGCTGTTGAGCGTCGTGGCGTTCCGTCAGGTATTCATCGTGTTCCACTACATCGGGTTCCCGCAGGGCAACTGGGTGTTCGACCCGCGCACTGAGTACCTCGTGCAGGTGTTCCCGTTCGGCTTCTGGCGGGACATCACACTGCTCATCGGGGCGTTCATCCTGCTGGGGGCAGCGGTGCTGTGGGGCGTAGGCGGCGCGCTGCGGACGTACGGCAGCCGGGAACGTCCGCCTGCGGAGCAGTCCGACGGGCTCACGTGTCTGAGCGTCTATCCGAGCGAGATGGAGGCCCGGCTGGCCGAGGGTCTGCTGCGCGATGCGGGTATTCGGTCGGTGGTGCGTCCGGAGCACGTCGGCTACGGGGCGTGGGGGCAGAGTCCACTCATGGCCCACAGCTTATGGGTGCTACGCACGCACGAGGACGCGGCGCGGGCGGTGCTGGAAGGGGTCTGCTAGCCGCAGCCGCAGGAGCCGCCGCAACACGCGCTGCTGAGCGGGCCGACGGGCGAGGGGCCGGCACCCGCACCGACAGCGACGGGGGCGGCGAAGAGCGAGAGGACACGCTTGGCCTCCTCGCCGCAGTCCGGGCAGTCGCTCACGTGGGCCGCGGTCATGGGTTGCAGCCGCTCGAAGCGAGCGTCGCAGCCGTCACAGAGGTATTCGTACAGGGGCATGGCTCCCTCCTTGCCAACGGGGACATGGTACACCACCCCGCAACAGGGGTCGCGTTTATCCGCGGAAGCGATAGCCGACGTTCCAGACGGTGTCTATGAACGTGTGGGAGGCGTCCTCGATCTTGCTGCGGAGACGGCGGATATGGACGTCCACGGTGCGAGTGCCGCCGAAATACTGATACCCCCAGACCTGCTCAAGCAGCGTTTCGCGGCTGTAGACGCGGCCGGGATTGGCGGCCATGAGCTTGAGGAGTTCGTACTCCTTGAAGGCGAGGACGACGGGCTTGCCCGCGAGGTAGACGTCGTAGCGGCTGGGGTTGATGACGAGGTCGCCCACGCGGATCACGCCCGGTTCGTCGGGCGGAGCCTTGCGTTCCAGCTGTTTGTTGATGCGAAGGGCGAGTTCGCCTGTCTCCCAGGGCGCAACGATGAAGTCGTCCGCAGAGATGCTGAGGTCGGGGGCCTGCAGGTGGCTCCGGGAGAGCACCGCGATGACCGGGCACGGGCTCTTGGTGTAGTTCCGGGACAGCGATTCCGCTCGATGGCGGTCGGCGTCAACGAGGTCGAGGACGAAGGCGTGGGGTTCGTCCACTTCGTCCGCGGGACCGAAGCGGACTCCCTCCCGGCGAAGGCTCTCCAACAGATCGGCGCTGGGCGTGCGGGCGTCGTAGAGGATGCCGACGGCAAGCTCGGCACGCCAGGCAGCGGCATGGTCCCGGAACGCGCCCGCGTCTACCACCAGACCTTGCCCTGCACTTTCTCCCGCAGCCCGGCAGGGTCTTCGTCCGTCCAGAGGCCGGTGCTCAGGTATTTCCAACCGCCGTCGGCGAAGAGACAGACGATGTACGCGTCCGAGACGCGGGCCGCCACACGCTGCGCTGCCGCGAGGACGGCACCGGAGGAGACGCCAGCGAAGACGCCCTCCTTGTGCAGCACTTCAGCGGTCTTCTGGAAGCTCTCCTCGCCGCTGACCATGATGCGCCCGTCGAGCAGCGAGAGGTCCAGTATGGGAGGGACGAACCCTTCCTCCAGGCTGCGGAGCCCCTGGATGCGGTCGTCTATCTCGGGAGCGGCAGCAATGACCTCTATGGCGGAGTTGAATTCCTTGAGACGGCGTCCCACGCCCATGAGGGTGCCGCCGGTGCCGAGTCCGGCAACGAAGTGCGTTACCTCAGGGAGGTCGCGGATGATCTCCGGCGCCGTGGTCTCGTAGTGCGCCTGCGGGTTCGCGGCGTTGCCGTACTGGTAGAGCATCACATACCGATCGTCCGCAGCGGCCATCTCCTGCGCAAGCGCGATGGAGCCGTTGGAGCCGCCATCTCCGGGAGAGTAGACGATCTCCGCTCCGTATGCGGAGAGGAGCTGGCTGCGTTCCACGCTGACGTTGTCCGGCATGACGGCGGTGAAGCGGTAGCCGAGGCGGTGCGTCACCATCGCAAGGGAGATGCCGGTATTGCCGCTGGTGGGCTCCAGCAGGATCTTGTCCCTGGACAGGATGCCGTCGCTCAAGGCAGCCTGCACCATGGCGCGCGCGATCCTGTCCTTCACGGAGCCCGTGGGGTTATTGCCCTCCAACTTCGCGTAGATGCGGACGGCGGGCGTGGGGCTGAAGGTTGGCAGTTCGACGAGCGGGGTGTTGCCGATGGCCTCGATGAGGTTGCCGCTGCGCATAGCCGTAGGCGGTCTTCGTGCAGGCGCGGCCCTGCGTGGGGCACGCGGGCCGTTGCGCCTGCCTCAGTGAGCCGCTGCGACACCCTCCTGGTCAGGCGCTGGGGCGAGGCCGCAGAACACCTCGTAGTCGATGAGCTCCGTCACGGTAGGCTCGTCGCCGCAGAGCGGGCACGAGGGGTTCCGGCGTGCACGGACGACGCGGAACTCCATGTTGAGCGCGTCCACGAGCAGCAGGCGTCCGGTGAGCGTTTCGCCGATGCCGAGGACGAGCTTGACCGTCTCCGTGGCCTGGATGCTGCCGATGGTGCCTGTGAGCGCTCCGAGCACCCCGGCCTCTGCGCAGTTGGGGACGAGGCCGGGCGGCGGAGGCTCGGGGAAGAGGCAGCGGTAGCAGCCCTTGCCCGGCTCGTAGACGGAGACCTGTCCATCGAAGATGAGGATACTGCCGTCCACGATGGGCTTCCCACTGAGGTAGGCGGCGTCGTTCACGAGGTAGCGGGTGGCGAAGTTGTCTGCGCCGTTCACGACGATATCGTACTGCGCGATGAGGTCCATCGCGTTCTCCGCGTTGATGGGAAACTCGTGGGGGACGACGTTGACGTCCGGGTTGTAGCGGTTGAGCGTCTGGATGGCGGACTCGACCTTCGGCATGCCAACCGTCTCGCTGTTGTGCAGGACCTGGCGCTGGAGGTTGCTGAGGTCGACCACGTCGAAGTCCACGAGCCCGATGGTGCCGACACCGGCGAGGGCGAGGTAGAGGGCGACCGGGCCGCCGAGGCCGCCGGCGCCAACAACGAGCACCTTCGCGTCCATGAGCTTGCGCTGTCCGCCGCTGCCGATCTGCGGCATGATGATGTGCCTGCTGTAACGCTTGACCTGCTCAGGCGTCAGCTGGGGGGCGGTTGTAGCCATCTCTTCTCCTCTCGTTCATAACGCGCTCGGCGGTGCGCCGTGCCTCTTGCCGAGCTGCTGTCGTGCGTGTTCAGGATACGAATGTCAGTGGGGCTGCTGTACGCGCCTGCTGGCGTTGGGCCAGGTCGGCGATGGTGGTCGTGGTCAGGACGGCGTGGATGGCTTCCTCGACGTCGCGCCAGATGTCACGCTGAGCGCAACAGCTCGAGAGCGCGCACTCGGTCGCGTCGTCGATACACTCCAGCGGAGGATTGCGTCCGTCGAGCGTCGCGACGACCTCGTCGAGGGTGATGTCAGCAGCCGCGCGCGCAAGGACATGGCCTCCCAGCGGGCCCCTCCGGCTCATGATGAGCCCGAACTTGTTGAGCGTAGTCAGCACCTGGTCAAGATAGGGCTCGGGGATGCCCTGGCGTCCGGCGATGTCCGCAGTGCGGACAGGACGGTGAACGTCCGGCTGCCCGGCGAGGTCCACCAGGGCTCTCACTCCGTAGTCCACTTTCATCGGGATCCGCATAGCCGTCCCCCTCACCGAGCCATCAACCGCCTTAACGGGCTGATGATACCTGCTGCTCAAGGGTAAAGTCCACTTAACCAGTCGACAATGCGCCGCTCGGGAGAAGCCGGCAGTAGCAGGAGACAGCCCCGTCTGCTATCATCTGTCGTTAGCCCCGTTGAGGAACGGGGCACGTTTATGGAAGGCGCATCATGGACGAAGTACGGATCGCGGCAGAGGAGCGCGTAGCGCTCGGCAAGAAAGTGAAAGCGCTACGGCGCTCCGGCATCACCCCCATCCACGTCTATGGGCCGGGGGGGCCGTCGCTCTCGTTGCAGTCCGACACCTACGACCTCGTTCACGCACTGGGAGTCGTCGGGCAGACGAGCCCGATGACGGTACAGGTGGGCGGCGATGAGCACTTCGTCATGGTCCAGCACATCCAGCGCCACCCGGTGAACGAGCGGTTGCTGCATGTTGACCTGCTTCGGGTGTCGCGCACGCAGCGCATCCACGCTTCGGTACCGTTGCACTTCGAAGGAGAAGCGCCGGGCGCCCGCGCGGCAGGCGCGACCCTCTCCGAGGACCTGCACGAGCTGGCCGTCGAGGCGCTGCCGACCGACATCCCGCATGCCATCGTCGTGGACCTCGCCGCCCTCAGCGACTCCGACTCGGTCATCCACGCCAGCAACCTGGAACTGCCCGCCGGCGTCACGATGATCACCGACCCGAGTGCTTACGTGGCGCGTATCATCACGCACGCGGCCGTCATCGAGGAAGAAGAGGAAGCCGCAGCAGAAGCTCCGGCTGCCACCGAGGAACCCGCAGTTGCCGAGGAAGACGCCTCCTCCGAGTAAGGCGAACCCTCAGGATCCCAGCCGCGTGCTCCCGAACGACGGATGCCCGCGGAGGAACTCGGTTGCGCTCATCTCCTGGCGGCCTTCCATCTTCACCCGGCGCAGCCGCAAGGCTCCCTCGCCCGTTCCAACGAGCACGCCTTCTCCGCGCGTGCCTACTTCACCAGGTGCGATGCCAGTCTCGACGTCCACTGCCGCGTCCGTGATGGCAAGCCGCCTACCCTCCCACAGAGTCGCCGTGCCCGGCCAGGGGTCATACGCGCGCACCTTGCGCTCGATGAGCAGCGCCGGGTCGCGCCAGTCAATCATGGCGTCGGCCTTCGTCATGCGCTGCGTGTAAGTCGCGCCTTCGTCGGGTTGCGGCACCGGAACGACCTCACCCGCGACGTAGCGAGGGAGCACTTCAGCGAGCAGTTCGCAGCCCAGAGCGAAGAGCCGCATTGTCAGCGCAGGAGTGCGCTCATCGCCATCCAGAGAAACGGTCCGCCGGGCCAGGGTGGGGCCCGTGTCCAGCCCCTCGTTCATGGTCATCAGGGTCACGCCGGTCTCCGGATCGCCGGCGAGGATCGCCGCAGCCACCGGCGCAGCGCCCCGGTGGCTGGGCAGCAGCGAGGGGTGGATGTTCACCGCTCCGTGCAGCGGCTCAAAGAGGAAGGGTGGGGGAAGGAGCAGCCCGTAGGCCGCCAGCACAACGAGGTCGGCACGCAGCGAGCGGAAGCGTTCCTGCTCTTCGGCCAGCGTGAGGCGCTGCGGGGTGAGCGCCGGTATGCCCAGCGCTTCGGCCCGTTCACGCACCGGGGAGGGCGACAGGCGGCGCCCGCGTCCCGCCGGTTTGTCCGGCGCAGTGTACGCCGCCACGACCGACCACCCGTTCGCCGCAGCGATCCCGGCAGTCGCATCCAGCACGCCGACGGCAGGTTGGGGGGTCCCCATGAAAACGACGCGCACCGGCTCCATAGGAGTAATGTTAGCAGCCTAACAGGCCGTGACGGGCTGCCAGCCGTGGGCTAGGCCGTGATGCCGTTGCGCGCTCGCGGACTTTTTTGCAAGTGCGATTCCGGCGGGAATCCCGCCGATTTTCACAAGGCGGCGCAGGCCGGGGCTAGTGGTAGTTTGAACCGACCTACCGGACGGCGCCATGCTCTTCTCCCCGTAGAGTCCTGCAGTCCACCCGCCGGTTTCAACACCCAGCCCCGGGAAGGATCGCCGCTCTTGACGGATAGTTCAGCACGCCGCCTATGGGGAGCCGTCCTTGGCCGACTGCAGTTGCAGACGCCCAAGGCGACCTTCGACACCTGGCTCGCGGGCACGAGCGGCGAACACCTCGCAGACGACACGCTGACCGTATCGGCGCCAACCGCCTTCGCCGTCGCGTGGCTGGAAGGCCGGATGCAGGGGCTGGCTGACACGACGGCATCGTCCATAGCCTCACGCGCCGTCACCGTGCGATTCGTCCTGCAGGGCAGCGTCCCGGCGCAGGCATCCGGAGCGGAGTCTGCAGCTCCTGCCTCCAGCCGCCCGGGCAACCCAACGCTCTCGGCGCTGGAGACCTTCGCTTCGTTCGTCTCCTTTCCGGAGAACCAGCTCGCTCATGCAGCGGCGCTCGCCATAGCACGGGCGCCGGGATCAGCCTATAACCCGCTGTTCATCTACGGCGGCGTAGGGCTGGGGAAGACGCACCTGCTGCACGCGGTCGGGCATCAGACGCACAACGCAGGGCTCTCCGTCGAGTACACCACTGCAGAGGAGTTCACGAATACTTACCTCGCCGCAATGCGGGAGAAGCGTACCAAGGCATTCCGGACCCGCTTCTGGGCAGCGGATGTCTTCCTCCTCGACGACGTGCACGCATTCGAGGGCAAGAGCGCCCGCATCCTCGACGGCCTGCTGCACACACTCGACGCACTGCGAAGCCGCGGCAGCCAGATCGTGCTGGCGAGCGACCGGCCAGCTCTCTCCATCGTTGTGGAGAAACGGCTGCAATCACGCCTCGCGGCAGGCCTCCAAGCGGACATCGACCCACCCGGCCTGGAGGCGCGCACCAAACTGCTGGCGGCTTTCGCTGAAGCAGCAGGGGTAACCCTCAGTACCGACGTGCAGAACTTCATCGCCGAACGCCTCGACGCCAACGGGCACGTACTGAAAGGAGCGTTCACCAGGCTCCTCGCGCTGGCCGATCTCACGGGCCGCAGCATCACGCCTCACCTCGCACGGCAAGCGCTCGCCGGGCATCTCTCCACGAGCCTTACCCCAATCTCCCCAGATTCAACACTCGCTGCAGTCGCACGCTACTTCGGGCTCCCTGTCGCCGCCCTCGAGGGACCCCGGCGCGACCGTGAGGCATCCACGGCACGGCAGATCGCCATGCACCTGCTCCACACTCTGCTGGGACTCTCCGCTGAGGAAATCGGTGCGAAGCTTGGGGGACGGGAGCGGACAACTATCCTCTACGGCCTTCGGCGCACCGCAGAGCGGCTGCAGGACGACGCGACCGCGTCCACAGCCATAAGCGCCGTCCGGACATCCCTCACCTCCGATGACCCTCCGCAGGAACTCTCCACACCAGCTTGAGCACGCCACCAAGCCACGGAGCGCTCTCTGTCCCCGTCTCTCTCCACACAGACTTCCCTTTCACCTACGGCGGTATCCCTATGTCCATATACTTAACAGGTCATGTTAGACAAGAAGAAGTTAACAGTCGTCGGTGGCCGGGGAGGGAATGGCTCAGTGTCGTTCCTTCGTGAGAAGTTCCGTCCCCGCGGGGGGCCTGATGGTGGCGACGGGGGAGACGGTGGTGCAATCGTCTGCAGAGCTGTTGCGAATGTGCGTACGTTGGGGCACTTGGAGGGAGTGAACAGGATTGTGGGTGACGCAGGCATCTCAGGCAGGGGCAAGCAGCGTATTGGCCGGAAGGGGAAGAGTACGTTCGTGGATGTCCCGGTGGGGACGGTGGTCTGGGAGGTAGTTGCTGATGGCGAGCGGTTCCTGACTGAACTGACTTCGGATGGGGCGCAGGTAGTGGTGGCGCATGGGGGTCAAGGGGGCTTCGGGAACGTTCACTTTGCCAGTTCTACGAACCAGGAGCCACTGATTGCGCTTGGAGGAGAGCGCGGCGAAGAGCGGGATATCGAGCTCGAGGTAAAGCTGTTCGCGGATGTCGCGCTGCTGGGCGCGCCGAATGCAGGGAAATCCACGTTGCTCAGTGTCATCTCCCGTGCGAAGCCGAAGATTGCGGACTATCCCTTCACGACGCTCGAACCGGGGTTCGGCGTGGCGAGCGCCGGAGAGCGGGTTCTCGTCGCTCTGGACGTTCCCGGCCTCATAGCGGGTGCGCATGAAGGACGGGGGCTGGGCCTGGAGTTCCTGCGTCACTGCGAGCGGGCGCGGGCATTCGTGCACCTCGTGGATGGGATGGCGGAGGACCTTGCGGCGGAATACCGGATGGCGCGGGAGGAGGTGACTGCATATGGTGCAGGATTGGCAGAGAAGCCGTGGGTTGTGGCGGTAACCAAGATGGACATCCCGGAAGCGGGAGAACGCTATTCACGCCAAAAAGCTGCCCTGGCTGAGGCTGCGGGTTCGGCTCCCGTCGCGATAGCTGCGGTAACGGGCGAAGGGGTCCGGGAGCTCATGCGTAGGGTGGCGTCCCTCGTGCCCCCGGATGCGGAGGAGGTATCGGACGTTGCTCCTGTTCCCCGCATGGAACGCCCCGGCTCCAAGCCCAGTGTCTGCAGGGACGAGGCAGGCTTTGCCGTGTCGTGCGCGCTGGCGGAGCGCATGCTCGACGTCGTAGACCTCGGCAACTGGCGGGCGCGATTGCAGTTCCACCGCGAGCTGAACCGCCTTGGAGTGATCGAGGCGTTGGAGCGCGCTGGCGTGGCGCCGGGTGATACGGTACGCATCGGCGAATTCGAGATGGAGTGGGAGTAACGCGTGCGCAGGGGCATCCTCGGCGGAACGTTCGATCCGGTGCACACCGGGCACCTCATCCTCGCGCAGGAGGTGCTGTGGCGCCTGGGACTGGACGAGGTCTGGTTCATCCCGACCGGACTCCCGTGGATGAAGCGCGACGAGCCAATCACCTCCGGCGAGCACCGGCGCGCGATGGTGGAACTGGCGATAGCGGGGAACCCGGCGTTCCAGTTGTCGACCATCGAGATGGACAGGCCGGGCGAGACGTACACCGTGGATACGCTGGATGCGCTCCGCGCCGGCCCTATGACCGACGACGAGCTGCTGTTCATCATGGGCGCGGACACGCTGCACACGATGCCGCGCTGGAAGGAACCGAAGCGGATCCTCGAACAGGTGCGGCTGGTGGTTGCGTTACGCCCCGGACACGGTTCGGTGGACCTCCAGGCACTGACGGCGATAGACCCCACGGCGGCAGAGCGGGTGATGGTCGTGCACATGCCGCTCATCGAGATCAGCGGGACGGAACTCCGTCGCCGAATGAGCCTGGGCGAGCCGGTGCGTTACCTCGTCCCGGACGCTGTCGGCGACTACATCGAGCAGCATCATCTGTACCGGGGAGTACGAGAGACAACCGTACCAGCAGGAGGAGATACGGCATGACGCAGACGGAGAGCAGACTGGCGGAGGAGATCCTTGAACTGGCGAAGGAGCTGGATGCCCTCCTCTACGGGGAGTTCGTGCTGGCGTCCGGCCAGACGAGCTCGTACTACTTCGACGGCCGCCTGCTGACGCTCTCTCCGAAAGGGGCGAATCTCGTGGCGCGTGCGTTGCTGCCGGCGGTCCGGGAATCGGGTGCAGCGGCGGTCGGAGGCCCGGCGGTGGCTGCGGTGCCGATGGTGACGGAGATCGCGATGCTGAGCGGGCAGGATGGCGGCGAGCCGATCCCCGGCTTCTTCGTGCGCAAGGAGGCGAAGGACCACGGCGTGGGGAAGGCGGTTGAGGGGCCGGTGCCCGATGGAGCCCGGGTGGCGATAGTGGACGACGCGTGCTCGACGGCGGGATCGCTCTACATGGCGATCGAGGCCGCGGAAGCGGCAGGGCACGAGGTGGTGCTGGTGGCGTGCATCCTCGACCGCAGGCAGGGGGGCAGCGAGCGGCTGCTGGCCGACGGGTACGCGTTCCACACGATCCTGGTGGGCGACGACGAGGGGCGTGTCGGCGTAGCGTGACGTGCCTGGCGGGGGCTAGACGTCGAGGTTCTTGACCTGCCGGGCGTGCGTCTGGATCCACTCCTTGCGCGGGCCGACGAGGTCTCCCATGAGTTCGGTGAAGGCGTTGTCGGCGTCGGCGGCATCCTCCACGGTGACGCGGAGGAGCGTGCGGGTAGAGGGGTCCATCGTGGTCTCCCAGAGCTGGTCCGGGTTCATCTCGCCGAGTCCCTTGTAGCGCTGGAGCCCGATGCCCTGGCGCTCAGAGTTGCGCTCGAGCACCTGTGCGAGGTCGTGCCAGGGCACGCCCACGGCGACCTCGTTGTCGCGGCGGGTAACCATGTAGGTGTGGCCGTTCACCCACTCGGCCATCTGTGGGAAGAGCTGCTGGGCGCGGTGGGCCATGGCGGACTCGAGGACTCGGGGGACGTTGATGGTGCCGAAGCCGGGCACCTCGATGAAGTACTCCTTCTTGCGCTTGTTGACGACCTTCTTGCACTCGAAGCCCTGTGAGGCCAGCCACTCCACGACGGCGTCCACGGTCTGCTCGCCCTCGAAGGAGAGGCGGTAGGCGCCGTGCTCCGCGCCCTGCAGGAAGGGCCCGACCAGTTCAGGGGCGAGGCCGAGGCTGGAGAGCGGTCGCGTCCAGTTCTCGAACTCCTTGAGCCGGTTGACGAGGCCCTGGATCTTCGCGCCGGAGAGGGAGACCGCGCCGTCGCTTGACGTGATGGCAAGCCTGCCGAAGAGCTGCTTCGCGAGCCAGCTGTCCTTCTCGGCCTCGGAGTACTTGTACTCGACCGACCTGCCGCGCGAAGTGCGGTAGAGGGGCGGCTGGGCGATGTAGAGGTGCCCGGCGTCGATGAGTTCGCGCATGTTGCGGAAGAAGAAAGTGAGGAGGAGCGTCCGGATGTGCGCGCCGTCCACGTCGGCGTCGGTCATGATGATGACCTTGTGGTAGCGGAGCTTCGGGAGGTTGAAGTCCTCGCCGAGCCCTGCTCCGAGCGCGGTGATGAGGGCGCGGATCTCCTCGTGGGCGAGCATCTTGTCCGGGCGGGCCTTCTCAACGTTGAGGATCTTGCCCCTGAGGGGGAGGATGGCCTGTGTGCGGCGGTCGCGCCCCATCTTTGCGGAGCCGCCCGCGGAGTCGCCCTCGACAACGTAGAGCTCGCACAGTTCAGGGTTCCGCTCGGCGCAGTCGGCGAGCTTGCCCGGCAGGGAGCCTCCGTCCATGGCGTTCTTGCGGATGACGAGGTCCCGCGCCTTCCGAGCGGCCTCGCGGGCGCGCTGGGAGGTGAGGCACTTCTCGATGATGCGCCGGGCCTCCTGCGGGTGCTCCTCCAGGTAGTACTCGAGACGCTGGACGAGTGTCTGCTCGACGGCGGTCTTGGTTTCGGCGTTGCCGAGCTTGCCCTTGGTCTGGCCTTCGAACTGGGGCTCTTCGAGCCGGACGCTGACGATAGCCGTGAGGCCCTCGCGGACGTCGTCACCGCTGAAGTTGGCGATGTCCTCTTTGACCAGTTTGCTCTTCTTGGCGTAGTTGTTGATGGCGCGGGTGAGTCCGGCCCGGAAGCCGACGAGGTGCGTGCCGCCGTCCGCGGTGTTGATGCAGTTGGCGAATGCGAGCGTGGACTCGTAGAAGCCGGTGTTGTACTGGAGGGCGACCTCCACCATCGCGTGCTCGGTCTTCTCCTCGTAGTAGAAGGGGTCGTCCTGCAGGACCTCACGGTTCTGGTTGAGTTGCTTGACGAAGCTGGCGATGCCGCCTTCGAAGTAGAAGGTGCGGTCGGCGTCGGGATGCGCCTCCGACGCGAAGGAGAGCCAGATGCCCTTGTTGAGGTAGGCCATCTCCCGGAAGCGTTGCACGAGCGTGTCGCGATCGTAGTTGGGGATGCCGAAGATCTCGGTGTCGGCCATGAACCGGACGAGCGTGCCGTTCTGGAAGGCGGCGTTCTCGGGGATGGGGCCTTCGTCGACCACGTCGGCGAGTGGGATGCCCCGTTCGTACTCCTGGGAGTGGATCTGACCGTCGCGGCGCACCTCGACGCGCATCCACTCCGAGAGGGCGTTGACGACGGACGCGCCTACGCCGTGGAGACCGCCGGAGACCTTGTACGCGCCGCCGCCGAACTTCCCGCCGGCATGGAGGGTGGTCATGATGGTTTCAAGGGCGGGCCTGCCGGTGGTGGCGTGCAGGTCTATGGGGATTCCGCGGCCGTCGTCGCGGACGGACACGGAGTTGTCCTCATGGAGGGTGACAAAGACGTGGTCGCAGTAGTCGGCCATCGCTTCGTCGATGGCGTTGTCCACGATCTCATAGACGAGGTGATGGAGGCCGCGCTGGTCGGTGCTGCCGATGTACATGCCCGGCCGCCTGCGCACAGCCTCCAAGCCTTCAAGCACCTGGATGTCGCTTGCGGTGTACTGGGCTTCCTGTTGTTTGACCATGGTGGTTCAAGGCTCCCGTGGCTGCGGGGTAGTGCGTGCGTGTCCCGCAGGCGTGCGTAGCACTCAAATTCTACCAGATAGCGATACTTCGGTCAAAGGTGAAGCACAACATATTGTAGTTGGCTGCACGCCTGTGAGGCGGTTGTGCACCCACTTGCCGCCCACTGTACTATTTTCCCCGTGCGGTACCCCTCTGTCATTGCGATTGACGGGCCTGTTGCCTCCGGTAAGACGACCGTTGGCCGAGAGCTGGCGCGCCGGTTGGGTTACGCGTTCGTGGATACGGGCGTCTACTACCGCGCCGTGACCATCGCCGCGCTCGATACGGCGACCCCGCTCGAGGACGAGGCCGCACTCACGAGACTCGCCGAGGCGATGGCTGTACGCATCGGCGACGGAGGCCTGAGCGTGTTGGTTGACGGCGTCGACGTTACCTCCCGTCTGCGTGCCCCCGAGGTTGATGCGGCCGTCTCTCCGGTCGCGAAGGTGGGGGGCGTCCGCAGGGCAATGGTCGCGCAGCAGCGCGCTACTGCGAAAGGGGGCGATGTCGTAATGGTGGGGCGCGACATCGGAACGCACGTGCTCCCGGATGCCGCGAAGGTGTACCTGGACGCGTCGCCGGAAGAGCGTGCGCGCCGGCGCAGTAAGGAGCTGTCGGGGACTGCACAGGCACGTTCCGAGGACGAAGTGCTGGGGAACCTGCGGATGCGCGACGCGATCGACTCCGGGCGAGAGGACTCGCCGTTGCGCGTGGCGGACGACGCCCTGCATATCGTGACGGACGGGTTGGAGGTCGCGGATGTCGTGGAGCGCCTGCTTGGCGCGCTGGGGACGGAGGAGGCCGAGTGACAGGCTCTCCGTTCGATTGCTGGTACCGGCTGGGACGTGTCCTCTCCCGTATCTTCATCCCGACGTTCGGGAGCATCAGCGTTACGGGGCAGGAGCACGTTCCCCGGACCGGACCGCTCATCATCGTGGCGAACCATCAGAGCAACGCTGACCCGCCGGTGATGGTGTACGCGGTCCCCCGGCCGGTCTTCTTCATGGCGAAACGCTCGCTGTTCTGGGGGCCGGCAATCTCGTACCTGCTTCGTGCCGTGCACGTCTACCCGGTAGACCGCGACGGTCGCGACATGGACGCCCTGAGGTGGGCGCAGCGCACGCTGGACAGCGGCAAGGCGCTACTCATCTTCCCCGAGGGAACGCGCAGCCCCGGCGCGTTGCGCAAGGCGACCGACGGCCTCGCGTACCTTGCGTTGTCGTCGGGCGCGCCCGTCCTGCCGGTTGGGATCACGGGAACAGAGCGCATCCGGGGCATGTTCTGCATCGCCTTCCACTTCCAGCGGTTGCGCGTGACGATCGGGGAGCCGTTCACGCTTCCGCGTGCGGAAGGCCGCCTCGACAGGGCGCAGCTGCAGGCAGCGACGGGCCAGGTGATGAACCGCATCGCGGAGCTGCTTCCTCCGGCGTACCGGGGCGTGTATGCGTCGGGCGTGGAAGGAGATGGGGAAGAGGAGTGCGCGTAGACCGGCCAACAGCCTTGTGCTAGCATCGAACGTTGGCGTGACCGGCGGGAGCCGCACACTCTCGGGCCGGTTGCATGGGGGTTTTCGGTAAATGGCGACGACGGTGTCCGGGAAGATGGTGTACCGCCTCGCGGAAGGCGGCGCGGACATGGTGAGTCTTCTCGGAGGGAAGGGAGCGCATGCGAGCGAGATGGCCCGCATCGGCGTTCCGGTGCCTCCGGGATTCGTAATCACAACAGAGACTTCGCTGGAGTATTTCCGGCAGGGACGGCGCTTTCCAGACGGCCTGTGGGAAGAGATCGTCCGGCACGTTCACGTGCTGGAGGAGCAGACAGGCCGCCTTTTCGGAGACGTGGGCAATCCGCTGGTGGTCTCGGTCCGCTCGGGCGCACCGGTCTCCATGCCGGGGATGATGGACACCATCCTCAACATGGGCGTGACGGACGCCACGGTGAAGGGGCTGGCGAAGATGATGGGCGACGAGCGCCCCGCGCTGGACGCCTTCCGCCGGCTGATCCAGGGCTTCGGCGACGTCGTGCTGGGCATCCCCAAGGCCCGTTTCGAAACGGTGCTGGAGGCGGCGAAGGAACGCGCAGGAGCAGAGTTCGACTACGAACTGCAGCCGGATGCACTCCAGGAACTCATCGGGGAGTTCAAGGGAATCATCCAGGAGGCGACCGGCGAGCCGCTCTCGGACGACCCCTGGGTATTGCTGAAGGCGGCGGTGGAGGCGGTGTTCAACTCCTGGAATAACCCGCGCGCCATCACGTACCGCGAGTTCCAGGGCATCTCCCATGACATGGGCACCGCGTGCGTCATCATGGCGATGGTGTTCGGCAACCTGGGGGACGACAGCGGGACCGGCGTGCTCTTCTCCCGTAACCCCGGCAGCGGCGAGCGCGGACTGTACGGCGAGTTCCTCCCGAACGCGCAAGGCGAAGACGTGGTCGCGGGCATACGCACTCCCCAGCGCATCCAGGCCCTGCGCACGGCGTGGCCGGAGATATACGACCAGATAGACGAAACAGCGCGCCAACTGGAAGCACACTACAAGGACGTGCAGGACATCGAGTTCACGGTGGAGCGCGGGAAGCTGTACATCCTGCAGACGCGCTCCGCCAAGCGGACGGCGTCAGCGGCCGTGCGGATAGCGGTGGAACTGGCGGGAGAAGGCGTGCTCACCCAGGAGCAGGCGCTCGGGCGCGTGGAAGCGGGAGAAGTATCGGCTGTCCTGATGCCCCACTTCGTGGCCGAGGCGAAGGCGGCGGCGATCAAGGAAGGGCGTCTACTGGCAGAAGGGGTTGGTGCATCTCCCGGAGCGGCGTCCGGCGTTGTTGTGATGGACCCGGACCGCGTTGCGGCGATCGCGGAAGGCGGCCAGCGGGTGATCCTGGTGCGCCAAGAGACGAGCCCGGACGACGTGCACGGCATCATCAAATCGGACGGGGTGCTCACGAGCCGGGGCGGAATGACGAGCCACGCGGCGGTCGTCACGCGAGGGCTGGGCAAGCCGTGCGTGGTTGGATGCGAGGAGTTGCGCTTCGAAGCGGACGGGCGCGCAACGGCACGCGGGAAGTCCATCTCGGAGGGAGACGTCATCAGCCTCGACGGCGCAACAGGCGAGATATTCGTCGGCGACGTTGAGGCGGTCGCCCCAAGGCCGGACGAACTGGCTGAGTTGAACACGCTGCTCGGCTGGGCGGACGGGGTCCGCCGGTTGCAGGTGTGGGCGAACGCGGACACTCCGGAGGATGCGCATCGCGCGCGAGCGAATGGCGCCGAAGGGATCGGCCTCTGCCGGACGGAGCACATGTTCTTCGCGGAGGAGCGCCTGCGGCACATCAGGCGTCTGCTGGCGATCGGGCCGGAGGCGTCGCAGTTGATACGCCGGGTGAGCGAACTGGAAGAGGCGCTGGAGAACGCGCCCGCTTCCGAACGCGAATCTATGCGCCACCGGCTCGAAGAGGCGAAGGCGCAGTGCGACTCGTCCGAGGCGGTGCAGGGCTTCCACACGGAGCTGGCCGAACTCGAGCGCTTCCAGACCGAGGACTTCTACGGGATCTTCAAGGCGATGGAAGGCCTTCCGGTGGTGATTCGCCTGCTGGACGCGCCGCTGCACGAGTTCCTGCCGGACTACGGGGAGCTCGTGCAGGAGGTGGGGGAACTGACGCGCCGTATCGAGAGCGACGGCCGGGTGGATGCGTGGCTGAGCAAGGGCCGCGACCTGGTCAACCGCTCCGCATCCGAGTTGGAGAAGCTCGCAGTTGGCAAACGCATGATGGACTGGCTCTCGGAGCGGGTGTCTCTCCCCCAGCAGGAAGATGAAGAGGTGTTGCGAGCGGAACTCGAGGAGAAGGAGCGAACGCTCGCACTCGTAGCGCATCTGCGGGAATCGAACCCGATGCTGGGACACCGAGGTTGCCGCGTGGGCCTGACGATGCCTGAGATATACGAGATGCAGGTGCGGGCCATCGTAACCGCGGGCTGCCGCCTGGCCGAGGAAGGCTCTCCGGTGCGGGCGGAGATCATGATCCCCATCGTCTCGCACGTGAACGAACTGAAGTGGCTCCGGCCCCGCCTGCGAGCGGTCGCCAGCAAGACGCGCGAGGCGCTGGGGATATACGTGACGTACCTGTTCGGGACGATGATCGAGGTGCCTCGCGCGGCGCTGACGGCGGACGAGGTAGCCACCGAGGCAGAGTTCTTCTCTTTCGGCTCGAACGACCTGACGCAGATGACGTTCGCGTTCAGCCGGGACGACGCGGAGAGCAAGTTCCTCAACCACTACGTCGAGACGGAGATACTCCCGCGCAATCCGTTCAACACGCTCGACATCGGGGGAGTGGGACGGCTGATGCGGATGGCGACCGAGGCTGCACGTGAGGTCGACCCGGACTTCCCCATCGGTATCTGCGGCGAGCACGGCGGCGACCCTCGTAGCGTGGCGTTCTGCAACGAGCTGGGGCTGAACTACGTGAGCGCGTCGCCTTTCCGGGTCCCGGTTGCCCGCCTGGCTGCTGCCCAGAGTGCGCTGGGACAGATAACCACGGGAGAGGAGTCGCAGCAGCCGCGCCTTTTGTGATGCAATTCACAACACTTGTTGACGCTCGCCTTGCGAGACACTACGATTGAACGACGTAGCCGGGGTACCGTACCCCGGTTTCGTATTTACGCGCATCAGGCGTTGGGTCTGGGAGGAGGCGGGCCATGGCGATAGCCCGCGACTACGAGGCGCGGCAGTACGTCCTCCGCACTGCCAAAGAGAACGACGTCAAGTTCATCCGCCTCTGGTTCACTGACATCCTGGGGACGCTCAAAGGCTTCGCTATCACCGAAGCGGAGCTCGAAGGAGCGTTGGAATACGGCATGGCCTTCGACGGCTCCACGGTGCAGGGATTCGCGCGCCGGGACGAGAGCGACATGGTTGCGATGCCTGACCCGACGACGTTTTCGATCCTTCCCTGGCGTCCGCGCCAGAACGCAGTCGCACGCATGTTCTGCGACGTGCTGCGCCCTTCGGGCGAGCCGTTCGAGGGAGACCCGCGCTACGTCCTGAAAGTGGCCCTGGAGCGCGCGGCGCAGCAGGGCTACGAGTTCCAGGTGGGCCCGGAGATGGAGCACTTCTACCTGAAGTCGACCGAGGAGCCGGAACCGCTCGACGCGGGTGGCTACTTCGACCTCACCACGACGCTGGACAAGGGCGCCGACCTGCGGCGGCAGACGGTGCTCTCGCTGGAAGAGATGGGCATCCCCGTGGAGTACAGCCATCACGAGGTGGCGCACGGCCAGCACGAGATCGACCTCCGTCACACCGATGCTCTCACGATGGCCGATACGGTGATGACGTACCGCCAGGTGGTGAAGGAAGTGGCGATGGGCCAGCAGGTGTACGCAACCTTCATGCCCAAGCCGTTCGAGAACCAGAACGGGAGTGGGATGCACATCAACATGTCGCTCTTCCAGGGCGGGGAGAATGCGTTCTACGACCCGGAGGCAGAGAACAAACTCTCCGCCACGGGCCAGCATTTCATCGCGGGGCTGCTGCGGCACGCGGGCGAGATAGCGTGTGTGTGCAACCAGTGGGTCAACTCCTACAAGCGGTTAACTCCCGGCTACGAGGCCCCGGTGTACGCGACCTGGGCAGGGGTCAACCGCTCGAATCTCGTCCGTGTTCCTGCGTATCGTCCCGGGAAGGAAGCGTCGGTCCGCATCGAGTTCCGCCTGCCCGATCCCGCGTGCAACCCGTACCTTGCGTTCGCCGCCATCCTCACGGCGGGTCTCGCCGGGGTGCGGAACGCATACCCGCTGGAGAGCCCCACAGAGGTGGACGTGGATGCACTCTCGGAAGCTGAGCGCTCGAAGCTCGGCATCCGCCGTCTGCCCGGCAGCCTGTTCGAGGCCCTGATCGAAGCGGAGGGGAGCACCGTGCTTCGGGAGGCGCTTGGCGAGCACACGTTCAACTCGTTGATCGAGAACAAGCGTATCGAATGGGACGGGTACCGGTTCGCGGTCACCGACTACGAGATGAAGCGGTACCTGCCCATCCTCTAGGGAGACGGCTGCCCGTCCCTTCGGACGGCCCCCGGTACTACGCCCAGCTGCGCAGGTCCACGGACGGGAGCGCCGTGGACCCCATGAGGTAGGCGTCGATGCCGTGGGCGGCCTGCCGCCCCTCGGCGATCGCCCACACGACGAGCGACTGGCCTCGCGCCATGTCTCCTGCCGCGAACACTCCTGGCACGCTGGTCATCTTGGAGACGTCCGTCTTGACGTTGCCTCGTCCGTCTAGCTCAACGCCAAGCTGCTCCAGCAGTCCCTCGTGCTGGGGGTGCAGGAAACCCAGCGCGAGCAGCACCAGCGACGCTTCCAGCTCGAACTCGCTGCCGGGTATCTCGGTCATCGTGGGCCGGCCCGTCTCATCCGGCGGACCCCATTCGATGCGGGCTGCATGGAGTCGCTCCACACGACCGTTGCTGCCCGACAGGCGCTTCGTGAGGATGGAGTAGTCGCGGACGCCGCCTTCCTCATGGGCCGCGGAGCTGCGCAGGATGAGGGGCCACAGGGGCCACGGATTGTTCTCCGACCTCGACGCGGGCGGTTCCGGAAGGATCTCCCACTGCATGACCGTCTCCGCACCTTGGCGGTGGGCGGTCCCCAGGCAGTCGGCGCCCGTGTCGCCGCCGCCCAGGATCATGACCCGCTTGCCCTCGGCTGTGATGCGCTGCTCAGGAGGTACCTCCTGGCCACGGTTGATCCTGTTCTGTTGCGTCAGGTAGTCAACTGCCAGATGTACGCCCTCAAGCTCCTCGCCCGGGACATTCAGCCGGCGAGCGATCGTCGAGCCGCCGGTCAGGCAGACGGCGTCGTACTCGCGCCGCAGGTCGTCCGCGGGAACGTCCACGCCGACGTTGCAACTCGTGCGGAATTCGATCCCCTCCGCGGCCATCAGTTCGACGCGTCGATCGACAACGCTCTTTTCCAGCTTGAAGTCGGGGATGCCGAGCGTGAGCAGCCCGCCCACGTACTCGTCACGCTCGAAAACCGTGACCAGGTGCCCGGCCCGGTTCAGCTGGACGGCGGCGGCCAGGCCGGCAGGGCCGGAACCAACGACGGCGACTCGCTTGCCGGTCCGCTTCTCGGGCGGATGCGGCGTCATCCATCCCTCGTCGAAGCCGCGGTCCACGATGGCCTTCTCGATGTACTCGATCGTGACGGGCTCCTCGTTGATGGAGAGCACGCAGGAGGCCTCGCAAGGCGCGGGGCATATCCGGCCCGTGAACTCGGGGAAGTTGTTGGTTGCGTGCAGCGCCGCCAGTGCGTCCTGCCAACGCCCCCTGTACACCAGGTCGTTCCAGTCGGGGATGAGATTGCCCAAGGGACAACCCTTGTGACAGAAAGGAAGCGCGCAGTTCATGCAGCGGGCGGCTTGGACCCGAGACTTGTCGTCGGACCACGCCTCGTAGATCTCGCGGTAGTCCTTCGTTCGCTCTCCGGCGGGCCGGCGCTCCGGGGGCTCCCGCTCGAATTCCAGGAATCCGGTTGTCTTACCCACTGCCGACCGCTTGGAGCGCCGCCTGCTTGCCCGCTTCGATCACGCGACGGTAGTCCTTCGGGTAGACCTTGACGAACTTCGTCAGGAATGCGTCCCAGTCGTCCAGGACGCGCGCCGCGTTGGCGCTGCTTGTGTAGTTGTAGTGCTTCTGGACCATCGCGCGGAGCTCCTCGATGTCCTCTGGCTCGACCACGGGTTCGAGGTCCACGAGCTCCTGGTTGCAGCGAACGTCGAAGTCGCCCGCCTCGTCGAGGACGTACGCGATGCCGCCGCTCATCCCGGCGGCGAAGTTCCGTCCTGTCGGGCCCAGCACTACCACGCGCCCGTTGGTCATGTACTCGCAGCCGTGGTCGCCCACGCCTTCGATGACGGCGTGCGCGCCGCTGTTGCGGACACAGAAGCGCTCGCCGGCCAGGCCGCGGATGAACACCTCGCCGCCGGTGGCGCCGTAGAGGGCCACATTACCGACGATGATGCTCTCCTCGGCCACAAAGGTCGACTGCCGGGGAGGGACGACTACCAGCCGCCCGCCCGAGACGCCCTTGCCGAAATAGTCGTTGGAGTCGCCCTCCAGCATGAACGCGATGCCCTTGGCGAGGAACGCCGCGAAGCTCTGGCCCGCGGAGCCGGTGAACGTGACGTTGATGGTATCGTCGGGCAACCCGTCCTCGCCGTAGCGCTGGGCTATCTCGCCGCTGAGCATCGTGCCGACGGTCCGGTTGGCGTTGCTGATCGGCAACTCGAGGGAGACCGGCTCGCGGTGGGAGAGCGCCCGTTGCGAATGCGCGATCAGTTCGTGGTCGAGCGCCCGCTCGAGGCCGTGGTCCTGGTCCTCGCAGTGGAAACGGGCGACGGAGTCCGGCGCCTCGACCTTCGCGAGCAGATCGGTCAGGTCGATGTTCTTCGTCTTCCGCCAATGGTCGATGACGGAACTGGTCTCGAGCCTGTCGACCCGGCCCACCATCTCGTTGACCGTGCGGAACCCGAGCTGGGCCATGATCTCGCGCAGGTCCTCCGCCACGAAGAAGAAGTAGTTGATGAGGTGTTCGGGTTCGCCCGCGAACCGCTTCCGCAGCTCCGGGTCCTGCGTCGCGACGCCCACCGAGCACGTGTTGAGGTGACACTTGCGCAGCATGATGCAGCCCTGCGTGACCAGGGAGGCGGTCGCGATGCCGAATTCGTCGGCCCCGAGGAGACAGGCAATCGCGACGTCGCGGCCCGTCTTTATCTGGCCGTCGGTCTGCACCACGATGCGGCCGCGGAGGTTGTTCCGGACGAGCACCTGCTGCGTCTCGGCGATGCCGAGCTCCCACGGCAACCCGGCGTGTTTGATCGACGACTCCGGCGATGCCCCGGTGCCTCCGGTATCCCCGCTGATCAGCACGACGTCTCCGTGCGCCTTCGATACTCCCGCAGCGATGGTTCCGACGCCAACTTCGGCCACCAGCTTCACGTGGATGCGGGCGTCCGGGTTGGCGTTCTTCAAGTCGTGGATCAGTTGCGCCAGGTCCTCGATGGAGTAGATGTCGTGGTGGGGAGGAGGCGAGATCAGCTCTACACCCGGCGTGGAGTGGCGTATCCAGCCGATGTACTCGTCCACCTTGTGGCCCGGCAACTGTCCACCCTCGCCCGGCTTGGCGCCCTGCGCCATCTTGATCTGCAGGTCGGACGCGTTGACTAGGTAGTTCGTCGTGACCCCGAACCGGCCCGACGCCACCTGTTTGATGGCGCTGTGCCGCCGGTCTCCGTTCGGGTCGGGGGCGTAGCGGCGATAGTCCTCGCCTCCCTCGCCGCTGTTGCTGCGCGCGCCTATGCGGTTCATCGCGATCGCCAGCGATTCGTGCGCCTCGCGGCTGATGGAGCCGAGGGAGATCGCGCCCGTTGCGAACCGCTTGACGATGTCGACGGCGGGCTCGACCTCGTCGATCGGGATGGGCTCGGCGAGGGTCTTGAAGTCGAGCAAGCCCCGCAGTGTGCAGAGGCGGCGCTCGTAGCCGTTGGCAAGCTCCGCGAACTCGCGGTACACGCGGGTGTCGTTGGTCCTGCTGGCGTATTGCAACTTCGCGATCGTGTCCGGGTTCCACATGTGGTATTCCCCGTCGCGGCGCCAGTAGTAGAACCCGCCGGGGTCCAGGTCGAGCGCTGCGTCGATCGCGACCTTGGGGAAGGCGCGCGCGTGGCGGGCCAGCACGTCCGCCTCGATGGCGTCGGTGTCGATGCCGCCGATCCGTGAAGCCGTCCACGTGAAATACTCGTCCACCATCCGTTGGCTCAGCCCGACCGCCTCGAAGATCTGAGCCCCGTGGTAGCTGTGTACCGTGGAGATCCCCATCTTGGAGATCACCTTCAGCAGACCCTTGTTTGTCGCCTTGATGTAGTTGTACACCGCCTCCGCCGCGTCCATCCCTTCGGGGAAGAGGCCCTGACGGTGCATATGCGCCAGCGTCTCCAGCGTGAGATACGGGCAGACCGCCCCTGCGCCATAGCCGATCAGCAAGGCCAGGTGGGCGATCTCGCGCGGCTCGGCGCTCTCTACGACGATTCCCACTTTCGTGCGCTCGCCCTCGCGGATCAGGTGGTGATGCACGCCGGCGGTCGCCAGCAGGCTGGGGATAGCCGCGTGGTCCGGGTCCACACCCCGGTCGGAGAGGACGAGGATCGTACAGCCCGCTTCGATAGCCTCCGACGCGCCGCGGCGCAGAGCGTCCATCGCGCGGTCCATCGCGCCCGGCCCTTCGTCGGCCGGGAAGAGGAGCGACAGCGTCGCTGTCTTGATGCCGGGCCGGTCGACCGCCTTGATCTTCTCGAGGTCTTGCTCCGTGAGGACAGGGCTGGGCAGCCGGAGTTGACGAGCGTGAAGGGGCGTCTCCTTGAACAGGTTGCGCTGAGCGCCGAGGTTGATGTTCACCGACGTCACGAGCTCCTCGCGGATCGCGTCCAGCGGCGGGTTGCTCACCTGGGCGAACAGCTGCTTGAAGTAGGTGAACAGGAGTTGCGGGCGATCGGAGAGTACGGCAAGGGCGGCGTCGTTGCCCATGGAGCCGGTCGGCTCCGCGCCGTTCACTGCCATCGGCTCCAGCAGGATGCGGAGGTCCTCTTGTGTATATCCGAACGCCTGCTGCAGGTCGACCAACGACTCCTCGTTGAGCTCATGGCGGCCGTTGCGCCCGGGCTCGGGGTCCGGAAGCGCGTCCAGGTGCACCAGGTTGTCCCGCAGCCACTCGCCGTAGGGCTGCCGCGCCGACAACTCCGCCTTAATCGTGGCGTCGTCGACGATGCCGCCGCGCTCCGGGTCCATCAGGAACATACGTCCGGGGTGGATGCGCTCCTTGAACAGCACCTTCTCAGGCGGGATGTCGAGAACGCCCACCTCCGAGGCCATGACCAACTTGTCGTCGGTCGTGACCAGGTAACGGAAGGGACGCAGTCCGTTGCGGTCGAGCACCGCGCCAACGCGGTCTCCGTCGGTGAAGGCGATGAGAGCCGGACCATCCCAGGGCTCGACGAGGCAGGCGTGGTAGTCGTAGAAGTCGCGTTTGTCCTGCGACATCTGGACCTTGGGGCCGGTAGCCTCGGGGATCAGCGCCATCATCGTGTGGTGCAACGGGCGCCCGGTGTGCAGCATGAGCTCGTAGGCGTTGTCGATGCATGCCGTGTCGCTCTGGCCCGGCCAGATGATGGGGAACAGCTTCTCAAGATCGTCGCCGAACTCCGGCGAGGCCATGGCGTTCTGGCGCGCCACCATCCAGTTGATGTTGCCCCGCAGCGTGTTGATCTCGCCGTTGTGGACGATGTAGCGGTAGGGGTGCGCCAGCTTCCAAGAGCCCAGGGTGTTGGTGCTGAAGCGTGAATGCACGAGCGCGAATGAACTCGCCACGAGCGGGTCAGCCAGGTCCTTGTAGAAGCCCCCGAGCTGGGTGCCCATGAGCAAGCCCTTGTAGACGATCAGCTTCGAGGACAGGCTGCAGACGTAGAAGTCGCCTGCGCTGACAAGCCCCGCGTCGAGGACTTCGCGCTCAGCGACCTTGCGAATGACGAACAGCTTGCGCTCGAACGCCGCGGAGTCCGATCCGGGGCCCATACCGATGAACAGCTGGCGGATGACCGGCTGACACTCCCGGGCGACGTAGCCGATGACGGACGGCTCCACGGGAACGTCGCGCCAGCCGAGGAACCGCTGCCCTTCCTGCTTGATGGCGCGCACGACGATCGCCTCGCACGCCTCGCGCTCTACGTTGTCTTGCGGCAGAAACACGACGCCAGCCGCGTAGCCGCCGGGTCCTGGAAGGTCGATGCCCAGGTTCGCCGTTTCGCGGCGCAGGAAGTCGTGCGGCATCTGGAGCAGCATCCCGGCGCCGTCGCCGGTTTCGGGGTCGCTGCCCGCTGCGCCGCGATGCGCGAGGTTGGTCAGCACCTCGAGCCCGTTCCGAACAATCTCATTGGACTTCACGCCTCGGACGTTCGCGACGACACCTACTCCGCAGGCGCTGTGCTCGAACTCGGGACGGTACAGCCCAAAGGGCTCGCCTTTCCAAACGTTTGCCACCCGATAACTCCTCGGCCTTTCAGCGTTGAACGCAAACAGTGCGCCTCTCCTCCTCTTGACGGATGCCCAGAGGAAAAGAACGCTGATCGACCTTACAGGGTACGTGTACTGTGCAAGAGTAGCAGATTCCTCCGCGTGAGAAAAGGGCGCTGTACTCGTGCGATACATGAGTAACACTCGGCCGCGTTTGACAGCCCCGGCCCCGCTGCCGGATAATTACTCCTGCAAAGGCTGGGATGGGGAGTAGTACTCCTTCTGGCGGGGCTTCAGAGAGCCGGGATATGGTGAGAACCGGCGCCTGCGCGAAGGCCGAATGGACCCCTGAGCCTCGGTCCGAAACCTGCGCGATGGCAGGAGGTAGGCGCCGACGGGACCGCCCCGTTACAGGCGGACGGCATAACCCGCTTCACGGCGGCCGTGCCGGTGAGAGTCCCTCCGCTCACGCTGAGGGAGAAATAAGGGTGGCACCGCGGTAGCTCCGCCCCTTGTAAGGGCGGGGCTATTTTCATGTCCACGAAAGAAGAGAGAGTGATGGCGGACTACGTTCCGACAAACGAAGAGTTCAAGCGCCTGGCGCAGGAGGGCTACAACCTGATCCCGGTCTACCGGGAGGTCGTGGCCGACATGGAGACGCCGGTGTCCGCGTACCTGAAGATCACAGGCGGCGGCGAGAGCGTGTCGTTCCTGCTGGAGAGCGTCGAAGGCGGCGAGCGGATGGCGCGCTTCAGCTTCATGGGTACGGAGCCCTACCGTGTGCTGCGGACCGGCGAGGGCGAACCGGATGGCCCCGGCGACCCGCTTCTTGCGGTGGAGGCGGAACTGGGACGCTTCCGCCCTGCGCAGATACAAGGGCTACCGCGCTTCGTCGGAGGCGCAGTGGGCTATCTCTCCTACGAGACGGTGCACTACTTCGAACCGACAGCCGCGATGGCGGAGAAGGACCCGCAAGGGCTGCCGGAGTCCATCTTCCTCTTTACGGACTCGCTGCTCGTTTTCGACCACCTGCGGCACTGCATACAGGTCGTTGCCACGGCGTACGTGGACGGTTCGCCGGACGAAGCGTACGCGCGCGCCACGCAGCGCGTGGACGAGCTGGTGGAGCGCCTCGGGAGTCCGCTGCCGCGGCAGTCGCAGTTGGCGGGCGGTTCCACGGGCACGCAGCCATCGAGCAGCTCCGGCACGGAGCACCTCGAGCACTCCAACAAGACGCCCGGCGAATACCATGGAATGGTCGAGCGCGCCCGCGAGTACATCGTGGCGGGCGACATCATCCAGGTAGTGCCGTCTCAGCGCGTGGAGTTGCCGGTCGCGTCGAGCGCATTCGACCTCTATCGCTCCCTGCGGGCGGTCAATCCGTCGCCGTACATGTACTACCTGTGGCTGGACGACTTCGCCATCGTGGGGGCGTCGCCGGAGATGCTGGTCCGCGCGGAGGACGGCCTCGTCGAGACGCACCCCATCGCAGGAACGCGCCGGCGCGGCAGGGACGCCAGGGAAGATGATGCACTGGAGCGGGAGCTGCTCGCGGACGAGAAGGAACTGGCGGAGCACGTGATGCTGCTCGACCTCGGGCGCAACGACATCGGGCGCGTGAGCAAACCGGGCACGGTTCAGGTGACGCAGATGCTGGAGGTGGAGCGGTACTCGCACGTCATGCACCTCGTCTCGCACGTCACGGGTGAGCTGCGTGATGACCGCTCGATATTCGACGCACTGCGGGCCTGCTTCCCTGCGGGCACGGTGTCGGGCGCGCCGAAGATACGGGCGATGCAGATCATCTCGGAGTTGGAGCGCGAGCGGCGCGGCGTCTATGCGGGCGCGGTGGGCTACTTCAGCTTCTCCGGCAACATGGACACGGCGATCGCCATCCGCACGATGGTGGTGAAGGACGGCAAGGCGTACCTGCAGGCGGGCGGAGGCGTGGTGTTCGACTCGGACCCGGAGGCGGAGCGGATGGAGTCGTTCTACAAGATGAACGCGCTGCTGCGGGCCATCACGCAGGCGGACGCGGGGAGCGGAGCGTAGCCTTCGGGCTCAGGAGAAACGCAGATGCTGCTGCTCATCGACAACTACGACAGCTTCACCTACAACCTCTACCAGTTCCTGTGCGAACTGGGAGCAGACGTGCAGGTGGTACGGAACGACGCCGTGACGCTGGATGAGATCGAACGGATGGAACCGGAGCGCATCGTCATCTCTCCGGGGCCTTGCACGCCGGAAGAGGCGGGCATCTCAACGGACGTCATCAGGCGGTTCGGCGGGCGCACGCCCATCCTGGGTGTCTGTCTCGGGCACCAGTGCATCGGCGTCGCGTACGGCGGGTCGGTGAGCGGCGCTGGGGAGATAGTCCACGGTAAGATGAGCACGATAACGCACGACGGCAAGGGCGTGTTCGCGGGTCTGCCGAACCCGTTCCAGGGCATCCGCTACCACTCGCTCGCCATCGAGCCGGATGCCACACCGGACGTGCTCGAAGTGACCGCACGGAGCGAGAGCGGCGTGATTATGGGCGTGCGGCACAAGGAGTTCGCCGTGGAGGGCATCCAGTTCCACCCGGAGTCCATCATGACGCAGAACGGCAAGGACCTGCTGCAGAATTTCCTGGAGGCGACCGCATGACGACTGCGGAGCCTGTCGGCGCCCCGCTGTCCTCGGAATGGACGATGGACGTGCCCCCTCCTGAAGGGTTTGATCTGGCCCGGGCGCGCCTCTCGGAACGCGGCTACCGGCTGGCCGAACCGGTGGAGCAGAACGAGGATGGGGGTTGCCGGGTGGTGATGAGCCACGAGCGGACGCTGGGCGCACGCCAGCGGAACCAGGGCAAACTGATGCTTGTTGTGGCGGTCGCGCTCACGCTCGTATTGCTGGTGATGATGGCGCGGGATACGGGAGGCAACCGGGAGGTCGTCTCCGGGCTTCTGCTGGTGGCGGTGATCCTCGGCGGGCTCGGGATGAATCGCTTGCGGGTACCCCTGCGGTGCGAGCGCAGGACGATGGAAGTCACGGTTTCGCCTGCAGCGGACGGCGGTTGCCGTGTGGTGGCGAAGGGTGAAACCTCATCCGGCCCCACATCCATCACGGACGAACCGCCAACAAGGGCTCAGCTTGCTGCTGCGGAGGCAGCACTGGCGGAGGACATGCGGGCCGTGGAAGAAAGCCGTGGTGCTACGGAGGATGCGCCGTGATTCAGGAAGCGATAGGCAAACTGGTGGCGCGGCAAGCGCTCTCGGAGGAGGAATCGGCCGCCGTCGCGGAAGACATCATGACGGGCGAGGCCACGCCCGCCCAGATCGGCGCCTTCCTGGTCGCGCTGCGTCTCACCGGCGAGACGGTGGAAGCGCTCACCGGCATGGCGCGCGTGATGCGTGAGAAGGCGCTCCACGTCGAAACCGACGGGCAGCTGGTGGATGTGGTAGGCACCGGTGGCGACGGCCTGCGGACGTTCAACGTCTCGACTGCATCGGCGCTGACGGTGGCCGCTGCTGGCGTGAAGGTGGCGAAGCACGGGAACCGGGCTGCATCCGGCAGCGTGGGCGCGGCGGACATCCTCGATGCGAACGGCGTGAAGCTGGAGTTGAGCCCTGAGGCGGTGGGACGCTGCATCGACGAGGTAGGCGTGGGCTTCATGTTCGCGCAGGCGTTCCATCCCGCGATGCGCTTCGCAGGCCCGCCCCGCCGCGAGCTGGGGGTCCGCACCGTCTTCAACTTCCTCGGGCCGCTGACCAACCCCGCAGGCGCGCTCTATCAACTGCTGGGCGTGGCGCAGCCCGCCGACGCGCCATACGACGTTGCCGAACTGATGGCGCACGTGCTCGGTGCACTCGGCACCGAGCGCTCGTGGGTCGTGCGCGGCGACGACGGACTCGACGAGTTGACGACCACAGCCACGTCGCAGGTGTGGGAGGTCTCGGCCGATGGCGTGCGGCACTTCACGCTTACACCGGAGGACGCGGGACTGCCTCGCGGTAGCCTGACCGACCTCCAGATCGACGGCGTGGACCAGGCGCGTGAGAAGTTCACGCGGGCGCTCTCGGCAGGCGACTCGCCGGAGAAGGACATGGTGCTGTTGAACTCGGCCGGGGCGCTCGTCGTGCGCGGCGTGGCGGACGACCTGCCGTCCGGCGTGGCGAAGGCCCGTGCCGCGATAGACTCCGGCGGCGCTTTGGAGAAGTTGCGGCAACTGGCAGAGCTGAGCCAGTCGCTCGCGTAGCGGAAGCGATGACTACGGGCACGATCCTCGACAAGATACTGGAAGCGAAGCGCGCGGAACTTGCGCGCCACCAGCGCGAGATGTCGTTCTCCACGCTGGAGTCGCAGGTGCGCGAGACGCCGTTCCCGCTCAACCTGTCTGGCGCGCTCTGGGGCGACCGTGTGCGCCTCATCGCCGAGACGAAGAAGCGTCCCCCTCCAAGGGGCTGCTCGCGCAGGACTACGACCCCGCTGCGCTGGCGTCGACGTACGCCGCGAACGGCGCGGCTGCCATATCCGTGCTCACGGAGGTCGACCACTTCCAGGGGAGCCTGGCGCACCTCGCGGCGGTCAAGGCGGCGGTGGGGCCTGAAGGCGTGCCCGTGCTGCGCAAGGACTTCTTGTTCGACCCGTACCAGATGCTCGAAGCACGCGTCCACGGCGCGGATGCCGCGTTGCTCATCGTTGCGGCGCTCTCGCCGGAGCAGTTGCGGGAGATGCTGGACGCGGCGCAGCGCATCTGGCTGCAGTGCCTCGTCGAGGTGCATGACGAGCACGAACTGGAGACCGCGTTGAGCGCGGGTGCGGAGATCATCGGCGTCAACCATCGCGACCTGCGCACGTTCAAGGTGGACACGACCCTCACGGCACGGCTGCGCCCGCTCATCCCGCACGGGCGGATGGTGGTCGCGGAGAGCGGCATCAACTCGCGAGAGGACGTCGTCGCGCTCCAGCAGGCTGGCGTTCATGGCATACTGGTCGGCGAGGCGCTGATGACCGCGCCCGACGTTGGCGAGAAAGTAAGAGAACTGGCGGGAGTGCAGGCGTGACGCACGTGAAGATATGCGGCTTCCGCTCCGTCGAGCCGTTGCTCGCTGCGGTGGACGCGGGAGTGGACGCGGTGGGACTCGTGTTCGTGCCGTCGGCGCGGAGATGCATGACGGCGGACGAGGCTTGTGCTGTGCTCGACGAGGCTCGCGCGTCCGGGACTGCGCTGCCGCCGGTCGTCGGGCTGTTCGCGGACCAGCCGGTGGACGACGTGCGGCGAACCGTAGAGGCAGTGGGGCTGGACGCCGTCCAGTTGTGCGGGAGCGAAGGAGTGGAGTACGCGTCGCAGCTCAGCGTTCCCGTGTACAAGGTGATCAGCATCGACGCGGAGACGCCCGTCGCCGCGCAGATGCCCCGCATCATGGTGCTGCAGCAGCGTCACGCGTTGGCGGGCCACCGGATCGTCCTCGATACGCAGGTGCCGGGCGAGTACGGCGGCACGGGACAGCAGTTCGACTGGGACCTCGCCGCCGACTTCGCAGGGGCGTTCGAGATGAGCCTCGCAGGCGGCCTGTCCGTGGAGAACGTGCAGGAGGCCGTGGAGCGCGTGCGCCCTTGGGGAGTGGACGTCTCCAGCGGCGTGGAGACCGACGGCGAGAAGGACGTGGCCAGGGTGCGGGCGTTCGTGGAGACGGTCCGGGCGGTCGACGCGCGCAGGAAGAAGGGCGGACTCGGCCGCCTGCTGGGCAGGCGCTGACGTGGCGACGCTTCCTGACGACAAGGGACGGTTCGGTCAGTTCGGCGGGCAGTACGTGCCCGAAACGCTGATGCCTGCGCTCGCGGAGTTGACCGAGGCGTGGGAAGAGGCCCGCGAAGATGCCGCGTTCCAGGAAGAGTTGGGACAACTGCTGCGCGACTACGTGGGCCGTCCGACGCCGCTGCACCACGCACATCGGCTCACTGAGTATGCAGGCGGGGCGGAGATATACCTGAAGCGCGAGGACCTGGCTCACACCGGCGCGCACAAGATCAACAACGCGCTGGGGCAAGGACTGCTGGCGAAGCGCATGGGGAAGCGGCGCATCGTCGCGGAGACGGGCGCGGGCCAGCATGGCGTGGCGACTGCCACGGTCTGCGCGCTGCTCGGCATCGACTGCGTGGTCTACATGGGCGAGGAGGACATGCGTCGCCAGGCGCCGAACGTCTACCGGATGGGGATGCTCGGTGCGGAGGTGCGCCCCGTCACCGCGGGCAGCCGAACGCTGAAAGAGGCGATCAGCGAGACGATCCGCGACTGGGTGACCAACGTCCGGGACACGCACTACATCATCGGCAGCGTCGTGGGGCCGCACCCCTATCCCATGATGGTGCGCGACCTCCAGTCCGTGATCGGGCGCGAGTCGCGGGAGCAGATGCTGGCGCAGGCGGGACGCCTGCCTGACGCGGTCGTGGCGTGTGTCGGAGGAGGCTCCAACTCCATGGGGCAGTTCCACTCGTTCATCCCGGACGAGGGAGTTCGCCTCATCGGGGTGGAGGCCGGGGGAGAGGGCGTGGAGACGGGCAAGCACGCCGCGTCCATCGGCGGCGGGAGCGTCGGCGTGCTACACGGGTCAATGTCGTACATCGTGCAGGACGGCGACGGCCAGATCCACGAGACGCACAGCATCTCGGCGGGACTGGACTACCCGGGCGTCGGGCCGGAGCACGCATGGCTCCGTCAGAGCGGGAGAGCGGAGTACGTGAGCATCACGGACGACGAGGCGGTCGCGGCCTTCTACCTCACCTGCCAACTGGAAGGCATCATCCCGGCACTGGAGTCGTCGCACGCGGTGGCGTACACGGTACAGACGCTCGCCGCCGACGTCGGAAGGGGCGGCGCCGTGCTGGTCTGCATGAGTGGCCGCGGCGACAAGGACATGGGCACGATCATGGAGCGTGACGCTGCCTCCTGAGCGTGGCAGCGTTGACAGCTTGGGGGGGTGAACGGGAAGATAGGGGCTCGGGAGACCGCTTCTTTCGCGCTTCGCCGCGCGGGTAGAGAGCGGATGGCAGGCAGCCTTTCCCCAAGGAGCGCATGGCCCCTGAGGGTTACGTCGTCAACTGGACGGCAGTCGTACTTGCGTTTGTGGTCGGCATCGTGGCGATGGGCCTCATGCTTGCCGCTTCGGCGTTACTCTCACCTCGCAGACCCTCGAAGACGAAGGGCATCGCCTACGAGTCGGGCATCCTCCCCACGCCGCTGAACTGGACGCAGTTCAACGTCCGCTACTACATCTTCGCCATACTGTTCCTCATCTTCGACGTCGAGGCCGTGTTCCTCTTCCCATGGGCGCTGGTCTTCGCGGACGAAGGGATACCGGGCTACGTGTTCTACGCGATGATGCTTTTCATCGCGGTTCTGCTGCTGGGCGTCGTCTACGCCTGGCGCAAGGGGGTGCTGCGATGGAGGTAGAGCGCGGACAGGCGCTGCCGGTCTTCCGCCCGTCCTCGTGGGAGCGCCCCACCGGAGGGCGCTTCTTCGACTCGGACGAAGGGGGCGCCATCTCCACGGCCAAGGGCAACTCGCCCGCTCCGAACCTGATCAGGAACGCCGCGCCAGGCGTGGTAACCGCGCGGCTGGATGACCTCGCTGCGCTGGGCAGGAGCAACTCGCTCTGGACGCTCACGTTCGGGCTCGCGTGCTGTGCCATCGAGATGATCTCGACGCACATGGCGCACCACGACCTGGACCGGTTTGGCGTCGTGACGTGGCCGTCGCCCCGCCAGTCGGACGTGATGATCGTCGCAGGGACGGTGGTCAAGAAGATGGCCGAGCCCATCAAGCTGCTGTACGAGCAGATGCCGGACCCCAAGTGGGTGATCGCGATGGGCACGTGCGCGACGAGCGGCGGGCCGTACTACCGCTCCTACAGCGTCGTCATGGGCGTGGATCATCTCGTGCCGGTGGACGTGTACGTGCCCGGCTGCCCGCCCCGCCCCGAAGCGTTGATGGACGGCATCGTGAAGCTGCAGCAGAAGATCAAGCGCGACGCGAAAGAGGGTGTGCGCAGCGCTCCCGTGGTAGTCGGATCGGAGCCCGAATCGGCTCCCGAGGCCGGCGTCGAGGAGAGCGATGACTGAGCAGCAGCCTCCGGAGGAGCAGGCAGCCCCGCGCCCGGCGGCCCACCGTGGGCCGCCCATCGAGGTCGCGGAGGAAGTGCTCGACGCTCGCGGCGAGCACACCGCGGGCGCGCTCCGCTTGGCCTTGCGGGACATGACGATCGAGTCCGGCGGGCGCGACGATGTTCCCTGGGTGCGCATCGCCCGCGAGGACCTCGTCCGCGCTGCTGAGGCCTGCGTGCGCAGCCCCAATATCCGCATGGACATGCTGCATTGCATGTTCGCTGTGGACTACGAGGAGCGCATCGAGTTGAACTACGCGCTCTTCTCGCTGGCCAACGGCCACAAGTCGCTGCTGAAGGTGGACGTTCCGCCGGACGATGCGCGCGTGGACTCGCTCACCGGCATGTGGGAGGCCGCGGGCTGGTACGAGCGCGAAACGCACGACCTGTTCGGCGTCGAGTTCGATGGGAACCCGGACATGTCGCCGTTGATCCTGTACGAGGGCTTCGAGGGCTACCCCGGCCTGCGGAGCTTTCCCCTGCACGACTACGAGGAGTGGTAGGCGTTACGGTGACGACGGGGCAGGCATACGACACCGTAGACATGATGCTGAACATGGGGCCGCAGCATCCGGCGACCCACGGCGTGTTCCGCATGGTGCTGACGATCGATGGCGAGCGCGTCGTGGACGTGACGCCCCACATCGGCTACCTGCATCGCGGTTCTGAGAAACTCGCGGAGAACGAGAGCTACGGCCAGGTCGTCACGCTGTTCGATCGGTTGGACTACGTCTCCAACCTGAACAACGAGCTGATCTTCTGCCGCGCCGCCGAACGGCTCATGGGCATCGAACCCCCGGAGCGCGGGCAGTACATACGCGTCATCCTCGCAGAGTTGAACCGGCTGGCGAGCCATCTCCTGTTCATCGGCACCTATGCCATCGACCTCGGCGCGATGACGCCCATCATGTACGGGTTCCGGGAGCGCGAGCGCATCCAGAACATGTTCGAGTCCGTCACCGGCGCGCGCATGATGCATAACTTCATCCGCATCGGCGGGGTGAAGGAGGACGTGCCGCCGGACTTCGTCCCGCGCGTGCGCGCCCTGTTGGACGACGTGGAGCGCGGCGTACAGGAGTGCGACCGCCTGCTGACGTTCAACGAGGTCTTCCTCGCGCGGACGCGCGGCATCGGCGTGATAGACCTCCCCACGGCGCTCTCCTGCGGCCTGACCGGCCCGTCGCTGCGCGCCAGTGGCCTCGCTTACGACGTCCGCAAGGACTACCCGTACGAGGTCTATCCCTACCTCTCCTACAAAGTGCCGGTGGGCGAGAACGGCGACTGCTGGGACCGCTACTACATGCGCGTGCTCGAGTGCTATGAGTCGCTCTCCATGATCAGGCAGTGCCTCGACCAGATGGAGGATGGGCCGGTGATGGCGCAGATGCGGCGCATCGCCAGGCCGCCGAAGGGCGAGGTGTACGTGCACGGGGAGAACCCGCGCGGCGACATCGGCGTCTTCCTCGTGAGTGACGGCACGGACAAGCCGTACCGCGTGAAGGTGCGGCCCCCGTCCTTCTGCAACCTCGTATCCCTGCGCCCGATGATGCGCGACGCGTACATCGCGGATGCGGTGGCCATCCTGGGCTCGCTGGACATCGTGCTGGGCGAGGTGGACCGATGAGGTCGAAGCCCGTACAGCTCGCGATAGCGGTGGTGCTGCTCGTGGGAGTTGGAGTGCTCGTCGCGGTCTTCACACTCGCGCTGGCGCTGCTGGGCGAACCGGGCGACAACGTGACGGCGCTCACGGTGGGCAAGATCGTCATCGCGCTGTTCGCGCTGCTGACGCTCATCACCACGCTCGGTATCTCGCTGGTCTGGCTGGAGCGTAAGCAGCTGGGCCGGATGCAGGGTCGCGTCGGCCCGACGCGCGTCGGCCCGTTCGGGCTGCTGCAGGTGGTGGCGGACGGCATCAAGCTGCTGATGAAAGAGGACGTTTCGCCGGGCTCCTCGTCGAAGGCCATCTTCTACGTGGCGCCCCTGTTGGTGTTCGTGCCGAGCTTCGTCGTGTGGCTCACCATTCCGCTGTCCGAGGACCTGGTGGTACGGAGCCTGGACCTCGGCGTCTTCTTCTTCATCGCGGTCTCGGTGCTCAGCATCGTTGGGCTGATACTGGCCGGGTGGAGCTCCAACAGCAAGTACGCCATCCTCGGCGGCTTCCGCTCCGCCGCCCAGCTGGTCAGCTATGAGATACCGCTCATCCTGGGTGTCCTGAGCGTCGTGATGGTCGCGGACTCGATGCGCTTCACGGACGTGGTGGCCGCGCAGGCGACTGTGCCGTACATCGCGCTGCTGCCGCTGGCGTTCGCCGTCTTCTTCATATCGGGGCTCGCCGAGGTCGGCAGGACGCCGTTCGACATCTACTTCGCGGAATCGGAGGTCGTTGGCGGGCCGTTCGTCGAGTACAGCGGCGCGCACTGGGCGATATTCTTCCTTGCGGAGTACGTCAATACGTTCGTAGTGGCGGCGCTTGGCGCACTGCTCTTCCTGGGCGGCTGGGTGTGGCCGTTCGGCGAGGTGGGTCAGGTCCCCGCTGTGGCGATCTTCCTCGGTAAGACGTACTTCCTCGCGGTCGTCATCTTCTGGGTGCGCGCGACGCTCCCCCGCTTGCGGATAGACCAGTTGATGAACGTCGGCTGGAGGCTGCTCATCCCGCTCGGGTTCGCCAGCGTCATCCTGATCGCGGTGCAACGCTTCTACGATTGGCCGACTTGGACGCTGACGGTGATGTCGCTGGCGGCGCTGGCCGTTGCCGCGTGGGTGCAACTGCGCCTGCAGCGCAGGGACGCGGTCGCTACCGCCCGGCGCTATTCGCAGCGCGCCGTTGCCGTGCAACCGAGCAGACGCAGACCGACCCCGGAGAGTCAGCAGGCATGATAGGAACGTTCAAAGGACTACTGACGACGGCGCGCTGGCTGCTGAAACGCCCTGTCACCGCACACTACCCGGAGCAGCACCTGCCCGTGCAGCAGCGCTACATGGGCTTCCCTGCCCTCCTGATGGACGATACGGCTGACGAACCGTTCTGCACCGGCTGCATGGTGTGCGTGCGCGAATGCCCCACGCAGTGCATGTCGGCGCAGATGTACGACAACCCGAAGTTCGCCGACGGGACGAGCCACCGCCGCAAGATCATCAACGAGTTCGAGATCAACCTGAACCGCTGCATCCTCTGTGGCATCTGCGTGGACGTCTGCGCGTTCGACGCCATCGAGATGTCGTACGAGCACGAGCTGGCGAGCTACGCCCGTGCAGGTTCGCGCGCCGACCTCACGCTGCTGCTGGAGCAAGGACGGCGGTACATGGACATGAGCGGGTGGAGCCCGGAGAACCCTGAGAAGAACGTGGCGGAGGTCGCGCTCGCGAAGAAGGCAGCCGCTGCGGCGGCCAAGGCGGCTCCTGCCGGCGACGCGGCTTCGACCGACGAACCAACCGGGGACGGGGAGTAGGCGTGGGTCTCGTTCTCTTCTACGCTGCCGCCACGCTCACGCTCTTCGCCTCATTCGGCGTCGTTGCTGCGCGGAACATCGTTCACGCTGCGCTCTTCCTGCTTGCCGCGCTGGCCGGAGTGGCGGGACTGTTCGTGTTGCTCTACGCGGAGTTCCTGGCGCTCGTGCAGCTGCTCATCTACGGCGGGGCCATCATCATCGTCATCCTGTTCGCGCTGATGCTCACGCGGTCGGGCGAGTACGAGGGCGAGACCGAGACGCGCCGCCGCCCGTTCGCTGCGGTGGCAGCCGCTCTCCTGTTCGGCCTCATGACGGCGGTCTTCGTGGCCGACGCGGAGCAGTTCAACACCAACACGCGCCAGGCGATCCCGTTCAAGACGCTCGCGGAGGACCTGTTCGCAGTGTGGGCGGTGCCGTTCGAGATTGCGTCGCTGGTGCTGCTTGTAGCGCTCATCGGAGCGGTCGTGATAGGCCGCGCGGGACGCGAAGAAGACGAGACGCTGCCGGAAGACGACGAGCCTGACGACGCGCAGGAGCCCGTGCGCCGGGGAAGCCGCAGGCGGGCAGAACGCCGCCGGAGGGGCGCATGACGCTCCTCCACTTCCAGCTGCTGAGCGCGGCCATCTTCTGCATCGGCCTGTATGGCGTGCTGGCGAGGCGCAGCGCCGTCCTCGTGCTCATGTCCATCGAACTGATGCTCAACGCGGTGAACCTCCAGCTCGTGGCGTTCGGCGCGTTCAGCGGGTTCGGCACGTCCACGGGACAGGTGATAGCCGTGTTCGTCATCACCATCGCCGCGGCGGAGGTCGGCCTCGCGCTGGCCATCGTCATGCGGCTGTTCAGGAGCAGGGGCGGCGTGAATATGGACGAGATCGACGTGATGAGGGGCTAGGCGTGGAACAGGCGTGGCTCATCCCGGTGTTCGGTTTCGGAGCGTTCGCGTTCCTCGCGCTCTTCCGGAAGTACCTGCCCGGCCAGGGTAAGCACCTTTCGGTACTGGCCATCGTCGCTGCGTTCGTCGCGGTCTGGCCGGTGCTGTTCGACATGCTGGACAAGGGCGTGGGCGAGCACCACTTCCCCAGGGACTGGTTCAGCGCCGGGCCGCTCGAAGTGGGCTGGGGCATCATCGTCGACCCGCTGACCGTCGCGATGCTTGCGCTCATCACGTTCGTGTCGGTCATCGTGCAGGTCTACTCGCTCGGCTACATGCGGCACGGGAATGCGGACGACCCGCGCATCGGCTGGTATTTCGCGGTGCACTCGCTGTTCAGCGCGAGCATGCTGATGCTCGTGCTTGCGGACAACCTGCTGCTGCTCTACGTGGCGTGGGAGCTCGTTGGCCTCTGCTCCTACCTGCTCATCGGCTTCTGGTTCGAGCGCCGCTCAGCGGCGGAGGCTGCGAAGAAGGCGTTCGTCACCACGCGGATAGGCGACGTCGGCCTCCTCATCGGCGTCGTCCTGCTCATCGTCGAGTTCGATTCGGTCGATATCGTCCACATCATGGGTTCGCTCGGCGACCCGGGCGTGAACCAGGCGGTGGTGACCGCAAGCGCGTTCCTCGTCTTCTTCGGCGCTATGGGCAAGTCGGCGCAGTTCCCGCTGCACGTCTGGCTGCCCGACGCGATGGAAGGCCCGACGCCCGTGAGCGCGCTGATCCACGCCGCAACGATGGTGACGGCGGGCGTATTCCTCGTGGCGCGGCTCTTCCCGCTGTTCGACGCCGTGGAGAGTGCGCAGATGGCGGTCGCGGCTGTCGGCCTCGTGACCGCGCTCATGGGCGCGGCGATGGCGCTGGTGATGACGGACCTGAAGCGCGTTCTGGCCTACTCCACGATGAGCCACCTCGGGTTCATGATGCTCGCGCTCGGCGCGGGCGGCTACACGGCGGCCATCTTCCATCTGCTCATGCACGGCGTGGCGAAGGCGATGCTCTTCCTCGCCGCCGGCTCCATCATGCACGCCGCGCACGAGGAGACGGACATCCGCAAGATGGGCGGTCTCCGGAAACGGATGCCCATCACGTCCGCCGCGTTCACCGTCGGTGCGCTGGCGCTGGCCGGCATCCCGCCGCTCAACGCGTTCTGGAGCAAGGACGAGATCCTGCTGGCCGTCGCCGACGGCCTGAACCCGGTGTTCGTCGTGCTCTTCCTCGTCGCCATCGTGCTGAGCGCGCTCTACATGGGTCGCGCCGTGCTTGTCGTCTTCTTCGGGAAGCTGAAGCCCGAGAACCAGGACATCCACGAATCGCCGCGCGTCATGGCGTGGCCGCTCGCGCTCCTTGCGGTGCTTGCCGTCGTGACGGGGTTCATCGCCCTGCCTATCGGCTACGAGGGCATCGGCACGTTCCTCGTCGCTCCGGGTGACAAACCCCACGCCTTCGAGGTTGTCCCCGTATGGCTCGTGGCGAGCGTCGTGCTTGCGCTCGGAGGCCTCGTGCTCGCGTACATGCTCTACGGAGACGAGGACACCTCGCGCGTCGACGCGCTCCGCGAGCGGTTCGCCCGCATGCACGACGTTGTGGCGAACCGCTTCTACATGGACCACGCGTACCAGTGGACGATCGACCGCGTCGTGCTCAAGGTGAGCGCCTTCCTGGCCCTGTTCGACCGCAAGGTGGTGAACGACGTCGGTGTGAACGGCCCCGGTTGGGGCGCCGTTGAAGCGGGCCGCCGCCTGCGGTACCACGTAACCGGCCTCTTCGCGGACTACGGCATAGGCATAGTCGTGGGCGCTGCTCTACTTGGCGTACTGCTGTGGTTCGGGGCGTGACGGGATGAGCTTCGCCGAACGCTATCTGCTCGAGTGGCTCATCTACCTGCCGATGCTCACCGCGGTGGTGCTCGTCGCGCTTCCCGCGGCGTGGCGGACGACTGCGCGCTGGGTCGGCGTCGGCTCCGGCGCGTTGCTCATGATCGGCTCGGCCTGGGTGTTCATAGCCTTCGACTACTCGGCGGGCGCGGAGACCTTCCAGATGATCAAGGTCTACACGTGGCTCGAGTCCGTGGGGATAGATTTCCGGCTGGGCGTGGACGGCATCGCCGCCCCGATGGTCCTGCTCACGGGCATCGTGGCGCTCACCGGCTCCGTGATCGCCGCGAACGTGGACAGGGACGCGAAGAACTACTACATCCTCCTGTTCGTGCTCATCGCGGGCGTGTACGGGACGTTCGTGTCCATCGACCTCTTCTTCCTCTTCTTCTTCTACGAGCTGGCCATCGTGCCGATGTTCCTCCTCATCGCGGTATGGGGCTCCAGCTCCACGTTCGCCGACTTCGTGCGGACCAAGGAGTACGGCGCGCTGAAGCTCGTGCTCATGATCGTCGCGGCGAGCGTGCTCGTCTGGATAGGCATCATCGCCATCTACGTCTGGGTCGACATAGGCACCTTCGACATCCTCCGGCTCCGCGACGCCGTACAGGATGGCGGACTCTCGTCCGGCGCGCAGAAGACGTTGTTCCCGCTCGTGATGGTGGGCTTCGGACTGCTGGCGGGCCTCTGGCCGTTCCATACGTGGTCGCCGGACGGCCATGTCGCCGCCCCGACCTCGGTGAGCATGCTGCACGCCGGCGTGCTGATGAAGCTGGGCGCGTTCGGCATCATCCGCGTCGGCATGACGCTGCTGCCGGAGGGCATGGAGGCGTGGGCGCTCGTGCTCTTCATCCTGGGCACCGTGAACGTGGTCTACGGCGCGATATCCGCGATGGCCCAGACGGACCTGAAGTACGTCGTCGGCTACTCCAGCGTGAGCCACATGGGCTACGTCATCATGGGGATAGCGACGCTGGACAGCATCGGGCTTACGGGAGCGACGCTCCAGATGTTCTCCCACGGCATCATGACGGCCCTCTTCTTCGCCGTCGTCGGCGCGATATACGAGCGCGCGCACACCCGCGACACGCTCATCCTGAATGGCCTCGCGTCGAAGATGGGCTGGACGACGGCGTTCTTCGTGATAGCGGGACTCACGTCGCTCGGCCTGCCGGGACTGAGCGGCTTCATCGCGGAGGTGCTGGTGTTCATCGGCGCGTTCCGCACGCAACCGATACTGGGGGCGCTCGGCATCCTCGGCGCTGCCATCACGGCGGTCTACATACTGCGGCTCGTCGCGCGCGTCTTCTTCGGTCAGCGCGATCCTCAATGGGACACCCTGCCCGACCTCACCCCGCGTGAGATCGCGGCATCCGGCGCGCTCGTGGTGCCGTTGGTGCTCGTTGGCATCTGGCCCGCCCCCTTCCTCGATGTGATCAGGCCCGGCGTTGACGCCGTGCTCGGAGGTCTCCCGTAGCGATGCAGGTGGACTTCACACTCCTGATTCCAGAGTTCATGCTCGCCGGGCTTGGCGTGCTGGTGCTCGTCGTGGACTTCAGTGTCCCGTGGGCGTCGCGCGGCGCGAAGAACGCCGTTCTGGCCGCGCTCACGGTCCTGGGTCTGGCGGTGACCTTCGTCGTCACGCTGTGGATGCAGTGGGACACGCACGAGATCCTGTACGAGCACCTGATCTACGTGGACCGCTACGCGTTGCTGTTCAAGGCGCTGGCGATGGCCATCGGGGCCGCGGTCGTGCTCATCTCCATGGAGTACGTGCACACGCGCATCCGGCACACGGGCGAGTTCTACGCCCTCATCGTGTTCGCGGTACTGGGCGCCGTCCTCATGGCGGGCGCGGCGGAACTGCTGACGGCCTACATCGCCATCGAGCTGCTGGCGTTCTGCCTCTATGTGCTGGTCGCGCTGAGCCGGGGCGACTCCCGGTCGGGCGAGGCCGCGGTGAAGTACATCCTGCTGGGCGCCATCTCGTCCGCGGTCATGCTGTTCGGCATCGCGCTGATATACGGCGCCATCGGGGAGACGGGCTTCCGGCGCTCGGAACTGCTCTTGGAGGCGGTGTTCGGGCCGACGGTGGCGCTGGGACTGGGCATGTTCGTCGCCGGGCTCGGTTTCAAACTGTCCATGGCGCCGTTCCACCTCTGGGCCCCGGACGTCTACGAGGGCGCGCCCACGCCGGTCACCGCGCTGGTGTCCGTCCTCTCCAAGGCGGCTGCGTTCGCGCTCACGCTGCGCTTCCTTGCCGAGGCGGGGAATGCGACGCTGGGAGAGTGGCAGCTGGCGCTTGCGGTCCTCGCGGCGCTGACGATGACGGTGGGGACGTTCACTGCGCTGGTGCAGGAGAACATCAAGCGGCTGCTCGCCTACAGCAGTGTCGCCCAGGTGGGCTTCGTGCTGATAGGCATCATCGCGCTCAACGAGTCCGGCGCGCGGGCCGCGCTGCTCCACATCGCGGGCTACTCCTTCACGAACCTTGCCGCGTTCGCGGTGGTGATCGCCGTCGAGGCGAAGACCGGCAAGGAGCGCATCGCGGACTACGCCGGTCTGGCGTCGCGGTCGCCGTTCCTGGCGATGGTGATGTCGGCGGCGATGTTCTCGCTCGCGGGGCTGCCCATCTTCGCTGGCTTCGTGACGAAGTTCCTCCTCTTCACCTCCGCGGTCGAGGGTGGGCTCTTCTGGCTCATGGTGATCGCGGTCGTCAACAGCCTCGTCTCGCTCTACTACTACCTGCGCATCGTGCGCGAGATGTACGTGGGCGAGGCCGCCGAGACCGGACGCCTGCGCCTGCCGATAGCGGCGTCCGTGCCCGTCTGGTTCCTCTTCGCGGGCACCGTGTTCGTGGGCGTCTATCCCGCGCCGCTCATGGACGCCGCGGGAGCCGCCGTGGGCGTCCTCGCCCCGTTCCTGTAACCCTGCGCTGTCTGGTGTAGGGGCGTCCCTTGTGGGTGCCCTGTCTGGCCCCTTCCCCCTTGACGGGGGAAGGTTGGGATGGGGGTGAATGCGCTGGACGCCCTTGCCCCGTCATTCCCGCGCTTTAGCGCGCCACCGGCGGGAATCCCAGGTGGCCGTCAGGCCACACGTGCGCCGGGCAGCGCACGCGGGGCGGGCTGGTGGGAGGGGGCTTGTCATGTTGAGCGAAGCCAGAGGCGCAGCCGAGGGCATAGTCGAAACATCTCTCGGGTGGCGGTACCCTCATGGTGAGCCTGTCGAACCATCTTGCGCAGGCCCGCGCCTCAGCCCGCAACCTCGTACCCCACCTCTCCCCTGGGGAGAGGTCGACGCGCTTGCCGCGGCGGGTGAGGGTGTCGGTGTAGGGATGTCCCTCGTGGGTGCCCGACGCGGTGCGCCAGCATCCGTCATGCCAGCGAACGCTGGCATCCAGAGGCGTTCGTGGGGCGTGGACGGCGGGTTGTCTGATCCCCTCGCCCCCTGTTCCCCTCTCCCTTGAGGGGAGAGGTCGCCGTGCAGCGGCGGGTGAGGGTGAACCCGACGTGAGGCGTAGCCTCCGTCATTCCCGCGTAGGCGGGAATCCAGAGTGCCCCCTCCCTATCACCGTCGAATATGTGACACGCGCCCGTTGCGCGGTCAACGCACCCCTTCCTACGATGGGTGCATGACTACGCAACCCGCTCCCATGCCCGACAACCACATAGACGTTGACGACCTCCCGCCGAAGGACGCCGCATACCTCGAACGGGTCCGTTACGCCCTCCGTTGCGGCGTCCCCGGCTGCCAGTGCGCCGGCGGCCCTAAAGTGCACTGCCCCATCCACCCCAGCCCCTTGATCCCCACCCTGTCCGTCCACTACGACGAGGACACCGGCTTCTCGTTCGAGTGCACCCGCTGCTCCTCGAGCAACATCATGGACGCCCTTGCGAAACGCGGCCTCAAGCCGCTCTTGCAGCACTACACCTCCACCGGCGCGGTCGAGGCCGGACTCGACCCCTTCGCCCTCTTCATCCAGCAACCCCAGGACTGGCTCTGGCCCAACCGCATACCCCTGGGCCAACTCACCCTCATCGCCGGCTATCCCTCATCCGGCAAGACCTCCATCGCCCTCGACATCGCCGCCCGCGTCTCGCGGGGCGCAGCCGCGCCCGACCAGCCGGACGCCCCGTTCCCCGCCGCCCCCGTCGTCCTCGCCTCCCTCAACAGCAACCCCAAGGCCGACATCCTCCCAACCCTCCGCCTCTTCGGCGCCAACCTCGACTTCATCTACCTCGCCGACCTTCTCTCGCCCACGCACCGCCTCGACTACTACCCGGACGACCCGCCCAGCGGGAACGACGATGAAGAGGACGAAGACTTCGACGATTTCAACGTCAACCGCGGCACGCCTATGGGTCGCCCGTCGACCCTCACCGGAAAGCCTGGGATGTTCCCCCTGTTCGGAGAGCCCGATCCTCCGGCGCCGAAACTCGCCGCCCCCTGGCCCGGCCTCAGCCACGTCATGGGACGGCTTGCCAACTACATCGAGGCCGGAAGCGCCGCTCTCCTCGTCGTCGACCAGGTGGAAGACTTGGCCGCCATGCAGCGCGCCCAGGTCGCCACCGTCCTCGGCATGCTCAAGGCCCTCGCCGCCCGCTCCGGCGCAGCCGTCGTCGCCCTCACCCACAACCCCGCTCCCAACTACCCTCGCGCCGTCACCGCCATGCAGCGCCGCCTCGCCCAGGCCTCCGTCGTCTTTACCACCGCTGTCGTCGGACCCGGCGAGAGGCGCTTCCTCGTCCCCCTCCGCCCCGCCATGAGCGACGACGCCCCCGCCATCCCCTTCGTGCTGCCGCCCTCCCCCGTCATTCCAGCGCAGGCTGGGATCCAGAGCCTCCCGTCCCACAACTGCACCGTCGCCTGGCGCAAGCCCGTCTTCCCTGCCCACATGAAGGCCCTCGCCAATCCCCGACGCGACGACCACGCGCAGACGCGGGCCGCCCAGGCCTTCATCACCCGCGCGCTTGCCGACGGACCGAGGGCCGCCGCTGAGGTCGTGCGCGAGGCCACGGTCCTCGGCATTTCCAAGCGCACTCTCCGCCGCGTTCGGGCGCTCTGCGATGTCAAGGCCACCCGTGTCAGCGTCCCCGGTGGACAACACGGCGCAGGTGAATGGCAGTGGTCGCTCCTCCAGCGCAACACTTTGCAGCAGGATGGAACACCCCGTGAACGCTGGAATTCTTGAAACGCATGGCCCCCTTGAGATCCTTGATGCTCTGGCGCCCCGCAAGCAGGCCGTGGCCTTGCAGAATCCAAACTCAAGGATCTCAAGGGGGCCAAATCAGTGTCCCGCCTCACTCTTGGATCGCCGATCAAGGGGGCCATATCGGGTTGCACATGGCCCCCTTGATCGCTCACCGCGCTCAACCTTTCCAACGCCGGCCCCGCTTGAACAACCAGCCGGCGCATCGCCCGCAATCGAGTTGCCCCTTCGCCCACGGGGAGAAGGGCTGCGGGTGAGGGCTGTGGCGGAGTCTACCCACCTCTCGCTCGGGGAGAGAGCCTGTCCTGAGCTTGCCGAAGGGTCGGACGCGCTTAGCCCGCGTCGACGGGTCACGGGAAGCCCTCGACTGATAGAATCGGACGTGCCGCACGGGCCAGAGTATGACGAACCTGCCGACCAACACTTCGCACCCATCGGACGCTTCGGAACGCCCCCTGCTGATCTCGGTCATCGGAGGCGGCGCGCCGTCCGCCCGCGCCTACGAGCTGGCCGAGGCCGTGGGACGCGAGCTCGCGCAGCGCGGCGCCGTCGTGGTGTGCGGAGGGCTCGGCGGAGTGATGGAGGCCGCGTGCAGGGGGGCCAAGTCCGCGGGCGGCGTCACGATAGGCCTGATGCCCGGGAGCGACCCGCGCGCGGCGAACCCGTGGGTGGACTACCCCGTGATGACCGGCATGGGCTACGCGCGGAACGTCATCGTGGTCAAGACGGGTCGCGCGGCCATCGCCGTGGACGGCGCGTACGGCACGCTCTCCGAGATAGCCCACGCGCTGGGCGACGGAACGCCGGTCATCGGGCTCGAAACGTGGGAACTGGCGAGCGGCGACGGCTACCCGCTGGAGATCACGCGGGCGGACTCGCCCACGGACGCGGTTGAGAAGGCTATCGCCGCAGCGCGCGAGCGCGACGCACGGGAACGCGCCGCGGCACACTGAACGGAGGAGGGACGGATGGCGCGTATCGAGAGCGTGCGGGCGAGCGAGATGCTCGACTCGCGAGGGCTTCCCACCGTGGAAGCAGTCGTAGCCCTGGACGACGGCGCGACCGGCTGGGCAGCGGTGCCCTCCGGCGCGAGCACCGGCACGCACGAGGCGCTGGAGCTGCGCGACGGCGATGCGGGCCGCTACGGCGGCAAGGGCACTCTCACCGCCGTGGCGAACGTGAACGACAGGATCGTGCCCCGCATCCGCGGGCTCGACGCCGGCGACCAGCAGGCGGTGGACGCGGCGATGCTGGACCTGGACGGCACGGCCGACAAGTCCGGCCTCGGCGCGAACGCGATACTCGCGGTCTCGCTGGCGAACGCGCACGCGGCGGCGCGGTCGGCCGGCCTGCCGCTCTACCGCTACCTCGGGGGCGGCGTGCTGCTCCCCACACCCATGCTGAACCTGCTGAACGGCGGGCGCCACGCGGTGAACTCCACGGACTTCCAGGAGTTCATGGTGATGCCGGTGGGGTTCGACAGCTTCACGGAAGGACTGCGCTGCGGCGCGGAGGTCTACCAGGCGTTGCGCGGCATCGTGCACGACCGTGGCATGTCCACGAACGTCGGCGACGAGGGCGGCGTTGCGCCGTCGCTCCCCACGAACGAGGCGGCGGTCGAGCTGCTGGTGGAAGCGATCGAGAAGGCGGGCTACCGCCCCGGCGAGGACTGCGCGCTGGCGCTGGACGTGGCGGCGAGCGAGTTCTTCGAGGGCGGGAGGTACGTGCTCGCGCGCGAGGGCGTCACCCTGACGAGCGCGGAGCTCGTGGGCTACTACGAGGAGTGGGTGTCGAAGTATCCCATCGTCAGCATCGAGGACGGCCTCGTGGAAGACGACTGGGAGGGCTGGGGTCTGCTGACTGAGCGGCTTGGCAGCCGCGTGCAGCTGGTGGGCGACGATCTGTTCACCACGAACCCGGAGCGCATCGCCCGGGGCATCGCGGACGGCGCGGGCAACGCTGTGCTGGTGAAGCTGAACCAGATAGGCTCGCTCACGGAGACGCGCTCCGCGATCGACATGACGCACGGCGCGGGCTGGAACGCGGTCATCAGCCACCGCTCCGGCGAGACGGAGGACACGACCATCGCGGACCTCGCGGTCGCGGTGTCGGCGGGACAGATCAAGACGGGCGCTCCGGCGCGCAGCGAGCGCGTCGCGAAGTACAACCGGCTGCTGCGCATCGAGGCGGAGCTCGGCGGCGCGGCGGAGTATGCGGGCGGCTCGCCGTTCGAACGTTTGCGGAGGTGAAGAGATGGGCATCACAGGTATGGACCACGTCGAGGTCTGGGCGAAGGACATGAAGGAGTCGCTCGCGTTCTACACGGACGTGCTGGGCTTCCGGCACCTGCGCACCACGGTGGCGCACAGACCGGACGGCACGGCGCATGAGCAGTCGTGCATCACGCTCGGCGGGATGATGGTCGAGCTCATCGCCGCGCCTCCCGAGCGTGCGTCTGAAGAGACCGACGTGGGGCGCATGGGGGTCAAGGCGATCGCGCTCACGGTGGAGGACATGGAGGCGACCGCCGCTGCCCTCCGGGAGCGCGGCGTGACCTTCGTGCAGGAGCCGAAGTCGGGATCGTCGTTCAACGGCTGGCGCGCGGAGATCCTCGACCCGAACGGCATCGGCATCGAGCTGCGGGAGTGGATCGGCGACAGCATCCACAACGAAGCATGGCAACCGGCGAGCGACACGGTCAGCCGGACAGCCTGAGGTAACTGTTCAGAGTTGGGATGACCTTTGTTGACCGGGAGGCGCTTTGCCCTGTCATGTTGAGCGGAGCTGAAGGCGCAGCCTGAAGCGCAGTCGAAACATCTCTCGGGGAACGTTGTATGGGGCAGAGCGCCTCCTGAGAGGATTCTGCGCGCTAAAGCGCGGGACTCCACCATCGGCTGCCGCCGACGGCTCCACTCGGAATGACAATGCGGGGGCGTTCGCCCCACGAACTCTGAACGGTTACGGCCTGAGCCGTGTCTTGTTGTGCGGGCGAACGGTCTATAGCATGGAACGGCCTCGGGACGAGGCCATGCAAGGAGGAGAAAGAGGCGTATGAGCACGAGAGTTGGCATCAACGGCTTTGGGCGCATCGGCAGGCAGGTGCTCCGGGCGACGTTGGAACGGCACCCTGACGAGCTGGAAGTGGTCGCGGTGAACGACCTGGCGGCCCCGCAGGCGAACGCGCACCTCTTCAAGTACGACTCGAACTACGGGCGCTACCCCGGCACGGTGCAGGCCGTGGACGGCGGCATCGAGGTGGACGGGCGCCTCATCCAGTCGCTCTCGGAGCGCAACCCGGCCGACCTGCCGTGGGGAGACCTGGGCGTGGACATCGTCATCGAGTCCACGGGCATCTTCACACAGCGCGAGAAGGCCGCGGGCCACATCGAGGCGGGAGCGAAGAAGGTCATCATCTCCGCGCCCGCCACCGGCGAGGACAAGACGCTCGTGCTGGGCGTGAACGCGGACGAGTACGACCCTGACGCGCACCACGTCCTCTCCAACGCGTCCTGCACGACCAACTGCGTGGCGCAGCTCATCAAGGTGCTCAACGACGAGTTCGGCATCCAGCACGGGCTGATGACTACGGTCCACGCCTACACGAACGACCAGCAGATCCTCGACCAGGTGCACTCGGACATGCGCCGCGCCCGCGCCGCCGCGTCCAACATCATCCCCACCAGCACCGGCGCTGCGAAGGTCGTCGGCGTGGTGATCCCGGAGCTGAACGGCAAGCTGCACGGCATGGCGCTGCGCGTGCCCGTGCCCACGGGCTCGATCACCGACTTCGTCGCCGACGTCGGGCGCGACGTGACGAAGGAAGAGGTGAACGAGGCGTTCCGCAAGGCCGCCGAGGGCGAGCTCAACGGCATCCTCGAGTACACCGAAGACCCCATCGTCAGCAGCGACATCAAGATGAACCCGGCCAGCTGCATCTTCGACGCCGACTCCACCATGGTGATGGAGGGCAACATGGTGAAGGTGCTCGGCTGGTACGACAACGAATGGGGTTACTCCTGCCGCACATCCGACCTCACGGCGATGATCGCGGAGAAGGGCCTCTAAGGCACGGCACTTCGCTGCGGGCCTGCGCATCCATCGCATATGTGCAGGCCCGCACCCACGCCGTAGGTCCGCGGCCTGCCGTTCGTGAGCGATATGTCAACCGACGCGCTGCCTTCCCCGCCCAGCGCCACGGAGACTGAGCCGCAGGAGCGACCGTCGAGCGTGGCTGCCGAGCTTGCGCTGGTGCGCGGCTGGCTCAGGACCGCGCCCGCGTGGGTCTTCATCCTCGTACTGATCGCCGCCGCCGCGCTCGGGCTGCGGATGAACGGCCTCGACTGGGACGGCGGCAGCCTCTATCACCCGGACGAGCGCTCCATCTACCTCCGCGCGGACTGCATGTACCGGGTACTGACCGAGGCCCCTGGGTGGGACTCGTGCCAGAACCGCGATTTCCCGGAGGACAGGCCCGGCTTCCCCGGCATCGGCACGTTCCTGGACAAGGACGCGAGCCCGCTCAACCCGCACTGGTTCCCGCTCGGCACCATCATCATCTACCTGCTGGTCGGCATCCGCTTCGTCCTGGAGCCGTTCATGGACCAGGTGCGGCTGGAGGACCTGGCGTCGGCGGGGCGCGCGCTGGCGGCGTTCGCGGACACCGCCTCAGTGGTGCTGCTGTTCTTCCTGGGACGGCGGCTCTTCGGGCACGGCGCGGGCCTGCTCGCTGCCGCGCTCGGAGCCTTCACCGTCTTCAACATCCAGGTCACGCACTTCTACCGCCCCGAGTCGTTCGTGGTGCTGCTGGCGCTCGTCGCCTTCTGGTGGATGCTGAACGTGCTGGAGCGCGGACGCCTCCGCGACCACGCCGTTCTCGGCTTCGTCATCGGGATGACCTTCGCGTTCAGGGGCAGCAGCCTGCCGATACTCGCGCCGGTCGCACTCACCTACGCTGCGCTCCTGTGGCGGCAGTGGGAGACCGGCGAACGGGGCCGGCTGCTCGTACAACCGCTGGTGCGCCCCGCTGCGCTCGCGTTCGGCGCCGCCCTGCTCACCTTCATCGTGCTGCAGCCGTACGCGCTGGTCGACTACCGGAAGTACGTTGCCGACCTCGGCTGGGAAGGGATGGTCGCGCGCACCGCCGGGCTCGTGCCGTACACGCTGCAGTACGTCGGCATACCGCGCAACGGCCTCTACGAGCTGCGGCAGACGGCGCTCTGGGCCCTGGGCCTGCCGCTCGGCGTCGTTGCATGGGGAGGGTTGGCGGCTGCAATCGTCGCTGGGCTGCGGCGTCCGCGCATCGGCGAGTGGCTGCTCATCTCGTGGGTCGTCGTCCTCCTCGCGGGCATCGTGCCGCTCTTCGAGGTGAAGTTCCTGCGTTACGTGGCCCCCACGTTGCTCGTGCTCGTCCTGCTCGGAAGCCACTGGCTGATGGAGGCGTACCGGTTCGCACGGGCGCGAGGGGTCGCGTGGGAGCGCGTCGTCCAGGCCGTGATGGCGTTCGTCGTGGCCGCGACCGCCTTCTACGCGCTCGCGTTCGCCTCGATCTACTTCACGGACCATCCGGGTATACAGGCGTCCGCCTGGATGAACGAGAACGTTCCATCGCGCGCCAACGTCGTGACCGACAACCACTGGGACGAGGGCTTTCCGAACCTCGGACGGTTCAACGTCGACCAGTTGCGCATGTACGAGGGCGACACCTTCAGCAAGGCCTCGGAGGTGGCCGCCCAGGTCGCCGATGCGGACTACATCATGTCTTACAGCAACCGGCCCTGGGGGAGCATCTCCCGGGTGCCGGAGCGCTATCCCTACAGCGCGGCGTACTACCGCGCGCTCTTTTCCGGCGAGCTCGGCTTCGAACTCGTGCGCGGCTTCGCCCGCTACCCCACCCTCGCGGGCGTGTCGTTCGTGCACGATCCGTTCACGGTTGCGGGAATGGAGCGCCCCGAGAGCGTGCCGGGCGTGGAGACCGGTGCGCTTGCGCTGGACCTGGGCTACGCGGACGAGAACGTCACGAACTACGACCATCCCCTCGTGCTCGTGTGGCAGAACGTGGAGCGCCTCAGCGAGCACGAGATCAGCGCCATCATGTTCCTGGGAGACCTCGACCCACCGCCCGAGCGGGCGTTGCTGAGCGACAAGGACCGCGCCGTGCAGCAGGCCGGCGGCACGTGGACGGACATCTTCGACGAGGGCGGGCTGAACGGCTGGGCGCCCTGGCTCGTGTGGCTGGTCGCTATCGAAGTCGTCTTCCTCGCGGGACTCCCACTCGCTGTAAGACTCATGCGCTGGCTGCCCGACAGGGGCGTCGTGCTCGCAAAGCCGCTGGCGCTGCTGCTGGTGTCGTGGCTGGTGTGGATGGGAGCGAGCCTCGGGGTGTGGACGTTCTCCCGCGCCACCGTGGCGCTTTCGATACTGCTGCTGGCCGCGGTCTCCGGCGTGCTGCTCTATCGCAACCGTTGGCTCATCGCGCTGGCGAAGCGTCACTGGAAGTACATCGCGAGCGTGGAGGCGCTGTTCATCGCTGCGTACCTGGCATTCGTGCTGGTGCGGGCCGCGAACCCGGACCTCTGGCACGCGTGGCGCGGCGGCGAGAAGCCGATGGACCTCACGTACCTCATCGCCGTCGTGAAGTCGTCCACGTTCCCGCCCTACGATCCGTGGTACGCCGGAGGCTTCATCAACTACTACTACTTCGGGTTCGTGCCGGTCGCCGCGCTGATACGACTGACCGGCATCGTGCCGGAGGTCGCGTACAACCTCGCGTTGCCGATGCTGTTCGCGTTCACGCTCGTCGGCGCGTTCAGCATGGGGTACAACCTGGCAGAGGCGCTGCGGCAGCGGGGCGCACAGATGGCGCGCCGCTGCAGCCCCGTATGGGCGGGGGTGGGCGCCGCGCTTCTCGTGACGGTGCTGGCGAACGTTGACGGCGCTGCGCAGCTGCTGCAGGGCGCGTGGCGCACGATCACGGACGAATCGTTCGGGCGGTTCGACTTCTGGCGCAGCAGCCGCCTGATGCCGGACCAGATAGCTATCAACGAGTTCCCGTTCTGGACGTTCCTCTTCGGCGACCTCCACGCGCACCTCATATCGCTGCCCTTCCAGGTGCTGGCGATCGGGCTGGCAGCGAACTTCGTGCTGGGAGCGCGAAAGGCGCTACCGCTGCGAAGGCTGCTGCCAGCGCTCGCGGGGCTGGCGTTCGTCGTGGGGTCGTTCGCCGCGATCAACACGTGGGAAGTGCCTGCGTACGGTCTGCTGGGCCTCGCCGCGATCGCCATCGCGCTGTTCGTACGCGGCGGCCCGCCGGAACCGATGACGATTGTGAAGGGCCTGTTGCTGGCTGCGTTGTTCTGGGGAGTGCTCTACGCGGCGTGGCTGCCGTTCCACCAAGACTACGAGGTTCCCGCCTCGGGCGTGAAGCTGAGCGAATGGCGCACGGTGCTCTGGCAGTATCTCGCGATACACGCGCTGCTGCTGTTCGCCGTGCTCTCCTGGCTCGTGTTCGAGACCCGGCAAGTGTTCAAACGTACCGCGCCGGAGAACGAGGACGCGGGCGGCATGGGATGGCGTGGACGGGCCCTGCCGGCGATCGGTGTGCTGTTACTGGCGCTCGTCGGGGCTGCCTTCGTGTGGTCGGACACATTGCGGGAGTGGCTGACGGCGGCGCTGCTGTCGCTGGTCGTCCTGTGGGCGTCGGTGGTCGCATTGGACTGGCTCTTCCGGAGCAACGAGCGCGCTGCTCCGGTGCACCTGCTCCTGCTGGCTATGCTCATCCTTGCGCTAGGCATCGGCATCGGTGTGGACTTCGTGACGGTGGAGAACGACATAGACCGGATGAACACCGTGTTCAAGCTGTACCTGAACGCGTGGGTTCTGTTCGGCATCGTTGGCGGCGTTGGGCTGTGGCACGTGTGGGCTTCAGGGGCGGTCCGCTTCCGCAGCAAGGGTGGGAAGGTCTGGCTGGGCGTGCTTGCCATCCTCGTGCTGGCTGGCGCCGTCTTCCCTGTGCTCGGCACGCGGGCGCGTCTCGCGGACAGGTTCGATACGTCGGTGGGCGTGACGCTGGACGGGCGCGCCTACCAGTGGACGACGGTCTACGGCGATCCGGCCGAGCCGAACAAGGGGCTGCCCGAGACGCGATACGCGTTGAGTTACGACGCCGAGGCCATCGACTTCATCCGTGCGAACGTCGAGGGCTCGCCGGTGTTCCTCGAGGGGGTCACCGCGCATGCGTACCGCTGGCCTCCGCGCGTAGCCAAGTACACCGGACTGCCCGTCGTGGTCGGCTGGCAGTGGCACCAGATACAGCAGCGGGGCGCGGGCGGAGATGAACCCGCCGCCGTGCGCGGCCGCATCTACGACGTCAGCCTGATGTACGAGACCGAGAGTGAACAGCTCTTCCTCGACCTTGCGTCGGAATACGGCGTCGAGTACGTCTACGTCGGGCCCACGGAGCGCGTGTACTTCCCCGGGCCGGGACTGGAGAAGTTCGACGCGATGGTGGGGTCGTCGCTCGAGGTCTTCTTTGCCAACCAGGAGATTACGGTCTATCGTGTGCTGGAGGCTGGGACGTGACGTGGCGGTGCGAAGGCGCGTCCGGCAACGGTAGAATGACGTATCCGTGCGCGAAGACGCGCAGCGATAGAACAGCCCGCAGGGGCAGGGAGAAGGGCCTTGTTTGACCAGGAGACGGTAACGCTGATACGCGACATCCTCGTCAGCGCCTACCTGATGGTGGGTATCCTCGTCCTGCTCGTTCTGCTGGTTGTCGCCTTCCTGCTGCTCAAGGCGGTCCGGCGCCTGCTCGGCTCGATGACGAAGACGGTCGACACGGTCAACGATACGTTGGACAACGTGAACAGAGCGTCCGGGGCCGTGTTGAACTACATGTCCTCTCCGGCTGCCGAGGGGAGCACCGCATCGCTCGCAAGCGGGCTGGGCATACTGATCAACTTCGTAGGCGGGCTGCGCGGAAAGACGAAGTAGCGTCGTCGGCTACAACAGCTCGCCGATATGCTCCGCGGTCGTGAAGGCGGCCGTTGCGGCGAGTTCTTCCGCCCACTCGGCGGCTGCGGTGCGCGCTCTCTCTGCCACCGCGGGATCGGCGAACACGAAGAACGCCTGCGTCAGCCCTGCCTTCCGGAATGACTGTGCAAGCTCGAGGATGCCCTCTGAAGAGGACGTTGCCCGGACTTCGACGCCGATTCTCTTCCCCCTGGCTTCCAGGAGCAGGTCAACGCGGGTACCGGATGGCTCAGCCGCTCTTTGGCAGCGGTAGTGATGCAAGGCGGCGGCTTCTCCGACTCGTTCTGTGAGGTAGGACTCAGTATCCGCGCGGGGGTAGGAGCCAAACTTGATGAGTTGTGACGTCCGCTGTTCCACCAGGATGAGCGCTTCCGCTAGTGTTGGGTCGTCCTCGTGGCCCTCGATGTCCACGAGGAAGTAGTACTTGCCCAGCCCCAGCCGGGTCGGGCGCGATTCGATCTTGGTGAGATTGAGGTTGCGCTCTGCGAACTCCTTGAGCACGCCGAACAGCTGGCCTGGTTTGTCTTCTGAGAACTCCATCGCCACGGACGTGAGGTCGTTGCCGGTGCGGGGATGATCGCTCTTGCCGAGCACGACGAACCGCGTGACGTTGTTGTCGTCGTCCTGGATGCCGGACGCCAGTATCTGCGCGCCGTAGAGTTCCGCGGACCGGCTTGGCGCGATGGCGGCGGCGGGCACGTCCGAGGCCATCGCCTGTTCGACTGCTTCCGCGGTGCTGAGCGACGCTGCGAGTTCGGCGTTCGGCAGGTGCTGCTCCAGGTACTTCCGGCACTGGCCGAGGGCCTGGGGGTGTGAATAGATGCGCTTCACTGCGGCCGGCACCACGCCGGGCCTGACCATGAGGTTATGCACGATGTCCAGGGTCAGCTCCTGGCGGATGTGCAGCCCTTCCTCGTGCAGCAACACGTCGAGCGTGTCGGTAACCGAGCCCTGGAGGCTGTTCTCGATGGGGCAGACGGCCTCGTCGGCTTCACCCTGCAGGACGGACATCGCCGACGCGGTGATCGAGCGATAAGGGATGACGTCGGCGCCTCGCGCGTAATCCAGCGCAGCCTGCTCGGAGAACGTACCCTGCGGCCCGAGGTAAGCGATCTTCATCGCCACGCCTCTCCTGTCAGCGCGTGCCACAGCTCGTCTTCCTTCTCCGGCGGGGTGATGGCGACGATAGCGTCGTCCACCGCCAGTTCAGGGTCGTTGATGGCAGGTTTGAGTTCGCCGTTCTTGTGGATCACCGCGGTCAGCAGCGTGCCCTGGGGCAGTTTGATGCGGGATACAGGTTGACCCACCACCGGGGACCCGCTCGGGACACGCATGGAGACGATGCCGCTCGCTGCCCCACGGAGCGGGAGCACGTGTACGAACGGCCCGCCGGTCAACTCCTCCTCGACGTGCGAGAGGATGAGTTCTGTGGTGCTGATCGTTACGTCGACGCCCAGCGCACGGAAGAGCGGCACGTGGTCGGGGTCGGTGACCACTGCCATCGTCTTCGGGACGTTGAATGAGTACTTGGCGACCTGGCAGGCGGTGAGGTTCGTTGCGTCTTGGCCGGTCGTGGAGATGAGGATGTCGCACCGTTCTGCTCCGGCGTCGCTCAACACGGTGGGCTCGGTGCCGTCGCTGGTGATGAGGATGGAGCCGAACTCCTCCGCCGCGTTGGCGCTCACGTAGGCATCGCGTTCGATGAGCGCGACCTCATGGCTCGCCGCGAGAAGCTCGCGGGTGAGGTAGAAGCCTATCTTGCCTGCGCCGACGACGATGACGTACATCCGCTACTGCTCCATCGCGTCCAATACGAGTTCGATGAGCAACTGGTTCGGGTTCACAGTGGTGAGCCCCAGCCGCTCGTACATCTCGCTCCGGGTCGGATCGTTGATGCGGCACACGACGTGCTCGATGCCGAACGTTGTGCGTGCCGACTGCGCCGCGAGCGCGTTGGTCGTGTCCCGCCCGGTGGCGGCGATGAACGCCCCAACGGACTCGATGCCGGTGCGCCGCAGCACCTCGTGAGAAGTGCCGTCGCCGACGTACATGCTGAGCCGGACGCGGGGGCGCAGGCGCCGGAAGTTTTCGGCGTCCGTATCGAGTATCGTGACGCGGTCGCCACGGTCGAGCAGCGCATTCGCAGCGGTCGCCCCAAGTCTCCCGCAGCCGACGATCATCACGTGGCGCGTCATGAGGAGCCTTCCGGGATGGGCTCAGGCTGCTGCTCCCGGTAGACGACAACGCGGCAGTGGCTGTGGCGCAGCACGTACGGCACCATGTCGCCGAGCGATGGGCTGCCGTAATGCTCGGTGTAGGGCATGCCCGCGACTATGACGTCGGTCTGGCGGTCGGCTGCCTCCCGCACGATGGCTGCGCCCGTGTCTCTGGCCTGCAAGATGTCGCCCTCCACCTTGCACCTGAGCGTCTTGCCGAACGCCTCCATGCGCTGCAGCAGATGCTCGCCGCGTGCGGTCTCGTTCGGCAACTCCGCGTCCAGGGGCAGTTTCCGTCCGACCTCGATGACGTAGAGCGCCCAGACCTGCCCCTTGTAAGGACGCACGAGGTCACAAGCGATGGAGACGACGGCCTTGTCCATCGGAGTGCCGGTGACGAGAGCGAGGGCGCGTTCGATCTTTGCCATGCCTACTGAAGCCCGAAACGTTCGAGCGTGTCTTCCCTGCCCGCGAGGATGAGCAGGTCGCCTTCCTGCAGCACCTCGTCCTTGGACGGCGAAAGGATGGGCTCGCGCCCCCTGCGTATGGCGACGACCGCCGCGCCGTATTTGTCGCGAGCCGTGCTCAGCCCTGCCCGCTCCAAGGACAGGCCGGTCATCTCCGTGGGCACGTTCACCTTGCTGAACCCGAAGCCGCCGGCGAGTTCCATGTACTCCAGCACATCGCGCTGGAAAAGGCTGTGCGCCGAACGCACGCCGGTCTCCTGTTCGGGGTAGACGACGCGGTCTGCTCCCACCGCCGAGAGCGTCTTGCCGTGGATGTCGCTGGTGGCGCGCGCCATCACCTGCGGCACTTCGAAGGTCTGCTTCAGGAGAACGGTGGTGAGGACGCTCGACTGAATGTCCGTGCCGATGGCGACGGCCGCGGTGTCGAAGTTGCGGATGCCCACTTCCTCCAGGAACTCCATAGAGGTGGAGTCGCCCGTTACGGAATAGGTCACCTGCCCCATCATCATCTGGGTGAGCGACTCGTCGCGGTCAACGGCAAGCACGTCGTGACCGATGCGGTACAGTTCATGTGCCAGGCTGATACCGAACCTGCCCATGCCGATGACGGCTACCTGGTGAGCCATAGCGTACCTCTCAACCGATTCTAACGCGTTCCTCAGCGTATCGGTACAGCGCCCGGCGTTGGCGGAGCGCCAGTCCGAGCGCGATCGTCAGCGGGCCCAGCCGCCCCACGTACATCGCCAGCGTGATGATGAGCTTTCCGGGCGTGGAGAGGTCGGGCGTTATCCCATGCGACAACCCCACGGTGCCGAAGGCGGACATCGTCTCGAACATCGTGTCACCGAACTCGAAGACCCCTGCTTCGAGGTTCGACCGCTCGGAGACCATGAGCGCGATGATGAACAGCGACACGCCGACCACTCCCAGCACGAGCACGCCCAGCGCGCGGCCCACCTGGGAGTATGCGATCTCACGCCTCGCAAACTCGACGTTGGGTCGCCCTCGCACCGCCGCAATGGTCGCCACGATGATGACCATCGCCGTGTTGACCTTGATGCCTCCCGCCACCGACCCGGATGCCCCGCCGACGAACATCATGATCATGTAGAGGTAGCTCGTACCGGCCTCTACGTGGCCGAAGTCGACGGAGCTGAAGCCCGCCGTGCGCGACGTGAACGCCTGGAACGCGCCGTTGCTGATCTTGTCGCCCACGCTCATACCGCCGAGCGTCAGAGGGTTCGTGACCTCGAAGAGGAGCACCGTTACGGCGCCGGTGGCCCACAGGCCAAGCGTTCCGAGCACGACCAGGCGCGTGTCCAGCGTCCAGCGGCTGAACCCCTTGCGCCGCGCCAGTTCGTTCATCACGGGATAGCTCATCGCGCCGAGGAGAATGCTCAGGCCGATGGTCCAGAGCACAGCAGGATCGGACTGGAAGGCAGACAGGCTGTTCGAGTCGGGGAAGATGGTGAAACCCGCGTTGTTGAACGCGGAGATGCTGTGGAAGAGGCTCTGCCAGAACGCCTCAATGGCCGGGTACTCGAACACGAGCCGGACGAAGAGCAGCAGGAACGTGACGAGCTGCGCTCCCAGTGCGAAGCAGATGATGTAGCGCACGAGCCGGACCGCACTGCCCAGCGCCTCGCCTCCCAGTGTCTCCCGCACGAGGAGCCGCTGGTTGAGGGTCACACGCCTCCCCAGCACCGCCAGGACGACGATGCCCGCGCTCATGATACCCAGCCCGCCCATGAGCATGAGCGCGGCGATGACGACCTGTCCGAACACGCTCCAGTAGCCGCCGCTCGAGACGACGACCAGACCGGTGACGCAGACGGCGGAAGTGGCGGTGAAGAGTGCGGTGACGAAGCCGGCGCTCTCCGGCCCGGCTGCCGCGAACGGCAGCATGAGGAGTGCGGTGCCTGCCAGGATGAGGACTGCGAACCCTCCGGCGAGCGTCAGCAGCGCCGAAGACGACGAGGGCAGGGCGAAGCGCCGACGCCTGTCCTGCGTGCGGATGCGCACGGGCGCGGTCTCTCTCTGGCGGGGGCGCCTGACGACACGGTCACCCGGACGGAGACGCCAGTTGTTGCGTCTCATCTCAAGTCCTCGATGAGCACCGAGGGGACTGGGTTGGAGGTGTGCGTAGCGAACTCCAGCCGCTTGCAGAACGGCACAGGAAATTCTAGCAGGCACCGGAGGCGAGTCAACGACTCTCGGCTGCGGGGTAGCACGCATCGTCTCTTACACGCCGAGATAGAATCGGCGCATGGTGCAGGATGGACAGAGAACGCTGGCCGCACTCGTGGGGAGAACGCCGCTGATCGAGCTGCGCAACCTCAGCCCGCGCTCCGGCGTACGGCTCTTCGCCAAGCTGGAGGGACAGAACCCCAGCGGCAGCGTGAAGGACCGGATAGCGGTGGCGATGCTGGACGCGGCAGAGGAGAGCGGCGCGCTCCGGCCCGGCGCGGCGCTGGTGGAGGCGAGCACCGGGAACACGGCCATCGCGCTTGCGGCGCTCGCGCCCCGCAGGGGCTACCGAGTCCGCGTCGTGCTGCCTAAGGGCATCGTCCCCAGCATCGCGGACATCCTGGACCTCTACGGCGCGGAGATCGAGTGGTGCGAGCCGGAGGCCGGGATGCGGGGAGCCATCAGGAGGGTGCAGGAGTTGGGGGAGCAGCAGGGCTACCACGCAGTCGGACAGTTCAGCGACCCGGCGAACGTCCGCTGCCACTATGCGACGACGGGCGAGGAGATCGCGCAGGCAATGGAGGGCGTGGACGTGTTCGTGGCAGGCATCGGCACAGGGGGCACGATCACCGGGGTCGCGCGACGGCTGCGGGAGCAGTGGCCGGACGTGCAGGTCGTGGGCGTCGAGCCGAGGCTGGGGGAGCGCCTGCAGGGGCTGCGCAGCCTGTCGGAGGGCTACATCCCTCCGCTGCTGGACCTTGGCCTGCTGAACCGGCGCTTCCTCGTCGACAGCGCGAGCGCCATCGCGGCGGCGCGGGACGTGATGCGGGCGGAGGGTGTCTTCGCCGGGATATCGTCCGGCGCGGCGCTGCACACCGCTCTGCGTGTCGCCGAGGGAATGGAGAGCGGGAACATCGTCATGATGTTCTCGGACGGGGCGTGGAAGTATCTGCCGTCGCGTCCGTGGGACGCCACCGGCGGGGACGCCGAGGCGCTCGACGAGGTGCATTGGTGGTAGGGAGCGCACCGCCTCAATCCCGCCACGGAGTACCCTCACCCGCCGCTACGCGGCACCCTCTCCCCTTGTAGGGAGAGGGGAATCAGGAGACGCCGAGCACCTGCTCCAGCGCACGGCGGGTGAAGACGACGGACATGTCCCGTTTGTACCAGGCCGAGCCGCGCGGGTCGTCGGTCGGGTCGACGATGTCGGCGACGGCCTGCGATGCTTCGCGCAGCGCGTCGAGCGTGGGGGTCTGGCCCGCGAGCGCCTCCTCGACGACCGAGGCGCGCACGGCGGTCGGCGCGACCGCTCCGAGCGCGACGCGCACGTCGGCGATGCTGCCGCCCTCGACGCTGCCGATCGCGGCGACGGAGACGGTGGCGTAGTCGTCCTCAGTGCGGGGGAGGTACTTGATGTACGTCCACCCCGCGCCGGAGGGCTGCGCAGGGACGCGCAACTCCGTCACGATCTCGTCCGGCTCCAGCGTGGTCTCGTAGTAGTCCGCGTACACCTCGCCGATGGGGATGACGCGCTCTCCGCGCGTGGACGTGGCGACGACGCTCGCGCCGAGGATGAGCAGCGACGGCGGCGGGTCCATCGCCGGGTCGGCCTGGGCGATACCGCCGCCGACAGTGGCGACGTTGCGGATGCGGACGGTGGCGACGCGGCGGTAGGCCTCCGCCAGCAGCGGCGCGTGCTCCTTCACGACCGGGGACGTTTCCATGTCGCGCTGGGTGGTGAGCCCACCGATGCGGAGCTCGCCGTTCGATGCCTCGATGGAGTCGAGGCCCGGCACGCGGTGCAGGCTGACGATGTGGTCGGGCGCGATGAGCGACTGCTTCAGGAGCGTGGTGAGCGAGGTGCCGCCCGCGAGCAGCTTGGCGTCGCCGTCGTGCTCGGCGAGCAGTTCGAGGGCACCGGCGAGAGAGTCGGGTGCGTGGAAGGTGAAGTCGTGCATGGCTACTTCGCCTCCGCAGCGGCCTGGATGGACTCGATGATCTGGTAGTAGCCGGTGCAGCGGCAGAGGTTCCCCATCATCCACTCCTTGATCTCTGCCTCGGAGGGACTGGAGTTGTGCTCCAGCAGCGCCTTGGCGGCCATGATCTGGCCCGGAGTGCATGCGCCGCACTGGAAGCCGCCGTGGTTGATGAACGCCTCCTGCACGGGGTGGAGCGTGTCGCCGTCGGCGACGCCCTCGATGGTGGTGATGTTCGCGCCGTCGGCCCGTACGGCGAGCGTGATGCACGAAGCGGCGATCCTGCCGTCCAGTTCGATGGTGCACGCGCCGCAGACGCCGACGCTACACGCCTCCTTGGTGCCGGTGAGGCCGAGATCGTAGCGGATGAAGTCGACGAGGGTGCGGTAGGTGGGCACCTCGCGGGTGTATTCCTGGCCGTTGACGGTGACCGTGACGGTCTGCCTGACTGGAGTCGTGGTCATAGAGCCTCCCTCGCGGCCCGCGCCGGCCGCGTCCTGCTCGGCGGATGCTATCGCAGATGCGCCTCGTTCGCCAACCTTTCACCCTCACCGCGGTCCTCTCTCAGGAGGAGAGGGGAGTGGACACTGCCCTGAACGGCCGGAACAAGGTGCTCAACCGGGCAGGAATTCTGAACATCTTGTTCAAGGCGATACGAGTAAATCGCATGCTCGATTTGAGTATCTTGAGCACCTTGTAATGGTGCGCGGCAGGCCACGGCCTGCTTCCAGCAACAAGGGAACAAGGTGTTCAATGATTTCAAAAGTTCGAGGACGGAGCGACCCTCACCCCAATCCTCTCCAGAGAGAGGGGGCAGAAGGGCTGTGGCTGCGAGCGATAGACACGGTCTATAGGTGGTGCTGGCGGTACGAGGGTCATGTAACCAGCGTATGTGGGAGGGGTACGACCGCGAAAGGGGCAGGTGTCACAGCTTCGTCCCGCCAACCCTTACGATAAACCTCTCTCACGCTTGGCAGAGGAGGTCAGGCACCCTGTGCCCGCCTCACCGATGGCTAGGCAGGATAGCCGGGCCACAGGGTCTGTAGTTCATGACTGGTCACAGTCGCTTCATGCAGGGAGTGACCACGGCGCGGTCGCTTCGTCAAGAAGCCATTTACCTCGTCATACCCATCGTCACCAGGTAGCAGAACCATATAACGAAAGCGGTGGAGACCGACCTCTTGGACGACGAGGATCGCCCGCCCGCCCGCAGGGTAATTGGAAGGCAGCAACGTCCGTACTCCCTTCATTTCAATCTTCGGGTTGCTATTGTGCTGACTATATACAAGGTGTCGGTCTGACTCGACGCTGGCGGGTGGTCGCCCCGGCTGGACCCATTGGAGATCGATGGTCTTGCCGTCCCCGGGATGCAACTCAAAATACCTCTCAGCCGCGTCTCGGCTTAGGTGCACCTGTGAAGAACGCCCGCCAGCTCTAGCGATGTGCCGGAGCAGCACGCGAGGGGACTCCCCAGCTTCATCTTGGCCTAGGTCAGGTTCAGGTTCAAAGCCCGAGAGGCTATGCCTAATCCGGCGACGGCTCACCGGGTCAGCCTGCTGAGCGACCCTAAGCTTTTCTACGATGGCATCGTCCACCGGATAGACATCCGGCATGACCGAGGCACGGTCCCAGAGGTCTAGCCAAGGAGCAATCTCCTCGGGCGAGAGTTGCTCCAAAAGTACACCTGCTTCAACGTTGGTGTGCAAGCCTCCGGGAGTAAGGTTGCTTGAGCCCACGATGACCGATCCGGAACCGTCCGGCCTTTCGAAGACGAATACCTTCGGGTGGAATAGGCGAGTGCTTGTCGAAACTCGGACATCCGACCCTAGCGAGGTCGCTAGTCCTCTGACAACATTCAGTGCATGAGAGGTCGTGATTGCCTGTGTGCCAATAATCCATCGGAGATCTCGTCCGCCAGCAGTGAAGCTGTGGAGAGTTCCTTCTTCCTGACAGCCTAACCGGAGGAGGCCGTCCAAGGTGACGAAAGCAATGAGAGCACGGAAGACTTGGTATGAGCCGTCGGAGATGAGATCAAGGAGCACGCGTTCAAAGCTAGCGCTAGGGTTGATCTGCTGGTCAAGGACTCGCACTTGCATAGATGCATACCTCCTGCATACAAGATGCATGCCTATTGCATAGAGCCATGCGAACGGGATATCGTCCACATATGAATGGCAGACTTCGCCATCTCCGAGAGCGAAAGGCGTATTCACGCAAGGCCCTTGCCGATGCTGCTGGGGTGGACGAGAGCACAATCTACCGAATCGAACGGGGCCTTACCGTGGCGATGCCCAGTACTACACGTAAGCTTGCAGCAGCCTTAGACGTTGATCCCGAGCAGCTTACATCAGATTCCCCAAGGCTGATAGATGACTGAGGCGCGGCTACAGGCAGAAACCCTTGCCATGCCGAAGGCGGGCAAGACCCTGTGGGGGGCTGTCTCGCCCTACTTCGGGCCCTTGCTCCGGTCGTACATGCTCCTGAGACAGGTGTTCTCAGTGAACGAGGACGTGGCCCGCGCTTGGTTCGGATTGTCTTTCGCGAGAACCGATGCGCAATCTGTAAGAGGTTCTCCTCCATCCAGCAACGCCGTGGAACTTGCAAGCACAGCTGCCCTGTGCGAAGTGCTTATGGCCAACGTGAACACAGACGGCAAATGTCTTTCGATGTCCGATGCCGACCTGTGGTTCTTCGGTCCTGAATCAACAGAGCGGTGGCTTACCGCTCATCTCACAAGCAACTGCCTCCGTGCAGCCGTTCAGCCGCTTGAGAGTCTTACGTACGATGCTGAGCTTCATGAGCTGCTGCCATATGTTCTAGAAGCGGTGATTCACCAGCTAGGAGTTGCTAGCGTAGCGGATACGTATGACTTTAGGAAATTGCGGCGCAATTCAGGAACCGTGTTTACACCGACCGATGTTGTCGATTACATAGTCAGATCTTGCGTTTCTTCAGATTCAAAAGAGAGAGTGCTTGATCCTGCAGTTGGTACTGGTGTGTTTCTCCGGTCAGTTCTGCGAATAAAGATGAGAGAGGGCCTAGAGCGTGAAAACGCCCTTGATCATTTGTACGGAATAGACGTGAATCCGTTGGCAACGATTATCGCTGCATTTATACTAGCAAATGAATGTACTATGCGCGGCCTGAAGGAGAGACACCCCTGGGAATTCTGGCAGATCGCTAGTCGACACTTGGTCACAGCGGATGCGACATTACTTCCACCAACGGTCTTTCCTTCAACCGAGGGAGGGTTTGACGTAGTCATAGGCAACCCTCCCTATTCTAGCGTTCCACTTGATGAGTGGGCTGGCACGCGGACCTCCCACTTTGCGACTGCTCCTTTCTCATCCTCGCAAAAGACGTGGAAATGGTATCCGCTATTCATTGAAATGATACCCTGGTTGACGCGCGACCGTAGCGGGCGTGGTGGGATGGTAGTGCCATTGTCAATCGGACAATCAGTTGACGCTCAAACCAAGCTCCTTCGAACCACAATGAAGGAGAGCTCTGGCGACTGGAGGGTTGCCTTCTTCGACCGAACCCCAGACTCTCTATTTGGGGATGACGTAAAGACAAGAAACGCCATTGTACTGTGGCACGCTGATGGAGGCACTGCACGAATTGCAACGACAGATTTCATTCGATGGAACAGCCAAAACCGAACAAATCTGTTCGATAGCTTGCGATATGAAGAGATCCGAGCATCGTTGACACAGAAGCTGTTTCCGAAACTAGGTGATGCTGAGGCAGTTGCGGCCTATGAACAGATTACCGCAGAGCGCGAGCACCGCAGTTTTCGAATACGGACTATGGAAAGGCCCACTGATAGAGAACTTCCCTCTGTGAAATGTGCTACTACGGCATACAATTCTCTTTCCCTTGCAGTTGTCGATTCAATGGATACGGCACAGCTTGAAGCCTTTCCGCACAGCCACGACATACCTTGTACATCCCAGCGGCGCGCGATGATTCTCTTTGCATGTCTCGCAAGCCGCCTTACATATTGGTTGTGGAGAGTGGAAGGAGATGGGTTCCATGTGAATGCCCATTTTCTCAAAAACCTCCCTTATGATATCGAACTCCTGGATGATGAATACGGAAAGGCTATCGCAGAGTCAGCAGAACGGACATGGGAAGAGATGCGAAAACGACCAACCCGGTCGGTTAATCGCGGTGTCGTTACCATAAGCTATGCTCCACCAGACCGTAGCAAAACATTGGATAAAATTGACGAAATTCTTGGAGATAGCTTGGGATTATCGCGAGCTTTCGTTCACAAGCTGAATGATTTCAAAATGGCGACCTCAACTGCAGGACGTGCTGAGAAGAAAGACCTTGGAGGTTAGCTGATGGTGATTACAGATCGAAGACATGAGCACATCAAAGAGCGGAGTCGACTTAGCAAAGAAGAATGGCGTGAATATACCAAGACGGTATGGCACATCGCCAATGTGAAAGACCCAGGCCACCCGTCCGTCTTCCCAGCAGAGATACCGCGGCGACTTATCAAGCTGTTTTCCTTCGTTGGTGAAACCGTACTTGATCCGTTTGCAGGCGTCGGAACAACAGGTATGGCTGCAACAGACCTGGACCGCCGCAGTGTTTGTGTTGACCAGAATGAGCACTACATCCAGTTGATGTATGAACGTTGGGGAACTGCTGCAGAGGGAGCCATTATTGCGAATGGCGATAGTCGAAATCTTGCGTGGCTGGACGATGCATCAGTTGATCTGGTGGTAACGAGCCCCCCCTATTGGGACAAAGCAGATTACGGGGGTAGGCCAGATGTCGACTTAGGATCGATTGGACATTATACAGCGTTTCTGTCGGAGATGAAGGAAGTATTTACAGAGTGCTACCGAGTGATCCGGCCCGGACGGAAGGTCTGCATTGTAACCGCGAACGTGACACAACATACGAATTATGGCCTACTTACTTTTCCATTGGCAGCAGACTTTAGTAGAGTCTTACGGGAGGTTGGTTTGGTGCAAGTGAATGAGTTGATTTGGTCGAAGGACGCTACTGGAGGACGTTGGGGATCGTGGGGAAACCAGAGGCCAATTTTTGGGAGCTACCCTTATCCTCCGAACTTTCATTTCAAGAACGTTCATGAGCATATCTTGATAATGATGAAGCCACCTGTGAAAGAGACGCGAGGGCCTAAGGTCAAGCGCCTGCAGGATCTCGTGACGGTGACCGGAGTTGCGTGAGGCGGTTGACAGGAGGCGCTATCCCCATTGGTCGCCTACGTAGAACTCAGCTGGTCGAGGATGCTGGGCCAGTCCTTGCCGGAGCCGCCGCCGCTGCTGGCTATGATGGTGCCGTCGCGACCGATACCAACGTATCTGGCCTGCGAGCGGATGTTGTATGCCTGCTGCGTGCCCTGCTCGGCCTCGGCGAAGATCCAATCGTAGCCCTCGCCCCTGGCGTACGAGTCCAGTTGGGCAGCGTTCTCGTTGAAAGCGACGAAGACGAACTCAACATCGTCCTTGTAGGTGTCGTAGAGGGGGTCGAGCGTGCGAGCCTCGCCGCGGCAGGTCGGTCACCACGTGGCGAAGAAGTAGAGGAGGACGGCGCGGCCTCCGGCGGCCGACTCGAGGGTGGAGGTGGAGCCGTCCGGGAGGGATATCGATGCGTTGAAGGCACGGTCGCCGTGCTCATGGCCAACGGCGACCGCCGTGCCCCAGCCTCCGGCGGCCATGCCATCCGAGGACGCGGGCTTCGGGGTTGCGGTCGGTTCAGGCTCGGGGGTCGGCGTCGGCTGCGGTACCGGTGTCGCTGTGGGGTCGGAGCCGCACGCGGCGAGCGTGAAGAGCAGCAGAAGCAGGGCTGCTCCCGCTCCGATGAGGCGCGATGTGGATGCGCTGCGCGTGGTCATGTGTTCACTGCTCGTGGGCTAAGGCTAGGCGCGGGCACGTGAGGTGTCAATGCGGGAGGGGGATGCCCTCTAACCTCCCCTGCTCCGCCCCGCGCAGGGCCCTCACTCGCCGCGCAAGCGCGTCGACCTCTCCCTCAGGAGGGTGGGCCAGGCAGGGCGCCCACGGGGGACGCCCCTACACCGGGCATCCCACACGCCCCGCCAGCCCCACTGCGTGCGCTGCTGCGCACGTGTGACCTACCGGTCACTCTGGAATTCCCGCCTTCGCGGGAATGACGGAAGGGGGCGAGGTCCCTGCCTTCGCAGGAACGACGGAGGGCTTAGGAGGAGCGGAGCGTGTCCAGGACGCCGCGCCAGAAGGACGCACCGTCTGAGCCGTAGCCGCGCCTGCTGAGGATGGCTCCGTCGCGCCCGATGGAAACCCACGACGACTGCGCGCGCACGTTGTAGGAGCGCACAAGCGACGCGGGGCCCTCCCCGAACACCCCGGCGTAGCCTTGCCGCGCGGCGTGGTCGCCGAGTTGGTCGGCGTTCTGGTTGAAGGCGACAGCGATGACTTCGACATCGTTGCTGTAGTCGTTGTAGAGGCTGGTTAACGTCCGTAACTCGGCGTTACAGGACGGTCACCACGTGGCGAAGAAGTAGAGGATGACGCCCTTGCCTGCTGCAAGGGACTCGATGGTAGCTGTGGAGCCGTCGGCGAGGGTCAGGGAGGCGTCGGTTGCGCGGTCGCCGGAGTTGGGGCCGGTGGGGATGTCGGTGCGCCAGCCGCTTGCAGGCGCAGGTTCGGGAGTCGGCGTGTTGGTGGGCACGGGCGTGGGAGTGTTGGTGGCGGCCGGCCTTGGCGTGGGCGTGTTCGTTGGGCGCGGCCTCGGTGTGGGCGTAGGCGTATCGGTCGGCTGCGGCTCCGGCGTCGGAGTCGGCTGTGCCAGCACACCCTCAACCGTGCCTGCGCCAGCCAACAGGTCAGGGGTATCGGTCGGTTCCGGAACGGGCGTTGGGGTGTTGGTCGGCACTGGCGTCGGCGTGCCGGTGGGAACCGGAACAGGCGTGTTCGTCGGGGCTGGAGCGGGGGTGTCCGTGGGCACCGGCACCGGGGTGGGCGTCGCGCTCTCGCAGGCGGCGAACGCAAACACGAGCAGCGCAACGGCGAGCAAGGAGAAGCGCCGCCGGGCGCCCGCGTTTCCCCGAGAGGATGCTGCGCACTGAAGCGCGGGACTTCGCTCTGCTCCGCTCAGCATGACAATCAACTCTTCACCCCCATCCTAGCCTTCCTCCATCAAGGGGAAGGGATCAGACAGGGCAGGCCATCGCTTCTATTCTACGCACTTCGCGGCGCGGCGGATTCACGTGCTTTCGGACACGGGGACATCCCTGAAGGCGACGAGCTGCGCGGTGACGATGAGGCGCTGGTCGTACTTGAGGCGCGGGAAGCAGGTGACGAGCGAGATACGGGCGTCGTCCGAGGGGTAGAGCGCGAGGTCGTCGGCGTGCGTGGTGCTCGTGCCGCTCACGAGGTAGAGGTACTCGCGCCCACCCGACGTGAGGATGACGTGCACGTCGTCCCCGTCGCGCAGCAGATCGGCGATCTCGGGCAGGCGCAGGAAGACGTTGCCCTCGCCCTGTATCGGGTTCTCCAGGTGGCCGAAGTACCAGCCGTTCCCCGCCGAGCCCGGGTTCGGTGTCGTGGGGATGTGGCCGACCGTGAACGCGGGCGTCTCGTAGGCAGCGCTCGACGCGAGGTTGATGATGCTGAGCTCCTCCACCGCCGCGTCGACGTTCAGTTGGGGGATGACGATGCGCTCCGCCCTCCCGACGACCCCGGCGATATGGGGCTGCCCTTCGTTGCTGAGGGGGATGAAGCCCGCGAGGTCCGGCACGCCGAGATTGATCGCGCCGCGCGGGTCGGCCCACTGACGGGCGGGCATGAGCGAGCCGGGGTAGAGCTCCTGCGCGGCGGGGGACGGCCCCTCATGCGCCGTGCCCGCAGCGCGCGGCAGCGTCTCGCTGACAGGCTCGGTGACGGTGACGTCGAGGCGGTCCAGGTCGCGTCCCGCGAAGAAGCCGTAGGCGTAGTAGGCGGCGGCAGCGGCGAGCAGGAGCGCGCCCACCGCGAGCAGCGCCACGCCGACCGCGGACACGCGCCGTGGGCGCGGGACGGAGGGGACAGCGGGCTCAGCCATGCGCGCGCCTTGTCATCAACCCTCACCCCCGGCCCCTCTCCCAGAGGGCGAGAGGAGCATCCCGCAGAGCGGACGCTAGCGCCGACCCGCCATTGCGCCGTTGTTGATGGGCTCGTTGATGTAGACGTCGCCGTTGCGGATCTTCAGGTTGAAGCCGCAGTCGGGGTTGGTGCAGACCCATGCCTTGTAATGGATGGGCGCGCCCTGGCTTCCGAAGTCCGAGAGCGGAACGAGGTCTCCTTCGTTGCATGCCTGGCATGCGGGCAGTGCTGTTTCCACCATCATCCACCTCCTCCGTTCGTATGGTCGACCCGCGGTGTACCACGGGTGTACAGCGCGGACGATGGTAGCACACCCGCACGGCGCCCGTTGGCGGCCCCGTGGCGCGGCAGGGGGATGCTATACTCGTGGGACGGTGGACGGGGCGGTTAGCTCAGTTGGTTAGAGCGTCGCGTTGACATCGCGGAGGCCAGAGGTTCGAGTCCTCTACCGCCCACCACGTGCTTGGATGGACTCGACCGCACCCGCGTCCCAAACAGGGCAGCCTGGTCAATCGCAGTTACGTCTGCATCATCTGGACCAGGTTGCCGCAGGTGTCGTCAAAGACCGCGATAGTGACGTCCGGCATTTCTGTCGGCTCCATCGCAAAAGCTACACCCAGCGACTTCAGTTTCTCGTACTCCGCATGGATGTCCGTAACACCGAAGGACGCCGCCGGGATGCCCTGGTCAAATAACCCCTTCTGAAATGCTTGCGCTACCGGGTTTTCATTCGGTTCAAGCAGAAGCTCGGTCCCATCCGGGTCATCGGGCGAGACGACGGTAAGCCACTTGAATTGCCCCACAGGGACGTCATGCTTCTTCACAAAGCCGAGGACCTCCGTGTAGAACCTCAGAGCTTCGTCCTGGTCACTTACGAAAACACCGGTGAGCGTGATGCGCATAGCTGGCCTCCTTTACTCTTCATAGCGTCACTTGAGCCATCGGTCCACGACAGCCCTGAGGGGTCCATCATCGAAGACAAGCATCCGATACTTGCCGCGCTTCTCTGAGCTTACGAGCCCCGCTTTTTCCAAGACATGAATGTGCTTGGCCAGGGCCTGCCGGGAGATTGCGACGTTGTGTCGCATGATCAGGCGCGCCGTGAGCTCGTAGAGCGTCTGCTCCTTGCGCTCAGAGAACTCGTCGAGCATCAACCTCCGTGTTGAGTCCGCGAGTGCCCTGAAGACTAAGTCTTCGTGCATGCACGCAACAATACGCAACTCCAGGGTTGCCTGTCAAGGGGCCATAGGCGTGCTGTGCACAAGGCTGGCGTGTGCAGCGCGCTCTTTACCCGCCGCAGACCGCGGCGATGGGCCCGGAATCGAGGACAGTCTCGACGCGGAACGTATCCGAGATGACGCCGGCGCCCTTCCAGAAGTCGACGAGCATCCGCATGCCCTCGGTGGCGGGGTCGGGGAAGTCGCGGAAGCCGCTGTGGGTGACGTCGTAGGTCTCCTCGGCGATGGCGCGGGTGGTCTCACCGTACTTCTCGTGGATGGCGACGCCGAACTCCCGGTCCCGCTTGTAGCGGCGCTGCCCCTCCAGGTACCCGCGCAGGAAGCGTTGCACGAGTTCCGGCTCGGAATCGACTAGCGGTCGCGTGGCCGCGATGCCGCCGATGGCGAAGTTCAGCCCCATCTCCGCGTAGTCGTACAGCCAGGGACACCCGGCGTGCCGGGCCTGCACCGCGGTGGGCGGCGAGAGGGGCGTCGCCGCGACCTCGCCGTCCAGCACGGCCCGCAGGCGCGACTGGCTGCCGCCAACGGCGCGGAGTTCGCCCGACCCGCCGAGTACGCGGTCGATGGTGAGCTGGCCGAGGAAGTCGGTGAGGTCGCCGGGGTGGCTCATGCCGAGGGGCCGGCCGCGCAGGGTGTCGAGTGTCATGCCCGGAGCGCCGACGAGGAACTGCTGGTTGACGCCACCCGCGAGGAAGACGAGGTCCGCCCTGCCTTCCGCGACCGCGAGCACCAGCGCGGGAGCGGCGAGGTTGCCGAAGACGATGGCGCCCGACGCCAGCTCGGCCACGACCGCGTGCGCGTCGCCCATCTTGGCGAGGGTGACGTCGAAGCCCTGGTCGCGCATCGCGCCGGACTCCAGCGCGGCGGCCAGGGGTGTGACGCCCTGACCTTCGCTGGCGTAGCCACAGGGAAGAGGCGTGCTCATGGCGAGAAGATAGCCGGGCATATCAGGCAACGCAATGCGGCACGCTCCGCAGATGGAGGGACGTAGAATCGAGCGTCAGCCAGGCAGTTGAGCAGGAACACGGTTGAAGCGCAGACAGGCAAGGCTCCGGCGGCTATCGCGCGAGTTGCCCAGGAAGAGAGGGGCGTGGAGGGGTGCGGCCATCGCGAGGGCGGTGCGCATCCTGCTCCAGGCGGGCGGGATCGACCTCGCAGGCTCGCTCGCCTATTTCACGATCCTGTCGCTCCTCCCGGCGGTGGCGCTGGCCATCATGGCGATAGCGGCCTTCGGCGAGCCGGAGTCGATCGAGGAGACGCTGACGGCGACGCTCCTCTACTACTTCCCCACGTCGCAGAGCCTGATCCAGGCCGCCGTCGACAACCTGCTCCGGGGCTCGCTGGCCATCGGGTTGGTGGCGTTCGTCAGCATCGTCATGGGGGCCAACGGGCTGTTCATGGCTGCGACCCGGTCGGTGAACAGGGTGTTCGGCGTCGAGACGCAGAAGGTGCTCCGGATAACCGTTCTGCAAGTGACGTTGACGACGACCGTCGTGCTCCTGTTCCTGCTGTCGGTGGGGCTCACGGCTTCGCTGCAGCTGGCGGTGCGGTTCAGTGAGGGTATAGCCGAGTCGGCGGGCGAGGTATCCGTGGTCGTCATCTTCGCGCTGGGCGCGGCCTCGGCGCTGCTGCCCGCGTTCCTGACGATGGCGCTCTTCGCCTTGGTTTATTACCTTATGCCGAACGTGCGCCTGGAGTGGCGGAACGCCGTGTTCGGGGCGGTGACAGCCATCGTGCTGTTCGAGGCGGGCAAGCACCTGTTCTTCTGGTTCACCGCGCTGGCCGGGCAGCGGAGCGCGGTGTACGGGCCGATCGCCTCCTTCGTCCTGCTGCTGATGTGGGGGTACGTTGCGGGGATGATCTTTCTGTACGGCGCGGCGCTGACGAGAGCGGCGGGCGAACTCCGACCGGAGGGGACTCCGACGCGGCGGCGGTAGCCGGGGCAACTCTCACCCGCCGCAAACAGCCCGAGAGGATGTTGCGCGCTAAAGCGCGTTCCCCTCTCCCCCAGGAGAGGGGAACAGACCGCTCCGCGCCTCCCCACCACTGCGTGGCCTGCCCGGTCACTCTGGATTCCCGCCGGTGCGGGAATGACGGGAATGGGCGCGGTCGTAGTAAAGTTGCGTCGATCGGCGATACGACCTCTGTCTGCAGGAGGCGGGCACTGGCCACGGCAACGCAGAGTCCCCGGTACGAGGCGCAAGAGAACCCGCCCTGGCGGACCTCGTTCGGTTACGGTCTGCAGTTCAGCATGATCGCGTCCGCCACGTTGCTGGTGACGCCGGTCATCGTGGCGAATGCGTCGGACAGAGGCGAGCCGTACGTGACGTGGATGGTCTTCGCCTCGCTGCTGGCGGTCGGGCTCTCCACGCTGGTGCAGGTGCGCCGCCTGGGCCCATTGGGCGCGGGCGCGGTGATGCCGTTCTTCACGGCGGCCTTCGCCATCCCCTTCTGCATCACGGCGGTGGTGGACGGCGGCCCCGCAACGCTGACGACGCTGGTGCTCGCCTCGGCAGCGTTCCAGTTCATCGTCGCCAGGTGGCTTTTCATCCTGCGGCGGCTCGTGACGCCCGTCGTGAGCGGCACGGTGATGATGATCCTCTCCATAACGCTGGCGTCGGTCGTCTTCGGGCTCCTCGACGACGCGTCGATAGAGGAGCCCGTGGCCGCGCCGCTGACCGCGCTGGCGACGCTGACGGTCGTCACCGCGCTCACGATGCGGGGCAGCGTGCGGTTGCGGCTGTGGGCGCCGATGATCGGCATCGTGGTGGGCGTCCTTGTTGCTGCGGCGTTCGGCATCTACGACACGAGCCGGATCACCCAGTCCGCGTGGGTGGGGCTTCCGGCAGAGGCGCCGGGGCTGGCGCTGGACCTCGGGGTCGATTTCTGGACGCTGTTGCCGGCGTTCCTGTTCCTCGGCGTCATCATCGCGATCCAGGTGAACGGGCAGGCGATAACGCACCAGCGCGTCTCCCAGCGCGAGGTGAAGGCCGTCGATTTCCGGCAGGTGCAAGGGGCGTTGACCGGCGCAGGCGTAAGCAATGCACTGGCAGGCGTGACCGGAGCAGTGCCCAATGCCGTGAACCCGGCCATCGTTTCCTTCATCCAGGTCACCGGCGTCGCTTCGCGCAGGATGGGCTACTCCATCGGCGCTATCTTCATCGTCGTGGCGTTCCTCCCGAAGCTGTCCGGGCTGTTGAGCAGCCTGCCGGGGCCCGTGATGGCCGGCTACCTCATCCTCGTCACTGGCACGCTGTTCGTGGACGGCGCGCGGACGGTGATCCAGTCCGAGCAGAACACGCAGAAACTCATTGTCGCGGGCATCTCCTTCTGGATAGGCGCGTCGTTCCAATTCGACCTGTTCACGCTGCCGCAACTCGGCCCGGTGTTCGGGGCGCTGGTGAAGAGCGCCATCACCACCGGAGGGGTCGCCGCGATCGTGATGATCCTGTTCCTCGAATTCACCAAGAAACGGCGGATGCGTTTCGAGTCGAAGCTCGACGCCGAGGTGCTGCCGGACCTCTTCGCGTTCACTGAGCGGTTCGCCGAGAGCAGGGGTTGGGACCAACCTATGAAGGAGCGGCTGAGCGCGGTAGCAGAGGAGACACTGCTGACGCTCGCGCCGCTGGACCTGTCGCTGGACCTGGAGGACGACGGCGAGGAGCAGGAGACGCGGCGGCTGGTGGTGCTGGCGTCCAGCGAGGGGCCGATCGCGGAACTCGAGTTCTTCGGCGGCGGGGACGAGGAGAACATGGAGGACCGCATCCGCCAGCTGCAACAGCACGACGAAGAGACGGTGTCCGAGAACGAGATATCGCTGCGCCTGTTGCGCCGCTACGCCTCGTCGGTGCGGCACCAGCAGTTCCACGGCACCGACATCATCACGGTGCGCGTCGGCCCACCGGGAACGCGGTAGGCGCTCCCTGTCGACAGCGCGGTTTCCGGCGCAGGCAACCCCGCATACACTGTGCGTGATCGGACCTGCGGAGGTGTGGCATGAGCACCGCTTCGTCCCAGAAGGTGTTGTGTGTTCTCTACGACGATCCGGTGGCAGGGTTCCCGCCCGCCTACGCGCGCGAAGAGATACCCGCGCTCACCCACTACCCGGACGGCCAGACACTGCCCTCGCCAACCGGCAGGGATTTCATCCCGGGCCATCTCCTGGGGTCCGTGTCGGGCGGGCTCGGGCTGGAGCGGTTCCTCGCCGATCGGGGGCACCGGTTCGTCGTGACGTCGGACAAGGACGGCCCCGATTCGGTCTTCGAACGCGAGCTGCCGGACGCGGACATCGTCATCTCGCAGCCGTTCTGGCCCGGATACCTGACCGCCGAGCGCATCGAGAAGGCGCCGCGGCTCAAGCTGGCGGTCACCGCGGGCATCGGGTCTGACCACGTCGATCTCAGGTCCGCCATCGAGAGGGGCATCACGGTGTGCGAGGTGACGTGGTGCAACAGCGTCAGCGTCGCGGAGCACGCGGTGATGCAGATGCTGGCGCTCGTCAGGGACTACATCCCTCAGTACGGATGGGTAGTCAAGGGCGGCTGGAACATCGCCGACGCCGTCTCCCGTTCGTACGACATCGAGGGGATGGACGTGGGCGTCGTGGCAGCCGGGAGGATAGGGCTCGGCGTGCTGAAGCGGATGAAGCCGTTCGACGTGAACCTCCACTACACGGACCGGCACCGGCTCTCCGCCGACGTAGAGCGGGAACTCGGCCTGACGTTCCATGAGACCGTCGAGTCGCTGGTCAGCGTGTGCGACGTGGTCAGCATCCACTGTCCGCTGCACCCGGAGACCGAGCACATGTTCAACGACGCGCTCATCGGCAGGATGAAGCGCGGGTCGTACATCGTGAACACCGCCCGCGGCAAGATCTGCGACCGTGATGCCATCGTCAGGGCGCTGGAGAGCGGTCAGCTGGCGGGGTACGCGGGCGATGTCTGGTTCCCCCAGCCGCCTCCCAACGATCACCCGTGGCGGACGATGCCCAACCACGCGATGACACCGCACACGTCGGGCACCTCCCTTTCGGCGCAAGCCCGCTATGCGGCGGGCGTCCGCGAGATCCTGGAGTGCTGGTTCGAGGGACGGCCGATCAGGGACGAGTACCTTATCGTGCAGGGGGGCGCGCTTGCTGGGACGGGAGCGCATTCCTACAGCGAAGGCGACGCTACGGGCGGTTCGGAGGAAGCGGCGAAGTTCACGACCGGTTAGGGGGACCGGGATGCGATAAAGTACCGCCGAGGGGACCGAAGTCATTAGAGGGAGGAGACGCCATGGAGACGTGCAAGGCTGCGGTTATCACGGGTTACAACGAACCAACCGAGATGCGCGACGTGCAGATGCCGGACCTGGAACCGACAGGGATGCTGGTCGAGGTCGAGGCCGCGACGCTGTGCGGGACAGACGTGCACATCTGGCACGACGCCGCGAACCCGAAGATGCTGCCCTACATCCCCGGACACGAGACCGCGGGGCGCATCGTGGCCATCAACGGTGAGCGGTACGACGTGCACGGCAACGCGCTCAAGGAGGGCGACCGCGTCATCTCCGCGTACCGCTTCTGCGGCCACTGCTTCTACTGCTCCGTGTCGAACCAGCCCTCGCTCTGCGACGACAGCATCCGCTTCGGGCGCGGGCGCGCCGACCTGCCGCCGTACCTGCTGGGCGGCTGCGCAGAGTACCACTACATCCCGCCCGGCACCGCCATCATCCCCATACCGGACGAGGTGACGTCGCCGCAGGCGGCCTCCGCCGCGTGCGCGCTCCGTACGGTGATGCACGGCTTCGAGCGGCTCGGGCCGATCTACCCCCACGACACCGTCGTCGTGCAGGGGTCGGGGCCCGTCGGGTTGTACGCGTCTGCGGTCGCGCGCGATCGTGGCGCCGGCCGCGTGCTCGTGATCGGCGCACCGCGCGTGCGGCTGGACGTGGCCGAGGCGTGGGGTGCGGACGAGACGCTGGACATCGGCGAGATGCCCGATGCGAAGGACCGGCACGAGTGGGTGATGGAGCGCACCGGCGGCCGCGGCGCGGACGTGGCCATCCAGTGCGTCTCCTTCGCGGTCATCCCGGAGGGGCTGGGTTTCCTGCGCCCCGGTGGGCGCTACCTCTCCATCGGAGGAGGAGGCGGGCCGGTCTCGATCAACGGTTTCGGGCAGCAGGTGACGATCGTGAGCGTGCGCTCCGGCGAGGGACGGCACTACCACCAGGCGCTTGAGTTCCTGCGCACGCGAGGGGGTTCGGTGCCGTTCGCGCGGATGCTGTCGCGCCCCTACTCGCTCGACGAGACCTCCAACGCGCTGCACGCCATGGCCGACTTCCGCGAGGTGAAGACGGTCATCCTGCCGCACGGCAACTAGGAGAGAGGCGGTACATGGAACTGGGCGCATTCTCCATCAGCCTGGCCGTGTCGGACATCGCGGCCTCGAGGGGCTTCTACGAGCAGTTCGGGTTCGAGGTCGTCGGAGGCGACCCTTCCGAGGGCTGGCAGATACTCAGGAACGGCGACCATACCATCGGCCTCTTCCAGGGGATGTTCGAGAAGAACATCCTCACGTTCAACCCCGGTTGGGACAGCCAGGCGCGTCCGCTGGACGCTTTCACGGACGTGCGTGAACTACAGCGGCAGCTGAAGGCGAGAGGCGTGCAACTGGTGAGCGAAGCGGACGAGGACGGCACCGGGCCGGCCAGTTTCGTGGCGATCGACCCGGACGGCAACCCGGTCCTGGTGGACCAGCACGTCTGATCCTGAAGGTAAGTGGCAAGCAGACAGGAGGAACGCATGACACTGGTGCTGAGTGACGAAGACGTTGCACGGGTGCACCCGATGGCCGATTGCCTCGAGGCGATGGAGACGGCCTACCGCGACCACGCCCTGAGCGGGGCCGTGAACATCCCCCGCATCCGCTACATCAGCCCCACGACGGACGCTGACAAGGTCTACGGCTCCAATATCCACATCGGCACGACGCCGACGTACGACACCGCCGCGATACGCATCGGCGGCAGTGCGCGCAGCACGAGGCCGAACGCGCAGGGCGAGCGCTCGCCCAAGTTCGAGAACCGCAACTGGGGCTTCATCGTCCTCATCGATATGCAGACCGGGCGGCCGCTCGCGTTCATCCACGAGTTCTACCTGTCGGGGATACGGGTCGGCGCGACATCGGGCGTCGCGGCGAAGTACCTTGCGCCGCCGAACGCGCAGACGGTAGGCATGTTCGGCAGCGGCAAGCTGGCGCGAACAGACCTGGAGGCGCTCGTGCAGGTGCGCCCGGTGCGCAGCGTGAAGGTCTACAGCCCCACGAAGGAGCACCGCGAAGAGTTCGCCAGCGAGATGTCGCAGCAGTTGGAGATCGAGGTCACGCCCGTGGACAACCCGCGCGAGGCGATGGAGGGCACGGAGATCGTCTGCTGCGCGACGAACGCGGGCTACGTGAGCGGCAAGCCGGTCTTCGACGGTGACTGGCTGGAGCCGGGGCAGTTTGTCATCTCGCTGCAGAACAGCGACGCCAACTTCAAGAAGTCCGAGGTGGACGACACGACGTTCGCCCGCAGCGCCTTCATCTGCATCAACGACCGCGACAGCGTCTACTCGAACAACCAGATCGAGCTGCTGGACCCCATCGAGCAGGGGCTGGTGTCGTGGGACAGGATATGCACGCTGGGGGAGGTGGTAGCCGGCACGACCACGCTCGAAGCACAGCCCGGCGACATCGTCTACTACAAGAACAGCACCGGCATGGGGATACAGATGGCGGCGGCGGGGGCGCTCATCTACCGCAAGGCGGTCGAGGCCGGCGTCGGGCAGGAGATCCCCACCGAGTGGTTCGGCAGCGACCTCACCTACTGGTACGACAAGGGGTTTTACCCGTCGGCGTGAGGGGCTCACGCCCCGTTCCTCGGCTCGCCCTTCCCCCACATCGGATGCCGGAACGTCGGGTTCGCGCCTGCGTGCCACGAGCGCTGTTGCGGGGCCGGCGTCGCGGCGACGGGCGCCTCGTCCTCTGTGGGGCGTGCCACGTGCTGCTGGTGGCGCACCGGACGGCTCTGCGCGAGGCTGTTCAGGTGGTCGGCGAGGTCGAACAGGGCGGCGAGGTTGTTCACCGGCAGCAGGTCGTCGATGTACGGCGCGGCTGCCCGCATCCCCACCGTCAGCGGCTCGTAGTCCTCGTTGCCCGCCAGCGGGTTCAGCCATATCAGCCGGTTGCAGCTGCGCTGCAGACGCGCCATCTCGCGCTCAAGTAGCTCCGGCTCGCCGCGGTCCCAGCCGTCCGACACGACGAGGACGATGGAGCCCCAGCCGAGCGTCCGCCGCGCCCAGCGGAAGTTGAACTCCTTGAGCACGTCGCCGATGCGCGTCCCGCCCGACCAGTCCGGCACGGCCTTCGCCACCTCCGAGACGGCGCGGTCGATGTCGCGCTGCCCCAAATGCTTCGTGATGCGGGTGAGCCGCGTGGCGAACAGGAATGCCTCGATGCGGTTGTCCAGCCCCGCGTAGAGGCTGTGGATGAAGTGCAGCAGCATCCGCGTGTACCGCTCCATCGAGCCGCTGACGTCGCAGACCACCACCAGCCTGCGCGGCTTCTCCTTGCGGCGGCGCGTCTCCAGCCGCACGAGTTCGCCGCCGTATCGCGCGTTGTGCCGCAGCGTGCGGCGCACGTCCAGCCCCGGCCCTCTGCCCGCCTCCTTGCGGCGCGTACGGCGGAGGCCGGGGTCCCACTGCAGCGACGCCATGAGCTGCCTCGCCTGCAGCATCTCCTCCGGCGTGAACTCCGCGAAGTCCCGCGTGCGCAGCACCTCCCGCGCGCTGAACGTCCGGGTGAGGTCGACGCGGTCGAAACCCTCGTCCGGATCGGCGGGCTCAGCGGAGTCGTCCGGCTCCCTGCCCGGCGCGGGCGGCCCGGCGGACGGCCTGCGGTAGCGGCGCTGCTCGCCCATCGAACGCAGGTCCATCGTCGAGGTGCTGTCCTTGCGTTGGCGCCAGAAGACGTCGAATGCCTCGTCGAACAGCGGGAGGTCGTCCTTGCGGTGCACGAGCAGCGTGCGCAGCGCGGCGCGCACGTCGCCCCTCCGTTCGAGACCGATGTCCTCCAGCACGCGGATGGCGTCCAGCATCCGCCCGACGTGCACGTCGAGGCCGAGCCGACGGAGCAGCCGTCCGAAGAGGAGGAGGTTGCCGAGGATGTAGCCGTCCTCCCCGAGAGATGCTTCGGCTTCGCTCAGCATGACAACAAGTGCGCTCTCGAGCCGTCAGCCACGCCTGCCCCCGCGCTGCGTGCCGCGGTGCATCGCGCGGTTCAGCAGAGCGCGCGTCTGCTCGCCGCGCACCGCCTGCACGTCCTCGCGGTACTTCAGCATGATGCCGAGCGTGTCGTCGATGACGTCCGGGCTCAGTTCCGTCTCGTTGAGGCTCACGAGCGCCGCCGTCCAGTCGAGCGTCTCGGCGACGCCGGGCACCTTGTAGAGCTCCGTGCCCCGCAGCTCCTGGACGAACGCGGTGACCTGCCCCGCCAGCTTCTGCGATGCCTGCGGCACCTTGCTCCGCACAATCTGCGTCTCCTTGTCGAGGTCGGGGTAGTCGATCCAGTAGTAGAGGCAGCGGCGCTTCAGCGCGTCGTGTATCTCTCGCGTCCGGTTCGACGTGATGACGACGACGGGCGGCTCGTCGGCCGCGTACGTGCCGACCTCCGGTATCGTGATCTGGAAGTCGGAGAGCATCTCCAACAGGTAGCCCTCGAACTCCTCGTCGGCCCGGTCCAGCTCGTCGATGAGGAGCACGACGGGGCCCTCGCTCCCATCGAGCGCCTGCAGCAGCGGACGCTTGATGAGGAACTCCTCGCTGAACAGCTCGCGCTCCGCCGCTGTCTTATCGACGTTGCCGGACGCCTCCAGCAGCCGGATGTGCAGCAGTTGCCGCGAGTAGTTCCACTCGTAGACCGCCTGGCTCACGTCAAGCCCCTCGTAGCACTGGAGCCGGATGAGTCGTGCGCCAAGTGCCGACGCCAGCACCTTGGCGACCTCCGTCTTGCCGACGCCCGCCTCGCCCTCGAGGAAGAGCGGTCGCTTCAGCGTCAGCGCGAGGTAGACCGACATCGCCAGCGCGCGGTCGGCGACGTACAGCTCGCCGCGCAGCGCCTGCTGCAGCTCGTCGACAGACGCGGGCACGGAGCCAGTGCGCGTTTCGTCCAAGTGGGTCTCCTCCGGGATGACGTGCTCTCGTAGATGCGCAGGGGCGCCCCCGTGCTTGTCATTCCGAGCGCAGCCGAGGAATCTCTCGGGGAGGCGGCCGTCTACACCAACCTTCCCCCGAGAGATGTTTCGGCTCCGCTCAACATGACACTCCCACGGCGGGGCGTTCAGCCCGCGCGCGACGCCGCAGCGCCGAGCGCCCGGCGCACGTACACCGCCGCCATCGCCCTGCGGTACTCCGCGGAGGCGAACACGTCGCCCATCGCGTCGCCGCTCAGGTCGCCCGCGACCGCTGCCGCAGCGGCGTCCATCGCGGCGTCGCTCAGGTCCGAGCCCGCCAGTGCCGCCTCGACAGACGACGCCCGGCCCGGCGTCGTCTCGACGCCCCCGACCGCAACGCTCGCCGATGAGCACGTTCCGCCGCTCACCGCCAGGATGGCGGCAGCGCCGACCACGGCGTAGCGCGACGCCGGGTGCGCGAACTTGACGTACGCCGAGCCCGCGCCGGACGGGACCGACGGTACCGAGATGCTCGTGAGCACCTCGTTCTCCGCCAGCGCGTTCTCCAGCAGGCCGGTTGCGAAGTCGCTCGCAGCGATGCTGCGGTCGCCCCCCGGCCCCGTCACGTTGAACGTCGCGCCCAGCGCCGTCAGCACGGTCGGTTGGTCGGACGCGGGGTCGGCATGGGAGACGCTGCCCCCGATGGTGCCGCGGTTCCGCACCGCCGGATCGCCGACGAGCGCGGCAGCCTCGGCGAGCACCGGGGCGTGCTGCTGCACGAGGTCGGACGAGGCGGTCTCGGCGTGTGTCGTCAGCGCGCCGATGGTGATGCCGCCGCCGCTGGCCGAGATACCCTTCAAGGCCTCGATGCGCCCGATGTCCACGAGGACGGCGGGCGCAGCCAGCCGCAGTTTCATCAGCGGGAGGAGGCTGTGCCCGCCCGCCAGGAGTTTCGCGCCCTCGTTGTTCGAGAGCAGTTGCACCGCTTCGGCTACGGAGCCTGCGCGGTGGTAGGTGATCTGTGCTGGAAACATGGCCTAGCCTCCGTTCCGTGCGTCGTTGATCGCGCGCCAGACCCTCTCCGGCGTCAACGGCATGTCTACGCGGGTAACGCCCAGCGGGCGCAGCGCGTCCATCACCGCGTTGTAGACGGTGGGCGTGGACGCGATGGTGCCCGCCTCGCCGATGCCCTTCACCCCCAGCGGGTGGTGCGGCGACGGCGTCGTGTTGGACGAGACCTCGATCTCCGGCAGCAGGTCCGCGCGGGGCAGCGCGTAGTCCAGCATCGAGCCGGTCACGAGCTGCCCGTCGTCGTCGTAGACAGCGCCCTCCCAGAGCGCCGGGCCGACGCCCTGTACGACGCCGCCATGCACTTGGCCCTCCACAATCATGGGGTTGATCTGCACGCCGCAGTCGTCCACTGCGACGTAGCGCTGGAGGTCGATGCGTCCCGTCTCCGGGTCCACCTCTACGACGGCGACGTGCGCGCCGAACGGGTAGGTGAAGTTGGGCGGGTCGTAGAACGCGCTCGCCTCCAGTCCCGGCTCCATGCCCTCGGGCATGTTCCACGCGACGTTGGCCATGAGCGCGATGTCCTGGATCGTCTTGTGCTGGTCGGGCGACCCCCGGACGTAGAAGCGCCCGTCCTCGTACTCGATGTCCTCGGGGGCGGCCTCGAGCAGGTGTGCGGCCAGCGCCCGGGACTTCTCCTTGATCTTGCGAGCAGCCACCGCGATCGCCGCGCCCGACACTGCCGTTGTGCGGCTGCCGTACGTCCCCCACCCCATCGGGGTGGTGTCGGTGTCGCCGTGGATGACCTCCACGTCGTCGACGTCCACACCGAGCTCGCCCGCGACGATCTGCGCGAACGTCGTCTCCTCGCCCTGCCCGTGCGGGGACGAGCCGACCATGACGTTCGCCTTGCCCGTGGGGTAGAAGCGGATGATCGCGCTCTCCCACAGGCCGCCCTGGAAGCCGACCGCGCCCGCCACCTGCGACGGGCCGAGGCCGCATATCTCGACGTAGGAGGAGACGCCGACGCCGACGCAACGGCCATCCGCCCGCGCCTGCGCCTGCTCTGCCCGCAGCGCGTCGTAGCCTGCTGCGCTCAGGGCGGAGTCCAATGCGGACTCGTAGTCGCCGCTGTCGTAGGTGATGCCGGTGGCGACGTCGTGGCCGTTCTCGAACTTCGGTATGAGGTTCTTGCGGCGCACCTCCGCGGGGTCCTGTCCGACGGCTGCCGCAACCAGGTCGACCATGCGCTCCAGGAGCATCGTGGCCTCGGGGCGGCCCGCGCCGCGGTAGGCGTCCACCGGCGCGCCGTTGTTGAACACGCCGTAGACCGTGCCGGTGATGTTGGGGATGTTGTAGGGGCCGGAGTACATCAGCCCGTGCAGGATGGTGGGGACGCCCGGGGCAGCGGTCGAGAGGTACCCGCCCATGCCCGCGTAGACGGTGGTGCGTAGGCCGGTGATGACGCCGTCGCTCGTGGCCGCCATCTCCACCTCTTCGATGTGGTCGCGACCCTGCGTCGTTATCAGGTAGTTCTCGCTGCGCGTCTCCGTCCACTTCACCGGCACGCCAAGCTTCATGGAACAGAACGCCGTGATGGCCTCGTCCGCGTAGTACGGGATCTTGCTCCCGAACCCGCCGCCGACCTCCGGCGCGATGACGCGTATCTTGTGCTCCGGCACGCCGGTCACGACACAGGTGACGAACCGCGCGATGTGCGGGTTCTGGGTCGTGTTCCACACCGTCAGCTCGCCGGACGCCGCGCTCCACTGGGCGAGCGCCGAGCGCGGCTCCATCGGGTTCGCGATGAGCCGAGGGAGCGTGATGACGTCGCTGACCGTGACGGCCGCGTCCGCGAACGCTGCGTCCGTGTCGCCTCCCGCGAGGGCCCACGTGAACGCGATGTTGTTCGGAACGTCCTCGTGGAGCTGCGGTGCGCCGTCCTGCGCGGCCGCCTTCGGGCTGACGACGACGTCGAGCGGCTCGTAGTCCACCGCGATGTGCTCCAGCGCGTCCTCGGCCTGGTACCGCGACTCGGCGACCACGACCGCGACGGCGTCGCCGACGTAGCGGACCTTGTCCTTTGCGATAGCCGGGTGCGCGGGTGTCTTCAGGTCTGAGCCGGGGATGAGCCACGCGCAGGGGAGGCCGTTCAGCACGCCGTCCGTGTCCTCGCCGGTGTAGACGGCGACGACGCCGGGCTGGCCGGCCGCGCCGCTGGCGTCTACCGACTTGATGTTCGCGTGGGCGTAGGGGCTGCGGAGGATCGCCGCGTGGAGCGTCCCCGGCAGCTTGATGTCGTCGGTGTACGACGCGCGGCCCGTGATGAGCCGTGGGTCTTCACGACGGCGGATACCGGAACCGAATATCCGAGTGGTCATGGCTTACCTCCCTCCCATCGCCCTGGCGGCGTCCTCGACGGCGCTGACGATGTTCTGATAGCCGGTGCAGCGGCAGATGTTCCCCTCCAACCCGTGACGTATCTCCTCACGCGTTGGGGACGGGTTGTTACGCAGCAGCTCGTTCGCCGCCATGATCATGCCCGGCGTGCAGAAGCCGCATTGCAGTCCGTGGTTGTTCCAGAACGCCTCCTGCAGCGGGTGCAGGTCCACGCCGTCCGAGATGCCCTCGATCGTCGTGACCGAGGAGCCCGACGCCTGCACGGTGAGCACCGTGCACGACTTGGCCGAGACGCCGTCCAGCTGCACCGTACACGTGCCGCACTGGCTGGTGTCGCACCCCACCTTCGTCCCGGTCAGCCCCGCGTTCTCCCGGATGAAGTGGACGAGCAGCTGTCGCTCCTCCACCTCGCCGGAGCAGGCCTTCCCGTTGATGGTTATCTCGACAGGAACTGTCACAGTCGACCTCCTCCCTCGACCGTCAGGTCGCGCGCCATGGGATTCACACGCCTGCGCCGTTGCGCCATGCGCACGCGTGTGCCTTGCGCGCGCAAGGGTATCTAACGCACGGGGTTTGTCAATCGATGGAATGCGTCAACGGTCGAGGCAGAATAGGCTTGGAGTTGGGGCAGAGCGTGAAGATCCTTCTGCGGACAGTGGTCGCCTTGGACGTTGCCCTTGTCGGGTACGCGTCGCTCGTGGGGGTACTGATCGTGCTCCAGAGCGGCGTCTGGGGTTTCTTGGCGTCGGCCCCCGTGGCGGCGTCTCTCGTGCTGGGGGGTGGCATCGCTGCGGCTGCGGCCCCGTCGGCAGGCGATGGCTGCTGCGGGCGCCCGGCTGGTGGTCGCTGTCGCGTGTGCGTACCCGGTGATGACGCTGTTCGCTGGGGGCACGGTGCTGCTGCCGGCATGGATGGTGGCTGCCTCACCTGCATATCTCCTGATGGCGTGGCGTCGGCGACAGCCGGAATGAGAACTACGTGTGCTTGGCGCTGCTATAGTGGACGCAGCACGCTGCGAGGGGCCTCATGAAGCTGAGTGGAGCGTACCGGTTCGACGTACCGAGACAGCGCCTGTGGCAGATGCTGATGGACACGTCCGTCGTCGGCTCCTGCATCCCCGGCGTGAGCGCGTTCACGCCGCTCGGCGGCGACCGCTACGAGATCGAGCTCTCGGTGCGCGTCGGCATCGTCTCCGGCTCGTACAAGGGGACGCTTGCCATGACCGACATGGTCGAACCCGAGTCGTACCGTATGACGGTCGAGGGCTCCGGAGCCCGCACCGAGATCCGGGGCACCGGCTCGATGTCACTTGCGGACGATGGCGAAGGCACGGAGCTCAGTTTCGAGGGCGACGTGCAGGTCACCGGGGTGCTGGCGCGGGTCGGCCAGCGCCTGATGGGCACCGTCGCGAAGTCCCAGATGGACCGCTTCTTCGACTGCCTGCGCGCGAAGGCGGGGGGCTCAGCATGAATGAGGGGGCATGTCATGCTGAGCGGAGCCGGAGGCGCAGTCGAAGCATCTCTCGGGGGACGTTCGCGGGCTTCGGTATATGCTCTCCGAGAGATTCCTCGACTCCGCTGCGCTTCGCTCGGAATGACATGCCAGGGGAGGCGCTGACATCGGATCATGCCAAGGCCCTCTCAAAGGAGCAGAGGTAATGAGCGCCGAGATACTCGTGGAGCGCGATGGAGCCGTCGCGACGCTGACGCTGAACCGTCCGGAGCAGCGGAACGCCATCTCGTACGACATGTGGGTGCGCTTCCCCGTGCTCCTCGCCGAGCTGGACGCGGACGAGGCGGTGCGTGCGGTGCTGCTGACGGGCGCGGGGGAGAAGGCGTTCTCGGCCGGCGCGGACATCAAGGACTTCGAGGAGACGCGGAGCACGCCTGATCGCGCGCGGAACTACCGCCACGCGGTGCACGAGGCCTGCGACGCCCTGAATGCGCTCTCCAAGCCGACCATCGTCGCGATACGCGGCTACTGCCTCGGCGGCGGGCTGGAGCTTGCGGTGTGCGCCGACGTACGCATCGCGTCGGAGGACGCCCAATTCGGACTTCCGGCGGCGAAGCGCGGCATCGCGGTATCCCACGCACACATCGACCGCCTGCTGCGCCTCGCCGGAGCGGGGGACGCAGCCTACCTCATGCTGACGGGACGTTCGATCTCCGCGGAGCGCGCGCTGGCGGCGGGCATCGTGAGTGTCGTCGTGGACGGCGACGCGCTCATGGAGGAGGCGCGCGCGCTGGCAGAGGAGGTGGCGTCGCTCTCGCCGGTGTCGCATCGCACGCACAAGCAGGTCATACGCGACCTGCTGGAGTTCGGCGCCGCGGACCAGGTGCCCGCGGACCGGGCGTCCCTGTTGGACGGCGCGGAGGCGAGTGAGAATTTCCTGGAGGGCGTGCGCTCGTTCAGGGAGAAGCGCCCGCCGAACTTCCCGGGCCGTTAGGGAGAAGCGATGAAACGCGAGGATGCGGGACTCGTCGGCGTCGTATTCATCTTCGTCATCATCGCCGTCGTCCTCAACAGCCTCGGGGTGCTGGTGGACTCGGCGTTCGCCGTCGCAAGCCTGGTCGTCATAGGCGTGGCGATGGCGCTGTTCGTCTACTGGTACGTCCGGTACGGACGGTAGCCCTTGGGCGGTTGACTGGTCCCTAACGGATGACCTTGTTCCGGTTCGAGACGTAGTCGGCCACGACGTAGGAGCCGAGGCTGTGCGGGCTGGAGATGAACGCCCGCCCCTTGTTGATCTTCGTCATCAGTTGCACGAACCGCAGCAGCGACGGGCTCTGGTCCAGCATGAACGTGTTGATGGTGATGTTGTCGCGCGTGCAGCGCATCACCTCCCGCATCGTCGCCTCGACGAGCCCGCCCCCGCGCCGTCCGTAGTTCGCGCGCAGGTCGCTCTCCGTCCAGTTGTAGGTGGTCGGTTCGCCGTCGGTGATGAGGATGATCTGCTTGTTCGTGCCGCCCTGCTTGCCGAGTATCTGCCGTGACTGGCGCAGCACTTCCTGGAAGTTCGTGCCGCCCCCGAACTCGACCCAGTACGTGTCGAGCAGCATGTGCGGCTGCAGCGGCAGCACGAAGTAGGAGAACGCGACGACCGTCACCTGGTCTTTCGGGAACTTCGAGCGGATGAGCGTGTCGAGCGCCAGACCTACGCGTTGCCCGGCCTGGAACGCGCCGTCCCAGAACATCGAGTAGCTCATGTCGATGGCGATGACGGTGCACGCGCGCGTCTGCGCGATGGTGCGGTCTATCTCGAAGTCGTCCGGCCTGATGCGGACGGGCGTGCCGGGGCCCTCGCGGAGCACGGCGTTGCTGACCGTCTTGAGCGTGTTCAAGTGGAGAGGGTCGCCGAACTCCCACCGTTTCGTCTCGTCCGTGATCTCGACGCCGACGCCGCTCTTCTCGCGGTTGTGGTCGCCGATGTCGCCGCCCCGGATGCGGTTGAAGATGTCGGTGAGCGCCTTGTCGCCTATCTTGCGCATCGCCTGCGGCGTTAGCTCCCAGCCGTTCTGGCCGCGCTTGCGGATGAGCCCCGCCTCCTCCAGCTCCTTCGTGAGGCGCTGCAACTCCTGCGCGTACTGCCGTGCCTCCTCCCCCAGCACCTTGCCGAGGTCGTCCGCGTCGATGTTCGTGGCGTCGTTGGTGCGGAGCGCATGGCGCAGCTGCTGTTCGAGCTCCTCCATGTCGTTCAGGTCGCCCATCAGTTGGAGCGCCTGCTGCAGCGTGACGGGCTCGTCGCCGAACAGGCGGAAGTCGTTGTCCGGGAAGCTGTCGGGGTTCAGCCGCTCGAGGTTCGTGCCGAGTTCGAACAGGTCCCACGCGAGACGGTTGTCCTGCAGAAGGCCGTCCATCATCTCCTCGAGCTGGCGGCGCATCTCGGGGGTCATCGAGTTCATGAGCGACTGCATCTGCGCCATCTGGTTGGACATGTACTCCATCAGCTGGTCGAACGTCTCGATGCCCGGCGGAAACATGTGCCCCCACTTGTTCATGAAGTCGCTGATGTCCGGGTCGTCGCCCTGCAGCTTCTGCTTCACGAGCTCGTTGAGGTCGCGCACCATCTCCGATATCTGCGCGAGGTCGCCCTGCGTCAGGTTCTGGAGGCTCTCCTGCATCCCCTGGAAGTACTGTTGGAGGAACTGCTGTTGGAGCTCCTGCATGAGCGCGTCGAAGTCTTCGCGCGCGCCGCTGTCCATGAAGTCGTAGTCGCGGAGCTGTTTGATGCGCCCGCCGGCGCCTTGGGGGAGTTGGTCCAACTGGTTGAGGTGACGGTTCGCCATCTGCCGGAGCATGTCGGTGAACTCGTCCGGCGGCGCGCCGCTCCCGCCGGGCTGCCCCTGGCCTTCCCCGCCTTCGCCTTCCTGTCCGCCGTCACCGGACGGCGCACCGTCGTTCGGCGGCGCGATCTCATCGAGGCGCTGGTTGATGCCCTGCCGCTCCTTGTCGACGATGGCGTCGAGCCGCTCCTGGATGTCGTCGAACATCGACGAGAGGTCGTACCGGTCGAGGTTGCGCTGGCGGGCGTCGCGGAGCCGTTCGAGGAGCTCCTGCAGCCCCTGGCCGCGCTGGCCCTCGCCGCGCATGCCGTAGCGCATCATGCGGTTGAGCGCGCCCCGGAGGTCGTCGCCCTGCAGGATCTGCTCGGAGAGACGGTCGAACAGGTCGTCGGTCGTGGGGATCTCGACAGCCTGCGAACCGTCCCATCGTGAGTAGCGATAGATGGACATGGAGGTGAGTCTAGGCGCGCGTGTGCGCACGGTCAACGCGAGAAGCGAGCGTGCCGCATCAGCGCAGTTGGGTGAGCGCTTCCTGTGGCGTCACTGCGGGGATGGGGGAGCGTTCGAAGTCGCTGAGGTTCCGCGTGACGATGTACTCGGCGCCGCAAGCACGTGCGGCTGCCACCTGCATCGCGTCCTCGAAGTCGGCCATCGGCAGGGAAGCCGCGTATCGGACGGCCTCGGTGCTGGCCGGGGCGACCGACAGGTAGCGCATGAGGCCCAGGATGAAATCTCGGGCGGCTGCAGCCCCTCGCGCACGAGCTATTACGTAGAAGAGGTTGGAGACGGTATGCCACGCGACGAACCCCTCGGGCGCCCCATCGGCAACTTTCGCGAGAAAATCCGACGAGGCGTCTGCGTGAGGATGTCGATCGAGCGCTACGTCTAGAAGGACATCGGTGTCGAGGAGTATCACGTGAGGTACTTACGTGCGAGATAGTCGAAACGGGGGTCGTCCTTGGGATAGTCTTCGGGGTCAAGTTTGAACGCACCCCTCCACTTCGCGACGAACGATGCTCCAGTCTCTGGAGTCTCTTCGGTCGCTTCCCGCACTGCTTGCTCGATCACCGCCGAGAGTGACACTCCCTTGGAGCGCGCATAGCGCTTCGCCACGGGGATGAGTTCAGTATCCATGGTGATGGTGAGTTTGCTCTTCATTGGCTCGTCATAGGTAGAGGTGTTTTCGAACCAAGGCATCGTAGCGGGGGTCGGTTCCGGGTTCAGGCGGCGTCTTTCGCGTCTCGGCGAACCGTTCCCTCCAATATTCCATGAAGGACGACTCAGTCTCTCCGGTCGCTTCCCGCAACGCCTGCTCGATCACCGCCGACAGCGACACTCCCTTGGAGCGGGCGTAGCGTTTCGCCACGGGAATGAGGTCCGTGTCTACGGTGATGGTCAGTTTGCTCTTCATAACCGCTTCTCCAACCTGAATACGTATACACTATAGCGCTATACGTATATCAGTGCAAAGCCTGGTCCCTCACAGGCTCGAAGCGTACAACCCCGCCGCGAGCGCGAGCCCGGTCCAGCCGTGCAGCTTCCCGCTGCGCACGAGCAGCCGGTTCATCGCGGGGCGCTCCTCCGCCGCGAACAGCGCCCGCGCGGCGCCCACGGCCCACGGCAGCGGCGCGAGCCCCAGCAGAGCCCAGAGGCTCACCGCCCCGCCGAGCGCCGCTCCCGCGATGCTCAGGTACGCCCCTGCCAGCAACGCCGCGTACGTCCACGTCGCCACTCGCACTCCGGCAGCTGTGGCGAGGCTCCGCTTCCCCGCCTCTCGGTCCTCCTCCACGTCGCGGATGTTGTTCACCACGAGGATGGCTGTGACGATGAACGCGATCGGCAGCGAGACGTAGAACGACGCCCACGTGACCACCTGCTGCTGCACGTAGTACGACGCCATCACCATCACCTGCCCCATGAACACGAACACCACCGGCTCGCCGAGACCCAGCGTCCCCAGCGGCTTCGGTCCGCCCGCGTACAGGTACGCCGCCGCGACACTCGCCAGCCCCACCGCGAGGATCGGCCAGCCCACGTGCGCGACGATGATGAGCCCCGCGGCCACGCCGTAGCCGAACGCTGCGCCCATGCCGAGCGCCACCGCCCGCTCGGAGAGCAGCCCCCGCTGGATGACCTTGTGCGGCGCGAGGAACTTCCCTTCGCCGCCGGACTTCCGGTGGTCCGAGTACTCGTCCGTGAGATTCGTCCCGATCTGGATGGCGACCGACCCCGTCAGCGCGAGCGCGAACAGCAGCCAGTCCAGCGCGCCAACTGTCGCCGCGAGCGCCGTCCCCACCAGCACCGGCGCGACCGACGCCGACAGCGAGAACGGTCGCGCCGCCCAGAACCAGGAGACGAGCTTCGATTGCGGCGCAGGCGTGGCGGCCATGCTCACCAGGTCTGCTTGCGGTACGCGCTGAAGTCCGGCGGACGCTTCTCGTTGAAGGCGCGCACGCCCTCCTCCGCCTCGTCCGTGTTGTAGAACATCTGCACCGCGCCGTGCGCCATCTGCTGCAGCCCGTACGCCCAGTCCGTGTCCTGGTTGAACGACGCCTTGAGGAACCGCAGCGCCGTCGGGCTCATCTCCAGGATGCGCTCCGCCCATTCCCGAGCCTCCGCCATCAACTGCTCCTGCGGCACCACCTTGTTCACCAGCCCCATCTCCAGCGCTTCCTGCGCGGAGTACTGGCGGCAGAGGTACCAGATCTCCCGCGCCTTCTTCTCTCCCACGATACGCGCGAGGAACACTGTCCCGAAGCCAGCGTCGAAACTCCCCACGCGCGGACCGGACTGGCCGAAGATCGCGTTCTCCGACGCCAGCGAGAGGTCGCAGATGACGTGCAGCACGTGACCGCCGCCGATGGCGAAGCCGTTCACCGCTGCGATGACGGGCTTGGGGATCATGCGGATGACCGTGTGCAGCTCCGTGATGCGGAGTTTCGTGTGGCCGGTGCCGTCCTGGTAGCCGTCCTTGCCGCGCACTTTCTGGTCGCCGCCACTCGAGAACGCCTTGTCGCCCGCGCCCGTCAGGATGACCACGCCGACGTCGTCGTCCTCCCACGCGTCCTGGAACGCCTCGATCATCTCGTCGACCGTCAGCGGGCGGAACGCGTTGCGCACCTGCGGGCGGTTCATCGTGATGGTCGCGATGCCGCCGCTCTTCTCGTAGAGTATGTCCGTGTACGTCATGCGGGCAGTTTACGCGCCCCGCCCCGCGCGGCAACAGAGAGGCCGAGCCTTACAGGCCGTACGTTTCGAGGAAGCGCAACCACACCTCGCTCAGCGTCGGGAACGACGGCACGGCGTGCCACAGCCGGTCGAGCGTCACCTCGCCCACGATGGCGATCGTCGCCGCGTGCGTCAGCTCGCCGACCTCCGGCCCTGCGAACGTCGCTCCGACGAGCACCTGCCGGTCCTCGTCCACGATGAACTTCACCCCGCCGCTGAAGTGCTCGCCGTGCAGGGGCGCCGCGGCGACCGGCCAGCCCATCTCGATGGCGCGCACGTTCAGGCCGCGCTCGCGGGCGGCGCGCTCCGTCAGTCCTACGCTGCCGATCTGCGGGTCCGTGAACACGACCGCGGGCACCATGCCGTTGTCCGCCCACGCGGAGGCGTCGAGCCCGCGGATGTGGTCGCCCGCCTGCCGCGCCTGGTACTTGCCCTGGTGTGTCAGCAGCGCGCGCCCGTTCACGTCGCCCACGGCGTACAGCCAGCCGCCCTCCACGCCCTCCACCTGCAGGTGGTCGTTCACCTTCACGTACCGCTGCGCGTCCACGCCTACGGTCTCCAGTCCGACGCCGTCCACGACGCCGGTGCGCCCCGCGGCTACGAGCAGCTCCTGCGCGTACAGCGTCTCGCCGTTGTCCATCGTCACACTTACCCCGTCGCTCGTCCGGGCTGCCGAGGCTACGACGCACCCGAACCGGAAGACGACGCCTTGCGCCTCCAGCGAGTCGACGACCGCCCGCAGCGCGAACGGCTCGAACAGCGGCGTGTCCTCGGGCGTCCTGCGCTCCAGCACCGTCACCTCGGCCGTGCCGAGCGACTTCCACGCCTGCGCCATCTCCAGCCCGACGACGCCCCCGCCGATGATGATGAGGCTCTCCGGCACGCTTTTCGCTGACGTGACCTCGCGGCTCGTCCACGGTTCGGCCTCCGCCAACCCCTCGATGGGCGGCACGAACGCGATCGAGCCCGTCGCGAGCACGACCGCCTTATTCGCCTCCAGTTCGATGCTGCCGCTGCCGTCCGCCATCTCCACGACGACGCGCTTCTCGCCGTCGAGCCGCCCCCAGCCGCGGATGAGCGTCGCTCCCACGGAAGCGACCCACTGCTCCTGTCCGGCGTCGTTCCAGTGGCTCGCGAACGCGTCACGGGCGCGCATCGCGCGGGCAGCGTCCACGGCGCCGGTGACGGCGTCCCGCACGGCAGGCACGCGCTTCGCGGCGGCGAGCGCCTCGCCGGGGCGGAGCAGCGCCTTGCTCGGCATGCACGCCCAGTACGAGCACTCCCCGCCTACCAGTTCCGCCTCGACGATGGCGGTGCTCAGCCCGGTGGGCGCCGTGCGCCCGGCAACGTTCTCGCCGGCGGACCCGCCTCCTACGATGATGACGTCGTACGCGTCGGCCATGTGGTGTCTCCTCTCCTGGCGTTGTCATGTCCCGAGAGATTCCTCGACTCCGCTGCGCTTCGCTCGGAATGACAAGTAGGTTCGTAGCTCAGCGAAGCCGCTCCCCGAAGAACGCGAGCGTCTTCTCCCACGCGTCGGCCGCGGCCTCGGCGTTGTGGCTGGCGCGGTCGTCGCAGAAAAAGCCGTGCCCCGCGCCGGCGTAGACGTGGAACGTATGCTCCTTGCCGAGGGCGGTGAGGCGCTCGTCCAGCGCGCCCACCTGCTCCGTCGTGGGGTTCTGGTCGTCCTCGCCGAAGAAGCCCGTCACCGGGATCGAGAGCGCCTCGGCCTCGCGCAACGCGTGGAAAGCGTCAGGCTGGTCGTCGCCGGGGAACATGAAACCGCCGTAGTAGACGGCAGCCGCCGACAGCCCGCTCGCGCGTATCGCGGACTGCATCGAGACGCGTCCGCCGAGGCAGAAGCCGACGATGCCTATCGCGCCGACGTTCGGATCGCTGCGCAGGTAGTCGATCGTGGCCTGCACGTCCATGTCGATAGAGGCGTCGCCGAAGCCGCTGGAGCGCAGGTCCTCGCGCATCTCCTGCAGCTTGTCGTAGGGGGCGTAGCGCAGCCGGCCGGAGCGGTGGAAGAGGTCCGGCGCTGCGGCGACGTAGCCCTCAGCCGCGAACCGCTGGACGATGCCCTCGATGTTGGGGTTCACGCCGAACGCCTCCATGATGACGACGACCCCCGGGTGCGTTCCGCCGTCCGTGGGGCGCGACGTCGGCGTTGCCATCGTCCCGTCCGCCGTTTCGATGTCGACAACCTGCTCTATCGTGTCCATGCGAGTGCTCCTCCGTGCTCGTGTGCGCTGATAAGCGCTGTTCGCCTGTCATTCCCGCGAAGGCGGAAATCACGCCCCTGTCGCGCGGCGGCGATTATATCTGCCGCAGGTGCCGGTCGAAGAACGCGAGCGCTTCCTCCCACGCCTCGGCAGCGCGCTCCGGATGGTAGGCGTCGCTCTCCGGTTGGGCGAAGGCGTGGTCGGCGTCCTCGACCCACACGGCCCGGACGTCGTCTGCCGAACCGGGGAACGCGGCCCTGATGGCCTCCACGTTCGAGTACGGGTTGAAGCCGTCCAGCGCGGGGAAGAACATCAGCAGCGGGTTCGCGACGTTCCCTGCCCCGTGCACCGGCCACGGCGAGCCGGGTATCGCGGGGTCGGACTCCAGCAGGCGCGTGGGATAGAACGCCACCGTCGCGTCCACGACGCCGCCCAGCGTCGCGCCGAGGAACGAGATGCGCCCGCCGAGACAGAACCCGGTGAGCCCGACGCGGCCGTCGCTGCCCGGACGTGTGCGCAGGAACTCGGCGAGGCGCGTGATGTCCGAGCAGTGGCCGTCGTTTGTCATCCCTGCGCGGATGCGGGGCGTGGCGTCGGGGCCGCCCCCGAGTGCGGGCAACGTCAGCAGGCGCCCGGCGCGGTGGAAGACGTCCGGGGCTGCGACGGTATAGCCGTGCCCGGCAAGCCACCTGGCCTGCTCACGCGCCTCCACGGTCAGGCCGACGGCGTCGTGCACCATGATGATGGACGGCAGCGGTCCGGCGTCTTCCGGCTCGTAGAGGAACACGGCCATCTCCCCCTCGTCCACCGGCAGGTCGAACTCTTCCTCGCGTATCGCCATCTCCAGCCTCCTCTTCGGACCGCCGCTCGTCACTCGGAGAACGTGGCGGCGGCAGCCCGCTTACGCTACCATAGAGGAGGCGCGCCGGGGCGGGGAGGATTGCCCGCGTGCTCTCGTACCGCTGCACATGACACCCCACGCAGGATTCTGGATAGTCGTCAGCCTCATGGCGCTGGCCGAGGTGGCCATCGTCGTCACTGCGCTGCGCATGCGCGTGCGGCAGGACGCCTCGCGCGGCATCCTGGGCACACGCGCCGCCGAGGTCGTCTGGACGCTGCTGCCCGTGGGACTCATCGCCATCCTGGCCGTCATGTCGTACGGGGTGGCATAAGTAGATGGCGGTGCAGGGAGTACGCGCGGTGGATATCCGCCGCGCCGGGTGGCTCGCTCTCGTGGCGTCTGTGCTCACGCTCGGCCTCATCGCGTACGGCTCGTGGGTGCGCGTCTCCGGCTCCGGCCTCGGGTGCCCCGACTGGCCCCTCTGCGAGGGAGTGCTCGTCCCCGAGATCGAGGGAGCGACCGCCATCGAGTTCGGCCATCGCGTTTATGCAGGCGTCACGATGCTGCTCGTGGCAGCCTCTGCCGCTTTCGCTTTCCGCGCCCGCGCGCATGACCGGCTCACCTCGCGATTGCTGGTCTGGGCGCTCGTGGCGATCCTCGTGCAGGCCGTGCTCGGGGGCATCACGGTGCTCACGGAGCTGCACAGCATGGTGCGGCTGGCGCACCTGACGTTCTCCCTGCTCACCCTTGCGCTTCTCACTGGAGGCGCGGCGCGAGCGCTCGAAGTGCGCTTCTCGCCGCCTCCGGACGTCAGGCGGTGGCGTGCGCTCGTCATCGCGGCGGCGTTCGTCGTGCTCGCCGGAGGGACGATCGTCGGCACCGGGCACAGCGCCGGATGCCCCGGCCTGCCGCTGTGCGACGCGCGCAGCAGCGCAGAGGCGGCGGGGGTACATCTCGTGCACCGCGTGGCGGCCACGGCCTTGCTGCTGGCGTTGATATGGACAGCGTGGCAGGCGCGCCGCGTGGGAGGCTGGGCGTTCTACGTGAGCGTGATCGCCGCGGTGTTGGCGGCCGCACAGTTCACGGTGGGCGTGAGCGCAGTCTGGCTCCGGTTGCCGCAGGAGTTGCGCATCATGCACCTCGGACTCGCCGCGGCGGTCTGGTGGGCCATCGTGGCGCAGTTCAGCTTCGCGCTCCTCGGGCGGACGCGCTGATGGCGTTATTCCTCCGCCAGGTGACGGCCCTCTGTAAGCCGCGCATCGTGCTGTTGCTCGTGGTCACGGGAGCGGCGGGGGCATGGAAGGCGGCTGCAGGTTCACCGGACGCACTCGTGCTGCTTACGGTCGTTGTCGCGGGAGCGCTCGCCGCGGGCGGCGCCAACGCCATCAACCAGAGCCTGGACGCAGACATAGACACCGTGATGCGCCGTACGAGGGTGCGGCCGGTGCCCGCGCAACAGATCAGTGCACGGAACGCCGCGCTCGTCGGGGTGGTGCTGGTGGCCGCAGCCACGGCTCTCATGGCAGCGGGAGCAAACCCGCTGGCGGCAGCCCTCACCTTCGCGGCCGCAGCGGTCTACGTGCTCGTCTACACGATGCTGCTCAAGCGGCGGTCCTGGAACAACATCGTCATCGGCGGGGCTGCGGGAGCGTTCCCGCCGCTTATCGGAGCGGCAGCGGTCTCGGGGGAGTTTACGGCGCTTGGTCTCTACATGTTCGCTTTCATCTTTTTCTGGACGCCGCCCCACTTCTGGACGCTCTCCATGCTGTTACGGGAGGACTACGCCGCCGCGAACGTGCCGATGCTGGCCGTGGTGGCGAGGCAGCGCGACACCGCCCGGCAGGTGTTGCTGTACGTGGCATTGCTGGCCGCGATGGCCTGGCTGCCACTCGCTGCAGGCTACGGCGGACTGACGTTCGCGCTGGTGACGACGCTGCTGAGCGTGGTATGGCTGCGCATGTCGTGGCCTCTGCTCGGCGGAGGAGACTCCCGCGACACGCTCGCGGCGTACAAGTATTCGCTGCTCTACCTCGCGCTCGTGTTCGTCACACTGGCGGTCGAGCCGATGCTGCCCTGGTACTCGTAGGTATGCAGAAGGGCGCCCACCCGGGCGCCCTTCCGTACAACTGAGTCCCGTTCCGGACGGCGGAGGCTATTCCTCCGCGTTGTCGTCCTCCTCTTCAACCAGGAGAGCGTCCTCGGGGTCAGCGACCCCGATCTCATCGTCATCGACGTCTGCGTTGCCTGCCTCCTCTTCTTCTTCGTCCTCTTCGGTCGAAGCGGAGGCTGTGTTCGCAGGCTCGTCGAGGTCGTCGTCATCGTCGTCGTCGAGGAAGAGGTCGTCATCATCGCCCTCGTCATCGTCGTCGAGGGAGAAATCCACGTCCACGGCGGCGTGCGCCGCGTGCCCGTTCTCGTCCTCGAAGTCGTCCATGCCGGGCACTTCACCCATGAGGCCCATGATGGCCTCGAAGTCGTCGCTGTCGCCCTCGGCGGACGGCAGGACCTCAGGGATGCCGAGGAGGCTGCGCCCCTCTGGGGATACGTCGAGGCGGGCGGGGATGAGCCGTCCGATGATGACGTTCTCCTTGAGGCCGCGCAGGTAGTCCACCTCGCCGGACATCGCCGCCTCGGTGAGGACGCGGGCCGTCTCCTGGAACGACGCCTTGGCGAGGAAGCTGTCCGTGTTGAGTGACGCACGGGTCACGCCCCGGAGTTCCGGCTTGCTGGTGGCGGGCTCGCCGCCCTCGGCGATGACGCGCTCGTTCACGCTCTGGAAGCGCGCACGGTCGATCAACTGGTTGGGGAGCAGCTCCGTGTCACCGATGTTGTCGACGCGCACCCAGCGCAGCATCTGGCTGATGATGGTCTCGATGTGCTTGTCGTTGATGGACACGCCCTGGTTACGGTACACGGTCTGCACCTGCTCGACCAGGTAGCCCTGCGTGGCTTCCATGCCCTCGATGCGGAGGATGTCGTGCGGGTCCTTGACGCCGCTGGTGAGCTTCTGGCCCGCAAGGACGGCGTCCCCGGTGCGAACGAGGCGCTGGTCGGTGGCGTCCACCTGGTGGTCGCGCACCTCCGTCTCGAACGCGTCTATCTCGATGCCGCCGTCCACGACGCGGACGGCGCCCGAGACGCGAGCGAGCAGCGCGACGGGCGCAACTGCCTCGGACGAGTCGCCGGCCTCGGCGGCGTCCGCTGCGGGTTCCGCGATGACCTCGCCTGCCTTGACACGCTGGCCTTCCTTGACCGTGAGCGTGTGGGTGCCGGTGATGGCGTAGCTGTCCGTGAACGGCATGTGGCTCACGACACGGACGCAGGGCACGAATGAGACGGGAGGAACGAGCACCTGCGGAGCGTCCTCTGACTCGTAGTCGCCGATGAGCTGGCCGTTCTCGAACACCAGCACGTCGCCGTCTATCTCCGCGATGCGCGCCTTGCCCTTGGGCGAGCGCGCCTCGAACAGTTCCTCAACACGGGGCAGACCGGAGGTGATGTCCTTGCCGGCGATACCGCCCGTGTGGAACGTCCGCATGGTGAGCTGCGTGCCCGGCTCCCCGATGGACTGCGCCGCGATGATGCCGACGGCGTCGCCCAGGAGGACGAGCTGGCCCGTCGCGGGGCTGCGTCCGTAGCACTGCTGGCAGATGCCGCGCGGAGCCTCGCAGGTAAGCGGGCTTCGGACGCGCAGTTCGGCTATCCCGGCAGCCTCGACGGCTGCGGCCTGCGGCTCCTCGATCATCTCAGCGGCGTCCACGATCACCTCGCCCGTGTCCGGGTGGGCGATGGGGCCTGCGGCGACGCGTCCGATGATGCGCTCGCTGAGCGGAGCGATCATCACATCTTCTTCGGAGGCGTGGGCGTGAATGAGGACGCCACGGTCTGTGCCGCAGTCCTCCTCCAGCACGATGACCTCCTGCGCCACGTCGATGAGACGGCGCGTGAGGTAGCCGGAGTCGGCGGTGCGCAGGGCGGTGTCCGCGAGACCTTTGCGAGCGCCGTGGGTGGAGATGAAGTACTCCAGCACGCTCAGGCCCTCGCGGAAGCTGGACTTGATGGGCAGTTCGATGATGTCTCCGCGCGGGTTGCTCATCAGTCCGCGCATGGCGGCCATCTGCTTGATCTGGGCCTCGTTACCTCGTGCGCCTGAGTGGGCCATGGCGTAGATGCCGCCGAACTCAGGCAGGTGCTGCTGGATGACCTCGTCCATCCTGCCGGAGACGCGCTGCCAGGTGTTGACCGCCCGGACGTGTTTCTCACGCTCCGTGATGAGGCCCATCTCGTACTGCTCCTCCAGCAGTTCCACCTCTTTGTCCGCCTCCGCGATGATCTCTGCCTTCTCCGGCGGCACCTGGATGTCCGTGATGCCGATGGTCGTGCCGGAGATGGTGGCGTAGTGGAAGCCGATCTGCTTGATCCGGTCGAGCACCTCAGACGTGGTCGCGTTGCCGGTGAGCCGGTAGACCTCGGAAACCAGGTCGCGGAGTGCCTTCTTGTCCATCAGCACGTCGTAGCGGCGCAGCTCCTCGGGGAGCACCTCGTTGAAGATGATGCGGCCCGGGGTCGTCTCTATCCACGTGTCCCCCTCGCCGGGGGCGTGCACGGAGATCGTGGAGTGCAGTTCCAGTATCCCCGCGTCGTAGGCGATGAGCACGTCGTCGAAGTCGCGGTAACGCCCGCCTTCGCCCTTCGCGTCAGGCTTCGTCTGTGTGAGATAGTAGCAGCCCAGGACGATCTCGTACGTGGGCGCGACGAGCGGCTCACCGGAGCTGGGAGAGAGCATGTTGTGCGTGCTCAGCATCACGTTGCGGGCTTCCTGCACCGCCTCGCGCGAGAGCGGAACGTGCACGGCCATCTGGTCGCCGTCGAAGTCGGCGTTGAAGGCGGCGCAGACGAGCGGGTGCAGCTGGATGGCGCTGCCCTCGACGAGCGTGGGCATGAACGCCTGTATGCCCAGCCGGTGCAGGGTGGGCGCGCGGTTCAGCATGACGGGGCGGGTCTGGATGACCTCCTCGAGGATGTCCCAGACCTCGGGGCGGGCGCGCTCAACCATGCGCTTTGCGCTCTTGATGTTGTGCGCCATGCCCTGCATGACGAGCCGGTTCATGACGAACGGCTTGAAAAGCTCCAGCGCCATCTTCTTCGGCAGGCCGCATTCGTGGAGCCGGAGGGACGGTCCGACGACGATGACGGAACGTCCGCCGTAGTCGACGCGCTTGCCGAGCAGGTTCTGACGGAAGCGCCCCTGCTTGCCGCGCAGCAGGTCTGAGAGGCTCTTGAGCTGGTGGTTGTGGCTGCCGACGATCGCGCGGCCCCGCCGACCGTTGTCGATCAGGTCGTCGACGGCTTCCTGGAGCATCCGCTTCTCGTTCCGGATGATGATGGCGGGAGCGCCGAGGTCCAGCAGCCTCTTCAGGCGGTTGTTCCGGTTGATGACCCTGCGGTAGAGGTCGTTCAGGTCGCTTGTGGCGAACCGCCCGCCGTCCAGTTGCACCATGGGGCGCAGGTCGGGCGGCAGCACCGGGAGCGCGGTCATGATCATCCACTCGGGCTTGTTGCCGCTGCTGTGGAACGCCTCGATGACCTGGATGCGCTTGACGGCCTTCTTCCGGCGCTGGCCGGAAGTCGTGCGCACCTCTTCCTTCAGGTGCTGCATCTCCTCCTGCAGGTCGAGCGACCGCAGGATGTCGAGGATGGCCTCCGCGCCCATGCCGGCGCGGAAGACGTCGCCGTACTTGTCAGAGAGTTCGCGGTGGCGGCTCTCCGTGAGCAGCATCAAGGGCTTGAGGCTCTCCACCTCGCCGGTCTCCCTGGCGAGGCCCTGCCCGAGTTCGGCGATCTGCTCGTCGCGAGCGTTCACGAGCGCGGTCAGTTGCTCATTCAGCGTCTTCCGTTGTGCCTCGTCTTCCTCAGACTCGGAACCCGTGAGGGACTCCAATTCACCCTGGAGCGTGGCGATGCGCTCGTTCATCTGCTGCTCGAGGGTCTCCCTCTTCTCGTCGTGTTCGAGCTGCAACTCCTCGGTGCGCCGCGTCTGCAGCAGGGGGTCCACCCGCGTCACGATATACTGTGCGAAGTAGAGCACGCGTTCCAGGTTGCGGGGAGAGACGTCCAGCAGCAGGCCAAGCCTGCTGGGGATGCCCTTGGCGAACCAGATGTGGGCGACGGGCGCAGCCAGCGCGATGTGGCCCATGCGCTCCCGGCGCACCTTGGCGCGGGCGACTTCCACGCCGCACCGGTCGCAGATCACGCCCCGGTAGCGGATCTTCTTGTACTTGCCGCAGTAGCACTCCCAGTCCTTCGTCGGACCGAAGATGCGCTCGCAGAACAGGCCGTCCTTCTCGGGACGGAGCGTGCGGTAGTTGATGGTCTCCGGCTTGAGCACCTCGCCGTAAGACCACTGCTTGACCTGCTCCGGCGACGCGAGTGAGATCCGGATGGCGTTGAAGTCTGTCGCGTTCGGCATGTTCGCTGCTCTCCCCTGCGGGTTGCTCCCGCTGACTATCGGTGCGGTGCGCTCACGGGGCCGGGGCCGCGTGTGCTGCTAGTCCGCGTTGCTCTCGCTCTCTTCTTCCGAGGCCTTACGGGCGTAGGCGCCCAGGTCGATGCGCACAGTGGTGGTCACGTCCCCGTCCTGCTCTTCCAGCGGCGCGAAGTCCGCTTCCCACGATGGCGCGACGGGTTCGATCGCGATCGGCGCGACGGCCTCCAGCTCGTCCTCTTCCTCCTCGCCGGTGTAGGTGAATCGCGAGGAGACGACGCCCTGGTCCTCTTCGTAGCGAAGTTCGACGGCGAGGCCGAGGCTCTGCAACTCCTTCAGCAACACGTTGAAGGACTCCGGCACGCCGGGCTGCACGACCTCCTCGCCTTTCACGATGGCTTCATAGGTCTTCACGCGTCCGACGACGTCGTCAGACTTGACCGTGAGCATCTCCTGGAGGTTGTAGGCGGCGCTGTACGCTTCCAGCGCCCAGACCTCCATCTCTCCGAAGCGCTGCCCGCCGAACTGCGCCTTGCCGCCCAGCGGTTGCTGCGTGATGAGGGAGTATGGGCCGGTCGACCGGGCGTGGATCTTGTCCTCCACCAGGTGGATGAGCTTCAGCATGTAGATGTAACCGACCGTTACCGGGTTGTCGAACGGTTCGCCGGTGCGGCCGTCGTACAGGACCGACTTGCCGAGTACGGGGGCGGCGGCGTTGAGCGCGCGCCCCACGCGCAGCGCCTCGCGGTAGAGGTCGTCGAACGACTCATCGCCGAGGTCCACCTTCGTGCCGGTTACCTCCTGGTACGTCTCTGCGAGGTCGTCCAGCCAGAGCCGGAGGCTTATCGACGAGGCGTAGTTGGAGTCCCGGTCGTTGTCGTCGAACGCGCGGTCGGCGTCGTAACCACGCTCGGCGACCCATCCGCGGGCCTTCGCCCAGTCCGGCTCGTAGCCGTCCGAGGTGTCGAGGTCGCTGCCGAGCGCTCCGGCGCGTTCCAGCAGCCATGCGCGGGCGAGCGCGTCGCGGATGTCCGCGTCGGTCGCGCCGTCGAATACGGGCGTTGCCGCGCGGAAGCGCAGCTTGTGGGCTGCCAGCCCCAGGTGCGTCTCCAGCACCTGCCCGAGGTTCATGCGGGAAGGCACGCCGATGGGGTTGAGGATGATGTCCACGGGGGTGCCGTCCGGCAGGTAGGGCATGTCCTCCACCGGCATGATGCGGGAGACGACACCCTTGTTACCGTGACGCCCGGCCATCTTGTCGCCCTCAGAGAGGGTGCGGGTCTGAGCGACCCAGACACGCACGAGCTTGTTCACGCCGGGGGAGAGGTCGTCCCCGTTCTCACGGGACATGACCCGGACGTCGATGATCTTGCCGCGTTCGCCGTGGGGGACGCGGAGGGAAGTGTCCTTCACGTCGCGCGCCTTCTCACCGAAGATGGCACGCAGCAGCTTCTCCTCCGCCGTCAGCTCGGTCTCGCCCTTTGGGGTCACCTTGCCGACGAGGATGTCGCCGGGGCCGACCTCGGCGCCGATGCGGATGATGCCCTCCTCGTCCAGATTGTGGAGCGCGTCTTCCCCCACGCTGGGGATGTCCCGCGTGATCTCGCCCGGGCCGAGTTTCGTGTCACGCGACTCAACCTCGTAGCGCTCAATGTGGATGGACGTGAACTTGGAATCGCGCACGAGGTTCTCGGAGACGATGATGGCGTCCTCGAAGTTGTAGCCCTCCATCGCCATGAACGCGCAGAGCACGTTCTGGCCGAGTGCAAGGTCGCCCTCCTGGGTGGAGGAGCTGTCGGCGAGCGGGTCGCCCCCCGCCACGGCGTCTCCGACGGAGACGATGGCGCGCTGTGTGAGGCAAGTGCCCTGGTTGGAGCGGATGAACTTCCGCAGCACGTGGGTGTGTTCCTTGCCCTCGTCGTCTGTGATGACGACCACTTCGCCTGTTACGGAGGTGACGATACCGGAGGCCTTGGCGAGCACCATCTGCCCGGAGTCGCGCGCGATACGCTCCTCCATGCCCGTGCAGACGAGCGGGGCGTCGGGCTTGATGAGCGGAACGGCCTGCCGCTGCATGTTGGAGCCCATCAGCGCACGGTTTGCGTCGTCGTGCTCCAGGAACGGGATGAGCGCGGTGGAGACGCTGACGATCTGTATCGGCGCGACGTCCATGTAGTCGACGCGCTCGGGCGGCTCCATCAGGTAGTCCTCGGAGACCCGGCACTCGACGCGGTCGCCGAGCAACTGGAACTTGTCGTCCATCGGGGAGTTGGCCTGCGCCACGACGAACTTGTCTTCTTCGTCGGCGGGCAGATAGACGATCTCGTCAGGGTCAGCGGAGACGTAGGGATGCACCGCGATCATGCGCTCGGGGAGCGCCGCAAGCTTCTTGGCGGCGGCGGCCGAGACGACGTGGTTCGCCCGGACGATGGCCTTGCCGTCGTCGCCGGTCACCGTCTCGCTGACGGTACGGCCCTTCACGTCGGGGTCACTGCTGGAGATGTCCTTCAGCACCTTCCGGTAGGGCGTCTCGATGAAGCCGTAGTCGTTGAGGCGCGCGTAGGTGGCGAGAGAGCCGAGCAGGCCGATGTTCGGCCCTTCCGGCGTCTCGATAGGGCAGATGCGCCCGTAATGGGAGTAGTGCACGTCACGAACGTCGAAACCGGCGCGCTCGCGGGAGAGTCCGCCGGGGCCCAGCGCGGAGAGACGGCGCTTGTGCGTGAGCTCCGCCAGCGGGTTCGTCTGGTCCATGAACTGCGACAGCTGCGAGCCTCCGAAGAACTCGCGCACCGCGGCGACCACGGGGCGGATGTTGATGAGCGCGCTCGGTGTGGCCTCGCCTTGGTCGAGGATCGTCATGCGCTCCTTGACGACGCGCTCCATGCGGAGCAGACCGACGCGGAGCTGGTTCATGATGAGTTCGCCCACCGCGCGGACGCGCCGGTTGCCCAGATGGTCGATGTCGTCCGGGTTAGCCACACCGTTGTTGATGCGGATCATCATCCGGATCATCTCGATGATGTCGTCCTTGGTGAGCGTCCGGCTCTCCTGCGGTACGTCCTTGCCGGTGCGGCGGTTCATCTTGTAGCGCCCGACTCGGCCGAGGTCGTAGCGGCGCGGGTTGAAGAAGAGGTTGTCCAGCAGCGTGCGCGCGCTCTCTGCGCTGGGAGGCTCGCCCGGGCGAAGCCTGCGGTAGACCTCCATCAGCGCCTGCGCCTCGTTCTGCACCCCCGTGTCGCGTTCCAGCGTGGTGCGGATGTACGGGTGCTCCGGGTCATCGTCCACGTCGGCGAACAGATCGAGCAGTTCCGAGTCCTCCGCGAAGCCGATGGCGCGCAGGAACGTTGTCACGGGCAGCTTGCGCTTCCGGTCGATCTTCACCGAGATGACGTCGCGCGGGCTGGTCTCGAACTCGAGCCACGCGCCGCGGTAGGGGATGAGCTTGGAGAAGGAGACGTTGCGTCCAGTGCTGGGGTCCTGCACCCGGGTGAAGTAGGCGCCCGGCGAGCGCACCAGCTGGCTCACCACGACGCGCTCCGCGCCGTTGATGACGAACGTGCCCGTGGAGGTCATCATCGGGATGTCCCCGAAGAAGAGCGTCTGCTCCTTGACCTCACCGGTCTCCTTCACCTCGAGCTCGACGGTGACGTAGAGCGGCGCCTCGTAGGTGACTTCCCGGGCACGGCACTCCTCTTCCGAGTACCGGGGCTCGCGGAACGAGTGCGCACCGAAGCGCAGTTCGAACCGGTTGCCGGTTACGTCCTGCACCGGGTTGATCTCGTCGAGCACTTCGCGGATGCCCTGTGTCTTGAGCGCCTCGAAGGACTCGATCTGGATGTTCACGAGGCTGGAAGGCTCCAGCACCTGGTGGGTACGAGCGTAGGATTTGACGGGATGCATCGGGGCGCGGTTGGCACGGGGCATTAACGACGTCATTGCTGGCTCGATACCTCCTCGCAGCGCATGGCCTGCGGATTCGCACAGACACGGAAAGAGGCCCAGCGGATATGCAACGCTAGACCTCGGTTAAGGCGGTTTAAGGGTTTCGGGGCTTCTGATGCTCAGGCGCGGTGAACAGCATCTGACTCATTCCGGACAACACTAGCACGCGCGCGGAGTTCCGTCAAGGGGCAGATGCCACCAGCCCCGCAAGGCGGGGCTCTTCGGAGCGGCTCTGCGCCACCGGGCGCTAGTTGAGCCGCTCGAATATCGTCGAAACTCCCTGCCCGCCACCGACGCACATCGTCACGAGGCCGAACTGCCCGTCCGTGCGCGTCAACTCCTCCATGAGCTTCACCGTCATGATCGCGCCGGTCGCTCCCACCGGGTGCCCGAGCGAGATGCCGCTCCCGTTGACGTTCGTCCGCTCCCAGTCCATCTCCAGTTCGCGCATCACGTAGAGCGCCTGCGCCGCGAAAGCCTCGTTCAACTCGACGAGGTCCAGGTCGGCTATCGCCATCCCGGTCTTCTCCAGCACCTTGCGCGTGGATGGCACCGGCCCTATGCCCATCACCGACGGATCCACGCCCGACACGCCGCGGCCTACCCAGCGCAGGCGCGGCGTCAGCCCTTCGGCTTCCGCGCGTTCCCGCGACATCACCACCACCGCGGCGGCGCCGTCGTTGATGCCGGCCGAGTTGCCCGCCGTCACCGTGCCGCCCTCCTTGAAGACGGGGCGCAGCTTGGCCAGCCCTTCGAGCGTCGTGTTCGCACGGGGGTGTTCGTCCTGCGTGACCGCTACGGGGTCTCCCCGCCGCTGCGGGACGCTCACCGCCGCGATCTGCGCGTCGAAGTAGCCTTCTGCCTGTGCGTGGACGGCGCGCTGATGGCTGTCGACAGCCATCTCGTCCTGCGCCTCTCTACTCACCTCGAAGCGCGTCGCAACGTTCTCCGCGGTGACGCCCATGTGGTAGTCGTAGATGGGGCAGGTGAGGCCCAGCGTGAGGCCGTCCGTGACGCTGTAGTCGCCCATCCGCGGGCCCTCGAACCGAACGCCCTTCATCAGGTAGGGCACGCGGCTCATGCTGTCCGCGCCTCCCGCGACGACGACCTCCGACTCGCCGGTGGCGATGGCCTGCACGGCGAGGTTGATCGCCTCGAGTCCGGACGAGCACGCCCGGTTCACGGTCATCGCCGGGATGCGGTCCGGCAGCCCGGCCTTCAGCATCGCGCGGCGGGCGGTGTAGCCCGTCTCGTCGGCCTGGAGGACGTTGCCCATGATGACCTCGTCGACGTCCTCCGGGCTGATGCCCGCGCGCTCGACGGCTGCCTTGATGGCGACGGCGCCGAGTTCGGAGGCCGGCAGGTCCTTGAATGCGCCTCCGAACCGCCCCACGGGCGTCCGCGCGCCGCTTACGATGACCACGTCCTGCATGAGTTCGCTCCCCCGCTCGTACTTGGGCGGATTGTCCGTGTGCTCTTCTGTGCGTGTCAAATCGCGGACGAGCGCTAGTAACGGACCAGCGCCACCACGTCGTGGCCCGGCAGCCGCGCCCGACCATTCAGCGCCGTCAGTTCGATGAGCGTGAGGATGCCCGCGACGTTCGCTCCCGTCCGCTGCACGAGTTCCACCGCCGCCGCCATCGTTCCCCCGGTCGCGAGCACATCGTCCACGATCAGCACGTTGTCGCCGGGCTGCAGGCCGTCCTGGTGCAGCTCGATGGCGGCGTCGCCATACTCCAGCTCGTATTGGGCGGAGAAGGTCTCGTGCGGCAGCTTCCCCGCCTTCCGCATGGGAACGAACCCTGCGCCCAGTTCGATGGCCAGCGGCGCACCGATGACGAATCCCCGCGCCTCTATCGCCGCGACGCGGTCGATGCGCCGTTCCCGGAACGGCGCGGCAAGGTCCTGCACCACCGCGCGCAACGCCTCTCCGTCGCCCAACAGCGGCGTGATGTCGCGGAAGAGGATCCCGGGCTGCGGGAAGTCGGGTATCGCCCGGATGAGGCTCGCGTAGTCTGCTGTCATCGGTCACTCCTGTCGGGGCAGACCTTTGCATAATGCTGCCGGAGGCGCAATCGGGGACCCCTCGCCCTTCTCGCCTGCATGAGCGCCCACGAGTGTCCCTGTGCTACAATCGCTCAGCGCTCCGGCGTAGCCGTGGGGAACGTCGAGCCCCCCGGACATCTCTCAGACCGACAGAAAGGCAGGTCCCATGGTACAGATACAGTCCGACGCGCCTCGTGAGGTTGCGCCTCAGGGGGACGAGTCACTCAGCATGCGAGCGCTGCTTGAGGCAGGCGTCCACTTCGGTCATCAGACGCACAGGTGGAACCCCCGGATGCGGCGCTTTATTTTTGCCCAGCGGAACGGGATCCACATCGTTGACCTTCAGCAGACGATGGAACTGCTGGAGCAGGCATGCGCGTTCGCAACGGAGGTTGCCGCCGCGGGCAAGCGCATCCTCATGGTGGGAACGAAGAAGCAGGCGCAGGAGTCCGTCAAGGAAGAGGCCATCCGCGCGGGGCAGTACTACATCAACCAGCGCTGGCTCGGCGGCACCATCACCAACTTCGCCACCATCCAGACGCGTATCGACCACCTGGTGAACCTGGAGGAGCGCAAGGCCCGCGGCGAGTTCAACCGCCTCCTCAAGAAGGAAGCCCTGAAGCTCGACGCCTCCATCGAGAAGCTGAACCGCTACCTCGGTGGCATCAAGGACATGACCTCGCTCCCCGGCGCGCTTTTTATCGTGGACGTGGGCCGTGAGAACATCGCCGTCGCTGAGGCGCAGCGGGCAGGCATCCCCATCATCGCCCTCGTCGACACCGACTGCGACCCCACCGGCATCGACTGGCCCATCCCGGGCAACGACGACGCCATACGCTCCATCCGCCTCGTCTCCGGCCACATCGCGCGCTCTGCGCAGGCAGGCCACAACGAGTGGCTCGCGTCGCGCGGCGGGTTCAGCCAGGTCGAGGACGAACCGATCGAACCGGAGGAGGTCCTCGAAGGCGACGAGGAGACCGTCTCCGAAGACGACTCCCCCGTTTCCGAGGATGAGATCCCGCCTGCGGACGTGACGCAGACCGAGCAGGCTGAAGCGGAAGAGTAGACCCACTCCGTAGAGAAGCGAGGTAACCAGTGCAGGTTTCCACCGAGATGATCCGCACGCTCCGCGAGCGCACCGGGGCAGGCATCATGGACTCCAAACGTGCGCTCGAAGCGGCGGACGGCGACGTCGACCAAGCGGAGCAGGCCCTGCGCGAGAAGGGTCTGGCCAAGGCGGCCTCCAAGTCCGACCGGGCCACTGCCGAGGGCGTTATCGACTCCTACATCCACGCGGGCAGCCGCATCGGCGCAATGGTCGAACTCAACTGCGAGACCGACTTCGTGGGCAGGACCCCGGAGTTCCGCGAGCTCGCCCACAACATCGCCATGCAGGTTGCCGCGATGGCTCCCCTCTACCTGGACGAGGAAGACCTTCCAGAGGACGAAGAAGGCAGGCCGGAAGAGGTCTGCCTCCTCAAGCAGTCCTTCATCAAGGACCCGGGCAAGACGATCGGCGACCTGATCATGGACGTGCGAGCCAAGGTGGGGGAGAACATCAGGGTCGGGCGGTTCGCGCGGTTCGGGCTCGGGCAGTAGCGCAGGAGCCGGGCCCATGGCCGGACGTTCCACATACCAGCGGGTGGTGCTCAAACTGAGCGGTGAATCGCTGCGTGGACGCTCGCCCGATGGCATCGACTGGTCTGTACTGGCCTACCTCGCCGGTGAAGTGAAGCAGGCCATCGAACTCGGCGTCGAACTCTCGCTGGTCATCGGCGGCGGGAACATCTGGCGCGGCGCGGCGGCGGAGCGCCAGGGTATGGACCGGGCGACGGCAGACTACGCGGGCATGCTCGCGACGCTCATCAATGCGCTTGCCATGCAGGATGCGCTGGAGCGCGCCGGCGTGACGACGCGCACCCAGTCCGCGCTGGAGATACGCACCGTGGCGGAGCCGTACATCTACCGCCGCGCTCTCCGCCACCTGGAGAAGGGGCGGGTGGTCATCTTTGCGGCGGGCACGGGCAGCCCCTACATGACCACCGACACCACGGCCGCCCTGCGCTCCGTCGAGATGAGCGCTGACTTGCTCCTGATGGCCAAGAACAACGTGGACGGCGTCTACGACGCGGACCCCAGCGTCGAACCGAACGCGCGGAAGTTCGAGCACGTGAGCTACATAGAGATCCTGAACCGCCAGCTGGAGGTGATGGACTACACGGCGCTCTCACTCTGCATGGAGAACGACTTGCCGATACGCGTGTTCGACGTGTTCAATCAGGGCTCCATCCAGCGCATCCTTGCCGGCGAGCACGTCGGCACGCTGGTGAGCGCGCAACCGGTTACCGTCTAACCGGCAGGACGATCGGAGAGGCTCGCACATGGCTGACGACAACGAAGAGGTGCAACTCATCCTGGAGGACGCGGCGGAACGGATGGACAAGTCCGTCGAGGTCCTTCGTCACGAGGCCGACACCATCCGCACGGGACGCGCCAACGCCGCCATGCTCGATTCCGTCCGGGTCGAGTTGTATGGCACGGCGATGCCCCTTAACCAGGTCGCGACCATCAACGCGCCCGACCCTCGCCTGCTCGTCGTGCAGCCTTTCGACCGCTCGACGCTCAGCGCCATCGAGAAGGAACTGATGCGCGCCGACCTCGGCATGACGCCCAGTAACGACGGCACGGTGATCCGCCTGCCCATCCCTATGATGACGCAGGAGCGCCGGCAGGAGATGGTCAAGCGCCTGCACCGCTTCAGGGAGGAAGCGCACGTCGCCATTCGCAACGTCCGCCGCGACGCGCTCGAGCACCTGCGCGGACTCGAGAAGAACAAGGAGATATCCCAGGACGAGCTCCGCCGCGATCAGGACCAGCTTCAGAAGACCACGGATGAGCACATCGCAAGGGCGGACGAGGTCAGCAGCAAGAAGGAAGCCGAGTTGATGGAGGTCTAGGCCGCTTATGACGCGTGCCGTACCTGAGAGGAGCGCATCGCTTCACGCAGACCCCGACGCCCCCAGGCATATCGCCATCATCATGGACGGCAACGGCCGGTGGGCGAACGAGCGGGGGTTGCCGCGCCTCGCCGGTCACCGGGCGGGCGCCGACAATCTCCAACGTGTCCTCCAGACGCTCGACTCCGCCGGTGTCGAGTTCGTGACGCTCTTCGCCTTCTCAACCGAGAACTGGAACCGCCCGACCTCCGAGGTCAACGGCCTCCTCGACCTCATGCAGGCCGTCATCGGCGAGTGCGTGGACGAACTGCACAAGCGCAACGTCCGCATCCGGCACCTCGGGGAGCTCGACCAGATTCCCGCCAGCCTCGCCGACGCCACTCGCGAGGCGATGAAACGCACCGCAAGCAACACCGGCATGAATCTCTGTGTCGCGTTCGACTACGGCGGACGCACGGAGATGGTCCGCGCCGTGCGCCGCATCGCCGCCTCCGGCGTCGCTCCGCACGACATCACCGAGGACCTCATCCGCGAGAACCTCTATCTGCCCGACGTGCCCGATCCCGACCTCATCATCCGTACCGCCGGGGAGCAGCGCCTGAGCAACTTCCTCATCTGGCAGGCCGCCTACAGCGAGTACTACCAGACCCCCGCCTACTGGCCCGACTTCGACGACTTGGAAGTGGAGCGCGCGCTCAACGAGTACAAGCGCCGCCGCCGTCGGTTCGGCGCTCTGCCCGAAGAGGACTGATGAGCGCCCGCCCGCGGAGCGAGTTGCGCCTCCGCGTCGCAAGTGCGGCAGTCGGACTTCCGCTCCTCTTCCTGGTGCTCTGGGCCGGAGGACTCGTATTCGCAGCGGTCGCTGTCGTCGCGGCGCTCATCGCGCTCCGCGAGATGCTCGACCTGTTGCGCCGCGCCCGGACGATACGCGGCGGAGGCCCCGTTGCCCTCGACGGCGTGCGCGTCCTCACGGGCGTCGCCTGGGTCGCCCTGCCGTTCGCGGCGCTCATCGCTCTGCGCCTCGACGATGCCGGTCTGCAGTGGACGGCGCTGGCGTTCCTCGTGACGTTCGCGACCGACACGAGCGCCTATGCCGTCGGCAGGGCGGTAGGTCGCCGCAAACTCGCGCCGTCAATCTCACCGGGCAAGACGTGGGAGGGCGCTATGGGCGGGCTGGTCGGCGCGGCAGCCGCCGCTGCCGCGCTCGTCGTCCTGCTCGATGGCATCGAGAGCCGCCTCCTCCCCGCGATCGCATTGGGACTGGGCGTCGGCGTCGTCGCGCAGGCGGGCGACCTGCTCGAATCGAAGGTCAAACGCCTGGCGGACGCGAAGGACTCCGGACGCCTCATCCCCGGCCACGGCGGCCTGTTGGACCGGCTGGACAGTCTTCTCCCCGTGTTTCCGCTCGTCTACTATGCCTCGTGGGTATGGTGAGGGACACATGAACGGGCGATATGCGGTCCTGAGCGCGCTGGCGCTCCTTCTCCTAGTGGGAACCCTGGCATGCGGAGGGAACGGAGACATCGAGAAGGGCAGGCAACAGTTCGAGGCCAACTGTGCGACCTGCCACGGCATGGGAGCGGTGGGCACGAACAGCGGGCCGCCGCTCGTCCACCGGCTCTACGTGCCCGGGCACCACAACGACGACTCCATCCGCCGCGCGGTGCGGAATGGCGTCCCCGCGCATCACTGGCTCTTCGGCGATATGCCGCCTATAGTGGGCGTATCTGACGAGGAGTTGGAGCAGATCATCCTGTACATCCGCGAGCGGCAGCGCGCGGGCGGCATCTACTGAGGACGAGCGCTCACCCATGAAGAACATCGTCGTACTCGGCTCCACCGGCTCCATCGGCACGCAGACGCTGGACGTGGTGCGCGCCCTGCCGGGCGACTTCCGCGTCGCCGGGCTGTCGGCTGGGCGCAACCTCGACCTGCTCGCCGAACAGATCGCTGAGTTCAGACCGCGCATGGTCTGGTGCGAGGAAGGCCGTGAGACTGTCGGCGGCGATGGTGTCTCCCTCGTCCCCCCCGAGGAGATGGTCACCGAGCCCGACGTCGACCTCGTGATGGTTGCAACGACGGGCCGCGCGGGTCTCGTACCCACGCTGAACGCGCTCCGCGAAGGGAAGGCCGTCGCGCTATCCAACAAGGAGGTCGTTGTCATGGCGGGCGAGCTCGTCACCCGCGCCGCCGCCAAACACGACGCCCCCCTCCTGCCCGTCGACAGCGAACCCTCCGCCATCTGGCAGTGCATGCGCGGCGAGGACGAGCCGGTGCGCAGGCTCATCATCACCGCGTCCGGCGGCCCGTTCCGCACGCGCCCGCTGGACGAGATAGCCGGCGTCACTCCCGCCGAGGCGCTCGCGCACCCCACCTGGGTCATGGGGCGCAAGATCACCATCGACTCCTCCACGCTGATGAACAAGGGCTTCGAGGTCATCGAGAGCCGCTGGCTGTTCGACATCCCGTTCGACCGGATAGACGTGGTCGTCCACCCGCAGAGCGTCATCCACTCCATGATCGAGTGTGCGGACGGCTCGGTGAAGGCGCAGATGGGCCCGCCCGATATGCGGCTTCCCATCCAGGCCGCGCTCGCGTACCCCGCCCGCCTCGACAACGGCAACCTGCCGCGCTACGACCCGCTCGCGTGGCCGTCGCTCACGTTCGAACCGCTCGACCCAGCGCGCTACCCTTGCTTCGCGACGGCGGTTGCGGCGGGGCGCAGGGAGCAGACCTACCCCGCCGTGCTCAGCGCCGCCGACGAGGAGGCCGTGCACTACTTCCTCGACGGCCGCATCGGCTTCGGCGACATCCACCGCATCGTACAGAGCGTGCTCGACAGGCACGAGTCGTTCGACGCCTCGACCCCCGAAGCCGTACTCGAGGCCGACGCCTGGGCGCGCCGCGAGGCTGCTGCTGCGGCGGGCGTCGGCTGACGCTCTGTCTCGGTCAGGGCCATGACCGTCCTCCTCTTCCTCGTCGTCCTCGGTTCCCTCATCATCGTGCATGAGCTGGGGCACTTCTTCGCCGCGAGACTCGCACGCGTGCAGGTGCTCGAGTTTGGCGTCGGCATGCCCCCGCGCGCATTCGGTTTCACACGCGGAGGCACCACCTACTCGCTCAACTTCCTCCCCTTCGGCGGGTTCGTGCGGATGCTCGGCGAGGAGGACCCCACCGCGCCCGCGAGTTTCGCGGGCAAGAGCGCTTGGCAGCGGCTCTTCATCCTCGGCGCGGGCTCCGCGATGAACGCCGTGCTCCCCGTGCTCCTGCTCACCGTTGTTTTCATGACCCCGCAGCCGGTGCCGGTGACGGACGTGACCGTGCTCAGCGTCGCGCCCGGTTCGCCTGCCGAGCAGGCGGGCGTGGAGGCGGGAGACCTCATCCGCGAGGCCGACGGCAGGCGCATCGACAACTCGTCGGACCTCCTCATGGCCATCAACCTCCGCCTTGGCGCCGACACGGCATGGACGGTCGAGCGCCGCGGCCGGCTCGTTGCGCTGCGCATCCCGGACGTGCGCGTCGACCCGCCGGAAGGGCAGGGCTCTGTCGGCATCTTCCTCACCGACGCCCGCCTCACCGTCGCGTCGGTCGCCTCCGGTTCGACGGCTGCACAGAGCGGCCTGCTCCCCGGCGACTTGCTCCTGTCGGTGGAGGAGCGTCGTGTGCTGGACGCGGACAGCCCGCAGACCGCCCTCGCCGCTGTCGTGCAGGAGTCGCCTGTCGAGCCGGTGGAGGTGAGGGTGCTGCGAAGCGGCGCCATCGTCACGCTGGAACTGCCGCCGGACGAGGATGCGCTGGACGGCCTGGCCGTCGAGGCCTACCCGGAGGAGACACGCTCCATGGGCCCGCTCGCCGCGTTCCGCGCGAGTTTCGTGCAGATCGGCGAGATACTCCTGATCTTCCGCAACGAGATCTCGCGCTGGATAGCGGGGTCGTCCTCGATCCAGGTCGCTGGGCCTATCGGCATCGCGCAGATGACCGGCGACGTGGCCGAGTCCGGCATCAGCCCGCTCATCCTCTGGACGGCGCTCCTCTCCATCAACCTCGCCATCATCAACCTCATCCCCTTCCCCGCGCTGGACGGAGGGCGTATCGCATTCGTGCTGGTGGAGATCGTGCGGGGCGGACGACGCCTCGCGCCGGAGAAGGAGCGCTTCGTCCACGCCGCCGGTTTCGCCATACTCATCGGCGCGATCGTCATGATCTCCGTGAACGACATCCAGCGTCTGTTCGCATGAACCCGTCATTCCCGCGCACCTGGCTGGTGTAGGGGCGCCCTAGTGGGCGTCCTTCACGTCATTCCTGCGCAGGCCCGCTTAGCACGCAACCTCGTATCTCACCTCTCCCCTGGGGAGAGGTCGTCGCGCGACGGCGCGGCGGGTGAGGGCACGGGTGAGGTGAGGTGTGGGGCTGTCATTCCGAGCGGAGCGCAGCGGAGTCGAGGAATCTTTCAGGTGCTGGCTCCCCTCCCCCTCCCCGGGAGAGGGCCGACGCGCTTCAGCGCGCGGTGAGAGGTTGGCGGGGTGTATCATGGTTGTCAGCAACCTGAGGGGAGCCGAGCATGGTACGCCGCGTAACCAAGCCTATATGGGTGGGAGACGTCAAGGTAGGCGGGGACGCCCCGGTCAGCGTCCAGTCCATGACCAAGACCGACACCCGCGACGTCGAGGCCACGGTCGCGCAGATACACGGCCTCGAGGAGGTCGGCTGCGAGATCATCCGCTGCGCCGTGCCGGACATGGAGGCCGCGCAGGCCCTCGGCGCCATCAAGCGCCAGGTCTCCATCCCCGTCGTCGCAGACATCCACTTCCACTACCAGTTGGCGCTCGAAGCGCTCAACCAGGGCGTCGACTGCCTGCGGCTGAACCCCGGCAACATCCGCGACGCCGAGAAGGTGCGTACCGTGGTGCGGGAGGCGAAGGCCCGCGAGACCCCCATACGCATCGGCGTCAACTTCGGCAGCCTGCCGCCGGTCGGCGCGATAGGCGTCACGCGCGGCCAGCACCGCCACGCCGACGGCGTCAACCGCCTCGTGAAAGGCTCGTCGGCCTCCGGTGAGGGCGAGGAGGTCTCCGTCGTCGACCACATGGTCGCGACCGGCCTCTGGGAGATACAGCTGCTCGAGGACCTCGATTTCGACCTCATCAAGATATCGCTCAAGGCCTACGACATCGACACCACCGTCGAGGCGTACCGCAAGCTCGCGAAGATGGTGCCGTACCCCTTCCACCTCGGCATCACCGAGGCCGGCACCGCACGTTCCGGCTCCATACGCAGCGCCATAGGCCTCGGCACGCTCCTCTACGACGGCATCGGCGACACCATCCGCGTCTCGCTCAGCGACGACTCCCGCGAGGAGGTCGAGGTCGGCTACGAGATCCTCAAGGCGCTGGACCTGCGCAAGAAGGGCGTGCAGATGGTCGCCTGCCCATCCTGCGGGCGAGCAGACGTGGACATCCGCAAGCTCGCCAACACCGTCGACGAGATGCTCAAGGGCATGGACACGTCGGTGAAGGTCGCCGTGATGGGCTGCGAGGTGAACGGCCCCGGCGAGGCGAAGGACGCCGACGTCGGTATCGCCGCGGGCAACGGACGCGCCATCATCTTCCGCAAGGGTCAGAAGGCGCGGATCGTCGAGGAGGCCGACATGCTCAGCGCGCTCCTCGAAGAGGTCGAGACCGTCGCTGCCGCGATGGCCGAGTAACCCCGCTCCTTACGCTCCCGCGTTCCCCCACTTGTCGTAGTACGTGACCTCTGACACCGGCTTGCGACGGCTGCCGCCCAGGTGGTCCGGCGGGGCGGGATAGCCTATCGGAATGAGCGCCATCATCTCCCACTCGTCTGGCACGCCCAGCAGAGACGCCACGTCCTCGTAGCAGTGCTGCCATACCGTCGTGAGGCGCGTGCCGAGCCCGAACGCCGCCGCTGCCAGCATGAGGTTCTGTACCGACGGATAGATCGACGCACCCCGGTACGACTCGCTGCCGCGCATCTGCCACCGCTCCACGCAGAACATCACCAGCACCGGCACGTCCTCCATGGCGCCGCTGAAGTGGGCGGGCGTCTCTCCGGGCGCGCTGGCCGACGTTCCGCCCGTCATGCGGCGCTGCGCCTCCAGGTACAGCTCGCCCATCCGGCGCTTCACCTCCCGGTCGTGCAGCACGATGAACCGCCACGGCTGGCGGTTGCTCCCGCTCGGTGCGCGCGTCGCCGCCTCCAGCACCTGGTCCAGCACGTCGTCCGGCACCGGGTCCGGCTTGTAGTAGACGGTGCCCCGCTGGCTGCGAACGACCTCGAAGAAATCCGGCATGGTGGGCCTCCCCTGCGTGCTACAGTTGCGCGGATTCTACCCCGACGGGCAGACGCAGGAGCGCAGTGGGCCCCATCGTAGCCATCCTCATCCGCCTCGCCGTGCCGGTCGCCATCATCAGGTGGCCGTTCGCCGGCATGATCGCCGCCATCGTCGCCGACGCCGTGGACGTCGTCATCATCGGCCTGATCGGGGTGGGCGATTTCTCCGACTACACGTCGGCCGACAAGCTGCTCGACACCTACATGCTCGCGTTCGCCGCCGCCGTATCGCTGCAGTGGGAGAACCGCCTCGCCCGCTTCACGAGCCTCGCGCTCTTCTGCTACCGCGTCGCCGGAGTGGTCGTCCTGGAGGTCACGAGCGCCCGGTGGGTGCTGTTCGTCTTCCCCAACCTGTTCGAGCTCTTCTTCCTCTACTACCTTGCGACGGAGGGCAGGTTCCGCCGGTTCGAGGTGCGGGGATACGCGAGCCTTGCGCTCGTGCTGCTCCTGCTGCTCGCGGTGAAGATGCCGCAGGAATATGTGCTGCACGTGCTGGAGTTCGGCCCGTGGCAGTGGTTCCACATGGACGTGCTGGGCATCGGCTCAACGATTTAACGCAGAACGGCAGCACGCTACGAACGTGCTGCCGTTCTCCTCTATACACTTGTGGGAAGCGCCTGGGTGCGCCGTTCCGTGACGCTATCGGGCCTTCACCACGAACGTCCCGCCGATCTTGTCGTGCAGGCCCTGTCGCCGCTCGTCGAACAGGATCATGATGACGATGATGATGCCGACCGCGATGCCGACGGCTTCGCCGATGCCTGCTCCTACTACCGAGGCGAGGAGGGCGCCCAGCGCTCGTGCGATGACCTCCCTGATGAGGATCGGGCCGACGCCGGCCTTGTTGCCGTCTCTGTCCACCACCTTCATGCCCATTGCCATCTTGCCGAGCGTGGCGCCGAATGCAACGGTGAGGATGACGTAGTAGGCCACCACGATGATTGCCTGGATCAGACCGTCCGTGGTGCTGGCTTCTTCTGAAACGGAGAATTCGACGATCCCGATCGCGGTCAGGACTCCGACGATGACGGCCAGGACGATGATGTCGATGATGAACGCGATGAAACGTTGCAGGCGGCTTGCGTACTCCATGGTGCAACTCCTTGCTCCGACCCTGTCGGGATGCTTTGGTTCCGGGACCCGGGTGATGGGACGCCTATCGCGCCTTCACCACGAACGTTCCTCCTATCTTGTCGTGCCAGCCCTGCCGGTTGCCGTCGAACAGTATCCAGAGGAAACCCAGGAACAGGACGATGGCTGAGACTACCTTCCCGATGGTCTCCCTGATGAGCACTCTGAAGAACCCCGCCCTCTGGCCGCTTTCCTCGACCACCATCATCCCGAGCGCCATCTTCCCCAGCGTGGCCCCGAACGCAGCGGTAAGCAGGATGTAGTAACCAAAGCTGATGACGGCTTCCAGTACCTGGTCTGTGGTGCTGGGCTCGCCGATGTCGATGACGCCGATCGCGTCCAGGACCACGATGACTACCGAGATAACGATGGCATCGATGATGAACGCCGCGAAACGGTGCAGGCGGCCTGCGTACTCCATGGCGCGGCTCCTTTCGACCGAATGGATCGGCGTGAGCGTAGCACAGGGCTGAGCGGACGTGTCACCCTGAGACGTGCGCGATTTAAGCAGGAAACGCCCCACATCGGGGCGTTGAAGACGGAAGGTTGGTAGCGGGGCCAGGACTCGAACCTGGGACCTTCGGGTTATGAGCCCGACGAGCTGCCACTGCTCCACCCCGCACCGAAGAGACCGGAACACAAGGAGAAAGGCGGCGCCTTTGCGCGCTAGCAAGGGAAATCGAACGAGCAGAGGAGCAGGAGCGTATATGGTCAAGTCCTCGGCCGATTAGTACCGCTCGGCTGAACGCATTGCTGCGCTTACACCTGCGGCCTATCGAGCAGATAGTCTCTCTGCGGCCTTACCCCCTCTCGGGGTGGGAAGTCTCATCTTGGGGCCGGCTTCGCACTTAGATGCTTTCAGCGCTTATCCGTTCCGTACATAGCTACCCGGCAGTGCCCCTGGCGGGACAACCGGAACACCAGAGGTACGTCCTTCCCGGTCCTCTCGTACTAGGGAAAGCTCCCCTCAAACTTCCTGCGCCCACAGCGGATAGAGACCGACCTGTCTCACGACGGTCTGAACCCAGCTCACGTGCCGCTTTAACCGGCGAACAGCCGGACCCTTGGGACCTTCTTCAGCCCCAGGATGCGACGAGCCGACATCGAGGTGCCAAACCTTGCCGTCGATATGAACTCTTGGGCAAGATAAGCCTGTTATCCCCGGGGTAGCTTTTGTCCGATAAGCCACGGCCCTTCCACACGGGACCGTAGGATCACTTTGGCCGACTTTCGTCCCTGCTTGGCTTGTTGGCCTCGCAGTCAAGCCCCCTTCTACCAATGCGCTCTGCGGGTGATTTCCATCCACCCTGAGGGGACCTTTGCACGCCTCCGTTACCTTTTAGGAGGCGACCGCCCCAGTCAAACTGCCTGCCAGACACGGTCCCCCTGCTTGTTCAGGGGTTAGATCCAAAAACAGGGAAGAGTGGTATTTCAACGACGGCTCCACCCGAACTGGCGTCCTGGCTTCATAGCCTCCCACCTATCCTACACAACCGTATCCTCGGATCAATGTCAGGTTGCAGTAAAGCTCCACGGGGTCTTTTTGTCCTGCTGCGGGTAACGAGCATCTTCACTCGTACTTCAATTTCACCGAGACCATCCTTGAGACAGCGCCCCAGTTGTTACGCCTTTCCTGCGGGTCAGAACTTACCTGACAAGGGATTTCGGTACCTTAGGACCGTTATAGTTACGGCCGCCGTTCACCGGGGCTTCGATTTGCAGCTCTCACCGCGCCTCTTGACCTTCCGGCACTGGGCAGGCGTCAGCCCCTATACGTCGTCTTGCGACTTGAGCAGGGACCTGTGTTTTTGTTAAACAGTCACCAGGGCCTCTTCACTGCGACCCCGAAGGTGCTCCATCCGCTGGGGATTTCACCCTCCAGGGCACTCCTTCTCCCAAAGTTACGGAGTCAGATTGCCGAGTTCCTTAAGGATGGTTCTCTCGTCCGCCTCGGTACGCTTATACCAGTCCACCAGTGTCGGTTTGCGGTACGGACACCTATGACTCTAGCTACGAAGCTTTTCTTGCCGGTGTAGCCTCAACAGACTTCCCCAGGGCCAGGCCCTGAAGTTGCTTCACCCCTCAGCTCAAACCCCACGGCGGATTTTCCTACCGCGGGCTCACCTACAGGCTCAGACGCACCATGTCCAATAGGCACGCTCTGCCTAGCTTCCCGTGTCCCTCCTTAGCCTTAAAACGATCCATAGGTGGCGCTGGAATGTTGACCAGCTCTCCATCGCCTACGCCTTGCGGCCTCGGCTTAGGCCCGGCTAACCCTACGACGAACGACGTTGCGTAGGAAACCTTGGACTTTCGGCGGATGCGGTTCTCACGCATCTTTACGCTACTCATGCCGGCATTCTCACTTCTCTGCGCTCCACCTGCCCTCACGGGCAGACTTCTGTGCACAGAGAACGCTCCCCTACCCCTCCGCCTTACGGCAGAAGCCACGACTTCGGCAACAGGCTTAAGCCCCGATAAATTGTCGGCGCACGGTCCCTTGACCAGTGAGCTATTACGCACTCTTTAAAGGGTGGCTGCTTCTAAGCCAACCTCCTGGTTGTCTAAGCGACCATACTTCCTTTGACACTGAGCCTGTATTTAGGGGCCTTAGTCGGTGATCTGGGCTGTTTCCCTCTCGACCATGGAGCTTATCCCCCACGGTCTCACTCCTCAGGCATGGATGGAACGGCATTCGAAGTTTGATTGGGTTTGGTAGGCTCACACCCCCTAGCCCATTCAGAGCCCTACCTCCGTCCCTCTTCCTGAAGGCTGCACCTCAATGCATTTCGGGGAGAACCAGCTATCTCCGGGTTCGGTTGGCATTTCACCTCTACCCACAGCTCATCCCAACACTTTGCAACGTATACGGGTTCGGGCCTCCACCTCGAGACTATCGAGGCTTCACCCTGGCCATGGGTAGCTCACCCGGTTTCGGGTCTACCCCGTGCGACTGCTTCGCCCTGTTCAGACTCGCTTTCGCTGCGGCTCCGGGACGTCTGCATCCCTTAACCTCGCCACACAGGAGTAACTCGCCGGCTCATTCTTCAATAGGCACGCCGTCACCCGTCCGAAAACGGGCTCCGACCGCTTGTAGGCCCACGGTTTCAGGTCTATTTCACTCCCCTTCTGGGGTTCTTTTCACCTTTCCCTCACGGTACTTGTGCGCTATCGGTCGTCAAGGGTATTTAGCCTTGGAGGGTGGTCCCCCCTGCTTCCCACGGGATTCCACGTGTCCCGTGGTACTCACGAACGCATCCGGAGTCCATAGCCTTTCGCCTACGGGGCTATCACCCGCTATGGCGGTCCTTTCCAGGCTCCTTCGGCTAGACCATGGATTGCTCACTCCGTGCACTATCTGGGGTTCGTGCTGACACGCCGTACAACCCCGCTGACGTATAGGCCCCCAAGCCACTAAACAACAACGGTTTAGGCTGTTCCCGTTTCGCTCACCACTACTCAGGGAATCGCGGTTGCTTTCTTTTCCTCAGGGTAATGAGATGTTTCAGTTCCCCTGCTTACCCCCCTCAGCCTATGTGTTCAGCTGAGGATGTCTCGGCTTCACCGAGACCGGTTCCCCGATTCGGGAATCCCCGGCTAAGCCTGCTTGACGGCTACCCGAGGCTTATCGCAGTCGTGCTACGCCCTTCATCGGCCCTTGACGCCAAGGCATCCTCCGTGGGCCCTTAATAACTTGACCTCACGCTCGGTTCGCAGTCGCTGCGAACCTTCCTTGGCTCGTACTCGCTCGATATTCCCTTGTTAACGTGCAAAGGCGGTGGCACCTTGGCGCGCCACCGCCTTTCGGTAGCAATGCAACGCCGGATCGGTCCTACGTGCTCACAGGCACTGCCATTACGAAGAAGTCCTCATGTGGCTACGTAAGCCTCCCCAGATGGCGGTCTAGTGAGTATATGCAGCCCCCTCAGCCGGTGTCAACCACGCCGGACGCCTCCTTCCGCCCCTCGCCCACCCCTGCGCGCTTGACCCCCGCCCGCCGTCTGTGATATGCGTAACAATCGCCCCACTGGCGCGGGGAACACGAACACAGTGACGACACCTACCGCTCATCCGCAGAACCTGGCAGCAACCCTCCGGCGGCTTCTCTACTTCGCACTTGCCGCCGTGGCGCTTGTCGCCGTCCTCGCCTCCTGCGACACCCCGCTCACCACGTTCGAACCCCGCTCCGACGCCGCCCAGCGCGTCCACACCATCTACATCTTCGTCATCGTCGCCGCGAGCATCGTCGGCTTCCTCGTCCTCGCCGCGATGGCCTACATCCTCTGGAAGTACCGCGAGCGCCCGGGGCACACCGCCCAGCAGATCCACGGCAACACCACGCTGGAGATCACCTGGACGGTCATCCCCATCCTCATCCTCGTCGCCATCGCCATCCCCACCATAGTCTGGATCGCGGGCACGACGGCCGAGCCGGACGAGGACGCCCTCCACATCGAGGCCGTCGGGCACCAGTGGTGGTTCGAGTTCCGCTACCCCGGCCTCGGCCCGGACGGCGAGGACCTCGTCACCGCCAACGAACTCCGCATCCCGGTCGGACGCCAGGTCGCCATCACACTCGAGGCGAAGGACGTCATCCACTCCTTCTGGGTGCCCCAGCTCGTCGGCAAGACGGACATGGTGCCCGGCAGGACCAACATACTGGAGAAGTTCACCGCCACCGAGATCGGCACCTACTACGGTCAGTGCGCCGAGTTCTGTGGCTCCGCCCACGCGCTCATGCGCTTCCGCGTTCACGTCGACTCCCACGCCGACTTCGACCGCTGGGTCGAGAACATGAACGCACCTCCCGTGGAGCCCGAGGCGGGCAGCGTCGAGGCCGCGGGCGCGCGCGTGTTCTCCAACTTCTGCGCGCGCTGCCACACCATCTACGGCGTCTCCACTGAGGAGATAGGCCCCAACCTCACGCTCTTCGGCGACCGCGCCACACTGGGCGCGGGCATCCTCGACAGCACGGACGAGAACCTCAAGGCGTGGGTCTCCAACATCCGCGACATCAAGCCTGTGCTCGATACCACCGACGCCATGCCCACGTTCTACGTCGGCGACCCGCTCGTGGACCAGCTCACAGAGGCCCAGGTTGACCAGGTGGTGGTCTACCTGAAGAGCCTCAAGTTGCGGTAATCTGAGAGAGGAACGCCGGACTGTCCGGCGCCGGCGACTGAGAGAGAAGGCATACGATGGCAGCGAACATAGGCATCCTGAAGCGCCCCGTCTCCACAGAAGGCGTCTGGGGATGGATCACCACCGTTGACCACAAGCGCATCGGCATCCTCTACGGGGTGTCGGCCTTCTTCTTCTTCCTGATCGGCGGGATCGAGGCGCTCCTCATGCGCGTTCAGCTCGCGCAGCCGGACAGCACGTTCGTGGACGCGGGCACCTTCAACGCCCTCTTCACGATGCACGGTACAACCATGGTCTTCATGGTCGTCATGCCTGCCGGGGCCGCCTTCTTCAACTTCCTCGTCCCGCTCATGATCGGCGCGCGCGACGTCGCCTTCCCGAGGCTGAACGCCCTCAGTTACTGGCTCTTCATCTTCGGCGCCATCCTCATGAACTTCAGCTTCTTCAAGGCCGCCTTCCCGGACGTGGGGTGGTTCGGCTACGCGCCGCTCACCACCTCCGAGTACACCCTCTCCAGCAGCACGGACTACTGGGTGCTCGGCCTCCAGATCATGGGCGTCGGCACCACGGCGGCAGGCTTCAACTTCGTCATCACCATCCTCAACATGCGCGCCCCGGGCATGACCCTCATGCGCATGCCCCTCTTCGCCTGGATGACGCTCATCGTCTCCTTCCTCATCATCTTCGCCTTCCCGCCGCTCACCATCGCCCTCACCCTGCTCCTGTTCGACCGCTTCTTCGGCACGAACTTCTTCGACACCGCGGGCGCGGGGGCAGACCCGCTGCTCTGGCAGCACCTCTTCTGGATCTTCGGTCACCCTGAGGTCTACATCCTCATCCTCCCGGCCATGGGCATCGTCTCGGACATCCTGCCCACCTTCTCGCGGAAGCCCCTGTTCGGCTACACCACCGTCGTCTTCGCCGGAGCGGTTATCGCGTTTCTCGGGTTCGGCGTCTGGGCGCACCACATGTTCACCACCGGTCTCGGCGCATGGGCGACCGCCGCATTCGCGGGCGCGACCATGGCCATCGGCGTGCCCACCGGCGTCAAGGTGTTCAACTGGCTTGCGACCCTCTGGGGAGGCTCCATCCAGTTCAAGACGCCCCTCCTCTTCGCGCTCGGCTTCATCAGCATGTTCATGCTCGGAGGGCTCAGCGGCGTCATGCACGCAGCCGTCCCCGTCGACACGCAGCAGCAGGACACCTACTTCATCGTCGCCCACTTCCACTACGTCCTCTTCGGCGGCAGCATCTTCGGACTCACCGCCGGCATCTACTACTGGTTCCCCAAGATGACCGGACGCATGCTCAGCGAGCGCATCGGCAAGGTGCACTTCTGGGTCATGTTCATCGGCTTCAACGTGACCTTCATGCCCATGCACATCCTGGGCGTGCTCGGCATGCCGCGCCGCGTCTACACCTACTCCGTCGACCAGAACTGGGCGGGGCTGAACCTCTTCGTCAGCATCGGCGCGTTCATCATCGCCCTCTCCATCCTGCTTCTCATCATCAACATCGTCCGCTCCGCCCGGAAGGGCGAGGCCGCGGGCATGAACCCCTGGGCCGCCGCGACCCTCGAGTGGGCCATCCCGTCGCCGCCCCCGCACTACAACTTCGCCGTGATCCCCACCGTCCGCAGCCAGCACCCGCTCTGGGACGAGGAAGCCAACGCCGTCGAGCCGCCTCCGCTGCCCGAGCACGGCGAGCCGCACATGCCCGACCCCTCCTACTGGCCCATCGTCGTCGCGTTCGGCGTGACCATGGTGGCCGGCGGCCTGCTCATCTGGCAGGCCACCACCTGGGTCGGACTGTTCGTCATCGCCGTCTCCGGCTTCATCGGCATGCGCGGCATCTACGGCTGGGTGTTCGAGCCTGTCGCTGAGGAGAGCGCGGAGCGCGTCCACGCCCATCACTAGCGCGGCGCACCAACGGAAGGACCAGAGATAACGGGATGCAGTACCTATCGGGCATAGACGACCATCGCACCTCTACCGGGCTCGACAACCGGAAGATGCTCATGTGGGCCTTCCTCGGCTCGGACGTGATGTTCTTCGGCACGCTCATCGGCACCCACCTCATCTACCGCAACCGCAACCTCTCCGGGCCGCAGGAAGAGATCCTCAGCATCCCCATCACCACCATCAGCACCTTCGTTCTGCTCATGAGCAGTCTCGCCATGGTGCTCGCCCTCGCCGGCATCCAGCGCGGCAACATGGGCCAGTTCCGCTTCTGGACAGCCATCGTCTGCATCTTCGGCTCCATATTCATCGGCTTCCAGATGTTCGAGTTCACGGAGTTCGCCGTGCACTACGGCCTCACGCCGCGGACCAACCTCTTCGGCAGCACCTTCCTCGTCATGACCGGGTTCCACGGTACACACGTAGCGGTCGGCATCCTCTGGCTCTGGTCCATCCTCTTCGCGTCGTACAAGGGCAAGATCCACCAGGGCAACTCCCTGCAGGTGGAGATCGCCGGCCTCTACTGGCACTTCGTCGACATCGTCTGGATCGTCATCTTCGGCGTCGTCTACCTCATCGGCGCGTACGGCGCGGAAGACCGTGCACTGGAGGCGGTCCCCCATGCCGCCCGCGCAGTGGGCATCGGCTAACGGAGCGGAGAGCATGACCACCGAGCACGCACACGTCGAAGAGCACAACCACCCGGGGCCGCGCCAGTACGTCATCATCGGCGCGATCCTCGCCGTCATCACGCTCATCGAGTTCGGCGTCTTCTACCTCTCGATCGACCCCGCGCTTATGACCTGGATCATCCTGTTGCTCTCTACCTCCAAGTTCCTGCTCGTGGTCGGCTACTTCATGCACCTCAAGTTCGACGACGTACGCTTCTCGGGGCTGTTCTTCGCCCCCTTCCTCATCATGGTCAGCATCGCCGTTGTCCTCATGGCGCTCTTCTTCAACCTCACCCGATAGCGCCCCCGCCCATTGTTTGTCATTCCGAGCGAAGCGCAGCGGAGCCGAGGAATCTCTCGGCGCCTTCTCCTTGACGTCGGAGGGACGCTATGAACGACTCCCTCTGGCTCGCCTGGAGCGCCGACCCCACCGCCCTCATCGGCATCCCGCTCGCTGCGGTCCTCTATGCGCGCGGCCTGCGCAGCCTGGAGCGCCGACGCATCCACGACAAGCGCCGCACCGCGTCGTTCTACATCGGGCTCATCGCCCTCTTCATCGCCCTCGTCAGCCCGCTGGACGCTCTCTCGGATGAGCTCTTCCTCGCCCACATGGGACAGCACATGCTGCTCATGTTCTTCGCCGTCCCGGCTATCCAGATCGGTGCCCCGGTCATCCCGCTCATGCGCGGCATCCCCCGTCCGCTCCGCAGGCGCGTCGCCATCCCCATATTCAAGTCCCCGCTCGTGCGCAGCGCGCTCCGCAACCTCTTCCGACCCCTCATCGCGTGGCCGCTCTTCATCGGCATCATCATCGGCTGGCACTTCCCCGTCGCTTACGAGGCCGCGCTCAGGAACGAGGCCATCCACCTCCTGGAGCACCTCACTTTCGCACTCGGCGCCTACCTCTGGTGGTGGAACGTCATAGACCCGTTCCCGCTCCGCGCGAGCCTCTCCTACCTCGCGAGGGTGCCGTTCGTCTTCATCACCATCGTCCCCACCTTCGTCCTCGGCGCGTTCCTCACCTTCGCCCCCAATCCCTTCTACCCCCACTACGAGGCAACGGCGCCTGCCTATGGCCTTACCGCGCTGGAGGACCAGCAGATCGGCGGCGTCACCATGTGGATACCCGGCTCGTTCGTGGTTGCGGCTGCCCTCCTCCTCTCCCTCTACTACGCCGTCCGTTACGAACAGCAGCAGCAGCTCGCCCGCGAACGCGCGATGGACGGGTCCCCCTAGTCCCCCGACAACTGGAACACGAAGAGCAGCGCCACGATGTACGCGGGCGGCAGCGCGTACGTCAGATGCCGCAGCCAGGACAACACCGGTATGTAGAAGCTCCGTATGATGATGAAACCGCAGATCATCAGCCCTATTGCCGCGCCCGCCGCCACGAAGTGCGCGGACTCCATCTCGGCCAGCAGCGGCCCGCCGACGAAGAACAGCCCCGCTATCGGGATGACGAACAGGTTGAATGCACAGCTCCCGTAGATGTTGCCGAGCACCAGCCCGTACGACCGCCGCATCGCCGCCGCGACCGTGACCGATGCTTCGGGCAACGTCGTGACGATGGAGACGAGCAGCACGCCGATGAAGCTCCGGCCCAGCCCCGTCGCCTCCGCGATGCCGTCCGCGCTCAGCGCGAGGAAGTACGCGGCGATGAGCACGACCCCCGCCGCAACCGAGAACCCGATCCACACCCGGGCCGCGCCCGTCGCTTGTTCGCCACCGTTCCCGTTTCCTTTCTCGGCTGCCGCCGCGCGGCCTTCGGCCCCTGCGTTGTAGACCAGCTTCATCCCCACCACGTACCCCACCGCTATCACCACCGCGCCGACGCTCGTCGGCCCGAGCGCCCAGTCGCGCAGCGCTCCGAAGACGAACGCGATGATGCCCAGCACCACCGCCACGACAACCAGCGTCTGCGTGTCCTTCGGCTGGTTGGAGAAGAGGTTCCTGATGCCGAACACGATCGCCACCAGCGAGATGGTGAAGATGTTGATCATGTCCGCGCCGAACACGTTGCCCAGCGCCAGCCCCGGCGCGTCGATCAGCACCGCCGTGATGTTCGTCATCAGCTCCGGCAGCGACGTTGCGATGCTCACCAGTATCGTGCCGACCCACAGCGTGCCCCAGCCCGTGATGTCCGCGACCTGGTCCCCGTACCGCGCGAGCGCGACACCCGCGAATACCACCAGCACTGCGCTGGCGAGGAATACGGGCACTGCTACGGCGAGGCTGTCCATGCGGGGAGACTCCTTGAGTTCTTGATGGGGTATGACCTCAGCGCTGATATGGCCGAGGCCGGTACCGGAGGGTATCATAGGCCTGCCGTGCGCAGGGCTGCGGGCGCGTGTCTCAAAAGCAGCCGCGCAGGCGATACAAGAACCCGGTCAGGAGAAGGAGAGAACCGCATGGACATCAACGCATTGGCGCAGACCGCGCAGGCGCTCGTCGCCCCCACCAAGGGCATCCTCGCCGCCGACGAAAGCTCCGGCACCATCAAGCGCCGCTTCGATTCCATCAACGTCGAAAGCACCGAGCAGAACCGCCGCGACTACCGTGAGATGCTCTTCACCGCCGAGGGCGCCGAGAACTACGTCAGCGGCGTCATCCTCTACGACGAGACCATCCGCCAGAACGGCGCTGAGGGCGCTCCGCTCGTCGAGGGTTTGCAGAGCAAGGGCATCATCCCCGGCATCAAGGTCGACACCGGCGCGATGCCGCTCGCCGGCTCCCCCGGCGAGCTCGTGACCGAGGGTTTGGACGGCCTCCGCCCGCGTCTTGCCGAGTACTACGAACTCGGCGCGCGCTTCGCCAAGTGGCGCGCCGTCATCACCATTAGCAGCGGCATCCCCAGCGCGAAGTGCATCGACGCCAACGCGCACGGCCTCGCCCGCTACGCCTCCCTCAGCCAGGAGGCCGGGCTCGTCCCCATCGTCGAACCCGAGGTGCTCATCGACGGCGACCACACCATCGAGGCGGACCAGGAGATAACCGAGTGGACGCTCCGCGAGGTCTACAGCGCACTCGCCCTCTACGACGTCGCGCTCGAAGGGACGCTCCTCAAGCCCAACATGGTCACCTCCGGCTCGACCGCGTCCGATCGCGCCCCGGCCACCGAGGTCGCCGTCAGGACAGTCGACGCCTTCATGCGAAGCGTCCCCGCCGCAGTCCCCGGCATCGTCTTCCTCTCCGGCGGCCAGCCGGATGACGAGGCCACGCTGAACATGCACGAGATCGCTGTCCGTGGCGCGAAGGTCAACGCGCCGTGGGAGCTGAGCTACTCGTTCGGGCGCGGCCTGCAGGCCCTCCCGCTTAACACCTGGCTCGGCGACCCCGCCAACGTCCCCGCCGCCCAGAAGGCGTACCTCCACCGTTGCAAACTCACCAGCGCCGCCCGCCAGGGCGCCTACTCCCCGGACATGGAGTAGAGGAACCCGCCCGCGTCACCTGACGCGCACCGTGATGTCTGACGCAGGGGCGCCCGCGAGGGCACCCCTCTCGTCGTTCCTGCGGATGCAGGAACCTCGCCCCACCTCGCCCACTGGAGAGAGGGCGCCGTGCAGCGGCGGATGAGGGTGAACCAGACGCGGGGCGCAGCCCCCGTTATTCCAGCGAAGGCTGGAATCCAGGTGGTCGTCAGGCCACGCGGCGGGGCTGGGTGGTGGTTCTTGTCATTCCGAGCGAAGCGCAGCGGAGCCCCGCGCTTTAGCGCGCAGAATCCTCTCGGGAACGCCTCGGCTCCCCTTCACCCCACGCACTCCCGGTACAGCGCCTCGTAGCCGTCCACCATCCGCTGCACCGTGAACCGGCCCTCGACGTGCGACCGCACCGCACGCCGGTCGAGCGCCGCCGCCCGCGCGATGGCCGCAACCGCCTCATCCTCAGACGCCACGATGCACCCCGATGCGCCGTCCGCTACCAGTTCCGGCATCGACCCGCGCGCGTAAGTCACCACCGGCGTGCCGCACGCCATCGCCTCCGCCGCAGCGAGCCCGAACGGCTCGTCCCACTGCAACGGGAAGAGGAATGCCTTCGCCCGCGACACGATGTCCAGCACCTCCGCGTTCGGTGCTTCCTCGATGTGCGTCACGCGGTCGCCGTCCACGTGTGGCAGCACCTCCTCCTCGTAGAACGCCTTGCTCCACGGCAGGTAGCGCGACACCGGCCCGATGAGCACCAGCCGCTCCCCTGCCGCTCGCGCGATGCGTATCGCCTCGGCGACGCCCTTCGTCGGCGTCATGCGCGCCACGAGCACGAGGTAATCATCCGCTTGTGCCCCGAACGGGATGCGTTTGATATCCAGGCCGTTGTAGACGACCGGCATGTCCGGCTCGCCCAAGAGCTCGGCCTGCCTGTGGCTCACGCACACCGGTCGCAGACTCGGTATCTCGCGGCGGTAGTACTCGTGCAGGTGACGCTCGATGTAGTGGTACGTCAGCAGCGTCGGCGTGCTCGTGAACGGCGCGAAGTACTGCGCGAGCACCGGCCAGTGCGCGTGGACGACGTCCACCTCACCCGCGCTCCGGTACAACGCGAACGCGTTGCGCGTCTCCAGCTCCTTCTCGATATACAACGTCACGTCCGGCAGATCGAGCGTCGCGCGCTCCGTTACGGCCCGAAGCGAGGCCGCCGTCGAGGAGTCGCCGGAGGCGTGGAGCCGCACGTCGTGTCCGCGACGCACGAGCTCCTCCGTGAGGTGGGAGACCATCATCTCCGTGCCGCCGTGCGTTGGCGGCGGCACGGGGATGTACACGCTCGTGATCTGGGCGATGCGCACCGCGCTGAGGCCGCTACGCCGGGCGGTACGCCATCTGCAGCGTCGGCAGGTCGAACCCCTGCGGCTGCTGTCCCACCGCGTAGTCGTACAGCGCCGCCTTGAAGATGCCTTCCAGCGTCTGCACGACGGTCAGCGCGGTCGCCATCAGCACGACGCCCAGCAGGATGCCCGCTCCGATGTTGACCAGCCCCACCAGCACCGCGGGAACGATCGCGATGACCGCCGCCACGAAGTAGAAGATGATGAAACTGAAGCTCGCCGTGATCTGCCGTCCCCACGTCTGGCGCACGATGCTCGCCGAGCGCTTGATGCCGCTGATCGGCCCCTGTTCCTCTGCGACGATCACCGGCACGACGAAGAATGTCAGGAACTCCCACACGCCGCCCACCATGCGGAGCAGCAGGCCGGCGAGCGGGATCCGCCGGGATGCCGCCCGGAGCGCTGTCAGGACGATGGTCACCGTGGCCGTGATGAGCGCCCACAGCACGAGGTGATGCGCGTGCTTCAGCGCGTGGCGCAGGCCGGAGCCCACGTCGGGGTCTCCCCCGCGCAGCCGCTCCAGCGCCGCCGATACGAGCGACGCGTTGAAGAACGTGGTGATGATGTACGCCAGCACCACGAAGAGCACCATTCCCGCCTGGAGCGAACTCTCAGCGGTGGTCGTGCCGTCTCCGCCAGTGACTTCCCCCAGCAGTCCCAGCCCGCCGAACACGACGACCAGGACGAGGATGGATATCGCCGAGAACACCGGGAAGAGCAACAGCTCCTTGTCCAGCATCAGCACGTCCCAACTCATCTTCATCAGGTGGAACGTGTGTTTGATGGTCGTGCACATGCTCCCGTCCTCCTGTTGCGAAGGGTTCGGTTCCGGGGGCGCCCGCGCGGAGTATACGGCATCCCCACCGTCCCGCTGCTAGAATCTCACCGCGCCCCATCAACCGGAGGACTGACCCGCAATGACACAACGACCACGCCAACCCATCGAGCGTAACCTCGCCATGGAGCTCGTCCGCGTCACCGAGGCTGCCGCCATGTCCGCCGCACGCCACATGGGCTTCGGCGACAAGGAGATGGTCGACCAGGCCGCCGTCGACGCTATGCGCCACACCCTGGACGGCATCAGCATGGACGGTATCGTCGTCATCGGCGAGGGCGAGAAGGACGAAGCGCCCATGCTCTACATCGGTGAGCAGATCGGCGACGGCTCCGAACCCCGCGTGGACATTGCCGTCGACCCGATAGATGGCACCACGCTCCTCTCCAAGGGTATGCCCGGCGCCATCGCCACCATTGCCCTCTCCCCGCGCGGCACCATGCACGTTCCCGCCGACATCTTCTACATGGACAAGATCGCCGTCGGCCCCGGCGCTGCGGGCGTGATAGACGTCGAGGCCCCGGTCGAGACCAACCTCGCGAACATCGGCAAGGCGCTCGGACGCGCGATGGGTGAGATCACCGTCGGCGTGCTGGACCGTCCCCGTCACGAGGAACTGCTCAGGCGGATACGCTCCGTGGGAGCGCGCGTGAAGCTCGTGCCGGACGGGGACATCGCCACCGTCATCCAGGCCGCTCTGCCGGATGGCCCCATCCAGGCCGCTATGGGCATCGGCGGCTCGCCGGAGGGCGTCCTCGCCGCCGCTGCCGTGCGTTGTACCGGCGGCGAGATCCAGTGCAAGCCCTGGCCGCGCAATGACGAGGAGCGGCAGGCCGCCATCGAGCGCGGCACGGACGTCGATCACGTCTACGACACCATGGAGCTCGTCGGTGGAGAGGACGTCTTCTTCGCCGCCACCGGAGCGAGCACCGGCGAACTCCTGCGCGGCGTCCGCTTCTCCTCAGGCCGCGCGTCTACGCAGTCGCTCGTCATGCGCTCCCGCTCCGGCACCATCCGCTGGATCGACGCCATCCACAACTTCGACCGCCTCGACAAGATCCGCTACGAGTCCTGACCCGCGCATGGCGTCCATCGGCACACCGCTCTCCCCGACGGCGACGCGTCTCCTGTTGCTCGGCTCCGGCGAGTTGGGCAAGGAGGTCGCCATCGAGGCGCAGCGACTCGGCGTCGAGGTCATCGCCGCCGACCGCTACCCCAACGCCCCCGCCATGCAGATCGCGCACCGCGCCCACGTCTTCTCGATGCTGGACGGCGCCGCCCTCCGCCGCGTCGTCGAGAGCGAACGCCCCCACCTCATCGTGCCCGAGGTCGAGGCCATCGCAACCCCGACGCTCGTCGAGCTGGAGAGCGAGGGATGGCGCGTCATCCCCACCGCCCGGGCCGCGCGCCTCACCATGGACCGGGAGGGCATCCGCCGCCTTGCCGCCGAGGAGCTCGGGCTTCGCACCTCGCCCTACCGCTTCGCGGATAGCGAGGCTGAGGTGCGCGCCGCCGTCGATGCCATCGGCCTGCCTGCCATCGTGAAGCCCGCCATGAGCTCCTCCGGCCACGGACAGAGCGTGCTGCGCGCTCCTGACGACATCGCCACGGCATGGCGCTTCGCCATCGAGAACGCCCGAGGCGACAGCGCCCGCGTCATCGTCGAAGGCTTCGTCCCGTTCGACTACGAGATCACGCTCCTCACCGTGCGCCACGCGGGCGGAACGTCGTTCTGCGAGCCGGTCGGCCACCTGCAGGTGGACGGCGACTACCGCGAGTCGTGGCAGCCCCAGCCGATGACGCCCCGCGCCTTGGAAGAGTCGCACCGCATCGCCGAGGCCGTCACGGGCGCGCTCGGTGGTACTGGCATCTTCGGCGTCGAACTCTTCATCAAGGGCGACGACGTCTGGTTCAGCGAGGTCTCGCCGCGACCCCACGACACCGGCATGGTGACGCTCGTCTCGCAGGACCTCTCCGAGTTCGCCCTGCACGTCCGCGCCATCCTCGGCCTGCCCGTCCCCGCCATACGACAGTTCGGCCCCGCCGCCTCCTGCGCGCTGCTCGTCGACGGCACGTCCTCGTCCATCACCTACGAGGGGCTGGGCGATGCGCTTGCCGAGCCGGACACGGCGCTGCGCCTCTTCGGCAAACCGGAGGTCGCCGACCACCGCCGCATGGGTGTCGCCCTCGCCCTCGGCGACACCGTCGACGACGCCCGCGCCAGGGCCCGCCGGGTTGCGGCATCCATCCATCCTGTGCTGTAGAAGAGCGCTGGTGGCCCGTCATTCCTGCAGAGGCAGGAATCTCGTATCCCACCTCTCCTGAGGGAGAGGTCGACGCGCGCCAGCGCGGTGGGTGAGGGCCCTCGGTAGGGTGGTATGGGGTGTCCGGTGTAGGGGTGTCCCTCGTGGGTGCCCATCCCGTGCTACACTCGCTCCGCAAACTGGCGCTCAGGGGAGGTATCCATGACCGAACAGCCTGAATTCGTAGCCCTCTGCAACGTGGACGACGTCAGACCCGGCGAGGCTCGTCACTTCCGGCCCGCCGCGGGCAAGTGGCGTCTCAAGCCAATGGCCGTCTGGAACGAGAACGGCGAGTTCCACATCACCAACTACGTTTGCCCCCACAGCGGCGGCCCGCTCAGCGAGGGCAAGATCGAGAACGGCGTCATCGAGTGCCCCTGGCACGCATGGCAGTTCAACGTTGCCGACGGCAAGTCCGCCCGCGGCGATGGCCACGCCATCGCTATCTACGAGTGCAAGGTCGAGGGCGGCGAGGTCCTCGTGGGCGACGTCAAGTAAGCGAACACCCGCATGGGCCCCGTAACCATCTCACGCCGGTTCGACTTCTCCGCCAGCCACCGCTACTACCGCGACGACTGGAGCGAGGAGGAGAACCGGCGCGTCTTTGGCCTCTGCGCCCTGCCCAACGGCCACGGCCATAACTACACGCTGGAGGTCGCCGTCTCCGGCGAACCCGACCCGGAAACCGGCATGGTCATCAACCTCGTCGACCTCAAGTCCGCCGTCGAGGGCGTCCTCGTGGACTTCGACCACAAGCACCTCAACCTCGACACCCCGTGGTTCGCCGACCGCCAGCCGACGACCGAGAACCTCGCCGCCGTGCTCTGGGACCGCATCGCCGACGCCCTCGCAGGCGCGACTCTGTCGCGCGTGCGCCTCTACGAGGCCGACGACCTTTACGTCGACTACTTCGGAGCGTTCGCATGAGCGCGCCCATCCTCCACCTCTCGCGGCGCTACACCTTCGCCGCCTCCCACCGCCTCTACGCCGACGCGCTCTCGCCCGAGCAGAACGAGGCGATCTTCGGCAAGTGCGCCAACCCCAACGGCCACGGCCACAACTACGGCCTCACCGTGACCGTCACCGGCCCCGTCGACCCCGACACCGGCTTCGTCATGCCGCTCACCGAACTCGACGACGCAGTCAGACGCAACGTCCTCGACCTCTACGACCACCGTTACCTGAACCTGGACGTCGAGGACTACTTTCGCCTCGTGCCCACCGGCGAGAACATCGCGCGTATGGTCTGGGAGCGCCTCAGCGGCCCCCTCGCCGGACGCCTCGAACGCGTCACCCTCGACGAGACCCGCAACAACCGCTTCGAATACCCTGCCGCCGGAACGCCTCGCTCCCTTGTCATTCCGAGCGAAGCGCAGCGGAGCCGAGGAATCTCTCAGACCACCTCTCCATTGAGGGGAGAGGTCGCCGCGCAGCGGCGGGTGAGGATGAACCGGGAGCCAGCCCCATGATGGACCTCACGGGAAAGACCGCCGTCGTCACCGGCGCGTCGAGCGGCATCGGCAAGGCCGTCGCCAAGCGCCTCGTTGACGCCGGAGTGCGGGTCGCGCTCGTCGGACGCAGCGAGGAGCGGCTGCGCGAGGCCGCGTCCGGCTGGCCCGACGGCTCGTGGCTCGCTCTCCCCTGCGATGTCCGCGACAGCGCAGCGGTGCGGGCGATGGCTGCGCGTGCCGAGCAGGAGCTGGGACGAGTCGACATCCTCGTGAACTCCGCGGGCGTCTTCAAGGTTGCGCCGCTCACCGAGCTGGACGACGAGACGTGGCGCGACCTCTGGGAGACGAACGTCAACGGCACGCTCTTCCCCACCCGCGCGCTGCTGCCCGGCATGCTGGAGCGCGGCTTCGGCTGCGTCGTCATCATCTCCTCCGTAGCCGCGCACCGGGGCTACGCCGGCATGACCGGATACGGCGCGACCAAGCACGCCGTCACCGGCTTCGCCCGTGCGCTCACGACCGAGGTGCGGCGGCAGGGCGTGCGCGTAGTCAACGCCTTCATCGGGCCCGTGGTCACGCCGATTTGGGAGGGCGCGAGCCCTCCGCTGCCTCCGGAGGAGATGCTGACCGCGGAGGAGGTCGCCGACGCCATCGTGAGCGCCATGACCCTCTCGGACAAGCAGGTCATCGAGGACCTGCTGCTGCTCCCCCAGGGCGGCCTCTACTTCTGACGCCCGCCGGTGATAGGCTGTTTCTGACATGACCACGCTTATCCAGACCGCCCTCACGGGCATCCGCCGCGCTATCAACCTCAACCTGGGTCAGCACGCCCACGGAGAGCAGCACCACCGGAGCGAAGGCGCTTCTGTCCGTGAGGTCGTCTTCGGCGCGAACGACGGCCTCGTCTCGAACACGGCGCTCGTCGCCGCGGTCGCGGGCGGCACGTCGGACCCCGGCATCATCATCCTCGGCGGCGTTGCGGGGATGGTCGCGGGCACCATCTCGATGGCGCTCGGCGCGTACGTCTCCACGAAGAGCCAGCGCGAGCTTCACGAGTCCGAGGAGGCCCGCGAGTTCTGGGAGATCGAGCACATGCGCGAGCACGAGCTTGCCGAGACGCGCCGCATCTTCCGCCTCAAGGGCATCACCGGTCCGCTCCTCGATGAGGTCGTCGACGCCGTCTCCCGCGACCACGACCAGTGGGTGAAGCTGATGATGACCGAGGAGCTTGGCCTGCCCAGCAAGCCTCCGAAGCCGCACCTCGCCGCCATCGTGATGGGCGTCGCGTTCGCCTTCGCCGCCATCGTGCCGGTGCTCCCGTTCTTCTTCGCCGAGGGCGCCGCCGCGCTCGCCTCGACATTCATCATGAGCGGCATTGCGCTCTTTGCCGTCGGCGCGTGGCGCGCCACGCTTAGCCAGGGTAACATGCTCCGCAAGGGAACGGAGATGGTCGTCCTCGCGGGGATCGCCGTCGCCGCCGCCTACGGTATCGGCGCCGCCGTCGGCGTCGTTGTCTGATTCCCTCTCCCTTGAGGGGAGAGGGTTAGGGTGAGGGTGAACCGGCGGAAGTGGCAGTGGGGAGGCGTCTGATCCCTTCCCCCTTGATGAGGGAAGGTTAGGAAGGGGGTGAACCGGTTGGGTAGAGCGCCCGCACCGCCCCCAGCACCTCCTCCGCCGTGACGAGCCCTTCGTAGCGCGCCGCGATGCGACCCTCGCCGTCCACCACGAACGTCCACGGCTCCGACGGCAGCCCCCACTCCGCCATCTCTGCCGACGGCGTCAGCCGACCCTCGTTCCGGGCCGCGTCGAGGTCCCACGGCTCGATGTGGATGACCTCCACCGCTCCGTCCAACTCCTGCTGCACGCGCTCCAGGGTGTCCGTCACCGGTCCGCACAGCGCGCTCACGCAGAACCGCGGCGACGCGAAGAACACCACGAACGGCTCACCCGTGTCGATCGCCTCCGCGACCGACACGTTGTGCAGCGCGTCGCTCTCCACCGGGCGCGTCGAGACCTCCGCGAACGGCGCGTCGTGGATAGTCAGGTTCTCCGTGCGCGGCGCCGCCTCGCCGACCAGCGGTGCGCCCGCTTCCGCCTGCACCTCGAACGCCGTTCCCTCGGTGAGCGTGCCGCCCTCCACTACGAACTCCGCGCCCCAGATGCCCGCTGACGGGAACGTCACCTCGTCGACCACGTACACCCCCGCGTAGTCAAGGTGCAGGTGCAGTTCGCCGTCGTCGTGCACGTGCGGCGTCACCCCCTCTACCTCGCGCCACATCGCCTGCGCCTCCGCGTGGAACCGCGACGTCTCGCCCTCCAGTGCGAAGAACCGTACCGATACCTCGGCGCCCTCCAGGAACGCGCCGTTCTTGTCCACGAGCCCGAACGGGAAGCGGTTCGGCCCCGGCACGAACTCCGCCGCCGCCAGGATGCCGCTGTACACCGGCGCGGGCGGCTCCGGCTCCCCGCCGCACCCTGCCAGCAATGCCACAACCGCCACTGCCGCGAGCAAGGCGCTCGCTCTACGCCTCGTCATTCCCGCGAAGGCGGGAATCCAGACGCGCGGCGCAGCCGCACGCATGCGCAGCCAACGCACGCGGCGGGGTGTGGGGCGCTTGACTCGCATCCCGGTGTCTGTCATTCCGAGCGGAGCGGAGCGGAGTCGAGGAATCTCTCGGCTGCCTTCCCACCTCTCCCTTGGGGAGAGGTCGACGCGCTTGCGCGGCGGGTGAGAGTTCCGCTCTGAACGGAACCCGCCGGGCCGATCATGCGTAATATCAGGTAGAGGCATAGTCACCGGGGAGCACACTCATGCGCGTCGTCTCCGCCATCATTCTAATCGCCGCTCTCGCGCTCGCTGCGACCGCCTGCGGCGACCGCAACGCCGTCACCGGCACGATCACCTTCGACGGCGACCAGGCCATCCCCGACGGCGCAGTGATGGAGGTGCAACTGCGCGACGTCTCCCTTCAGGACGCCCCCGCGCCCCTCATCGCCTCCCAGACCATCGACGACCCCGGACGCTTCCCCGTCGACTTCGCCGTTCCCTATGAGCCTGGCGACATCGACCCTCTCGCGACCTACGGCCTGCAGGTCCGCGTCACCCTGCACGACCGCCTCATCTACATCAACGACACCGCCTTCGACGTCCTCACGCGCGGCAACCCTGGCCGCGGCGTGGACATGTGGGTCATCGCCGTCGGCGGCTGACGCGTTCGTCACTCCAGCGAAAGCTGGAATCCAGGGTGTCCGTCAGGGCACGCGGAAATTGGGGGGTGAGGGTAGGTGGTGCGTGGGGGCGTTCCCGGTAACTGTTTAGAGTTGGGATGACCTTTGTTGATCGGGAGGCGCTTTGCCCTGTCATGTTGAGCGGAGCTGAAGGCGCAGCCTGAAGCGCAGTCGAAACATCTCTCGGGGAACGTTGTATGGGGCAGAGCGCCTCCTGAGAGATTCCTCGACTCTACCATCGGCTGCCGCCGACGGCTCCACTCGGAATGACAATGCGGGGGCGTTCGTCCCACGAAGTCTGAACAGTTACCGTTCCCGCTCATGGCGAGCCTGTCGAACGGCGCTCGTGTATCCTCCCCCCATGGCCCAGCGAACGCTCCGATACGACCCCGCCGCCCGGTACGACGTCGTCTCGCAGGACGTCGAGTACCTCCGCGTCGACGGCGAGTCGCTGCTGATGACCGTCTACCGCCCGGTGGGCGAAGGGCCGTTCCCCATGCTCCTCCGGGCGCACGGCGGCGCGTGGAACGTCGGCGACCGCCTCGGAGCCGCCCCCATCGACACGCAGATCGCCGAGTGCGGCATGGTCGTCGCGGCGCACGACTTCGGCCTCGCGCCCGCGCACCCGTACCCGGTGCAGGTCGCCCAGACCAACTTCGCGGTGCGCTGGCTGAAGGCCCACGCGGGCGACTTCAACGGCGACCCCGCATGCGTCGGCGGCGCGGGCGATTCGAGCGGCGGACACACCATCCTCCTCACCGCGATGCGTCCCAACGACCCGCGCTACGCGGCAATCTCCGCCGACGGTATCGGTGACGACGCCAGCCTCGGCTTCCTCATCGCGCTCTGGACGATCGTCGATCCGCTCGCGCGGTACGAGTGGGCGAAGAGCGCGCCGGTCGAACGGCTCGTGCGCTCGACCGAGAACTACTTCCAGCCGTGGGACGCCGTCCACGAGGCCAACCCGCAGGAGATTCTCGACCGTGGCGAGAATGTCGTCCTGCCGCCGCTGCTCGTCGTGCAGGGGACGGCCGACGGCAACATCCCGCACGAGATCCCCCAGCGGTTCGCCGAGTCCTGGAACCGTGCGGGCGGCCACGCCGAGTACGAAGCTTTCCCCGGCATGCCGCACGGGTTCGCGCGGGACCCCGGCCCCGAGTCCGACCGCGCCATTGACCTCATGCGCTCATTCCTCGCCCGCCAGATCAACGGTTGAATCCCCTCTCCTTTGAGGGGAGAGGGTCAGGGTGAGGGTGAACCGGACGCGGGGCGCAAGCCCCCGTCATTCCAGCGAAAGCTGGAACCCAATCCCCCCTCGCCCTCTGGGAGAGGGCAACGCGCTTCAGCGCGTGGGTGAGGGCCCTGCGTGGAGGCGGTGGTGTGGGGACTGTCATTGCGAGCGGAGCGCCACACCGGCAACGACGCCGAAATGGTCTGACAACCGCCTCTCATCGTGGATGTTGCTGATGGCACACACGGACTCGGCAGTGAGGTCCGCGCTCAGCGCGATGTGGTCGATACTGCGGCGTCCCTGGAAGGCCAGGTCGGACGTAGCGATCGTCATGCCTCGGAGGGCCTGGTGGAGGGCCGACCGGAGGTCTAGGGGTGCGCGGCTGCCCGGCCCAACGACCTGATTGAAGTCCCCCGTGACGATGAACCGCTCCGAAGGACCCCGTCTCAGGACTTCCGCGAGACCGGCTAGGTATTGTGCATGGTCTTCCCACCTCAGCTTGCGTTCCCGCCCACGCCTGGGCTCGATCCGCGAACCGAACCACGGGATGCAGACTCCGACGACCCTGACTTTGCCCACGGATGTTTGCGTAACCCCGGAGACGAACCGTCCTGGAGGCATCGACTCGATGCCGAAGTCGTCGACTCCCTCCCATGGCTCCCTGGACCAGAGCACCACCTTCCGGCGGCCTGCCTTGACCGGATATCCGTAGTCGGCCTGAGAGGATATGAGGTGACCGTCTTGAGATAGCAGTTTGTCGTCGGTTTCCGTGAGACAGACAATCTCCGGGCTGTGGCGATTGATGCGACTGAGGATTTCAGTGCTTCTCGATGAGCCGGGTGCGGCCCACTCGACATTCCACGTAAGCACTCTCAGCGACATGGCCTTCTTGCTTGCTCCCCTCGCCCTCTGGGAGAGGGCAACACGCTTCAGCGCGTGGTGAGGGTTGCCTAGCTCTCCCTCGGCGGACGCGACTCCGGCGGGCCGATGCAGAACTCGTTCCCGTCCGGGTCCGCGCACACCCAGAAACCCGCGAGGCCGTTGTCGACCGGGTGCAGCGCCTTGCCGCCAAGCTCCACGACGAGCGCCACCGCGGCCTCCATCTCGTCCGTCTCGAAGTCGACGTGCGCGCGGTTCTTGCCCGTCTTCGGCTCGTCGCTCTGCTGCAGCAGGAAATAGAGACCGCTCGGAAGCTGCGCCCGGCGGAAACCGGACTGGGTGGACCTGCCGAACGTGCAACCCAGCAGCCCCGACCAGAACGCCGCCGCGCGGTCGATGTCCGCAACGTCGTAACAGACCGCTTCGAGGAAACCGATGGGTGAATGGGGTGTGCTCATGTTCGCTTCCGCTCCGGGATGTCAGTTCAGGTCCCAACCGGGGATGGCGGCCGCCTGCCGCACCCACGCCGCCATCTGCGCCTCGTCGAGCTCGCCCTCTTGGATGTCGACATGGCGCGCGTCCGGGTCCTTCATCTTGCCGGGCGGTGGGGGTTCGAGCGCAACACCCCGGAAGAACGTCACGCGCACGAACCGGGTGAAGACGTGGAGGTTCAGGAAGAAGCCCATGCCCTCGACCCCATAGAAGGGCGAGTTCCACCGCACGGCCTTGTGCACGCCGGGAACGGTGCGTTCGATGAGCGCGTCGAGGCATCGCCCGACTTCGCTCTTCCAGCCCGGCATCGCTGCGATGTACGCCTGCACAGGGGCGTCGCCGTCGCCCTTTGGGATCTGCGGGTTGCCGCCCGAGAGGAGCACCGGCGCCGCGCCGTCCTGCTTGGCGTTGAAGGCCACAGCCTCGCGCACGAGCGCCTGCAGAGCGGCGGCGTCTATCGCATCGCCCTCGAGGGTCTCTATCGTCCGCATCGTGTCCGCGTCTAGGCTCGCATTGAACAGCTTGCCGGGGTCGGGGAGGCTCGCGCCGTGCGCGAACGTGACCCGCACCTTGGCCTTGGTCGCCTTGGCGGCGGCGACCACCCCGTCGTGCGACCACACGGCTGAGTTCTGCCACTTCCACTCCTCGACCGCCTCGGGGTCGGCCTCGAGGATGAGCCTGCGGACCTCGCTCAGTCGTTCGCCGCGCCAATCGCCGAGTTCCGCGATCTTCTCGTCGATCTTCCGTGATGCGGTTGAACGTCCTGTTGCCCTGACCATCGCCTTGCCTCTCCTCTGCCCTTATGCCTGCTCGTAATCGAGGACGTACGAGTGCTGCCCATCGTCGTTGTCGATCTCCATCGTCCCTGAGATGCGAGCCAAACCTCCGGTGCCGGAGTCGGGCACGATGGTGACCGTAAGCTGCGCGTCGCCCTTGTTCATCACCCCGTTGTGCTGGAGCACGAACGAGCCCGACTTTCCGTCCACCGATCCCGTGAAGTGCTCGATGGCCACGTAACCGGCGGAGCCGGGCGTGCCGGTGAAGGCCGCGAGCATCTGCGCCTCCGACGTGCCGGCCATGTCGCCGGAGAACTCCTTGCGCACGGCGTTGCGGTTCAGCGTCACCCCGTCCTGCTCCAGGAACGGCGGCTCGGGCTCCATGTTGACCTCGAAGGTCCCGCGAGCGATGGGCATGACGAACTCCTCTGACCGCACATTCTAGCCGGGGGCGTTCGGTGGCGCAGTGGTGGGCCAAGCGGTACTGTACTGCGAACTTTTAAGCTAGAGGTCATCCTGTAGTACGCGCTCACCGCCGATGCACCACAGGCAGACGTGCAGGTCCCCTCAGGGTTGCTGGTTCTGGCTCTAGGACGCCTCTTGGGGTTACCACGCAAGGGCCAGTATAAACTGGAGCAACCAGCCCATTTCGACACGGGGACTAGAGGACGATGCCTAGACTAGGCGGCGAAGCCGACAAGTTTGGAAACCGCTACGAGAGCCTGTGGGCAGTCGACGCAGCCCTAGACCTCGTCGATGACGAACAGTACGTCGATATCACCTTCGAAGCGATTGGGGACGAGGCTGCAGGGGTCGAGTTCTTCCGAACCATCCGCTCGGGTGCTCGCGAGTATCACTCCATCAAACGGCAGCAGCCTGATGGCAACTGGACGATCAGCCGCTTAGCGCAAGAGATCAGTCCGGAAGGTAGGAGCATCCTCCGCGACCTCACACGGAAAATCGAGACTGGGGCAGAGGGAGTATTCAGTTCTGGCACCAGCGCGACTGAGCTGGAGGAACTGACTGAGCGCGCTCGTGCGAGCGATTCGATTCAGGAGTTCCGGCAGCGAATCAGCGAGAGTGGCCAACTCTCTGGCCGCTTCTACGGTCCCATCGTCGACATCTGCGGTGACGACACGGCTGCGTACGTAGCACTGAGGCGTCTACGCGTACGAACGAAGAACGAGCCCGAACTCACCAAAGATCTGGAGCGACGGGTTCGCACGATGTTTCGAATGAGCAATGGGGACCCTACCGATCCGACAGCAGTCCGTTTATTGGTAGCAGACTTTGTCACTCAGAAACTCGGGGCACAGTTGACGGCGGACTCGTTCCTCTCGCATCTCCGGGGCCATGGCGTCCTCCCCTTGCGACTCGCGGGCAATGGACCAGTGGGCCAACTGATCGAGCGACTGAATCGCTTGTACCTCAACGAGGTTGACAGGCTTCTCATCAATCAGGCACGCATTGACCGTCTGGAGAGCGCTGCTGCATGTACCGTCCTCCTAGACAAAGGCAAGTCAGTCATGCTCGAAGGACCAGCCGGCGATGGGAAGACATGCGTGATGGCTCAGGTAATCGATCAACTCACTGAACAGGGCGTACCATGCCTTGTGCTTCGCCTAGACCGCTTGAATGAGTACGACCATTCGGCACAGATGGTTGGCACGCGGCGAGGGCTACCAGAGTCACCGGCAATCACTTTGGGCGAATTCGCCGGCGACCGACCCTCTGTCTTGTGCATAGACCAGCTCGACGCTCTCAGCATCGTGTCCGCCAGACAACAGTCAGCTTGGGATGCCTTCAATGAACTACTCGATGAGGTGGAGAGTTACCCCAACATGCGAATTCTGTTCGCCTGCCGCTCATTCGACCTTGAGCAGGATGCGCAACTCCGGGCGTTAGCGTCCGATGCAAGTCGGATCGAACGCATGCCCATTGGCCTCTTGGACGACGACACCATTCAGGCAGCAATCGCCACCTCTGGCATTGAGGCTGCACCGCTCAGCGGAGCGCAACTCCGAATACTCTCGATTCCCCTTCACCTATACCTATATCTCGAGACCAGCCACTCTGGAAGGGTCGATTTTGCAAGCAAGGGCGAACTGTTCGATGCCTTCTGGAACTATAAGGAGTCACGAGTTGATAGCCTAGCAGGCCAAGGCTCTGTATGGCCCCGGGCCGTCGACGCACTCTGCGATGCCATGAGCCAACGGGAAACTCTCGTTGCGCCACTCTACGTGATGGATGAGTACCGTCAAGCAAGAACGGCGATGGCATCGGAGGCAGTCATATATGTCCAGGACGATTACATCAGGTTCTTCCACGAGGCGTTCTTCGACTATGCGTTTGCGAGAGGGTTTCTCCGCGCGAACAGTGATCTTGTCGGATGGCTTGCTTCGGACAAGCAACATCTGTTCCGTAGGTCGCAGGTCAGGCAGGTCCTCGCATTCCTGAGAGGTCGCGAGCAAGATCGGGCACGTTACCTTCAAACACTAGCAGACTTACTTGCCCATGTGGGAATCCGATTCCACATCAAGAAGCTCGTCTTGGATTGGCTGCACGCGCTCCCGGATCCTACTCAGGACGAATGGCGCATCGTCGAGGCACTCGAGGAGCAGCTAAGTGGTCACCGATGGGGGGTGGTTCACAACTCCGTGCCTTGGTTCGATGTGCTCTACGAGATGGGCCGATGGGAGTCGTGGTTACATGCTGACGAAGAGCAGGTCGACCGTGCCGTAACGTCGCTTGGGGCCCCGGGTGTGTTCAGCGCGCGATCAGCAGTGATTGCCGCGCTAGTTGCTCCTTTCCAAGGTCATTCTGAGAGCTGGCGCCACCGACTGCAATGGCTAGTCAAGGGTGGATACGGCTTTACCAGTCCTGAGATGGAAGACCTCACGCTTGCGCTAATTGCAGACGGAACGCTAGACGACATGAAGTTCGAAATCGTTGTGAATAGCGACTGGTGGTCGATTTGGTACGTAGTGAGTGCCCAAAACCCAGCCTTTGTTGCCAGAGTCATAGGTGCATGGTTCGACAGGCAACTTGCCCAGGCCGCTGAACGCGGCGATACAGATCCTTTCAGCAACGGTTTGCGGCTAGCGTTGCACAGTCAATCCAGCGAACATGTCGTCAAGCAGTGCGCAGAGGGCGCTCCTACCGAATTCGTTCGTGAGTTGTTCCCCCGATTCGTACGCCTTGAGGGAAGCGTGCCCACAGAGAGTCTAGTGGCATCAGCAATGCTCGGTGCGCCAGACGCGCAGCTCCGTGAGGCACTAATTGAAGCGATGGCCTCACTTGCCCAGAGTAATCCCACAGAACTCGATGCCATCATGAATGAAGAGGCCTTGCCAGGGAGCAACTGGATGTCTGGGCTTGTGCTTCGTGCATGGAGTGCTAACCCGGAAACATATTCGGAGCGCATCGTGAGCTTCATTCTAGAGCATCCGAACCAGATGCTCGACATAGGCTATACCGCTGCCTTCGGTTCCTCAGACCTACTTGCGGCGATCAGTCGAACCGCCGTATCCGTGGCCTCAGCCAACTGCTCCCAGGAGTCCTTTCTGGCATTGGAGGACGCCATCCTTAGTTTCACGCCAGACTGGGAACAAGGTAATGAGTTCGAAGGAAGAACTAGGCTTGCACTCCTCCGGGCTCTTGCTGAAGACCGAATCGGAGAGGCAGCCCGCCAAGAGATTCGATCACTTGAACAACGATTCCCTAACGCCCCAGAGCGTGGTGCTCCCGAACCACCGGGACGGCATGTTGTGGCACAGATGGTGCGCTCCCCAATCTCCAGCGATACCCTAGGACGGATGTCTGACGACCAGTTGCTCTCGGCGATGAAGGAGTACGCAACCGATACCGAAACCTTCCGCGAAGGCAAGTATGTTGGTGGGGTGCTTGAACTGTCTCGCGAGATGGAAAAGTCGGTTCGCAAGGACACTTCACGATTCTCAGCACTGGTAACCCAGATGGACGAGACGCACTCAACACACTACTTCGAAGCCATCCTCAGGGGCCTAGCCAGCGGAGAGGAAGGGTCTGGTCGGCCTGGAACGCTTGAGCAGGTCATTCCGGTATTGCGTCGCATCGAGGAGCTTGGCGTTCCAGTTCGGGGTGAAGAGATTGCACGAGCGATCGGGGCGCTTGCTGAAGAGACCCTACCAGAGGATATCGTGCGGATGTTGTGCCGAGTTGCGGAAGATCCCGATCCCGAAGTAGATGACTGGAGAGACCCTGATAAGGAAAGGGCACCTCTCACCCAAGCCATCAACTCAGCACGAGGGGCAGCCGCGGAGGAGTTGGCACGATTGCTGTTCGCCGATAGAAGCCGTTGGGAGATTCTCAGGCCAACCGTAGAGCGTCTGGTCGTAGACAGGGTACTCGCGGTTCGGTCTGTAGCCGTCAGGTGCTTGCTTGCTATCCTTGATACACACCGCAGCGACGCCCTGAACTGCTTTGAGAGGCTCATCACAGGAGCGGAACCTATCCGAGGGACCCCCTTCATCGAACAATTCGTGCATTACGCAATGTTCCGCGATTACACCGCGATGAGGCCCACTCTCATGATGATGTTGAATTCCTCAGAACCTGCTGCCGTGCGGGTTGCTGCCCAACAGCTCACACTTGCCTCTCTCTGGATTGATGAGGCACGTGGAGATGAGGAGATTGTGCTCCAGTTGGGTGAAGAGGGTCGATCAGGCGCAGCCTTCATATATGCACACAACCTATCGGATAAGACGATTGGAGGAGCGTGTGAGGAGCGCTTGCGTACTCTGTTCTTGGACGAGAGCGCACAGGTCCGGCAAGCAGCTAGCCGGTGGTGGATAGCACTGGAGCCGGATGAGCTAAACTCGCGAGGCTCCTTAATCAGTGCATTCGCTGAATCAATGAACTCTGATGATGATGTCGGCACCCTTGCTTACCGGCTAAAGGACGCGCGGCGACCTCTCCCCGCTGAAGTATGCACTCTGGCCGAGCAGATGGTTCGTGCCTATGGAACCAGCGCGGCCTCGGTCGAAACCAGGCAGGCAGGAGCTGCCAATATGCTGGCTCCGTTGCTTGTTCGACTCCATGAACAGACTAGTGACCCCTTACTCAGAGAGCGCATCCTCAATGTGATTGACGACATGCTACGAGTTGGTTTCTGGGGAATAGACGAGCAGATACGTCAGCAGTTCGATAGGTGACAGTGTAACCGGCTTCGCCTGCTTCTCACCGGGATTGAGGTCATCACCATCCTCTTCACAAAGCTGTCGGGGCATGGAACCAATTCAGAGAGGCGGCAGTCCAATCGCTTGGACGTTGCAGCATCGTCGAACCGAAGTTCTAGCAGGTGCCGGGTCGCAAGTCCTGTAAGCCGGAGTCCTCGAAGTGCTCAACGAACAGCCCGACCACTATGGCAGCGAACACGTAAGGGACGGGCAGGCCCCGGGGACGCAGAAACCATGCTCACGGTTACCTCATTTCGTAATTGTAGACTCCTTTGATGTTCTGGTTGAGGTACTGTCCTTTCGATCCGGCCTGCAGGAATTCACTAAAGACCCATTCTTCGACGTCGAGGTAGACGTAGTTGCCAGACCTTATGAAGCGCACGTGGAGTTCTCTGGTGTCAGGATCATAACCGATGGCTTCGACATTGGAAGAATCGACATAGTGCATTTCAGGCATCACGTTGGTCCTCCTCGCCAGTAAGCGAATTAGCTCCGGCATTGTTGGCTGATTGAGCGCGCCAGTTTGACAAGGCTCTCGCATAAAGGTGTGTGTCAGGTCTAGGAGTAGTCTGCCACACATCGGGCAACCTTGGGTCATCACCCATTGGCTTCTGGTTTGCCTTGCGGACCCGTACGCGCGTTGGAATCGGCATTATCTCTCCCAAGAAGATACCTTCTCCTGTCCTCAAAGAGGGCAGGAGGTCGACAAGTCCACCGAGATCGTCGGGTACCGTGGCGGCGACCTTTCCCCGGTCGGACGCATTGGTGAGCCGCATGGCTATAAGTGACCCGCATTGGCTGAGAACCGTGCTATCGAGCTCAGAAGGCCGTTGAGACACCAACACCAACCCGACACCATACTTCCTGCCCTCCTTTGCAAGGGTCGAGAGGGTCCTATGAGCGGGAGTGTCTTCACCCTCAGGGACAAAGAGGTGGGCTTCGTCTATGACAATCAGTAACGGTTGTTGACGACCGCCAATGGGGAGGTCTTGCCCCCAGAAAAGCATATCGTAAATCACACGGAGCATCGTGCCGACTATCGTGGGCAATACCTCTGGCGGCAAAGCAGACACGTCAAACACGGATACTGGCCTGTCGTGACCGACCCACTCCCCAACTAGGCTATCAAGGTCGGCGTTGACTGCTCCCTCCAGACTTGGCTGCAACCCACCTTCTGGATCGAAGAGAAAGGCGTATCGACCGTCTCTCAGCCTACTAGCCATCAAATCAAGCTGACGCTCGATATTTCTCTTCTTCTGGTTCTGGTATGGCGCTTGATTGTAAGGGCTCGCCGGTGGGTACTTGGCTGGTCTCAACTGACTTGCGTCACCGGCTTCTATGGGTTTATTCGCCGTTTCCTCGTTCTGGTTTGCGCCGGCCTTACTGAAAGTGACTTTCTCAAAGCAGTCCAATTGGTGCCATAGTTTCTTGATACTGAAGGGGATGGGCGAGTCAGCGGTCAGGGCTTCAGGCGGAGGTTGGACCTTCAGTTGCTGTGCCGCTGCGGCCTTCATCTTCAGGACCTCATCCCTTATGGCAGCTTCGTGGGCAGGTTGGAGGTCTCCAAGAGTGAGCTTGCTTAGTTCGGTGAACGGCAAAGCCCAAAAGGGAACCCATAGAGGTCGTTCACCTATGCTCTCGTTGGGCGCAATCCGAAACACACGGGCCTTGTCGCCAAGTGCTGATGCGTACTCTCCGTGAGGGTCGATCACGATAGCCCTGGCGTTGGGGAACTTGCCATCCGAAGCAGCCTCAAGCAATACAGTCACAAGATTCGATTTACCAGCCCCGGTTGAACCTACAACCGCGCAATGGCGGCTGACTAAGCCCGCGACGTTGAGGTCTGCAGGAATGCCTGCTGTCGCCGCAATTCTGCCGACAGTAATCGTTCCGGTTGAGCCTCCAGTCCATCCGTAGATCGTCTTGAGGTCGTCGTTGGTGACGATGTGAACCTCGTCGCCAACTGTCGGGTACTGGCCTACGCCCCGTTCAAACTCGCCTCCCACTCCTTCTCCAAAGAGCACAACGGTCATCCAGCGATAGCCGGAGAGCGTCCGACTGGTGTCTTCCTCGAGAACCGTTTCCGTAGGCGCTGGTGTTTCAGTAGGTGGTGCCGCATCTGCACCGATCTGTGTGCAGACTGCGTATAGCTGCGCGTAGCCGAGGGGGATACGGAAGAAGCCGCCAATCTGGCCCACTCGGTAAGACTCACCTTTGATCATGATCAGAGTGGACAGCAGATCGTCCCGCAGCCTCACACGGACGATACCACTGGCAACTGATGCCACCTGGCCTACGTATGTGGGGTCAATAGAAGGCATGGCATCCTCAACTCATGGTCATGGAATCAAGGAAGTGGCAGAACTGTGCAAAGTCGCAGACCCTCATTCTGACTGGGGTCATCAGGTTCACGGAATTGTCGGCTTCCGCCTCTTGCTGACTCACGATTGACTCGTACATTCCCAGTACGTCAGCTTGACCCTCAGGAATGCCCCATTTGTCGTGTCTTCCTCCGATAATCCCTGAGTCGGCTCCGACCACTATCAAGTTCTCAAGTTGATGAGCTCGCCTAGCTAGGTCGGAGTCCTGGTCAGGATCCACATACTGAAGAGCATAGACATGCGTTCTTGGGCGGTTCTCCAGTGCTTCGAAGATCAGGTCGTTTATGTGCTGATCTCCGAAACCGAAACCGCAGACCACCAACAGTGCATCGTCAATTTCAAGGAACCGGCTGAGGCGATCGGTAAAGGAAGCGTAGGGCTGCTGTCTGGACTCATCGTACTTCTGGAAGGAAGGAAGGATCATTTCGCCAGACTGGTCAGGACTGCCTCTGACCACCCGAACTCTCCCGCCGATTGTTTCCTTGTGCCATGTCACCGAGCCGTGCATCTTCCAAAGCCTAGTCTGGTTCTCGCCGGGTGCCCATCCCCTGTGCCGGAGGCTGTCTGGGTGAAAGAACGGTTGGTAGCTGCCGACGAATCCGTCAAACACCGGGACCCGTTCCCTCTCCAGCGCCAACTCAACGAGAACGTCATAGTTGACGGTGAACACCTCGACGGGGTGCTGACGTGAGACCTTGATCAGCCATCGTGCAAACTCCCGGTGAGGAAGTGTCTCGGCAATTCCGCCTATCTGTGGATTTGCAACCCTCGCTATCTCTCGTCGCAAGAGCTTCTCGAGTCCGGCCAGCTCATCCTTGGACAGCCCCGCCAAAGTGTCTGATGCTCCGATTGCCTCAAGCATCATGCGTAGGCGGGAAAGTACATCCTCGACATTAGGACTCTGGTTTGTCTCTTGGCAGACCGACCATATGCTATCCCAAGCCTCCGCGTATGGGGTGCCTTCAGCTTTGATTGTGCGCTCGCACAACTTAGTCAGTGCAGCGACATCGGGGATCAGTGGCTTGTCCTTGTCGTCACCATCCGGCGACGGAACCCGTACTGCACAGGAAGTCCCCGCTCCGAACAGGAATGCAACGCGTTTATCGTGACGGGCGAGGTGATCCCGCAAGTCAGCCAAGAGTCTATCCGCATCATGCATCTCGGTGTCTCCTATTACGAGGAATCCAAATGGTAGGCGACCCTAACGGGGTTCACCTGTAGCGTGTTATTCGACAAGAGTCATGGTTAGATTCAGCATCGCACATAGTTCAGTCAGGGGTAAGGCGAGACAGCAACCGCTGTGCCAGACCTGCAACATCCGCTTGGATATCGTCATCCGGCTCGCCTGTCACGAACGTCGCTGCCCTCGTAGGGCCAGGTGCATCGTGGGCTGCAAAGTCCTCCCTGATGATCGCCAATGCCTGGCCGACGTAAGGATCGGCGCCTAAGGCTTCGATGTCGCGGGCGACAGCTTCAACTCCTAGACCACGCCAGATGTAACTGAGGTCATAGGCATCCTTGTTTGCTCCTCGACTCCGAAAGGCAATCGCCTTAAGGACTGTGAGTGCAGCAGCGCCGCAGACCCAGATGTGCCTTGTGGCTTGCTCACCCAACAGGGTGAGCCCCGAGAGCTCAATCCTTCTCTTGTCCTGGAAGGCAATATGGAGCCCCGGAGTAATCACCGCAGCGAAACCGGGCTCGATGTGCCGGAGGTGGCCTCCCCTGTCGGTATCCAGGCTCGGGGAAATCAGAAAGTCGACAGTCGTAGATTGCGGGACGCGAATCCTCCATCGCTGGTTGGTGGGATTTCCTTCACTGTTGTGATCGGGCTCGAACCCCGCATCCTTCAGCCGCAAGCCCAACTCACGATACCGTTCGTCCCCGAGAAGAGCCAAAGAGAGGCCCATGTCCAGGTCCAGGGTTCCCGCGTGCGCGTCAAGGTTCCAGGGCAACTCTTCCTGGTCGACCAGCAGTGAGGGAACGAGGCCGCCGACTATCACCACGTCATCAAGCAGATCGCCTAGCTTTGTAGCCACATACAGGCATGTCGAACGTACGAGAGCCAGGGAGTCCCCGCTGTACTCATCCATTGTTTCTGGCTTACTGGTCATTATTGCTTCTCAGGATGAGTCGATCACGTATCTCTTCGGCGGCCTCTGCGGCCCTCTCTGGATGTGACTTGAGGTCAAGGTAGACTTGGACTGGGTGGACACAGCAGACACCTTCAAGATTGCTGACGCCATCGAAGACGCCTTCGTCTTGAGGCACTACAAGCCAAGTATTGGCGCCACGTGGATCCTCGCGAAACCCCAAGGCCTCAAGCAGTTCACTGCGTGGTGGGCCCCTGAAGTACACGGTTGCGAGCCTATACCTCGCGAACTTGGTCCAGTACCAGGCCGCTGCTAGCCCGGTCACGGCGTAGCCCATATCCGATTGCGTGCAAGCGCGAGCGATCCTTGGGGCGACGCTTTCGCCCGCGGCAACAGCAATGTGTCCTTGGATCACAGAGTGTTTGTCGAAGCGGTACTCGTCACGCCACGCCTCCAGCAGCCTATTCGCGTCGGTCACTCTAACTCCGCTGTCATGTCGCTCCAAGAGCCCCATTTCTATCAATCTACCAACCACTCGACTGACATACCCTTCATCCAGACCAGTGGCGGCTGCCAGTGCTCTCTGTCGGATGGCAAGGCCCTGATTCAAGATCATCCATCTCGCCACTCGTGAGCCCTTTGGACCGAATGCACTTTCCGGGCGCCCAGGACGACGGAACTTGTTGTCATGCCCAAGCGTATGTACGTAAAGGCCTGGCGCGACTATCTTCGCGTTGCCGGAGAGGTCTAACCAGGCTACTCCTACTTCGTCACAGTAAGCCCTTGCGGATTCCCCCATGAAGGGCACGACCAGAAGGGGAATCGTCGACCTCGGTAGATCGCCGGCCGTCGCGAGAAATTGGTGGACCGCACGAAAGATGTGACCCAGTGACCCAGATGCCTTCCACTCAATGGCGAACTGATGTGAGCCGCTGTCGACGAACGCATCGACACGCCGCCGCCCAAGGCGCGGCTCGTAACTGACACTTACCGTATTCGTCGGAACGCCTAAGACATCCGACAGCCTTTGGACTGCCTGGAGGATGTTGTGTCTGTCTCCAGTTCCCATGCTTGTCTCTATAGCATAGATTGCGCAATCGCGCAAGTGACCACCAACGGACAAACCTGTGTGTCAGCGGTGAGCTAGATACTCGTTAGATCATCAACCGACCATGCAAGTAGTCCCGGAGTGTCTGTGCTGCGACCACGCAGAGAGCTGACACCCTTAGCAGTTCAGATCCAACCGTCCAGAGAACAACCCCTTCGTAGTATCGCGCTCCCTGTAGCTGATGCGAGAGCTTCCGCCGTTCTCAGCCGCCCACCTCTCGATTGTTCGCACGTCTATGGCGAAACAGAGGCTGTCGTCATCAGGTAGTCTGTCATGGGAGAACCAGCGAGCGCGAGTCACTTGCGGAAGCGGCAGCCGCGGCCTACCCAACCAGATCCGCGCCTGGTGCCTGTTCTCGTAGTAGAGGCGTTCAGGGACGAACTCTATGCCCGTCGCCGACTGCGTCTCCCTGATGGCGGCGTCCCGCCGGCTGCGGCCGCCTGCCGCAACGCCGCCTGGAAGACTCCACTTGCCTGCCCTGCTGCCTCCCTTCCGCTGAATCAAGAGCACTTCGTTCTGGTCGTTGACAACGAGGGCAAAGCCAGACCTAGACATCCTGGACCTCGGGTAATGCACCCTTCGGCTTCCGGGGTTCTCGGTCGCCCAGTTTCCAATGGCTCTCTTGTCGAAGCCGAATGCCAGGTTCTCATCATGAGGCAGCATATCCCTTTGGAACCACTTGGCGTCCAAGCATTCCTTCTTCTGTACCCGCAAGTGTCCACCAAAGAGTCTTCCGCGCCAGACTTCCCAATCGTATCGATTGCCCTTCGCGTACAGGCTGTCGATAGTCATCCGGATGCCTGTCTCCTCATACGTCTCCCTGCGGGCCGTTTCACTCAGTCTCTCTCCCTTATCCCTTTGGCCTCCAGGCAGGCTCCACTTGCCCCTCTCCTCACTGTATGCGCGCTGGATCAGGAGTATCTCGCCTCTGTAATTGACTACGAGACCGAACGCAGGCATCCATCCCTCCTTCGGCTGGGCCCTGTCAACGCGACGCCCAGCTCTCTAGCTGGCCGCGGAAGACTCCTTCCCGCGTCACCCTCGGCATGGAGCCTATAACAAGGAAGGCCCCCAAATCATTGGAGCAAGTTCACGTGGGTTCCGTGAGGGATGAAGGAATGCCGGGGGCAGTTCAGAACATGGTTCTCGCCTCCGAGTAGTGGGTGTGAGTGACGGGCAAGACGAGTCAGTGGCGGCGGCGGAGCGGCGGTCGTCGGAGACTTGAAGAAGGTCGAGCTAGTGAAGTGGTAGCATTTTTGGCTAGTGCTCCTTGTGGCGGGGGGATGGGGATTCTAGTACGGAGCCACTATCCCCGAAACGCAGGGACACTTCTTTCATCCTCCAGGGACTCCGACCGCTCACCCCTTCGGTGGATTCGGGCCAATACCCACAAAGGAGCTTAACTTGGAATTCAAAGACGGAATGATCGGCATAACCTGGTTGGGACCGGAATCGTGGTTGGGAGTGAGGCTGGGAGTGTGGATCCTGATTGTATCCTCGCTAATCCTCCTGTTCCTCATAGTGCACGTCTCTGCAAAGCAAGACTGGTTCAAACGCCTCAACAACAGCATGATCCAAAACGGTGCTTCCCCTATATCAGGGCGGCGCTCTACCTGGCGGTGATAACGTACGCAGTCTACCTGCTCGGGTTGGAGGTACAGGACGGTGTCAGGGAAAACGGGTTCGTCTGGATTCTCCAAGGAGTGCTCGTGTTCGCCGCCGTGGGCTTCTTCTCAGCAAAGGGTTCGTTGTTACTCTGCAAACCCCCGGAGGAATGTACACACCACCCCCGCAACTTGAGACAGCGCTACGTTGACGTGTTTCGGGACGGACTTGAATTCGGTATAGCCGGTCTGCTGGTAGGCTTGGCCACTGGTGCTCGAGCAGCAGCGGATGATGCGGCGTTCTGGTTCGGGGTTCTCGGCATCATTCTCTCAATCATGGGCGAGGCCATCAGGTGTTCCCGACAGTTCACCCCGAGTCCGCCTGACGGTCGTTGGCAGTATGCTCAAGATCGGGGCGATAACGATTCGATGACGGAATAGACCCACCACTGGAGCAGATTGAGATGACCAGCCAAAGACGACCCCTACTCAGGATTGCCAGAGGGTTCAAGGTGCTTGCCGCAGTGCTGTTGTTCTCGTTCGGCAACCATGCCCTTACGGTACTGTGGCCACCGATTCTCGCAGGCCTTTCTGGTCGAGAGATTGATTGGTCCACGGAGGTTTGGGTTGCACTGATCACGGCGCTTGTCACCTACGGAGGACTGACGGCGCTCGCAATGATGTGGATGGACGATTCACGATCCACTGCAAGGCAATGCAACCGTCGAGAGGCCTCGTTCAAAGCCGAAACCTGATCACGCATGTCCGGCACGTTCTCCGGGTTCAGCCCCTCGTACCTGCCAGAGAGAACCCCGGTTGCTCTGGGTGAGGTGCAGAAGCCTACGCAGTTGGATTCTTCCTCGGCCTGCCCCGCCGCCGGCCATCCGAGGCCCAGAAGTAGACCGCGTTGGCCGTCCGCCGGAACTCCAGGCGCTTGCCTAATGCCTCCGCAGCCGCGTTCAGCCTTCGCCGGATCGCCTGTGTCGTCTCCCCCTCTCCCGCCTGCAGCATCCCCGCCTCTCCCGGCGCCACCCGCTCGATGTAGCCGACGTACTCCTGCAGCAGCGCGGCGCGCTTGCCGGTCGCGCTTCGCGCGCGGGCCTCGCCGATCGGTAGCGTGCTGAACGTGGGCATGCCGTCCACCTCCTGGTGCGTGCGGCCGCGTCCCGCAGCCGCCTCTGTGGCCGGCACTATAGCACCCTGCCCGTGTCCGCTCACCACCTTCGGACACCGTCGGGCGCGGCCCGGCCTCACTCCCACCACAGCCCGAGGGTGAGCACCCTGCGAAGCCACCGCTTGCGCTGCACCCTCTCCCGCTCCCGCCGCACCCGGTCCAGCTCCATCCGCCGTCCCCACAGCCGGTTCTTCAGTGCGAGGCCGTCCCAGGGATCGATGTTCGGCGGCAGTGTCAGGCCGTGCTCCCCGATCAGCGCGACCTCCAGCTCCCGCATCCGCTCCTCGGCCGCCGCCCGCGCTAGCCCGCCCTGCGCCGACGTCCATGCGTCCCGCGCCCGCCGCCACTCGACGACCAGCGGCCCGGCCTCCCCGTACACGTCCTCCTCACCGGGCTCCGGCTCCGCCGTCACCACCCTGGGATGCGCCCGCCGGTACGCCGTCCTCCGCGGACGCTCTCCCTCCGCTCCCGGCGCCGCTGTCCCGGGTCCGACCTGCAACGCCGCCTCGACCCGCGCCAGGCGCCGTACGGTCTTGGCGTGCTCCTCGCGCAGCGCTGCAACCGCGCTATCGATCGCCTCTCCCACGCCTCCCTGTGCGTCCGCAGACGCCTCTCTCGCCTCCCGGTCCTCCTCCAGTCTGCCCACCCGCTCCTCCAGCGCCTCCATCCGTCTGGCCTGCTCCTTCGCCGACCGCTCCAGCATCCCGAGCAGCCGCTGCTCCAGCGCAACCCGCATGCGGTCCGACAGCCTGCCCCTGCGCATGCTCGTCGCCAGCGTCCTCGCGTCCACGCCGAGCTCCTCCGCGGCCCCCCTCACGTCGCGCTCCCGCACCAGCTCGCGCAGCAGCGCCATCAGGCGGACGCCATGCACGTCCTCGACGCTCCGCTCCGCCGCAACTCCGACCCTGTCGTGCTCCATCTCATCCCCCATGCAAGCCTTGTCGTTTCCAGAGGTGATGCTTGCGCCAGACCCCGCCTACACCCTGTGCAAGCCTTGCGCTCTCCACTCGTAGCCCTTGCACGAAGCCGTGCAATGCGCCCCAAACCCCAAGTGCTTGCTGACGTCGAGCAGAGTCGCCCGTCCGATAGGCCACGGCCTTGCCCACGACACAGTCCGTACCTTCCGACCAGCTTTGAATCTCTGTACACGTACATAACAACACGGCGAGCCCCGGAACATGCACGCCCTGTAAGGGGGGCCTGTGCGCGAGCCCCCCTCACGAACCATGACGCCTCAGCGCACGTCTCCCGCACACTACGAAGACCACTGGAGGCCATTGTGAGAAGTCCTGACGGCGAGCATCCAACTCCACTCACCGGTGAGCCGGGCGCACGATCCAACGCTGGTGACGGCCAGGCGTCGGGGAACGATGCATCAGAACTCCGCTATTCCCCGGAGCAGCGGGAGTTGCTCGAGCAGGGGCTGCGCATCCTCGCGAGGCTCGCCGTACGCGCCTACCTCCGGCGGGAGGTGTCACTGGCCACTGCAGACCTCGAGGAGCAGAGCCTTGACCACCAAGCTGGGGATTGAGTTCGGAGGTACTCACCCGCATCAGACGAAGCATCCTCACGTTCTAGTCTCTCAGTTCGTGCAGAGCGGGGTCCCAAGCATGACGCCAAGTGCTACAAGGGCGATCAGGCACAGGACGATGACCAACGTGTTCCACACATTCAACGGGCGGTTCCCCACTTGGCTCCTCCCCCATCGGCATCCGACGCGGGGCTCGGTGAAGATCTATGTGGGTTTGTCCGCGGCGTAGTCAGACTAGCGGCGAAGTCAACTTAGGAGGAATTCCGTCCAGTCGGGCTGGTTCCGTTGTTCCACTATCTTGAGGATGCCGTCACGACACAACTTCATAGCCCTGTCGACCAAGGAAACATCGGCTTTGCTCTTGAGTGGCACTCCGTGGATAACCCCTGAAGCGAGCCGGTAAAAATCAGCCAGTGATTTGCGTACTGCCTTACGTTCACGAAGGTCGGCGCCTAGATGGCGAGCGCCGGTGATGGACAAACGGAACCCTAGCTCACTGTCACTTGAATCAAGGTAGAGGGCTTCAAGTGCGATACGAAGGTCAATGAGGCGGTCTGGACTCAACACGCCGGGAGTGGCTGCTTTAGCCCAGCGAGTGACGGCGACCTTGAACCTTTGATCCGAGTCGGTGCGTCGCTGCAACTCTGTCCGCAGCTCCCAGGCCCTCCGCAAGCTCTTCTCGCACAAGTTTGGAGGCGGGGGGTCGAAAGACGACAGTTCTACCACCCCTGTCGACGGATGGTATGTCCTTGTCTTCCCATGCGTGCTCAGTTCCATTCCGGGCCCCAACATACTGCTGTTCCGTCCAGTTTCGGTGAAGGTTCCTGATTCACCGTAGTCGTTCCAACTCCACGCCAAACCCACCTGCTGGTTGCAGACTAGAGACAACGCGAGGAAGAAAGAGTCGAGTGAAACCTCATCGAGCGCCGTGCGGGAGTGTAGAAGGACCTTGTCTTCCTGCGGAACGAAAAGCGCAGGACGCGTAGAGGCGTCTATCTCCAGCGCGGCGTGACCAAGTATTCGGCTCATCGCCTCCTGTGTCATGTTGGGCGTGGAAGTCGGCAGCAAGTCCGAGGAGACCGGTAGACGATATACACGCAGACCCTCGTTCAAATCGATGTCTTCATCTACCCACACACCTGCCAGGACCACCACGATCTTGAAGCGCCGCGGTTCACCGTCAGCCCATTGACTGAGCAGCATCGCCGCGCGGTCAGATCCAAGGACCGTGGCGGCACGAATGAGTCCCCTTGCAAAGTCTGACAAGGAGGACATTGCTTGTGTCTCAACCACGCTGTCGGGCGTGAAGGTGACATACGGTTGAGAGTCCCCTACAACGCCAAAGCAGTGTCCGATTCGACCACCGGCAACGTCCAAGTAAGCGCTCAACCGATCACGAAGACAATCGACGACGGTTCCCAACTGGTCATCATCTACGACGGGATGTGCCGCCAAGACTTCTGGGGTCTTCGGAGCACGGCTGCTGTACCCGGCGTATGTCTCTCTCAGCTCATCGACCGAATAGGTCGTCCCCCCATCAGTACGGAAGGCCGTGGCCAGCAACACCTGTTCCAACAATGCAGCCAACTCCTTCATGACGCTGGCCTCACTTGGTACGACAGCGGATGCAGTCTCTTGCGAGAACCAACTTTCCTCTCCGTGTAAGGCAACAGAACGGTTCCGGCCTTCTGCATGTATCCCTCCTGCATATTTATAAGGGTTGCGCGTCGGCGCTCCGCGCTCGGCGAACGCCTCGGCCTACGCCTCCTCACCTTGTATGGGCCACCAGACTTGACGAAATCAAGAACCTTCTCATTGCGGTTCAAACTCGCGGTGTAGTCAGGCTCCAGCCTTAATGGAATAGTAGGCGGTACGTCGCCCAACGTTCTGGAGAGGATATCCGTCGTATGCTGGAAGCCAACTGATCTCAGGACCACCGTTGTGCATCTGGTCCCCTCTCGGTCAGCAGTTGAACCCACGAGCCCGGGCAGTCATTGCGTTCATCACATCCACCAGAGCCAAGAGTGTACTTGGCAACTGATCGTCCCTGTACTCGTAGATTCTCGCTGCCATCTGCGACAGGTAATCGTAGTGTTCACGGCACACCGCTGGGACGCCCTGCACCTCAGTGATGCTGTCCGCCACGGCCAGCAGTTGGGTCGTCACCTTCTGGCGTTGAGGCGAACTGGGGTCTTGGAGGATGAAGGTCTCGTCGATTTCCTCTTCCAGGATCCTCGCAAGCTCCAACCCTATGGGAGTGACTTCCGCCATGTACTCTATCTCGGTGAGTGCTTGGGGCGCCGGAGTTAGACGTGACGTTGGTGGGAAGAGGGCGAAGGATTGAATGATAGTCTGGGAACTCAGAGCGATGCCTGTGCCGCTGGGCCATATCCCCAGCAAATCCCGTAGTACTTCGCGCTCCGCGTCGTCCAGGACAAACCTCCACTCGTACGAATCCGGCTCCACGGTGACGGCCAGATTGATGCCTATAACCTCCCCGGTTCGCCCTGAGATGAGTGGGCCGCCGCTGTTGCCCTTCACCAAAGCCGCGTCGGTTCCCAGTGACTCGCCTCTGATTCCGATGATTCTCCCGCGGTAGGTGGTGGGGGTCTTACTGTACTCTCCATAGCCGACCGCAAACACAGGTTCGCCGAGTTCCGGCAGTTCCTCCGACAGTTTCGCCACTTGGAATGTTGAAGAACAGCAGATGGACAGGAGCGCAATGTCCTCGGTGGAGTCGTAGTCGACGATTTTGGCATCGTACTCTTTCACGCCCGACGCATCCTCTGCGGTAACAGTCATAGTGCCGAGTGGCCTCTCATCGATCACGTGGTAGGCGGTGAGCAACTCCGCGGTCCCGCGAGCATTGGTGCTGATAATCACACCTGTCCCTGCGCTGGAAGAGTATTCTCCCAAAGGCACCTCCACGCGCACCACGCTTCTGCTCGCTTGTGCTACGCCCCTAGGCAGAAGATTGGCTGAGGTGAGGGCGTCAACCTGCCCAGACACCCGCCGAAGGTCTTCAGGAGTAGCCAACCGTACGCCCTCCGGTGGGGCTGCTTCACCATCACTGTTGTCCCCCCAGCAGACCGGGTAGCCATCAACCCGTACCCCACAGACGTGAAACGTACCGACGCTTATGTGTGTGAACCTTTCGCTCTGTGGTGGACGAGGATCGTAGCGATAATTCTGTGTGAGGATTCCGTCTTCGTCCCAACAAGCCGCGCTTCCATTAGGGCGCAGCGCACAGGCGAAGAAGCGGCCCACAGAGAGGTATTCGTACTGCGCGTTTCTCGGTGCGGCATTCTTCCACTTGTTGTCTAGTCCCCAGCAAACCGGGCTGCCATCAAGGCGGAGGGCGCAGGTGTAATCATCCCCCGTTCCAATAGAGATATATCGCTCATCTACATCTGGACGGTCCTGTAAGGCATCCTCATCCCCCCAGCAAACTGCGACCCCACTTTCCCGTAACGCACAGCCGTGTCTGTCTGCCGCGCTGATTGCTGTGATTCTGCCGCTCGGTGCTATAGAGGCACCGTATTCCCAGCAGAAGGCTGACCCGTCGATGCGTATCCCGCAACTGGTAGAGTCCAGTTCTAGGAATGCGAATCGTTGGTCCTCATGGACATCGCCGTAAAACCATCCCCAGCAGGCAGGACTACCATCAGTGCGTATAGCGCACGTGCCTGCTGTTCTCGAACTGATGCCTATGAACCGTCCTTCACGTGGTGAGGACTGCCCACTTGAATCGTCGCCCCAGCAGACGGCAGTTCCATCCCTCTGAAGTCCACAGGTATGGTCGCTGCCGGCGGCGATGGGGGATGGCCCTATTCCTACGGGAACAGGGATGGGCGTAGGTGTCGGAGAAGGTGTGGGAGTGGGGGTTCTGGTAGGCCTGGGAGTAGAAGTTGGTCTCGGGGTTGGCGTAGCAGTAGGAGTCGGAGTGGGCGTCGCCGTGGGAGTCGCTGTTGGTTCCACACATGCCCCTCCACTTTCGGACACGACATGCCCGGCGAATTCACACATCGCCTCCGGTGTTGGTGTTGGGACCGGGCTGCACGCCGCTATTACCAATGGCGCAAAGCTGACCCAGGCAGCCGTTATCCGAAGCAAGGCAACTCCCCTAAGGCACGACGCGCCCCTGTCGTAGGAAATCTAGCGGTTACGAAGTTGCCGTCCCGTTCCCACGTGCGTACGACTACCTCACTACTGCTGCGAATGTCGTTTGCGAAGGAACGGGTTTCACTGATCCATGTCCCTTCACCGTCATTGAGCGCCCCCCACCGGACGTCATGGACAGCACCGCCATCTACCGAGTAACTGGCTCTGAAGGTACCGACTGCCCCCGCGGTCATGGGCTGGCCCCAGTGGACGTAACCTCCAGGCGTAGAGCCATCGCAGAAGAGGTAGAGACCGATGCGCCAAGCAAAGACGTGATCGGTATCGCTCCACACTGCCTGTACGCGCATCCCCTGACGCCTTTCCCGTGTCAATGGGTCCGTGCTGCTGAACGGTTCCCACGATCCTAGCGTGGGCGTCGGCGTGGCCGTGGGCGCCGGTGCTGCGTGGTCGATGAAGTCCGTGACCTTGTCGTAGGTAAGGTCGGAATCTCCAACGGAGCACACCCAGTTCTGAGCGGCCCTTGCGACTATCATGCATGAGCCGTTCGTTGGGAGGCTTGGCCATATCCCGATCCACAGGACTTGGTAGTTCTCCAAGAAGTAAGCGATGACGCGTTCCCCGGTCTCCTCATGCTTGACGGTCCTATCAGCATCAGGCACGTAGAACTCAATGGCCTTGCCAACCCAGAGCCCACCTTGCGGGGTTGGAGTTGGCGTGGGTACAGGCGTGGGTGTGGGGGTTAGAGTAGGAGTCGGAGACGGGGTTGGAGTGGGGCGGAAGATTGCGCAGGCAGGATGCTCGTTGAGCTTGTCGCCCTCCGCGATGGTCGACTCCAGCTCCGCGATTCTCGTTCTGGTCTCCTGTAACCCTTCAATCTCGGATTCTCTGAGCGACTCCGGCAGTAGATGGAGTTGGGCTGCCGCAGCTTCCATTCCGCGAAGTTCGTCTTTTGCGGTATTGAGGGAATCAAGGAGTTCCTGCCGGTTCTCAAAACAGGACACCGGGGTCGGCGTGAGGGTAGGTGTGGAGGTTGGTATGGGCGTCGGGGTGACCGTAGGAGTAGGGGTCGGTGTAGCAGTGGGAACAGGCGTGGGTGTGGGTATGGACGTTGGAGTAGGGGTGACTGGTGTGGGTGTCGGTGTGCCCGTAGGAATCCATTCAGGACTGGGTGCTGGTGCAGACGCCGAGGAACACGCCGCAGCCAATAGAAGCGTGATTGTGAGAGGTACGAGCGCGCGCCACGACATACAGTGTCTCAGTCGCCTGGATCGAAGGTTTGCGTCTATGCTCCGAATGCCACGTAGACCACCAGAGGGCATGAACCTTCAAGCCATGCCGTGATGCGGTCTACGCAAGTGGAGGCTGTAGATCCGTGGACAGCCGGGTACACTATACACATATTGCGATGATGAAATCGTGACTTCTTGGACGTTTTTGATGACATTACGATGACGTTTTGCCGGTCACAGGACCGCCTTCATTTCTCACCTCCCGTTCGTCGGCAGGTGGACGGTCCCGTGGTTGACCCGTCCGGCGATGCCGTCGGCGAGCAGGTCGGTCACCGCGCGGTGCACCGTCGCGTACGCCTCGCCGTCAGGGCGGGTGCTCGACATCGGGTGCGGGACCGAGCTGCTGGCGGACTAGTGCTACCGCGAGATCAACCGCGGGCGGTACGTGGGGATAGACCCAAGCGCGGGGATGCTGGCGAAGTTCGCGCTGAATCAGCGGACTACAAGGCCGATTCGACATCACGGGCGTGGACATCGTAGAGAAGGCCCAGCGTACTGTACTTGAATCAATAACGCCTGACACATTGCCCTCTATGGGCAGGCAGCCTCTTCCTCCTGTCAGCCCTGTGCTGCGTCTCTTGACGGGCAGAGTTTGACTCAGACTCTGACACCTGCCCCTTGACGCCCGCTGGTGATGGACCAGACCATCAACTCATATCCTCCCGCGTGTGCGCCACGATGGGCGCAAGACACACAGACTTAGAAGGAGCGCTTCACATGGCCGAACGACAGAACCCCACATCCGCAGCCGTCTACGCCCGTGTCTCCAGCGACAGACAGGACGTCGACCTCTCCGTTGCCGCACAGCTCCGCGCGCTCCGGGACTACGCGCAGAAGAACAACTACGCCATCGTTCGCGAGTACGTCGACGAAGCCGAGAGCGGACGCGTCGCTGACAGGCCGCAGTTCCGACGTATGATTGACGAGGGCAGCAAAGCAAGCGCTCCCTTCCAGGTGATTCTCGTCTGGAAGTTCTCCAGGTTCACTCGCAAGCGCGAGCACGCGGTGGCCTTCAAGTCCATGCTCCGCAAGAAGGGCATCCGCGTCGTTTCCATCACCGAGCACGCCGACGACACTCCCACCGGCAAGCTCATGGAGGCCATCATCGAGTCCGTGGACGAGTTCTACAGTGAGAACCTCGCCCAGGAGGTTGTGCGCGGCATGCGGGAGGCCGCATCGCGCGGCTTCTGGGTCGCCCCTCAGGCCCCCTATGGCTACAGGAAGGTCCACGTACTAGACGGCGCGAAGAAGCGCCCTGTGCTCGAACTCGACCCGCCCGCCGATGCCGTCGTCAGGCGCATCTTCATCATGGCGCTCAGCGGCACGAGCATCCTCGACATCACCAAGACCCTCAACGGCGAGGGGGTCCCTTCCCCAGACGGCAAGCGCTGGATGAAGACCACCGTCCACCGCATGCTCGGCAACGAGGCCTACGCGGGAACCCTCGTCTGGGGCGTCGGGGCCAAGGACAACACGCCGCCCGTCCGCGTCGAGAACGCCTTCTCCGCCATCGTCTCCCAACGGGAGTTCAAGCGGGTGGAGAAGATGCTGCGCTCCAAGGCCCCGAAGGTCACCCACCCCCGGCGCACCGCAAGCCCCTACCTCCTCAGCGGCCTCCTCACCTGCCGGACCTGTGGGAAGGCCCTCTCTGCCGCGGAGGCCAAGGGCGGGCGATACACCTACTACGTCTGTCACTCCCTCCTCTCGCGCGGCAGCGGCGAGTGCACGACCCCGCGCCTCAACGCCAAGCGCTTCGAACGCCTCATCGTCGACCAGATCAGGCAGCACATCCTCACCGAGTCCAACATGCGCGACCTCGTGATAATGGTCAACGAGGAGATGGACTCCGTCATCAGGGAGCAGCAGGAGCGCGTCGAGGCAGCCGATGCCGGGCTCGCCGACATCCGCAGGCGCATGGACCGGCTCTGGGAGCTGGTCGAGAAGACGGACCTCACCACCGAGGAGATACTGCCGCGCATCCGGCATCACCTGGATAACCAGGAGCGGCTGGAGCAGGCCGCGGATGAGGCCCGCGCCCTGTTGGCCCTGCGCAGGGCCAACGTGCAGGACGTGGAGCGGATCGCGGCCTACGCGCGGGAGATGAGCGACTTCCTGATGGAGAGCGAGTTGACCGAGACGAAGGCGTTCATCCGGTCGTTCGTGAAGGAGATAGCGGTCCGGCCCGGGAAGGCTGTGATCCACTACACCATCCCGACCCCGCTGGACAACGACATCGACGGGGCGGACGTCGCGGAGGTCGCCCTCAGCCGACGAGTTATGAAATCAGTAACGCTTGGTGGGCGAAGCAGGAATCGAACCTGCGACCTCCTGTGTGTAAGACAGGCGCTCTAACCGCTGAGCTATTCGCCCTCGAGGGACAGTCTACAGCCTCCGCATCCGGGTGCGGCGCGTGGTAGCCTGAGGAACCCCAGCACGTCCGTCGGTGGTTCCCTTGCTCACGTCCCGGAGATTCTGGAGCGGCGCGCTCCACATCTACATCCCATCCCTGCTGATGATGATCGGCCAGGGGATGCTCATCCCTGCGCTGCCCACCCTGGCGGAGACGTACGCGGTTGCCCCAGCGCTCGCCGTGCAGGTCGTCACCATCCAGCAGGTGGGCAAGTTCATCGCCTTCATCCCCACGGGCGCGATAGTCGATCGCTGGGGCGCGAAGCCGCCGATGATGATCGGCGCGTTCGTTTCCGCGATCTGCCTCCTGGGCGCAGCTGCCACGGAGAATTTCGTGCTGCTCCTGGGCACGCAGATCGTGTGGGGCTTCGGGCAGAACATGTGGATGTTCGGACGGGAGATCGCGGCGGCGGAGATGGTGCGTGCGGAGCAGCGAGGCAGGGCGCTGAGCACGCTGATGGGCATCAGCGGCGCGGGGATGGCGCTCGGCCCGGCGATAGGCGGGTTCCTCGTCGGGCCTGTAGGCGTACGGGGACTCTTCCTGATCTTCGCGGGGATCAGCGCGGTGATATTCGTCCTGGCAGTGGTCCACAAGAGCGTGCGTATCGAAAGGCCGAAGAGCAACCGCTCCATGTTCGACTTCACGGCCTTCAAGCAGATACATCCCTACTTCCGGCTCACCTACTTCATCCTGTTCATCACCACCTTCGGCGTGCTCACGCGCACGCAGGTCACACACACGATGCTGCCCCTCTATGTGGAGAACCAGTTGGCCTACAGCCCCACGGTGACCGGGCTGCTGTTCACCGTGCACGCCATCGCAACGTTCGCGATCATCCTGCCCGCCGGGTTCGTCTCGGACAAACTGGGCCGGAAGTGGGTTGCCGCGCCATCGGCCCTCATCGCGGGCGCCACTTTCATCTTCGTTCCGTTCGCGGACAACACGCTGACGCTGGGAGCCGTGCTCGTGTTCATGGGGTTCGCCAGCGGCATGGCGATGGGCTCCATGACGACCTATACGTTCGACATCGTGCCGGTGCACCTGCGCGGCCAGCTGCAGGCGCTGCGCCGCTCGTTCGGGGAGACGGGAGCGATATCGGGGCCTCTCATCGCTGGAGCGGTCGCAAGCGTATCCAGCCCGTCGACGACCTTCTGGGTGTTCGCCCCGCTGCTCACGGGCGCAGGGCTGGCGCTCGTCTTCTTCGCGCGGGAGGGCCTGCCCTCCAGGCGCGCGCCGGGCGCTCCGCCCCCTGCCGTGGAGAGCGTTCCCGCCCGGTAGGCTGCTACCATGCGGATGCGTCGCGTGCGACGCACCCCCGCCGTAAGGGAGGCCTCTTTCGTGCGCTCCGGTAGGCCGCCGCTCCTGAGGGCTGCGCTCTTCATCTACCTGCCGTCCATGCTGATGAGCATGGGGCAGGGCATGATCATCCCCGCACTTCCTGCGATAGCCCGGACGTTCAACGTCTCGGAGGCGCTTGCGGTGCAGGTGATCACGAGCCAGCTCATCGGGCGCACGCTCTCCATGCTCCCCACCGGCGCGATCGTCGACCGGTTCGGCGTGAAACCGCTGATGATAGGCGGAGCGGCGCTTGCGACGGTCAGCACCTTCACCGCTGCGGTGGCTCCCAGTTTCGCTGTCATCATCGTCACCCAGTTCTTCTGGGGCATCGGCATGAGCACGTGGATGTTCGGCCGGGAGGTCGCCGCCGTCGACATGGTGCAGCGGAGCCAGCGGGGGCGGCAGATGAGCGCGCTCATGGGCATCGGCAGCACGGGCATGGCATTCGGCCCGGCGATAGGAGGTGTGCTGACCGACCTCGTGGGCGTCCGGGGCCTCTTCTTCGTCTATGCGGGCATGTCGGCGGTCGTGCTGGTTATATCGCTGCTGCACCGGGAGATATCCCGGCCTTCCCGCCGCGCCTCCGCCCCACTGTTCGACCTGCGCGCCGTTGCGCAGATACACCCCTACTACCGCGCCACCTACCTCGTCCTCTTCTACTCCACGTTCGCACAGATGATCCGTGGACAGGTCACGAACACGATGCTGCCGCTCTACGTGCAGAGCCAGTTGGAATACTCGGCCTCGATCACGGGACTGCTGTTCACTGCCGCGGGGGTGACGACGTTCCTGATGATCGCGCCGACGGGGATCATCTCGGACAAACTGGGGCGGAAGTGGGCCGCCGGGCCTGCCGCCGTGTTCTCCACTATCGCGTTCATCGCCTTCCCGCTGGCGACGAACATTCCCCTGCTCTTCGCCGTGATGTGCCTCGTGGGGCTGGCGAACGGGCTGGCGATGGGCGCCATGACGATCTACACGTATGACGTGGTGCCTATGCACGTCCGAGGGCAATTGCAGGCGCTGCGGCGAGGGGTCGGTGAGCTCGGGGCGCTGACGACGCCGCCTTCGGCGGCGGTGATCGCGAGCGCGTTCACGCCGGCGATGGCGTTCTGGTTCTTCGCCCCGCTGCACGTCGTCTCGGCGGTGCTCATCTTCGGGATGGCGCGGGAGAGCCTGCAGGGGAAGCGCAGACCGGGCGCCCCGTCCTCACAGGAGATCGACGAGGGAGCATCGTCCGTGCGTCCGCAGGACGGATGAGATACAGACAATCGTGTGGACATTGTCCATGGTATTGTCCGGTTGTCCGATGGCGTAAAGCAGGCCATCATCAGGCTCAAAGGAATTGCTCTGTTGGACAATGTCCTGGACATTGTCCGCGCTCAGGACGGCGTCACCCACCTGCCTGCAACCGCTGGAATCGATCGTCTGGAACGTTGGGTGGTGGCAACGACAGGATTCGAACCTGTGACCTAGCGCTTATGAAGCGCCCGCTCTGCCGCTGAGCTACGTTGCCACCGGGCACGCCGGGGAGCCAGCCGCTCGACCCGGTGCGCAGCCTTTCAATGATATGGACGCCCGGCCAGCCTAGTCAACGAGAATACGTCGCGGCGCAGCTCCTCACGCAGAGGCGCGGCGGGGGTTGCCGATGGGCGGGAGGAAGAGCGCGGCGATCGTTGCGAGCAGGGACACGGCGGTCGCGTACGGGAAGATGAGGCGGTAGTCGTCGATGCCCGGCGGTGAGAACCAGGCGATGATGATGCCCAGCAGCAGCGGGGAGAACGCGCCGAAGAAAGCGTTGTTGCCCCAGAGCAGGCCGATCATGCTGCCCTCGATGTGGCGCCCCTCCGCGACGTCCAGCGACGCCGCCTGCGCGAGGTTGGCGCCCGCGAACCGGAATATGCCCAGCAGGCCGACCAGCACGAGGAAGAGCGGACCCAGCTCCGCGGTGAAGATCATGATGCCCGTTATCACGGTCGAGAACAGGAGCACACCGACGAGTACTGGCTTGCGTCCCGCTCTGTCCGAGAAGGCCCCGATGAGCGGCGAGACGATGATGGAAGTGCCGACCATCAGAGCGAGGTAGGGCGCGACGACTGCGGCGATGCGAGCCTCGCTGGGGTCGTCCTCGACCTCGCGCAGCAGTTGGGCGATGAGGACGGGCAGGAAGAAGACGATGGCTCGGTCGGCCATGCCGCGGAGCCCGGAGACGAGCAGCAGCACCGGGAGGGCGCGGCTGGTGAACAGTCCGCCGATGCTCCTGAACTGTGCGCCCGCGGTCCGGGATACTGTCTCCCGGCGCGGCAGTCCCAGCCGGGCCAGGATGAACAGGATCATGGCCGAGACGATGGCGATGACGAAGAAGCCGCCCACCAGCACGCCGCTCCACGTCGTGACCAGCAGCGCTGCGGCGACGATGAAAGGCGTTACCACTTCGCCCAGGCTTCCCGAGGAGCGGTGCAGCGACATCAGCAGCGCGCGGTCCTTCGGGAATGTGTACGACAGGATGCCCAATCCCACGGGGTGCCAGAACGACCCCGCAGCCGAGCCGATAGAGACGGCGATGATGAGGACGGCGGCGTTCGGCGAGATGCCTGCTAGGAGGTAGGCGAAGCCCATCGCGAACAGGCTTCCGGCGAGGAAGAGCCCCCGGTTGCCCGCGAAGAGGTCCACCATGAAGCCGCCGCCCATGCTCAGGATGCCGCCCGCCGCCTGCCGCGACGCCGACAGGATGCCGAGCGCGACCGGCCCCATCATGAAGACGTCCTGGATGATGGGGAGCAGGACGAGGAAGCCGTCGGCGTACATGTGCTGGAAGCCGTGACCGGTGACGATGACTCCGGCCACGCGCTTCGGCTTGGTGACGACGACTACGTCGGCTGTCGGTGTTGCAGTGGTCATACCGTTCACTCTACTCCAGCCGGAAGCAGCGTGCGGCGTTCTCCCACATGAGCTTCCGCATGCGCTCCTCGCCGAGGCTGTCCCAGCCAAGGACGATGTCCCCCGACTTCGGGAAACGCGACTCGGCGTGCGGGTAGTCGGAGCCGAACATGAGGACGTGGTCGCCCATGAAGTCGGAGACCATGCGCGTCATCTGCTCACCCTCGTGGATGACGATGGCGGCGAAGAAGCGTCCGCCGGTCATGTACTCCTCTATGGTGCGGAGGCCGTCGGCGACGTAGCCCATGTAGTGGACCTGGTCTTCCATGCGCTTCATCCAGAACGGAAGCCAGCCGAAACCGGACTCGAGGATGGCGAGGTTGAGATTGGGGTACTTGTCGAGGAGACCCGCGCCGATGAAGGCGGAGATCATGCGCATCGCGCCCCATGGGTGGGAGGCAGTGCGGCCGACGAACGGGTTGTCCCAGAGGTCGCGGTAGCCGGGGTAGCCGGTCGCGAAGCTGTGGTGGGCGATGGTAAGCCCCGCGTCGTCTGCGGCAGCCCAGATGGGGTGCAGGTCCGGGTGGTCGACGGGGTAGTCGACCGGGAGGCTTACCCAGACGCCCTTCGCCCACGGCGAGTCCGCGTAGCGCTTGATCTCCAGCACCGAGCCCTCCACGTCCCGCGCGGTAGCGAGGATGAGCGAGTTGAGCCTGCCGGGGTGGCGGGAGCACATGTCGTCGATCTGGCGGTGAACGCTGCGGAGCATCGCCATGTCGACCGCGGGGTCCTCGTGGCCGGACGCTGCGCCGGGCACCATGAGGTGGACGTCCACGCCCTCCTCGTCCATGTCTCGAACGCGGGCGTCGGCGTCCCAGTCCGAGCCGCCGGGGGTGGGGAAGGTGAAGCCCTGGAAGTTCTGGAAGTGGCGCTGGGCATTGGGACGCGGCCCCGCCTCTCCAAGGATGCGCGGGGGCGCCGCGCCCCAGCCGCCTTCGCTGCCGAGGCGGTAGAGGTGGGTGTAGGGCTCCGGCATCTCCTCCCCGGCCCATCCCGTGCGGAACTCGCGGGTCTGCAACTCGTCCTTCATGTCGCGGAGCATGGGGTCGAGGAAGGGTTCGAGCGTCTCGGCGGACGCGTGGAAGTGGGTGTCCGCGTCGAATATCCGGTAGCCGTTGCGCATGGCAGTACCTCATTGTCAGAGGAATGTGGGGAGTATACGCCACCCCTTCTCTTGTCATGCTGAGCGCAGCTGAAGGCGCAGCCTGAAGCGCAGCCCCGCGCTTTAGCGCGCAGCATCCTCTCGGGAGGGTGGTAGCATCCCCCGCATGACCAACGCAAAGCCGCAACGGCGCATCGGGTTGCACGTGGCCGGCGGGGGCGACCTGACGCACCAGGAGGCGCTCGGTCTCGTACGCCGCGCCGAGGAGTTGGGGTACGAGTCGGTCTGGGCCGGGGAGTCGTGGGGGTTCGACGCGTTCACGACGCTGGCATGGCTCGCTGGGCAGACGACGCGCATCGGCATCGGCACGCACATCGCGACGATGTTCAGCCGGACGCCTGCGATGACGGCGCAGAGCGCGGCGTCGCTCGACTCTATATCGGGCGGGCGACTCACCCTGGGGCTGGGGACGAGCGGGCCCATCGTGGTCGAGAACTGGCACGGGCAGCGTTGGGAGCAGCCCTTGCAGCGGACGCGCGAGTTCATCGAGATCGTGCGCCTGGCGCTCTCGGGCGAGCGGGTCGACTACGACGGCAAAGTCTTCCGGCTGCGGGGCTTCCGCCTGCGCGACGAGCCTCCGCGCCCCGCCGTGCCGGTCATGCTGGCCTCGATAGGCCCCCGCAACGTCGAGTTGACCGGCGAGCTGGCCGAGGGCTGGCTGCCGATCTTCCTGCGCATCGACGCACTGCCGGAGATGCGGGCGATGCTGGCGGCGGGCGCGGCGCGGTCGGGTCGCGACGCGTCTGCCATCGAGATAGCGCCCGCGATGCTGGCGGCGGCATCCGAACGAGCGCCGGAGGCTGCGCGGGACCTGGCGAGGGCGCACGTCGCGTTCTACGCGGGCGGTATGGGGACGTTCTACAACCGGATGCTCCAGCGTTTCGGGTGGACGGAGGAGGCGGAGCGCATCAACCGGGAGTGGGCGCGCCCGAACCGCGAGGGCCGTCCGGCTGCCGCAGCCGCCGTCACCGACGAGATGCTGGACTCGACGAGCCTCGTGGGCACTCCGGCCCACGCCAGGGAGCGGCTGGAGGCGGCGTACGCGGCAGGCGTCACGCTGCCGGTGCTGATGCTCCCCCACGGGGCCGACCTGCCGCTGATGCGCGACACGCTGGAAGCGCTTGCGCCGTCAAGGTGGTGAGGGCCGGCAGAGCGTCAACCACTTCCCGTCATTCCCGCACCGGCGGGAATCCAGGGTGCGCGGGCAGCGCACAAGGGGGAGTTGTGGGGACAGGTGGAGTGTTGTCATGCTGAGCGGAGCGCAGCGGAGTCGAAGCATCTCTCAGGGGACGTCCCCGCTTATTCAGGGCATCCCTAGCTGTTTCATGGACTCCGCACATGCCTTCAAAATACCTTCACGGTCTGTCTGCATCTGCACCCACAGCTCTCGATCCAACTTCGCCGCATTGTCGAGACCGGTAGTGTTCTCCAGGCTCGCGATGTTGGCTAGCCTCATTGACATCGAAGCAGGCGTTGTCCCTATGGCACGCGCAGAACGCCGGACTTCCGGGTGAGTGGGTGGCTTTCGCCCAATAGGTGCATGGAGGTAGTACAGAGCGAACGCAACCTGTACATCCCGCAATGTCCATCTGTGATTGCCGGCCATCGATCCCTCTCCGTGCGCTGTGACCTTCGCTATCCCATCTCGATGATGGCGCGGCCGACGATGTCGCCGCTGGCGAGCGCGCCGTAGGCGTCGTTCACCTCGTCGAGCGTGTAGCGGCGGGTGATGGGCGCGCTGGTGTCGACCGCGCCGCGCCGCACGAGATCGACGATCTCCGGCATGTCGCTGCGCGCCTTCGCGCCGTAGGAGCCCGCGACCATGATCCCGCGCCGGACGAACCGCGTGATCTCCAGCGGCACCTCCACGCCCACAGCCGCGATGCCGATGAGCACCACCTTGCCGCCGTCGCGCACCGACTCGAACGCCTGCCGCACCGTGACGGGCGAGCCGAGCGCCTCGATCGCGACGTCGACGCCGCGCCCGTTCGCAAGTTCGCGGACGCGTGCCGGAGCGTCCTCGGTCGAGCCGTTGACAGTGTACGTTGCTCCCATCTCCAGCGCCTTCTCCAGCTTGTCGCCGCGTATGTCCACGGCGATGACCTGCGACGCGCCGAACGCCCGCGCCATCTGCAGCACCTGCGTGCCGACGCCGCCGACGGCGAAGACGGCGACACTCTGGCCGGGGCGGACGTCGGCTTGGTTCCGCACTGCACCGTAGGCAGTGAAGATGGAGCAGCCGACGATGGCGGCGTCTGTGAGCGGCACGCTCTCCGGTAGCGGGAAGACGGACGTGTCCGGCGTCACGGCATACTCGGCGAGCCCGCCCATGCTGTACATGGCGATGGGTTCGCCGTTGGCGCGATGCAGGCGCGTCGAGCCGTCGTACAACTGGCCCTTGAGGCGGTTGTAGGCGAAGAACGTCTCGCACAGGTCCTCGCGTCCGCGGACGCAGTAGCCGCAGTTCCCGCACGGCATGATGAACGAGCAGACGACACGGTCGCCCACGGCGACGTTCGTCACGCCCGGGCCTGTGGCGTCGACGACACCGGAGACCTCGTGGCCGAGCACGCCGGGCGTGGGGAAGGCGACCTCGCCCTTGAGCACGTGGAGGTCGGTGTGGCAGACGCCGCACGCGGCGACTTTAACGCGCACCTCGTGCTCGTGCGGCTCCGGCATGACCAGTTCCTCGACGGTCATGGGCTGGTTGGGCTGGGAGAAGACGGCGGCGCGCACGGCTAGAACCATCTGCTGATGACGACCTTGCGGTCGGTGAAGAAATCGACGACCTCGCGGCCCTGGGCGTGCAGCGTACCGAAGAAGGAGTCCTTCATGCCACCGAACGGGAAGAACGCCATCGGCGCGGCGACGCCGACGTTGACGCCGATGTTGCCCGCGGTCACGCGGTGCCTGAACTCCCGCGCCGCTGCGCCGCTGGCGGTGAAGATGCTGGCGGCGTTGCCGAACGGCAGGGCCTCGATGCGGCCTATCGCCTCGTCCAGCGAGTCGGCGCGCATGATGCCCGCGACGGGGCCGAATATCTCCTCCCTCGCGATGGCCATCTGCGGCTCGACGCCGTCGAACACGCACGGCCCGGCGAAGTAACCCGCAAGCTCCTCGTCCTGCCGGGCGGAGCGCCGGTCCACGATGAGGTCCGCGCCCTCCTCGACGCCCTTGTCGACGTAGCCGAGCACCCGGTCCAGCGAGCGCTGGGAGATGACCGGCCCCATGCCGACGGTCTCGTCCAGCCCGTAGCCGAGCTTGAGGTTCCGTGCGCCCTCGGCAAGGCGGTCGCGCACGCTCTCGTAGGCGCCGCCCACGGTGACGACGACCGAGCCCGCGAGGCATCGCTGCCCTGCCGCGCCGAAGATGGAGCCCATCATGTTGTCGATGGTCGAGTCGAGGTGGGCGTCCGGCATGGCGACGAGGAAGTTCTTCGCGCCGCCGCCGCACTGGACGCGCTTCCCCTCCGCGGACGCCCTCGTGTAGACGTAACGCGCCACAGGAGAGGAGCCGACGAACGAGATGCCGCGCACGTCCGGGTGTTCCAGCAGTGCGTCGACGGCAGCCTTCGCGCCGTGGACGACGTTCAACACGCCGGCGGGGATGCCGGCCTCGAGCGCGAGTTCGGCCATGCGCGTCTGCGAGAGTGGGGTCTGCTCCGACGGCTTGACGACGACGGTGTTGCCGGTGGCGATGGCGTACGGGATGAACCAGTTGGGCACCATGAGCGGGAAGTTGAACGGCCCGATGATGCCGAAGACGCCGATAGGCTGGCGGACTGCCTCGGCGTCGATGCTGGGTGCGATGTTCTCGAGGCCGTAGCCCTGCATGAGCGTGGGGATGCCGGCGGCGACCTCCACGTTCTCGATGGCGCGTCTCGTCTCGCCGCGCGCGTCCTCGATCGTCTTGCCGTGCTCCTGGACGATGGTGCGAGCGAACTCCTCGAAGTGCTGCTCCATCAGCCCCTTGAGCGTGAAGAGGCTGCGCGCTCGCAGCACGGGCGGAGTCTCACGCCATGTAAGAAACGCCTGCTTCGCCGCGGCGACCGCGTCGTTCACCTCGCTGGGGGTGGAGAGCGGGACCTGCGCGATGACGCCGGTGGTCGCGGGGTTCTCCACGTCCAGCCAGCCGCTAGCGTCGGGCTCGACCCACTCGCCGTTGATGAGATTCCTCAGTTTGCCGTAGTTGGCTTTGACCTCGGGCAGCACGCGCGTTCCTCCTGCGTTCCGGAATAGGGCGGGGAGCATTGTAGCGGAGCGGGTCGCCATCGCGCCGCTGGCCTATAATCCCGCCGTTCAACGAGGAGGCGTGCGATGGACGAGCAGCAGGCACGGGAGCGTCGTAACGAGTTGACCCGGTACGCGTCGCGGTTCTGGGCGGGCGAAGCCGAGATCGCGCGGACGTTCTTCTCGCAGGCGCGGTCGCCGGAGGAGCACCTGCGCTGGCTGCGCGTGCAGGCGTACAAGGAACTGCAGCCGCGCGGCGACGGCATCATCCTGCGGAACATCGAGCAGCTGGCGCGGAACTACCCGTCGCTCGAGAAGGGCGTCGGCCGCGCCGACTTTCTCTACAACATCCAGTTCCTCGAAGAGGAGTTCCGGCACTACGTCGTCTTCGCGGACGTCATCGACTACATCACCGGCGCACAGCTGACGACCGAGGAGCTGGCGACGTACGACATCGAGCACGAGCGGGAGCTGCGCGCGGTGCGCAAGCGCTGCTTCGAGCGTCACGGCGAGCTCGGGCGGTTCGCGTCGTCGTTCTGCGAGGGCGGCGGGGCGTCCATCTTCTACGAGGGGATGCAGATCGGCGGCGACGAGCTCAGCGACCGCATCGCCGCGGCGTGCGCGAACGTCTACAACGACGAGATGGACCACGCGGCGCACGGCGCCGACGACCTGAACGCGGTGGCGCGCACGGAGGAGGACTGGGCGCTGGCGATGGAGATGGTGACGGAGATCTCCATGCAGCGGCTGCGGATGCGGAACGAGGAGTTCGGCTTCCCGCTGTCGGACGAGCGCCTGCGGGAGATCGCGCAGGGGCAGGTGGAGCTGCCGGCGCGGTTCGAGGCGCTGCTGGTCTGAGGTTCAGCGGAGCTCGGGGAGGCGGGTGATGAGGTCGCGGCCGATGTCCTCGATGCGGGCCTTGCCGCACATCATCATCGTGGTCTCGACCTCGTCGCGCAGGATGTCCAGCATGTGCACCACGCCCTGGTCGCCTGCGTAGGCGAGTCCCCAGAACATCGGCCTGCCGAGCATCACCGCCTTCGCGCCGAGAGCGATCGCCTTCACGACGTCCGTGCCGCGCCGGATGCCGCCGTCCAGGTAGACCTCGACGTCGCCCGCGGCGTCGGCCACCTCAGGCAGCGCCTCGATGGTGGGGATGGTGGTATCGAGGTTGCGCCCGCCGTGGTTGGAGACGATGAGGGCGTCCACGCCGTGCTCGGCGCAGAGGGCGGCGTCCTCTCGGGTGATGATGCCCTTGAAGACGATGGGCAGGTTGGTGACGGAGCGCAGCCAGGCGACGTCGTCCCACGATGCGCCCGGGTCGACGCGGCTGCGCGAGCTGATGCCGGAGTTGAACTTGGTGAGGTCCTTGGGCGGGGCCAGTCCGGGCGCGTCACCGGCGGTTGGTTGGCGCTGGTAGGAGTTGCGGATGTTGCGCTCGCGCTTGGGTGGCCAGACGGCGTCCAGCGTGACGCAGATGGCGTCGTAGCCGTTCTCCTCCGCCATGTGGACGCGGTCCACGGTCTGTTCGCGGTCGCGGTAGAAGTAGGTCTGGTACCACTTGGGGCCGTCGGCTGCACGGGCGATCTCTTCGGGGGCGTAGGAGCAGTTGGCGCTGACGGCGAGGATGGTCCCTGCGGCTGCGGCAGCCCGTGCGGAGGCGAGTTCGCCGTCCTCGTGCGCGCGCTTGTGGCTGCCGCAGGGCGAGAGCATGAACGGCAGCCCGATGCGGTTGCCGAGCACGGAGACGGAGAGGTCGGCGTCCGGTATGCCCGCGAGCATGCGTGGGCGGAGCGCGATGTGGTCAAAGACGGAGCGCGTGCGTTCGAGGGTGATCTCGTCGGTGGCGCCGCCCGCGACGTAGTCCCACTCGTTGAGCGGGAGCGTCTGCTCGCAGATCGCTTCCAGTTCGTAGAGGTTGATGGGTTCTCCGGCCATGGTTCCCCTCCCCTTTCGTTGTCAGCAGGGATCGTCGCCCGTGAGCCGTTCGAACGGCAGGGCGCGGTCCTGGTAGCGGGCGAGCATGAATACGAGGTCCGAGGCGCGGTTGAGGTAACGGATCAGCTCCGGGTTCTCGATCATGCCTTCGAGGTTCATCTGCACGGCGCGCCGCTCGGCCCTGCGCAGGATGGAGCGTGCGAGGTCGAGCGCGGAGGAGGCCTGGGTTGCGCCGGGGATGATGAAGCTGCGCGGCAGTTCCACCTGCGCGCCGAGAGTGTCGATGTCGTTCTCGAGCGCGGCGGTCATCTCCGGGGTGACGACGCTGAAGTGGCGCTGGAGGTTGGCGTACTCCGCGCGGTCGGTGGCGAGTTCCGCTCCGACGGTGAAGAGTTCGCGCTGGAGGCGCTTGACGATGCGCTGCACGTCCGGGTCGCCGGTGAGCGCACGGGCGAGGCCGAGGGCGGAGACGGCCTCGTCGGTGGTGCCGTAGGCCTCGGTGCGGAGGTCGCTCTTGGAGATGCGCCCGCCGTACAGGAGGCCGGTCTCCCCTTCGTCGCCGTACTTCGTGTAGATCTTGATGTCGGTCATGTCGCGGGGATTATACGTGCGCCGGGGAACGCTGCGCGTGACTCGTCGACGAGCGTGTACGCGGTTGACACAGGAGTGAGCTTGCGGTAGCATCCCCATGTTCGTGCCCGAACGGGTACGGATTCGGCAGACAGGCTTACGAAAAGCGCAGGGAGTACCGCACAAGTGCCTACTGTAAATCAGCTGGTGCGTCATGGACGCAAGCGCGTGGTGAAGAAGACCAAGGCGCCTGCGCTCCGTTTCGTGCGGAACAGCCTGCGCAACCGTGTGTACCGTGGAGATGGGAGCCCGCAGAAGCTGGGCGTCTGTGTCCAGGTGCGAACGGTTACGCCGAAGAAGCCGAACTCCGCTCTGCGGAAGGTGGCCCGTGTCCGCATGACGAACGGGATGGAGGTTACGGCCTACATTCCGGGAGAGGGCCACACGCTGCAGGAGCACTCCGTCGTCCTGATCCGCGGAGGCCGCGTGAAGGACCTGCCGGGCGTTCGCTACCACATCATCCGTGGGGCGCTCGACGCTACGGGGGTCAACGGCCGGAAGCAGGGGCGGAGCAAGTACGGGACCAAGCGCCAGTAAGTTCCACTGGAGGGTCCCGTTCTCCAATTCAGTAATTGGCAGGGACGCGGTTCGCTGGCGCGATCTGCGGGCTTGGCGTCATGGGTTATCTGCGCTTCGAGGGCGCAAGTGCGCTGAAGCGCAGGTCTGCCCCACGGGGCAGGGGAGGAAAGCGAATAGATGTCTCGTCGACGACGTGCTGAGCGCCGCGTGCCTGTAGCGGACCCCCGCTACGGGAGTGTGACGCTGGCCAGCTTCATCAACCGCGTCATGCTGAACGGCAAGAAGACGGTTGCGCAGCGAAGCGTCTATCAGGCGCTCGACCAGGTGGCGCAGGAGACGAACCGCGACGCCATGGAGGTCTTCCAGACGGCGCTGCGGAACGTCACCCCGACGGTCGAGGTGAAGCCCCGGCGTGTGGGCGGCGCGACATACCAGGTGCCGGTTGAGGTGCCTGAACGCCGCCGCAACGCGCTGGCGATGCGCTGGCTCATACGCTTCGCGCGTGCGCGCGGAGGGCAGCCGATGCGCTCCCGGCTCGCGGCCGAGATCATCGACGCGTCGCGGGGACAGGGAGCGGCGGCACGCCGCCGTGAAGAGATGCACAGGATGGCCGAGGCGAACCGGGCGTTCGTCCATTACCGCTGGTAGGGATTGATGACAACTGACCTGCAGAAAGTCCGAAACATCGGGTTCATCGCCCACATCGACGCCGGCAAGACGACGGTAACCGAGCGGGTGCTGTTCTTCACGGGCCGAACGTACAAGCTGGGCGAGGTGCACGAGGGAACGGCAGTGATGGACTGGATGGCCCAGGAGCGTGAGCGCGGCATCACGATCACGTCCGCCGCAACGCGTGCCGCCTGGAAGGGCCATCAGATCAATATCATCGACACGCCGGGTCACGTGGACTTTACGGCGGAAGTGGAGCGAAGCCTCCGTGTACTCGACGGAGGCGTTGTTGTGTTCGACGCGGTCGCAGGCGTGCAGCCGCAATCCGAGACGGTATGGCGTCAGGCTGACCGATACGGAGTGCCGCGCATCTGCTTTGTCAACAAGATGGACCGCATCGGCGCGGACTTCGAGAAGACGATGGACTCTATCCGGCACCGGCTCAAAGCGGTGCCGGTTCCTGTGCAGTACCCGATCGGGGCCGAGGACCAGTTCCACGGCGTCATCGACCTGGTGGAAGAGAAGGCGTGGTTCTTCGAGCGCGGCGGCGCGTCCGGCGAGTTGCGTGAGGGCGAGATACCGTCCGAACTGCGCGAGGAAGCAGCCCAGATCCGCGAGGAGATGATCGAGCGGGTCGCGGAGAACGACGAGCACGTGCTTGAACAGTTCCTCTCCGGCGAGACCCCCTCCCCGGAAGAGATCAAGGCCGCTCTCCGGCGGGCGACGATAGCGAACCACGCCGTGCCGGTCGTGTGCGGCTCAGCCCTCCAGAGCCTGGGCGTGCAGTTGGTGCTGGACGCAGTGCTGGACTACCTGCCGTCGCCGCTGGACGTTCCTGCGGTGGTCGGGAAGGTCCCCAACAGTGAGAACGAGGTCGAGCGCAGGGCGGACGTCTCCGAACCGTTCGCGGCGCTGGCGTTCAAGGTCGTGTCCGACCCCTACGTGGGGCGGCTCGTCTACTTCCGGGTGTACTCCGGCTCCATGAAAGCGGGAGCGAGCGTGTACAACTCCATCAAGGGAGTGCGGGAGCGGATGGGGCGCATCATGTTCATGCATGCGAACCACCGGGAAGAGGCGGAGAGCATCTCCGTCGGTGAGATCGGCGCGGCGGTGGGACTGAAGAACACGTTCACCGGCGAGACGATCTGCGACGAGAAACAGCCCATCATGCTGGAGTCGATCCGCTTCGCTGAGCCGGTGATCTCGGTGGCTATCGAGCCCGCGACGCGAGCGGAACAGGACAAGCTGACAGACTCGCTCATCAAGCTGGCGGAAGAAGACCCCACGTTCCGGGTGCGGTACGACAAGGAGACCGGCCAGACGGTGATGTCCGGCATGGGCGAACTGCACCTCGAGATCCTGGTCGACCGCCTGAAGCGCGAGTTCAACGTGAACGCCGCGATAGGCCGTCCGCAGGTGGCGTACCGCGAGGCGATCACACGCCTGGCCAAGGCGCAGGGGCGTTTCGTGCGTCAGACGGGCGGTCGCGGCCAGTTCGGCGACTGCGTGCTGGAGATCGAGCCGGGCCGGCAGGGCTCCGGCTTCCAGTTCGAGAACCGGATAGTGGGCGGCGCCATCCCGCGCGAGTACATCCCGGCGGTCAGCAAGGGCGCCGAGGAGGCACTGCTCACGGGCGTCGTCGCGGGCTACCCCGTGATGGACGTGAAGGTTGCCGTTGTGGACGGCTCCTTCCACGCGGTGGACTCGTCCGAGATGGCGTTCAAGATAGCGGCGTCCATGGCGATAAAGGACGCGCTGTCCAAGGCGGGGCCCGTACTGCTGGAGCCGGTGATGGAGCTGCAGGTGATAACGCCGGGTGAATACCTGGGCGAGGTGCTTGCAGACCTGAACAGCCGTCGGGGCAGGATCAAGTCGATGGAAGGCCAGGGCGACACGCAGGTGCTCGAGGCGGACGCTCCGCTGGTGGAGATGTTCGGCTACGCGACCGACCTGCGGTCGGTGACGCAAGGCAGGGCGAACTACTCGATGGAGTTCGGGCGTTACGAGAAGGCGCCGGACTCCACTGTGCAGGCCGTGGCCCGCAGCGCATAGGAGAACAGGACGTGGTTGAACAGACAACACGAGTGCGAGGCGCCCAGGTGACCGGACCGGGTCAGAAGGTCCGCATCGTCCTGCGGGCGTTCGACCACAAGCTGGTCGACCAATCGTCCGGGCAGATCGTGGAGGCGGCGGAGCGAACGGGCGCGGCAGTGTCCGGGCCGGTCCCCCTGCCGACGCGCATCAAGCGGTTCTGCGTGATCCGCTCGCCGCATATCGACAAGGACTCGCGCGAGCACTTCGAGCTCCGGACGCACAAGCGTCTGGTGGACATCCTGGACCCCAACTCCAAGACGATAGACGCACTGACCCGCTTGCAGATGCCTGCGGGCGTGGACATCTCCATCAAGTTGTAGCGGAACGATGATCGAAGGACTGATAGGCAAGAAGATAGGGATGACGCACCTCTTCGCTTCAGAGGCGCGGGTCATCCCTGTCACCGTGCTCGAAGTCGGGCCTTGTGTCGTCACACAGGTCCGCACCGAGGAACGCGACGGGTACGAAGCCGTCCAACTGGGCTACGGCTCGGTGAAGCAGTTGAGCAGACCCGCGGCGGGACACTTGGCGTTGTCGGGCGCGCGGTTACGGCACCTGCGCGAGTTCGGCTCAGACGACGTCTCTTCCTACAAGGTGGGCCAGGAGTTACGGGTCAATCAGTTCCAGGCCGATGACCTCGTCGACGTGGTGTCGACGACCAAGGGCCGCGGTTTCCAGGGCGCCATGCGGCGTCACGGCTTCGGCGGCGGACAGAAGACGCACGGTCAGGGCGACCGTGGCCGGGCGGTAGGTTCCATCGGCGCGGGGACGTACCCGGGTCGTGTGTTGAAGGGCAAAAAGATGCCCGGCCACATGGGCAACAAGCGCAAGACCGTCCGCAAGCTCAAGGTCGTTGAGGTAGACGCCGAGCGCAACCTGCTCTTCGTGCGGGGCGCCGTTCCCGGCGCGCGCAACACCACCGTGATGGTGCGCTACGCACACGGCGTTCCCGTGGCGGAGCGCATCGTTCCTGAAGAGCCGGTTGTCGAGGAAGCCGTCGTGGAAGAGGCGGTCGCCGAGGTAGAGGAAGCGGTGGTTGAGGAGACCGCAACGGAGGCTGAGGAACCGGCGGCGGAGGAACCGGTCGCGGAAGTCGAGGAGACTGTCGCGGCGGAACAGCCGGCCGAGGCCGAAGAAGTTCTCCGGGAGGAGCCGGTGGCGGAGGTTGAGGAGACTGTTGCAGACGAACCGGCAGCGGAAGCCGAAGAAGCTGCTGCGGAGGAACCGTCGACGGAGACGTCGGAGGAAGAGCCTGTCGCAGAAGTTGAAGAGCCCGCAGCCGAAGTCGACGAGACGTCGGGTGACGAGGCGTCGGCTGAAGAAGCATCTGCCGACGAGCCTGCGGCTGAAGAAGCATCTGCCGACGAGCCTGCGGCTGAAGAAGCATCTGCCGACGAGCCTGCGGCTGAAGAAGCGTCGGTCGACGAAGCGCCTGCCGACGATGAGTCGGGCGACGAAGCCGAGGCCGGGGATGCCGAGCAGCCCGACAAAGAGGAGGAGCGTTCCTGATGCAACTTCCTCTGTACGACGTGAGCGCCAACGGCACGGACACGCTGGAAGTCAGCGACGTGGTCTTCGGCGCGCCTGAGAACCCGGAGCTGCTGCACCAGGCGTTGGTGTACCACCGCGCGAACCAGCGGCAGGGCTCCAGCAACACCCTGACGCGAGGACAGGTGAACGGCACCGGCCGCAAGCCTTTCTCCCAGAAGGGCACCGGCCGTGCGCGGCAGGGCTCCTGGAAGTCGCCGCACCATCGCGGAGGCGGTGTGGCTTTCGGGCCGACGCCCCGCTCGTACCGGCAGCGGATGCCCAAGCAGATGCGCCGGCAGGCGATCCGGACGGCGCTGTCGGGCAAGGTAGCCGCGGAGCGGCTGTTCGTTGTCGACGGGCTGGACTCGATGGAGCAGAAGACGAAGGCGATGGCGGCAGTGCTGTCCGCCTTCGAGGTGAAAGGCTCGGCGCTCGTCGTGCTGGGAGCGGAATCGCAGACCGGAGTCGCGGTGCGGAACATCCCCCGCGTGAAGGCCATCCGCGCCGACCTCGTGAATGTGTTGGACCTGCTTCGCTACGACGCAGTGCTCATGAGCCCGGACGCGGTCCGGCGCACGGACGAGATATGGTCGGACACCCGCCGCGTGCGAACGCAGGAGGCGGTGGCCTGATGCATATCTTTCAGGTATTGAAGCGGCCGTTGATCACGGAGAAGTCGACCCTGCTGCAGGAGCAGAACAAGTACGTCTTCGAAGTGATGCCGTCCGCGAACAAGGTGCAGGTGCGCGAGGCGGTGCAACGGGCCTTCGAGGTCAAGGTTACGAACGTGAACATGGTGCACACCGCCGGAGAGAACCGGCGTCTCCGCAACGGGCGGTGGCTTCGGACTCCGGCGACGAAGAAGGCGATCGTTACCGTCGCTCCGGGCGACACGATCCAGCTGTTCGAGGGAGCGTAACGATGCCGTTGAAGCGATTGAACCCCACCAGCCCCGGCGTTCGTGCCGCGGTGCGCCCCGACTTCTCGGAGGTGACGCGGCGGTCGCCGCACAAGCCGCTGACGAAAGGCCTCCACAAGAGCGGGGGCAGGAACGTCCGCGGCAAGATGACCGTTCGGCACCGCGGAGGCGGCGCGAAGCGGGCCTGGCGCGACATCGATTTCAAGCGCAACAAGCCGGGCGTCCCCTGCAAGGTGGAGTCCATCGAGTACGACCCGAACCGCTCCGCGCGCATCGCGCTGTTGCTGTACGCGGACGGAGCGCGGCGCTACATCCTCGCCCCGGGTGGGGTGAAGGTGGGCGATTCCCTGGTGTCCGGTCCGGACGCGGAGATACGCGTGGGGAACGCGATGCCGCTGCGGAACATCCCGACCGGCACGATGGTGCACAACATCGAGTTGCAGCCCGGCAAGGGCGGCCAGATGTGCCGGGGCGCCGGCACCGGCGCGCAGCTGCTTGCCCGTGACGATGAAACGGCGCTGTTGCGGCTGCCCTCCGGCCAGATCCGGCGTGTCCCGAGCACGTGCCAGGCCACGATAGGCCAGGTGGGCAACGCGGAGCACAAGAACGCGTCGCTGGGGAAGGCCGGGCGGAACCGGCATCTCGGCAAGCGACCGCACACGCGCGGTACCGCGATGAACCCGAGCGATCACCCCCACGGCGGCGGCGAGGGCCGCGCAGGCATCGGGATGACGCACCCGAAGACCCCGTGGGGCAAGCCCGCGCTGGGTCCGAAGACGCGCCGCCGTATGCACACGGACGTGTTCATCGTTCGTGACAGGAGGAAGCGGTAAGCCATGTCGCGCTCAGTGAAGAAGGGGCCGTACGTGCACCCGAAACTCGCGAAGAAGGTCACCCGCGCCCAGAACTCGGGCACCAAGGTGGTCATCACGACGTGGTCGCGCGCTTCGACCATCATGCCGGACATGCTCGGCATGACGATCGCGGTGCATGACGGGCGTCGGCATATCCCGGTGTTCATCACGGAGAACATGGTGGGACACAAGCTGGGCGAGTTCGCTCCGACCCGGACGTTCCGCGGCCATATCTCCAAGTCGGAACGTCAGTCTTCGGTGAGGCGGTAGGCGATGCCGGTCCGGGCAACAGGCAGGCAGGTAGGGATATCGCCCAAGCGGGTGCGCCCGCTGCTGCGCGCGCTGCAGGGGCGGCCCGTTCAGGCTGCGCTCAACGAGTTGCGCTTCCAGCCGGGCCCTACGGCGGAGGAAGTGCTGTCGCTGTTGAAGTCGGCGGCGGCGAATGCCGAGAACAACGAGCAGATGGACCCGACGAGGCTGGTAGTGGTGTCTGCCTACGCGAACCAGGCGGTGAAGATACGCCGGTTCCGCGCACGGTCGCGGGGCCGCGTGAGCCGCATCGCAAGGCAGGCGAGCCACATCACCATCGTCGTGGACGAACAGGGAGACTGAGCGCGTGGGACACAAGACACATCCCATCGGCTTCCGCCTTGGCGTGATCAAGGGCTGGCAGTCGCGCTGGTTCGCGGGAACGGGCAAGCAGTACTCCGAGCAGGTCGTGGAGGACTGGCGCATCCGCGAAGTGATCCGCAAGCAGTATGCCGAGGCCGGCATCTCGCGGGTGGAGATCGAGCGGAGCACGCAGGACATCACGATCAACGTGCACACCGCGCGTCCGGGCATCGTTATCGGCCGGGGCGGCCAGCGCGTGGACGAGCTGCGGAAGCTCGTGGAAGGCGCCGCGGGCGGGAAGCGGGTCCGACTCAACGTGTTGGAGATACGCCAGCCGGAGTTGGACGCGTACCTCGTCGCGCGGAACGTGGCGGACCAATTGGAACGCCGTGTGATGTACCGTCGCGCGACGCGTCAGGCGGTGATGCGCTCCATGCAGGCCGGGGCTCGCGGGATCAAGGTGATGGTATCCGGACGCCTGGGCGGCGCGGAGATCGCCCGGCGCGAGAAGGTGATGGATGGCCGCGTGCCGCTGCACACGTTGCGCGCCGACATCGACTATGGGCTGGCGGAAGCGAGCACGACCATGGGTCGGATAGGCGTGAAGGTGTGGATATACCGGGGCGACGTGCTCAAGGAGCCCGAACGCGCCCAGCCCGCTGCGCCCGAGGTCCCGGCGGAGATCGTCGCCGCGGCCCAGGAGGCGCTTGCTGCGCAGGCCTCGGGCACTGCGACGGCAGTCGCTGACCCCGAGGAAGCTCCGGTTGCCGTGGAGGGCAGCGAGCCCGAGGCGGTGGAGGAGCAGGCAGTAGAGGAGACTCCTGAGGCGGCCCCGGAAGGCGCCGTCGAGGACGCGGAGAACGAGGGAGAAGCAGATGCTTCAACCGAAGAGAACTAAGTTCCGGAAGCAGCATCGCGGTCGCATGCGCGGCATGGCGGTGCGGGGCAGTTCCGTGCGCTTCGGCGATTTCGGCCTGAAGACGCTGGACGCGGGCTGGATAACCGCGCGCCAGATCGAGGCCGGTCGCCGAGCCATCACGCGTCACCTCCGCCGTGGCGGAAAGGTGTGGATCAGGGTGTTCCCGGCCAAGCCCATCACGCGCAAGCCGGCCGAGACCCGGCAGGGCGGCGGCAAGGGCCCCGTGGACGCCTGGGTCGCTCTGGTGAAGCCGGGGCGCGTGATGTACGAGGTCGGCGGAGTGCCCGCGGAGCTTGCGAAGGAAGCGCTTGCGCGCGCAGCGCAGAAGATGCCGGTGCAAACGAGGATGGTAAGCAGGGAGGAGCCGCTCGTTACCAGCTAGCGGTGAGATAGAGCATGAGAGCCAAGATAGAAACGGTACGGGCGCTGTCCGACGAACGCCTCAAGGAAGAGGAGTTCAGCACACGCCTGGAGCTGATGAACCTGCGCTTCAAGGTGGCGACGCGCCAACTCTCGGACCCGTCCGAGTTGCGGGACGCGAAGCGCCGCCTTGCGCACATCCTGACTGTGGCGCGGGAACGCGAACTCATGGGAGGCGCGGTATGAACGAAAGAGCTGCCCTCCGCAAGAGCCGCGTTGGCCGCGTGGTCAGCGACGTGATGGACAAGACCGTGGTCGTGGTCGTGGAGCGCCGCGTGCATCACCCCATCTACCACAAGTCCGTGCGGCACGTGAAGAAATTCAAGGCGCACGACGAACAGAACGAGTACAAGGTCGGGGACGTCGTCCGCCTGATGGAGACGAGGCCCCTCTCCCGCACCAAGCGCTGGCGCGTCGCCGAACTGCTGCACCGGGAAGAGGTCGTGCAGGCGTCGCAGGTCGACACGACCGTAGAGGCCGAGGAGACACTGGAGGCGGCTGCGGTCGAAGAGCCGGTTGCCGTTGTCGAGGCAGAAGAGTCAACCGCAGAGGAAACTGCTGAGGAGGCGGTTGCCGTTGTGGAAGTAGAGGACGAAGCTGCCGCTGCAGAGACCGAGGAAACAGAAGCAGACGCGGAAGACGAGACTGCCGTCGCTGAGGTCGAGGAAACGGAAGCAGAGGCGGCTGAAGAGCCGGTGGAAGAGGCGGACGCTGAAGAAGAGGCCGCCGTTGCAGAGGTAGAGGAACCGGCCGAAGAGCCTGCTGAGGAAACGACGGAAGAGGCCGACGCTGAAGACGAGGCCGCCGTTGCAGAGGTAGAGGGACCGGCTGACGAGCCTGCTGAGGAAACGACGGAAGAGGCCGACGCTGAAGACGAGGCCGCGGTCGCCGAGGTCGAGGAATCGACCGAGGAGCCCGCTGAGGAACCGGTAGAGGAAGCCGGTGACGACGACGCCCCTGCGGTCGCTGAGGCCGATGAGCCGGCAGCTGATGCAGAGGAGCCGGAGGCCGCCGAAGAAGCGGATGCTGAAGGGACGAGCGAGGAGAAGACGTCGTGATTCAGCCGCAGACGCGCTTGAATGTCGCCGACAACTCCGGCGCGAAAGAGATCATGTGCTTCAACATCCCCGGCGGGACGCGCAGGCGTTACGCCAGGGTCGGCGACATCATCGTGGCGTCGGTCAAGCACGCGCAGCCGAACAGCGCCGTGAAGAAGGGCGAGGTGGTGCGCGCTGTCGTGGTACGAACGAGCGCCGTGACCAAGCGTCCGGACGGCTCCACCATACGGTTCGACGACAACGCGGCAGTTATCCTGGCGCAGTCGGAGATGCCGCGCGGTACGCGTATCTTCGGGCCGGTGGCCCGGGAGTTGCGCGAACGCAACTTCATGCGCATCGTTTCGCTCGCTCCGGAGGTGCTGTGATGACGGCGCGGTTGCAGCGGGACGACGAGGTGATGGTGATAGCAGGCCGTGACAAGGGCAAGCGCGGCAAGATACAGCGCGTCTTGCCGGACAACGGGAAGGTGCTGGTGGACGGTGTGAACATCGTCAAGCGGCACCAACGCTCGGGCGTGGGCGGCGCCCGGCAGGCGGGCATCATCGACAAGGAGATGCCCATCCATGCGTCGAAGCTCATGCCGGTCTGTCCGGCGTGCAACCAGCCCACGCGCATCGCCATCAGGGTGCTCGAGGACGGCAGGAAGTCGCGCATGTGTAAGAAATGCGAGGGGATGTTCAGTTGACGACAGACGCTGAAAACAGCGCACCGGATCAGGAGCCGGCCGCAGCGGAAGAAAAGCCGAAGCGGGCCACGCGGACGCGCCGGAGTGCAAGCGGAGAGTCTGCGCCGCAGCCTCGTACGCGTCGACGGACCGCTGCCGCGGCTGCTGAGGAAGCAGTGCCTGCTGCTGAGGTTGCTGTCGCTGAGCCGGAGACGGAAGCGCCCGCGACGGGCAGGACCGCGCGGAGGCGTTCGGCCCCGAAGCGGACGAAGCCGGTCGTCGAACAGCGCCCGCTGCCCAGGCTCATGGGCCGCTATCGCGAAGAGATCCGTGGGCAACTCATCAACGAGTTTGGCTACTCGAGTGCGATGCAGGCGCCGGAAGTGAAGAAGGTAGTGCTCAACGTGGGGCTCGGCGAAGGCTTGACGAACACCCGCGCCCTGGAGACGACGCCCGGACACGTGGCGGCGATCACCGGCCAGAAGCCCGTGATCACGAAGGCCCGCAGATCGGTCGCGGGCTTCAAGGTGCGGGAAGGGCAGGCCATCGGCGTGATGGTCACGTTGCGTGGCAGGCGGATGTACGAGTTCCTGGACAGGATGATCTCGACGGCGCTGCCGCGTATCAGGGACTTCCGCGGTGTCCCGCGGGACTCCTTCGATGGCCGGGGCAACTACGCCCTGGGTTTCCGTGAGCAGATCGTGTTCCCTGAGATCGATTACGGCAGCGTGGACCGCGTACGGGGGTTCCAGGTGGTCATCACGACGAGTGCGCGCACGGATGCGGAGGGTTTCCGTCTGTTGGAACTGATGGGAATGCCGTTCGCACGAGTGCAGACGAACTAGGAGGCGGAGGGCCTTGGCGAAGAAGAGCAAACTGGCGAAGTGGAAGCGGGAGGCCCCGTACAAGGTGCGGGCGATGAACCGCTGCAACCGGTGCGGCAGGCCGCGTGCGTACATCCGGTTCGCCGGCCTGTGCCGCGTCTGCTTCCGGCAGATGGCGCTGACCGGTCAGTTGCCCGGAGTGCGGAAGGCCAGTTGGTAAGAGGCGCGCTATGACAATGACCGATCCCATAGCAGACATGCTCACGCGCATCAGGAACGCGCTGCTGGTCCGCCACCCTGACGTCGATGTGCCGTCCTCCAAGGTGAAGGTCTCCATCGCGGAGATACTGAAGAGCGAGGGCTACATCTCCGACTACAGCATCTCGAGGCAGAAGACGCAGAACTGGCTGCGGCTGCAGTTGCACTACAGGGTGAACCAGGAGCCGGGGATAACCGGGCTGAAGCGGGTCAGCAAGCCGGGCCTGCGTATCCACGTGCAGAAGAAGGACGTGCCGCGCGCCTTCGGTGGCGTCGGTATCTCTATCGTCTCTACGTCGCAGGGGATCATGACCGGACGCGATGCGTACCGCCGGGGTATCGGCGGGGAGCTGATGGCGTACGTCTGGTAGGAGCACGGAAGTGTCACGAGTCGGGAAGAAGCCCATACCCATACCCAGCGGCGTCTCCGTGGAGGTCGCCGATGGGGAGATCGTCGTCAAGGGACAGCGCGGAGAGTTGCGCCAGGCCGTGAACCCGGGCATCTCGGTGCAGGAAGAGGACGGCGCCCTCGTGGTGCGCCGTGCGTCGGACGACCGTGAGCAGCGGGCATTGCACGGGCTGACGCGCGCGCTGCTGGCCAACATGGTCACGGGCGTGAGCGAAGGTTTCACCCGGACGATGGAGCTGGTGGGCTACCGGGTGCAGGCCCAGGGCGATGCGGTCAACATGCAGCTGGGGTTCAGTCATCCCGTGGTGATCGAGCCCATGGACGGCGTGGTGTTCGAGGTGGAGGGGGTCAACCGCATCCACGTACGGGGCATAGACAAGCAGATCGTGGGGGAACAGGCGGCGCGCCTGCGGCGTTTGAGGCCCCCGGACGCCTACAAGGGTAAGGGCGTGCGGTACATGGGCGAGAAGGTCCGGCTGAAGCCAGGCAAGTCCGCCGCGAAGAGGGGTTAGCGGGATGGCGAAGATCAAGACGAACCGCGCTGCGCGGGTGGTGAGGCACCTCAGGTTGAGGCGGCATCTGTCGGGTACGACTGCACGCCCGAGGTTGAACGTCTACCGGAGCGCGCGGTTCACGTACGCACAGGTGATAGACGACACCGCGGGGCACACCATAGCGGCGGCGAGTTCGCGCGAACTCCCGAAGGACGCGTTTGGCAAGACGGATGCGGCCAAAGAAGTGGGCCGCTTGGTGGCCGGTCGTGCGAAGGCGAAGGGCGTTGAGACGGTCGTGTTCGACCGCGGCGGCTACCAGTACCACGGACGCGTGAAGGCGCTGGCGGACGGCGCGCGGGAAGAAGGACTGGAGTTCTAACCCATGGTAATGACTGAGCGTTCAAACGAAGAGCAGAGCGACCTGCAAGAGAAGGTCGTCCACATCCGCAGGGTCGCCAAGGTGGTGAAGGGCGGACGTAACCTCACGTTCAACGCTGTTGTCGTGGTGGGCGACGGCCAGGGCCAGGTCGGGGTCGGCTTCGGCAAGGGCAAGGCCGTCCCGGATGCCATCCGCAAGGGGGCAACGATCGCCCGGAAGGACATGACGCCGATCACGCTGAACGGTTCGACGATACCGTATTCGGTGACGACGAAGTTCCGCGCATCCCAGGTGCTGCTCCGGCCTGCGCAGCCGGGCGCGGGGATCAAGGCGGGAGGCGCCGTACGTGCGGTCATGGAGGCGCTGGGCGTGAAGGACGTCGTCGCGAAGGCGCTCGGCAGCCGGAACCCCATCAACGTCGTGCAGGCTGCCATCCAGGGGCTTCGCCAGATGGAGGCGCTCGCTCCGACCGAGGAGGAGCACGCGCGGAAGGCGGTGCTCCCCACTGCGCCCGACCGGCGCACCCCGTTGCGCCGGGAGGCGAGTTCCCGACGCGATCGAGACAGGGGCGACCGTGAGCGCCGTGAGCCTCGTGAACCCCGTGACTCTGGACCGCGTCCGGCTCAGGTTCAGGAGCGTTAGCGATGGCGAAACTGCGTATCAAGTGGGTGCGGAGCGGCATAGGTTACGAACAGAGCCAGCGCCGCACGATCAAGGCGCTCGGGCTACGGCGCCTCCAGCACGAGGTCGTGCGGGAGGACAGCCCCACGATCCGGGGGATGGTGCACAAGGTGCGTCATCTGGTGTCGGTGAGCGCAGGAGAGGAAGGCTAAGCGATGCAGGCGCACACGATTCGGTCTGCTCATGCGCGCCCGAAGCGCAAGCGTGTCGGTCGGGGCGACGGCTCCGGCAGGGGCACCTACTCGGGGCGCGGGATGAAGGGACAGAAGGCCCGCTCCGGCGGCGGCGTCCGCCCCGGCTTCGAGGGCGGTCAGAACCCGCAGATCAAGGGTCTGCCGATGCTGCGCGGCTTCAAGAACCCGTTCCGCGTGGAGTACCAGGTGGTGAACGTCGGCAGGCTGGCCTCGCTCCCTGACGAGGTGAGCGGCATCACGCCGTCGGTGCTGAAGGCGAACGGGATGGTCAGGCACGCGGACAGACCGGTGAAGTTGCTGGGCGGCGGCGGGATAGAGCGTGCTTTCACGGTATCGGGAGTGAAGGTTACGGCGTCCGCCAGGGCCAGGATCGAGGCGACTGGCGGCTCAGTGGAGGCGTAAGCGGTGCGAGCCGGGCAGACCGCCCGTGAGCAGCCGGGCAGACCGGCGCTCATCCAGGCGATGATCGATGCGTTCAGGACGCCGGACCTGCGGAGCCGGATCCTGTTCGTGCTCGCGATGCTCGTGATCTTCCGCCTGCTGGCCCACGTGCCGGTGCCGGGTGTCGAGCGTTCAGCCCTGGGCAACCTCTTCCAGAGCAACCCGCTCGTGCCCCTGTTCGACCTGTTCAGCGGCGGCGGACTGCGCAACATGAGCATCGCCGCGCTGGGCGTGTTCCCGTACATCACGTCGTCCATCGTGATCCAGGTGCTGACGCCGGTCCTGCCCCAGCTGCAGGCGCTCGCCAGGGAAGGCGACAGCGGGCGGCAGCGGATAAACCAGATCACGCACTGGATCACCGTTCCCATAGCCTTCTTCTCCGGCTACGGACAGCTGCTGCTGTTCTCCCGTGCGGGCGTGTTCACGCACCCCATCGGTTTTGTCGGTGAGGGCTCCTTCGAGACGCTGACTATCGTCATCAGTTTCGTGGGCGGAACGATGTTGCTGGTCTGGATGGGCGAACTCATCACCGAACGCGGCGTCGGCAACGGCATCTCGCTCATCATCTTCGCGGGCATCGTGTCGGGCTTGCCCGGGCTGTTATCCCAGGGGTTCCTCGCGCGCGACAACACCGTGGGGCTGCTCTCGCTCGCCGCCGCGGGGCTGGTGCTCGTCTTCTTCATCGTCGTGTTCAACGAGGCCCAGCGGCGCATCCCTGTCCAGTATGGCCGGAGCGTATTCCGGGGCGGCCGGATGTATAGACAGACAGGCGCGACGCATCTGCCGTTGCGCGTGAACTCCGCGGGCATGATCCCGCTGATCTTCGCGTTCGCCATCATGGTGCTGCCGGGCACGGTTGCGGGCTTCATCTACAACCCGTCCAGCTCCGGCTTCCTGTCGAGCGTCGCGGGGTTCATCGTACGCACGTTCGCCTACACATCGCTCTGGTACTGGGTGGCGATCTTCATCCTGGTGGTGATCTTCACGTTCTTCTATACGCTCGTGGTCTTCCAGCAACAGCAATTGGCGGAGAACTTGCAGAAGAACGGTGGGTTCGTGCCCGGCATCCGACCGGGCGTGCCGACGCAGCAGTACCTGAACCGCGTCATCGTGCGCATCACGTGGGGCGGCGCGCTCTTCCTGGGCACCGTGGCCGTGCTGCCGTTCTTCTTCACGCGGGTTACGGGGGTCGAGGCGCTGACGCTCAGCAGCACGAGCCTGCTCATCATGGTGTCCGTCGCGCTCGACTTCATGCGCCAGTTGGAAGCGCAACTGCTCATGCGCAACTACGAGGGGTTCCTCCGATGAGCGCGCGCGTTGTGCTGTTGGGTCCCCCCGGCGCCGGGAAGGGCACGCAGGCGGCGCTCATCGCCGAAGGCGGGGCTGGCGCGCACATCGCGTCCGGAGACCTGTTCCGCAAGCACCTGGGCGAGGGCACCGAGCTCGGAGCGCTCGCGAAGACGTACATGGACAAGGGCGAGCTGGTGCCGGACGACGTCACGATCCGGATGGTGCTCGAGCGCATGGACGAGCCGGACGCCCGGGACGGCTACGTGCTGGACGGCTTCCCCCGGACGATGGAACAGGCAAAGGCGCTGGACGAGGCTCTGGACGGTCAGGGACGCGAGATAGCCGCGGCGCTGCTGATAGAAGTGGAGACGGAAGAGCTCGTGCGCCGGCTGGCCGGACGGTGGATATGCCGGAAGTGCCAGACGCCGTACCACGAGACGTTCTCGCCTCCGCGGACGGCATGGAGCTGCGACTTCTGCGGCGGCGAGTTGTACCAGCGTGACGACGACAAGCCCGAGGTGGTGCGCGCGCGGCTGGAGACGTACGAGCGGCAAACTGCGCCGCTGGTGGGCTACTACGAGTCGCAGGGGAAGCTGGCGCGGGTGAACGGCCAGCAGAGTGTGGAACAGGTAACGACAGACCTGGAGGCGGCCTTTGGCGCATGAGACAGCGCTTTGCGTTGTCTGCGTGTGGCACGTACAATAGGCGTTTGCGGATGATGACACAGACGAAATCGGTGCTGCGGGACCTGGGCGTCAGGAGCGGGCGCGGCGGCATCACGGTCAAGAGCTCGAAGGAGCTGGACCGGATGCAGGAGGCTGGGCGCGTTACCGGCGAGGTTCTGCGTGTGCTGCGCGAGTCGATAGCCCCCGGGATGACGACGCGGGAGATGGACGCCATCGCGGAGCGCGAGATACGGGCCCGTGGGGCGGTTCCCGCGTTCAAGGGCTACCGCGGCTTTCCCGCTACGCTGTGCATCTCCCTCAACGAGGAGATCGTCCACGGCATACCCGGCGACCGCGTCATCCGGGTCGGCGACGTCGTGGGGATGGACCTCGGGGCGATCGTCGACGGGCTGTACGGCGACTCCGCGGTGACCGTGGCGGTTGGAGACGTGAGCGAAGGCATCCGCGCTCAGATGGAGACGGGGCGTGCGGCGCTGTTCGCCGGCATCGCGCAGGCGCGCGCGGGCAACCGCGTTGGCGACGTCTCCCACGCCGTGGAGCAGGAGATCCTGCGCCGCGGTCGATATGGCATCGTCAGGGAGTACGTCGGGCATGGCATCGGCACCCAGTTGCACGAAGAGCCGTCCGTTCCCAACTTCGGCCCCGGTGGACACGGGCCGCTGCTGCGTCCGGGGATGGCCATCGCCATCGAGCCGATGGTGAACTTCGGCGGCGATGGCACGACCGTGCTGGACGACGACTGGACAGTGGTTACCGTGGACGGATCGGTGTCCGTCCACTATGAGCACACGGTGATCGTCACCGAGGGTGCTCCCATCATTACGACGAAGGTGGACCAGTAGGGAGAAAGATGTAAGCCGCATGGCAAAGAAAGAGTCCATAGAGGTCGAGGCCACGGTGATGGAGGCGCTGCCGAACGCAACCTTCCGCGCGGAGCTTGCGAACGGCCACGAGGTGCTGGCGCACGTGTCAGGCAAGATGCGGATGCACTTCATCCGCGTTCTTCCCGGGGACCGCGTGCTGGTGGAACTGTCGCCGTACGACCTTACCCGTGGGCGGATCACCTACCGGTTCAAGTAGAAGGAGCAGGGACGACGTGAAGGTATCAGCATCGGTCAAGCCGCGGTGTGACAAGTGCCGTCAGATACGGCGTGGCCGCACGCTGCGGATCATCTGCTCCAACCCGCGGCACAACCAGAAGCAGGGGTGAGGCCATGGCACGCGTAGCAGGGGTGGACATACCGGACAACAAGCGCGTGGAGATAGCGCTCAGGCGCATCCATGGTATCGGGCCGACGGCTGCAACGCGCATCGCGTCGCAGGCCGGTATCGCCGGCAACCCGAAGGTCCGTGAGGTGCCGGACGAGCAGATGGCCCGCGTCAGGGAGATCATCGACCACGAATACACCGTGGAAGGTGACCTCAAGCGGGAAGTGAATGACAACATCCGCCGGTTGATAGACATCGGCGCTTACCGGGGGCTGCGGCACCGTCGCGGTCTGCCGGTGCACGGTCAGCGGACGAAGACGAACGCACGCACGAAGCGGAGCGGCCGCAGGACGGTCGCCGGCAAGCGGCGTGTGATGAAGAAGTAGGACGGGCGGAGGAATCATCTTGGCCAGGGCCAACAGAACAAGGACGCGGCGCCGGGAGCGGAAGTTCGTTCCGCGCGGCAAGGTGTTCATCACGGCGACGTTCAACAACACGATAGTTTCGCTCACCGACCCCGAGGGCAACGTTGTGGCCTGGGGCTCAGGCGGTGGCGTTGGATTCAAGGGAGCGCGGAAGAGCACGGCCTTCGCGGCGCAGCGCGTCTCTGAGACTGCTGCGCGCAAGGCTATGGACTTCGGTCTGCGCCAGGTCGAAGTGTACGTACGAGGTCCCGGTGCGGGGCGCGAATCGGCGATCCGTGCACTGCAGGGTGCAGGTCTGACCGTCACGAGCATCCGCGACGTTACGCCGGTTCCGCATAACGGCTGCCGTCCTCCGAAACGGCGGCGGGTCTAAGAGGCAAAGATGGCAAGATACACAGGCCCCGTGTGCCGGCAGTGCCGGCGCGCAGGAGAGAAACTGTTCCTGAAGGGCGAGCGCTGCTTCACTCCCAAGTGCGGGGTGGAGAAGCGCCGCAAGACGCCCGGCGACCAGCAGCCGCGCCGCCGCCGTGCGTCGGACTGGGCGATACAACTGCGCGAGAAGCAGAAGGCGCGCCAGTCTTACGGCGTGCTGGAGCGCCAGTTCCGCCGCTACTTCAGCGACGCGCTCCGGATGCAGGGCGCAACGGGTGAGAACCTGATGCAACTGCTGGAGCGCCGGCTGGATAACGTGATCTACCGCATCGGCTTTGCGGACTCCCGGGCGCAGGCCCGCCAGCGCGTGCTGCACGGACACTTCACCGTGAACGGCCGGAAGGTGAACATCCCCTCCTACCGTGTCCGGCCGGGCGAGATGATCGCCTGGAAGCAGTCCAGCAAGGACGCGCAGTTCGGGCAGGACGCCGTCCGCTCGGTCGGTCAGCGGCCGCTCCCGGAGTGGATCGAGTTCGACCGGAGCGAGATGACCGCGATGATCACGCGGAACCCGGAACCGGTGGACATAGACAGCAAGATCGAGACCCGAATGGTCGTGGAGTTCTACTCGCGCTGACGGGCTGGCTTGGTTCGCCCGGCTCTCCGAGGAGGGCCGGGGTGCATGAAGGATGGAACAAGAGATGTTGGACTACGGCTACGACGAGCCTCGCGACTCCAGTTTCGACCTCGCGCCTGTGCCCAAACCCACGGTGAGGATGACGGAATCCGGTGAGAACTACGGGATGTTCGTCATCGAACCGCTGCCGCGCGGGTACGGCGTGACGTTGGGGAACCCCCTGCGCCGCGTGCTGTTGAGCTCCATCAACGGCTCGGCTATCAGCTCCGTCAAGATCGAGGGTGTCGAGCACGAATACTCCACCGTTCCCCATGTGAAGGAGGACGTGGTGGACATCCTGCTCAACGTCAAGTCCATCAACCTGCGCGCGCACACCAGCAGGCCCGGCAAGCTCCGCCTGCGCGTCGAGGGGCCCGGCGAGGTGAAGGCGGGAGACATCATCATGTCTCCGGACTTCGAGATCGTGAACCCTGAGTTCCACATCGCCACGCTGGACGGCCCGGACTCGAAGCTCGAGATGGACCTGAACGTGGAGACCGGCAAGGGCTACGAACCCGCGGCGTCCGGCGACGGCCGCCCCATCGGGGAGTTGCCCGTCGATGCCATCTACACCCCGGTGCGCAAGGTGAACTACACGGTGGAGCGCACCCGCGTCGGGCAGCACACGGACTACGAGCGGCTGAACGTCGAAGTTTGGACGAACGGAGCAGTCTCTCCCGCCGAGGCGATGCGCCAGGCAGGGCAGGAGCTGGTTGAGCACTTCTTCCGTTTCTCCACCGTCTCGGAGTCGCAGTCGCAGGACGGCGACCGGATGATGTGGGCAGCGGCGATTCCCTCCTCGCAGTACAACATGCTGGTTGAGAACCTCAACCTCACCATGCGGACGCTCAACTGCCTGAAGCGCGCCGCGATCCACAAGGTGGGCGAGGTCCTGGAGCGGGACCGCGACGAGCTGCTGCGCATCCGGAACTTCGGCGAGAAGTCGCTCGATGAGCTGGACGAGCGCCTGCGTGAGATAGGCATCACCCACCCCGGCTTGTGGACGCAGGACAGCGCGCCTGACCTGTCCCCTGTAGCCGCCGCCTCGGAGCAGACGGCAGAGGAGGAGGCGTAAGGCGATGCGACATCGGGTAGCAGGCCGCAAACTGGGCCGTCGCAGCGAGCACCGCGAGGCGCTGATGAACAATCTCGTCTCGCAGTTGCTGCGTCACGAGCGCGTAACGACAACCGAGGCCAAGGCTCGCGAAGTGCGTGCTCTGGCGGAGAAGATCATCAGCAAGGGGAGAGACGCAACGCTGCACAACCGGCGCCAGGCGCTCTCCGTAGTGCCGGACAAGCACGCCGTCGAGCGGCTCTTCAATGAGATAGGCCCGAGGTACGCGGACCGGCCCGGCGGGTACACGCGGATGGTGAAGCTCATGCCGCGCAAGGGCGACGCCGCACCGATGGCGTTGCTGGAGTTGGTGTAGAGGAGGACCGTGACGAGACGGATCGCGCTCGTCATCGAATACGACGGGACGGGGTATGCCGGGTTTCAACGCCAGGCGAATGCCCCTTCGATACAGGAGGAACTCGAAAACGCAATAGAGTCGCTCACGACGGTCAGGGCCACGGTTCGTGGGGCCGGACGCACCGACGCCGGGGTCCACGCCTTGGCGCAGGTGGGGGTGTTCGATACACAGAGCACGTTGCCCACCGAACGCGTGGTGGCCGGGCTGAACCACTACCTGGGAGAACAGATAGCGGTACGCGCGGCGTACGACGTTCCCCTGTCGTTCGACCCCAGGAGGCATGCCGGGGCAAGGGTGTACCGCTACCGGCTGCTGGAAGGAGGCACACCGTCTCCGCTGCGCCGTGGTGTCACCCACCGGGTGGCGCGCCGGCTGGATACCGGGGCGATGTGCCTGGCAGCGGCAAGCCTCGTCGGGGAGCACGATTTCCGGGCCTTCAGCGGGCCGCAGCCCGCGGGCAAGTCGTTCGTCAGGCGGATGACGCGGGCAACGGTGTTCCGGGATGGCGATGAGGTGGTCGTGGAGTTGGAGGCGAACGCCTTTCTCCCCCAGCAGGTACGGCGGACGGCAGGAGCGCTGGTGGACGTGGGGCTTGGCAGGATGACGGTGAGCGCGTTCGAGCAGATGACCGAGAGCGGAGCGCAGGGCGCGGCGGAGACGGTTCTCCCCGCACGCGGCCTGACACTACAGGAAGTGAGATACGCGGGATTCCCGCCTGAGAACGATGCAACTACAACGCACGACGAAACATACGAAACCGGCAGCCCGTAAGGAGAAGTGGCACGTGGTGGACGCGGAAGGCGAGCGGCTGGGCCGCCTCGCCACGAAGGTCGCCGGTCTGCTGCAGGGCAAGCACCGCCCGGACTACAGCCGCCATCAGCTGTCGGACGACTTCGTCATCGTGGTCAACGCCGCGAAGGTCGGGGTCTCCGGCAACAAGATGTCCCAGAAGCTCTACTACCGCCACTCCGGTTACCTCGGCGGCCTGCGCACGCGCACGCTGGAAGAGATGCTGACGCGTTTCCCCGAGCGGGTGATCGAGCTCGCGGTGAAGGGGATGCTGCCCCGGAACCGGCTTGGCCGCCGGATGCTCCGGCGGCTGAAGGTGTACACGGCCGCGACGCACCCGCACGAGGCACAGGTCCGCATAGGCATGGGCAAGGCGAAGCAGGCCCCTGCCGCCCCTGCGCCGGCGCCCGCGCGCCGCAGGCGCCGAGCCGTGCGCGAGGAGACGGCGGCCGAGGAAGAGGCCCCTCAGGCCGTTGCCGAAGCAGAGGCGGTTGAAGAAGTCGCGGAGGCCGCTCCGGAAGCGGAGGAGCCCGAAACGGCCGTCGCCGAGGCTGAGGAGGCTGCTGTAGACGAGTCGCCGGAAGGCGGGCCCGAGGGGGAAGAAACCGCTGAGGGCGAACAGGACGAGGAGAGCGAGACCAGATGACGACGCAGGAGAGCTACTACTACGGGACGGGGAAGCGGAAGTCTGCCATCGCTCGCGTGCGTCTCTACCCGGGCGGCACGGGCACGGTGATCGTGAACGGCAAACCGCTCGAAGAGGCGCTGCCCTGGATAGACTGGCAGAAGCGCGCCATGCAACCGTTCTCGACCATCTCTGCGGCGGCCGACCGGTTCAACGTCGTCGCGAAGATCGAGGGTGGCGGCGTCTCCGCATGGGCGGACGCGCTGCGCCACGGCATCGCCCGTGCACTGCTCCTGGCCGACCCGAACCTCAAGAAGGAGCTGCGCAGCCACGGCTACCTGACGCGCGACTCGCGCATCAAGGAGAGCAAGAAGTACGGCCTCAAGCGCGCCCGCCGTGCGCCTCAGTACACCAAGCGCTAGCCGCTCTACCCTGACAACGGTTGAAGCAGAGAGCCCGCTCATCGAGCGGGCTCTCTTTACGCTCCCGCGAGACCGCGCAGCTCCTGGAGCATCTCGGCGACGCGCTGGGGGCTGTCGCCTTCCGCATAGATGCGAAGGAGCGGCTCGGTGCCGGAGGGGCGTACCAGTCCCCAGAAGCCGTCCTCCAGCACGTAACGCACGCCGTCCATGGTGTCGGTGCCGGTGACCCGCAGACCGGCGATGGACGCGGGCGGATTCGCGGCAAGCGCCTGCGTGTCCGGCTTCGGGTCGCCGGGAGCGAGGTCGACGTCGAGACGGTCGTAGGCATGCTCGCCGACCTTCTCAAAGAGCAGTTTCACGAGTTCCGATGCCCGTTTGCCGGTCCTGGCCATCAGCTCCACGAAGAGGAGGCCGCTGAAGATGCCGTCCCGCTCCGGGATGTTGCCCTGGAAGGCGTAGCCGCCGCTCTCCTCTCCTGCCGCGACCGCCGACTCCGTGAGCATCGCAGGCCCGACGAACTTGAAGCCGACGGGCGTCACGTGGACGGGCACGTCGTACAGCGCGGCGAGCTTGTCGATCATCGCGCTCTGCGTGAGAGAGCGGATGATGGGCCCGCGCAGGCCCTTGCCGTCCAGCTGGTGCAGGCAGAGCAGCGAGAACGTGGAGAGCGTGTCTATGAAGGCGCCGTTCTCATCGAGCACACCCAGGCGGTCGGCGTCGCCGTCGTTCGCGAGCACGACGTCGAAACGTCCGGCGCGCGCGGCCTCGATGCTCGGGCCGAGGTTGGGCTCGATCGGCTCGGGCTGCTTCATGCCGGGGAACGCGGGGTTCCGCTCGGCGCGCATCTCCTGCACGTTCGCGCCGGCGCCGTCGAGCGCGGCGCTGAAGTACCCTCCGCCTGCGCCGTGCATGGCGTCCACGCCGATGCGCAGACCGGCCGCTCCGATAGCCCGCATGTCTATGACGTTCGCCAGGTTCGCGAGGTAGGGGGCCGCCATCTCGACGCTCTGCGCCTTCGGCGCGTCCCGTCCGGGGGCGGCCACGCCTCCCGCAGCCTGGAGCGCGTCTATGTGGCGCTCGATCTGCTCGACGATCTCCGGCGGCGCGCTGCCAGCGTAGTCGGGCTTGTACTTGAAGCCGTTCCACAGGCCGGAGTTATGGCTGGCGGTGATGATGACGCCGCCCCCCGCCTGCCGGTGGAGGATGTTGTAGCTGACCACGGGCGTGGGAGAGACGTGGCTGGAGACGTACGTGGGGATCCCGCTCGCTGCGATGACGGCGGCGGCCTCTGCCGCGAACTCCGGCGAACCCCAGCGGGTGTCGTAGCCGACGACGGCCCCGCGCTCGCCCAGCCCCTCGTCCTTGAGGTACGCGGCGACGGCGGCGGCGCAGATGCGCACGTTCTCGAACGTATAGTCCCGGGCGATGAGCGCTCGCCAGCCGTCGGTGCCGAACCGGATGGGCGGGTCGTTGCTCACCGGGCGGCTCCCGGCTTCGCGTCGGCGCGCAGGGCCTCCGCCTTGTCCGTGCGCTCCCACGGCAGGTCGACGTCCATACGCCCGAAATGGCCGTAGGAGGCGGTCTGAGCGTAGATCGGCCTCCTGAGCTCGAGGTCGCGGATGATGGCGCGCGGGCGCAGGTCGAAGTGCTTCTTCACCAGTTCGGTGATGAGCGCGGTCTCCACCTTGTTCGTGCCGAACGTCTCGACCGCGAGGCTGGTGGGCTCCGCGACGCCGATGGCGTAGGAGACCTGCACTTCGCAGCGGTCGGCGAGACCGGCCGCGACGACGTTCTTCGCGACCCATCGCGCCGCGTACGTCGCCGAGCGGTCCACCTTTGTGGGGTCCTTGCCGGAGAACGCCCCGCCGCCGTGGCGCGCGACGCCTCCGTACGTGTCGACGATGATCTTGCGTCCGGTGAGGCCGGAGTCGCCGTGCGGGCCGCCGACGACGAAACGCCCGGACGGGTTCACGTAGATGCGCGTGTCGTCGTCCATGAGGTCCGCGGGGACTTCCGCGCCGATGATGTGCTCCCGCACGTCCCGCTCTATCTCCTCGTTGGTCACGTCGGCGCTGTGCTGTGTGCTGACCACGATGGCCGCGATGCGCTTCGGTTTGCCGTGGGCGTACTCCACGGTGACCTGCGACTTGCCGTCCGGCTTCAGGTAGGGGATGACGCCCTCCCGTCGGGCGATGGAGAGGCGTCGGGTGAGCTTGTGGGCGAGTGAGATGGTGAGCGGCATGAACTCGGCGGTCTCGCTGCAGGCGAAGCCGACCATCATGCCCTGGTCGCCCGCGCCGAGGTTCAGCTCGTCGGTCGCGCCGTCCTTGCCGCGCTCTTCGAGCGCCGTGTCCACTCCGGCCTTGATGTCGGGCGACTGCTCGTGCAGCCGCACGATGACCTCGCAGGTCTTGTAGTCGATGCCGATCTCCTGGTCGTCGTAGCCGATGCGCCTGACGGTGTCGCGGACGATGGCCTCGTAGTCCACCTTGGCGGTCGTGGTGATCTCGCCGACCACCATGACGATGTTCGTGCCGGTGGCCGTTTCACAGGCGACGCGCGCCATCGGGTCCTGCGCATAGATAGCGTCGAGGATGGCGTCGGACACCTGATCGCACAGCTTGTCGGGATGTCCCTCGGTAACGGATTCCGAGGTCAGCAGGTAAGAGGGCGAGGTCTCGAACGTCGTTCCGGTCTGTGTCATTCCGTGGGTCCTCCGAACTTCCTGAGTTACGTTTGCCTGCGGGCTACGTGCCCGCTTCCCATCCCGCCAGGTAGGCGGCCTGTTCCTCCGAGAGCGTGTCCATCGAGAGGCCCATCGCTTCCAGTTTGAGCGAGGCGACCTGCTGGTCGAGCTCCAGGGGAACGTCGTAGACGTCTATGGGGAGGTTGGCGGCGTTCTTCGCCATGTACTCGGCGCTGAGCGCCTGGTTGGCGAAGCTCATGTCCATGACCGCGGACGGGTGTCCTTCCGCGGCGGAGAGGTTGACCAGCCTGCCCTCCGCGAGCAGGTTGATCTTGCGCCCGTCCGCCATCACGTACTGGTGCACCATAGGGCGCACTTCCTTCTTCTCGACGGCGGCGTCTTCCAGCGCGTCGATGTTGATCTCCACGTTGAAGTGGCCGCTGTTGGCGATGACGGCCTCGTCCTTCATCACCTGGAAGTGCTGCGCGTCGATGGCGTGCTTGCCGCCGGTCACCGTGACGAAGACGTCTCCTGCGCGGGCGGCGTCGTCCATGCGCATCAGCTGGTGGCCGTCCATCGTCGCTTCGAGCGCCCGGACCGGGTCGATCTCGGTAACGATGACCTGTGCGCCCATGCCCCTGGCGCGCATGGCGATGCCTCGCCCGCACCAGCCGTAGCCCGCCACGACCACGTTCTTCCCCGCGAAGAGCAGGTTCGTGGCGCGCGTGATACCGTCCAGCGTGCTCTGGCCGGTGCCGTAGCGGTTGTCGAACATGTGCTTGGTGTCGGCCTGGTTGACGGCGATGATGGGGTAGCGGAGCTTGCCCGCCTTCGCCATGCTGCGCAGGCGGATGACGCCGGTGGTGGTCTCCTCCATCCCCCCGATGACGCCGTCGAGGAGCGCCTGCCGCTGGGTGTGAAGCATGGCCACGAGGTCGGCGCCGTCGTCCATCGTCATGTGCGGCTTCGCGTCCACGACGGAGGCTATGTGCTGGTAGTAGGTGTCGTTGTCCTCGCCCTTGATGGAGTAGGTGGGTATGTCGTAGGCGACGGCGAGCGCGGCCGCGATGGGGTCCTGCGTGGAGAGCGGGTTGCTCGCGCAGAGACGCACGTCCGCGCCTCCGGCCTGCAGGGCGAGGGCGAGGTTGGCGGTCTCCGAGGTTACGTGCAGGCAGGCTGCGAGGGTGAGCCCCTCCAGGGGCTTCTCCCTGGCGAAGCGCTCCCTTATCAGGCGTATCACGGGCATCTCCCGCGCCGCCCATTCAACGAGGCGGACTCCTTCGTCCGCCAGCGACGGGTCTTTGACGTCTCCGAGTTTTCCTTCCGGTTGCAAGAATCTCTCCCTTCCTAGTCGCCGTAGTCGGTAGGCAGGTCCGCCGCGATCCACGTCGGCGTGCCTTCCTCGATGTTGTAGAGGCGCTCGGACTCGAAGCCGAGCGCTGCGGCCATCTCCGCCGCCAGTCCGCTGCGGACGCCTGCGGCGCAGATGAAAAGCAGGTCGTTGTCCTTCGGAAGCTTCGCCTCCGCCTCTCCGAGGAAGTCGTCCACGGGGATGTGCAATGCGCCGGAGACGTGTCCCGCGACCCATTCGTCGGGGCGGCGTACGTCTACGACGAGCGCGCCTTCCTGTTGCATCTCGTGGGCCTCCTCGACGGATATCCGCCGGTACGGCTCGCCCGGGTCCTGTCGTCCTCGTGCCATGTCGTCAACTCCTCACTGGTTAGTGTACCGGGAGACGATGGGGCCGAGTCGCTCCAGCGTCTCCTGTGGGGCAAGTCCGATAGGTGTGACTATCGCGTTGCGCAAGGCGTCCCCGCACCCGCACGTGCGCTCGCCCCCGAGCCGGGGGATGAGGCGCCCCAGCGTCTCCCGTGACGCCGCAACGTTCCTCTGCAGGTTCTGTATCACCACCTCGACCGTCACGCTTGCGTACTCGTCGTGCCAGACGTCGTAGTCGGTCGCACACGCGAGCGTTGCGTAACACATCTCAGCCTCGCGGGCCAGCTTTGCCTCGGGCAGCGCCGTCATGCCGATGATGCTCGCGCCCCAGGAGCGGTAGAGAGCGGACTCTGCCCGGGTGGAGAAGGCGGGGCCTTCCATCACCACCAGCGTTCCGCCCCGGTGCACGGTCGCCGAGGCGCTTTCCTCGACGGCGTCCGCCAGCTGAGCGCTCAGGTCGGGGCAGAACGGGTCGGCGAAGGAGATGTGCGCTATAAGACCATCGCCGAAGAAGGTGTTCCCGCGCAACCTCGTGCGGTCGATCAGCTGGTCCGGCACGACCATGTGCAGCGGCGCTATCTGCTCCTGCAGGCTGCCCACGGCGCTCACGGAGACCACACGCTCGACACCCAGCTGCTTGAATGCGTGGATGTTGGCATGGGAGTTCAGTTCCGTGGGAGATATGCGATGGCCCACCCCGTGCCGTGGAAGGAACGCGGCCGCAACACCCCCCATCTCGCCTATGGTGATAGCGCCGCTGGGCTCTCCGTAGGGCGTGGAGAGCGTTACTTCCTGCACGCTGTCCATGCTGATGTCGTACAGGCCGGTGCCGCCGATGATACCGATGGTTGCGCGTGGCAGGTCGGTCATGCCGCCCCACTCCGTCGTTCCCGCCTTCTTCCGTCATTCCCGCACAGGCGGGAATCCAGGGTGCGCGGGCAGCGCACGCGGTGGGGCCGGTGGGAAGGGGGGCTTGTCATGTTGAGCGCAGCCAGCGCTTCGCTCGGAATGACATACCACAAGTGCGGCGGGGTGGACGGGCTACGCAAGGGTCTTCTCCTGCGGCTGCGCCTCCCGCTCGCGTAGCCCTGCCTCGTACGGTGGGCGCAGCACCCCGTGCTCCGTGATGATCGCGGCGATGAGTCCGGCGGGCGTCACGTCGAACACCGGGTTCCACACCTCCACGCCTTCCGCCGCGATGCGCTGCCCCGCCAGCGACGTGACCTCCACGGTGGGGCGCTCCTCCACCGGGATGTCTGCACCGCTCTGCACGTTCAGGTCCACCGTGGAGGAGGGCGCGGCGACGTAGAAGGGGATGCCGTTCGCAGCCGCCAGGGCAGCCAGGCTGTACGTGCCGATCTTGTTCGCCGTATCCCCGTTCGCGGCGATGCGGTCGGCGCCGGTGACGACAGCCGCAACGTGGCCGGACGCCATGAGCGCGCCGGCAGCGGAGTCCACCAGAAGCGTCGCCGGTATGCCGAGCCGGGCGAACTCCCACGCGGTCAGACGTGCGCCTTGCAGCCAGGGGCGCGTCTCGGTGTGGAAGACGCGTACCCGCTTGCCGGACTCCCATGCCGCGCGGATGACGCCGAGCGCGGTGCCGTACCCGGCCGTTGCGAGCGCGCCGGTGTTGCAGTGGGTGAGCACGCCGCCGGACTCCGGCATGAGCGTCGCGCCGTTGCGTCCGATCGACCTGTTGGACTCGATGTCCTGCTCCCGCATGGCGTGTGCGAGAGCGAGGATGCGTGCCGCAGCCTGGCCGGGGGTGCTGCACGTACGCGCGGCGCCCTGGCATCGCTGCACGGCCCAGCCGAGGTTGACGGCGGTGGGGCGTGCGGCGGCGATCCGCTCCGCCTGGGCATCCAGCTCGCCGAGGAACGCAGGCATGGTGGAGGCTTCGATGCTGCGCGCGGCGATGGCCATGGCGTAGGCGGCTGCGATGCCGATGGCGGGCGCCCCCCGCACACGCATGCTGCGTATGGCCTCGACGGCGCCGTTCACGTCGTGGACCGTCACCCACTCTTCGCTTGCGGGAAGCACCGTCTGGTCGAGCAGGAGGAGCTGTCCGTCCTGCCAGACGATGGGTTGAAGTTCCTCGGTGATGGTGGGTAGGTCGCTCACAGGATCTGTCCACAGGCGTACTGAACAATGCTATGAGCGTAGAGGCGGAGTGTCAAAGCCTCGGAGCGTGCCGGCCCCTCTGCGCCGGACCGGACCGGTCGGGCGCGGACATGCCGCGAGCCGCCCACAAGGACGGCTCGCAACGAATGGATGTCTGCCGGGTCGGGGACTACTGGCCGAACCCGCTCCCGCCTGCGGGCGGCGTCATCTCGAGCCCGCACGTCTCGGCGGCTGCCATCAGTTCACCCAGCGCCGCCAGGTCCGGCTCTCCCCCGAAGAACAGGGCGAGCAGGTCGTCGAGACTCCCGAGCTGCTCCTCCATGCACCGCATGACAGAGGGAGGCGGCATTGCTTCTCCGCTGTCTGCCGCGAAGCGGGCGGCCTCCTCGTCGGTCATGCAGAGCTGCATCTGGATGGCGGTGCCGAAGAGCTCCGTAGGGTCTTCCGGAGGCCCACCGATGCCAAGCACGCTGGGGTTCTCCATCGCGAGGGCGCTGATGCAGCCGCGCGTCTCCGCGCTCAGCCCTCCGGCCGCCGCGGACATCATTGCGATGCTGATGCCGATGGCGCTCTCCGGTGCGAGACATTCGAACGGAAGGGCCTCCATGGCTCCCGCGGGAGCGCTCGCCAGGGGGAGGTTCATAACGGCATCCAACGTGGCTTCGCCCACGGCGTCGCGCAGGCAGGAGACCTCGCTCTCGGAGAGCGTAGCCATGAGGTCGCCCACGGTGGTGCTGTCCGTTATGACGAGGTCTTCGATTGAACCCCCCTCCGGTTCGGGCATCATGGCGTCCGGGGTTGGTTCCGGCGCGGGCGTGGGAGTCGGCGTCGGCGGGACCGGCGTTGGAGTGGCCGTCGGCGTCGGAGTCGGCGTTGGCCGGGGGGTAGGGGTTGGAGTGGGAGTCGGGTCCGAGCCGCACGCTGCGGCGAACGCCGCGAACATGAGAAGGATGAGCGTGACGGCTGCGGCGCTGCGGAAGCCGGCGCGGAGAGAAGCGGACAGGTTCGTGAGCACAGGGATACTCCTCAACGTTCGATCATCGAGGGGGCAACCCATGACCGTATCTTCATTGTACAGGGAGGGAGATGTGTCCCCACAACGCCACTGGGCTGCGTTTTCCTTCGAGTGTGCGACGAAAGAGGCGCTTGCGGGCGCAGGACCCGGAGGCCCTCCTGGCGCTCGGTCTGCGAACCTTCGAGTGCGCTGGCCTTACGCTTGGTCGAACTCCTGCCTGGCGATACCCAAGTCTCTCCGGATCCCGTGGATGGTTCCTGTGGCCAAGTCTCTGTTGCCATGCCTCGGGACCGTGGTTTCCCGGTTGTTGGCCGGGTTGATCCAGATTTCGTGCGAACCTCCCGCCTGACGCTCGAAGACGCAACCCAGCCTTCTGAGCTTCCTCGTCAGCTCCCCGTACGTCATACAGCGACGGAGATACTGCCTTGTCCTGTCCGCAACCTGGCTATCCGTGCAGGCAGAGGTTTACCACGGTCCTGGTAGGAGAGAATGAAATGTTCAGCCACCGTGCACAGTTCAGCCAGAGTCTCTTTAGGCGTCTCCGCCCAGGCTCGGCACCCGGGAAGTTCGGGTATCTCAGCCATATAGAACCACCCCTGCTCCTCGCAGGGTTCGTGCAACACATAGTCCAACTGGTACAACTCCATGCTCACTGCTCCACGATACCCTCAGCCTGCATTGTACGCCATCGCGCAATGGACACCTGCCTGAGCCGCGAGAGGCTTACAGTAGTGACGCACAGGTGAACGGCTGAGGCGCGGAGCGGCCCCGCGCCCTAGCACGCCTAACCGCATCTCCACGCAGTCTGTACGACCTGCGACGCCCCATAGTTGCGTAAGCAACACATCACCGGTTATCATGTTACGCAGACATAGCAGCCGGCTGGCGCAGCCGGCGCGAGCGAACGGATCGGGGAAGAGCCCCGGCCTCCAGAGGCCGGGGCTCTTTTGGTTAACCCCGTCGTTCCCGCGCTTCAGCGCGCGCGGAGAGCAGGAACCTCGCCTGGCTCCCCTCGCCCCCTGGGAGAGGGGCTGGGGGTGAGGGCTAAAGAAGGAACGGAGCATCACGAAGGAATGGCAGCGAACGGAAGGCATGACATGAGCAACGAGGTCCGCTATCCACAGTATCGGGACGACCCCGCAGGGTTCGTCGAGAACGTCCTCGGCGCGGCAGGCAAGCCCTACTCGAAGCAGCGCGACATGCTGAACGCCGTCGCAGGGTCCCGGCGCGTGTCCGTCGTGGGCGCTAACGGGAGCGGCAAGGGCTGGGCGCTCGCCCGCCTCATCCTCTGGTGGGTCGAAACGCGGGCGCAGGCGAAGGTCGTCGTCCTCTCATCCACCAACCGCCAGGTGTGCGAGGTGCTCTGGCAAGAGCTGGCCGCCGTCTGCGCCGCCGCCGGGGACGCCCTCAGCGGCAAGCTGACGAAGGGCAAGTACTTCATCTCGCCCGACCGGTTCGCCATCGGCTTCGCCACGAACAACCCGGACAACATCCACGGCTTCCACTCGCCGGAACTGCTGCTCATCGTCGACGAGGCGCACGCGGTCCGCGAGTCTCACTTCGACGCCGCGCTCCGCCTCAACGCGTCGAAGACGCTCCTGGCGGGCAACGCTTTCTCCACCTCCGGCACGTTCTACGAGTCTCACCACGGGAAGCGCGACCACTACGAGCGCATCCGCATCTCCGCCTACGACACGCCGAACCTCACCGGCGAGGAGCCCGCGCGGCCCGGCCTTATCACTGCCGAGGACATCGCCGACAAGGCCCTGCACTGGGGTCTCGACCACCCCAAGTTCATCGCCGCCGTCTACGCGCAGTTCCCCGACACCCTGGAGGACTCGCTCGTCGGACGCGCAGCCGTCGAGGACGCGATGCGCGAGGACGCCCCCACCGGCGAGGGCGCGCCCACGGAGGAGGACGACGCCCGGCAGCCCGTCTACATCGGCGTGGACGTCGGCCGGTTCGGCGACGACAAGTCGGTGCTCTGCGCGCGCCGTGGGCAGCGCGTCGTCGCGCTCAAGTCGTTCGAGCGCATCGACACCATGCGCCTGGCGGGGGAGGCCAATCTCATGGCGCGCGAGCTCGGCGCGGAGGCGATCTTCGTGGATGAGGGCGGCGTCGGCGGGGGCGTCGCCGACCGCCTGCGCGAGCTGAGTGCGCCCGTCCAGGGCGTGCAGTTCGGACGCAGGGCGCCGCACCCCACGCGCTTCGCAAACCACCGCTCCGAAATCTTCTGGGAGCTGCGCCGCCTCATCAACGACCGCCTCATCGCGCTGCCGGACGACGAGGAGCTCGCCGCTCAACTCCTCTCGCTGCGCTACGACGTCTCCAGCTCCGGCCAGGTGGTGATGGAGAGCAAGCGGGAGCTGCGCAAGAAGAAGCTGCGGTCGCCGGACCGCGCCGACGCCCTCGCCCTCGCGTTCATGACCCCGCCGTCGCTGCAGATCTGGACCGGCTACGAGCCGTTCCTGCTCCACCCCCGACCACCCACAGGCATCCCCGTCCCCTCGCCTACGCGCGACGAAGACGAGCACGACCCGGACGTCGGCGATGACGCGGACTCCACCATCCTCCCCCCGCACCTCGGCGTGTGGTGATGATGTGCTTGTCATTCCGAGCGGAGCCGTCGGCGATAGCCGATGGCGGAGTCGAGGAATCTCTCGGGGGAACCCCTCTCCCTTGAGGGGAGAGGTCGCGCTGAAAGCGCGGGTGAGGGTGAACCGTCCCCCCGACGTTCTTCCCGAGAGGATGCTGCGCGCTAAAGCGCGGGGCTGCGCTTCAGGCTGCGCCTTCAGCTCCGCTCAGCATGACAATAAGACGGAGCCCCCGCACCTCGGCGTGTGGTGACGATTATCATTGCAGCAGTGCAACTCACGAACCTGACACTCACGAACTTCCGCTCCTACCGGCAGCTCGACCTTGCGTTGGGGCCAGGGCTCACCGTTGTCAGCGGCGAGAACGGGCAGGGCAAGAGCAATCTGCTGGAAGCGGTGTACCTGCTTGCCATCGGCAAGTCGTACCGCGCGGTGACGGAGCGCGACCTCGTCTCGTGGCAGGCAGCGGAAGCCGGCGGGTATACGATCGTGGCGGCAGCGCTCGAAGGGCCGCAGGGGCCGCTCGAATTGCGCGTCGGCCTCGACTGCAGAGAGGGCAACAGCACCGCCAAGCAGGTCCGGGTGAACGGCGCACCGAAACGGACGTCCGATCTCGTGGGGATGATGGGCGCGGTGCTCTTCGCGGCCGAGGACATCGAGCTGGTGTCCGGCCCCCCGAGCGGGCGCAGGCGTTACCTCGACGTATTGCTCGCGCAGGTATCGCGCCGGTACGTGCAGACGCTCTCGCGGTACCACCGGGTGCTGGCGCAGCGGAACACGTTGCTTCGCGCGATGCGGGAGGGGCGCGCCAGGGAGGAAGAACTCGCTTTCTGGGACGACGCGTTGGTGAAGGAGGGCGCCGTCGTGCTGCGTGAACGCTGGTCGTCCATGGCGACGTTGGCAGCGTTCACCGCGTCCGCGTTCGAGCGCTTGTCGTCGCAGGACGCGCTGTCCATTGCATACGTGGGGACGGTTGGGGAACCGGAAGACGGGGATGGGGAGCGTGCGCTGAGGGAAGCGCTGCGTGCATCGCGCGACCAGGAACGCGCGCGCGGCATGACGGTCGTCGGCCCGCATCGCGACGATCTGCGGCTGATGCTGAACGGTGTGGAAGCGACGCGGCACGCCTCGCGAGGGCAGGCCCGGCTGGCTGCGCTGGCGATGCGGCTGGGCGAGGCGCGTCTGCTGGCTGAGCGCAGGGGCGACCAACCGCTGCTGCTGCTGGACGACGCGCTGTCCGAGCTCGACGAACGCCGCAGGAAACTCGTGCTGGAAGAAGCGTGTTGCTATCCTCAGACCATCGTGACGACCGCCGATCCCCATGCGCTGCCCGACGTGTTCCTGCACTCTGCCCACCATCTGCGTGTCCGGGACGGGCAGATGACGACCGGGGATGCTGCATGAGCGGAGCCGGGGTGCAGGCGCTCACTGTTTCGGGCGTCCACAAGCGTTTCGGCGACGTGGAGGCGCTGCGCGGCGTCGACCTCGCGGTCGAGCAGGGCGAGATATTCGGCTTCCTCGGCCCGAACGGCGCAGGCAAGACCACGACCATCCGCGTCCTGACCGGGTTCATCCGTGCGGACCAGGGCAGCGCCCGGGTGCTGGGGATGGAGGCCTGGGGCGAGACGGTCGCCATCAAGGCGCGGCTCGGCTTTCTGCCGGACGTGGTTGCGTTCGCCAGCGGCTTCACGGGGCAGGACTTCCTGAACTACGTCGCGAGCCTGAGGGGCATCAGGGGGAGACTCCCGCGCCAGGCGGAGCTGCTGGAGCGCCTGGAACTCCCGGACTCCGCACTCCGGCGGAAGGTGAAAGGGTACTCCTCCGGCATGGCGAAGAAGCTGGCGCTCGTGCAGGCGATGCAGCACGATCCCGACGTGCTCATCATGGACGAGCCGACCGAGGCGCTGGACCCGCTGATGCGGCAGGAGCTGTTCGCGATCATCAGGGAGGCGCGGAACAGGGGCGCGACGGTGTTCATGTCGTCCCACGTCCTGTCCGACGTGGAGGAGGTCTGCGAGCGGGTGGCGCTCATCCGCGAGGGCCGCATCGTGGGGACAGGGTCGGTGGAAGCGCTGCGCGAAGGCAAGGCCCGCACGATGGAGGTGGAGTTCCGGGCGCCGCCAACCGGCGGGCTCTCCATACCCGGCGTGGACGTGTTGTCACAGGAAGGCACGAGGTGGGAGCTGGCCATCTCCGGCGACATCAACGAGGTGCTGCGGGAGCTGGCGAAGCACGACGTAGCCGACATGACCTATGAGCGGTTGAGCCTGGAGGACCTGTTCATGGGCTTCTACGGCGAAGGCGGGGGCAGGGAGCTGGCGGATGCTTAGCGTATTCGCATACACGCTCCGCTCGCACCGCATCGGGTTGTTGGCCGTGTCGGTTGGCCTGTTCCTGATGAGCATGATCATCGTCTATACGTTCGATGCGTTCGGCGGGCTGGACGCGTTTGCCGATCTGTTCGAATCGCTGCCCGCGCCGATGACAGCCATGTTCCGCGCGCAGGGAGGGTTCGGGACTTCCCTCACAAGCTACATCGCGCTCGACTACCGCCACCCGGTGTACATCATCGCGGGTCTCGCGTTCGTGCTGTCGGTATCGGGCGGCGCCGCGGCGCGTGAGATCGAGCGGGGCACCGCGCTGATGCTGCTCGCATCGCCCATGGCGCGCTGGCGCTACCTGGCGGCGAAAGTGGGAGTGCTGGTCGTGGGGGCTGTGGTCATCGTAACGATGTCCTGGCTGGGTTCGCTGGCGGGGGCGTCGCTAACGGGCCTCGGCGGCGACGTGGAAGGCGGGACGCTGGCGCTGGCCCAGCTGAACGAACTGGGCGTGCTCCTGGCGGCGGGCGGCATCGCGGTGCTGCTCTCCGCCGTGAGCTCGGACGGTGGCCGTACGGTATCCGTAACCGCCGGGATACTGACGGTGATGTACTTCCTCGACTTCGTGGGAGCGATATGGGGCCCGGCGGAGCCGCTGGCGCCCCTGTCGATCTTCTACTACTTCGACCCCCTGGCAGTGGCGACGAACGGCACGACGCTGCTGCGCGACGTGGTGGTGCTGTTCGGCGTCGGGCTCGCGGGGTTCGTCGCCGCGCTCGTGCTGTTCCAGCGGCGGGACATCACGCGCTAGGGAATGACAGTCCCTAGAGGGCGGGATGCCGGTCGTGCCACTCCGACGCCTGTTCGTAGGCGTAGGCGGCGCGGAGGAGCGTGGGCTCGCTGAGGTGCGGGCCGAGCAGCTGCAGCCCGATGGGGAGGCCGTCCGCGAACCCGCACGGGACCGAGATGCCGGGGATGCCCGCGATGTTCGCGGGTATGGTGCAGATGTCGTTCGCGTGCATGACGATGGGATCGACGATGCCCCCTATCTCGAATGCCGTGGTCGGAGAGGTGGGGAGCGCCAGGACGTCGACGCGCTGGAAGGCGTCGTGGAACTCCCGGCGGATGAGCGTCCGCACCTGCTGGGCCTTCTTGTAGTAGGCGTCGTAGTAACCGGCTGAGAGCGCGTACGCTCCCATGAGGATGCGGCGTCGCACCTCGGCGCCGAAGCCGTTGCGCCGCGTCGCGTCCAGTGCGGCCCACATGCCGTCGGCCTCCTGGTCGGAGTAGCCGTACTTCACGCCGTCGTACCGGGCGAGGTTCGCCGAACACTCGGACGGCGCGAGGATGTAGTAGACCGCAAGCGCTGCTCGCGACGTGGGCAGGGCGACCTCCTCGACGATCGCGCCCTGCGACTCGAGCACGGCGAGCGCGGCTTTCACCGACTCCGCGACCGCCGGGTCGATGCCGTCGCCGAGGTACTCCGGCACGACGCCGATGCGCAGTCCCTGCACGCCGCCTTCGAGTCCATCCGTGTAGTCCGGCGGCTCTGCGGGGATGCTGGTGGAGTCCAACGGGTCGGGCCCGGCGATGGCGTTGAGCACGACCGCGGCGTCCTCCACGGAACGCGTCAGGGGACCGATCTGGTCGAGCGAGGATGCGAACGCGACGAGGCCGTAGCGCGAGACGAGGCCATAAGTCGGCTTGAGGCCGACGATACCGCAGAGGGCGGCAGGCTGTCGTATGGAGCCGCCGGTGTCCGAGCCGAGCGAGTAGGGCGCCAAGCCCGCAGCGACTGCCGCCGCGGGCCCGCCGCTCGATCCGCCGGGCACGCGGGAGAGGTCCCAGGGGTTGTGGACGGTCTTGAACGCCGAGGTCTCGTTGGAGGAGCCCATGGCGAACTCGTCCATGTTGCCCTTGCCGAGGAGCGCGCCCCCGGCGTCGACGAGCCGGGTGGTCACGGTGGCGTCGTAGGGAGGCGTGTAGCCGTCCAGCATGAGCGACGCGCAGGTCGTGGCTATGCCGCGCGTGGAGAGGTTGTCCTTGAGCTGCAGGGGGACGCCGGTCAGCGGCCCTGCATCGCCCTGCGCGATGCGGCGGTCAGCCTCGGCGGCCTGCGCCTGCGCGGTGTCCGGCGTTACCGCAAGGTACGCGCCGATGCCCGGGTCCAGCCCGGCGATGCGCTCCAGGTGGGCCTCCGTGAGCTCCACGGAGGAGACCTCTCTCTCAGCCAGGGCGCGGGACATCCGGGTTACGGTCTGATAGTGCAGTTCGCTCATCGATCAGGACTCATCCATCACGGCTTGTACCCGGAAGAAAGAGCCTTCGCGCCGCGGGGCGTTGGCGAGGACGTCCTCGCGCTCCAGCGGCGGGCGGGAGACGTCGTCGCGCATGACCGTGTGGACCTCTTCCACCGCATGGCCTGTCGGCTCGACGCCGGACGTATCGATGCGTTGCAGGACGCTCACTTCGTCGAGGAGCTTGGCCATCTCGGCGCGCAGCTGCTCGGCCTCATCGTCGGTGAGCCCGATGTGGCACAGCGCGGCCACCTGCCGCACTTGCTCGACGGAGAGTTCGGGTTCGGGTTGGTTGGTCATGGTCGGTGACGCGCGTGGGTGCGCGGAGAGCCGGGCACAGTGATGAAGTTTATCAGACGAACCCCGTCAGGCGGGCAGTGATGCTTCCAACGTGTGCTTACGCGCAAGCCAATCTCATTCCGATGCTTCCGAGGCGCGACTAAACTGATTGCTCAGTCAGCGGAGGTTTCGCCTGCGAGAGGGACGCGCCGATGAAGATATCCCAGATCGCCAATTACAGCTTGCTCGCCGAGGGTGGCCTCCCTCCCTTACAGGCGATGGTTTACGAAGAGTTGATGCGCCGCCCGGACGAGGTGTTCGAGTACCAGGGCGACGAACTGATCAGGACTTTCCCCCGTATGAAGCGCTCCGCGCTCAACTGGTCGCTGTGGTTGCTGGCGAAGACGGGACACATCGGCAAGCTACGGGTCCGGGTGGATGGCAGGCTGACGACGGTGTACGGCGCTCACGAGGCGGTAGACGCGCTCAAAGAGCGCATGGGTATCGCTGCGAACTGAGCACCCCCTCACCCGCCGCCGGTTCACCCTCACCCGCCACTGCGTGGCGACCTCTCCCCTCAAGGGAGAGGTGGGATGCTTATCCGGCGTCGGCGAGGTCGCGGAGCAGCTTGTAGGGGAATATCCCCGTGTCGTGCAGGTCGCTGAAGAGCAGGCCGACGGCGTAGCGGCCTATCTCCATGTACTCCTCTATCGTCACGTCCGACGGCACGTCGTCCACGCCTACGCGCCGCGTGTGCGTCATCTCATCGACACACTGGGCGCAGCCGCAATGTCCCCGCACGTAGCGGTGGGGGAGAAGGGTCTCGACCCCGTCTTTCCAGACGATGTGGAGTCCGTCCGGCGCGATGTCTATCTGCCGGGGCTCGTACTGCTCTTCCGCCATGACAGGTACATCTTACTCACATCGATGGACAGGATAGACAGGATTATCCAGTCATTCCGAGCGGAGTGCAGCGGCGTCGAGGAATCTCCCGGGCGGCGTGCCGCAGCCCACGGATGTTCTCTCCGAGAGATGTTTCGACTGCGCTTCAGGCTGCGCCCTCAGCTCCGCTCAACATGAAAATGGGGTACTCACATCGATGGGCAGGGGGAGTGGATTCCAGCTTTCGCTGGAATGACGGAGGTTGCCGCTAGAGTTCCACTTGCCTGCCGATGCCGCTATCGAGCGCCTTGCGGTAGACGTGCATACCGACGGTAACGTCCTCCATCGCCAGTCCCTGGGACTCGAAGAGGGTGACGGCCTCCGGCGACGGCCTGCCAGCCACACGCCCGGAGACCACGTCGCGCAGTTCCACGGCGTTCTCCCAGCGGAACGCCCGGCGCTCAGCGGCCCAGATCAACTCCCCGCACTCTATCTTCGCGTCCTCGAGGTCGTCCACGACGACGATGTCGCTGCGGCGTATCGTCGTCTCGTCCACCTCGCGGCGCATCCAGTGGTTGCTCCCCGCCGCGTTGACGTGGGCGCCCGGGGCGAGCGAATCGCCGTCGAACACCGGCTCGCGCGAGTTGGTGATGGCGCAGACGATGGCGGACCCGGCAACGGCGTCGTGCACTGACTCGACGGGACGCACGTCCATGCCGAGCTCGGCTGACATCCGTTGCGCGAACGCTTCTCGGCGCTCCGGGTTGCGGCTGTAGACGAGGGCTCGTTCGATGGGGCGTACCGCAGCGACGGCCGCGAGCTGCGTCCGCGCCTGGTAGCCGCTCCCGATGACGGCAACCGTGCCGGCGTCCGGGCGCGCCATGTAGCGGGTAGCCACACCGCTCGCGGCGCCGGTGCGTATCTGTCCGAGCGCGTTGGCCGCGAGCATGGCAAGAGGAGAGCCATCCTCGGTGCTGAAGAGGAGCACGACCATGCTGCTGGGCCCCTGCGTACCGGTAACGTAGGTCTTCAGCCCGGTTGCCCCGGCGTCGTTGGACATCCCGGCCATCACCTGTTGCGCGCCCCGCATGAGCGGCAGCCGGTAGCGTGGCATGTTGGAGACCGACCCCGCCGCCCATTCGGCGAATGCGGCGTCCAGCACGTCCACGCACTCGTTCATGGGGAGCAGGTCCCGTACTTCTCGTTCGTTGAGCAGCAGCAAGCGTTATCTCTCCTCTTCGCCGCCGTCCATGTCCAGGGCAAGCTGCCCCGGAGCCTGAACGGGCCGTAGATTGCTGACGCCGACGCCGATGAGACGAACGTTCGTCCCGGGTTCCCAGTTGGCGTCCAGCAGATGCAGCGCGTCGGCAAGTATCGCATCGGCGTGGGCTGTTGCGTTATCCCGGCTCGTGGAGCGTGTGAGCGTGGTGAAGTCGGAGAGGCGGAGCTTGAGCGTAACGGTGCGGCCCACCAGGCCGTGCCGCTCCAGCGACTGCGCTACCCGCTCCGCCATGCGCCGCAGCTCCTCCGCCAGCGATCCGCGAGCGTTCACGTCTTCCGCGAAGGTCTCCTCCGCGCTCACGGACTTCGTCTCCCTGTCCGTCTCCACGGGAGATGGATCTTCCCCCTGCGCCCGCCGCTTGAGCGCCGCGCCCCATGGCCCCAGCACGGTTACCAGCGCCTCCGGCGACGCGGCGGCGATCTGGCCGAGCGTGTGGAACCCGTGCGCCTTCAGGCGCTCCGTGGATCGCGGGCCGATGCCGGGCAGGGAGCGCACGTCCAGGTCCGCGAGGAACGCCGCTTCCGTTCCCGGCTCGACGACTACGAATCCTCCGGGTTTGCCCGTTTCGCAGGCGACCTTGGCGACCATCTTGTTGCTCGCGATACCCACGGAGCATGGGAGGCCGAGGTCAACGCGTACCCGTCCCTGCATCCGGTGGGCGCGGCCGGCAGCCTCCTGCATGTCCTTCGACACGGGCGTGAGGTCGACGTAGGCCTCGTCTATGGACATCTGCTGGATGACGCCGGACTCCTGCTGAAGGATGTCCATCACACGTCCGGAGTGTTCGCGGTAGAGGTGGAAGCGCGGCCGGAGGACGATCGCTTCCGGGCAGAGCCGTACGGCGCGGGACATGGGCATGGCAGAGTGGCAGCCGTACTTCCGCGCTTCGTACGAGGCCGCCGCCACCACCCCCCGCGACGTGGGGCTGCCCCCGATGAGCAGCGGCTTCCCGGCAAGGGACGGCTCTTCGAGCACCTCCACCGATGCATAGAAGGCGTCCAGGTCCACGAGGGCGATGTACCGCTGGTCGTCCACGGCGCTCATGGTAGCCCTGCGCCGCGTGCGTGGGAACGGACGGTTGTCGTGCGCGCAAATTGAAGGCCACCTCCCGCACGCGAGCAGGAGGTGGCGCTGGACTGACTATAGGACTGGGTGTGTGCTATCGGGCTACTTGCGTACCGCCCCGGCGAGATCTGCGCCTGCCGTGAAACCGACACGCTTGTGAGCGGGGACGTTGATGCGTTGCCCTGCCTGCGGACCGCGGATGGCCGTTACCTGCCGCTCCTTCACTTGGCGAGACTCGAATGAGCCGAACCCGGTAAGGACGACACGGTCTCCGGCCGCCACCGCTTCGGTGATGCTTTCGAGCACTGCATTGAGTGCGGCGTCTCCCGCGGCGCGGGTCCCGTTAAGCTTGAGCGATACTCTCAGCGCCAGGTCTCCCTTGCGAATCGTTGCCACCCTTTCACACCTCCTCGCACTGAAGCTGGGGCGGGCCTCAATGCTCCTGTGGTTCGGGGCAGTATAGCACGGGCACAGCTGGTTCACCCCCCTACCCCAACCTTCCCCCATCAAGAGGGAAGGGGTCAGGCCCACCACGCGTGGAAGTGATGCAAGGGACCATGGCCCCCTCCGATGGGAGGAGCGCCCGCGATGGCTGCGGTGACGTACTCTTTCGCGTCGGAGACCGCGCCCTCCACGGCGTTGCCGTGTGCGAGCCCGGCAGCGACTGCCGATGCGAACGTGCAACCCGTGCCGTGCGTGCTGGTCGTGGCGATGCGCTTCGCTGGGAACTCAGTGAACGCTGAACCGTCGTACAGCACGTCCACCGCGTCCTCGCCGAAGTGGCCGCCTTTCACGACGACGTAGCGGCAGCCCATACCGTGGATGGCGCGTGCGGCGTCCCGCGCCTGCTCCATCGTTTCGACGGGATGTCCACAGAGGGCGGCTGCCTCCCCTGCATTCGGCGTAGAGACGAGCGCCAAGGGGAGGAGTCGCGAGACCAGTGCGGATACGGCGTCCTCACGCAGCAGGCGGTCACCTCCCTTGGCCACCATCACCGGGTCCACGACGAGTTGCTCCACGCCGTGATGCCGGAGCCGTTCCGCCACGGTCTCGATGATCGCTGCGCTGGAGAGCATCCCCGTCTTCACCGCGTCCATCCCGATGTCGGTCGCCACGGCGTCTATCTGGGCGCCGATCACGTCCACCGGCAGTTCGTGGATGGCCGTGACCCCGAGGGTGTTCTGCGCGGTGACGGCGGTCAGTGCGCTCGCGCCGTACACCTCGAACGCGGCGAACGTCTTGAGGTCGGCCTGTATGCCGGCGCCGCCTCCGGAGTCGGACCCTGCGACCGTCAGCGCGATGGGTGTACGCCCTTCGTTCATACCGGCCACTCCTCCTGATTCCATGCCATCTCCCAGAAGAGGTACTCGTAGCGGGAGCTGGTGACGAACGTCTCTTCGATGCGGGCCAACTCGTCCTCGGGCAGCCCTTCAGCGATGCGGTCGAGCAGTCCGCGGCACCACCCGGCCAGTTCGGCGAACTCGGCGGACGCGTACATGTCGATCCATGCGGCGTAGCGCGGGTCTTCCGGTCGTCCCCGTGCGGCGAGCCGCTGACCGACCTCCGAGAATCCCCACATGCACGGCAGCAGCGCGCCGACGACCTCGGGGAAACTGCCCGTGGCAGCCGTGCGGATGAGGAAGTCCGTGTAGGCGCGGCAGGTAGGCGACATCGTCTCGCGCTCCAACTCTTCCTCGCTGATGCCGAACTCAGCCGCGTAGGAGCGGTGCATGGACATCTCTACGTTCAGCGTTTCGTTCGTGAGCTGCGCCAGCTTCGTCATCGCTTCGAGGCTAGGGGCGCGCGCCGACGCTGTCGCGAGCATCCGGGCGTACTCGATCAGGAAACGGTAGTCCTGCCGCACCCAGTGCCGGAAGCGGGCGAGGTCGAGGCTGCCGTCGCCGATGCCCCGGATGAACGGGTGCTCGTGCTGCGCCTCCCACACGTCCGCGGCTGCTGTTTTCAAGCGGGTGGTGAACGGCTCAGCCATGGCTCACGCTTCGCTCTCCAGCGGGCGTATCTCGTCAGCAAGCGCTTCCAGCTCGAACCCGGCGGTGGCGCGCTGCCGGGCTGCGAAGACGAACAGCGCCGTGACCACCGACGAGGTGACGACAGCGAGGAGGAAACTGGCCAGCAGGTTCCCGGACGCGAGGATGTGCCATACGCTCGTGAGCCCCTCCCACGTCCACCAGCCGGAGAGGTCCGGCCTGGGGAAGAAGAGGGCCCCCACGACTATGCCGACCACCGTACCGGTGACGGCCCCCGTTCCACTCAGATGCCGGCCCCACATGCCTGCGAATACCGGCACCATCGCGCCGGCGCAGACGAGGTCCGCTATGAGGAAGAGGTAGAGCACGCTGTCGAACGCATAACCGACGACGGCGGCCGGGATGATGAGGAACGCAGTGATGAGCCGGGTGGAACGAAGCAGCCCGCGCCCGCCGCGGATGCGTGAGAGGTCGGTCGTGAACACGCTCGCCATGCCGTTGAGGAGCGTGTCCATGCTGCTCATCACGAGTACGAGCGCAAGCGCGACGAGGACAACGAGCGCCCAGCCGGGGAGCACTTCCAGGGCCAGCGAGAAGAGCGCGATGGAGGCGGGTTGGTCGTCGTTCACCAGCCCGCTGCTGACGGCCCACAGTCCGAACAGTCCCGCGGCGACGATCAGCGGGACGACGAGCGCGCCCGCGGCGAGGAAGCCGCGCCGGATGTCGCCGTCCGTCTTTGCGGCATATACGCGTTGCCAGAGCCCCTGGTGGAAGAGGTTCGCCGCGAGGATGGCGATCACGAGCGTGAGGCCGAACTCGATGCCGTGCAGCTGGGTGACGTCGAGCAGCGCCGCGTTCTCCTCCCGCACCGTATCGAAGGCCGCGGTCCAACCGCCGAAGTGGGCGAGCGCGGCGACGAGGACGGCGATGAGCAGGGGGACGATGATGGCGAACTGGATGTTGTCCGTGAAGATGGAGGCGCGCAGGCCGCCGTAGACGGTGTAGGCCAGCGTTGCGACGCCGACGAGCACGAGTGTCAGTTCGAGCCGCGCACCGGCAACGTGCCCCACCGCTCGTGCGATCGCGCCCATCTCGGCGGCGAGGAACGTGAACATGTAGAGGACGATGATGAGGAGCGTGAGGAGATACATCGCACGGCCGTACCGCTGCCAGACGAACTCGCTGAGGGAGTGACCGTTCGGCGCGAGTCTGCGCATACGCGGGCCGACAACAGTGAAGGCCACGATGGGAGCGGCCTGCCCGATGCCGTACCCGATGAGAGCGGCAACCCCTGCCCAGGTCGCCGCTTCAGCAGGGCTGAACAGGATCCACGCGCCGAGCAGGGATGCGGCCATGGTGGCCATCGCGGTCATGCCGCCGATGGAACCGCGCGCAGAGACGAAGTCCTCGATGGTCTGCCGCCTCGCCCTCGTGTAGGCGATGCCCGCCGCGGACATGACGGCCATGGTGACGATCGCAGCGATGAGGGCCCAGGCCTCGGTAGACATCGCGTCTCCTCCTGCATAGCGAAGGGCCGCTCAGTGGAGGAGCGGCCCCTTTGCGACATCTGCCGGTTGCATCGCTCTTCCTACGCTGGCATGACCCAGGTCAGGTTCGGAGGGTCGCCCGTGACGGGCCTCTCAGCCGGACGCGGTGCCCGGCTCCCCTGAACGTTCGCTATTCGATTGCGGGGCATGGTATAACCGGGCGGATGGCTGGTCAAACGGATACGCACAGGTGTGTATTCGCGGAAACTCGGATGAGAGGACGCTGTAAAAACTATGGCGAAGCGGCGATGATGTACTATAATGCCGTGCAAAGCCCAGACCGGGTTCCGGTCAGGCGAAGGATATGATATGCATTAGGCGTGTCCGGAGAGCATCGTCCGGCCATGCCTCGATGCGTAAAGAGTCACCGGACTAACAGGAGGCGGGATGTTCACACGCCGAAAGCTCTCCATCAGCGTAGCCTTGATGCTGGCGCTGACCCTGCTCATGACCCTCAGCGCGAGCGCGCAGGCACCTGCCCTTGGCGGCACCGCCCACTTCCGCGACGCCAACGCGGCAAGCGACAGCCTGGTGGTCGATTTCACCCGTGCCACCGTGCTTTCCCACGGCTCTACCTACGAAGGCTGGCTCATAGACGCCGACGATAACAAGCTCAGCACCGGCAGGCTTGGCCGCGGCCCGTTCCTCCAGGGCGAGTACGTCTCCCCCAGCGGGGCGGACCTCCTCGCGCGCTACGGTGTATTCGCGATTACGGTGGAGCCGCTGGACGACCCCGACCCCGCTCCTTCCGGCGTTATCGCTTACGGTGCGGCGACGCGCGGGGCCGTTCTCTCGCACGTCAGCGCTCTCGTGGGTGAGGGCGGTGTGGCGACGGCGGCGCGCAACCAGGCCGCGCAAGTGCTGGCCTACGCCGAGGCGGGAGACGCCGACGCGGCTGCGGGCATGCTGGACGGTGTCGTCGCTTCGGCGCGGGAATCGTCCGCGGTTGCCAGCGACCTCATCTTCTCGTCCGCCAGCGGCGGCGACGAGAACGTCGAAGCCGTTGCGAACGACATCATCAACGCGTCGAACAACGTGATCAGGCTCGCCGGCGAGGTGCGGGGCGCCGCGTCGCGCGCGTCCGGCGCATCCGGCATCGAGGCCGAGCAGGAGACCAAGAACCTCCTCGCATGGGCGACCCGGCTGTACTCGGGCACCGAGCAGGACGGCCAGGCGCTTGACCAGGTAACCAGAGAAGCCGAGGCGCCCTACGGCGCGGTGCACCTCTACGAGTTGTCGCAGGACCTCGCCGCGTTCCGCCCCAACGTTGGGGCTCCGCCCGCCACCGGCGACTCGCTCGTACCGATGGTTGCGCTGGCGGCTCTCGCACTGGGCGCTGCGTTCGTCCTCAGCGGCGGGCTGGTGGTCTTCCGCTCCCGCCGACGTGCGTTCGCCTAGGCACAACGGACAGATACGCTAAAGAAGAGGCCCCGCTCAACTGAGCGGGGCCTTCCTTATTCCCGGAGCACTCTCCGCCCCGCGTGCGGTTCACCCTCACCCTCGCGCTGGCGCGCGTTTCCCTCTCCCAGGGGGCGAAGGGGGGCCCTTCCGTCCCTCCCCCCAGAGTACCCTCTCCCTAACCCTCTCCCCTTGTAGGGAGAGGGGATCAGGCGCCCCGCCCCGTGTGCCCTGCCCGGGCACGCTGGATTCCCGCCTTCGCGGGAATGACGGGAAAGGACGGGAGTGGCGGGGGCTGTGCAGGAACGACGGGGAGGCACTGAACGGCGGAGAGACTAGGGCAGGCCAAGGGTCTGTTTGAGTTCGCGCCATTCGCGGGGGGACATCTCCAGCTCCGCCGGGTCTATCTCCTCGCCGGCAAGCATGCGCTTGACGGCTGACAGCCCCTCCGCGCTGAGACGCGCGCCGCCAATCCGGTAGCGATGGAACGCGTTCGCCGTGAGCGGCACCCAGCGCTCCACGACGTCCAGGATCACGCGGGCGTACTCCTGTATCTCCCACTGGGCGTGGGCGTCGCCGCGGAGGGCGAGGAAGTGCAGCAGGTTGTGCAGGTCGGTCTTCCAGTACCACTGCGTATACGTGCTCAACGGCAGACCGATGCGGGCCAGTTCACGAGCGAACCCGGCGTCGAGCAGGCTGTCGTACTGGTCGAACGAACGCTGAGCGTCCGCGGTCATGGACTCCTGGACGTGTTGCGCCTCCTCCTGGGTGGCCCGGGCGCGCTGTGCCTCGACGGTGCGCTCTCTCGCTGTCCTGCGCCGGGGACCTTGCTGTGGGCCGGCTTCAGGCGCGGGGACCGAGCCCAGGGTGAGTTGCTCTCCGGCGCTTACCTGGCCCCGTCCCTGATTGTTGGTGGCGGACTGGGTTGCCAGCTGGTCGCCTTCCGGGATGTAGAACTCCCTGTCGAGCACGGAGTAGCGCGCCGAATACTCGTTCACGTTCGCCATGCGGTGCCGTATCCACTGCCGCGCAACGAAGATGGGGAGCTTCACGTGGAGCTTGATCTCGCACATCTCGAACGGCGAGGTATGGGCGTTCCGCATCAGGTAGTTGATGAGGCCCTGGTCGTCGCGGGTCCGCTTCGTCCCGCGCCCGTACGAAACGCGCGCGGCCTGCACGATGGCCGCGTCGTCGCCCATGTAGTCCACCACGCGGACGAAGCCGTGGTCGAGCACGTGCAGCGGCTGGTAGAGGATCTCCTCGACGGCGGGCACGGTGGCGCGCCGCGTCTCCCGGCGCTCCTCGCGGAGCGCGTCTATCTCGGCCTGCTGTTCGGGAGTGATGGGCATGTCCGTCTGGCGTGCGCGTTGCGCACTACGGAATGTTACACGCAGGGCGGCCGTTGTGTGGGCTCCGGGATAAGCGAACGGCCCGCGAATCGCAGACTCGCGGGCCGTCGTCGGACGTGTGTTGCGTCACGGGTTACAGCATGCGTTGCACGATGCGGTCGGCCTGCTCCTCGGTAAGCCCTCCGGTGCGCTTGGCGACGGGCCCGTCGCGCAGGACGGGTTCCAGCGCCGTGAGCGACTCCTTCTCGGTCTCCAGGTGGTAGAACTTGCCGATGTAGATCTCGTCGCCCCAGACCATCGCCTTCTCGCAGGCAGCGGCCCAGTCGGTGGCGTCGTGACCCTCGTCCTCCAGCTTCTTGATGCGCTCCTTGAAGAAGTTGTGGGTGTTGTCCAGGTTGAAGGTAACGCACGGGCTGAATATATCGATAAGGGCGAAACCCTGGTGCTCGATGCCTCCCTTGATGAGCTCGGTCAGGTGCCTCACATCGCCGGAGTAGCCTCGCGCAACGTAGGTCGCGCCGTTCATGATGGCGGAGGTGATGGGGTTGATGGGGTATTCCACGCTGCCGAACGGGGTGCTCTTAGTCTTCTGTCCCACCCTGCTGGTCGGGGAGACCTGGCCGGTGGTGAGGCCGTAGATCTGGTTATTCATCACCACGTAGGTGAGGTCCACGTTACGGCGGGCGGTGTGGGTGAAGTGGTTGCCGCCGATGCCGTAGCCGTCGCCGTCGCCGCCGGTGGCGATGACGGTGAGCTCGTGGTTGGCCATCTTCACCCCCGTGGCGAACGCGAGTGAACGTCCGTGGAGCGTGTGCGCCCCGTAGGTGTTGATGTAGCCCGGCAGGTTGGACGAACAGCCGATGCCGCTGACCGTCACGATCTCGTGCGGGCGCAGGCCAAGCTCGGCGGCTGCGCGCTGCAGGCTGTTCAACACGCCGAAGTCACCGCAACCCGGGCACCAGTCAGGGTCGATCTTGCCCTTGAAGTCACGTGCTGTCAGTTGAATCGTGGTCATGGTGTCTTCTCCTTGGTTAGACGATGACTTCCTGGTAGGGGACGAAGACGCCGCCGTCCCTGCCCAGCAGGTCCGCGACGCCGTCTGCTATGTGGTGAGGCGCGAACGGCTCACCGTCGTACTTGCGGATGTGGCCGTAGGCGCTCAGCCCCGTCTCGCTTCGCATGTAGCGGGCGAACTGGCCGGAGTAGTTGTTCTCCACGATGATGAACCTGTTGGCGCTCGTCAGGGCTGCCGTGATCTCGTCCGCGTGCAGGGGGATGAGCCACTTGACCGCCAACTGGTTCGCAGTGATGCCGCGGTCCGCGAGCTGCTCGATAGCCTCCTGGATGACGCCCGCGGTGGAGCCCCAGCCGACCAGCGTTACCTCTGCGTTCGCGGGGCCCTCGATCTCCGGGGGCGCGATGAGGCTTGCAGCGGCCTCGAACTTCCGCGCGCGCTTCTCAACCGACGCGCGGCGGCGGTGCGGGTTCGTGAACTCGTCGGAGAGGAGCATCGAGTCTTCGTCGTGCTCGTCCGTTGCCACGGTGTGTACGTGCCCCTCGGTCCCGGGCACCGCACGCGGAGAGACGCCGCTCGCCGTGTCCTTGTACCGCATGTAGGCATCCCCGTTGGAGGCGCCTTCCGTGATGAGTTCGCCCCTGTCGATGGCGGGGTGGAAGTCGATGTCCCTGGGATTGATGCTGTACCTGCCCTCGGAGATGAGCAGGTCGGAGAGGATGATGCCGGGGCATTGCAGCTTGTCCGCAAGGTTGAACAGCTCCGGCACGGTGTTGTAGGCGTCGAGGGCGTCCTTCGGGCTGACGACGAACCGCTCGAAGTCACCCTGGCTTGCGCCGAGCGCCTGCCAGAGGTCGCCCTGCTCGGTCTTGGTGGGGACGCCGGTGGACGGCCCCGCACGCTGCACGTTGATGAACACGCAGGGTATCTCCATCATCGCCGCGGCGCCGATCGCCTCGGTCATCAGGGCGAAGCCTCCGCCGGAGGTCGCGCACATCGCGCGGGCCCCGGTGTGGGCAGCGCCGACGACCATGTTCGCGACGCCGATCTCGTCTTCCACCTGGCGCACCATGATGCCCAGGTTCCGGGCGTTCTGCGCCATCCAGTGGAGCACGCCTGTAGACGGGCTCATCGGGTAGGCCGCGTAGAACTTCACGCCTGCCGCGGCGCCGCCCATCGCGAGCGCCTCGTTGCCGGACCAGACACCCAGCGGCTCGCCGCCTTCGGGCATCGGCAGCGGGAACGGGGTGAAGTTCTCCTGCGCGTGCGTGTACCCCGCAAGAGCGACCCGCACGTTCTCGTTCACCACATCCTCGCCCTTGCGGGCGAACTGCTGGGTGATGCTCGCTTCGAGCAGGCCGAAGTCGAGGCCGAGCAGGTGCATCATCGCGCCGAGGGCTACGGTGTTCTGGTTCAGCCCGGACCGCTGCGACCCGGTGAGGTCGTTCACCGGCAGCGGACAGAGCTGCACGCCGTCTGCGTAGTCGCCCGGAGAGATCGTGTCGCTGTTGTAGAGCGCCGCCGCGCCGGAGCCGAGCAACCGCAGGTGCCGGTTCATCGTGTCCTGGTTCAGCGCCAGCAGCATGTCCAGTTTGTCGCCGTGGCTGCGCACTTCCCTGTCGGAGACGCGCACGGTGAGGAAGATATGCCCCCCTCGAATGATGGACTGGTACGCGTTGTAGGTGGACAGGTTCAACCCGCGCCGCACGACGATGCGGGCGAGCGTGTCGCCCGGTGTAGCGATACCCTGACCGGCCTCGCCTCCTATCGCCAGGGCGAAGTCGTAGTTCCCATCGCTCATAGGTCCCTCCACTCGGCCTGTGGGCCGTACTTCTATGTCGGTCTGCCGCCCGCCGCTCCGCTACACGGCGGCCAGCGCTGCTTCCTTCACTGCCTCGGACATGCTGGGATGAACGTTCACCAGCCTCCCGATCTCGACATCCGTTCCGTCGAGCAGCCGGGCCATGCTCAGTTCGCCCAGCAGCTCCGTTACCTCGTGTCCTATCAGGTGCGCGCCGAGCAACTCCCCTGTGGAGGAGTCGGCCACGATTTTAGCGAATCCCTCCCTGTGTCCAACGGCGAGCGCCTTCCCGTTCGCGAGGAATGGGAACTTGCCCACCTTTACCGGATAGCCCTGCTCACGCGCCTCCGACTCTGTCAGCCCTATGCTCGCCACCTGCGGGTTGCAGTAGGTGGCGCGCGGCATGCCCGGGTAGTCTAACGCAGGCGGCTCCAGTCCGCCGATCTGCTCCGCCGCGTAGACGCCCTCGGCGTGCGCCACGTGAGCGAGGGGCAGGCGTCCGTTCACGTCGCCCACCGCGTAGACGTTCTCGCTGTTCACACGCAGGTGATCGTCCACCCGGATGAACCCGCGTTCCAGGGTCCCGCCGGCATGCTCAACGCCAAGCCCGTCCGTGTTCGGGGTTATGCCCGCCGCAACGAGAACGCGGTCCGCTTCGACCTCGAGCGTCTCGTCCGCTGCGGCGATGGTCACCCGCGCTGTGCCGTTCTGCACGGCAACGGCCGTGACTGAAGCGCCGGTGAGGAGGCGTATCCCCTGGCTTCCCAGCGCGCGGGACAGCGCATGCGATATCTCCTCGTCCTCTTTCGGCAGTATGCGCGGCAGGAACTCGACCAGCGTCACCTGGGCGCCGTAGACGTTGTAGAGGTAGGCGAACTCGATGCCGGTGGCCCCGCCGCCGACGATCACCACTCGACCGGGGACTCGTTCGTCGACGATGACCTCTCTGTACGTCACCACTACCTCGCCGTCTGCGGCCAGGGGTGGAGGAAGGGCAGGCCGGGCTCCTGTTGCGATGATGATGTTGCGGCAACCGATCCGTTCACCGTTCACGGAAACCTCGCGGGGGCCGGTGATGGTCGCGTTGCCTTCCACGTACGCAACCCCGTCGCGGCGGAAGAGCGAGGCGACGCCCTTGGTGAGGCGCTCCACGACCTTCCGGCTGCGGGCGACGCCGACCGCGTAGTTCGCCGTGACGCCGCTCACCTCGATGCCGTACTCGGAGGCGTTGCGGACGGTGCTCAACACTTCCGCGTTGCGGATGAGCGCCTTGGAAGGGATGCAGCCCAGGTTGAGGCATATGCCTCCGAGGAACTCGCGTTCGATGCAGACGGTGCTCAATCCCAATTGGGCGGCTCGAATCGCGGCAGGATATCCACCCGGGCCTGAGCCGATGACCGCAACGTCGTAGTCTGTCATAGACGAAATCTTTTGCTCGCGACCGTATCGCTCCCCTTGCGAAGGGCGCCAGAACGAGTGGCAAGAGGGCATCGACGAGAGTCGTTGCAGTATAGCGGTCTCGACGTACCGCGGGCAAACGGAAGGGCGGTCTTGGGAGAACTGAACGGCCTCAAACACGCCAAGGTATAGATAATTTCTATAGCTTGCGGCTTCAGTTATACGTTTGCTCTTTAGTTGGCGGATTCCGCAAACAACGGGAGGCGTGCTGTTCCAGGTACGGCAGGGACGACGGCGGCGACGCGCATTCCAACAGGCACGCTCCCGGGCACGGCTTCGACGACCCCCATCATCCGCAGGCCGGCGTCCATGTCCACGACGACGATGGTGACCGGATGCTGGTCTGCGCCGCTGAGCGGTTCCATGGAGCTGAACACGGTGCCGCCGGCCGACGCGGTCTCCCACGCGAGCGCAGCCGACCCGCACCGTTCGCATGCCTCCGCGTCCGGCTCCTGTCACGCGCTGCAGATGCCGCAGCGGGGGAGATCGAACCTTCCTTCCCCTATCGCAGCCCAGAACCGCTCAGCGGCGGGTTGTGCTCGCGTCCGCATAACGCGGGAGATTCTAACCAGAACCTCCGCGTCATGCGGACAGTATGCGCACTAGGCGCCCGGAGCCCGGTAGGCCACGTTCTTGCCGACCGCTTCGTCTATCGTCTCCGGCGTCACCAGCACGGTGGTGCTGACGGTGAGTGCGCCGGCAGCGCCGACGTGCAACGAGACGGCCGCCGCCGCCGCGTCACCGGGAAGGTCTGCGACGATGTACAGATCGTTCCTCCCGAACGCATAGTAGAACGACTCCAGCGTGCCGCCGACGCTTTCGATGGCCGCAGCGAGAGCTGCCCGCCGTTGCGTGCCCCCCTCCTTCAGCAGGCCGGTGGTGCCTCCCTGGGTGTAATCCGCCTCGAACAGGTACTTGGCCATACGTCTTCCTCCTTAGGTGATTGCAGCATGGTTACCAGTCGCGGTGGAGATGGTCAAGGCAAGCGATCGTCAAAGCCGGGCGGTACGTGCGGAATGGCATGCCTGATGCGGCCCATCACGACGGCCCCCGGACTATAATGGAGGCATGGACGAGCAGGACGTACGCTTCATGGAGGCCATCGCCAGTACCCGCGTTGTCAGGCTTCCCCAGCAGGGGCTCGCGACGTTCGGGTCGACGTCCGTCCGCTACTACCTGGTGACCGAGCCCTCGTATCGAGACCTAGACGCCCCTCAGGACGGGCATGAGGAATCGGTAGTACGCGAGGGTGTCGTGCGTGCGGAGCGTCCCCGGGTAGTCACGCCGTACTACCTGCTGCGGCACGAAGGCTTCGGCGACAACGCCGACCGCTACCTGCAGCGCCTCGCCGAGGAGATCGGGCCGGACCATCCGGGCCTGATGTACCACTACAAGAACGAGGGTGCAGAGACCGCCGTCGTTTCAGGGACGGTCGAGGAAGTGACGCGCAAGATCGTCGACCGGCTGGACAAGGAGCGCAAGCCGCTGGAGGCCGTGATAACCGGCTCCGACGACCTGTGGGACCTTTCGTTGATGAAGTTCATCTACGAGTTCACGACCCAGTCTGCGCAGACGAATGTATCCGAGATGCGCGCCCAGGGATTGCTTCGCACGGAAGGCGGCGTTCCGATGGAAGCCCGTCTGCGCATCGAACGGATGCTCGAAGAGGCACGGAGCGGCCAGCGGGAGCCGCGCGACGTTCACCGGGAGATCGAACGCTGGGACCTGTTCGATGAGTACCAGGACCGCTTCTTCGCCCTCTTCCGGTGAATGATGAGGCGACGATTCAACCCGATAGCAAGGGTTCGGGTCCCCCTCCGTCAGAAGGCTCAAACCCGTACGACGCGCCTCCCGGAACGCCGCCTTCGACCGGCGCAATGGAGGTCCCGCCTCATCAATCCGAGGCTCACGCGCGGCGCACGCGGCCGTATCCTGCTGCGCGTCTACTTCTTCCAGGTGGGGCTCGCCGCGGTATCGCTCATGCTGGCCCTCTGGGCGGCAGACCTCATCACCGGGGATAGTGTTGCCCGCGCTGTCCTCGTCGCCGCCATCGCCTCAACCGCGTTCATCCTCTTCATCGGCCCGCGTAGCACGACTGCGCACCCACGGCACAGCATCGGCGGACACGCGGTGGCCGTTGCTGCTGCGTCGCTCGTCGACTTCTTCGCCGAGTACGTCACCGGGACGCAGTTCACCGGCGACTTCTCCCTGCTGTTCGGCTTCTACGCCGCCCTCGCCGTCGGCCTGGCGATGCTGCTGATGGCGTTGACCGATACGGAGCATGCGCCTGCCGCGGGTACCGCCCTGGCCATCGTCGCGCACGGCCTGGACTGGGAGCTGGCGGTGTTCCTGATGACGATGGTGCTGCTGCTTGCCGGCGTTCACGCCCTGCTGAAGGACCGCCTGCACGATTTCTTCTAGCGGTTGCGGAGGTCCCCCCGGAGTGGCGGCGTGAAATAGGCCGTTGGAGTGGAGAGGCGTCGACGGGCGTCGTCCCAGTCCGGCGGCGTGTCGCTCACGAACTCCGTGTAGCAGGAGCCCGGCGCGGCGAACTCCGAGACAAGGGCTGCCGCCTCTGTGTGCGGCGCAGAGTGCACGAAAGCAGTCATCGCCTCGCGGTCTTCCCAGATCGTGTAGCTGTAGAACTCGCCCCGCCACCACTTCGCGCGGATGCCCCCGGCGTAGTATCCCGGAGCCTCGGCCGCCTCATGGTAGACGCGCATGGACAATCGCATGAACGCCAGCGTCTGGCTGCAACGCCGGAGCCGCACGTACTCCACCACGTGGATACGCGGCTTGATCTCATACTCTTCGAACGACTCGACCAGCGCCGCTCTCCCCCGCTACGAGATGTGCACGCCGCCGTTCACTTCGAGCAGCGCTCCTGTTACGTAGGTCGAGAGGTCGGAGCAGAGGAAGACGATCGGCCCGACGGCTTCCTCGACCGCCGCGGCGCGCTTCAGCGGTATCACTTCGAGCGCCCTGTTGCGTGCCGCTTCCGGTATGCCTTGCGGCGCCCCGCTCACGAACTCGCTCTGCGACTCCATCGCGCGCGTCATCCGCGTGTCGATGAACCCGAACGCCATCGAGTTCGCCAGCACGTTGAACATCGCGCCCTCTATCGCCACCGTTCGCGTGAGCCCCGCGATCCCGGCCTTCGCTGCGGAGTAGTTCGCCTGGCCGAGGTTCCCGAACCCGGAGAGCGACGAGATGGTCACGATATGCCGGGCGGGCACGGCCTCGCCGCGCTCCTTCTCCTGGCGTGCGTGTTCACGCATCACCTTGAACGAGTCGCGCACGACGCGGAACGTTCCGCCGAGGTGCACGTCGACGATGGCGTTGAACTGTTCGTCCGTCATCCGGTGGATCATCCCGTCCCAGAGGAAGCCGGCCGCCGTTACGACGATGTGCAGCCCGCCGAACCGCTCCACCGCCAGCGACGCCAGCCGCTCGCCGATGTCCGCATCCGTCACGGATGCCGCGAGCCCCACTGCGCTCCCCCCCGCCTCTCCGATCTGCCGCAGGGTGTCGTCCAGTGGGCCCTGGTCGAGGTCGTTCGCCACGACGCTTGCACCCTCTTTCGCCAGCCGCAGGGCGACGCCCTGCCCGATGCCGCGCCCCGCGCCGGTAACGATGGCCACGCGGCCTTCTATGCCTTCCACCATGCTCCGTTCTCCCCTCTCGATGCGTCTGTCGTGCGCGTCATTCTACGCGAGCTGCTGTGTCGGTCGCAGTGCATATCCACAGGTACGCCTCGCTGCCGTTCTCGCTGTAGGGATAGTCGATACGCTCCGCTTCGAAACCTGACTCGATGAGCAGCCGTTCCCAGGTGCTGACGGGAAAGAGCCCGGTCGTGTGGCGGTCCACCTCCACCCGCAACGCGCCGTTCTCCTGGAAGAAGAACACGTAGACCGTCTCAATCTGGGTGTCGTTCGGGTCGGGGTCGCACGAGTACTCGACAAACGTGAGCTCGCTTCCGGCCTTGCGCTGCGTCTCGTGCCATATGCGCGGCGGAGTGAACGTCTCCACGTAATCGTCCGGCGCCATGAGCAGCAGGCCGCCGGGGCGCAGGTGCGCCTTCGCCGTCGCGAGGGCTGCGCGCAGGTCGTCTTCCGTCGTCATGTAGTCGATGGCGTCGTGGATGAGCACGGCGTGGAACGTCTCGCCGAGGCGGACGGTCCGCATGTCGCCAACGTGGTGCGTTACGTCCGGGTTCAGGCGGCGCGAGTGCGCGAGCATCCCTTCGGAGAGGTCCACCGCGGTCGCGTCGAAGCCGTCGGCGATGTGGTGCAGGAGGTGTCCGCCGCCCGTGCCGAGCTCGAGGATGTGCGCCCTGCCGGGGCCGAGGCGCTTGCGGAGTTCGCCCCGCCAGCAGTCGCCCTCGTCTGCGTAGTCCTCCGGCGGGCTCATCAGCGGCCACAGGTGCGCGAGGTCGGTGTAGAGGCGGTGTGCGGTTACATCTTCCACGGGTGCCTCATGATATCTCGTTCGCGGGGTACGGGCGGAAGAGCGAACGACAGAAAGTGTGCTGATTCAAAGTTGGATTTTGAATCAGCCGAGTTTTTGCGGTACTGCAGGAACGGACGGAAGGACGCCTCGTGCCGTGGGACCGGCTCCACGAAGCGGACGTGTGAGGGAGCGGAAGACGGTGTGACAGCCGGGCATTGTTCGGCGGTCGCGGCGCTTCCTATGATGCGGTGTGCTACAATTCCACAGGAGACGAGACAGCCATGACAACGGGCAATCCATCGCATCCCGCGCATGACGACGACGCGCCGGTGACCAACGCCACTTTCCGCCAGTTCGAGAGGCGCAACGAGGCCGAGCACCGGACGCTCGAAACGAAGATCGAGGCTGTGCGCAACGCTATGGGCAGACTCGGCTGGACCACCTACGTGAGCACTGCCGCCGTCGCCATCATTGCGATCGTAACGATTGTCGACCTGCTCCGCGCGTCCTAGAGAGAGGGCTTTACGGGACCAGCCCACTCGCGGCGGTGCGCGCCACTTCGAGCAGACCGCCCGGCCAGAACCCCAGCACGAGGATCGCTGCCAGCGTTACCACCAGCGCGAGCCTTCCGGAGAACGCCGCGGCGATGGGCGTGGGCTGCGAGGTCCCTGCCTCCGCAGGAACGACGGAGGAGGGGGGCTGGCGCAGGTACATCGTCCGGATGATGCCGACGTAGTAGTAAGCGGAGACGACCGAGTTGACCGCTCCGACAACCGCGAGCCATACGAGCCCGGAGTTCACCGCGGCGTTGAACAGGAACAGTTTGCCCATGAACCCCACTGTTGGGGGGATGCCGGTGAGACCCAGCAACGCGACGGCCAGCACCAGCGCCGCGAGCGGAGCGCGCCTCCCCATGCCCGCCATCGCCTCGATGCGCTCGTCGCCGGTACGCTGCGTGAGCATGAGGACGGCGAAGAACGCCGCCAGCGTCATCGCCGCGTAGCCCGCCAGATAGAAGAGGACGCTCGTGATGCCGGTCGGGTCCGGCGTGTCCTGTCCATGAGCCGTCACGGCTGCGACGCCGATGAGCATGTAGCCCGCGTGGGCGATGGCGCTGTAGCCCAGCAGGCGCTTCACGTTGCTCTGAATGACGGCCACGAGGTTCCCTATCGTCATCGTGATCGCCGCGAGTGCCGCGAACAGCGTCGACCAGTCTGCCGACGATCCGCCGAGCGCCTCGTAGAACAGGCGCAGCACGACGGCGAACGCGGCGGCTTTGCTTGCCGTCGCCAGGAACGCCCCGACAGGCGTGGGCGCGCCCTCGTACACGTCCGGCGTCCACATCTGGAAGGGGACCATGGACAGCTTGAAGCCGAAACCGGCGGTAGCGAGCACGGCGCCCGCCATCACCGCGAGCCCCCCGAACGGCACTGCTGAGGTTCCTGCGGCAAGCGACTGCGCGATGGTGGGGGCGTCGCCGCTGCTCACCACCTGCATCGTTCCCGACGCGCCGTACAGGAACGCGAACCCGTACAGCAGGAACGCCGACGACACGGCGGAGAGCAGCAGGTACTTCACGCCTGCCTCGATGGGCGCGACGCGCATCCTGACGAACGCGGCCAGCGCCACCACCGGCAGCGTGGCGAGCTCCAGCGAGACGTAGATGGTGATGAGGTCGGCTGCCGCTGCCAGCAGCATCAGTCCGCTGGCCGAGAAGAGCACCAGCCCGCTGAACTCCGACTCGTAGGGACGGAGGCGCTCCGCGTACTCCAACCCTGCGATGAGGACGAGCGCCGCCGTCCCCGCGACGAGGAACTTGATGTAGAGCGCGAACTTGTCCACCACCAGCGAGTGGTTGAAGGCGGACTGCGCCCCGTTCGCGTGCACGTCGTCCCACAGCGCGATGCCGAATGCGAACGTCGCGGCGAGCCCGAGCAGCGCGAGCCCCAGCGTCAGCTGCCGCTGCCGGGAGACCAGGCCGGACAGCACCACGACGGTCGCGGCAACCACGAGCGCAAGCTCCGGTGCGATGAGGAAGAGGTCTCTGCCCGCGATGCCCACGCGCTAGCCTCCCCGCCCCGCAACGAGGGATGCGCTCTCGGCGAAGGACGTGATGATAGGCGCGATGCCGGCGTCGAACACGTCCGTCAGCAGCGCCGGGTAGACCCCGAACACGAAGATGGGCACGATGAGGACGCCCATCGCGGCGACGTCCACGCGCGACGCGTCCTCGAGGTGCGCCCACCGCTCCAGGGGCGGGCCGAACATCGTGCGCTGCGCCGTCCACAGGATGTAGCCCGCCGCGAGCACGACGCCGAACGCGCACAGCGCGGTCGCCAGCCCGTACGCCGGGAATGTGCCGAGGAACACCATGATCTCCGCGACGAAGCCGCTCGTCGTCGGCAGGCCGAGCGACGCCAGCCCCGCGATCATGAACCCGATGGCGATGAGCGGCATGCGGCCCGAAAGCCCGCCCATGTCCGCGATATGCCGCGTATGCGCACGGTCGTAGACCAGCCCGACGACCACGAAGAGCAGCCCCGTGATAGTCCCGTGCGTGAACAGCTGCATCGCCGCCCCGTTCAGCCCCGTGCCGTCCAGCTGCGCCGCTCCCGCGCCCACCGACGCGAGGCCAAGCACGACGAACCCCATATGGCTCACGCTGCTGTATGCGACGAGGCGTTTCAGGTCCGTCTGGCGCATGACGATGAACGCGCCGTACAGCACGTTCACGACCGCGAGCATCGCCAGCAGCGGCGCGGCGGCGGCCAGTTCGTCCGGGAACATCCCGGCATTGATGCGGAGCAGGCCGTAGCCGCCCATCTTCAGCAGCACGCCCGCCAGCATCACGCTCACGGCCGTGGGCGCGTCCGTGTGGGCGTCAGGCAGCCACGTGTGCAGCGGCACGATGGGCAGTTTCACCGCGAATGCCACGAGGAAGCCGCTGAACACCAGCGACGACGGCACGATGAGGTTCGTCAGGTCCTTGTGGATGAGCGCCGTCATGTCGAACGTGCGCTCGCCCGCCGGGAACGAGAAGTAGAGCGCGAGGATGGCCGCGAACATGAACGCCGAACCGAGGAAGGTGAAGAGCAGGAACTTCATCGCCGAGTAGTCCTTGCGCCCCGTTCCCCAGATGGAGATGAGGAAGAACATCGGCACGAGTTCCAACTCCCAGAAGATGAAGAACAGGATCAGGTCCAGCGACGCGAAGACGCCCATGACGGCGCCCTGCAGCAGCAGCAGCCACATGAAGTACTCGCGGACCCGCGTCTCCACCCGCCACGACACCAGCACTGCCGCCACGCCGAGGATGCCGTTCAGCAGCACGAGCGGCGCGCTCAGGCCGTCGACGCCCATCAGGAACTCGATGCCGAACGCGGAGACCCACGGCGCGCGCTGCACGAACTGGTAGGTGTCCCCCTGCGCGTTGAAGATGACATACAGGGAGATGGTCAGCCCCAGCTCCACCAGCACGGTCGTCAGTGCGATGAGGCGCGTCGTCCGCGCGGAGCCGCGCACCGCCAGCGCCAGCGCTGCGCCGATCATCGGTACGAATGTGATTGCGGTCAGCATCTGCTCAGCGTTGCATCAGGTAGAAGATGAGTATCACCGCCGCCCCCATCGAGACGCCCACGCCGTACACCTGGATGTGGCCCGTCTGGAGCTGGGCGATGGCGCGTCCGCTGTTGCGCCCCAGCCAGCCCGCCAGGTCGGCCACACCGTCCACGATCCGGCGGTCGAACCAGTCGGAGACGAGGAACAGCCCGCGGTAGAGCGCGCGCCGCACGATGAGGTCTTCGTAGAGCGCGTCCATGTAGAAGCGCTCCGCCAGCAGGCGGTGCCCCCACCGCCAGAGGCGTCCGAGCCCGTCGAACGACACGGTGCGCGTTCCGTAGACGAGCACCGCCAGCCCGACGCCGGCGACCGCGACCGCGGTCGAAGCGAGCGCGATGCCGATGTTGAACTTCGGCGCATCCTCGTGCAGCAGGTGTGAGAACCAGTGCGCGGGCACCGGCCCGAGGTCGATGAGCGAGTTCGCCACGAAACCGGAGCCGACCGCGAACACCGCCAGCACGATGAGCGGCAGCGTCATCACGCGAGAGGACTCGTGCTGGTGCACGTGGTGGTGCGACTCGTCCGGTATGCGCTCCTCGTGCGGGACCGAGTCGATGCCGCCCCGGAACTCGCCGTGGAACGCCATGATGATGAGGCGGAAGACGTAGAACGCGGTCATGAACGCCGCGGCGAGCGCCAGCCAGAACACCAGCTGCGAGACGCCGGTGTTCGCCGCGTGCGCCCCGCTCCACGCCGTGGTCAGTATCTCGTCCTTGCTCCAGAAGCCCGCCAGCGGGAATATCCCGGCGAGGCTCAACCCGCCGACGAGTGTCGTGAGGTAGGTGATGGGCATCCAGCGCCGGATGCCGCCCATGTACCGCATGTCGAACGTGTGCACCGAGTGGTGCACCGAGCCTGCGCCCAGGAAGAGCAGGCACTTGAAGAACGCGTGGTTGAACAGGTGGAACATCGCCACGCCCGGCGCGCCCACCCCCAGTGCGAGGAACATGTAGCCCAGCTGGCTGACGGTCGAGAACGCCAGCACCCGCTTGATGTCGTTCGCGGCAAGGCCCATCGCCGCGGCGAAGACGGCGGTGAACCCGCCGATGATGGCGACCGTGTTCATCGCCGCCGCGCTCTCCTCGAACAGCCCGAACAGCCGCGCAACGAGGAACACGCCTGCGGCGACCATCGTGGCCGCGTGGATCAGCGAGCTGACCGGCGTCGGGCCCTCCATCGCGTCCGGCAGCCACGTGTGCAGCGGGAACTGCGCCGATTTGCCCGCCGCGCCCGCGAACAGTCCCAGCGCCGCCCAGGTCGCCACACCTGCGGAGAGCATCGGCGCGGCGTCGAGGATGGCCGGTATCTCGAAGGGGTTCAGCCCCAGCGCCGTGAACTCGCCCCGGTTCAGGAACAGGTAGAGGATGCCGAGCATGAAACCGAAGTCGCCGATACGCGTGACGATGAACGCCTTCTTTGCAGCGGCTGCCGCTGCCGGGCGGTGGTACCAGAACCCGATGAGCAGGTAGGAGAAGAGTCCAACCAGCTCCCAGAACACAAACAGTTGGATGAGGTTGTACGCGAGCACCAGCCCCAGCATGGAGGCGGTGAAGAGCGACATGTACGTGAAGTAGCGGGGGTAGTCGCTCCACTCGCCGTTCGCGTCGTGCTCGTCCTTGCGCATGTACCCCAGCGAGAACACCTGCACGACCATGCTGACGCCGGAGACGACCGCCGCCATGATGGCCGAGAGCGGGTCGAGGAAGATGCCCACGGTCATCTGGAAGCCGTCCTGCGCCCCGGTGGCGCCGACGGCGAACCATGCGTGCGGCTCGTAGCCTGCGTCGCCGTTCCCCATCGCGCCGTTGACGGCGATGAGGCTCAGCACGAACGCAGCGCCGGTGCCGGCGATGCCCACGTATCCGGCGTACTGCCAGAGCGAACGACTCCACGGCCGGAGCACGGCGATGTTGAACACCCCCGCGAGGAGCGGCAGGCCGATGATGAGCCAGGCTGCTGCTTCCGGGAGCATCGCTTACAACTTCCTCAGTATCTCGTCCGCCACGTGCTCGCGGCCTCGCGGCACCATGACGCGGAACGCCGACGTCTCGCCGTATTCCAGCAGGCCGCCTTCCGGCAGCAGCCGCACGGGAAGGCCCTCGCCCTCGAGGATCTCCTTCCACATCTCGGCGAGCATCAGGTTCGGCGCCTTCTTGTAGTCAACCCACATACGAGTCCCGCTAACGCCGCAGCGTGCTCAGGTCTGAGATATGGATCGTGTCGCGTCTCCGGGCCAGCGCGATGATGAGTGCGAGCCCCAGCGCGACCTCCGCCGCCGCGACCACGATGACGAACACCGCCAGCGTCTGCCCCTCCAGCACGAAACGCTCCACGTCCGTGCCCGCTCCCGGGAACCGCAACGCCGCCGGAACGGTGTAACGCGAGAACGCAACCAGCGCCACGTTCACCGCGTTGAACATGATCTCCACGGACATGATCACGGCGATGATGTGCCTGCGCGACAGCACCCCGTACAGCCCGATGCAGAACAGGACCGCCGAGATGATGAGCAGCCGCTCAAGCATCGTGCCGCTCCCGTACGAGCGAAAGCGCTCCGATGACCGCCGCGAGCAGCAGTACGCCCGCGACCTCGAACGCCAGCACGTAGTCGCTCAGCAGCAGTCGTCCCAACTGCGTCGGCGTCTCCACGAAGACGGTCGCTATCGGCCCCGGCAGCGAGTCGGGGAGCACCGCCCACTCCGCCTGCACGATGCTGTACGCGAGCGCTCCGAGCAGCGCTATACCCATCATCAGCGCCACGGGCTGCACGGCGGTCGAGCGGTTCCCGGTGTCCACGTCGCGCGTCATCATCACCGCGAAGATCACGAGCACCGCGATGCCGCCGCCGTAGACCAGCACCTGCACGACCGCGAGGAACTCCGCGTTCACCATCGCGAAGATCCCCGCGATGCCCAGGAAGCTCACCACCAGCATGAGCGCCGCCCGGAAGATGCTGCGCAGGTGCACCACCAGCGCGGCAGATCCGATGGTGACCACCGCCAGAGCCCAGAACACGATCTCGGAGAAGAGGTTGTCGAACGCCACGGCTAACGCTCGCCTCCGTAGTCGCCCGCGGCGCTGGACCGGTGGTCCATCTCTTCCGGCATCTGCCCGGGACGCTTGGGATGCCAGAGGAACGGCTCGCGTCCGACGCTCTCCCACTCCTGCGGCGCATCGTGGTGCGGGTCTGCCTTCTCGCGCTCCAGCTGGGGTCGGAACCAGGTGCTCGGGTGCTTCTCCCGCTCCTTGAGCGTATCGATGTCGATGACGAGGTCCGCCCGGCGGTAGCGCGCCGCTTCGAAGCCGGAGCCCATGTGCAGCGCGTCGTAGGGGCATGCCTCGACGCACAGCCCGCAGTACATGCAGCGCGCCTGATCGATGTCGAAGACGTCCACCTTGTAGCTGCCGCCGTCCTGCTCGTTGCCCCCGTCGGGGTCGGTGACGATGCGGATGATGCCGAGCGGGCAGTACTTGGCGCAGCTTGCGCAGCCCGTGCACCGCTGCTCGTACCAGGTGAACTCCTGCCCCCGGAAGCGGGGGTGCTGGGGGATGCGCGCCTCCGGGTACTGGACGGTGAACGGACGCCGCACAAGGTTGCGGAGCGTCACGCCCAGCCCGCGCAGGATGCCTTCGCCGTACATCAGCGGCCCTCCGTCGAGAACGCCGCCGCTGCCGGCGGGGCGGTGCGCAGCGACACGACCTTCGACCAGAGCACGGCCGCCGGTATCGTGACGGCCCAGTTGATCGCCGACATGATGCCCAGCTCCGCCGCGCCGGGCTCCGGCCACACGATGACCTCGGCCGCGAGCAGCAACACGTTGATCAGGCTCAGCGGGAATAGGTACTTCCACGCGACCGCAAGTATCTGGTCGAGCCGGTATCGCGGCAGCGTCGCGCGCACCCATATCGCCACGAACACGAATATCGCCACCTTGAGGAGGAACCAGACGTGGGACGGCAGGACCGGCCACTTCCAGCCCTGCAGGAAGAGCACGGCGAAGATGGCTCCTGCCACGACGGTGTTCGTGAATTCCGCCAGCATGAACACGCCGTACTTCATCCCGCTGTACTCGGTCATGTACCCAGCGACCAGCTCCGACTCCGCCTCGGTCACGTCGAACGGCGCGCGGTTCAGCTCCGCCGACACGGCTGCGAGGAAGATGAGCGCGCCGAGCGGCGTCACGAGCAGGAACGGCAGCGCCTGCGCCTCGACCACGTCGACCAGCGACATGGACTGCGCCAGCACCGTGACGCCCAGCAGCGCCATCACCAGCGGCACCTCGTAGCTCACCAGCATCGCCACCGCGCGCATGCTCCCGAACAACGAGAAGCTGTTGGGCGACGCGTATCCCGCCATCATCACCGCTATCGTGGAGATGCCGCTCACCGCTGCGATGTACAGCACCGCGATGTTCAGGTCGGCCACCCACGAGCCCGCGCCGAACGGGATGACCGCCAGCACGAGCAGCGTCGGAGCGAGCATCACGACGGGCGCGAGCGTGAACACGATGCGGTCGGCGCCCAGCGCGATGATGTCTTCTTTCGTGATGAGTTTGATCGCGTCGGCTATCGGCTGGAGCACGCCGAACGGCCCTGCCCGGTTGGGCCCCAATCTCCCCTGGAAGCGCCCGAGCAGCCTGCGCTCGAACCACGTGTACAACGTGCCGATGGCCATGACGGCGTTCGTGACCAGCAGGATGATGGCCATCCCCGCAGCCGCGTACGCGACCCACGACCACTCCTCGCCCAGCAGGTCCTGCACGAACTCGTAGACGTTCCGGTAGATGACGTTTCCTGCGAGCGTCTCGCCCATCAGCGGTCAACCTCGCCCATGTTGAAGTCGAGGCTGCCGAGCGTCACGATGGCGTCCGCCAGCTTCCACCCCACCAGCATCTCCCTGAACAGCGTGAGGCTCATGAAGGACGGGGAGCGCACGTGGCAGCGGTACGGCGCTATCGTGCCGTCGCTCACGAGGTAGAACCCCAACTCGCCCTTGGGCGCCTCGATGGGCACGTACGCTTCGCCCGGCGGCGGGCGGAACAGCATCGCCATCGTCGTCCGCACCGGCCCCGGCTCGATCTGCTCGCAGCACTGCTCGATGATGCGGAGCGACTGCCGCACCTCGAGCATCCGCACCCAGAACCGGTCGTAGTTGTCGCCGCCCTCGCACGTCGGCACGTCGAACTCGACGCGGTCGTACACGTCGTAGGGCGCGGCCTTGCGCCAGTCCCATTCGACGCCGGACGCCCGCAGGATGGGGCCCGTGAACGACGCCGCGATGGCGTCCTCCGCCGAGACCGGTGCGACGCCTATAGCGCGGCTCCGCACGATCTCGCTGTCGAACACCAGCGCCTGCAACTCGTCGGCGTAGCCCGGCATGTCGTCCAGGAAGGAGCGCAGCGCGGGCCAGAACTCGTCCGGCGCGTCCTGCAGCACGCCCCCGATACGCATGTACGTGAGCGTGATGCGCGCTCCGCACAGCATCTCGAACATGTCCAGGATGCGCTCGCGCTCGCGGAACGCGTACATCAGCGCCGTTCCCCCGAACACGCCGAGTTCCTGCAGGAAGAACCCCACGCCGATGAGGTGGCTTGCGATGCGCTGCAGCTCCGCAGCGATGACGCGCAGGTACTTCCCGCGGTCCGGCGGCTCGATGCCCACGAGACGCTCGCACGAGAGCACGAAGGCCTGGTTGTTCGTCATCGACGCGACGTAGTCCAGCCGGTCGGTGAGCGTGATGACCTGCGTGTACTGCCGCTCCTCCGCCAGCTTCTCCGTGCCGCGGTGCAGGTAGCCGATGACCGGCTCGGCGTCGAGGATGTTCTCACCGTCGAACGTCAGTTTCATGCGGAACACGCCGTGGGTGCTGGGGTGGTGCGGCCCCACGTTGACGACGACCGGCTCGGTGCGCATCGTCATCGTCAGCCCCCCTGCGGCCACGAGTACGGGAGCGGCGGCTCCAGGTAATCCCGGCGCAGCGGGTGACCCTGGAACCCCTCCCAAGTGAGGATGCGCTTGAGGTTGGGGTGGCCGTCGAAGCCCACGCCCATCAGGTCCCACGCCTCGCGCTCCTGGAGCGTCGCGCCGCGCCACACGCCGGTGACGCTCGGCAGCGAGACGTCGTCGCGCCCGTACACTCGGGCCTTCAGGATGGCGGTCGCGTTCCTGCTGAGGGACGTAAGGTGGTAGACCACCTCGAAATACTCGACGTAGTCGACCGCCGTGAGCGAGCCGAGCATCCTGTAGTCGTGCGAAGGATCGTCCCTGAGGAAGGCGCACACGTCCGCTATCGCGCCCGGCTCCACCCACACCGCGCTCTCGTCCGAGTCGACCACGGCGTCCGGGAACCGGGAGCGCAGCGACTCGGCGAGCGCGTTGCCTGCCGTCGCGGTCGTCATGCGCGGTCCACTCCCGCGGCGTCCTGTCCGACGCTGTACCGCTTGATCTTCTCGTGCAACTGCATGATGCCGTAGAGCAGCGCGTCCGGACGGGGCGGGCACCCCGGCACGTAGACGTCCACCGGCACGATGTGGTTCACGCCCGGCACGACGCTGTAGCCCTGGTAGTACGGGCCGCCGCTGGTCGCGCAGACCCCCATCGCGATCACCCACTTCGGCTCTGCCATCTGGTCGTAGATGCGGCGCACGGCGGGCGCCATCTTCCACGTGAGCGTGCCGGACACGATGAGCAGGTCGGCCTGGCGGGGCGTCGCGCGCATCGCCTCCATCCCGAAACGTGCGAGGTCGAAGCGCGACATCGCGGAGGCGATCATCTCGAACACGCAGCACGCGAGCCCGAACGCCACGGGCCATACCGCCGAGCGGCGGCCCCAGTTCAGCAGCGCGTCCACCGACGTGACCGCAACGTTGTTGGCGATGTCCTGGGGTACCTGGATGGCGGGGTCGGGGAACGCTTCCTGCGCGTTCCACTTCAACTGCTCGACCGCCTCGCCCTCGATGCGGTCAACGTCCCAGCCGGGCATCGCCTGCCCGTAGACCGCGCCGCTCTCCTCCGCTCCGGTCAGGAGAGAGGGCAAAGACGAGGGCGCGTGCTCGCTCGGGTTGACCATGGCCTGCTCGACAGATGCCTCCCGCGGCAGGGTTGAACCCCGCTGGATCTGGGGGTGACCACGAGCGCGAGCATAGCACAGCAGGAGCGTAAGTGAAACGCCGCACAATCCGTCCTGCCGTTCCTGCGGAGGCCCGCGCTTAGCGCGCAACCTCGATCCCCGATCCCTCTTCTGCTAGGCTATGCCGCATGGACGACGCAGCCGCCAACACGCAGTCCCGCATCGATGAGATAGCCGCCCGTTCACTCGACGAGTTTCGCGCCAAACACGAACGGCGCGAGCAGGCGATCAAGGTCTCCCGCGAGGTCGTGCGGACCTCCGCGAACGCCATACGCGCCATCCATCGCAACGAGCTCGACGAGGCGCGCGAGCTCATCGCCGCGGCGGGCGCGCTCGTCCGCGAGACCCAGCAGACCCTCGAGGGTCACGCGGACCTCTACTTCACTGGCTACACCCAGGACGCCCAGAAAGAGTACGCGGAGGCCTGCGCCGTGCTCGCGTTCATCGCCCGCACGGAACTCCCGCTCCCCGCGGACATCGGCGTTGAGACCCCGTCCTACCTCAATGGGCTCGCCGAGGCCGCGAGCGAGCTCCGGCGCTACATCCTCGACTCCCTCCGCCGCGACGACGACTCGCGCGCCGAGGAGCTGATGCGCTACATGGACGACGTCTACAACATCCTCGTCGTCATGGACTTCCCGGACGCCCTCACCTCCGGCCTCCGCCGCACCACCGATCAGCTCCGCGGCGTCCTCGAACGCACCCGTGGCGACCTCACCATGACCATGCGCCAGCGCCGCCTGGAGCGCCTGCTCAGCGACCGCTCCGACGCGTGATGGAGCGCGAGTGCCCGGTGTCGCCGGTTTGACCTGAAGGCGCCCTGACGCAGACAATAGCCCACTGCCGGTATCCGGCGAGAATCACACGTGCGGGGCAGCGGTGGGCCGTGCCCATGCCCCCGGGAGGTAGATGCTGATGGAAGGCCTCATACTGGCCATTGTTGCGGGCGCAGTGGCGCTCGCTTTTGCTGCGTATCTCGCAGTGCGCGTGCTCAAGGCCGACGAAGGCACCGAGCGCATGCAGGAGATCGGCGCGGCTATCCAGGAGGGCGCGAACGCCTTCCTCAAGCGCGAATACACCGTGCTCGCGGGTTTTGTGGTTGTGGTGTTCATCGTCCTGCTCGCGCTCGGTCTCGCCCGTGAGGAGCAGGAGCCCGCGACAGCGATCTCCTACATCGTGGGCGCTGTCACCTCGGCGCTCGCGGGCTTCATCGGCATGCGCATCGCGGTCAAGTCCAACATGCGCACGGCGTCCGCTGCGCGCACCGGTCTGAACCGGGCGCTCCGCGTCGCGTTCTCCAGCGGCGGCGTCATGGGCATCACCGTGGTCGGCATCGGACTGCTTGGCGCGGTCATCCTCTGGATCGTCTTCGGGGACAAGGACATCGTCGCCGGGTTCAGCTTCGGCGCGTCCAGCATCGCCCTCTTCGCCCGTGTTGGCGGCGGCATCTACACCAAGGCCGCCGACGTGGGCGGCGACCTCGCGGGCAAGGTCGAGGCCGGCATCCCGGAGGACGACCCCCGCAACGCCGCCGTCATCGCAGACAACGTCGGCGACAACGTCGGCGACGTCGCCGGCATGGGCGCGGACCTCTTCGAGTCCTACGTCGGCTCCATCATCGCCAGCCTCGCCCTCGCGGCGACGGGTACGGCGGTCCTCATCGGCGTCGACGAATCTCGCGTTGGGGACATCGATGTCGACTCCGCTCTTGCGGTTCTCCCCTTCCTCATCGCCGCCGTCGGCATCGCCGCATCCATCATCGGCACGTTCATCGTTCGCACGGGCGAGACGACCAGCATCGGCAGCCTGCTCTGGTCGCTGCGGCGCGGCATCTTCGCCGCGGGCTTCCTCGCGCTGATCGGCTCTTTCGCCGCCATCTACTGGCTGTTCGAGGTGGACGGCGGGTTCGGCATGGACAAGGTCTGGCAGTTCTGGGGCGCGGTCGCCGTCGGACTCGGCGCGGGCGTCATCATCGGCGTCAGCACCGAGTACTACACCAGCTACGAATACAAGCCGACGCGGGGCATCGCCGCCCGGTCCGTCACCGGCCCGGCCACCATCATCATCAGCGGCTTCGCGACCGGCATGCTGAGCACGGCCATCCCGCTCATCATCATCGCGGCGGCGGTCATCGGCGCGCACCAGCTCGCCGGGCTCTACGGCATCGCCATCGCCGCGGTCGGCATGCTCTCGACCCTCGGCATCACGCTTGCCACCGACGCCTACGGCCCCGTCGCCGACAACGCGGGAGCCATCGCCGAGCAGGCCCACCTCGACCCCGAGGTGCGCGAGCGCACCGACGCGCTCGACTCGCTCGGCAACACCACCGCCGCCACCGGCAAGGGCTTCGCCATCGGCTCGGCGGTGCTCACCTCGCTCGCCCTGATGGCCGCCTACGCCAAGGTCGTCGGTCTCGAGGCCATCGACCTGCTGGAGGTCTCGACGCTCGTCGGTCTGCTCATCGGCGCGCTGATGCCGTTCATCTTCAGCGCGCTCACCATGGAGGCCGTGGGCCGTGCCGCGCAAGACATGGTCGAGGAGGTGCGGCGGCAGTTCAACGAGATTCCCGGTCTGCGCGAGGGCAAGGAAGGCGTACGCGCCGAATACGCCCGCTGCGTGGACATCAGCACGAAGGGCGCGCTGCGCGAGATGATTATCCCCGGTCTGCTTGCCGTCATCGTGCCCATCGCCGTCGGCGTCATCCCCTTCCTCGGCAAGGAGGCGGTGGGTGGGCTGCTCATCGGCGCGATCGCGGCGGGAGCGTTGCTCGCCATCACCATGGCGAACTCCGGCGGCGCCTGGGACAACGCCAAGAAGTACATCGAGGCGGGCGCGCACGGAGGCAAGGGCACGGACGAGCACGCCGCCGCCGTTGTCGGCGACACGGTCGGCGACCCGTTCAAGGACACGTCCGGCCCGTCGCTGAACATCCTCATCAAGCTCATGTCCATCGTTGCGGTCGTGTTCGGCACCGTGTTCGCCGGATAGGAGCGGGAAGTCTGCGAGAATCATCGGGGCGGTTGCGCACGCAGCCGCCCCGATTGTTCTAACTACGGAGGAGACCAATGGACTTCGGCATTACCGGCAAGCGAGCGCTCGTAACCGGAGGCACACGCGGCATCGGCTACGCCATCGCGTGGGAACTGGCGCGGGAAGGCGTCGACATGGCCATCTGCGCCCGCGACGAGTCCGCGTCCCGCGATGTCGCCGCTGAGATCGCCGCCGGGACCGGCGTGCGCGTCGTCGGCTTTCGCGCCGACACCGGCATCGCGGAGGACGTGATGCGGCTCGTGGCCGACGCGGCGGACGCGCTCGGCGGGCTGGACATCCTCGTGAACAACGCCGCGCGCGTAGGCTTCGCAGGCGGCACGGACACCCTCACGCAGTTGAATGAGGAGATGCTGCGCGACGACTTCGACGTGAAGATCATGGGCTACCTGCGCTGCGCCCAGCAGGCCGCTCCGTACATGGAGCGCGCCGGGTGGGGGCGCATCGTCAACATGGACGGCATGGCCGCGCGCAACGCCGCGGGCATTAGCGGCGGCCTGCGCAATGCTGCCGTGATGAACTTCACCAAGGTCATGTCCGAGGAGCTTGGCCCGAAGGGGATCACCGTCAACGCCGTCCACCCCGCTTTGAGCCGGACTGAAGCCCTCATCGAGCGGCTGCAGGGCACCGCCGAGCGCGAGGGGATAACGCTCGAACAGGCGGAGCAGCGCATCGCTAACAACAACGCGATACGCCGCCTCGTGACGGTTCAAGAGATCGCGTCGGTCGTCGTCTTCCTCTGCTCGGAGCAGGCGGGCTGCATCACCGGCGAGGCCGTCGCTCCCGCGGGCGGCAACTCCCGCGCCGTGTTCTACTAGCGAAGCGGAGTCGCCATGCCACGCACCAACGTCAGCGGCAACAGCCCGTACGAAGGCTCCATCGGCTTCTCGCGCGCCGTGCGCGTGGGGAACGCCGTCTACGTCTCCGGCACCGTCGCGACTGCAGCCGACGGTTCAGTGGCGGGCGTCGGCGACGCCTACGCGCAGACGGTGCAGACGCTCCGCAATATCGAGGCTGCCCTGCAGAAGGCGGGGGCGACGCTCGCCGACGTGGTGCGCACCCGCATGTACGTGACGGACATCGCCAACTGGGAGGCGGTCGCCCGTGCCCACGGCGAGTTCTTCCGCGACGTGCGTCCCGCCTCGACGATGGTGGAAGTAAGCCGACTCATCGACCCCGCGATGCTCGTCGAGATCGAGGCCGACGCCCTCATCGAGTGAACGCGACGGCTACGACGTGGCCACGCCCTCGGCGTCGGCGGCGCGGAGCAGTTCCCGGTCGAGGCTGAGGAGCGTTGCCTGTCGGCGCTGCGCCAGCTCCAGGTAGAGCGCGTCGTAGAGCGTCAACTCGTGCGCTCTGGCCAGCGTCATAGCCGCGTCGAGGTCCGGCTGCGCGTTGGTTGTTGTGACGAGCAGGGACTCCATCACCTGAAGCCGTTCATCAGCTTCCTGAGCCGTAATCCGCCTTCTACGTTCGGCAGTGAGCAAGGCGTTCCTTACTTCGATCCGCCAGAACTCCGGCACGACTGAATCGCCGCTGAGAAGCAGCGACACCGCGTCTTCCACCCGCGACCCCTTTTCTCTTAGAAGCCATGCCGCTGCGACCGAGGCGTCGAGGACGAGGCCGCTCACATCCGGCGCCCTTCCCGCACCCACGCGACGATCTCCTCTGCCGTAACGGGGGCGGGCGCCCATTCCGCCTGTCGGCGTATGAACTCCTCAACCGCTTCCCTGCGCGCTTCCGCGTCCTTCCCAGGAGAGACCGGCACGAGATGCGCGACCGCTCTGCCGCCCCGGGCTATGGCTACGGACTCGCCGCCTTCGACTTCGCGAAGGAGTTCAGCCAGGCGCGACCCGGCTTCGGAAGCCTGTACTGTCCGCATTGCATCGACTCCTGTGGGCATCCCACGCAGCCATTTTATCAGAGCGCTCCTCTACTGCAGCGGCAGCGGCGGCTGCAGCCATGCGCCGGTCGTGTTCACCTCTATCCGCGTCACCCACTTCACCCACTCGAACCCGCGCTTGCCTGGCACCACCAGCCGCACCGGCGCGCCGTGGCCGTGCGACAGCCGCTCGCCTCCGACGTGCGTCGCGAGCAGCAGCCCTTCCGCGTGTCGGAGCCCGAAACGGCGGTAGTACCCCGTTGCCGACGTAACCGTGATGCTCGCCGCGGCTGTCTGGGGACGCGCCCGCGCCAGCAGTTCCCCGAGCCGCACGCCCCGCCACGTCTGCGTCGAGTGCCATCCGCCCGTGCAGTCGAGCACCACCGTCTCCTCTTCCGTGCCCGTCACGTCGTCGTAGCCGATGGTCTGCGGAGCGTCGACCGCGCCGTCTATCTTGAGCGTCCACGTCTCGCGGTCGATCGGTTCCAGCCTGTCATTCAGCCACGACGTGGTCGGGAAGGCGTTGCCCGTGAAGTCGCCCGCAGCATAGGAGCCGGTGAAGCGCTTCGCCTGCGCGATGCCCGTCACGCCGTCGATCCGCGCCCCGATCTGCCACAGTACCGTACCCGCGAGCGCCAGTCCTCCCAGCCGCAATACCGAGCGGCGCTCCGCCCAGTAGCGCGGACGCAACAGTTTCCGGTAGCGCGCCAGGTGCCACACGATCATCGGCACGATGAGGAACACGAGCAGCGCGTGCCACGTCATGCCGGACGAACCGAGGTAGGAGAACTGCCCGACGTGCGACCACGCCACGCCCAGCATGATGTCCGTCAGCAACAGTGATAGCGCCCCCACCGCCACCCAGTCCTGCCCGGTCCACCTGCCCCAACGCCGCTTGAGCGGCCGGACCAGGTTCGGCACCTTCCACGCCAGCACCGCCACCACCGCCAGCCCTGCGGCGCGGTGTGCACTCGTCTGCCACGCCTGCTCCGGTTCAGCCGCAACGAACGCGTAGTAGCCCGTCACGACCGAGCCGGTGGCGATCAGCAGGATGAACATGTTTGCCCACGGATGCTTCATCGCGCGCTCGCCTGCCTCTCTGACTATGGTACGCCCGCCGCGCCGGCATGGCTTTCTCTGCTGCTCCGCGTGCGGTGTGCCTGCCGCTGCTAGAATAGCGCGCGCCATACAGGGGAAGAGGGACAGATGACGGTTCTGAGCGACCGGACGATACGTGAGGAGCTGAAGAGCGGGAACATCGTGATAGACCCGCTCATGGAGGGCTGCATCCAGCCCGCCAGCGTCGACCTCCACCTCGGGCGCAGCTTCCTCGTGTTCCGCAACAACCACGTGCCGTTCATCGACGTTCGCGCGATGAACGAGACGCTCACGGAGCAGGTGACCGTGGGCGACGACGTGCCCTTCATGCTGCACCCCGGCGAGTTCGTCCTTGGCAGCACCCTGGAACACGTCGAGGTCCCCGCGGACCTCGTGGCGCGGCTGGAGGGCAAGAGCTCGCTCGGGCGGGTCGGGCTGCTCATCCACTCCACCGCGGGCTACGTCGACCCCGGCTGGAAGGGGCGCCTGACGCTGGAGCTGAGCAACGTCTCCAATCTCCCCATCACCCTCTACTACCGCATGAAGATCGGCCAGATATCGTTCCTCCGCCTCTCCACTCCGGCGGAGCACCTCTACGGCTCTGCCGAGCTCGGCTCCAAGTACCAGGGCCAGCAGGAGCCTACGGCCAGCCGCATCCAGATGGACTTCGACGCGCCGCCCTCTACCTTGTCATGCTGAGCGGAGCGCAGCGGAGTCGAAGCATCTCTCGGAGAACGTTGGATGCCGACGGCGCCTCTTCCAAACAGCCTTCGGCGTTCCTGATCCCTTCCCCCTTGATGGGGGAAGGTGAGGATGGGGGTGAACCAACGGGATTGGGCCTCATCTGCCCCGCTATACTCGTGGTGTGACCACGACGGAATACATGCGGCGGGCTATCGAACTCGCTCGCGAGGCGGTGGGGAGCACCAGCCCCAATCCGCCTGTCGGCGCGGTGCTCGTGCGCGACGGCCGTGTCGTCGGTGAGGGACACACCCAGCCCCCCGGCGGTCCCCATGCCGAAGCCGAGGCGCTCCGCATGGCAGGCGACGCCGCCCGAGGCGCTGATCTCTACGTTACGCTCGAGCCGTGCGCGCACCACGGACGAACGCCGCCCTGCGCCGACGCCCTCGTCGAGGCTGGCGTTGCATCGGTGCGTATCGCCGTGATGGACCCCGCGCCGCACACCGCCGGCCGGGGCGTCGAGTGCCTGCGTGAGGCGGGCATCCCCGTGACCGTCGACGACGGCCCATCGGAGGCGCGGCAGCTCGTCGAGGCGTTCGCGAAGCACGTCAACACCGGGTTGCCGTTCGTCGTCGCCAAGTTCGCCATGAGCCTGGACGGCAAGATCGCCGCCCGTTCCGGAGACTCCCGATGGATATCGAACGAGACCTCGCGGCGGGAGGCGCACCGCCTGCGCGCCGAAGCCGACGCCGTCATGGTCGGTATCGGCACGGCGCTTGCGGACGACCCCCTCCTCACCGTGCGCGACGCTCCGCTGCCTGCGCGTGGACAGCCGCTCCGCGTCGTCGTGGACAGCACGGGACGTCTCCCCGCGAGCGCCGCCATGCTTACTGCTGAGGGGGCGACGCTCCTCGCGGTGGCCTCGGCGGAGGCAGCGCGAGTCGTCGAGGCGCTCGGCGCTGAGGCCGTCGCTACCCCCGGCCCGGATGGTCGTGTCGACCTGTCGCAGCTGCTCGTTGAACTCGGCGCGCGGGACGTGATGTCGCTCCTCGTGGAGGGCGGCGCTGCGCTCCATGGCGCGCTCTTCGAAAGCGGGCTCGTCGACAAGGTCGTCGCGTTCGTCGCGCCGGTCGTCATCGGCGGCGACGGCGTGCCGGGCCCCATCGGCGGCGTGGGCGCGGAGCGCATGGCGGACGCACTGCGCCTCCGCGATGTAACGTACACGGAGCTGGACGGCGATATGATGGTCGTCGGCTACCCCCTGCACATCCCCTCTCCCTCGACGGGAGAGGGTTAGGGTGAGGGCGAAGAATGTTCACCGGCATCGTCGAAGAGGTTGGAGAGGTCGTCGAGGTTGCGCCTAACTGGCTGCGCATCGCGGGCGGTTCGGTCATGGACGCGCTCGACGTGAGCGACTCCATCGCCGTCAACGGCGTCTGCCTCACCGTGACGGAGCGCACGGACAGCGGGTTCGCCGTGGACGTCGTGGAAGAGACGCTCTCCCGCACCAACCTCGGCGACCTCGAGCCCGGCGGGATCGTCAATCTGGAGCGCGCGCTCACCCCCTCGTCGCGGATGGGCGGCCACGTCGTGCAGGGGCACGTGGACGGCACCGGAGAGGTCGTGTCGTTCGACGGGACGCCGGAAGCGCGCGTGCTGCGCATCGATCTCTCGGCGGAGCTTGCGCGCTACGTGGTCGAGAAGGGCTTCGTCGCCCTGGACGGCATCAGCCTCACCGTGGCCTCGCAGGAAGGGGCCGGGTTCTCGGTCGCCGTGATACCGTATACGATGCAGCACACCGTGTTGAGGGTGAGAAAACCCGGCGACCGCGTTAACATCGAGGTGGATATCCTCGCGAAGTATGTAGAGCGTCTCACGGCCTCCCAGGCGCTCGGCGGGAGATGATTGCATGCCGGTCATCAGTGTCGAACAGGCGATAGAAGACTTCCGCACCGGCAAACTCGTCATCATCGTGGACGACGAGGATCGGGAGAACGAGGGAGACTTCGCCATCGCCGCCACGTGGGTGACGCCGGAGGCCATCAACCTCATGGCGACCCACGGACGCGGACTCATCTGCGCGCCCATGACCGGGGAGCGCCTCCGCGAACTCGACCTCGACATGATGGTGTCGAACAACACCTCCAAGCACACGACCGCCTTCACCGTCTCCGTGGACATCGACAACGGCGGCACCGGCATCTCGGTGCATGACCGCGCGGCCACCGTGAAGGCGCTCATAGACTCCGGCACGAAGCCGTCCGACCTCGCCCGCCCCGGCCACATCTTCCCCCTCCGTGCCCAGCCGGGCGGCGTCCTCGTCCGCGCGGGCCAGACTGAGGCGAGCGTCGACCTCGCCCGCATGGCCGGGCTGCCGCCGGGCGCGGTCGTCTGCGAGATCATGAACGCCGACGGAACGATGGCCCGTATGCCGCAGTTGGAGGAAGTCTCCCGCGAACTCAGCATCGACATCGTGACCATCGCCGACATCATCGCCTACCGCCTCGAGCACGAGCGCCTCGTCGAGCGCGTCGCCGAGGCGAGGCTCCCGACCCAGTACGGCACCGCCCGCGCCTTCGCCTACCGCTCCTCCGTCGACTCCGCGGAGCACGTCGCGCTCGTCTTCGGGAACGTTCGCACCAGGGAGCCCGTCCTCGTTCGTGTGCACAGCGAGTGCCTGACCGGCGACGTGTTCGGCAGCCTGCGGTGCGACTGCGGCGTGCAGCGCGAGATGGCGATAAAGGCCATCGCCGAGGCGGGGCGCGGCGTCTTCCTCTACATGCGACAGGAAGGGCGCGGCATCGGCCTGCACAACAAGATCAAGGCGTACGCCCTGCAGGACAGCGGGGCGGATACCGTCGAGGCGAACCGTCAGCTCGGCTTCCCGCCGGACCTCCGTCACTACGGCGTCGGCGCGCAGATCCTCGTGGACCTCGGCGTCCGCAACATGCGGCTCATGACCAACAATCCCAAGAAGGTTGTCGGCCTGGAGAGCTACGGCCTCTCCATCAAGGAGCGCGTGCCTATCGTCGTCCCGGCCAACGAGGAGAACGAGTTCTACCTCCGGACGAAACAGGAACTCCTCGGCCATCTCCTCGACCCGCACAACGCCGACCGGGCGGAGTGAACCAACCCCACGACGGACGCGCGGCAGGCTAGAATACCTGCATGGCCTTGGAGATCAGCGGAAGTCTCGACGCGCAAGGGCTGCGGCTCGGCATCATCGTTGCGCAGTTCAACGAGGCGCTGACCTCCCGGCTGCTGCGCGGCGCTCGTGAGGCTGCCGCCCGCCACGGCGTCAAGGAAGACGCGCTCACCATCGTCCACGTCCCCGGCTCGTTCGAGCTCCCGCAGGCCGCGGAGCGCATGGCGCGCAGCGGCGCGTGGGACGCCCTCGTCGCTCTCGGCTGCGTCATACGCGGTGAGACTGCGCACTTCGACTTCGTCGCCGCCGAGGCCGCACGAGGCATCGCGCGGATCGCGCGCGAGACCGGCGTGCCCGTCGCCTTCGGCGTGCTCACGACCAACAACACCGACCAGGCCCTCGCCCGCTCCGGCGGCGCACAGGGCAACCGCGGCTTTGACGCGGTCGAGTCCGCTATCAAGATGGTGAGCGTTCACCGCCAGTTGAGCGCGGCGGCGTCTGACAAGGAGTAAGACTGGCGACATGTCCATCACGGAGCAACTTGCTGAAGACCTCAAGACCGCCATGAAGGCGCAGGACGAGGTGACGAAGGGCGCGATACGCCTGATCCGCGCCGCCGTCAAGAACGCCGAGATCGAGAAGGGCGGCGAACTCGACGACGCGGCTGCGCTGGACGTGCTCTCGCGCATGGCGAAGCAGCACCGCGACAGCATCGCCGCCTACCGCCAGCACGGGCGCGAGGACCTCGCTTCGCAGGAGGAGGCTGAGCTGGCCGTCGTCTCCCGCTACCTGCCGGAGCAGATGGGCGAGGACGAGATACGCGCGCTCGCGCAGCAGGTCGTCGCCGAGTTGGGCGCTTCCGGCCCCGGCGACAGGGGCAAGGTGATGGGCAGGCTCATGCCCCAGCTCAAGGGCCGCGCCGACGGCAGCGCGGTCAACCGCATCGTCGGCGAACTGCTCGGGCAGGGGGCGTGATGACCGCTTCCTACGGTGTCATCGTCTTCCCCGGCACCTGGTCCGATACCGACTGGCGCGACGCCATCGAGGGCGTTCTCGGTGCGCAGGCGGAGTACGTCTTCCACAAGGAGACCGACGTTTCGCGGTTCGACTGTCTCGTCGTCCCCGGCGGCTTCTCCTACGGCGACTACCTCCGTCCCGGCGCCATCGCCCGCTTCTCCCCCGTGATGCGAGCCCTCACCGACTTCGCCGAAGCGGGAGGCCCCGTCATCGGCAGCTGCAACGGCTTCCAGGTGCTCTGCGAGTCCGGCCTGCTCCCCGGCGCGCTCATGCGCAACGCCAGCCTGGAGTTCCGCTGCCAGCCGCAGCACCTACTGGTGGAGCGCGCCGCCGCTCCGTTCACCTCCCTCATGCGCGAGGGCGACATGCTCGCGATCCCCGTCTCCCACGGCGACGGCAACTACTACGCCGACGCCGAAACCCTCGCCCGCATGGAGGCGAACGGCCAGATCGCGTTCCGCTACTGCGACGAAGCCGGGGCCGTGACGCCCGAGGCCAACCCGAACGGTTCGCTCGACAACATCGCGGGCGTCACGAACGAGGCCGGCAACGTGCTCGGGCTCATGCCGCACCCAGAGCGGGTTGTGGAAGAGGCGCTGGGCGGCACGGACGGCCTCCGCATCCTGCGCTCGATCGACGAAGCGCTCCACGAGCGGGCCCGGAGCGTAAGCGCGTAGATGGGCCTCGGGATCCTGCTCGCCATCGTGGCCACGCTGGCATGGGGCGCGGGCGACGTATTCGTGCGCCGGGCGATGTTCACCGTACCTGCTGAGCTCGTGGTCGTCGTCGTGGTGGGGATGGTGGCGGTAGTGCTGGGTGTCGTGATCGTCTCGACCGAGGGGCTTGCTGCGTTCGGCGTCGTCGATCCGGCGTTCGTGGGCATCGTGGCGGTGATGGGAGCGCTCGTCTGGGTGACGGGCAACCTCTTCTACTTCCACGGGATGAGGCGGGCAGGCGTCACCCTCGCCGCGCCCATCCTGGGGGCGGGGCCGCTCTTCGCCATCGCGCTCGCCGTCGTCTTCGCGGGGGAGCGCCCGAATCTGGCGACCGTGGGAGGTGCGTTCGCAGTCGTGATTGGGATCGGCGTCATCCTCACGGACCGCAACCGGGTGCTGCGGTGAGCGCCATGGCCGGGAACGCGGACACCCGCCGCATCACCATCGGCCTCGTGTTCGCAGTGCTCGCGATGCTCTCGTTCGTCACGGGCGGCCTGCTGGCGAACCACCTCGTGGACGGAGGCGCCTCTCCCAGGGTTGTCGCGTTCTACGAGGCGCTGTTCGGTCTCACGTTCACCCTGGCGATCAGGCTGCGGGGGCTGCGTTCGGGCCGCTCCCCTGGTGCATCCGGGTTGGGATGGATGCTCGGGGCAGGCGTCCTCTTTGCGCTGGCAACCGGCAGCTTCTACACGGCGCTCGCTCGGTTAGACTACAGCGTTGCCGCCCCCATCACCGGGGCCGTGCCGCTTGCCTCGTACCTGTTCGTGCTCGTCCTGCTGCGCGGCTACGAGCGCCTGACGCCGCGGGTAGTGGTCGGCGCGACGCTCGTGGTTGCCGGAGTAGGTCTCATAGGAGTCGCCAACTGATGCCCGTCTCACAGGAAACGCTGGACGAGATCGCCCTCACCCGCGAGGAGTACGACCTCATCGTCGGCAGGATCGAGCGCGAGCCCAACGGCGTCGAACTGGGGCTGTTCGGCGCGCTCTGGAGCGAGCACTGCGGCTACAAGCACTCGAAGCCGCTCCTGCGCGGCTTCCCCACCACCGGCGAGGCCGTGCGCGTGCAGGCTGGCGAGGAGAACGCGGGCGTCGTCGACATCGGGGGCGGGCTCGCCGTCGTCTTCAAGATCGAGTCGCACAATCACCCTTCCGCCGTCGAGCCCTACCAGGGCGCCGCGACGGGCGTCGGCGGCATCGTCCGCGACATCCTCGCGATGGGGGCACGCCCTATCGCCCTCCTGAACTCGCTCCGGTTCGGTCCGCTGGACAGCGCGCGCAACCGCTACCTCTTCCAGGGCGTCGTCGCCGGCATCTCCGGCTACGGCAACTGCATCGGCGTGCCCGACGTGGGCGGCGAGACGATGTTCGCCCCCACCTACAGCGGCAACCCTCTCGTCAACGCCATGTGCGTCGGCCTGCTCCCGCACGGAGCGCTCATGCGCGCCGCCGCGGCGAATCCCGGCTCCCTCTTCCTGCTCGCGGGCTCCGCCACCGGCAGGGACGGCATCCACGGCGCGTCCGGCCTCGCCTCTCGGACCTTCGAGGAGGAGCGCGAGATGCGCCCGACCGTGCAGGTCGGTGACCCCTTCCTGGAGAAGGTGCTGATCGAGGCCTGCCTCGAAGCCGCAGCGAGCGGCCTGCTGGATGGCATGCAGGACCTCGGCGCGGCGGGGCTGACCAGTTCGGTGATGGAGTGCGCCGCGAGGGGCGGCACGGGCGTCGAGATCGACGTCGCCCGCGTCCCCCGCCGCGAGGACGGCATGACTCCGTACGAGGTGATGCTCTCCGAGTCCCAGGAGCGGATGCTGCTCATCGTCAAACCGGAGAACGAGGACGCCGTCCGGCGCATCTTCGACCGGTGGGACGTGCCGCTCACCGCTATCGGCGCCGTCACTGGCGACGGTGTGGCGCGCGTCTACGACGGCCCCGAGCTCGCAGCCGAGGTCAACATAGCGACGCTCGTCGAGGCGCCCCAGTACCGCCCCGGCGGAACGCGCCCTGCGTACCTCGACGCCCTGCACGCCGCGCCGATGCCCCCCGCCCCCGCCCCCGGCGAGGCGGGCCGCATCCTTCGAGACCTGCTCGCGTCCCCCAACATCGCGAGCAAGCGCGCCGTCTATCGCCGCTACGACCACGAGGTGCAGACCCGCACGATGGTCAAGCCCGGCGCTGGCGACGCCGCCGTGCTCCGCCTGCGGGAGATTCCGAAAGCGCTCGCCCTGGCCGTCGACGGGAACGGACGCACCGCCTGGCTCGACCCCTACACCGGCGGAGCGATGGCCGTCGCCGAGGCCTGCCGCAACGTCGCCGCATCCGGGGCGACGCCGCTGGCCGTTACCGACTGCCTCAACTTCGGCAACCCGCAGAAACCGGAGGTCTACTACCAGTTGGAGGAGTGTATCCGGGGCATGGCCGATGCCTGCCGCGCCCTCGGCGTCCCCGTCGTGAGCGGCAACGTCTCGCTCTACAACGAGACGCAGGGCGAGGCCGTCTACCCCACGCCCGTCGTCGGGGCTGTCGGCCTGCTCGACGATGCGCGCAACGCGCTCGGCGCCGCGTTCGCCAACGACGGCGATGCCGTCCTCCTGCTCGGCGCGTCGCCCGCAGACGACGGCGCGCTCGCCGGCAGCGAATACCTCGCGCTCGAACACGACACCGTCGCGGGCAAGCCTGCCATCGACCTCGACGCCGAGGCCCGTCTGCAGCGGCTCCTCGTCGACCTCGCGCGTGAGCGTCTGCTCTCCTCCGCCCACGACTGCTCGGATGGCGGACTCGCCGTCGCGCTGGCCGAGAGCGCCGTGCTCGGCGGCGTCGGCTTCACCGGAGCGGGCAGCGTGCCGGAGGGCCGCTGGGACGCCGCCCTCTTCGGCGAAACGCCCTCGCGTGCCGTCGTCACTTGCTCGGCAGCGGACGCCGAACGCGTCGAGGCCGCCGCCCGGGAAGCGGGCGTTCCCTGCGCCAGGCTGGGCGCTACCGGCGGAGCACGGTTCACCATCCCCGGCCTCCTCTTGGACGAGCCGCTCGCAGACCTCGCCGACGCCTTCTTCGGCGGCCTCGAGCGCGCGCTGAACGTCTAAGGATCGCCTGCTCCCCTCGCCCTCTGGGAGAGGGGCTGGGGTGAGGGTTGGCGCGCAGCGCCCCCCAGCAATGTCATGTTGAGCGGAGCTGAAGGCGCAGCCTGAAGCGCAGTCCCGCGCTTTAGCGCGCCACATCCTCTCGGCAGGCCTGATCCCTTCCCCCTTGATGGGGAAGGTTAGAGCCTGCCTCGCACTTGATGCGGGGATGGGGGTGAACTGGGTGCGCCTAGCACCCAACGTCCGCCGGACGCAAGCGGAGGCTTCGCCAAAATTCGATGGACTCTGCGCGTGGGGCTGTCCGGCCTGCCGTGTCACAATCCGCGCGGCGCAGATGGTGGCGTCAGGCCATTGCCCTCTGCATCGTCAGCGCCCTCTCGCGTGGTGACACGCGCCCCTTTCGGGGTCGCGCTTCGCTTGCGTACCATGGTGTTGTCGATCGGGGACCCCTTGCTGCGGGGCCACGGCCGGACAGAGAGGAGGCAGGCTCAAAAAGGCTCATAAGGGCTCATATTTCGCGTCAGAACGAGCCGTCTGAATCCCCCGGAGGCTCACGCCGGACGCCTTCTTTACGAGTGAATCCTGTCGGATGAGCCGAAATGAGCCGGTTTTTCGATGAAAATCTTTGCGGGTGCGCTCCCTGCGCTCGGCACAGCCCGCCCGCCGGAGACTGAACGGTAGCCCCTTGCGCGGTGAGCGTGCGGGGGAAAAGCCTGTCCGGTGGTATGATGTTTGTTCATACCCCAACAGTGCGAGGGATAGCGAGATGAAGGTCATCTTTCTCGAAGACGTGGCCGGCGCCGCTGATGCAGGCGAGGTCAAAGACGTGAAGAACGGGTTCGCCCGCAACTACCTGCTGCCCCGTGGGCTCGCCGCTCCGGCGACCCCCGGACAGTTGCAGCGCATACGCGCCATCGAAGCCGCGGCAAAGCAGAAGCGCCTCCAGTACTCCGAGGAGTGGGGGCAGGTCGCCGCGCTGATCCAGGGCATGGAAGTGCCCGTCGAGGTGCGCGTGGGCCCGAACGGACGCCTCTTCGGCTCCGTCACCGGACGCCACATCGCCGACCGGCTCTCTGCTGCCACCGGGCGCACGATCGACCACCGGCAGGTGCTCCTCGGCGCTGCCATCCACGAACCCGGCGACTACCCCGTCAACATCCGCCTCTACCGCGAGGTCACCGCCGAGGTGACCGTCTCGGTCGTTCCCGAAGGCTACGAGGCTGCCCAGGCCTCCGACGCCGAATCCGAGGACGACGCGCCCGCGTCCGATGAGAGTTCCTACGAAGAGTACGAAGACGACGACCAGTCCCCCGACGACGACTACGACGAAGACGAAGATGAGCCCGGGGACGGCATAACCGGAGAAGAAGAGGAGCCGTAGGAACGAGGCAGGATGTATGCGGAGAAGCTTCCACCACATGATGCGGAAGCGGAAGAAGCGGTCATTGGCTCCCTCCTCATAGACGGGGAGGTGATCAACCGCATCGCGCCGCTCGTTGCCGTAGACGACTTCTACCGAGAGCGCAACCGGTGGTGCTACCAGGCCTGTCAGTCCCTCTACCAGCGCGGCGAACCCATAGACCAGATCAGCGTCGCCCGTGAGCTTTCGCTCAGGGAGCGACTTGAGGAGGTCGGCGGCCCCGGCTACCTCAGCCACGTCATCGCGGCCGTTCCTACGTCCGTCCACGCGGAGCACTTCGCCCGCATCGTCAACCGCACTGCCACCATGCGCAGGCTCATACAGGCTGCGGGCGACATCGCCACCATCGGTTACGAGGACTCCCCCGACACGGAGCAGGCCCTCGAGCGTGCGGAGGACATCCTCTTCCGCGTGCGCAACACCCACGTCACGCGCGACTTCGTCACGATACGCGAGGTGTTGGACCAGTACCTGGAGGAAGCGTCCGATACCGCGCCGCTCGATCACGGCGTCGCGCCCATCCCCACCGGCTTCATCGACCTCGACAACGCCCTTGGACGCCTGCAGCGCGGCGACCTCTTCATCCTCGCGGCCCGTCCCGCGCTCGGCAAGTCGACCCTCGCGATGAATATCGCCCGCAACGCGGCGGGGCAGGGTGCTGTCGCCGCCGTCGTCAGCCTGGAGATGAGCCGCGAGCAGCTTGCGCTGCGCCTCCTCTCTGCCGAGGCGGAGGTCGACAGCCACCTCCTGCGCATCGGCCTCCTCGGCGACACCGCTCAGGCCCGCGTCATACACGGCATCGGCGCCCTCTCCGACCTCGCCATCTACATGGACGACTCGCCCGCGCAGACCGTCCTGGAGATGCGCTCCAAGCTCCGACGGCTGCACACCGGAAGGAGCATCGACCTCGTCATCGTCGACTACCTCCAGCTCATCTCGGGAAGGGAGAACCGGGGCGAGAACCGTGTGCAGGAGCTGAGCGACATCACCCGCCAGTTGAAAGCCATCGCTCGCGACCTCAACGTGCCGGTCATCGCCATCTCCCAGCTCTCCCGCGCCATCGAGCAGCGCCCCGACCACCATCCGCAGCTCTCCGACCTCCGCGAGTCCGGCAGCATCGAGCAGGACGCCGACGTCGTCGCCTTCATCCATCGCGATGACAAGTACATGAGCCCGGAGCAATGGGAGCAGCGCCACCCGGCTGACCCGTACCCGGAGAACCTTGCGCAACTGGTCATCGCCAAGAACCGCCATGGCCCCACGCGCTCCATCCACCTCTTCTTCGACGGCAAGTATTCGCGCTTCCTGAACCTGGCGACCGAACCGGCGGCCCTATGACCGGGTCGACGTTTCCCGGGTTCGGCGCTGCGGTGAAGCGGCTGCCTGTCCCTGCGCCGCTGCTTGCGTCGCTCCTGGCCGACATCGCCGACTGCGCAGAGCTGAAGTGCACGCTGCGCTTCCTCTGGTACGAGGCCCAGCAGAGCGGCGCGCCGAAGCGCGTTCCGGCCTCCGCTCTCAGAGCGGACGCGGTACTGCTGGAAGCCCTCGGCTCCGAGGGCGAGATCGAGCGCGGCATCGCGCTCGCGGTCGAGCGCGGCACGCTCATCGAAGCGGGGGGCTGGTTCCTGCTGCGCACCCCGCAGAACGAACGGGCCGCGGAACGGTTCGGCCCCGCTCCGGCGCAACCGGTGGTCGGTCAACCGTCCGAACGCCCCAACATCTTTCAGTTGTACGAAGAGAACATTGGTATGCTGGCGCCGATGGTCGCCGACGAGTTGCGCGCCGCCGAGGAGGAATACGCCTCCGGGTGGGTGGAGGCGGCCATACGCGAGGCGGCTGCGGGCAACGTCCGCAGTTGGCGCTACATCGAAGCCATACTGGAACGCTGGAAACGCGAAGGAAGAGGAACGAGGTCGAGTGGAAAGCCTGGGAGACATACTGAGGCGCTTACAGCAGCGGAACTTCTCGAACGTCGCCGCCGTTCCTGAGTGGGTACAGCAGCTCGACGCCGAGTCCGCTGATGCTGATGTCTGCCCGACCTGCGGAGGTCAGGGCTGGGTGCGTCGTGACCTGCCTGTCGGCCATCCGGACTTCGGGCGCGCTTTCCCGTGCCTCTGCCAGATCCAGCGCAGCGAGACGGGCCGCCTTGCCCGCCTGCAGCGCTACAGCAACCTCGGCGTGCTCCACAACGTCACCTTCGAGACGCTGGCCCCGAGCGGCCCCGGCGTCGGGCCCGAAGCCAACGCTCGCTACGACGCCGCCCTTCGCGCGGCGCGGACTTTCGCCGAGACGCCGGACGGCTCGCTGCTCCTTACCGGCGGTCATGGCACCGGCAAGACCTGCCTCGCCGCCGCTGCCGCCAACCGCCTGATAACACAGGGGCGCCCTGTCCTCTTCACCTTCGTGCCCGATCTGCTCGACCAGCTCCGGGGCGGCTACGCGGACGACGCGGAACTCTCTCACGACGAGGTGTTCGAGCAGGTCAAGAACGTCGAGGTCCTCGTCCTGGACGACATCGGCGCGCATAACGGCACTCCGTGGGCCGAGGAGAAGCTCTTCCAGGTCGTTAACTACCGCTACCTCAACGGCCTCCCCACCATCCTCACTTCAGCCGTTCCCCTCGAGCGGCTGGACGGACGCCTCCAGAGCAAGCTCACCGATCCGAGGAATGCGCTCGTCATCGACATGGGCGGCGCTACCGGTGCGAGGACCATGAGCCTCGGCGGCATCCCCCATGCCATGCTCAGCAGCATGACCTTCGACTCCTTCGAACCCCAGGGCCGTGCCCGCACGAGAGAGGACAGGGAGACGCTCGCTGCCGCCCTCTACGCCTCGCGGGCCTTCGCTGAGGAGCCGGACGGCTGGCTCGTCCTCGTGGGCGGCCCCGGCTGCGGCAAGACCCACCTGGCCGTCGCCGTAGCCAACCAACAACTGGCGCAGGGCGGCGACGTCTTCTTCGCCTTCGTGCCCGACCTGCTCGACCACCTCCGCTACACCTTCAGCCCGGACAGCCGAGTCACCTACGACGAGCTGTTCGACCGCATCAAGCAGGCGCCGCTGCTCATCATGGACGACCTGGGCTCCGAGAGTTCCACGTCCTGGGCGGACGAGAAGCTCTACCAGATCATCGTCCACCGGCATAACGCCCGCCTCCCCACCGTCATCACCATGCGCACCCTTCCGTCCGGCCCGGCCGACCCCGTCGCCTCGCGCCTCAACGATGCCCGCATGGTGACGGAGGTCCCCATCACCGCGCCGGACTACCGCCAGACCGGACGCGTTCGGCAGGAGCCCCGACGCGATGTCTCATAGCGCCCCTTCGGGCGGCTCGGGTGAGTGCGCGTTCTGCGGCATCGCGTCCGGCGCGCTCCCGCGCCGCATCCGCTACCAGGACGACGAGCTCGTCGCCTTCGACAACGCGCTCGACTGGGCGCCGCTCATGTACCTCGTCGCGCCGGTCGTTCACATGAGCCAGCAGGAGTTCTGGCAGTCGCCCCTCTTCTCCCGTGCCGCCCAACTCGCCGTCGAGCTCGGCGAGACCGATGCGCCCGGCGGCTTCCGCATCGTCTCCAACTTCGGCGCCGACGCGATGCAGTCCCAGCCCCACGGCCACCTCCACGTGCTCGGCGGGGCGCACCTCGGCCTCTACATGGACTTCCCCGGCAAGAGCGACTTCTGGCTCCGCTTCTACGGCAGCGAACAGCACGACCCACTCACCTTCCGGAAGCGCCACCCGTGAGCCGTTTTGTCATTTCGAGCGGAGCGCAGCGGAGTCGAGGAATCTCTCGGGGCTGGACGTAACCCATGACTGACCTCCTCCTCGTCGGCATGGGCGGCTTCATCGGTGCGGCGTCGCGCTACGGCGTGATCCTCGGCGTGTCGCGCGTGCTGGGGCAGCCGTCCTTCCCGTGGGGAGTGCTCGCCGTCAACGTCCTCGGCTCCCTGCTCATCGGCGCGCTGGCAGGCCTTGCGGAGACGCGCCAGCTCTTCGGGCCGGGCGCGCGCCTCTTCCTCTTCGTCGGCGTGCTCGGCGGGTTCACCACCTTCTCCGCCATAACCAACGACACTCTCACGCTCCTGCGCAGCGCGGCCTACCTCTCCGCTGCCGCGAACGTCCTCCTCACCGTGGCCCTCGGCCTCGCGGCGGTCGCCATCGGCTACGCCGCCGCCAGGGCGCTGTAGCAGGGCAGGTGCGCGGTGAAGGTTGCCCCGCGCTTGACCGTCGTGCCGCAGGGGAACATACTCTGCCCGTCAGCCATACATTCGAGGGAGACTGAGGAGGGCCAGCATGGGACGCGTAGTTGACGTAGACACGCATATAGCCGAACCCCCGGAGATGTGGGACTTCCTGGACCCGGACTGGCACAAGCGGCGCCCCGTCGTCGTGCAGGTGCCCGAGGACACGCTCTACGGCCGCGTCGACCATATGTGGCTGATAGACGGCCAGATCTACCCACGCCCCGCCGGACGTGGCGGCAACTTCCTCGTCACTCCCACGGCCCAGGCGAACGTGCGCGACCGTGTCGACAGGAAGGCGCGCGAGCTGCTCGACCTCCCGATGCGGTTCGACGACATGCAGGCGACCAACGTGGACACGCAGGTCGTCTACCCCACGCTCTTCCTCGCCTATCTCACCCACGACGCCGCCTACGAGGTTGAATTGTGCAAGGCGTACAACCGCTTCCTCGCCGACGTCTGGGCGAAGGCGGAAGACCGCATCCGCTACGTCGTCATCCCCCCGCTGCGCAACATCGACGCTTCCATCAGCGAGCTCCGCTTCGGCAAGGAGCACGGCGCGTGCGGCGTCTTCTTCCGCGGCATCGAGGGCGACAAGACGCTCGATGACCCCTACTTCTACCCGGTCTACGAAGAGGCCCAGTCGCTCGGCCTGCCCATCTGCATCCACCAGGGACAGGGAGCCCCGGCGCTCAACTACCTGATCGACGTCAGCCGTAGCCATACCTTCACCCACGGGCGCATCCCGCCCGTTGTCGCCTTCCGCAACCTCGTCTCGAACAAGGTGCCGGAGCTCTTCCCCGACCTCCGCTGGGGCTTCATCGAGACCGGCGCTACCTGGGTGCCGTTCGCCATGTACCAACTGCGGGGCACGCTCCGCGCCGACCGGGACTTCTGGGGCCCCCGCCTCTTCGACGAGTACAACATGTGGGTCTCCTACGAGGTCGAGGAGGACCTGCCCTACCTGATGCAGTACGTCGGTGAGGACCACCTCGTCGTCGGCACCGACTACGGGCACCATACCCCCGGGACGACCGACCGCCTCGCCGCCGACCCGTCGGCCCAGGTCCACTGCGTCAACCAGATGCGCTCGCGCGACGACATCTCCTCGGCAACCGCGGAGAAGATCCTGACGGACAACGCCACGGCGCTCTACGGCGTGTAAGGCGAGGGCAGTTCCGTATCCATGCGGCGGGTGGAGAGGCGGCCTGCGAGGCCGGGTGGGCGTTCGCGCCGGTTGACAGTGCTCGTCGTGGCGCTCGGAGCGCTCGTCCTCGTGGCCGGGCCGCTCATCGGCTTCTTCCTCGTCTACACCGCGCCGAGCCAGCAGTGGTTCGCCCGCGTCAACGGCGTCGAGATACCGCGCGCCACGCTCGTCGACGTCCTCCGCGCCAACCAGATCGACGCGCTGCTCCAGCGGCAGCGGTTCGACCCGGGCACACAGGCGTTCGATACTGCCGGGCTGCTCATCGACAACGAGGTGCTGCGCCAGACCGTGGACACGCTCGGCGTCACCGTGAGCGAGTCGGAGGTCGAGCGCGAGCTCGCGGTGCAGCTCACCCCGCAGTCGGACGCCGCGAACCTCGACGCTTCGGCTCGCGCCGAACTCGCCGAGGCGAAGCGGCAGTACGCCGACCTGCGGCGCCTCGACGTCGCCGAACTGGAGAAGCTGGCTGAGGGTGAGTTGCTCCGCCGGAAGGCGACGGAGGCGCTCGGGCGCTCCATCGTCGACCCGCAGCCGCAGGTACGCCTGCACTCGATCGTGGTCGCCGACGTGGAGACCGCCACGCGCATCCAGGGTGAGGCCGTGCAGGGAGTGCCGTTCGAGGATCTGGCGCGCCGCTACTCGCTCGACCCTGCGTCCGGCGACCTCGGCTGGCTGCCCTACGCGGCGCTCCCGCCTGCCGCTGCGGACCTGCTGTGGAACCTCCCCGCGTCGGAGCTCTCGCCGCCGTTCCAACGCGGCGATGGCGCGATCGTCGTCTACGTCATCAGCGGACGCGACCCCTCTCTCGCGCTCGACCCCGTCGCGCGGCAACTGCTGGAGGAGGCGGAGTTCGGATCGTGGCTCGGGCAGACGCGAGCGGCGCAGGACATCGAACTCCGGCTCGACTCGGAGACGCTGGAGTGGGTAGCCGACCAGCTCGAACAGACGAGGAACCTCGCTCCGCAGGGCTGACGCAGGGTGCAGGCGCTTACCGCTGGCGGCTGGCCCGCCGCCCCAGCCAGTCGCCCAGCAGGAGCGACGAGAAGCTCTGGCGCTCCATGACTGGAGTATGCGCCGGCGGGACCTCGCGCAGTCGGTCCACTCGCGCCTCGATCAGTTCGGCAAGTCGCTTCGCTGCCTCGGCGGTGTCCGGCTTCGCCAGTGCGGTCTCCCACAGCCCCCTGGTGGCTCCCGTGAGCCGGTCGAGCCAGGAGCCGAACGTCTCCGGCGCGTACTCCAGCACGACGGCAAGCTCCTCCGGGTCGAGCTCCGCAGCCGTGCGCAAAGCCTGTGAGAACGCGTCGCCTTGCAGACGGCGCACGTCGCGCCAGACGGGGCTTGCGGAGACGGCGTCCACCGCTGCTCCCGCGGCGATGCGCGGCAGGTACTCAGCGGCGATGACGAAGCTGTCGTGCTCCGCCGCATCGAGGAAGAAGGGACTCGCGCCGACGGCCCTGGCGAGCCCGGTTACAGCTTCGACAGCGTCGCCCGAGGCGGTCGTCGATGGGATGATGGCGTAGTCCGTGCCGTCGAACGATGCTTCCGTGCCCTCACTGAGCGTACGAGGCACGGGACGCCCGCCGACGAAGTGCATCCCGTCCGGCAGGTGCTCCTCCGCCCAGCGCAGGAGCGGGGCCTTCAACGGGCACGTGTCCGTGACGACACACCCGGACGGCGCGAACTCCCCGATGATGCGCAAGGCGTCGCTTGCGGAACTCAGCGGCGAGGAGACGACGACGAGTTTCGCGCCTGCCAGCGCTGCTGCCGCGCTCCTCGGCGCATCGTCTACCGCGCCGGTCTCGATCGCATGCCTTCCCGTCGCGGAGTCGGGGTCGAAGCCTGCTATGGAGATGCCCTGCACGCTTGACCTGACCGCACGCCCGAGCGCGATGCCCAGAGGGCTGAGGCCGATGATGGCGATGTCCGGCATAACGTGCGCCGGTGGCCTACGACCCGGAGCGGTAGCCGCCGCCGGTGCCGCGCATCCGGGGGTCGAGCAGGTCGCGGAGTGCGTCGCCGAGGACGTTCCAACCGAACACGGTCAGGCTCAGGAAGACGCCGGGCCAGATGGCCAGCCACGGCGCGATCTCCATGTACGTCCGCGACTCTGAGCTGAGCATCCGCCCCCAGGACGGGAACGGCGGCGGGACGCCGTAGCCGAGGAAGCTGAGCGATGCCTCGATGAGGATCACCTGCCCCAGGCGCAGGCTCGCCAGGATGATGATGGGCACCATCACGTTCGGCAGGACGTGCCGTACCAGGATGCGCAGGGTGGTTGCGCCGTTGACGCGCGCCGCCTCCACGAACGGCTGCTCTTTGAGCGCCAGCACTGCGCCCCGCAGTACGCGGCTCTCGCGTATGGCGACGAGTCCCAGCACGAGCGTTACGTTCAGCGTGCTCGGCCCCAGGATGGACATCACGAACAGCAGCAGGAGCAGTGGCGGCACGCTCATCCACGCGTCCACGAGGCGCTGCACCAGCGTGTCGAACTTCCCGCCCATGTAGCCGCTCGTGATGCCGATCAGGGCCGCGAGTATGCTGCCGAGTGCGACCGAACCGAGCGCCACAACGATGGAGACCCGGGCGCCGTGCACGAGCCTGCTGAACAGGTCCCGCCCGATGAAGTCGGTCCCCAGGAAGTAGCTGAAGCTCGACCCCTGCAAGGCGTCGGAGAAGTGTGGCTCGTCGTACGGGTAGGGCGCTATCCAGTTGGCGAACACGGCCATGAGCAGCATGATCATGACGATGACTGCGCCGACTGCACCCAACGGCTTCTCGGTGAACAGCCTCGTCACCAGCCCGATGAAGCCTCCGCTCGCACGGCGCGGCAGCCTCGCCGCAGCAGGCGCTCCCTGTGGTCTTGTGCTCTCGACAGCCATGATTTACGCGTACTTTATCCGTGGGTCGAGGACGCCGTAGAGGAGGTCCACGATGAGGTTGATGAGCACGGTGGCCGCTGCAAAGGTGAGGATGATCGTCTGTGCAGGGACATAGTCCCGGTTCTGGAGTGACTGCAGCATGTAGATGCCCATGCCGGGCAGGTTGAATATCTGTTCGATGATGACTGTGCCGCCCAGCAGGAACGGGATCTGCAGGCCGATGAGCGACAGCACGGGGATGAGCGCGTTCCGCACCGCGTGTCGGTACCAGATGGTCTGCGGCTGCAGGCCCTTCGCCCATGCGGTGCGGATGTAGTCCTGCCGCACTACTTCCAGCAGCATGGCGCGGGTCATCCGGATCGTCCCGCCCATGAGCGGTATGCCCACGATGACTCCCGGCAGCACCATCACGCTCAGGTTCTTGATAGGGTCTTCCGTGAACGGCACGTAGCTCAGCGGCGGAGCCCAACCGAAGAACAACGCCGGGAGCGTTACGACGATGGTGCCTATCCAGAGGATGGGCACTGCCACTAGGCCGATGGAGACGGAGCGCAGTGCGTAGTCTACCCACGTGTCCTGCCGAACGGCAGTGATGATGCCGATGGGGATGGAGAGCACCGTGCTGACGACCAGCGCAATGAGCGAGAGCTCCAGCGTCACGGGGTAGCGCCGCCCAAGCTCGTGCGTGACGGTGTTCCCCGTCCAGAGCGACGTCCCCAGGTCGCCTACGAACAGTCCGCCGAACCATTCGCCGAACTGGACGTAGAACGGCCTGTGCAGCCCCAGCTCTCGCAGGATCGCGTCCCGGTCTGCGGCATAGCCGAAATCGGAGAGCATCAGGTCAACGATGTCGCCGGGGATCAGGCGCAGCATGAAGAACGTGAGCACGCTCACGACGAGCATCGTGAGCGCGGCGAGCATCAGACGGCGTATGACGAAGCGGTACACGGCGGTTCGGGCTCCAGTGTGCCTCCAGACACGCTGGCGCGAGTCTACGGCGCAGCGTAACCGGAATCAAATCCGGTAGGCTCTACGGACGCGATTCACTATCCTCAAGGGTCGAACCGCGACAGCAGACCTCTATGGAGAAGGCAGATTGGCTGACCGGATGATCGAGGTTGAAGGACTCACGAAGTTCTACGGCGATTTCCTCGCCGTGAGCGGCGTCTCCTTCTCCGTGGACAGGGGCGAGACGGTCGGCCTGCTCGGCACCAACGGCTCCGGAAAGACCACGACCATGCGCGTGCTCACCGGCTACATGCCGCCTACGTCAGGGACGGTCCGCATCGCAGGTCACGACCTCGCCGCCGACTCACTGGAAGCGCGGCGGCACATCGGCTATCTGCCTGAATCGGTGCCGCTCTACAGCGATATGACCGTCGTTGCCTCGCTGCGGTTCTTCGGACGTGTCCACTCGATGGACACCGAGAGCCTTGCTTCCTCGATCGACCGCGTCCTCGATACGTTCGACCTGGTCGACTACCGCGATACGCTCGTCGGCAAACTATCCAAGGGGTATCGCCAGCGACTGGGGCTCGCCCTTGCGGTGCTCCATGAGCCGGAGGTCCTCGTGCTTGACGAACCGACCGTGAGCATAGACCCGGTGCAGGTGGTGGAAGCTCGCGACCTCATACGGCGCCTCGGCAAAGAACACACGGTGCTCCTGAGTACGCATCAACTCGCTGAAGCCTCCACCCTCTGTGAGCGCGTCATCATCCTACATGACGGGGTTCTCGTCGCGGAAGGTCATCCGGATGAGATAGCAGAACGCCTCCAGGGGGCACAGCGCATCAGGGTGGAGGCGCGTGGCCCTGCCGAACAGACGCGCGCCGCACTCGCCGCCGTGCCGGGCATCCGTTCCGTTGGAACGGCCACACTCATCGAGGAGGGAGTCTACGCGTTCGAGGTCACTGCTCCGTTGCGCTCGGACCTGCAGGAAGCCATTGCCCAGGCGATGAACGCTGCGGGGGTCGGGCTGCGCGGTCTTGCCCGCTCCTCTGTGGACCTGGAGGAGATCTTCCTGCAGATCACGCGAGGCGAACAAGAGGACCCCGATGCGTAACGTCCTGCTCCTCGCGTGGAAGGAGACCCGCTCCTACTACGGCTCGCCGATGGCCTACGTCGTGAGCGCCGCATTCCTTGCGCTCACCGGCCAGTTCTTCGTGTCCGGTGTCTCGGAACTGCTGCCGGAAGCTTCGCTCCGCGCTGTCTTCACGCCCATGACGTTCGCGCTCATCCTCTGGGCTCCCATCGCCAGCATGCGGCTCCTGGCGGAGGAACAGAAACTCGGCACGCTGGAGTTGCTGCTCACCGCTCCGCTGCGCGATTGGGAGATCGTGGCAGGGAAGTTCTGCGCGCTCGTGGCGATGCTTCTCGGCATCATCGCTCCCACGCTCGTCTACGTGGTGCTGCTCTACTGGTACGCCTCGCCGGACGGTGGACCGCTGCTTACCGGATATCTTGGCCTGCTCCTGTACGGCTCTGCCGCTGCGGCGCTGGGGTTGTTCACGTCCTCGCTCACCGGCAACCAGATCGTGGCCGGAGTTACGGCAGCCGTCGCGTTGCTCTTTCTCACGCTGGCGAGCGAGGCCTCCGGCCTCGTATCCGGCTTGCCGTCTGCACTGCTTGCCGGCGTTTCCTTGCCAGCCCACTACACCGCGTTCGTCGCGGGTGTTATCGAACTGCGGAACGTCGTCTACTTCATCACTTTCATCGCGCTGTTCCTCTTCCTCACGACACTGAGCCTGGAGTCCCGGCGATGGCGGTGAACGGACGCCCATCGTCCGGAAGCGGGATCGCGGAACGGCTGCGAGGCTGGAGCCTGCTCCTCGCGGCGCTCGGGGGCATCGGCGCGCTCGGAGGGCTGCTCCTCGTCGTGTGGGCTCCTGAACTCCGCCCGTTCGCCGTACCGACACTCGTTGCTGCAGGCGTGTTGCTGGCGCTCGCTGCCGCAGGTTCGATGGGTTACCTCGTGGGTGCGGTCACCGGTCGCAGAGGTCGTCTCTCGTGGGTGAGCCTTGGCAGTGCCGCCGCTGCGCTGGCAACCGTGGTCGTGCTGAACGTCATCGCCTCGGCGACTGACGCGTCCTGGGACCTCACCGCGACGCGCCAATTCGAGATAGCTCCGCAGACCGTGCAGGCGCTGGCCGCGCTCCCTGCGGATGTGGACGTGACCGGATTCGTCGTGACGGATGAGGATGGCCTGCGCTACCAGGCGACGGCGGAAGGCTACCTGCGGCAGTTCGCCAAACACGCCGGCGACAGGCTCTCCTACAGGTTCGTCGATCCTGAACTGGAACCTGCCACCGCGCGTGAGTTCGGCGTGGTCAGCGCTCCACTGCTGCTCTTCACCGCGCCTGCCACAGGCCTCCGTGCCTCTGTAGGCGCCGGCGATCTCTCAGAGCAGCAGCTCCTCACTGCCATCCTCACGGTCACCGGGGCCCAACAGCACGCCATCTACTTTCTCACCGGCCACGGCGAGCGAAGCATCACCGACCTCCGTTCAGACGGCTCCGGGTTGGGGCTGGCCGCCGCCGGACTCCGAGCCGACGGCTACCGTGTCGAGTCGCTCATGCTGGCGGACAACGGAAGCGTGCCAGACGACGCTTCATTGCTCGTGGTTGCCGCGCCTCGTCAACCGATCCCGGACGTCCAGGAACAAGCAATCATCCGCTGGCTGGCGGACGGAGGACGAGCGCTATTCATACTCGACACATCCTCCGAAACGCGGGACGCGATGGCTGACCTGCTCTCGGCGTGGGGCCTCGAGACGGTGCCCGGCACGCTGGTCGACCTCGAGCGCTCCGCTGCCGGAGACGCGCGCACGCTCGCGGTGCAGCGTGATCAGTACCGGGGACAGACCTCGGTTACCGAGGGGGGCGCTATCGTTGAACCGCTTGGCGCAACGCTCTTCCCGGGCGCCGTCGCTTTCCGCCCGGGGGGTGCCGTCGCGGCACGTATCGAACGCGGCGATCCCGTGCCCGTGCGTTTCGAGCCGCTGGCGACCACGTCCGGAGACTCCTGGGCCGTGGTAGGAGTAGGGGAAGACCCTGTCGCCGGCAGAGATGTCCCCGGCCCCCATACGACACACCTCATCGTGCAGGCGTCTGCTCGCGCTACGGATGCTCCCTCGGAAGCGTTCGATACCACGTCCGTGCGCACCACGCTCGCTGTTCTTGGCGATGCCGACTTTGCGAGCAACGGCCACTTCGGCGACGTGAGCAACGCAGACTTCTTCCTGAACACGGTGAACTGGCTGCTGGAGGACAGATCGCTCATCGCTGTGCGCCCGAAGCAAGAGGTCTTCCGCCCTCTCGTGCTTACGGTGCCGGAGTACAACCTCGTGCGTTACGTCAGCTGGTTCCTGTTGCCTGCGCTGATCGCCGCCGCAGGTGTCGTCGTGTGGTGGCGGCGGCGTTAGAAGAGGGCACATCGGGATGAAGAGCGCAGTTATCAGGTTCGTATTGCTGCTGATCGTTGCGTTTGCGGCTGTTGCTGCGTGGGTGTTGGTATCGGGTGGCGACGACGAACCCGAAGCAGCGCTGCTTCGCGCCCGTCTCTACACTGCAGCTCAGGACGACATCGTGAACGTCACCGTGCGGACGGAGGCGGGCGCCGTCATGTTCGAACGGCGGGATGATGGCTGGTACTTCGCCGATTCTCCGGTGCCCGTGAACCTGGACCGTTGGGGCGGTGTCGTGTTGCTGCTCTCAGGCCCTGAAGTAGAACGCCGGCTGGCTGCGCCGGGTGTACTGTCGGAGTTCGGATTGGACGAACCGGACGCCGTCAGCCTCGGCCTTGCGGGGGGAGACCGCGTTGAGGTTCGACTCGGCGCTGAGACACCGGATGGACGCAACGTCTATGCGCAACTCGACGGCAAGTCCGAGGTGGCGCTCGTCAACGAGCCTTGGGCGCGCGTCTTGCGCCGCCTCGCCCACGAGCCCCCGCTGCCGTACTGGTACTACCGCGTCGATCCGGCGCTTGTGCGGCTCTTCGAGATCGAGAGCGCGGACGGCATCGCGACGTTCCTGCTCGGTCTGCCCGGGACCGACGGTAGATCGCCCGATAGCGTGGTGCGGGGCGACGTGGCGTCGGACCTGACCGATGCTCAGCGCGGCGCGGTACTGAGCGTTGCAGGCGGGCCTCCCGGCTTTGACATGGCAGTCTGGCCGGAGGGTCTGAGGCTGGAACACGCGGGCCTGCAATCACCCCGCGCCGTCATTCGGGTTACCTACGAGTTAGCGGTCCCGTTGGAGGACAAGAGCGCCGTGAGCGTGGTGTATGCCGTCGGAGGGCGGAGATCGGACGGCGACGGTTACTACGCGGCAACACCGGACTCGCCGCTGCTCCTCACATTCGATGCGACCTGGGTGGAAGAAGCGCTGTCCCTGGTGGGGCGAGAGTTCGCCGGGGGAGGCTGAGGAACGTCGCTGCGTAGAAAAGCACGGGAGACAACGATAGGCGGGTCAACACTGACCCGCCTATGCCTGTTTCCCGATAGCAGCCCGGGGTTAGGGTTCGCTGCGGTCCTTGTTGATCTCGATGAAGCGGGCCTGGTCGGCAGGAAGCGCGTCTTCGGCGAAGATTGCGGCGACGGGACAGACCGGCTCGCACGCTGCACAGTCGATGCACTCATCGGGCTCGATGTAGAACATGCGGTCGCCCTCGTAGATGCAGTCCACGGGGCAGACGTCAACGCACGACGCATCCTTCACGTCAACGCAGGGTTCGGCGATTATGTAGGCCATCTTGGAAGTGCCCCTCCCATTAAGCTAGGCCCGTTCGGGCCCCCTCCCTCCCAGGAAGGTGAGTGCATTCTAGCAGACGTGTTCAGGGGTGTGAACACGTTATCAACTCTCGTCCTGGGGGATGAAGTCTCCTACGTTCTTCTTGATCGACAGGTTGATGAACGTCTCCGTCTGCCGGACGCCCGTGATATCGCCAACCCGGTTCCTGAGGAAGTCGGAGAGTTCGAGCGGAGAGCCGAGGCTTACGCGGCAGAAGACGTCAAACGCGCCGGTCGTAACCGCCGCGTAGTGCACCTCCTCCATCTTCGCCAGCTCCTCCGCCGCCGACTGCACGTGGGCGGGGTCTACCTTCAGGCCGACGAGCGCGGACATGCGCCGTCCCAGCTTGGAGGTGTCCGGGATGGCGACCACGCGGATGACTTCTTCCTGGACGAGGTTTCGGAACCGCCGCCGGATCGTTCCTTCGCTCACGCCGGTCTTGCGCGCCAGTTCGATGTTGGAGGCGCGTCCATCGCGCTGCAGCAGCTCTATGAGCTTCGTGTCGAGCTCGTCAAGGGGAGCCATGGCTACCTCCTCGTGAAAATTCGCACAATAGGGCTATGGTACGACCTCCACACCCGCGCTGGCAAGGCATGCAGGCGTGTCCGGTGTGCGCTTCGATCGGTATCTAGGCTGACAGGAACTGCGCGGGATCGTCCGCGAACGCAGTGCGGCATCCGGGAGCGCAGAAGTAGTATGTTTCCCCTTCGTGTTCGGCGGTCCCACCGGGGGGGGCGGCCTTCGGCACCACCATCTTGCAGACGGGGTCTATGGCCGTATCACCTGGTTTCCCAAAGATCACGTCAAGCCGGTTCATGCACCACTTCTCCCCGTGTGCCGGAGGTTCAACGGACACCGACATTCTAAGGCATCCACCTCTTCAGGCGCAGGCTGTTCGTCACGACAGACACGGAGCTGAACGCCATCGCGAAAGCGGCGAGCATGGGGTTCAGGAAGCCGTGCTCGCCGAGCGCCCAGCGCCACGCCTCCGGCACCCCCCCGTTCCCGAACACGAGGTGGAGCACGCCTGCTGCGACCGGGATCAGCAGGAGGTTGTAGCCGAACGCCCAGCCGAGGTTCTGCCGGATGGTGCGCATCGTGGAACGGGAGAGGTGTACGGCGGCGCCCGTGAGCCGTACGTCCGATGTCATGAGCGCAACGTCGGCTGCTTCCAGCGCCGCGTCCGTACCGGAACCGATGGCGATGCCTACGTCTGCCTGGGTCAGCGCGGGAGCATCATTCACGCCATCCCCCACCATCCCTACACGCTTTCCTTCCCTCTGGAGGCGCTCGATCTCGGCAGCCTTGGCGCTCGGGAGCACCTCTGCCATAACCCGCTGGATGCCGAGCTGGGCCGCGATGCCCTCAGCGACGGGCCGCACGTCGCCGGAGAGTATCGCCACTTCCAGTCCCATCGCCTTGAGCGCTGCGACGGCTTCCGCCGATTCATCGCGCACGATGTCCGCGACGCCCAGGATGCCGATGACGAGGTCGTTCCGCAGCACGACGAGAGGCGTCCTGCCGCGCTCTGCCAGTACACGGACCGCCGATTCAGCCGTTCCACCGAGAGCGATGTCTGCGCTCCGCACCAGCCCGAGTCCGCCGACGGTGATGGCATCCACGTCGACGGTTGCGCGCACACCGAGTCCGGGCGCCGACTGGAAGTCCGAGGCGCGAGGGAGATCGAGCCCCCTGTCTTTCGCTGCCCGCACGACTGCGGCTGCGATGGGATGCTCGCTCTGCTGCTCCACTGCAGCAGCGAGGGAGAGCAGTTCGTTTTCGGAGATGCCGCGCGGGAGTACGTCGGTGACCTGGGGCTCTCCCTTCGTCAGCGTTCCCGTCTTGTCAAAGACGACGACCTCCAGCTTGTGGGCCTGCTCCAACGCCTCGGCTCCGCGTATGAGCACGCCGTGCCGGGCGCCCGAGCCTGCGCCGACCATGATGGCGGTCGGCGTGGCAAGTCCGAGCGCGCAGGGGCACGCGATGATGAGCACGGCGATGGCGTTGAGCATCGCCGTGTCCAGCGCGGGCTGCGGACCGAGTTGCCACCATGCGATGAAGGTAAGCGCGGCGATGGTGAGCACAGCCGGGACGAAGTAAGCCGCCACGGTGTCGGCGAGCCGCTGCACGGGCGCGCGGGAACCCTGCGCCTCTTGCACCATCCTGATGATCTGCGCGATGGCTGTTGCACTTCCGACTTTGGTTGCTTCGATGGAGATGCCCCCCGACGTGTTCACGGAGCCCCCGAACACCACGTCGCCCGCCTGCTTCTCGACCGGGATGCTCTCGCCGGTGAGCATGGACTCGTCGACGGCGGTCGTCCCCTCGGTCACGATGCCGTCCACGGGGATGCGCTCGCCGGGACGTATCATGACGGTGTCGCCGGGGACGACGTCACTCGCGGGTACGTCCCGCTCCTCACCGTTCCGCGTGACGCGGGCGGTCTGCGGCTGCATGCCGATGAGCGTTCGGATGGCGTCCGACGCACTGCCCTTCGCTCTGGCCTCCAGCAGCCTGCCGAAGAGGACGAGAGCGATGATGGCGGTGGAGGTGTCGAAGTACGTCTCGCCGTTCCCAATGGTGCTCCCCGAAAGAGTCACGACCGCGCTGTAGAAGTAGGCCGTCGAGGAGCCCAGCGCGATGAGCGTGTTCATGTTGGAGGTGCGGTGCCGCAGGGCGCTCCACGCACTCGCGTATATCTGCCGTGCGGCCCGGAACTGCACCGGTGTCGCGATCACGAGAGCGACGGCGTTGACCCATGGCATGCCCACTCCGCGCTCGATGGCGGGAATGAGCATGAGCAGCATGATCGCGGCCGCGCTCGCGATGCTGAACGCTGCGCGGTTCCTGAAGTCGCGTATCTCCGCTCGTCGTGACAGCCGCTCCAGCTCAGCATCCATAGCGTCCGCGCCGGTAACGTACGCTCCGCTGAACCCTGCCGCCGCCGCGGCATCCCGCAGCACGCCGGGCGAGACTGTACCGGGGATGAGGGTCACCGTGATCTGTTCTGTCGAGAGATTCGCGGCCGTGCGGAGCACACCGTCTATCCCCCCGAGCCATGCCTCGAGGGCTTTGGCCGAGTCTGCGTCAGCCAGGCCGGGAACGGTGAGCACCGCGCTCTCCTCCACCATGCCGTAGCCCACCGACCGCACAGCGTCCCGCATCGCTGCGATCCGCTGCCCGGTGGGCGCGAACGTCACCGCCGCCGTCTCCGACGCGAGGTTCACCGCCACCCCGGACACGCCGTCGACGCGGGCGATGGCATTCGTCACCGTGCTCACGCACGCGGCGCACGTCATGCCCTCGATGGGCAGGACGACACTTCGTTCGTGATGCTGCTGGTGCTGCCCGGTTGCTGTGGACATGGCTTGTCGGATGTTGGGGAAGGGTTAATGGCGGATGCGGAGATAGTACCACCGGTGCGCCAGCCCTATACTTGCGCGGATGAATGGCATGATGGCGATAGGAGTGATCCTCATAGTTGGGCTGGGGGTGCTGGCCGCGCTCGTGGTGCTGCTCGCGCTGCTCACCCCGCTGCCGTGGTGGGGAGCGCTGATCCTGCTCCCGGTGCTCGATGCGGCGCTCATCCTCTGGGCGCGCCGCAGGCTGAAGCGCCCGGCGCGCGCCCCCGGTGACGCCGGGGCCTAGAGGGGCATCCCCCAGATGGGGTACCACTCCTTGATGGCGCGCGAGGTGGGGATGTCCTTCCTCGATGCCTGCTCCATCCGCAGTTCCAGCGGATGGTCGCGGGTCTCCGACTCGCCGCCCGTCGCCGGGGCGAAAGGCGTGAACGCCCTGATGCGCGGCTGGTAGATCCAGTAGATCTCCTGCTCCTTCCATCTGAATGCATAGACCGCCGCGAGCACCCGCGGACCGATGCCCATCGACACGAGCGTTTCCCCGATGATTCGGGTCGAGTTCGCCAGCGCGGGCAGCCCGGAATCCCGCACGATGATCCACGGATGGGGGTGCTCGGAGTCGTCCAGCACCACGTCCCACCGAGCCTCGGAGGACTTCAGGTGCGCCAGGGCGCGCTCCAGTTCTGCCTTGGCCTGGACCGCGTCCTGGTCCTCGGACGGACGGACGAGCACGCCGGCCTTGCCGGTCGTGAAGGTGTCGAGCACTTCCTCGAACACCTGCGTGGCGTTGGCCATCGCCTCGTTCGCCTCGCTCCATTCTGCGGTACGCGGTCGGGAAAGGAACTTGCACATGGGGACTACCCCGTCAGCATCCCTGTCCGCTCCAGCTCGAGCAGGCGCTCGATCCGGCGTGCCATGGGAGGGTGAGTGGAGAAGAGGCTGGCGAAGCCGTCGCCGATGGCGGGCATGATGAAGAAGGCGTTGAGCGTCTCGGCGCGGCGCAGGTCGTTCTGGGGCAGGCCGGTGAGTGAACCGCTGATCCGCTGGAGCGCGTTCGCGAGGTCGCGGGGGCGGTTGGTGAGGATGGCGGCGCCGCGGTCAGCCGCGTACTCGCGGTACCGCGAGAGTGCTGCGATGAGCACCTGGCTGATGACCCAGACGAGGATGGTGACGATGTAGGCGATCATGATGTAGCTGCCGGCGCTGCCGCCCCGGCTGCGCCCGAAGCCTCCGCCGAAGAGCGCCGACCAGAAGAAGAGCGACATGAGCGTCGAGGCGACGACGGAGAGGAAGCTGGCGTAGGTCATCACCTGCACGTCGCGCGAGGCGATGTGGCTTATCTCGTGGGCCAGCACGCCTTCGAGCTCACGCTCGTTCAGGACGTGCAGCAGCCCGGTGGTGACGGCTACCGCTGCATGCTTCTGGCTGCGTCCGGTGGCGAACGCGTTCGGGACACTCATGTCTGCGACAGCGACCTTCGGTTTGGGGATGCCCGCCGTCATCGCGAGCCGGTCGATCATCGCGTGCAACTCCGGCGCTTCCTCAGGCGTCACGACCTTCGCGCGCATCGAAGTGAGCACGAGCTTGTCGGAGAGGAAGAACTGCACGAGCACGAGCACGACGGCGAAGCCGAGCATGACGGTCGCGCCCGCGACGGATATGAGGAACCAGAGGAAGAGGCCGTACACGAGGCCGAGCAGCAGCATCGTGAAGACCATGCGCGCCCGAAGCTGGTTATCCCGGCCTACGCGGCGCGGTTGGAACATCGTCATGCTTCCATCCCCCTCTTCATTCCAGGGACATCGATCCCATGATAGCGCGTCCGTCTCTGTGTTGCCTCTCTCGGGCGGCGGCCTCGCTACGCTGTGCCCAGCTTGTTGATGGCTGCGCGGAAGCCGGGTTCAGCGCCTTCCAGCACGGACCGGTGGACGCAGTAGGAGATACGGAAGTAGCCCGGCATACCGAACCCGCGCCCGGGCACGACGAGCACACCCTCCTCCTGGAGCGCCTGGATGAGCAGCATCTCGTCTTCCACCGGCGACTGCGGGAAGAGGTAGAACGCACCCTCGGGCTTGCGGACGTTGTAGCCCGCCGACGTGAGCATGTCACAGAGGTAGTCGCGCTTGGCCTGGTAGTCGCTGACGTCCACGGTGACGCCCTGCAGGCTCCGCACGAGGTGCTGCATGATGGCTGGCGCGTTCACGAACCCGAGCACGCGGTTGCAGAAGACGAACGCGTCCACCAGCTCGCCCGCCTCATCGCAGCCGGGGTGCACGGCGAGGTAGCCGATGCGGTCGCCGGGGAGGGCGAGGTCCTTGGCGTGCGACGTCGCGGTGATGGTGCGCTCGTACTCGTGCTGCGGGAACGGGTAGGCGAAGCCGTCGTAGATGATGCGGCGGTACGGCTCGTCGCTCACGAGGTAGATGCCGGTGTCGAACTCGTCGCTCTTGCGCCGCAGCAGCGCGGCGAGGTCGGCGATGAACGACTGCGGGTAGATGACGCCGGACGGGTTGTTCGGCGAGTTGAGGATGACGACCTTCGAGTGCGGGGTGAGCTTGCGTTCCAGTTCGTCGAGGTCCGGCGTGAAGTTCTCGTCGCAGCCGACGACCACAGGGACCGCCCCGTGGTTGTACGCGTAGAAGAGGTACTCGGCGAAGTAGGGCGCGAGGATCACGACCTCGTCACCGGGGTCGCAGAGGGAGCGGATGGCGATGTTGAGGGCGGCCGCGGCGCCGCACGTCATCAGTACGTGCTGTGCTCCGTAAGGGAGGCCCGTCTCTTCCGCGAGCGTGTCGGCGACGGCCTGTCGCGTCTCCGGGTAGCCTGCGTTGGGCATGTAGCGGTGCGCGCCGGGCATCGGGGTGTCCGCCAGGCTGCGCAGGGCGTCGAAGAACTCGGGCGGCGGCTCGACGACGGGGTTGCCGAGCGAGAGGTCGAAGACGTTCTCCTCGCCGCGCTCGCGCTTGAGGGCGATGCCGAGCTCGAACATGCGCCGTATCCACGAGCTGTTCTCCATGTGCTGCCTGACGTTCGACGCTATGGCCACGCTCACCTCCTGCCATGGGGGCCGCGCCGGAATCGGCGCGCCTGCCCGCCTCTGCTAACATTGCCTCGTTAACCCTACGATACCGGAGGGACGGATGGCTGCGGAGACCGGCAAGCGTCTGGAGTGCGCCGACCTGGGCGCGCAGTACATGATCACGAAGGGCGGGGACGGGGAGCTGTCCTGCGCGCCGGCCGCCGACGGCGAGGCCGACCAGCTGGGCAAGCGCTACCAGGACGAGGCGACTGGCATCATGGTGCTGTGCACGAAAGCGGGCGCGTCCCGCATCCACTGCGACGGGCGTCCGATGGCGATGCTGGAGGCGCGCAAGCTGCCTTCGTCCGATTGAGCATCCTTCCCCCGAGAGATTCCTCGGCTCCGCTGCGCTCCGCTCGGAATGACAACCTCTCAGTCCTTGAGCCACTCGTAGAGGTGGTAGTGCTCGCGGGTCATGCCGAGCGCCTCGTAGACGCGCTGGGCGGGCTCGTTGCGCTTGTCGACGTAGAGGCGCAGACCCACGAGCTCATCCGAGCGCTCGACCTGCTCACGGAGGTGGGCATAGAGCGTCGAGTAGACGCCGCGGCGGCGCGCCTCAGGCACCACGTAGACCGAGTGGATCCAGAGCACGACGCCGTTCCGCCAGTCGCTCCACTCGGTGACGGTCATCAGCATGCCGACAGGGGTCTCGTCCTCCTCGGCGAGCCAGTACTCGGCGTGGACGCGATCCTCCAGCACGGCGCGGACGCCCTCCGTGAGCGTTGCTCGGTCGAGGTCGGCGCCCTCGCTCTCGACGGCCATCGCCATCTGCGCATCGACGATGAACGCGAGATCGTCGCGATTGGCGCGGCGGACAACGATCATGATGCGACGCCGGTGGAGAAGAGGCTGGCTCTGGCGGGTCGCACGGCTACGCGGCGACCTTGCGCATGACGGCGACGACCTTGCCGTGTACCTGGACGCAGTCTGCGGGGACGATGATGGGCTCCATGGCGGGGTTCGCGGGCATGAGGCGTACGTTCTCGCCCTCCAGGTAGAAGTGCTTGAGCGTGGCCTCCTCCTGCATGGGGAGCCAGGCCGCGACCATGTCGCCGTTGCGCGCGTCGCGCGTGTGGCGCAGCACCACGATGTCGCCGTCGGTCACGAATGCGTCGATCATCGAGTACCCCTTGACGCGCAGGGCGTAGAGGTTGTCGGGGTCGCGGGGCGTCAGCTCGGGCGGGAGGGCGAACGAGTCGTGGTCGCCGTCCGCGTAGGCGCCGGCTTCGGGGACGGGGATCGGTTCGCCAGCGGCGATCGCGCCGAGCACGGGGACGCGGGCCACTTCCACGAGGTCCGCCTCGGACTCGCCGACGAGTTCGATGGCGCGGGAGATGTCGGGGTCACGGCGGATGTAGCCGTCGCGCTCGAGGAGGCGGAGGTTGTAGTCGACGACGGAGGTGGAGCTGATGCCGCATGCGAGCTGTATCTCGCGGATGGACGGCATGTAGCTGCGGTCGGTGTGGTACTCGCGCAGGAAGTCGAGTATCTGCTGCTGGCGCGGCGAGATGGCTGGCATGTGCGGCCTCCGTACAGGATTCAGAACGTGCGTTCTAGGCTAGAAGGCCGCGCTCGCGACTGTCAACAGGGTCGTGTCACAGTTTCATGCCTTTCCCGGTCCTTCCTGCGCAGGCGGGAATCCAGCACTATGGCGCCCGATCCCTGTCATTCCGAGCGGAGCCGTCGGCGGTAGCCGATGGCGCAGTCGAGGAATCTCTCTGGCGAGGCGCAGCGCTGACGGACGTATTCCCGAGAGATGCTTCGGCTGCGCTTCAGGCCGCGCCTTTAGCTTCGCTCAGCATGACAGGGGGCGTTTACTCGGCGGTGGCAGTGTTGAGCCGCTTCGTGAGGCGGGACTTGCTCCGCGCGGCGGCGTTGCGGTGAACGATGCCCCTGGAGACAGCGCGGTCGAGCTTGCTGACCGCCGTGAGAACGGCGCTGCCCGCCGCCTCGTTGTTGGTGTTGAGCGCGCGGACGGCCTTCTTGACCGCCGTGCGGGTGCTGGAGCGGACGCGCCGGTTGACGATGCGGCGGCGCTCCTGGACTCGGGCTGCTTTCTTCGCTGGCATCAGTGCTCCGTGAGACCTGTTTTCGTCGCTGACGGCCTATTATCGCTCACCGGGGCCGGGTTTGGCCAGAGGCGGAGAGACGACGAGTGGCCGATCAAGATCCCAACCACTGCCGGAAACCGGAATCTTGATGGGCAGTCTACGAGTGAACGGGATAACCGATCTGACGTTCTTGAAATCTTGCTCCGGGTGTTTCCGTGGCCGTGGCCTGCTTCCCGCGACCAAGGAACCAAGATTTCATCGATTGGTCCTTGTGCACCGGGAGCCACAGGTGCTGTCTGTAAGTGCTGCCGGTGCGACGGTCATGCAACCAGCGTACGTGGGCCGGGGCCGTTCGCAATAGGGGCGGGTGTCACTCCTTAGTCTTCCGCAGACACCCGCAGCGTGCCGTCGTAGCCGACAAGCAACTGACCGAAGGGCGTATCGACACGCACGGAGACATCGCGCCACTTCGCGCCGAACTGCGCGTCCGTCCCGTGTACGTGCCTGAGCAGTTCCAGAGGCGTGCTAGGGCGTCACCCGAAGAGGCGTTGATAGAGGGAGGAGTCATGGGTCATAGTAGCGGGTAAGGCATGAGGGCTCTGCAGGCGGAGGCGGTTACTCTATGCTACAGACCGTTGAAGGAGTGAGCGGTGTTTGGCTGGTGCGGAAGGAAATAGTGTAGACATGGCCCCGAGTATTACAGATGGAACCCGGATGCTTATTCCACTATACCATGGCACGAGCACAATCTTCTTGCCCTCTATTCGCGAGTCTGGGCTTGGCGCAGAGGATCCCAACGTTGAGTTCAGAAGCTACGAACTCCTGTCTGAACTCTTGGAGACAATGAAGAGACACGACTGGTTCGGCGATCAAGTCCTTGCTGCCCAAGAGTTTATGTTTCAGAACATGGCCGACCAACTAGTAACCGGAGGAGGATTCAATTTTCGACACGGTGGTACGTATCTGTCGCCTTCTAGGCTCACTGCAATACAGTATGCATCGGCGAACGCCTATGGTTCCGAACTACTATCTAACACGGTCACCTTGCTAGAGAAGTTGGAGAAGCACGACAAGAGTCTGTCGTGGCGAATACTTAAGCAGTACCCAAACCTATCAGGTCTCCGTGAATTAGAGAAACAGCCTATTCTAATTGAGGTTTCTCAAGTACCAATAAGCAGTCTGCGCTCAGAAAACGGGAGAGATGCTTTTATCACAATCAACGAGATACAGGAATTCATGAGCGAAACGGATCCGCGTATGCTTCATATACTATGCCAGCAGTGCAACTTCGAATTAGTTGTCCCTCTTCCCGCTAACATGCTAAACGTGATTACTCTATAGCATTCTCTCTAATCTGAGAGCTGAAGATTTCGTCGAAGCCATGCGATTCAACAAGCCACTCACCGCACCAGCAGCGAGATCGCGGCGGCGACGATGACGACCTCGACGATGTGTGGCGCCTGCCCGGGAGGTGCCTCGGCTGCGCTTGGTATGCCCCATCCTGTCCACTAATGTCGGTTTCCCGGATTGGTGACACGCGCCGCTTTCGCGGTCACGGCAGGGGAGCGTACGCTGGTTCTGGCATCGCTGCACAGGGCGCCTTGGCGGCGCGGACGAGCCGCGAGGCCGGTGAGCAGAAATGGGCGGAAACGAGCGGCGATGCACAGGAATGAGCGGCGAATGAGCGGTTATGAGCAGTCGAACCGCTCACGCACGGGGCTGTATCCAGAGGTGAATGAGCGGTTTTGGACTCCTTGCTACGAGTAAACGCGGAAACGTTCTCTCCCCACCGCCTGCCCGAGAGATTCCTCGGCTGCGCCACCGGCTACCGCCGGACGGCTTCGCTCGAAATGACCCCTATCCTGTCCATCGATGGGAATTATCCCGCCTACCGCACCAGCAGCGAGATGGCCGCGGCAACGATGACGATCTCGACGATGTAGACGAACGCCTTGTCGGAGACGCGGTTGACGATTGCGCCGCCGACGTACGCGCCCGCGACCATGACGAGGCCGAGCGAGAGAGCGAGGAGCAGGGCGCTCGTGTCGACCAGGGCGAACGAGCCGTAGATGCCTATCTTGACGACGTTGATGATGGTCATGCCGGAGGCCATCGTGCCGACGAACGCGCCGCGCCGGAGCCCGTAGGCGAGGAAGAACGACGCGCCGAATGGCCCCGCGCCGCCGAAGAGCGAGGAGAGGAAGCCCTGCCCCGCGCCGACGCCAACGAACGCTCGCGGGTCCATCGGCATCCCCCGCCCGGCGATGGGGGTGTGCCGGTAGACGACGATGAGCAACAGGAAGACGGCGAACGCCTTCTGCAGCAGGTCCGCCGGGAGGTTGGCGAACGCCGTAGCGCCGACGATCGAGGTCGGCAGCGCGCCGATGAAGAACCACTTGACGACGCTGCGGTCGATGAGGCGGCGGTTCACCCAGATGCGCGACCAGGTCTGCATCATGACGGCGATGGTGGCGATAGGGACGGCCTCGCGGATGCCGACGGCGAACGCGAGCGCCGGGATCATGATGATGGCGGAGCCGAGCCCCGCGAGCCCACCGATGACGGCGGAGAGGAAGGCGACCACGCCGAGGCTGGCGAGGACGACCGGGTCCACGGCTATCCCGTCGCCAGGAGCAGCAGGCCGGAGACGATCATGAAGAACTCCACCGCGTAGATGAAGAGGCGCTCCGGCACATGCTTGACGATGTGCGCGCCTGCATAGGCGCCCACGGCCATGATGAGGCCGATGCCGACGGCGATGAGGAAGGTCTCCAGCGTGAAGAGCGCGAAGCCGCCGTAGACGACCGTCTTGACGATGCTGACGAGGAACGTGCCGACGGCGACGGTGCCGACGAACGCGTTCTTGGTGAGTCCGTAGGCCATGAAGAAGTGCGCGCCGAACGGCCCCGCGCCGCCGAAGAGCGCCGAGAAGAAGCCTTGGCCGATGCCGACGGGGAGGAAGGCACGAAGGGGCATCGCACGCCCTGCAACGAGGGGAATGTGGCGGTAGACGACGAGCGCGAGCAGGAAGACGCCGAGCCCTCTCGCGAGCCAGTCCGTGGGGATGTTCGCGAAGACGACGCCGCCGAGCGCGGCGGCGGGCACCGCGCCGAGGCTGTACCAGCGGGCGACGCGCCAGTCCACGTAGTCGCGGTTCGCGACGGAGCGCGAAAGCGTGTTAAGCAGCATGGCGACCGTGACGATGGGGACGGCGAGGCGTATACCGAACGCGAAGATGAGGACGGGGATGGCGATGATGCCGGTGCTCATGCCGGTGACGCCGCCGATGAGGGCGGCGACCAGCGACGTTGCGACGACCGCAGCGGCCACAGGCGCGCTGATGTCTATCTCGAGCATCGGCGCGGCCTACAGCCGCTCGAGGATCATGTCGGTCATGTGCTGGGTGGTGGAAAACTCCGCACCGGGAGGGGCGAGGTCGGCCGTGCGGTGGCCGTCGTTCAGCGCGCTCTCGACCGCAGCGTTGACGGCGGCGGCCTCCTCGGCGAGTCCGAACGAGTACTGCAGCATGAATGCCGCGCTGAGGATGGAGCCGACGGGGTTGGCCTTGCCCTGGCCCGCGATGTCGGGCGCGCTGCCGTGGCTCGGCTCGTAGAGACCCTTCACCTTGCGCGTCCTGCCCTTCGCGTCCTTGCCGGGGAGTCCGGCGAGGCTGGCGGACGGCAGCATGCCGAGCGATGCGGAGAGGACGGCGGCCTCGTCCGAGATGATGTCGCCGAACATGTTCTCCATGACCATCACGTCGAAGCTCGTGGGACGGGTGATGAGGACCATCGCGCAGGAGTCGACCAGCTGGTGCTCCAACTCGACGTCCGGGTAGTCCTTCGAGACCTCGATGGCTATCTCTCGCCAGAGGCGTGAGGACTGGAGGACGTTCGCCTTGTCGACCGAGGTGAGCTTCTTGCGACGGGAGCGGGCGAGCTCGAAGCCGACGCGCAGGATGCGCTCGATCTCCTTCTCGGTGTAGAGGAGCGTGTCGACGCCCTTGCGTCCGGCCTTCGTCTCCCAGCGCTTCTTGGGCGGGGCGTAGTAGAGGCCGCCGGTGAGCTCGCGCAGGATGACCATGTCCGCGCCGCGCACGCGGTCGTCCTTGAGCGGGCTCGCGCCCTCCATGCCGGGGAAGACCTTCACCGGGCGGATGTTGGCGTAGAGGCCGAGCGCCTTGCGGAGACCGAGGATGGCCGCCTCCGGTCGGACTGGCTCGTTGTCCCACTTCGGGCCGCCGACGGCGCCGAAGAGCACGGCGTTCGCTCGTTTGGCAGTGCGGACGGTCTCGTCCCGCAGGGGCGTGCCGTAGGCGTCGATGGCGCCGCCCCCGACCGTGTCGGTCTGGTAGCGGAAGTTGTGCTTCCAGCGGGCTGCGACGGCGTCCAGCACCTGCTGCGACGCTCCCGTGACCTCCGGGCCGATGCCGTCGCCCGGCAGAACCATGATGTCGAAAGTGGCCATGTGCGTACCTCGGGATGCCGACTGTCGCGGCGGAGTGGGTCTCAGGCGTTGGTGCTCTCGAATGCGTCTATCGCCGACTCGTGCTGCATCGTGAGGCCGATGTCGTCCAGCCCCTGCACGAGGTTCTCCTTGCGGAAGGGGTCGATGTCGAACGACGCGACGAGGCCGAGGCTGTCGGTGACCTGCTGCGCCTCGAGGTCGACGGTCAGCTCGTAGCCCTGGACCTCCTGGGCGCGGGCGATGATGGTGTCGACCTCGGCGGCGGCGAGCATGACGGGGAGCAGGCCGTTCTGGTAGCAGTTGTTGCGGAAGATGTCGCCAAAACTCGGCGCGATGACGACGCGGAAGCCGTACTGCTGGATAGCCCACGGCGCGTGCTCACGCGACGAGCCGATGCCGAACTGCGGCCCGCTCACCAGGATGGTGCCGCCGGCATACTGCGGCTGGTTGAGGATGAAGCCGGGCCTGGAGGAGCCGTCCTCCTCGTAGCGGAGCTCGTAGAAGAGCAGTTCGCCGAAGCCGACGCGGTCGATCTTCTTGAGGAAGCGCGCCGGGATGATCTGGTCGGTGTCGACGTTCGGCATGTCGTAGGGAACGACCTTGCCGGTGTGTTTGGTGAAAGCGTCCATCCGTCTACTCCTGCGCCGGAGCCGTGTCCGGTCTCGTTAGTTGAGTTCGCGCACGTCCACGAAGTGCCCCGCGATGGCGGCTGCGGCTGCCATGGGCGGGCTGACGAGGTGCGTGCGTCCGCCGGGGCCCTGCCGCCCCTCGAAGTTGCGGTTGGAGGTCGAGGCGCTGCGCTCGCCCGGGGCCAGGCGGTCCGGGTTCATGGCGAGGCACATGGAGCATCCGGCGTCGCGCCATTCGAACCCGGCGTCGGTGAACACCTGGTCGAGTCCCTCCTGCTCCGCCTGCTGCTTCACGGCCCACGAGCCGGGTACAACGAGCGCCCGGACGCTGTCCGCCTTCTGCTTGCCCCGTGCCACGTCCGCAGCGGCGCGAAGGTCCTCGATGCGGGAGTTGGTGCACGAGCCGATGAAGACGGTGTCGACGGCGATGTCCTGGATGCGCTCGCCGCCGTTCAGGCCCATGTACGCGAGCGCCTTCTCCACGGCGCCCTGCTCCTGCGACGACTCGAACTCGTCCGGCGTGGGGACGCGCCCGCCTACGGGGAGCACCTGCGCGGGGTTCGTGCCCCACGTCACCTGGGGCTGGATGTCGGCGGCGTCGAGCGTGACGACGGTGTCGAACACCGCGTCGGGGTCGGTGCGGAGGGCGGTCCAGCGCTCGACGGCGGCGTCCCAGTCCTCGCCCTTCGGGGCGTACTCGCGCCCCTTCAGGTAGGCGAACGTCGTCTCGTCGGGCGCGACCATACCGGTTCGCGCGCCGGCCTCGATAGACATGTTGCAGACCGTCATGCGGCCTTCCATGGACATGTCGCGGAAGACGGAGCCGGTGTACTCGATGGCGTGGCCGATGCCGCCGGACGTGCCGATCTTCCCGATGATGGCGAGGATGACGTCCTTGGGCGTGACGCCGAAGCCGAGCGTGCCGTCCACACGGACCTCCATCGTCTTCGGCTTCGCCTGCCAGATGCACTGGGTCGCCAGGACGTGCTCGACCTCCGACGTGCCGATGCCGAACGCCATCGCGCCGACGGCGCCGTGCGTCGCGGTGTGGCTATCGCCGCAGACGATGATCATGCCGGGCTGCGTGCGTCCCTGCTCCGGCCCGATCACGTGGACGATGCCCTGCTTCTCGCTGAACATGTCGTGGTACTCGAGGCCGAACTCGTCGGCGTTGCGCTGCATCGCCTCGAGCTGCGCCTTCGAGACCTCGTCCGTGAGGGGCTTGTCGCGGTCGTTGGTGGGGACGTTGTGGTCGGCGACGGCGACGGTCTTGTCGAGCCTGCGGATGCGGCGGTTGTTGAGCCGAAGGCCGTCGAACGCCTGGGGCGACGTGACCTCGTGGACGAGGTGCAGATCGACGTAGAGCAGGGAGGGTTTGCCCTCCTCCTCCCGCACGACGTGGGCATCCCAAATCTTCTCGAACATCGTCTTGGGGGCCATCCGATCCTCCGCTTCTATTTCAGACGGCGAAATCGTCCAGGACCAGGTAGGGGACTGCGCTGTTCCTGGCGAAGGCGCGGTCGTTGCCGATGATGACGTCGCAGCGGTCAGCTGCGGCGGTCGCAGCGATGATAGCATCCGGCGCCTTCAAGTTGGTGGAGGCGCGCACCTGCGCTGCCTCCTGCGCGATATCGCTATTTATGGGAGTGATGTACAGGTTGGGGTGGAGGGCGAAGAACCGGCGTATAGAGAACAACAGCCCCCTGTCACGTATGCGGAGCGGGCGCACCAGCGTCTCCATCTCCACCATGGTCGATACGAAGCCGACCGCTGCGCCGCTCGCAAGGAGCGAGAACGCCTGCGCCGCGTAGGCGCCGTATGGATAGACGTTCTCCAGGTAGTAGATGACGGCGTTGGTGTCGAACGCTATCCGTGTGCTGCCCGCGAGAGCGTCGCTCAGGGTCGACGTCATCATGCGGCCTTGAGCGACGCTGCTATCTCGCCGTCCAGCCGGTAGCGCTCCGGCTCCTCATCCTGCGCCGGGATGCGGCGCACCCAGCGGTTGGACGTGAGCCTGTCCAGCGTCTGGGTCAGGTCGGTGGGGTGGCCGTTCTCGGGGATGAGCCACGCCAGGTCGGGGAAAGTGGCCACGTGGTGCGGGCAGTCCATGAGCGTGTCGGTGACTGCCCGCACGCCGCTGTCCGTGGCGTAAAGGTCCTCGAACCGTTTGCACCACTCGCGCGGGTCCGAGTCGCTGGTGTGCTCGGGCAGCGGCTCGTACCAGCTCTCGCGCTCGCGGAGGACATAACGGTCGATGCTCTCTTTGGTGCCGCCATAGGCCCCTTTCATACTCCCCTGAAAATACTGCACCCAGCTCTCCGGCTCCTTGACAAGGACGATGTCCCCGTCTATGACGGCTGCGGCCAGCGTGTCGCCGGGGTTGATGCCAACTTCCCGGAGGATGGCGACGGGAATGGTTATCTGGTTCTTGCTGCTGACGGTTATCGTGCGCATGGCGAGCCTCGACTGCTTGGTATTCCTTACCAGTAAGAGAAATAGTAAAGCATACCAAGCAGCCGGTCAAGCCCTGCAAGAAGGGGGGTTGGAACCCGTTAGACGGCGCCTGCCGCCTCCGGCGAGCGCGTGGTGTCACCCATCGCGATCAGGCGGTTGAGCGCGTTCATGTACGCCTGGGCGCACGCGACGATGATGTCCGTGTCCGCGCCGCGTCCGATGTACGGCTTGCCGTCCTGTTCGATGCGGATGCTCACCTCGCCGATGGCGTCGATGCCCTCCGTAACCGAGTTGACGCTGAACTCGGTCAGCTCGTTCGGCACGCCGACGATGCGGTTGATGGCCTGGTAGACGGCGTCCACCGGTCCGGTGCCTGTCGCCGCGTCAGTGCGGAGCGTCCCGTCTTCGAGGGACAACTGAACGGTCGCGGTCGGGATCTCGCCTGTGCCGCAGGTCACCTGCACGTGCTCCAGCGAGTACGTTTCCTCGATGGCCGTGCGCTCGTTGCCCATCAGGGCAATGAGGTCGCGGTCTGTCACCTCGCGCTTCTTGTCGGCGAGCTCCTTGAACGACTCGTGCACCTTGTCGAGTTCCTCGTTGGTGAGCGCGTAGCCCAACTCCTCGAGCCGTGACCGGAGGCCGTGGCGTCCGCTCAGCTTGCCGAGCACGAGCTCGCTGCGAGGCACCCCCACGTCCAGCGGGTTCAGGATCTCGTAGGTGGTGCGCTCCTTCAGCACGCCGTCCTGGTGGATGCCGGAGGCATGCCGGAACGCGTTGCGCCCGATGACCGCCTTGTTGGGCTGCACCGGGAAGCCGCTCACCTGGCTCACGAGACGGCTGGTGTTGTACAGCTGCTTCGTATCTATCTCGGTGTCTACGCCGAAGTAGTCGCCTCGCGTGCGGAGCGCCATGATGACTTCCTCGACGGCGGTGTTCCCCGCGCGCTCGCCGATGCCGTTGATGCAGCCCTCAACCTGTCGGGCCCCCGCCTTCACCGCGGAGAGGCTGTTGGCGACCGACATACCGAGGTCGTCGTGGCAGTGCACGGAGATGCGGACGCTGTCGCCGAGCTCCGGCACCTCGGCGCGCAGGTAGGTGATGAGGCCGCCGAACTCCTCCGGCACCGCGTAGCCGACGGTGTCGGGGATGTTGATGGTCGTCGCGCCCGCGTCGACGGCTGCCCGCACCATGTGCGCGAGGAACTCACGCTCCGTGCGGCTGGAGTCCATGGGGGAGAACTCGACGTCGTCGGTGTACTGGCGCGCCCTTGAGACGGCCTTCACCGCGATGTCCACCACCTCTTCCCGGTTCTTGCGCAGCTGATGCTGGATGTGCTGGTCCGAGGAGGAGATGAAGATGTGGATGCGCGGGTGCGCCGCGTCCTTCAGCGCCTCTCCGGCCCGGTCCACCGCGGCTTCGTTCGCGTGCGCGAGCGCCGCGATGATCGGCTTCCGCACCTCGCGCGCGATCGTCTGTACCGCCTCGAAGTCGCCGGGCGAGCTCACAGGGAAGCCCGCCTCGATGATGTCGACGTTGAGCCGCTCGAGCTGCCTGGCGACCTCCACCTTCTCGTCCACTGTCATCCCCGCCCCGGCGGACTGCTCTCCGTCCCGGAGCGTGGTGTCGAAGATGAGCACTCGGTCTTCCATGTCATTCCTCCGCAAACAGGCCGCTCACGGCCTCCGCTGTGCCGGCGGTTACTTCTTCCCCAGGAACGTCATCATCCCCCGGAGCTCTGCTCCGACGGTTTCGATCTCGTGGCCGGCAGCCGCCTCACGCATCGCCTTGAAGCGCGGCTGGCCTTCGTGGTTCTCGGCTATCCACTCGCGGGCGAACGAGCCGTCCTGTATCTCCTGGAGCACGCGCTTCATCTCGGCGCGGGCGTGCTCGTCCACCACCCGGGAGCCGCGGCTGTAGTCGCCGTACTCCGCCGTGTCGCTCACGGAGTAGCGCATGTACTTCATGCCGCCCTCGTAGAGCAGGTCAACGATGAGCTTGAGCTCGTGCATCACCTCGAAGTAGGCGATCTCCGGCTGGTAGCCCGCCTCCACGAGCACTTCGAATGCGTTCGTGATGAGGCTGGTAACGCCGCCGCAGAGCACGGTCTGCTCGCCGAAGAGGTCGGTCTCCGTCTCTTCCTTGAACGTCGTCTCCACGATGCCGGCCCGGTCCGAGCCGATGCCCGCGCCGTAGGCCAGCGCGTTCGCGAGCGCGTCGCCCGAGGCGTCCTGGTGGATCGCCACGAGCGACGGTACCCCCTGTCCGTCGACGAACACTTCGCGCACCCGGTGCCCGGGCGCCTTCGGGGCAATCATCGACACGTCCACGTCGGCGGGCGGTTGGATCTCCCCGAAGTGGATGTTGAAGCCGTGCGCGAACATCAGCGTCTTGGAGCTGTCCAGGTTCGGCTCGATGGACTCCGTGTAGATGCTGCGCTGCGCGGTGTCCGGCGCCAGCACCATGATGAAGTCGCTCTCCTTCGTGGCCTCAGCCGGAGTGGCGACCCGCAGTCCCTCGGCCTCAGCCTTCGCGCGGCTGGCGCTGGTCGGCAGCAAGCCCACCACCACGTCCACGCCGTTGTCGCGCAGGTTGAGCGCGTGCGCATGCCCCTGGCTGCCGTAGCCGATGACGCCGACGCGCTTGCCGCTCAGCAGGCTGATGTCGGCATCTTCCTTGTAGTACACCTTCGCCATATCGCAGTCTCCTCCTCGTGTTCTGGTTCGCGCCTTCAGGGGACGACTTCCGTATCCGGCGCGCTCTGCGCGGCGGGGACAGCCGTCTGCTTCGTGCCCGCGGCCACGCCGCCACGGGTCATCGCTATCCGTCCTGTACGCATCGTCTCGCGGACGCCGAAGGGCTGGAGCAGCTTGATGAGCGCGTCTATCTTCTCCTCGTCGCCCGTCACCTCGACGATGACCGTGTCCTTGCCCACGTCCACGATACCTGCGCGGAAGATGTCCACTATCTGCATGATCTCCGCGCGATTGTCCTTGTTGGACTTCACCTTCAGCAGGGCCATCTCCCGGACGACGCTGCTCTCCGACGAGATGTTCGTCACCCGCACGACGTCTATCAGCTTGTAGAGCTGCTTCGTCACCTGCTCCACCACCCAGTCTCCGCCCTCGACGACGAACGTCATGCGGGAGAGCCCCGCCGTCTCGCTGTGACCGACCGCCAGGCTGGAGATGTTGAACCCGCGCCGCGAGAACAGTCCCGCGACGCGCGCCAGCACTCCCGGCTTGTCGTGGACCAGCGCCGTAATGGTGTGGACGTGCCCGTTCAGGCTTACGTCAGCCATGACAGCGCTTCCTGCCCGGCGGGCGATTCGATCATCTCGAACACGCTCTCTCCTGCGGGAACGTGCGGGTACACGTTCTCCTCCGGCTCCACGTGGAAATCGATGATGGCCGGCCCGTCCACCGCCGCCGCCTCTTCCAGGGCCGACCGCACTTGCGGCTCGTCCGTGACGTGCTTCGCCCAGATGCCGTAGGCCTCGGCGAGCTTTACGAAGTCCGGGTTGCCGGTGTAGCCGGACGCCACGCGCGAGCCTCCGTAGAACAGGTCCTGCAGCTGCCGCACGAGGCCGAGGTTGTTGTTGTTCAGGACGGCGAACTTCACCGGCACGTTGTGCTCCACAATGGTCGCCAGTTCGGACATCGTCATCTGGAAGCCGCCGTCCCCGGCGATGCTCCACACCTGACGCTTGGGCTGAGCGAAGGCCGCGCCCATCGCGGCGGGCACTTCGAAGCCCATCGTCCCCAGCCCTCCGGACGTGATCCAAGAGCCGGGCTCCTTGAACACGTAGTGCTGGGCCGCCCACATCTGGTGCTGCCCCACGCCGGTAACGACGATGGCGCGACCGTCCGTGACGTCACACAGCTCGCGGACGACATGCTGCGGACGGAGCCCGCTGCCGTGGCCTGAACTCAGGGGATGCTCGGCGCGCATTGCGTCTATCTCCGACATCCACTCGGGACGCGACACCTGCTCCACCTGCTTTTCGAGCGCGTGGAGCACACGCTTCGCATCGCCGACGATGGGCACGGTCACGCGCACGTTCTTGCCGACCTCGGCAGGGTCGATGTCGATGTGGATGACCTTCGCGTTGGGCGCGAACGCACTCAGCCTGCCGGTGACCCGGTCGTCGAACCGCATCCCGACCCCGATGATGAGGTCGGCCCGGTCTATCGCCCAGTTGTTGTACGCTTGGCCGTGCATCCCCGGCATACCCATGCTCAGGATGTGCTCGCCGGAGAAGCTGCCGATGCCGAGCAGCGTCGTGATGACGGGGATCTGCGCCTTCTCCGCTATCTCCCGTACCTCTGCGAACGCGCCGGAGATGATCGCGCCGTGCCCCACCATGAGCAGGGGGCGCTGCGAGTCCGCGATGAGCTGCGCAGCGCGCTTGATCATCTGCCCGTGCCCCTCCATCGTCGGTTTGTAGGAGGGAAGGTCGACGTGCTCCGGGTAGTCGAAGTCGTCGCTCTCGGTGAGCACGTCGCGAGGCAGGTCGATGAGCACCGGACCGGGTCGTCCCGTGCGTGCGATATGGAACGCCTCGCTCATGATGCGCGGGATGTCCGCTGTATCCATCACGAGGTAGTTGTGCTTGGTGATAGGCAGCGTGATACCGGTGGTGTCGGTCTCCTGGAACGCGTCGCGCCCGATGGCGGCGCGCGGCACCTGCCCCGTTATCGCAACAAGCGGCACGGAGTCCATCATCGCGGTTGCGAGGGGCGTGACGAGGTTCGTCGCGCCCGGCCCGGAGGTCGCGACGGCGACGCCCACCTTGCCGGATGCGCGTGCGTAGCCGTCCGCCGCGTGGCCGGCGTTCTGCTCGTGCCGCACGAGGATATGCCGCAGTTGCGGGTACTCCGGCAGCGTCTGGTAGAGCGGCAGTATCGCGCCGCCGGGGAGGCCGAACATGATGTCCGTCCCCTCCCGCACCAGGCTCTCGCAGACCATCTGTGCGCCTGTCAGATGCAAGACTCCCTCACTTCCTTCGCTTGTCGTTCCGTAACCGGAGCGCCTCTCCGAAGGTAAAAAAAGACCCGCCCCATGAAGGGACGGGCCGTTAACCCGCGGTACCACCCTACTTCCCCGGCTCACGAAGGGCCGAGGCAGCTTTGCCTGCGCGGTAACGGCGCGCTCCGCTGGCCCTACTGTTGCTGTTCAGGCCAGCCGCTCGGGGACGAGTTCAGGAGGGCTTGTCCATCGCCGGTCTCGCACCACAACGACCGGCTCTCTGGGATGCGCTTGCCCCTTACTACTTCCCTTCCCAGCGGAAACGGATGTTAGAAGCGGCGACATGATAGTGCAAAGTCTCACGTCGAGTCAACTTTCAGGCGTGGGCCGTGCAGGTTACACGCCCCGCCCCGCGACGCGATAGACTGTCCACCATGCTGGACCGTCTGGAAAACGCCCTGTCTCATGCTCGGAGCGAGGGGCGCACCGCTCTGATCCCGTACGTCACCATCGGGTTCCCTTCCATCGAGGACACGCTCGCCATCGTCCCTGCCATCGAACAGGCGGGAGCGGACGCTCTCGAACTCGGGGTGCCGTACAGCGACCCACTCGCGGACGGCCCCACGGTACAGGCCGCGAGCTACCGCGCGCTGACCGGCGGCGTGGACACCCACGTCTGCCTGGAAACGGCGCGCCGTCTCCGGGACTCCGGCGTGAGCCTGCCGTTCATCTTCATGGGCTACTACAACCCCATCCTGCGTTACGGCATCGCCGCATACGCCGCGGACTGCGCGGACGCCGGCGTGGACGCGCTCATCATTCCCGACCTGCCGCCGGACGAGGCGGGCGAACTGCGTGCGGCGCTCGAGCAGCACGGTCTGGGCATCGTGAGCATGCTCGCGCCCACCAGCACCGAGGAGCGCATCGTGCTCGGCTGCGGGCACGCGCGAGGGTTCGTCTACTGCGTCAGCGTCACCGGCGTGACCGGCGCACGGAGCGATCTGCCGGACGACTTCCCGGAGTTCGTTACCCGTGTGCGCCGGCACACGGCGTTGCCCGTGGGGGTCGGCTTCGGCATCTCCGAGCGGCGGCACGTGGAGCGCGTGGGGAAGGTCGCGGACGTTGCGGTCGTTGGAAGCGCCCTCATCAACGTGATAGATTCCGCCCCGCCCGGCGAGGCGGCCTCCCGGGCTGGCGCGTTCGTACGGGAGCTTGCTGCGGCGCAGTGACGCTGGTGCAGATGCGTGCCCGCCCGTAGGAGTGAGCGGAGAGAACACCATGCCGACCCTTGGACTGCGCGGCGCAACGACAGCCGACGCCAACACGCCCGAGGCGATCCTCGATGCCACGGAGGAGCTGTTGCGCGAACTCGCGACAGCCAATGACCTTGTCGAGGAGGACGTAGGCGCGGTATTCTTTACCGTAACCGCAGATCTCACCGCGGAGTTCCCGGCCAAAGCGGCGCGCTTGCGGCTGGGATGGAAGCAGACGGCGCTCATGGATAGCTGCGAGATCCCGGTGCCGGGTGCGCCGGAGTCCGTTATCCGGGTGCTTCTGCTCCTGAATACCGAGAAGCGGAAAGAGGACCTGCGGTACGTCTACCTGAAGGGCGCCCGTGACCTGCGGTCGCCCGACAGCGGATGAACCGGCGGAGGGAGATGCGCACAACGCTCGCAACCGAGCCTCGCATCCGTGGCGTCCGGGCCCTTGATTGGACCCGGCGGTTCTTCCTGTTTACGCGGCGGGGCAGCGCCAGCTACAGCTATCGCTAGGCTCCGCGTTCGTTCTTTCGGCCTTCCGCATCGTCAGAGTAAAGAAAGGGGATTGCGTCATGGCGCGTTCCGTTAGCGACCTGCATATCAGATCGATAGAACCCCTCGCTCCGCCGGAGGAGCTCCAGCGCAAACTGCCGCTCACGCCTGCGATGGTCCAGACCGTCGCCGAAGGGCGGGACCAGGTTGAGCGCATCCTGACCGGCGAGGACTCCCGCCTGCTCGTCATCACGGGCCCGTGCTCCATCCACGACGAGAAGGCCGCGCTCGAATACGCCGGCAGACTGGGCGAGCTCGCTGTGCGGATGAGCGACTCGCTCCTCATCATCATGCGCGTCTACTTCGAGAAGCCGCGTACCAGCCTCGGCTGGAAAGGCCTCATCAACGACCCGAACCTCGACGGCTCATTCGACATATCGAGCGGCCTCTACCGCGCCCGCAAACTGCTCATGCAACTGGCCGAGATGGGCGTACTGGCCGGGACCGAGTTCCTGGACCCCATCACACCCCAGTACCTCGCCGACCTCGTATCGTGGGCCGCCATCGGCGCGCGCACGACTGAGAGCCAGACGCACCGGGAGATGGCCAGCGGTCTGAGCATGCCCGTGGGCTTCAAGAACGGCACGGACGGCAACTCCCAGATCGCCATCGACGCGATGAAGACGTCCCGCGCTCCGCACTCTTTTCTCGGGATAGACCGGCAGGGACGCACCTGCATCGTCAACACGAACGGCAACCCCTACGGTCACCTCATCCTGCGAGGCGGCTCCGGAGGTCCCAACTACGCCGAGGCAAGCGTGCGGGACGTGCAGGAGAAACTGGAAGCCGCAGGGTTGCCCCCGCGCATCATGGTCGACTGCTCGCATGCCAACTCGGAGAAAGACCACAACCGGCAGCCCATCGCCTTCCGCGACGTGGTGCGCCAGCGCCGTGCCGGCAACGACCTCATCGTCGGCCTCATGGCGGAGAGCCATCTCTTCGGCGGGCGGCAGGACCTCGGCGACGACCCATCGCAACTCCAGTACGGCGTCTCGATAACCGACGCGTGCATGGACTGGGAGGAGACCGCCGCGATGCTCACCGAGGCGCACGAGGCGCTCGCTGTTGAGCCCGTCGCCTGACCCTCGCATGGAGCGCCTTCGTGCCCGACCTCTGTGAGGAGCTGACCGCATACCGGCCCGACCGGCCGACGGCTGTCGCGTTCGGCGTGTTCGACGGGGTGCACCTGGGGCATCAGCACGTGCTCGCCACGCTGGTAAGAGCGGCGGAGGAACGAGGGCTTGCGCCCGTGGCCGTCACGCTCTCGAACCATCCGCTCTCCGTGTTGCGCCCGGACGTTCAACTGCGGATGCTCACGTCGCTGGACGAGCGGCTCCGCCTCCTTGCCAGTTCCGGCGTCGATGCGGTCGTGCCCGTCACCTTCACGAAAGAGGTGTCGTTGCTCACGCCCCGCGAGTTCATGACCGCCCTGCGGGACTGCCTCGGCATGGCGCACTTCGCTGCCGGGCCGGACGTCACGCTCGGTCACAACCGCGAGGGGACGCTCCCCGTGCTGACGGTGCTCGGCAATGAACTCGGCTACACGATGGAGTGCGTCGAGCAGTTAACGCAGGATGCCGGCCCCGTGCGCAGCACCGCAGTGCGCCAGGCGCTGGATGGGGGCGACGTTGCCTCCGCCGCACGCATGCTGGGGCGTCCGTTCGCACTGGAAGGTCCGGTCGTCGAGGGCGAGCACCGGGGCGGCGGGCTGCTCGGCTACCCGACGGCGAACGTCGGGGTTGGGCCGCGGCAGGCGGTCCCGGCGGACGGCATCTACGCCGGGTGGCTGCTTCGGGGGACGGATCGTCTCCCTGCCGCCGTAAGCATCGGGCACAAGCCTACGTTCCACGAGGGTGGCCCGAGCGTCGTCGAGGCGTTCGTCCTCGATTTCGACGGCAACCTGTACGGCGAGCAGGTGAAGCTGGAGTTCGTCGAACGCCTGCGCGGGCAGGAGAAGTTCGACGGCGTCGACGCGCTCATCGCCGCCATGCGCGACGACGTGGCGCATACGAGGCATATCCTTGCGCTCCCGCAGGAGGCGTCCTGACCATGCCCGCACTCGACCGGCAGACCATCGACCGCATCACGAAGCGCGGCGTCGCGCAGATCATCCCGGAGGACGAGTTCATCCGCCGTCTGCAGGAGGGCAAGCCGCTCCGTCTCAAGATGGGGTTCGATCCCAGCAGGCCGGACCTGCACCTCGGCCACTACGTCGGCCTCCGGAAACTGCGCCAGCTGCAGGACCTCGGCCACGAGCTCATCCTCATCGTCGGCGACTGGACGGCGCAGATCGGAGACCCGTCCGGTCAGTCCGACACGCGCACCATGCTCAGCGCCGAGGACGTGCGCGAGAACGCCGAGACGTACATGCGCCAGTTCTTCAAGGTCGTCGACCCGGACAAGACGCGCGCCGTCTACCAGAGCGAATGGTTCGGGAAGTTCACCCTGACCGACGTCATACGCCTCACGGCGCACTTCACCGTCAACCAGTTCCTGCACCGCGACGACTTCGCCACGCGCTACGCCGCGCAGCGCCCCATCGCCGTCACCGAGATGCTCTACCCGCTGCTGCAGGCGTACGACTCGGTCGCCATCGAGGCGGACGTGGAGTTCGGCGGCACCGACCAACTCTTCAACCTGCTCGTCGGGCGCGAATTGCAGGAGAAGGTGGGGCAGCGGCCCCAGCTCGTCTTCACCATGCCCATCCTTCCGGGCACGGACGGCGTCCGCAAGATGAGCAAGTCGCTCAACAACTACGTTGCGCTCGATGACACGCCACGCGACATGTTCGGCAAGATCATGTCGCTGCCGGACGACCTTGTTCCCATCTACTTCGAACTGCTGACCGACGTCTCGGACGACGAACTCGACGCCATCCGCGCGGCTATGAGCGGGGAGCCAGGCGCGAACCCCATGGACATCAAGAAGCGGCTGGGGGAGGAGCTCACCGCCGCCTTCCACTCGCCCGGGGAAGCAGCCGCCGCGCGCGAGGAGTTCGAGCGCGTCTTCCAGCGGCGCGAGATGCCGGAGGACACACCGGAGGTTGCCGTCGATCCGACCGGCCCTGCCGTCGTCTCCCACGACGCGGACGGCTTCGAGGCTGACCTCTCGCACCTGCTGCCTGCCCTCAGCATGGCCGCGAGCCGCAGCGAAGCGCGGCGCCTGCTGCAGCAGAACGCGGTACAGATAGACGGCGAACGCCCCGACGGCGAGCGTGTGCGCATCGCCTACGGGGCGCTGGTCCGCGTCGGCAGCCGCCGTTTCGCCAGAGTCGTGCGGGGTTAGCCTGCCTCGCCTTCCTGCTGCGCTCTTGCCATCGCCGAGAGCGCCATCTCTTTCCCGCCGATGACGTGCGGCAGGACCACCTCGTCGGCGCCTGCTCTGCGCAACTTGTCCTCAGCGTCGGAGCGGGAAGCCCGGGCCACGATGTACAGGTCCGGGTTGAGTCCGCGGGCAGTCAGCGACACGTAGACGTTGTGGCTGTCGTCGCCCGTGGCTGCGACGAGCCCGCGCGCTTCCCTGACGTGAGCGGCCAGCAGGTGCTCGTCCTGCGTCGAATCGCCGTGTACCCAGAGCATGCCGCGCTCCTCGGCTTCGGCCAGCGTCTCTGCATCCTTGTCGATCACGATGAGATTGGCAGACTGCTCCTGGAGCGTGGATGCGACCGCCTTGCCGACGCGTCCGAAGCCGCACACGATGAAATGTCCGCTGAGTTTCGCCATACGCGCCCTCATTCTGCGCCTCCGCACCAGGTTGCGCAGCGCCTCCTGCGCCACGATCAGGTGCATCACGCTCGTCAGGATGTAGAGCATCACCCCCACGCCGGTCACCATGAGGAACATGGTGAAGACACGCCCGGTGGAAGAGAGCGGGTGCACCTCCTCGAAGCCGACGGTCGTGAAGGTGACGACGGTCATGTAGGCGGCGTCGAGGAGCGACCAGCCCTCGATCAGCACGTACCCCGCGATGGCCACGGCCACGAGGACGGCCAGTGCGAGCAGGCTCCTGGCCAGCTGCGTCTCGAGCAGGTGCACTACGCTCTCTCTGATGTGCATCGGGGTGTGCCCTTCGGCCTGCCGTCTGCGGGTTGGGGGTTCCCTACAGGGGGCCGAACCGCCGCACGACCAGCTTCCCGGTGACGGTAGTCACGGCGAAGCCCACCAGCAGCCCTGCCAGCAGGATACCCCACTGTTCCAGCCCCAGCGGCACCGTGTCGAACGCCGCGCTGCCGATGGGTGTGTAGAGGATGACTGCCTGCATGAGCAGGCTCACGCTCACCGATCCCCAGAGCCAACGGTTCGTGCAGATGGACATTCCCTCCTGGACGCGGATGACCAGCAGTCGCAGGTACTCCTGCACGACGAAGCCGGTGAACGTCATCGTCCGGGCTGTCTCCAGGTCCCACAGCCGCAGCCCGATGAAGAACGTGGCGATGAGGATGATCGTCATGACTATGCCGACACTGCCCACGAGCGCGGCCATCGAGCGTCCCAGCACCGCGCCATGACGCGGAGGCTCGCGCATCGCTCCCTGCGGCGCGGGGTCCGACGCCAGCGCGACCGCCGGGCCGGAGTCCGTGACGAGGTTGATCCACAGGATCTGCACGGCCGTCACCGGCAGGTAGCCGAACACGGTTGCCACGAGGATGACGAGCACCTCGGCGAGGTTGCCCGTGAGCATGTAGTTCACGAACTTCTTGATGTTCCGGAATATCCGCCGGCCTTCTTCGACGGCGGCGACGATGGTCGCGAGGTTGTCGTCGAGCAGGACCATGTCCGACGTGTCGCGGGCGACGTCCGTGCCCTTGATGCCCATCGCGACGCCCACGTCCGCGTTGTGCAGGGCAGGGGCGTCGTTCACGCCGTCCCCCGTCATCAGTACGACGTCGTGCTTCTCCTTGAGCGTCCGGAGGATGAGCACTTTGTGGCGCGGCTCGGCCCGCGCGAAGATGCTCGTCCCGTCGATGACGCGCTTCAGTTCAGCCTCGTCCAGCCCGTCGAGCTCCTTCGCCTCGATGGACTCACCGTCCAACCCCACTTCCTTGCCTATCGCCGCCGCAGTGAGGCTGTTGTCGCCCGTGATCATCACCACGCGGATGCCGGCCCGGTGCGCCGCCTCGATGGCGTGCGTGGCCTCCGGTCTCGGCGGGTCGCTCATCGCCCCCAGCGCGGCGAACGTCAGCCCCTCCTCGACCATCGGCGCGTCGGCGGGCTGCTCCCTGTACGCGAACGCCAGCACGCGCAGCGCCTGTCCCGCCAGCCCGACGTTCTGCTCCAGCAGCGCGTTGCGCTCTGCGTCGCTCAGCGGCGACACTCCGCCCGGCGTCCTGATGCTCGTGCAGAGCGGGAGCACCGCCTCCAGTGCCCCCTTCGTCAGCAGCAGGCCGTCGGCTGCCACGGGGTGCTGGACGGCTACCGACATCATCCGACGCTCGGACGTGAATGGGACCTCGCCCGTTCGCTCGTACTCGCCCAGCGGCGCGCCCGCGCGCTCCGCGAACTCCAGCAGCGCCGTCTCTGTCGGGTCGCCCACGTAGCCGTACTCAGGGTGCCGGTGCGCGTTGTTGCACAGGCCCGCAACCAGGAGTGAGATGCCGATCGGTTCCTCGTGCGCGCCGGGCGTGACGTCGTGCGCGTCCAGCTCCTCGGTGAGCGTTGCCACGCGCCGCATCGTCATGCGGCCTTCCGTGACCGTGCCCGTCTTGTCGGTGCATATGACCTCCGCCGCGCCGACGATCTCCACGACCGGCAGCGAGCGCACGAGCGCCTTCCGTTCCAGCATGCGCCGCGTGCCGAATGCGAGCGCGAGCGTGAGGACGACCGGCAGCCCCTCCGGGACCGCCGCGACGGCAAGCGCGACCGCGGTGATGAACGTTTCCAGCAGGCTCAGGTCGCCGGTCACCAGCTGCAGCACCACGACGATGCCGATGAGCACCGCGACCGCCCAGCCGATCCGCGCTGCGAGGCGGCTGATCTCGCGTTGGAAGACGGTCGGCTCGCTCTCCGTCGTCTGCACCTCCGCGGCGATGCCGCCGACCTCCGTTTGCATGCCGGTGCGGGCTATCAGCATCCGCCCCCGCCCGCGCATCACGACCGTGCCGCTGTACGCCATGCAGAACCGCTCGGCCAGCGACGCGTCGGCGGAGACCGGCTGCGTGTTCTTGCGGACGGGCAGGCTCTCGCCGGTGAGCGCCGCTTCGTCGACGCTGAGGTCGATGCTGCTGATGACCCGTCCGTCGGCGGGGATACGCGAACCCTCTTCCAGCAGCACGACGTCTCCCGGAACGAGCACCTTGGCGTCCACCTGCTCCGCGACGCCGTCACGGAGCACCGTCGCGGAAGGAGCGGCCAGGCGGTTCAGCGCCTCGATGCCCCGGCTTGCGCGGTAGTTCTGCGTGAAGCCCAGGCACGCGTTCAGCACCACGATGAGCGCGATGAGCCCGGCGTCTATGTAGTGGTCGGACTCCTCCGCGATGAGCGCGACGCCTACCAGCACCGCCGCCGCGCCGATGAGCACGAGCACGAGCGGGCTGCGGAACTCGTCCAGCAGCAGCTTGAGCGCGGAGACGGGTGGGGCACCGGTCAGTTGGTTCGGCCCGTACGTGGCAAGGCGGGCCGACGCCTCAGTCGATGACAGTCCCGAAGCGGATGTGGAGAGACCTTCGAGAGCCTCCTCCACCGACGAACTGTGCCAGGATGCCTGGGGGGTGTCCTCGACGGGAGCCTGCATGCAGGGGAGTATAACCGTGCGCCGTAGGGGTATGGCTGACGGTCCATTAGCGCGTGCACCGAAGCGCCTCTGGAATGCCGGACGGCCCGGCGCGGCCGCGCGGCCGGTTGACCTGCCCGCCCGGCGCTTGGCACACTCGCGGCTGCCTGGCAACACGGCCATGGAGGAAACCTTGCGCATCGGCGTGCCCGACCTCGTCTCGAACTCGTACTTCCCCGCAATCGCCGCCGTCGACCTCGGCGCGTTCGAGGCTGAGGGCCTCGATGCCGACATCGAACTCGTATTCCCCGTCACGCGGGCGATGGAGATGCTCCGCGACGGCGAACTCGACTATGTGGCAGGCTCGGCGCACGCCGTGCTGACGGCGTTTCCCCGGTGGGAGGGCGCGTCGCTGCTCGCGGCGCTCGCGCAGCACATGTACTGGTTCCTCGTGCTCAGGAGCGACCTCGGCGCTCGGCGCGGCGATATCGAGGCCGTGAAGGGACTCCGCATCGGCGCTGCGCCCGGCCCCCGCGACGGTCTGGAGCAGATGCTCCGGGAGGCGGGCATCAACCCGGAGCGCGACAGCGTGAACATCGGCCCCGTGCCGGGCGCGACCGGCTCCGGCGTCTCGTTCGGTGTGCAGGCGGCGAGGTCGCTGGCCGACGGCGCGATAGACGGCTTCTGGGCGAACGGCATGGGCACGGAGGTCGCCGTGCGCTCCGGTGCGGGCAGCGTCGTGCTCGACGTGCGGCGAGGCGACGGCCCGCCTGCGGCGCGCGGCTACACGTTCCCCGCGTTCGTGACCACTGACAGCCGGATCGCCGGACAGCCTGACGAGGTCGCCGCCGCGGTGCGCGCCATCGTGGCGGCGCAGCGTATGCTGAAGGCCGACGCCTCGCGGGCGACGGAGGTCGGACAGAAGCGGTTCCCTGCCCAGGAGGCGTCGTTGATCGCCGAGCTCATCCAGCGGGACCTGCCGTACTACGACCCGTCGATATCGGAGGAGACCGTCGAACGGATGAACCGGTTCGCACAGGGCATGGGGTTGCTCGACAGCCCCGTCCCGTACGAACAGGCTGTGGCTACCCGGTTCGCCGGGTTCTGGACGTCTTAAGCGGCGTAAGAGAGGAGTAACTGTGGCGAAACCTGAGTTGGAGTTCTTCGATCCCTCGGACATCCCGAGCGAGCCCATCCCGCCGGTGGAGGGCCTCAGCCAGCAGATACTCTCACGCGACGAGGTGACCGGCGACTACACGCGCCTGCTGCGCTTCGAGCCGGGCACCGACACCTCGGCGATGGGCCCGCAGGTGCACGACTTCTGGGAGGAGGTCTGGATCATCGAGGGCAGCATCCACGACATCCCGCTGGACGAGACGTTCACCGCCGGCATGTACGCCTGCCGCCCGCCCGGCATGCCCCACGGCCCCTGGATATCGCCCGACGGCTGTCGGACGTTCGAGGTGCGGCACTATGAGCGGTGATGAGATGGCTGTACCGGCGAAGAGGCCCAACAGGATGCTCACGTTCGACCACGCGGGAGCGCCGATGCGGTTCGCAGCGCGCAGGCTGCTCGCCGGGGGCTACACGGGCCGCGACCCGGCGGCGGTAGAGGAGCACATCGCCGAGCTCGCCCTCCTGGGCGTGCCGCGTCCGGAGCACGTGCCGTGGGTATTCGTGGCGAACCCGATGGTGCTCCAGGTGGACGGCGTCGTCTGGGCGCTCGACGGCACGTCGTCCGGCGAGGCCGAGTACGTCCTGCTCATCGGCCGGGACGATGTCTACGTCTGCATCGGGAGCGACCATACCGACCGCGGCCTCGAGAGCCTCTCCATAGAGAAGTCCAAGCAGGTCTATCCGAAGATACTCAGCAGGCAGATCTGGCGTCTCGACGACCTGCTGCCCCGGTGGGACGACCTGCGCCTGCGGAGCAGGGTCCGCGAAGGAGGCGCGTTCGCCGACCTCGAGGACTACCAGGACGGCACGCTCGCCCAGCTCATCCGCCCCGAGCGCCTGCTGGAACTGATCGGCCCGGACCCCGGCGCGGGGACCGTCGTCTTCTCCGGCACGCTGCCGGTGCTCGGCGGCAACGTCCGCCCGGCTCCCCGCTTCGAAGCCGAACTCTTCGATACCGACGGAAGTCCGCTCGCCGCGCTCGGCTACGACATCACGGTGCTGCAACAGCAGACGCAGCCCGACGAACGCTGAGGAGTGGCGCTCACACCTCGGCAAGCGTATAGCTCGTGCTCCGCCCTCCTTGGGGGTTCCGCACGAGGATGTCGCGCTCCATCAGGTCGGTGATGTCGCGCAGCGCGGTGTCCTGTGAGCACCGTGTCATCCTCGCCCACTGGGACGTGGTGAGTTTGCTTTCGGGGCCGTCCAGGAGGTGATTGAGGGCAGTTCGCTGGCGCTCGGTGATGGACATGCCCTCGATACGCTCCCAGAACCGAGCCTTCGCAAGGACAGCCGTCAGTGTCGTCTCTGCGTTGTCTATCGCCTGTCCCAGGCAGATCACGAACCAGTGCATCCAGTCGGTTACGTCCATCGTGCCCTGCTGCGTTCGCTCCAGCACATCGTAGTAGGCGCGCCGCTCTTTCCTGATTTGGGAAGACATGCTGTAGAAGCGCTGCGGACTGCCCTCGGAGCGCGCGAGCGCCATATCGGCTATTGCCCTGGCGATGCGCCCGTTGCCGTCGTCGAACGGGTGCACAGTCACGAACCAGAGGTGGGCCAGCCCTGCCTTGAGCACCTCATCCGTGTCGGCGGGTGCGTTGAACCAGTCGAGAAACGTCCGGATCTCCTCTGGGACGCGCTCGCCTGGAGGAGCCTCGAAATGCACGTGTTCCCGGCCGATGGCGCCGGACACCACCTGCATGGGGCCGGTGCGCCACCCCCCCACTTCGATCCGCCCCATGTTGTTCCGCCCTGAGGGGAAGAGCGCTGCATGCCAGTCGAACAACCGCTCCTCGGTGAGAGGCTGGCCATAGTGCTCGGTCGCATCCAGCATCAGCTCGACGATGCCTTCGACGTTGCGGTCCACGTGCAGCAGGCCCCCCGTGTCCATTCCGAGACGCCGGGCGACCGAAGACCGCACCTGTTCGGTGTCGAGCACTTCGCCCTCGATCTCACTGCTCCTTACAACGTCCTCGGTCAGCATACCGAGTACGGCCTCTTGGCGGAGGTCGAACCCGAGCGCGCTCATGCGCCCCAGCAAGCGTCCCTGCCGGTGCCGCATAGCAGCCAGCGGCTCGGCCAGCCTCTCCAACTGCCACCGGAAGTTAGGCCAGTCCGCCTCCTGGTGTATGTACTGTATGTGTTTTCTCCGCATCATATGCGGAGATTGTAGCCTCTAATCTCCGCACGGCGCAACCTAATCACCGCATATTATGCGGTGATTACCCCATCAATCTCCGCACGGCAGCTCTGCCATCCTGTGACACCCGCCCCTTACGCGAACGCCCGCCCGAGCGGTACGCTGGTAGCCGGTCGGGGCCAGACCCGCGAGACCGCCCCGCCGGATGCGACACTTTGCGACAGAAATCCGAAAACGCCACCGCCATTCCACTCCTGGCTCTCTCCCCTTAAGGAGTGAATGGACTGTCGCATAGTGTCGCGATCGTGCCGCATTGGCGTCGCAGAGTGTCCGGGTGTCTGTCGCGCTCTGATGGATCCGTGTTGCTGCATGCTGCCCGAAGCAACTCCCACGCTTGACGAATCGCGCGCCGCGAGCGAGAGTCCACCCAGACAAGCCTGACAGGCTCGGAGGAGAACCATGGCGCAGCAGACAGACATCGTAACGCTGGAAAAGGTCACCATAGACACGGACGCGCGTGCAAGGCAGCATCCATACGATCAGTGGGTCGAATCGCTCGAGTTGCCCGTTCACAAGGGCTACTACGTGGAGGACGTCCGCAACCTGGAGGTCGCTCCATGGCCGGAGATGGGATGCAACGCCGCCTTCATCCAGCTCGAGGGCATGGAAGGGGTCGCCGATGCGCGCATCACCGAGATCCCGCCGGGCGGCTCGACCAAGCCCATGCGTTTCGCACTCGACGAGGTCGTCTACGTCGCGGACGGGCAGGGGCTCGCCACGGTCTGGGCGGAAGGCGTCGAGCGCAGAACGTTCGAGTTCAGCCCGCGCAGCCTCTTCGTCATCCCGCGCGGCGCGGTCCGCCAGTTCGCGAACGCCCGCGGCGACCGTGCTGCGCGGCTCATCAGCAACACATACCTGCCGGTAGCCATGTCGCTCGTCCCCGACCCAACGTACTTCTTCAACAACACCTACGAGGACCCCAGCCTGCTGGAGGCCTCCGAAGACGAGTTGTACTCGGTTGCGAAGCGCTCGCCGGGCGGACGCGGCGCGAGCTGGTTCGGCAACTTCTTCACGGACCTCGCGGCATGGAGTGGCCTCGTCCCGCACCGCCAGCGCGGGGGCGGCGGCCACGTCGTGGACATCCAGTTCCCGCACTCGGAGATGGGCGGACACATGTCCGTCTTCCCGCCGGGCACCTACAAGAAGGCGCACCGCCATGGGCCGGGCGTCGTCATCATCATCCCCGCCGGCGAGGGTTACTCCATCATGTGGCCGGAGGGCCAGGAGAAGGTCATCGTTCCGTGGCATGAGGCCAGCATGTTCGTGCCGCCGAACCGCTGGTTCCACCAGCACTTCAATGTGAGCGTGGAGCCTGCGCGCTACCTCGCGCTCTCGCCTATCCGCCAGATGCGCGGCCTCAGCAACCGCATGAACCCGCTGCTCGACCAGGTGGAGTACCCGAGCGAGGAGTCGTGGATCCGCGAGATGTTCGAGGAAGAGCTCGGCAAGCGCGGCCTGGAGAGCCTCATGCCGGAGGGGGCGTACCAGGACCCCCACTACAAGTGGGAGTACGACGCTTCAGAGGAGCAGGGCGCCGTCCTCGACGCCACAGCAGGCCGCGGGCTGTAGGAGGACTCGTCCGGGGAACGATGCTGCTGGCACCGATCGCGGTCTACCTGCTGCTGGTCAAAGGCGGCAGGGTCCTGATGCTCCGTCGGTACAACACGGGGTTCGCGGACGGCTCCTACAGCATGATTGCGGGCCACGTCGAGGCAGGTGAGGACCTCAAGACCTCCATGATCCGCGAGGCGAGGGAAGAGGCGGGCATAGACATCTCGCCGACGGATCTGGAGGTGGTTGGGGTCATCCACTCGATGAGCGACAGGGAGTATGTCAACTTCTTCCTGAAGGCCTCGGAGTGGTCGGGCGAAGTAATCAACATGGAGCCGGACAAGTGCGACGACCTGCGCTGGTTCGACATGGCCGACTTGCCGGAGAACACGGTTCCCTACGCCCGGCAAGGTGTTGAGAACTACCGCAGGGGCGTCTGGTTCGGCAGCATGGGCTGGCAGTAGAAGATTGTCTGGGAGACAGGATGGACCTGATAGACCTCGCTGACAAGTTGTCGCAGTTCGATGAGTACTGGAGTCCCCGGATCGTCGGGGAAGTCAATGACTCATATGTGAAGCTGGCCAAACTCAGCGGGGAATTCGTCTGGCACAGCCACGAGCATGAGGACGAACTCTTTCTCGTGGTGAAGGGGCGCCTGACGATTCGGTTCCGGGACAGGGATGTCCACCTGGAAGAAGGCCAGATGGTTATCGTGGAAAGGGGCGTGGAGCATCAGCCAGTCGCTGAATCGGAGGCTCACGTCCTGATAGTGGAACCCAAGTCCACTTTGAACACAGGCGACGTGGTGAACGACCGCACGGTCGTTGATCTCGAGCGGATCTGACGGATGGGTTAGCGGTTCCGCCGTTGCCTAGGCCCGTGCGGGCGTGGCCTGGGGCAATGCTACGTCGCGCAGCGCTCCTCCGCGCACCGCAATCGCCAGGGTGACGGCCACCAGGACCGCCCCTCCTGCAGCAACGGCGATGGGCGCTCCCGTGCGTTCGGCGAGGCTGTTCATCATCGCGCCGCCCACCGGCAGCAGCGCCCAGTGGATGCCGTACAGCGCCATCACGCGTCCCCGCAGGCTGTCCTCCACCAGCGTCTGCAGGATCACCTGCCCGGTCGTGATCTGCATCACGCCGACTGCTCCCGAGAAGAACAGCAGGACGAGCGCAGCCTCGAACCACGGCGTGAGTGCGAACGCAACCAGCATGGCCCCGAACGAACCTGCTGAGCCCAGCAGTACGAGCCCCGCGCCCCGCTGTTTGAAGTAGCGCGAGTACACGAACAGCCCCACCATCGCCCCGACCCCCGCCGAGGAGTACATGAACCCCAACTCGCGCGGGCTGACGTCGTACACCTCAACCTGGAACACCGGGAAGGTCATCATGTATCCCTGCCCGAATGCCGAGCACGCCAGCGCCAGTAGCAGCAGGGAGCGGAACACCGGGTGGGCCCACACGTAGGCTGCCCCCGCTTTCAGGTCGCCCAGCATCGTTCCATGCCGCCCGACGGCCGCCTGCTGAGGATGCACCATCCGCATCACTGCTGCCATCGCGGCAGCTCCCGCCGCGGCAACGAAGAAGCTCGGCCCCGCCCCCGCCGCCGCGATGACGAACCCGGCGATGGACGGCGCGACGATGCGTGTCGACGACCACGCCACCGACGTGAGCGGCACTGCTATCGGGATGAGCGACCGGTCCGGCAGCAGGCGTGGGAAGAACGACGCCCGCGCCGGTTCGTCGAACGACTGCACCAGTCCGATCATCACTGCCGCCGCGGCCAGATGCCACACCACCGCCTGGTCGGTCAGTGCGAGCACGGCGAGCGTCGCCAGCACGGCGACGGCGGTCGTCTGCGCAGCAACGACAAGCGTCCGGGGGTCGAAGCGGTCGGCGAGCACGCCGCCCGCAAGGTTCACAACGATGCGCGGCGCGGCGCTGACGAGGTTGATGAGTCCCAGAGCCAGCGCCGACTGCGTCAGGTCATACGCCAGCCACCCGAGGGTGACGATGGTCATCTGCTGGCCGGTGACCTGCGCAACCAGCCCTATCCAGAAGAGCCGGAAGTCCCGGTAGCGCAGCGCGGTGAAGAACTCGACGAAGCCGCCGAACAGCCTCACGGCGTCTCCGGTGTCTCGTCATCCTCGGCCGCCGGTGCCGGAACACCCAAGTGGTTCCTGAAGAACGCGAACGTCCGCTCCAGTGACTCCGCCGCTGCCTTTTCGCGGCGCTCGGAGGAGTCCTGGTTCGGGTTCAGGAACGAGTGCCCGACACCCTCGTACATGAACAACTCGTACTGCTTCTCGTACCGGTCGAGCGCGGCACGGAACGCCTCGATCTCCGAGGTGGGCGTCGTGTGGTCGTGCGTGCCGTAGTGGCACATCATCGGCACGCGGATGTTCTCGAGTTCCTCGGAGTCCGGGAAGAGGCTGTGGTAGTAGACGACGCCCGCGCCGAACGTGTTCGTGCGCGCCAGCGATAGCAGCACGAGCCCGCCGCCGAGGCAGAAACCCACGATGCCCACGGGCGCGTCGTCCGCCGTCCACGGCAGCGAGCGCAGGAAGTCCGCGCCCGCGCTGAGGTTCTCAACCGTCCGCTGAACGTCCAGCGAGTTCTTGTAGCGCAGTTGCGTGGCGCGGCCCTCGGGTAGCGCGCCGTCAAACAGGTCCGGAGAGAGGGCGACGAAGCCGGCGCGGGCGAACGTGCGCGTTATCTCGCGCTGGAACCAGTTGAGCCCGCCCATGCCCGAGATGACGACGAGCCCCGGGTATGGGCCCCTGTCCGCCGGTCGACCGACGTAGCCGTCCACGAAGCCGTTGGGGCCGTCGTATCCCGCGTGCAGTGAGACGATGCGATGCGCCATGCCACACCTCCTGCCACAGTGCATCATAGGGCGGGGCATCTACGGCGACAACCGCCGGGAGCCGCGGTGCACGTTTCAGCGCACGCTTGCCGACGGCGACGGCATCGCCTTGCTGAGCGCCAGCGGGGCGAGTGGGACAGTCTCGTTCAGCGGATCGCGGCTCTTCGCCGCCTCGACGTAGCGCTCTGCGTCCTCTTCGAGCAGGAACCCTGCTGCCTGCAACTGCCGGACAGCCTCGGCCATCTGTTGCACGTAGTCCTCGTGCGAAGCGTACCGCTCCTCGACGGAGCGCCGTGGGTCGCCGTTCGTCTCCCGCTCACCGCGCGTTCGAGCGAAGGGCACGAAGCTGCCTGCCAGCGAGGCGAGGTCTCCTTCAGCGAAACCCGCTCTGCGCAGGTTCCATCCCGTGTGTGTGCCGACGGGGACCATGACTTCCGGCGAACGCAGTCCGCCAAGGTCGTTGCCGTCCTCGTCCACCCGCGGCATCTGTACGGTGTACTCCTTGCCCGGCACGGGCTGCGGGGGATGTTGGGTGACCAACCCCTGGTCGAACCCGGGCCCGTAGTCGTAGAGCGGCAGGCGGCTGGGGCTTGCCGGCGTGGGGAAGCCGGGCACCTTCGGGAACGCTGCAAGCGCGTCTTCCGGTGAAACCAGCGTGCCGTCAGCGCGCCGGGGCACGATGCTGGGCGGCGGCGGTGCGCCTTCGGTCACCCAGCGGTGCATCATCGTGAGGACTGCCCGCATCAGGGGCCCGTTGTTCATGACGTTGGGGCGCTGCTGCGCCACGTCCTCCGGCGGAGGGTTCGCGCCCATGTGTTGCGCGCTCGCCAGGAAGTAGACGCGCACCGCGTCAGGGAACTCGATGTCGTCGCCTGTCCTCGGGTTCGTGTGCCCGAGCGAGGCGTGACGGTTCCAGTACTCGGTGTTCGTGTGCGTATGCACGACCAGCGGGTCTGACTCGGGGCGTTTCATGACGCAGTCCAGCGAGTCCGAGAAGGCGTCCGGCGCGACGGAGTAGGCGAACGGGTAACGCTCCGACGGCCACTGGTGCTCCTCGTGCTGGCGCGGGTAGCGCCCGACCTGGGCGAACCGGGCGTTCGTGAACAGGCGGCCCGCGCCCGAGACGTGCGGGTAGACGGCGGCGAACACCTTCCGGCCCTCCGGGTCCACGTTGTAGCCGTCGTAGACGAACTGGCGTATCACACGGGCGCTCAGGGACTGCCCGTACATGTACGCTCGCTCGTGGCCTCCGACGGGGTTCGGCGCGCCGTCTGCGCCGACGGCATCGTGGAGGAGCGCCGACATGAGGTCGCGTATGCCGACGATGCCGAGCCCCATCACCCTGGAGCCCGCTGTGTCGTAGACCAATTCATAGATCCAGCCGGGCTTGAACCCGCCCCGCACGTGACAGGCCGTCGGTGACGGGCGCACCTGCAACGCGCCGCCAATCATCTCCACCTCAGCGAACGCCCAGGCATCCGGTGCGAGGGGCACGCGCGGTTCGCGCTCGTGTTCGCGCAGCGTCATCGTTGCGTGGGACGTATCGAGGTCGAGCGCGGGGTAGGACTGGATGCTCGGCGCGCCGCTCAGCGGCATCCAAAGCACCCCTTCCTGCTCGGCGATGAACTCCTGGCGTACTTTCCCACGGACCGGCTCCCCGTTCTCCATCGCTTCCGGCAGATCGACGGTGAGGAGCCCGTCTCCGGCTACGAGGTCGCCCTGCCATCCCGACCAGATGATGGTGAAGCCCTGCCTCATCAGGAAGCCGTTGCCTCCCGCCACCATGGTCAGGGGGTCGTTGTCAGGAGGCGAGTCGTTGAACGCTCGGAGGGCGGTCTTGTTCCCGCGGTTGTTCACGTCGTACAGCAGGCATCCGTTGCCCCGTGCAAGGTCGACCGGCTTCAGGATGTCGAGGTCCGCCCTGAACTCGACGGCGCCGCTCGCGTTGCGGGGCGCCAGCGCAAGGTCGACAACGTTCGCGTTGGCGGGGTCGCTCGGATCCAGTTCGAACAATACCGACCCGGTCAGGCGTTCATAGGGCCCCGTATCTCCGAAGGGAGCCCCCTCGGCGAAACTGACCTGCCGCTCGATGCTCAGCCGCACCCTGGTGTTCATGCTCTTCCTCCGCCTGGGATAGCGCCAGACAGAGATTAGACGAGTCCCGGGCGTTCGTCGACGCCGGATGAACGGAGAGGCCGACCGTGAGCGTACAATCCCGACCATGCGGCAGAACGACGATGGGAGTCAGAGTGAGGCGCCCGCTCGCCGGGGGCTTCATCCGCAACTCCGCCTGATACTGGGACTCCACGTTCCGGCGATCGCGCTGGGACTGGGGAACGGCATCGGGCTGCCCGTTCTGCCGGAGCTGACCAAACTGTACGGGGTTAGCATTGTCCAGGCGTCGTGGGTCTTCGTTGCCTACCTCCTCGGCACCCTGGTCGCCTCGCTTCCGACCGGCATGCTCATCGACCGGATCGGCCGCCGCTGGATCCTGCTCGCTGGGCCGCTGGTCGTTGCGGTGTCCTCTCTGCTCATCGCCAAGGCCGCGTTCTCGGGCTCGTTCAACGAGCTGCTCGTGTACCGTTTCATCGCCGGGGTCGGCACGCAGATGTGGATGCAGAGCCGCATCACGGTCATCGCCGACACCGGGGCGGTACAGCAGCGTGGCAAGCAGGTCACGCAGATGTTCGGTGTGCAGCAGGTCGGCGCGCTCGCCGGCCCGCTTATCGGAGGATTCGCGGCGGTTACCTGGGGGCTGTGGTCGCCCTTCCTCATCCACGCCGGTCTGACGCTCCTCTCCATCATCCCGACCTATTTCGTGATCAAAGAGACAGCTCCGGCGGCGAAGCGTGCGGCCGAGGCAGCCGTGCAGGGATCGCATTGGGCGCTGCTGCTCAAGAACCCCATCCCCACCGTCTTCTCGATCCAGTTCCTGACGAACGTCACTCGCGGCGCTGTGTTCGAGGGCGGCGTGATCCTGCTGTACCCGTCCTATGCCTACGGCCTGGACCCCGCCGAACTGGGCGTGCTGCGCAGCGCGATGGCCGTAGGGACCGTCCCCATCCTGTTCTCGACCGGATTCGTGATGGACCGGTTCGGCAGGAAGTACACGATCGTGCCCGGGCTGATTTTGACGAGCCTTTCGATGGCCTCTGTGTCGGTCACTGCATTCGCGGGGTTGTCGCTGGCCTGGTTCATCGCGAGCTTCGTGTTCGTGCACCTCGCTATCAGCATCATCTCGGGGAACATGCAGACGCTGGGCACGGACGTCGCGCCCCCACAAGCGCGCGGACTCTTCTTCGGGATGTCACGACTCGTCGCGCAGGGCGGCTCAACGGCCAGTCCGATGAGTTTCGGCCTGTTGTCCGGCGCGTTCGGGTTCGGCGCGGCATTCGTGCTGCTCGCGTCCACAGCGTTTGCCGCCGCCATCGTCGTGGTGTTCTTCCTGGAGGAGACCCTCAGGAAACCGGATAAGACAGCGGTCGATCGCTGATACGGCTAGCGCCCGTAGGCGCTGCTCCGCAGCAGGCGTCCGGGCAGGGCTCCCGTGTGCTCGCCAGCTTCTATCAGCACCTCGCCGTTGACGATGGTGCACGCGACGCCCTCGCTCGGGCGGCGCATCCGCACCGCGTCGCCGGGGTAGTCCGCGACCTCTTCCAGTTCACCCGCGCCGATGGTGTCCGGGTCGAATACCGTCAGGTCCCCGGCGAGGCCCGGCCTGATGAGGCCCCTGTCGTGCAGGCCGAAGGCGCTTGCGCCCATGAAGGTGAGCTTCCGCACGGCCTCTTCCAGGGAGAGCGCCTGCTGCCCCCGCACCCAGAACGACAGCAGGAAGGTCGAGAAGTGGCTGTCGCAGCGGCGGGTGACGTGCGCGCCGCCGTCCGAGAGGCCCGGGAGCACGAACGGGTCTGCGAGCACCTCCGCCATCGCCGACGTGCTCACGTCGGAGCGGAAGTAGAAGAGCGTCTTGAGATCCTCTTCGAGCGCGAGGTCGAGGAATGCGTCGAGCGGGTCTTTGTCCAACTCCGCCGCGATGTCGCTCACGCTGCGCTCCACGTAGGGGCGGTGCTCGTCCATCGCGACCCTGGCCACGTGCAGCAGGTCCCAGCGCACCTGAGGGAAACCGGGGTTCCGCTTGTCCGGCGCATCGGCGTCAGCCCTGAGTCCGGCGCGCACCGCGGGGTCCTGGAAGGCCACGCGTTTCTCTTCCGGTGAACTGCTCATGACGGGAAGCCAGTGCGGGAAGCCGTCGAAACTGCCCACGGTGAGCAGGGTCCAGCGTGCCGTGTTCTCCATGAAGGGCGACACCATCGCGTACATCCGTGCGTCGTTCCGGGTGGTCCCTGCGCGTCCCGCAAGGCTGGAGATCACCGGGCGCCCCGTTGCCCGCGCCGTCCGCGAAAGCAGGCCTTCCGACAGTTCGATCCGCTCCGAGTCCCCGAACTGGATGGAACCGGCCCCGACTTCCGCGAGAGCTTCCGCCACGGCGAGGAACTCCTCGGGCGGCGCGGCGTTCGCCGGCAGCAGGCGGTTCTCGAGGTCCATGTGGCGCAGGTTGCGCTCCGACGACAGCCCGAGCGCCCCGGCGCGGATGCCCTCGCGGACGATCTCCTTCATCTGTTCGATCTGCTCGGGAGTCGCGACGGCGGAGTAGGCCGCTTCGCCCATCACGTGGCGGCGCACCGCCGAGAAGCCGATGAGCGAACCGACGTTCACGCCGAGCTCGCGGTCGATGGTCTCCAGGTACTGCGGCACCGACTCCCACGACCACTCGACTCCGGCCTGCAGCGACTCGACCGGTATGGCCTCGACGCGCGAGAGCATCGAGACGAGGTCGGCGCGCTCCTCCGGCCTCGCCGGAGCGAGCCCCAGCGAGCAGTTGCCGTTGATGACGGTCGTTGCGCCGTGGTAGCAGGCGAACGTGCACAGCGGGTCCCAGAGCACCTGTGCGTCGTAGTGACAGTGGTTGTCGATGAAGCCGGGGGCGATGACCTGCCCCTGAACGTCGATAACCCGCTTCGCGGACGAGCCGAGTCTGCCGGTCTCCACGATGCGCCCGTCTATGACAGCCACGTCTCCCTCGTAGGATGGCCCGCCGGAGCCGTCCACCACCCGGCCGTTCTTGAGCAGCAGGTCGTAACTCATCGTCGTCCTCCCTAGAGAGCTTCCGGGACCGGTATGTCGTACAAGCGGCAGACGTTGGTGCTGAGGACCTTGGTGCGGGTTTCCGCATCCAGGTGCCCCAGGTGTTCGGCGATCACCTTGCGCGAGTTCGGCCAGGTGGAGTTCGCGTGCGGGTAGTCGTTGGACCACATGCAGGCGTCGGCGCCCCAGCTCGACAGGTAGCGTGTGCCGATCGCGTCGTTGAAGAACGTCGCGTATATCTGGTCGGCCAGGTACTCGTCCGGCATCTTGTCCGGCGCAGGGCCCGGCTCGTGGTGACGGTGTCTGCCCAGGTAGTAGCCCCACTGTTGCAGTGTGAACGGGATCCAGCCGATCTCGTTCTCCACGAGCACGATCTTGAGGTCGGGGAACCGGTCCAGCGCCTTGTAGAAGATGATGTCGAAGAGGCTGTTCATCACCTCCCCGATCTTGAGGTTCACGCTGGCGCGGTAGTGTTCCGTGCCGCCCCGGCGGCGCTGCATGTAGCCGTGTCCCGTGAGGATGTGGAGACTCACGGGCATCCGGAGGTCTTGCGCGGCGGCCCAGAATGGGTCGTAGCGGTCCGACGAGAACGGCAGGTCCTCGGGCGGGTTCTGCCAGATCATGGCCCCGCGCAGCCCCGCGTTCCGGCAGCGCTCCAGCTCGGCGACAGCATGGTCGACGTCATACAGCGAGATGAGGCCGATCCCGAACAGGCGCTCGGGGCTCACCGCACAGTACTCAATCAGCCAGTCGTTGAAGGCGCGGACGCATGCCTCCTGCAGCGGCATGTCCTCGATGCGGAAGAGCGTCATGCCGCGCGTCGCGTAGAGCACTTCCAGGCTGACGCCGTCGACGGCCATCTCCTTCAATCGTTCGCTCGGGTCCCAGCCGCCGGGTTTGGACTGGTCGGAGACCGTGTCGGGGAATGTCGGGGCCTGATCGCGCAGCCCCTTGGGCAGGCGCGTCGTCCACAGGTCGCCCGGCTCCATCACGTGGGAGTCGGCGGAGATCAGCAGTTCGTCGACGGCTCCTTCCGTACCTGTGCTCTCGATGGTCGTGGTCATGGCCGCTCCTCTCCTCGCATCCGACCGCCAGCCAGGCCTCAGGTGGAGGGGAGCACGGCCTGGAGGCGCGCTTGTCGGCACTTAACCACCGCGCCAACCCGCTGTCAACGAGCGGCAGACCTACGCTCTCCGCTGCCATGGGTTGGGGTCGCCGCCCTGCGAGCGGAACCAGTGAGCGACGCGGTCCCAGTAGAGTTCCGGGTCTATCCTGAGCACGTCGCCGTCGTCCGACCGCGCGATCACGAGCCTCCCCCACTCCTCGGGGTCCCGCTGGCCATCGTCGGTGATGGCTTGTCTGCCGTGCACGTCGAGGCCGGCCATCAGATTGAGGAAATCGGACAGCAGCGTGCCGTCGAACTCCCAGACCTCCAGCGCCGTGGCGCCCTCCTCGTCGACCGTTAGGAGAACGTCTCCGGCATTCCCGTATCGCCACTCGATGCGCATCCGCACGCCCGCCTCAGAAGAACGTATTGACGACCTTCGGCAGAAGCACGTTCTGGTCCAGGATGACGTCGCGCTTGGCGATCTTGAACGCGGTATCGGGGTCGCGCCGGAGCGTGTCGTACCGCCTGCCGACGAACAGGTTCACCTCGTCCTGAAGGCGGTTCTGATAGCAGAAGAACTTGCTGCTCACCCTCGCCTCATCGCCGTTCACTTCGAGCAGCAGGATGTTGGAGACGATGTGCTCGAACCGAGATACCGGCTCCTCCGCCCAGTGCACGCCGGTGTTGATCTGCCGGACGCGGCCGGTCAGGATGTCTTTCCCCTCGTCGAAGTAGGAGATCTCCGATTCGGGGTCGCTGTACTCCAGGTCCCAGTCGCCGAACTTGATGTTCCTGCGTATGGGCATCCAGTAGTGGATGTCCTCCGCGAGCAGGTCTAGCCATTCGGTGAGTCTCCGCTCGTCGAGCAGCAGCGCCTCCCAGTAGAGGAACTGCTCGATGTCTTTCAGCAGGACGACCCGGTCCATCGCCTCCAGACTCGCGTTGGCGCGTTCCGTCATCCCACGACTCCCTTCGTGCTGCCTGCCGCCTCGGTCCGCCGGACTGCGCTCCTACCAGATGCGGTGGGACTTCGCCCGGTTTACCGGGTAGAGGTCGTCCCAGCTCGACGCCTCCATGAACGCGAGCCACCTGCTGAAGCGGGCGCGGTGCGCCTCTTCGGTGTGCGACCCGTTGAAGACGACGCCAGGGTACTTGTCGGTTTCGAACCCACGGCCCAGCCCGTTGGCGAAGTAGTAGTTCCGCTTGCGCGCCCTCGCGCCCTGGCTGGCGGAGAAGACGTAGTTCCAGTTCTCCATGTCGTCGGACTCGGTCGCACCGGTCGGTCCGTTGTACCGCATCACGTAGTGACGGACCGCGTCCTTGACGTGCTTGGGGGCTTCCCTGTCGACGCCGAACAGGCTCCACCGCTCGACCACTCCCACGGTGTGAGGGTGCCACCAGCGCCACCGCCAGCTGTCCATGATGAAGTTGGGGAACACGCAGAAGTGTCCACCCTCGTGGCCGTGCGGGGGCAGTATCCGGTCGGCGTACTTCTTCGCCTTGCGCTCGTGGGCCTCGCGGAAGTAATCGTCGACACCGGCTTCGAGCCAGGTGTCCACGTATTCCGGCACGCCCGGCTGCCTGTAATCGCTCCAGTTGCCGCCGTGACCGAGGTTGTGATCGCCTACTGCGTACCGGTCGGCGGGGAAGGCCGCGCGCCGCTTGCCGCGATCGCCACCCGACATGGTGCCGCGGTCCGGGCCGATGGAGGCTGCGTTCACCGAGCGGTGGGTCATCGCTGCATGTGTCAGGTCGGTTGATGAAGAGAACGCGGGCACCTTCCAATTCGTCGGCAGGCGCCATTTCTGGAACGGCGTGAACACCTCGATGCCCGCGTCTTCCCCGTCACTCGCCTCGCAGTCGTAGCGGATGCCGTCAGCGAAGGGACCCACGTAGTCCTCGAACGAAGGTGCCTTGGGGTCCCAGGTCGCCCACAGCGACCCATAGTAGTTCTTGAACTGCGCCACCGGCGTCAACCCCCAATTCTCCTTGTCGAGGCCTCCGTCGTAGGCGTAGGGGGCGTACTGGAAAGCCGCTCCCACCAGAGCGCCGTTGCAGTCGTACGTCCAGGCGTGGAACGGGCAGGTGAAGACGAGAGCGTTGCCCTGGTCGTATCGGCAGACCTTCATCCCCCGGTGGGCGCACGAGTTGAGGAAGGCGCGTATCTGGTTGTCCTTGCGCCCGCGCACCACCAGCACTTCTTCCGTGCCCATCCGCGTCACGATGAAGTCGCCCGGGTTCGGCACCTGGCTCTCATGGCCCAGGAACAGCCAGCACCGGTTGAATATCTGCTCCTGCTCCTGCTCGAAGATGTCCTCGTTGACGTACAACTCCCGGCTCACCGTGCCGCCTTCGGTGTCGATGAGCGATCGAAGAGACCGGTCCCCGCGTGCCGCGATGAGATTCGCCATGGCGCTTCTTCCTCTCTACTTATGCGTGGCGTGGGAAGGGTGCCCGGAGGAGTAACCGCAGATGTCCTGATAGCGGCACTTAACCACCGGGCGTACCGGCTGTCAATGAGCGGCTGGAGGGGATGGCCGGTTCGGCGGTCACTCCCACTCGGCGAAGGCCATGGCACAGCCGACGCCGGCCAGGTTCCGGTAGCAGGGCTGGTAGTCGATGACCCGTCCAGCGGTGTCGCTCGTTGCGGCGGCGATGATCCAGTTCCTGATCTCGGACGTTCCGCCGACCAGCACCTCGGGGTCCATCGCCGCCATGTAGTCGAGGTCGTGCGCTTCGACCGCTTCGAGGTACTCCCGGTCGATCTGCTCGTCGATCATCATGTGGGAGAGCCCGCCCGAGGCGACGACCACGACGCGCCGGGACTCGTCGAAAGACTCGATGGCCCTGGCGAGGGCGCGCCCGAAGTCCACGCACCGCCGGGGCGAACTCGTGGGCGGGTAGTACGTGTTCACCATGACCGGAACGATCTGGTAGCGGGCGTCGTCGTTCGTCGTATGGAGCGGGCGGCCGAACGCGTGGCCGAGTCCCTGCTCGTGCCGGGTGGCGGTCGACCATGCGGGGTCGAACCCGGAGTCGAGCAGCGAGTCGATGGCCCACCTGGCGAGCGGGACGTCGACCCGGTACCTCGTGATGGTGTCGGCGAACTCGTCGCCGAGGTGGTAGTGCGAGACCCGGGTGCTCGCGTCCGCCTCATCGCCGATGTACACGAGGAACGGAGGCGTGTTGTCCGCGAGGAGGTTCTCGCGCTGGTCGTCCCCGATGAGGACGATAGTGTCCGGCGCGGTCTCGTCGATCCTTGTTCGGATGGTATCCATCGCCTTGAGGCACGCGTCGTAGCGGTACTGCATCATGGACTCCGAGGTCTGCTCGCGCATACCCGGTTTCTCGGCGCCCATGTCGTCACGACGGAGGATGTTGGGCCACAGCTGGGGAGGCACGTAGAGCTGAGGGCCATGCGACATACCGAACCTGCCTACGATGGTTGCCATTGCTCCTCCTCTCGCCTGAGCCGGATCGGCGCCATTGTAGCCCGCGCAGCCGCGACAGTCCTCAAGCCTCGCTATGCCCGTCCCCCGGCAACGAGGCTCCTCACCATCTCCACGGCTCGCGGGACGTCTACTCCGACGGCGACCTTCACCGTCCCGTCTCCGTATCCTGCGATGGTACGGCCCCGCTCATCGCCGTCCGTCGCGACGGATACCTGCGCCACGCGGCAGGTCAGGATGTCCGGCTCGATCGTTGCCGCAACGGCCAGCGGGTCGTGCAGGGAGAACTCCTGCCAGTCGGTCCGTTCCCGGAACCGGTCCGCCAGGATGCGGTTGCCCAGTTGAGCTGATCCGGACGTGCCTTCGAACCACTGCGGACCGCCCCCGCGGTGCATGGACGTCCGGCGAGTCACGTCGAGACCGACGAGCGTCACGGGCACTCCCGAAGCGAAGACGGCGTTGGCGGCCCAGGGGTCTTCGTGGATGTTGAACTCAGCCCAGGGCGTGATGTTCCCCGGAACCTCGAACGCTCCGCCCATGACGACTATCTCTGCGAGCGCGTCCACGAGGTCCGGGCAGCTCTCCAGCGCGGCGGCAACGTTGGTGAGCGGGCCGAGCGCGATGACGGTCAGCGGTTCGGCAGACGCAGTCGCGCGCTCACAGAAGAAGTCGACAGCGCTCATCCCGTGCGGCTTCAGCGTGGGCGCGGGCAGGCGGACGCCGAGTCCGCCCGCGCCGTGAACGTGGTACGCGTGGGTGAACGAGCCGTGCACTGGCCGGTCGGCGCCGACCGCCACCGGTATGGCGCTCTGCTGGCCGTCGAGGTATTCGAGCAGCCTGAGCGCGTTGTCGGTCGTATCCGGCAGACTGGCGTTCCCGCCGACCGTGGTGATGCCCTCGACCTGCAGGTCGGGCGAGTTCAGCGCCATCATGAGGGCGAGGGCGTCGTCGGCGCCGGGGTCGGTATCGACTATGACCGTACGCATACGCGTGACACTTACTCCGTGGAAGTGGGGAGTACGCTATCGTTCCTGAACACTGGACGCTATATTCCCATCTGCAGACAGTCTACGGCGAGCAGAGAAGTGTTGGGATTCAGAGAGGAGCATCACCATGCTTGAACCCATCGACTGGCGCGCGCGTATCGGCCTCATCACCACCAGCGGGCAACTCATCACCGAGTCCCGGTTCCCGTATCTCGCCCCCAGGGGCGTTACCTTCCACGTGACGCGCATGATGAACGCGGGCGGAGGCATGGCCGCCCTCATCGAGATGGAGAAGCAGTCCTGGCGCGCCGTGGAAGAACTGTCCACCGCTCGCGTTACCTCGCTGGGGTACTGCTGCACGGTCAGCGGAGCGCTGCGCGGCCTGCAGGGCGACATCGACTTCTGCCGCGAGGTCGAGCAGCGGTACGCCATCCCCACCACCTCCACCATGCTGGCCGCCGTAGAAGCGCTCAAGACGCTGGGCCTGAAGCGCATCGTGGTCACCAGTCCCTATCAGGACGACCACCACGAGTCGGAGCGGAAATACCTCACGGAGGCAGGTATCGACGCCTTCAAGATAAAGGGCATGGGCAAGTCCACCAGCAAGGAGTTCAGCACGACACAGCCCCAGGAGATCTACGACTTCAGCATGGCCCACTGGGACCCTTCCGCCGACGGCCTGTTCGTGAGTTGCATGAACCTCGACGCCATCGCCGTGGCCCAGGACCTCGAGGAAACCATTGGGAAGCCCGTGATCACCTCGCACACGGTGACGCTCTGGCGCACCCTCTCGCTCTCGGGTATCGACGACCCCATCGAAGGTCTGGGGCGGCTGCTGACGATGCCCCGGGTCGGCGCGATCGCGGCAGCGGTCTAGGGCCGCCACAGGGGGTCACCCAGCCAGCCGTCGCACCGAGCGCCATTCCTTGACACCCGGTTCGCAGGTTCCTAGTGTGCAGTCGTAGGCAGATGCGGAGGCGCGAGATGGCGAAGAACGGTTTCAAGGTTATCGACAGCGACATGCACATCATCGAGCCGGTGGACCTCTGGCAGCGGTACATCGACCCCGGTTTCAGGGACGTTGCGCCGATCGGAACGGCGACGAGCGCCTCCGACCTCAACCTCATCCACCCGGACGGACGCCTTTGGGGAAGGGACCCCCTCCGGGCGATGCCCACAGGCCGCCCCGCCGGACGGAACGCCGGGGAGGTGGAGGAACGCTACCGCCCCCATGCCGACCGCGGCTACAGCAACGAGGTACAGCTGGAGGCGATGGACATCGAGGGCATCGACGTGGCGGTCATCTACCCCAGCCGCGGTCTGCATGCCCTGGGTGAGCCGGACATGGACCCGCCTCTGGCGGCAGCCGTGGCACGGGCCTACAACGACTGGCTCTTCGACTTCTGCAAGGCGGACCCTCAGCGGCTCCTGGGGGCGGGCATGATTTCGGTCTTCAACGTGGACGACGCCGTTGCCGAATCGCGGCGGGCCGTCAAGGAGTTGGGTTTCCGCTCCGTTTTCCTGAGGCCGAACATGGTCAACAACCGTCCCTGGCACGACCCGTCCTACGAACCGCTCTGGGACACGTTGGAGGAGCTTGGCGTGCCGCTCGGCTTCCACGAGGCCATCTTCACGGGTCTGCCGGAGGTGGGCTGGCAGTTCGGCCAGAACTTCATGCTACGCCACACCTTCTGTCATCCCGTGGAGCAGATGCTGTGTGTGGCCAGCTTCGCCGGTGCAGGCATCTTCGAGCGTCACCCGAACCTGAAGGTGGCGTTCCTGGAGGGGAACTGCAGTTGGTTGCCCTTCTTCCTCTGGAGGCTCGATGAGCACTGGGAGCAGATGGGGGATGTCTGGGCGCCGGAGCTCAAGATGGCCCCGAGCGAGTACTTCAAGCGGCAGGGCTATGCCTCGGTCGAAGCAGACGAGGAGCCCGTGAAGTACGCCATCGACTGGATGCCGAACCGGAACCTCGTCTTCTCGACCGACTACCCGCACGGAGACTCCAAGTACCCCTACGCGGTCGACCGCTTCCTCCGTCTGGGCGCCGGCGGCAACGAGGAGAAGCTGGGTATCAGCGACGAAGACAAGCGGAGGATCCTCTGGGACAACTGCGCCGAGCTGTACGGCATCAGGGAACCGGTAACCACCTAGCGATCTGAAGCCACACACCCCGGGACAGGAGGGAGACATGCCCTACAACAGGCAGGGACGAACCAAGGACTTTCCGGTGTTCGACTGCGACAGTCACATCTTCGAGCCGCCCGACGTGTGGGAGAAGTACATCCCGGCCCATCAGCGGGAGTTCGCCAAGTCTCACCTCTATGTTGACAACGACCGGGGTATCCGCGTGCTGAACGGCAGGAAGTCGTTCATGGACCCGCGAACCTTCTCCTACGCAGCCGAGGTCTGGAACCCCACGATCACGAAGAGCGACATCGGCGCGGTAAGCCCCGAGGACCCGGACTGGGACGAGCGGGTAGGGCGGAACGCCATCACGAGGGACCCCTACGCCCGGCTGCGAGATATGGATGCATGCGGCATCGACCAGGTGATGGTGTTCCCGTCGGCGCCCATGATCCAGATGCCGCTGGTCAAGAATGCAGAGGCCGCCCGCATCTGCGCACGCGCCTACAACGACTGGGTCGACGACTACTGCTCAGCCAACAGGCAGCGGCTGTACCCTTGCGGCATCATCGCTCCGCAAGACGTGGACTTCGCCATCGAGGAGTTGCGCCGCATCGCTGGGATGGGGTTCAGGGCTGCCGCTGTTCGGCCCATCCTGTCCAATGGGAAGTACCCGACCTTCCCCGAGTATGACCGGCTCTGGCACGAGTTCGAATCGCTGGGTCTGGCGCTCTGCATGCACACCTTCATCGCACCCGGGACCATGAGCCTGGAGCTGGCCGAGCGGATAGCCGCGGTGCACGAGGAGGCCGGGATAAAGGACCCCCAGACCTTCGAGCCCGAGGTCAGCGCGTACTCGCCGGGGCAGTTCGTCCCCAACATCATGGAGGCCATGGGGTCGGTCGTGCCTTCGCTGGAGCCGCTGAGTTTCGTGGCGGAAGCGATGAACTGGCTGACGATCGTGCTCATGTCGGGCTGGCTGGAGAAGTTCCCCGGGCTCCGGGTGGCCGTGCTGGAGTCCAACGCCTCCTGGCTGCCGCTTGTGCTGGAGAAGGCCGAGGGTTTCCTGGACCTCCATCGACACGTCCTCGAGCGGGCGAACGTGAAGGTCGGCGACCCGGAGGAAGTCTTCAACCGGCAGTGTTTCATCGGCTTCGAGGCCGACGAGGACCCTGTGCTCCGCCTGTGGGACATGTACGAGAACGTGGGGATATGGGCCTCGGACATGCCGCACCATGACGCCATGGATGCCTGGGAGGCCATCGACCGCATGAACCGGTGCGGTGTGCCGCAGACTGCCCAGTTGAAGTTCTTGGGAGGGAACGCCTGCCGGCTGTACGGCATCGAACAGCAGATGTTCGTCACCGAGGCGCCCGCGGAGTACACGCCCCGGAAGCTGCCGCGCATCCTCTCGTAGCGCCGCCGCGGGTACGCTACGATCCTTCGCTCCGCGGGGAGAATTCGACGCCTGCTGCTTCTTCCTGAAGCTTCAGCAGGGACGCAGTGCTCTGCCGGCCCCAGCCGCGCACCATCCCCTCGACCATGTACTGCTCGACAAGGGCGGCTATCGGCATCGGCACGTCGAACTCGCGGGCGACGTCCATCGCCAACCCTACGTCCTTCCGGGAGAGCGCCAGGGTGAAGGTGGCCGGAGCATCGGAGAACGGTTCGGACACGGCCTTGGCGAAGGATTCCCTGAGCTGGTGCATCTGCGTGTCCAACCCCCAGTACATGCACTCCCAGAGGGTGGATGGGTCGACGCCGGCCTTGGCTCCCAGCACCAACCCCTCGCCGATGGCCAGCCCGATGCCTCGACGGACGAGGTTGTGGGCCAGCTTGATGTATGTCCCTGTTCCCAACTCTCCGGTGTAGGCAACCGTGTCCGAGAACGCGTCCAGCACGGGCTTCACGCGGTCGTACGCGGCCCTGTCTCCGCTGGCCAGCACCTGTACGCTGCGTTCCCGGATGCCTCCCTTCCCCACGATCAGGGGCGCATCCAGCACTTCGGCGCCCTTCGCCCGGAACGCCTCCCCGATCTTGCGGATCGTGTTGGGGTGGCTGCTCGTGAGGTCGACATAGACCTTTCCTCTTCCGATGCCCGCCATGAGTCCACCGGCGCCGAGAGCGACCAGTTCCACTTCTCTCGGGCTGGGAAGCGACGTCACGATCACGTCCGACCCCTCGGCCACCTCCGCAGGGGTGGCGCCGAAACGCGCGCCCGATTCCAGGAGCGGGCGCGTTGCCTCTTCGTTGAGGTCGTTGACGATCAGCGGGTAGCCGGCCGCGCCGATGTTCGCGGCGATGGCCCCGCCCATATTTCCCAGGCCGACGAATCCTACTGTCTCCATTGCGTCCCCCTGTGCTACCTGTTGCGGACCAACTCCCGAGCGAGGTCCTCCAGCCCCTCGGCCAGGCCGTAGGCGCTCCGGTAGCCTGTCTCTTCCTGCAGGCGAAGGATGCTCAGGGGTTGGGCCCGGTCGGGCGTGTAGCTCATGCTCCCACCCTCCACAGGCCGTACCGCTACACCGGGAAGCGCGGCCTGGAGGGCTTTCACCACGTCCTCCACCTTCGAGAGTACTCCACTGCCCAGGTTGAATACCCGGCTCTCGAGCGGCTTCTCGCAGAGCAGGGCCACACCCTGGGCCACGTCCTTCGCGTAGACGTAGTCATTGGAGCCGAAGAGTTGAGAGTCCACCTCGACTGGTCCGCCCTGGAGGCCGGTCTCCAGCAGCCGGTGCAGGACTTCGCCGATCAGGTCTCCACCCGTGTAATGGCCGAACCCGTACACCTGGGCGAACCGTGCGGTCGCGACCTCCAACCCGTAGTGGCCGGCGTAGGACTGGAGGATGACCTCACAGGCCAGCTTGCTGGCCCTGTAGAACGCGTTGCTGATGACGGGGTAGTCCTCAGTGACCGGAGCGGTCGGCCTCAGTCCCCACTGGTACACCCCGAACGTGCTGGCGAATACCAACCGCCTCGCGCCGGTCAGCCGGGCGGCTTCGGCCACGGCGATAGCGCCCCCGACGTTGGCGCCGAGACCGGCGTAGGGCCGTTGGGCGAGGCGGTCGCCGATCACATAGGCGGTGTGCACGACGGCGTCCGCCCGCTCCTGCTGCATGGTCTCGACCAGCGCCGGAAGGTCCCGTACGTCTCCCCGGAACACCGGCAGGTCGCCCGCGACCCGCCGGATGTAGTCCTTCATGGGAGAGACGTCGTAGAGCGTGGCCCGATGCCCGCGCTCACTCAACGTTCGCGCGACGTGGCATCCCACCAGCCCTGCACCCGTGATCAGGATGTTCAAATCGGTGTCCTCACGGTCCCGCGACGCTGCCGCCAGCCCTGTCAGGCCGGATGAGGCGAGCGGTCGATGATGACCCAGCGCTCTGCGATTTGGCCGTCGACGATGCGAAGGACCTCCACGCCCCGGGGCATGCGCATCACCACCTTGTCGTCTTCGGCGATGAGGTCCTCGATCTCTATGTGGAAGTCCGGGCGCTTGCGGAGGTTGATGACGAGGTTGCGGATGCCCTCCCTGCCTACCGCAGGGCCGAAAGCGCTGGAGTTGAAGACGTCCCTGAAGTCCGGGGCGATGAGCTCGTCGATGAGTTCCAGCCTGCCCTGATTCTCCACCTCCTCGTAGAAGCGTCGAACGATCTCCTTGTTCGTGGCGGACATTCGGGGTGCCTCCCGTTGGGCGGTGTCTCCGAGGGATGCTAGGAGCCGCCCCTGGGGGCGTCAAGGTACTCCTCGCCGGTTCACCACTCCTCATCCTCCGGCGGTGATGACTGCTCCTCGTTGTCTCTGCCCCAGCAGACGGGCGTGCCGTCCGTTTCGAGCGCACAGGTGTGGTTACTGCCCGCGCTGATGGCAGTGAAGGTCTTGTCGGACGGCGGTGTAAGTTGGCCGTGAGCATCATCTCTGCCCCAACAGACTGCCGAGCCATCTTCCTTGAGGGCGCAACTGTGCCGCCGCGCACACGACATCGAAACGAACGTGTTGCCCTCAGGCGCGGACAGCAGGTTCCATCTGGTGGAGAACCCCCAGCAAGCTATGGAGCCGTCGGTCTTGATCCCGCACGTGTGCAGGTCGCCCGCGCTTACTGAGGTGAACGTGGCGCCCTCCGGTGGCGTTGACTGGCCTTGGTCGTTCCTTCCCCAACATTCGACCTTCCCGTCGTCTTTCAACCCGCACGTATGCGTTTCGCCTGCGCTGATCGCCGTAAACGTCGTGTTCGCTGGCGGAGTCGTCCTGTCGTCTTCGTCCCTTCCCCAGCAGAGGGGAGTTCCGTCGTTCTTCAGCGCGCACGCGTGGACGTACCCGACACTGATGGCGGTGAAGTTGCTCCCGGACGGAGGAGTGGACTGGCGATAGTTGTTGTCGTCCTCGCCCCAGCAAGCGAGCGAGCCGTCCGACTTGAGCCCGCACGTGTGCGACCCGCCCGTGCCGATGGCCGTGAAAGTGGTGTTCGCAGGCGGCGACGCCTGTTCCTGGTGATCGTAGCCCCAACAGACCGGTGTGCCGTCGTCCTTGAGCGCACATGAATGGAGGCTTCCCGCTGTGATGGCAGCGTAGGACGACGTTGGTGCAGGTGTTGGAGTAGGGGTAGGCGTCGCTGTAGGAGTGGGCGTAGGCGTGGGAGTAGGGGTAGGCGTTGCCGTAGGAGTGGGCGTGGGGGTAGGAGTAGGGGTAGGCGTTGCCGTAGGAGTGGGCGTCGGTGTAGGAGTAGGGGTAGGCGTTGCCGTAGGAGTGGGCGTCGGTGTATGTGTAGGAATAGGCGTCGCCGTAGGAGTGGGTGTAGGTGTAGGAGTAGGGGTAGGCGTTGCCGTAGGAGTGGGCGTAGGTGTAGGGGTAGGCGTTGCTGTAGGAGTGGGCGTGGGGGTTGGGTCCAGGGTGGACGGGGACGATTGCCCCGAGTCGTTGCTGCCCCAACAGACCGGTGTGCGGTCAGCTTGCAGTGCGCAGGTGTGCTTCTCTCCTGCGCTTATCTCAACGAACGTCGAACCGGCTGGAGGAGTGGACTGGCCTTGGTCGTCCTCGCCCCAGCAGACGGGCGCCCCGTCGGAAGTCAGGGCGCAGCTATGGCGCCGTCCGCACGAGAGTGAGGCGAACGTATGATCCGTGGGCACACCGGACACCTGCCCCTTGTTGTCCAGACCCCAGCAGGCTACGGAGCCGTCTGCCTTGACCCCGCAGGTATGGAGGTAGCCCGCATTTATCGCTGTGAAGGTGGTGTTCTCGGGCGGTGACACCTGGCCGTGGTCGTTCTTCACGCCGCCCCAACAGGCGGCGGTGCCGGTAGCGGTGAGAGCGCAGGTATGAGTCTCTCCGGCGCTGATCGCGGTGAATGTCGAGCCTGCAGGTGGCGACGATTGCCCTTTCTCGTCGTCACCCCAACAGAGTGGCGTGCCATCGCTCTCCAGCGCACAGGTATGAATGTATCCGGCGCTGATGCTGACGAACGTCTTGCCGGAGGGAGGAGAGGCCTGTCCGTTGTCGTTCTCTCCCCAGCAGACAGGGGAACCGTCGGCTTTGAGCCCGCATGTGTATGTTCCACCGGTGGTGATATCGGTCAACGTCGTGTCTGCTGGCGGAGACGATTGGCCCTTCGCGTTCTCACCCCAGCAGACGGGCGTGCCGTCTGGCGCGAGTGCGCATGAATGAAGACCGCCCGCTCCTATGGCCTGTTGAGCCGCTCCCATTATGGGCGCTGGCGTAGGCGTCGGTGTGGGCGTTGGCGTAGGTGTCGGAGTAGGCGAAGGAGTTGGAGTGGGTGTAGGCGTTGGCGTTGGTGGATGGGACGGTGCCGGAGTATTGGTCGGAGTGGGAGAAGGTGTCGGCGTAGGGGTGGGAGTGGGAGTAGAGGTTGGATCAACGTTACGTGCCGTGACGGGAGTCGGCGACGGCCTGGGTGGAGTGGAACTGCGCCTGCCCCCGGGCGTCGGCGAGGGAGTGGGGGTAGGAGTCACAGTAGGTGTGGGTGTCGGCACCAGGGTTGGCGTAGGTGTTGGGACCGGAGTGGGTGTAGGAGTAGGGAATACTGTCGGCGTCGGGGTTGGAACCGGCGTGGCAGTCGGTACAGGTGTACTCGTTGGAGTTGGCGTAAGCGTGGGAGTTGATGTCGGAAGCAGCGTAGGTGTCGGAGGAGCCTCGGGGATCGGGATGAAGGACGAGGCTGAGGCGTCATCACATGCGCATAACAGTACTATCAAACTGATTCCGATAAGCAGCAACGGTAAGCGGTGTGGTACCAAGTGACGCGCGGCAATGGTCGGATGCCGCAGAATGGCATCCAGCAGGTAGAAGATGCCGCGAGAATATAGGTTCTATAGTACTGTTATCAACCTACTGTGCCTTGGCGAGGCGAAGTTCCGTTAAGGAAGCGCAGCCGGGATCTGTGTCGCTACGAGCAGAGAGTGTCTCTGAAGCTGGATGACACTCAGGACCGGCTAGGCGTTGCTGTACTTCTCGAGCGCCTCGTCGGTGAAGTTGGCGTTGGTGAAGACCTGCTGGATGTCCTCCAGGTCCTCGATGTTGTCCAAGAGGCGGAGGGTCTGTCCCGCGTGCCCGCTGTCGAGGTCGATCGTATTGGAGGGGACCATGGTGACGGTGGCCTGGGCGGGCTCGACGCCGGCCTCCTTGACGGCGGCGGCTATGGGCTCCAGGCCGTTGGGCGCGCCGGTGATCTCCAGGACGCCGTCCTCCACCTTGAAGTCCTCGGCGCCGGCGTCGATGGCGGCGAGGGCGATCTCCTCGGCCTGCTCCTCGGATACCTCCTCGACGGTGACGACGGACTTGCTCTCGAACATCCATGCGACGGAGCCGGCCTCGCCGAGGTTGCCGCCGCCGCGGGAGAAGACGGCGCGGACGTTTGAGGCGGTGCGGTTGCGGTTGTCGGTGAGCGCCTTGACCATGATGGCGGCTCCACCGGGGGCGTAGCCCTCGTAGACGATCTCCTCGAAGGAGACGCCGTCGCCGCCGATGCCGAGGCCCTTCTTGACGGCGCGGTCGACGTTGTCGGCGGGCATGTTAGCGGCGCGGGCCTTGTCCATCATGAGGCGGAGCCGGAAGTTCATGTTGGGGTCGCCGCTGCCGCCTTCCCGCGCGGCGACGGCGATGTCGCGGGCGAGCTTGGTGAAGAGGGCGCCCTTCTTGGCGTCCAGCGCGGCTTTCTTGTGCTTGATGGTGGACCACTTGGAGTGACCGGACATATTGGGGCTCCTCTCACGTGGATTGGACGGAATCAGGATAGGACAAAACCGCGCCCGCGTTCTACCCGCCCGGCGCGGGTCCCGGCCTGCGCGGGGCGCGGCGGCGGGGTTTCTTCTTCTCGCGCGGGGGGTTCAGGGTCCGCCAGGCCAGCCCCTCCGGCACGGCGGCGGTCATGCTGTTGGCGTGCACGTCGACGCTCACGACGACGTCCGCCACGGCGGGGAGGAGCAGCTCCGCGCTCTCGCCGGTTACGACGTAGACGTCGTTCGCTCCGGTGGTGATGATCTCGGTGAGCGTGCCCAGGCGGCCGCCGGCCTCGTCCTCGACGCTCATGCCGACGAGCTGGTAGTGGTAGTAGGTGCCGGGCGGGGTTTCCGGCGCCTCGTCCGCCGGCACGCAGAGCGTCTCTCCCTGCAGGGTTGCAGCGTCGCCGCGCCCGGCGATCTCCGTGAAGCGCAGGAGCAGGGAGCCGTCCGGCATCCGCTGTACGCGTTCGACGTGGAGCTCGCGGTCACCGGCGAGGAGGCGGGCCCCCCTGCGGAAGCGGTGCGGGTTGTCGGTCTCCGGTTGAACGCGGACGCGTCCATCGCTGCCGTGCGCGCGGAGGACGACGCCGACGGCGACGAGGTTGTCAGGCTGTTCCTGGGGCGTGTTGCCGGAGGTTGTCGGCACGAGGCGGGATCAGACGATCTCCAGGCTGGTGCGGGTGCCTTCCTTGATGGCGGCGACGCGGAGCAGCACGCGCATCGCCTGCGCCACGCGGCCCTGCCTCCCGATCACTTTTCCCTTGTCGTCAGGATGGACTTCCAGCTTGATGACGATCTGGCCGTCCTCTTCCTCCTCGGTGACTTTGACGTCGTCGGGATGAGTGGCGATGGCCCTGGCGATGTATTCCACCAGTTCCTTCATGGGTTACCCCGCTTTCTCGACGACTCCTTGCGTCTGGAGGATGCGCTGAACGGTGTCCGTGGGCTTCGCGCCGACCCCGAGCCAGTGCCGGGCCTTCTCCTCGTTGACCACGACCGTGGGCGGGTCGGTCAGCGGGTTGTAGTGTCCAACCTGATCGACGAACCTGCCGTCGCGGGGCGACCGCACGTCAGCCACCACGATGCGGTAGCTCGGCTGCTTCTTCTTGCCTACTCGGCGCAGACGGATTCGGAGCATGAGAAGTCGTCGCCTCCAGTGATCGGACGGTATGAGTCTGTAGATTCTATCACCCAGTCAAGGGCTAGGAAAGGGGTGCACGTCAGCGCCCCACGCTCAGGCGTGCGATGAGCGGCTCCGGCAGACCGGCCTGCTCCATCGCACGCTGCGTTGCGGCGACGTCGTACGCGGCCCGGCGCAGCGACAGCGTGTCCGCCTCGCTGTCGTAGACGGCAAAGGCGGCGCGCGGGTCGTGGTCGCGAGGCTGCCCCACGCTTCCAGGGTTCACGACGAGACGCCCGCCGTCGCGCGTCACGGTCAGTCCGCCGGGCCCCGGCATCGTGCCGCCGCGCCCGTCCTCGAACGCGAACTGGTAGTGCGTGTGACCGACGAGCACATCGCGGGTGCTAACGCGTTCGAGCGCTTCCACCGCGTCGTCATACCCGGTGAGATACTCCCAGAGCGGGTCCCTCGGCGTGCCGTGAACGAGCGTGAAGCCGGCGGCAGCCACCGTGTCGGGAAGACCCTCCAGGAAGGAGCGCGCCTCCTCGTCGAGTTGCTCCGCGTTCCACCGGCATGCCTCGCGCGCCGCGTGGTTGAACGTGTCCAGGCTGATGCGCCCGATCGCTCCCGCGTCGTGGTTGCCCTGGATGCAGACCGCGCCGAGCGAGCGGATACGTCGGACGGTCTCGAGCGGCCACGGCCCGTATCCCACGATGTCGCCCAGGCACCACACGGCGTCCAGCGGGCCGTCCGCCCCGGCAGCCGTGAGGACGGCGTCGAGCGCGGTGAGGTTGCTGTGCACGTCGCTGACGATGAGCGTTCGCATGAGCGCATGCTACTACCTGGAGAATGGCGGAGACGCCGGACCATCGAGCGGCTGGTGTAGGAGTGCATACCACACGCTCCTACCGTCATAATGCACACCGTCGATAGAGCAGAAGGAGCGCGGAATGACGACACGAGATGCAGGCGTGGAAGAGCTGACCTCGCTGTGGGCACGGTTCGGCGCCGAACTGACGTACGAGGACCTCCCGGACAGCGTGCGCCGCACGGTCCGCTCGATCACGCTGGACACGCTCGCGACCTCCATCGCGGCCAACACGCTCGGCATCGGCATCCCGGAACTGCTCGCGTGGGCGCGCAAGGCCGGAGGCGCGGAGGAGGCATCGCTCATCGGCCTGCCGGACAGGCTGCCCGCCGCCGTGGCCGCGATGCTGAACGGCGGCATGGCGCACGCGCTGAACTTCGACGACACCACCGCTGTCGGCTCCGGCCACCTGGGACCGGTGACGCTGCCGACGGCGCTCGTGGCCGCGGAGCTGCGAGGCGGGGCGTCCGGCAAGGAGTTCATGACCGCGCTCGCGGCGGGGATGGAGCTCATGTCGCGCATCGGCATCGCCATCACCGCAACGCAGGGCGCGTTCACGGAATCGAGGCCGCAGCCGACGCAGATGCCGGGCTGCTTCGCCGCGGCGGTGAGCGCGTCGCGCATGCTCGGCTTCTCCTCGCAGGAGGCGCACAGTGCGCTCGGCCTCGCGTTCATGCAGGCGTCCGGCGGACGGCAGCCGGTGCTGGAGGGGCGTCCCGCGAAGGCCATCTACGCCGCGTTCTCCTGCCAGGCCGGGATGCAGAGCGTGCTGCTGGCGCGCGAGGGGCTGCTGGGCGACTGCGATGCGTTCGAGGGCGCGGCGGGCTTCTTCCCCACCTACTACGGCGGCGTGTTCCACCGACCTGCGATGAGCGACGGCCTCGGTGAGGAGTGGCGTCTGCTGAACGTGGGCATCAAACCGTGGCCCACCACGGGAGTCGCACACGTCTTCATCGAGGCCGCCGCGAACCTGCGAGCGACGCGCGTACCCGACCCGTCGGCAGTGACCCGCGTGCTGCTGCGGGGCGAACCGCACATCCGCACGTTCTGCGAGCCGCTGCAGACCCGGCGCAACCCGCAGGCGCCCGTCGAGGCCGAGGACTCGATCATCTTCGCCACGGCGCGAGCGCTCACCACAGGCAACGTGACATTGGCCGACCTCCAGCCGACGCCGCAGGGGCTGTTCGAGGAAACGTGCTTGCGTATCGCCAACGTCACCGAGTACGAAGTGGACGAATCGCTCGGTAAGTCCGGCGTCGTGGAGGTGACGCTCGCCAACGGCGAAACGCTGTCGGAGCGTGTCGACGCCGCCCCGGGCCATCGCGACAACCCGCTCACCGACGAGCAGCGCCACCAGAAGTTCCGCGCCTGCGCCGTCCACGCAGGGAGTCCGCTGAGCGACGCAACGGTCAACGAGGTCATCGACATGACGGAACGCCTCGACGACGTAGCGGATGTCACAGACTTCCTCCGTTTACTGCGGGGAGCGTAACCCGACTCGTTGACAGGCCTGCCCTGCGGGGCGTACAAACATCGAAATCCAGGGAACATAAGAGGAAGCCAACCATGCTTTCGACCAGGGACAACGAACGACTGACCCGCGTGGGGCCCGGCACGCCGATGGGCGAGCTGATGCGCCGCTACTGGCAGCCGGTCCTCATCTCTCACGAGTTGCCGCACCCCGACTGCGACCCCCTGCGCCTGCGCATCCTCGGCGAGGACCTCATCGCCTTCCGCGACACCTCGGGCCGGGTCGGCCTCATGAGCGAGTGGTGTCCCCATCGGCTCACCTCGCTCTGGCTGGGTCGCAACGAGGAGAACGGCATCCGCTGCGTCTACCATGGCTGGAAGTTCGACGTGGACGGCGCGTGCGTCGACATGCCGAACGAGCCCGCGCAGTTCGACTTCAGCCGCAAGGTCCGCATCACCGCCTACCCCACTGTGGAACTGGGCGGCGTCATCTGGACCTACATGGGTCCGAAGGAGCAGACGCCCCCGGAACCCTCATTCGAGTTCACGCGCCAGCCGCAGACCCACCGGCACGCCTCCAAGGTCATCGAGGAGTGCAACTGGCTGCAGGCGCTCGAAGGCGGCATCGACTCCGTGCACTCCTCCTTCCTCCACCGCAAGTTCGGTACGGGCGGCGCGGGAGGCCTGGACGGTCTGCGGGCAAAGGCAACGGCCTCGAAGCTCGAGGTCGAGCCGACGGACTACGGCTACCGCTACGGCTCGGTCCGCCCCATTCCCGGTGAGGATGCCAACTACGTCCGCACCTACCACTACGTGATGCCCCACGTCCAGATCCGTGCGGCCCAGCTCAACAACGACGGCTCCTGGTTCAAGTTCAAGATCGCCGGTCACCACTGGGTGCCCATGGACGACGAGACCACCATGGTCTGGAACTGGTTCTACACGCTGGACGAACCGCTTACCCAGGCCGAGCGCGACGAACTCGCCACCGGCAACGGCCCCGACGACGTCGACCAGACGACATGGCGCAGCCTTCGCAACCCCCGCAATGACTGGCTGATCGACCGCGACGTCCAGCGTACCGATACGTTCACCGGCATCAAGGGCATCAACGCGCAGGACCGGGCGGTCCAGGAGGCGATGAAACCCATCGTCGATCGCAGTCAGGAGCACCTCGGCCAGACCGACCGCGCCGTCATCACCGCGCGGAAGATGCTGATGCAGGCGATACGCACGGTCGAGGACGGCGGGACTCCTGTGGGCGCGAACGACTCCTACTACAACATCCGCGCCATTGAGGAGGTCCTGCCCGGCAGCGTCCGCTGGCAAGAGGCGCTCATGCAGAAGATGTACGTGGGCGCGGCCTGACGCTCACGTTCTGCGTCGCGCGCAGCCGTTCCCGAGGTGTTTCGCCAGCCGTAACACTCCCTTAACGTTCGTGTAACGGGAACGCAACACACTGCCGGTAGTATGGGTGTTGCAGACGAACACCGGCACGGACATGGGTGGCTCCGCCCTGGATACGCGAAGGAGCGATGGATAAGAGGTGTGCCGGACACGCTGTCAGAGGAACGAATGGCGGGGAGACCCGCCTTCTTCCTTTAAGCGGGGAGGGCTCAGTTCCTCTCGTATCGGGCGGTATCCGGGTGGAACGAGAACCACCCGTGCCAGAACGACGTGATTGTCGGGATACGCGCCAGCGTCTCCGCGCCGTCCGCCCGGGTCAGCGCATCCTCGCCGATGGTCCACAGCGCCCCGTCCGAGTCCCGCAGGCCGTCGCCATCCTCGGCGAACGTCCGGTCACCCCGCTCGTAGACCCTGCCCGTGCCCCAGGTGCTCGATCCGGCGATGACGATCTCCTGCCCACCCACAACGTCGTTGATGACGGGCTTGTCGGCGAACGCGGAGACGGGGTACGCCTTGTAGTCGCCGTTGATGCCTACGCCGATGACCGTCTCCTTGGGGCGCAGCGCGTCGTCCCGGTTGAAGACCGGGAACATCGTCCGGGGCGATGAGAAGTAGTCGAAGTAGATGGCGTGCGGCTCCCACTCGTGAGCATAGACGGCCGGCGAGTAGACCCCGGTATCGACGTTCAAAACGGTCGTGTCCGGGTGCTCGGCCAGCCACTCCTCCCACGTCGTCAGCACAGACGGGAAGAAGTCGAGCCTGATGCCGCTGTCCGCCAGCGGGCCGACGACGGGTTCGCCGGTGAACTGGTTCCAGATCGAGTTCGTCGTGCGGTCGTACATCAGCTTGTTGCTCTGGTAGAGCATCCCGGACGTGCCGAACGTTGTGGGCTCCCCGTTTATCTTTGCGGAATACACGATCCCGCTGAAGCAGAGCGTTCAGTAGGCGAGCGCTATCGGCTCGCCTCCTAACCGGTCGTTCGCCATCTCGTGCGGGTTCATGATGCGCAGCGGGTAGGCGCGGTGCTCGCCGTTGATGGAGACGCCGAAGACGCGGTCGCGCGGGTCCAGGTAGTCCGCCTCGTCAGGGGTGAGCGTGGGCGCGAACTGCAGGTCGGGGATGCCGTCGGTGCGTACCCCGCCCCAGACGGCCTCCGTGAGATCGATGCGTTCCGAGCCGGGCGCGGCGGTGAAGAATGCCGCCATGCGCGGGTCGATGAGCCCGAGGATGTTCACCTTCCAGTCGAGGTACTCGCTCGGCGGGGAGAACTCATCCCGGCGGGGCCCGAGCCACTCCATCGCCGCATTCCACGCAGGCGGATCGAGCCAGAAGTCCTGGCCGGTCAGGCTGACGAGCGCCTCCCGGTACGCCTCCATCACCGCCGGCGCGCCGCTGAAGCGCATGATCTCCACGATGATGGGCACCTGGGAGACGTCGTTCGCCGCAACGGCGTCGTCGAGGGCAAGCTGCAGGGCCTCGAACGTCTGGTCGGTGGTGCTGAAGATGCGCCACATCGTGTTGTTGGGGTCGTAGGAGGCGTCTGAAGCAGAGGGTGGGACAGGGGTGTTCGTGGGAGTGGCCGTCGGCGCAGGGGTCGGCGTGTGCGTCGGGGTCGGCGTGGGCGGCTCGGGCGTGTAGGCCGTGGAGGTGCACCCTGCGACGAGGAAGGCGGCGGCGAGCAGAGTGGTGAGGGAGAGTCGTGACATGTTGCCCTGAGACCAGTATACGCCCCGCCGTTCGCCGCGCGCTTTTGCGATAATGCCCCCATGACCACGGTCGGAGAACTGGGGGAAACCGCGCTCATCGAGCGCATCGTTGAGCGTGTGCGCCGCGCCAGCCCGCTGCAGACGATGGGCGGGCGCGTCATCACCGCCATCGGGGACGACGCTGCGGCGTGGCGCGTGGCCGGTGTGCAGGCCGCCACGACCGATACGATGGTCGAGGGCGTCCATTTCCGCACGTCCACCGCGTCATGGGCGGACGTGGGCTGGAAGGCGTGGGTCTCCAACGTGAGCGACATCGCCGCTATGGGCGGTTCGCCATTCGCAGGCCTGGTAACGCTCGGCCTGCCCGCCGACCTCGACGTGGGTGACGTTGACGCGCTGTACGACGGCATGCTGGAAGCGTGCGCCGTCTACGGCACGGAGCTGATGGGCGGAGACATCGTCGGCTCACCCGTGCCGTTCGTTACCATTGCCATGACCGGCGTGTGCAGCGCCACGCCGCTGTCCCGGTCGGCAGCCCGCCCCGGCGACGCGCTCGCCGTCACCGGCCCGCTCGGCGGGTCGCGCGGAGGGCTGCTGCTGCTGGAGAGCGGCGCCCAACTGGACACCCCTGCCCGGCAGGCGCTTGCACTGGCGCACCGCAGGCCCGCGGCGCGGACGGACGCAGGCGCCGTGCTCCGTCGTGCCGGCGTGCGCTGTGCGATGGACCTGTCGGATGGGCTCGCCGCCGACCTGCCGAAACTAACGAAAGCGTCCGGCGTCGCGGCGCGGATCGAGATCGAGCACGTGCCGGTCGCAGACGCGCTCCGGAGCGAGTTCCGCCCGGACGCGCTGCGGATGGCGCTCGGCGGCGGCGAGGACTACGAACTGCTGTTCACCGGCCCGTCGGACCTTGTGCAGATCGCCGTCTCAGAGGTTCCCGGCAGCGCAGTCATCGGTGAGATCACAGAGGGCCCCGCCGGCAGGATTTCGTTCGTCGCGGGGCGTGGCGAACCTGTCTCCATCGAGATCGAAGCATGGGAGCACTTGCGGTGACGGATACAAGGTTCGAAACGTACAGCGCCGAGGAGACACAGGCGCTCGGGCGCAGGCTTGGCGCGCTCGCGGAACCCGGCGACCTCTACCTGCTGCGCGGAACGCTCGGCGCGGGCAAGACGACGCTCACGCAGGGCGTCGCCTGGGGCGCGGGCGTGACCGGCTACGCGCACAGTCCGACGTTCGTGCTCGTGCATGAGTACCAGGGGCGCATCCCCGTCTACCACGTGGACCTCTTCCGCATGGACGGCGGCGACCTCGAGATAGACGATCTGGCGTTCGGCGAGATGCTGGAGGAAGGAGCGTGCGTGGTCGAATGGCCCGAGCAGGCACAGGCCGTCTTTCCGGACGAGCACCTCGCGGTCAGCATCGCTTTCGGCGACGCGCCGGATGCCCGGGTGCTGACGCTGGAACCGCACGGTGAACGCTACGTCCGGCTGCTCGCCGCGTTGCAGGCGGAGGCGTGATGGCGGCGTACCTGGTCATAGACACCTCCACGCGCTATGGGGCGGCGGCGGTCTGGCGGGACGGGCTGTCGCGCTCCATCTCGTGGCGTTCCCGCAACAACCACACTGCGGAGCTCATGCCCGCGATCCGGTGGCTCACGGAGGCGGAAGGCATCGCGCCGGACGCGCTGGACGGCGTCGTGGTGAGCGTTGGACCCGGCGGGTTCAGCGCGCTGCGCACCGGCATCGGCGTCGCGAAGGGGCTGGCGGTGGCGTGGTCGCTTCCCGTGGCCGGGGTAAGCACGCTCGAAGCATCGGCGTATCCCTACCGTTCGACTGCGGGGCGCATCTGCGCAGTGCTCCCTGCGGGCAGGGGAGTGGTGGCCTGGGCCGTCTACGGCACGAGCGACGGCTCATGGAGTGCCCTGGGCGAGGAGCAGGTCTCCCCCATCGCTGAGTTCGCAGCCGCGCAGTCCGGCGAAACGCTCTTCTGCGGCGAGTCGGTGGCTGACGTGGAAGACGCCTTGCGTGAGCGCATGGGCGCGGATGCACGGTTCGTCGACGAGTCCGCACCGCTGGCGCGCCTGTCGGGCGCGGCGGAGCTCGGTGCGGCGATGCTGGCGTCGGGCGAGGCGGGCAGCGCGACGGCCATCGCTCCGCGCTACCTCCGCTCGCCGCGTATCACGCCTCCGAGTGCGCCGAAACCCGTCTCGGGCGGCTAGGCACGCCCGTTGTGATAGCCTACGAAACCCGCCGCCCCGCTGCAACGGGTCATCTTGTGAGTCCGCTGGCGCCTCGGCTCAGCGGCACGAAGGAGTAACCACTCTTGTCCGAGCGTTCTCTCGTTCTGCTCAAACCGGACGCGCTCCAGCGCGGCCTCGCGGGCAGGATCATCTCTCGATTGGAAGACCGTGGGCTGAAGATAGTCGGTATGAAGCTGATGCAGATGGACATGCCGACGGCGCAGCGGCACTACGCCGAGCACGTGGAGAAGCCGTTCTTTGCGGGGCTCGCCTCGTTCATGATGTCCCGTCCGATCGTCGCGATGGCGGTGGAAGGCAAGAACGCGGTGGAGGTCGTGCGCAAGACGATGGGGGCCACGAACCCCCAGAATGCCGAGCCCGGCACCATTCGCGGCGACCTGGCGGTGGACATCGGGCGGAACCTGATCCACGGCTCCGACTCGCCGGAGTCCGCGGAGCGGGAACTGGCCATCTTTTTCCAGGAGGGCGACCTGCTGGACTACGACCGGGAGATCGAGCCCTGGGTCACTGAATCCTGACGAGCTCTCTGCCTGCCCGCCACACCTGCTCCAGCCGGTAGAAGTCCCGCTGCTCTTCACTGAAGACGTGCACTACCACGTCGCCGAAGTCGAGCAGCACCCAGCCGGACTCCGCGGAACCCTCCCGGTGATGGAGCGCTGGCCCCGCCTTCTCCACCGCCTCGATCAGGTCCTCCGAGAGCGCGTTCAACTGACGTACGCTGCCTGCCGTGAGCACGACCATGTAGTCGGCGAACGCGGACACCCCCCGCACGTCCAGCAGCACGATGTTGGAACCCTGCTTGTCCGACGCTGCGTCGACGGCTGTGCGCGCCGCTGCGCCAGCGTCCGGGGGTGTGCTCTGCTGCGTTGCCATGCGGGGAGATTATAGGCGGGCAGAGGCCAACCGCGAAGGGCGCGTCACGCGCCCAGTCGTTCCCGCGCTGCGGCGCGCAGCCTCGTCATTCCCGCACCGGCGGGAATCCAGAGTGGCCGGGCAGGCCACGCGATGGGTCAGTGGGAGGTGGGGTGTGTCATTCCGAGCGGAGCCGCCGACACAGTCGGTGGCGCAGCCGAGGATTCTCTCATGCGCTTTAGCGCGCCCCTTCCCCCTCGATGGGAGAAGGCTAGTCTCCTACAGCCCCGCCGATGTCCCTGCGCTTGAATATCCAGGAAGTCGCTGCAACGAGGACGACTGTGTACGCGAGGATGGCGACGAACGCCTCGATTGTTTCCGAAGAACCCTCGCCGACCGGCACGGCCGTCCAGGCGCGAAAGCCCTGAATGAGAAGGTAGTCCGCGACGTCGGCAAGCGTGTCGTTGAGGTTGAGAAGCGGCGCTATGATGGACTCGACGATGAAGTAGCCCACTGAGAGCGAGACCCCCACCCCGCGAGAGGACGTGAGCACTGTAGCGAAGGCGCTCAGCGCTATGAACGGCAGGAAACCACACACGCTCTTGAAGGAGATGACGACAACGTCTGACCAATTGCCGGCATCAGCAAGCCCTCCCGCCTCGTCCGAAGTGATCAGGGCGGCTGTCAGGCTGGACGCAACCGATGCCGCTGCGATGACGATGAGTACGCCGGCGCACAACAACAGGAGGAGCAGGATCTTTGCGGAGAGGAACGTCCAGCGGCCGATACCTCCGGCAAGGACCGTCCGTAGCGTACCCGAAGCGTATTCAGTCCCCACGAGAGAAGCCGTGAGAACCATGATGAGCAGGAGGCCTATTGCAACGGGGCCCAGTGAGGAGAAACCTGAGATGCTTGCGGTGATGCTGTTCGGGAGTGTGAAACCCCTGCGGATCTCGATAAGGGTTACGGTGTTTTCACAATCTTCGCTGCGCCACGCGTCTACATGCTCCTGTGCTAGCCTTCGTTGCTCTTCAGTCAGCTGATCGAGCCCTGTTGGCAAGTCACCTCTTGCGATGCCTACACACGACGCTGTCACCCGCATGCCTTGCCATTCGTCCGGTGACAGGCTGATCGAGGAATCACCCTGGTTGACCACCTCGTGCACGGCATCGTTGTGGTAGGCCAGGTAGTTGGTCCAGATGCCCAGTTGTGAGACCAGCACGGCTACTGCGAGGAGCACCCACGTCAGGCGGAGTCGGCGGAGCTTGAACCACTCCCACTTGGTCAGACGAAGGACGTCCTGCATCGGCATCATGCGTTCCCTGTGTTTTCTTCTTGGACGCTAGTGGCTTCGAAGAAGTATCGTTCCAAGGCACCGCGGCTGGAGTTCGTCTCAACCACGTAGACACCCGAGCGTCCGAGGGCCGTGGAGATGAGCGCGGACCTGTCGCTCGGGGCGGAAACCACCACCTCGTCGCTCTCCATCCTCACTCCCTCGATCCAGTCCAGCTCGGAGAGGACTGCTACGGCCTTCTCGTCGTTCGTGGTCCTGAGCCGGATCTGATGTCCGGACTGGAGGATGTCTGAGACCTCTCCTTGGGCGATGAGCGTTCCCTTGGACATGATGGCGACGCTGTCGCACACCTGCTCGACCTCGTTGAGCAGGTGACTCGCCATGAGGACCGTTCTCCCATCCGCGCAGAGCTCGCGGATCAGGTGACGGACTTCGGCCATGCCCGCAGGGTCCATGCCATTCGTAGGTTCATCGAGGAAGAGCACCTCGGGACTGCCGAGAAGGGCAAAGGCAAGTCCCAGGCGCTGCTTCATGCCGAGTGAGTACGTCCTGAAGCGCTTGTCTCCGCTGTCCGCGAGGCCAACCTTGTCGAGCAGGCCGTCGATCTCTTCGGGCGCGCCCCGTTCGAAGATGCCTTGGAAGTAGAGAAGGTTCTCTCGACCGGTGAGATAGGGGTAGAACGATGGATACTCGATGATTGCGCCGACCCGGCGCAGGGACTCTTCGAGTCCGCCGCTGGAGCCGAAGAGGCTGAAGGTGCCGGAGGTCGGCCGCACCAACCCGAGCAGCATCCCCATCGTGGTTGTCTTGCCGGAACCATTCGGACCGAGCAGCGCGAAGGCGTGGCCGTGTGGGACGGACATCGAGAGGCCGTCCACGGCGGCGATACTCCCGTAGACCTTGGTGAGTGACTCGGTCTCTATGATGGGCCTGTCCTTGCTCATGCCAAACCCTCCTGCGTGTTCCCTGACAGCAGAAACCGCCAGGTCGAAGAGCAACTGCGTCCATATGCCCAGCCTTCGCAGGCCTTTGCCGTCGCAACGCATCCTGTCACGGAAGAACTGCACCATCAGCTCTCCGTACTCGTGTCGGAATTCCCTCGGGTACACCACGAGGAGCACCCGGTACACGCCCTCAGAGAACATGTCGGACCCCTCGCCTCTGGACGACATTCGCCCGCCTCGTCCTGGCAGTGCGGGCGAGTTGCTCCAGTCGGGTCACCTCGGCGTCGAGAGTGCTTCCACCGAGGTCTGTAAGGCGGTAGTAGCGTCGACGCTGATCGTCTAGATCGGGGTCTGGCCTTTCGGAACTCTCCTCGATTAACCCTGCTTTCAACATCTGCTTGATGGCGCCGTACAGTGTGCCCGGCCCCATGGTGACCGCTCCGCCCGTGAACGCCTCTATCTCCTTCATGATTGCGTACCCATGGTTCTCCCCGGTAGCCAGGGCGAGCAGGATGTGCAGCTGGGAGGCCGGTAAAGGAAGAAAGTCCGAAGGCATTCGGTACGACGTTGTCACTGTGCCTGCCTTAGAAGGAGGAGTCTCTTGTTCAACGTACCTAACTGGATATAGCGACTGTCGATATATCATACGCCGATATACGTGTCAACAGCGCCCCCTCCCCCATCCTCGTATCCTGCCCATCCCCGTCAGATCCCTGACTCCCGCCTCTTTCGCCCTTGCACCCGCCTACGCTACGCTGTCCGTACGGCGGCACAGCGCCGTCGGTGTTCCCAACGCGGAAGTGCCAGGAGTGGAGAGAGCGGAAAATGGGCGGTTTCGAGCGGGAATTGAGCGGGAACGAGCGGTTCTGAGCGGTTTGGGCCATCTGACGAAGGGGCCGGAACCAGAGGTGGATGAACACGGAATGAGCGGATATGAGCGGTTAAGCCCGTGGGCTGAGAGTTCGCCGGGCGCAACGGAACGTGGGAAGCGGGTCATCGCCGCGATGTCGGGCGGCGTCGACTCGTCGGTCGCCGCGTACCTGCTGCACCGGCGGGGATACGACGTCATCGGCGTCACGATGCGGCTCTGGTCGGCGGACGAGGACGACATATCCCCGGACCACCAGGGCTGCTGCTCCATCCAGGACATCGAGGACGCCCGCCGCGTCTGCCAGGCGCTGGGCGTGCCGCACTACGTCGTCGACGCCCGGCGCGAGTTCCGTGAGCACGTCGTCGCCTACTTCGTGAGCGAGTACGAGCGCGGGCGCACGCCGCACCCGTGTATCGCCTGCAACGACCGCATCAAGTTCGACTTCCTCATGAAGCGCGCCGCGATGATGGACGCCGACTACGTCGCCACGGGCCACTACGCCCGCATCGAACGCGACGCCTCCAATAGCGAGTGGACGCTTCGGCAGGGCGTGGACGAGTGGAAGGACCAGTCCTACGTGCTGTTCGGACTCGGCCAGGAGCAGTTGGCGCGTGTGCTGCTGCCGGTGGGCGGCTACGCCAAGGACGAGATCCGCACGCTGGCGAGAGAGGCCGGGTTCCATCTCGCCGACAAGACGGACAGTCAGGAGATCTGCTTCATCCCCAGCGGCGACTACCGGCGCTTCATGCGGAAGGAGTCCGCGCCGGAGCCGGGCGAGGTTGTGGACGCGGCAGGCCGCGTCGTCGGTGAGCACCCGGGCATCGAGTTCTACACCGTCGGCCAGCGTCGCGGCGTCGGTGTTCCGCCGTCGGCTCTCGGTCTGCCCGAGGGCGAGAAGGTCTTCGTTATCGCTGTCGACCCTGAGACGCGGCGCATCACCGTTGGTGGGAGTTGCGACCTGCTCCGGCACGGCGTGCGCGTGGGCGGCGTCCGCTACGTCGCGGGCACGCGTCCCACTGACAGGCGCCGGGTCTCCGCCCGCATACGCTACAACGGACGCCCTGCCTCGGCCGTCCTCCACCACGACGGCGACAACGCGGTGCTATGGTTCGACGAGCCGCAGCGGGCTATCACGCCGGGTCAGGCCGCCGTCTTCTACGACGGCGACCGCGTGCTCGGTGGAGGCTTTATAGAGGGTCCGGCGGAAGCATGGCTGCCATCCATCGTTGAGAAGAACGGCCCGGCCGGAGCACCGGCTGCCGTCTGAGGCCGGACGACGAACGGACACCCGATCCCTACGCAGAACGAGGAGCGCCGCCTCCTGCTGGAAGGTTATGTGCGCGTCGCGGGCGTGGACGAGGTCGGGCGCGGCCCCATCGCCGGGCCGGTCGTCGCCGGCGCTGTCGTCCTCCCCGACCTGACCGGGTTCGAGCACGACGACCTGCCGCTGCTGCGCGACAGCAAGACGCTCAAGCCTGCTGAGTTACGCCGCGCCGACCGGCTCGTGCGCCGCATCGCCCTTGCTATCGGCATCGGTGAAGCGAGCAACGAGGAGATCGACAGCGAGGGCATAGCGCCCGCCTCCCGCATCGCGATGCGCCGGGCGCTCGAATGCCTCGACGAACCTCCCGATCACGTGCTCGTGGACGCGTTCCCGCTCGACTGGAAGCGCAAGCCGTGCACCGCCATCGTGAAGGGCGACGCGCTCTGCACCGCCATCGCTGCAGCCTCCATCGTCGCGAAGGTCTACCGCGACAGACTGATGCGGAGGTTGGACAGGCGCTACCCCGGCTACGGCCTCGGCGCGCACAAGGGATACGCCTCGGCCCGGCACCTCGCCGCCGTCGCGGAGAAGGGGCCGTCGCCGGTGCACCGGCGCACGTTCTCCCCGTTCAGATTGACGCTGTTCACCGATGCCTAGCCCACGCTCGAAACTCGGCGCGCAGGGCGAACGCATCGCCGCCGCGCACCTGGAATCCCTCGGACTCGTCATCGAGACGCGGAACTACCGCACGCGCTTCGGCGAGATAGATCTGGTTGCACGCGACGGTGGGGAGACGGTGTTCGTCGAGGTGCGCACGAAGCGCAGCGCAGCCTATGGGACGCCGGAGGAATCGCTGACGTCCCGCAAGCAGGCGCGGCTCGTGAGAACCGCACAGCAGTACCTGGCTCAACACGGGCGGATCGGTTCTTCGTGGCGAGTAGACCTGGTCGCCATAACCCTGCAACCGGACGGCCCCGCGCATATCGCGCACATCGAGTCCGCGGTCGAGGGTTCGGGCGAGTGAGAAACCTACGAGATCGTGTAGGGCGTCAGCGTCACACGCTGGCGATTCGTTGCACCGTGAATGGCCACCCGATAGTGCAGCGGCCTGCGCGATTCGCTCTTGATGGCCAGGTATTCTTCCAGAACGTAGATGATGGCGCGGAGCTGACTTGCGCTTGACATGCCTCCCCGCGGACGATGCACCCAAAGCGTGGATATCCCTGAGGTGAGCATCTGCTTCCCGTGCTGCATCCGTGCCCTGTCATCTGCATGTATCCACACGCCATCATGCTCGGCGACCCATGGGATGATCTCAGTATCCAGTACGCCGGGCCTCCCCCAAGCTGCTCTCACGCTGGTTGCATTGAATCCGACGGCTCCCAGCGCATCGGCAACCGAGGGGCTGAGTGATTCGTCGATGAGGATGAGAGTACGGTCAGGCAGCGAACCGCTCCTCCCACGAGATTGCCGCCCCGACTTCTTCAGCGGACACGCCGTAGCTGGTGCTCAGCAGTTCCACTGAGTCCCCGCCGCGCCAGGAGTTCCACAATGCTCTCGTTGGGATGCGGGTCCCCTCTACGCAGGGTGCGCCGAACTGGATGTCCGGACGCATGACCACAGAGCAGGCAGGCATCCACGAGGAGACGACACCGCCTTCGAAAGTGAGGCCATGGACAGGAAACAGGTACTCCTCCATGAGTTGCATCGCGATTTGGCCATCCTTGCTTGCCGCAAGGAGCATCCCGCGGAAATCGGCAAATACGTGTGACGTATCTGTCCAGAGCGATTCCGTAGCGAACGGGCGTCGGTGGCCCGTCACCTCACGCAGCTTGTGCTCTGCGGCGTGGATGCGCGGGAAACCAACACCTGCCGCGCGCAGCGCTGCAACGATTCGCAACGAAACGAGGTCTTCGAATGCCAGGAGCAAATCACGTCGTGGGGTGTCCGTCAGCTCGGAATCAGCCACGCCCATCCGTATCCAGCGGATGAGTTTTCTTGCTGGGACAGGGTAGAGAACAGATGACTCCTGGGCGGCCTTGAGTATGCGCGCCGCCTCTGGCACGTCGTATATGCCCTCGAATACCGCACTCTTGGTTTCGAGCGTTGACATGAAGATGGAGCCTCCTCTGTTGTGCCCACAGGGGGGCTGGTACGGAAAGCAGGTTCCCGCCGTTACCCCTCTTTCACGAGCGCGAAGCCAATCACGCCCGGGCCCGCGTGCGCGCCGATGGACGCCCCGATCGCGCCGCTGACGACCGGACTCGCCGTGAACTGCGCGAGATGCTCAACCATGGCGTTGGCTTCCTCGTCGGTGACCCAATGCATCACCGCCGCCTCGCGGTACGGACCTCCGGACGCGGCGATATCGCGCATGCGTTGCACCGCTTTGGTCTTGGTGCGGACCTTCTCATGCGGGTGCACCTCGCCGTCCACGAGCTTCAGCACGGGCTTCATGGAGAGCAGCGACCCCAGCAGCGCCTGCGCCCCGCCGATGCGGCCCCCGCGCTTCAGGTACTCCAGCGTGTCCGGCACGACGAAAACCTCGGTGCTGGCGGCCGCATTGCGGGCGGCCTCGGCTGCCCCTGCCGCGTCTGCGCCTGCGGCGGCGGCGTCTGCGGCGGCCTTCGCCGCGAGCGCGACCCCCATCGAGGCCAGTTCCGTGTCCACGGTTTCCACCGTGGCGTCCGGCAGTTCCTGGGCGGCGAGCCGCGCCGAGTTGACCGTTCCGCTCAGCTTGCCGGAGACGTGCACCGACACGATGTCGTGCCCCGCCTCTGCCAGCGGCTTGTAGACGTCCAGGAAGTCCCCCACCGACGGCTGCGTCGTCGTGGGCATGATGTTGCCCGTGGTCAGCCGGTGGAAGAACTCCTCCTTGGTGATATCCACGCCGTCCTTGAACGCGTCAGCGCCGAAGAAGACCGTGCAGGGCACGACAGAGATACCGAGCTCCTCGGCGAGTTCCGCCGGTATGTCCGATGCGCTGTCGGTTACGACCTTTACCGCCATGCCAACCTCCCTTCGTCTCTACTCGATGGAGACGAGGTAATGATAGTGCGGCTGCCCGCCTTCGTGTACTTCCACCTCGATGCCGCCCGGGCGCGCACCGATGGCTGCCGCTGCTTCTTCCGCCGTCTCCTCGGCCAGCCCCGCGCCGTAGAAGAGTGTCACCAGCGCCCCCTCGCCGAGTTCGGCGGCGTCCAGCATCGCGGCGAGCGCTTCGTTCGGGCTCGCCGCAGCCGCGGCGAGCCCGCCGTCGAGGATCGCTATCGCCTGTCCCTCCTGGACGTCCACGCCGTCTATCGTCGTGGAGCGCACAGCCGTCGTGATCTCGCCCGACCGCACGCTGTCCAGCGCGCCCCGCATCGCCTCGGCGTTCTCCGCACCGGTCAGGTCGGGATTGAGCGCCAGCATCGCCGCCATGCCCTGTGCGACGTTGCGCGACGGGACGACGGCGATGGGCGTGTCGGAGAGCTCCGCCGCCTGCTCGGCCGCGAGCACGATGTTCTTGTTGTTCGGCAGCACGATGGTGAATGCGGCATTCGTCTTCTGCACCGCGGCGATGATGTCCGCTGCGCTCGGGTTCATCGTCTGGCCGCCGGACACCGTCGACGCCGCGCCGAGGCTGACGAAGACGCGCGCGATGCCGTCTCCCGGCGCGACCGGTATGACCGCCAGCGCCACGGCCTCGGCCTGCTCCGGCGCGTCCTCGCCGTAGCCGTGGAGCGACATGAACTCCTGGTGCTGCAGGTCCATGTTCTGGATGTTGATCTGGTCGAGCGCGCCGAGTGCCGCCCCGATGCTCAGCAGCGGCCCCGGGTCCTCCGCGTGCGCGTGGACGCGCACGATGCGGTCGTCGCCCACCACGACCGTCGACGCCGCTATCGCCATAACGCGCTCGCGCACCGCGTCCGGGTCGAGCCCTTCGCCCTGCACAACGAACTGCGTGCAGTAGCCGTACATCTCCTCTTCCGTGTGCTCCAGGAACTCGTGACTCACGTTCGCGGCAGCGCTTTCCAGTCCTCCCTCGGGCGCCGTGATGCGCAGGACGATCTGCTCCTCGCTCACCAGGTTCACCATCCCTGCGAGGAACGCAACGACGCCCTGGCCCCCTGCGTCCACGACACCCGCCTGCTTGAGCACGGGCAGCTGCTCCGGCGTGTACGCCAGCGCGCGCTCAGCGGCCTCGTAGGCGGCGCGCAGCACTTCCAGCGCATCCGGTGTTCCGTCCGGTGGGTGGACGGCCTCCGCCGCTGCCCGCATGACGCTCAGCATCGTGCCCTCGACCGGGTTGCCGACCGCCTGGTAGCCCGCGTCGGCGGCGGCCTGCAGCGCCGTCGCGAACGCTGCACCGTCCGCGCGTTCGCACTCCGCCAGCCCGCCGGCGAGCCCCTTCATGAACTGGGAGAAGATGACGCCGCTGTTGCCGCGAGCCCCGAGCAGCGCCCCGCGCGCGATCGCGCTGCTCATCGAGCCTACGGTGGCCGACGCGGCGTCCGGCACTTCTGCGGAGGTCGCCGCGCGCAGCGTCAGTAGCATGTTGATGCCGGTGTCGCCGTCCGGCACCGGGAAGACGTTGAGCGCGTTGATGGCGTCGGCGTTGGCTTCGAGGCAGCCTGCGCCGGCGAGGACGAGCTGTCGGAAGTCCTGCGCGTCGAACGCGGGAGAGGTCTGTTCGTTCATGGGTTCGCCAGCGGCGCGAGAGCGTGCTACACTATGCGTCTGCGCCTCGTTGAGGGTGCGCGCATTCTAACCCCGCCGGGCATTCCGGCGACAGAGAGCGTCATGGCCAGCTGTGAACTATGCGGAGCCCGCCGCCGGGCGGGCAAGAACGTCAGCCACTCGAACCGGCACACGAACCGCTGGTTCTTCCCCAACATCCAGCGCGCCATGCTGACCATCGGCGGCAAGACCAAGCGGATGAACGTCTGCACCCGCTGCCTCCGCACCATGCAGAACAAGCGGATGCTCTCGGCCTAGGCCGCCGCCTCGTACCTACCCCTCACCCAGTTCGAACGCGTCGTGCAGTGTGCGCACGGCGTCATTCACCTGTGCCTCGTCCACGACGCACGTGATGCGTATCTGCGACGTGGTGATCATCTCGATATTGACGCCCGCCTCCGCGAGCGCCGAGAACATGACTGCGGCGACGCCCGGCGCGTTCTGCATGCCGGTGCCGACGATGCTCACCTGTCCCAGGTTGTCGTGCGAGACGCACTCGCCCGCGCCGATCGTCCCGGCGACGCCCTCCGTCACCTGGAGCGCCGCGCGCAGGTCGCTCCGGTCGACGGTGAAGGAGAGGTCGGTGAGCCGCTCGGCGCTCGCGTTCTGGACGATGGTATCCACGCTGATGTTGGACTCCGCCAGCGGCTCGAACACCGCGGCGGCGATGCCAGGGCGGTCCGGCACGGCGCGCAGCGTGATGCGCGCCACCCCGCGCTCGTAGGTCACTCCCCGCACTTTGTTGGCGACTTCCATCCCTTCTCCTTCCGGCGCAACCTCATGGATCAGCGTGCCCGGCACGTCCCGCGCACTCGACGCGACCAGCACGGGCGTGTTGTACCATGCCGCCAGCTCTATCGAGCGCGGGTGCATCTTCGCGCCGTAGCTCGCCAGTTCCAGCATCTCCTCGTAGCCGATCTCCGACAGCTTGCGGGCGTTCGGCACGATACGGGGGTCGGCGGTGTAGATGCCGTCCACGTCCGTGTAGACCTCGCACCGCTCGGCCCCGAGCGCCGCTGCCAGCGCGACCGCCGTCGTGTCCGACCCGCCGCGCCCCAGCGTGGTCACGTCCATCTCGTGCGTGACGCCCTGGAACCCCGCAACGATGACGATGCGCCCGGCGTCCAGCGCCTGCTGCACGCGCTCGGCGTCGAACTCCACGATGGAGGCGCTCCCGTGCGCGGTGTCCGTGCGGATGCCCGCCTGCGCCCCGCTCATGCTGACGGCCTCTTCGCCGATCTCCCGGAGCGCCATCGTGACGAGCGTGCAGGAGACCAGCTCTCCGGTGGAGAGCAGCACGTCCAGCTCGCGCGGATCGGGCGCGGCGCTGATTGACTCCGCGAGTTCGATGAGCCGGTCGGTCGTGTCCCCCATCGCAGAGACCACAACCGCGATGCTGTTCCCCGCACGATGCGCCGCCGCGATGCGCTCTGCAACGTGGCGGATCTTCTCCGCGTCGCCGACGGACGTTCCGCCGTACTTCTGCACGAGGACGGCCATCTACTCGAGTCCCTTGGGGTGCGGTATCACTTCCGCGCCGCCCCGCGCGGGCTTCAGCACCTGGAAGGTGCCGGTGAGGCCGGACTTGTCGCCCGCGTCCGCCATCTCGTAGCCGATGGTGAACGCCCGGTTCTCGCCCTGCTTGGTGAACGCGACCACTGACGACCCCGCGCCGGAGAGGAAGACGCCCCGCGCGCCCGCCGCCAGCGCGTGGTCGAAGATGACCTTCATCTGGCGGTATACCTGCTGGCGCTGCGGCTGGTGCAGCCTGTCCTGCGTCGCGAGGCGCAGGTACTCCGGGCGGTCCAGCGTGAGGCTCGCCACGAGCAGGGCGGTGCGCCCCGCGTTGAAGATGGCGTCCGCGCGCGGCACCTCGGGCCCCAGCACGCTCCGCGCCTCGTGCGTCGCCATCGGCTTGTCCGGGATGTAGACGACGCACTGCAGGTCCTTCGGTACCGGGACAGGCGCCGCGTGCACCGTCGTGCCGTCCGCGACGACGATGCTCATGCCGCCCATGAGCGCAGGCGCGACGTTGTCCGGGTGCCCCTCGATCTCCGTCGCCAACTCCAGCAGACGGTGCGGCGAGAGCGGGTAGCCGAGCAGCGCGTTCGCGGCGTAGATGCCGCCCACGATGGCTGCCGAGCTGCTGCCGAGCCCCCTGCTGAGCGGTATCTCCTGCCACGCCTCTATCGAGAGGCTGCGCCCGCCGTTCCCTGTCTCTATCAGCACGCGCTCGGCGGAGCGGTACATCAGGTTGCCGGGATCGCGCCGCAGGTGCTCCGCGCCCAGCCCGTGCAGGCTGAGCGCTGGCTTGTCGGCCCACCCCACGCGCATCGTGTTCCAGAGCGACAGCGCCATGCCGAGGCAGTCGAAGCCTGGCCCGAGGTTCGCTGTAGTCGCGGGAACGCGGATGGTGAGTACGTCTGACATGGAAGCGAGGCGCGCCGTCTCCGGCTGCCCCTCGATTATACAGGCAATGCCTGGTCCCCTCTCCCTACAAAGGGAAGAGGGTCAGGGTGAGGGTTGGTAGGGCGTGGGATTACGCCCCATCCTCCTCGGTCGCCTTGCGCCGCATGAGAGGACGAGAGCCTCCAGGACTCAGCCGTCGCTGACGAATCGCGGCATCACCTTTGTCGCAAAGGTCTCCAGGTTCTTCAGGGTCTTCCTCAGTGGGATTCCCCTGTGTGTGAACTCGACGAGGAGATAGTCCAAGTGGCATACCTCCTGCAGCTCCTGGATCCTCTCCACCACGTTCTCCGGAGAGCCAACGAGCAGGGTGCGTGGCTCCAGGAAGTCCCAGTCGAGGTTCACGCCGGGGTCCAGGACCTCGTCCGGGTTGGTGAAGACCTGTCTCCCGCGAAAGGGATCGTTGAAGATGAACGAGGACATGATGCCTTCTTCGGCATCACGGCGCGCTTCCTCCATGGAAGAGGCGACATACGTGGAGCGCATGACCGCCTGGTCTTCTCCCAGGCTGAAGGGTCTCCCGTCCCGTTCCGTCCTGACCTGTGCGTAGAGTTCCATCCGTTGCTTGATCCTGAGAGCAGGGGGCTGCCAGTAGCATGCCTTCAGGCCAAGCTCGGCCGCGGTTGATACCGAGCGGTCGGTGGAGACGGTCATCCACAGTGGGGGGTGCGGTTTCTGATGGGGTTTCGGCGTCACCCTGAGCTTGGTTACCTTGTCTCCATCCTGCCAGGCGGGATTCGACGGATACCGTGGATGGGAGAACACGGTGTCCTCGGCAGGGAAGCTGTAGTTGGTCCCGTGGTACGAGAAGTACTCATTGGCCCATACTTCCCGCACTATCTCCACCGTCTCTTGGAACAGCTCCCTGTTTTCGCTGTCCTTGCGGGGGTCGGCGTTGGGGTGGAACTGCGGACCTTCATATGGCCAGATCCCCCTGCCGAAGCCAACTTCCACGCGCCCCCCGGACATGTTGTCCAGTATCGCGATGTCTTCGGCAAGCCGTATGGGATGCCAGTGCGGAGCGATATTCGCCATCTGCCCTATCCGGATCCTGGACGTTCGCGCCGCGAGGTCTGCCCCGAGCAGGATCGGGTTCGGGAGATCGCCCACACCATAGGGCCCGAAGTGGTGTTCCCCCAGCCACATGGCTTCGAAGCCGAGCTCCTCGGCCAGGATGGTCTGCTGTCTGAGATTGTTGATCATCTCCTCTGCGTTGGTGGCTTCCCCGGCAGATCCTGCCACGGTGGTGAACGCTGCGAACCTCATCCTGAGACCTCCCTTTCTGGTTCCTCAGTGTCCCTGCAGCGATGGGCGCCGTCAGGGACCTTGCCACTGCATGCCCTGTCCTCGGACGTAGCGCGCGCCGGTTGTACTCTCCTGAACGGGTACTGCTACACTCGCGCACCAGCATATGGCAGGGAGCATGGCGATGCCATCAAGCCAGAATCAGGGTCTGGTCCAGACAGTGTTGGGCGTTGTGCCTCCGTCGGAACTGGGCCCTACCACGACCCATGAGCACCTCTACATAGACTTCTCATTCATGTACCGCCCCGCCCAGGACTCGCCACGCCCGGAGCTGGCGGATGCGTGCATAGCGCTGGAGAACCTCGGGTGGATACGCCGCAACTACTACAGCAATCGCTTCAACCTGCAACTGATGGACCTCGATGAGACGATAGGAGAGGTCAAGAAGTTCAGTGAATTCGGCGGCGGTGCGATGGTGGACGCAACCTCGAGGGGCATCGGGCGCAACCCGCATGCGCTGGCTCAGATATCTCGGGGGGCGGGCGTCCACGTCGTTATGGGTTCTGGCCATTACGTGGCAGCCGTCCATCCGGAGGACATGGACGAGCGTACCGAGGAGGACCTCGCGCGGGAGATCATCGTCGACGTCGTTGAAGGCGTTGAAGACAGCGGCATAAAGGCGGGCATGATCGGGGAGATCGGCTGCACGTGGCCTTTGGCCCCGAACGAGCGCAAGTCGCTATCGGCGGCGGCGCTTGCCCAGCGTGAAACGGGCGCGCCGATATCGATCCATCCGGGACGACACCCGGATGCGCCTTCGGAGATCCTAGAGGTACTGGCGAACAGCGGCGCAGACCTGTCCCGGGTGATCATGGGACACCTGGACCGCACCGTGTTCGAATTCGGCGCGCTTCTGAGTATCGCCTCGTCAGGCTGTTACCTTGAATGGGACCTGTTCGGCAATGAGGGGTCGTACTATCCCCTTGCCGAGATCGATATGCCCAGCGACGCTCAGAGGCTGGGTTTCATAAAACGTATCGCCGACGCCGGCTATTCCCACAAGGTCGTCGTCGGCCATGACATCTGCACGAAACACCGGCTCGTGCGGTACGGCGGGCACGGCTACGGCCACATTCTCGAGAACATCGTCCCCAAGATGCTGCGCAAAGGGTTCTCGGAAGATCTCATTCGAGAGATAACCGTCGACAACCCGGCCAGGGTTCTCGCGTTCGCATAGAACCCTGCCATGCAGGCATCGGCCCCGGCGCCGCGCAGCGGCGGGGCGTGGGCTACCGCCCCGTTCTCGTCTTTCTCTTCGTCCGCCTCCGGGAAGAGCGGCGCTTGCATGGCGTGCCACATCGAGACGGTCTGCTGCTGCCGTACAGAGATGGGATGGGGGAGGTCACTCGGCAGATTCACCCCGTATTCCTACTAGGGGATCGTAGTTGCCGATGGAGACTCCGTGCTGCTGGAACCTCGAAAGAGCGCTCCTGAGGAAATCTCTCCACCTATCATTGTCGGCTCGACGCTCGACAAAAACGGGCCCCATACCAGCGAGTAGCATGTCTTCGAATCGCGAAAGGGATCCCTGTCGCCACCCCCAGTGGATTCGACTCAACAGGTCGTCATTGTAACCTCCGATGCAGGCATCGACCTGATCGATGGAAGTGAAGCCCAGCTTATGCAGAACTCGAGCCATATACTCGTAGGAGAAATCCGTCATACGTCCGTCTGGCCCGACTTTCTTGTCGAGATACGACCGCAAGGCATCAGCAGTTATCTCTATATGGTCAAGCATTCCCTCTTGACCGAAGTCCTAGCTTGTTCCGTCAGGTGTTTATCCTCGTCCTGAATTGCTTGGAACTCCCTGTCTGCTATTTCGAGTACGCCAGCAAGAGCCATAAACCGTCGTCGGATGGTGTTTGGTGTCGTGATGGAAGACTTGTATTGGATGTCATGTTCGATTTCTGCCCAGGCGTGTTGGAGTATTGTGCGAACCTGAATCTCAGCAACTAGCCCACTGTGTGGTTTGTACTCGGGGAGCGAAATCCGCTGGGAAGTCAGGTTTACCAGATAGTGGTCGCTCTGATAGCCAAATCGCTCTTCGTTGAGGCGCGCTCTGCTATGGTCCAAATGCTCAATTACATCGAATTCCCGATGGATGCACTCGCCAACACTTGCAACAGTGCGAGGGAAAAAGGTAATGATTCGCACGCCAGCGAGATCGGTAATATCTTCCAATGGGCTTGGGTACTTCGGCGCTTCGGGGTTATCCTCAGCCGGTCTCTCAGATTTCATACCGAAACTCTCGGGGTCCTTTGCCCGAGCCTCTATCGAGTTCACCGTGATGTTTGCTGCATTCAACGCCTGGACGAGAATCTCTCTAACTGCTCTGGCAAAGGCCTCATACTGAGGACGAACGCGGAGGTATCCCTCGACTGCGTCGCGTCGGTGCTTCGCAAAATCGAATTCTACCTTCCCCTCTTCCTCACGCCTCGATTCGTCTCCCTGTCCGTCAAGGGCACTTGCGCCATCGGTCATTTGTGTCTCTCTCCGCCCCGTTCGTAGAATGGGGCTACGCCCCATCCTCCTCTTCGTCCGCCTCAGGGAAGAGCGGCGCGTCCATGATGTGCCACATGGACAGGGTCGTGCCTTCGGTCACGTTCGCCGACGGGTCGGGACCGTCTTCGGGGGCTTCGGCAACCGGCGCTGCGCCGCTGGGCGCCTCGTCGCTCTCGTCGTCCTCGTCCCCGGCTTCGAGCGCGTCCTCGGTCTCGGGAGCGCTGTCGTCGACCGCATCCTCGGCTTCGTCGCCGGCGGGAGCGTCCGCGTCCGCCTCGGGGGCGGCATCGTCGAGCGCCACGGCTGACGCGTGCCCGTTCCTGGACTCCGGGCGCGGCTTCTTCGGCTGGACCGGAGGCAGCTTCTCGAAGTCCTCCCACGTGCGCTCGCGGAACGCGCTCATGGAGATGACCACGTCGTCATCGGCCAGCTTGGTCATGATCTTCACGCCCTGCGTGTTGCGCCCGAGCGTCCGTATCTCCGCGAGCGACGTCCGGTAGATCATCGCGTTGCGGGAGCCCACCATGATCTCCTCGTCGTCGGAGCCGGTCACCACCGCCCCTGCGATGGGGCCCGTCTTCTCCGTGATCTTCATAGCGATGACGCCCTGCGTGTTCCGTCCGGTGGTCCGGAACGTCTCCACCGCCGTGCGCTTCCCGTAGCCGAGTTCGCTCACGATGAGTAGTCGTGCGTCCGGAGTGACGACCTCCATCGACACCACCTCGTCGTCGTCCAGCAGGCGCATGCCGCCCACCCCGCCCGTGCTCCGTCCCTGCCGCTCGGTCACCGCTTCCAGGCTGAACTGCACGCCCTTGCCCTTGCGGGAGATGAGCACCGCGTTCATGCCCTCCTCCGCGAGACGGGCCGTCAACAGGCTGTCGTCTTTCTCGAGGTCGAACGCCGCCAGCCCCACGCGGCGGATGTTCTGGAACTTGTCCAGGTGCATCTTCTTGACCTTGCCCTTGCGAGTGGCCATGAAGATGAACTGGTCCGCCAGCGGGTCCGATATGGCCACGACGGCGGTGACGGTCTCCTCGTTCGGGTTGATGGCCTCGATCAGGTTCTGGATGGGCGTGCCGCGCGTCTGGCGCGACGAGTCCTCGCCCACCTCGAAGACGCGCTTGCGGTAGACGCGCCCTTTGTCCGTGAAGAAGAGCAGGTAGTCGTGCGTGTCCGCGACCACCAACTGCTGCACGGCGTCGCCTTCGCGGCGCTCCTGGCCCCGCACGCCCTTACCGCCGCGCTTCTGCAGGCGGTAGAGCGAGATGGGCAGACGCTTGATGTAGCCGCGGTCGCTCAGCGTGAAAACCACGTCCGCGTGAGGCGTGAGCTCTTCCTGCGACTGGTCGCGCGCCTCCTCGTCCGAAATCTCGGTGCGGCGGGCGTTGCCGAACGTCTTGCGCAGCTCGGCTGTCTCTGCCTTGACGACCGCCAGCACCTTGGCCGGGTCGGAGAGCAAGGCCTGCAGCTCGTCGATGCGCTTCATCAACTCCTGGTACTCGTTCTCGATGCGCTCGCGTTCCAGCGCCGCCAGGCGCCGCAACTGCATCTCCAGGATCGCCTGTGACTGGGCCTCCGTCAGACCGAACTGCTGCATCAGGCCGTTGCGCGCCGCTTCGGCGTCGGCGGACGCGCGGATGAGAGCTATCACCTCGTCGAGGTTCTCCAGCGCGACCCGCAGACCTTCCAGGATGTGCGCGCGTTCGCGGGCGCGGTTGAGGTCGTACTCGGCCCTGCGGCGGATGACCTCCTTGCGGAAGTCCAGGAAGCGGTTCAGCGCGGAGCGGAGGTTCAGCACGCGCGGCTGGCCGTCCACCAGTGCGACCATGTTCACGTGGAACGCGTTCTGCATGGGCGTGTGCTGGTAGAGGTTGTTCAGCACGACGCTCGCTGCGGCGTTGCGCTGGAGCTCGACCACCATGCGCATCCCTTCGCGGTCGGACTCGTCCCGCACCTCGGAGATGCCGTCGATCTTCTTCTCCTTGGTGAGCGTGGCGATCTTCTCGACGAGCGCCGCCTTGTTGACCTGATACGGCAGTTCCGTGACCACGATGCGCTGGCGTGCGCCCTTCTCCATGTCTTCCACGGTGGCCTTGGCGCGGACCATGATGCGCCCGTGCCCGGTCTGGTAGGCCTGCTGGATGCCCTCCCGCCCCATGATCGTCGCCGCGGTCGGGAAGTCCGGCCCCTGTACGAACTGCATCAGCTCTTCGGGCGTCGCCTCGGGGTTGTCCACGAGGTGGTCGAGTGCGTCGCACACCTCGCGCAGGTTGTGCGGCGGGATGTTCGTCGCCATGCCCACCGCGATGCCGGACGCGCCGTTGACCAGCAGGTTCGGCACGCGGGCAGGGAGCACGGTCGGCTCGCGCTGGGAGCCGTCGTAGTTGTCCACGAAGTCGATGGTGTCGCGGTCGATGTCCTGCAGCAGCTGCTCGGAGATAGGCGCGAGCCGCGCCTCGGTGTACCGCATCGCCGCGGGCGGGTCGTCGTCGACCGAGCCGAAGTTGCCCTGGCCGTCGACGAGCGTGTGCCGCATCGAGAAGGCCTGCGCCATGCGGACGAGGGCGTCGTAGACCGGCGAGTCGCCGTGCGGGTGGTACTTGCCAAGCACTTCTCCGACGACGGCGGCGCTCTTCTTGTAGGAGGAGCCGGGGCGGAGCCCCATGCCCTGCATCGCGTAGAGGATGCGCCGGTGCACGGGCTTCAGCCCGTCGCGAACGTCCGGCAGCGCGCGCGCAACGATGACGCTCATCGCGTAGTCCAGGTACGCGCTGCGCATCTCCTCTTCTATGCGTACGGGTCTGACGTTGTCGCGGTTCCCCGTTACCATGCGGCTCCTTTCGCGCTATGGGGGAGTGGCCGCCGAACTACCACAACATGTGGTGGGCGGGGGGACTTCCGTCTCCCAGATGTGCCGAAATAGTCCCTGACATTATAGCAAACGCGCCCGCAATCCCCAACAACCCCGTGACACTCGTTTCGGCGCCTATCCTCCCGGGTAACCCTTGTAGATAGCCACCGGCAGCCGCGACCACCGCAGATGCTCGATCAGCAGCGTGTCGCCCTCCTCGAACAGCCGGTACGTCGACAGGTCGATCGGGAAGCGGACGCGCCCCAGCGCTGTCACGTACGGCTTGGGCGGCAGCGGGTTCATGGGATGCCGCCTCGCGATGGGACCCAGCCTGCCCGGAACGAACCCGTGCCGCGCGTACAGCTCGTACCCGCCCAGGAGCGTCCGCGTGAAGAAGAGCACCGCGATCACGAGGAACACCGACGCCAGTATCGACGACCCGCCTATCGGGAACGCCTGCGCGGGCACGAGCAGGATGACGGCGACGATCGCGAAGATGAGGTTGCGCGTCGTCGGCTTGATGAGGTCGCTCCGCTCCGACGCCCACGCGAGCCGGAACTGCATCCCGCAGTGCACGCACTTCGCCTCGCCGGTCAGGTACAGGTGCCGGCACTCGCCGGACGCGTCCACCTGCTGCTGCGGCTGCTGGTTGCGTCTCCTCATCTCGGCATGTCTCCTGCTTCGTACCGCTCAGCCCATCCGGCGAGCCACTCGAACAACTTGCCGAAGCTCTTCGGCACCTCGTCCTCGCGCTCCGGGTGGCACTGCACCGCCATCAGCCACGGGTGCTCCGGGCTCTCCAGCGCTTCCACGATGCCGTCCTCCGGGTGGTAGGCCGACGCCATCAGGCACGGCGCGCGCTGCGCCTCCTTCAGCCCCTGGTGGTGACGGCTGTTCGTGCGGTAGATCGCCCCCGCGCCGATGATGGCCCCGAACCGGCTCCCCGGCGACACGTACACCTGGTGCACCGCCGACTGGAACTCCGGCAGCGTGTGTCCCGGCAGGTCCTGGATAAGCCTGCCGCCCATCGCCACGTTGATTAGCTGCATGCCCCGGCATATCCCCAGCGTGGGCATGTCTTCCTCTATCGCGTAGCGGAACAACGCCATCTCCATCTCGTCGCGCTCTGGTTCGATGCCCATCGACCCGTCGAGCGCTTCGCCGTACAGCGCCGGGTCGACGTCGCCGCCGCCGGTCAGCAGCAGGCCGGAAACGCCGTCCATCGCCTCCTCGATCGAGGTGAACCGCTCCGGCGTCAGCACCCGCGCCTGTGCCCCGCGGGACTCGAGCGATGCCACGTAGTTCTTTGCCATACTGCCGTTGGACGTCGTTACGCCGATGAGCGCCACGGGTCAGCCTCCGAGCGCCGCGCTCAGCGCCGACGCGTCGACGCACTCCTGCGCCATCGCTCCGGCTCGCTCCGCCTTCGCCGCATGGTGAACGCTCACCGTGGCGCTCAACGACTCCAGCGCCGCCGCGGTGTCGTGCGTGTTCGAGCCCACCGCGATGAGCGGTACGTCCAGATCGTCCGCACGCTGGTACACGTACTGCGACGGGGTTTCGCACCCCGTCAGGAAGAGCGCGTTCAGCGGGAAGTTCAGCGCGCTCATCTGGATGTCGATCCGGCCTCCGCGCACGACGACCGCCTGGTTCGGCAGACGTCCGAAGTAGTTGCCGCCCCACTCCGTGATGAGCCCGCCGATGAGGAAGTGCTCGATGAGTTCGCCGCCGCCGTCCTCGCCCGCGAAGTACGTGCCGCCCAGGTGCTCGGCCGCCTGCTGCACCGTCGGCGCGAGCAACAGGCGCTCCTCCGGCAGCACGCCGAGCACCGGCAGCCCCGCGTCTTCCAGTTCCGTCGCCAACCGTGCTGAGGCGTCGTGCTCCGCGTAGCGGGTGCGCTTGTTCACCACGCACCCCGCGAGCGACTCGCCGAACGCGTCGCGCCACGGACCGGCTGCCGCCGCGCCGAGCGTACGCTCGTACTCCAGCACTCCGACCACCGCCGCGCCCGTGCTCCGCGCCAGTTCAGCTCCTCCGTCTTCTCCGAGGCTCGGCCCCTCCACCACGACCACGTCGGCCCCCGCTGCCGCGCTCTGCACGATCTTCGCCGCCTCCGCTACCTGCGCCGGCAACGCCCCCCTCTCAACGGCCACCGTCTCCGCTGAGCCGCCCAGTGAGGCGAGGAACGCGGTGTCCGCGTCGCCCGCCGCCGAGAGCGGCTTTACGAGCGTCACGCGCTTCCCCTGCGACCGCAGCAGCGACGCCAGCCCGCACGCGACCGTCGTGGCCCCTGCGCCCGGCCGCGCCCCTACGATTTGCACCACGCTCATCCTGTCTCCAGCCCCCTCCTGCGTATCTCCGCGAGTATACCAGCGGGTGTAGAGAAGGATTGTCATTTCGAGCGGAGCGCAGCGGAGTCGAGAAACCTCTCGGGGTGGTCTGCCTCACCTCTCCCTCGGGGAGAGGTCGACGCGCTTGCCGCGGCGGGTGAGGGTGTTCGCGAGGCATGCGTCATCCTCCACTTGCCCACTCGCGCCGCCATCGCTTAGAATCTCTTGGTTGTCATGAACTACGCCATCATAGAAACAGGCGGGAAGCAGTACCGCGTGCAGGAGGGCGACTCCATCACCGTGGAGAAACTCCCCGGCGAGGAGGGCGACTCCGTCGAGCTCGACAACGTGCTGCTCGTCTCGAAGGACGCGAAGGTAACCGTCGGGCAGCCCCGCGTGGACGGCGCGAAGGTCGTCGCGGAGGTTGCGCGCCAGGGCAGGGCGGACAAGCTCACCATTCTCAAGTACAAGCCCAAGGTCCGCTACCACGTCAAGAGCGGACACCGCCAACCGGTTACCCAACTCTCCATCAAGCAGATCGTCGCCGGATAGGAGGCTCACTCGTGGCGCACAAGAAAGCGGGCGGAAGCAGCCGGAACGGCCGGGACAGCCACGGCCAGCGGCTCGGCGTCAAGCGGTTCGCGGGCGAGAGCGTCCGCGCCGGGACCATCATCGCGCGCCAGCGCGGCACGAAGATCCACCCCGGCGTCAACGTCGGCATGGGGCGGGACTTCACCCTCTACGCTCTCGTGGACGGGCAGGTGATGTTCGACCACGCCAACAAGCTGCGCAAGCGAGCCAACGTGTCGCCGGCGTAGCGGGAGCACACGCGAACGATGAAGACTGAGATACACCCGGACTACTACCCCGAGGCCGTCGTGACCTGCTCCTGCGGGAACACCTTCACCATCGGCGCGACGAAACCCGCGATCAAGGTCGAGATATGCAGCTCTTGCCATCCCTTCTTCACCGGTGAGCAGCGCATCGTCGACACGGAAGGCCGCGTGGAGCGTCTGAAGAGGCGCTTCAACCTCCAGTAGGACCCCATGCGCTTTCCCCTCTCCTCCGCGCTATCCTCTCTCCCTGCCGGGAGAAGGTCAGGATGAAGGCGGGGTGAGGGCATGGCGCAGGCGCAACAGTATTCGCTCTACGGAGGTCAGGCGGTCATCGAGGGCGTGATGATCCGCGGGCGGCACGTCTACTCCGTGGCCGCGCGGCACCCCACCGGCGTCATCAAGACCATCACCCACCCCATTCCGACCTGGAGCGTCAACCGCTTCCGCCGCATCCCGTTCATTCGCGGCACGCTCGTCCTCTCCGAATCGCTCATCGTCGGCATGCGCGCGCTGACCTGGTCCGCGCAAGTCTCCTCCGGTGAGACCGAGGACGACGAGGAGCCCATCCCGCCCCTCGCGATGGCGCTCACGCTCGCGACCTCCCTCGTGCTCGGCATCGGCCTCTTCTTCATCCTGCCGCTGCTCATCACCCACGGCTACGTCGACCGCTTCACCGACAACTCCATCCTGAGCAACACGGCGGAGGGCGTCCTGCGCCTCGCCGTCTTCTTCGCCTACCTGACGGTCATCGGTCTCATGCCGAGCATCCGCCGGGTGTTCGGCTACCACGCGGCGGAGCACATGACCGTCCACGCGCAGGAGGCGAGACTCCCGCTGGAGAACGAGAACGTGCGGCTCTTCCCGGCGGCGCACCCGCGCTGCGGCACCGCCTTCCTGCTCACCGTGATGATCGTCTCCATCATCGTATTCGCGTTCCTCGGCACGCCGGACCTGCCCATCCGCATCGCCTCCCGCATCGTCCTCATCCCGGTGATAGCGGGCGTCTCCTACGAGGTGATACGCATGAACGCCGCGCACGCCGGCAACGCGCTCGTCCGTGCGAGCACTCTCCCCAGCCTCGCCCTTCAGTCGATGACGACCCGCCCCCCGGACGACGGCCAGATCGAGGTCGCCATCGCCGCCATGAACGCTGCCGTCGAGGGCGACGCCCAGGCCGAGGCTGCGGGGACCGGGGCAGGTCTCCCACCCGACCTCGGCCACCGCGGGTGCGGCTGCTGAGCGAGGCGGAGGGCGGCGCGTCATTCCAGCGCAGGCTGGAATCCAGAATGACCGACAGGCGACGCGGCAGCGCGGAGGTGTCATTCCGAGCGGAGCCGAGGAATCTCTCGGGACACGACGCGCCGTTCACCAACGTTCTCCCCGAGAGGATGTTGCGCACTGAAGCGCGGGACTGCGCCTGCGGCTCCGCTCAACATGACAAGGGGCAACTACCCTGCCTGCTTCCCCTGGGCGGCGCGGTCCAGCATCTCGCGGGCGGCCTGGGCGACGGTCGCTCCCGCACCCAGCATCCCCGCGAGCTCTTCGGCGCGGCCCTGGTCGCTGAGCGGCTCAGCGCCGGAGTACGTCCGGCCGTCCTCCACCGCCTTCCCGACGCGGAAGTGCGTGTCCGCCCATGCGGCGATCTGCGGGAGGTGGGTGACGCAGAGCACCTGCGCCCGCCTGCCGACCGTCCACAGCTTCCTCCCCACCACGTCTCCGGCGCGGCTGCCGATGCCCGCGTCTATCTCGTCGAACACGAGCGACGGAGCGCCCGACTCCGTCTGCAGCGCGCTGTTGAGCGCCAGCATCATCCGCGACGTCTCGCCGCCCGACGCCACCTTCCCCAGCGGGCGAGACTCCTCACCGGGGTTCGTCCGGGCCGTGAACGTGACGCGGTCTATCCCGCTCGGCGAGAAGGCGTAGCGCCGGCCATCCCGGGCGGGCAGGCCGTCGTCCGCCTCGTCCCGCTCGACCGCGATCTCGAACGACGCGCGCTCCAACCCGACCTCGCGCAACTCGGCGGCGACCGCTTCGCTCAGCGCCGCCGCAGCCCGTTGCCGCGCCTCCGACAACTCGTACGCGAGCGCCCCCGCATGCCTTGATGCCTCGTCCAGCGCGCGCTCCAACTCCTGGCGGCGCTCGCCGGCTGTTTCGATGCGCTCCAGCTGCGCGCGGGCGTCCTCCGCGAACGCGAGCACCGCGGACTCGGAGCCGCCGTACTTGCGCTTGAGGCGCCGCAGGAGTTCGACGCGCTCCTCGATCTCCGCCAGCCGCGCCGGGTCGGACTCGACGCTCTCCGCGAGGCGTCGTACCTCGCGTGCAACGTCGCCAAGCTGCGCGAGCGCGGACTCGAGCGCATCGATCTGCGCTGCCAGCGCCTCTGCGGCGCCCGGAGCGCGGCGCAGGTGGTCGAGCGCCTCCGCCGCGAGGTCCGCCGCGTTGCGGTCGTCCTCGCTCAACGCCTGGTACGCGGCGGCGCAGGCGTCGCGCACGCTCTCGGTGTGCTCCAGCACGTTCCGCTCGCGGAGCAGCGCCTCCTCCTCGCCGTCCAATGGCGCGGCAGCCTCGATCTCGTCCACCTGGAACGCCAGCAGATCACGCCGCTGCTCCGCATCCCGTATCGCAGCGTCTGCGCCGTCGAGTTCACCCTGCAGGCGGCGCGTCTCCGCGATCGCACCTTCGACAGCGTTGCGCTGCTTGCCGAGGACGCCGAAGTCGTCGAGCACGCGCATCTGGAAGCGCGGGTCGAGCAGCGAGAGGTGCGAGCCCTGGCCGTGGATGTCCACCAAGGCCCCGCCGACCGCGCGCAGCGTGCTCACGGGCACGGCGCGACCGTTCAGACGGGAGACCGTGCGCCCTTCCTTGTGCACCTCGCGAAACAGCACGGCGGCCCCGTCCTCCTCGTCCACCTCCACCCCGAGCTCCGCGAGCGCCTCGTGCACGTGCGGCTCGCTCGCGTCGAAGACCGCTTCGACGCTCGTCGAGTCCGCGCCGCGCCGCATCATCCCCCGGTCCGTCGCGCCGCCGAGCACGAATGCCAGCGCATCCACCAGCAGCGACTTGCCCGCTCCCGTCTCGCCGGTGATGACGTTCAGCCCCGGCCTGAATACGAGGCGCGTCTCCTCGATCACGGCAAGATTGCGGACGGTGAGTTCGGCCAGCATCGCGCGCCGATTATACGTTGGTGCGCCGCGCCTCTCCGCTGCGCACGGCGATGTAGACGCCCAGCAGCAGCAGCGCCCCGCCGGGCAGCACCGTCCATGGCGGGACCTCCCCCAGCACCGGGATCGCCATCAGCGTCGCCAGCACAGGCTCGGCGCGTACCATGAGCGTGACGTTCACGGCGGGCAGGTAACCCAGCGCCCAGTTGAGCAGCGAGTGCCCCACCGCCTGCGGGAGGAGCGCCGCCATCGCCATCCAGAAGTACGACTCAGCGGGGAGGCCGAGCATCGGCGCGCCGCTCCCCACCGCTGCTGCCAGCAGCACGACCGCCGCGACAGCGTAGACGATGGTGATGTAGGGCAGGGTGGGGATGCGTCCACGCGCGCGGCGCCCCACGAGCAGGTAGCCCGCGACCACCACCGCCCCGCCGAGCGCCAGCGCGTCGCCCAGCAGGTGGCGCTCGCCCTCCGCCCAGTCGCCCGCCGCGATGACGACGCCTCCGGCCACGCTCACGACGACCGCGAGCGCCGTGAGCCGTCCGACCTTGTCCGGGGAGGCGAAGTGCGCCCCGATCGCCACGAACACTGGTGTGGTCGTGACGAGCAGCACCGAGCTCGCCACCGACGTGTGGGAGAGCGACGTTATCCAGAGCGCGAAGTGGGCCGCGAGGAACAGGCCGGACCCCACGAGGAGCGGGAGGTCGGAGCGGCGCACGACGGCGAAGTCTCCGCGTCCCGCGACGGCGGCGGTCACGCCGACGATGACGGTGGCGATGCACATGCGGTATGCCGCCACCGTGAGCGGGGGCGCGTCCGCCAGCCTGATGAAGATGGAGGCGAGCGAGACACTCACGACCCCCACCCCGACCCATACGTAGACCATCGCCCGCACAGGTTAGCGCAACCCGGCTGGCGCTGAACGCGCGGCGCGCGGGAGGCTGGTAACCTTAACGCCACTCCATGCAAGCACCTCGCCAGCGCAACGAGCCGTCCGAGCGCCAAAGGCAGCCCAGGGTCCGGGGCGGGACGTTCTCAGCGCTCCGCTACCGGAACTACAGGCTCCTCTGGTTCGGCACCATCTTCATGAGCGCCGGCACCTGGATACAGCAGGTGACGCTCGGCTGGCTGGCGTACGAACTGACCGGCTCGCCGGTGCAGGTATCCATCGTTCTCGGACTGCGCGCCCTGCCCATGCTCGCGGCGCCCATCGCCGGAGTCATCGCCGACAAGTTCGACCGCCGCATCGTTCTCCTGCTGGACCAGGGCTACCTGGCCTTCCTCGCGATCGGGTTCACGCTCATCCTGCAGGTGGGGCTGCTGGAGCTATGGCACCTGCACGCGTTCTCATTCCTGACGGGCGCGGGCTGGGCGCTGAACAATCCGCTCCGGCAGACGCTCGTCGGCAATTCGGTGCCGCGCGAGCGGCTGATGAACGCCATAGCCCTCAACTCCATGGCGTTCAACTCCATGCGGATGATCGGCCCGGGCATCGCGGGCGGCATGATCGCTCTGCTGGGGCCGGAGGTGAACTTCCTCCTGCAGGCGGTGATGTACGGGGCCGTCGTCCTGCTCGTCATCCCGTTCCGCGCCGAGTTCGCCGAGGGGCGGGAGGGACGCAAGCAACAATCCCCGTTCGCCGACCTGAGAGAAGGGTTGGCCTACGTCGTTCGGGAGCCCGTGCCTCGCTATGCCATCGTCCTCAGCCTGATCCCGACGCTCACGCTCATGGCGTTCATCCAGACCCAGATGCCGGTATTCGTGGCCGAGGACCTGGGCGACTCGGAAGGCGCGCTGCTCGGCTTCATGTACGTCGGCATGGGCGTCGGGGGGTTCGTTGGCGCAGTGCTGGTTGCGCGGTTCCACGCGGTGCAGCACAAGGGGAGGCTCTCGCTCATAGGGGTCGCGGGAGCGGCGCTGGCCGTGCTGGCGCTCTCGCAGGTGGACGTCTGGTGGCAGGCCTGGGGGATCCTCGTTGTACAGCAGCTCTTCTTCATCATGGTGATGACGACCAACAACACGATCCTGCAGTCCGTCACGCCGGACTATATGCGCGGGCGCGTGATGGGCATCTACATGCTGGACGTGGGGATGCAGCCGCTCGGAGGCGTCATCGCGGGGCTGCTCGCCGAGGACTACGGCGTGTCCACGGCCTGGCTGATGGGGGGCGCGGTGGGGTTGGTGATGGTCGTTCTCGTCACCGCTGTCGCACCGCAGTTCAGGCGTCTGCGGCTGTAGCGAGCGCCACTGAGACAGCCCCGGCAAGCTCCGCGTCGCGCTCGGGAGGGACGGTGCGCACGTCGAGCAGGACGCGCTCGTCCTCGATGCGTGCAACCACGGGAGGAGATCCGGCCCGGAGCCGCCGCGCGAGCTCGTCAGGGCCTCCCACAGACGATGCGTCGATGCTGACGAGCCGCGACGGCAGTTCGTCCGTCGGCAGGCTGCCCCCGCCGAGCCTCGACGAGCCGTCCACGATCGAGGCCCGGTCACCGATCCGCTCAGCGACAGCCCTCGCCCGCTCGCCTAACTCGTCCTGTGATGCCGCGATCATGCGCCAGACCGGTATCTGCTGCATCGCGTCGCCGCGTATGTAGTGGAGCAGCGTGCGGTGCAGCGCTGCGAGCGTGAGCTTGTCGGCGCGCAATGCGCGTGCGAGCGGGTGCGCTCGCAGCGCCGCCACGAGGTCTGCGCGTCCGGCGGCTAGCCCCGCCTGCGGCCCGCCGAGCAGCTTATCGCCGGAGAAGAAGACGAGGTCTGCGCCCGCTGCGAGGCTCTCCTGCGGCATCGTCTCGTGCCCGATGCCGAACTGCGCCGTATCCAGCAGCGCACCGGAACCGAGGTCGTGTAACAGGGGCACGCCGTGTACCGAACCCACTGCAGCGATGTCCGCCAGCGACGGCTCGTGAGTGAAGCCCGTCACGCGGAAGTTGGAGCGGTGCACCACAAGCAGCGCGGCTGTCTGCTCCGTGATGGCGCGCTTGTAGTCCGACGCATAGGTGCGGTTGACCGTTCCCACTTCCACGAGCCTTGCGCCGCTCTGCACGAGGACGTCCGGTATCCGGAAGCCGCCGCCTATCTCGCTCGCCTCTCCACGCGAGACGACGACCTCACGACCCGCAGCGACCGCCGCCAGCCCGAGCAGCATCGCGCCCGCGTTGTTGTTGACGGCTATCGCGTCCTCCGCGCCGGTCAACCGGCGCAGTAAACGCGCAATCACCCCGTACCGGCTGCCGCGCTTGCCGTCCTCCAGGTCCAATTCGAGGGTCGAGTAACCCTCCGAAGCGGCGGCGGCGGCGCGGATGCTCTCCTGAGAGAGCGGAGCGCGTCCCAGGTTCGTGTGCAGGATGACGCCCGTGGCATTGAGCACGTGCACGGGCCAGTCCGCCTCGCTCTGCTGAGTGGCCTTCGCCACGTCGCGCGCTACCTCTTCCGCGGTCGGCGGCGACGCCCCACTCGCTACGGCGGCGCGCGCCTCGGCGATGCGCTCGCGCACGGCGGTGGTGATGATGTCCTGGCGGTAACCTTCGGCGAGCAGCGCGGCGACGTCAGGCTGCGCGAGCACGTCGCTCACGGCTGGCAGGTTTCGTAACGCGTTGTCGGCCATGCGCTCATGTTATACCCCTATAATCGTATGGAGCGTGCCGAGGTGGCGGAATGGCAGACGCCGCGGACTTAAAATCTGCTGTCCACAAGGGCGTGTGGGTTCGAGTCCCACCCTCGGCACCAGGACAACCCATCCATGAGCAATGCGGCCTGGTCTGCTCTCCGCGCGTAACCAGAAAGTAATCTCACATGGACCAGAAGTCACGTCTGTGTCATCCCAGCGATGGTATAGTGGTGCCGTTCGAGAGGAGCGAGCCTCTGGCGAAGCCCGCAGGCCACCCGCGTTGACCCTGATGCCTCCCCACCCTACACTTGTCCCCGGCGCCCCCTGCCATATCGGAGTGTGCTTCCAGGTCATGGCGCATGATGGCCGGGAGCGGAATGAAGCCATACCACGCCATGCAGAATACTGACGCAACGCGCCCCTCCGACCCGGGAAGTGGGGATGGCCTGGAAGGCATCGCTCTGCCCAGCGACTATCTGCCCCAGGTCGCACAGGCGCTGGCGCACGATCGCGAGCGGGCCACCACCTACTTCAAACACACCCTCATAGGCGACCCCGAAGCCGACGAGACGCTGGAAGCATGCTCCTCGCTGGAGCGAGCCGAGCTGTACCTCTTCGTGCAGGCGGGGATGGACGGCGATAAGGCCGCTCTGGCCGACGCCCCCACTGCCCTGCGGGAGTTCTTCGAGCGGGTGGACTCCGTTCCGGATTGGTTCCACGAGACAGACCCCATGCCGGGCATCCGGAGCTTCCACCGGAACTCTTCCCTGATCCTGGGGGCGATGGTCGGCGGCGTCCTGGTCGAGGGGTTCACGACGAACATCAGCAAGTCGTTCTTCCTGAGCGGGCGGCTGCGGGACCAGGGCGTCAGGCGGCTCAAGCAGAATAACCGGCACATGCTGGAGATATTCATGCCGGGCGGCATGGACAGGCAGGGCGACGGCTTCAAATTGTCCGTTCGCATCCGGCTGGTGCATGCGCATATCCGGCGTCTGCTCGAGGATTCGGGAGACTGGGACGGGAAGGCATGGGGAGTGCCCGTCAGCTCCGCGCACCTGGGCTTCGCCATCTCCGCTTTCTCGGCGCGGTTGCTTCACCATGCCAGGAGACTGGGCGCCCAGTTCAGCGATGAAGAGCGGGCGAGTTTCATGCAGGTATGGCGGCGGACAGGGTATGTCATGGGCATCCCCGAGGCTATGCTCTACCACGACGAGGCCGATGCGCTGAGGACGTTCGAGGTCGGCCGCATGTGCGAACCTCCCATCGAGCTCGAATCCATCGCAATGGCGAACGCGCTGGAAAACTCGGCGCCGGTGGTTATCGGGATCGCGGACCCTTCGCAGCGGCGCAGCCTGGCGAAGTACGTCTACAACGTATCCGGCGCGCTCATAGGCAAGGAGATGGCTACCGCCCTGCGGTACCCCAAGCGCAACACGTTCGGCGTGCTTCCGTTGTTCCGCATGGACATCCGGTACAAGCGCCTTATGGCCAGACTCTTCCCGAATTACGCCGCCCGGATGAGGCAGAACGACTTCACCGGCATGCTCGGAGCATCGGCGTACGACGAGGCAGGGCTCACCTACGGATGGCCCGACAACGTCTACGCGGAACGATCGAGCAGATATTAAGGGCGTTGGACGCGTAGAGACTGTTGCTTTCAGGTATCCATCAGTACGGATGAACAGGGCGCCCGTTGAAACCTGAGGTGCTCGAGTTGACTTGTACCCAAGTCATGTTGACGAATGTACTGAACGAACCTATACTCCTGTACGGTTGTGATGCGGACGAGGCTTTCGAAAAAAAGCATCCGTTTAGTTGTCATAACACGAGGAGTAGATGAGGCCATAAGTGGCAGCTGATGGCTTGAATTTCACAGATGACGGGCAGCTTATGCTCGATGGTCTGATTATACCGACAGACTATAGAGCCAATGCAGAAAAGACACTTAGATACGACTATGAACGCACAGCGAACTATCTGAAGAATACGCTGATAGGCGACCCGGAAGTCGACCAGATGTTGGAAGAGTGCGCCTCTCTGGACCGCGCAGAGATGCAACGGTTCATCCACGCAGGCATGGAGCAGGACGAGAGCGTTCTGCCCGACGCCCCTGCCGCGATACGCGAGTTCTTCAAGAGCCTGGAAACTCCCCCGGAGTGGTTCGATCGCGAGGCTACTCGTTCAGGCATCAGGAGCTTCCACCGCAATTCGCCACTCATACTCGGCGGCATGGTCGGCGGCGTGCTCGTGGAAGGGTTTGCCACCAACATCAGCAAGTCGTTCTTCCTGACGGGCCGGATCCGGGACCAGGGAGTCAGGCGGCTGAAGCAGAACAACCGGCACATGCTGGAGATATTCCTGCCCGGCGGTCTGGACAGGCAGGGCGACGGTTTCAAACTATCGGTCCGCATCCGGCTGGTGCACGCGCAGGTCCGCCGCCTGCTCGCCATGTCGCGGGACTGGGACCACGAAGCCTGGGGCGTGCCGGTCAGCGCCGCGCACTGCGGCTGGGCGCTCAGCGCCTTCTCGGCGCGGCTGCTGTACCACTCGATGAGGCTGGGCGCACGGTTCAGCCCCGAAGAGCGCGTGAGTTTCATGCACGTATGGCGGTATTCCGGCTACCTGATGGGTATACCGGAGTCCATCCTCCTGGAGGATGAAGAGGACGCGCTGAAACTCTTCGACGTCGGGCTCATGTGCGAACCGCCGCCGGGCCTCGAATCGGTCGTCATGGCGAACGCGCTCGTCAATGCGGCGCCCCTGGTTATCGGCCAGTCGGACCCTGCGCAGCGGCGTGGACTCGCGAAGTACGTTTACCACGTTTCGAGCGCCCTGATCGGCAAGCAGATGTCACGCGATCTGAGGTACCCCAGACACCAGACCTTCGGCGTGCTTCCGTTGTTCCGCATGGACGTCCGGTACAAGCGGCTGATGGGCAAGCTCTTCCCGAAGCGCGCGGCGAGCATGAGGTCCAGCGATTTCACCGGACTGCTGGGGGCGTCTGCGTACGACGACGTCGGCATCAGCTACGCAACGCCTGACAGGGCTCATGCGGAGGAGTCGTCTTTCTGGTAGGAGTTGCTTCCAGTCCTACCGGCGCACTTTCGCCCAAGCCACTACCAGCACGCCGAGGGCAGCGAGTCCGCCCATCAGCCACAGGTCCAGACCAGTGACGAATCCGAGCACGGCGTAGAGCGCGAGCCCGAACCCCGCTCCGACGCCCGTGTTCCGCAGGATGAAGATCATCGCCACGCCTAATGCCATCGAGGGCAGGGCGATAAGCCACGCAGCGCCGAAACATCCCCCTGCCAGCGTCGCGAGTCCCACACCGCCCGGCAGCCGCGTCAACCCCAGCAACGGCCAGTTGTGCCCAGCCATAGCCGCAGCGAGCGCGGGCAGGGCGAGCGCATCCTCCGCTCCGATGAGGTTTGCGATGACGACCGCAGCGGCCCCTTTGCCGGCGTCCCCCATGAATACCAGCGCTCCCCACCGACGTCCGACCTGCCGGAATACGTTGGCCGTCCCCGCTATCCGGGTGTCCACCTCGCCTATGGCGATGCCCTTCCGCCGTGCGGCCAGGTACGCCCACGGGAGCGAACCGAGCAGGTAACCCGCAACGACGGAGACCGCAACCGCAGCATAGACCGGCATGGGCGTAGTCTAGCGCACGAGTCGTCGTCGCCCGAGGGCTGTGATAGTCTCCCGGCGTTAATCCCACTGATACAGGACCGATATGAAGGCGATCGCAGTAGACACCGGCGGCACGTTCACGGACATGGTCGTCCTGGACCAGGACACCGGCGCCCTCTCCGTGCTGAAACTCCCCTCCACACCCGACGAGCCCGGCAGGGCCATCATCGACGGCATCCGCGAGACGTTCGCCAACGGCGTCGCCCCTTCCGACGTGCTCTCGCTCTCCCACGGCACCACCGTTGGCACGAATGCGCTGCTCACCGGCGCGGGCGCGCACGTCGGGCTGTTCGTTACCGAAGGCTTCGGGGCGATCAACGACGTCTGGCACCTCGCGCCCAGCGAAGATTCCTCGCGCGCCACCAGCGTCTACGTGGAGAAGAAGCCGCCCGTGCTTCCGCGCTACCGCCGCGAGGCGAAGGAGCGCGTGAACTACAAGGGCGAGGCCGTCGTCCCGCTGGATGAGGACGCCGCCGTGGAAGCCGTGCGCTCGCTCGGTCGGCGGGGCGTCGAGTCCATCGCCGTCGTCCTCCTCTTCTCCTTCCTCAACCCTGAGCACGAGGAACGCATCGCCGAGATCATCGAGCGCGAACTGCCTGGCACGACGGTCTCGCTCTCCTCGAAGGTGCTGCCCCAGATGCGTGAGTTCCCCCGTCTCAGTACAACGGTCGCGAACGCCTACATATCTCCGAAGATGGGCACCTACCTCGCTACGCTGGAGGAACGTGTCCGCGCCGAGCAGGTGACGAGCGACGCCCTCTACGTGATGCAGAGCAACGGCGGCGTCGCCCGCATCGGCAGCGTGACGGCGGTGACGACCGTCCTCTCAGGCCCGTGCGCCGGAGCGATGGCGGCGATGGCCGTGGCGTCGACCGCCGGGTTCGACAACGTCGTCTCGCTGGACATGGGCGGCACGAGCACGGACATCGCGCTCGGCCAGCAGGGCCGCGTGCTCGAAACGACGAGCGGACGCATCGGCGACTGGGAGTTGGCCGTTCCCATGCTGATGATCAACACCATCGGCGCGGGCGGCGGAACCATCGCAACGGTCGAGTCCGGCGGCGGGCTCCGCGTGGGGCCGGAGAGCGCCGGCGCCGACCCCGGCCCCGTCGCCTACGGCAAGGGCGGCGTGCAGCCGACCGTTACCGACGCGAACCTCGTGCTCGGCTTCCTGAACCCGGAGTCGAAGCTCGCCGGACGCGTGAGCCTCGACCGCGACGGAGCGGAGCGCGCCATCGCGGAGATGGCAGGACGGTTGGGGCTCGGCACGCTGGAGACGGCGGAAGGCATCATCCGCATCATCAACGCCAAGATGGAGGAGGGCATCCGCGCCGTCTCCACGGAGCAGGGCTACGACCTGCGCGACTTCGTGCTCGTGGCCTTCGGCGGAGCGGGACCGGTGCCGTCCGGCAGGCTCGCCGCCGACCTCAAGATGTCGAAGGTCATCGTCCCGCCCGCGCCCGGCGTCACCTCCGCGCTCGGTCTGCTCATGGCCGACCCCCGCCACGACTACGTCCGCTCCCGCCTCCGCCTCATGTCTGAGCTGGACGCAACCGAGCTGACCGCCATCATGCAGGACCTCCGCGCGCAGGCCGAGGCCGAGTTCACGTCGGAGGGGTACGCGCTGGATCAGTTGCGGCTCGAGTTCGGCATCGACATCCGTTATCTCGGCCAGGGCTATGAGCTCACCATTCCGCTGGGTTCGGAGAGCGAGGTCTCGCAGCAGGACGTGGCCGCCGCGCGGACGCGGTTCGACGCGACGCATGAGCAGATGTTCGGCCATGCCGCGGCCGACGAGGAGGCTGAAGCCGTCAACTACCGGCTGCGCGCCTCCGCCGTCGTCCCCAAGGCGACGCTCAAGCAGCAGGCCAAGGCCGACACCGACGCTCGCGTGGCGCGCGTGGGCGAGCGGGACGTCTGCTTCGACAGCGCGCAGGGCACGGTCCCCTGTCCCGTCTACGACCGTGCGCTCCTCGCTCCCAGCCACCGCTTCGACGGCCCGGCCATCGTTGACCAACTGGACTCGACAACCGTCGTCTACCCCGGCCAGCGCGCCCTCGTGGACGATTACCTCAACATCATCATCGACGTGACGTAAGGGAGGTTCGCCGTGGCACGCGTAGACCCCATCACCTACGAAGTCCTCAGGGCACGGTTGGACGGCATCGTCCGCGAGATGGAGAAGGCCGTCTTCCGCACCGGCTACTCCACCATCGTCCGCGAGTCGCACGACTTCAGCTGCGGCGTGCTGGACAAGCAGGGGCGGCTTGTCGGCCAGTCGTTCCACCCCGGGCACATGGCCGCTTACCCGGAGTCGATCAAGGGGCTGCTGCAGTTCTACAGCCTCGACGACATGGCGGAGGGCGACGCCTTCCTCGCGAACCACCCCTATTACAGCGGGTGCCCCCACGCCAACGACATGGTCATCATGACCCCCATCTTCCACGAGAACGAGGTCATCGGCTTCGCCGCCAGCATGGGGCACACGCCGGACATCGGCGGGGTCTCCGCGGGCAGCCGCAACGCCACCTCCCGCGACATCTTCGGCGAGGGCCTGCAGATCATGCCGGTGCGCTACATGCGCAACTACGAACTCGTGCAGGACACCGCGTCGTTCGTGCGCGCCAACAGCCGCGTGCCGGAGATGATGATCGGCGACCTCTCGGCCAAGGCCGGCGTCTGCTTCACCATCGGCGAGGAGCGTGTGAAGGACGCCCTCCGCACCTACGGCAAGGAGACCCTCCTCCAGATGTTCGACGACCTCGGCGAGCGGACGGAGCAGCAGGCCCGTGAGTACATCTCCCACTGGAAGGACGGCGTCAGCGAGTCCGAGACCTGGGTGGACGACCCCTCCAACCCCGGCAAGCCGATCCGCCTGCACGCCGCAGCCATCAAGGAGGGAGACCGGCTCATCGTCGACTTCACCGCGACCGGCGACCAGGCCGCCGCTCCCATCAACGTGCGCGAGCCGTTCATCCGGGGCCTCGTCTACAACGGCGTCATCTGCATGACCGATCCCTACCTGCCCATCAACCACGGCCTCGCGAGCGCCATCGAGTGCCGCTTCCGGCCCGGCAGCATCATCTCACCGGAGTTCCCCGGCCCGGTCGGGTTCTACTCCAAGACCATGGCCATAGCGGAGAGCGTCATCATGACCGCCGTCGCGAAGGCCGCCGGACAGCCCACGCTCGCCCACGGCTCCACGCAGAGCTCCATCGTCATCGGCTACCAGGGCGACGGCGACCGCCAGTACGTGCAGTACGAGCTGATGTACGCGGGAGCGCGGGCGTTCGACGGCGGCGACGGCTTCTCCGGCGTCGGCGCGCGCGCCAGCGGCGGACGCTTCACGAGCGTCGAGATCATCGAGTCCGAGTTCCCGGTGGACATGACGCGCTTCGAGGTGCTGCCCGACACCGGCGGCGACGGTAAGTCGCGCGGCGGGCCCGGCTACGTGCGCGAGTACAAGGTGCGCTCCGGCGGCCGTCTCTCCGGCGGCGCGGCCAAGCGCGAGGCCGCGGGCATGGAGGGCGGCGGCAACGGCTCGAACGCCTACGTCGTCGTGCACCCCGGCACCGATCGTGAGGAGCGCTACCCCGGCATCGCCTCCAACCTCGGCATGCAGCCCGGCGAGGTGTTCAGCATCGAAACGGGCGGCGGCGGCGGCGTCCTGCCGCCCGCAGAGCGCGACCGCGAACTCGTCAAGGGCGACATCCAGGACGGCCTCATCACGCCGCAGAAGGCGATGGAGGTCTACGGCCTCACCGAGGCGGAGGTCGCCGAAGCGCTGGCGGACTGAGCCCCCGGCAACCGAATGCCTGCCGTCCCGCACCCTCCGCAGGGTGTAACATACCCCCCAACGCTCCAGCGGAGGTGTGCGATGGCGTTCGATCTGCTCATCAAGGGCGGCCTCGTCGTGGACGGCACGGGCGATGCCCCGCAGGTTGCCGACGTCGGCATCGTGGACGGGCGCGTCGCCGCCGTGGGACGGCTGGACGGCCCGGCGTCGCGCGAGATCGACGCGAGCGGCTGCGTCGTCACTCCCGGCTTCATCGACCACCACACCCACTACGACGGCCAGGTGACGTTCGACCCGCTCTGCACCTTCTCCTGCTACAACGGCGTCACGACCGTCGTGAGCGGCAACTGCTCCCTGACGCTCGCGCCGGTGCGCGAGGGCGACGAGCCCGCGCTCGCCGGTATGCTCGCGAAGGTCGAGGCCATCCCCTACGACGTGCTGATGAACGGCGTGCCGTGGGGCTGGCGCACCTTCGGCGATTACCTCGGCTCGCTCGACGACAACCTCGGCATCAACTACGGCGTCATGGTCGGCCACTCGGCTGTCCGCCGCTGGGTGATGGGCGCGGACTCCCAGGAGCGCGAGGCCACCGGCGACGAGATCGAGGCGATCCAAGCCGCGGTGCGCGACAGCATCGAGGCCGGAGCGCTCGGCATATCCTTCGACCGCAACCCCCGCCACGCCGGCATGGACGGCAAGCTGCTCCCCGCGAACGTCGCCTCCATCGACGAGCTGTACGCCGTCGCCGGCGCGCTGCGCGACCTCGACACCGGCGTCATCCAGGTTGGCGACCCGACGGACCTCGAGCTGACCGAAGGCATCTGCACGAGGATCTCGGAGATCAGCGGGCGCCCGGTGACCTACCTCTCCATCACCCAGAGCGTGCTCCGCCCGGACAAGTGGCGGGAGCATCTCGCCCACCTCGCTGACGTGGCTGCGAACACTTCAGCGCGCATCTACCCGCAGATCAACCCGCGCCCCGGCTTGCGCTTCTTCCAGATGGACAGCGCCGAGTTCTTCAACTTCATGCCCACCTGGAAGCGCATCATGAACAGCAGCACGGAGGAGCGCGTCGCCGCCTTCGCCGACGCCTCGCTGCGCCCGCAGCTCGCGAAGGAAGTTGCCGAGCGCAGCGACATTACCGCGCTCGGATTCTCGGGGCGATGGGACCACGTCGTCATCGTCAAGCCCGCTCTGGAGAAGAACAAGGGACTCGCGGGCATGACCGCCGCCGAACTCGGCGCGCAGCGCGGCGTCAGTGCGATGGACGCCTTCCTCGACCTCGCCGTCGAGGAGGAGATGAAGACGTGGTGCGCGCGCAACCAGCAGAACAACGACGACGAGGCGATGGCCGCCATCCTCAACGACGAGCACACGCTCATCGGCCTGTCGGACTCCGGCGCGCACGTCGTGCGGGAGGGCGGCTACGGCTACGGCGTCCACTTCCTCAGCCACTGGGTGCGCGACAAGGGCATCATGCCGGTGGAGGAGGGCGTGCGGCGCCTCACCTCGTTCCCCGCGGACATCTTCGGCACGCCGGGACGCGGCAGGCTCACTCCCGGCAGCAAGGCGGACGTGCTCGTGATGGACTACGAGAACCTCGGCCTCGACCCCTCGGAGGAGGCCTACGACCTGCCCGGCGGCTCGATGCGGCTGAAGCAGGTGGCGCACGGCATCCCGTACACCATCGTCAACGGGCAGGTGCTGCTGGAGGACGGCGTGCACACCGGCGCGCTTCCCGGCCAGGTCGTCCGGAACTCCCGTTATGAGAAGGGCAGGAACGGGAACGGAGCGGCGGGCTAGATCTTGTCCTGGGTAGTCATTGCGCTTGCGGGTGCGGCGGTCTCCGGGATCGTCAGCATCTTCGACAAGACCGTCATCTACCGCTACGCCACCACGCCCCACACGCTGCCGCTGCTCATCGGCATCGCGCAGACGTTCGTGGGGGTCGTCGTGCTCGCCGCCGTCCGGGTGCCCCCGGATGCGGAGTGGGAGCCCGTGCTCTGGGCGCTCGTCTCCGGCGTGGTCTTCGGCCTCAGCGCGCAGTTCCTGATACGCGTTCTGTACTGGAACGAAGTGTCGCGGACCATTCCGGTCTTCCAGAGCTACCCCATCTTCACCGCCATCTACGCCTTCTTCTTCCTGGGCGAGGAGCTGGGCGTGGTCGACTGGCTCGCGGTCGCCGTCGTCGTCGCGGGGGCGGTGCTGATCTCCTTCCGTCCCGGCTCCGTCTCCATCCGCGGCATCCTGCTGGACAAGGCGTTCGTTCTGCTCATGATCGGCAGCGCCATCCACGGCAGCGCGCACGTATTCGGCAAAGTGGCGGTGGACGAACTGCCGGTCCTCTTCACGCACGCGCTGCGCTCCCTCGGGCTGGGGGCTGTCTTCTTTGCCTTCAACCTCCGGAGCGGCTCTGTGGACGACGTGCGCACGTTCATCCGCACCCGCAGTCCGGCGCTTCGGTTCGTCGCCATGAACGAGCTGATCATCGCCACGGTGGGGCTGCTGCTGTTGCTGTGGGCGCTGGCGCTCGGCCCCGCCGCGCTCGTCACCGCGCTGTCGGGCGCCCGCGCCTTCTTCCTCGTGGTCTACAGCACGGCGCTCGCCCTCGTCTGGAAGGGCGCGCTCGGTGAGGTCACGACGCCGGGCGTCATCGCGATCAAGCTGGTCTCGACCACGCTCATCGTGGCCGGCGTCGCGGCGATCGCGATGGGGAGCGCATAGCGGATGTCATGGGTAGCAGTGGTGCTGGCGGGCGTGGCGCTCGCCGCGCTCCTCAGCGTTCTCGACAAGACAGTCATCCACCGTTACGCCCGCATGCCCTACCTGCAGCCGCTCGTGATCGGCATCACCATGATGCTCATCGGGCTTCCGCTGCTTGCGGTGACCGGCATCCCCTCCTCGGCAACGTATGAGGCCGTTCTCTCGGCCCTTGCCTCCGGCGTCTGCTATGGGCTCGGCACGCACATCCTCGTGTATACGCTCTACAGGCAGGAGGTCTCCCGCGTCATCCCCGTCTATCAGACGTATCCCATATTCACCGCGCTCATCGCCTTCCTCTTCCTCGGTGAACGGCTGGGCGCCGTGGAGTGGCTGGCGATGCTCGCCGTCGTGGGAGGCGCTGTACTGCTCTCCTTCCGCCGCGACGAGTCCGGTTGCGGCTTCCTGTTGGACAGGGCGTTCCTGCTGCTGATGCTCGGCAGCGCCATAGAGGGCAGTTCCTTCGTGTTCGGCAAGTCGGCGGTGAACGACCTGCCGGTGCTGTTCACGCACGCGCTGAGGCTGCTCTCGCTCGGCAGCGTGCTGCTCGCCCTGAACCTGCGCCGGCGCTCCCTGGAACAGGTGCTCTGGTTCCTGCGTACGCGAAGCCCGGCGCTCAAGTACGTTGCCCTCAATCAGCTCGTCATCTCCAATGCGAGCCAGTTCCTCTTTCTCTGGGCGCTCTCGCTCGGTCCCACCATCCTCGTAACGGCGCTCTCCGGGCTCCGCGCTTTCTTCGTAGTGGTCTACGCCATCGTCCTTGCCCGGGTGTGGCGCGACGCCCTGGGTGAGGTGACGACGCCCGCGACAGTCACGATAAAGCTCTTCTCGACCGTCCTCATCGTGGGTGGTGTGGTCGTCATCGCGATAGGGAGCCGGTAGCCATGTCCTGGGTGATCATCGTGCTGGCGGGCGCGGCGCTTGCCGCTTGCATCGGCATCCTCGACAAGACCATCATCCACAACTACGCGCGCACGCCGAGCACGGAGCCGCTCGCCATCGGCTTCACCATGCCGCTCATCGGGGCCACGCTGCTCCTCATCTTCGGCATCCCGGAGTCGGCCACGTTGGAAGCCGTGCTCCTGGCGCTCGCCTCCGGCGCTTTCTACGGCCTCGGGGCGCACATCCTCATCCACTCGCTGTATACCCGGGAGGTCTCCCGCGCCATACCCGTCTACCAGACCTACCCCATCTTCACCGCGCTCATCGCGTTCTTCTTCCTCGGTGAGCGGCTGGGCGCTGTCGAATGGCTTGCCGTGCTCGCCGTGGTGGGCGGCGCGGTGCTCATCTCGTCCGGCCCCGGAGCGTCCCGCGGCTTCCTGCCGGATAAGACGTTCATGCTGCTCATGCTGGGCAGCCTCATAGAGGGGAGCTCCTTCGTTCTTGGCAAGTCGGCAGTGAACGAGCTGCCCGTGCTGTTCGCGCACGCACTGCGCATGTTCGCCCTGAGCAGCGTCCTGCTCGCCTTCAACCTGAGGCGTCCTCCGCTGGACGACCTCATCTCGTTCTTCCGCACCCGGAGCCCCGCGCTCGGGTACATGGCCGTCAACCAGTTCTTCGTCGCCAACGCGAGCCTCTTCCTGCTCCTGTGGGGACTCTCGCTCGGCCCCGCCACCCTCGTCACCGCGCTCTCCAGCTTGCGGACGTTCTTCCTCGTCGTCTTCACCATCGGCCTCTCGCTCGTCTGGCGCGGCGCGCTCGGCGAGGTCACGACGCGTAGCACGGTCACAGTCAAGCTCGTCTCCACTGCCCTCATCGTCGGAGGCGCCGTCGTCATCGCCCTTGGCAGCGGGTGATGCTTGTCGCCACTGTGACATCTGCCCCTTACCCGGTTGACCCTGTGTCCGTTACGCTGGACGCATGACTACGCTCCCGACACCACCCATAGACCGCGTCTATAGTTCAGGCTCTCAGCTATCAACAAGGACTATGGCTCTGACGGGAACTCGTTTTTCGATGAAATCTTGGCGCCTTGGTCGCAGGAAGCAGGCCACGGCCATGGAAAACGCCCTTGGCCAGGGCAACCAAGATTTCGTATCGGCTGTCTGATTCACTCGTGGAACCGCGGTCAAGATTCCACGATTGAGGCGGGTTTGGAATCTTGGTCGGAGCGCCGCCCGCCTCCGCAACCTGTGCAAGAATGAGCAGACCCTTCCCATGAGCAGCACCGCGCCCGCACGACGCATCACCCTCTACCCGTCCTTCCGCGGATGGTGGATCGTCGGCGTCTCCTTCCTCGCGCTCTTCACGCACGGCGCGGCTACGAGCTACCTGTTCGGCCTGCTCGTCGTCCCGATGGAGAACGACCTCGGCTGGAGCCGCACGACGCTCACCGGCGCCCTCACCGTCGCCACGTTCGTCTCCGCCGGGCTGGGGATGGTCCTCGGCCCGCTGTTCGACAGGAGCGGCGCACGGCTCGGCATGACGCTCAGTGCGTTGTTCGGCGGCGCGTGCCTCTTGCTGCTGGCGTTCACGGACGTGCCCTGGGCGTACTACGTGCTGCTCGGCGTCGGGGTCGGCGCGGCGCGGACGGGGCTGGAGATCGTGGGCCCGCGCACGGCCATCGCCAACTGGTTCGTGCGCCGCCGCGCTGCGGCGTTCGCTTGGTCCAGCGGAGGGCGCGCAGCGTTCGGCTTCCTGATGGTCCCGGTCTTCGCCATCCTCATCGAGCAGACCTCGTGGCGTGCCGGATGGGCCGTCCTCGGCGTCGTCGAGATATTCATCCTCGCACCGCTCGTCTGGCTTATCGTGCGGCGCAGGCCCGAGGACTACGGGCAGTTGCCCGACGGTGACCTGCCCGGCGCGGTGCGGACCTCGGCGCGCGGCCAGTCGCGCGCCGTATCGGACGAGGACAGCTGGACGTTGCGCGAGGCCGTCCGCACACGGACGCTCTGGCTCATCGTCGCCTCGATCATGCTCACCGGATTCCCTGCCACCGGCGTCATCGCCAACATGGTGCCGTACTTCATCGACGAGGGCCTGACCTCGACGTTCGCGTCCAGTGCGTTCGCCTTCTTCGGCTTCGGCGCGCTGCTTGGGCGGCCGTTCTGGGGCTATATCGCCGCGCGCTTCGGCATCCATGCCGGCCTGACGCTCTGGGGTTTCGGCTACTCTCTCTCGATCGCGCTCTACGTTCTGGCGGACACGCCTGCCACTCTGTTCGCTGCCGCGTGGCCGATAGGCCTCGTCATCGGCGGCTCGCAGCAGCTCCAGTCGCAGGCGTGGCCGGACTACTTCGGACGCAGGCACGTCGGTTCCATCACAGGCCTGACCGTCCTGCTCGTCACTCCCGCGATGGCGCTGGGCCCGGTCGTCACCGCGCTCGCCTTCGACCTCACGGGGAGCTACGAGCCCATACACACCGTCTACGTCGTGGGCGCGTTCTTCGCGGGGTTCTTCTTCCTGGCCGCGCGGCGCCCGAGGAGGAAGGCTTAGACCCGTCCGCCGCGACGCCGGAGCGCCAGCACCGCTATCGCCAGCGGGATCGCGATGACCACCAGTGCGATGACCGTGACGATCACCAGCGGCCCCTGACCGAGGATCGAGTCCAGCGCGTGGACGAGCCATTCCAGCAGTTCCGAGTCCGTCGGCTCTGAGTGATGCGCGCGTATGCCCACGACCTACGCCTCCGCGAGCCGCATGGGCCGGTAGCGCGCCGAGACCTCCCGTTCCCGCAACATCCACGCCATGAGCGACGCTCCTCCCAGCATGACCACCGACACCAGCCAGAATGGGTCATAGGAGCCGAAGTAGTCGAAGGAGAAACCCGCCGCGAGCACGGCGACCGCTCCCGCGCACATGTGCACCATCGTGAGCATGCCGGTGATGGCGCCGACGCTGCGGACGCCGTACACCTCCGCCGTCAGCGCGCTCGTCTGGGGCACCGTCGCCAGCCACGAACTGCCCGCGACGACCGCAAACGCCCACAACCCCACGGAGGTCGGCATCACCAGCAGCGCCAGGAAACCCAGTCCCCGCACCGCGTAGATGACGGTGAGCGCGTTCTTCCGCTGGACACGGTCAGAGATGAAGAACCCCATGACGAGTACGCTCGCCATGTTGGCGAAGCTGAGCAGCCCGAACGCGAGGGCGGCAGTCGTCTCGTTGATGCCCTCCGTCTTCGCGAACGACACGAAGTGCACGGCGATGACCGCCGTCGTGATGCCGCAGACGACGTACGTGAGCGTGAGTTGCCACATAGGCGCGGAGTGGTACGCCTGCCGCCAGTGAGATACGGTGAGCGGCCCATCGTAAATCGGCTGTCTCTGCGAACCGTCCGCGTTCGTCGGCGCATCGCCGTCCGGCCTCAGCCCCATCACCGATGGACGGTCGCGGACCACCACCAGCACCAGCGGCAGCACGAGCACCAGCATGATCCCCGCGATGACTGCCAGCGCGACCCGCCAGTTGGCGAGTTCCAGCAGGTAGGCCGCGAACGGGATCAGCAGCATCGCGCCGCCGGAGCCGCCGGCGGTGATGACGCTCAGCGCCGCACCCCGTCTGCGGACGAACCAGCGCGAGATGAGCGGCGTGAGCGGCGTGAACATCGCCCCCGCGTTGGAGAACGAGGCGAGCGTTGCGTAGAAGAACGCCAGCGCCCAGATGTTGAAGGAGAACGCCATCCCTATGGTGCTCACGCCGAGCACTGCGACGCTTACGGCGGCCACCACCCGGGCGCCGTACCGGTCCGCCAGTCCGCCCACGACCGGCTGCGCCACGCCGTTCACCATCCACCCGACGAAGGCAACGGTGGAGAGGAACGAGACCGACACCTCGTACTCCTCGGTCCACGACGGCAGGAACAGCCCGAAGCTCTGCCGGAAGCCGATGGAGACGAACACCATGAAGAAGACGGCCGCCACGATGTACCAGCCGTAGAAGATGCCGCGCTGCCCCGTCGTACCCGGGGCCCCGCCTATCGAACCGTCTGATGCCACACCTGCTCCCTTCACCGCACTCTCGCGATTATACGCGCCCCTCTCGTGTGACGTTCGGCAGGGCGTGCGGCCTGCGCTACAGCTCCAACCGCCGGTAGCGCGGGAGTGCAATGCTCGCGAAGGCGATGATCGCAAGGCCTGCGATGCCTGCAACGAAGAAGGAGTTGTCCACTCCGTACGCCCTGGAGAGCGCTCCGCCGACCAGCCCCCAGAACGGCATCATGCCTATCTCCATCTGGTAGACGCCTATCACGCGGCCCCGCAGGTGGTCGGGCGTTACCGTGTGCACGATGGTCATGTTCGTCGTCATCACCACCTGCACGAACATCTGCTGGAGCAGCAGCGCGAGCATCGCTATCCAGAGCGTCGCCACCTGTGAGAGGACGACGACGCTGACCGCTGACAGCGCGAACGCCACAGAGGCGAGCACCCCTTTCCGGCGTGTCGAGGTGAACAGCGCAATCAGGGCCGTCCCCAGGAATCCACCCAGCCCCATCGCCATGAGCAGGAGACCCAGCTGGCTCCCGTCGTCATTGCCCAGAATCTCCGCTGTGTAGACCGGCAGCTGGTTGAACACCATGGCGAGCATCGTGACGGAGAGGCCGAACGTCATCGCGACGGTGATGCGGGTTGTAGGCTCGGTGATGACACGGGAGAACCCTTCCTTGAGGTCCTGCAGCGGTGAGCTATCCCTGGCGTGCGTCCGGTCAACGGTGTAGTAGGGCGTCCGCATGCGCGTGAGCACCAGCAACGCGAAGAAGAAAAGGACGCCCTGGATGAGGAAGTTGACGCCCGGACCGAAGAAGGCGATGACGAACCCACCGATGGCCGGACCGATGGCCCGCATGAGGTTGAACGCCATGGCGTTCATCGCCGTCGCGTTCATGAGCGCCTCACGCGGCACCGTGTTCGCGATGAGCACCTGTCGCACCGGGTTGTTGGCCGCCCACAGGATGCCGAATAGGATGGCGAAGATGTACAAGTGCCAGAGCTGCTGCAGGTCGTTCAACAGTACGAGCGCGAAGCCGAATACGAGCACGGTGACGAGTATCTGGTCAACGAGCAGCAGCTTCCGCCTGTCGACCCGGTCGGCAATCACTCCTGTGACCGGCGACAGCAGCAGCGGAAGCGTTCGCACCCCGACGACACCGGCGACCTGAAGGGGGTCTTCCGTAAGGTCATAAGCGAGCCAACCGAGCGTTACCTGCTGGAACCAGATGCCTCCTGCCACGAGCGCCGTGGTGAACCAGAGGATGCGGAAGTCAGGGTAGTGCATCGCCTGCCGGGATACGGCGCTCTGCGCTGCGGGCGGGACTGGCTGCTGGTTCGGCGTATGCATGGGGCCGCTCCACTATACGCCCCTGTGCCGCGTGACAGCTGTCCCTCGGTTTGGACTTGCCAGAAGCGGGGTCTATACTCCACACACGAAGAAGTCCACGAGTGGAAGAGGAAGGCCATGAACGCGAACATCGAGTTGGTCATCGACGCTGACGGACACGTCCAGGAGGACAACGACGGGATCAGGGAGTTCCTGCCAACCCCCTTCCTCAAGGACAGGATGCGCACCATCTTTCCACCCTTCGACCACTTCCACCGTTATCACCTGATCCACCCCGACCCAGAGCGCGTCAAGCGAGGCGTGGTCGGGCCGGACGAGTGGGTGACGTTCTTGGACGACGTGGGCATCGACACCACCGTGCTCTACCCGACGCAGGGGCTCGCCTACGGCAAGATCACCGCCATCGACTGGGCGGTCGCCGCGACGCGGGCGTACAACGACTGGCTCCACGCCACCTACTGCGCCAGGGATTCGCGGTTCAAGGGCATGGCGTTGATCCCGATGCAGGACCCCGTCGCCGCGGTCGAGGAGCTCCGGCGAGCCGTGACCGAGCTGGGGATGGTGGGCGCGATGCTGCCTTCACGCGGGCTGATCGGGCACCTGGGGGCCAAGATGTACTGGCCCGTCTATGAGGAAGCCGACCGGCTGGGCTGCGCGGTCGCCGTCCACGGAGGCTGTCACGACGGCATGGGCTTCGACGACCTGAACCGGTACGCGCCTGTCCACGCGATGGGCCACCCGATGGGCGTGATGATCGGGATGGCCAGCATCGTCTTCAACGGCGTGCTCGATCGGTTCCCCAACATGCGGATGAGCTTCCTGGAAGGCGGCATTGGCTGGTTCCTCATGGTGATGGAACGGTTCGACCGCTCGCACGTCACGCATATCGAGGACGACCCGGAAGGCGAGTACGGCCCGCACGGCGACGAGATACCGAGCGAGTACATCCTCCGGCACATCCGCGAGGGTCGGCTGTACGTCGGGTGCGAAGGCGAGGAGCCCGCGCTCGGCTTTGCGGCCACGCGATACAGCCCTGACGCCTTCCTCTACTCCAGCGACTTCCCGCACGAGGTCACGACGGAGATGTGCAAGCGGGAGATCCAGGAAGTACGCGAGAGCGAGGAGCTGGCGGACACCGACAAGGAAGCGATCCTGAGCCGGAACGCCCTGCGCTACTACCGCCTGTGAGACGTTGAACGTACTGGTAACAGGCGGGGCCGGCTTCATCGGTTCTCACATCGTGGACAGGCTTGTCGCGGACGGCCATAGTGTCGCCGCCGTGGACATCCTGGCCACCGGCAAACGCGCGAACGTCAACACGCAGGCAGTACTCTACGAGATTGACATCCGCAGTCCGGCGCTCGCGGCTGCGTTCGAGGCCGCGCGGCCGGAGGTCGTCTTTCACGTCGCGGCCCACGCCAGCGTCAGTGAGTCCGTTCGCGATCCGATGCATGATGCCGAAGTGAATGTGCTCGGTACGCTGAATGTCCTCCAACAGTGCGCCGCTTACGGGGTGGGGCGCTTCGTGTTCAGCTCGACGGGTGGCGCTCTTTACGGCGAACCGGAGCGGCTGCCCGCCGATGAGGAGCATCCCGTGCGTCCGCTCTCGCCGTACGGTGCGTCCAAGGATGCGGCCGAGGCGTACGTGCGGACGCTCTGTTCGCTCTCCGGCATCCGTTACACCATCCTGCGCTACGGCAACGTCTACGGTCCACGGCAGGACCCGTTCGGCGAGGCGGGAGTCGTGGCCATCTTCGCCAATGCCATGATGCGCGGGCAGCGCCCCACGATCTTCGGCGACGGCTCGCACGAGCGGGACTATGTCTACGTGGACGACGTGGTGCAAGCGAACGTGCTCGCGCTCGCGCAGGCCGAGGACGGCGTATACAACATCGGATCCGGAGAAGGGACGACGGTGGCGCAGGTGTTCGACGCGCTCGCCGGGGCTACCGACTACGATGGGGCCCCGGAGCACTCGGTTGAGCGTCCGGGCGACGTGCATCGCATCTATCTGGACGTCCGCCACGCTGAGCGAGAACTCGGTTGGCGCGCCGTCGTGTTGCTCGAGGAGGGCATACGTCGCACCGTGGATGCGATGCGGGAGACGGAGGCAGACGAAGGGTGACGTTCAGGCTGTGACGCGTCGCGTTGACAGCGGCGCTGCTTGCCCGACTATGATGGCGTGAATCCCACGGAGGAGTTGATCTGTGAAAGACCTGATCTGGCCGTTCAGCAACGCTGAAGACATCGGTTACATCCTCTGGCCCGTGGCTGCCGGTGGCGCCATCGGTTTCGGCGCGTTGCTCATCGTCCTCAGCTTCGTCTGGCCGTAGGCGCTCCATGGGCGAAGCGCAGTTCGCCACCGTCAACGGCGTACGCACGGCGTACGAGACGTCCGGGAGCGGCCTCCCGTTGCTGCTGCTCCATGGCTTCCCTCGTACGCGCCGTACCTGGGAGCAGATCACGCCCGCGCTCGCGGAGCGGTTCACCGTCGTTGCGCCAGACCGCCGGGGTTACGGGGACTCCGAACGCATCGCCGATCCTGCCGCCTATGGCCTCGCGGCGATGGCGGAGGACGCAGTCGCGCTCATGGACCACCTTGGCCACGAGCGCTTCGTCGTCGTGGGGCATGACAAGGGCGCGCCCACCGCGCGACGCATTGCCGCCGACCTGCCGGAGCGTGTCGCCGGGATGGTGCAGATCGACTCGGGGCCGCAGGGCGTTGGCGAGGGACGCCGCGACCCCGGCGGGCGGCAGTGGTACTTCGATTTCTTCCGCCAGCGGAACGTGGCGGAGCCGATCGTGAACGCGATACCGGAGCTGTTCTTCGGCCTCTTCCTGGACCGCAACCCGCACCTTTCACCGGAGGAGCGCGCCTTCTACGTCGAGATGTTCTCGCGCCCCGGCACCGCAGACGCGGTCATCTGGGACTACCGGCTCGCGCTGGAGGAGGACCCGGACTACTGGCGCGCCGAGGTCGCCGCAGGTCGGAAGATTACCGTTCCGGTGCTGTCGATATGGGGCGGGTCGGGGCCGTCGGCGAACGCGGACGTGCTCAGTGCGTGGCGCGAGGTCGCGGACGACGTTCGCGGCTGGCCGATAGAGGGCAGTGCGCATTACGTGCAGGAGCAGCAGCCGGAGGCGACCATCGCCGCCATCCTCGGCTTCGCCGACGAGCTGGGGCTGCCGTAACGCCCAGCAGCCACCAGCCTAACGCGCCAGCGCTACCTGCTGCTCCTCCCTCGCCGCGTCCGCCTTCGCGAAGTCCGTCTCGCTGAAGTTGTAGAGCGTCGCGCCGCCGTAGAGGATGGCCGCTGCCGTCTCGCGCGACACACCCTGAACGAGGTTGTTCGACACGTTGGGGAAGTTGGAGTCGAAGTGCGGGTAGTCGGTCGAGATGCACATCCGGTCCGCGCCGATGAGCGAGGCGGTCGCCTCGATCTCAGGTTCGCTGCCCTCGACGGCAGCCCAGCAGTTTCGACGGAAGTACTCCTTCGGCGTCAGCGAGAGGTAGGGAGCGTGGGTCTCGAGGTACTGCGGGTAGTCCCACTCGATGCGGCTCAAGAGACCCGGCGCCCACGAGTTCTGCGCCTCCAGGAAGCCGACGCGCAGGTTGGGGTGGAACTCGAAGACGCCGCCGATGATCATCGCTACGAGGGCCTGCTGCATCTCTATCCAGTGACTGGCGACGTGCCGGTAGAAGCGGTTCTCACCGTAGAGCGTGTTCATGTTGGAGTACCACGCGCCAGTGCCCTCGTGGAAGCCCCACGTCACGTCGAGCTCCTCGTGGAGGCTGTAGAGCGGCTCCCAGTAATTGGAGTGCCAGAAGCGCCCGTTGACGAGGTTGGGCCGCATGAATGAGCCGACCGCGCCGAGCTCAGTCACGCAGCGGCGCAGCTCCCGGCAGGCGAGCGTCACGTCGTGGAAGGGCAGCATCGCCGCGAACTTCAGCCGGTCCGGGCTGTACTGACAGAAGTCGTAGATCCAGTTGTTGTAAGCTTGGCAGAGCGCGTAGGAGAGGAGCGGGTCCATGCCGTTCCGCGCGATGAGTCCCAGCCCCATGGTGGGGAAGAGAACGGCGATATCCACGCCCTCCATCTCCATCCCCATCACCTGGGCGACCGGGTCGTAGTTGCGCTCGATGGCGAAGCCCAGGTACGGAGCGGAGCGCGAGCCGGAGAGCGGCTGGCGCTGATTGGAAGAGACGTTCTTGCTGCGCTTCCGGTACTGCTGCAGGTCGTCGTCCCCGGAGCGGGAGAAGCCGTCTATCACCACCGAGGCTCCGCCCGCGCGCCCGGGAGCGCTGATGACGCGGTCCTTGAACTTCGGGTCCAGGTACCGGTCGAATATGTTCGCCGGTTCCATCACGTGCATGTCGCAGTCAACGAATCGCATGCCGTCCTTCATGGTGTCTCCTCCGTTCTGTGTAACCTCGCAGTCTCCAAGTATAGCGCGCTGCTGCAGGAGAGCGCGGGTAGTGGGCTACAGCGACGCTCTCACCTTTGCGATGAACTCGCGCACGTGCGGAATCATCGTGTCTGCCACCTGAAATGCTTGCGCGTGCGTATGGTCAGGCAGCGAGAGGAATGACGCGTTGGGGGCGAGCGACGCGCAGCGTTTGGCCGGCTCGTGATTGCGCGCGTCCTTCGTGCCGGCGTAGACGAACGTGGGCAGGGTCATGTTGACGATGTCCTCGTCCGGCGCGCCCCAGTCCAGATTCGCGAGTTGCTGTGCAGCGTAAGCGTCTTTGTCGTTCGCCAGCAGGCGTTCGCGTTGCTGATCGGGGAGCGGCCCGGCGTCCATCTCCATCGCGGTGACGTATACATCCATGCCCAGCCGCATGATCTTCGCGCGGGCCTGCCAGCGGGCGCGGTCGAACTCAGGGACGGGCAGGGGGATGACCGGATAGGAGCCGAGCACGAGGGCGTGGAAGCGGTGTGGGGCAAGCATGCCGAGCGCCCAGCCGATGCTCGCACCCATGGAGTAGCCCCAGTAGAACGTCTTCTCGATGCCGAGGTCATCCAGTACAGCGGTGACATCGGACACCTTCTGTGCGCGTCCATAGTCGGCAGGCTCGGTGAGCTTGTCGCTCTGGCCGAAGCCGCGAGAGTCGATGAGGATGAGCCGGAACTCACCGGAGAGCACGGCGGTATAGCCCGCGTTGTGCCAATTCTTCGTGCTGCCGCCCATGCCGTGCATGAGCACGAGCGGGGGCGCGTCAGCGGGCGCATCGTCGTTCACTTCGTAGTGGATGCGGACGCCGCTGTTGTCTATGAAGCGGTCTTCGAACGACATGATGCTGCTCCCTGGGTCCGGATTCTCCCTAAGGTGCGTCCTGGACGCCAGCGATGAACTTCCGGACGTGCGGAATCATGGTGTCCGCTGCCAGGAACCCCTGCATGTGCGTGTGGTCCGGCAGCGAGAGGAACGACGCATTGGGGGCGAGCGACGCGCAGCGTTTGGCCGGTTCGTGGTTGCGCGCGTCCTTCGTGCCGGCGTAGACGAACGTGGGCAGGGTCATGTTGACGATGTCCTCGTCCGGCGCGCCCCAGTCCAGGTTCGCGAGCTGCTGCGCGGCGTAGGCATCCCCGTCGTTCGCCAGCAGGCGCTCGCGGTCGTAGTCCGGGAGGGGACCGGCGTCCATCTCCATCGCAGTGACGTACACGTCCATACCGAGTTTCATGATCTTCGCGCGGGCCTGCCAGCGGGCGCGGTCGAACTCGGGGACGGGCAGGGGGATGACTGGGTAAGAGCCGAGTACGAGGGCGTGGAAGCGGTGCGGCGCGAGCATACCAAGCGCCCAGCCGATGCTCGCACCCATGGAGTAGCCCCAGTAGAACGCCTTGTCGATGCCGAGGTCGTCCAGCACGGCGGTCACGTCGGAGACCTTCTGCGCACGTCCGTAGTCGGCAGGCTCGGTGAGCTTGTCGCTCTGGCCGAAGCCGCGAGAGTCGATGAGGATGAGCCGGAACTCGCCGGAGAGGGCCGTCGTATAGCCGGCGTTGTGCCAGTCCTTCGTGCTCATCCCCATGCCGTGCATGAGCACGAGCGGGGGCGCGTCAGCGGGCGCATCGTCGTTCACTTCGTAGTGGATGCGGACGCCGCTGTTGTCTATGAACCGGTCATCGAACGGCATGGACTGCTCCTTGTTCAGGTTCTCTCAGCGCGTGTCCTCGACCATGGCAATGAACTCGCGCACATGCGGGATCATCAGGTCTGCGGCCAGGAACGCGGACATATGCGTGTGCCCGTCCAGCGGGAGGAACCGGGCATTGGGCGCCAGCGAGGCCGAACGCTTCGTGAGCGTGTGGTTGCGGGGCATGGGGTAGTCGTCATCGGTGCCGGAGTAGACCAGGGCGGGCAGGGTCATGTTGACGATGTCCTCGTCCGGCGCGCCCCACTCCAGATTGGCGATCTGTTGGGCGGCGTAGGCGTCCTTGTCGTTCGATAGCAGCCGGTTTCGGCTGTCCTCCGGTAAGGGGCCCTGGTCCATCTCCATCGCGGCGACGTAGACGTCCATGCCGAGGCGCATGAGCTTGGCGCGCGCTTCCCAGCGGACGCGGTCGATCTCGGGGACGTCAGGGGACAGTACCGGATATGCCCCGAGGATGAGGCCGTGGAAGCGATCGGGCGCGAGCATGCCGACTGCCCAGCCGATGCTGGAGCCCATGGAGAAGCCCCAGTAGTAGGCCTTGTCCACGCCGAGGTCGTCCAGCACTGCAGTCACGTCGGACACCTTCTGCGCTCGGCCGTAGTCGGCGGGCTCCTTCAGCTTCTCGCTCTGTCCGAAGCCGCGCGAGTCTATGAGCACGACCTTGTATTCGTTGCACAGCTTCTCGGGGTAGCCTGCGTTCCGCCAGTCCTTCGTGCTCATCCCCATGCCGTGCACGAAGACGATGACGGGCGACTCCACGGGTCCCTCTTCCACCTCGTAGTGGATGCTGACGCCGTTGTTATCGACGAACCGGTCCTGGTATGGCATGTCGCTGCTCCTTATTGTTCGGTGTCCTAGCGCGAGTCTTCGACCATGGCGATGAACTCCCGCACGTGCGGGATCACTACGTCAGGCGAGGCCATCGCGGATGCGTGCGTGTGCCCGTCCAGCGGCAGGAACTTCGCGTTGGGGGCGAGCGAGGCCGAGCGCTTGGTGAGCGCATGGTTACGCGGCATCGGGTACTCGTCCTCGGTGCCGGAGTAGACGAGCGCCGGGAGGGTCATGTTGCGGATGTCCTCGTCCGGCGCACCCCAACTGAGGTTGGCTATCTGCTGGGCGGCGTACGCATCCTTGTCGTTCGCCAGCAGACGGGCTTTGTTCTCCTCTGCCAGGGGGCCCTGGTCCATCTCCATCGCGGCGATGTAGACGTCCATGCCGAGGCGCATGAGCTTGGCGCGGGCCTCCCAGCGCACGCGGTCGATCTCCGGCATGTCGGGTGACAGCACGGGGTACGCGCCAAGTATGAGGCCGTGGAAATGTTCAGGCGCCAGCATACCGACCGCCCAGCCGATGCTCGCACCCATGGAGTAGCCCCAGTAGTACGCCTTGTCGACGCCGAGGTCGTCCAGTACCGCGACCACGTCGGAGACCTTCTGCGGGCGGCCATAGTCGGCGGGGTCTTTCAGTTTGTCGCTCTGGCCGAAACCGCGCGAGTCGATGAGCACGACCTTGTATTCGTCGCGCAGCTTCTCCGGGTAGCCGTGCATCCGCCAGCCCTTCGTGCTGCCGCCCATGCCGTGCACGAAAATGATGACGGGCGATCCGGCAGGTCCCTCCTCCACCTCGTAGTGGATGCGGACGCCGTTGTTGTCCACGAACCGGTCTTCGTATGGCATGGCTTGCTCCTTTGCGTGTGCCGGCCTAGCGCCTGCCGCCGTCTGCTTCAATGGCTGTGCCGGTGATGTAGCCCGCGGCGTCGGAGACGAGCCAGAGGACCGTGCCCGCGTGCTCGTCCGGCGTTCCGAGCCTGCCCATGGCGCTGCGGTTGGTCGTTGTGGAGCGGACGCTCTCGTGCCACATCGGACGGTGTGGCGTCTCGATGCCTCCGAGGGCGATAGCGTTGACACGGATCTCGGGCGCCCACTCGTACGCCATGGACTTTGACATGTTGATGACGCCCGCCTTGGCAGCTCCGTAGGCAGCTTGTCCCGTGCCGGGGTTGACCCCCGCACCGGAGGCGATGTTGACGATGGCGCCCTTGCCCTGCGCCTTCATGATGGGCTGCACCGCCTTGGAGCACATGAACGCCGTGAGGACGTTCACGCGATAGCACTCGATGAAGTCGTGCGGTTCCAGTTCCATCAGGGGGCCGGAGCGGAACGTCTCGCCCCAGCTGCCGCCGACGACGTTGACGAGCGCGTCGATGCGTCCGAACTCGGCCATCGTCTGCGCGACGAGGTTGTCCACCTCGTCCTGGTTGCGGACGTCTGCGGTGACACCGAGCGTGCGGCTGCCGATGGCGCGTATCTCGTCGACAACGGGGTACACGGGAGCGTGAGGCCGTTCCCTGCCGACGGTCACTTCCTCCGGCTCGCGCGCCGCCACAACGACGTTTGCGCCCTGGCGTGCCAGCGCAAGCGAGATGGCCTTGCCGAATCCCTGCGAGCCTCCCGTGACGATGGCTACACGGTCTGTCAGATCGAAACTGGGCATGGCGCCTCCTTCTCTCAGCGCAAGCGGATGATACATCCGCATCGGGCGAGGGGTGGTCGTGGTAGAGTTTACGCGATGAGCGACGCGGACGAAGCGGCGGTTCTCGCCGCCAACAAGGCGTTCTACGATGCTTTCGGTACGCTGGACATCCGCCAGATGGAGGATGTCTGGTCGCGCGACGACGTAGTGACGTGCGTCCACCCCGGATGGACCGCGCTCGATGGTTGGGCGGAGGTCATGGAGAGCTGGGAGCGGATATTCGATGGCGCGGCGATGATGACGTTCACGATCACCGGCGCGCAGGCAACGGTCGAGGGCGGGATTGCATGGGTCACGTGCACCGAGAACCTGACGTCTGTGGCCGGAGGGCGAGTGATGGACGCGCACGTCGAAGCGACGAACGTCTTTCGCAGCCGACATGGGCGGTGGTTGATGGTGCACCATCACGGCTCTCCCGTCCTCGGTGCATAGTGCGGACGCATTGACCGGACGCGCTCGGAGTGGCAATCTTCCCCCAGACAAGAACGTGGTCAGGGTAGCCAGGGAGGTGAACGATGCTGACCCAGGAGCAGAATGACCGGTTGACGCTGGTAGGGCCGGGCACGCCTATGGGCGAACTGATGCGCCGCTACTGGCAGCCCATCGCCGGAGTCTCTGAGTTCAACGAGAACCCCACGAAGGCGATCCGCCTGCTGGGTGAAGACCTCGTGCTGTACAAGGACGAGGGCGGCACCTTCGGCTTGATCGATGCCTCGTGCGCTCACCGCCGGGTCAACATGCTCTGGGGCATCCCCGAGCCGAAAGGACTCCGCTGCCCCTACCACGGCTGGCTGTATGACGAGACGGGCCAGTGCCTGGAGATGCCTGCCGAGCCTGCGAATTCGACCTTCCCCGAGCGTGTGCAGTTGAAGGCCTACCCGGTGGAGACGCTCGGCGGCCTCATATTCGCCTACCTCGGCCCGCAGCCTGCTCCGCTGCTCCCGCACTACTACCCGTTCGTGGAAGAGGGGAGAGTGCGTAGCATCGGGTGGACGGTCGTCACCTGCAACTGGCTGCAGATCATGGAGAACTCGCTGGACCCCATCCACGCCGAGTACCTCCACGGCTACTTCTCCAAGTACGCTCTCCAGCGGGTCGGGCTGCTGAAGCACCGTGGCGACATCTACGGGAAGCGTCCGCCGGAAGAGAACGAGGACTTCGGCCCGTACTGGCGGAAGGCGGGGCGCACGATGCGGCACATCTCCGCGTCCACAAGCAGGTTCGAGCACGGCATCCTGAAGCACCGCTGGCTGGAGGGTGAGGAGCAGGAGGAGTCCATCGGCTGGCGTTACGGCCACCCGATACTCTTCCCGAACCTGGAGTCCGGTACGGGCGGGCACGACTTCCAGATCCGCGTTCCGATGGACGACACGCACACGTACTACGTCTACTACCAGTCTCACTGGCCGCGTGAAGGGGAGAACCCGAACCAACGGGAGGACGAGATACCCGTTTACCATGTGCCGATCGCCGGTGTGGACGAGTGGGGGCAGCCCATCTGGGAGCAGTTGGATAACAACAGCGGGCAGGACCACTTCGCGTGGACGTCGCAGGGCCCCCGCACGCGCCGCTACCTGGAGAAGCTGGGACAGTCAGACATCGGCATCATCCTCTTCCGCCGCATGCTTCTGGAGCAGATGCAGATCATGGAGGACGGCGGCGAGCCGATGAACGTGTTCCGTGATCCCGCGAAGAACGACATCATCTGGATCCCGTTCGACCGGATGGACGACGAGACCATCGTAGGGAAGACGGCCATCCCGAAGAACCCAGACCGACACGTCGAAGGGATGTCGACCGGCTCGTCCGGCAAGTTCAACACGCTGAACCTGGAGTACGCCAAGCGCATCGGCGCTCCGCTGCCGCCGCCGTTCCCGAAGTCGGCCAAGACGACGGTCGAGGTTTCGCCAGGCTAGAGAGAACGATTCGGAGTCGCAGCATGAACTTGGAAGGCATCGAAGCAGGCACACGCCTGGTAACTGTGAGTGGGGACGTTGTCGAATTGCTGAGCGTGAGCGCGGACGGCGCTACCGCGAGCGTCCGCTTCGTCGACGTTCTGGGCGGAGCGGACGTCGCTGAGGGTGAAGAAGCATCACTCCCGTCCGAGGACATCGCCACTGTCGACGGCAATCGCTTCGTGGGGCCTGGCCGCACTGCTTCCTATACCGGTGACAGCCGCGCATAGGCTGTCACCGGCATCGTTCAGGAGGGTGTTGACCCTGACGCAGCGTCAGGCTTTACGCTGATGCTGTCATGAACACACACCCGCGTCTTTATCGCATCGGAGAGTTGGCAGCACGGGTCGGAGTGTCCGTCCGGACGCTCCATCATTACGACCGCCTCGGCCTCGTGCAACCTTCTGCGCGTTCGGAAGCAGGCTACCGGCTCTACGGCGAACCTGACTTCCTCCGCCTGCAGCAGGTGCTCACGCTGCGTTGCCTGGGATTCCCGCTCCCACGTATCCGCGACGTGCTCGACAGCGAGGACTTCGACGTTGCGGCATCGCTGCGCGTGCAGCGCCTCGCCTTGCGGGAGCGCATCGAGGAGTTGCAGCGCGTCGAGTCAGCGATAGGGGATGCGCTTGCTGTGCATGAGCGCGGTGGAAGATGGGACTGGAACCTGGTACTGACGGCTGCGGAGGCGGCTGGGAACAGCAGTGGAGGTAACGTAATGGAGAAGTACTACACCCCGGAGCAGATGGCGCAGTTCGCGGAGCTGCGCGCGGAGACACCGCCTGAAGAGATCGAGGCCGTCGAACGCGAGTGGTCGGCGCTGCTGGCGGACGTGCGAGCGTCGCGCGGGCTCGACGCTGACAGCGCGGAGGCGAAGGCGCTCGTGGCGCGGTGGGACGCGCTGCAGGGGCGGACGATGGCGCACTTCGCGAGCAAGCCCGGGCTCGTGGAAGCGATAGGCCGCAACTACGAAGCGGGTTCGTTCGAGGGCATGGACCGGGCACCGCAGGCGGAGGATTTCGCGTTCATCCAGCGGGTGCGGGATAGATCGGCCCCTTGACCGCTCAACTACGAGCGCCAGGCGCGTGCACGCTTGAGGAAGGCCTCTGGCTCAGCGCGCCATTCCGGGTAACCAATGGCGCCGCCGTTGGTCAGATAGTCGACCTTATCGTTGAGGCACGCGGTCAGCGCAGTCTCGGTGGTAGACAGCGTCCAGCCTCCATGCTCAACGGCGGGGTCGAGTGCGGTGACGGCGAGGACGCCCCCGCCGCCATAGGAATAGGCAACCTCGGTGTTGCCGACCGCTCCGCGGGCGACGGCGTCTATGGAGCCGTTGGCCAGGGACTCGATCATCTCCGTCTCCGCTTTGAAGTAGACGACCTCAGGCATGTTCGACGATGGCGGCAGAAGACGCTCGCGCCCTTCCAGGTTCGCCGAGGACCCGGCGGCGGTGATGAGGTAAGCGTCTGTGCCGCCCGCAGTGAGGGTCCCCGATCCTGAGACTATGCGGGTACCATCGGTGAGGAGCCCTTCAGGGTTCGCAAGGCCGGTGAGTTGGAGCAGGCGGGCCTCGCCCGTGGTGTCGGATATCGCGCCGACGCGGGACTCGCTCGTGAGGCCATCGTGAGTCGCGTACCGCTCGGCGTCCGCTGCGCGCACGAGCAGCGACTGCTGGAAGGAGATGTGACCGGACGTGAAGTTGACCACGTGGTTGCCATCGGCGTCGCGGGTGCGAGAGTCGAGGATGGTAATGCCGCCTCCGGCGATGTCGAAATCGGGTGTGGAGGGGAGCAGCCAGATGCCGGGCCACTCGGCGATAGGTATACGGCTGAACCGTAGTCCCGCTCCGTCCATCGCCTCCAGCGCCGTGAGCAGGTCGGCCTCATAGCCAGCGTGCTCGTGGAAACCCGGGGAACCCGGGTCTGCGTCTGCGCTGAAGCTCACCGGCTCAAAGAAGGCGTAGAAGGCGAAGTTGAGCGTCCGCCCGTCGGTGCACGCCGCGGGGGCCTGAGGCGTAGCGCCGTCTTCGCACGCGGCGACTACGACCACTGCTGAGACGGCCATCAGGGCAGCGAGTGCAAGCGGGAGGATGCGGGGCGGCAAGTTACGCTGTTCCCAGGTATCGCAAAGCGTTGCGCCAGCCGATGAGTTCACGCTCCTCCGGTCCAAGGCCGAGCGCATCGAACTCTTCCTCCGGCGATGGGGTCTTGGGCCCGGTGCCCTGCCAGTCCGAACCGATCATCACCTGCCCCGCGCCGACGTGGTCGATCAGGTAGCGCAGCGGAGCCGTGCCGAACGTGATGTCGTCGTAGTAGAGCATGGACGCGTACTCCATCGGGGCTTTGGGAAGGAGCTTGCGTACGGGCTCGCGCGAGTGCCAGTTCTCGTCGCTGCGGGCGAGCAGTTGCATGAGCACGCCGCCGCCGTGGCTGATACAGATGCGCAGGTCCGGGAGTTCCTCGAGCAGGCCGCTCCAGATGATGGAGGCGCCCGCCAGCCCGGACTCGATGGGGAAACCGAGCGGCGCGTCGGCCACGATCGGCGGGATATGGGCCAGCCTGTCCGCGAACGTCGGGCGGTTGGCGTGCGGGAACACCGCGAGCCCAAGTGCGGCGGCCTCGCGGAAGAACGGGCGGAACTGCTCCTCGCCGAGGCTGCGCCCCTCGATGTTGGAGCGTATCTCCACACCGTGCAGACCGAGCTCCTTGATGACACCCAGCTCCGCGACGGCGAGCTCGACGTCCTGCATCGGTACGGAGCCGAGTCCGTAGAAGCGCTCCGGTTCGGCGGCGACCATCCCGGCGATGGTCTCGTTCAGATGCCGAGCGAGGTCCGCCCCGTCCTTCGGGTCGAGGTGGTACATCAGCAATTCGGGCAGGGGAGAGAGCACCTGCTTGTCCGTGCCCTGGCTGCTTATCTCGGCTGCGCGCTTCGGGGCGTCCCAGCAGACGTCGCGCACCGTCCTGTACTCATCGCCGCTGATCATGATGGTGGAGCGCTCGTCGTCCTTCGGGGCCATCGAGGGGAATGCGTCGCCGGACGCGCGGTCTGCGAGGTAGGGGAAGTCCCTTGGGACGATGTGGGTGTGCATGTCGATGATCATGGGTAGTTCCCTCGGCGCTGAAGCGCACAGCGGGTAGCCTACCATCGCGCGTAGCCCCGTCGCAGAGGATTGCGTACGGGAGTATCCTGTGGGCACAAACAGAGCAGCCCACACAGGAGGTCAGCCATGGCGCTTCAGTTGGACCACACAATCGTTCCGGCCTACGACAAGGTGAAGTCCGCCGAGTTCATCGCGCGGATGTTCGGGCTCACGTACGACGGCCCCTACGGCCACTTCGCACCGGTGAAGATCAACGACAAGCTCACGCTGGACTTCGACGACTTGAAAGAAGGCGAGGCGAAGCCGCGCTCCAACCACTACGCGTTCCTCGCCTCCGACGAGGAGTTCGACGAGATCCTGGGGCGGATCAAGGACGAGGGCGTGGTGTACGGCAGCGGGCCCGGCACGCGCACGGACGGCAAGATCAACTACAAGCACCAGGGCCGCGGCTTCTACTTCGAGTGCGAGAACGGCCACGTGTGGGAAGTGATCACCCACACCTACATCGCCAGCTCGCTGACCAACTGACCACATACCCCACCGCGAAGGAGCGGCACCTTGGACGACGCAGCACGCCAGGCACTGGAGACCGACAGACTCGTAGACATCACGACCACCGGCCGCAAGAGCGGGAAGCCGCATCGCAAGGAAGTGCGGCTGCGCCAGTTGGACGGCCAGCCGTATCTCTCCAATAACCCCGGTACCCGGGACTGGGCGGCGAACCTGTTCGCGAACCCGGAGTTCACCTACCACCTGAAGGAGAGCGTGCAGCGCGACCTGCGGGCGCGCGCCACGCTGGTGCGCGACATCGACGAGAAGCGCGCGCTGCTCACGCGCATCCTCGAGAAGGAGGATGCGCTCGACACGGTGGAGGCGCGCGTCGCGGGCAGCCACCTCTTCCGCATCGAGGTCCTCGACTGACGAGCAGGAACGCCTAGTCCGGCAGGAAGTCCAGCAGGGCGGCGTTCAGTTCCTCCGGCGCCCCGGTCGGGACCCAGTGGTCGCAGTCGTCGATGACCACCATCTTCGAGCCAGGGATACCCGCATGGGTCATCTCGCCCATCTCGAGCGCGTTCGTCGAGTCGTTCCTGCCCCAGACCACGAGCGTGGGAACGGGAATGTGCGGGAAGCGCCGCACCGTGTTGTAGCGGCGGCGCGTCTCCATGTTGTTCATATGGTTCAGTACGCGCTGATAGGCGGCGAGCCGCTCCGGGTTCTGGGTGAGCGCGTAGAGGTAATCGGTCAGTGCTTCGAGGTCCACGTCTGCGTTCACCCTGATCTGCTGGCTGGAGAGGATCTGGTCGCGTGACGGGGGCTGGAACTGCACCATGCTCGGCAACTGGCGCGGCATCGCTCCGCCGCTGGCCACGAGGACGAGCTTGTTGAGCCGGTGCGGGCTCTCGTAGCCGAAGAGCGACGCGAGCCAACCGCCCATCGAATGGCCCACGAGGTTGGTCTTCTCCAAGCCGAGCGCGTCCTGGAACTCGCGCAGGAAGTCCACGAGGTAGGCGAACGAGTACTCCTGTTCGAGCCAGCCCTCGCCCTTGCCCCACGCAAGCGCATCCACCGCGATGACCCGTAGCTTGCTGGAGAGCGGCCCGATGTTCAGCATCCAGTCGTGAGCGCCGCTCGTAAAGCCGACACCGTGCACGAGGATGGTGGGATAGCCGTCGCCTGCCTCGATATAGCGGGTCGTGCCGTGGCTCATCTCCACGAACTTCTCTTCGGCGTTCTCTATCGTGAGGCCCCCCAGGTCAACACTCATATCGTCCTCCGTCATGAAAATGCGCCCCTGCCGGGCGCGCCTGCGTATCGTGCGAGTGCGCGGTGGCGGTGTCAAGTGCGAGCGCGGTCGTGTACGCTTCCGGCATGCAGTCGAAAACGCCGTTCCTCTTCTCCATGCCGCCGCTCTTCGCCTGGCCGCTCGCCTTTGTGACCAGCATCGCCCTGCTCCTTGCGGCTGCTTTGATGTTCGGGGGGACAGCGGACCAAAGCGAAACCGCAGCACAGGATACCGACGAGACTACGGAGGTAACGCGGCAAGTGAGTTCGACGGAACAGGCCGTCTACCTGGGTCTACTCATCGTGCCCGTAGGGCTGATTCCGATGATGGCTCGCCGGAAACGCATGAACACCATGCGATGGTCTATCGCAGGCGTCGGGGTGGGTTTCCTACAGCTGGTTACACAGATGATCTTCGTACACCCGCTCATGGTGCTGCTCGCGCTCATCTACCTTCGCCCCAGGCCACCTGCGGACCCAGTCGTGACACCGGACGTGCGTGCACCCGAAGCCGGGACGACTGAGCCAGCGAACGCGTTGCCCAGCCAAGGGTCCGCTCCAACTCCGCGCCGCCGTCCACCGCGCCGCCGCAGGCGTCCCCGCTTCTAGGCAGGTGCGGTACGATAGAAGCATCGGCGGGGAAGTGGCGGAACGGCAGACGCGCATGATTTAGGATCATGTGCCCTCGGGCGTGGGAGTTCGAGTCTCCCCTTCCCCACCAGCGTGTACTGAACTCATAACGCGGCGGCTCAGGGCGATCTCTGCGATGTCTGCGCCCCCGATGTCGTTATCCTCCGGCGTGGGAATGGTGTAGTGGATCGTCGCTGCACCCGACCGCGGTCATGGTCCGCAACGGGGTGCCGGCATGAGAACGAAACGCATCAGTCGCCAGCACCATGCTCCCTGACCCACGCCGGTCAGGGACGAGCTCCACTACGTCTCCCCAACGCTGGTCGTCCGCTTCGCGTGGAGCACCCAGCGTAACCGCTGGGTCTGGCTCGAGGACTCGACGAGATCGAGGAGGTCTCCTGCGACCGTCCCACGACGATAACGAACGTCCTCGCCGAGCCGCTGGTCGACTACGCGCTACGGCAGCCCGCGACCAGATCCAGGCCTCCCCTCCTCGCCCGCAGTTCTCGTGGATCGAGATGCTCGATGCGAACTTCAGACGACTACGCCCGGGCACGCGACGATCGAAGGTGGTCGCGCGGCGCTTGGTCCAGCAGCGCAACGCCCCGGAACGCGAGGCCTTCCACCGTGCATGCTGGAAGGCCTGGCGGGAGCGGCTCAGGACCACTCCGCACATCCACGAAGTAGACGCAGTCGTCGGTCACGATGGCGAATAGCAGGTACTCGTGGTTGGAGGTTGCTCACGTAGGATAGTAACTTCTTGACCAGTCGGCAGGTCCGGCCGAACGCCGCTCGGCGGCGCCGGCTTGGCTGCTAGGGTACTATGGGAGCCGAGGAGCGGAGAGGAGGCTGAAGATGGCGCATCGCGTCCTTTCGTTGCACGCTAGGTACAGGATCGGCGGGGACGTCGTCGATGGCTACGTCGCGCGTCCGGCGACGCCAGGGCCGCATCCGGAGCTGGTGGTCATCTCCGGCATGGGGGAGCCGAATTGGTTCCAGCGCGAGATTACGCGCGCGTTCGCTCGCGGCGGGTTCGTGGCAGAGGCACCAGACCCATTCGACGGCGCGCTGCCGCAGGGCCGGGGGACGCAGGTGCTCTACAAGAACTCGCTCGACGTGGACCGGACGGTGGCGCTCCTGGTCGGCAGCGCCGACTTCCTGCACTCGCTCCCGTGGATGGCCGTCGCCGTCGGGGCGAGCGACGCCGACGCGGAGGAGTAGCCGCATGGCCGTCGTCAGCGTCGAAATCACGGAACGCGCGCCCTTCGCCGACGGCGGGGAATCCGGCGAAGCCGGCCCATACGAGCGTGTCGACGGGCTGCTGACCCACGCCATCGACCCCGCGAACCCGGCGAACGCGCTCATCACCGACCTCGCGCTGGCGCGGCGCGGCGCCGACGGTCTCGTGCGCTTCACGGGCGATTTCACGCTCATTGCACCGGTCGACCGGGAGCGCGGCAACGGCGAACTGCTGATCGACGTCGTGAACCGGGGGCGGCGGCAAGTGATGCCGACCTTCAACCTGGCGCCGCCGTCGCGTGTGGGATCGTCGGAGATCCCCCTCGGCGACGGTTTCCTCTGCCGCCGGGGTTACACGGTGTTGTCGGTCGGGTGGCAGTGGGACGTCCCGCGTAGTCCGGCGATGATGGGCCTCGAGGCTCCTGCGGCCTTCGAGAACGGGAAGCCTGCGACGGGGCAGGTGCTGGTGGAGATCAGGCCCGACGCGCCGCAGCGGACGCGGCTGCTGGCGAACCGCGTCCACAAGCCGTATCCAGCAGCCGACGTCGACGAACCGCAGGCCCGGCTGCTGGTGAAGGACTGGGAGGATGGGCCATACCGGGAGATTCCGCGTTCGGCATGGCGGTTCGCCGAAGAAACGGACGCTGGCGTCTTTCCCTCCGCCTCGCACATCACCGTCGAGGCTGGGATGGAGCCCGGGAAGATCTACCACGTCGTCTACACTACCGACCATGCTCCCGTTGTGGGCGCGGGACTGCTCGCAGTGCGCGACGCCGCGGCGTGGTTGAAGAACGGCGGGAGCTCGCTCGCGCCCTCCGGCTTCGCGTATGCTCACGCCTACGGTGTGTCCCAGACCGGCCGGCTGCTCCGGCACCTGCTCTACCTCGGCCTGAACGTCGACGAGGAGGGGCGGCAGGTGTACGATGGCCTGCTCGTGCATGTCGCCGGCGCACGCCGGGGCGAGTTCAACCAGCGTTTCGGCCAGCCGTCCGTACAGTCGACCCCGGGGTTCGGCCACCTCTTCCCGTTCGCGGACAACGAACTGTCCGACCCCTTCACCGAGGAGCAAGACGGCCTGCTGCGTCGGGTGCGCGCCGCTGGCGCCGCGCCGCGCGTCGTCTATACCAACACCTCGGCGGAGTACTGGCGCGGCGACGGCTCGCTCACGCACATCGACCCCACGGGGCGGCACGACCTCGACGAGGCGCCGGAGTCGCGCACGTACCTCTTCGCCAGCACGCAACACACGATGACCGACTCGCTCCCCGCGCCGGGCGACCCCAACGTCGACGGCACGGAGCGCCGGTTCCCCGGCAACGCGCTTGACTATCGCCCGCTGCTCCGCGCCGCGCTCGCCAACCTGAGCGCGTGGGCGCGCGGCGACGCCCAGCCTCCGCCGTCCCGCCATCCCCGGCTCGACAACGGCGACGCCGTGACGCGCGCCGAGGCGCTCGCGAGCCTCCGCGTGGTGGACGACGACGCGAAGCCCGACCCGGAGCGGCTGTGGCGGCTGCGCGAGGCCAACATGGGGCCTCGCGCAAGCGAAGGCGTCGGCGCCTACCCTGTCGCCGAGGGACGCGCCTACCCCAGCTTCGTCTCCGCGCTCGACGCCGACGGCAACGAGGTGGCCGGCATCCGGCTGCCGGACATCGAGGCGCCGGTGGGGGCGCACTCCGGCTGGAACCCGCGCCACCCGGACTCGGGGTCGCCGGAGCAGATCATCCCGATGGTGGGGTTCTCCCTGTTCTTCAGTCCAGACGAAGTGCGCCGCCGCTACGCGGACAGGGCGGCGTACGAGGCGCAGGCCCGCTCGGCGGCGGAGCGGCTCGCCGCCGAGCGCTACCTACTCGCGGAGGACGTTGATGTCGTCGTCGCCGGTGCCCTCTCGCGCTACGACGACGCGCTCGCGGGGGATTCGGGGGCGGAGTAGAGGTCACGAAGGGTGATTACCGACAGTTACCTGCCGACCCTCCCCGAACGCCGTGCTTCGCCATCTCCGTTCCTCCTCCAGCCAGCAACGCCTGACCCCCCACAAACGCAGACGCTGTTCTACGTGTTGCAGGCGGGGCGGGTGATACAGCAGGGCAGCTTCGACGACCTGATGGCGCAGGAGGGCGTATTCCGGACCATGTCGCTTCGACAGATGGCCTGACGTTAGTCCGGCGATCGCCCTCTCATGGTGAGCCTGTCGCCGCTCGAGGAGCAGCGCGAGACTTCCCGCCTTACGCCTCCCCCTTCGGCATCCGGAAGCCGACGCGGGCCTCGGTGAAGATGTAGATGCGGTCGCGCGGATCCTTGAGGTCTCAGGCTGTAGAATTCAGTAGGAAGGTACGCCGTGCTGTAGTGGGGATGCTCTACGCTAGAGACACCACGCACTCGAAGGTTCGCAGTTCAGTACCGCTTGGCCCACCAGACCTCCCGGACCCCTATCCCCACGGTGGAACAGCCTAGGAACCGCTGTGGGCTCAGGAGCGTCCGCCGGTGCGGAAGAGCGCTACCACCGCAGCGAGTGAAGCCACCCCGCCGAAGACGAGGAACACGGTCCGCGCGGCGGCTGTCACTGTCTCCGCATCCGCTCCGCCCAGCCCCGGCTCGCCAAGGCCCGACGTGAAGATCGCCTCTGAGGCAGCGACCCCGGTGATGATTCCGATGTAACGGAGAGTAGGAATCAGGGCGGAGACTGTGCCGACGCGGTCCCGCGGGGCTGCACTCATGATGACGCTCTGGTTCGGCGCCTGGAAGAACGAGCCGCCGATGCCGCTCAGAACCAGGGTCCCCACGATGACCGGGACCGACGTGCCCAGGTCCAGGTTCGCGAGCAGGAAGAGCGCCGCCGCCGACAGGCTCAGTCCGATCGTCGTGGGCACCCGAGGACCGATCCGGTCGGAGAGACGTCCCGTGAACGGGGGGAACACGATGAACATGGCAGGGGCCATCAGCATGATCAGGCCGGCCGTCGCCGGTGACAGCCCTCGAGCGATGAGAAGGTAGAACGGCATCGCAAAGGTTACGGCCATCATTGAAACGCCGGCCATCAGCATCAGCGCACTGGAAACGGAGAGGGCGGGGTTCCGGAACATCCGTATGTCTACGACGGGGCTCCCTGTGCGGACCGAGTGGAACGCGAAGGCCGTCATTGCCGCCGCGCTCAGTGGGAACACGAAGAGGACCAGCGGCGACGTCCAGCCCTCGGCTGAGCCACGGTTCAGCCCCACGGCCATCAGCACCAGCGCCGCGAACAGCAGGGCCGCACCGGAGAAATCGGTCCGCCGGTCTGCGATCGCTCGTACGTCTCGGAGATAGACCATGGCAAGGACGAACCCGGCGAACCCGAATGGGGCGCGCATCCAGAAGATGGAGCGCCAGCCCAGCGTGTCGAGGAGGATGCCGCCGAGCGCCGGGCCCGACATGAGTCCGAAGCCGGCGACGGAAGCCATCAAGCCCAGCGCCTTGCCGCGCTCGTTGGGTGGAAAGGCGCTCGACACCAGCCCCAGCGAGAGGGAGACCATCATCGCGGCCCCTGCGCCCTGCACCGCACGAAGGACGATCAGCGTCAGGATATTCGGCGCAGCGGCAGCGCCCACCAGGCCTACCGCGTAGATCAGGGCTCCGGTGGCGAAGACGGTCTTGTTGCCGAACTGGTCCCCCAGCCGGCCCATCGGCAGCGCCAGGCCGAGCACGATGAGCTGGTAGGACAGAGCAATCCAGACGACGGTCGAAGTGGACGCGTCGAACACCTCGGTGAAGGAGGGAAGCGCGATTGCGACTATCGAGAAATCGGAGGTGCCGAGGAGCGTGCTCGCCCCGGCCGCAGCGAGCACCGCCCACTTTGAGCCGGCGTTCACGTGTCTGGTATCGGCTGCTATCGGTTACTCCTTGGCACAGGAACGCCTTCCGCCTCCTGGCTCCTGGACTACGGGGGATTTCCTGAAGTTCTGATGATAGGGGAGTCACACGCATCCTTGACAGCCCACGGCCCACGCCATAGCCTGCCTTCCCGTTACGCACATACGATCACTGCTCGTTCAGGTGCCCGTCCCAGGGAGAATAGGGAAGGCGGTGCGAATCCGCCGCGGTAGCGCCACTGTGAGCGGGGTATCCACCCCGCGAAGCCAGGAGACCTGCCTGAACGAGAGGTGACCACTCTCCGCCTCAGAGAGGGTCCCTCAGCCGCCGGTCGCGAAAACCCCGGCGGTAAAGCCCGACCTCCAGCGGAGAGCGCTGGAGGTTCTGTTTGAGAGCGGTCGGACTCACAACATTACGCGGTTACCGCCGGATGGCCGTTACCAGCCGGTTGGCCATCGGCGCGTCCGTGCTGCTCCTGCTGATCCTGGCGAGCGCCGCCGTCTCGCTCAGCCTCGGGCCCGTCAGCATACCCGCCAGCCACGTCGCTTCGATCGCGTTGTCATCTCTCGGTTTCGACACGGCGGGGTTCGGCAACACCGAGCGCCTCGTCATCGAGCAGATCAGATTGCCGCGCATACTGGTCGGCGCCGTGGTCGGCGTCGCCCTGGGAGTGGCAGGAGCAACGATGCAGGGGCTGTTCCGCAACCCGATGGCCGACCCCGGCATCATCGGGGTGTCGGCGGGAGGAGCGCTGGGCGCGGTGGTTGCCATCGCCACGGGCATGGCGGGGCTCTTCTTCCTCGCACTGCCATCATTCGCATTCATCGGCGCCATGGCAGCCTCGTTCCTCGTGTACGGGATAGCCGCGGTTGGCGGACGCTTCTCCATGGCGACGCTCCTGCTGGCGGGAGTCGCGGTCAACGCGTTCCTCGGCGCCATCGTCTCCGCAATCATCATCCTCCTGCCCGACAACGAGGCGCTTCGGGAGATCCTCTTCTGGCTCGCAGGAGGACTGGACTCGCGCTCCTGGGAGCACGTTCGCATCTCCGCTCCCCTGATACTCGGCGGCGCTACGGTCATCATGCTGATGGCCCGCGACCTGAACCTCCTGATGCTGGGCGACGACGAGGCCCGCTCCATGGGGGTCCGCGTCGGCATGGCGCGAGTCATCCTGCTGGCGGCAGCGGCGTTGGTGACCGGCGCCGCCGTCGCCGTCAGCGGCACCATCGCCTTCGTTGGCCTCGTAACCCCGCACATCCTCCGGCTCCTGATCGGCCCGGACCATCGCGTGCTCATCCCCATGAGCGCACTGGGAGGCGCGGTCTTCGTCACCGTAGCCGACACCGTAGCCAGGACCATCATCCAGCCGGCCGAGTTCCGCGTCGGCATCCTCACCGCGTTCGTCGGTGCGCCGTTCTTCATCCTCCTGCTCATCAGGAACAAGCGTCAGGTCTACTCGTTATGAGACTCGACCACATGAAAGGAGTCACCTTGCCGATCCGACACTTCTCCACCCTCATCGTCACCCTGTGCGTATTCGTTGCCCTCATGGCACTGGCGGCCTGTTCGCAGCCAACATCGACGCCAACGCCTCCGCCAACGGCAACACCGACAGCCACGCCAACCGTGGCGCCGCTTCCGACTGCGACCGCGACTCCGAGCCCCGAGCCCACGCCAACTCCCGAACCTGCGCTCAGGCTGCCCGACAACGTGCCCGGCATCGTCGACCCCACCAACCTCGGTTGGCCACGCGAGGTCGAAGGGCTGAACGGCGTCGTGAGCATCCCAGCCAAGCCGGAGCGCATCATCACCGCCTCCGTCGGACATGACGAGGTGATCCTAGCCCTTGCCCCCGGCGACCGGCTCGTTGCAGTGGGGAACCCCACAAAGAGCGAAACGTTCTCAAACGTCGCCTCGCTCGTGCAGGGCAAACCTGAGGTCACGCGCGACCCGGAGACGATCATCGCCCAGTCGCCGGACGTCATCGTCACCAGCCCATTCTTCCCTGCCGATGGCATCGAGGCCCTGTCGAGGGTCGGTATCCCGGTGGTGCAAACGGAGCTGCAGCACGACCCTGAAGCGCGCATCGACAACATCCTGCTCATCGGCTACATCCTGGGCGAAGAGGAGCGCGCACTCGAGTTCGCAGCCGAAGTGCAGGAACGATACGATTCCCTCGTCGCCATCACGGGAGCGGCACAGCCTCGTCCCCGGGTGCTCGCACTCACCCAGTACTCGGACCAGCTCTGGGTGGCGGGCGGCAACTCGACGGAGGGCGGCGTCATCACGGCTGCCGGAGGCATCAACGCAGCCGAAGAGGCCGGGGTCGAAAGCAACCAGCCGACCAGCCTCGAAGGGGTCATCGCCATGAACCCTGAGATCATCATCATCCCTCAGCCAGTGGAGTTCGGCGGGGAGGACTTCCGGCTGAGCCTGCTCGCCCACGAAGCACTCGCCGAGGTCCCGGCAGTGAAGAACGGTGCGGTGCACGTAGTGGAGAGCAAGCATGCCACCACCCTCTCCTACTGGAACATCCTTGGGGCTGAAGAGCTCGCCCGGCTGCTCTGGCCGAACGAATTCCCTGCGTCAGAGAGCGCTCCGTTCAGCCTCCCGGACAGTAGATGAACGGCGACAGGCCACAAGCGCTCAGCGCGGAAGGCATCTCCTACAGCGTCGGCGTGCAGACGCTGCTGGACAACGTGCGTCTGCACGCCGAGCAGGGACAGTTCGTCGGCATCATCGGCCCGAACGGCGCTGGGAAGTCCACGTTGCTACGGGCGCTGTCCGGCATGCTCCGGCAGCAGGACGGAGCCGTGCTGTTGGAGGGGACGGACCTGCGTTCCATGTCATCGAAGGATGTCGCCGCCAGCATGGCGCTCGTCCCCCAGATCGCGCCGTACACGCACGGGTTCACGTCGTTCGAACTCGTGCTCATGGGCAGGTACCCACACCTCGGGCGCTTCCAGATCGAAGGAAGCGAGGACAACCGCATCACCCGCGACGCGATGCGCCAGACCGACACCGAGCGGTTCGCCGACAGGACGCTCGATACGCTGTCCGGAGGAGAGCGCCAGCGGGTATTCGTGTCGCGCGCGCTGGCACAACAACCACGCATCCTCCTGCTGGACGAGCCGACATCCAACCTCGACGTTTTCCACCAGCTCAAGGTGCTGGACCTCGTGCGGCAGCTCGTCAACGACGGTCTGACCGCCGTTGCCGCAATCCACGACCTGCACATGGCGGCGCGCTACTGCGACCGCCTCGTGCTGCTCAGCGAAGGGCGGGTGCTCGCCGAGGGAACGCCCGAGGAAGTGCTGACGCCGGAAGCGATCGAGTCCGCGTTCGGGGTGCGGTGCGCCGTCTACCCCGACCCCGTAACCGGCGCGCTCACCATCAGCCTGATCGGCCCCGCGGATGCACATACGCCGCCAGGTGAGAAGGTTCCAGCGTCAGTGCAGGGAGTCGAACCGTGAGCGAGCAGGGGGCAAGAGAGACCGGGCAGCCGAGCAGACGCCGCCGCGAACGGCACGGCCTCGTCATCGTCAACACCGGCGAGGGCAAGGGTAAGACGACTGCCGCGCTCGGCGTGCTCTTCCGCGCCTGGGGACGGAACTTCCGCGTCAGGATGTTCCAGTTCATCAAGCACACGGGCGCGCGGTTCGGCGAACAGCGGGCAGCCGAGCGGCTCGGTATCCGCATCGAGGCGCTTGGGGACGGGTTCACCTGGCTCTCCAGGGACATGAACCGCACGACGGCTCTCGCGGTGGAGCAGTGGGAACGGTGCAAGGAAGCCATCCTTGAGGGCGATGAAGACATCATCATCCTGGACGAGTTCACCTACGCTATGCACTACGGCTGGGTCTCAGTGGACGAGGTCATCGAGACGCTGAAGCGGCGTCCGAGCACGCTGCACGTCATCATCACCGGGCGGTACGCCCCGCAGGAGCTGATCGACTTCGCCGACCTCGTCACCGAGATGCGGATGGTCAAGCATCCGTACGAGACGCAGGGCATCAAGGCCCAGCAGGGCATCGAGTTCTAGCGATGGCGCTCGACGATGTGCTGAAGCGCATCGAGCCGGTTGATCCGCACGCACAGCGGGCAGCTGCACTCCGACAGGAACGGCTCACCAAGCCGTCCGGCAGCCTCGGGCGGTTGGAGGGGCTCTCCGTCCAACTGGCGGGCATATTCCGGACCGAACGACCCACGATACGCGGCAAAGCGGTCGTCGTGGCCGCCGCCGACCACGGCGTCGTTGCGCAGGGCGTCACCGGCTATCCGCAGGAGGTCACCGCACAGATGGCGCTGAACTTCCTCGCGGGCGGCGCGGCTGTCAACGTCATGGCGCGGACGGCGGGAGTGGGTCTCGTCATCGTGGATGCCGGAGTAGCCGCACCACTGCCGGAGCACCCCGGCCTCCGGGTCGCCGGCGCCGGACGCGGCACCGCCGACATGACACAGGGGCCGGCGATGTCGCGAGCGCAGGCCGAGCAGTGCATCAGCGCAGGCATCAACCTAGCACTGGAGGTTGCAGAGAGCGGCGCGGACATCATCGGCGCGGGGGAGATGGGCATCGGCAACACCACGGCGTCGAGCGCCATCACCGCCGCTCTGACCGGCAGTCCACCCAGAGAGACGACCGGCAGGGGGACCGGACGGAACGAAGGGGAACTGGCGCACAAGGTCGCCGTGGTGGAACGCGCGCTGGAGGTGAACCGGCCCGACTCCAGCGATGGGCTGGACGTGCTCGCGAAGGTCGGAGGGTTCGAGATAGGGGTGCTGGCCGGAGTCGTGCTGGGCACCGCGCTCGCCCGCCGGGTCGTCGTGCTCGACGGGTTCGTCTCGACCGTCGCGGGGCTGATAGCGCACAGCCTCTGTCCGCACGTCAGCGGCTACATCGTCGCCTCGCACCTGTCGGTCGAGCCGGGACATCGCACCGCCCTGGGGCACATGGGGCTGCGCCCGCTGCTCGACCTCGGTATGAGGTTGGGAGAAGGCACAGGCGCGGTGCTGGCGATGGGCCTCATCGAGGCAGCCGCAGCCTGCCTGTCGGAGATGGCGACCTTCGCCGAGGCCGGAGTGTCCGGCAGTGCAACAGAGGAGGCGGAGTGAACGGCCTGCGGCTGGCCATAGGCTTCCTGACGGTGCTGCCGCTCGCGCCCGGGGGCGACGCACGGATGGGGCCTGCACGCGCGTACTTCCCGCTCGTAGGGCTGGCGCTCGGGGGCATCCTCGCTGGCCTCGACCTCGTCGCGAGGGAGGCACTGCCGCCGCTGGCAGTGAGCGCGCTGCTGGTCGTCGCACTGCTGGCGCTGACGCGGGCAATCCACACCGAGGGATTCCTCGATTCCTGCGACGGGCTGTTCGGCGGCTATGACCCCGCACGGCGGCTGGAGATACTCCGCGACCCACACGTCGGCGCTTTCGCGGTGCTGGGCGGCGCGAGCCTGCTACTGCTGAAGTGGAGCCTCATCGCTGGTGTTCCGGACGAGGAGCGCACCGCTCTGCTGGCGCTGTTCCCGTGCCTCTCGCGGTTCGGGATGCTCACGACGATGGAAGTCTTCCCCTATGCGAGGGAGCAGGGACTCGGCAGGGCGTTCGAAGACGGGCGCCGTAGGTGGCAGATGGCATTCGGGTTCGCAACTGCCGCTACCGCAGGCTGGCTGCTGCTCGGACTCGCAGGGCTGGCATTACTGGCCTCGGTCGTCATCATGGCGCTGGCAATGGGGCGGTGGGTCACCGGGCTGCTCGGGGGCATGACCGGCGACACGTACGGGGCGGTGAACGAAGTGGGGGAGGTGGTCGTGCTGCTGGCCGGGATCGTCCTCTTCCACTTCGCTGCGGGGTTGTTTGGAGCGCCGGTATGGTGACCGGAGGCAGGGAGGCAGGCTGCTGGTACCTGGTACGCCATGGAGAGACGGCGTGGACCAGGGATAGACGCATCCAGGGCCACACAGACACAGGGCTGAACGACCGCGGCAGGCGACAGATGCGTGTGCTCGCCCAGAGGCTGGCGGGATGCAGGTTCGCGGCGGTCTATGCCAGCGACCTGTCGCGCGCGATGGAGAGCGCACGTCTCATCGTGGAAGGCAGCGGCGTTCCGGTCGAGACCGACCCCGACCTCCGGGAGTTCTCCTACGGCGAGTGGGAAGGGCTGACGACAGAGGAAGCCGAGGCGCGGGACCCGGAGGACTACGCCCGCCGGATGGCGTTGGACGCCGATGCGTTCGCCGCGCCGGGAGGCGAGGACACTCGGCAACTGCTGGACCGGGTGCGACGCTTCTACGAACGCGCCGTGACACGCCATCAGCCCTCCGACAACGTGCTGGTCGTGGCGCATGCGGGGTCGATACGCGCGCTCCTCGTCTGCCTGCTCGGTCTGCCGGACGGGCACTTCTGGCGGTCCAGGGTCGACTACGGCAGCCTCTCCATCGTCGGCAATCATCCCAGCGGGCGCGTCCTCGAATTCTGGAACGAGGTCCCCTGCGCACCCGGCAACGGAGGCGTGAAGGCGTGAGCAAGCGACTGACACTCATACTGGGGGGCGTCCGGGCCGGGAAGAGCAGCTACGCCCAAGGACTCGCAGCGAGCGGCAAGCGCGTGCTCTTCGTGGCGACCGCCGAGGCAGGCGACGCGGAGATGGCGGCGCGCATCCGGGCGCACCAGGCGAGCCGTCCCGCGGACTGGGACACGCTGGAAGAACCGCTCGACCCTGCAACGGCGCTGGCGCCCGTACTGCATCGCTACGACACGATCTTGCTCGACTGCCTGACGCTGTGGGTCAGCAACCTGCTGCTGAGCAGCGAGAGCTACGACATCCCCGCAGAGGTCCGACAGTTGCTGGAGTCGTACCGGCAGGGCGACGCCTCCTGGATCGTCGTCAGCAACGAGGTGGGGCTCGGCGTGGTGCCGGCGAACGAGCTTGGTCGGGCCTTCGCCGATGAACTGGGACGTGTGAACCAGCTCGTGGCCGAGGAAGCGGACGCGGTTTACTTCATGGCAGCGGGGCTGCCGATGGCCGTGAAAGGGCCGGCAACCGAGTAGGGGCCATCTCTACAGGTAGCCCTGCTCCTGGTAGTAGCGCCTTGCGCCGTCGTGGAGGGGCGCGCCGGTGATGCCTTCGTCCCACTGCCGCCCGATGGGCCCCGTGAGCGACGACCAGTACGTCGGCCTGATCATCGGGAGGCCTCCGGCCTCGCCGTTGTCGTAGTCGATCTGGATCGACGTGAGCTCGATGTCGCGCTTGTTGTCGTCTATCGCTTTCGCCAGGAGGTAGGCCAGCTCGTCGTCGAGGTCGGCGCGGCACGTGAGCACGATGTGCGAGTCGTCAAGCGCAGTGAGCGTCCGGTCGATGCCGGGCACGAAGCCCGCGGGCGTCACCTGGCGGCGCAGGCCTTTCGCCTCCAGCCGCTGCATGACCTCCTCGCCGATGTCGAGGAAGCGGTAGCCGCGCGAGCCCACCCATGGCCACGCCGAGAAGTCGTAGGCGCTGCCGTCGCCCCAGAATGCGTCGAGCTGCCCGGCGTCGTAACGGGCCTTTGCGGCGCGCGCCGTGTGGTCCATGTGACTCACGGAACCGCCCCACTTCCCGATGTCGGCGTAGCTGAAGCCGTACTCCTGAAGCACAACCTCGGCCCCGCTGCCCGCCATGTGCAGCACCGGCTTCTCCGCCACGAGTTGCTCGAACGATTCGATGCCCGTCCACGGCGCCATCGCGAAGAGGAAGCGGTCCTCCTGCGGGAGCCACGCGATGGTGCGCAACCAGTCGTCCGGCTTCTCTCCGGCGTAGATGCCCTTGCCGGAGTAGCGGTGCTCGTTGACCACCCACTTGGAGAAGACCACGTCGATCGTGCGGTCGGCGAGCGCGCTCACTCCGCCGGGCCTCAGGACGTGCACCGTCGCATCGATGCGCTTCAACTCGCTGAGCCCCCGGCCTATGGCCTGCGTGAACCGGAACTGCGTCGACCACGACGTTCCGAACCGGATGCCGGGAACGGACTGCTGGGTCATGGTGTCCTCCTTGGGGAGCCGGTGGTCAGACCAAGATCCCATCGGGGCCTGAAAAAGGGAATCTTGGTCGGCATCTTACGAGTAATCGGATAAGCGGCTCTGGAAATCTTGGTATTCCTGGTTTTCGGGTGTTTCCAAGGCCGTGGCCTGCTTCCCGCGACCAAGGCACCAAGAATTCATCGCTTTATCAGTTCGTGCTCTATTGCCATAGACCCTGTCTATGGCTCAGCCCGTCAGTCATAAGTTCTGCCCATGGGTCGGGCTGGTGCGCAAGTCATACGCCCAGCGTAGCGGATGGGAGCGGCACCGCGTAAGGGGCGGATGTCACATATGGGGGCACCGCGAAGGACGCTCCACCTCACCCCGCCGGTTCACCCTCACCCTAACCCTCTCCCCTCGAGGGAGAGGGGATAATGCCCCTGAGAGATTCCTCGACTTCGCTGCGCTCCGCTCGGAATGACAGTCCCCTCCATCACCCCGCCCCGGGGGCCCTCACCCTCGCGCTGAAGCGCGTTTCCCTCTCCCTCAGGAGAGGGGGCCACACACCTTCTCCCCACTACCCTACCGTGTACACTCCGCTGTCGCGCACTCCGGATCCCCGCCTGCGCCGGCATGACAGGCTCGCCCCGCTTCCAACCCCACCAAGGGCCCTCACCCTCGCGCTGAAGCGCGTTTCCCTCTCCCTCAGGAGAGGGGGCCACACACCTTCTCCCCACTACCCTACCGTGTGCGCTCCGCTGTCGCGCACGCCGGATCCCCGCCTGCGCCGGCATGACGGGAGTGCGCGGAAAATGACGGAGGGAAGTACGGGGACGACGGGTTGCCGGGCGAGCGTTGTTGCGGTTGCCGCATGCCCTTAACATAGGAACGCTCCCCGCCTGCCGGACGTGGTTCGACGCGGCGGCGGCAGGTGGAGCTCTCGTGCAGGAGCGTGCGTGACCGACCCCCCGGACCGACGAACAGAAACCGCGGAGCCCGCGCCCAGCGCCGGAAGAGTCAGCCCCTGGGGCTCGCTCGCTTTCGCCAATTTCCGGTGGGTGCTCGTCAGTTTCGTCGTCGGGTTCATGGGCTTCCAGATACGGCAGGTGACCAACCTGTGGGTGATCTGGGAGCTGACCGGTTCCACGCTCAGCCTCGGCCTGCTCGGGATCTTCCAGTTCGCGCCGATGCTGCTCCTCGTATTCATCGGCGGGTCGATAGCGGACATCGTCGACCGGCGGACGCTGCTCATCCTGACGCAGACGGGCAACTTCGCGCTCGCGGGCATCCTCGCGGCGCTCATGCTCACTGACAACATCCAGGTGTGGCACATCTACATGACCACGCTCGTCACCTCCGCGGTGAACACGTTCGAGGGGCCTGCGCGGATGGCGATGCTGCCCCGTCTCGTGCCTCGCACCCACATGATGAACGCGATCACGATGAACCAGGCGGCGCGCCACGCCTCCATGCTCATCGGCCCCGCCATCGGCGGGCTGTTCATCGGCCTGGTCGGGCCGGGGTGGACGTACGCGGCTGTGTTCGTGGTGTTCATCCCCACGGTCGGCGCGCTGTTCCTCGTCAGCCCGATGCCGCCCGACGCTTCAGCCGGCCGGCGGCGGATGGACGTGCACTCGATGCTCGCGGGGTTCCGCTTCATCTTCAGCACGCACGCGATACTCGTGATGCTGCTGTTGGACGTCGTCGCGATGTTATTCACACACCACCGGGGACTCATGCCCGTGTTCGAGGAGATCCTGGAGACCGGCCCGTTCGGCTACGGGCTGCTCTTCTCCGCTCCGGCCGCGGGCTTCCTGGTCGGATCCGGCGCGCTTCTGCTCCTCGGCGACTTCAAGCACAAGGGCACGATGGTCGTAGGCTCCTACGCCGCCTATCTCGTCTCCATGGCGATGTTCGCGCTATCGACCAACTTCCTGCTCTCCCTCGCGGGGCTTGCGCTGGTGGGGGCCACGGACGGCATCGGCGCGATCATGCGCTCGACCATCGTGCAGATGGCGGTGCCGGACGACATACGAGGCCGCACGACGGCGGTGCTGCAGCTCTCGAACCGTGGCGGGCCGTCGCTGGGGCAGGTGATCGTGGGCGCGATGGCGGCTGCGCTGCTCGCACCGAACGCGCTGCTGGTGGGCACTGCCATCGGCGCCGCAACGCTGGTCATCGCACTGCTTCTGGTGCGCGACATCGTTCGGTATCAGAGTTGACCATCGCGTCCGCAGCGAATCGTTCGCGGTAGTACAATCGCGCAGTTGCAGAGCGTGTCCCGAGAGCAGAGCGGGAAGGGGGAACGATGGCCACGGCAACCCAAGTCTCCACCGAACCCGAGGTACGCGACCACGTGGCGGCAGGCGCCGTCATCACCAGTCACACGCTGCAGCACCTGTACGGGCACGCGTTCTGGGTCATCCTTCCCACCATCTACGCAGCGCTGGGGCTCAACCCGATAACGGCGGGCCTGGTCGGGACCGTGCGGCAGGTCGGCAGCGGGGTCTCCTCGACGGTGGGCGGCTTCCTGGTGGACCGGCTGCAGCACCGACGTCTGATGATCCTGTACCTGAGCCTTACGGCCATGGGGCTGGGGTACTTCCTGGTGGGCGCCGCACCGACCTACGTGCTGATCCTGGCCGCCCTGATGGTGGCCTCGATAGCCGGGTCGATATGGCACCCCACCGCGCGGGGGCTCCTCTCCCAGATCTACCCCCGGCGCAGGGGGTTCATGATCACGGTGGACCGCTCGGCCGGGTCGATAGGCGACACCGCCGGCCCGCTCCTGGCGGGGTTCCTCCTGGCGTACCTGCTCTGGCAGCAGATATTCCTCGCGGCGTTCCCGCTGGCGCTCCTGTTCATGTTCTTCCTGTGGACGCTCCTCCGCCGCTCGGAGGCGTTCCAGAACGTCGGTGCGCGTTCGAGAGGCCAGTCCCGTCCAGTCGGCGCGCAACTGCGCGAGATCAAGGGTCTCTTCCAGGAGAACGGCCGGATCCTCACGCTGCTCATCCTCATCAAGGCGGTCGCGGGGTTCGGGCAGGGCGGCCTCTTCCTGTGGCTGCCGTTGTACCTGTCGGAACACGCGGGCATGAGCGAGATAGGCATCGGGTTCCATCTCGCCCTGCTGACGGCCATGGGCACCATCACCAACCCCGCCTTCGGGTACCTGTCGGACCGCATCGGCCGCATGCCCGTCATCGTCATCGCGCTGACCGCCAAGGTGGCGATAGCCGTGCTCCTCGCGCTGTCCGGGATCGGCGTCATGTTCACGGTGCTGGTCGGGGTGATGGGGGCGTTCAACTTCGTCGTCAATCCGCTGGTGCAGACGTGGGCGCTGGACATCGCCCACGGGCGCAAACTGGAAGGGTCGACGCTGGGCGTGCTGGACGGAGCGAACTTCATCTTCACGGGCGTCGGACCGCTGTTGGTCGGCATCGTCGTGAACACCTGGGGATTCGAGTCGCTGTTCTGGTACATCGCGGCGATCAGCGCGGCGGCGCTGGTGGTGGTCATGTTCACGCTGCCGTTCGCCCGCGCGGGGTGGCAGAACCGCTACTAGGGGGAGCCTAGGGCCTTCACCGACCCACCCTCACCCCCCCCCCGCATCGAGTGCGGAGCGGGCCCTAACCCTCTCCCCTCAAGGAACCGCTGCGTAACCGTGTTCGGCGCAACGTAGTTCTTCCCACCCACCCGCCCGAACGCTTGTGGGGGACACCCCCACGCCCCCGGCAGAGGGAGTTCCCCTCTGCACTCCCCTTCAGGCACTCCCACCTCGCCGGTTCACCCTCACACGCCGCGCCCCAGGTTCACCCCCATCCTAACCTTCCCCCATCAAGGGGGAAGGGACCGAGCAGGGCTGCGAGGTTGCGCGCTAAAGCGCGGGCCTCCGCAGGAACGACGAGGTCGCGTCCTCGTCAGCAGGCTTGTAGGGAGAGGGGAGCAGGGGTACGATGCGCCTGTCTGCGACGCCCGACAAGAGGGAGGCGCTCATGGCAACGATCGCGAAGACCAGGGTCATCGACAGCGACGCCCACGTCATCGAGTCCGAGCACACGTGGGACTATCTCCTCCCGCACGAGGAGCGGTTCCGGCCCACGCTCTTCGTCAACCCCGACAACCCCAACCAGGGACACTGGGTCATCGGCGGGAAGGTGCGCGGCCACCGCAACGCCACGCCTACGGAAGAGCACCTGCGGAAGCTCTCCGCGCAGGTGGGGCGCGACCTCGTCTCCACGCAGGACTCGCGCGAGCTTGGCGACGTCTCCCAGCGACTCCGTCACATGGACGAGCTGGGCATCGACGTCCAGGTGCTGCACAACACGATGTGGATAGAGCCGGTGACGGACGTGCCGGAAGCCGACGTAGCCCTCTGCGGCAGTTGGAACCGGTGGATGGCCGACGTGTGGCAGCAGGCCGGCGGACGGCTGCGCTGGTGCGCCGTGATGCCGACACTCGACATCGAGGCCGCGGTCGAGCAGGTCGGGTACGCGAAGGAGCACGGCGCGGTCGCCATCGCCCTGCGCCCCCTGGAACTCGGGCGAACGCTGGTCGACCCGTACTTCTACCCGCTCTACGCCGAGGCCGAGAGGCTGGACCTCGCGGTTGCCATCCACATCTCGAACGGCAGCAGCGCGATGCTCCAGACGCTTCGGTCGCCGTACGACCGCACCGGAGGCTTCACGCCGTTCCGCATCCCGACGGTGATGGAGTGCGGCGTGATCATGGTGAGCGAAGTGCCGGAGCGCTTCCCCACGCTGCGGTGGGGGTTCGTCGAGGCGTCGTCGAACTGGGTGCCGTGGATCGTGCGGGAGGTGCGCCAGCGGTTCATCGCGCGCAACCTCGGACCGCCCCCGGAGAACGTGCTCAAGCACTTCAAGGTCTACGTCACCTGCGAGATATCGGACGACATCCCCTTCGTGCTGAAGCACGGCGGCGAGGACAACATCCTGATCGGCACCGACTACGGCCACACGGACGTGTCCAGCGCGATGGACGCCATCCGCGTGTTCCAGGAGATGGACGACGTGAGCGACGAGGCGAAGGCAAAGATCCTGTACGACAATCCCCGAGCGCTGTACGGCCTGTAATGGGCCAAGGAGGAGAGCGATGCTGGAAGCAGCGGAGAGGTTCGTGAGCGAGGTCCGCGCGCTCTGCGCACAGGAGATGAGCGACGAGGAGCGCTGGACGAAGACGGGAGAACTCCTGCGCGACTTCGCCTCCGACGCGGAGGTGCAGGAGCACGCGAAGAACTGGCCCGCGACCGACCGGACGAGCACCGGGCGCGACAGGACCGGCAACCTGCTCTTCTACGAGGACCCGGACTACGGCTTCCTCGTCACCGCGATGGCCAAGGAAGCCGGACACCACACGACCGTCCACGACCACGGCGAGATCTGGACGATGTACGGGCTGGTGCAGGGGGCCGAGGATATCAACCGCTTCCACCGCGAACGCGACGAGGTCGTCCACGACAGCACCTTCCGCATCGAGCCGGGCGACGTGGACGTGGTGCCGCCGTACCTGGCGCACCAGGAGATCACGATCGGGGATCGCAGCGCCGCCATCATCATCCGCAGTGAGCGCCGGGCCCGCGGTGCGGAGCTGATCCCCTACGCGCTCGAAGCAACCGGCGGCTAGTTGCCCTTGCCCGCATTCGGCGTCCAGTACAACGGGGCTTCGATGGCGAGCGTCATCGGCCCGCTCGATTTCGCCGAGCGGACGGAGGCGCTGGGGTACCGCTCCTACTTCGTTCCGGAGCTTGAGACGCTTCCTACGCTCGACGCCTTCACCCTGCTCGCGTCCGTCGCACAGCGCACGACGCACATGCGGCTGGGAACCGGCGTCGCCGTGCTGCCGTTCCACACCCCGTACCAGATCGCCAAGATCGCGACCTCTATCGACGTGCTGTCGGGAGGGCGGATGGTGCTGGGGCTGGGCTCGGGCGGCGTCTACAACGGCGACTTCGCGGTCGAGGGCGTGCGGGCGGAAGACCGGCGGGGCATCACGGATGAACGCCTCGCACTCGTGCGCAGGCTGCTCTCCGAGACGGACGTGACGCACCACGGGGCGTTCCACGACTTCGAGCACGTCACGCTGGAGCCGCGATCCGTTCAGCAGCCGCATCTGCCCATCTGGACGGGCGCGATGTGGGACGGCAGGTTCGTCCGGCATACGCTGGAGCGGACGGCGCGCTGGGCGGACGGGTTCCACCCCAACGGCATGACGCCGAAGGGCTACGCCGAGGGCAAGGCCGCCATCGAGGAGATGGCCGCCGCGTACGGACGCGACCCGGCAGCGTTCGAGTGGTCGTGCAATATGTACCTCTGCATGGGGCAGACGAAAGACGACGCGTACCGGGAGGTGCAGGCCGCGATGCGGCACCGCTTCGGAGACGACGCGTGGGAGATAGATCCCGCAACGCTGCCGCTCGGGACACCGGCGGACTGCATCGAGACGCTCGAAGCGTTCATGGAGGCGGGCGTGACCCACTTCGCCATGAACGCGCTGTGCGCGCCGGAGTCGCTGCTGCCGACCTACGAGCGGTTCGCCGCGGAGGTGATGCCGCACTTCGGGGGTTGAGGACGAGGCGGGCGCCCACAAGGGGTGCCCCTACACCAGACACACCCTTCCGCCCCAGTTCACCCTCACCCGCCGCTGCGCGACGACCTCTCCCCTCAAGGGAGAGGGGTCAAGGCGTCCCTCCGCTCCAAGTTCACCCCCATCCTAACCTTCCCCTGTCAAGGGGGAAGGGATCACACTCGCGCTCCGGGGGTCAGTAGGTGGCGGCGATGGCCTCCTTGAGGTTCTCGTGGGTGGCCCAGTCCGCGTCGGTCGGGATCATGGTCTGGCCGGGGCGGACGCGGTAGGCATCAGGGCTGCGCGCCGAGGTCGGTTCGGACCCTTCCCGGATGGCGGCGGCTGAGTGCAGGAGCATCCGCCGCATCGCGATGATGCCGATGTCCGTGACGCCCAGGTGCTCGCGGGTGCGGTCGGATATCTGCCCCATGCCTTCCTGCACGGAGAAGTCCTGCTCGCCGGTGCCCTTGATGCCCGTGAACGTGAGGTGCTTCTGCTCCTCGCGGTCGATGAGGTAGTCGTTGCGCATATTGCGCACCGGCCAGTGCGTGCCGGGGATGGTCTGCGCGTGGACGCCCTGCCCCTTACGGAGGTCGGCGACGTGCCTCGCGGAGAGCGGCTTGCCGGTGGTGCTCCACGTGAAGCACCAGCGCGCCGTGGTGACGTCGTCGACGGGGACGAACGCGTGCATCATCTTCCCTTCGCCTCCGCCGGGAGGCGCGGTGTAGAACGGCATCCAGAAGAGGTTGAAGCGCCAGTAGTCCTGCGTCTCGTCGCCGGGGTACCTCCCGCCGATGATGAGGCCGAAGTCGGTCTCGAGCGCCTTGAGCTTGGGCGGGTTCACGCGCGTGCGGTACATCTTTGTGACGTCGCCACTCTCCTTGCCGGCGTCCTGCCAGTCGTTGAGACGGCGGTGAGAGTCCATGGCGCTGTGCAGGTAGACCGAGTGCACGGTGTCGATGCCGCCCTCGATGGCCTGCGCGTAGTTGTTCTCCTGGAAGTTCCAGGAGACGTAGCGGTGGTCGTCCGGCACGCGCGTCCACTCGAACTCCGGCATCGGCTGCATGTGCTCCTTCGGGCCCATGTACGTCCAGAGGACGCCGCCGCGCTCCCTGACGGGGTACGCCTTCAGCTGGATCTTCTCCCTGAAGTTGCTGTCCGAGGCCTCGGACGGCATGTCCGTGCACTTGCCGTCGACGTCGTACTTCCAGCCGTGGTAGGTGCAGCGGAGGCCCATCTCCTCGTTACGTCCGAAGAAGAGGTCCGCGTTGCGGTGGGCGCAGAGGCGGTCCACCAGCCCGACCTGCCCGACGCTGTTCCTGAACGCGACGAGCCGCTCACCCAGCAGTGTGACGCGGACGGGCACGCCGTCGGCTTCGGGGATGTCTTCCGTCAGGAGGAACGGGATCCAGTATCGGCGCATGAGCGCGCCCATCTCCGTTCCGGGACCGATGCGGGCCAACCGTTCGTTATCCAGTGCACTCAGCATGGCGACCTCCCTCTGAACGTTCAGCGCTTCTCTCGATGCTGCGAGATTAGGACGATATGCCGCGCCGGTCAACCGCGCGGGGCAACCCTCACCCGCCGCGCAAGCGCGTCGACCTCTCCCAGGGGGAGAGGTGGGCTGACCCACTCCGCACCACCGATTCACCCTCACCCTAACCCTCTCCCCTCAAGGGAGAGGGGACCAAGCACCATCCCCACTCTCGTCCCCGGGCTGCGAGGTTGCGCGCTAAAGCGCGGGCCTGCGCAGGATGGTTCGACAGGCTCACCATGAGCGGAGGAACCCTGATGGCCCTCACCCTCACCCTAACCCTCTCCCCTCAAGGGAGGGGACCAGCCCTAACGACGGGCGGTGGAGTCCGGGCCCATGTAGATGCCGCGTTCCCACGTGCGCTTGAGGGGGTCCGAGACGTGGAGCGTCATGCTGCCGATGCCCGCCAGCTCGAACTCCACCGTCTCTCCGTCCTGCAGGGGGCCGAGCCCCTCGTGGTTCGTGCCGCAACTGAGCACGTCGCCCGTGTTGAGCGTCATGATGCTCGTCGCGAACTCGATCAGCTCCGGCACCCGGTGCTCCATGTCGTCGGTGTTGTAGTCGTGGCGCAACTGGCCGTCGTTCCAGAACCGGACGTGCACGTCGTTCGGGTCGGTGATCTCGTCAGCCGTGACGATGACCGGGCCGAGCGGGCCGAAGGTGTCAAACGACTTGCCCATCCAGCTGCCCGAGCGCCAGGTGCGGCGTCCTTCACCGCGCGCCGACACGTCGATCAGGCCGGTGTATCCGAACACCGCGCTCGCGAAATCTTCCCTGCTCACGTCCTTCGCGGGGCCCCTGGCAACGATGGCGAGCTCCGCCTCGTGCTGGAAGACCCACGGGTCGGTCGTCGGCGGCAGCACGATCGTATCGCCGGGACCTATGACGGCGTCCGGCGATTTCAGGAACATATTGAGCGGGCGGGGCTCCCGTTCGGCGTGCTCCCAGTAGTTGCCGATGCAGCAGAGTATCTTGCTCGGCCTCGGCAGCGGCGCGCGGAGCCGGAACGAACCGTCGGCGTGCGACGCCCCGCCCGCGATGATGCGCTCGAACGCGCCGCGCAGTCCCTCGAAACCGTCGATGACGGCCTCCATGCGCGCCTGGGGCGGGAGCGCAGCCGCATCGCCGAGCGCCGATGTCAGTTCCGCGACGCCGCCGTCGACCACTGCGCCGACACGCTGCTGACCGGGGGCGTCGCTCGTTTCGAACAGGCAGAGTTTCATCCTCTCTTCTCCTTACGGTCTCGTTCTCAGGACTATCGCATAACCGGTGGTCGTGCCGCCCAGCATCACTGTCCACCCCCATCCTATCCTTCCCCCATCAAGGGGGGAGGGACCACAAAGGGCGCCCACAAGGGACGCCCCTACACCAGACACCACACCTCCCAGCCGGTTCACCCTCACCCTAACCCTCTCCCCTCAAGGGCGAGGGGACCAGAACCCCACACCCGTGTGCGCTTCGCTGTGCGGGCGCACGTGTGCCCTGCCGGGCACCTTGGATTCCCGCCTTCGCGGGAATGACGGAAGAGGCGGGAATGACGAAATCGTCACGTCTCGTGGGCGAAGGTGAGGCCGTAGACCCGCGCGGCGCCCGCGGAGAGCAGCGCCTGCGCAGCCGCCAGAAGCGTCGCGCCGGTGGTCGTGACGTCGTCCACGAGGACGATGGTCTCGCCGTCCACCCGGTCTGTGGACGCGAACGCTTCGCGCACGTTCCGCATACGCTCGGCCCGGGTTGACGTGCTGACCTGCGACGCCGTGTCCTTCGTGCGGCGCAGCGCACCGGTCGAGAGCTGAGCGTCCAACAGACGCGCAAGCTCCCGCGCCAGCAGCTCCGCCTGGTTGAAGCCGCGCTCGCGCAGGCGCGCCGGGTGGAGCGGCACGGGCACGAGCGTGAACGGCGGCGGGACGGCGACCGCCAGCTCCCACGCCATCGGGCGCGCCATCTCCGGCACGAGGGAGCGCAGGCCGCGATACTTGAGGTGCTGCACGGCGGTCCGCACAATGCCCTCGTAGGCGAACGGCGTCAGCACGTCGGCGAGCGGTCCGCTCTCCGGCGGGGGCTCCGGCGGCGGGCGCTTCGCCTCCGCGAGGCAGGCTACGCAGATGTATGCGCCGCTCCTGCCGCAGCCGATGCAGCGGACGGGAAACAGCACGTCGAGCGCGGAGCGCAGTACGTTGGAAACGATGCCCATTGGGACACCCTCACCCCCAGCCCCTCTCCCAGAGGGAGAGGGGAGCAAAGGTGGTAGGCTGGCCGCATGATACGGGCAGTCTTCTTCGATTTCTACGGGACGCTCGCCGACTGGCCCGCGGCAGAAGAGCTGCAACAGGCCGCCGCCGCCGCCGAAGGCATCATGATCGAGCGGTCCGCCGTCGCAAGCGCCTATCGCACAGCGAACGCCTACCTCGACGAGGAGAACGCGAAGGGCCACGTGCGGGAGCGGACGCAGGAGGAGCGCGACGCCGTCTTCGCCGAGTACGAGCGGCGGCTCCTCGCGGACGCAGGAGCGCCGGACGTGAGCCTCGACGTCGCAGCGCGCATCTGGCAACGCGTGCGCAGCGCGCCGGACGAGCTGCAGCTTCTCCCCGACGCGGAAGCGGCGCTCGCCAGCCTGCGTTCGTTGGGGCTGACGCTGGGCGTCATCTCCAACATGGGGCTCGAACTCGACGGCCTCCTCGAACGGCTCGGCATAGCCGGGTACCTGCCGGTGCGCGCCTGCACCGCGAGCGCGGGCGTCAGCAAGCCGCACCCGCGCATCTTCCGGTTCGCGCTCGCGCAGGCGGGAGCACAGCCCGGCGAGGCCGTGCACATCGGCGACAGCATCCCGGCGGACGTGGAGGGCGCGCGCGGCGCTGGGATCGAGGCCGTGCTCGTGCAGCGCGCTCCGGGACCGCAGCCACCGGACGGCGTACGGGTCGTCGGCTCGCTGACGGAAGCAGCCGCGTACGTGCGGTCGCTGCTGGGGGGCGGGGGCTGACGTGGAAGCGCCACGCCCCACCCCCTGGTTCACCCCCATCCTAACCTTCCCCCATCAAGGGGGAAGGGACCTGACACCCGCTCCCCGGCTCACACCCACCCCCACACGCAGGGCCCTCACCCTAGCCCTCTCCCTCAGGAGAAGGGATCAGACACCGCCGCGATTATGCACCGGTGCGCCTGCGCGAGGGCTAACGTGAACCGCATCGTGCTGGGCGACAACATGGACGTGCTGCCGACCATCGAGGACGGCGCGGCGGCGCTCATCTACATCGACCCGCCCTTCAACACGGGGAAGGAGCAGCGCCGCGAGCGTCTGCGGACGGTGCGCGACGACGACCACGGCGACCGCACGGGGTTCCAGGGCAAGCGCTACCGGACGGTGCGGCTCGGCGCGCAGTCGTTCGACGATATCTTCGACGACTTCCTCGCGTTCCTGGAGCCGCGCCTCGTCGAGGCGCACCGCATCCTGTCGCCAACGGGTTCGTTCTTCCTCCACATCGACTACCGAGAGGCGCACTACTGCAAGGTGCTGCTCGACGCGCTGTTCGGGCGCGAGTGCTTCATGAACGAGATCATCTGGGCGTACGACTACGGCGGGAGGCCGAAGTCCCGCTGGCCCGCGAAGCACGACACGCTCCTCTGGTACGTGAAGGACCCCGCGCGGTACACGTTCCACTACGACGAGATCGACCGCGTGCCGTACATGGCCCCCGGACTCGCGGGCGCGGAGAAGGCCGCTCGCGGGAAGACGCCCACCGACGTGTGGTGGCAGACCATCGTCCCGACGGTCGGGCGCGAACGCACCGGCTACCCGACGCAGAAGCCGCTCGCCATCCTGAACCGCATCGTGCGGGTGCACTCGAACCCCGGCGACCTCGTGCTGGACTTCTTCGCAGGGTCGGGGACGACCGGCGAGGCCGCGGCGCGCAACGGCAGGCGCTACCTGCTCATCGACAGCAACCCTGAGGCGGTGCGGGTGATGGCAGAGCGGCTCGCGTTCAGCGGGCCGGAGGTGGTGGGGTCAACATGACGACCTCCACACACCTCCGCCCACCAGAGGGCCCTCACCCGGCGAGGTTCCTGCCTTCGCAGGAACGACGGAGCGTCCCGCTCCGCCAACCCTCACCCACGCGCTGAAGCGTGTTCCCCTCTCCCAGAGGGCGAGGGGGGGAGCCTCTTCCCACAACCCAGCCTCCCTGCGTGCCCTGCCCCGGGCACCCTGGATTCCCGCCGGTGCGGGAATGACGGGGGCTGCGCCCCACGTCTGGCTGCGAGGTTGCGCGCTAAAGCGCGGGCCTCCGCCTCCGGCTTCGCTCAACATGACAAGAGGTGGAACGGGGCGGGCGCGATGCGCCCGCCCCGCCGTTTCGCCGCCAACCCTCACCCGCCGCTGCGCGGCGACCTCTCCCCTCAAGGGAGAGGTGGGCTGCGAGGTTCCCGCCTACGCGGGATGACGAGAATGGGCTACGAGTGCTTCACGTTGTAGTGCAGCGCGGTGTGGGTCGCGTTGGCGCGGTCGCCGGAGCGTTCCGCGAACGCCACGCGCATGCTGACGACCATGACGTTCTGGCGCTTCTGGATGTCGCGCTCGGTCTCGATGAGCAACTCGCGCTTGAAGCCCTTGCGCCACTGCGTGCGGTTCACCAGCAGCAGGCGCCCGGTGTCCGCGACGTTGCCGTCGGCCGAGACCTTGCCGTCCGAGTCGGCGAGGCGGAGCTGTTCCGACACGATGACGGGGACGCCCTCGACCGCGCCCAACTGCCCGGTGAGCAGCGTCGCGCGCGGGCCGAGCTTGTCCAGCGTCTGGAAGCTCTCCACCGCCTGCATGGCGATGTACGTGCCCACGTCGGTGATGAACGCCAGTTCGGACGGGCGCACGCCGTACTTGCCGAGCATCCGCCGGAGCTGGTTGCACATGTCGACGGTCGGCTTCGCGTTGAAGTCGTTCCGCATCGCGGTGTTGTCGATCAGCGGCAGGTGCAGGAGTCCGTCGAACCCCAGCAGATAGTGCGCCTTACCCGCTTCGGAGACGGCGAGGCCCTCGCCGTCGTGGTTGATGTTGGAAGAGGTGGACGCGTCCGCGTTCAGGAGCACGTCGTCCAGCACCTGCGCCGCGTTGCGGATCAGCGTGCCGCGCACCTCGGCCATCATCGCGACGACGGCGTCCTCGTCCAGCTCGTACGCCCACAGCACCATGCCGACGAGTTCATACGCGGTGAGCGTCTGCTTCGCCGTCTTCAGGTCCGTGGCGGTCGTGGCCGTGTTGGCCGTGCCGGGGTACCAGTTGACGTCGCCCAGCTGCAGGGGCACGTCGAACGGGTTGGACGGCATCGTGACGGTCTCGAAGAGCGACGCGACCGCCGTCTCGAGGTTCACGTCCGCCCATAACTGGCGCGCCTCTTCCTGGGGCACGAGCTCGTCGCCCGCGCCCGCAGTGGTGGAGTCCATCGCCTTGGCGACGCTCTCCTGCCATGCGCGGAGCGAGCGCGGGTCGTAGTCCTGCGGGCGGGCCTGCTGCGCCGCGAGCAGGCTCCGTATCACGGCGAGGTCCACGAGGTCGAAGCCGTCGAGCTTCCCGCCGCGCACGCGGACGCGGTCGTTCGAGCCCCGGCCCAGCAGCGCGTCACGCCGCGCCGAACGGTCGTGCTCCAGCACGGAGCGCACCTCGCCCGCGAGCCGCTCCTGCTCCTCGCGCATGAGCGTCAGCTCCTTCGTCACGGGGCCGAGCCGCTCGCGCACGAACTCCTGGGTCTCCACTATCTCCTTCTGCATCTCGTCTATCGCAGACATGCTCTCCTCCTTCTGTGGGATCAGTTCTCCTGTTCGTTCACCGGCGCGGCCTCTATGGCCTCAGCCAGCGCTTCGCCGAACCTGCGCGCCGACGACGCCAGCGCGTCCCGCTCCGTGCGGGTCAGTCCGTCCGGCGCGGCGCGGGCCGACTCACGCATGAGCCGCGCTCCGCTCTCCAGCGCCTCGGCAGCATCCGGCGCAACCCGGCAGAGGACATCCACCAGCCGCGCCGCCTGCAACGCCACGCGCACCACCTGTGCTATACGCATCGCTCTCCTCCTTTCCCGGCCCGAGGGCCGTTGTTGTCAACCCTCACCCTCGCGCTGGCGCGCGTTTCCCTCTCCCAGGGGGCGAGGGGAGTCCCGAGAGGATCCTGCGCGCGAAAGCGCGGGACTTCGCTGCGCTCCGCTCGGGATGACAAGTCCGAGCCCCACCATGTGCCCTACGCCGACACCAAGCCGCGGAGGCGGCGGAGTTCGCTGAGCACGCGCTGGGCGTCCTCCGGTGCGATGGGGGACGGCGGGAGGTCGAACGTGAACAGCGGACGGAGGCGGGGCGCCTCGAGCCCGCCCTCGAGCGCCTTCGCCAGCGCGTGCGGGTTCGCGGGCACGGGCACCGCGCTCAGCTCCAACAGCTCCTGTCTCGTGTATTCGACGCCATCCACCGAGCCGTCGCGGCCCTTGCGGAACGAGAACTCCCTGGCCCGAAAGCCGACGCTTACGGCGCGTAAGAACCGCTGCCGGTAGAGCAACTCGACCTCCTGGGCGAAGGCCGTGGGCGCGAACTCCACGGTGGCCAGCAACCGGGAGCCCTCCACGTCCACCCAGGAACTGCGACCGATGGGGGTTCGGGTGTAGTCGTGCGCCCACAGGAAGACGGGGTTGTGCTTGTAGGCGTCCAGGTCCCAGCCGCCGGCGCGCACCACATCACCCAAGCGGTCGGGGGATTCGTCCGACGCGACGACGGTCAGCGGGCGGTCCTCGTTGGACGCGACGGCGCGGCACACCGAGAACCGCTGCACCACCGGCGCGTCGGCCAGTCCCCGACGGTACGCCTCCAACGCCTCCAATAGCCGCTCCCGCTCCCAACGCTCGCGGTCACTCAGCCCTTCGCTCACCTCGTACGACACCATCTCTGCGCCTCCTCATGCGCCCGCCGTGTGGGACGTCCGGAAACGAAAAAAGCCCCGGCCCTTTATCAAGGCCGGGGCTTGTCCCCGTGCTGCGTCTCATCCGGCGAACTTCGGTTGTTGGGATCAGGTTAGCATGCCGTCGTCAACCGCGAAACCAGCCGGTGTCACAAATCTGACTTACCTTTAACCCTCACGCGCGCTGAAGCGCGTTGCCCCTCTCCCAGCGGGAGAGGGGAGTCCCGAGAGGATCCTGCGCGCTAAAGCGCGGGACTCCGCTGCGCTCCGCTCAGCATGACAGCCGCGCCCACCTCTCCGAGGACCCTCACCCACGCGCTGAAGCGCGTTGCCCTCTCCCTCAGGAGAGGGGACCAATCGCCAGGCGGGTGTAGACCGCGCCGGTGGGGAGCAGGTCGCTGTGGTAGAGCCCGACTTCGTCGACCGTGAAGCGGACGGGGTGAACGTCCAGCGCCGCGACGGACTCACGCAGGGTCTGCGACTCGTCCCGCGACAGCCTCGCGTTGACCCGCGCGAGCGTGACGTGCGGCGCGAAGGTGCGCTCGTCGTTCGGGATGCCCGCAGCGGCGAGCGCGTTCTCCACGTTGTCGCGCAGGCCGATCAGTGCATCGACCTCGCCACCGACGCCGACCCACAGCACGCGGGGCACGCCTCGCGGCGGAAAGACGCCCGCGCCCGCCAGCGACAACTCGAACGGCGCGATGCCGTCGGCAGCACGGACAACCGCCTCGCCGAGGGCGGGGGCTGCATCCGGCGGAGTGCTTCCGATGAACCGCAGCGTGAGGTGCGCACCATCCACGTTCGCCCATCGCGTGCCGCGCGGTGCGAATGCCCGCATCGCATCGGCGGCACGCCGCAACTCGGCGCGGACCTCGTCCGGGAAGGCGAGCGCGACGAAGAGGCGGAGGGTTCCGTCAGCCAACGGACGCCTCGCTGAACAGCGCAAGCATCTCACGCTGAGATTCGGTGAGTGGGAAGGAGGGGTTGCGCTGCGGGTAGATCTCGGCTTCCTGCCAGAATTCACGCCTGACGCTGGTGGCGCCGCCAATCTTCGAAGTCAGTCTTCGTTTCAGAGAGGAAGCATCAAACAGGTAGACTGCCTCGATAACCCAAGGCCGGGTCTTGCCGCGGGAAGTCTCAGCGACGCTCCTTGGGCCAGTGAGCACCAGATAGAAATCCTGCGCCCCGCCAGCCTTCATATCCAATGAATCCTCATTCTTCGGGTAGAACTTGATCTGTACTGTGCTGCCCGCGAGCGGGCCACTGACGAAATGTCCATCACTATCCTTCTGCACGGCTGAACCGTGCAGTTCGATGTCGAATACCTCCGATGCAATGAACTCTCCGAAGTGGCCCGTAGTCGTGGGGCGGCCAATCACCTGCGCAATCTTGCCGTCGGCGTGGTTCTTCTGCTTCACCAGTTCAGCCAAGCGCTGCATCTGCTCCAAGTTGCTCATCCCGTCTCCTCCCGCTCCGCCCGTGCGCGAGCGATCAACTCGCCGAGGCGGCGGTACCAGCCCGCGATGTCGTCCAGCGAGTAGGAGGCGTTCGCGGGGCTGGGGTTCGGGGCGACGAACACGCGGCTGCCGCCGAGCCGCTCCGGCTGCTCGCCGAGCGCAACGTCGTCCTGTTTGCGGCCCTCCGCGTACTGCAGGAACCACTTGTAGCCGGTGATGCCGTTGAAGCACACCACGAGCGGGGCAGCCTCCAGCAGCTTCTCGCGCGTCGCAGGCGCCCATGCTCGAAAGTCGGCGGCGCGCAGGCTCGACGCGCTGTTGCTCGCGCGCTTGACCACGTCCGTGAAGCCGATGGCGCGATGCTCGAACAGCCACGCCTCGTCGCCGGGGACGAGGTCGTCCCTTCCGGTCAGGCCGGAGCGGTTGAGCGCGCCCCAGAAGCGGTTCTGCGGCGTCGCGAAGTACCTGCCCACCGACGCCGAGTACGCTCCGGGGTTGATGCCGACGAACACGAGGGCGAGGCCGGGCCGCAGGTAGTCGAGCAGCGTTGGCGCGTCAGTCATCGGCCAGCCCCAGCAGCCGTACGGCGTTGCCACCGAGCACCACCTGTGCTGTCGCGGCATCGAGCGTGCCGCGCGCCTGGTCCGCCACGCGCGAGGCCGGCAGCAAGGGGTAGTCCGAGCCGAACAGGACGTGCTCCGCGCCCACAGCACGTGTCGCAACGTCGAACACCTCCGCGTCATAGAGGAACGGCGACACCGCGCTGTCGAAGTACGTGTTCGCGAGCGCGGCGCGCACCTCGGGCATGAGCGCGTAGAACGGCAGCCCGCCGCCCCAGTGCGCGAACACCCAGCGTGCATCGGGGAAGCGTTCCGCGATCGCGAGCAGGCGCTCGGGGGTCGTCGGACCCTTGCCAGGGTAGACGTGGCCGACCGGCTCCGAGCCATGGACGTTGATGAGCAGCCCGCGCTCCACCGCGAACCGCACCAGCGGCTCGACGGAGTCGTCCGCCGCGAGGTCGATGCCTTGCAGCGCAGGGTGCAGTTCGCCGATGCCGACGGCGCCCGCTTCCACGCAGCGCTCCACCTCGCGCAGGGCATCGTCTCCCCAGCCGGGGTGCACTGAGCAGAATGCGGCGATGCGTGCCGGGTAGCGCGCCGCTGCGTCCAGCAGGCAGTCGTTCGCCTCGCGCGCGACATCCCGGTCGCACCAGCCGAAGCCGAGCACGACAGATAAGTCGACGCCGCTCTCATCCATCGCGGCGATGAGGTCTTCCGCGGTGGCCATCGATCCGCCCGCGCCGAAAAGCGTGCCGAAGGTGTTGTCGCGCGCGGCTATCTCCGAGCGCCGCTCGTTGAAGGAAGCGGGCAGCAGGTGCGTATGGAAGTCAACGATCACGAGTCTTCCAACCCTCACCCCAGCCCTCTCCGCGCTTGGGAGAGGGGGTCAAAGGTCCTAGTTCTCGGAGCCGGGCTCCTCGCCTTCCTCGAAGGCGCTGCCGGAGAACACGCCGACCTCCCGCCCCTGGTGGACGTGCACGACGAAGTCGTCCCGTTCGAGGCCGATGGCGTCGAGCAGCTCGTCGTCCAGGTCGGCGATGATGTCCTGTATCTCGTCGGTGGTGTAGCGCTCGGAGACGCAGAGGGTGGCGTGGATGATGCGCCCGTAGAAGTGCACGTCGAAACGCCCCTGCGGCTGGGGCTGGTCGTCCTCGTAGAGCGTGTACACCTCAGAGAACGGCGTACGACACTCGCGTTCGAAACGGATCATCGGCTCTCCTTTGACTCGGCCTGCGCCTTACGTGGGGAAGAAGCGCTGCTCAGGGGCGCACCTGTCCGTCGCCCAGCGCTATCCACTTGTAACTCGTCAGTTCGCGCAGGCCCATCGGCCCGCGAGCGTGCAGCTTGTTCGTGCTGATCGCGACCTCCGACCCCAGACCGAGCTGGGCGCCGTCGTTGAAGCGCGTGCTCGCGTTCACGAGCACGACCGACGCCTCCACGGCGTCGGTGAAGCGCATCGCGGCGCTGTAGTCCTCCGTCACGATCGCCTCGGTGTGGCCGGAGCCGAACTCGTCGATGTGCTCCAGCGCGTCGTCGAGCGAGTCCACGACCTTCACCGACATCGTGAGCGAGAGGAACTCCTGTCCGAAGTCGTCCGGCCCGGCGGCGCGCACCTGCGACTCCTCCACCGGTCCGATGAGCGACAGCGCTCGCTGGTCGCACCGCAACTCGACGCCCGCCTCCGTCAGCCGGGACGCCGCGCCGGGCAGCAACGCGGGGGCAGCCGACGCGTGCACGAGCAGCGTGTCCAGCGCGTTGCACACGTCCGGCCGCTGCGTCTTGGCGTTGTAGATGATGCCGGACGCCTTCTCGATATCCGCGCCCGCGTCCACGTACACGTGCACGACGCCGACGCCGCCGGTGATGGCGGGTACGGTCGCGTTGTCGCGCACGTACTTGATGAGCGTTTCACCGCCGCGCGGTATGAACAGGTCCAGGTAGTCGTTGAGCCGGATCATCTGGTCGACGATGGCCCGGTCCGTGTCGGTGACGAACTGGACCGCCTCCGGCACGGCGTCCTCAGCCGCGAGCGCGTCCTTCACCAGCGCGGCGACCGCAGTGTTGGTGTGGACAGCCTCCTTGCCGCCGCGCAGCACGACGGCGTTGCCGGACTTCAGGCAGAGCGACACGATGTCCGTCGTCACGTTCGGACGGGCCTCGTACACGCAGCCGATGACGCCCAGCGGCACCCTGCGCCGCTCCACGCGTATCCCGTTCGGCAGCGTGCGGGAGTCGAAACACTCGCCGACCGGATCGGGCAGCAGCGCGACACCGCGCACGTCGTTCGCCATCCCGCTTATACGCTGCTCGTTCAGCAGCAGCCGCCCCATCAGCGCCTCGCTGAGGCCGGCCTCGCGCCCGGCTTCGAGGTCGCGCGCGTTCGCCTCCAGGATGGCGGGGCAGTTCGCTTCGAGGGCGTCGGCGATGGCGCGCAGCGCGCTGTTCTTCTGCTCGGTGGAGAGCATGCGCACGCGCTTCGACGCCTCACGCGCCGCCTGCGCCTTCGCGATCAGTTCAGAGGTTGCAGTTTCGGTTGCCATGCGTGTCTCCCCTCGTACCTCAGACGACGACCATGTTGTTGCGGTGCACGGCTTCATCGCCGTTGTGGTGCCCGAGCAACTCCATGATCCGGTCGGAGCGTTCACCCGCGATCTTCCGCATCTCCGACGAGTCGTAGTTCGCTATCCCATAGGCGAGGCGCGAGCCGCTCACGGAGAGGACCTCCACCACGTCGCCCCGCACGAACCGTCCGTTCACCTCGCGGATGCCCGCGGGCAGCAGGCTGCGCGACTGCTCACAGAGAGCCCGCACCGCTCCGTCGTCCACCACGAGGCCCGCGTCCTTCTTCGTCATGCCGCTCAGCAGCCAGCGCTTCCTGCTCTCCACGACGGACCCTCTCGCGGGGAAGAACGTGCCGTTGGTCAATTCGCCACACGCCGCTTCCCGAATGACAGCCGGGTCGCCGCCGAGACCGAACACCACCGCCACACCTATGCCTGTGGCATGCTGTGCAGCCAGGAGCTTGGAAGCCATCCCCCCGCGGGTCGCGGTGCTCGTGTGCACCTCCGCCAGGGACATGATGGCGTCGTCTATCCGGTCGACCCGTGGTATCAGCTCCGCCGCGGAATCGCGGTTCGGGTCGGCAGTGAACAGCCCGCCGGTGTCCGTCAGCATGAGCAGCAGGTCGGCGTCGATCACGTTCGCCACGATGGCGGAGAGCGTGTCGTTGTCGCCGAAGCGCTGGCCGTTGATCTCCTTCGTGTCGACCACGTCGTTCTCGTTCACGATAGGCACGACGCCGCGCTCCAGCAGCCCGTTCAGGGTGTTGCGCACGTTCAGGTAGCCCACGCGGTCGTCCACGTCCCGCGCGATGAGGAGCGTCTGCGCGACGACGATGCCGCGCCGCGAGAAGAGCTCCTGGTAGGCGTGCATGAGGCGGCTCTGTCCGATGGCCGCAAGCATCTGGCTCGCGGCGACGCTCTTGCCCTGCACGACGCCGGGCGCAGCCTCATGCCCCGCCGCGATGGCGCCCGAGGTGACGAGCACCACCTGCGCGCCCATCTCCACCACATCCGCGATCTGGTCGACCAGCGACTCCATGACGGAGCGGTCCAGGTGCGCGGTCTTGCGGGTGAGCACGTTCGTGCCGGCCTTGACCACGATCCGCCGGTAGCGCAACTGAGCGCCGCCCTGCTCGCCGGTGTCCGATTGTGCCGTCCGGAGTGCCATGCCGCGTCCCGATGCAGTGCCAGAGCTGAGGGTCGTGCGAACCACGCCCACGAGCATTGTACCGTATGCCTCCGCTCCGTCAGATGACGATGGAGAGGCGCGCTACCTGACCTCCAGCGTCAACTCCAGCAGGAGACACGGCTCGCCCCACTGCTCCCTGTCGTCGAGCGACCATTCCGTCGACGAGCCGGACGGACGCAGGCGCAGCCCCTCGTCTCCGCCGTACACCAGCACCACGACGCCGTCCCCGGAGTCCGACACCTTCGCCGCCATCGCCGGGGCCGGCTCCCCGCTCGACCAGCCGACCACGTCGCACGGGCCCTCCCAGCCGTCCGGACGGAACGCGGACTCGACCCACGTCACCTCGTAGGACGGCTCCAGCGCCTCGAACATGCGCGTGACGGAGAGGTCGCAGTTCTCTCCGGCCTCGACGTCTACCTCGACGTACTCCATGCGCGCAGTCTACCGGCAACTACGCGTAGAGCGCATACGCAGCGGACGACGGCCCGCTTCCCAGTCCCTGCTCCGCCGCCCTGCGCCACAGGGACGCCGACGCCTCGTGCAGCGGCATGCGCAGCCCGTCGCGCCTCGCCTCCGCGAGCAGCGGCTCGCAGCAGGCGACGTAGTCGTCCACCGACGGCTCCGGGGCTTCGGACGCTCCGCCGAGGATGATCCGCCCGATGCGCTCCAACCGCGCCGACGCCCCGGACGCCGTGCGCATCACCTCGTACATCGCCTGGGCGTCCATCCCCAGTTTCGCGGTCAGCGCGAACGCCTCGAATACGCCTACCTCATACATCGCGGCAGTCATGCGGTCGAGTGCATCGTAGGCGCCGGCGTGTGCAGGAACGTCCGCGTCGGAGGGCAGCAACTCTCCCGCAACCTCGACGCCCGCGATGGGCTCCAGCGCCTTGATCGCCTCGGGCGGGTCGGCGCCGGCCAGTCCCTGCTCGGCAGCGTACAGCCACGAATCGCGCGCCGCATTCCGCAACGGCAACTCCAGCCCCGCCTGCCCGATCATCCACTCCATCAGGTCCTGGTCCTTGATGTTCGTGGAGACGTACGACGTCTGCTCGAACGAGCGGTCGAGTATCTTCGGCAGGATGCGCTCCAGCTGGCGGCTCACGGACGCGCCCTTGCGCGTGACGTGAAACAGCAGCCCGCAGTCCAGCCCCTGTTTCGCACCGAGCACGAACGTCTCCAGCACGCCCAGCTGGTTGATGTCCTTCACCATGTTGTTGAGCAGCTTGGCCATGTTGCCGCTGCCGACCGGCCCCATGTGCCGCGCGTTCGCCGACACCGCATCGAGCGCGGGCCGGGTGCGCTCGAACGCGGCGGCGTCTCCCCCCACCATCACCGTCAGCCTGCCGCCCCACGCCACGTCGCCCGTCCCCGACACCGGCGCGTCGAGGTACGTCACGCCCCGCGCCGCGCACACCTCCTCCATCCGCCGGGCGCACTCCGGGTGGACGGTCGAGTGGTCGAGCACGATCGTTCCCGGCTCAGCCCCCGCCAGCACGCCGTTCTCACCGCACAGCACCGACTCCACGACCGCGTCGCCCACGAGGCAGAGCCCGACTACCTCCGCGTCGCGCGCCGCGTCCGCGGGCGAACCCCCGGGCGTCGCGCCCATCCCGGCGAGCTCCTGCACCTTGCCCTGGCTCCGGTTGACGACCGTGACATTGTGTCCCGCCTTGAGCAGGTTCACCGCCATCGGCTTGCCCATCATGCCGATCCCCACGAACCCGATATCCATCCTCACGCTCCTGCGGGTTGTCTTAGTAGTCGAAGTGCACGCTGTAGAGGTCTTCGATCCGACCGTCGTCCGAGAACCGCCAGACGCCGATGTGGCCACGCCTCAGGTCGCCGTTGCCGTCCCAGTCCATCGTCGTGGCAGCCCCTTCGTAGTCGACCGCTCCGCCTTCGCCAAGGATACGCAACGCCTCCGCCACTCCCTCGGCTGTCGGCGCTATCACCGTACCCGGCCCGCTGCCGATGCTGCGCAACTGGTCGCGGATGGCGGCGCCGTCAACGCTTACCGCAGCCTGCGCTGCCAGCGCAAGGGCGATCGTAGCGTCGTACGTCTCCCGCACGTAGGCGTACTCGGGAGGCTTGCCATACTCCGCAACGAACGCGGCATCCCAATCGTCCGAGGCCGCGCTCTCCGGCGCAGCCGCGCCTGCGGTGCCGTACGCGCCCACGAGAGCGTCACCGACGGCGCCGCCCAGAGCGGGACTCTTCAGAGCGTCGCCCAGCATGAACCGGCTGTACAGGCCGCTCTCGACAGCCTCACGGATGACGACCGCCGCCTCCGCCTCGAACGTGAGCACGACCAGCGCTTCGGCGCCTCCGCTTGCCGTCTCCTGCAACTCGGAGAGGAACGTCGTCTGTTCCGGCGGGAGGACGACGGCCTGCAGCGCTCCCGTCCACGCCGCAGCGAACGACCCATAGAGGCCGCGCCCCCAAGCGTCGTCGCGGTATACCAGGCCGACGTTCGTGAAGCCAAGGTCGCGCGTGACCTGAGCCAGTACGGGCCCCTGCGCGCTGTCGGACAGAGCGGTGCGGAAGAAGAAATCACTGTCTGCCGCGTTCGTGAGGAGCGGAGACGTGGCCGACGGGCTGATGACCGGTATGCCCGCCAGACCAGCTACCTGTTCGACCACGGGCAGCGAGTTCGCGCTGGAGTTGGGTCCGACGAGGGCGTGAATGCCGTCTTCCTCGATCATCTGATGAGCTTCTTCCATCGCTACCGCAGGGTCGCGGGTAGAGTCCCGCGTCACCGTCTCAACGGGGCGCCCGAACACTCCCCCGGCGGCGTTGATCTGCTGCACCGCGAGGTTGAACGCCCGCTCCCGGTCGCGCGCCTTCTCTGTCGAGCCCTCGCTGAAGTCCAGCAGGAGCCCGATCTTCAGCGCCTGTGGATCGTCGCCGCAGGCGAGGGCCGACCCCAGCAGAAGCGCACAAACCAGGACGGCGCGGACTGCGGTTGACGCGGACGTAACCATGTCACCTCGGAATCACACTCGGGATAGCCCAGCGAGTATAGCAACCCACCCCGCTCCCCCAATCAGTGCATCCATCCGCTATCATGCATCCTTGGCGCCAGGCGCAAGACCCCCATGGGCACTACTCGGAGGAGAATTACATGCAGTACCGCAGACTCGGCGACACGGACCTCAACGTATCCGTCATAGGACTCGGGACCAACAACTTCGGCAACCCTTCCCGTATCAGCGACCACGCGGACAGCAAGCGCGTGCTCGACAAGTGCCGGGACGTGGGCATCAACCTCATCGACACCGCCAACATCTACGGCGGCGGCCAGAGCGAGGTACACATCGGCGAGGCGCTGCGCGGCCAACGGAACGATTTCCTCATCGCCACCAAGTTCAACCTCAACAGCCTGGACGGCGAGTCGCCCCGCGACCGCATCATGAAGAACGTCGAGGAGAGCCTCACCAAGCTCCAGGCCGACGTCATCGACCTCTACCAGATCCACTTCATCCCGCACGGCGTCCCGCACGAGGAGTACCTGGGGCCGCTGAACGACCTCGTCAAGGAGGGCAAGGTGCGGTACGTGGGCGAGTGCAACTACTCCGGCTGGCGCCACGCCGACGCCAACCGCGCCGCCGATGAGCGCGGCTTCGCGCCGTTCGTCTCCTCCCAGAACAACTACAGCCTCATGCACCGGCAGGTCGAGCTCGAACTGCTCCCTTACTGCACGGAGCACAACATCGGTTTCCTGCCCTACTTCCCGCTCGCGGGCGGATGGCTCACCGGCAAGTACGCGGCGGGCGCGGAGGTGCCCGGCAGCGCGAGGCGTATGGTCGGCCAGCTGCAGGGCGACGAGCGCGCCCGGGTCGTGCTCTCGCGCCTCGACGCCTACGCGAACGAGCACGGGCACACGGTGCTCGACCTCGCGTTCGCATGGCTGCTCGCGCACCCGGCGGTGAGCTCGGTTATCGCGGGAGCGATGACCCCGGAGCAGGTCGCAGGGAACGCAGCCACGTCGGACTGGATGCTCTCACCCGAGGAGCGCGACGCCGTGGACGCCATCGCAGCGTGGGACGGCACGGACGAAGAGGTCGAGCGCTTCGGCATGGGGGCGGACGTCCCGCAGGCCCCCATCAGGTAGGGGCAACGCCCTCAGGACATCCTGCGCAGGCGCAGCGCCGTCGTCATCACCCACGTCATCGTCGTGACGAAGAGGCTGCGCTGGAACAGTCCCCGCTTGCGGAGCCACGTGCGTGAGTAGTACGGCAGCGTAAGGATGCAGGTCGCGGCGAACATGCCGTAGGAGAACCACCTCCACCACCCGCACCACGCGGGACGCTCCTTCAGCGCCCGGGGCGACAGCGCCATGAGCAGGCCGATGCTCGACAGCGTCATCCCGCCCGCGATGTTGTGGGCGCTGTTCTCCGTGATGCCCGGCAGCACCTGCCGCTCGCTGCGCGTGGGGTACTTCGCCGCAAGGACCGCGCCGAGTCCGTACGTCGCCACGAGGCCCCAGAGGATGCGCCCGCGCTTCCCTCCTCTCGCCTCATGGTGCAGCAGCGGCCCGAGCCCCTGCACGAGCACGCCGTAGCCCGCGAACGCGGCGTTCATCAGTTTGGCGCTCGACGTACCCCGCGCGGCGAGCCGGCTCATCGTGTGCTGCGTCGAGCTGTAGCCGGGCGGTGCCTTGCGCATCGCACGGGCCGTGACCGACGTGTAGTAGAGCGGCGCGAATGCCGCCATCGAGGCCAGTCGATACCGTATCGAGCGGGACAGCCTCATCCCGTTACTCCTGACGTGATCGCGATTACCGCAGCGATCAACACTATCCCCAGCGCGATGCGCCGGAACACCAGCGCCGGAATACGGCTGGAGAGCCATATGCCGCCGAAGACGCCCGCAGCCCCCGCGGGCAGGAGCACCGCCGCCAACTGTACCGATTCGAGCGTCAGGACGCCCGCCACGGCATAGCTCGGGAACGCTGAGAGCGACACCCCTGCCAGATAATAGATGATATCCGCGCGGAACTGTCGCTGCTCGACACCCTGGTTCGCGAAGAAGAGGATGACCGGTGCGCCGGCGAGGCCCGTCGCTCCCGTCAGCAGCCCGCTCGCCGCGCCTACCGGTATCGAGGCGAGACGCTGATTGCGCGCCGTGCGCTGCAATCCGAGCAGCAACGCCACCGCCACCGTGCCCGTCACCACCCCCAGGATGATCTTGATCTGCGGTGCGTCGAGCCGCGTCAGGATGAACGTTCCGATGGGGGTGCAGACAACGCCGGCAAGCATCATCGGCCATATGCGCGCCATGCTGAACTCTCGCCGCGTGTGCACCATCAGCGGGAAGTTCAGGATCGTGCCGAGGATAAGCAGCACGGGGATCACGAGTTTCGGGTCGAGGTACGAGGCCATGATGGGCGCCGACGTGACGACGAAGCCGAACCCCGTCGCTCCCTGGATGAGCGAGGCGAACAGCACCGTGACGGCGGAACCGATGACGAACGGCAGGTCCGGCATGAGCGGGCGCGGGCGCCCTAGTCCACCGGGATGAACGGCGCGGTCGAGCCGTCAAACAGCAGGCTGCTCGGCAGTATCCTGCTCACTTCCTCTATCGTCCACTTCCCCTTGGTGCGCCAGTCCTTGTTGACCGTCCGCACCTCCGTGGGGTGCGCGTAGAAGCCGTACTTGCCGCTCCCCGCGCGAAAGACGCAGCCGTTCACGTGCGCTGCGGCGTCGGTCGCGAGCCACACCACGATGGGCGAGACGTGCTCGCCGCCCGGACGGTTCGCCGCGAGTTCGTCGCCCGCCTTCTTCGCCGGGATGCCGGCCTCGGCCAGCACCTGCGGATGGTTGTAGTTGATGAACCCGCGCGTCTGCGCCATCGGCGCGATCGCGTTCACCGTGATGTTGTGGTAACGCAGCTCGAACGCGAGGTTCCACGTGAGGCTTACGATGCCGCCCTTCGCCGCGCCGTATGCCGCGCGCCCCTCCGGGTTGCGCCACTGGCTCGACGCCGTGTTGATGATGCGGCCGGAGCGCTGCTCCATCAGCAGCGGCACGGCGTGGTGGCACGTGTTGAACGTCCCTTTCAGATGCGTCCCCACCACCGCCGCAAAGTCCTCCGGCGTTATCTGGTGGAAGAGGCCCTCGCGCGCGATGCCTGCGTTGTTCACCAGGATGTCCAGCTGTCCGTACGCGTCGAGCGCCGTCCTGATGATCTGCCCCGCTTCCTCGTAGTCCGCGACCGAGTTGTAGTTCGCGACGGCCTCGCCGCCGTTCTCCCTGATGAACGCCACGGTGTCGTCGGCAGGGGCGCTGCTTCCGCCAGCGCCCGTACGCTCGACACCCGGGTCGTTGACCACTACCTTCGCGCCCTCGGCGGCCAGCGCGATGGCATGCGCCCTGCCGATGCCCCGGCCGGAACCGGTCACGATGGCCACCTTGCCCGCGAGCCTGGTCCCTCTCGGCGGAATGTACTCGTCTGCCATAGCGCTTCTCCTCCGCCTTACGGGATGAACGGGGCCTTCGTCTCGCCCAGCAACACCGTCGATGGCAGCACTTCGTCCAGCTCATCGAGCGTCCACGGATCGCCGTTGCCCGCCTCGCGGTACAGCGTCCTGATCTCCGTCGGGTGGCTGTAACGGCCGATCTTGCCCGACCCCGCCCTGAACACGATCCCGTTGACCCCTGCCGCCTCTTCCGAAGCGAGCCAGACGATCAGCGGCGAGACGAACTCCGGCCCTGCACGGTTGTCGCCCTGCTCCGCCGGGTTCTTCTTCCGGTCCAGCCCTGCGTCCGCCAGCATGTTCCGGTAGGTGTCGTCGCCGAAACTCCGCGTCGCCGCCATCGGCGCAAGCGCGTTCACGGTGATGTTGTGGTTCCGCAGCTCGAACGCCAGTCCCCACGTGAGCGACACGATAGCGCCCTTCGCCGCGCCGTAGTTCCCGCGCCCTTCCGGGTTGCGCCACTGGCTGGACGCGGTGTTGATGATGCGCCCGTAGCGCTGCTCCATCATCACCTTCACGGCGTGATGGCAGGTGTTGAACGTCCCGAACAGGTGCACGTTCATCAGCCCGTCCCACTCCTGTTCGGTCAATTGGTGGAAGAGCCGGTACTGGAATGTCCCCGCGTTGTTCACCAGGATGTCCAGCCGGCCGAAGTTGTCCACCGCCGTCTTGATGAGGTTGCCCGCCGCCTCGTAGTCCGAGATGTCGTCGTAGCTGGCGACGGCCTCTCCGCCGTTCTCGCGTATCTGCGCGACCGCCTCGTCCGCCGGAGCGCGCGTCCCGCCGGAGCCGTCGCGTTCGACCCCGATGTCGTTCACCACGACGCTCGCCCCTTCCTCCGCGAGCGCCATCGCGTGGGCGCGTCCGATGCCCCGTCCCGAGCCCGTGACGACCGCCACTCTCCCTTTGAGCAGATTGCCCATTGCCACGCCTCCGTCCAGCCCTTGCGAGTTGGCGGAAGTATAACGCGTGTCAATCGAGTTCAGCGGGGCTATCATCCCGCTATGGGATGCCGCATCGAAACCCTGATGGTCGCCTGGGACGAAAAAGCCCACCGGCTTGTTACAACGGGGAACGATACGCTCGGCTTCCGCGAGTTCGCGGCCCTCGCCAGTATCGAAAGCGACCGCGGCCTGTGGCGCGTGATAGACGCCTTCTGCGAGGCGCGGGGGCTGATGTTCCCGTGGCGGTTCCTCGAAATCGTGCCGGACGAGGACGTGCTGGCGCAAGCAGAACCGGAGCCGTAGCGCTCGGCCCTTATGTCATTCACGACAACGCTCGCCCCTCCTATGCCGCCTCGGGCACGTCAGTCGGACGCGTCGGTACTGCTCTTGATGAGTTGCACCCCGAGGTAGACGCTCCAGGCAACCCAGATGAAGTAGCACGCCCTCGACACGGTGATCCCTGCAAGGCGCAGGTCGACCGAAAAGAGCCCAACGATCAGACCGGCGAGCGAGACAACGGAGACGACCACGATCGCGTTCGCCGCAAGCACGTTGGAACGGGCGCGCATCCACGGGCTCAGGCCCAGGACGAGGAACCCGGCGGCGACCAACAGCCCGCCCAGCACACGGGCCGCGGACTGCACTTCGAAGAGCGCCAGGCCCACCGCCATCGATCCCGCCGACGAAACGTCGATCTCGGAGATCGGGTGGTTCAGTCCCTGGGTTATCCCCCAGACAACCATGCCGGTCCCCAGGAACACCACGGCCAGCAGCGCCGCCCCGATGCCCCCGCCTTCCCGGATGGCACCCGCCTGGAGGACGATGAACCCGAACAGCAGGAGCGCGAGCCCGAACGGCACGACCAGCGCGGTCAGGTGGGCGAGCGCCGTGTTCGACGCCTTCGCCGTGATGCTGGCAACCGCGTCGGTCGAGTCGGCGCTGTCTATCAGCAGGCCGCCCGGTTCGATCAGGAAGAACGCCAACGCGAGCAGAGGGCCGATCACGAGGGCCCATCCTCCGGACCTGTTCATCGCAGCACTCATCACGCACCTCCGTTCCAACGGATGCGGGCACGCTAGCAAGCCTGAGCGGACGCGGTCAAGGGTCATATGGGGGTGAGGCCGCGCTTTTTGCGAACGTGCCGATTGATAGCATTTGATAGCATCCTCTCCTGCCAACCGGCGTGCTACACCTGCCCGGACACCAGCGTACGGCGGGTGCGGCCGTCTGTGCAACCGACGTATGTCACACTGTTGACGCTGGAGCGGTCCACCACACCCCCACGTGACCTGCCCGGTCACCCTGGATTCCCGCCGGTGCGGGAATGACGAAGTCGGCTGCGTAGCGCATTTTCATGAGCCCGACGATGGCGGCTGTTCATGGGATGGGCAGGGTGGGGCCGGGGTAACACGACGTTACCGAGATGAGGGGATGGTGCTATCACGGCGCTACCCAGATGGGGCGACGGCGCTATCACGGCGCTACCAAGATGGGGCGACGGCGCTATCACGGCGCTATCAGGATGGGGGGGGCCGCGCTACCCTCCCAAACACCCCTGGCTCGAGCGCTACGCAAGAGTCCCTACCGCCGGGGGCGATGCCGGTCCGCGGAGTCGAGTACCAGCGTTACGGGGCCGTCGTTCACCAGCGCGACGTCCATCATCGCCTGGAACTGTCCCGTCTCGACGGGAACGCCCGTCGCGCGGAAACGCTCCACCACGTCGGCGAACCGCGCCGCCGCCTCGTCCGGAGGCGCGGCCTCCGTGAACGACGGGCGCCTCCCCCGCCGCACGTCGCCGTACAGCGTGAACTGGCTCACCACCAGGAGGCTCCCGCCGACATCCTCCACCGAGCGGTCGAAGCGGCCCTCGGCGTCGGGGAACACGCGCAGGTGCACGGTCTTCTCGACGATGTAGTCGGCGTCCGCGTCGGTGTCGTCCCGCCCCACTGCCACCAGCACCACCAACCCCGTCTCGATACGCGAAACCGCCTCGCCGTCTATCGACACCGAGGCGCTGCTCACGCGCTGAACGACCGCGCGCATCGCTATTCAGAAGTGGTGGGTGCTTTGCTCTTCGATTCCGCCGTCTTGGTGCTGCTCTTCTCCGAAGATGAAGAGGAGGACGATGACGACGATGAGGAAGACGAAGAGGATGAAGAGGACGAGGAGTCGCTCATGCCCTTCCGGGCGTAGTCCGTCGTGTAGAAGCCGGAGCCCTTGTAGATGACCGTCGGGACCGAGAGCCTGCGGCGACTGAGGCCGGAGCAGGTCGGACACGGCTGCTCGGTGCTTGCGTTGAAACTCTGCCGCAGGTCGAACTCGTTGCCGCAGGACTCGCACTGGTAAGCGTAGGTCGGCATGTCGCGATAGGCCCTCTCGCAGTTAGCAGTCGCGTGTGGCGACTGCTAACGCCAACATACTGCCGCGCCGGAGCGTTGTCAATCGCGCCGCCTTGCCGGTGAGCGTGGCGCTGTGCTAGCATCACTCCCGCGCGGCGCATGCGCACGGAGTATTCATGGCGTACGTTGAGATGAGAGACGGGGAGCCGCCCGAGGCGATCGTGTCGCGGTTCCGCGCGGCAGTCACCCGCAACGGCATCCTCAAGGCCCACAAGGACCGGCGCTTCTTCCGCTCCAAGGGAGAGAAGGCCCGCATCGCGGCCCGCCGTTCCGCAAGGCGCCGCCGCCGCTCAGGTATGTGATCCTCCTGCCGAGCCTGCACGCGCCGGCCGGTCAGGACTGCCGGCGCACAGCCCCCGTTACCTGAATCTGCACTGGGGCGACTCGTGAGGCCCATCCGCATAGCCCTCGGCCAGATGAACGCAACCGTCGGCGACCTGCACGGCAACGCCGAACGCATACTCGCGCTCGTCCAGCAGGCCCGGGAACAAGAGGCCGACCTGGTCGCCTTCCCTGAACTCGCCCTCACCGGCTACCCGCCGGAGGACCTTCTCTTCAAGCGCCAGTTCCTGCTCGACGCCCGGACCCAGCTGGAGCGCATCGCCGAAGCCGCACACGGCATCGCAATCGTCGTCGGCATTCCCGATTTCGTGGACGGCGAGCCCTTCCACCTCGGCGCGGCCCTCTACCCGGACCAGATGGAAGGCCGCATCTACAACGGCGCCGCCGTCCTGCACGACGGAAGCGTCGCCGCCATCTACCGCAAGATCCTCCTCCCCAACCACGGCGTGTTCGACGAGGAGCGCTACTTCGCCCGCGGCAACGAGTGCCCCGTCTTCGAGATCAACGGCGTGCAGACAGGCGTCAACGTCTGCGAGGACATCTGGTACGACACCGGCCCCGCCACCGTGCAGCGGCTCGCGGGCGCGGAGGTCATCGTCACCATCAACGGCTCGCCGTACCACCAGGGACGCTACGCCCAGCGCAGCGCGATGCTCTCGCGGCGCGCCAGCGAGCACGGCTGCTTCGTCGCCTACGTCAACCTCATCGGCGGGCAGGACGAGCTCGTCTTCGACGGCCAGAGCCTCGTCTTCGACCCGCGCGGCGAGCTCATCGCGCGCGCGCCGCAGTTCGAGGAGTCGCTGCTCCTCGTGGACGTCGACGCCGACGAGGTCGGCTCTCCCAACCCGGAAGGCCCGCTCTCCCGGCCCGGCCTCGAAACCATCGGCGAACCGCGCCGCTACTTCCTCTCCGCCGCCAGCGCCTCGCGGGGCGAGGCACTTGCGACCTCCATCGCGGAGGAGCTGCACCCGCTCACGGAGGTCTACCAGGCCCTCGTGACCGGCACGCGGGACTACGTGCTCAAGAGCGGCTTCAGGGGCGCGGTTATCGGCCTCTCAGGCGGCATAGACTCCGCCCTCACCACCGCCATCGCCGCCGACGCGCTCGGGCCGGAGCGTGTTACCACGTTCTTCATGCCGTCGCAGTACACGTCCGGGCAGTCCTGGGACGATTCCAAGGCGCTGACCGACAACCTCGGCGTCCGGCTCGTCTCGCTGCCCATACGCCCCATCTTCGACGAGTTCCTCGAAACGCTCGCGGACGAGTTCGCCGGCAAGGAGCCGGACACCACAGAGGAGAACCTGCAGGCGCGCATCCGGGGCAACCTGCTCATGGCCGCGTCCAACAAGTTCGGCTGGATCGTCCTCACCACCGGCAACAAGAGCGAGATGGCCACCGGCTACGCCACCCTCTACGGCGACATGGCGGGTGGGTTCGCCGTCATCAAGGACGTCCCCAAGACGCTCGTGCAGCAGCTCGCACGCCACCGCAACGTGATGGCCGGGCGTGAGGTCATTCCCGAGTCGATCATCGTCCGCCCGCCGACCGCCGAGCTCCGCCCCGACCAGAAAGACGAGGACTCGCTGCCCCCCTACGACGTGCTCGACCCCATCATCCAGGCCTACGTCGAGGACGACCGCAGCTTCGACGAGATGCTCGCCGCAGGAATGCCGCGCGACGCCGTCGAGCTCACCGTGCGCCTCGTGGACCGGAGCGAGTACAAGCGCCGCCAGGCGCCCCCCGGCGTCAAGATCACGCGCCGCAACTTCGGGCGGGACCGCCGCCTCCCCATCGTCAACCGCTACCGCCCCTCCTGACCCCCGCTCCGCGCACGCCTCGCGACAGGTCCGAAATCGGATTTTCGGATTTGTGACACGCGCCCATTGCGCGGTTGCACCATATGCATGGCAAACTCGTCAGCAACCGCCACACAGCCCGCGATAGTGGGTGTGATACGATGAAAACACTGGCATGTGGCAGCCAGGAGACGAGGCCAAAAGGACATGTCTGACAAGGAACAAGCGCTGGCACTGGCTCTCGGGCAGATAGAACGGCAGTTCGGGCACGGGGCGATCATGCGGCTGGGCGAAGCCTCCCAGAGCCTGCATGTGGAAGCCATCCCCACGGGCTCCATCTCGCTGGACCTGGCCTTGGGTATAGGAGGGATCCCGAAGGGGCGGGTCACCGAGATATTCGGAACGGAGTCTGCAGGGAAGTCCACGCTCTGCAGCCACATCGTCGCGGAAGCGCAGCGTCGCGGCGGCACCGCCGCCTACATAGACGCTGAGCACGCACTGGACCCCACCTACGCCGCGCAGTGCGGCGTGCAGGTGGACTCGCTCCTCATCTCGCAGCCTGACTCAGGTGAGCAGGCGTTGGAGATCGTCGAGTACCTCGTGCGCAGCGGCGCCGTGGACGTTGTCGTCGTGGACAGCGTCGCCGCTCTCGTGCCCCGGGCAGAACTCGAAGGCGACATGGGCGACGCCCATGTCGGGCTGCAGGCCCGGCTGATGTCGCAGGCGCTCCGCAAGCTCACTGCCGCCACCAACACCTCCCACACCGCGGTCGTGTTCGTGAACCAGCTGCGGGAGAAGGTGGGAGTCTTCTTCGGGAGCCCGGAAGTCACTCCGGGAGGCAGGGCGCTCAAGTTCTACAGCTCCGTCCGCATAGACCTGCGGCGTATCGAAACGATCAAGCAGGGGACGGACCCTGTCGGTTCACGGGTCAGGGCGAAAGTCGTCAAGAACAAGGTCGCCCCGCCCTTCAGGCAGGCCGAGTTCGACATCATGTTCAAGATAGGCATCAGCAAGGAAGGAGACCTCCTCGACCTCGGTGTGGAGATGGGGATCGTCCGCAAGTCCGGCGCGAACTACTCGTACAACGAGACGCGCCTGGGACAGGGCCGCGAGAACGCCAAGACGTTCCTCCGCGCCAACCCGGAGATCGCCGCTCAGATCGAGGCGAAGGTTCGCGGCGTCGACGCCGCGAACGGACACAGCGAGGCTCCCGTTCCCGAGGCCGAGCTCCAACCGGCGGCCCCGGCAACCGGGTAACCGGCATCGTCTTACTGGCTGCCGCACGCCGGGAATAAAGGACGGCGGTGGCAGATAACGTGCGCTCCACCAACGCACAAACCGGCGGGCACCACACCCGCCTCCTCGCGCCAGCGGCCTTCGCGCCGCTGGGCGGTCTTGGCGTACTCGCTTCGCTGCCGCTCCCGGAACCGGGGAACCGTCGTCTGTCTATAGCCACGGCCGGCCTGTCCGGTCCCCCTCGACGGGGACACGCGCGCAGGTCGAGCCCGAAAGGAGACGCTCATGGAAGCGTTGATCGTCGGTATCGCAGGAGCGGTAGTCGGACTCGTTATCGGTGTCGTATTGGTCCTGCTCGTCCGGAGCATGGGACGGAACAGGCGCATGGGGGCAGCCCAGGACGAGGCAGCCCGCATACTCGCAAGCGCTGAGGAAGAGAAGAAGCGCGCCCTGCTGGAGGCCCAGGAAGAGGCGCTCAAGGCGAAGCAGGAGGCCGAGGCCGAACTGCGCGACCGGCGGCGCGAGGTGCAGCGAACGGAGAACCGTCTCGCCAGCCGCAGCGAAAGCCTCGACAGCCGCCAGGAAGGCCTGGAACTGCGTGAGCAGCGCGTGACCGACCGGGAGCAGGACGTCGAGCAGCAGTACGAGCAAGCCGAAGCCATCAAGGCTGAGCAGGCCGTCAAGCTCGAACAGGTCGCGAACCTCAGCGTGCAGGAAGCAAAGGCCCAGATCATGCAGGCTGCGGAGGACGAGGCCGAGCACGAGCTCGCCAAGCGCTACTACGCCCTTGAACAGAAGATGCTGAACGAGGTGGACGAGAAGGCGAAGAAGACCATCGCCCTCTCCATCCAGCGTCTCGCTTCAGACGTCGTCAACGAGTCCACCACCTCACAGGTGGCGCTGCCGAACGACGAGATGAAGGGCCGTCTCATCGGACGCGAGGGACGCAACATCCGCGCCATCGAAGCCGCCACCGGCGTCGACCTCATCATCGACGACACGCCGGAGGCCGTGACTGTCTCCTGCTTCGACCCCATCCGCCGCGAGGTGGCGAAGGTGGCGCTCACCAACCTCATCGCCGACGGGCGCATCCACCCCGCGCGCATCGAGGAAGCGGTCAACAAGGCGCAGAAGGAAGTGGATGACTCCATCGCCCGTTCGGGCGAGCAGGCCGTGCTGGACGCGGGCGTCCGCGGGCTGAACCCTGAGCTCATCAAACTGCTCGGCAGGCTCCAGTACCGTTACAGCTACGGCGAGAACGTCCTCCAGCACTCCGTCGAGGTCTCGCGCATCGCGGGGCTGATCGCCGGTGAGATAGAAGCGGACGTCCAGACCTCCAAGGCAGGTGGCTTGCTCCACGACATCGGCAAGGCCCTCACCCACGAGTTCGAGGGCACGCACATCGAGCTCGGCGAGGAGGTTGCCCGGCGTTACTCCCTCACACCCGCGGTGACTGCCGCCATTAACGAGCACCACGACGACGACAGAGGGTCTGTCGAGGCGTTCGTCGTCGCGGCCGCTGACGCCATCAGCGCCGCGCGTCCCGGCTCCCGCCGCGACACCGTGGAGCTCTACCTCAAGCGGCTGGAAGCCTTGGAAGACGTCGCCAACAGCTTCGACGGCGTGCAGAAGTCGTACGCCATACAGGCGGGACGCGAGGTGCGCATCCTTGTCGAGCCGGACGCGATAGACGACGTCGCCGCGTCGAACCTCGCGCGCAAGGTCGTCCGGAAGATCGAGGAGAACCTCGTTTACCCGGGCGAGATCGTCGTCACCGTCGTGCGCGAGACGAGGGCTACCGAGGTCGCCCACTAGAACGGACGGATGCAGCTGCCCGTACTCGGATAGGAGTGCGGGCAGCCCGCCCGGCGAGCCATGAAGATAGACCTCCACATGCACTCCACGCGCTCGGACGGACGCCTGACGCCCACCGAACTCGTGAGAGTCCTCGCTCATCGGGAGGTCGACGTCGCTGCGCTCACCGACCACGACTCCACCGAAGGGCTGGACGAGGCCATCGCCGCCGCCGCCGCTCATCCCGCGTTGCGCATCGTCCCCGGTATCGAGATCAGCGCCTCGCACCCCACGATGGACAACTCGGACGTGCACCTGCTCGGCTACTTCGTGGACCGCGCCGACGCCGCGCTGCAGCGGCAGCTCACCGCGCTCCGCGAGGAGCGGGAGGAGCGGGGACTGCGGATGCTCGATAATCTCGCCAAACTCGGCTATCCGCTCGACTGGGAGCGCGTGCGACAGCTCGCGGACGGCGCAAGCATCGGGCGTCCCCACATCGCGCACGCGATGGTGGAGCGAGGCTACCTGGCAACGTACAAGGACGCGTTCGACGGACTGCTGAACAACGGGGGCGCTGCGTTCGTCGGTCGGATGGGCGTCACGCTGGAAGACGCCGCGCGCACGATAAGGAGCGCGGGCGGCGCGGCAGTCCTCGCGCACCCGCTCTACGTCGAGGAGTACGAAGCGATCATTCCGAGGCTCCCCGACATGGGCATCGTGGGACTCGAAGCGCACTACGCGAGCTTCAACGCGGACGAGCAGCGCGCCCTGTTCGGCCTCGCCGAACGCTACGGCCTCCTGCCGTGCGGCGGGAGCGACTATCATGCGATGGGCAACGAGAATGAGGCGCTTCCCGGGTCGGACGGCCCGCCTGCGGAAGTGTTCGAAGCCCTCGAGCGTCTTGCCGGAGCGGGATAAGAGCCTCTTGCGATGGACGATTCCTTACAGATAGCGCTGGTACTCCTCTACGCGTACCTGCTGGGCTCTGTGCCTGCCGCTTGGATCGTCGCCCGTCTCGTCAAGGGCATAGACCTCCGCAAGGTCGGCAGCGGCACCATCGGCGCATCCAACGTCTACTACAACGTCGGACGCTTCTGGATCCTGCCCGTCGGCATCTTCGACCTCTTCGTGAAAGGGCTCACGCCCGTCTACCTTGCCCGTGCGGTCGGCCTCGAGATAGAGGTGCAGGCGGCTGCGGGGCTGCTCGCCGTCGTCGGTCACAACTGGCCCATCACCCTCGGGTTCAAGGGGGGCAGGGGGGTTGCTCCGTCGGTGGGAACGCTCCTTGCCCTCGGGCGGTTGGAACTCGCCTTCTTCATCGTCATCACGAGCGCCGGATGGCAGTTCACCAAGGCGTCCGGCGTCTGGGTGCTCCTGGGTTTCGTCTCCCTGCCGTTCGTCGCGCTCTACTTCGGCAGGGACCCGGCAGTCGTCCTGCTCATGGTAGGCCTGCTGCTCATCACCGTCGTCAAACGCCTTGCGTCGAACTCGCTGCGCGGCTCCGACGTTCCGCTGCCGCAGCTCCTCTTCAACCGGCTCATGTACGACCGCGACATCGCAGACCACGACGCCTGGGTCCAGCGCAACACGCCGCAACCGGAGGCGGAATGACGCAACTGCCCACATGCCACTGGCACCCCAGCCGTGAAACGGGGTTGCGATGCGGCAACTGCGAGCGGCCCATCTGCACCGAGTGCATGCGCCAGCACCCGGTCGGCATACGCTGCAGGGAGTGCGGCGCGCCGGTCGGACTGCCGACCCACGCCGTCTCCGTGAGCTACGTGACGAGAGGCGTTCTCGCGGCCATCGGAGCGGGGGTGGCCGGGTTCATCGCCCTGCAGATCGTGTTCAGGCTCCTCCCCTTCGGGGGGTTCTTCACCTTCTTCATCATGCTGGGACTCGGGTACGCCCTCGGCGAGGCCGTCAGCCGGGCCGTCAACCGCCGAAGGGGGCGGACCTACCAGTGGATGGCTCTGGGCAGCGTGGCCCTCGCCACCCTCCCGTTTCTCATCGGCGCGCTTGGCGACCTCTCTATCGGCGCACTGTTCCGCCTCGCAGCCGTTGGCGTCGCGATGGCGGTCGCCTGGTCGCGCCTCGCGCGGTAGCGCGTGCCAACTCGCCGGAACCGCGCTACAATCTCACGCGGCGCGGGCGTAGCTCAGGGGTAGAGCATCTGCTTCCCAAGCAGAGGGCCGTGGGTTCGAATCCCATCGCCCGCTCCAGGTACTCCCCCCCTTGATTAGCCTCTCCCACGGCGCTTCTGGTCCTCCAGCATCTGTGCGAGTTGGGGGGTCGGCTGCACGTTATAGTGAACCCTGCGGGACTCCGCGCCGTCTATCGACCCGACGACGACGTTCGCGCCGAACTTTTTGATCTCCAGGTCCGCCTGCAGCGCGAGTTGGATACGCTGCACCTGCCCAGCCTTCGCCCCCGGTGGACGCCCTACCTCGAACTCCCCTTCGACGTTCGCCTGCCTGTTGCCGTCCTCATCCATGAAGTCGAGCGTCAGCCGGTGGCGTTCGTTCGTTGAAGCCCACGGTACGCTGATCGATACCGCCAGCGCCATGCGCCTGCGCTGGGGCAGTGGCGCCGCGATGTTGATGCGGTCAAACCCACCACCCAGCAGGTACAACTTGCCGCCGTTCACCTCGGCGGCATCCGCGAGGATGAGCCACTCGATGGCCATCTCCCCCGTGAAGTCGTTGGTCATGTCCTCTCCTTGCAAGCGTTCATCGTTTTGTAATACACTCTGTAATACAGCATGGCGGCACGGAGGCGCCTTTGTCAAGACCGAGGATGCGAGATTTCGTGTTCGATGAGGTGAACGAGGGGAAGTTCCTAGAGCACGGGATCACAGCGAGGCAGGTGGCATCTGTGTTGTACGATTTCGCCTTCCAGTTGCGGAGGAACCGGAGGCGCCGGAGAGGGCTATACTTAGCCATCGGTCGGGATCCTTCAGGGTTATGCATCGCAATACCCCTGGAAGGTACCGCTAAGCCCGATGTGTGGAGGCCAGTCACCGCTTGGCCATGCAAAGAGGCCGAGGAGCAGGTGCTTCGGTAGCTTGGAAGGCCTTGGCCTAACGAGGAGGAGACATGGACGACAATTCCCTGAAAGAGACCGAGAACTGGGACCTCAACACGCCAGTCCCCTACGAACGAACGGGGACCTCACGCCGGGCGATCGTAAGCGTGCCCTTCAAACCTGCGGAATTCCAGCGCGTGGCACAGGGTGCGGAGCGCACAGGTGAGAAGGTCTCTGTGTTCATGCGGCGAGCAGCGTTGGAAAAAGCAGACGCCGTTATCGGGATGTGGGTTCACGGGTTGACTTACTCGCGATTTGACGATAGCAGCGATGTAATGCTGCTGACCGTTGGTGAAGCACCCGCAGTACCTCCTTCCGACTCTGAGAAGGCCGGGCGTGACTTCGAGGCAGTTTACCTTTCGTCGTAGACTGTGCCCTGAACGCATAGCCTCAGCCGCCTCACAGGAGAAGCATCATGACAACATCCACGCCAGAGGCACGCCCGGACTTCGACCGCATCGTCAAGTACGACGCCTATCGCGCCTTCCAGGAGAAGGAGGACATCCCCGTCATCACCGGGTTTGCGGTGGACGACCTGCGCACCGTCGAGGTCAAGCCGTGGGCCCGGCTCGACTGCCTCGGCACGTACATCAACCTCGACGGCGCCGGCGACACCAACGACGCCTACGTCGCCGAGATCCCGCCCGGCGGCAAGATGGCCCCCGAGAGGCACATCTTCGAGAAGAACATCTACGTGCTGGAAGGGCGAGGCGCAACGCTCGTCGGCGACGACCCCAACAGCCGGGTCAGCTTCGAGTGGAAGCGCGGCAGCGTCTTCTCCGTCCCCATCAACGTCTGGCACCAGCACATGAACGGCAGCGGCTCGGAGCCCGCCCGCTTCGTCGCGGTGACCACGGCCCCCATCACCATGAACCTCTTCCACAACGAGGGCTTCATCTTCAACAATCCCTACGTCTTCGAGGACCGCATCGGCAACCCGAAGCAGTTCCAGGGCGAGGGCACGATGTGGACGGCCACCACCGGGCGAACCAACGCCTGGGAGACCAACTTCGTGCCGGACATAGAGACATTCACCACGTACTCCTGGCAGGAGCGCGGCGCGGGCGGCGCGCACCTCAAGTTCGAGCTCGCCGATCAGACCCAGACCGCGCACGTCTCGCAGTTCCCCGTGGGCACCTACAAGAAGGCGCACCGGCACGGCCCCGGCGCGCACGTCATCATCATCAAGGGCGATGGCTACTCGCTCCTCTGGCCGTCCCACGGCAGCCCCCACGACGGCATGGAACGCGTCGACTGGAAGCCCGGCTCGCTCGTCGTGCCCCCGAACGGCTGGTTCCACCAGCACTTCAACGGCGGCGCGACTCCCGCTCGGTACCTCGCCTTCCGCTGGGGCAGCCAGAAGTACTACTTCTCACTCGGCGTTGCGATGGAAGGCGACACCGACGTGGACGTGAAGCAGGGCGGCGCGCAAATCGAGTACGAGGACGAAGACCCCATCATCCACGACATCTTCCTCGAGACGCTCGCGAAGTCCGGCGCGGAGTCGCAGATGGCGGAGTTCATCCCCCGCCTCCGCGGCGAGTAGCGAATCTCAACCTAGGACGTTGGGGGCGGCACGCCTGGTATTGGGGGCGGCAGCGGTATTACATCGCCGTCCACGACCAACCCCCCGCTGGGCTCCGGCGTGGCTTCGCTGTCCGTCCCGTCAACCGGTTGCCCCGGACCCGTCAGGCTCGCGGGCGGCGCGGACTGCCCGGCGCTGTCATCTCCCCAGCAGACGACGGTGCCCTCGAAGGTCACTCCGCACGTGTGCACTTCTCCGACGCACTCCCTAACTCCGTTCACCGTACCGCAGGAGTAGTTGCGCCCGCAGCTGATCTGGAAGAACGCGTCGGTCGGGACCTCGGCGCCGCCCCAGTCGCCCCAGCACGACGCGGTCCCGTCGCCGCGCACGCCGCAGGAGTGCGACCCGCCGCTGCTGATGGAGAGGAACGCGACATCGACCGGTGCGTTCGTCCGCTGACCGGAGCTGTCGCTGCCCCAGCAGACCGCGTTACCCTGGGCATTGAGCGCGCACGTGTGGTTGCCGCCGCTCGCGATGGCGAAGAATGGCCCCGCCGGTGGGTTCAGCTTCCCATCCGCGTCGTCTCCCCAGCAGACCGCGCTGCCGTCCACCCGGAGTCCGCATGCATGACGTCCTCCACTGCTGATCTGGGTGAACTTCTCCCCATCGGGAGGCGTGATTCCCTGACCGCCCCAGCAGACCGGGGTGCCGTCGAAGGTGAGCGCGCAGGTGAAGTCGTCGCCGCTGCTGAGCGCCAGGAACATCTGGTCGGCGGGAGCGTTGATCTGGCCGAAGGCGTCGCCGCCCCAGCAGATGGCCGCTCCCTCCAGGGTGAGTCCGCAGGAGTGGTTGTTCCCGCTGCTTATCGTCCTGAGCGGGAGGAAGTCGATCGGCATCGCCTGTCCCGCGCTGTTACTGCCCCAGCAGACGGGCGTCCCGCCGGGCGGGAGCGCACACGTATGGCGGTCACCGGCGCTGATGACGGTCTCCCCCTGCATGACGATGGAGACGTCCGGTTGCGGCGTGAGTATCCCCGGCTCGTCCGGCGTCGGCGTGTGCGTCGGAGTCGGCGTAGGCGTGTCGGTCGGCGCCGGCGTGGGGGTTTCCGTCGGCTCCGGCATCGGTGTGGGCGTCGGAGAAGGCGCAGGGGTGGGAGTCGGTGTCGGAGTGGTGGGCCCTTCAGGAGTCGCACGCGCTTCGAACTGTACGACTCCGGGTTGCGGGTCCCCACACGCGGCCAGCGTGAGCAGCAGCAGGACTGCGATGGGGAATGGGCTTGGGAAACGAGTGTAGAAGATACGCATCGTTGGCCGCGAATGACCGTGGCACAGTCACTATACACAGCGGGAGGCGCCAGAGTCACCGACTTCTCCGAGCGAGTATGCTTGGAAGTGTGAGCGGCCAGACCACCAATTTCCGCAGCGGGCTCGTGGCCATCGTGGGCAGGGCGAACGTCGGCAAGTCCACGCTGCTGAACGCGCTGCTCGGGCAGAAATTGTCCATCGTGAGCGCGAAACCCCACACGACCCGTCACAGGCTGCTCGGCGTCCTGAATGGCAGCGATTTCCAGGCCGCCCTCATCGATACGCCGGGGTTCCTTCGGAAAGGCCGCGACCAGCTCGACGCAGCGATGGCGCGCCAGCTCTCCGGTGCGCTCGGCGACGCCCACGCAGTCGTTCTCGCCGCCGAACCACGCTATCCCGGCGACGTCGAGCAAGCGCTCATCGAGCAGATCTCTTCCGTGGACGTGCCCGCATTGCTCGTGCTCACGAAGACCGACACCGTCGCCAAGCGGAAGCTGCTGCCGGTCATGGCGCGCTACGCCGAAACTCACCCGTTCGCCGAGATCGTCCCCGTGAGCGCTCTCGAACGCGACGGGCTGACCCCTCTCGCGGAAGCGATAGGCGCCCACTTGCCGGAGCAGGACGCCCTCTTTCCGCCTGAGATGCTCACCGACCGCACGACATGCTTCCTCGTGGGTGAACTCGTCCGCGAGAAGATCTTCGAACACTACGCCCACGAGGTCCCGTACGACACAGCCGTGGAAGTCGTTACGTTCGAGGAGCGCGAGGGGGAAGCGCCGGACTACATCCGCGCAGTGGTCTACGTGGACACCCCCTCCCAGAAGCGGCTCCTCATCGGCAAGGGAGGAGGGGCGCTCAAGGAGGTCGGTGTCCTCGCGCGTCCGGAGATTGAAGCGCTCACAGGGCGTTCCGCCTTCCTCGAACTATGGGTGAAGGTGAACACGCGATGGCGCCGGAAGGCCGGCTTCATCCAACGCACCCTGTAGTTGAATGGGGGGGGCCTGATCCCTTCCCCCTGGATGGGGGAAGGTTAGAGCCTGCCCCGTACTTGATACGGGGATGGGGGTGGCGCTCAATGCACGATTCGTGACATCTGCCCCTTACCCGGTCCCCCGCCTACGCGGTACGCTGGTGGTCGGCGAAGCCAGCCGTTCGCGGTGAGCCGGTTGGACCGCGAGGGAAAGCGACAGAATGCAACACAAAACGGAAAACTCCCTCCACGTCCCACTCCTGGCGGCCCCCGCTTCAGGAGTGGGAGCGATGTCGCGATCTGTCGCGTTTTCGTCGCTTTCGCGTTGCTGACTGTCCGCATACACGCTGCATCATGTCCGCATATGTGTCGCATCGGGTTGGCATCGTGCTGCATGCCGCCCGCTTGCCCGCTGGAATGTCCATGCGGGTATCATGCCCCTGACGCCAAGGAGGTTCATGCCGTGCCCCTGATCCCGCGAGTGATGAGCACCCAGCACCCGGACAACGCGGAGGCCCCCGCCTACGCCATCGACGGCGTTATCAAGGGCGACGGCGAGATCATCGAAGCCGCCGACGTGCTGGCGCTCGGGTGCGACGAGCAGATGTGGGACTCCGAGGGCAAGGACACCGACACGCACGTCATCCAGAAACTGCTCAGTCACTATCCCGGCTACTTCTCTGAAGAGATGAAACTGGGACGCGACGCCCTCATCACCCTCCGCGTACCGAATCCCTCCATCGAACTGGAGATGCGCAAGCTCCTCGTCGAAGCGCTCCAGGGCATCCCCATCGCCTACGACGTCGCGAACGAGTTCTACGAGGGCGACCTCGAACCCCCCATCCAGGAAGTCATCCTTCCCTTCACCACCAACGCCGCCCAGATAGTCAAGGTGCGGGACTACTACGCGCAGTTCATCGCCGGACAGGAGAGCAGGCACCTGCCGGACGGAAGCACCGTCAGCGACTGGATAGGCGACTTCTACCCCAAGCACATCCGCGTCATCCCGCTCTTCGAAGAGCGGGAGCAGATGATGACGGTGGACGACATCGTCCGCGAATACCTGCAGGGGTGGGAGGTCGAGTACCAGCGCGTCTTCCTCGCCCGGAGCGACCCTGCGCTGAACAACGGCATCGTCGGCGCCGAACTGATGCTCAAGACCGCCCTCGCCCGGCTGGACCGCCTCGAGGGCGAACTGGGCATCCCTCTCTACCCCATCATCGGCGCAGGCTCGGCGCCCTTCCGGGGGCACCTCTCACCCGTGAACGTGGACCGCATCTTCCGTGAATACCCCAGCGTGCAGACGCTCACGGTGCAGTCTGCGTTCAAGTTCGACTACCCCCGAGAGCAGGTGGTCGACGCCATCGCGCAGCTCCACGCCTACGAGCGCAAACCCGCTCCGCCGGTTGACGAAGCGCGCGTCAACGACATCATCGACAGGGCAGCAACGGCCTACCAGGACCAGGTGCGCAAGCTCGCCCCCACCATCGCCTCCGTATCCGCGCACATACCGCGCAGGCGGGAGCGCAAACTGCACGTCGGCCTATTCGGCTACGGACGCACGCTTCCGGGCGCTGAGGACGTGGCCCTTCCACGCGCCATCGCATTCGCGGCCACGCTCTACTCCATCGGCGTGCCGCCGGACCTGCTCGGGCTCGCCGCCCTCAACGAGGACGACTTCGCCTACCTGCGGGAGATCTATCCCAGCCTCCAGGAAGACCTCAGCGCCGCCCTGCGCTTCTCGAACGAGACGCGCATCACGCAACTCCTCGGCGACGACTACCGGCGGCTGTTCGTGCGCTTCACCCAGGAGATCGACCGGGTGCACGAGGGGCTGACCACGGCGGTCTGGGCCGGGCTTGTGCGGAACCGCACCTCCCGGACGCGGCACTTCATCGAAGAGGCCGCCCTGATCCGCCGGTTCCTCGGCTAGTCTTCCTCGGCCTCCACCTGTATCTGGGGCAACCAGCTGAGGAACCCCGGCAGGTACCAGTTCCGCGCGCCGAGCAGCTGCATGCTGGCCGGAACGAGGATGCTCCTCACCAGTGTTGCGTCCAGCAGGACGGCTACCGCAAGCCCGAACCCCGCCTGCTGGTTCACGACCATGTCGCCCGACGCGAATCCGCTGAACACCGCCACCATGATGAGCGCGGCGCCGGTGATGAGGCTGGCGGTCGAGCGCAGGCCGTACGCCACAGACTCGGCATTGTCGTGCGTCTGGTCGTACCGCTCGCGGATGCGGCTCAGCATGAACACGTGGTAGTCCATGGACAGCCCGAACAGGATGGCGAACAGGATCAGCGGCAGCCACGCCTCTATCGTCTCGATCTGCTGGAACCCGAAGATGTCCGCTCCGACGCCCTTCTGGAACACGAGCACCATCAATCCGTAGGCGGCGCCGACGGATAGCAGGTTCATGATGATCGCCTTGATGGGGATGACGATGGAACGGAAGACGACCAATAGCAGGATGAAGCTCACGCCAAGGATGAACGCGAAGATGATGGGGAGATAGGCGCTGAGCTGTGTGTCGAAGTCGAGGAACTCGGCAGAGATACCTCCCACGTACGCCTCCGCCAGCACGCCGGAGAACGCCGAGGGGATGTACTCGTTTCGCAGTCGCTTTATGAGTTCGAACGCCTCGGAGCCACTGGGAGCACCGGGCACCGGTATCTCAATCACGGTGAGGTTGCCATGCGTGTTCGTGAGCAGGGCAGCAAGGGCAGCAGCCGAGGGGTCGCTGAGTATCTCCGGGTTGCTCTGCAGAAGCGCGGCGATGAGAGCCGGATCGCTCTGTACGGCCTGCTCGACCTTCTGCAGCGCTTCGGCAACCGCCGGGTCGTTGACCACGGACTGCTTGAACGTCTGCACCGCATTCGCGACCGCCGGGTCGCTGATGTCTCCCACAACGACGATCCTCGCAGGGTTCGCGGAGCCGTACCCGAGCGGGAAGTCTTCTTCCAGTGCTGTGAACGCCTCGCGGGTATGCGAGTCATGCGGGAACGTCTCGACGCTGTTGAAGCCTGTGTTGATGCCGAAGTAGTTCACCGACGCCCAGACCATCAGCCCGCCGACCACGAGGATGCTGACGACGGGGTACCGCATCGTCTTGCGTGTGATGAACTCCCAGAAGCCCTCGCGTTGCTCTCCCGAAGACGCGGCTGCCGCGCTCCTGCGGAACGGCAATCGCAGGCGATCAACACGCGGCCCCAGCACCGTGAGAACAGCAGGCAGGAAGGTGAGCGTCGCCATGACCGAAACGAGCACCACCAGGATCGCGCCGAGGCCGGTTGCGAAGAACAACGTGTGCGGGACGATGAACACGCCGAGCAATGCGATGACCACCGTCATGCCGCTGAAGAACACCGTGCGGCTGGCCGTCGCCCCGGCCTTGATGACCGCGTCCCGCGTGCTCAGGCCGCGCGCCAGCTCCTCCCTGAAGCGGGAGACCACGATGAGCGTGTAGTCGATCCCCACCGCGAGGCCGATCATCGTTATCCACAGCAGCACGAAGAAGACCAGCTCCCCGAAGATGGTGCCGATGACCGCCACGATGGCGAGTGTGACGACTATCGAAACGATGGCGAGGCCGACGGGTATCAGCGCGGCCACGACTGCGCCGAAGAGCACGAGGAGGATGAGAAGCGCGACCGGGAGGCCGATGCGCTCGCCCTGCTCGAGGTCCATCGCCGACAGCTCCGCCTGCTCGAAGCGGCTGCTCACGTCGCCGACGATGAGCACGTCGAAGCCGTCCTTGCCATCTGCCTCCTCCACGACGTGGATGACCTCTTCGATGTTCTCCAGCGCCTCACCGAGCGTCCCGGTCATCTGGACAGCCACGATGGCGCTCCTGCGGTCCGTTGAGACCAGCGCCAGCGAATCAAGAGGACGGGCAGCCAGGACCTCGTAGTAGTTCGTGCCGGCCTGTATGACTTCGGGCTCCAACTCCCGGAGCTTGCCGGTGACCCCTTCCACTTTCGCCCGGAAAGCGGCATCGTCGACCGTCAACGTTTGCGACCGGACGATGACGACTTCAGCGGGCGGGGGCTCGATGGGGCTGCCTTCCAGCAGTTCACTGACCGTCACCGAACCGACTTCGCCGAACCTCGGGATGATGCGGAGTTCAGTGGTGGTGGCGGTGGGAAGTAGTTGGCCAACGATTCCGAGAGCAACCAGCACGAGTAGCAACCACACGCCTATGGTGACCCATGGCCTGCGGGAACTGATACGGGCGAGTGCTTCGGTCATCGTTGGGCTCCTTGCGGGTTTCCGGGGACAGGCTCGAGCTCGATGCACCCTATCCGGCGCGAACGGTGAGCGGGTAGTCGAAGTAGGCCTCGTTGATCATGAAGTGCAGGTTCGTTGCCTCACTCAGGACTCTGCGCAGCAGGCCCTCGCGGTCCCTGCTGTCCGGCCACTCGTTCTGCATGAGTGAGAGCAGCCGTCCTATGAGTCGCTGGGCCGCGTACCCGGAGTCCGCTCCGGGGCCCGCTCCGAGCGTTGCAAACTCTCCCGAGATCTGTTTGAGCGACCTGTAGACCGAACCGGGCAACAGAGGGTCCGTTGCCAACAGATCGAGCGCAGCGGCCGGATGCACCGCAGCCCCGTAGCGCCGGTTGTACACCTCCAGCGCATGAGAGGCCTCCAGCAGGCTCGCCCAGTCTTCCTCCACATAGCCGTCGCTCTCGGCATCTATGGCCAACTGCTGCAAGAGCAGGGCAGGCGCGAACTGCGCCCGTTCGATGAACCCGCCCAGGCGGAGGAAACTCCACCCCTCGTCACGGTACATGGTCGCCTGGGCTGCGCCGTCGAACGCGTCGGTCTCCGCCGCCAGCCCCGCGTAGAAGCCTTCCGGCAGCGCCATCCATATGTCCTCTATCTCCATGTCGCGAAGGCGCAGATAGGCGAGGTTGAGACGCTGCCACATCTCCGCGCTGATGCAATGGCGCATCTGGCGTGCGTTCTCCCTGCCCTGCGCGAAGCAGTTCCACACCGAGTCCGGGTTCGAACGCTCGAAGGTCAGGTCACCCGCGAGCGTGTACGAGTCCGCGAGCGTGAAGTCGTCGCCCTCGGGGAGCACCAGTGCGCCTCCCGGCGGTATCCGGCGCAGCACACCGTAGAGCCTGCGCCACCCGACGTATATGTCGCGCGCAGGACGGTCAACCAGCGCCTCCGTCTGCAATTGCAGCAGGCGGCACATGCACTCGGTCCGCTCGAGATAGCGGCCCATCCAATAGATCCCTTGAGCGCTTCGCGAGAGCATCCGCCTCACTCCTCCAGCACCCAGACGTCCTTGCCGCCACCGCCCTGGCTGGAGTTCACCACCAGGCTTCCGCGGCGCAGCGCCACTCGGCAGAAGGCCCCGGGCACGATCCGCGTCTCGCGGCCCTGCAGGATGAAGGGCCGCAGGTCGACGTGGCGCGGCTCCAAGTCGCCATCCACGAGGCAGGGCGCACGGGAGAACGTCAACACCGGCTGCGCGATGAAGTCTGCCGGGTCCGCCCGCACCTGCTCCGCGTACTCGTCGCGCTCCTGCGGTGTGGCGTGCGGCCCCACGAGCATGCCATACCCGCCGGACTCGCCCACCCGTTTCACCACCAGCTTGTCCAGGTTGTCCAGCGTGTACTCCAGGTCAGCGGGGCGCCGGCACAGGTACGTCTCCACGTTGCCGAGTATCGGCTCTTCGCCGAGGTAATAGCGGACCATGTCCGGCACGTAGGGGTAGACGCTCTTGTCGTCGGCGACACCGACCCCCGGAGCGTTGACCAGCGTCACGTTGCCGCGTTTGCACGCGTCCAGCAGGCCCGGCACTCCCAGCATGGAGTCCGGACGGAAGGCGAACGGGTCCAGGAACAGATCGTCCACGCGGCGGTAGATGACGTCCACGCGGCGAAGCCCCGCAGTCGTGCGCATGTACACGAAACCGTCGCGCGTCAGCAGATCGCGCCCCTCCACCAGTTCCGCACCGATCTCATGTGCAAGGAACATGTGCTCGTAGAAGGCCGCGTTGTACACCCCGGGCGACAGCAGCACGATAGTGGGGTCGGGATTGCCCCTGGGCCCCAGCTCGCTCAGCGTCTGCTGCAGCAGGTTCCCGTAGTGCTCGACCTCCCGGACACGCGATGCGCGGTACAGGCGCCGCAGCCCCGCCTTCACCGCATTGCGGGTCGCGATCATGTACGACACGCCGGAAGGCGACCGCAGGTTGTCCTCCAGCACGAAGAAGCCGTCGTGCGTCCGAAGGAGGTCCGACCCGCAGATCCCTACCCAGACGCCTTCCGGAGGAGAGTAGCCCAGCATCTCCGGGCGGTAGTTCGGGCATCCGATGACCAGGTCTTCGGGGATCACCCCGTCGGCGATGGCGTGCGCGCCGTTATAGACGTCATCGATGAAACGGTTGAGCGCACGCAGGCGCTGGGCGAGTCCTGAATCGAGCAACGTCCATTCTGCTGCGGAAAGCACGCGCGGCACGCAGTCCACGGGGATGATCCGTTCCTGGGCCTCCTCGTCTCCGTAGACCGTGAAGAAGATGCCCTCGTGCAGGAAAGAGCGGGCCACTCCTTCCTGTACGCTGCCCAGGCGTTCGGGGGAGAGGCTCAGCAACGTCTCGTACAGCTGCCGGGAGTGCTCCCGCGGAGACCCGTCCGCCAGCAGCATCTCGTCGTAGATGGCAGCGTCGAGGTTATAGGAGTCGAAGTTCATGCTCCCCGCTCCCGCTCGCTAGCCTGCCTTGCCGTCGTCTTCAGCCTCCTCGTCCGGCCCCTCTCCCGTGTCATCCTCCTCATCGTCGGCGGTCCCGGTAGCGTCATCGGCGACGGCGTCATCATCGGTGTCGTCGTCCGCGGCGTCATCGCCACCGCTGACGTCGTCTTCGTGTTCAGCAGTTACCACCGGGTACCTGAACGGCAGGGTCACCAGCATCTCGGTGAACTCGCCCGCCTCCGACGTGACCGCTATCGTTCCGCCGTGCTGGCGGACGATGTCGTTCGAGATCGCAAGCCCCAGCCCTGTTCCCTTGTCGGTGGGCTTGGTGGTGAAGAACGGGTTGAATATCTTGTCGATCGCCTCCTGAGGTATGCCGCTCCCGTTATCCCTGACGCGGACCTCCACCGACTCATCCGTGCGTTTCGACGAGAGCACCACCTCGGGCATGAACTGCTCGCCTTCCGCTTCCTTCGCCTTCCGTTTCTCGTCCACGGCGTAGCAGGCGTTGCTCACCATGTTCAGGAAGACGCGGCCAAGGTCGCCGGGGATGGCTTCCACCTCGCCGGCATCCGGATCGAACTCCTGCCGGATGGTGAGCTGGAAGTCCGGGTCCAGCGCCCGGGCGCTGTGGTACGCGAGCGAGGCATGTTCGTTGACGAGATCGTTGATATCGATGGGACGCGCTTCGCCCCCGCCTCTGCCCATCATGAGCATGTCCTGGACGATGCGGTTCGCTCGTTCGCCATGCGACTGGATACGCTGAAGGTTGCCGGTCAGATCGGCGGATATCTCTTCGATGTACTGCTTCTGGTCCTCCGTCAATGCGTCGCCGGTGTCATCGACCGCTTCCTTCAGCTCCACGAGCAGTTCGGCCGACGCTTCCGAGAAGTTCTTGACGAAGTTCAGCGGGTTCCTGATCTCGTGGGCAACTCCGGCGGTCAGCTCACCGAGCGCCGCCAGCTTCTCCCGCATGACGATCTGGTCCTGCGCTTTGTCCAGGTCTGAAAGCGCAGACTCCAACTCGTCGTTCTTCTCTCGCAGCTCCTCTGCCAGATGCTCGACCAGGTTCAGCCGTTGTACCTCCAGCGCGTTCCGGCGGAACACTTCCAGCGCCGCGGCCATGTCCGCCACCTCGTCCCGGCCCTTCACGACCACTTCCTCCTCCAGATCGCCCCCGGCCATCCGGCGCATCCGGTTGGAGAGGAACGCCAGCCGCCGAAGCAGTACCCGCCACACGAAGAGCCAGTCGATGAGCAACGCTCCGGTCACACTCACGATGCCGATCACGATGAGGAGTTGGCGCCCGGTGCGGATGGACTGGTCGGACGAGAGTGTCGCCGCCTCCGCATGCTGGTTCGCCACGCTGACCAGGCTGTCCACTTCTTCAACGAGTTCAATCGCGATGGTGCGGTTCAAAGCGAGCAACTCACGCTGCCGTTCAGCGAGCTCCAACCCGCTCTGTACCAGGGCGAACCCTCCCTCTTCTTCGCCCAGACCGAGGTCGTGGAGCCGGTCAGCCAGGGGGGTAAGCGACGCCAGCAGGTCTTCACTCACCTGCCCCAGGAACGTGCTCTCTGCGCCTCTGAATGCGGCGAACTCCGCCTCGAACCGCTCCCGCAACGGCTCTACCAGCGCCGGCTCGGAGACGGTGAAGGCGCTTGCCAGCACCTGCGCCGCTATGCTGAGGGCTCCCTGCAACTCTGCGAGACGCCGGTATTCGATGATCTGATCGCCGGAGAAGGACTCCTCGAGCGAAGCGGGAGGCGCGTCGAGGCTGGTGTAACCCGTCATCAGGTAGAAGAGCTGGTCATCCAGCGCCGGGATCAGGACTCCGTCCAGTTCGTCCTGCACTGCCGTCAGGTCCTGCCGGAGAACATCGCTGCGCGCTTCCAGCGCGAAGAACTCCGGCATCTCCGATTTGATCGTATCGATATTGGCAACCAGCCTGTCCGCCTGTTCACGGATGCTGTTGAGGCGCTCCTCCTCGCTCCCCTGCGCCTCCAGCGCCGCCAATTCCTCTTCGAACGCCCCGTGCGCCTGGTTGATATCAGCCACCACCTCCGCGAAGTCTTCCACCTCGGCGGACGTCAACCGCGGGGCCGCCGCCACCAATGCGCTGGCGGACTCCGCCACGTGGAACGCCGTCGTGATCTCCGGCAGGCTCGCGTCGTTCACGCGGCTCTGCGCCTCGCTCACACGAGTGAACGAGAACCAGCCCACGAGGCTGGCAGCCAGCGTGAGCGCAACCGCTCCCGCGATCACCAACTGCAACTGCGTGGAGATACGCGACGGTACTCTGAAGAACCTGAGTGGTTGAATCATGGCACGACGTCCTGCAACGCCCAGGTCTCCTGCAGCAACTGGAAGTCCCCCAGTGCCTGGATCGGATAATACTGTCCGTCAGGCCCGAGCACGGTCAGGAACACCGTGTCCGAGCCCTGGTTGTCGTCTTCCCCGTAACCCAAGCGGAACCCATCCAGATCGATCATGTCGGGAGTAGTCAGGCTATCCAGGAAACACTGGCGGGTGAGATCACGGCCGCAACCTTCCAGTCCTGCTATGGCTAGACGTCCTGCCAGGTATCCTTCGAGCGATACGAAGCCCGGCAACGCACTCGAATCATACGACGAGAGCGCGCTCCGGTAAGCCCGCACGACGGGTTGCGACAGATCGTTCGGGAAAGGCACCACCTGCGTTACGAATACTCCGGCGCCATCGGGGCCGAGCTCCCGCGCCAGCGCGTTGCTGCCGACGAAGGAGATGTTGATGAACTGCACGTCCATCCCGATATGCCGCGCCCATCTGATGAAGGTTGCCACCGGTTCGTAGGCCCCCACCATGATCACCGCCTCGGGAAGCGAACGCTCTATGTCCAGCAACGCGGTCTTCACCGCCGTTGTGTTGCGCGTGTACAGCCCTATGCCCACCGGCGACATGTTTCTGCGCCGGAGTGCCTCTACCGCGCCCTGGTAGCCCGCGCGGCCGAAGGAGTCGTCCTGGTACATCACCGCTATCCGCGTGATGCCCAGGTCCTCGGTCAGACGCTCGACCATCTCCTCCGTCTCCTGGTTGTACGAGGCGCGAACGTTGATCACGTTCTCCGGCCCGAGGGTCCGCAGGAACTCCGCTCCCGTGAACGGCGCCAGATAGGGTACACCCGCTGATACGGACACCGGGGTAGCGGAGCGTGATGTAGGCGTCCCCACTGCTCCCATCAGCATGAACACACGCTCATCCTCTATCAGCTGAAGCGTGTTCGTAACCGCTTTCTCCGGTTCGTAGGAGTCATCCAGCGAGATCAACTCCAGTGAGCGCCCGTGTACGCCCCCCGCCTGGTTCGCTTCATGGAACGCCGCCCGGATGCCCAGCCGCATGTTGGTGCCGAGTTCCTCAGCCGGGCCGCTGAATGCAGCGGACTGCCCGAACAGCACCTGATCGTCGGTCACGCCGGGCGTCCCTGTGTCTACCGGGGTCGGCGTCGCGGTAGCCCTATCGTGATGGGGAGTAGGGGTAGGCAACGCTGTTGCATCGCCGTTACAGCCAACCAGCCCCGCGACGATGAAGAGTGCTGCGATGAACCCGGGCGTACGCCCGGAACGCGGCACGCGTTTCATCCATCCCTCGACATGGCAACGGTCATTCGGTTCTTGCCGTCCTCCCGCCGGTATTGCATGTCGGAGGTCATCGTCCGCACCAGGTAAACGCCCAGTCCACCTATGCGGCGTTCCTCCATCGGCGATTCCATGTCAGGTTCAGGGGCATCGTGCAACGGATCGAAAGGCCTCCCTTCGTCCGTGATCTCGATGACGAGGTCTTCCTCGTTGCACGTAAGCTCGACGTCCAGATGATGCCCGTCCTCGTCATAGGCATAGTTGATGACGTTGAGCACCAGCTCTTCCAGGACGAGGTTCACCCTGAACGTCAGTGCGGCAGGCCAGTTGTCCTGCTCCGCCAACGTTTCGACCGCGGCGGTCAGCCGTTCCAACTCGTCGGGGCGCGTCTCGAGTGTCAGGGACAGCCCGTTGCTCATGCCTACGCTCTCCCACGCCTCAGCGTCAGACACGTGATGTCGTCCGACTGCGGCGCTCCGCTTACGAACTCTCGGACAGCCGCGAACACTGCCTCGTTCGCAGCCTCCGCACCCTGCGGCCCGCCTCCCGCGAATACCGCCCGAAGGCGCTCCATCCCGAACTCTTCATTCACAGCGTCCATGGCCTCCGTCACACCGTCCGTGTACAGGACCAGCGTATCGCCCGGTTCCAGCGTGAGTTCACCTTCCACGAACTCGACGCCGGACAGGACGGCCAGAGCCAGTCCTTCCGTGTATTCGAGCACGGTAGAACTGCCGTCGGCGTGGAAGATCACGGGCAGGTTGTGGCCTCCATTGGCATAGGACAGGTGTCCAGTCGCAGGGTTGTACACCGCGTACAGCACCGTGACGAACATGGCTGACTCGTTATCCTCAGCGAGCAGGTTGTTCACTTCCCGGAGCACCTTCCCCGGTTCGGTCAGGCCGATGGCAGAGCCCTTCAACAGCGTACGGCTGGACATCATGAACAGCGCCGCCGGCACGCCCTTGCCCGACACGTCCGCGATGGCCAGGCCGATCTGGCCGTCATCCAAGAGCACAACGTCGAAGAAGTCCCCACCAACGTTGCGCGCCGGTTCCATGCTCCCGAATACCTCGAAATCGTCCCCTCGCGGGAACTGCGTCGGGAGGATCGACTGCTGCATCTGGCTCGCCACGTCCAGTTCCCGCTGCAGCGATACCAGCTTGTCACGAGAGGAGAGCGCTTCCTTCCACGCCTTCATGTTCTCCAGCGTGCGCTCTATCGTCACTTGCAGGTCATCGAAGTCGAGCGGCTTGGTAACAAAGTCGAACGCACCGCGGTTCATCGCGGTGCGGATGTTTTTCATGTCTCCGTAGGCGGACACGATGACCGCGCGGAGGTCAGGGTTCAACTCCGATATCTGGGACAGCAGCGTCAGCCCATCCATCTTGGGCATGTTGATATCCGAGACCACCATATCGATCTCCGGATCGCTGTTGAGCACGTCGAGCGCTTCGATCCCGTTCTGGGCGAAGACGAACGAGTAACGCCCCGACCGTATGTGACGCCGCATCCGCTGCAACATCAACGGCTCTACGTCGGGTTCGTCGTCAACCACCAGTATCCTGTACGAGTCCCCTTCTGGTTCAGACATCGTCTCCTCGCGTCTGTCCTTCGCGGGCAACCTGAATAATCACCCGGCCGCCGGCTGACGATTCAGTTGCCGGTCCCGGGTGGTCCTGACCCTGAGGATTAGTCTTCGAGCGCCTTCAGCGCATCTGTCCGGGAATCGTGCACAGGCACGATCTTGTCGAACCCGCTGATGGCGAATATCTCCCGGACGGATTCGGAGAGCGAGCACCCCAGCAGCTTGGCGTTCTGCTTCTGGAGCGACTTTGCAACCAGAAGGATGACACGAAGGCCCGCGCTGCTGATGTACTGCAACTGCCCCATGTCCATGATGACGCCCTGGTCACTCGGTTGGATTGCTCCCTCGAGCGCGGTCTGGAAGTCCATGGCATTCGTCCCGTCCACGCGCCCTTCCACGTCCACGATCAGATTCGAGCCTTCCCGTGTACTCTTGAGATCCATGCAGCTTCTCCCCTACTCAGGATTGACGAGCCTCCGACGACTCATCCGCAACTCTACCAAATGTTGCGCGCCAGTGTGAAATCCTGCACACCACGGCTTTGTGTCTGTCGAACACCCGCCCCATACTTTACAATTGCCGCACGCTGAGTGAGGAGGCACGGCCCAGATGGCACTGTACTACGACGTATTCGAGACCGGTTGGGGATGGGTGGCAGTCGCCGGATCGGAGAGGGGTATACGCTACGCCACTCTCCCGGAGCCGTCTCCCGAGCGCGCCCTGGACGATCTGGAACGCAGTATGCGGGCTCCGCTCCCTGAGCACGTGCCGGACGCGTTCAACACCTATCGCGCCCAACTCGAGGCATACCTGAGCGGCGACGCCCCCACGTGGGACGTGCCTCTGGACCTGGACGGCGTGGCCCCCTTCTTCCGCCGCGCATGGGATGCGTGCCGCTCCATCCCTCGGGGAGAGACACGCACCTATGAGTGGCTTGCAGCCTCCGCGGGAAACATCAGAGCCGTGCGCGCCGCAGGGCAGGCGATGGCGCGGAACCGCATCCCCATCGTCATCCCGTGCCACCGCGTCATCGGCAAGGACGGCGGGCTGCACGGGTTCGGTGGTCCCGGCCTTGGCATGAAGGCGCGCCTGCTGAACCTGGAAGCAGCGACCGCCTGATCAGGCCGCCGTACTCTCCAGCTCTACCGTCAAGCCGGCGTCCCGCATCCCGTTGACGTGCGCTGCGAGTTCATCGCTGTACTGCGTACGGATGATCGGCATGCTGATGCGCCAGAACTGACCCCCGCTCTCGATGACGAGGTCGACCTCATCCGTGCCGGGGTAGTCCATCAACGTCTGCAGCACCAGTTTGAGCAGGCGATTGTCCTCGGAAGGCTGGTCCGTCTCTTTCATCTTCACGAGGACTTTGCGCTGCCCCTCGTCGAACCCGCCTGCTGTTGGAACGGTCTCGACGTGATGTGCGGCCCCGTTGGTTGAAGGCGGCTCGACGCCATTGGCAGCGGGGGCAGGCTCCGCTGGCGCGCTCGTGCGTTCCTCTACAGGCGGCTTCCACTCCTCCACTTTCGGAGTGGCAGGAGCGGCCACGGAAGAAGGCTGCGGGCTGGCCGGCGTCTCGGTCAGTTCGAATTCCTCCGCGTCGTCGCAATGTATCGAGGTCTCGTCGCCACGATGCCGCACTACCCCCGACAGCCGCACGAGGTTGCCTTCCACCCACAGCTCGGCGGTCTTTTCGACAACCCGGCTCCACACGGCCACGTCCAGCACGGAGCCGTCGAATATCTCCAGTCCTACGAAGCGGATCGGCCTTCCTTGCCTGTCCGTCGTGAAGCGCACCGACGCCACCTCGCCCGCCAGCACCACCTTGTCACCGTCCGCGCACGCCTCCACTTCCTCGCGGGAGAGAACTGCGCCCGCAGGCGCGTTCACCGGGTCCAGCACGCGACGCCCCAGAGCAACGCCTATCAGTTCACGCTCCCAGGCGACCAACTCCCGCAGCGACGGATCGGGCGCGGGCAGCAACTCGATCTCCGCCAGCGGCGTGGGAGCGGACGCGCCGAACATGTCGAACATCGTGGACTGCCCGCTCTCTCGCAGGCGCGCTTCACGCTGCATCAGGTGCACGATGTGGTCTGCACTCGCAGTGAGCTGCCCTCGAGACCCGAAAGCATCGAGCGCTCCCACCTTCGCCAGACTCTCAACCACGCGCCGGTTCGCGGCCTCCGACCCGGCGCGCCTGCAGAAGTCCTCCAGCGACTGGAACGGGCCGTTCTCGTCGCGCTCAACCACCAACTCCGCCACTGCGGACGCCCCGATGTTCTTGATCGAGGCAAGGCCGAACCGCACGGCCTCCCGACCGTCCTCCGCCCGGTCGACGCTGAAGTCCACGCCGCTCCGGTTCACGTCCGGCGGTAGCACCGGTATCCCCAGCCGCACGCACTCCGCAACCGCGGGGCCCATCCGATCGTTCCCCTGGTATGCGTTCAGGACACACATCATGAACTCCACGGGATGGTTCGCCTTGAAGTACGCCGTCCAATAGGCGACCACTGCGTAGCTCACGCTGTGCGCCTTGTTGAACGCGTACCCCGCGAACGGCTCGATCAGGTCGAAGACCGCGGCGGCGGTTGGTTCGTCGTAACCCTTCTCCCGCGCTCCCGCGACGAAGCTCTCGCGTTCCTGCTGCATCAGCGACGCGATCTTCTTCCCCATCGCCTTCCGTACCACGTCCGCTTCGCCGAGCGAGTAGCCCGCGAACTGCCGCATGATGTGCAGCACCTGGTCCTGGTAGACGATGACCCCGTAGGTCTCGTTCAGGATCTCCTGCAGGTCGGGGTGGGGGTAGCTGGCAGGCGCTCGCCCGTGCTTCGAGTCGATGTAGCGCCCGATGTGTTCCATCGGGCCCGGACGGTACAACGCGATCATCGCCGCGAGTTCGCCCAGCGTGCCCGGACGCAACTCCTTGATGTAGCGCCGCATCCCCGGGCTCTCCAGCTGGAAGAGGGCCGTCGTCTCGCCGCTGCTCAGCAACTCGTACGTCCTGGCGTCGTCGAACGGGATCTCCTGCAGCCGCACCTCGGTCCCCTTGTGCTGGCGCACCATCTCGATCGTGTTGCTCAGGATCGAGTAGTTGATCAGGCCCAGGAAGTCCATCTTCAAGAGCCCGAGCTTGGCAACCGGCTCCATGGCGTACTGCGTCATCGCCACGCTGTTCTCGTTGCCCTTCGTCGGGCGCTGCAGCGGCACGTGGTCGGTGAGCGGGTCCTCGGATATGACGACCCCCGCGGCATGTGTGCTCACGTTGCGCGTCACGCCCTCGAGGCTCCGCGCGGTGTCGATGAGCTTCCGCAGCTCTTCGTCCTGCTCGTACGCCTCCTTCATCTCGGGCGACTGCTCGAACGCGAGGTCTATCGTCATCCCCAGTCGCTGCGGAACGAGGCGCGCCACACGGTCCACGTCGGCGTACGTCATCCCCAACACCCGCCCTGAGTCCCGGATGGCGGCCTTGGCGCCGAGCGTGCCGAACGTGATGATCTGGGCGACGTGGTCGCGCCCGTACTTGTCCGTGACGTACTGGATCGCCTCCTCGCGCCGGTCGTCCTGGAAGTCCATGTCGATGTCCGGCATCTCTTTGCGCTCGATGTTGAGGAAGCGCTCGAACACCAGCCCGTAGTCCAGCGGGTCGAGTTCGGTGACGCCCAGGCAGTAGAGCGCCAGCGACGACGCTGCGCTGCCCCGCACCCCGAAGACGATGCCCTCCCGCCGCGCGAAGTCCGCGATGTCCCACACCACGAGGAAGTAGTTGGGGTACTGCGTCTCCGTTATGACGTTCAGTTCGTACTCCAGCCGCTCCTTCGTCGCGTCCGCCGCCCCGTTCGGGTAGCGCTCGCCGAATCCCTGCCAGCACAGCTTGCGCAGGTAGGCGTCCGCGTCTTCGTTATCGGGTGTCCGGTAACGCGGCAGCCGCAGCGTCGAGAAATCGAGCTCCACGTCTGTCATGTCCGCGATCGCCTGCGTGTTCGTAACCGCCTCCGGCAGGTCGGCGAACAGCTCCGCCATCTCCTCGTGCGTTTTGAGGTAGTACGACGAGTCGGAGAACTGGAAGCGGTTCTCATCCCGGATGTTGGAACTCGTGCCGATGCAGAGCAGCACGTCGTGGATACTGGCGTCGCTCTCCTGTACGTAGTGCAGGTCGTTCGTCGCGACGATGGGGATGTCCAGCTCCTCTCCGAGCCGCAGCAGCCCGTTGTTCAGCGGGGTGAGGAAGTCGAGGTTCTCGTGCCGCTGCATCTCGAGGTAGAAGGCGGGGAACATCGCCTTGTGCCACCTGGCCAGTTCTTTCGCAGCCTCGTAGTTGCCGTCTATCAGGGCAACCGATATCTCGGAGCTTGGGCAGCCCGAAAAGACGATGAGGCCGTCGGCGTGCTCCTCCAGCAACTCGTGGTCCACGCGGGGCTTGTAGTAGAAGCCTTCCAGGTGCGCCCGGGAGGACAGCTTCATCAGGTTCCGGTAGCCCTCGTTGTTCTGCGCGAGGACCGTGAGGTGGTGGTTGTTCTGGCCTTTGCCGCCTGAGGTGCGGTCCGTCCGCTTCCCGTTCGCGACGTACAGCTCGCACCCGATGACCGGCTTGATGCCCGCTTCCTTGCACGCCGCGTAGAAGTCCACCACCCCGTACATCGAGCCGTGGTCGGTGAGGCCGAGGGCCGTCATGCCCAGCTCTTTGGCGCGGCTCACCATCGCCGGTATCCGGCTCAGGCCGTCGAGCAGGCTGTACTCCGAGTGGACGTGAAGATGAGTGAACGACACCGCTGCAACACTCCGGAACAAGTCCGGCCATTATAAGGACATCGCCCCGCTATGCCCAAGCTTGAAATATGCAGCATTTTCCGTTGTCCTGCCGCTTGCATACAGTATCCTGTGTACTGCCGTCTCTGCTGCCCCACCCTCATCCCCCGCCTCTCCGTTGACTGAGCCGACGCGCCGCTGCTACGCTCGCAGCAGGATCCCCATGCCTGCGCACGACCCCGAACACGCCCCAGACACCGCCTACGAAGAAGCCCTGCACCGTCTCCTCTCCCTTGCCGACCTCGAGCGGATGACGGGGCACGCCGCCCCTGCGTACAAGTACGACCTGGAACGTATGCGGGAGCTGGCAGCCCGGCTGGACCTGCTCGACGGTGGGCCGCCGCTCATCCATGTCGCCGGGACGAAGGGCAAGGGCAGCGTCGCAGCCATGACCGCGAGCGCCCTCCGGGCGCACGGCCTGCGGACCGGGCTCTACACCTCTCCCCACCTGCACTCGTTCCGCGAGCGCATCCGTCTGAACGGCGACCCGCTCCCTGCGCAGACCTTCGCCGCAGCGGTCGCCCGCATCTGGCCTGTCGTCGAGGAGATGGCAGGTGGACCCATCGGCGCCCCTTCCACGTTCGAGGTCCTCACCGCGATGGCGCTGGACGTCTTCCGCGAAGAAGCGGCGGACGCTGTCGTGCTCGAGGTCGGCCTCGGAGGGCGGCTGGACGCGACCAACGTCGCCTCGTCGAGTGTAGCGGCCATCACCTCCGTCAGCCTCGACCACACCGCCATCCTCGGCTCTACCGTCGAGGAGATCGCAGGGGAGAAGGCCGGCATCATCAAGGGCGCTCAGCCCGTGGTCTCGGCGCCGCAAGACCCCGGAGCCATGGCAGTCATCCGAGCGAGAGCAGAGGCGATGGGTGCGCCGCTCACCGAGGTCGGCCGCGACGTAACCTGCGCGCAGGAGGCGCACGACCTCTCCGGCCAGACGCTCCTGGTGGCGACTCCCCGCGACCGGTACCGCATACGCCTGCCGCTGCTCGGCGCGCACCAGGCCGAGAACGCAGCAGTCGCCATCGCCGCACTTGAGCAAGCACCGCTCCCCCTGTCGCGTGACTCTATCGAAGCGGGTCTCGCAGCGGTGCGTTGGGACGGCCGCTTCCAACTGCTCTCCACCGACCCATACTTCGTCGTGGACGGTGCGCACAACCCCTACTCCATGGCAAGGCTGCGCGAGACCGTGCAGGAATACCTGCCCCACGCGCGCGTCCACCTCGTGTTCGGCGCATCCGGCGACAAGCAGGTCGACCTGCTCACCGAGGAGGCGGCAGCCTTCGCGGACGAGGTTTGGACCGTCTCCTCGCGCCACCCGCGCGCCGCGCATCCCGGCATGCTCGCCTCGCTCTTCGAGCGTCTGGGAACGAGCGCGCGCAGCGCCGCCAGCGTCGCTGAGGGCATCGATCAAGCGTTGAACGCAGCCGGAGGCGGCGACCTCGTCCTCGTGACCGGCTCGCTCTTCGCCGTCGCCGAAGCGCTACAGCACTCCCTCGGCATCGCCGGAGAGCACTATCCTGAGTTCGACCCACAGGCATCCGCCCTCGGGAGGGTCTGAAGCGCATGACCGGCCTCGACGTAAACGGACGCAAGCGAGTGGTCGTTACCGGCCTCGGCGCCGTAACGCCGCTCGGTGAAAGCGTGGCCGAGTTCTGGGAGGGACTCACCGCGGGACGCTCCGGCATCGGCCCCATGACGCTCGCCGACCCCACGGACTACCCCTGCCGGATATCGGGAGAGGTCTCCGGCTTCGACCCCGAGCAGTACGTCGAGAAGCGGGAAGCCCGCAGGCTCGCGCGCTTCTCCCAACTCGCCATCGCCGCGACCCATGAGGCGATGCGGAACGCGGGACTCTCCGCCGCGAACGTGGACGTCGATCGGATGGGCGTCTACCTCGGCAACGGCAACGGCGGCTTCCCGACCATAGACGAGAGCATGCGCATCCTCGTCGAGCGCGGTGGCATGCGTATATCGCCGTTCTTCTTCCCCATGGTCCTGCCCAACATGGCCGCCGCGAACGTCAGCCGCCATGTCGGCGCGCGCGGGCCCAGCAGCACCATCGTCACCGCCTGCGCCGCCTCCACGCAGTCCATCGGCGACGCCGCCGAGGTCATCCGCCGGGGCGCTGCCGACGTGATGATTACGGGGGGGACCGAGGCGGGCATCAGCCAGCTCGGCCTCGCAGGCTTCTGCGTCATGCGCGCTCTCAGCACTCGCAACGACGACCCGCCTGCCGCGAGTCGCCCTTTCGACGCCGACCGCGACGGCTTCGTACCCTCCGAAGGCGCGGGCGTCCTCGTCGTGGAGTCGCTGGAGCACGCGCTCAGGCGCGACGCGCCCATCATCGCCGAGGTGCTGGGCTTCGGAGTGTCATCTGACGCGGGACACCAGTTCCAACCCGACGACGACGGAGCAGGCGCGGCGCGCGCGATCCGCTGGGCGCTGGAAGACGCGGGCGTCGGGCCGCACGAGGTGGACTACATCAACGCTCACGGCACCTCCACCCCGCTCAACGACGCCTCGGAGACGCTCGCCATCAAGCGGGCATTCGGTGACGCCGCCTACAAGATACCCATCAGCTCCACGAAATCCATGATCGGCCACGCGCTCGGAGGCGCAGGGGGCATGGAGGCCGTCGCCTGCATACAGACCATCCTGCACGGCCTCATCCACCCCACCATCAACTACACGACGCCCGATCCCGCCTGCGACCTCGACTACGTGCCGAACGAGGCACGTCCCGCCGACGTGCGCACCGTGCTCTCCAACAGCTTCGGCTTCGGCGGCCAGAACGCCTGCCTCGTGTTCCGCCGCTACGAAGACTGACCCCTACCGCTTCACCGTCTCCGCGTAGTTGATCCGGTCGTTGATGATGCGCCCGGTGCCGTGCTCCACCTTCACCGTGTTGGCCGTCGCGCCGGACCGTGTCCCAATCATGATGAGCGGTGCGCCGCCGGTGTTGTGCAACTGGTAGAACGACCCGCCCGTGATGGTCGCCATCATGCCGGGCGTCAGCACCGCCTTGCCGCCGTCCGGGAAGTTCATCGTCAACTCCCCTTCGATGATCTGGAACGTCTGGTCCTGGTTGTGGCAGTGCATCTCGTCCATCTGGTCGGGCGTGTAGTAGTGGATCCACACGTGAAAACGGTTCGTGTCCATCACCACGGTGCGCTTCTTCGTCTCGTGGCCGAACGCTTTCGTGTCGAAGACCTCTATAGGCATGGCGCTGCGCCTCCTCTGGGTACTCTGCCCGCACTCTAGGCACGCGTGGGCGGCATGTCAAACGGAACGATCAAGGATGGCTCCGTGCCCTCGATGCCATCCACGTCAGGTTGCCGATGGTATGCTGGCAGTGAGTCCGTAGCGAGCGGATCCTGAGGAGGTGACCTTCCGGTGTCCTACTCCCCGACGGCTCTCCGCCTGCGTATCGACGTCAACGACCCCACGAACCAGCCGCTTTCCGAGTCGTCCCGGTTCGCCGAAAGGGCCGAGGAATTAGGCTTTGCCGGCGTGGGGATGCCCGACCATCCGTACACCGGGAAGGACGTGTTCGTGCGGCTCGCTCTCGCAGCCCAGCGGACCACCCGGGTGACGCTGTTCCCGTCGGTCACGAACCCGGTATCGCGCAGTCCCAGGATGCTGGCGACTCTCGGCGCTACTCTCGGAGAGCTTGCGCCGGGGCGAGCCCGCCTCGTGGTCAGCACCGGGCAAGCCGCGGTCCGGTATGTGGGAGAACCAAGGGCAACGTTGGCCCACATGGCAAACTCCGTGGAAACGGTCATCCGAACACTTGCTGTCGAGCTGGCTCCCACAGTGCACGTGCCTGTCTACGTCAACTCCGGCAGCCCCAGACTGCTGGAGACTGCGGGCACAGTGGCCGACGGTGTCTACGCCATGGTCGGCGTCGACCCTGAGGTACAAGCCCAGGCGATGGCCCATGTGGAAGCCGGGGCATGTAAAGCAGGAAGGAACACGGACAGCATCGCGGTCGCATTGGGGTTGCCCGTCTTCATGGCGGAATCCCGGGAGCGCGCGTATGAGAGCGCCACGGAGTACGCACTCTTCAATCTGCAGAACCGAAACAAGGTCTTCTCGCGAGTGTTGCGGAAACGGATCCCTGCGCTTGCGGAGGTTTCACGCGTATCGGACCTGTCACCGGCACAGCTGCACCAACTGGTCGATGCCATGGTCGTATCGGGTACTCCTCATGAGGCGGCTGCAGGGGTCCTCTCCATGGCGGAAAGAGCCGTCACGCGCCACTTCATCGCGCGCGTGGAGCTCGCAGGCAAAGACCCATTCCGGGCCATCGAGGCCTTCGTTTCCGCACTGCGTGCCCTCGGGGGCGAGGACGTCCTGCATCCTGACGATTGACATCTGCTCTGGAGGAGGCGACATGGCCACCAGCACACCGGGACTTACACGCGCCGTCTGCGAGTACGTCGCCGCCAGCCGCTACAGCGACCTGCCGGCCAACGTCATCGAGGTAGCGAAGAGGCTCACGCTGGACTCCCTCGGCACTACCCTCGCCGGGGGGACACTCGGCGACGGTGGGCCCGAGACAGCAGCCGTCGTCACCAGTTCCGGAGGCCGGCCTGAGAGCACCGTGCTCGGCTATGGCGAGAAGGTGTCCGCCGTCATGGCGGGCCTCGCCAACGGCGCGATGGTGCATTCGTTGAACTACGATGCCATCGGCGCCGAGGGAGGCCATCCCGGAGCGTTCGCGCTCACGGCGCCTCTTGCGGTCGCCGAACGTCGAGGCGGCGTCAGCGGGAAGGAGTTCATCAATGCCCTCGTCGCCGGTGTCGAAGTGGAGATGCGCTCTGTCCTGGCTCTGCTCCGAGCGGGAGTGAACACCAAGGGCCGCTTCCTGGAAGGCCAGCTCCTCAGCTACCTGGGCGCCACGCTCAGCGCAGGCCGGGTACTTGAACTATCGGTAGACCAGCTCGACAGCGCCCTCGGACTCATGCTGATGCAGGCATCGGGAAGCCGGCAGGTGGTGGTGTACGGCGATCCCCCTGCGAAAGGGATCTACGCGGCCTTCCCGAACCAGGGCGGCGTGCTTGCGGCGCTTCTCGCTCAGGAGGGGCTGGGCGCTCACTGCGACGCTCTCGAAGGCCAGGCGGGATTCTTCGCCATGTTCTACAACGGCGTGTACGACGCTTCAGTAATCACCGAAGGATTGGGGACGACGTACTACACCTTGGACTCTTCGTTCAAGCCCTGGCCCACGAGCGGGCTGATCCACGCGTTCATCGAGGCCGGCCTTCAACTTCGCAACGAGGATGGTGTGAACCCCGAGGAGGTCGTGGAACTCAGGCTTACCGGTCACCCCGATTCCAGGAACTGGTTCGAGCCGGTGGAGGAGCGCCGACAGCCCGGCAGTGCAGCCTCGGCGGCCAACAGCGTCTACTTCGGCGCGGCCAAAGCGTTAGCCAACGGCGCCGTTACGTTAGCCGACTTCACTCCCGGAGGCCTCGGTCAGCCGGAAGCGCTGCGGCTGGCGGCCAGGGGCAGCCACGAGCTTGACCCTTCGCTGTCGCCGCATGCCGGGATCGTGGAGGTCGTTCTCCGTTCGGGCGCCACGGTGACGAGGCATATCGACGTGCCCCTTGGGCATCCAGCGAGGCCACTGAGCCGAGAGCAGCTTGTCGACAAGTTTATGGACTGCGCGTCTCATGCGCCCTTGCCACTCTCGCAGGCGGCGCTCGAATCGGTGGTTGACCTCATCGACCGGCTGGAGGACCTCGACGACGTAGCAGCGATCCCGGAGGCGTTGTCACGGCGATGAGGTCGGCCCACCGCCAGGCGCAGCGGTTCGTTTGACTGCGCCTCTGGGGCTCTTTACCATGAGCCCTCGGCTGGCCATGTGCGCACGGAGGGCCCGATGCCCATGGCACGCGGGGCGAGGTGAGCAATGCTGACCGCTGAACAGAACGAACGCCTTACTCGTACGGGCCCCGGAACTCCGATGGGAGAAGCGATGCGGCGGTATTGGATACCGGCGCTGCTCAGCATGGAGCTTCCGGAGCCTGACTGTCCTCCAGTCCGGGTGAAACTGCTCGGGGAGGACCTCGTAGCGTTCAGGGACACCAGTGGCAGGATCGGGCTGCTGAGCGAGTTCTGTCCACATCGCCGGGCGTCGCTCTGGCTGGGTCGAAACGAGGAGGATGGGCTCCGGTGTGTGTACCACGGCTGGAAGTTTGACGTGTCCGGCCAGTGCGTGGACCAGATGAACGAACCGGGCCAGTTCGACTTCAGCAAGAAGGTGCGCGCCAATGCCTACCCTGTTGAGGAGATGGGTGGTCTCGTCTGGGCCTACATGGGCCCGCCGGAGAGCAAACCTCCGCTGCCGGACTTCGAGTGGACCCGCGTGCCTGAGGAGCAGCGCACCCTCACCAAGGTGGTCCAGGAGTGCAACTGGCTTCAGGCCCTCGAGGGAGGCGTGGATACGTCCCATGCGCCGATAATGCACCGCCGCTTGCGCGAGGGCGTGACACTTCCCGGCACCCCCTTCCAGAGCGCTTTCGTACAGGGGAGCGCACCGCTTCTCGAACTGGACGAGACGGACTACGGCTACCGCTACTTCGGAGTGCGCCAGCTGGGTGAGGACCGGCGTTACGTGAGGGGCTACCACTTCATCATGCCGTTCACGCAACTCCGCCCTCCCGGACTCGGTCTGGCCGAGGTACACGGGCATCACTGGGTGCCCATCGACGACGAAAGCGTCATGGTCTACAACTGGTACTACGCCTACGGTGACGGACCCCTGGCCGAAGAAGCCCAGGACCCTCAGGTGAGCGGCAACAGCTTCACTACGGACATCGATATCAACGACGGCTTCCGCAGCTACCGCAACAAGTCGAACGACTGGATGATCGACCGTCAGGTCCAGAAGACCGACACGTTCACCGGTATCTACGGCATCAACACCCAGGACCGGGCCGTGCAGGAGTCGATGGGGGCGATCGTCGACCGCGAACAGGAGCACCTCGGCCAGGCTGACCGCGCCATCATCGTGACGCGGAGGATGCTTCAGCAGGCGATCGACGTCGTGAAAGACGGCGGCCAACCCGCGGGAATCTCCCCTACCTATTACGACCTCCGGGCCGCAGAGTGCACCATAGGGACCGATGAAGACTGGCGGGCTGCCCTGATGCCTCTGATGTATCCCACGGGCGACGCTGTCTAGGGTCCTACTCACGTCCCCACGTCACGGTCTCCGGCCGCAGGGAATCCTGAAGAGGCCCCCGCACGATGCGGGGGCCTCTTCCCGTCGTTCCAACCGCCGAGCCGCTAGTTCCTGAGCTGCTCAGCCAACGCGATGGTGTCCTTCAAGAGGCTCGAATTGCTCTCGAAGTCAGGCACCGTGTAGGTCTCGATCCGGTCGTAGTCCGGATGGTTCTGGAACGGGTGATGCGGCATACCCTTGCGCCTGCTGTTCGCCATCGTCGAGGCCCAGATGCGCTGGCCGTCGTCGCCCAGGAACCAGTTGACGAACACCTTCGTGGCGTTGGGGTGAGGCGCATTCTTGTACACGGCGAACCCGTCCGGGCTGATGTGCCCCCAACCCAGCCTTCGCTCGATGGACAGACCGACGCCCTCGGTGTTGAACTCGTCCAGGAAGTTGTCGTACACGCCGATGCCGATAGGCACGCGTTCCGTCACCATCCACTCCGCGGTGGTGCGCGGGTCTTCGATGATGATCGGCTCCTGGTCCCTGAGCAGTTGGGTCACGAACTCTTCGCCCTTGAAGGCGAGCAGCGAGCCGATAGCGGCAGTGCCGCCTCCATTCGCAGCGGGGTCATGGATGAGGATCTTCCCCTTCCACTTGGGATCGAGCAGTTCGTCAGCGTCTGTCAGGCCGGTCGGCTCCAGGTCCCGGTTGACGTAGAAGCCGCCGCGGAGGTCCATGGCGAAGTAGAAGACCTGGTCGAGCCCGCTGGCGTCGTTGCCATAGACGTCGAAGCCCAGGTACCAGTTGTCGTCGTCGGTCACCTCGGGGAGTATCAGGAAAGGCTCAAGGTCCTGGAACGTGCCCGCAGGCGCCATGACGTTGGTCATGTTCCCTGCGAAGTTGGCCATCACGTCCCAGAGGTACTGGCCGGCCTGCTGCTCAGCGATGATCCGCGGCCCGAACCTGCTGGGGAAGGCCGTGGTGTGCTCTACCTCGATCTCCGGGAACGTCCTCCGGAACTCCTTTATCAGGAAGTTCGCGCCATCCCCGGGTTTGGTGTTGATGACGAGCTTCTCGCTCTTGGCCGCCTCTTGGGCTGCGGCCCATTCCGCAACGTGAGCCCCCTCAGGCGTCGGCGTCGCGGTCACAACAACCTCTACAGGGACCTCTACAGGGACTTCGACCGGGACCTCGACTTCGACGACGACCGGGGTGGGCGTCGGCGCAGGAGTCGGCGTGGGGTCCGAGCCACAACCGACCACCATCAACGCCAGCGCTCCTATCAACGCAACCAACAGCGCTGACCAGAGTGACCTATTCATGGGGACTTCCTTTCTCCGACGAGCGACCGATGCCGACGTTCGCAAGAAGAGCCCACGGCGAATATCTGCCTTGATCGCTCGTCGCCTCAGTCCTCCCGCCGGACAGCAACTGCAATCGCCGTGAGGCCACGCTATCGATGTTGTAGCGTGTCAGTCGTTATAGGACTAGATGGGCCGTGTGTCAAGGCGGGATTCGCAGCGCCATACCAGTTTCATAGAGGATTCAACCACTGCGGTCAGCTTGACCCTCCGAGATTCACGCCCGTAAGCTGCGCCCACAGTCCCCGGTGGTTTCCGGCGTCGCGCCCAGCCACGGGAGACAAGGCCAACGGTTCATGACTGATTCAACTGCGAACGAGCACCAAACCGTATTGGAACTCCGTCATGTCTGGAAACGCTTCGGGGCAGTGGAAGCAGTCAAGGACGCGTCGATCGAAGTCCGCCAGGGCGAGGTGCTTACTCTGCTCGGGCCGAGCGGATGCGGAAAGACAACCACCCTTCGCATGGCCATCGGCTTGGAGCGCGTATCGAGCGGCGAGGTCCTCTACGAAGGCGTCGTCGTCGACAGTGGCAGCAGCCGCGGTTTCGTGCCCCCGAACAAGCGGAACATGGGCATGGTGTTCCAGTCCTACGCCATCTGGCCCCACATGACGGTGGCTGAGAACGTCGCCTACCCATTGAACGTGAGGAGAGTCGGACGGTCCGAGACTCGTGAACGGGTCGCGAAGGTCCTCGATCAGGTCGGTCTCACAGGCATGGGTGACCGCCAATCAACGATGCTCAGCGGCGGCCAGCAGCAACGGGTCGCCGTTGCCCGCAGCCTCGTGTTTGAGCCCAACCTGCTCCTCCTCGACGAGCCTTTCTCGAATCTGGACGCCAAGCTCAGGGAGCAGATGCGCGTTGAGTTGAAGGAGCTCCAGCGCCGCCTCGGCATCACTGTCCTCTTCGTCACCCATGACCAGATCGAAGCGCTCAGCCTTTCGGACCGCATCGTGGTGATGGACCACGGCAACGTTGAGCAGGTCGGCACGCCGACGTACCTGTACAGGAACCCACAGACTCCGGCGGTGCGTGACTTCCTGGGACGCACTGTGATGTTCACCGGCACAGTTGCCAGCGGCGGCAACTCCGAAACGGTCCCGGTGCAGCTTGAGGAGCCGGGAGGGCCCATCATCCGCGCGCGCACTACGGCCGGCAGCGTGCTGCAGCCCGGCGAGAAGTGCAGTGTCGCGGTCAGGCCGGAAGTCGTCGACGTGGTTCGTGTCGCCGGCGGCTCATACGACAGTGCGCAACTCGTGGGCTCTATCGCCGCGGTCCTCTTCGTCGGTGAACGGTACGAGGCGCGCGTGCGTCTTCCATGGGGCCAGGATGTACAGCTATACCTTCCTGTGTCTGAGGATTGGGAAGAAGGTCAGGACATCTCCCTGCATTTCGACGCGCTGCAAGCTCAGGCATGGGCCGTCGCCGCGTGACAGGGAAGTACCTGCTGCACTACGCCTTGGCAGCACAGTACTTGCCATCTCCGCTAGGTGGACGGGTCCGTTGTCGATATGCCCCGGAGTTTCAACCCCAGGATGCGTGCCGCGGCAGCCATGCCGAGCGTCAGGAGCAGGATCAGGAGTCCGATCACTGACGCCTCTTCGAACTTCCCTTCCGCCATGTAGTCGAGCTGCAGCATCGACAGTGGCTCGGAACTCCGCGTCGACAGCAATGCCACCACACTGATTGCCTTCGCCGCCTGCACGAATGAAAGAAGCCCCACGAGCACCAATGCCGGTGCTATGAGCGGAAGGAATATGCGCCGGAACGTATACAGGTGCGAGGCCCCGCTCACCCAGGACGCCTCTTCCAGCTCCGAGCCTATCTGCATCATGTTGGTCTTGAGCAATTGGACCCCCAGCGTGATGCTGGCGAGGCTTACAGCAAGCACGAGAACGAACATCGTTCCGTAGAGAAGGTTGAGGCCGGGTGTCCGGAGGAACAGCCAGAGGAAGCCCAATCCGATGACGATGCCGGGGATGGTTGCCGGCAGCCAGGTCAGGAAATCGAGCAGGTGTCGTCCCGCGAAACGCGTCCTGGCGCTGATGTAGGCGATGAGCGAGAAGGCAACCATCGAGAACAGCGCAGCGCCTATCCCGATGACGAAGGTGTTCCTGAGTGCCCCGAGGATCCGTGGGTCCGAGAGGCTCACTGACCAGTTCTTTACGGTCCAGGGGTTCGGTATGTCGAAGAAACCGAACAGTCTCATGAATGTACCGAGCGTCACCATGATGATGGGGAAGACCGTCATCATCAGGACCATGAAGGCGATGACCGAGAACAGGGGCCAGCGGAGACGGCCAAGCTCATGCAATCGCGCGGAGTACTTTCCGGAGACCGTCTCACTGCTCCGCCGTCTGCTTATCCATTGCTGTAGAACGATCAGAGGCAGCAGGAGTGCGAGGACCATCATGCTGAGAGCCATGGCCTCGCCGAACTCGGGCGGTTCCTTGAGCAGCACACGGCGGTAGATCAGGGTGCTGTAGACGTTGATCCTCGCCGGCGACCCGAGGATAAGCTCGACTTCGAATGCCTCCATGGACTTTATCGTCCCGAGCAGGAAGATCACGAGGATCGTGGGCGCCATCACGGGGACCACCACGCGGAACAGCGTTCTGAGGGTGCCTGCGCCAAGGATGCGCGACGCTTCCTCCAGGGATGCATCCATATTCCGGAATGCCGGTGTGAGCAGCATGACCTTTATCGCGACCGTCGTGGTCATCAGGTGGATGAACGTGATCCCCCACCATGAGTAGATCTGGAACGGCGCTTCGTCGATGAAGGGAAGCCGCATCAGGAACTGGTTGAAGAGCCCTCGGTCTCCATCGAGCATCAGCGACCAGGCGATGACCACGGGCAGCGCGGGGATGAAGAAGGCGGTCCAGAAGCCGAACTCCAGCCAGCCCTTGTACGGCAGGTTCGTCCTGGCGAAGACCCAGGCGAGGCCAACCCCGATGAAGAACGCTATCAGCTGGCGCGTGCCCGTCAGAGTGATCGTGTTCACGAATGCGTCGCGAAGCTGGCGCTCTTGGAACACGGCTGTCCAGTTGTCGAACCCGAACGTCGTGTCCGTGCCGAACTGTCCGACCTGCAGACTGTTCAGGAACAACAGCAGGATGGGGTAGACCGCGATGAACGCGACAGCCCCCAGCACCAGCGTGAAGACCACTGTAGCCGGGCCGATGCGCACCGCGCCCAACAGGCGCAGGCCTGTCCCTCCGCGCCCAGGACCCGCAGCCTCAGCCATACCTAAGTGACGGCTCTGCCTGATGGCATGGCCGGAACGTTCGCCACGGCCTATCGCGACCCGGCGAACTCAGCCGGGTGCATCGCGTCGAGCGTCTGCGCCTTGTAGTCGGACCCGGCCTCGAGGATCTTCGCGATGCCGCGCAGGCCGTAGTACGAGGTCCCCGTGCCCGGAGGATCGCCTCCGTCGGCGACCATCTTCACGGCGTCGAACAGCACCTGCCGGAGCTGGATGATGGGCTGGTCGGCAGCTCCAAGGCGCTCTATGGAGCGGTCCACGATCGGCCCCACCGCCTCCTGGACGGCCCGGTCCTGCAGGTTCACTCCCTTTATGCCGGAGTAAGACATCGTCTTCTGGTACTCGCGGTCCAGCCCCCACTCCTGCTCGGCTCCGATCTTCGACCGGAAGGTCTTCTGGTCCACTGCGCTGGGGCCGTTCGCCATTCCGATGTCCGCGCTCTCCCGCTCTGAGTCGGAGAGAGGTTCATCCCCGAAGCTGTACTCCCAGTTCCAGACCATGCAGTGTTCGTCGTCGATCGGAACGTACATGTGGCCAGGAGAGCGGTACGGCTTCTGGACGGAACGGATCTGGGTCCACGGGGCAACGAAGTGGTGTGAGAGCACCAGTTCCTTCCCCTCGGCAGGCAGGGGGCGGACAGCCCAGAACTCGTGTCCGTAGTCGGTCCTGTTTATCTCGTACGTCCCCGGCTTCGCACGCATGGACGCATAGTTCGGGTGGAGTCCGGCCTCCGGCCCGGCGTCCACGCTGATGGCGCCATGGAGGACCGGGGCGTGAGACGGGTCGATCCCGCCTTCCACCGCCTGCACCCAGTTGCAGTCCTGGACGACCTTGGAGACATCCCTGTGCGTGGGAGGGACCTGCGTCCATTCGAAGTTCGGCGGCGGCGGCTGTCTGTCGGCCGGACCGAAGTACACCCAGACGACCTCGCCCACTTCCACGTTCGGGTACGACCGGATCTTGATCTTCTCCTGGAAGCGCAACTCTTCCGGCTCGTTCATCTGGTCAATGCAGTTGCCCTCGACGTCGTACTTCCAGCCGTGGTACAGGCAACGAAGCCCGTTCTCCTCGTTGCGACCGAGCCACAGCGGCGTGCCGCGATGAGCGCAGAAGGACTGAAGCACCCCGATGCGGCCGCTGGTGTCCTTGAAGGCGACCAGGTCCTCACCGAGAAGTCTGAACGGGACCGGCGCCCCGTCAGGTGTGAGTTCCCAGGAGAGCAGGGCGGGGACCCAATAGCGTCGGACTACCTCGCCCATGGGAGTGCCGGGGCCGATGCGGCACAGGAGTTCGTTCTGCTCGGCGGTTAGCATAATCAGCCTCCATTCGAGTCTGCATGCAACGTGCCATCTTCCGATGCGGACCTTATCGACGGCAGTATATACCCGCCCTTGGCATATACAAGGGCCGACCACCAGGTCACGAGAGCGGTGCCCTCTTGGTACCCCTGCAGGGACTCGAACCCTGGCACGCGGTTTAGGAAACCGCTGCTCTATCCTCCTGAGCTACAGGGGCACAGGCGTATTGTACTCCTACACGCCTGGAGTCTCTGCTCGGATCTCCGCGGCGACCTCGTCAACCAGAGACATGGTGTCGCGGAAGATGCTCGAGGCGTACGTCACCCGTCGCGCACCCGCCTGGGCCGCGGCGGCAACCGAGATAGGTCCCCCGCGGCGGACCGTTACATTGACAACCCCGACTGCCTCGACCAGGGCGCGGATCGCAGTGGGGTCGCTCAGGCTGATGGGGTATATGCAGTCTGCCCCCGCCTCGCGATAGAGCCTGGCGCGTTCCAGGCCCTCCTCCAACTGCGTGTACACGTCCCCTCCGCGCCGGATGAATACATCTACCCGTGCATTGAGGAACAGGTCGATGCCAAGGGCCTGCGCCTCGGCCTTGACAGCCGCCAGGCGCTCTGCCTGTGCTTCGGCCGGGACCAGCACTGACGTCCCGTGATGGTCCGTGTCTTCCAGGTTCAAGCCCGCTGCCCCGATGTCGATCAACCGTCGAGCGACTTCAGCCGGAGGCAGTTGGTACCCAGCCTCAAAGTCCACGGTGACGGGCACGGACACTGAACGGATGATGCGCTCCGCCGCGGCGAGCATCTCCTCGGCCGGGGCTGCCTCGTGGTCCGCGTAGCCGATGGCCGGCGCTACGCCGCCGCTGGTCGTTGCTATCGCAGGGAAACCCACCGCCTCGAAGCGTTGGGCGCTCGCCGCGTCCCAGGCATTCGGCAGCACCAGCATGCCGGGTCCCGCATGCAGGTCGCGGAATAACCGGACCTTCGATGAAAGCTGTTCGAGGTCCACCATGGCGTTACGTTCCACTACACTGGAGGCGCCATACTACCATTCACCTGCCGCCGTCCGCGCCTCTGCGCGGGCGTAGGAGACGGCGCATGAAAGTATTCGTCCTCAGCGGCTCCTCGAGCATCGGGCAGGCCGCGATACGCGTGCTCCTCGACGCGGGCCACGAGGTCTGCGCAACGTACCGCTCCGGCGTGCCGGAGGGCCTCGACCGCGCGACCTGGGTGCGCGCCGACGTGCGCTCCACGGACGACCTCGACGCGCTCGCCAGGCCCGCGGAAGGCGCGGACGTGCTCCTCCTCCTGCCCGGCCTCTCGCTCGGCCAGACGCTTGCGAACTACGCCGACGACCAGATTGCAGACGTCGTGGACGTCAACTTCTCCGGTCAGTTCCGCGCCATCCAGCGCATCGCGCCCGTCCTGGCCGACGGTTCACAGATCATCATCCTGGGCTCGCAGGCGGGCCAGCGCGGGTCGAACGACCCCCTCTACGGCGCAACGAAGGGCGCGATGCACGCCCTCGCGAAGTCGCTGGCGAAGTCCCTCGCGCCCCGCACGCGTGTCAACGTCGTCGCGCCCGGCATGGTGACCGGGACCGCCATGCACGACGGCACGCCTCCGGCGGTGCTGGACATGCACCTCAAGACCACGCCCACCGGCCACCTCATCAGCGTGGCCGACCTCGCACACGTCCTGCTCGACATCATGCAGCCGCACTGGGCCCAGCTGAACGGCGCGTGCATAGACCTCAACGGCGGGATGTACGTCCGCTGATAGCCTGTTCCCATGCCGTACGAACCCTCTCCCTTCCTCCGCAGCCTGCCGCTCTTCGCGGAGGACGAGCACCAGCCGTTCCGGAAGTCCGCCCGCGGCGCGATGCGCGGCGCCGCGCTCCTCGTGCACGGCTTCCCCGGCACCCCCGCCGACATGCGACCGCTCGCCGCGTCGCTCGCCGCTGCAGGCTGGGACGTGGACGCGCCCCTCCTGCCCGGCTTCGGGCCGCAGATCATCACGCTCCCCAACCGCCGCCACACCGAGTGGAGGGACGTTATCGCGGAGCGCGTCCGCTTGCTGCGCACGGAGCACGACACGGTCATCGTCGTGGGACACTCGCTCGGCGCTTCGGTGTCGGTCGTGGCCGCGCAGCGGGAGATGGCCGACGGCTACGCGCTGCTCGCGCCGTACTGGCGCTTCGGCGGACCGGTAACCCACATGCTCTGGCCCCTCGTCCGGCTCTTCTTCGGGCGGTGGCGCCCGCTCAAACGTGCGGACTTCTCCGACGACCGCATCCGGCAGGGCCTGTTAAGCGTCATCCCCGGCCTGGAGATAGACGACCCCGCCGTGCAGGCCGAACTGCGAGCGTTCGTCGTCCCCACCCAGCTCCTGAGCGAGCTGCGCAGGCTCGGCATGGCAGCGGGGACCGCTGCACGGCAGCTCCGGGCGCCGGCGCTCGTCGTGCAGGGCGTGCGTGACACCCTCGTGAAACCGGACGACACCGCCCGTCTCGTCGAACGCCTGCCGTCCGTGCGACGTTTCGAGACCGTGGACGGCTCACACAGCCTGCCGCTGCCGGCGGGCGGCGCGTGGGAGCGCGTCGAGCAGGCGGTGCTGCGGTTCGCGGACGAGGTCGCGAGTGCGTGACGGCGCGGGCTACCGCTCCGCGAGCCAGCGGCCCAGCCGGTCGAGCGCCTCGCGGATATTCTCCTGCGAGTTCGCGAACGAGATCCGGACGTACCCCTCGCCGTACTCGCCGAACGCCGTCCCCGAGAGCAGCGACACGCCCGCCTCCTGCAGCGCGCCCCGTTCGAATTCGCCGCTCGTCATCCCCGTGCCCGTGATGTTGGGGAATGTGTAGAACGCCCCCATCGGCATCGGGCAGGTCACGCCCGGCAGGGCGTTCAGCCCCGCGACGAGCAGGCTCCGGCGTTCCGCGAACTCGCCGACCATCTCCCTGACGGGCCCCTGCGACGACTGCAGCGCAGTCACCGCCGCAATCTGCCCGAACGCCGCCGTACACGAGACGCTGTTCGTCACCAGCCGCGTCACCGGCTCCACCAGCGGCTCCGGGAAGACGCCGTAGCCCAGCCGCCAGCCCGTCATCGCATAGCTCTTGGAGAGACCGTCCAGCACCACCGTCCGCTCCCACATCGACGGGAACCTCGTGATGGAAGTGTGCGAGCCCTCGTAGTAGAAGTCCTTGTAGATCTCGTCGGACAGCACGACCGCGTCCGCCTCCACTGCCAGTTCCGCGATGCGCTGCAGCGTCGAGTCCGGTATCACGCTTCCGCATGGGTTGTTGGGCGAGTTGACGATGATGAGCTGCGTGCGCGGGCTGATGAGCCCGGCGAGTTCGTCCGGGTCCGGGTTGTAGCCCAGCTCTTCGCGCAGCCGCATCGGCACCGGCGTCGCGCCCGCGAACCGGATCATCGACTCGTAGATGGGGAACCCGGGGTTCGGGTAGATGACCTCGTCGCCCTCCTCCGCGAGCGCAAGGATCGTGAAGAACATGATCGGCTTGCCGCCCGGCGTGACGATCACACGGGAACCGGGTATCTCGGTGTCGAGCCGCCGCCCCATGTCCGCCGCTATCGCCTCGCGCACCTCCGTGATGCCCGGCGACGGCACGTAGTGCGTGTACCCCGCGTCGAGCGCGCCCTTGGCCGCCTCGACGATGTGCGCGGGCGTGTCGTAGTCCGGCTCGCCGATGCCGAGGAAGATGATGCTGTGGCCCTGTGCTTCGAGCGCCTTGGCCCGCGCCAGCGCCTCGAACGCAGTCTCCGTCCCCAGCCGTGACATCCGCGAAGCCAGGCGCATCTCTAGCCTCCCACCGGTCCACTGTTCGAAACGGCTGCGCCGCCTGAGATGGCCGGGATGAAGTGCACCTCGGAGCCCTCGTCGAGGGGCGTCAGCAGACCCATGTTCGTCGGCTCTCCGTCCACGATGGCTGCGAGTCCGGGCATCAGCCGGTCGGAGTCCTCAGGATTGACGAGGCTCTCGGCGATGCCCGGGTAGCGCTCGTCGAGGTTCCGCACCAGCGCGCGCAGCGTCGCCCCCGGCACTTCCGCGCTCGACTCGCCGTTGGTGTAGCGTCTGAGCGGGATGGACAGGAAGACCGTCGCCACGGTCTAGTGTCCGTTCTTGCCGTTCCGCTTGTTCGCCAGCGCTTCCATGATCCGGCTGGGGTTCATGGGCGTCTGGTACAGCCGCGTGCCGATGGCGTCCGCTATCGCGTTCCCGACCGCGGGCGCGGGCGGGACGATGCTCGTCTCGCCGATGCCGCGCACCCCGAACGGGTGGTTCGTGTTCGGCACTTCGACCACGATAGCGTCGATCATCGGCAGATCGAGCGCGGTCGGCATACGGTAGTCCAGGAAGCTGGAGTTCTGCATCACGCCGTCGGGGCTCGTGTAGTACTCCTCGTTGAGCGCCCAGCCGATGCCCTGCGCCGCGCCGCCCTGGAACTGGCCTTCCACGTAGGACGGGTGCACCGCCTTGCCGGCGTCCTGTGCCGCCGTGTAGCGGAGTATCTGCACCTTCCCTGTCTCTTGGTCGACCTCCACGTCGACCAGGTGCGCCGCGAAGCTGCCCCCGCCGGAGCCGCGAACGTTCACCGTCCCCGTCTTGGAGACCGGACCGCCGGTCTGGCCGAGCTTGCCCGCCGCCTCCTTGAACGTGAGACGCTGGTCGGGCGCAACCTTGTTGTGGAAGACGCTGTCCTCGAACTCGACGTTCTCCGGCTCCGTCTCCCAGATCATCGCCATCCGCTTCTTGATCTCCTCCACCACCTGCTTCGCGGCCTCTATCGCCGCCTGTCCGCTGGCGTAGGTCGTGCGGCTGCCTGCCGTCAGGTCGTTGTAGCCGACGGAGTCCGTGTCCACGACGGTGGGGTGCACGTCGTGCGCCGGGAGACCGAACACCTCCGCGGCCTGCATCGCGATCGTCGTGCGCGTCCCGCCGATGTCGGGATTGCCCTCCACCAGCGACACCACGCCGTCGTCGTTGACGCTGATCGTGACGGACGAGCGGTTGCCGCCGCCGTTCCAGTAGCCGGTGGCGAGGCCGCGCCCGCGCAGCTTCCCGTCCGAACTCTCGCCCAGATCGCTCGAGAAGTGGTCGGAGTCCCTGATCGCCTCCATGCACGCCACGTTCCCGATGCGCGGGAACACCGGCCCGTCCGGCCTGCGGGTGCCCTCATCCGCCGCGTTGAGCAGGTGGAACTCCATCGGGTCCATCCCGATCATCGCGCACAGCTCGGAGATAAGCGATTCGCTCGCGAACGTCGCCTGCGGCGTGCCCGGTGCGCGGTACGCAGCCGTCTTGGACATGTTGATGACCACGTCGTAGGCGTCGATCCGAACGTTCGGCACCTTGTAGCAGGCGAAGATGCCCGCCGTCGCCGCGCTGATGGACGAGCCGGGGTAGGCGCCCGCCATGTAGCGGATGTCCGCCGTCGCCGCGACGATCTTCCCGTCCTTGTCGACGCCTACCTTGGCGGTGACCTGCCCGCCGGGGCCCGGGCCCGTCGCGTCGAACACGGACTTGCGGTCCATCGTCATCTTGACCGGCCTGCCGGACTTGCGTGAGAGCATCGCGGCGAGCGGCTCCATGTAGAGCCCTATCTTGCCGCCGAACCCTCCCCCGATCTCCATCGGCACGACGCGAACGTCCGAGAGCGGGAGCTTCAGCACTGTCGCCACGTTGCTCCGCACGCCGAACGGCGCCTGCGTGGTCGTCCAGACCGTGAGCTTGTCGTCCGGGCTCCAGAACGCTGTGGAGCTGTGCGGCTCGATGTAGCCCTGGTGCGCCCGAGCGATGGTGTACGTCCGTTCGAGTACGTGTGCCGCCTCTGCGAACGCCGCCTCCGGGTCGCCGAACTCCGTGCGGGTGTGCTCCGCGACGTTGGTCGGCGATACCTTCTCGCCCAGGTGGTCGCCCACGAGGTCGTCGTGGATGATGACCGCGTCCGGCTTCATCGCGTCTTCGAGGCTGATGACCGCCTGCAGCGGCTCGTACTCGACCTCAATGAGCTTCAGCGCCTCCAGCGCCGTGTTCTGGTCGACGGCGGCGACCGCCGCGACCGGGTGCCCGCGGTAGACGGCCTTGCCGTGCGCCATGACGCGCTGGCTGGACCACTTGAGGTTCGTCACCTCCTCCACCATGTCCACGACCTTGGAGCCGGTGACCGGCATGTCGTCGCCCGTGATGGCGGCGAACACGCCCGGCGCTGCTTCTGCCCGCGAGACGTCAACCTTCTTGATGACGGCGTGCGCGTACGGGCTGCGGAGCACCGCGCCGTGGATGAGGCCCGGCAACTTCAGGTCAGCGCCGTACTGGGCGCGGCCCAGCACCTTGTCGACGCCGTCGTGCCGGATGGGGCGGCTGCCCACCACCTTGAACTCCTGTGCGGGTCGGTCAGCGGTCGTAGTCATGTCGTTCGACTCCTACGTCGTCTTGTCCGCGGCGCTCTGCACGGCGCGCACGATCTTGTCGTATCCGGTGCACCGGCACAGGTTGCCGGCCAGCCACAGGCGGATGCGGTGCTCGTCCGGATGCGGTTCGCGTTCCAGCAGCGCCCGCGCCGCCACGAGGAAGCCCGGCGTGCAGATGCCGCACTGGAGCGCTGCCTCTTCAAGGAAAGCCTGCTGCAGCGGATGCAGCCCGTGCGGCGGCGCCATCCCCTCGATGGTGTCGACGCTCTTCCCGTCGACCTCGGCGGCGAGCACGAGGCACGAGTCCACGATGCGCCCGTCGAGCGAGACGGTGCACGCGCCGCAGTTGCCGTCGTTGCAGCCTTCCTTCGTCCCAGTGAGGCCGACCACCTCGCGGAGCGCCTCCAGCAGCGACTGGTACGGGGCCGCGAGGAACTCCGTCTGCTGCCCGTTCAGCGTGCAGGCGACGGGAACCTTGCGGACTGGTGTCTCTTGTTGCGTCATTCCTACCTGCCTGCTCAGCGATTTGATTGGGCGCGCCCCAGCGCGATGGCGAGCGTCCGCCGCGTCAGCACCTTCACCAGCTCGATGCGGTGCTCCGCCGTGCCGCGCATGTCGCCGATGGGCGTCGCCTCGGTGGAGGCTATCTCTCCCGCCTCCGCGAACGTCTCCGGCGTGGCGGGCTTGCCCGCGAGGAACGCCGACGCCTTCGCCGCGAACAGCGGCGTTGGCCCGACCGCGGCGAGCGCGATGCGCCCCGACGCGATGGTCGCGCCGTCCTCGCCCAGCGTGAGCGCGCTTGCGACTCCCGCCACGGCGATATCCATCTCGTTGCGCGGGATGAAGCGCTGGTACGCCGCGCCGAACCCCTTCTCGGGGGCCGGGACCTCCAGCGCCACGAGCAGCTCCCCGCGCCCCAGCACGTTCGCGCCGGGAGCGGTGCAGAACTCCTCCACCGGCACGCGGCGCTCGCCCTGCGGGCCCTGCACCACCGCGACGGTGGAGTGGACGATCAGCGGGCAGATGCCGTCCGCGCTCGGCGAAGCGTTGCACAGGTTGCCGCCGAGGCTCGCCCGCGACTGTATCTGGATGCCGCCGATGAGCGACGCCGCGTCGATGAGGCCCGGGAACGCGGCCGCGACGGCCCTGTCCTCGTAGATCCGGTAGCACGGGACCGCCGCGCCGATGCGGAGGCTGCCGTTCAGGTCGAGCGCCGTCGCCTCGGGCACGCCCTTCAGGTCCACGATGGCATCGAGGTCGAACCTCCCGCCGCGCAGTTGAACGAGAACGTCGGTGCCGCCCGCGAACGGCCTCGCACGTTCGCCGTGCTGTTCGAGCACGGCGACTGCTTCATCCAAAGTGCGCGGGGCAACGTAGGTGAATGGATGCAATGGAACGCTCCCTCCTGCCGTGATGCGCCAGTGCGCCCACATTATTCACGAAAGGCCGACGCCATCGCAATCTCCGGCCTCGTGATTGACTGGCGCAGCGCCGTGCTCCGGTTTGCTTGCAATCCGACAGCGCAAGTGGCAGTCGGTGCGATTTTCGACGGTGAAACATTCCGGCTTGCATGTAGCCCGTCATGCGGCTACAATGCGGCTCGCCGCCGGACCACTCGATTCTCAGCCTCGGCTTTGACAAGCGGAGCGAAGGCGGCAATACTCGGCGTCACGCCGTTGCGTAGTTTGGAGGATACCGACAGTGGCAGAGGACAGCAATCGCTTGTTTGTAGGAAACATACCGTTCAGGATGACCCAGGACGAACTCCACGACCTCTTCTCTCAGGCAGGGGCCGTGGTTTCCGTGCACATTCCAACGGACAGAGAGACAGGACGCCCTCGCGGCTTCGGGTTCGTTCAGATGGAGGACGACACCTCGAAGGAGCAGGCGGTCCAGATGTTTAACGGCTACTCGGTGAGTGGCCGGGCCCTCGTGGTCAACGAGGCTCGCCCCCGCGAACCCCGCTTCTAGGCATCGCCTGGCAATGAAGAGCGCCGCGGTCGTCGCGGCGCTCTTTCAGCCTATCCTCATTTTGCACTCACGCTCGTAAGCGCCTTCACGCGCCCATCGCAACGTCCGTGTACTTGCTCCCTGCGCCCGTGACCAGGAGCACCGTCTCCGTCTCCAGCGCCAGGAAGCCAGACTCCCGGAGCTTGCGGTAGGCCACGAGCGTGGCCGCGCCCTCCGGCGCGGACCAGACCCCCTCGGCCGACGCCATCTCGCGCATCCCGGCGAGTATCTCCTCGTCCGTCACCGCGATGGCTGTGCCGCCGCTCTCCCGCACCGTGTCCAGGATGAGGTAGTCCCCCACCGCGACCGGCACGCGGATGCCCGCGGCTATCGTCTGCGCGTTCTCCCACGGCTCGGCGTGACGCGCGCCCTGCTCGAACGCACGCACGATCGGCGCGCAGCCTGTCGACTGTACCACGATCATCTTCGGGCGCTCGGGACCGATCCAGCCGAGACATTCCATCTCGCTGAACGCCTTCCACATCCCCACGATGCCCGTGCCGCCGCCCGTCGGGTAGATGATCGCCTCCGGCACACGCCACCCCAGCGACTGCACGATCTCGTATCCCATCGTCTTCTTGCCCTCGACGCGGTACGGCTCGCGCAGGGTCGACACGTCGAACAGGCCGAGCTCCGCCGCCTTCTCGCGGGAGAGCCTGCCTGCGTCGTTGATGAGCCCCTTCACCAGCGTCAGGTGCGACCCGGCGAGCGCAGCCTCAGTCTTCGCTGCGGGAGGCGCGTCCTCCGGCATGAACACGTGGCACTCCATGTCACCCCGGGCGCAGTACGACGCGAGCGCCCCGCCCGCGTTGCCCGCCGACGGCACCGTGAGCCGCGTCAGCCCCAGCTCCTTCGCCCGCGACACCGCCGACGACAGCCCGCGCGCCTTGAACGTGCCGGTCGGGTTCTGCCCCTCGTCCTTGATGTAGAGCGTGCGGGCCCCGAGCGACCGTTCGAGGTTCGAGGCGCGGATCATCGGTGTGCCGCCCTCGCCGAGCGTGACGACGTTCGACTCGTCGCGAACGGGCATCAGCTCGAAGTAGCGCCACATCGTGGGAGGACGCGTCGCGAACACCGACGGGTCGACCTCGCGGCGCACCGCTTCGAGATCGTAGCGGGGATACAGGACCTTCTGTGCTGCGGGTGAAAGGGTGTGCGGTTCGTCGGCGTTATACGTCTCTCCCGTCTCGGTGCATTCGAGATGGGACAGATAGCTGCGCATGACCTAGCCTCCGGTGATCCACCGCCACAGACGGGAGAAGGGGCCGGCAGGTTGCGGATCGTCCATCGGCTCCCCGCGCCAGCGCCGTTCCACCGTCCGACGCGGCCTGGTGAAGTAGGCGACGTAGGCGAAGACGAACAGCACCACGCTCGCCCAGAAGAACGGACGGACGCCCGGAGCGTCCAGCGCATTGAGCACCACCGCAAGGATGAGCAGAACGATGCCCGTGAGCAGGAGCCTGCCGGGCGTGGGCCGGACGAACCTGCCCAGCCTGCGACGGGGAGCGCGCGCGACGCGGCGAGGGCTGCGGGGCGGCTTGGAGCCGTCTGAACCGGCGCCCTCGCCCTCTTCCCCGGCCTGGCCGAGTATCTCTTCTATCTCGCGTTGATAACGCTGCGCCATGCTGCCTTGCTCCTCCTCCGCAATACCGGCGAAGCAGGCAACTTAATCATATCACCGCCGCGTCAAGGTGTAAGCGTCAACCCCCGCCTTATTGTCATTCCGAGCGGAGCCGTCGATGCAGTCGATGGCGCAGCCGAGGAATCTCTCAGGGAACGCTCCGTACACACGAATGTTTTCCCGAGAGATGTTTCGACTCCGCTTCACTTCGCTCAACATGACAGCAGGAAGGGATCACAGCCCCAGGAACCGGATCGTGCTGTGCGCCTTGTGGATCCGGTTCAGGTTCACGAGCAGCGCCGTCAGCTCCTCGACGTACCGCGAGTTCGACAGCGGCCCCGCGTCGACTGCCCGCAGCGACGGCATCGCCTCCGCCAGCGCCATCGTCTCGCGCCGCGCCGACTCGTCGTCGGCCGTCACCGCGACGTCGCCTTCCAGCGGATGGTCGGCCCGCAGCAGGTCGCGCGCGCTCATGTTCTGGAACGCGGCGGCGACGCGACTCTCCGGCAGCAGGTCGCGCGCCAGCTCCCCCGCCGATCCCTCCGGCACGCTCACCGCGCGCATCTGCCCGTCGACGAACTCCACCGGCGCGACGATGCTCACGACCAGCCGACCCGCCAGCGCCTCACGCAGCGACTCGGCCGTCGGGCGCAGCCCCTCGAACGGCACCGCGAGCAGCACCGCGTCCGCATCGCTCACCGCGTCCGCGTTCGCCGCCCCCGTGACCCTCACCCCCAGCCCCTCTCCCAGAGGGCGAGGGGGGCCGGACATACCTCTCCCTTGAGGGGAGAGGTCGGCGCGCAGCGGCGGGTGAGGGTGTTCCAGCAGCCCCGACGCCGCCTCTGCCGCGCGGCCGGCGTCCCGCGAGCCGATGACGACCTCGTGACCGGCCATCGCCAGCCGCAGCGCGAGCCCGCGCCCCTCCGGCCCCGTTCCTCCCACGATCGCGATACGTGTCATGCCTACGCCAGCCCCGTGATGTCCGCGAGCCGCTCCAGGTGCTCCTCCATGTCGAACACCGGGTTGAGCAGCACCTCGTCGACCCCCATCTCCGCCCACTCCTCCAGCAGCTCGCCGATCTTCGACGCGCTGCCCCAGATGGCGGCATGCTCCGCGTTGTCCGGGTTGGCGTAGTAGTAGCCGAACCACTCCCGCAGCCGGCGCTTCGCCCGCTCCTCGTCATCGTCGACCGCCAGGTAGAGACGCTTCGAGATGGGGAACGACGCCGGATCGCGGCCCGATTCCGCGAGGTGCGACTGCACGAGCGCCACCTTGCGCGGGAAGTCGGCGAGCGGCCCGCTGCCCGCGCCCATCCACCCGTCGGCGTGGCGCACGCTGCGCGCCAGGGCGGCGTCGGCGTTCGCGCCGAAGATGATCGGCGGGTGCCCCGGTCTCGGCGAGATGCTTGCGTCCGCGATGTCGTAGAACGCGCCGGAGTGGCCGGACGGCGACTGCCCCCACAGCGCGCGTATCGCCTGCACCTGCTCGACGAACCGCGTGACGCGGCGCTCAGCCGTGATGCCGTACATCGGCAGCTCCGCCCCGCTGTTGCCGAGCCCGACCCCGAGCACGAGCCGCCCGCCGCTCATCACGTCGATGTCCGCGGCCAGCTTCGCCAGCATCACCGGGTTGTGGCGCGGGAGCACGAGCACCGACACCCCGATGCGCGCCGTCGACGTCTGCCCCGCGAGCCACGCGAGGAACGAGAGCGGGTGAAGCACCGTGGGCGAGCCGGTGACGCGTTCCTGGGTCCAGAGGCTCGCGTAGCCCAGCTCCTCGGCGCGGCGCACGTACGAGGCCGCGAACGTCATGTCCACGTTCCCGTCCGTGAAGATATGCGGCGACGCGATGCCGACTTTCATCCGGTCTGCGATGGCCATTGCGCTCCTGACCGCGCCCCGCTCACTCCTGGGACGCTTTCGAAGGTGGAACATTCTGCAACATTTGGTAACACTGCGCTCCCGGCCCGGTGGTGCGTCCGCCGTCCGAGCCGGAGTCACGTACTCCGACGCTCCATGCTATGTGGCGGGCGGCGGGAGGGGCAAGGGGCTGGTGTCAGTGGGGCTAGTGCACGTCAAAGGGCAACGCGCCTGCAAGTGTTCTGCCTTCAGCAACGCCAGCATCATTCTGTGCGCGCATCAAATCCGAGATCGCCTCAGTTGCAGCCTCTATCGCCTCATCCATCCATTCGTTACGCCTTACAATGCTACGCGGGCCGATACCATGGTTTCGAGATTCTGTTGCCAGTTTGCGGATAAGTTTCTCGAACGCTTTCTCCACAAACAACCGCATCCATCGTTCCTTTGTTGCAATGAGATGATCGGAATCATTAGCAGACAGATAGCCTTGGTCTATGTCTGCCAAAGTAGAGAGCATGCGATTTACTGCACAAACTATAGCGAAGCGAATGTAAGCAGTCTTGACTGATACATCAGAATTGGGCAAGTTAAACTCAGGCCGTTCTTTTGCCAATAAGTCTGCTTCATAGAAAATAAGATAGGGAAGCAAGAGTTGATTGGGGGACAAGTCTGGCGGGAATACTTGATCGTATCGAGTAGAGCTGTTGAAGATTTCGCGTGACTTATCTAATGCTTCTGCTGGATGGCCCAAGAATGCATAGCACACTTGCCCAAGGTCTTTTAGTGTGAACTTGCGGTACTGGTTGGTTTGGCCAATCCTATATGGGGCTCTTTCTTGGGCAGACCTGTATTCGGTAGCCCATACTCCTCGTTTTATCTCATAGAACCATGGTTCCGGTAAACGTTGGAATTTCTGTTGCCACACTTCTTGCCGAGGGTCATTGGCTTTCCAGTCTTCCGCTTTCAATGGATTTTGTGTATTGGATCGTAGAGCAATCATCTCGGATTCTTGGTCAGCGCCTGCTCCAGTGCGAGGGTTCTCTACTATCTTGGCGAGAACGCGTACTCTGCTGATATCTACGTGGTCAGCACGTGCTGACCACAATAAAGCCACTGTTTGGCACCCGTTTACTATTTGAAAATCTGAGACTCTAATTACCACCCCTTCTGTGCTTCTATCATCGGCAGCAACTGAATATGCTACACAAGTCAGACCATTATTATAGACGAAAAACTTTGCGTTTTGGCTTTCTTTCAAAGAACCAACAATGGCTTTATTGTTTGCCGAGGTTAGTAGGTAATAGCGTGGATTCTTCCTAAACAAGTTCTCTCGATATGCGTGAAACAGATTAGCAAGCTCCGATGCCTTCAAAGCTGCACAGACAGTACGTGTATTTCCGTCGACAAAGAATTCAAAGAAGGAATTTCTCTCCACATTGAATTCGCAATCGATTGGATTGTTGTGGATGACTTGTATATTATCTACCATATACTTAATGTCTCTGACGTAGTAGGAAGCCTCAGCAATACTAGATTCAACTGAAAAATCTTCCGTATACAATGGTGAACCATCTTCGCTAGGCCGTAAGTTCTGCTGGGCTACAACTGAACTCGTCAAGTACATATCTAATCGAAATCTCTCTGGCATTTCGTCACGGAAAGTAGCAGCTTTCTCGCGGAGTGACTGATTGGCTCTACCAGGTCGGTTGGGCAAGATGACGTCCAAGAAGCCATCTCGCAACTTAGAGAAATCCGCCCGTGCCACCTGCGAATCTTTTGCCTGAATGAGAATTAGGCGCGGGGTTTCACCTGTGTCATCATAGTACCACGCGTCAATGCCCTGATCTCGGGGACCATCAGTGCTTACAGCATCTTCTATCTCAGCAACAGATAGCCCGTACTCCCACAAGACTTGCTGAACTGACCAGTTACGAAATTGCTGCCAGGCATTCAGCCCTCGCCCCGCCCATTCTTCCAAGAACAGCTCAATCTCTTGCCGGTATCTCTCTGACAGACTGCTCCGCGATACCACTTCACTCCTCCGAACTGTTGCTTACCCACCAGCCGAGGGAGTCTAGGTCCATTGGACGATTAGGTCCATACCCCCTTGACGGACCTACCGTGGGTCCGATATGGACCAGGACCTCACACAGGAGGGCTCCCGGCGCCATGGCAAAACGTACCGACCTCTACAGGAAAGATGACGTCCAAGTGTTTGTCTACGGGCTGACCGCCGCTGATGTCGAGGACATCCTCAAGTGCATCCCCAAGAAGAGCCGCTACCGCGTGCGTTTGGAGAAAGCTGTAGCTGTAGATGAGGAGTTGGGGTACTGGCCTGAGGAGAGGATCACTGCGTTCGTCATGGAGGACTTCGCCGAGTCGTATGCCCGGTATCGGAGGGGCGATCTCGCGTCAGCACTGGCGAGAGTGCATACCAGCGAACTGGCGGATGCCGTCTGTGGATGGGACTGGGACATCGCGATGGCGCAATGTCTGGACGACAGATAGGAGGGCGTCGTCATGGGATTGGACATCGGCATTATGAAGGTCGAGTACCTGGAGCGGCCCGGAGGCGTCGTCTACGACTTCGCCTGGCATCTGGCCCAGGAGGGGGCGGACGCCGCCTACATGTTCGGCGAGGGCAACAGCTGGATCCCCTTCACGCAGCGGCAGGTGCTGCGGATGCTCGACGAGTTCACCCGCGAGCGTGGCCTGTCGCCACAGGCGCGGTTGGAGATCCGGTCGTGGCTGGCGTCGCTGCCGTGGATCGGCGGTTGGCAGGACGCGCTACCGCCAAGCGATGGCCGCGACGAGGAGGACGACTACTACCCGGTGGTGGACAACCACGACGGGCGTGACGGCGGCATCATCGAGTTGCACCTCAACTGGTGACACGCGCCCCTTTCGCGGTCGCCCCCTGACCGCCTACGCTGTCTGCATGGCCGTCTTGCCGACACCCGGTCTGCCCCCTCGCCCTCTGGGAGAGGGCAGCGCGCTTCAGCCCGCGGGGAGGGTGGCCTCGGCCTCCAATCTTTTTTTCGATGGCCCCCTTGCCCCCTTAATAGCGGAAGCAGGCCACGGCCTTGGAAACGCCCCCGATTAAGGTGGCCAAGTGGCCAGATCGACAGGCCGGTTTACTCGTGGACCGGCGATTAAGAAGGCCAGGATTCAGCGGTATTGGCCCCCTTAACCGGGCCCCCGTGTACAGCCGCCATCAGCCGCTGTACCATCCGCCCATGACGAGAATCGTGACGTAGAGGAGGCAGACATGGCGAAACGCGCTTTCCCCGTCGTCGACTGCGACGGGCACATCATCGAGGCCAGCTCCGAGATGCTCGACTTCATGCCGGAGCCGTTCCAGTCCGTCATACGCGGCGGGCGGAACGTCGGCAGGCTCTTCCCCGGCCTGGACGGCATGCACATGCCGCAGGCGCGCCCGTCCGGGGCGGCGGGGCGCGAACGCGTCAACGCCAGCGAGCACCGCATGGGCTCCGGCGAGGACTGGGTCGCCTTCCTCGAGGGCGCCGAGATCGACAAGGCGGTCATGTTCACCACCCAGGGGCTCGCCGTCGGCATCATCCAGAACCCGGACTACGCCGTCGCCGTCTGCCGGGGCTTCAACGACTACGTCCACGCCGCCTACCGCAAGGTGAGCGACCGCCTGCACCCGATGGGGCTCATCCCCATGCAGAACGTGCCGGAGGCCGTGAAGGAGCTCCGCCGCGCCGTCGAGGACCTCGGCCTGCCGGGCGCCATGCTCCCCACGCGCGGGCTCCCCGTGAACCTCGGCCACGAGATGTACTGGCCCGTCTACGAGGAGGCGGAGCGGCTCGGCTGCGTGCTCGCGCTCCACGGCGGCTCCAACCTCAACCTCGGCATGGAGGGCTTCATCGACAACGGCGCGTCCCACATCCTCCACCACCCGCTGCCGCTCATCATCAACTTCGTTTCGTTCTTCCGCCAGGGCGCGATAGACCGCTTCCCCAACCTCAAGATCGGCTTCATGGAGGGCGGCGCCGGCTGGCTCGCGTTCGTGCTCGACCGCCTGGCGCGCGAGGACGAGTACCGCCCCCGGGCGTCGGACCTCGACCCCGTGGAGTGGGTCAAGAGCGGCAACGTGCTCATCGGCTGCGAGGGCAGCGAGGGCACGCTCGGCCACCTCGTCGATCGCGTCGGGGCGACGCCGTTCGCCTACGCATCCGACTACCCGCACGAGGTCGACGCGCTCAAGGCCGAGGAGGAGATCGACGAGCTCGCCCACTACCCCGGCCTCACCGACGACGACAAGGCCGCCGTCCTCGGCGGCAACGCCAAGCGCTTCTTCAACGTGTAGGTTTTCGTCATTCCCGCGAAGGCGGGAATCCAGAGGTGCGCGCAGCGCACACGGTCGCACGGCGGTGTGCGGGGCGCAGGGGCGTCTGATCCCTCTCCCTTGAGGGGAGAGGTCGCCGCGCAGCGGTGGGTGAGGGTGAACCGGCTGGGCGGGGAGGTTGGTGTCATGCTGAGCGGAGCGCAGCGGAGTCGAAGTATCTCTCGGGTCCCTTCCCCCTTGACGGGGGAAGGTTAGGATGGGGGTGAACCGGCGGGGTGTCCGGCTCCCCTCGCCCCCTGGGAGAGGGCAACGCGCTTCAGCGCGTGGGTGAGGGTTAACTAAAGGAGGAGACCGATGGCAAAGAACGGGTTCAGCATCATCGACAGCGACATGCACATCATGGAGCCGCCCGACCTCTGGGAGCGCTACATCGACCCCGAGTTCAAGTCGATGGCTCCCGTCGGCATGACCTCCGAGAACGTGCGCGACCTCGGCGTCTACTTCCCCGACCGCGAGCGTTCGATGCGCGGGGCCCGCACGCCCCATCGCGGCCACAACTACGAGCGCAACCAGCTGCTCTACCGCGACCACGCGGCGCGCGGATGGTCGCCCGAGGTCCAGTTGGAGGCGATGGACGCAGAAGGGCTCGATGTCGCAGTACTCTTCCCCAGCCGGGGCCTCAGCGTGCTCACGATCCCCGACCTCGACCCGCGGTTCGCCGCCGCCATCGCCCGCGCCTACAACGACTGGCTGTACGACTTCTGCCAGGGCGACACGGCGCGGCTGCTCGGCGCGGGCATGATCTCCGTCTACGACATCAACGACGCCGTCGAGGAGGCGCACCGCGTCGTCGAGGACCTCAAGTTCAAGGCCGTCTTCGTGCGCTCCAACATCGTGAACGGCAAGAGCTGGCACGACCCCGACTACGAGCCGCTCTGGGGCGCGCTGGAGGAGCTCGGCATCCCGCTCGGCTTCCACGAGGCGTCGGGCTCGCGGTCGCGCCAGAGCGCCGAGAACTACGACCCGAACTTCGGCCTGCGCCGCATCTACGCACAGCCGTTCGAGCAGATGCTGGCCATCGGCAGCTTCGCCGCCGGAGGCGTCCTGGAGCACCACCCGAAGCTGAACGTCGCTTTCCTCGAGGCGAACTGCGCCTGGCTCCCGTGGATGCTCTGGCGCATGGACGAGGGCTACGAGCGCGAGGCCGACATCTTCATGCAAGACCTCACGATGCCGCCCAGCGAGTACTTCCGGCGCCAGTGCTACGTGTCGGTCGAGCCCGACGAACTGCCCGCGAAGTACACCATCGACGCCTTCGGCAACGACAACATCGTCTTCTCCACCGACTACCCCCACGGCGACTCGAAGTACCCCGCGGCGGTCGACAACTTCTTCGACCTCCCCTTCACCGACGAGGACCGCCGCAAGATCCTCTGGGACAACTGCGCCCGCTTTTACTCCATCGCAGGCGTCCCCAGCCCCGCGTAACGGGTGCACAGCACCCGCGTTCGGCGTATAGTGCACGTGACAACAAGGAGGGACGCCATGGTGATTGAGACGAGGACCCAGAACGCGTTGGACCGGTTCGTTTCGAAGACCCGCGAACTCTTCGCATCGGAGCCCGACCTCGAGAAGCGCTGGGCGGCGCTCGCGCCCGTCCTCGCCGAACTGCTCGCCGACCCCTCGGTGATCGAGGCGTCGAAGTCCTGGCCGGACTGCGTCCCCGCCGACGGCCGCGCCGAGAATCTCATCTTCTACGAGGACCCGGACTACGGCTTCGCGGTGAACGGCCTGACCAAGGGCGAGGCCCGGCAGGGCGGCAGGGCCCGCATCCACGACCACGCCCACATCTACACCCTCTACGGCGTGCTCGACGGCCACGAGCGCATCGAGCGCTACGACCGCCTCGACGACCGCTCGAAGCCGGACTACGCCGAGATCGAGCTGGCCTCGAACGTCCTCGTCGGCCCCGGCGAGATCGACCTCGTCAAGCCGTACGAGGTCCACACGGAGATCACGGTCGGCGAGCGCACGGTCGCCATCATCATCCGCAGCGAGAAGTCGGGCGGCTTCAACCAGGGCCGCTACGACCCGGAGACCAACTACTACTACGAGAGCCTCGGCCCGCGCCAGACGCCCGTCGAGATGTTCCCGCAGTCCTGACCCCGTCATTCCAGCGGAGGCTGGAATCCAGCGCGGGCTGGGGTGAGGGTGAACCGCTTGGTGTAGGGGCGTCCCTCGTGGACGCCCTTCCCGTCGTTCCTGCGAAGGCAGGCACCCCGCAGCCTTGCCTGGCCCCTCTCCCTCGAGGGGAGAGGGCTGGGGTGAGGGTGAACCAGCGGGGTGGTTGGGTGAAGGTCTGTTTGGTGTAGGGGCGTCCCTTGTGGGCGCCCTCCGCTTACCTCTCCCCCCGGGAGAGGTCGACGCGCTTGCGCTGCGGGTGAGGGTTGCCTACCCCCTCAGCCACGGCACCGGCAGCACGCGCCCCCAGACGCGCCGCACGCGCATCCTGAAGTACGCGCCCTTCCCGAACAGCGTGCCGGTGACGAGGAGCAGCGCCGAGTACGACGGCGTGATGAGCGCCACGTACAACGCGCGGTAGCCCCACGGCCCGCCCCAGAGCGAGCCCTCGATGCCGATGACCTCGTTCAGCAGGACGTGGCCCAGCGACGCCGCCAGCGCGCCGTTCACCGCGAACACCAGCATCACCACGGGGTAGTGCAGCGCGTCCCACGCCTGCCGGGCACGCGCGCTCATCGGGCGTCGAGGCAGGGAAGCGTCATCCCACGTCCTGCCGCGCCTCGACGCCTGCAAGCGCCTCAACCGCCTTCACGACGGCCTGCGTGCCCTCGTCGCCGCCGCCCATCGCCTCGACCGCGGTCAGGTACTGTCGCGCAAGGCTCGTCACCGCGAGCGGCACGTGCTGCTCCTGCGACGCCTCCAGGATGAGCCGCAGGTCCTTCTGCTGCAGCTTCACCATGAAGCCGGGCGCGAAGTCCCGCTGCGCCATCCGGGGTCCGAGATTCGACAGCTGCCACGAGCCGGCCGCGCCGCCCGATACCGCCTCCACCGTCTTGAGCAGGTCCGCACCCTGCGACGCCGCGAACACGAGCGCCTCCGCCACCGCCGCGCACGTCCCCGCCACGAGGATCTGGTTCACCAGCTTCGTCGTCTGCCCCATGCCGGACGGCCCCATCAGCGTGATGCTCTTGCCCATCGCCTCGAACACCGGCAGGCACCGCTCGAACGTCTCCGGCTCGCCGCCCGCCATGATAGTGAGCGTGCCCTGCTGCGCGCCCCACGAGCCGCCGCTCACCGGCGCGTCGAGCATCGCGATGCCGCGCTCCGCCAGTCGCCCCGCGAGCGCCCGCGTCTCGGCGGGCGAGATCGTGCTCATGTCGATGAGCACGGACCCGGCGCCCATCGCTCCGGCGAGTCCGCCTTCGCCCTCCACGACCGCCAGCACGTCCGGCGTGTCCGGCACCATCGTGATGACCACGGACGCCGTCTGCCCGACCTCCGCGAGCGAGCCCGCGACCGCGCAGCCGTCCTCGCGCAGCGCCTCGGCTCTCGATGCGGTGCGGTTGTAGGCGATGACCTCGAACCCCGCCTTTGCGAGGTTGCGCGCCATCGGCGCGCCCATGATGCCCGTCCCGACGACACCGACCGTCTCAGCCATCACCGGCCCTCCTCGGCGGAGCGGGCGCCGTCCACGTACGCCTTCGCAGCGCTCAGCAGCAGCGCGTTCGCGCCCGTCAGGAAGAGCTGCACGCCGCGGTCGCGCCAGTAGGCGTAGTCCTCCGGCGTGCGCGCGATGGTGCCCGCCGTCCTGCCTGCCGCCACGATCTTCTCCGTCAGCTGCTCGATCGTCTCCAGCACGAGCGGGTGCTTCGTCTCGCCCGGAAAGCCGAGCGCAACCGAGAGGTCGGACGGGCCGAGGAAGACCGAGTCCACGCCGTCCGTGTTGATGATCTCGTCCGCGTTGTCGATGCCGTCGCGCGTCTCGATCTGGACCATCACGACGGTCGCCTCGTTCGCCATGTCCGTGTAGCCGGGGGTGGTGGCGAAGTCGTTGGCGCGCACGCCCGCGAGCCCGCGCTTTCCAACCGGCGGGTACTTCACCGAGTCCACGACGTACTTCGCGTCCGCGGCGTTGTTCACCATCGGGATCATCACGCCCAGCACGCCCGCATCCAGGTACTTCGCCATCACCTGCTGCGTGTTCTCGCCCACGCGCGCCATCGCCGGGACGCCCTTCGCCTCAGCCGCGCGCACCATGTCCACCGCCTCGCCCGCCGCGATGGGGTTGTGCTCCCCGTCAATCATCACGTAGTCCACGCCCGCGACCGCGAGCAGCTCCACCGTCGTCGGGGACTCGATGCTGATGAACACCCCCACGAGGGGGTCGCCCGACCGCAGTTTCGCCCTGAATGCGCCATCGATCATGCCGTCTCTCCTTTTTCGGGCACGTATGCCCGCTTCGCTGCCCTGATCTGGCGGGCCACGAATACCGCGCCGCCCGTTGCCACGATGCTCACGTAACTGATGCTCCTGTCCACCAGCGCCACCGCCAGCGCCGCCTCCACCGCGAGTTCGAGGCCCAGCAGGCCCGTCACGCCCGTCTCCACCAGCCCCAGCCCGCCGGGCGTGAGCGGAACGGCGGTCAGCAGCCCGTTCGCCATCGGCACGAAGAGCACCAGCCCCAGCGCCACCGGCGTCCCGACCGCCATCACCACGCAGAACAGCCGTCCCGCCTCGGAGAGCCATCCCAGCACCCCGAGCGCGAACACGACGTGCATACGCCCGAAGCTGTCCATCGTCCCGCTGTGGAACCGGTGGTACATATCCCGCAGCTTCTCCGGCAGCCGGGGGGCTACCCACCGGCGTGCGAGGACCATCGCCACGAGCCCTGCGCCGACAACCAGCAGCGCTCCCACCGCAACCCCCACGAGGAAGATCGGCGGGACGATCTGCCCGCCGATGAACAGCGCACCGACGCCGATCGTGATGAGCACCGCAACGACGACGAGGTCGATGAAGCGGTCCGCCATCACCGTGCCCATGCTGCGCGAGAAGCTCGTGTTCGTGTCGCTTGAGTAGGCGTAGGCGCGGTAGGCGTCGCCCATCCTGAACCAGGTCACCGAGTTCACGAACCACCCCATGAGGATGACCCGCCCGGCGTAGGCCACGGAGGGCGGAGGCCCGCCGCCGTGCCGGTGCGCGTTGGCTATCAGGGCCCGCCAGCGCGCGCCCCGGAAGATGAACGTGGTGTAGTGCGACACGAACGCCATGGCGTACCACCACGGGTTCAGCGTGGTGATGTGCTCCCACGTATCGCTGAACCCGATGTCCACCTTGTTCGTGAGCAGCGCGATCACGATCACGAGCGCAACCAGCGGAATGCCGGTCTTCGGCGTCAGGAGTCTGCGCTTCAGCGACTGGTTGGCTTTCAGCGATGCCAGGACGTTTGCCACGTACTTAAGCCTAAATCAGCGGACGCTTGGTCGGTATCCCTGCCTTCCTCGGATACCGGGGCGGCGTGGATTCTACTTTCTCAACCGTGATGACGTGGCGGTTCTCCAGCCCGGTTTCGACGCCAACCTGCTCGATCCCCGCGACGCGCCCGCCAAGCAGAGCTGTCGTCCCCGTATGCGCAACAGCCTCTGATGGCGCGTCGGACCCCCGCTGCCCGAACAGCGCGCCGCTTGTCCTGCAGAATGGCAGCGTCAGTTCGAGAACGACCGGCCACGGGCCGAGCGCACGGCAGACCGTGACGTCGAACGACTCGCGCAGCGCAGGATCGTGCGCGGCGTCTTCTGCGCGTGCGTGCAGCACGTCAACGTCCAACTCCAGCTCCTCGCAGACCCGCTCCAGGTACGCCGTCTTCTTGCGCGTGGCGTCCATCAGCGTCACGCGCAGCGACGGTTCGGCTATCGCCAGCACGAGACCGGGGAACCCGCCGCCCGTCCCCACGTCCACCAGCCTCCCCTCATGCAGGTTCGCCCGCCGGATGAGCGGCAGCAGCGTGAGCGAATCGAGCACGTGGCCCCGCAGCACGTCGGCAAGTGCCGCGTCCGACATCAGCGACGCCGACGCGTTGGAGGAGCGCAGCATATCGACCATCCCGCGGATGCTCTCAAGTTGTGTAAGAGAGAGCGGCGTTCCGGGCGATACCGTCGTCGCCGCGTCGGCGAGATCGTCCCACTCCAACGGCGCGTAGGACACTAGCTCTTACGCCGCCTTGACAGGATGAAGACCGCGGCGATGGCTGCCGCAGCCCCGGCGATGAGCAGCGGTCCCTTACGGGACGTCGGAGAGTGGTACATACGGTATGAGACAGGGAGCGGCTGCGGGTCCGCCGGCTTGTCGGCCGGCGGCGACGCAACGCGCGCCGCATCGGCGAGATGGTTCGCCGCGTCGTCGCCGAACGCTTCCACGTAGCCGCGCACCAGCCCGTCGGCCGCGGCGCGCAGGAACTCGTCTCTGCCGTGCGCTGGGTGATAGCGGTAGGCGCGTCCGTCCAGCTCGCGGGCCAGCATCTCTTTCTCGACGAGGCGGTTCAGCACCGTCATGACGGTCTTGTAGTTCCCGCCACCGAGCCTGTCCACGACGTCCTGCACCGAGAGCGAGCGCCCCGCCGACCACGCGACGTCCATCAGCCGCGTCTCCAGCGGCCCCAGCGACGTCACAGGCGTCTTACGCTCCGTCTCTTCCTGCATGGCCATGTGTTCGCACTCTCACCGACGTATTGCCTACTCAACGTAAGAGCACGCTCGGGGAGTGTCAACCGGGAGCGGTCGCAGGCTTCGGTGATTCCACGCAGCCCCGCGAGGCCCACGCGACGCCCCGCGCTGGCGTAAGATTGGGGGACGCTCGTGAAAGTCTGCGGGGTGAACCCCGCTCGCAGGGAGAACGACTCGATGCCACTGCTGTACGAGACCGCCCGCAAGGGCGCGTCCATCGCCGCCTCCGAGGTCACCGCCATCGCCGACAGGCTGCGTGGCCAGATCGCCGGGGAAGTGCGGATGGACCACTACAACCGCCTCATGTACTCCACCGACGCCTCCATCTTCCAGATGACGCCCGTCGGCGTCGTCGTGCCCCGCACGGCGGACGACGTCGAGGCCACGATCCGCATCGCCCGCGAGCACGGCGTGCCCGTCACGCCTCGCGGCGGCGGCACGGCGCTCGCAGGGCAGACCACCAACCACACCATCGTCATGGACTTCTCCAAGTACATGCGCAACGTGCTGGAGGTCTCGCCTGAGGAGCGGTGGGCGCGCGTGCAGCCCGGCATCGTCAACAACCACCTCTCCGCGGCGGTGCGCCAGTACGGCCTCATGTATGGGCCCGACCCGGTTACCAGCGCGCGCGCCACGGTCGGCGGCGGCATCGGCAACAACTCCTGCGGTCCGCACTCCGTCATCTACGGCAAGACGCTCGACCACATCCTGGAGGTCGACTCCATCCTCTCGGACGGCAGCCGCGCCCACTTCTCGCCCGTCGTCGGTGAAGCGCTGGAGGACAAGCTCTCGCGCAACGACCTCGAGGGCGCGATCTACCGCGAGACACGCCGCCTCGCATGGGAGCATTCCGACGAGATAGCGCAGCGCTTCCCCCGCATCCTGCGCCGCGTCATGGGCTACAACCTCGACGACTTCACCGGCGACGGCCCCATGAACCTCACCCGCGCCGTCGTCGGTTCGGAGGGCACGCTCGTCGCCGTCACCGAGGCGCGCGTCAACCTCGTGCCCCTGCCGCGCTACAAGGGCCTCGGCGTCGTCCACTTCACCGACCTCATCGAGTGCATGGAGGCGTCTGTCCCGCTCCTGGAGCACAGCCCGTCGGCGGTCGAGCTCGTCGGCCACATGATCATCGACAACTGCAAGGTGAACCCCGGCTACCGCAGCCTGCTCGACTACTTCATCGGCGAGCCGCGCGAGCTGCTGTTCGTCGAGTTCTACGGCGACTCCCCACGCGAGGTGCAGTCGAAACTCGAGGCGATGAAGGCCGACATGGAGCACCGCCGCCTCGGCTACGCCACCATGATCACGAACGACCCCATCGAGCAGCAGCGCTGGTACGCGCTCCGCGAGGCGGGGCTGGGACTGGCGATGGCGCTCAAGGGCGACGCCAAGCCGCTGCCCTATGTCGAGGACACCGCCGTCTCGCCGGAGCAGCTGCCGCAGTACGTGCGCCGGTTCGAGGAGATCATCGCGAAGCACGACACCGAAGCCGCCTACTACGGCCACGCGTCGACCGGCTGCCTCCACATCCGCCCCGTCGTCAACCTCAAGCAGCACGAGGGCGTCGAGAAGATGGCTTCTATCGCCGAGGAGATCGCCGACCTCGTGCTGGAGTTCGGCGGCAGCCTCACCGGCGAGCACGGCGACGGCATCGTGCGCGGCGTCTTCACCGAGAAGATGTTCGGCTCCGAGCTCTACCAGGCGTTCAAGGAGTTGAAGCAGGCGTTCGACCCGGACGGCATCATGAACCCGGGCAAGATCATCGAGACGCCCGGCCTGCGGGAGAACCTCCGCATCGGCCCCGACTACACGGCGATCGACGTCCCCACGTACCTCGACTTCAGCGAGGACGGCGGCTTCGGCGCGCACGTGGAGATGTGCAACAGCCAGGGCGCGTGCCGGAAGCTGGACGGCGGCATGTGCCCCTCCTTCATGGCGACGCGCGAGGAGGAGCACTCCACCCGCGCCCGCGCCACGATGCTCCGCATGATCATCAGCGGCAAGCTCCCCGCCGACGAACTCACCGGCAAGCGCCTCTACGACACGATGGACCTCTGCGTCGAGTGCAAGGCGTGCAAGGCCGAGTGCCCTTCCAACGTGGACATGGCCAAGCTGAAGTCCGAGGTGCTCAGCAAATACTACGAGAAGCACGGCCTGCCGCTGCGCGCCCGCGCCTTCGGCGAGGTCGCCCGCCTCAGCCGCATCGGCCAAGCCATCGCGCCCCTCACGAACCTGCTGGGCAGCCTGCCGCCCTCGAAGCTATTCGCCGAGCGCGTGTTCGGCATCGCCCGCGAGCGCCCGCTGCCGAAGTTCGCGCTGCGCCGCTTCTCGTCGTGGTTCGCGAGCCGGGACACGCAGGCGCGGAAAGGGACACGCAGCGACGTCGTCTACTTCCACGACACGTTCACCGAGTACATGACGCCGGAGGTGGGGCGCGCCGCCGTCCGCGTGCTGGAGGCGCTCGGCTACAACGTGAGCATCGAGAAGCAGCGCGGCTGCTGTGGCAGGCCGCTCATCTCCAAGGGACAGCTCAAGAAGGCGAAGGGCTGGGCGCAGAAGAACGTTGAGGTGCTCGCGCCGCACGCGCAGCGCGGAACGCTCATCGTCGGCACGGAGCCGTCGTGCCTGCTCACGCTACGCGACGAGTACCCCGAGTTGCTGCGCGACGACGCGTCCCGGTCTGTCGCGAGCCAGGCGTTCATGCTGGACGAACTGCTCGTGAAGCTCGCCGCCGAGGAGCCGGACGCCGTGCGCGCCGCGTTCACGGAGGACGGCAAGGCGCAGATGCAGGTCCACGGCCACTGCCACCAGAAGGCGCTCGTTGGCGCACGCCCGACCCTGGAGGCGCTCCGCATCGCGGGCTACGAGCCGGAGCTGATCGACTCCGCGTGCTGCGGCATGGCGGGGACGTTCGGGTTCGAGAAGGAGCACTACGAGACGTCGAGGGCGATGGGCTCGCTCAAGCTCTTCCCCGCCATAGAGGCAGAAGAGAAGCGCGACTGGCCGGTCGCCGTCTCCGGCATCTCCTGCCGCCAGCAGATCGGCCACTTCACGTCCAAGAAGCCCCGCCACTGGGCGGAGTACCTCGCAGACGCGCTGCGCTAACGACGCCTCCTACGTGGTGTAGGATGGCCTCCGCGACGGCGGAGCGGCGCCTGCGACTCCGGCGCGGGCGCGCGCTCAGGGCCGCGCTCTTCGCTACCGCCATCCTCACGCTCCTCTCGTGCCGCCTCCCGCGAGCGGTGCGCGGCCGACACAGCGCGCAGGAGTGCGTCCGCGACGACCTCCACGTAGCGCTGGTCCCGCGACGCCAGCACGTACACCGGCCCGCGCTGCGTCGTGATGCGGATACCGTACCTCGGTTTCTTCCGCGCCAGGTTCAGCGAGCCCGACATCACGGCCACCGCGCCGACCATCACCGTGATGGTGTGCTGCATGATGAACCCCGCGCCGATGATGGCGAACCCGAGAACGAGTGTGGATTGCCCCGGCCAGCGGATGCCCTTGTCCTCGACACGCTCCACACCGCTGATATTGCGCGGAGCGTAGGCATGCTCGGCGAACACGGCGCGCTGCGCGGAGATGCGGACGCCGTTCGCGTCCATGTGGAAGACCTCGGTGGCCATGTGGCCTCCCCACTACCGCTGTAGCAGTGCGTATTCGAGGCTGTCCGACAGCGCCTGCCACGACGCCTCGATGATGTTCGTCGACGCCCCGACCGTCGCCCAGGTCTGCTCGCCGTCCGTGGACTCGACGAGCACGCGCACGACCGCTCCGGTGCCGCCCGGCCCCTGCGAGACGACGCGCACCTTGTAGTCGGTCAGTTCCACGTCGTGGAGATGCGGGTAGAAGTCGAGCAGCGCCTTCCGCATCGCCTCGTCGAGCGCATTCACCGGACCGTTCCCCTCGGCGACCATGTGCCGCACCTCACCGTTCACGGAGAGCTTCACCATCGCCTCGCAGAGCGCGTCGTCGTCGCTCCGGTTCCCCGGCCTGCGCCGCTTCTCCATCACCACCATGAAGTCGACGAGTTCGAACGGCGGCTGGTAGCCCGGCTGGGTGCGCTCCACGAGCAGGCGGAACGACCCCTCCGCGCCCTCATACTGGAAGCCCTGGTTCTCGCGCTCCTTCACGATCTGCAGCAGCGCGGTCAGCTGTTTGCCGGAGACGTCGGCGCTCAGCCCAGCCTCCTGCAGTTTGACTGCGATGTTGCTCCGCCCCGCCAGTTCCGAGACGACGACGTGCTTCGCGTTGCCGACGAGTTCCGGCTTGATGTGCTGGTAGCTGTCCTCCACCTTCGTGACGGCGGAGACGTGCAGCCCGCCCTTGTGCGTGAACGCGCTCTCGCCAACGTACGGCTGGTACCGGCTGCGCGGCATGTTGGCCAGTTCCGCCGTGAACCGGTGCACCTCCGTGAGGTGGCTCATCTGCTCCTCGCTGATGACGTCCATGCCCAGCTTCAACTGGAGGTTGGGGATAACGGAGAGCAGGTTTGCGTTCCCGCATCGCTCTCCGTAGCCGTTGATGGTGCCCTGCACCTGCGTTGCGCCGGCCTGCACCGCCGCTATGGTGTTGGCGACCGCCACGTCGGCGTCGTTGTGGCAATGGATGCCGATGCCGCAGTCCACGGCCTTCGCCACCGCGCTCACTGTCCCGAACACGTCCACGGGCAGCGTGCCCCCGTTCGTGTCGCACAGCACGACGTACTCCGCCCCCGCCTCCGCCGCGGCGCGGATGCACTGCAGCGAGTACTCCGGGTTCGCCACGTAGCCGTCGAAGAAGTGCTCAGCGTCGAAGAAGACGCGCTTCCCCTGCTCTCGCAGGTAGGCGACGGAGTCCCGGATCATCGCGAGGTTCTCTTCGAGCGGCACTTCGAGCACCTCGGCGACCTGCATCTCCGACGACTTGCCGACGAGCGTGACCACCTCTGCGCCGCAGTCGAGCAGCGCCTGGATGTTCGCGTCGTCCTGCGCGGCAGAGTTGGCGCGGCGGGTGCTGCCGAAGGCGGTGAGCTTGGCGTGCGCCAGGTTGAGGCCCTTCGCCTCCCGGAAGAACTCTTCGTCCTTGGGGTTGGAGCCGGGCCAGCCGCCCTCGATGAAGTGGACGCCGAGCTGGTCCAGCCGCTCGGCGATGCGCAGCTTGTCGTGCACGGAGAGGCTCACGCCCTCCATCTGCGAACCGTCGCGCAGCGTCGTGTCGTACAGCGTTACGCTCGCCATGACATCCACTCCTCTCGCTCTCCAACGTCCAACAAAAAACCCGCCCCTGACAGGGACGGGCATCACCCGCGGTACCACCCTTCTTCCCCCACTTGCCCGTCATTACCGGTTTCCCGTTATTCCCGCGAAAGCGAGAATCTCGCCCGGGCAGTAGGGGCGCTCAGCGGAGCGCCATCACGCTCCCGCCTTCGATAACGGGCGGCGAACCCGGTCAGGTCTACCAACTCGCTGTGCGAGCCTTCGGCTGACGGCTCGGGAGGGATCTTCGACTGGGGCGGCGCACCGGTCTCACACCGTCACCGGCTCGCTTGACCGCCGTGGGCCCGTCTACTCGTCTCCGTCGACGCCGTTACTCGTGAGCATACCACGAGAGCGCAACGCCCGGCCAGCGTGTTGGCGTGCGGGTGGTGTCCGATGGCGCTACCACCGCGGCCAGTGGCGGGACAGCAGGCTGGCCATCGTCGGCATGAGGCCCGTCACTACACCGAAGAAGAAGACAACGTTCATCGCGGTCTGGACCGGGTCGGGCGCGTTCGGCCAGAGCAGCGTCTGGGCTATCGCCACGCCCAGGGCCGCAAGCCCGACCTTGACCACGACCCTGCCGAAGCGTGCGAGGTTCACTTCCATCGACCGGTCCCCTCGGCCTGCGAACGTCCCGCTACTCCAGCGGCGGGCGTGCCTCGTGCCAGGACGTGCGCTGCTGGTACGCGTGCCCGATGCGGAAGAGCGTGTTCTCCTGGAACGGACGCCCCGCGATCTGGATGCTCAGCGGCAGGCCGCCCTCCGTGAACCCGCACGGCACCGCCATCGCCGGGACGCCGGAGAGGTTGAACGGGCTGCGGTGCGAGCGGATGCCGAAGAACTGCGCGATGACCGCTTCCTTCGACGTCAGCCCCGTCTCCGTGGGGATAGGCGGCGCTCCCCCGGCCTGTGCAGGCGTCACGATGACGTCGTACCGGCCGAGTTCGCGCATGACGTGGCGGCGCATCAGCGTGCGGAAGCGCAGCAGCTTGGTGTACACCGCGCCCGGAACGAGGCTCGCGGCCATCAGCCTGCGGCGCGTCGCGAAGTCGTACTTCTCAGCCTGCGTGCGCAGCCACTTCCGGTGCGTGTGCGCTGCCTCCACATCCGACAGCGTGTTCGCGATGAGCCCGCCGCGCTCGAAGAGCGGCAGCGACGCGTCGCCGACTTTCGCTCCCGCGTCCTCCAGCACGCGCATCGCGGCGTCGAGCGTGGCTGCGGCCTCGGCGCTCGCCATGCCGTTGTCGATGCTCTCGCGCACGACCCCGATGCGCAGCCCGCCCAGGTCGTCGTTCGGCTCGAACGGCGTCACGGGGCGCGTCGACGAGTAGCGGTCCTTCGGGTCGTGGCCCGCGATCGACTGGTGGAGCATCGCGGCGTCGGCCACCGTCTTGGTCATCGGGCCTATCGTGTCCATGAACCACGCCATCGGGAACGCTCCGTGGCGGCTCACCGCGCCCCACGTCGGGCGCAGCCCAACGATGCCGCACCAGCCCGCCGGACCGCGTATCGAGCCCGCCGTGTCACCGCCGAGCGCGGCCGCGCAGAGCGACGCCGCGACCGCGACGCCCGAGCCGCTGCTCGACTGTCCCGCCTGCCGCGTCTCGTCCCACGGGTTGTGCGGGACGCCGAACGGGTGTTGCACGTTGCCGCCGAGCGCGTACTCGCTCAGGTTCAGTTTGCCCAGGAGCACTGCGCCGTCCTCGCGAAGCCGTCCGACCGCCGTGGCGTCCTCGTCCGCAACGTAATCCACGATGTTTCCGCCGAGCGTCGTCCGCATCCCTTTCGCGTCGAACTGGTCCTTGACCGCGACGGGGAGCCCGTGCAGCGGCCCGCGCGCCATGCCACGCGCGAGCTCGGCTTCCGCCGCCCGCGCGGCCCGCAGCGCGCCCTCCTCGTCGAGTGTGATGTAGGCGTTCAGCCGTTCGAAGCGCTTCGCCCGCGTGATGAACGCCTCGGTCAGTTCGACGGGCGAGACCTCCCCGCGGGTGATCAACGCGGAGAGTTCCGTCGCAGAGCGGAGCGTCAGGTCATCGGCCATCGCCGGCCTCCTCTGCCTCCGCGCCTTCGGCGGTGAGCCAGAAGACGGGGATGGGCTCTATCGCGTCGGCCTCAGGGTCTTCGAGCGCCGCTGCGGCCTCGTTGATGGCGTTCACGCGGTTCGTGATCTCGTCGAGATCGACGTCGTCGAGCGGCGTCATGTCGAGCGCCCGCAACAGCGAGCGCACCTCTTCGGTTGTCAGGTCGGGCATACGGGAACCTCCGGCAGCGACTACCGTGCAAGGGCGGATTGTACACGGCCTGCTAGCATGGCCGTTGTGCAGAAGGCCATCGCCATCCTCGCGGTTGTCACGTTAGCCGTCGCTTTGCTTGCAGTTGCGTGCCGCACAGACTCACCCTCCTACGACGATGCCAGCGCCGAAGAGCTATTCACCGCGGCGGAAGAGGCCATGGCGGAAGTCGTTTCCTTCGCCTCCGTTCGCGAATGGACCTTGGGCGCTGAAACGGTGACTACAGAGAACGAACTGCAGGATGAGCAGAACTACCGTAGCACCCTGTCCATGTCCTACGAAGAGGCTCCCAACGTCAGCACGGTCAACTTTGGGCCGTTTAGCGTTGTTGTTGTCGATGGAGAGAAGTTCGCGCTCGAAGGTTATCAGGGACCGGGGTCTCCTCCGAGATACCGCCTCCCCGACGACCTGTATGACCTCGAACGGCTCGACGATGCGACTCTGGATGGGACACGCGTCTACCACCTCAGAGGAACCCGGCCACCCAACGAGGAAACGACTGACGGAATAATCACTGAGAGGACTTCAGATTGGACGCTTGACCTTTTCATCGACACAACCACGCTTCTGCTGGTCCGTTCGGAAGCGAGGGCTGAAATCACCATTACAACTACGCGAGAAGACAGGCCGGCTGAGGAACACACTTACGACGGCCTGGCTACTACCACCTACAGCCGGTTCGGAGGAGATTTCGATATCGTCCCTCTCCCGCGACACCTACTCCCACCCCTCTTCCCACTGCTACTCCAACACCCATGCCGCGATGACCATCGAGTGCTCGCCCTTGCCCGATTTGGTATCCTGACGAGTGGCGTGGAGGGATCGCATAGTGGCCTAGTGCGCCCGCCTGCTAAGCGGGTTGGGGGTGATGAGCTCCCTCGCGGGTTCGAATCCCGCTCCCTCCGCCACCACCGACACAAGTAGCACGACCGTCATGGGAACATTCACCGTACAAGTAACCTTCGAGGGCCCGCAGGGGCAGTTGAACGTCGACGCGCTCGTGGACACGGGCACCGCTTACGCATCGTTGCCCACAGACACCCTGCATAGCATCGGCGTGATGCCTCAAGAGCGCCAGAGAGGATTCCGCACTTCGAGCGGCGACATGACTTACCGCGATATCGGGCAGGTGCACGTGCGCTGCGAAGAACGTACGGCGCCAGCCGTTGTCTTGTTCGACGACCCTGGTGCGACGCCGGTGCTGGGTCATACGACGCTGGCATGTCTTGGCCTCGAACCGGACGCGAATAAAGAGCGGCTCGTGCCCGCCGTGCTGCTGATGCCGTCGCTCTGGCAGGTGTAGGAATAAGCGCCATGCCGAGTTACTACATCTGGACCGTTGGCTGTCAGATGAACAAGGCCGACTCCGAGCGGATGGGGGCAGGCCTGGAACAGCTCGGCCTCGAGTCCGCCGACACGCCCAAGCAGGCCGACGTCATCGTGCTCAATAGCTGCGTCGTGCGCCAGCAGGCCGAGGACCGCGTCATCGGCATGCTCACGTCGCTCAAGCCGTGGAAACAGCGCTTTCCGGAGAAGACGCTCGCCCTCATGGGCTGCATGGTCGGCCCGAAGCAGGACGACCTCCGCAAGCGCTACCCCTACGTCGACGTCTTCATGCAGCCCCAGCAGTTCGAGCCGCTCATCGAGCTCGTCGGCGACAAGATCGGCGTCGACCCGGACGGCTGTGCGGGGCCGTTCGTGCCGGGCCACCCGTCGGTCACGACGCACGTGCCCATCATCCACGGCTGCGACAAGTTCTGCACGTTCTGCATCATCCCCTACCGGCGTGGACGCGAGGTCTCGCGGCCCGTCACCGAGCTCGTCGAGGAGTGCCGCATGCTCGTCGCGCGCGGCGTTCGCGAGGTCACGCTCCTCGGCCAGAACGTCGACTCCTACGGCCACGACCTCCCAGGCGCACCCGACCTCGCCGACCTGCTGGAGGCGGTCCACGAGCAGGTGCCCGACCTCGCCCGCATCCGCTTCCTCACCTCCCACCCCAACGACATGAGCGAGCGCATCATCGAGGCCGTCGCCGGACTGCCCCGCGTGATGGAGAACATCAACCTGCCGTTCCAGGCCGGCAACGACGAGGTACTCGCGAACATGCGCCGCGGCTACACGAACGCCGAGTACCGCGAGCTCGTCGCCCGCATCCGCGAGACCGTCCCCGGCGTCGCGATGGTCACCGACCTCATCGTCGGCTTCCCCGGCGAGACCGAGGCGCAGTTCCAGGACACGCTCGACATGGTGCGCGACATCCGATTCGACAAGGTGCACTCCGCGATGTACTCCACCCGCCCCAACACGTTCGCCGAGCGGAAGATGACCGACGACGTGCCGCAGGAGGAGAAGCACCGCCGCATGAAGGCGATCGAGGCCGCGCAGGAAGCCATCCTCTCCGAGATCAACACCGCCTACTTCGGCACGACGCAGGAGGTGCTCGTCGACGGCCACAACAAGGGCCGCTGGCAGGGCCGCACCCGCACCGACAAGCTCGTCTTCTTCGAGCACACCGAGGGTGACAACATCGCCCTCGGCGACGTCCTGAACGTCATCATCACCCGCACGACTCCGTGGTCACTGCAGGGCAAGGCGCGCGTCGCCACGCCTGCATAGGCGGGGCATCCCTGTTGGCATTGCATACCGTCTGCTCCTGGGACGAGTCTCCTGACCGCCGCTACCGCTACTGGCTCGAAGCCAGACTGCCGGGCGATCCCGATGGCCTCTGCCTGTTCCTGATGCTGAACCCGAACAGGGCCGACCACGACCGCTCGGACGCGACTATCGACCGGTGCAAGAGCCTCGCGCAGGAGTGGGGCTACGGCACGCTCTGGGTCTGCAACCTGTTTCCGGTACGCGGCGGGAACTCCAATGCTCTACCCCAGGACCGGATGGGGCCGCGCCAACCCGAAGCCCCCGGGTTCAACGGCTGTCCACTCTGTAGGAACGATGCCTACGACGACCTGCACGTCAACGACCGCCACATCATGGAAGCAGCCTCACGGGCGAACATCATCGTCTGCGCGTGGGGAGGCAAGGGCGGCTTCAACGAACGCGGTCGGGGAGTCGTCAGGATGCTTGTAGGCGCAGGCCGCGAGGACAAGCTGTACACGTTCGGTTTGACAAAGGCCGAGCGGCAACCCCGCCACGCAAAGCCCCAGCTCCGGGACCAGTGGCCACGAGCAAGCGACCTGAAGCGGTGGACGGAAGTCAGGGCATGGCTTGACCCGTAGTGTCCTATTTTGTGCATTCCGTCACAAAGTAGCCCTTGCGCCGCCGTAGAATTCTCTCACACGAGAGAATCCACCCGGCGCGAGGTGAAACCATGCTCCACCACTGGCACGGAACGCGTGAACTGATACGCATGGCGCTGGCCGAGGACGAGGTCGCCTACGACCCCACCTCCTCGCTCCTGCCCGACGACCTCACGAGCGAGGCGCTGATGATGCCGAAGGCGAACGGCGTCCTCGCAGGCGTCGACGTTGCCCTCGAGGTCTTCCGCGAGACCGACCCCACGCTCGAGACGACCCGCCTCGTCGACGACGGCTCGCCCGTCGAGCGCGGCATGTACGTCGCGGCCATACGCGGGCGCATGTCGAGCATCCTCCGCGCAGAGCGCACCGCCCTCAACTTCGTCCAGCGCATGAGCGGCATCGCCACCGCCGTCAACGGCTTCGTCCGCGCCATCGACGGCCTCCCCACGCAGATGATCGACACCCGCAAGACGCTCCCCGGCTGGCGGCTGCTCGACAAGTACGCCGTCCGCATGGGCGGCGGCCACAACCACCGTATGAGCACCGGCGACGGCATCCTCATCAAGGACAACCACATCGCGGCGATGGCCACCCGCGGCGAGAGCATGACCGAGCTGATCCGGCGCGCCAAGCGCGACGCCGCCCACACCATCCGCATCGAGGTCGAGTGCGACACGCTCGACCAGGTGCGCGAGGCCGTCGAGGCCGGCGCGGACATCATCCTCTTCGACAACATGACGCCCGACCAGATGCGCGAGGGCGTCGCCATCTGCAAGGGCCGCGCCCTCACCGAGGCGTCCGGCGGCATCACCATCGACACCGTCCGCGACGTCGCGGAGACGGGCGTCGACCTCCTCTCCACCGGCGCGGTCACCCACTCGGTCGCCGCCCTGGACATCAGCCTCGAGGTCCGTGTGGACGGCGCCTGATCCCTTCCCCCCTCGATAGGGGAAGGCCAGGATGGGGGTGAGGGTCCTCGGGGCAGGGCGGACGCGGGTGTCATGCTGAGCGAAGCCGAAGGGCGTAGCCTTGAGGCGCAGTCGAAGCATCTCTCGGGAGACGGCCATGTTGAGGCTACTGCTCCGCACCACCTTCATAACCACGGCGCTGCTCGCTCTCGCGGCGTGCACCGGCGGCGAGCCAGCGCCCGGTACGCCGGAACCCTCCGCTGAGCAGCGCGTCGTCTTCGTAGGCCCGCGCTTCGACGTCTGGAGCGTGCAGAGCAACGGCGGCGACCCCGAACGATTCACCGGCGGAGGCGCGTCAGCCCCCTCCGGCACGAACATCGCGTTACGCCCTCAGCAAGCGCAGAGCGTCCGCTACACCTGGCCGACCTGGTCTCCGGACGGCAGGCTCGTCGCCCTTTCGCGCACGCCAGGCCTCGACGGCAACGCGCTCACCAACCTCGTGTTGCTCGACGCCGACGGCTCGACGGAGCGGCAACTCCACGAGACGGTTCCCGGCTCCGTTCCCCTCGTCGCCAACGGCGCCCCGCACTACGCCCTCTGGGCCCCAACCTCGGAGTTCCTCTCGTTCGTCGCTCCGCGAGGCCCCGGGCGGGGACTCGGGCTCTTCGCCGTCCGCGTCGATGGCGGCGAACCCTACGAGGTCTCAGCCAACGCCCCGCTCTACCACGTCTGGTCGCCGGACGGCAGGTACATCCTCGTGCACCAGCGCGAGCAACTGCTGCTCCACGACACGCACGACCGCTCGACCCTCGACCTCGACGCGGACTCTTTCCGCTACCGCGTCCCCGCATTCAGCCCGGACGGCGAGCGCATCGCCTACGTCGTCGACGAGGGCGGCACGGGCAAGCTCGTCACCTCGAACCTCGACGGAACGGACCGCGTCACCCTGATGGACATCTCCGGCGAGGCAGCCTTCGCCTGGTCGCCCGCAGGCGGCCGCATCGCGGTCGCCACCAAGCAGTCGTCGCGGCTGTTCTATGCCGAACTGCGCGTCGTGAAGGACAACGGCTCAGACCCGCCTCGGCTGCTCGCGCCCGGCCGCACCGCCGCCTTCTACTGGTCCCCGGACGGCGAGCGCATCGCCCGCGCAGCCTACGACGATGTCCTTACATGGCAGGTCGTCGACCCTTCCGGTGGCGTTGGGCACCTGACCCGCTTCATCCCTACCCCGGACTACCTCACCCATCTGCAGTTCTTCGACCAGTTCGCGCCGTCCCACCTCATCTGGTCGGCGGATTCCGCGAAACTGGTGTTCGCGGGTGCTGTCGAGCGGGATGTAGGACCGCAGGTCTGGGTTGTGGACATGGTCGGCAGCGACGCTCCGCATCCCATCGCCGAAGGCCGCCTCGCCTTCTGGGCGCCGTCGCCTAGGGAGTAGGCTTACGCGCGCTACCCCACCAGCCCCGCCACGACATCCGCGAGCGAGACGCCCGCCAGCGATGGCACCAAGTAGTCCGCGTGGCGCAGGTCCATACTCGCGGTGAGCGGGTTCGGCGCCGCGATGCACCGCAGTCCCGCCGCCTTCGCCGCCGTCACCCCGTGCGGCGAGTCTTCGATGGCGAACGCCTCGTGCGGTTGCATCCGCAGACGCTCCAGCGCGAGGCAGTACACGGCCGGGCTTGGCTTTGGCTCTCCAACGTCGTCGCGGGTGCAGACGGCATCGAACGACGGCAGTAACCCGAGCCGGTCGAGATGCCAGTCCACCCATGCATGCGTCGAGCTCGACGCAACGGCGAGCGTGAGCCCTGCATCCTTCGCCTCCGCGATGAGTTCCGCCGCGCCATCGCGGGGGGGAAGCTTCAGCGTGACGTCCCGTCGCCTGGCACGCGCCTCCGCGCGTATCGCCTCGCGGTCTACCTCCCGCCCGATGCTGTTTTCCAGATGGACGAAGGCAGCTTCATTTCCCACGCCCTGGCCGATCACGTCCTTCCAAACGCTCAATGGCAGCGACGCGCCAAGCTCCGCGAAGATCGACGAATACGCCTCGTAGATGGGCTGCTCGGTGTCGACGATGAGGCCGTCGAAATCGAAAACGATGGCGCGGAAGGGGATGCTCACCCCGCCATTATAGCCCTGCCTGCCCCAGCCTCCCTCCGCACCGCTATACTTGCGCGCAGCCTGTCCAGCGGAGATTGCGATGCCCCCTGAACTGACCCCGGACGCATTCGCCTCGATGGCGCGCGCCGCCGGGATAACCGCCGACGCCGAACACCTAGAGAAGTTGCGCCCCGAGGTGGAGGCGATGCTCGGACGCATCGCGCCGCTCGACGACCTGCCGGTCGACCACGTCCCCGTTGAGCGCGCTGTCGGAGGCATGGAATGACGGACGTCACCTCTCTCTCCGCAGCCGACCTCGCACGCCGCATCGCCGCGAAGGAGCTCTCCGCGACCGAGGCCGTGGGCGCGTTCGTCGCCCGCGCTGACGCGCTCGAACCGCAGGTAGGCGCGTTCATCACGCGCACCTCCGAGGACGCGATGGCCGACGCCCGCGCCGCCGACGCCGAGCTCGCCGCGGGGCGGTCGCGTGGCCCCTTGCACGGCGTGCCGTTCGGCATCAAGGACATCTACTGGAGCGCTGGCATAGTCACGACCTCCGGCTCGGCGCTCGACGCCGAGTTCGTGCCGGACGAGGACGCCACCGCCGTCCGCCTGCTCCGTGAGGCGGGCGCGATCTCCATGGGGAAGGTCAACACCGTCGAGTACGCGTTCGGCCCCACCGGACAGAACGCCACCTACGGCATGCCGCGCAACCCGTGGGGCGAGGGCCGCATGCCCGGCGGTTCCTCCAGCGGCACCGGCGCGGGCGTTGCATCGGGCTTCTTCCCCTTCGGTCTCGGCTCGGACACCGGCGGCTCCATCCGCATACCGTCATCCCTCTGCGGCATATCCGGCATCAAACCCACGTTCGGGCTCGTGAGCCGCTTCGGCGTCACCCCGCTCTCGCACTCGCTCGACACCGCAGGCCCGATGGCGCGCACCGTCGAGGACCTCGCCCTGCTCCTGAACGTCCTCGCGGGCCACGACGAGCGCGACCCCGTTTCGATAACCGCCCCGAAGGTCGACTACGTCGCGGCATTGGAGGGAGGCGTGAGCGGGCTCCGCATCGGCGTGCCCCTGCAGTACGTCTGGGACGCGATCGACACCGACGTCGCGCTCGCGTTCGAGTCCGCGATGCGCACGCTTGAAGGGCTCGGTGCGCAGGTGATGGAGATATCCCTGCCCGAGTTGGACTGGACGACCCCCATCGCCGCCGGCATCACGACCGCCGAGGCCGCGATGGCACACGGGGCGCGCGTCCTCCGCGACGGCGACCGCATGGACCAGGCGATACGCCGTCGCTTCGAGTCCGGCTTCTTCGTTCCCGCGACAGCCTACGCCCGGGCGCAGCAGGCCCGCGTCGCATATGCGCGGGCGGTCGCGCAGGCGTTCACCCGCGTCGACCTCATCGCGATGCCCAGCGTCGCCACCCCTGCGCCGCTGGCGGAGCAGGACACTCTGACCCTGGGAGGCGTCGAGATCTCGTCACGGGAGGCACTGCTGAAACTCACGCGCGTCTTCAACCTCGCGCGCATGCCGAGCGTATCGGTGCCGTGCGGCTTCACAGCCGACGGCCTGCCGCTCGGCCTCATGCTGGGCGGCGCGCGCCTCAACGACGCGCTCGTCCTCCGCGCCGCCCACGCCTACCAGACCGCAACCGACTGGCACCAGCGCCAGCCCCCGCTGGGCTGATACGACGACCAGGAGACTGACATGGCAGACCTGACCGAACTCATGGAAGAGGCCGCGCTCGCGAACCGCATGCTGTACGAGATGGGACTCGCCGACTCCTCCACCATCGAACGCGGGCACGTGAGCGTACGCGTGCCGGACGACCCGGACAGGTTCGTCATCAAGGCGCTCGGCCCCGCGCTCTCCCAGACCTATACCGAGCACATGGTCGTCGTCGACGTGAACGGCTACAAGGCGGGCGGCGCGAAGGAGCTCAACCTCCCGAACGAGGTGAAGATGCACTCCTGCCTGCTGCGCGAGCGGCCGGACGTCAACTCGGTCGTGCACGTCCACCCGCGCTACACCGTCCTGATGAGCGTCCTGCAGGAGCAGATGGGGCCGATGTGCATCGAGGGCATGCCGCTCTTCGCAGAGCCGATCCCCATGCTCCCCAGCCCGCGCCTCATCATCCACGAGAAGGACGGCGCGGAAGTCGCGCGCCTCATGGGCAACCACAGCGCCATCATGCTGCAGGGCCATGGCGCGGCGACTGTCGGCGGTGACATGGAGGACGCCATCGTGAACATGCTCCACCTGGAGGAGCAGGCGCGCATGAACTACCTCGCGTTCTGCGCCGTCGGCAGCGGGCACGCCGTCCTCACGCGGGAGCAGGCCGCCGAGTTCGTCGCCAACATGCGCTCCATGCCGGACGCCGACCACCTCACGCCGGAGGTCGCGCCCACGCCGCGCAAGCCCAGCGGCATCTGGCACCACTACGCCGCCCGCGCCCGGCGCTAGCCCTCGTCATTCCAGCGAAGCTGGAATCCGGACAGGCGGGGTCAGGGCCCCGCTACTCCATCGTCTTCAGGCTGGGCACCAGCGAGCGGAAGTACTCGTACGCGTGCGACGCCCGGCGAGACCAGTCCGGCCCGAACCGCGCGACGTACTCGTCCGTCAGCGGCGCCGGCGTCCCCACGATCGTCGCGATGACCTGGGTGATAGCGGCGCGTTCGAGGTAGATCGTATTCGACACCGAGTGGTCCATCGACTCGCCCACGACGACGACTCCGTGCCCCCGGAGCAGCGCCGCGGTCCGGTCGCCCAGCGTCTCGGCGACCTCCTCCCCCAGTGCGGTCGTCGTGATGAGGTCCGGCCTGTGGTAGATGGGGGTCTCCGGCGCGAAAGGGATGCCCTGGTTCTGAAGCGCCCTGATGGGAACGTTCCCTGCGCCTATGGAAGTCGCCACCAGCTGGTGCGTGTGGACGACCGAGTTCACGTCCGACCTCGCCCGCATGATGGCCGCGTGCAGCGCCGTTTCGCGCGGCGGCACCGGCTCGGTTATCGTCCGTCCGCGCTGGTCGCTCGGGTTCCACTGGGAGTCGCCGCCTTCGAGGTAGGCGTCGATGTCGACCGCGATGATGTCCTCCGCGCGGATCTGGTTGTGCGGGCGCAGTACAGGTTTGATGTAGAGCACGTTCGTGCCCGGCACGCGCGCGCTGACGTGGCCGTGGAAGTCCACCAGCCCCTGGTGGTCGAGCACGTGCGAGCTGTCCGCTACCTGGCGCTTCAGCGCCTCGATCTCCGTGGATGTCGTCATGGCTGCGGGTGTCCTCCTGCGTTGATTGCGGCGGTGGGCGCGCGCTGCGGTCGCTTCGGCTTCACGGCCAGCGCCAGCAGCACGGCTGCGATGGTGAATGTTACGGCAGCGGAGTAGAAAACGGCGTCGTACGACCCCGTGGACTCCCTGATCACCGACATGATCAGCGGGCCGAGCGCAAGGCCGCCGAGCAGCGCGGTCTGCACGAGGCCGGAGATCGCGCCGTAGGAGCGCCTGCCGTAGTAGTTCGCGATGAGAATCATGAGGATGGAGCCCTCGCCGCGCGCCGCGATACCGAGCAGGATGCCGTACCCGACAGCGATGACGGGGTTCGAGACGAACTGGAAGCCCAGCGCGAGCGCCGTGCCCATGAGCATCGTGAAGACGCCCAGGAGCCGCTCCGAGATGCGCTCTGCCAGGAATCCCCAGAGCGTGTTGGCGAACGCGCCGGAGATGGCGAACATGCTCACCGCGGCGACTCCTATCGCCTCCCTGAGCCCCTGGTCCGCGTAGATCTGCGGCATGTGGAACGGCAGGCCGCCCCCGCCGTAGTTCGTCAGCACGATGGACAGGATGATGAGGACGAACGACGGCGTGCGGATCGCCTCGCGGAGCGTCCACGACTCCTCCGCCTCCCGCGCGCTCGCTTCTATCGCAGCCTGTCCGCCGCTCTCTGTGACTTCATCGCCGTCCGGCAGCAGCCCCATCTCTTCCGGCGTCCGGCGGATGACGAGCGCGTTCGGCAGCACGAGGAAGACGATGACCGCGATGCCGAGGATGACCCACACCCCCCGCCAACCCAGCCCCGCGCTGATGATGAGGAGCGCGGCAGGGCCCAGCACGAACGTCCCTATCGGGTGGGCGGTGCCCACGAGCCCGATGGCGCGTCCGCGCATCCGGCGGAACCAGTTCACCACGACCACGCGCGGGACCACCCCAGCGATCAGGTTCTGAGCGATGCCTCGCGCGGTCGCGTAGCCGACCACCAGCACCCACACCGCGGGCGCGGCCGCGATGAGGAAGAACGTGGAGGCCATCAGCACGACGCCGAGCGTCATCAGCACGCGCGGGCTGTAGCGGTCGGCGAGCAGCCCCACGAACGGAGCGCCGATCCCCGAGAGTATGCCGCCGACCGTCACGGCGCCGGCGATGGACGTGGCGCTCCACCCCGTGTCCTCGCTGATGGGCCGGACGAGCACGCCGATGAAGACTTGGCTCGTGGGGCCTGCGAACAGTCCCGTCAGCAGGATGACGCCGAGGATGTACCAGCCGTAGAAGATGCGGCGCTGGGGCTTCGGGTTCGTGATGCTCTTCTCTCGTCATTCCCGCGAAGGCGGGAATCTCTTGCGGGCAGGTTACGCTACTGGTTCCTGCGCGCATAGTCGGCCGGAATCGGTGCAACCTCTCAGGCTTCCGCGACGTAGAATCCAGTAGGGGAGTATGAGCACTGTAGACGACATCCGGGCACGCCTCGACATCGTCGATGTCGTCTCCGGCTACGTCCCGGATCTGAAGCGCACCGGCAAGAACTACCACGCGCGCTGTCCCTTCCACCAGGAGCGCACCCCCTCGTTCGTCGTCTTCCCCGACACCCAGAACTGGCGCTGCTTCGGCGGATGCGCGACCGGCGGCGACATGTTCTCGTTCGTCATGCGGACGGAGAACACCGACTTCACCGGCGCGATGCGCCTCCTCGCAGCGCAGGCCGGCGTGCGCATCGAGGAGCGGCGGCAGCGCGACGACGACGATCCGCTCTACGGGCTCAACGACGCCGCGCAGCAGTTCTTCAAACAATCGTTCATCGCCGAACGCGGAGCGCAGGCGCGCGCCTACGTGGAGGGACGGCATATCGGTGAGGACGCCGCCGCGCGCTTCGGCATCGGCTACGCGCCCTCCACCGGCGGCGAACTTCTGCGCAGCCTCGGCGCGCTCGGCTTCAACGACGACCTACTCCTCCGCTCGGGGCTCGTCCTGCGCGGCGACGACGGCTCGGCGTCCCGGGACATGTTCCGCGGACGGCTCATGTTCCCGCTGCGCGACGTGGACGGGCGCATCGCGGGGTTCGCCGGCCGTTCGCTGGACGGCTCCGACCCCAAGTACATCAACACCCCGCAGACCTCGGTCTTCGACAAGGGCCGCATGCTCTACGCGCTCGACCGCGCCCGCGAGGCCATCGGCGCGGAGGGCGAGGCCGTCGTCGTCGAAGGCTACATGGACGTCATCGCCGCGCACGAGCACGGCTACCGCAACGTCGTCGCGTCCATGGGCACCGCCCTGACGGAGACGCAGGTCGCGCTCCTCAAGGCGCGCGCGCAGCGCATCGTGCTCGCGCTCGACGCCGACGCCGCGGGACAGGAGGCGATGCTCCAGTCGCTCCGCACGACGTGGGAACTCGTCGGCAGCGTCGCGGCGGGCCGCAGGCGCACCGAGGTGCTGAACCGTCCGGACGACATCTCCTCGCTCCGCATCGCGCTCATCACCGAGGGGAAAGACCCGGACGAGCTGATCCGAAACGACCCCACGCAGTGGCAGCGCCTGCTGGCGGACGCGGTCCCGGCGGTCGAGTTCCTGATCAAGGCCGAGGCGTCGCGGCTGGACATGGGCTCCGCGCAGGGGAAGTCGGCGTTGGTGGAGCGCCTGCTCCCCGTCGTGTTTGCCGTGCCGAACTGGGCGGACCAAGAGCGCTACTTCAGCAGGCTGGCGGAGATAGTCGGCGTCCCTGTCGCCACGCTGGAAGCCGCCGTGGGGCGTCTGCAGGGTCCCCTGCAGAGCCGGCAACGCGCCCGGCGGCCCGCGCCGGAAGCCGGGAACCGGGAGTTGGAGTCCGTGCTCACTGTCGCGGAGCACGACCCGCTGGAGGAGCGCGTGCTCGCCCTGCTCGCGCAGGACCCCGAGTTTCTGGCGCAGGTCAATGAGGTCGACCCCGACACATTCGTCCGACCTGAGAACCGGGCCGTATTGTTCGCCCTCAGGGATGCTGGTACGATGGAAGGTGCGATAGCGCAGCTCGACGGCCAACTTGCCGACCGACTCGTCAGGCACTCGCTGGAGGCGCTTCCTCCCGCCGATCGAAAGCAGCGCAACGAGGAATGGACCGGCTGTTTGCGGAGGCTCGAGGAGAGGCGCCTCCGTAACTTGAAAGCACAAGAGGCGGCAGCGTTCTCCTCAGACGTCGTCGGCGATGCCCCTGCAGATCCTGAGTACGTGCAAGCTGTTCAACGGCAAGCCCTGGAGATCAACGAACGGCTCAGGGATCTCTTCACGAAAGGGGTCGACTGACCCGCCTGCAGCAGAACAACCTCTCCCCTATCTGAGGAGGAAGCATTGGCGACCAGGCAGAAACCCGTCACTACCGATAGCGAGGACGCCGCGGAGACGAATGGCGTCGCCGTGAAGAGCCGGGCGAAGGCCCCCGTGGCGAAGACCGCCGCGAAGGCTACCGTCAAGACCGCCCCGAAGACGGCAGCGAAGCCCCGCACCCGCGCGAAGGCCGCCGCCGAAGAGCAGGTCCCCCCGGCGGAGGAGACCGCAACCGCCACGAACGGCGCCGCACCCGCGGTCGCGACGAACCCCGAGGCCCCCGAAACCAACGGCGCCGCTCCTTTGAACGGGGCCGGGAACGGCGTGGAGACCGTGGACGTCACCGCCCCCTACGCATCCGCCGTCGCGGTCGCCGCTATCGCGGCTGACCCCGCCACCGACGAGCCGAACCCGGACGACATCAAGGCCACCGAGGAAGAGGCGAAGGAAGCCGTCTCGGACGCCCAACAGGACGACATGGAGGGGGACGTCATCGACGACCCCGTCCGCATGTACCTCCGCGAGATCGGACGCGTGACGCTCCTGACGGCTGCGGACGAACGCCGCCTCGCTCTCCAGCGCGCCTCCTACAAGCACGTGGAGAAGGCCGTCAACGACCTGCGCGCGGAGACCGGGCGCACCCCGAGGGACACCGACGTCGCGAAACTGCTGCTGCGCCGCCTCCACGACCAGCGGGAACTGCTCGACAACATCACCGAGTTCCTCGCCATCGAGGAAGAGATAACGCTCGGCGAACTCCTCCACAACGAGAAGCTGCGCGCGAACGTGGACGGCGAGTTGAACCTGGAGATGCTCGAGACCCTGGCCCCGCGTTACGAGATGGAGCCCCCCGAGCTCGGCCAGCAGATCGTCCAACTGGCGCTCAACAGCCACGTGCTCCCGGACGACATCCTCGACATCGTCGGCGCGGACGTCGCCGTCGCCGACCTCCCGGAGATCATCGAGGACGCGGACATCGGGCAGAACCTCGAGAGCCACGAGTTCGTCCTCCACCGGCACTTTCAGGACGTGGAAGAGCTCGGCATCAAGGCGCAGCGCCACCTCGCGGAAGCGAACCTCCGCCTCGTGGTGAGCGTCGCCAAGAAGTACATAGGTCGCGGCATGTCCCTGCTCGACCTCATCCAGGAGGGGAACATCGGCCTCATCCGCGCGGTCGAGAAGTTCGACTACCGCAAGGGCTACAAGTTCTCCACCTACGCCACCTGGTGGATACGGCAGGCCATCACCCGCGCCATCGCCGACCAGGCCCGCACGATCCGCGTCCCCGTCCACATGGTCGAGACCATCAACAAGCTCATGCGCGTCAGCCGCCGCCTCGTGCAGGAGTACGGGCGCGAGCCGACGACGCAGGAGATCGCGGAAGGCATGGAGGTCCCGCCCGAGCGCGTCCGCGAGATCCTCAAGGTCGCGCAGGAGCCCGTCTCGCTCGAAACGCCCATCGGCGAGGAGGAGGACTCCCACCTCGGCGACTTCATCGAGGACCGCAACGCTCCCGCTCCGCCGGAGGCCGCGACGGCCCAGCTGCGCCGCGAGGAGGTCGCCCGCGCGCTCGGAACGCTGAGCGAGCGCGAGCGCCGGGTGCTGCAACTCCGGTTCGGCATCGACGACGGACGCAGCCGCACGCTGGAGGAGGTCGGACGCGATTTCGGCGTCACCCGCGAGCGCATCCGCCAGATCGAGGCGAAGGCGCTCCGCAAACTCCGCCACCCCAGCCGCTCCCGCCAGCTCCGCGACTTCCTCGAGTAGACTTCGTCATTCCCGCACCGGCGGGAATCCAGGGTGCGCGGGCAGCGCACGCGGTGGTGGGGTTGAGCGGAGGTGGCAGCCCACCTCGCCCTCTGGGAGAGGTCGCCGCGCGACAGCGTGGCGGGTGAGGGCGCCCCAACGCGGGGCGCAGCCTCCGTCGTTCCCGCGCTTCAGCGCGCGCGGAGAGTAGGATTCTCGCAGCCCACCTCGCCCTCTGGGAGAGGTCGCCACGCACAGCGCGGCGGGTGAGGGTGACCCCCCCTACTCCTCCGCCCCCTCCTCTATCTCACGCGGCTGCTCTCCGCTGTACTCCTCGAACAGCGCCGTCTCCACCAGCGCCACGAGCGGCGCGCTCACGCCCAGCGCGACAGCGCCCGCGACCGCAACGCGCTCTCCACCGCCGATGACGCTGCGCCGCTCGCCGCCACCAGGATGATCGCGAACAGCAGCACGGGCAACTGAACGAGGAAGGTGCGCCACCAGTTGCCTTCCACGACCTGCCAGCTGCGTATGAGCGCCTGCAGGGGAGTGCGGCGCTCCAGCACGATGGCCGGCCCTGAGAGCGAGAAGCGCACCGCGAAGTAGATCAGGATCGGGAGTGCCGGAAGCGCGAATGCCGGGAAGTAGTACGAGATGAGCAGCAGCAGTCCGCCCCCGACGCCGAGCACCAACCCCACACTGAAGAACCTCGGCAGGAGCGTGACGACCCCGTACAACGCCGCGCCGCTGGTGAGCGGGTCGCCTCTGCGGGCGAGCACCGCGAACAGCCACACCGGCGCCTGGAACCCGGTGATCAGCGCGGCGATGATCTGGCTCCAGACGAGCGCCGCCACGAACCCGGACGGCGACAGCAGCAGGCCGGCGAGGTTCCCCACCAACGCTCCGACAATCCCAACCGTGATGAACATGGACGCGTTGCGCCCGTACAGCGCGACCGCCTCGCCGAGAACTTCGGCGGCTGGAGGTATGGGTACTCGTTCCGGACGGGGTGCATTCATCGGAGCGCATCAATCCTAGAGTGCATCCCGCCCAACCGTCCACCCGCACATTGCTATACTCCCGCCGTGCCTGAGATACCCGACCTCGAAGTCATACGCGATTTCCTCAACGAACGCATCGCGGGTCGCGAGATCGTCCGCGCCGAGGCGCCCAAGCCGTGGATCGTACGCTCGCTCGCCGCGGACGACTTCCTCTCGGACGTGGTCGGCCGCACGTTCGGCAACATCCTCCGCAAGGGCAAGGACCTCCTCTTCCCGCTGAGCGATGACCGCGTCCTCGTCGCCAACCTCATGCTCACCGGGCGCTTCCAGTACACCGAACCCTCCACGAAGCCGTCGAAGCGCATGTTCTTCATGCTCGGCACCGAGGACATGGACCTCCGCTACCTCGACGACAAGTCGATGGGACGCATCAACTACGTGACGACCGCCCAGCTCGGCGAGATACGCCGGCTGCAGGAGCAGGGACCCGACGCCCTCGATCCCGATGCCACGTTCGAGGACTTCGTCGAGCGCCTGCGTCCCTTCACCGGCGAGATCAAGGGCGTTATCGCGCGGGGCAAGGTCGTCGCCGGCATCGGGAACGCCTACGTCGACGAGATACTCTGGGAGGCGGGCGTCTCGCCCTTCCGCAAACGCCGCTCGCTCTCCGACGATGAACTCCACAGCCTGTATGACGCCATCCCGAAGGTGCTGAACGAGGCGACCGAGGTGGTGCGGGAGCGCATGCCCCCGAGGATCCACGTGAAGGTGCGCGACTTCCTGAAGGTGCACCGCAAGGGCGGCGACCCCTGCCCCCGCTGCGGCGCGCCCATCTCCGAGATCGGCCCCAACCAGAAGATCACGAGTTGGTGCCGCGCCTGCCAGCCGGGCGGGCTCGTGCGGAACTGACGATGCCCGCTGCCACGAAGATCATCCCTGCTCCGCAGCCGTTCGACTTCGCGCTCACCGCCGCGCACCAGACCAACTACCGAGGCAAGGCCGGCTCCGACCTCCTCGTGGACGGCGTCTACTACCGTGCGCTCTGGCTGGACGGCGAGCCCACTGGCGTGGCGGCGCGCCCCGTCGACGACGGCATCGAGGTCTCGCTCCCGAACGGCGGCTCGACGCAGGCGCTCGACGCTGCGGCGGAGTGGGTCGCATGGCTGCTCGGCCTCGACGTCCCCATGGACGGCTTCTACGAGATGCTTGCGAACGACCCCGTCCTCTCAGGCGCCGTCGGCGAACTGCGCGGCCTGCGCCATACCCGTACGGAAACCGTGTGGGAAGCGCTGGTGCACGCCGTCGTCGGACAGCAGGTCTCCGGGATCGTGGCTCGCGTGATACGCGACGGACTAGTGACCGAGTACGGCTCCGAGGTGCGCATCGACGGGCACGTCATCCACGCCTTCCCGCGACCGCAGACCCTGCTGGAAGCGGGCCACGACGCCCTGCGCGAACGCAAGCTCAGCGCCCGCAAGGCCGAGTATGTGCTCGGCATCGCCGAGATGGCGCTCAGGGGCGACCTCGACCACGCAACGCTCGCCCCATTGAGCGACGAGGAAGCCATCGCTGCGCTGAGCGGCATCCGGGGCGTAGGACGTTGGACCGCGCAGTGGACGCTCATGCGCGCACTAGGACGCGTCGACGCGCTCCCCGCGGGCGACCTCGCCCTGCAACGCGTCGTCGGCGACCACTACTTCGGGGGCAAACGCCTCACCGAGCAGGAATTGGAAGACTTCGCTGAAGAGCGCTGGAAACCCTGGCGCGGCCTCGCCGTCACCTACCTCTTCTCCCGCATCCGCCAGGACCGCATCGCCCGCGAGTCCGCCACCTAGAACCCCGGCAACCCCAGACCCCGGAGGTTCCGCTTCTTGCCGGACGCAAGCTGCTTCATCATCTTGCGCATCTGCTGGAACTGGGCGAGCAGCTGGTTCACGTCGGCGGGCGTCGTCCCGCTGCCGTTCGCGATGCGCTTCCGGCGGCTCCCGTTGATGCGCTCCGGGTGACGGCGCTCCCACATCGTCATCGACGAGATCACCGCCTCGGTGCGCCGCAGCCGCTGCTCGCCCTCGGGGCCAGTGGGGAGTTTCGCCCCCATCCCGCGAGCGCCGGGGATCATCTCGAGGATCGACGACAACGGCCCCATGCGCTGCAACTGCCGCAGCTGATCGAGGAAGTCGTTCAGGTCGAGTTCGGCCCGGCGCATCTTGCGCTCGAGCTCCGCCGCCTGCTCCTCCGTCGTCTGCTCCTGGACGCGCTCGACGAGGCTGACGATGTCGCCCATGCCGAGGATGCGGGACGCCATCCGCTCCGGGTGGAACGGTTCGAGAGCATCGGGCTTCTCGCCCGTACCGGCGAACTTCACCGGCACGCCCGTGACGTGCGTGGCCGACAGCGCGGCGCCGCCTCGTGCGTCGCCGTCGAGCTTGGAGAGAATGAGCCCGGTGAGTGCGATGCGCTCGTTGAACTGGGCGGCTGCGTTCACCGCGTCCTGGCCGGTCATGGCGTCGAGCACCATGAGCACTTCGGCCGGTTCGAGGATGCGCCGCATCTCCTCCAGCTCCGCCATGAGCTCATCGTCCGCGTGGATGCGCCCGCCCGTGTCGACGATGGCCCACTTCACGCCCATCTCGCGGGCGCGCTTGACGCCGTTCTGCACGACACGTGGGGCGGCGTCGGGGTCGGCGTTCTCGCGGTAGACGGGGATATCCAGCTGCCTGCCGAGCGCCTCCAGTTGGTCCATCGCCGCCGGGCGCCGCAGGTCCCCCGCGATGAGCAGCGAGCGCTCCTCGCGCTTGCGCAGCAGCAGCGCGAGTTTCGCGGCGGCCGTCGTCTTGCCGGAGCCCTGCAGTCCCACCAGCATGAGCGTGGCGGGCAGCGACGGGCCGGGAGTGAGCGTGTGGTTGCCCTCGCCGAGCAGTTCGACGAGCTGGTCGTGCACCAGTTTGACGACCTGCTGACCCGGAGAGATGCCACGGAGCACGTCGCTGCCGGTCGCTCGCTCCTTCACCTTCGCCGTGAAGTCGCGTGCCACCCGGAAGTTGACGTCCGCCTCCAGCAGCGCGAGGCGCACCTCGCGCAACGCCTCGTCGATGTCCTCGTCGGTGAGCCGTCCCTTGCTGCCGACGCGGTTGAACACCGCCGTCAGCTTGTCCGTCAGCGTGTCGAACATACCGCTCTACAGGCTATCAGAGACCCCTGACCACGCGGGCATATCTCGTCATTCCCGCACCGGCGGGAATCCAGCGTGCCCGGGCAGGGCACACGGTGCGGCTGATGGGAGTGGGGTTGTCATTCCGAGCGGAGCCCAGCGGAGTCTCGCGCTTCAGCGCGCGGAATCCTCTCGGGTGTACCCCGTCGTTCCTGCGTAGGCAGGAACCCCGCCTGGTGTAGGGGCGTCCCTTGTGGGCGCCCTTCGCCCCCCTCGCCCCCTGGGAGAGGGGAACGCGCTTCAGCGCGGGGGTGAGGGCCTCCCGGCCGCTACGCCCCGCGCCGCCCCGCCGGACGCACCGCCAGCAGCAACGCCCCCGCAACTGCCAGCGCCCCTATCGAAACGAACCATGCGGGCGTGTACTCGCCTGCGACGTCCCGCAGGTACCCCGTCACCGGGAACGCCAGCGCGCCCACGCCCACCGTTACCGGGATCGTGAACCCACGCAGGTCGCCCTGGTGCCGCCTGCCGAACTGGTTCGCCCACATCACGCTCTGCGCGACGTGCGTGCTCTGGAAACCGAGCGCGTAGAAGATGTTCGCCGCGAACAGCCAGAAGACGCTCCCCGCGAGCAGCAGTCCCACCGCGCACAGGGAACCGACCGCGATGCCGCCCAGCAGCACGATGCGCAGCGGAGCGCGGTCCAGCACCCTGCCGAGCAGCACGCTCGCGATGACGGCGATGACCGCGTCGACGGAGATGGCCGCGGCTACGAGCGTGGGGTCGAGGCCGCGCTCGACGAAGTGCGGCACGCGGTAGATGGTGAGCGTCGAGAGGCCGTACGTCATCGCCGTGAAGCCCGCCAGCATCAGCCAGAAGCGGCGGGTGCGCATCGCCTCGCGCCGCGTGAGCGACCGCTCCTGGTCCGACGCCGCCCGCGCAGACGCCCTGGCTTCGCCGGATGAGGGCGTGTCGCCGTCCGGGAGCAGACCCGCGTCCTCCGGCTGGCGTCGCAGCAGCAACGCGAGCGGCACGGCTATCGCCATGCCGGAGACCGCGAGCGCCGTCAGCGCTCCCCGCCAGCCGATGCCGTCGATGAGCGCCTGCGTGACCGGGTAGTAGACGGCGACCCCCAGCGGCGTGCCCGCGAGCGCGATCCCCATCGCCAGCCCGCGCCGACGAACGAACCACTTGGCTATCGGCGCGCCCGCCTGCAGATCGTTCGCGCGCCCCATGCCCACGATGCCGATGAGCATGAACGCCAGCGCCAGCTCCCACACCGCCGCGATACGCGACAGCCACAGCACCGCCGCTCCCGCAACGAGCACCGCGCCGACGACCGGCAGCCGCGGTCCGCGCAGGTCGATGAGCCGCCCGATGAGCGGCCCGGCTGCGAGGATCATCAGGAACCGGAGGAAGAACGCCCAGCCGAACGTGGACGAACTCCACCCCAACTCCTCGGTCATCGGCACGATGAACAGCGCGAAGTTCGCGCCCGCAAGACCGACTCCCACGGCTCCGAACACGCAGAGAACGCCGGCGACCGTCCATCCGTAGAACGGCTTCCCGCGTGGAGTGAGGACGCCCATGCGGCAAGGCTAAGGCCGCATCGCAAGAGACACAACCGGGCGCAGCCCGATTCCGTCATTCCCGCGCTTCAGCGCGCCACCGGCTGGAATCCTAGGTGGCCGTCGGCCACACGTGCGCGGGCAGCGCACGACGCGCCGCGAAGCGGACGCGCAAGTCCGTCCCCGCAGAGGCCCGCGCTTCAGCGCGCAACCCCGCCTGGTGTAGGGGCGTCCCTCGTGGGCGCCCATCGCTCACCTCGCCCTCTAGGGGAGAGGTCGCCACAACGTGGCGGGTGAGGGTGAACCGGCGGGGAGGTGGGTGTTGTCATTCCGAGCGGAGCGCAGCGGAGTCTCGCGCTTTAGCGCGCAGAATCCTCTCGGGGATAGCCCGCTCATGGTGAGCCTGTCGAACCATCCCGCAGAGGCCCGCGCTTCAGCGCGCAACCTCGCCTGGTGTAGGGGCACCCCTTGTGGGCGCCCTGCCTGTTCACCTCTCCCCCTGGGAGAGGTCGACGCGCTTGTCGCGGCGGGTGAGGGCGAACGCGCCGCGCGACGGATACGGCGTACCACGCAGCCCTAACTACGAGGAAACGATCGCCGCATGAGATACGATAACCCGGCGAGTGTCTATGCGTCTGTTCAGAGAGAACCTCATCTTCCTGTGCGCCCTGGCTCTCATCGCCGCGCCGGCGCTGGTCGGCGCGTGCGCCGGTCCTGAGCAGACGGTCGCGCCCGTTGTCGTCGCGCGGGACACCCCGACGCCTACCGCCACCGCCACGCCTACCGCCACCCCCACCGCGGCGCCCACGCCGACGTCGACTCCCACCGCGACGGCTACCCCCACGTTCACCCCCACGCCGACGCCCACGGCAACGGTAACCCCGACGCCCACCGCGACGGCAACGCTCACCCCGACTCCTACGCCGACGCTCACGCCGACGCCCACTCCAACCCCAACGCCCACGCCCATGCCTACCGCAACGCCGTACAGCGGCGCGCCGATCCCGGGCTTCACCCCCTTCCCCCCGAAGGACACTCCGACGCCGACGCCCGGGCCCTCACCGACCCCCACCCCCATACCATTCGACACTTTCGTGAGCATGCACGGGGGCAGCACGCATACCTGCGGGCTCCGCCCGAACGGCGCCGTGCTCTGCTGGGGCGGCAACGACCACCGCCAGGCGTCACCGCCGCCGAACATCCGCCTCGCCTCGCTCAGCACCTCCTACAACCACAACTGCGGCCTGCAGGAGAACGGCATCGCGGTCTGCTGGGGCGCGGCAGGACTGGGCAGCCAGACCTACACCATCACGTCCAGGCGCGCACTGGCCACGACCGTCGGCACGTCCACCGGAGAGCTCCGGACCAACGGACAGTCAATCATGTTCGCGGTGCCCGGCAACCTGACCGGCGACGGAGCAGGCAGGCTCACGTTCTCCCTCTCCGTACGTCCCGTCTACAACAACAACGAGCTGGGGGCGCACAACTTCACCCTGACCGTCCTTGATCTGGATACGGACTACACGGGATCGCCGAGTTGGACGGTTAACACCGGCACACTCGGCAGCCACGACTTCAGCGTGGAGTACATCGCGGCTGGCGATAACGGACGCGTGGTCCGCATCACGCTTCAGAGTGACCCGCCGTCGCTGAACCGGATGTACTGGTCGTTCTCCGCGTCCTACCCCCAATCGGAGTCGCGCACCTCGAACCTGACCGAGGAGATCCTCTCTCCGCCCCGCGCGGTCTTCACCACCATCAGCGCGGGGTTCGACCACAACTGCGCGCTCCTGCCCGACGGTTCCCCCGAGTGCTGGGGCGACAACTCGGAGGGACAGTCGTTCCCGCCGAGCGGCCTGACGCTCAAGGCCATCAGCGCCGGGTTCCGGTTCTCGTGCGGACTCCGGACCGACGGCTCGCCCGTCTGCTGGGGCGACACCAACCGCTGGACGATGCCTGCGCCGCAGGACGAGCAGCTCGTCTCGCTTACCACGGGCGGCGCGCACGCCTGCGGGCTGCGGGAGGACGGCACACCCGTCTGCTGGGGGCGCAACAACTACCGCCAGTCGACGCCTCCGGAGGGCGAGGCCTTCAGCATGATGAGCGCCGGCGAGCGCTACACCTGCGCGCTCCGCCTGGACGGCACGCCCATGTGCTGGGGCAACAACAGCAACGGACAGACCGCTGCGCCGCGCGACGAGGTGCTCGCCAACATCTACTCCGGCGTCGCCCACACCTGCGGCATCCGACCCGACAGCACCCCCGTCTGCTGGGGCGACAACTCGCACGACCAGAACTGGCCGCCCTTCTCGGCCCCCAGGCCGACCCCGACCCCCAGGCCCTACGAGCTGTACAGGCACACGGACCCGGACTGCGCGGACGCGGACGGCTGCACCTTCTCCAACATCAGCCTGGACGCCGGCACCTGGCAGCTTTCCGTCCGCCTGCGCGAGAACTTCGAGTGCTCCTCGACCGTGCCGGCGGGTCAAAAGTGTACGAACTTCACCACCACTCCTGCTGACTTCAAGATCACGATCGGCGAAGGCAGCAACCCCTGGGTCGTCATGGACTACTCCACGGACAACGCCAACACCAACCCCGTCGCCAGCCTGGGAGGCCCGAACGATCCTACCCAGCCGTCCCACACCCGCACCATCAGGGTCGGTCCGCTGGAGGACGGCAACAACGTCGAACGCGGCAGGCAGACCGTCACCGTCCACGCCACCGGCATCTGGACGCTCACCTTCTCGTTCGTACGCGGCCCGCAGCCGGCGCGCCCCTAACCGCGCGTCGCCCGACGCACGTGCCAGGCCCGCTGCAGCACCGTGAGCGCGCCGACGACGGCGATGATCCCCAGCCCCCACGCCGGATACCCCACGAGCAACGCCACGCCGAGCACGACCACCCGCTCCGGCCTGCCGAGGAACCCCACGTCTCCCGGAACGTTCAGCCCCTCCGCGCGCGCCCGGAGGTAGCTCACCATGAGCGACGCCGTCAGCGCCCCGAACGCCAGATACACGCCCAGCGCGTCCGCGTCGCGCATGTAGTAGACCGCGAGCCCGAACAGCACCGCCGCCTCGCCGAGACGGTCCATCACCGAGTCGAAGAACGCCCCGAACGTCGACGCCTTCCCGGACAACCGAGCGACCGAGCCGTCCAGCATGTCCATCGCCGCTCCCGCGAGCATCACGATGCCCCCGATCAGCAGCTCCCCTTCCGCGAGCAGCCACGCCGCAACCACCGCGACGCCGAACCCGGCGAGCGTCAGCAGGTCCGGCGACACCTTGAGCGCGATGAGCACGCGCGCGATGGGGTGCGCGAAGTAGCGCTCGGCCATCTCCCGCGCGCGCAGTCTGGGGGCGAGCGACCTCATCCGGCCTTCTCTCGCTGCGCCCTGCGCCACAGCAGCGAGCGGTAGTGCGCGAGCACGCGGTCCGCGACCCGCTCCCACCGGTACTGCTCGACCGTGATGCGGCCTCGCGCGCCCATCTCCTTGCGCAGCTGCTCGTCGACGATGAGCCGTTCGAGCGCGTTGGCGAGCGCCGCGTCGTCCTTCGGTTTCACCAACAGCCCCTCGACGCCGTTCGAGAGCACCCGGCTGAACCCGTCGATGCGCGACGCCGCGATGGGCTTGCCCGCAGCCATCGCCTCCAGCAGCACGATGCCGAAGCTTTCGCGCCCGGTGTTCGGCGCGCAGTAGATGTCGGCGGACTGGTAGTAGCGGGGCACGTCCTCGTACGCGGCAAGGCCGGTGAACTCGACGTCCTCCAGGTTGCTCTCGCCGATGAGCGACAGCACCTCCTCGCCCGGGTTGCCGCCGCCCGCGATGATGAGCCGGATGTTCGGGTAGCGCCACTTCAGCCTGCTGTACGCCATCACGAGGTACTTCAGCCCCTTGCGACGCTCCAGCCTGCCGAGGAAGAGGATGTTGAGCTTGCCGTCGTTGAAACGCTCTATCGGCCTGGCGCTCTCGAACCGCTCGATGTCCACGCCGTTCGGGATGATCTCGTACTCGCCGGGGTAGAACTTGCTCACGAAGTCCATCGCCGGCTTGGAGACTGCGATGCGCCCGTCCAGCTTGCGGAACCACCGGCGGCTCAGGTACCGCCACGCCCGGTAGAACCTTGACCCGTTGAACGTGTGGAACGTCCCGACGTTCACCGAGGTCGAGTTGTGGAGGAACGCGAACGGCAGCGCCGGGGTCATCGGCTCGTGCAGGTGCACGATGTCGAACCGCTCGCGGCGCAGCAGCCTCCGGACGTTCGGCTCCAGCCACACGGAGAACGTGATGCGGGCGACCGCGCCGCCGCTCGGCACGGGGACGGGCCTCCCCATCGGGATGAACCCCGGCTCCAGCTTGCGCTCCCTGGAGTTCGCGAGCGGCCCGATGACCGTGACGGCGTGCCCTTTCGTCCGCAGCTCGCGGGCGAGGTTGTTCACGTGGTCGTTCACGCCCCCGGGCGTTCCGAAGTCGTACGGCGAGACGAGCGCTATCTTCAGCGCCGCGTGGTTCTCCGAGCGCGCTGGCTCGGGATGGGCGGGCGTGGCTGTCTCGACCAAGTGCTCGTACGTCCTCGTCTTCCGTTCAGGGACAGACGCCCAGTATATGCCGTCCCGCCGTCTCCGTCGTTCCTGCGCAGGCCCGCGCTTCAGCGCGCAACCTCGCAGCCTGCAGCGGGGTGGGAGGGGGTTGTCATTTCGAGCGGAGCGCAGCGGAGTCCGCGCTTTAGCGCGCGAAATCCCCTCGGCTGTCCCCACCTCTCCTGAGGGAGAGGTCGACGCGCTCGCGCGGCGGGTGAGGGTCACCCAGCGGCACGCTTCATGAACCCCGTGAGCACCCTGCCCTCGGGAGCATCCGCCGCCTCCAACCACTCCACCGCAACCAGCTCCCACCCGTCCGCGCCGAGCGCGTTCAGCAGGCCCGTCACGTCTCCCGCATCGTTCATGGCGTCCGCGTCATTCCCCAGCCGGGGCCACAGCGGAACGGCGCGGTACTCCCAGGGCATCGCCTACGGTTCCGGCGCGTAGCGCGAGAGCACCGGTTTCGCCATGATCTTCTCCGGCTTCCACGAGCTCTCCGCCCGGTTGAACCGGACGAGGCCGAGGAAACGCCCGTCCTCCGAGTACGCCCGCCGGGGTTCGAGGTGCTTCGCGTACGGAGCGGAGCCCGGCAGGTTGACCGGCTGCCCGTTCCGCAGGTGACGCTCGCCCACCGAGGGCACGAGGAGCGCAGGCGTCTCCTTGAGCGCGGCGTCCGGCGGCTCCAGCAACCCCTCCCAGTCCTCCTCCGCCTCCAGCTGCTCTATCGTCAGCGCGTCCTCCAGCGAGAACGGCCCGACGCGGGTGCGCGTCAGCGCGCTCAGGTGCGCGGGACAGCCCACGGCCTCTCCTAGATCGTGCGCGAGGCTCCGCATGTAGAACCCCTTGCCGCAGTCGACCTCCACGACGGCGCGCGGCGGCTCCCATTCCCGCAGCGTCAGGGAGTGGACGACCACCTCGCGCTCGGGACGCTCCACTTCCACCCCCGCGCGGGCGAGGTCGTACAGGCGCTGGCCCTCGTGCTTCACGGCGGAGTACATAGGCGGACGTTGCAGCACGATGCCGGAGAAACGCTGGAGCTGCTCCTCGATCTGCTCCCGCGAGAGCGATGCGTAGTCGCCCGTCGCCGTCGTTTCGCCTTCTGCGTCGTACGTATCCGTCGCCGCGCCGAACGTGATCTCGCCGACGTACGTCTTGCCGCTGTCGACGAGGTAGTCCATGAACCGCGTCGCCTGCCCGAGGCAGACGGGCAGCACGCCCTCCGCTATCGGATCGAGCGTGCCCGCGTGTCCCACGCGCTTCACGCGCGTGATGCGCCGCACGGCGCGCACCACGTCCATCGAGGTGATGGCCTTCGGCTTGTTGATGACGAACGCGCCGTCAGCCTCGACCCTTGTTGTCGTTCCGCTCATCCCTGTTCCTTGATGTCGTCCAGCAGGCTCAGCACGCGGTCGCCCTCTTCGATGGCGGTGTCCCGCACGAAGTGCAGCTCAGGCGTGCGTTTCAGGTTCAGCCGCTGGTGCAGTTCTCTCTTGATGTAGCCCGACGCCGACCGCAGACCGGCGAGCGCCTCGCGAGCGTCGTCCGGTGTCCCCGCGACCGTGACTGCCACGGTGGCGTGGCCGAGGTCGGCGCTCACCTTCACGTGTGCGAGGGTCACGAGGCGCGACAGCCTCGGGTCCTTCAACCGGCCGGTGGTCAGCCTGCCGATCTCGCTCTGCAGCAGCCCTGCGATACGGTCCGTCCTGCGGGTCATGGGTCGCTCGATTCCGCGCGCAGCCTGGACTCAGGCGCGCTGCTGGCGGTGCGACTCGATGATGTCGCCTTCCTGGAAGTCGTTGAACCCTTCGAGTGAGACGCCGCACTCGTAGCCGGTCGCGACCTCGCGTACGTCGTCCTTGAACCGGCGCAGCCCGGCGATGGCGCCGTCGAAGACCGTCTCGCCGTCGCGGATGACCCGCCCTCGCGCGCCTCGCGTCAGCTTCCCGTCTGTCACGTAGCAGCCCGCGCTCTTCCGGTTGCGCCCGAGCGAGAAGACGGCGCGCACCTCCGCCGTGCCTTCGGTCACGTCCTGGATCGTCGGTTCCAGCAGGCCGTGCAGCGCCTTCTCCACGTCCTCCGTGAGGCGGTAGATGATGTCGTAGCGCCGTATCTGCACGTTGTCCTGGTCGGCGAGGCGTTGCGCGCCCTGATCCGGACGGACGTTGAAGCCGATGACGATGGCGTCCGACGCAACCGCGAGCATCACGTCGCTCTCGGTGACCGCGCCTGTGCCGCTGTGGATGATGCGTATCTGCGTCTCCGGGGTGCTCAGCCGTTCCAGCGCCTGCCGGACGGCTGCGATGCTGCCCTGCACGTCTGTCTTCAGGATGAGCCGCAGCTCCTTCGTCTGACCGGACGATATGCGCGCGCCCATCTCTTCCAGCGTCGCGCCGCGCGCCTTGTTCAGGTCCTCGCGGCGCAGCCGCTCCGCGACCGTCGCACGCGCGGTCTTCTCGTCCGGCACCACGACCAGCCGGTCCCCCGCGCCGGGCAGTTCGCTGAGGCCCAGCACCTCGACCGGCATGGACGGCCCCGCGTTGTGCGTGCGCTTCCCCTCCGCGTTGACGAGCGCCTTCACGCGCCCGCGCGTCGAGCCGACGACGATGTGGTCGCCGACGCGCAGCGTGCCGGTCTGCACGAGTATCCGTGCCAGCACGCCCCGGTTCCGGTCCAGCTCCGCCTCCACGACCACGCCGACGCCGGGGCGCTTCGGGTTCGCCTTCAGCTCCGCGACCTCGGCAACGAGCTCGATGCTCTCCAGCAGGTCGGGGATCCCGTCGCCCGCCTTGGCCGAGACCTCGACGTCGATCACGTCGCCGCCCCACTTCTCGACCACGAACTCGTGCTCGGAAAGCTGGCGCCGCACCTTCTCCGGGTCGGCGTTGGGGCTGTCCATCTTGTTGATGGCCACGATGATCGGCACTTCCGCCGCCTTGATGTGGTCGATCGCCTCCACGGTCTGCGGCATCACGCCGTCGTCCGCGGCAACGACGAGCACCGCGATGTCCGTCACCTGCGCGCCCCGTGCGCGCATCGCCGTGAACGCCTCGTGGCCGGGCGTGTCTATGAACGTGACCGGCGTGCCGTTGTGCACAACCTGGTACGCGCCGATGTGCTGCGTGATGCCCCCCGCCTCCCTGGCGACGACGTTCGTCCGGCGGATGGCGTCGAGCAGGGTCGTCTTGCCGTGGTCGACGTGACCCAGCACCGTTACGACGGCGGGCCGGGTTTCGAGGTCGGCGGACTCGTCCTCCGCCACGCCGCCGCCTGCGGCGCTGACGGAGTCCTCCACCTTCCGCGCGGCGTACCCGAACACACGGGCCACGCCTGCTGCGGTGTCGAAGTCGATGATCTGGTTGATGCTCGCGAAAACCCCGCCGCGCATCAGCTGCTTGATGACCTGCACGGGTTCCACGCGCATCCGCTCCGCAAGCACCCCGACGGCGATCGCCTCGCCTATGGGCAGTGCGCGAAGTGTGACTCGACGGGTGGCGGTTGCCGACCTCTGTGGTTCCTCGACCATCTGCTCTCCTATGCCGTGGTTCCTGCGGTCTCCGCAGCGGTCCGTATGCCCTCGGCGAACGCCGTGAGCCGTTCACGGTCGCCCTGCTCGATCCTGCCGCGCAGAGCGGCGGCGAGACGCCCTCCCTTGAGCGCTGCGTCCCAGCATCCGGGCCGGCGGCAGAGGTACGCGCCGCGTCCTGAGCGTTTGCCCGTGTCGTCCACGGCGCACTCACGCTCCGGTGTCATCACTATCCTGACCAGCTCGCGCTTGGAGGTCTTCACGCCGCAGATAACGCAGGAGCGCTGCGGTATGTGGCGGTTACGCATATGAGTCCTCCGTGCGGGGCCTAGCCCGGGAAGTCGCCACCCCCGGCAGAGCCTCCCGGCGCTCCTGGACCTCCCGCACCTCCCGGCCGCCGTGGGCCGCGGTTGGCATTGCCGCGGCGAGGGCCGCCGCCTCTCCGTCGGCCTCCTCCGCGTCGCGAGCCCTGGGGCGCGCCCAGTATGTCCTCGGCGAACCGGATGGTCGGGCCGCCGCCTATGGGCTCCGGCACCTTCCAGATGTCGTCGTCTATCACGTCTTCCTCGACCTCTTCGACGATGATCTCTTCGATCTCCTCGTCGATCTGGTCGAGCGATTCGAGTGCGAGCAGCTCCTCCGCGCTCAGGCCGCCGGCGGCCTCCTCGACCTCCTCGGTCTGGACGGCTGCTTCGGCTTCCAGCTCCGCCATGATGGCGGCCTCTTCCGCCGCGATCGCGGCGGCGCGCTCCGCCACATCCTCCGTGTCCGCCTCTGCCGGAGCAACAGCGACGGCTTCCGTCGGCTCTGCATCCAATGTCTCGCGTCCGGCGACCGTGCCCTCTATCTGGATGCGCATCCGCTCGATCTCGATCTCGGTCGAGCTCTTGATGTCTATCTTCCAGTTCGTCAGCTTGGCCGCGAGGCGGGCGTTCTGTCCCTCGCGTCCGATGGCGAGCGACAGCTGCCTGTCCGGCACCACGATGATCGCCGCCTGCTCGGCCTCGTTCAGGTCGACGCGCAGCGGCTGGGCGGGGCTGAGCGCGTGCGAGATGTAGACCGACAGGTCGCGCGACCACTGGATGACGTCGATCTTCTCGCCCTGCAGCTCGTTGACGATGTTCTGGATGCGGATGCCGCGCAGGCCGACGCACGCGCCGACCGGGTCGACGCCGTCCTGCCGCGCGTAGACCGCGACCTTGGAGCGCGAGCCGGGCTCGCGCGCGATGCCGCGTATCTCCACGATGCCGTTGTAGATCTCCGGAACCTCCATCTCGAACAGGCGCTTGAGAAGGTCCGGGTGCGTCCGGGAGACGATAATCTCCGGCCCGCGCTGCGTGCGCGTGACCTCCGTGATGATCACCTTCATCTTCATCCCGGGGCGGTAACGCTCGAGCGGCGACTGCTCGCTCGGGGGCAGGACGGCCGACGCCCTTCCGTTGAGGTCCATCGTTATCGCGCCGCCGAAGCCGCGCTGCACCGTGGCTGTGTAGACCTCGCCGCTCTTCTCCGCGAACTCGGCGTAGACCAGCTCGCGCTCGGCCTCGCGCAGTCGCTGGAACACTACCTGCTTCGCGGTCTGCGCCGCGATGCGTCCCGCCGCGTGGGCGGAGAGCTGCTCCTCGATCATGTCGCCGACGCTGAGGACCTGGCCCTTCCTGATGCGCTTCGCCTCGGCGAGCGTGATCTCGGCAAGGTCGTTCGTGACTTCGTCGACGATCGTCCGTATCTGGAAGACCTCCACCTCGCCCGTGTTCGGGTCGAGATGGACGCGGATGTTGCTCTGTGCGCCGGAAGCGCCGTCCTTGCGGTATGCGGAGGCGAGCGCCGCCTCTACCGCGGAGACGACCATGTCCTGCGGCAGGTTGCGCTCAGCCGCGAGCTGCGTAACGGCGATGAGAAAGTCGCTCTTCATGCGTCCCTTCTACCTCCAGCATCGGCAGTTCCGAGAAAGCGCGAGAGTGGGCTGCGCCCACTCTCAACAGGCCAATACTACTCCTTTTAACGCCTCCCGTCCACTCGTAACCGGAGGCATTCCGCCAACTGAGACCCCATGTCTGCGCAGGACTCCACACCCGACGTTCGTCATTCCCGCGAAGGCGGGGATCCAGGGTGCCCGTCAGGGCACGTGATGGGGCTGAGGCGGTGTGGGTTTGTCATTCCGAGCGGAGCCGCCGACGCAGTCGGTGGCGCAGCCGAGGAATCTCTCGGGTGAGGGCCCTCGGCAGCGGTGTGGCGGTGTGGGTTTGTCATTCCGAGCGAAGCGCAGCGGAGCCCGTGCTTTAGCGCGCGGAATCCTCTCGGGGTTCCGTCGTTCGTCATTCCCGCGAAGGCGGGAATCCAGGGTGCCCGCGGGCACACGCAGTGTGGCGCGGGGGTGCCTGGCCCCTTCCCCCTTGACGGGGGAAGGCTGGGATGGGGGTGAACCAGACGCGGGGTGCAGCCCTCGTCATGCCAGCGAAGGCTGGCATCCAGGTGCTCGATAGGGCACACGGCGGGGCGGGGTTTGTCATTCCGAGCGCAGCCGCCGACGCAGTCGGTGGCGTAGCCGAGGAATCTCTCGGGTGAGGGCCCTCGCGGCGGTGCGGGGGGTGTCCGATGTAGGGGCGTCCCTCGTGGGCGCCCTGTCTGGCCCACCTCTCCTCGGGGGAGAGGTGGACGCGCTTGCGCGGCGGGTGAGGGTGTCCCAGAGCGCCCCTACCTACTCCGTAGACAACTCGCCCGCAGATGATTACGATTCGCACTGTGAACAACTAGGCACGATTGGATTCGCAAGGAGGGCAGCCATGGTGGCCATCATTCGAGCACGCGGGGACCGCTCGATCCGCGACTTCATCGACCCCGAGCGAGGCACCGTCAGCCGGGAGCTCTACGTCAACCCGGACATCTTCGAGCAGGAGATGGAGCAGATATTCCAGCGATGCTGGCTGTTCCTCGGGCACGAGAGCCAGATCCCCAACCCGGGAGACTTCGTCATCAGCCGCATGGGCACCGAAGAGGTGATCGTCGTGCGCGACAGGAAGGACAATCAGATCCGCGCCTTCCTCAACTCCTGTCGGCACCGCGGCATGAAGGTCGTCCGATACGACCAGGGCAACGCCCTCATCTTCACCTGTCCCTTCCACGCCTGGACCTACGACACCACGGGACGCCTCGTGGGTGCCGGCTTCCAGCACTCCCCCGAGGCCTACTGCGGAACGCTCCCGAAGGAGCAGTGGGGACTCGCCGAGGTTGCCCAGTTCAAGAACTTCTACGGCTCGCTCTGGGCGACCTGGGACCCCAAGGCGCCATCGTTCGAGGAGTACCTGGGCCCCTTCACCGAGAGCCTGCGGCACTGCCTGCAGGCCAGCGACGGCACGGACGCAGGACTGGACATGTTCACCCCGTTCCAGCGCCACCGCCTCCCCACCAACTGGAAGGTGCCCGGCTTCACGTCCGTCACCGACCTCACCCACACGGCGATGACCCACCGCTCCGCCGCCGCCGCCAAGCTCCACCAGGACCGCGGCTCGAAGGGCGGGCGCGACCGTGCACGGCAGGCCGCCCCCTTCCCCATGAGCAAGTACGCCATCGGCGATCACAACCTCGGCCACGGCGGCATGTGCACGCTCTACCACCAGAACGGCGTCCCCGAGTACGAGGAGGAGTGGTACGAGGAAGGCGTCGACGACTACTTCCGCGAGGCCACCGCTCGCAAGAGCAAACTGCTGGCGGACAAGATCATGGCCCCGCACGGCTGGGGCGGCGGCCACTTCGCCATCTTCCCCTCCGTCATGGTGGACAGCTGGCGGCTCCGTTGGTGGCAGCCCCACTCCGTCGGCGTCGTCGAGCGCTGGACCCTCTCCGGCGTCGACAAGACCGCGCCCAAGCACGTGCGCGACGCCGTCCGCCACTACTCGGAGCGCTTCAACGGCCCCGTCGGCTTCTTCGAGTCCGACGACATGGAGAACTGGAACTACGTCTTCCCCGCCAGCCAGGGCGCCAGGGCGCGGAAGCTCGACTACTTCTTCGCCAACGGGATCAGGCTCGGCCAGTACAACGACAGGCTGCCCGGCGTCGTCTTCAACGGCTCTTACACGGAGGAGGCCCAGCGCGCGCGCTTCAGCCGATGGCTCGCCTTCATGGAGGCCGCCAGCTGGGACGACCTCTACCCTGTCAACAAGTCCGCAGACCACCGCATCTGGTAGGGAGAACCGTGACGGAACCGAAGAAGTACGTCCTATCCGGCCCGAACGGGGCCGACACCTTCCGCAACCTGCCGGAGGGGACGAAGATCACCACCATATACGAGGGCGCCGGGGAGATCACGGCGAACCCCGGCGACGGAGCCTACGTCCTCGTGCGATTCACGGAGCACCGGGACCCGGCAGTAGTTGGTACGGAGGAGTTCGTCTTCTTCAACGAGGTCCGCGAAGCAACGGAGTAGCGCTACTCCGTCATTCCCGCGAAGGCGGGAATCTCGCATCCCACCTCTCCCCGGGGGAGAGGTCGCCGCAAAGCGGCGGGTGAGGGTGAACCGCGCTGAGCGGAGCTCAGATTCCCTCTCCCTCGAGGGGAGAGGGCTAGGGTGAGGGTGAACCGGAGGGGTGCGGCGTGGCCTGCCCGGTGGGGGTAACCGTCTGAGGAGGGATGGCGATGGTTGAGACGCAGAACGCGCTGGAGATGGTCGTCCTCAGGCACGAGGTCGAGCAGTACCTCTTCAAGGAGGCGCGGCTCCTCGACGAGCGAAGGCTCGAGGAGTGGCTCGACCTGCTGGCCGAGGACCTCCACTACTGGATGCCCATGCGCCGCAACATCAAGTTCGGCGATTGGGACCTCGAGTTCACCAGTATGGACGAGGAGATCAACTGGTTCGACGAGGGCAAGGACATCCTCGCCGGGCGCATCCGGCAGCTGAAGACGGGCGTCCACTGGCCCGAGGAGCCCGTCTCCCGCTTCGAGCACATCATCTCCAACGTGGAGATCGTGAGCGTCGAGGGCGACGAGATCAGGGTCAACAGCAAGTTCTTCTGCTACCAGAACCGCCTCCAGGACGAGGTGAACCACTTCGTCGGACGCCGCGAGGACCTGCTCCGCCGCGACCCCGACACCGGCTTCAAACTCGTCTTTCGCAAGCTCATCCTCGCCCAGAACGTCATGCTCCCCAAGGTGCTCAACACCTTCCTCTAGAAACCGTCATTCCCGCGAAGGCGGGAATCCAGAGCGTGGGGGGAGGAGCGTCAGGTCCCCTCTCCCTTGAGGGGAGAGGGTGAGGGTGAGGGTGAACCGGGGCGTCCCTCGTGGGCGTCCGAAAGAGAGAGTAGCGAATGGCCGCACGCATCGAGTGGAGAACGAAGGGCAGGGGCGCCGACGCCCTCATCTACGTCGGCGAGTTCGGCGAGGACAGCAACACCGTCCTGCGCACGTGGAACGCCGACTCTGACGTCCTCACCGACTTCCTGAACGACATGACCGGCCTCGACACGGCGACAGTGTCCGGCCTCGAGGTCGACGCCGACCAGCGCGACCCCGAGCAGTGGGGCAAGCTCGTGCTCACCCGCCTGCCCACCGGCGAGGTCGTGCACGTCGACCCCGAACCCTACTGGGACGGCATCTACTACTGGTTCCGCTCCCGCGGCGTCGACCCCCACAAATGGCGCGGCCAGCCCCGCTGACCCTCGTCGTTCCCGCACCGGCGGGAACCTCGCTGCCCACCTCTCCCTGAGGGAGAGGTCGACGCGCGCCAGCGCGGCGGGTGAGGGCCCTCGGCGGGGAAGTAGGGATTGTCATGTTGAGCGGAGCCGGAGGCGGAGTCGAAACATCTCTCGGGCGGTCCGTCGTTCCTGCGTAGGCAGGAACCTCGCCTGGTGTAGGGGCGCCCCTTGTGGGTACCCTCTTCGTCCCTCCTGCGTGAAGGCCTCGCCAAGGAGAATGCCCATGTTGAACGATGAACATTCCCAACTCGCGAACGACATCGCCGAGCGCCTCATCGCACGCGGCGAGACCGTCGCCGTCGCCGAGTCCACGACCGGCGGGCTCGTCTCAGCGGCCCTGCTGGCGGTCGCGGGCGCGTCGCGCTACTACGCCGGAGGCGGCGTCCTCTACACCCGCGACTCCCGCATCGCGCTCGTCGGGGTGCCCGCCGAGACCTACGAGAACTACCGCGGCACCACGCCCCAGATGCTCGCCGACCTCGCCGAGGCGATGCGCGAGCGCCTCGGGGCCACGTGGTGCATCGCCGAGTCCGGCGTCGCCGGGCCGGGCACCAGTCGCTTCGGTTTCCCTGCCGGACGCACGACGCTCAGCGTCGCCGGCCCCGTCACCCGCACCGAGGTCATCGAGACCGGCATCGACGACCGCGTCGCCAACATGGCCGAGTTCGCCACCCGCACTCTCCGCTACCTCCGCGACGCCCTCAACGACGCCTAGCAGACCTCGGGGTTCCTGCGGAGGCAGGAACCCCGCCTGGTCCCTTCCCCCTCGACGGGGGAAGGTCAGGATGGGGGTGAACCGGCGTGGGTGGCGGGGATTGTCATGTTGAGCGGAGCCGGAGGCGGAGTCGAAACATCTCTCACCCTGTTCGCCCACCTCGCCCCTCTGGGAGAGAGCCTGCCCTGAGCTGCCGAACGGGTCGACACGCGCCAGCGCGGCGGGTGAGGGCCCTTCCCCACGCTTGCCGATTGCTCTTGCTCTATACTGAGCCCCTTGCCGCCACCGGTGAAAGGAGAGCGTCATGCAATGGGGGTCCGGCCTCTCGCGACACGCCGACCTGAACGTCGCGCTCGATGAGTGCGTAGCGTCCATCAGCGCCCAAGTCGACGACACCAACGCCGTGAGCTTCGTCGCGGTGTTCACGTCGCACCATTTCGGCTCGGAGGTGGACGCTCTGCCCGCCGCCGTGAGCGAGCGCTTCCCCAATGCCGTCGTCATCGGCTGCTCCGGCTCGGGCGTCATCGGCTCCGGGCGTGAGGAGGAGGAAGCGGCCGCGCTCTCCGTCACCGCGGGCGTCATGCCCGGCGTCGCGCTCAACACGTTCCACGTAACGCGCGACCGGATGCCCTCCCCCGACGACCCGCCCGACGCCTGGCATGCGCTTCTCGGCGTCCCGCCGGACGTGCGCCCGGACTTCATCGTCCTCGCCGAGCCGTACACCACGGACGGCGACGCGCTCCTCGCGGGCCTTGACTACGCCTACCCCGGCGCGGTCAAGGTCGGCGGGCTCGCCAGCGGCGGCGGGCGCTTCTCCCCGCACAGCCTCGTCCTCAACGGCGCGATGCTCCGCGAGGGAGCGGTAGGCGTCGCCCTCTCCGGCAACGTCGTCATCGACAGCGTCGTCGCGCAGGGCTGCCGCCCCATCGGCGACCCGATGCACATCACCGACGCGGAGCAGAACATGATCGAGGCGCTGGACGGCCTGCCCCCCATGGAATGCCTCCAGGGCATCTACGCGGCGGCGTCCCCACGCGATCAGGACCTCATGCGCCACAACCTCTTCATGGGCATAGCGATGGACCCGCTCGAGCTGACCGATGCCGCGGGCGGCTACCTCATACGCAACCTGCTGGGCGTCAACCAGGACACCGGCGCGCTCGCCGTGGGCGCGCTCGTGCGCGAGGGCCAGCTCGTCCAGTTCCACGTCCGCGACGCCCAGACGTCCGGCGAGGACCTGCAGCAATCGCTCTCAACCTACCTCGACGCCGCGGGCGAGCGCATCGCAGCAGGAGCGCTGATGTTCTCCTGCACCGGGCGCGGACGGTACCTCTACGGCAAGCCCGACCACGACACGGACATCTTCCGCGACGTGGTCGGCGGCATGCCGCTCGGCGGCTTCTTCTGCAACGGCGAGATCGGCCCCGTAGCCGGCACCACCTACCTCCACGGCTACACCAGCTCCTTCGCCCTCTTCAGACCGAGGACCGCCCCTGATTGATCCCCTCTCCCTACAAGGGGAGAGGGTTAGGGTGAGGGTACCGCGGCGGCGGAGCGGGGCGGTTCAGGTGTAGGGGTGTCCCCCACAACAACGTAACGAACGAAGGAGACTGACGATGCGAGGACTCGAAGGGCGAAGGGCGATCGTCACCGGCGGAGCGCGCGGCCTCGGCAAGGCCGCAGCCGAGCGGCTGGCGGAAGAAGGCGTGAAGGTCGGCATCCTCGACCTGCGCGGCGACGAAGCGAACGAGGTCGCGAACGCCATCGGCGGCGCGGCCTTCCAGTGCGACACCACGGACGAGGCGCAGCTCGCCGCCGCCTGCGAGGGCGTCAACGCAGCGTTCGGCGGCATCGACGTCCTCGTCAACAACGCGGGCCTCATCGCGCAACGCAAGGACTGGGCGACGTGGACGAAGGAGGAGGTGGAGCGGTTCGCCCAGGTCAACTACATCGGCTACTTCCTCACCATCAAGGCCGCCCACCCCTACCTCAAAGAGAGCGGGCGCGGGCGCATCATCAACGTCGCCTCCCGCACCTTCTTCATGGGCAACCCCGGCCAGACCCCCTACGTCTCCGCGAAAGGCGCCGTCATCGGCCTCAGCTGGAACATGGCGAAGGAGCTCGGCGGCGACAACATCACCGTCAACGCCGTCATGCCGGGACAGGTCGCGACCCCCGGCACGTTGGAGTACAACGACGAGGAGATGTTCAACCGCACGATGCAGAACCAGGCGATCAAGGCCCGCGTCTACCCGGAGCACCTCGCCGCCCTCATCGCCTTCCTCGCCAGCGACGACGCCTCCATGATCTCCGGCCAGTCCATCGTCGTCGACGGCGGCGGCCTCCTGCACTAGACCCATCATTCCCGCGAAGGCGGGAATCCAGAAGTGCGCGTTAGCGCACACGGCCACGCGGTTGGGCGGTGGGTAGTCCGTCGTTCCTGCGAAGGCAGGAACCCCGCAGCCCACCTCTCCCTCGGGGAGAGGTCGACGCGCTTGCGCGGCGGGTGAGGGTGATTCGGCTGGAGGTGAGGGTTGTTACGCGTGCGCGTGGACGTGCGGCGCTGACCCCTCGCGCTCCGCGAGGAATCCCGCGTACGGTGCCTCCGACAGGTGCAGCGCGTGCGTCTCCGGGTCGCATGCCGCCCCCACCCACACCTCGCCGTCCGCGAAGTGCTCCTTCTTCCACACCGGCACCACGTGCTTGATGCGGTCGACCACGTACAGCCCCGCGAGGAACGCCTCGAGCCGGTGCGGCGCTCCAACCGCCACCGCAAGGCTCACGTCCTCGATCTCCAGCCGTCCGATGCGATGCCGGCAAGATATCGCCGGAACGTCGAACCGCGCCATCGTCTCTTCGAGGATTTGGCCGATGACCTTATGTGCCATGCGCTCGTCGGCCTCGTACTCCAGCCGCAGCACCGGACGCCCGCCCGTGTTGTCGCGCGTCGTCCCCTCAAACGTCACCACTGCGCCGTTGAACGCGCGCCGCACCGCGTCCGCCGTCTCGCTCGCGTCGATCTCGTCCGTGCCGACCCACACGTCCACGCCGCCGCTCACGGGCGGATAGAACGCAACGTCGTCGCCGTCCGACAGCGGGTACCCCAGGTTCCCGAACTCCTCGTTCACCGCGATGAGATGCGGCTTGAAGTCGCGCGGCAGTGCTGGCGCCGCGGCCAGCAGCGCCTCGACCGCATCCGCGACGACCGCGCCGTCGTTCAGCGGCAGCGTCACCCGGTCGAGCCCTGCCGTCTCCCGGTATGAGGCATAGAGGCGAATAAGCACGTCCATGCGGGGGATTATACCCCCAGCCTCCCCACCTCTCCCTCAGGAGAGGTCGACGCGTTTTGCGCGGCGGGTGAGGGCCTTGCAGCGGGCTGGGCGGAGCAGGCTTGTCATTTCGAGCGGAGCGCTGCGGAGTCGAGCAATCTCTCGGGCGGTCCGTCGTTCCTGCGAAGGCCCACGCTTTAGCGCCCAACCTCCCACCTCTCCTTGGGGGAGAGGTCGACGCGCTTGCGCGGCGGGTGAGGGGTGGCACTCCCGGAACCTCAGCCCCCACCGCCGCGTATAATTGTATGAAAGGAGACCACCCCCATGCCCCGACTCGCCCTGCTGACCGCCCTCCTGCTCACCGCCCTCTGGACCGCTGCTTGCAGCGCCGGACCCACCCCCACTCCCACGGCCACCCCCACACCGACCGCCACGCCCGCTCCCGCGCCGACGGCGACCCCGATGCCCGTCCCTACGGCTACGCCCCGCCCTGCGATAGCGACGCCCGTGCCGCCAACGCTCACGCCGACGTCGACCCCCCTGTCGCCGACCCCCACGCCGGCTCCCACTGCAACGCCCACTCCGGAGCCGCCGGACGAACCGGAGGCGCTCTGCATCACCACGGAGGCATACGCAGACCATTACCTGATGGCCGAGATAGGCCAGCACGCCGTCCCCACCGGGTACGACGCCATCAACGGTGGCGGCTGCGACTTCAACGTCGCCGTCCACGCGATGCGGATCGAGCTGACCAGCGGTGAGCACTCCTGGACCGCCGATGTCAGGCTCCCGCAGCCGGCGCGCAACCTGCGCATACCCTTCAACGACCTCGACGTTCCCGTCATAAACGCCGACCTGCCGGACGGCCGCTACGCCCGCCGGGTGGCTGCGCTCGCCTGGGTCAGGAACACCGAGGTGGAACTCGAGATCCCCGGCTTCGAGGACGTCTTCCTCGTGCGGGACATCGACTCGCAGCAGGCGCACCTCTTCCGCAACCGCGGCATATGGGAGCGCCAGGGCTTCGCCAACTACGACTTCACCGGCGCGTGGGTCTGCCTCACCTGCGACGAGTTCTACGTCGCCACCGCGGCCGTGAGCGTGCGCGACGGCGCAGTCACCTCCGTCTCCTCGGCCGAGCCGGGCATCGCCGTCATCCCCGTGCCGGAGCGGTTCGTCCCCATCGCGGGCCTGTTCGGACTCCTGCAGGATGCCGTCGACCAGGGCGCGCACAACATCGACGTCAACTACGACGAGCGGTACGCCTACCCCACCTTCTTCTTCATCAATTACGACGATGAGGTCGAGGACGAAGAGCGCGGCTTCACCGTGCGCAGCTTCACGCCCCGCTGATCGCCGCAGGAGTGAACGTTGTCATGCTGAGCGAAGCCCGCGCTTTAGCGCGCAGCATCCTCTCGGGGAACGTTCTTGCACCTGCGCTCGTATCACTTAATGAGAGCCCAACAGGAGGGCGCAGATGATCAAGCGGTTGAGCATGGGAGTGCTGGGCATGGTGATGCTTGCGTTCGTCGCAGCATGCGGGGCCGGTACTCCAACTCCCACCGTCCCGCCGCTTCCTCCGGCGGCCACCCCTACGCCGACCGCCGTGCCTCCCACGGCAACGCCTGCGCCGCCCGCCGCCACCCCCACGGCGACCAACCCCGGCTCGCCCGAGGCGGCTCTCCTCCAGGCACAGGAACGGTGGGCGAGTTCCGGCAACACCGGTTACACCTACACCGGCGCATGGACCTGCTTCTGCCCCCAGGAATACCTGGCAGACACGCGGGTAATCGTGGAAGGGGGCCAGGTCACCGCCGTGGAATCTGCTGACCCCGGCTTCGACACCATCCCCGCTCCCGAGCGGTTCGTCCCCGTCGAGGGCCTGTTCGCGCTCGTCCGGGAGGCGATCGATCAGAACGCCGCCCGCATCGAGGTCTCCTACGACGAAACGTACGGCTACCCCGTGGACCTGTTCATCGACCACGACGAACGCATGGCGGACGAAGAGACCCGGTTCGCGATCAGCAGCTTCATGCCACGCTAGGGTAGGATGGGGGTGTGTGGTTCCCTCTCCCTCGAGGGGAGAGGGCTAGGGTGAGGGTCCTATGACACAGCGCGGCATGCGGAAAGAACAGACGCTCTTCGAGCACGTGCGGCGCCAGCACGAGGACGAGAACGCCCCGCTCGCGGCCCGCATGCGCCCCCGCACGCTCCAGGAGTACGTCGGGCAGCTTCACCTCCTCGGCGAAGGCCACGTGCTGGAGCGCGCCATCCGCACCGGCCAGGTGCCCTCCATGGTGCTCTGGGGCCCCCCCGGCACCGGCAAGACGACGCTCGCGCGGCTCGTCGCCGGGCTCACGAAATCGCACTTCATCGGCGTCTCCGCCGTCACCTCCGGCGTCGCCGACCTCCGGCAGGCCGTCGAGGAGGCCCGCGAGATACGCGCCACCGAGGACCTCGGCACCATCCTCTTCGTCGACGAGGTGCACCGCTTCAACAAGGCCCAGCAGGACGCCATCCTCCCCCACGTCGAGAACGGCACCGTGACGTTCATCGGCGCGACCACCGAGAACCCGTCGTTCGAGGTCATCTCCGCGCTCCTCTCCCGCACCCGCGTCCTCACGCTCCACCCGCTCTCCGACGACGAGGTCGCGCAGGTCGTCCGCCACGCCCTCGCCGACACCGAGCGCGGGCTCGGCAATGAGCGTGTCACGCTCGACCCCGACGCGCTCGCCTTCCTGCAGGAGGTCGCATCCGGCGACGCCCGGGTCGCGCTGAACGGCATCGAGCTCGCAACCGAGATCGCGCTCCGCCACCCGGACGGCACGAAACGGGTCGACCGCCCTCTGATGGAGGAGGCGCTCCAGCGCCGCGCCCTCCACTACGACAAGGCGGGCGACAGCCACTACGACACCATCTCCGCGTTCATCAAGTCGGTGCGCGCGTCGGACCCGGACGCCGCGGTCTACTGGCTTGCGCGGATGCTCGAGGCGGGCGAGGACCCGCTCTTCATCGCTAGGCGCATCGTCATCCTCGCCGCGGAGGACGTCGGCATGGCCGACCCGCAGGCGCTGCCGGTCGCCGTCGCCGCACAGCAGGCCGTCCACTTCGTCGGCTTGCCCGAGGGCGCGATACCGCTGGCCGAGGCGACCGTCTACCTGGCGACCGCTCCCAAGAGCAACGCGTCCTACATGGCGCTGAACCGCGCGATGGACGAGGTTCGCACCGGGCGCCAACACCCCGTGCCGCTCCACCTGCGTAACGCTGTCACCGGCCTGATGCGCAACCTCGGCTACGGCGCGGACTACAAGTACGCCCACGACTACAAGGGGCACTTCGCGGGACAGCAGAACCTTCCGGACGAGCTCGCGGGCAAGCGCTTCTACGAGCCCGGCGACCAGGGCTACGAGCAGACCGTCCGTCAGCGGCTCGAGGCGTGGTGGGGAAAGGCCCGGCGCGAGGGCGCCTGACCCGTCAATCCAGCCCCCTCCCGTTCATTCCAGCTCCCTCCGTCAATTCAGCCCCTTTCCGTCATTCCAGCCCCTTTCCGTCATTCCAGCGCCCCTCCGTCATTCCAGCGAAGGCTGGAATCCAGAGCGTGATAGCCGATGGCGAGCGGTATTCGTTACTGATTTCACAAATCTGCGCGAAATCCGCAGCAAATTCCAGCCGGATAGGGGTTGCATGTTCCGTGCAACGGGGCTTACAGTGGAATCAAGGAGCCTTACCGGAGGCGGGCGGTCGAGACCTGCGGAGGCAGGCACGGTCCAGGTGCCGCTCCGGAAGGGTCCGGTGAACGAAAGGAGGTGCACCATGGGCATACGCGCGGTCTACGTGCTGCATCACCGGTGGCACTTCCCTTGTCCGGCCCTCCCGACAGCCTGAGCGCTGTCGGAGGAGGGCAATCGGAAGCCGGAAGCTCCGTTACACAGAGCAGGCAGAAGCGCCCGGAACGGCTCTAAGAAGCCCGAGGCGGCCTGAGTCCGGCAGTGATCGCCGGGAACGGCAACGGAGCGGAAGGTGAGCCCCGCGCATCGCGGGGCACAAACCAGTGCCGGAGCGGTCGAGAGGCCACTCTGGCACTTCTGTTATTCGCGAGTGGGAGCGCTGCGCTCGGTGTTACCCGTCGCGCCAATCCCCAGTGGAGTTCCTTCAGTGCAGGCTGGGAAGTGGGGACAGCACCGGCCTCGAGCAACTCGTTGAACCGTTCCGGGTCCTGCCTGGCAGCCCTGCGGAGGACCATCACCAGTGCGACCTCTGCCTTGTCCAGGCCGTCAACGAACCATGGCGTGGTTACCAGTCGATCGAATTGCTCGGCAGCGTCGCGGTCTCTCGCGAGTGAAGACAGCGCGAACAGGAGTTCACGACCCGTGTCCGGGTCGCCGTTCGCGAAGGCGGCAGCCGTCAATGCCGCTTCCACGCTGTGGTCTGCAACGCGAACGAAGTAGTACCCCATCTCCGGATCGTCCATCACGTTGCCCGCTATCTGAGGAAGCTCCTGGAGGCTCTGCACCAGGGCAGGGTTGCGTTTCGCGGCATCGGCGACGAGGACGAGCATCTCGAGGCTCGCCATACGAACGTCAGCACGACGCGGACCGGCAGCGAGCCAGTAGCGGCCCTGGGCGACGGGAGCGGTTGGGTCCGCGTGAGCGCGGTCCCTTACGTACCAGACCATCCTGATCTCGTGGACGCTGATGCCGTCGTTGACCCAGGGGACCCGAGCAACCGCTTCGCCGAGATGGCGGTTCCTGACCCCTGTCTTGACGAGCGCCGTAACCGCTTCGGCGTGCCATTGGTCCGGCGGGTCCGTGAACCATGGGATGATCTCGGACAGGCGCTCGAAGGCGAGCCTCTCCGCAGACGTGGGCGTCGGTGTTGGACGAGGGGTGGGAGTGAGCCGGGGTGTAGGCGTCGGTGTAGGTCCCGGCGTCGGCGTGAAGGTGGGGGCAGGGACAGGTGTTCCCGTCGGAGTGGGTGTTGGACTAGACGTGGGCGGTGGGGAGGTCGGGATGAGAAGCGGTCTGGGTGGAGGCAGGAGGCTCGTTGCCGCGGAGGACGTTGCAGTGGGAGTAGCGGCGGGCAGGGGCGAAGGAGTGGGTATGTCCGGCCCCGAAGCCTCGATCATAGCCTGTCCACGCGGTCCGGCAGTGGCCGTGCCGGTGGTTGTCGCACTCGGAGCGGAGGTGCAGGCCACGAGCGCCAGCGCGAAGGCGACCAGAGAGAACGTTCGCAAGAGAGCATCCTCCCGTGGGCTGTCAGGGATGTCTCATACCGGCATGGCAGAGCGCACGAAGAGCGTGGCAGAGGGAGCTGTGCGGACGCCCCTACACCCCATAGAACGCCGCCGGGTTGTCCTCCAGGATCTTCCGCGCCACCGTGTCGCTGATGCGCCCCTCGGACGCCCAGCGGCGCACCGCGTCGATCGCGTCCGGCTCCGCCGACGTGTCGAAGTGCGAGTAGTCGGTGCCCATCATCAGGCTGTCCTCGGTCCCGTACTCCAGGACGTACGAGATGTCCTCGACCGCGTCCACGGCCACGAAGAACTTGTTCCGCTTGAAGAGGTTCTCTCCCATCTCGAACTTCCGTATCCACGACCGCCGCTTCTTTTCGGCCTTCAGCCGGTCGACCACGTACGGTATCCACGTCGAGCCCGCCTCGATGAAGCCCCAGCGGATGTTCGGGAACTTGTCCGGCACCTCGTAGAGCACGAGTGCGTGGAACGCGTCCATGATGGGGATGCCGCCCAGGCTGTCGCCGTGGCCGAGCCGCGCCTCGGTCGGGTTGCCGCTGCCCGTGTGGATGCAGATCGGCATGTCCAGCGCGCTCGCCTCCTCGTACAGCGGGAAGAAGTACGGATCGCTGACACGCCTTCCATGCTCCAGCCCGCGCTTGAACACGCCCACTGCGCCGTTCTCCTTCGCCCAGCGCAGGTAGCTCACCGACGCGTCCATGTCCAGCAGCGGCGGGACCGCGACCCACCGCAGCCGGCCCTCGGTCGGCGCACACTTGCTGGAGACGTACCGGCTCCAGCTGTCGACCAGCGCGCGCTCGGCCTCCGGGTTGCCGGTGATGTAGGAGAGGAAGAACGTCGGGTAGATGACGTGCATGTCGACCCCGCGCTCGTCCATGTGCTGCAGCCGCTCGTTCACGTCCAGCAGCTCACGTGAGTTGAGCGTCGTGCCGGTCAGCTCGTCGTTGCGGATCATCCGCTGGCGGAGCCTGCCGTCCACGAGCCACCACCGGCTCGCCGAGGCGTCCATCCCGCCGGGGACGACGCCCTCGGGTGGGGAGATCGTGACGGGGCGGAACCGCGCCGCCGCGCCCTCCATGTACTGCCAAGCCTCTTCCGGCTCGTCGATGTGGGTGTCTGCGTCTATAACGGGCATGTTGCGCCTCCCGTTGGTGCTCGTGCGGCGGTCGTCGCCGCGCGCGCAGTCTACTACGCCCCGCCGCCTGTGACACAACGCCGGGCCGAGGTCCGTCATTCCCGCGCAGGCGGGAATCCAGAGTGACCGTCAGGTCACGCGGTGGGGGGAGAGTTGGTGCAGGCTACCGCTCGGGGTGAGCCTGTCGAACACGTCTCTCAAGACCCTAGCACGGCCTCGCGGAGGGCCGCATTCGCACGGGTTTGCCACCCGGGGCCGCCTGCGCGGAGGCGGGCCACGACGTCAGCATCGAGGCGGATCGTCACACGCGTCTTGGAGCGCTCCCTCCGCACATGTGAAGGCAGGGTCAGTTCGCCCGCGCGGTACGCCGCCAAGAGTTCGGGGTCCGCTTCCGCGACGGGGATCAGCGGGCCGGTTGCCTCCCAAGTGTCCGAATCGTCGGCGATGGCCGCATCGATAGCCGCGTCCTCGTCAGGTGTCGGCCGGATGGTGCCTGGCTTAAGTGGCGGCATAGCGTCTCATCTCCCTGCTGTTGGCCTTACGCAGGCTCACAATTCGGATGTTCCTGCCCCGTCGTACGTAGGCAAGAGCGTACAGGCGGTCACCGATATAGCCATACGCAAGGTTGCGCCGTTCTCCGAAGCGCACTTGGGATTCTATATGCGCCGTCGATTGTCGGACGTGTGACACGCGCCCCTTGCGCGAACGTCCACTCGTGACGCACGATGGTAGGGCGCGATAACAGAGCGCGCACTTGACCCTTGCGGACGAGCCGCAGGAAGAACGCTGCCCCCTCAGCGAAGAGCAAGAGGGGGCTTGTTGTGTTAACCGGGTGGAGAAGGTGAACCGTGGCAGAAGACCTCACACGATACAGGAACGATCCCGTCGGCTTCGTGCGGGACGTGCTCGGCGAGGCGGGGATGCCGTACTCGAAGCAGGTCGAGATGCTCGAGACCATGGTGGACCACCGGCGGGTCAGTGTCGTCGGGGCCAACGCCTCCGGCAAGGACTGGACAGCCGCGCGCGCCGTGCTCTGGTGGATGGAGACGCAGGAAGAGCCCAAGTGCGTCGTGACCGGCCCCACGCAGCGGCAGGTGGAAGACGTTGTCTGGCAGGAGATGCGCGAGGCGTACGCCGTCGCGCCCGAGCGCTTGGGAGGGAAGATGCTCACCTCGAAGTACCGTATCGACGAGAACCGGTTCGCCATCGGCTTCTCCACCAACAAGGCGTGCAACATCCAGGGTTTCCACGCCCGGAACCTGCTCGTCGTCGTCACAGAGGCGCACGCCATGCCCCAGGACCAGATGGACGCCATCAAGCGGCTGCACCCCAAGCGCCTGCTGCTCCTCGGCAACGCCATGTCGCTCGACGGGGAGTTCCACGACTCCCACCACGCCAAGCAGCACAGCTACAGGCGCATCCGGATCTCCGCGTACGACACTCCCAACTTCACCGGCGAGAACGGCGGCGTGCCCGGCCTCATCACTCCTGAGGACGCCGAGGAGCTCGCCCTCGACTGGTCGGAGGACCACCCCTTCTACGCCTCCGCCGTCCTCGCCGAGTTCCCGGACGCGCAGGAGGACTCGCTCGTGGGCCGAGAGGCGGTCGAGGCCGCCATGCAGCGGTGGGAGGGCAAGCAACCGGTGGGCGAGGGGAGCCAAACACGCCTCTCCCTGGGGGAGAGGTCGGCGCGCGACAGCGCGGCGGGTGAGGGTGATTGTCATTCCGAGCGGAGCGCAGCGGAGTCCCGCGCTTTAGCGCGCAGAATCCTCTCGGGTGAAGGCCCCGTCGAGCACGGACGCTCCCCAAGAGATGTTTCGGCTGCGCTCAACATGACACCACACCTCTCCCCCGGGGAGAGGTCGGCACGCGACGGCGCGGCGGGTGAGGGCTGCCCCCTCGACCCCAACCTCCCCGTCTACGTGGGCGTGGACGTGGGGCGGTTCGGCTTCGACAAGTCGGCCATCTGCGTGCGGCAGGGCGAGCGCGTGTTCGACCTGCGCTCGTTCGCGAAGATGGACACGATGCGGTTCGTCCACGAAGTGCAACAGACGCTGCGGACCTGGGGTGCGGAGGCGGTATTCGTGGACGAGGGTGGCGTCGGCGGTGGCGTCGTGGACCGGCTGCGCGAGCTCGGCGAGCCGGTATACGGCGTCCACTTCGGCGGACGCGCTCCGCATCGCACGCGCTTCTTCAACATGCGCTCCGAGTTCTTCTGGGAGCTGCGGATGCTGCTGAACGACGGTCTGCTCGCGCTCCCGCGCGACGAGGAGCTCGCCGGGCAACTCATCTCCCTCCGCTACGACGTATCGAGCTCGGGGCAGGTGCGGCTGCAGGGGAAACGGGAGATGCGCAAGCGCGGGCTGCCGTCGTCGGACAAGGCCGATGCTCTCGCGCTCGCATTCCTCGTCCCGCCGTCGTTCGGCATCTGGACGGGCACGGAGCCGTTCCTCAACGACGACCGCGCATCGCCGAACAGGGTCAGCCTCGGTTACCGCCTTCCGCCGCCCGGCGACGATGACGATGACGACGCTCCACCCAGGGCGGTCGAGCGAAGCCTGGGGGTGTGGTTTGGGCCGCCACGTTGAGGGTTGTTCCCTACACGCCCGCCTTCACCGTGCTCTCGATGGCATCCAGCGCCTCGTCGATGTCCTCAGCGGTGATGCCGTAGTGCGGCACGAAGCGCACCCAGTTGAAGCGCCCATTGCCGAGGACGCCGCGCTCCTTCAGCCGCGCGGACGTGCCGGGGCCGTCGCCGTCGTCCAATTCGGCGTAGACGATGTTCGTCTCGATGGTGTCGGGGTCGACCTGGAAGCCGGGGATGCGTGCAAGCCCCGCCGCGAGGCGCTTCGCGTTCGCGTGGTCGTCGGCGAGCCGGTCGACCATCGTATCGAGCGCGACCAGCCCCGCGGCGGCCAGCACGCCCGCCTGCCGCAGCCCGCCGCCCGCCATCTTGCGGATGCGGCGCGCCCGCGCAACGAACTCCCTGCTGCCCGTGACGACCGACCCGACCGGCGCGGAGAGCCCCTTGGAGAGGCAGAACGTCACCGAGTCCGCGACCGACGCCAACTCCGACGGCGGCACGCCGAGCGCGACCGACGCGTTCCATATCCGCGCGCCGTCCATGTGCACGGCCATGCCGTTGGCGCGCGCCACGTCGACCAGCGGCTGCATCTGCTCGACCGTGTACGCCGCGCCGTTGCCGCGGTTGTTCGTATTCTCCAGCGTGAGCAGCGCCATGCGCGGGAAATAGCCGCCCGGCGGGACGATCAGCTCGACGTCGTCGGGGTCCATCAGGCCGCGCTTGTCGTTGGGGAGCGCGCGCATCTGCACGCCGCCGAACGTCGCGATGGCGCCCATCTCGTTCACGAGCAGGTGCGCGTCCACGCCGCAGACCAGCTCGTCGCCCCGGTTGCACCACGACAGCGCCGAGACGAGATTGCCCATCGTGCCGCTCGTGACGTAGAGGCCGGCCTCCTGCCCATCAGGCGGGCGGCGGTCTCCTCCAGCCGGTTGACGGTCGGGTCCTCGCCGTAGACGTCATCGCCGACCTCGGCCTCGGCCATCGCGCGGCGCATCGCGTCGGTTGGTTTCGTGAGCGTGTCGCTGCGCAGGTCAATCACACGGGGCGCTGTGCCGTTGTTCGCCATCGTCGTTCTTCCTTCACCGGGGATACGGGGATTCTATCAGTGCCTGCTGATAAACTGGGGAGCGATGGTTACGTTCCTCTACAAGCACGGGCTGGTCATCCTCATCGCGCTGCTGGCGTTCACGGCGGACCAGTTCTCGAAGTTGGGCATCGAGCTCTACCTCCCGATGTATTCGTCCTGGCCGGAGGAGGGCTTCTTCCGTTTCACGCACGTCGCGAACACGGGGAGTGCGTTCGGGCTGTTCGGCGGGAACAACATGCCGCTGACCATCGCCTCCATCGTCGGCATCGTCGTGCTGGTCCTGTTCTACCGCTCGCAGGGCACGCCGGGCGTCTGGGTGCAGACGAGCCTGGGCCTTATGTTCGCGGGCGCGTTCGGGAACCTGGCCGACCGCATCAGGCTGGGGCACGTCACCGACTTCATCGACGTCGGCCCCTGGTACATCTTCAACATCGCGGACGCGTCCATCGTCACCGGCATCATCATCTTCGGCGCGGTGCTCCTGCTGACCCGGCCGGCGCCCCGCCCCACGCTCGCCACAACGAGCACCCCCGGCGACGAGGAGTACGCCGACTAGCCTCCCGCCGCACGTCCCGATCCGTCCGCCGCGGAGCCATGCAGACCACCGAAGCGCGATTCACCGCAAGCGAGGCCGACACCGGCTCGCGGGTGGACACGTTCGTGCAGGCGCGCGATCCATCCTTCAGCCGTTCCCGGGCGGCCGCGCTCGCGCGGGAGGGCCGGGTCACCGTCAACGGGCGCCCCGTCAAACCGGCAACTGCCGTGCGCGAGGGTGACGTGGTCGTGGTCGTCGTGCCACCGCCGTCGCCGCTCGACCTCGCGCCTCAGGACATCCCCGTCGGCATCGTTTACGAAGACGCTCATCTCATCGTGGTGGACAAGCCCGCCGGACTCACGGTACACCCCGCGCCGGGACACCCGGACGGCACGCTCGTGAATGCACTGCTGGCGCTCGTGCCGGACCTGCCCGGCATCGGCGGGGTGGAGCGCCCGGGTATCGTGCACCGGCTGGACAAGGACACGTCCGGGCTCATCGTCGTGGCGAAGACGGACGCGGCGCATCGCAGCCTCTCGCGCCAGATGAAGGAGCGCAGCGTCGACAAGTCTTACGTCGCGTTGACGACAGGGGCGGTGCGCAACGCGGCTGGCGAGGTCGACGCTCCCATCGGCAGGCATCCGAAGCAGCGCAAGAAGATGGCGGTGGTGGAGGGAGGACGCCCTGCTCTTACGCAGTATCGGGTCGTCGAACGCTTCGATGGCCCGCACGGCAGGTTCACGCTGGTCGAGGCGCATCCGGTCACCGGACGGACGCACCAGATACGCGTGCACCTCGCCTCAATCGGCCATCCGCTTGTGGGCGACCCGGTGTACGGCAGGCGCTCGCCGCTCGTGCCCCGGCACTTCCTGCACGCGGCGCGGCTGGAGATCGCGATGCCACCCGCTGAAACGGAGCGTAAGACGTTCGAGTCGCCGCTGCCCGACGACCTCTCCGACGCGCTGTCGGAGTTACGCCGCGCCTAGCCTCCCGTGAACCAATTGCGGATGAACGGCTCCGGGTAGATGACGAAGAGGATGTTGTCCAGGAACACCTTGATGAATATCCCGACGACCGCGGCGGCGACGAGCGCCATGAGGAACCGTCCGTACCCGCGCAGCAGCACGATCGGCCCTGCCAGTGCGAATGCGAGCGCCCCCCATCTCAGGCCGACGGTCGTTCCGATCAGCAGGAAGAGCGCGAACAGGCCCAGCATCCGGTACGCCGCTTCCCGCGCTCCCTCGGCGCTTCCGCTGACGAGGCCGAGGTCCATGATGGTGGAGGGGCGCGGCCGGCCACGGAGCCCGCGGAACAGTTCGAAGGCGAGCAGACCCAGCGCGATGACCGGCAGCCAGAACGGGTAGGTGGTGAAGCGCCAACGGTCCTGCACGGGGTGCGACAGGTGGTCCGACAGCATCAGGGCCATCCCCGCCATAACCACGAGCGGGATGAGCACGTCCGGGTTGAGGAAGCGCTCCTTCCACCCACGAGCAGGGCGGTCAGGCTCGGTGTCCGCATCCTCCGAGGCGAGCTCCGTTTCGCGCTCCATGCGTCTGACGGAGCGTAGGAGCACCGCGGCGACGGCGATCGCGATGAGCAGAATGACGATGGTGATAGGGCGGGTGAGCGAGCCGGGGTAGCCGTGGATGCTGACCGCGTTGAAGTGGTTGCGCTCGATGACGTCCACGAGGATGAAGCCGAGGATCATCGGCGGCCTCGGCCAGTTGTAGCGCTTCATCACGAGCCCCATCGCGCCGATGCCGAGGGCGATCTGGATGCCGCGCCAGCTCGTCGTGTCCACGAACGTGGAGAGCAGCGCGATCGGGATGACAACCGCGCCGATGATGGGGTACGGGACGGCGGTCAGGCGCGCGAGAAAGCCGGTGACGCCCACGCCGATGCCGGAGATGATGAGGTTCGCGAGAGCCAGCGTTATCACGAGGAGGATCGTGATGTGCGCGTGCGTCCCGAGCATCTCCGGGCCCGGCGCGACGCCGTAGGGAATCATGGCCACCACGACGAGCGCCCAGGTCGGCGCGCCGGGGACGCCGAGCGCCAGCGTGGGGAGCGCCGCGCCCGCCTCCTTGGCGTTCTGCGCGGACTCAGCGAAGAGCACGCCGTCCAGCGAGCCCTTGCCGAACTCCGAGCGGTCCTTCGAGAGGATGATGCCGAACGCATATGCCAGCCAGTCCACGACGGCGGAGCCGACGCCGGGGATCGCACCGAGGAAGACGCCGAAGGCGGACTGCCGGACCGTCATCTTCCACCGGGAGATGCCGTAGCCCACGCCGCGCAGCACCTCGCTCCTGCCGAAGGTCGCGCCCTCCGCCGCCACCGGACGGCGGCTCATCATGAGGTCGACCAGCTCCGGCAGGGCGAACAGGCCGATGATGAACGGCACGAGCGGCATACTCACGAACGGGTCGACCGTGAGCCTGCCCATGGTGCCGATCATGCCGAGGAGCATACCGACGAGTGCGGAGATGAGGCCGCGCACCATCGCGCCCCGGCTCAGCACGATGACCATGGCGATGCCGACCATGCCGGTGGCGGCTATCTCCGGGAAGCCGAACCGCAGCACGAACGGGCGCGCGACGGGGATGGCGATGGTGAGCAGCGCCGCGCCGACGATGCCGCCAAGCGCGGAGACGGCGTAGACCGCGCCGAGCGTGTGCGCGGCGTACCCTCGGCGGGCGAGCTGGTGGCCCTCCAGGAACGTCACCTGCGTCGCGGCGCTCGGCTGTCCGATGAGGATGGCGGGGACGGAGTCGAGCGTGTTGCTGACGCCGCTGATGGTCGCGAGAGCGACGAGCCCGATGGCCGGTTCGTCGACCTCGAAGAGGATGAAGGGGAAGGCAAGCGCCATCACGAGGAAGGCGTTCATGCCCGGGATGGCGCTCGCAATGGCGGCGAGCACGACGACGCTGAGGAGCACGGCCCAGTAGACGGGGTCGAGCAGGTAACCGAGCGCCGTCGTGATGGCTTCCATGGTCTAGGTGGTGCTAGAGGACGGCAATCGGGTTCAGGGGCGAGCCGGTCGCCAGCGGGAAGTTCATCGGCGCGACGGTGAACATGAACTCGTAGCGCCCCGTCCGCGCGCACGCCTCGGCGAGCGCATCGAAGTCGGCGTTATCCACGAGCCAGAGGCCCATCGCGACCTGTCCGACCGAGTGAATGGGGCCGAAGAAGCGGTCGTAACCGGTCGGGCGCACCTCCTGGGCGCTGTCGCAGGCAAGCACGGAGATGCCGCGCTCATGGAGCCACGGCAGGCACGAGGCGTGCAGCCCGGCGCGTCCGCCCTCGCGCGACACGGGGCCAAGCATGTAGCGCCGCCTCGACCAGCCGAACCGGAGCAGGAGCGCGTCGCCTTCCTCGACACGGACTCCCTGCGCCTGCTCCGCCGCCTCGAGGTCGTCCACATAGGCGGCCTCGCCGGGCTCGTACCAGAGGACGTCGCGCATCTTCGCGAGGTCAAGCAGCACGCCCTTCGTGACGAGGCCGTCCTTCATGCCGTCGACCGCGCCGAACGCCGCCTTTCCGCTCGCCGATATGAGGCTGGAAGGGCGTCCGTTGTACATCTTGCCCTGCCAGAACTGGTGGCAGAGTGCATCCAGGTGGGTCTGGCCCGGGCCGTGGATCGCCATGCCGAAGTAGTCGGCGGAGACCTGGGTCGTCCACTCTTTCTCGTCGTCGAGGCAGTACTCCTCGCCGGTGTCGACCATGAAGTGGACGGGCGTTATGGGCTGGTCGAGCGCGTACTGGGTGCTGACGGGGCGTGCGCAGCCGATGCTGAGGCCCTCCTTCACGAGCGCCGCGGCCTGCCTGCGCTTCTCCGGCGTGACGAGGTTGAGCGTGCCCAGCTGGTCGTCGTCGCCCCAGCGTCCCCAGTTGCTGAGCGATTCGAAGTAGCCAAGCACTTCCTCTTCGGTAGGCAGTTGGCGCGTGGTCATTGCGGACCTCCGTCACGGGAGATGGGCGTCGGGGCGAGCATACCAAAGATACTCAACAGGGATGGGGAGACCCTCACCCGCCGCGCAAGCGCGGACTCCGCTGCGCTCCGCTCAGCATGACGAGGCCCAGTTCCAACAACCTCTTCCGGGGAGGGCACTGGCGTTGGGCCTCTCACGCTCGAGCAGGTGTGCTTGAGGGATGGCGTACAATGCGGGCTGAGGTATCCGGGAAACAGTGAGCATGGAGTTGTACCAGTTGGACTACGTGTTGCACGAACCCTGCGAGGAGCAGGGGTGGCTCTACATGGCTGAGATACCCGAACTTCCCGGGTGCCGAGCCTGGGCGGAGACGCCTAAAGAGACTCTGGCTGAACTGTGCACGGTGGCTGAACATTTCATTCTCTCCTACCAGGACCGTGGTAAACCTCTGCCTGCACGGATAGCCAGGTTGCGGACAGGACAAGGCAGTATCTCCGTCGCTGTATGACGTACGGGGAGCTGACGAGGAAGCTCAGAAGGCTGGGTTGCGTCTTCGAGCGTCAGGCGGGAGGTTCGCACGAAATCTGGATCAACCCGGCCAACAACCGGGAAACCACGGTCCCGAGGCATGGCAACAGGGACTTGGCCACAGGAACCGTCCACGGGATCCGGAGAGACCTGGGTATCGCCAGGCAGGAGTTCGACAAGGCGTAGGGCCGCCGTGACGTGCAATGCCGGACTCCAAGGTCTGCTGCCGCGAAGTCTGCGATACCGCAGCCCCTTGGTCACCATGAACGGCAGCCAGAATCGTTGACCCGCCTCCGCAGCCGTCCCCATAATGGCCGCGTCGTCAGGGAAGGGGGTAGCCGTCATGATCGAATGGCTCGGCATCGAACATCTCTTCGAGCTCTCCGGGACGGAGGCGGTCTGGGGGTTCTTCACCCCGCTGATCGTCTTCGCCGCGTTCGCCGTGTTGCAGATCATCCTGCCGGCGCGGAAAGTGCCCGGCTACGTCATCGACGAGGCGACCGGCCAACCGCGCAACTACCGGCTGAACGGTCTCCTGGTGTTCATAATCGTGCTGATCGTGTGGGCCACCGAGATCACCGGGATGCCGCGCGAGTGGTTCTACCGGGCGTCGGTCTACTCCGTGGCTGGCGGAACGGTCTTCACGCTCATCTTCGCGCTCGTGGCCGTGTTCAGCCAGCCGAAGGGCGACAGCACGAAGGGCCCTCTCGCGGAGCTGTGGACAGGGCGGGTGCGGGAGATCTCGCTGTTCAAGGACCGCTTCGACATCAAGATGTGGTTCTACGTCGTGGGCGGGTCGATGCTCTCGCTCAACGCGCTGTCAGGGGCCGCGTACCACTACGACCGCTTCGGCGACAACGCCAACCCCGGCGTGTTCCTGTACGCGGCGTTCTTCACGTTCTACATCCTGGACTACTTCGTCTTCGAGCGCGTCCAGCTGTACACGTACGACCTGATCCACGAGCGGCTGGGCTTCATGCTGTTCTGGGGCGGGCTCGTGATCTACGGATGGTTGTTCATCCTGCCGCTGTGGGGTATGGCCGCGCACCCGGACCCCGGGTTCTCAGCGCCGTGGACGTACGTCTGGCTCATCGGGACGCCCCTGCTGTTCCTGTTCGGGTGGAGCATCTCGCGCGGCGCGAACATGCAGAAGTACATGTTCAAGCGGTTCCCCGACCGGAAGTTCCTCGGCATCATCGAGCCGAAGTACATCGAGGTCGGCGAGCGCAAGATCCTGTACAGCGGTTACTGGGGCGTGGCGCGGCACTTCAACTACATGGGCGAGGGGTTCGCGTCGCTCTCGATCGCGCTGGTGTTCGGCCACTTCGGCAATCCTTGGGCGTGGGTCTACTTCGTCTTCATTGTGTCGCTGTTCACGTCGCGCCAACGCGACGACGACAAGCACTGCGCCGAGAAGTACGGCGAGGAGAAGTGGGCGGAGTACAAGTCGCTGGTGAAGTACCGGATATTCCCGGGGGTGTACTAGGGGGGAGCCGCTCCCACTCGTCCCGCCCGAGGGCCCTCACCCGCTGCGCTGTCGCGCGCCGACCTCTCCCAGAGGGCGAGGTGGGTAGGCAGGGCACCCACGAGGGACGCCCCTCCACCAGGCGAGGTTGCGCGCTAAGCGCAGGAACGACGGGGACAGCCCGAGAGATGTTTCGATTGCGCTGCGCTCCGCTCAACATGACAGACCCCATCCCACCATCCCCGCCGGTTCACCCTCACCCTAGCCCTCTCCCCTCGAGGGAAAGGGAACCAGATGCCCCGGCCCTTCCACCCCGGGCTGCCGGGTCCCCGTCTCCGCAGGAACGACGCGGCTAGGGCTCGGTGAGGAGGGGGCGGAGGACGGAGGCGGGGGTCGTGTCGAGGGCGTGGACGGCGGCGACGACGTCGCGGGCGCGCTGTTCGCCGTAGATGCCGCCGATGAGGTCCAAGGCCTTCTCGTCGACCTCCTCCGTGGTCATGGGATTGTCGGCGGTGCCGTGGACGGCGGGCACGTGGCGCTCCAGGACGCCACTCGCGGTGTGGATGCGTACGGTGGCGGGGCGTTGCCGCTCCATGCCCGCAAACTCAGGGTTGCCCTCCAGACGGACCTTCGCCATAAGGTCGACGACGTCAGGGTCGCTCATGCGCTCGTAGGTGTGGGTCGCCTGGAAAGTGAGCCTGCCGCCGTCCAGCGCGATGACGGCCATGCAGTACTGCAGGTTCACGTCGGGCATGTGGCGTCCGTTCACGATGTTTGCGCCCTGCGGCGGGAGCAGCGCCTCGACCTCGCGGATGTCGGAGGGGGCGAGGCCGTGCTCGACGACGAGGGAGGTCATGGCCTCGGCGGCGGCCTGGATCGGCGAGCCGACGGAGAACTTCTTGATGTTGGTAAGCGTGATCTCGTAGTGGTCGCCGAGGCTGGCGACCCACTGGGGGAACTCGTCGCGGCGCGGGCAGAAGACGTCCAGGAAGCCGTTGTCGCCCTCGAACGCGTCCTCCTCGCCAGACATGCCGCTCTCGACAAAGAGGGTGGAAGTGACGCCGGAGCGCGCGCCGTTGCCGCCGAAGACGAACGACTTCTCGACGTGCTCGGAGTCGCGGGCCCACGACGTGATGCCGGAGGCCTGCTGGGCGGTGTAGGAGAGGGCGTAGCGGACGCCCTGCGGGTCGAGTCCCACGAGCGCCGACGCGGCAGCCGCCGAGCCGAACATGGGGCCGATGGTGTGGGTGGCGTGGCCGTGCCAGCCCCGGGCGTCGATGCCGCCCATGAGCCGCGCGATACGCGAGCCGACGTCATAGCCGAGGGCGACGGCGCGCACCAGCGCCTCGCCGGAGGCGTCCTGGCGCTCGGCGACGGCCAGGGCGGCGGGGACGACGGCGCAGCCGGGGTGGGTGAGCGACGGCGCGTGGGAGTCGTCGGTCTCGTCGGAGTGGGCGAGCATGCCGTTGGCCATGGCGGCGTTGATGGCGGTGGTGACGACGTTCGAGCCGACGACGGCGGACTCGGGAACGCCTCCCTGCGAACGGACGAAGTTGATGGCGGCCTCGCCGGGCTTGAGGCGGGAGCCGGTGACCATCGCGGCGATAGTGTCGAGGACGTGGTGCTTCGTCTTCTCCAGGACGGCGGGAGGGAGCGGCCTGTCGAGAGCGGTTGCGATGTAGGACGCGAGAGTATCGAGCGGGGCTTGCTGGGTCATCGGGGTCTCCTCGTTAGGGCGTTACTGGAGTATCTCGCCGCCATTGATGTGGAAGGTCTGGCCCGTCACGTAGCTCGCGTGCCTGCTGCAGAGGTAGACGACGAGGGCCGCGACCTCCTCCGGCTGGCCGAAGCGGGGGATGGGGAGTTTGGGGTCGATGCCGGAGACGTCGACGTCGCGCTCGGTGCCGGGGTCGCGCTCGCCCTCGATGGAGGCTGGGGCGATGGCGTTGACAGTGACGCCGTGCCTGCCAAACTCGCGGGCGAGCCCACGGGTGAGGCCGACGACACCGAGTTTGACGGCGGCCTTCATGGCGCCGCCGCCGCGGTAGGCGGAGACGCCGGAGTAGTTGACGATACGCCCCCAGCCGCGCTCGACCATGCCGGGCAGCACCGCGCGGCTGGCGAAGATGGGTCCGTCCAAGTTGGCGGCGGCGGTCGCGCGCCAGTCCTCGTTGGACATCTGGAGGAAGGGGCCCTGCACACGGTTCGTCGCGTTGTTGACGAGGACGTCGACGCCACCGAAAGCGCGCTCCGCCACCTGCACCGCAGCCTTCACCTGTTCCTCGTCGCCGACGTCACAGAGCGTGGTCACGACCTCGGCGCCGGCGGCGCGGCAGGCATTGGCAGCGTCATCGAGGAGACCGCTGCTGCGGCGCGTCGTGAGGACGAGGCGCGCGCCCTCGGCGGCGAACGCCTCGGCTGTCGCCTTGCCGATGTTCCGTCCCGCGCCCGTGATGAGCACGACTTTGTCCGTGAGACCCATGTCCATGGTTGAACCTCAGGCGGCGTTGTTGACGACGACGCGTCCGGCCTTCAGGACGGCGAGGACGCGGGCGACGTCGGATATCTGCTCGTCGGGGTTGCCGTCGACGACGAGGAGGTCGGCCTCCTTGCTGGGCGCGACGGTGCCAACGGTGTCGTCGATGCCGAGCGCTCTCGCGTTGCCTCCCGTGGCCGAGGCGATGGCACCGGCGGGGGTGAGCCCCGCGTCCACCATCGCGGTCAACTCGAGATCGAAGCGTCCGAACGGGTAGACGCCCCACCCGCAGTCGGAGCCGGCCATCAACTGGACTCCGTGCTCGATCAGCTTGCCGACCTGCTCGAGGGTCGTAGCGTGGCCGCGGCGCATCCGGTCGAGCATCGCGGTCTCCTCCGCGGTGGCGGTGCCGGCGTCCACACGCGCCTGAAGGATGGGGATGCGGCTGCGGGTGATCTGCAGTGTGGGGTTCACGCATATGCCGCGCTCGGCGATGTCGGAGGCGAGGTGCTCGTCGAAGACCCGTGCGCCGTGCTCATCGGTGAACCAGCCGTGCATGATGGCGTCGTACTCGGCGTCGACGACCATCCGCATCGCCTCGTTGGAGCGGCAGTGCGCCACGACCTTGCGGTCGCGCCGGTGGCCTTCCAGCGAGATGGTGTTCAGCTCCTCAGGGGAGAACTGCGGGCGGAAGGGGTCGCTGCCGAGCGTGCTGCCGCCCGTCGCCATCACCTTGAGAAAGTCGGCGCCCTCCTTGATGAGCAGCCGCGCAGCGTGCCGGACGCCGTCCACGCCATCGGCCTCGGAGCCCATGAACCAGCAGTGGCCGCCGCTGACGGTTATCGGGCGGCCGGAGGCGAGCACCCGGGAGCCGTGGACTATGCCCTGCTCAAGGCCGTCCTTGAGGCGGAAGGTGGTCTGGTTCCAACCCCCGCAGTCGCAGACGGTCGTGACGCCGGTCTCGAGGGCGCGGCCAACGTTGTGCGCCGAGCGCAGCAGGCGAATGGCGTCGTCATCGACGAGGTGCACATCCTCGCCGCGCCTGCCGTCGCCGGGCATGTTCGTGTGGGTGTGGCAGTCAATCAGGCCTGGCAGGAGCGTCGCGTTGGAGAAGTCGAGCACCTGCCCGTCAGGGGGCGGGGCGTCGGAGGTGGGGCCCACCGACACGATGCGCGAGCCCTCAATGCGCACGACGACGTCGGTCGCGGCAGCCGCGCCCGTGCCGTCGAGCAGCCTCCCCGCGTGGACGGTCAGCGAGCCGTTCGAGCGTTGCATGGCGACACCCCCTTCTCCGCACGGGAAGATTAGCATGGAACGCCAGCCCTCATCCGCCGCGCTAACCCTCACCCGCCACGCTAAAGCGCGACGACCTCTCCCAGGGGGCGAGGTGGGGGAAAGGGCGCCCACGAGGGACGCCCCTACATCAGACATTCCGAGAGATTTCTCGGCTACGCTCGAAATGACGGGTCCACCGCCATCCCCACCTCGTGCGCTGCCTGCACACCCTGGATTCCAGCTTTCGCTGGAATGACGGAGGCTGCGCCCCGCGTCCGGTTCACCCTCACCCGCACGCTGCGCGGCGACCTCTCCCCTCAAGGGAGAGGGGATATGAGCGACTCCACTTCCGCGCGCGTGGGCATGGCCTGCTGCGCGCCGGGGCGGGTGACGGCGAGGGCGCCTGCGGCGGAGGCGTACCTGACGGCTTCGTTCAGGGGTTTGCCTTCGGCGAGGGTGCAGGTCATGGCTGCGCCGAAGGCGTCGCCGGCCGCGACGGTGTCGACGGCCTGCACCTCGAAGGGCGGCACGTAACCGCTGTCGACGTCCGAGAGATAGAACGCGCCAGCCTCACCCAACTTGACGACAACAGCTCTTACGCCATGTCGGACAAGGGCGCGGGCTGCCGATTCGGCGGACGCCGCGTCGGTGACGTCGATGCCGGTGAGCGCGGCAGCCTCGGACTGGTTCGGGGTTAGCACGTCAACAAGGGCATACGCCTCCGGCGGGAAGGCGTCGGCGGGGGCGGGGTCCCAGACGACGCGCACGCCCATCCCGCGTGCGATGCGGGCGGCCTTCAGGGACACGGCTGCAGGTACCTCGCACTCGAGCATGAGGGCGTCCGCTCCCTCCAACGCCGACGCCACGGCGTCGACCTGCGTGTCGTCGCAGCGCATGTTCGCACCACTGGCCACGAGGATGCGGTTCTGGCGCGAGGCATCGAGGAGGATCATCGCGACGCCCGATGCGGCGCCGGGGTCCTCCATGACGCCTGACACGTCGACACCGCATGCGCGCAGGTTGTCGAGGAGCGTCGGGCCGAACGTATCCGTACCTACGCGGCCAACCATCCTGACTGATGCGCCCATGCGGGCCGCCGCGACGGCCTGGTTGGCGCCCTTGCCGCCGGGCGCGGTGTAGAAGTCGCCGTCGAGGACGGTCTCGCCGGGGGACGGCAGCCGGGGAGCGGCGCCGATGAGGTCCATGTTGATGCTGCCGAGGACGACGATGGAGGGGGGCACGACGGATCAGCCCTGCCCGACAGACAGCTCCAGGTGGTTGCCGTTGGGGTCGTCGACGTAGAGCGAGTAGCCCGCGCCGTCGCGGTGCTCGCGGACGTGGTCGACGGTGAAGCCGCGTCCTTCGATCTCGCGCTGGAGCTCGGCGGGGTCGCTGGGGCCGTCAAGGTCGAAAGTGTGGTGGGGCACGCCGTCGTTCTCACCCGCGGAGCCGTCGAACAGGCCGATGGCGAAGTCGCCCACGCGAAGCCGGACGACGTCGACGCCCCGCACCTGGTGCCTGGTCGTGACCTCGGCCCCGAACAGCTCCTGGTAGAACCGCACGGAGTCCTCGAGGTCGGCGACGCTGTAGTTCCACGAGCGTATGCCTTTCGCTTTCATGGGGCTCTCCTTTCCATGCAACGGGACGACGCGGGCAGCGTAGCGTGCGGGGACGGGGGGTTCAAGTGTGGGGGCACCCTCACCCACGCGCTGAAGCGCGTTGCCCTCTCCCAGAGGGCGAGGGATCAGGCGCCCTCCCCACCACACCGTGTGCGCTCCGCTGCCGCGAACCCTGATTCCCGCCTTCGCGGGAATGACGAAGGGACTCGCCGTGTGGCGAGCCCCTCGTGTTCAGCGTTTCGTAAGACGAGTCTTACAGTACGTCGCCGATCATGCGGCTACGGCGGACGCTGACAGGGTCGTCTATCTCGATGCCCTCCCACTCGGGCAGCTTGGCGCCCTCGCCGGAGAGTTCGGCCTCGATGGTGTTGTTCACGACGATGTCCTTGAACGGCCCTCGCAGCCGACCTTCGTAGCCGGGGTACTCGAAGTGCTCCACCGGGTAGATGAGGATCTCGTTCTCGTCCTCGTTGCGGAGGACGTTCATAGGCTCGCCGCCGTTCTCGACGATGCGCATCTGCTCCTCCAGCATGCGGCGGAACATGATGAGTCCGACGTCGGAGACGCCGAGGCGCTCGGTCGTGCGGTCGGTGATGGGGCCCTGCATGACCCAGGCGGCCTGGTCCTGTCCGAGCACCCAGTCGGCCTTGATGGTGCCGTCCGGGTTGTAGACGGGGACCTCCTCGTGCGGCACCACGTCCGGCTGCTCCTCTCCGGGTTCGAGCGGCTGGAGGTCGACGACGAAGTGGAGGGTGTGGGTGTCGTCCACCGGCACGCGGTACTGGAGGTTGGAGGTGATGTGCAGCACGTGGGGGAAGAGGATGGGGTGCCCCATCTGCCAGTAGTCGTCCTGCTCGGTCTCGTCGCCGACGAGGCGACGCTTGATGACTCCGTAGTCGGTGACCTCGAAGCCGATCTTGCGGTGGTCCGCGCCGCGCGAGCCGATACGCGCGTTCCAGGCGTCGCGGAGTTCGGGGGGCTTGTCGCGGTTCATCACCCAGCCACCCCAGTAGCGGTGCAGCCACTGGAAGTGGAGCGGGTCGAGCGAGTTCTCGTGGCACTGGAGCCAGTTGCAGGGAATCATGATGGACTGCGTGCGGCGGACGCCGGGCCAGACGAGGACGTCGACGCGCGGCAGCAGGGGCGCGGGGTCAGGCCCCATGTAGGCGAAGACGACGCCTCCGAGCTCCTGCACCTTGTACGCCCTGATGCGCACCTTCTCCTTGAACTTGGAGCCCTCAGGCTCGGACGGCTGGTCGACGCATTGGCCGGTCTCGTTGAATATCCAGCCGTGGTAGGCGCAGCGGATGCCGTTCTCCTCGGGGATGCCGTAGGAGAGGTTGGCCTTGCGGTGGGCGCAGGAAGGCTCAATGAGGCCGACGGTGCCGCTGGCGTCGCGGTAGAGGACGAGGTCCTCGCCGAGGAGGCGCACCTCCTTGGTGGGGTTGTCGGCGTCGAGCTCGACGCTGGCAGCGATGGGGTGCCAGTAGCGGCGCATCAACTCGCCCATCGGGGTGCCGGGGCCGACACGGGTAAGTCGTTCGTTCTGCTCTGCGGTCAGCATGAGGTCGCCTCCTCTCGCGGTGGCATTGCTCGTATACGAGGCAAGCATAGCGCATCGAGGTGTGGGAGGCGAGTGGTTGGGGGACCCTCACCCGCCGCTGCGCGGCGACCTCTCCCGGGGGGTGAGGGGAGTCCGGGCAACCCGAGAGATTTCTCGGTTTGCTCGAAATGACACACCCCAGCCCACACCCACCACCGAGGGCCCTCACCCGCCACGCTGTCGCGCGGCGACCTCTCCCGGGGGGCGAGGTGGGGCGAACCCACTCCGCCCAACCCCGGTTCACCCTCACCCTAACCCTCTCCCCTCAAGGGAGAGGGGACCAGACGCCCAGGCGAGGTTCCTGCTCTCCGCGCGCGCTGAAGCGCGGGAACGACGGGTGGTTCGACAGGCTCACCATGAGCGGTGAAGGGCGGGTGATAGACTGGTCTTGAGAGGGCCGCGCTCCAGAGAGGGCGGCGAACAGGAGGAGATGACGGGATGAGGACGGAGATCGAGTTCGACCCCAGTTTCACGATACTCACGGCGGAGCTGTCGGCCGGAGAGTCGATCAAGGCGGAGCCGGGAGCGATGGCGGCCCAGCAGGGGCTGGAGATGCGGACGGGCATGGGCGGAGGCGGCGGTCTGTTCGGCGGCTTCAAGCGGATGCTGGGCGGCGAATCGTTCTTCCTGAACACGTTCACGGCGGGGCCGGGCGGCGGCTGGATCAGCCTCGCACCTCCGACGCCGGGCGACATCATCTCCCACGATCTGTTGCCGGGACAGAACCTGTACATCCAGGGCAGTTCGTTCCTCGCGTGCACGGAGAACGTACATACGGACGCGAAGTTCCAGGGGATGCGGGGGATGTTCAGCGGAGAGAAGATCTTCTTCCTGCGGGCGTACGCCGAGGGCGGACAGGGCACGGTGCACGTCAACTCGTACGGGGCCATCAAGAAGCTCAACATCCAGCCGGGCAGCGAACTCGTCGTGGACACCGGGCACGTCGTGGCGTTCACGGACAACGTGCAGTACTCGGTGGGCAAGGTCGGCGGTCTCGGCTCGCTCATCGCCGGCGGCGAAGGGCTGGTGCTGAAGTTCACGGGCAGCGGCGACGTGTGGATACAGACGCGGACGCTCTCGTCGCTGATGGACAAGCTCGCGCCGTTCCTGCCGTCGACCAAGAGCTGAGGCATGACGGTCCGCGTCCGGTACGCACCGAGCCCGACCGGCGACCCGCACGTCGGCAACATCCGGTCGGCGCTGTTCAACTGGCTGTACGCCCGCCACACGGGTGGCACGTTCATCGTGCGCATCGAGGACACCGACCAGGCGCGCCTCGTTCCGGGCTCCCTCGACGCGATCCTCGACGCGCTCCGGTGGCTCGGCCTCGGCTGGGACGAGGGGCCCGGCTCGCAGACGCCGCATGGGCCGTACGTGCAGTCGGAGCGGCTCGACCTCTACCGTGAGCACGCGGACTGGCTGCTCGCCGAGGGGAAGGCGTACGAGTGCTACTGCACCCCGGCGCGGCTCGACGCGGTGCGGAAGGAGCGCCAGAAGGCGCGCCAGCCGACGGGCTACGACCGCCGCTGCCGCGAACCGGAGGGGGTATCCCAGGCGCGAGAGGAGAACCCGAACCCGCCCGTCGTGCGCTTCAAGATGCCGGTCGAGGGGAACATCACCGTCAACGACTTCGTGCGCGGCGAGGTGACGTTCGATGTGTCGCTGCTGGACGACTTCGTGCTGCTGAAGTCGGACGGCTACCCGACGTACCACCTCGCGAACGTGGTGGACGACCACCTGATGGAGATATCGCACGTGATGCGGGCGGAGGAGTGGCTGCCGAGCGCGCCGCGTCACAAGCTGCTGTACGAGGCGTTCGGCTACGAGATGCCGGTGCTGGTGCACCTGCCGCTCATCCTGGGGCCGGACCGCTCCAAGCTGAGCAAGCGTCACGGCGCGGCGTCGGTGCTGGAGTTCCGCGACATGGGCTACCTGCCGGACGCGATGTTCAACTTCCTCGCGCTGCTCGGCTGGTCGCTCGACGAGACGAGCGAGGTGTTCTCAAAGGACGATCTCGTCAAGCACTTCACGCCGGAGCGGATCCTGGCGAACCCGGCGGTGTTCAACATCGAGAAGCTGGACTGGTTCAACGGGCTGTACATCCGGGGCATGAACGACGAGGCGCTGGCGGACGCGCTCGTGCCGTGGCTGGAAGACGAGGAGCACGGGCTGCCCTCGAGCGCGCGACCGGTGGACCGGGGGTATCTCGCCTCCATCGTGCCGCTGGAGCGCGAGCGGCTGAAGCGGCTCTCCGAGGCGCCAGAGATGCTGTCGTTCTTCTTCGAAGAGCGTCTCGACTACGACGCGTCGCTCCTCGTGCCGAAGGGGCTGGACGCCGATGGGGCGCGCGGAGCGCTCGAAGCGGCGCTTGCCACAGCCGAACGCACAGACGACTGGAGCGTCGCCGCGCTGGAGACGGTGTACCGGGCGCTCGCAGAAGCGTCGGGCATCAAGACGGGTCAGCTGTTCGGAACGATACGCGTTGCGGTGACGGGCCGCACCGCCGCGCCGCCATTGTTCGACACGCTGTCGGTGCTGGGGAAGGAGCGCTGTGTATCGCGGCTGCGGGCCGCGCTGGCGGCGCTGTGAGGCGTCGGCAAGGCGGGTTTGCTATCATAGAAGTCTCCCGCTGGGGATTCGGCTAGTGGTAGGCCGCCTGACTCTGGATCAGGTAACGATGGTTCGAATCCATCATCCCCAGCCAATCGCTTACTCCTGATGTCGTTACCCCGATGCACGCTGCGCGCGTGCGCTACACTTGCCGCGCATCATGCGGAAGGAGAGCGCCGATGACGAACAACGCTGGCGAACACCTACGGATGGGGGCCGGACTCGGGAGGCTGAACGGGCAGGTGGCGGTGGTGACCGGCGCCGAAAGCGGCATCGGGAGGGCGACCGCGCGGCTGTTCGCCCGCGAGGGGGCGAAGGTCGTCTGCGCCGACATGGCGGAGCGCGGCGACCCGCGCACCGACCGGCTCATCGAGGCCGACGGCGGCGAGGCGCACTTCCTGCTCGGTGACGTGTCGCAGAAGGCGGTGTGCGAGGAGCTGGTGAGCACCGCCATCGACCGCTTCGGCGGGCTGGACGTGGTCTTCCTGAACGCGGGCACCGGCGTTCGGAAAAAGCTTCACGAGATGTCCGACGAGGAGTGGGACCACGTCATCAACCTGAACCTGTACGGCGTCTATCACGGGGTGCAGGCCGTGCTGCCGCACTTCATGGAGCAGGGGCACGGGAACATCGTCATCACGGCGTCGAGCTTCGGGCTGCGGGCGAGCCCACGCTATCCGTCGTACAGCGCGACGAAGGCTGCGCTCGTGAACCTGACGCGGCAACTGGCGGTGGACTACGGCCCGGAGATACGTGTGAACTGCGTCTGTCCGGGACCTATCGACACGAACCGCATCCGCGAGTTCCCGCCGCGTCCGCGTCCCATCGACGAGGACCAGCGCTACGAAGCGGGCCAGCGCGTCGCGGCGCTCCACCGGATGGGGCAGCCGGAGGAGGTCGCGTACTGCGTGCTCTTCCTGGCAAGCGAGGAGTCGTCGTTCGTGACCGGCCACGCGCTCGTGGTCGACGGCGGACAGACGATCACGGTGCAATGAGCGACCTGACGCCCGAACAGATGGCGGAGTTCCTTGAGCGGCCGCTCGTCGCGGTGTTCGTGACGCTGCGTGCGAACGGCGCGCCGCACGCCATCCCTATCTGGTACGAGTACCGGGACGGCGAGTTCATCGTGTTCACGAGCAGCACGTTCCAGCGCGTGAAGAACCTCGAACGGGACAGCCGGGCGGCGATCACCATCTCGACGCACGACGAGCCGTACATGTACGTGTCGGCGGAGGGGCCGGTCGCCATCACGACGGAGGGTGTGGCGGAGACGGGGCTATCGATAGCGCGGCGATACATGGGGGGCAGGGGCGACCAGTTCCTGAACGACGTGTTCGACGAGGACTCGGTGCTGCTGCGGCTGACGCCGGAGCGCATCCTGACGTGGGTGTCGGATTAGGGGTCTTAGTCGCGGTAGTTGACGTACTGCAGGGGCTGTTCGATGCCCATCTCCTTGATGAAGGCGATGACTTCCTGCAGGTCGTCGCGCTTCTTGCCTGAGACGCGGAGTTCGTCGCCCTGGATGGCAAGCTGGACGCGGATCTTGGTGCCCTTCACGGCCTTGACGATCTTCCGGGCGAGGTCGCCGTCGATGCCCTGCCGGATGGTGACCTGCTGGCGGAGGCTGTCGCCGGTCGCTTTCTGCGGCGTTTCGAACGAGAGCGAACGGCTGTCGACGTCGCGTCGGGCGAAGTAGGTATGGAGCAGGTCGTGCACCTGGCGGAGCTGGAGGTCGTTGTCGGCGGTGACGGTGAGCACACCGCCGGAGCGTTCGACGCCCGCCCGGGTGCCCTTGAGGTCGAAGCGCTGCTGGGTCTCGCGTTTCACGCCGTTGACGGCATTGTCCACCTCCGTGAGATCGACCTTTGATACGACATCGAACGACGGCATCTAGTTCCTCCGTGCGCGCCCTCTGTCAGAGGGTCGGCGTAGTCACGCTTCGCGGGTGTAGTTCTTCCCTCCCACCCGCCCGAACGCTTGTGGGGGACACCCCCACGCCCCCGGCAGAGGGATTCCCCTCTGCACTCCCATTCGGGCAGGGCACCCACGAGGAGCGCCCCTACATCAGACACCAACCTCACGCCTTCCGCCAAGTACCCCCCCCCCCGTACCGAGTGCAGGGCAGGCTCTAACCCTCTCCCCTTGTAGGGAGAGGGATCACTTCGCCCTGCGGGCCTGGCGTTCATAGTAGCGCACGTACGAGACGACGACGGGCCAGTAGGAGCGGTCGGCCTTCGCGGGGTCGGCGAAGAGGTGGGTGCGGACGTCTACCTCCATCTCGGCCTCGCTTCTGCCCGCAGCCATGCCCTCCTTGATGAGCTCGCCGAGCTCGATGGTGATGCGCTCGACGGCGTCGATGGCAAAGGCGGGGTTGGAGGCGAGGAAACCGGAGTGGACGGGCAGGAGGTACTTCGGGGCGAGGTCGCGCGCCTTGCGTATGGAGGCGATGCTGGCGTCGACGTCGAAGTAGGGGAGCGTCATCGGCGGATCGGGGAGGAAGCGGGGCGGCTTGTAGTTGCCGAGGCCGTGCCCGCAGTAGAGCGCCTCGTTCGCCTCGTCGAAGACGCCGATATGGTCGAGCGAGTGCCCCGGCATGAACACGATGCGGTACAGCGCGCCACTGCCGAAGTCGAGCGTGTCGCCGTCCTCCACCGTGACCATGTCCTCGTCCGGTACGGGGAGGATGTCGCCGAAGACGGCCTCCCACGTCTCGCCGAAGACATCGGCGGTCCCGGCGATGAGGCGGGCGGGGTCGCGCATGAAGGGCGCGCCGCGCGTGTGGAAGACGGCCTTCGCGCGGGGGAGTTCCCGTACGAGCCAGCCGCTGCCTCCCGCGTGGTCGATGTGGATGTGCGACGGCACGATCCACTCGATGGCGTCGGTGTCGTGGCCGAGTTTGCGGATGGCGTCGAGCAGCTCCTCGGCGATGGAGGTGGGGCCGGGGTCGAGGATGGCGGGGTGGTCGCCGGCGACGAACCACGCGGCGTGGGGCATCGCGCCGTCGGTGAAGAGCTCGGCGGTGTCGCGTCCGTACTCGGTGCGGAACTCCCAGACGCCGGGGAAGATGCGTTCGGTCTCCAAGGGCGAGCCTCCTAGAGGGAAGGATAGCAGCACCGTAGTTGGTGGGGAGATGAGGGGGCTTATGCGACGGGTTGACGGCGGAGGGTGCACCAAGGCTTACGCTCGAACCGGCGACCGAGGCCCCGCTGAATCTCGCTCCATTTGCGCTCTTCTTCCGGGGTGATGAACGTTACCGCTTCGCCGGAGCGGCCCATGCGGCCCGTGCGTCCGATACGGTGCGTGAAGAGCTGCTCGGAGTCCGGCAGGTCGTAGTTGATGACCTGACCGATGCCCTCGATGTCCAGACCCCGGGCCGCCACGTTCGTTGCGACCAGGATCGGGGTTTCGCCGGAGCGGAAATCGACCATCACGCGCTCGCGCGCGTTCTGGCTGAGGTTCCCCTGAAGCGCGCCGACCGGGTAGCCCAACGCGTCGAGCTGCTTCGCCAGTTTCTTGACGCCGTGCTTGGTCCTGCCGAAGACGATGATCGGGGCGTCGTCGCGCTGGTCCAGCAGCATCTGCAGAGCGCCTATCTTGTCGCTCTTCTCGATGGAGTAGACGAGGTGCTCCACCGTGGGCACCGCCTGCATCCCGGCGTCCACTTCCACGGTTACGGGGTCGTGCAGGTGCTTGGAGGCGGTCTTCGCCACCCACTCGGGCATGGTCGCCGAGAAGAGGGCGGTCTGCCGGTCGGAGGGTGTCCGGCCCAGGATGGCCTCTACGTCGTGGGCAAAGCCCCTGTCCAGCATCTCGTCCGCCTCGTCGAGGACGAGGAAGCAGAGCGAGCGGAGGTCGAGTGTGCCGCGCCGGAGGTGGTCCAGCGTGCGGCCCGGCGTGCCGATCACGATCTGCACGCTGTCCTTCAACGCTTTGGACTCAGGAAGCAGCGACCGGCCGCCGTACAGCATGGTCACGCGCAGCCGCCGCGATGCAGCAAGGGACTCCGTTACGCCAGCCACCTGAATGGCCAGTTCCCGTGTGGGGACGAGCACCAGCGCCTGCACGTGCCGCAGCGATGGGTCGCACCGTTCCACGAGAGGCGCGGCGAACGCGAGCGTCTTGCCCGAGCCGGTACGGGCCTGTCCTATCACGTCGCGTCCCGCGAGGAGGTGAGGGATGGACTTCTCCTGTATCGGCGTCGGCTCGGATATGTTCATCCGGGCGATAGCGGCTTTGGTCCCTGCCTGCAGTGCGAGCCCGGGAAACACGGATGCGCTTTCCACGGCATCACCGGCGGCTGCTCGATGCGCGACAGGCAATTCCCGCGCGCGGGCGTAGGTCGCAGGCGGAAGACCGGCGCGGCGAGCCTTGAAGCACGGAGAGCAGTAGATGGGCCTCCCCTGGCGAGGCTGGAAACGGACGGTTGTGGGCGTACTGCAGTCAGCACAAACGGTGGAGTGTCGCTGGGTACGGTTAGTGGGACGTGGACGTGTCGGTAAAGATTCAAAAGGCATATATATCAGAGTACAGGAGTACGAGGGCCAGCGCAATGATTCAGTGACGCACGTGCTGCAAACGGTGGTAAAAATACCCTGTCTACCACATACGTTTTTCGCGTATTTCCGCAGATAAGTTCACCACCGAAGTGCAACATTTCATCAGGATGTGGCGGGGGGGGGTAGTTCCTGACGTTCCGAATGGGCTCCCACAAGGGATGCCCCTACACCCCAGGCGTCACCACGCTCATTCACCCTCATCCTGGCCTTCTCCTATCAAGGGAAGGGATTGAGGCATGCCCCATCCCGTGTGGCCTGACGGCCACTCCGGATTCCTGCTTCCGGTGGAATGACGGGATCAGTCCCAGCGGAAGCAGGTGGCGGGATTGTCCCAGAAGAGGCGGCGTTTGTCGTCGTCGTTGAGCTGGTCCCAGCCGAGCACGAGGTCGACGGAGTCGGGGAAGCGTGACTCGGCGTGGGGGAAGTCGGAGCCGAACATCAGGACGTGGTCGCCCATGAAGTCGGAGACCATCTTCACCATGTCAGGACCCTCGTGGAGGACGACGGCGGCGAAGAAGCGCCCGCCGGTCATGTACTCCTCCATCGTGTGCTGGAGGTCCTCGGCGACGTAGCCCATGTAGTGCACCTGGTCTTCCATGCGCTTCATCCAGAAGGGGAGCCAGCCGAAGCCGGACTCGAGGATGGCGAGGTTGATGTTGGGGTACTTGTCGAGCAGCCCTGCGCCGAGGAAGGCGGCAGTCATGCGCATCGCGCCCCAGGGATGGGAGGCGGTGCGTCCGATGAAGGGGTTGTCCCAGAGGTCGCGGTAGCCGGGGTACCCTGCGGAGTTGCTGTGGTGAACGACGGCGAGCCCGGCGTCGTCAGCCGCGGCCCAGACGGGGTGGAGGTCCGGGTGGTCGATGGGATAGTCGAGGGGGAGTTCCAGCATGACGCCGCGCGCCCAGCGGGAGCCACCCCAGGTCTTGATCTCGCTGACGGCGTTCTCGACATCGCGGGCGCTGGCTGTGATGAGCGACGTCAGGCGGTCCGGGTAGCGCCCGCAGACATCGTCCAGGAAGCGGTGCACCGCGCCGATCATCGCGGCATCCACGCTCAGGTCGTCGTGGCCGGTGAACGCGCCGTGCACCATGAGCTCGACGTCAACGCCTTCCTGGTCCATCTCACCGATGCGGGTGTCTATGTCCCAGTCCTCGGAGTAGCGCGTCGGGTAGATGCGGCCCTGGAAGTTCTGGAAGTGGCGTTCCTCCTGCTCGCGCGGCCCGGCCTCGCCGAGGTGGCGTGGCTTGCCGCTGCCCCACCCGCCCCTGCTCTCGAAGCGGTACCAGTGGGTGAACGGGGCTTCGAGCACCTGCCCTGCCCTGCCGAGCTTCACTTCGCGCAGGAACTGCTCGAGTTCCGGTTGGCGGGCCCGGGTCGCGGCGTCCATGTAGGGCGTCAGCGTCTCGACCGACGGCTGGAGGTGCGTGTCGGCGTCGAAGACCTTGAATCCGTTGCGCATGGTGTTCCCCTCCTCGGTGGGAGTTTAGTCCGTCACGCCGTAGGTGTCGCGGGCCTTGGCGGGGGTGAGGATGCCGTCCTCGACGTCGTCGCGAGTGCGGGCGGGGTCGCGGTCGGCGGCGGGGAGGGCTCCTCCGCCTCCGCCGGTCTCGATGCGGAAGACGTCGCCGGGTTCGAGTCCGACGTTGGAGACGATGCCGGGATAGCGCTGCTCGCGCTCCTCGCCGGGGTGGACGACTACCCACGCATTGCGGCCGTCGCCGCCGCCCTCGACGCCCGCTGCCTCGCGCTTCGACGCGCCGCCGGAGAGACGGCTGGGCGCTCGGACGCGGTACTCGCGCACGTAGCCGGGGCCGCCGCGATACGCGCCGTCGCCGCCGGAGTCGGGGAGCACCTCGAAGCGGGTCATGTCGACGGGGAACTCGGACTCGATGACCTCGACGCTGGTGAACTTCGCTCCGTAGCTCGCGCGGGAGCCGACGCCCGAGAAGCCGTCGCCGCCCTCCCACGCGGGCGCGCCCGCGTACATCAACTCGTACTGGACGTACTGGCGCTTCGCGCCGGTGTAGCCGACGACGATGGAGCTCTGGGTGGCGATGTGGGCGAGGGCGGGCCTGCCGGAGGCCTTGGCCATGACCGCGCCGATGACGCTCTCGGCGAGGGCGAGGGTCTTGGAGTAGAAGCCGACGGGGCCGGGGAAGGCGGGATCGAGGAGGCTGCCGCGCCGGAAGCGGCACTCGACGGCATCCGTCATGCCGTGGTTGAGGGGGATGTGGCGGTCGGTGAGGCGTATGGCCATGTTGCGGGCGAGGCCCTCGATGAACGGCGGGCGGAGGTTGATGGGTGCGGTCGCCTGATCGCCGGTGCCGGTGAAGTCGAGGACGAGGCGCTGGCCTTCCTTGATGGATGCGACGTGCATGCGGATCGGCTCGCCGGTGCTGGGGTCGTCGACCATGGCCTCGACCTCGCAGACGCCGTCGGGCCACGTCGAGAGCTGCTCGCGGATGCGGTGGGCGGTGCGCTCGCCAGCCTGCTCGAACTGCTGCAGGAGCGCGTTCGGGCCGTAGGCACCGATGAGATCGTGCAGGCGGGCCTCGCCGATGGTGTGACAGACACCGGCCTTGGCGGTGAGGTCGCCGATCATCATCTCCGGCACGCGGCTGTTGGCACGGACAAACGTCGCAGTGTCCTGCTCGAGGCGGTAGTCGCGCATGTAGCGCACGGGCGGTATCTGCAGGCCCTCGCCGAAGAGGTCGCGCGCGGTGGCGTTGCGCGAGCCCGCGGCGACCCCGCCGATGTCGGGCGTGTGGCCGATGCTGGCGGCGAACGCGACGAGGTCGCCCTTCCAGAAGACGGGGGTCATCACGACCATGTCGTTCGCGTGGGGGCAGCCGCTGTGGTACGGGTGGCTGGCGAGATAGGCGTCGCCCTCGCGCATATCGGCGGGGGCGTGGAAGTCGAAGAGACCGTGGACGCAGGCGGGGAGGCCGCCCATGTGCCCGGGGTGGGAGCCGCGCGCGACGAGGCGCCCGGAGGCGTCGAGGAGGCCGCAGCTGAAGTCGTGCGACTCGCGGACGATGGTGGAGAAGCCGGTGCGGAAGACGGCGTTCTCCATCTCGCGGACGATGCCGTCGAGGCGTGCGCTCATCACCTCGAAGGTGATGACGTCGAGGGCGTTGGTCATGGGGGGATGATACGGGAAGGACCCTCACCCGTCGCGCAAGCGCGCCGACCTCTCCCAGGGGGCGAGGTGGGGAAAGGGCGCCCACGAGGGGTGCCCCTACGCCAGGCGTCGTTCCTGCCTCCGCAGGAACGACGAGGCCCCGAGAGGATGCGGTGCGCTGAAGCGCGGGAGCGACGTCTTCAGGTATACTGGCCGTTGGGCCGAGGCCGGAAGGCCGTTTCCACCGCGTGGCGCATTCGTCTAGCGGCCCAGGACACCGCCCTCTCAAGGCGGAGATCACGGGTTCGAATCCCGTATGCGCCACCAACCGTTACTGATTTCATAACTCGGCGGCTGAGGGCGACCTCCGCGATGTCCGCCCCGTCGATGTCGTTGTCCAGCGGCGTGGGGATGGTGTAGTGGATGACGGCCTTCCCGGGCCTGACCCCGATCTCCTTCACGAACGATCGGATGAACGCCTTCGTCTCGGTAACCTCGCTCTTCATCAGGAACTCGCTCATCTCACGCGCAAAGGCCGCGATCCGCTCCACGTCCTGCACGTTGGCCCGGCGAAGGGCCAAGAGGGCACGAGCCTCGTCCGCCGCCTGCTCCAGCCGCTCCTGGTTCTCCAGGTGATGGCGGATGCGCGGGAGTATCTCCTCGGTGGTGAGGTCCGTCTTCTCGACCAGCTCCCAGAGGCGGTCCATGCGCCTGCGGATGTCGGCGAGCCCTGCATCGGCCGCCTCGACGCGCTCCTGCTGCTCCCTGATCACGGAGTCCATCTCCTCGTTGACCATCTTGACGAGGTCGCGCATGTTGGACTCGGTGAGGATGTGCTGCCTGATTTGGTCGATGATGAGGCGCTCGAAGCGCTTGGCGTTGAGCCTCGGGGTCGAGCACTCGCCGCTGCCGCGCTTGAGGAGGGAGTGGCAGACGTAGTAGGTGTATCGCCCGCCCTTGGCCTCCGCGGCGGAGAGAGCCTTGCCGCAGGTCTGGCAGGTGAGGAGGCCGCTGAGGAGGTAGGGGCTTGCGGTGCGCCGGGGGTGCGTGACCTTCGGGGCCTTGGAGCGCAGCATCTTCTCCACCCGCTTGAACTCCCGCTGGGAGATGATGGCGGGGAAGGCGTCCTCGACACGGACCGGGGGAGCGTTGTCCTTGGCAGTGGCTCCCCAGACGAGCGTTCCGGTGTATGCCTCGTTGCCGAGCATGCGGTGGACGGAGGTCTTCATCCAGCGCTTGCCGTCGGGGGAAGGAATCCCCTCGCTGTTGAGGGTCTTGGTGATGTCGAGGATGCTCGTGCCGCTGAGGGCCATGGTGAAGATGCGCCTGATGACGGCATCGAGAGGAGGGTCGAGCTCGAGGACGGGCCGCGTCTTGGCGCCATCCTGGACGTGCACCTTCCGGTAGCCGTAGGGGGCCTGCGGGGCTACCCAGAAGCCGCGCGATGCGGCCTCCCGCATGCCGCGCACAACCTCCTGGGCAAGGTTTTCGCTGTAGAACTCGTCGACGCTCTCGATGATGGCCTCCATCAGCTTGCCGGTGGGGGTGTCGTCGGCGTGCTCGGTGATGGAGACGACGCGGATGCCCTTCTTGCGAAGCATGGACTTGAAGGCGACGGCGTGCTCGCGCTTACGGGTGAAGCGGGAGAACTTCCAGACGAGGATGACCTGGAAGGGTGAGTTGGCCCTGCCGCCCTCGTCGATCATGCGGCGGAACTGTGGCCTGTCGGCGACGCGTCCGCTCTCGGCCTCGTCGATGTACTCGCGGACGATGGCGTAGTTGTTCTTCTGCGCGTAGTCGCGGAGGGCGCGGAGCTGAGCTGCGACGGAGAGGTCGACGTCCTGGCGGTCGCTGGAGACCCTCGCGTAGAGGGCTGCTGCGGTGGGGTTCTGTCGTTCGGTCATTGGAGGGACTCCTTCTGCATCTCGGTGGTCGGGTGTTCGGGTCTTTCTATGGTCTGGTTCCGCCTGAGCGAGCGTCAAGGGCTTGGTGTCAGATGTGCTTGACCGGTGTATTGCAGGGCACTCGCGAGGGAGGTCTTGGATCTTCTGCAAGGGGGAGTTGCACACTGAGGAGCGCGACAGGCGCGTTAGTTCTAGCCCAGCAGGTGGACTCCCCCAGCGGCCTCGCATGGGTAGGGCTAGGGTTCGCGAGCGGAAGTGCGTAGATTCCTCGCGCTGGTCGCCTCTAGGAAGACGGGACGCCGATACTTCAGTCCAAAACTCGTCGAACACAGCGACTATCGCTGCGCGCTTCTCCTCGGGGCATTTCCTGCATGGGTTGGTGGCTACCCGCGACGCCCGATACTCTCTCCCTGATGAGATTGCTCACAGTTACGCCCGCTTTGTGGCACCGGGCACTTCTTGAGTGCCCGGCTTCTCTCTCGTCTTGGGCTCTTATCCCTTTACTGTGACGTGATGGGGATGTCGCACGTCAGGTACACCGGGGGGGATATGCGGTTCGTATTCGGTACGCTCACGCGTGTGCTGAATCCTCCGTCGCACGCAACCCTGACGCCAGCGTTCGTGCGATTGTACGTGCTCAGGTAGTTCCAGTCGCCATCACCCTCGCGCCATTCCACGACGTACGAGCTGACACCCGTGAGCGCGTCCCAGCTCAAGATGAAGTCTGTCTCGGCTATGCGCCTCACAGATACGTCTGGAACAGGCCCAGTTGGCGTTGGGGTGGGCGTCGCAGTCGCCGTGGGAGTCGGTGTAGGTGTGGCCGTAGGTGTTGGGGTAGGTGTTGCTGTCGGCGTCGGTGTGGGGGTCGCCGTTGGGTCCGGCGGGTTCGTGTGGAGCTTGGTCACGCGTACGTGACCCACCTCCAGTGGGATTCGGTTGGGATCGTCCGATAGGGTTACCGGTGTTTCTTCGAATCGGCGTCCTTGCAGAAGTGTAGGCCCCGATGGGTCTGATGCTGACCTAGCACCGGAACCTCCAGATGCGCCGCCGGAACTGCTTTCGCAATCGGTGTTTGGACCGTCGCAGTACTCCACGTTCAGGATGACCAACTCGCCATCTGTCCGGGTGTCGAAGTCATGCCCACCGAAAAAGTAGGGGAAGAACTCGCCCGCTGGTGGCATCTTGTAGTGGTGTGTCCCGAGGGACTCGGTCCGCCTATAGTCAAACCGAGCGTCGTAGGTCTCGTAGTGTTGTCCGCGCTGTTCCCAGTAGGTGCCTGTGGAGTTGTAGCCTCCCAGATCGGGTGAACTCAGCACCTCGACTCTCCAGTCATCGATGGCATTCCACTCAATCTGGTGCACCTCACGACCACGCAACTCAACACCGGCCACGCTTAGCGGCTCGGTGTCTGTTTCGTAGGTGGCCACGAACGGAGGCCAATCCAGCGGTGTCACCCGTACGGTAGATTCCTGTCCGGCCACATCGGTGCCGGAGGAGAACCATACAACACCCGCTGCAAGCACCAGCAGGAGACCGAACAAGATAGAGGCGGGTCGTGCATATCTTGTGGCTGTCTTTAGATTAGCGAACTGCATCTGCCAACCTCCCGTCGACCTCGGCTGTTGCAATTATGGTCTCGCAGTCCTCGCAATCGCCAAACCCATGGATGTTGAACTTATAGCCCGTAATCTGCACGATGCTCACTTGAGTGCCCACGAGGGATTCGCTAGACGTTACCGTACGGGAAGGACCGAGTCCGCATCCTTCAGTGTCAGCATGCCACTCGCCATCCTCAATCGGGTCCAGAGTACGGGACCCGGAAGCAGTGTGGACAGTGAACACCGTCTCGACGAGTCGATACGAGTGGTCTTGGTGATGCAGGTTCGGCTTGTGGGTGGGCGCTCTGCCGCGCCAGTCCACTCCCAATACTATCACCCGGTCGGGCTGTTTACGGTATCGCGTCTGCATGTAGTGGTCGATGGACTGCTTGCATTCGTCTCTGTCCATCGATTTGAGCATATTACGGCCATCCTTGGGTCTCACAAGGATATTGGGCTCGACTGGACCGGAGGGTGTCGAAGTCGGCCTAGGTGTGAACGTAGGGGTTGGTGTGAACGTGGCTGTCGGGACAGCGGTATTCGTTGGGGTTGCGGTCGGGATGGGTGTGTTGGTCGGTGTCGGCGTGTAGGTCGCCGTGGGTGTGAACGTCGGCATGTGAGTCGGTGTGGGCGTGTGGGTGGGTGTCGGGCATGGGTCCCCGGCGTGTGTGGTCGCGGAATCCGTGTCGGACCACGGGCTCCAATCGTCCGAGTAGGTCTCGTCATCACCGAGCCCACTCACACGGAACTCGTAGGTCGTGTTGCACTTCAGACCAGTGACGGTCTTATCCGACGGTGCCTTCGGGACACGCTTGGGGTTCCTTGGGTCATCCCGTGCACTGCGTGTAAACGTAGAATGCCATGTGCTGGTGCCGCGTTCGCGGTAGTTGATTTCGTATTCTTCGATGCCACTCTGGTAGGTCCAGGAGACCCGGATTCGGGAGCTGTCCACCGGTCTCGCCGATACATTCTGCGGTGGCGGTGGGGGACTGAGTTCACCTGGGCGAGGCGTCGGGGTAGGTGTCGGGGTGTAGGTTGCCGTCGGCGTCGGCGTGGGGCCCGGCGTCGGGGTATTGGTGGGTGTTGGAGTGTACGTAGGTGTGGGCGTCGCACTCACGCGAAAGCTCACAGAGTCGCTGTCTGAGTCAAGGTCGTCGCGGGCGCTCACGCCTGCGGTGCCGCGACTGTTTACGGTCACTTCCAGCGTGACCGTAAAGGAACGCCACGAGTCGATGCTCGTCGAGGTGCTGTCTACATCGACACCACCCGAGTCTGTAGACCTCCAACTGATCTCGCTTCGACCAGTACTGTTGCTTACGGAGCACGTCACGGTATGGCTCGTGCCAGCGGTCACCGTGCCCCCACCGCTGCACGATACGTACATATCGTCTCGGGGTTGCTGTGCCTGCGTAGTGAAACTGTAGAGGGCAAGCAGAGACAGCAGAACTGTGGCCACCAACCCTACGCTAGCCAATCTACCCGCCAGCATTCGCGACCTCCCATGGGGCTCACCATTGCGTGGTGGGCAATGTCGCGGGATACTAGTCAACACTGCCTATGACCCGCGTCAGTGGGGGATTCTACAGAGCATGTTGTAAGGTTCTTGTAAGAAGTAGCCCCGTTTTTTATGAGTTCTTGTCAGGTTCCCGGTCGTTATGGGTGAGTCGTCGTGCAGAGGGAGCGCTGCACGCTGACCCGTGCGTGGCCACTCTGGCGAGCTTGTCCGATGGGAGACCGGCCAGGAGCACACCCACGAGGCGGGGAATGAACGAGTGGCCTGTTCGGCGGACCAGCCGACGGCGAACCATTGCACAGAGGTTGGTTCCCCCGTTCGCGCCTGAACTCCCGCACGTGCCGTTACGCTCGACGTGCCCGCGCCCGCAGACTGGAGGCGCCTGTCACGCAAGCGAGGCAGCGCGTGATGGAGATCTTCGAAACGGGGGAGGCGAAGAGAGTGCGAGGCGATAGACGGGGACTGACCGAGGAGCAGGAGGAGTTGCGGTTGGACGGGCTGCGCGTCCTCGCCCGCGTGATCGTGCGTGCCTACCTCGCCTCGCTCGCGGACGATACCGCCGGGGCACGCGATGACACTGCAGCCAGGACGCCTCCGGTTCGCAGACCGCTCGGGAAGGACGGCGGGCATGTCCGGTAGCGTCCCCACCGCACGGCGAGACTCAGCTGCCACACGGCTGGGGGCAGTTCAACCGGTTGAGGATGAGCCGAAGCGAGCTGGGAGCGCCTGGCCGGGATTACGTCGGGCGTCTCTCGCAGTTGATGGCTGGGGAGGCGACGTTCCAGATCGGGACGCGATGGCGCCTGCTGCAGACGCTCAGCGTTTCCACCCTTGAGGACATCTCCCCTGGAGACCGAGCGTGACGCCTCTGCGGGCAGGCAGGTCAGCGCTGGAACACCAAGCGTGTCTCGCCCGGCCACTCCGGATCGTACGCGGGATCGTCGGGCGAGTGGAACGTGACGGTGAAGCCGTGCTTCTCGTAGAAGTGCTTGAGCTTGTCGAAGTGGCCGCTATCCCTACGACCGAGCCTTCCCTCGATGCCGGAGTGTCCCCGTGTCCTGCACGTTTCGATGACCTCTTCCAACAGCACCGAACCTACGCCGCGGTTCTCCGCCTCGGCCTGAACTCGGATGTCGTCCAGGGCGGCCATGGGGCGGAACGCTCCCGAACAGTCGGCAACGGTCACCCAGGCGATGGACATGTTTCTGACCGACGCGGCGTCACCCGTACGGTAGATTCCTGTCCGGCCACATCGGTGCCGGAGGAGAACCATACAACGCCCGCTGCAAGCATCAGCAGGAGACCGAACAAGATAGAGACGGGTCGTGCATATCTGGTGGCTGTCTTTACAGGTTTCACCGTACACATGCGCTCGCCTAAGTCGTACCCTGAATCCTCACGCTGATGCCGGACCGACCCAAGATGTGCACGGCCTTATCGATGTCCTCGGGATGAACGGCAAGCCTGTTCTCCACTAACCAACCCTGTTGATGCGGGGTCTGTCGTCTGAACTCATCCAGCGATTCAATCCTGTGAGGCATCAGCGATTCGGTAGTATAGCGGACGCGGGACACGACTCGCGGGCGGAATCCCCGCTCACCCATTCGGAGCGGTCGGAGGGTCGATAGAGTCAGTTGCATTCGCACGTTCTCCATGAGCAGAAGATACGCGCCGTAGTATTCAGCCTCGTCACGTTCAGCCTCATTGGACTTGGCTATATCGAGTACGACGTACTGGGTACCTGATGCGCGCCAGAACCAACACATATGACGCTCAGGATTCCCGATGGTTCTGGGTTCCACGGCGTCTGAGTATGTCCTTGAGCATGGAAGACCCCCACGGGTGGCAGCGTATAGGACAAGTATACGCAGGTCTCGCTGGCGGGTAACGCCGATGGCAAGTTCGCCGTCAACGGCAGCACGGGAGCCATCACGGTTGCGGCCGGTCTGGACTACGAGGATACGTCCTCGTACGCCCTTACGGTGCAGGCCGCCGACGGCAACGGCGGCACGGACACCGCGACGGTCAACGTCACCATGACCGGCGTGGATAAGAACGTCGCGCCGGTCTTCGGCAGAGCTACCTACGGCTTCTCCATGGCGAGGACGCGTCGGTGAACGATGCCGTGGGAATCGTCACTGCCACCGACGCGGACACCGACACGCTGACCTACTCGACCACGCGGGGAACGCCGATGGCAAGTTCGCAAGAGGGGAGGAGGGTGAGGAGCTTGGTGACAGACGTCTGCTAAGAGTAGGGACACTGGGGTTCGCGAGAGCGGTAGTCGAATGTCTAGGAAAGGAAGAGCGGCTGTGTGAGCACTGCATCCATGGCGGGCCGTTCATCAAGGGCTAGGGTTGGGGTAACGTTCGGCCAACGCGTGCGATGTACTGCACCTCGATCGGGATGTTGGTCCCAGGATTCGGGGTTGTCGCCTGGGTCAGTTGTCCTCAACGTCTTCTCCCGATGGGATTGCGGATGTGCCGCCGGGAAGCTCAGCATCAGGGGCTCTCTGATGGAGGGGAAGGGCCGTTTCGCTGCGCAAGTGAGCCCGCACAGCCATGCGCGCGAGGATGCGCAGACCCTGCTCCAGCATCTCCTGCTGCTCCGGCGTGTAGCGGGACGCCTGCTCTCCGGACGCCGACGGCAAAGCGCCCGGCTGAGCAGGGTCTGTCGAGATGTCCTTGCCTATCGCGTCTCTCACAGCTGCCTCCGGTGGTGTTGTCCCAGTGTGCAGGCGCGGGGAGGCGGGGCGTAACGCCGCGTAGGGTGATTCATCGGCGATGCGAGAGGCGCGAACCTGGGTGCTATAGTCTCTGGCATAGGGCGGCTGCGTGAGACTGGCCGGCTGCCAACGGAGGTGACACCTATGCCCACGTTCAGCACGCTTCCAATCGGCGAGGCCCGTGCGAGGAGCGCGACGGGCAAGCGCGCGGCGCTGCTGCAGGAATACGTCGGCTACATCGAGCGCGTCGCACCTGGCGAGGCGGGGAAGCTGGAGGCGGGTGAGGGAGAGACGACGCAGGCGATCCGGCGGAGGATGAATGCGGCTGCGGCGGCGCTGGGGAGGCGATTGGAGTTCCGGCGCACGGACAACGTGGTCTACTTCTGGTCGTCGGATGGACGTCGGCGCGGCAGGCTGCGCAAGAACCCGGTTGACTGACAGCACTTGTGTTTGACGGGCGTACGGCGCTCAGCCGCTGCTCATTAGGACCACCTTTAGGCCCTTCTCGATGGCTTGGCGCGCGTAGGTGATGTCGGTCGTGCTCTTGGCGAGGGAGTACATTCTCGGTATATCGGGGCCGAGCCGTTCAATGCGTAGTGGGTGTGATGCAGTTCGGTGCGCACGGCGAAACGCAGTTCGCTAGGGTGTGGAGGCATACTATTCACAGTGCATCAGCGCGCGCCAAATAGCCACTATGCGAAGAAGATGCGTTTCTGCGGGTCCTCGGGCTCGTCCAGCACTTCCTGGAGTTCGTCTTCGTCGACGTCGATGGGCTTGCCGTCAGCGTCGAAGGCGACGATTGGTCCTAGTCCTAGGTGAGCGGGTTCGTCCGGCTTGCTGCTGGTACGGGTGTCCGAGACAAGGCGCAGGGGGAAGTTGACCGGTAGTCCATTGGCGTCCATGAAGCGCCAGTAGTGTACGGTGGTACCTGAGGTGTGCCTGAGACGCCTAAGTACGTCCGGCCGTAGGTCTCTTGGTAGCGTGAGGCTGTCGACGAGCTGCCCTGCGTTGCGCCAAGTGAATATGATTTCCTCTGTCATGTGCTCGATTGTAGCAGGGCTTGCCGGGCTTCGGCTGGTAGCCACTAGGTGAAGTGAGGGTGCTGTGGGTTCTAGTTGGCGAAATCGCCGGGCCTGTCTTCGGGAGAGGGGAAGAATGCGGTGATTGCCGGGTTCACTCTGGTTGAGAGGTGTCGAGCGAGTTCACGGAGTCGTTTCGGAGTAGTTGGAGTAGCGCTGGCCTGGAGGCGGCCAAGTATACTTGCTACCTGTGCGGCTGTTAGTACCGATAGGGGTCGGGTTTTCGCTGGCCGCGAGGGGTGATAGGTGCTCATTACGAAGAGGAAGCACGAGCGTTTGATGAAGGCGCAGGCCCTGACTATAGCTGTGGCCTTAGAGTATCTGGTGCATAGCAAGCAGTTGGACTTGGATGACTTGTTACAACGGCTTACTGATTCGAAGCTGATGCTCGAGTGGTATCACGGGTTGGCGGAAGGCGAACTCGACGAGGTGAGGCGAATTATCGCGTCCATTCGCTTGACGGTTATAGCCACGCAGTCGCTGTTTGCTGAGTGGCCGGAACTGCCGGATCTTCCTCGGTAACGGACGTGGGCAGGACCATCAAGGTCCACGTGGACTTCACGGACGACGCGGGGCACGCGGAGTCGCTGACCAGCGCTCCGACGGACACGGTCGAGGCGGGAGGCCTATAGGGGGGCGCGGACGGGCATGCCGGGACGCTCCCGGCGTTCAATGCTCCCGCAGGCCGGGCACTGGCATTGCCAGATGGCGAAGTCAGGTCATCCCGCTGCTGCTAGCATGTCGGACCGTGGCCGTGGCGAACCGGTCCGGTCCCGCGAAACCAGTCGGGGCTGGGAGGAAATGACATTTGAGTACGGCAAGCAAGGCGATGACGCCCGTCAGGCTCCGGCCGTTCAGGTCCAGCTCCGCCACACGCGATCCGGTGAGCGTCACCCCGTCCCAGTTCCTGATCGCCGTCCGGGCGCTCCAGTTCAGCGTCCCCGTGCCCTTCAGCGCATCGCGCGCCGCGAGCAGCGCCTCGCAGTCGCGCACGAGGCCCCGATTGGACGCGGGGTTGGGCACCGCGGTCCCATCCGAGCACGTCGCGCCCATCGTCACCTTGATCTCCACCGTGACGGTCTCCGTGTTCCCGTTCCCGTCGTCCGGTTCAGAGTTCCGGTAACTGTGATGGTGCCCGTGCTCGCGCCGATGCCGAACGTGCTGCCCGTGTTGCCGGCGGTGATGGAGTACGTCACCGCATCTCCTTGCGGGTCGGTCGCGGAGACCGTCCCCACCTCGGTCCCGGTGGCGACGTCCTCCATCACCTCGAAGCTGTACGACTCCTCGTAGAAGACCGGCGACACGCACTCCGATGTCTCCTGCGCCAGGATCTCCGACGGGGCGCTCCACGCGGCCGCGCACGTCGTCCCGCTCCCGTATGCGCTTACCCGGAACTGGTACGCGCTGTCGCACTCCAATTCATCCACTGTGTGTGAGGTCGTGGTCAGCGTCTCTATATCCGTCGTCCCAACAGACGAATACCAGGGTCGGTACTCCACGCGGTATTTGCTCGTGTTGGCAACCGCGCCCCAGGTCAGCGGAACGCTCGTATCGGTTATGGTCCCCGTGCTCAAGCCTCTCGGTGCGGGAGGCGCGCAGTACAGCAGGTTCAGCGAGGTCAGGTCGTTCGTCGCCACATCCTTCAGCGCCACCGGGTGCAGCCCGTCAGGCTGTTTCCCGAGAGCTTCAAGTCCTCCAGGTTGTACAGCCAGCCCAGTCCATGCGGGATGCTCCCCGTCAGCGAGTTCGACTTCAGGTCCAGGTGCGTCAGCTCGAACAGCGTGCCGAGTTCCTCGGGGACCGTGCCGCTGAGGCTCTTGCTCGGCAGCACCACCTTCGTCACCCGGCTCGGCGTCCCGCTCGTCGTGATGCCGTCCCACGACGTGATGGACGTGTCCTTGCTCCAGTTCAGCGAGGCCGTCCCCCGCAGCGTGTCCTTCGCGTCGAGCAGCGCCTCGCAGTCGTGCACCAAGCCGCGGTTGGTGTCGGGACTGGCTACGGCAGTTCCGTTAGCGCACTGGGAATCGGTGGCAATGCAGAAGGGACTCGATCCATGTCCCTGTAGGCATCAACGGCGACCAACGCTGTTCTTAACCTGTTTGCGTTGTTCTCCAGCATAGGTAGTGCAGAATCCGAACCTATGCGTCCGCCGTTTTCCGCTGTGCGAGTCTCATTAGCCGTTGTCAGCAACGATGTAAAGGTCGGCAACTTGATTTCAAGAGCAGTCTTGTGGGTTTCATAATCATTTGGGCGTTCGTCACGCCAGCGATCTCTCTCAGGATGCACCACTACTACTGCATCTTGCCCAAGTTGCCGCCCGTCGACCCCCGCTACTTCGTGGGAGACACGCAGACCCGCCTAGCCTTGGCTTAGATGGTACTTAGGGGCTGGCTTACCGCCTGCCAGCGGGCGCACAGGCACACCCTGAACCTGTAAGGCGGCAACACGCCGCCGAATGCCCCGGCTATAGTCTCGTTGAGGCCGTCTACACATGTCCGCGCATCCTCTATCGAGGGGGCCAGTGTCCACGCCGCCTGTTCCTTCCCGCCGCCGAACCACCTCGCTATCCTGTTGAAGAACTCTCCGCGAGGCGGGAAGCAAGGCTTCTCGGCGCGATGCACGGTGACCGTGCGAGCGTCGTTGTTCATCTCGATGGCGTATTGGAAGGGGATGAAGGGGTATCTCAGAGACTCCATGCCATTAGCCTACCACGGCAGGGCAGCCGATGCCCGACCATCACGCCGACTTTTGCATCAGAATCGGGGCTTTTGCATCAGGTAAGGGGTTTTGCATCAAAGCCACTACCCACTTGACAGACTCCGAGGCACAACTTACCCTAACCGATGAACGTTGCACGGTTCACCGTCCCTTCCGACCCCCGGTTGCCGCCGGGGGTCACTTCTTTTGTCCGAGACAATTTTCCACAGCGCGGGCGCGCTGTCTACACCGCTTGTCATTCTGTCACAGGCGGAGTACGCACCTATGCGGAGCGCTGTCAAATCGTGTACGCTGGAATCATCATCCCGATAGGAGGCCTGCCATGGCAAGCACGCCGCGCCCGTCCAAGGGCATCCCCGACACCTTCCGCAACGTCATCAAGGCCCTCGTCAGACCTGCTCCGAAGAAGCCATGACCACGCGGCGCCGCAGCCCCTACTGGTGGGCTGCCGGCCTTGTCACTGCCGCAGCCATCCTCGTCTACATCGCCGCCGGATGCACTACCCCAGAACCGCATGACCCGTGCGCATGGACGCAGGAGCCATTCGACACGGCCTCGACGGCTACGGCTCAAGGAATAATCTCCACGGGAGAGGCTCGGTACTCTGGCGAGGACTCGCACGGTCTATCGATGACCCACGATGCTGAGACCGGCGAGCTCCAGAACAAGGACGAGAGCATATACATCGATGGAGATTATTACCTGCGCGTGTCGTCGCCGGAAGACCCGGATGTGTTTCTGCCGTGGAAGAAGGTGGAGGAAGAAGTGTTGAAGGATGAGCACCCATGCATCGACCTACCAGTGCCGGGAGACCCAGGCCCGCATTACGTCGATAATCGGTCTACGCGGCGGTACGAGATATGGGTCGATGCAGGCGGTCGGCCGGTGCGTGCACTAGTCGCTGTGAAAGACGTGGTCACGTACGAGGTCATCTTCTCGGGATTCGGCGAGCCCAACATCATCGAGGCTCCTCCCATAGGGGAGAATGACTGGTTCATCCCAGAGCCCTTCCCCACACCGGTCCCCATGCCACTGGACATCCCCACACCAATCTTCTTGCCGTCCCCTATACCACGCAGTTGACAGCGTAACTGGGTAGAACCGTATATAATTCCCTTATCTATGGCACCCATAATGATATTTGCACGATTCACTATGAGCACCTCGATTGCATCCCATGTAGATGAACGCCAACAAGCGGCGGCACCGAACAAACAAACTGCCGCTGTCATGGCATTCCCGTCCACGAACATGAATTGGTTGTAGTCTTGATTCCACCGACTTGCGACGATGAGTGGGCCAGCGCACTGTTCAGTTGATGGAAGAACGCGGCGCTTTATTTCAACTATATTGCCGTGGTTGTCAACCCATTGTACCGCCTCTTGCCAGTGACGCACTGCAGACTGTATGTCTGCCTCTGTCATGGAGACAGTTCGGTTATCGTCAACATCAGCAGTAATCGTGTCGGTACAGAGTACATAGGTAAAACTGTGAGTATCGTCAGAGGCTTGTTGGTAACCATAGAGCGGGGCACTGCCTACTCTAGGTGGGGACGAGACGACGGTTCCACCTATTCTAAAGTTGTCGACTTCTATCGTGGACGCAGTAGTCGGATAGACAAATGCAGATTTCGACCATGTAGAAGAGCTTGCCCCAACCGACTGCACTTGCACGTGGTAGAGATGTCCTTCTCTGAGACCAGGCAGAGAGGCCTCAATTGCATCGCTACCGTGTGCAGTTGTACTAATTGACTGCCTGGTATGCCACACAAGATTGGTTTCTTCTTCTCTGCCACATTGACCCGTTCTACTGCAGAGCTCCTCGGCATACCGGACGTTGTAAGCGGTGGCGCCAGGCACCCTTTCCCATCGCAGTTTGACCTCACCATTCTCGAGGTGCCCGTTAGCGCGAAAGCCGGTTGGGCTAGTGAGTTTCGGGGGCGATACCTTCACTTGAAGGCTCTGGGACACATCTTCCCCGCTGGCAGAGTCGTGCGCAGTCACCGTTACAGTGGCCGTTCCCTGGGCATCCGCAGCCAGCGTGAACTGTCTCTTGCTCTGATCCAGGTCTGCGCTGACGATATCGCGCGGCACCGTATTCACGGTGTACGTGAGCGTGTCTCCTTCCGGGTCGCTGAACTTGTCCGACAGGTCGATGGTCTCGTCGCTCCCTCCCACGGCCAGCGTCAGCCGCACAGCACCGTTACGATCACGGAGATAACGCTCGATGGAGAGGATGCGACGCACCTGCTCACGCGGTTGAACAGCGGAGCGTTCGAACTCCTCGCCCACAACCCCGGCGAGAGCCACCACGACGTGGAATACACGGCGGAGGACGATGCCGGCAACCACGAGCACTTCGACGTGCACGTCCATCCGCTGGGTGCGGAGGAGCCGCCTTACGAGGTGCAGCTGTCGCCGGGCTGGAACCTGATATCGCTTCCCGGAACGCCGGAACGGCCCGCTCTGAGCGATGTGGTCCCGTCCCGCGGTCTCGTGACTCCGGTGCTCTCCTACCAGGATGGCGACTGGCATACGGCCATCCTGGACGACGGCGTTTGGCGCGGGAGGCTGCAGGAGATCGTCGGAGGATACGGGTACTGGATGTTCTCCATCGCCGCCGAGACCATCGCAGTGGACATACCGGATCAGGAGCGGAGGGAGAAGCTGCCATCCGTGCCGGTGACGCACGGTTGGAATCTGCTGGGGGTCATGGACCTCCTCCGCAACGAGCAGGGTGAACCGCCTGGTCCCAAGGATGGCGGCGGCGGAGAAACCGACCACTACTTCGCGACCATCCCGTGGGTAATGGCCTACACCTTCGACACGCCGCGCAGCCGCTGGGTGCGCCTCATCCCCCGCGACGACGAAACCGGCGCAGCAGATGGCGAAGAGCCGCCGGAGATCGTGAACGGCAGGGGCTACTGGGTCTGGTCAGAGGAACCGTCCACGCTCGTGCCATAGGCGACCCCCGCCCCCTCCGTTCCTGCAACAACGTCCGGCTGCGGGAACTCTCCCATTGCAGTGAGACCAGCGAAGCCCAACACGAGGCCGTTCGGCCACCTATGGTGCAGACCTACACCACCCTACGGGACATGTGCCCGGCCGGAACGTTGTGGCGTCATAGGACGTGTACAGAGATTAGCGGTTGTCGCCAGGGGGCAATCGTGGTCGTGGGCAAGGCCGTGGCCTATCGGACGGGCATCGCGCCGGTCGGAGAGCGAGCGAGTTTTTGTGCGGGCTGGTTCCACTCTGGTGCGCAAGCGCTAGGAGTGAGGAGTGACATTTTGCACCCCTGTCCTGCGGGTGGCAGAGCGGGTGTCCCAAGAGTGGAGGGGTGCATTTTGCACCGGGAGGGAGGTGGGCTGAACGGATGAGGCTGCGACGACCGTCGATCGGGTCGGGGAGCCAGGGTGTCGTCACAGTGTGATGGACGTGTACAGAGGATCGAAGTTTGTCGGCAGGGTCGGACTGTGTCGTGGGCAAGGCCGCGGCCTATCGGACGGGCAGGACGCAGGACCTCCGGCGAGCACTTCGGGTGTGGGGCGCGCTGCACGGCGCGGCGCAAGGCCCACTCCTGTGAACCGCAAGTCTTGCACCGGGTCTGAGCGGGGTCGGGCGCAAGGCCTGCGAGTGAGAAGTGCAAGTCTTGCATGGAGGACGAGATGGAGCACGACGGGACAGGGACCACAGCGGGCGGGGACGTCGAGGCCGTGCACGGCCTGCGGCTGATGGCGCTGCTGCGCGAGGTGGTGCGGGAGCGCGACCTGCAGGGCGCTGCGACGGAGCTCGGGGTGGACCCGAGGACGCTGGCGGCGAGCATCCGCAGGGGAAGGCTGTCGGGCACACACGGAGGGCGTTGGAGCGGCGCCTGCTGGCGGAGGGCGTCGCCGCAGAAGCGGAGCGGCAGGCAGGAACTGCGGGCGCTGGCGCAGCGGGTGGACGGACAGGAGGAGCGTGTGGCCGCGCTGGAGGAGTCGTCCGGCGCGAGAGAGGGAATGAGCGAGGCGATCGAGGGCCTGGCCGAGGCGGTGCGAGGGCTGGAGCGGCGGCTCGCGAGGTTGGAGCGGGCGCAGGCGAGACCGGGTGCAGGCGGGGCAGGTGGCGGGCGATGGGACGACGGAGCCGGGAGAGGAGGATCATCCGGGGCGGAGGACCGTGTACCGCGAGGCGCACCCCAGGGTGGTGACGGCGGATCCGAGCCCGGCGAGGAGGACGTGTACGGGGAGGCCCAGGGGCTGGTGCTCGCGTGGCGGGAGGCGCGGAAGGCGCGGCTGTCGGCGCAGGGTCGGCTGGAGCGTGCGGTGACCGGGGAGCGGCTGCTGGAGGTGGAGATCGCGCTGATCGGCGAGCACGGGCTGACGCTGTCGCCGGAGACGTCTCCGCGGGACGGCATCGCGATGCTGGACCGGCTGCGGGTGCGGGAGAAGGAGCTGGAGATCGTGCGGCGGGAACGGGTGAGGGCGGAGTGCCGGAGGTAGCTGCGCCGTGGGACGTTCCTCCTTCGGCAGGAACTGCGTCAGCAGGCCATAGCATGCTCCTGAACGGTTCGGATAGCATCGAAGGCCGTGCGGCGCGTGAGGATGCGGGCCGCCAGCCGAATGAGGCGGAAGGAGACGAACGGTGATCGGTTGGCCCGTGGCGATCGGAGCGATAGCGGTCAGCGCCTTGATCGGCGCGGTGGTCTGGTTCAGGCCGGAGAAGATCACGCCGATACGCATCAACCTGCTGTGGCTCTCAACGCTGGTCGCGATCCTGACGATCACCTTCGGCAACAAGCTCATCGACATCCTAGAGAAACCCGGAGGCCAATCCGGCACGAGCACGAGCACCATCGAGATAGTGCTCAGCTCCTTGGTGGGCGTCGGCATCGGCGGGCTGATAGCCATCGCCGGGCAACTGGTCCAGGACTCCGGCAGTTCGTCCAGTCCTGCTTCTCCTCGCACTGATGACAAGGGGAAGGAGGAAGAGGCCAGTCAGCCCTGACAGGCCGAGACGACGGGCTCGGGGCAGCCCGGTGACTCAACTCCGGGTACCGACGGTCTGGCGAAAGTGCAGGGTCGTTGGATACTCGCGACTGTCGTGATAGCCGCGGGTGGCCTGGTTCTCCTTGGGCTGTTGGGCCGGTGGGACGTCGGCGCTGGCATCATCGTCGCTATCCTGGGCCTCGTTGGCATGGGGGTGGGGTACTCGATCTGGGCAGCGCTCAATCCGAAGCACTGGCGCGAAGCCGGTCGGTTCATACGAGAGCTCATCAAGCCGGCAATGGCTCTGCTCGTCCTCGTGGGGTTCTCCCTCGTGCTGCAGGGCATAGGCGTCCTGACGGGGTGGGACGGACTGCAATTCGTGGGCCGCACCTTCGGCGAGGTGTTTGGCGGCTCTTGACTTCCATGTGAGCGCAGCAAGGATCCCCTTCCGTCAGGGGCGGGCGTACCGCTGGACGCAGCGAGCGGTTGCGTTGGGCCTTGGGCGTCTTGACGCTGTGCCTGTGGTGGGAGCAGCGGCGGACAGGCGTGTGGATTGTGGATGGAAGTGCTCACGGCCTCTCCGCGCATCGCCGGCAGCGGTGGTAGAGCTCGAGCCGGTGCCCGACGACCTCGCCGACCTGCCCGGCCACGTTGCGGAGCATGCGCTCGAGCGCTGGGTGGCGGAACTCGTCGATGCATGCGCAGGAGACGCAGACGAGGAGGTGGTGATGGCGCGGCCCGTCCAGCGAGTAGCGGGGGGAGCCGTTCATGGGCTCGGTCTTGCTGCACGGGGGAGGAGTACAATCGCGCGAATCGGGATCATGCAGCCCCTCGACGGGGTTGCTGGAGTCGCTGCTCAGTGTCGAATACGGAGGACGATGTACAGCATCTGCTACTTCAAAGACAAGGCGTGGGATCCCCGGATCCATCGCAAGGACGGCAGGGGGTGCTGGCACAGTCACAACCGGCAGTTGAACGCGAAGAGCACAGGGTGGCTGGACTACGATACCGCGGATGAAGCCGAGAAGACCCTGCGCTCCTGGGGCGAGGAAGTCCGCTACTGCGGCAACTGCAGATGGAGCACGGGCTGACGGATGCTCCCGGCGACGTATCCCTGTGATGGGCGGAGCGGCACCGACGGTGCGGGCCGAGTGCGGCAGGGCGCTGCGCCAGCGGCGGCTCGCCGGATCGTCGTCCACGGGTTGTGGCAGGAGGGGGGATCATGCCTGAACCCCCGCAGGAGACCGTGCCGAGTGTCCTGGACGGGGCGATACTGAGCCCGTTGTTCGGCTTTGCCAGCGTTTCCACACCAGAGACAATGCTGGGGGCATGATCCCTGTGTGCCCGAGGTGGACGGTCCGTCTATCCAAGAGGGAGTCCTGCTGTGACGGCGCGAGTGTCGAGTCCTCCGCCCGCAGCGTCGACCGAGTGAGGCAGGCGCGCAGAAAGCCTGGCCTCCCCGGAGCAAGGTTGGAGCGCATCGGACGCTCTGACCGCTGGTCATGCGCCGGTCTGCAGCAACTGCCGCAGGCTGGCCTCGTCACGTCGGTGATGCGGCCGGTTCCCCATCGAAGGGTTTCGCGCGTCCGGGCGAGTAGGCATCCCGTCCGAACGTGGCGCTGGGATGCCGATCCCTCAGCTCCCCTGGACCGGCACCCCACCGCCGACCGGGAGGATACTTCCGGCGGCAGCCTGGATGCACTAGGGACGGCCGTCGTGCCAGGTTGTACGGCGCGCCGGACCCCGATCCTCCCTCGAGCGACGCGGCGCATCTGACGGCGGCGCTGGAGCCATAGCTGCGCCGCCGTCTTGCGTCCGTGACGCGTATGCCGGCTTGGCGCACGGCGTTCCCACTGCGCCGCATTCCCCACTGGCCGAAGCCGTTTCCCCACCGAAGGGTTCGGGCTGGCTCCGCATGTCTCTCGCCACGGCCGCTGCGCGTTCCAACTGCGCGGGGCCGGACAACCATCCCCAACGCTTCGTCTCCCTTGCCAGGCATCCACCGGGGGCGACGTGTGCCCGTCTGCCAATCCAGCCCATGAGCACGCCCGCCGCCGCGGATGCCGGCGTGGGCGACAACGAAAGGAAGGTGCGGATGCACTGACCGGAACCATCGAGCTGCCGTCCTGAGGCGGCAGCCACAACGCGAGGGTTCCCGCTGAAGGCCATCGCGGGGACCGAGGAAGGACGACGAGGCGCCGTGGGGAGCTTCCCTCCCCCGGCGCCTCTCCCTCACTGCGCGACAGAGGCGACCAATGGCCCGGCGCAAACAGGAGGTACGACCCATGCTAGCACGGAACGCATCCGACCCACGAGGACTCCACGACCAGCGCCCTGTGACGGCACGCCCGTCGAAGACCGCCATCGTCTTTCGAGGATCGCTCAGGTTCCGCGACGACCCCGCTCACCACGAGCGGATCCTCACACACTACGAAGCGCGAGAACGTCGCAGTTCCCGCAAGAGCCCCGGCAGCGGGATCAGGCCCGTCCAACTGGCCTTCGCCGGGGCCATCAGAGTCGCCATGCAGGCCGCCGGCATCCGCAGCTACGCAGCCCTGGGCCGGCGCTGCCGGCTGAGCCAGGCGTTCATCAGCAGGATCGCCCGCTGCCGGTCCGGGGCATCCGCCACCACCGTGACGCGGCTCTCGACGGTCCTTCAGAGCAGGCCGGAGGACCTCTTCGCGCCGGCCGCCCGCCTCACCGACGAGCAGCGGCAGAACGTCGACTGGCAGCGCTACCCTCAGCCGCAGCCGAGCCAGCGTCCGACTCCCGACTTCGAGCCGACCCGGAACCGGTCCTTCACCGACCGGCGGGAGCGGCCCAGGCCGGGGCAGTGGAACAAGCTGGACGCCCAGCGGCTCCACCTGATGAGCGACGAGGACCTCTTCGCCCGCATCGCCGCGGTGATGGTCCGGAACGGGGTGCCGGCATGAGCGCGATAGGCATCAGGCGGCAGCACCACGCTCCACGACCGACGCCGGTAGCAGACGAGCTCCTCCACGTCTCCCCATCGCTGATCGTCCGCATCGCGTGGAGCACCCAGCGGAACCGGTGGGTGTGGCTGGAGGAGCTCGACGAGATCGAGGACGTCTCCTGCGATCGTCCAACGACCATCGCGAACGTCCTCGGCGAGCCGCTGGTCGACTACATGCCGCGCATGCCGGCGAAGCGGTCTCGACCGCGACTTCTGCCGACGCAGCTCTCGTGGATCGAGATGCTCGACCCGCGGCTCCGCGGCCGCAGGCCGGGCAGCCGTGCATGGGTCATGAACGCGCGCAGCATCATACGGGCCAGGAGGTCGCAGGCACGCGCAGACTTCTCAGACCGCTGCTGGCAGGCCTGGCGGGCCCGCCTCGACTCCATGCCGGCCAAGGAGCACCGATGATCTTCTACGCCAGCCTCCACATGGTCGTCCGCCACCGGGACGACGGGGACGTAGAGCGCTGCCTGTGCGGCGCCCCCCACGGTCATCCGACCGCCCGGTGGGCTTGCACCGCGAGATCGAGCCTGACGGCGCGCATCTTCGCGCAGAGGAGAGCGTCGCGGGAGGAACTGCCCACGACGCCCTGGCGCGCGTGGCGGGACCGTCAGGACGACGCAGGCCGCAGCCAGCCCCCGCAGGGAGATGCGGCGCCTGCGAGCGTCCAGCTGCGCCTCGCACTCGGCGCCTCGTCGAACTGACGGGGCCACACAGAACCATTCCAACGCACGGGAGGGATCCGTTTCCGGAACCCTTCCGCGCTACCCCAGAAGCGCGCTGTTGCAAGTACCTTCGGCCCATGCAACAGGAGGGCACCACGACGCTGTCGACCATCTTCTACGTCATCGCTGGTGTCTAGGCAGCTTTAGAACTGGCCCTCCTCGTCTACCTCGGCGATCAACTACGAAGAGTTCTCCCCTCCAGCACTGGTGAGGATGATCATTGATAGTCTCTTCTTCCTCTGCTGGGCAACAAGTTCAAGAGAAAGGTAGGATAGGTTGATGTACTCGTTCCTCAAGCTGCTCCCACGGAAGCAGGCCATCGCCGGAAAGACCTCCGCTGAGTTTTGCACGCGTAGTCCGAGTCGGCGAAGGTCGGCCGGTTCGGCACGTCCTCACTCCCGCCCCAACACTGCCTCCATGGCATGCTCCCTCAGATCCTGTGGAGGCTTGTTCAGCGCATCCCTAATGCCGGTTAGGATCCTGTTTGTGGGGTACGCGATACTGCTGGCAACGGTCGGCATTGCCTGCGAGAGTGATGCTGATCGCATTCGCGACCTGAATCAGGACTCAGCCACGGCAACTGCCTCCAGCGGTCAGTCGTCGGCTCCCACGGCGACACCTACCGCGCTTCCTACACCAACACCCACAGCGGCGACTACAGTGACACCCACCCCACTCAGCGCTGAGATTCCCGCCATCGAGATAGAAGATGGGGACTGCATTACTTCCTCCCTACCGGAGGGAATTACAGTTGAATCTGTAGTCATCGTGCCATGCTCGGGCGCGTGGGAGTACCGAGCGATCGATTCCTTCGAAGTCACCGGTCAAGGGGATTACCCTAGCGAGGATTACCTGAGCGAGGCCGCATTCCGGCAATGCGACAGCAGGTTCACGTACTTCTTGTATCCCCTACGGGAATCATGGGAGTACCGGAACGATAGGACGATTAGCTGTCTTCAACACAGCTTTGGCCTCGCGGAAACCGACCCTGCCAAGCTGGACCGCCTCGTCGCCTATCGCAGCCTGAGCGAAGGCGATTGCTTCAATGAAGCCCCCGAGACCGATGGGCTGCTGGTGGAATCCGTTCCCTGTGACAGCGTTTGGGAGACTCGGGTCGTCAGCGTATTCTCCGTTCCCGACGCTGACGTCTACCCCGGCGAAGATTACCTAGATCAGGCCGCATATCGGCAATGCGACAGGAGGTACACGTACTTCTTCTTCCCTGCACCGGACACCTGGCTGCGGGGTGACAGGGTGATTACCTGTGTGCAAGAGAGCTTCGGCTTGGCGGGAACTGACCCTGCCAAGCTGGACCGCCTCGTTGACCTGTCCCGCCTTAGTGTCGGAGAGTGCTACAGCGAGGCACCCGAAACCGACGGCTACTTGGTCGAACTCGTGGATTGCTCGGGCGACTGGGAGTACCGGGTAGTCGATATCTTTTTCGTTCCTCCCGGCGATACCTACCCTGGAGACAACTACTTCCAAGACCTGGCGGACTCCAGATGCGCTATGCCTTGGGATTACTTCTACTCTCCGAACAGCCAGACGTGGGAACGGGGCGACCGCGAGGTCATGTGCATTAGGACGCCTTGAGGAGACGACATGACCCTCTTTGCGTTCCTCAGCCTGTGCGGCGCGCATCATCGTTCAGGGGAGAGCGTTACGGAGGGACTCCCAGCGTCACCTTGGCGTTCGTGGATGATGTCGGTGTATCGACCGTCCCTTTACAATGGACGCAGTTCAACTAAGGAAGGTGGGCATGGAGCAATCGGGAAAGCCGCTCGCCGTTATCCTCGGCCTCACGGCCCTCGGAGTCTTCGTCAACTTCGTATTCGCTCCGTTCTACGCAGACGTGCTGGACGTCGAATCGATATGGTTCGTCCTCAACTGGTTCATGACCTTCGCCGTTATCGTCGCGCTGGTGACGGCCTACGGCGACAAGAGAAGTGCCGACGCGAGCGCGAGCGATGCCAAGACGTATATCGCCGCCAACGCGGCGTTCTACGCTGCGGCGGTGTTGGCTGTCCTCTACCTCTCGAACTGGATCAATGAACTGGTCGTCGGCGGAGGCAACGAGGGCGATGTTCGTTTGTTCTTCTGGGGACTGATAGACACGCTGTTCGTCGTCCTGATGGCCAGGATGAGCGTTCGTCTCTGGGCGGCACGCTGAACCGATACCACGAGCCGGGGCGTCGTAGCAATCCCGTCCGGGTGGATGCGCTACTCTGTAGAGACACGCATGACGCGGAGGACATCCGTTGCGAACAGCCCGTTTCCCAGTGGTGATTCTTCTTGCGCTGGACCGACTGTTGCCCTCGACTGGACACTGGGAATGCATGCGCACCGCCCTTGCACACTCTATGCGGCTGGCTAGGCTTGAAGCGAATGACAAGCCGCTACTATCCGGCTATAGATTCGTCCCCGGAGTACCCGAACGCCGTTTAACTCGTGTCGGCTCTCTTCGTCCATGGCTTCCAGTTGAGGTCCAGTCGATGCTGCCCGCGCGCGTCAGAGAGGCCATAGCTCGGTATCCCCCCGCATGCGTGGGAGTTTCTGCATTTAAGGCCCCATCGAGACAAGGCGCTGGGAGTCGACGCGATGAACTGACCGTCTGCCCTGCCGATCCCCAAGACTCGTGGAGGAGGGCGTCGAGTTTGGCACTTGAGGAATCAGCACCGTCTCCGTACAATCCTGTTGGCTGATCGTCAGGAGGTCGCCATGCAAGTACAAGAGCGGCTTATCGTTCCTGGCTTGGGCGTCGTTATCCTGCTATCCGTTTTCCTGATGGGCGCGCCGCTGATGTACCTGTTGCTCCTGGGCTTGTTGGGGCTTGCAGCGGTCGGCACCTACTATGTGCCTCATGCCGTCCAAGTGGAGACGCGGATAGCCATGCCGCCCTCGGCCTGCTGATCCTCATCTTCCTGAGTTCCCTGGGCTTCTGGCTGGCTTTGGTGTCGTTCGGCGCCATCGGCGCGCTGCAGATCCGCTACCGCGACACGCTGAGGAATCCTCCTCAGACCATCGGGTGGTTGAACGACGTGCTGGCACGGCGAGGTGCAGCGACCTCCGAAGCCGGGCAGGCCGAGTCCCCCGACGGAGCCGGCGAGGCGTCTCCCGCCGTTGTGCTTCCGGCCAAGCCGGCCTTCCTACGGACGAAGCTGAGCATCGCCGGTATCGTGTCCGCGGTGATGGGCCTCATGGTCCTGCTGACCACGGGCATGCAGTGGTTCTCCTTAGATTTCGCAGGAGAGTCCGAAGCGTTCTCAGGCTGGGCGTTGGCTCGGAGCTTGGCCGAGGATGGAGTGGGCAGCTTGCTCTACGTATTCATGGCGACGCTGGTGGCGTTGGCGTTGGTGAGCCTCGCGTCCGTGGTGCTGCCCCGGGTAGTGCCCATCATCGTGGGTATAGCTGGACTGGCGGTGACCATCGTCACGATGTTCTACATCGTGGATGCGACCGGCGTGACGAACGTGCAGGCAGAGGAGGCCGGTGTGATGTTCAGCTTCGGAGGAGGCGCTTACCTTGCGGCGCTCGCCTTCATCGTCGTCGCCGTGCTGCACTTCGTTCCAGCTACGTACAAACCTCTGGGTACTGGCAACACCGGCGGCTGAGAGCCGCGCAGCAGCAGCCGAAGGCGCCTGGTCCCTGGGACGGACGATGTCGTCACCAATCAGGCGCAGGATGCGCCCGTCAGCGCCTCGCAGATGAGGCGCGCAAGCCCTTTCTCGCTGGTGTTGGTCGTCAACGCTATGCTCCATCCATCATCGAATGGGAACCTCCCGCACCTCACCGGGCCGCACGGAGTTGATGGCGGCGCGAATATCGGCGGTGCGCAAACGCACGAACGGCCATCGCGGGTCCATGAGCACGACAATGCCAATGCGCCTCCCCGACATATTCTGCTGGTATTGCATACTCTGGTCGGTTGTGACCAGCACCTCGTAGCCAGCCTGCTCCGCATTGTCCAGCAGGACGCCGTTGGCTAAAGTGGCCCATCCCTGCTGCGCCGCAGTATGGATCACATGGTCTCCCAAATGACGCCGCAGCGGGGCAGGCGTGCCGTTGTCAAACAGCAGTCTCACGCTTGAGGTCCTGCAACAAGCTGGATTCCAGGTGCGTCAGTACCGCCCTGACTTGCCAGTCTTCGACTCCCTCGAACCAGTCGAGGAACTCCTCAATGGTGGCGCCGGCCTCCAAGTTGGCGAACAGGTGCGAAAGAGGCACCCTGGTATTGGTGAAGATCCAAGCACCACTCACCTTACCAGAGACTTGTTCCACCGCCGGACATGTAGACCAGTCGATCATATGCTCACCTCGCTTTCCGGCCCCTCCTCCGGCTCACACACATCGTAGGGGTCGTCCTCCCCATTGTCCGGCACGAAGTCATCCTCGTCTATCGGTTCTTCCTCATCGGTCTCCTCCGGCAACCCTGCCACCGTCTTGCACACGTCCAACTTGCCCGTCACCACGTCGGCGATGAGTCGAGTGCGGTATTCCTGCACTAGCTCGATCTGGCGTCGGGCCGGGGTGATGGCGGCGTCGATATCCATAGTGGGCCAATCGACGTATTTGACGATACCTATCTGTTCGTCCAAGGGTGGGAGGAGGATTGGGTAGTCTTTCACGTCGTCAAGTGAGAGGCCGTCCTTTGTTCCACCATAGAAGCTAATCTGGCTGTGGGTTTGCACCACCGTAGAGTGGAGCACGTAGCCAAGCCATCCAGGAGACGACCCCGGCCTTGGTTGGCAACGGGCTACATGTTGGCTCACATATATTCCTCGAGGCCTTCAGGAGCGAGTCCTATTGATCCGATGTGAGCGGTGACCGAAACCAACAGTTCACCCGCTTGGATTCGCGTTTGAGCACTTCTGACGTGTCCGGCAGGTTGAGCCTAACCGTGTTGTCGAAGACTCAGCGACCCGCGACTCAGGTGAAAATCCAACCCAGTAGGAACGGGAACAATATACTGTGATGCATCCGATGGTCTTGGGTGGGTTGGCCTGGCAACATCGGTAACCGGAGTGAGCATCTCCGCGATTGGGGGTTGCTTCCGCGCTTGGAAGAAGCCGCGCATGAGGAAAGTGCTATCACTGATCGAGTCACGGCAGTTCATGGGCAGGGGAATGGGATTCATGAACGTGCATCTCCTCTGTGCTTCTCTTAGTTACGGCGCGCAACCATGGACAGGAGACGTTCCACTCACAGAGAGGCGTTGAATGCGGCGTGGTGTTCACGGAGGCGGCCTGAGGAGGGTCAGCATGCGCCGCTGCTCCGGCAATCACTCCAGCAGTAGGGAGGCATCATTTCCGAGTACGGGTGATGCGAAGCCACTCATCAACGCCCAGACCGGTCTGGCGACAGGCGCGCAGCACAATCTCGGCCGCTGCCCTAGCGTCTTCCTCGGCATCGTGATGGCGGAAGATGATGCCAAGGTCACCTGCCACGATTGCTAGGCTTGCCCTGCGGTGCCTGTAGCGCTCCGGCCAAGCACTTCGTGCGATCAGAGCGCTGTCCAGCCAGGATGCGAGGATGGGTGCCAGCTGGTACCTGCGCATTGCCCCATCGAGTGCAGCTTGGTCGAACGAAGTGTGGCTGACCAGCACCGTCCCTTCTAGCAGACTACACAGCCTAGCAGCGGCTTGCGGGAGGGTCTCGCTGGCCCTGACTTTCGCTTCGTCAATTCCATGGAGTCGGATGTTGGCGGCGTTGAAGCCTTGCTCGGGATTGACTAGTACTGACAGTTGCTCCTTGATTTCGCCGTCGCGGATACGAACAATGCCTATCTGGCAGATACTGGATGGGTCTGCGTTGGCTGTTTCGACGTCGATGGCGTTGAACGTTAGATTGCGCATGATTCCTCCGCATCGTTGGGCGGCACTCGGCCAGTACCTGCATTCCGGTGTTCATTGGAACGGTCGGCGTCGGGTGAGCGGTCGGGCTGGGTCACCCCCACAATGGCTTGAAAGGAGGATAAGGGAATGACGAATAGCGTGGACGAGCCGGTCTACGTGCGGCGATTCTGGGCAAAGTCAGACCGCCAGGACCACGGACGCATCCACCTGCTCGAGCACCACATGGCCGATGTCGGCGCGTGCTTTGAGGCACTGCTGGCCCAGCCAACCATCCGGCAACGGCTGGCCCGCTCGGGCGGGTTGGACATCCTCGACTATGCGACGGTGTCGCGGCTCGCCCTCTTCGCTGCGCTCCACGACATCGGCAAGGTCAACGTCGGCTTCCAAACGCAAATCTGGCGGGACGCCGATCAGCCCGTCGGACGGCGCAGACCAGGCCGCGCTGGCCACACGCTGGATCTAACGCCGGTGCTTATGAACGAGGACCGTGAGACCGCCGGCTGGTTCTTCAACGCCCTGGACTGGTGGCAGGGCGCCACCGAGTCGTGGGACGACCGCGGAGGCGAGTCCTTCTGCGGACTGTTCATCGCCGCTTTGTCCCACCACGGGCAACCTTTGCAACTGGAAAGGAGGCGGTCCCGCAACCCGGCAATCTGGCGTCCCTACGGCAGCCTGCATCCTGCCGAATGCGTCAGACACATCGGCGAGCTGGCCCGTCGGTGGTTTCCAGCAGCTTGGGGCTCCACCGTTCCGCCGCTCCCTCCAGATCCTGCCTTCCAGCACATGTTCCTGGGCCTGTGCATCCTAGCGGATTGGATCGGCTCCAACGAGAACTGGTTCCCCTTCTGCGACGAGCCACGTGACGACTACATGGCTGACGCGCGGAAGAAAGCCCGAGACGCGGTGAAGGCCATGGGTCTGGACCTGCGCGAACAGCGGCGTCAGTTCGCCGGAGCACCCGGCTTCAACAACTTGTTCGCCCGCATCGACCAACCGCCAAATGCCATCCAGCAGGCCGCGGCTCAGGATACCCCCTTAGACGAGCAGTTGGTCATCATCGAGTCGGAGACCGGCTCCGGCAAGACCGAAGCGGCGCTGTGGCGCTTCGCCCGCATGTACGAGGCAGGGCTCGTGGACGGCCTCTACTTCGCACTCCCCACCCGCGCTGCCGCCGTGCAGGTGCATCAGCGCGTCAAGCGGTTCACCGCCAACCTGTTCACAGAGCGGCTCCGTCCGCCGGTTGTGCTGGCCGTTCCGGGCTACGAACCGGACACAGACGCTGGGGGCGTGAGGCTGCCGGACTACAGGGTCTGGTGGGACAGCCAATATGACAACGAGCGCCCTTGGTCCTCGGAGAATCCCAAGCGATATCTGGCGGCGCAGATTGCTGTCGGAACCGTGGACCAAGCGATGATGGGGGCGCTCAAGATCAAGCATGCTCACATGAGGGCGGCCTGCCTCGCTCGCAACCTGTTAGTTGTGGACGAAGTTCATGCTTCGGACACCTATATGCGCCGTATCCTGAAGGCTCTGCTGGACGCTCACCTCGGAGCGGGAGGATATGCGCTACTGATGTCGGCCACCTTAGGGTCCGCAGCGCGACGGGAGTGGATGTCTGCCAGATGCATAAGCACCACCGGCGTAATGCCGCTGGATGAGGCCATCAGTTCGCCGTATCCAGCCGTCAGTGTCACGTCACCGGATGGGGAGAACATCAAACCTGTCGGAGAGAACGACCGAAAGAAGACCGTCCGCCTAACCGCCGAGCCGCTGATGCGCGAGTTCGGCGCGGTGGCGGAGCAGGCCCTGCGGGCTGCCCGGGCTGGCGCAAAGGTACTAGTCGTCCGCAACACCGTCGGTTACGCCGTCGAAACGCAGCAGGCGGTGGAACAGGCCGCGGCTGGCTCTGACAGCGGATTGCTGTTCGCCGTCGGCGCTACGCGAACGCTGCACCACGGCAGGTTTGCCGCGGGCGACCGCCGGCTGCTCGACCGGGCTGTAGAAGAGCGGCTGGGCAAGGACCGTGCCTCGGGAGGCGTGGTCGTGGTCGGCACACAGACACTGGAGCAGTCGCTGGACATCGACGCAGACCTATTGATTACCGACCTCTGCCCGATGGACGTGCTGCTGCAACGGATAGGCCGCCTGCACCGCCACTCGCGGGATGACCGGCCTGCAGGCTACGAGGCGCCCCACTGCATCGTGCTCACGCCGGACGAAGGAGACCTTACGTCATTGCTCCAACGAGGCCCTGACCGGAATGGGCTGGGGCCCTATGGGTATGTGTATGAAGACCTCCGCGTCCTCGAAGCTACGCGGCGGCTCATCGCCGAGTTCCCACAGTGCGACATCCCCGTGATGAACCGCCAGTTGGTGGAGAAGGCCACGCACCCCGAGGCGCTGGAGGCGATCGTCAGTGAGATGGGGGATGACTGGCGCGTTCACGCCAACAAGATCACAGGAGGAGAGATAGCAGAAGGGCTGACTGCTCAGAACGCCATCGTCCAGCGCGACAAGTCATTCTTCATCGACAATCATGATGTGCTTTTTGGCACCGACGAGGAGCGCATCCGCACCCGGCTGGGCGACGAGGGCATCGACGTAGAGTTCGACCCTCTGCCGCTCGGTCCCTTCGGCGCCAGCCAACACATCGACCGAGTAGCCATCCCTGTCCGCTGGCTCGGTGGGGTTGATGTCGACGGCCCGGTCGCGCCTAGCACCGTCAACGGAGGCTTTAGCTTCACCATCGGCGACCGCTCGTTCCAATACGGCCGGTGGGGGTTGCGGCAGGCGTGAGTTGCCCGGTTCCGACGCCGCATCGTTCAAGTGCGACATTTGCCCCTTGCCTGAAAGATGGGGCAGCCAGTAGGGTCATCGGCGGCATCCTGCTGTTGACAGGGGAGCACGAAATCAATGCACAACCTATTGATTGATCGCCTAGTTCGCTTCGACTCTTCCGGTGGCAGACGCATCCAGGCGTCCTTGCCAGAGGTCTACGCCGCGCTAATGGAGGACATGGTGGAGGCCTTCCCGGCCCTGCGGCCCCATCAGCGCCACGCTTGGCACGCCTTCCTAGCCCAACTCGGCGCCATAGCGATACACCGGGCCGACCTGAGTGAGCCTCCACAAGATGCCGAGGAATGGTGCCGCATCATTCGCGGCCTGACGCCCGACTACGCGGACGACGAACCGTGGCAGCTAGTAGTGGACGACATAACCAAACCCGCCTTCATGCAACCGCACGCGCGCTCCAAGGACAGGGAGCAGGACTATAGGAGCGCGGTCGCAACCCCCGACGAGCTGGACATGCTCGTTACCTCTAAGAACCACGACCTGAAATCGGCAATTGCGGCGCGGGCCAACGTCGACGACTGGATCTTCGCGCTCATCACTCTCCAGACAATGGAGGGGTTCTCCGGGGCAGGGAACTACGGCATTTCGAGGATGAACCGAGGCTTGGGAAGCCGCCCTGCCTTCTCCCTCGCGCCTTTCGCTGGAGGCGCCGGCGCTCACGTTCGCCGCGACATCATCGCGCTGTTGGAGTGCCTCCCAATGCTACTCTCCGAGTACCCGATGACGGACAGGGGCGAGGCCTTGCTGTGGACTATGCCATGGGATGGGACACAGGCGGAAGCGTTGCTCCTGAACCAGCTCGATCCCTTGTATATCGAAGTTTGTCGGCGCATCCGGCTGCGTTCTGGATCTGACAGCTCGCTGAACGGAGTCCGCACGAGTTCAAAGGCAGCCCGCCTAGAGGGCAAGGAACTCAGAGGCAGGACGGGCGACCCCTGGACTCCGGTGAATACGAGAGAGGGTCTGCCGCTGACTCTGGCAAGCGGAGGGTTTACTTACAAGCGAGTTGCGGAGTACCTGATTGACTGGGCGCGCCCACCCTTGCTCCGGCCCACCCGGTCCGAGCAAGATTCATCCAACCTGATGCGATTGGTAGCTCGCGGGATGGTGCGCGGCAAGGGAAAGACCGAGGGCTACCATGAGCGGAGCATAGCTGTGCGACATCAGCTCAAGATGGCCATGCTTGGCTCTGGCGCGACCCAGGACCTGGGGAGTATTGCAGAGACGCGCATCGACGAAGTCGGCACAGTCCAGCGCATCCTCAGCCACGCTATACAGGTATTCGCAGCCCGGGGTAACAGCAACAAGGTCAGCTCGGAGGGCCGCACGCTTGCCCGACCTTGGCTGAATCGGCTGGATGGTCTCGTGGACGCCCGCTTCTTCGAGGATCTGCAGGACGAGTTTGAGGCCCCCGATGGCGAGCGTGAAAGCGTCCATAACCGATGGCTGATGAATGTGGTCGACCACGCCCGCAGCCTGCTCCACGACGCTACGGACTCGCTGCCCTGTCCGGCCATTCACCGCTACAAGGCAGTAGTGAATGCCGAAGGGCTGTTCGAAGGAAGGCTGCGTGGCAGTAGCGGGTTACCGTTCTTGTTCGACCAGCAAGAGCAGGAGGTGGAGGCATGACCACCAGAGAGAATGTTGCGAGGCATGACCCTTCGGCAGAGCAAGGCGAGGCCCGCTCGTGGGATGCCATCGCAGCCAGCTTCGCCGGACAGATAGCCCAACTCGCTCAACACCGCCGGGGCGACCTAGCAGAACTACGGCGGATGAACCCCGACGCGCCCGACGCAGCAGTCTTCTGGCGCTTGCTGGCGAAGGAGGACCTCATAGTTCACGACCCCGCCTTGGAGCGGAAGTGGGCGCTCATTCTCCACGGTATCGCTCTCATGACGCCGACTAACGCCGGAGAGGGCGTCACACGCACGGCCCATGACGGGCAGATGCCAGTGGGTGGCGCGCTGTTCCTAGGGGGCGAGGCCCGGCGCGACTCGGGTTTCTACAGCGAAACGCGGCTCAACCGGCTACTGACGGCGCAGGAGGAGATGCTGCGGACGCTGCTTGCCCGGATGTTTCGGATGTTGGCGGCCGCCGGCGTGTCCTTCAACTGGCGAGAGATGGCGCGATTCATCTTCAACAACGGCGAAGCGGCGACGGAGGAGGCGCGCCGTCGAATCGCCCGTGCCTACTACCAGGCGGAGCGGCGCAACGCCTCGACCTCCATCGATCAAGACAGCTAATCGAGGAAGGGAGACTGACAATGACGACCCCAAGATTCCTACAGATTCACACCCTGCACTCCTACCCGGCGGCGCTGCTGAACCGCGACGACAGTGGGCTGGCCAAGCGCATGCCATTCGGTGGCGCGATGCGTACTCGGATATCGTCCCAGTGCCTCAAGCGTCACTGGCGTGTCGCCCAGGACGAGTTCGCTATCCACGGCATCCCCGGAGCCGAACGGGCGGTGCGCTCGCGGAACGTGGTCGAGCGCATGGTGATGGCGCCGCTCAGAGAAGAGGGCACCGTCAGCAACGACGTTCTCGACGCAGTGGAGGCTGCTTTCAACGTAGGTGTGTACGGAAGCAGCGGCACGTCGGAATCGGGCCGCCAACCCCTGCTGCTGGGTCTGCCCGAAGTAGAGCACCTGCGGGAAAGGGCAGCCGCCATCTGCGCGGAGCACGCCGGCGACGCCGGCGCGGCCAAGAAGGAGGCCGAGGAGCTGTTCAGCCAGCACAGGGGCGAGGGCAATAACTTCCGGGCCTTCCTTGATGGCGCACGCCTGCCCGCAGGCCTCGAAGGTGCCCTCTTCGGCCGCATGGTCACCTCCGACCCCGGCGCCAACATCGACGCCGCCGTCCACGTCGCCCACGCTTTCACCGTACATCGGGAGGAGAGCGAGAGCGACTACTTCTCCGTCGTGGACGACCTCCAAGGCGATGATGAAGACGCCGGGGCCGCCCACATCGGCGACATGGAGCTGACCGCAGGGCTGTTCTACGGCTACGTGGTCGTGGATGTGCCGGGGCTGGTCTCCAACTTGGAAGGCTGCACTGCCGACCAGTGGGAAGGCGCCGACCGCACCCTCGCCGCCAAGGTGGTCGAGCACCTCACCCACCTCATTGCCACGGTATCGCCCGGCGCCAAACTCGGCTCGACCGCGCCCTACACCTGCGCCGACCTTGTGCTTATCGAGGCCGGAAGCCGCCAGCCGCGCAGCCTCGCCAACGCGTTCCGCACGCCCATTAAGGCACAGGTTGGGGATGCCGCTGAACAGTTGTCCAATTACCTTGCGAAATTGGATGCGGCCTACGGCGCACGGGAATCCCGCCGCGTGATGACAGTCGAGGACTGCGAAATCCCCTACTCGGAGCGTTTGCCCATGGATGACCTCGCGGCATGGGTCGCCGATGCCGTCCGCAGTGGAACGACAGGGTAGGTCATGCGGCACCTGATCCTGAACCTAGAATCGCCTTTGATGGCGTTCGGTGGTGAGACGATTGACAACTACGGCGTCATCCGGTGGTTCCCGGCGGCCTCGATGCTGACGGGCCTGCTGGCTAACTCTATGGGCTGGCGGCGAGTGGAGCGGGAGCGGCATCAGCGGCTACAAGACAGACTGGTCTTCGCCGCCCGGATCGATCGGGAGCCCTATGGCGGTCTGCGCATCACCGACTTCCAGACCGCGCTTCTGGGAGCGAAGGATCAGGGCTGGACGACACGAGGGCAACCCGAAGGCCGCGATGGTGGCCCGCACACGTACGATGCGCCGCATCTGCGTTACCGTGATTACTTCGCCGATATGCGCGTAACCGTCGCGTTGCGGCTGGAGCCCAACACCGACGAGCCGACTCTGGACCGCCTAGCGGAGGCGCTGCGGGAACCGGCGCGCCCCCTGTTCATCGGGCGGAAGCCGTGCCTGCCGTCGACCTCGCTGTTCAGGGGAATTGCAGAGGGCGATACTGCCTTGGGTGCGCTGGTGGCGTGTCCCTTGGACGAAACCGGTATTCCGGCCACCGTAAGAACCCTCTGGCCCGATGGTGAGGGAGTGGCAGGAATCGAGGCCAATCGACGTTACATGCTCACCGACCAACGCAACTGGGTTTCTGGCCTACACGGCGGCGGACGAGCGGTCTGCGAGGGTGCCGTGGACAGGGATGAGTTTTCCTCTCGCGAGAGAACGCCCTCGCCTGAAAGAGAGGAACAGCCATGACCACGGCAAGCAGCGCTCCGGAGAAAGCGGACGTTCTGCAGATGGTCCGCGCGGACGTCAATGTGCACGAGCTCCAACGCTGGATGGGTGCGAAACGCCTTCAGGACCCGGACCACGCGATGCACTGCCTGCTGAAAGAGTGTTTCGGACAACTGGCTCCCAAACCCTTCCGCCTGATAGTTCCGCGGGGCAACTCCTCAGGCGTCTTATACGGCTATGCTCGGGTCTGTGCCGAGGAGCTGCGCGAAACCGCCGCGGTCTGCGCTGACCCGCTGCAGTGCCGTGTGATCCCGGCAGACAGATTGGATAGCAAGCTGATGCCTACGGAGTGGCAGGCCGGTAGGCTCCTAGGGTTTGAGACGCGTGTCCGCCCCATCGTGCGACTGTCTCGGAACAACCCCAGCAAGCCAACCCGAGAGTGCGACGCTTTCCAGGCGGAAGCCGAACGGCATCTGAAGGGCGGTATGGGGCGCAGCCGCGAGGAGGTCTATCGAGATTGGCTGTCCAGCCAGCTTGACCGCATCGGCGGGGCGAGCTTGGATCTGGAGCAGACCAAGCTGGTGTCGTTCCAACGCACGCGCGCCATCCGTAGGCTGCACGGCCGCTACAGCGAGGGCCCAGATGCCGTGATGCGGGGCAGCCTCACGATAACTGACCCTCCCGCCTTCACTGCTCTATTGGCCAGGGGCATCGGACGGCACCGCGCCTACGGCTATGGCATGCTCCTCCTTCGTCCCACTAGTGTCTAGCCGCTGGGTTCAGCGCACCTTAACAACTAGAATCGTAAGGCTATTTCCCCGCGTGGACGGGGACACACAGAGGTTCTCAGGGAGGCGAAATGCTGAGAGGCCGTTTGGGGCTGGAAACCGCTAGGATTCCTCATGCCGACCGGCACGGGTTGCTCTGGCTTTCCCGCGGGGCACTTACAGTTCGCCATGGCACGCTGCGCTTCGAACGCCAGGCCGGACCTGATCCCGGAAGCCCACTGGACGCCGGCGAGTACGGGATACCCTTTCAATCCCTGTCAATGATCCTACTCGGACCGGGCTCGACAGTGAGTCACGATGCCTTGCGCTTGATGGCGCGCCACGGCACGGCGCTTGTCGCGGTTGGCGAGGACGGCGTCAGGTGTTACACCGCTCCTCCGCTGATGCCTGATTCCTCCGACATAGCCCGGCGGCAGATGCGAGCTTGGGGTGACTCCCAGGGCAGCCGCATTGCCATCGCTCGTAAGATGTACGCCATACGGCTGGGCGAGGTGCTACCTCGCCAGAGCCTCGACGCCCTCCGCGGCATTGAGGGTGCACGCATGAAACGCACCTACCAGACCCTTGCCCAACGGTATGGCGTCACTTGGCGAGGTCGTCGCTACGACCGCAACAACCCTCTGGCCGCGGACATACCCAACCAAGCGATAAACCATGCGTCGACTGCAGTGACCTCCGCAGCAGTGATTGCTGTAACCGCGGTCGGTGCAATTCCCCAGTTGGGGTTTATCCATGAGCACAGCGGCGAAGCTTTTGCTTTGGACATCGCCGACCTGGTCCGCGACACGGTTCTTCTCCCTGCCGCGCTCAAGTCCGCCAAGGCCGTGATTGACAATCCCAGGCTCAACATCGAGCGGCACGCAAGGCGAACGACAGGGGAAATGCTCCAGTCCGAGCAGGTCATCCCCAAGATGATCGACTACATCAAAACGCTCTTCGATGACGTGGATGTCCCACGGGAAGAGGCTTCCTCCTCGTTCATGGTATGGGGTGAGGAATCTGGAGTTGCGTGATGACCGTTGTCGTGACAGTTAACGTGGATGGGCGCTTCCGCGGGTTCCTTGCTTCGGCGATGCTGGAGATTGCACCAGGCGTCTATACCTCGCCTCAGATGACCGACGGCATACGACGGCGGGTGTGGGACGTGCTGTCGCGCTGGTACTACGAGTTGAGGCAAGGCTCGATCGTGATGACCTGGCGTGATCCTACAGCCGTCGGCGAGCAGCAGATACTATCTCTGGGAGAAGCGCCCAAAGAAATCGTTGATGCGGACGGCGTGTACTTGGTCAAGTACTCTTAGTCTCCTCACCTACAACCATGACCAGTCTCCCCTTGGAGCCGCTGCTTTCACTCCTGAGGTTGCGGAATCCGCAAGGGGTTCCCCTGCACACGCGGGGATAGACCGTGCTGCCGTAGTCCGCTGCTGCGCTGTTCGCCGGTTCCCCTGCACACGCGGGGATAGACCCCCCAGCGCCGAGAGGAGCCACTCGCGCTCATCGGTTCCCCTGCACACGCGGGGATAGACCTGCGCCACACCGCCCGTTCCGCCTGGCCAGCACGGTTCCCCTGCACACGCGGGGATAGACCGTTCGTGGTGGCGTCCTGCGAAGACGGCGATGGGGTTCCCCTGCACACGCGGGGATAGACCCGTTCACGAGCAAGGCGTTTACCTCTCTCAGCAGGTTCCCCTGCACACGCGGGGATAGACCCTCGAGCTGGGGCACTATGGCAAGGGCCGCACCGGTTCCCCTGCACACGCGGGGATAGACCCGGCCCGGCGCTCTTGGGGATCGCTTTCTTGACGGTTCCCCTGCACACGCGGGGATAGACCGCAGACCGTTAGCACGCTCGCCAGCGCGGGCGGGGTTCCCCTGCACACGCGGGGATAGACCCTACACCCACCCGATTGCGTGTGTGAGGAATGCGGTTCCCCTGCACACGCGGGGATAGACCCCGCCTGATGAACGCTGCGAAAGCGGCGGGATGGGTTCCCCTGCACACGCGGGGATAGACCGCTCGCCCATCGTGAGATTCTCGCCGGGCGGATGGTTCCCCTGCACACGCGGGGATAGACCGCCCCCACTCTGGCGTTCTGGCATTGTAGTTACGGTTCCCCTGCACACGCGGGGATAGACCTCGGACGCGGCCAAGGAAGCGAGCGACAAGCTGGGTTCCCCTGCACACGCGGGGATAGACCATGGTTGCTTGCCAAAGTAGCCGAGAGAGGGGAGGTTCCCCTGCACACGCGGGGATAGACCCGCCGAGCGGTGCGTGCCGTGCAAGCGGGCGGCGGTTCCCCTGCACACGCGGGGATAGACCTCGCGGGGCCGAAGTCCGGCCCCATGAACGACGGGTTCCCCTGCACACGCGGGGATAGACCCCTTCGACGCCAGGCCCGCCGACATATCGTTCAGGTTCCCCTGCACACGCGGGGATAGACCCGAGCACTATCAGGTTGCCGGAGGGATGTTCCCGGTTCCCCTGCACACGCGGGGATAGACCGAATTCTACGCGGACACGGGCGGCGATCCCTCGGGTTCCCCTGCACACGCGGGGATAGACCCCGGACTTGACGCCGGACATACTGCCGGACGTGGGTTCCCCTGCACACGCGGGGATAGACCCGCGGAGAGCTTCCCCGTGGGCGGGCTCCTCCCGGTTCCCCTGCACACGCGGGGATAGACCGCTCGGTTCTATACAGGCGTACTCGCTCGAGCAGGTTCCCCTGCACACGCGGGGATAGACCGTGTGGGGCTCGTTGGCAGCGGCGAGCGGCTTAGGTTCCCCTGCACACGCGGGGATAGACCGTCCATGAGCGCGATATGGCTCCTGCCATCGGGGGTTCCCCTGCACACGCGGGGATAGACCGCACGGAGTCGGGAGTATCCGGGCGGAGTATGTGGTTCCCCTGCACACGCGGGGATAGACCCCGCGCGGAGCTCCTCCGGCTCAATCGCAACCTGGTTCCCCTGCACACGCGGGGATAGACCCATTTCGCGCTGATGGAAGAGATCGGGGACGGCGGTTCCCCTGCACACGCGGGGATAGACCGTCATAGCAGACTGTATGTCACGGTCGAAAATCGGTTCCCCTGCACACGCGGGGATAGACCCCGGGCGCGTCTGAGGATCGCTCATAGCGCCCTGGTTCCCCTGCACACGCGGGGATAGACCCCTTCAGGAAGCCGGACCAGGCATCGGCCAGCGGGTTCCCCTGCACACGCGGGGATAGACCCCGTACAGCGTGCGACCCCCACCGTCAAGCCTAGGTTCCCCTGCACACGCGGGGATAGACCCGTTCCGCGGCTGGGTAACGTTCGGACTGACGTGGTTCCCCTGCACACGCGGGGATAGACCCTGCCCAGCGGCGAGTACGGTTCTGAGTGGGCGGGTTCCCCTGCACACGCGGGGATAGACCCCTGGTCGGCGCGATACGCGCCACAGTGTCAGAGGTTCCCCTGCACACGCGGGGATAGACCCGCCCAGCAGCAGCGGGTCGGGCGGCACGAGTGGGTTCCCCTGCACACGCGGGGATAGACCCGAGGCGAAGCAGTGCTATCCCTCGATCGTGCGGGTTCCCCTGCACACGCGGGGATAGACCCGGCTGTCCGCACCAGATAGACGGATGGACGCTGGTTCCCCTGCACACGCGGGGATAGACCCTTCAGGTTCTGGCGAACGACGAAGCGGTCTTCGGTTCCCCTGCACACGCGGGGATAGACCCCTAGCAGCCCCCAGGCGGAACAAGCCCTGATGGGTTCCCCTGCACACGCGGGGATAGACCTGGGGAGCCACTGTACCGAGTTGGCGAGTTGGCGGTTCCCCTGCACACGCGGGGATAGACCTTGTGCGCACCCAGGGGGATCCAGTCGGCCGGCGGTTCCCCTGCACACGCGGGGATAGACCGTGCGGATTCGGTGAAGCTCGCCCTGCACAGTCGGTTCCCCTGCACACGCGGGGATAGACCCTCGAGCAGCCCGCGGCCGGCGGCGAAGAGCACGGTTCCCCTGCACACGCGGGGATAGACCCCCCGAGGTGTTCGTCACGCCGGGGGAGGAGCTGGTTCCCCTGCACACGCGGGGATAGACCCTCAGACGCGCGCTCAAGGATTCCGGCAATGTCGGTTCCCCTGCACACGCGGGGATAGACCCGCGCGATTGTCGACCGCGTACACGCGGCTCGCGGTTCCCCTGCACACGCGGGGATAGACCGGTCACCGACGCCCGGCAGTACATCCCGGTCGTGGTTCCCCTGCACACGCGGGGATAGACCTCGTCGACGTGTTCCGCTCCGTGTGCCGGGAGAGGTTCCCCTGCACACGCGGGGATAGACCGCTACATGAGCACTCTCCCCCGCGCGGCGGACGGGTTCCCCTGCACACGCGGGGATAGACCGCGGCCCGCGACTATGCCGCCGAGGAGTCGCGGGGTTCCCCTGCACACGCGGGGATAGACCGCTACCGGCTGCCGGCTCCGTTCTTCGCGAACGGGTTCCCCTGCACACGCGGGGATAGACCGAGGCCCATGCGGAGAGTCTACAACATGCCGCTGGTTCCCCTGCACACGCGGGGATAGACCGTCGCCGCTGCCGCCTGCGGGCACAGGCTGGTAGGTTCCCCTGCACACGCGGGGATAGACCCGATGGCACAGACGGCAGAAGGGGCGGTCAAGGGGTTCCCCTGCACACGCGGGGATAGACCTGTATGGCCTGCACAGCCGGACGTTGAGATCAGGGTTCCCCTGCACACGCGGGGATAGACCCAAGGCGGGACTGTCGGACGATGCGCTTGAGCGGGTTCCCCTGCACACGCGGGGATAGACCGGTGCAGCAGTGGGCGGAGAAGGCCGGGCCGTGGGTTCCCCTGCACACGCGGGGATAGACCCGTGCTGGCATGACCTCCCCCTACGTGGACACTGGTTCCCCTGCACACGCGGGGATAGACCCCGCCCATACAGCCTCCGCCTGATCGTCCGGGGGGTTCCCCTGCACACGCGGGGATAGACCGCGCAGCTCTGACCTCGCCGCCGCGGGACCCGGGGTTCCCCTGCACACGCGGGGATAGACCGAAATACACGCGGTAGTTCCGAGGGCCCACGTGGGTTCCCCTGCACACGCGGGGATAGACCCTGCGCCGGGGCCGCGCTGTACCTGAACAACGCGGTTCCCCTGCACACGCGGGGATAGACCCGGGAGGTGAGAGATGGTCAAGGCCGGGAGACTGGTTCCCCTGCACACGCGGGGATAGACCCGAGTCGGCCGCCCGGACCATCGAACAGATCCGGGTTCCCCTGCACACGCGGGGATAGACCCGCGCTCCGCCGGCCGGACGGCTACACGCGCTGGGTTCCCCTGCACACGCGGGGATAGACCTATCACATGATCTGCCAGGACCCCGGTTGCAGTGGTTCCCCTGCACACGCGGGGATAGACCCGATCAGCATACGGGAGGAGCAGGGCAGCGAGAGGTTCCCCTGCACACGCGGGGATAGACCCGACCCCACCGCCCAGTGGATACAGATCGAGGCGGTTCCCCTGCACACGCGGGGATAGACCGGCCCGGTGTAGTTGATCGACTGGCCCCTTGCCGGTTCCCCTGCACACGCGGGGATAGACCGAGGGCGACGAGCGCCGGGATCCGCCTGACGAGGGTTCCCCTGCACACGCGGGGATAGACCGTCCGCGGTAATGATCGCCGGCTCACTCGTCCTGGTTCCCCTGCACACGCGGGGATAGACCCTACCTCCGCACCGCATGGTGTCTGGGAGGCGCGGTTCCCCTGCACACGCGGGGATAGACCCTTTGCGCTGGCCTCGCAAGTGGCAACCGATCCGGTTCCCCTGCACACGCGGGGATAGACCGGTCGCGGGCGCCGACGGGTTCGCGGTCACCTAGGTTCCCCTGCACACGCGGGGATAGACCGTCGGCATACTCAACCTCGAATCCCTGCGACATGGTTCCCCTGCACACGCGGGGATAGACCGTTCACGCAGGTGCCGTTTCCGTGTCCCCATACGGTTCCCCTGCACACGCGGGGATAGACCCATCGCGAGTTCGGACGCCTTGCCCAACGTCGTGGTTCCCCTGCACACGCGGGGATAGACCGATGTTGCTGCCGACGTCCGCCGTTACCAGCGTGGTTCCCCTGCACACGCGGGGATAGACCCCTCTCCCGCGAGTAGGGCCATTATCGGCCCGAGGTTCCCCTGCACACGCGGGGATAGACCGCCTTCCCTCTGGCGATATCACCGAGTAGGGCGGGTTCCCCTGCACACGCGGGGATAGACCGGCAAGGGGCGGATCACCGGGAAGCTGGCGATCGGTTCCCCTGCACACGCGGGGATAGACCCCACCACACGAGCGCCCATGTCAGCATGACGGCGGTTCCCCTGCACACGCGGGGATAGACCCAGCACCCGGTGGGAGTGGATCGGACGCACGGAGGTTCCCCTGCACACGCGGGGATAGACCCGTATCGTCGAACCCGACTGTCATACGGGACGTGGTTCCCCTGCACACGCGGGGATAGACCCGCGCGGAACGATGGCCGGCTGAGGCTGCCCGCGGTTCCCCTGCACACGCGGGGATAGACCCTGCTGTGGGCGTCTGGCTCGCGCTGCTGCTCGGGTTCCCCTGCACACGCGGGGATAGACCTTGTGCCCTCTGATGGCACGTCATGCCTGTTCAGGTTCCCCTGCACACGCGGGGATGGACCAACATCAGCCCGGCGGATGCAGCGAGCGCCAGGGGTTCCCCCGCACACGCGGGGATGGACCCGTATTCCCCGGCGCCGGTGGGCCAGGCGTGGGGGTTCCCCCGCACACGCGGGGATGGACCCAGGCTCGCGACCGAGGTCGCCAGGTGCACGTCGGTTCCCCCGCACACGCGGGGATGGACCGATGTAATCGTGGGCGCTCGTCGGCCGGTCGCGGGTTCCCCCGCACACGCGGGGATGGACCCGTGTGGTACTCCTGCCGGCCGTAGGGCTTCTCGGTTCCCCCGCACACGCGGGGATGGACCACGGCGAGAAAGTCCTCGACCGTGCACGAGGGGGGTTCCCCCGCACACGCGGGGATGGACCTGCGACGACCTCTGCGCTGTTACCAGGTGTCCAGGTTCCCCCGCACACGCGGGGATGGACCGCGGCGATCCCTCCGACTCTGAGGACGATAGAGGGTTCCCCCGCACACGCGGGGATGGACCCGCAGCTGCGCTCCACACTCCGAGCAGGTTCGCGGTTCCCCCGCACACGCGGGGATGGACCCATGGGCGCGGGATCGGGCGCAGATGGGGCAGCGGTTCCCCCGCACACGCGGGGATGGACCCCTCCCCCGCGCTGTAGCCCTGCCCTAGCAACTGGTTCCCCCGCACACGCGGGGATAGACCCAGCCACGCACGCTTACCCTTCTCGTCGAAAATGGTTCCCCCGCACACGCGGGGATAGACCGTTATCCGGGCGTTCCGAAACCCCTTCACGAGCGGTTCCCCCGCACACGCAGGGATAGACCCGGCGTAATCGTTCACCGCGGGGCCCTCCAGGAGGTTCCCCCGCACACGCGGGGATAGACCCTCGTCGATCCGCCAGGTGAACCGACGGTTCTCGGTTCCCCCGCACACGCGGGGATAGACCCCGGCCGGACGAACGACTGGATAGACGCGGTTAGGTTCCCCCGCACACGCGGGGATAGACCGCATGACAACGGACGCGAGCGAGCATGACGGACGGTTCCCCCGCACACGCGGGGATAGACCGCTATGAACCGGCGCCGCTCGTCTCCGACCTGAGGTTCCCCCGCACACGCGGGGATAGACCGACGTGCATCTGATGACGGCCGTCTCGTACCTGGGTTCCCCCGCACACGCGGGGATAGACCTGACGCTGTATCCACCACAACTGGCCCATGAGAGGTTCCCCCGCACACGCGGGGATAGACCCATGCCGTCGACGACCTTAGCCCCGCCGTACAGGGTTCCCCCGCACACGCGGGGATAGACCGCGCGTGGAGCCGCTCGAGGGAGCGCCGTAGGCGGTTCCCCCGCACACGCGGGGATAGACCCCTCCGCGATGCGCTCCGGCGGCGCGTCTATCCGGTTCCCCCGCACACGCGGGGATAGACCAAGTCATAGATGGCGTCGGCGAACGAGATGAAGGGTTCCCCCGCACACGCGGGGATAGACCGCTGGTAGGCGCGCGAGGCACCTCCGCCGGAGGGATTGAACGGCGCGTGCCGAGCATTCATGGTGCCGCAAGGCAATCCTTGCAGGTCACCTCACCTCCACGCTTGCATCGGTGCGCGTTCACATGCACCTTGCACTTGGTCAATGCCTTGCCGGTCGCATGGTCTTCGGCGAGTATGAGATGCAAGTCTTCGGCCTAGAGGCTAGCTGGAAGCGACAGAGAGCGTAGTCCCAGGGTGATCACATGACGGAGGATGGGAAGGAAGCAGTCTGCTAGAATACCCTTCAAGAGTTCGCACCTGCGCATGAGGACGGAACGGTGAACCGTATCTACCTGGGAGATAATCTGAACATCCTGCCTCACATAGAAGACGGCACGGCTTCGCTTATTTACATTGACCCTCCTTTCAATACAGGCAAAGTGCAACGGCGGGAACGTTTGCGCACAATACACGACGAAGAAGGAGGTGACCGTTCAGGTTTCCAAGGGCGCAGATACCGGACAGTTAGACTCGGTGTGTTATCTTTCCCTGATGCCTTTGAGGACTTCTTCGAATTTATCGCGCCCCGCTTGGAGCAGGCTTACCGCATTCTCTCACGGGATGGATCATTCTTTTCTGCATATAGACTACCGCGAAGCCCACTACTGCAAAGTGCTCCTAGACTGTATCTTCGGTTATGAGTCGTTTATGAATGAAATCGTCTGGGCTTATGACTACGGAGGGCGGCCAAAGAATCGCTGGCCTGCCAAGCACGATACACTGCTTTGGTATGTGAAGGATCCGAGCCGCTATACTTTCAACTATGACGCAATCGACCGCATTCCCTACATGGCGCCAGGGCTAGTGGGCGCGGAAAAAGCAGCACGAGGCAAGACACCAACCGATGTCTGGTGGCAGACTATCGTCCCCACAAACGGACGAGAACGCACCGGATACCCTACGCAGAAACCTCTGGCCATCCTAGAACGGATTGTTCGCGTGCACTCGAAGCCGGGAGATCTCGTACTTGACTTCTTCGCGGGTTCGGGTACGACGGGCGAAGCGGCAGCCCGCAACGAGAGGCGTTACTATCTCATAGACAGCAGCCCAGATGCTGCACACGTGATGGCCAAGCGTCTTTGGTTCAGCAACCCACAACTCATAGGATTCGAACCTGAACACTACGAGTTGCAAATGTCACTGAAAGGAATCGTATGACTCAGCAGCGTGTCAAGGACCCTGAAGTTCGTCTGTTGGCAGCGATTGCCGCATCGATTGAGTCTGATTACACATCTGACGAGGATGAATGGCTTGGTAGTCCATTCGGATGGATAAAACAAAAGCCCTCACGCACGGTCGGCAAAATCTTTGAACAGTTGGTTGCTGGGTGGTGTGCCGCCAAAGAGTTTGACGTGATTGCTCCGCCCAATTCAGATTCAGATAGGGTAATTGGAGGTCTGCGCGCCGAAATCAAGGGTTCCACTCTATGGAAGGGTGGAGGCTTCAAGTTTCAGCAGATACGAGATCAAGCATATGATATTGTGATTTGCTTGGGGATACACCCTTTCGATGCCCAGTGCTGGGTGATACCGAAGGACATCCTAATGCAGCATCCCGAGGGCGTTGTTTCCCAGCATGGCGGGCAATCGGGCACGGACACAGCATGGCCTGGTTTTGACGCTGGCAATCCTCCACTCTGGTTGCGGCAGTGGGGAGGACGCCTGTCAGAAGCGCATCAAGTGCTCCGCAACCTTACCAGCAGATGAAGAGCTTCAGTCTGGAGTCAGCCCCTCAAGCGACCGCGGTTGCTTGGGCCAAGTAGCCTCAGCAATACCTCCTGATGGTCCGGACTGATGTTGTTTTCACAGACTCCCCGAAGCGATAATAAGACTATCACCTGTTTTCATCTTGGCTAATAGGGGTCACCAACGTGGTACATGACGGGGAACGTAAACCTCACGGGCGCTTAGTGAACTGCCCGGGCGGTTATCGCGCCTACGTACCGGCTCCGCCTCCGCCGCCTTTGAGACGGGATGAGGGTCTCACGTTCACCCTCTCGTCCGCCGACCGGGCCATCGGCAGACTTGCCGGAGAAGGACGGCGTTTGCCCAACCCCCACCTGCTAATCCGACCGTTCGTGCGCAAGGAGGCGGTCCTGTCCAGCCGCATCGAAGGAACTCAAGCGACCCTTGGCGAACTCTTGGCCGCCGAGGCGGGAGCGGCGGTTGAGCGAAGCCCTTCGGATCTGCGCGAGGTGGGCAACTACGTGACCGCCTTGGAGTACGCCTTGGCTCGATTGGATGAGTTGCCCTTGTCCCTGCGCTTGGTTCGCGAGATGCACGAACAACTGATGCGAGGTGTTCGCGGCGATATCGCCGCACCCGGAGAGTTCCGTCGTAGCCAGAATTGGATAGGACCACCCGGGTGTACGCTAAGCGATGCGACCTATGTCCCGCCGCCGCCCCATGAGTTGATGCCGTGCTTGGATGCGTGGGAACGGTTCCTGTATGACGACTCGCTGCCGCCACTGGTGCACGCGGGAATCGCCCATGCTCAGTCGAGGCGATGCACCCTTTCCTCGACGGCAACGGCCGCGTTGGGCGCCTGCTTATCGCGTTGCTACTGGTCAAACGAAACGTTCTTCCCTCCCCGCTGCTCTATCTGAGCGCCTACTTCGAGGCCACGCGTGAGGAATACTACGCATGCCTCCTTGGCGTGACGGAGTCGGGGCTTGGGAGGAGTGGTTGACTTTACTTCCTCAGAGGGGTCGTTGTGCAGTCTGAGGACGCCTTGGAACGGATCCAGAAGGGACTGGCTGTTAGAGCGCCACCTCCCACTGGAAAGTTCGCAGTACAGTAGCCTCTGGCCCACCAACCGTACCGATTCTCGTCCTCCCAGACGGGCCCCACTTTTGCTTCCCGATAGTCCTCCTATCCGGCGCGGACGCCGCCGTCCACGGTGATGTCGGAGCCGGTGATGAAGTCGGCCTCGTCGGAGGCGAGGAAGGCGACCGCAGCCGCGACATCCTGCGGCGTGCCCTGCCTGCCCACGAGGTTGGTGACCTGCCAGGTCCGTGGGGGAGCGCCCGGCTCGGCCTCGGTGAGGATGCGGTTGGGAGTGACCGTGTTGACCCGGATGCCGTGCGGGGCGAGCTGGATGGCGAGCGAGCGGCTGAGGTTGTAGACACCGGCCTTCGCGGAGGGGTACGCGACGGCGCCCGTGCGTCCCGACAGCCCGGAGGTGGAGCCGATGTTGATGATGCGTCCGCCGTTGCCCTGGTCGACCATGCGCTGGGCGACGTACCTGGAGACGAGGAAGACGCTCTTGAGCGAGATGTTGATGACCCGGTCCCACTCGGCCTCGTCGGTCTCGAGGATGTTCTTCCGGTCGACGACGCCGACGTTGTTCACGAGGGCGTAGATGTCGCCCCAGGCGTCGACGACTCTCGCCACCATCGCCTGAACGTCCGTGCTGCTGGTGACGTCGCAGGCGATGGGGAGCGCCGCATCGGGATGGGCGGCGTTGATGGCGGCGGCGACGGACTCGGCGCGCTCACGGATGACGTCCACGACGGCGACGCGCGCGCCCTCACCTGCGAGGGTATGGGCGATGCCCTCGCCGATGTTGCGTCCGGACCCGGTTACGATGATCGTCCTGTTCTGCAGGCGCATGGGCTTCCTCGCAGTGGGGGTCTGTGTCCGCCGGACGGCTGCTGCTGGTTATCCGGTCTGAGGCGCGGGGACGAGCGCATCGCGGAAGAACTGCATGAGCAGTCGCCACGACTCCGCGGCGGGAGCGGGGTTCCAGCGCACGGGGTTGAATGGGTCGTTGAAGGCGTGGGGGGCTCCCTCGAAGCGGTGGAATGTATGCGGGACTCCCAGGCTGTTGAGCTCGCGGTCCACCTCGTCGACGTCGGCGGGGCTGGGGTTCTGGTCCTCGCTGCCGAAGAAACCGGCGAGCGGGCAGCGGATGTCGAAGGCGAACGAGAGGGGAGCGGGGTCGCCGCCGCGTCCGCGGTTCATGTCGGTGCCGTAGAAGATGGCGGAGGCAGCGAACTCGTCTGAGGCCCCGGCCATATAAAGGGAGACGCGTCCACCGAGACAGAACCCGGTGATGCCCACCGGGGAGCCGCCGACCTGCGGCATCGCGCGCAGGCAGGCCAGTGCGGCGAGGCAGTCGTCATGGAGGGTTTCGAGGGTGGTGATGCTCCTCCTGACGGCGGCCTCCTCCTGCCTGCGCGGATCATGGAAAGGGATGGAGCTGAATTCGTGGACGGTCATGTCCGTGTTGCGATGGTAGAGGTAGGGGGCGATGGCGGCGAAACCCTCAAGGGCCAAGTCGTCGCAGAACTTGCGGACGCCGTTGTCGACGCCGTAGGCGTGCATCGCAACGACAACGCCCGGGAAGGGCCCATCGCCCGAGGGCAGGGCCAGGTACGACTCCATCGGGCTGCCGTCCACATCTATGGTCGTCCACGTCGACGTCATGAGCACCTCTCCCTTCCGGAGACCTTCGCTAATCCCTTCCTATGCGTTCGGCAGAATGATTCTATGCGTTCGGCAGGATGACGGCGACCATCGCCTCAAGCGACTCGTGCACCTCGAACGCCTCGTTCACCTGCGCGAGAGGGAACTGGTGGGTGACAAGGTCCTCGACCGGTACGTCGATCATCGAGCGCAGGGCCTCCATCGAGCGGACGATGTGGCGCGGCTCCGATGCGACGACTCCACTGACGCGCAGCGCCTTCTTGGTGATGAGGGTGGGATTGATGTCCTGCGTCCCGTAGTCGGTCCACGGTCCGACGAGCAGGTGCTTCCCGCCGAAGCGGACCATGCGCAGCCCCTCCTGCGTCGCTCCGATCGCGCCGGAGCATTCGACCACCACATCCGCGCCGCGTCCACCGGTCAGGTCCATCACGGCCTCGACGCGCTCGTTCGCGCTGGTCAATTGCTTGATGTCAATCGTCTCGTCCGCGCCGAGGCGGGTGGCGAGCTCGAGCCGTCCCGTCGGCGCGCCGATCACGATGACGCGCCCCGCGCCGAGCAGCTTCGCCTGGAGCAGGCCGCCGATGCCCATCGGCCCCGACCCCTGGATGACGACGGTGTCGCCGAGGTTGAGCCCACCGATGCGCTCGTAGCCGTTGAGCAGCGTGTGGGTGCCGACGACGCTCAGGAGTGCGCGCTCGTTGGAGAGGTCGTCCGGTATGCGGAGGAGCCACGGGTCCGGCGGGAGGTGCACCTGCTGGCCGAACCCGCCGTAGAGGTACGGAGGCTCGTTCGACGGCGTGAAGCCGGGCTGGCGGACGTTCATGCAGAACTCGCCGATGGTGCAGTTGTAGCAGTGGCCGCACGGCGAGGCGCGGAAGGTGACGCGGTCGCCCTCCTTGAGCGGCTGCCCCAGCGCATCGGTACTGCGCTCGAGGCGGCTCGCCGCGATGGTGCCGATGTTCTCGTGCCCGAAGATGGTTGGCGCCGGCGTGTCCGGGTGGTGGATGGCGTGGGCATCGGTGCCGCAGATGGCGGCCATCTCCATGTGGACGACCACCGCGCCTTCCTCGGGGTCGGACTGGGGGAACTCCCAGATCTCCAGCGGCTTATCCTGCCCTGTGAACACCGCTGCTCGGCTGTTGCTCATCGTGTCGCCTCCTCCCGGTGGTGGCGCAAGGATAGCGGAGCGGGGACAGGCGGGCGATCAAGGGTGCCAACCCGCCCGCAATCCGGCACTCTTGGTCGGGGACCCACGAGTAAACCGAGAACCCGATCTGGCATTCTTGGCATCCTTGGTTTGGGGTGTTTCCAAGGCCGTGACCTGCTTCCCGCGACCAAGGATGCAAGGATGCCAATGTTTTCAAAAGTTGCGGCGGGACCCATAGACTCCATTGATGGCTGAGGGTCTGAGCTATAGGCGCGGTCTATGGGTGCTGCCCGTACGACGGTCATGCAACCAGCGTACGCGGCTGCCCCGCGACTGCGAAAGGGGCGCGTGTCAGCAGTCCGGTGGGGCGGATGTCGCCTCTGGCTACCCCACACGCCACCACCCCGGTTCACCCCCATCCCAACCTTCCCCCGTCGAGGGGGAAGGGGCCAGGCGCCCTGCACCACGCCCCACCCGCGTGACCGTGTGCGCTCTGCGCACCTCCTGGATTCCCGCGGGTGCGGGAATGACGAGGCTGAGGGCACGCGCAGACAGGGTCGGCATAGCACTGCTCTCTCATGCTCCTGAGCACCCTCACCGCGCGCTGAAGCGCGGGCTTCGCTGCGCTGCGCTCGACATGACAAGCCCCGCCCCGCCGAGGGCCTTCGTGGGAACGCCGGGCTTGCGCGTCCGCTTCGCGTCGCGTCGTGACCTGCCCGGTCACCCTGGATTCCAGCCGGTGCTGGAATGACGGACACCCTGCCATGTCCCAGCCGAGAGCTGGTAGGTTCCCGCCTGCGCAGGATGGTTCGACAGGCTCACCATGAGCGAAGGACAAGGGCTCCGAGGTTCCTGCGGAGGCAGGAACCTCGGGTTCGGGTTCCCTCGCCTTGACACTGTTCACACCCGCCCATATAAGGTTGCGCGCGTGGCCTGTAGCGAGCGCCACGATGCGAGCGAGGCGATGGCCACGAACCCAAAGGTTGCGATTGCGGGAGTGGGCGAGGCGCGCGGCGGGCGCGCCACCGGCAAGACGACGGTGCAGCTATACGCGGAAGCGTTCCTGGACCTGCTGGCCGACTGCTCCATAGACCCCGCCTCGATAGACGGCGTGCTCACGTCCAGTCCCGACGCGGAGCCGCACCACATGTTCTCGACGTGGCTGACCGAGTACCTCGGCCTGCACCCCCGGTTCACCTCCGCGGTGCAGATGGGCGGAGCGACGCCCCACTCCAACATGGCACTCGCCGCCGCACTGGTCGAGTCGGGGCGCTGCAGAGCGGTGATGGTGGCGGACGGCGACAACCGGGCCAGCAAGTTCTCGCGCCAGGACAAGGTGCAGGCGATGAGCTCGCAGGTCGGACACCTGAGCAGCCTCGAGCCGCCCCACGAGTTCGACGGGCCGTACGGGCCAACCGCGCCCGCGTTGTACGGGATGATGGCCACGCGGCATATGTACGAGTACGGCTCCACGCCGGAGCAGTTCGCGCGCATCGCAGTCGCGTTCAGGGCGCATGGCGCGCTCAACGAGCGGGCGCAACTCCGCAAGCCCGTCACGGTCGAGGACGTGCTTGCCAGCCCCGTCATCGCGTGGCCGCTGCACCGCGACGAATGCGCGCTCATCTCCGACTGGGGGAGCGCCATCCTCGTGACGACGCCGGAGTACGCGAGCACGCTCCGGCGCGACCCTGTCCACCTGCTCGGGCTCGGGCAGGCGCACCAGGGCTACAACCCGTACCAGGCGCCCTCGATAACGTCGTTCCCCATCCGCGAGTCCGCGCACGAGGCGTTCGCCGCCGCCGGGATAAGCCGCGAAGAGGTCGACGTGCTGGAGCTGTACGACTCGTTCACGAGCACGGCGATGGTGACGCTGGAGAACATGGGGTTCTGCGGCGCAGGCGAAGGTGGGGCGTTCGCGGAGAATGGGAACATCGACCTTGGCGGAAGCCTTCCTACGAACACGCACGGGGGGCTGCTCTCCTACAACGGCGGGCACGGGCACTTCATCGTGGAGGCCACGCGACAGCTACGCGGTGAGTGCGGCGAGCGGCAAGTGTCCGGCGCGAAGATCGCGGTATCGCAGGGGACGGCGGCGCTCGCGTCGTCGTCCATCACACTGGTGCTGGGGACATGACGACAGAGCGGGTGAACACCGTCACACAGCCGTACTGGGACGGCGTGGAGCAGGGGAAACTCATGCTCCAGTACTGCTCCGCCTGCAGCGTGTACCAGTACTATGCCCGTCCGCTCTGCGCGAAGTGTCACGCCGCCGAACCGGAGTGGCGCGAGGCGTCCGGCAACGGCGTGCTGTACTCGTACAGCGTGGTATACCGGGGACCCAGCCCCGCGTTCCAGTCCATCGTCCCGTACGTGACCGCCATCGTGGAGCTGGAGGAAGGGCCGCGCATGTTCACGAACATCGTGGACGCCGACCCCGAGGCACTGCGCGTGGGTGAGGCGGTGAGCGTCGTGTTCCGGGACGGGCCGGAGGGCCTGCGGCTTCCCTATTTCACGCCGGTGGGGGGCTGACGTTGCGCGTACGGATCACCGAATACCTGGACATCGACCTCGAGCGGGAGCTCTGGTGCTGCAACCGTTGCGGGGGCGACCTCATCTCCGCCCGCGAGCCGTACAAGCGCGGCTGCCTGCTGCACGAGCGCGACCCGCGCGAGATACATAAGCCGATCAGCGACCACCCGGTATTCAACTACTCGTTCGACCCGGACTGGGTCCGCATCATCGAGTTCTACTGCCCGCACTGCGGGGTGATGGTCGAGAACGAGTACCTGCCGCCGGGACACCCTCTGACCAACGACATCCAGCCCGACGTGGACGCACTCAAGCGCAAGCACGCCGGCGGAGGCGGGTCGTGACCGCGCGGCTGGGGCTCGACATCGGCGGGACGTTCACCGACGCCGTCGGCGTTCTGAACGGGGACCTCGTGTGGGCGAAGGCGGAGACGACCCACCACGACCTGAAGGAGTGCTTCATGGAGGCCGCCGCCCGCGCCGCCGGACGGCTGGGGGCCGACCTCGCAGACGTCGCGCAGGACGCCGAGGCGCTCATCTACTCGACGACCGTCGGGACGAATACGCTGATCGAACGCACCGGGCCGAAACTCGGCCTGCTGACGACGATGGGGTTCGAGGACACGCTCAAGGTCGGTCGGTCGCGCAGCTGGGCGGACGGGATGCCGCTGGAGGTGCGGTTCGCGAAAGGACGCGCGCGCAAGCCAGAGCCGCTCATCCCCCGCGACGAGTTCACCGTGAGCCTGCGCGAGCGCATAGACAGCCGGGGGCAGGTGCTCATCCCGCTCGACGAGGACGAGGTGCGGAGCCAGGTGCAGCGGCTCGTGGACCTGGGCGTGCGCGGGTTCGTGGTCGTCCTGCTCAACTCGTTCATCAACCCGGAGCACGAGAACCGCGTCCGGAACCTGATCCACGAGGAGTACCCGGAGGTCTACCTGGGACGGATGCCCGTGTTCCTCTCGCACGAGGTCTCGCCGCAGATGGGCGAGTACCGCCGCAGCCTGACGACCATCATCGACGCGTACCTGCGGGTGAACACGGAGGAGCACATCCTCGACATCGGCAACGACCTGCTGGACATGGGGTACCACAAGCCGCTGTTCCTCGCGAAGTGCACGGGCGGCATCTCGTCGGTCTCGCGCACGCGCCCCGTCCACTTGCTCGGCAGCGGGCCGGTGGCCGGCGTGTTCGGCGCCCGCGCGCTCGCCGAGGCGTACGGCCTGCGCAACGTGCTGCTGACCGACATGGGCGGCACGAGCTTCGACGCGGGGCTGGTGGTGGAGGCGCGGGACCGGCTCTACGAGTCGGACCCAGTGTTCGACCGCTGGCGGGTGCAGGTGCCGGTCATCGCGCACTGGTCGATCGGCGCGGGCGGCGGGAGCATCGCCTACATCGAGGACCGGAGGCTGCACGTCGGGCCGCGCAGCGCGCGCTCGCGCCCCGGCCCGGCCTGCTATGGCAGGGGCGGCACGGAGCCGACCGTCACCGACGCCGACGTGGTGCTCGGCTACATAGACCCCGACTACTTCCTGGGAGGCCGCATCAAGCTCGACGCCGCGCTCGCCGCCGAGGCGGTGCGAACGCGGGTCGCGGAGCCGCTCGGCATGACGGTGGACGAGGCGGCGTGGCACATCCGGCACCAGATAGACGGCATCATGGGGCAGGAGCTATACATGCGCACGGCGCTCAATTCCGGCTCCGACCCCAGGGAGTTCACGGCGTTCGCCGTGGGGGGCGCGGGGCCGGTGCACGCGGCGGGCTACGCCGAGTTCGCCGACGTGCGGCGCATCGCACTGCCGCCCTTCGCGGGCGCGTTCGGCGCGTTCGGCACACTTTCCATGGATCTCGTCCAGACCTACGAGAAGGGACGGAAGGTCGTCATCCGGATGCCCGGAAACACCGAGTTCGAACCGGCTGCCGCCGACGTGCTCAACGGCGAGATCGAGGAGTTGCTGGTCAGCGCGCGCAGAGACATCGCGGAAGAAGGGCTCGACCCGGACTCGGTCTCGTTCGTGCTGGAGCTGCAGATGAGCTACGGCATGCAGCGCCAGACGCTCGACATCCCGCACTCCGGCCTGCACATCGACGGCGCAGCGGACCTGTCGGAGCTCTTCGACCGCTTCCAGAGCGCGTACGCTGACAGCTTCGGGGAAGGCTCGACCTCGCCGGAGTCCGGCGCGGAGGTGCGGCTCGTCCGGCTCAACGTCATCGGGGCTTCGGAGAAGCTCACGCTGCCGTCGTTCGATGCCGCCCCTGCCATGCCGCCGCCCACCGGCTCGCGGCGCGTGCTGTGGGAGCTGGAGCGGGGCTGGGAAGAGACGCCGGTCTACCGCCTGGACGAACTCGGGCCGGGCGCCGCGATGGAAGGCCCCGTGCTCATCGAGGCGGAAGACTCGGTGGGCGCGGTACCGCGCGGGTGGAGTTTCCGGCTGGACAAACATCGCATGGGATGGATGGAGAAGCAGACGTGACATCCCTCAGAGACCAGATCAAGCTGCACGAGGGACTCGTGTACGACCGCCACGCCTACGGCAAGGGGCCGGGCTGGGACCCGGAGCTCATCGTGGAGAAGGCCGCCGAGCCGAGTCCGATCGAGAAGGAAGGCTACGACCTCCTCTCCGACGTGGAACTCGAGATCTTCTACCACAAGATGCTCACCATCGTTGAGGAGGCACGGGAGGTCTGGCAGAACCTCTCGATCTCCGACATCATCCTCGCGGGCGACATGTCCACGGCCATCTTCACCCCGAGCGGCGACCTGGCCGTCGCGTCCACGGGCATCCACTTCCACGCGCTGCTCAACTACGCCCAGTCCAAGTTCATCCTGAAGTACTACCGGGACGACCCCACCGTCGGCCTCCACGAGGGCGACATCTTCTTCTTCAACAACCCGCTCGCCGGTTCCACCCACGCGCCGGACATGTTCACGGCGATGCCGGTCTTCCACGAGGGGGAACTCGTGGCGTGGGCAGAGGTGGGAGGACACCAGGGCGACTGCGGGTCGGTCTCGCCGGGCGGGTTCAACCCGTACGCCACGAGCCGGTTCGAAGAGGGCTTCCACATGGCGGGGGTGAAGATCGGCGAGAACTTCCGGATACGGAAGGACATGCTCGACTACCTGTGCGGCTCCGTGCGCAACCCGTTCGTCTTCGCGGTGGAGCTGCGCTCGCGTGTCGCGACCTGCCTGCGTATGCGCGACCGCATCCTCCGTGAGGTGGAGCGCCGAGGCCCGGCAGCCGTGTCGGGCGGTCTGCGCAGGCTGATCGACCGTTCGAGCGAACTGGCGTCCGACCGGCTGCGGCAGATCAACGACGGCGTCTACCGCTCCATCCTTTTCAACGACACCATCGGGGCGGAGAAGGGGCTGGTGCGGATACCGGTGACGGTCATCAAGGAAGGCGGCGAGATGACCATCCTGGTGCAGGGCGTCTCGCCGCCGAACGGCAAGGGGCCGGTGCACGCGACGTGGCATCTCGTACGCGCGTCCCAGGCGGTCTACCTGTTCGCGTACTTCTTCCGTGGGCTGATGCCGAACGTGGGGCTGTTCGAGCCGCTTACCTTCCTCATCGAGGGGCCGTCGGTGGCGAACTCGCCGGAGGACGTCGCGCACACGGAGGGCACCATCATCTCGGCGGCGGTCGTGCAGAGCTTCCATATCATCGGCTCCAAGATGCTGTTCGACAGCCCGTTCAGGGAGAACGTCTCGGCGCCCTTCTCACGGAACATGGTGGCGCTGGTGTTCTACGGCTCCAACCTGTTCGGCTACCGCGCCACCGGCATCACGTCCACCGGCAACGGGGCGGGACAGGGCGCGCGGTTCGACGGCGACGGCGAGCACTCCACCGGCTTCTACTGGGCGTCGATGACCGACGCGGGCGAGGTGGAGGAGTTCGACGCGCGCTACCCGTTCACCATCGTCGCGCGGGGGCTGCTCGGCACGGACTACCACGGCTTCGGCATGTACCGCGGCGGCTCGGCCCTGATCGAGGTCAGCATGGCCTACCCGAACCCGGTGGTGATGACCTCCTGGGGGACCTCGGACGTCATCTCCCACAATCCCGGCCTGTTCGGCGGCTACTGGGGCCCGCCCAACCCGCGCCTGACCATCACGAAGAACGACGCGCTGAAGCTCATGGCCGAGGGGGCGCTGCCGGAACTCACGCACCACTCGCTGGCCGCCGAGCGTCGGCTCGGCGGGGAGTACGCGTTCGAGTCGTCCAGCGTGAACCCCAAGGAGTTCGAGATAGGCGACGTGTTCCTGTGCGACACCGGGTCCGGCGGCGGCTACGGCGACGTGCTCGAGCGCGACCCCGAGTCGGTCATGACCGACGTGCGGGAGGGCATGATCTCAGCCGACGTGGCCTCCCGCGTGTACAAGGTCGCCTGGGACGAGGAGACGCTGCGGGTCGATCACGCCGCAACGGAGGCGCTGCGGAACGAGGAGCGACAGGCGCGCATCGCACGCGGCAAGCGGTTCGACGACTTCATCGGCGGCTGGCTCGCGCAGAAGCCGAAGGAGCATCTCCTCACCTACTACGGCGACTGGCCCGACCCGCGCGTCCCCGGCTACGACAAACCGTTCTGGGGAGAGCACGACTGATGTACACCATCGACCTGGACGTCGGTGGGACGTTCACCGACGGCTTCTTCTCAGACGGCCAGACCTACCGCACGGCGAAAGTGCCCACGACCCCGTACGACGTGCCCGCGTGCGTGCTGGAGTGCGTCGCGGCGGGCGCGGCGGCGTTCGGGACGGACACCGCGGGGCTGCTGCGCGAGGCGTCCGTGTTCCGGGTGGCGACGACAATCGGCACGAACATCATCGTGCAGGGGCGCGGTGCGAAGGCGGGGCTGCTCGTGAGCGCGGGCGCCGAGGAGGACCTCTACGGCGACGGTCCCGCAGGCGTCATAGGGCAGGGCTTTATCAGGCCGGAGATGATCACCGGCATCGGCGGGACCATAGACGGGAACGGCGCCGAGACCGCGCCGGTGGACCCGGAGGAAGTGCTCGCCGCCGTCAGAGGGCTGGTGCACCAGGGTGCGCGGATCATCGGGGTATGCCTTCGGAACGCTTGGCGGAACGATGCCCACGAGGTCCGCGTGCGGGAGATCATCCACGAGCGCTACCCCGTGCACTACCTGCGCTCCGTCCCACTGCAACTGAGCACCGAGGTCTCACCGGTATCCGACGACCACGCGCGGGCCAACTCGCTCATCGTCAACGAGATGCTTCACCGCGAGATGACCCGCAGCCTGTACGACCTGGAAGACCGGCTCCGCGACGCGGGCTACCGCTGGCCTTTGCTCGTCACCCACGCGAGCGGCGGCTGCGCGCGCGTGGCGAAGACGGTCGCGGCGGAGACGCTGCAGTCCGGGCCCGCGGCGGCGGTGCTCGGCGCATGGCGCATCGCGCAGCTCACCGGCGCGGAGCACGTCGTCGCCGCGGACATGGGCGGCACCAGCCTCGACGTTGCGTTCGCGTCTGCCGAGCAACCCCCGTGGGACCCACGCCCTACCGTCGAGGGCGTGCCGCTCGCAATACCGATGCTGAGCGTCGAGTCCATCGGCGCTGGCGGCGGCAGCATCGCCCGCGTGGACGGAGGCGGCGCTCTCTCCGTCGGCCCGGACTCCGCGGGGGCGTACCCCGGCCCCGCCTGCTACGGGCAGGGCGGCGCCGAAGCGACCGTTACCGACGCCGACCTCATCCTCGGCTACATCGACCCGGGTCACCTCCTCGCGGGGCGTATGCCGCTCGACCTCGCGGCGGCGCGGGGCGCCGTCAACGCTCAGGTGGCCACGCCGTCCGGCGTGGCACTGAACGCTGCCGCAGCGATGGTCCGTGAGGCTATCGATGGGGAGATGGCAGACGCCATCCTGCGCGGCATGCGGGAGCGCGGCCTTGACTCCGCGAGCGTCACCCTGCTTGCCTTCGGCGGCGCGGGGCCGCTGCACGCGGCCTCCATCGCAGAGCGCGCAGGCATCCGGCGCGTGCTCGCGTTCCCGTTCGGCTCCGTGTTCAGCGCCTACGGGTCGAGCACCACGGACGTGATGCACCTCTACCGCGATACGCACGGTTCGCCGGTTGCGAGCCCCGGCCTGGCCGACGCCATCGCATCGGGGACGGAGCGCATGCAGAGCGTCGCGGTGAAGGACATGCGCGGGGAGGGGTTCCGCTCCGATGAGCTGGACTTCCAGACCGTACTGGAGCTCTGGGCGGGAGGCCGCGCCACACTGGTTTCCGCGGCGAACAGCGACGGGCTTGCCGGAGCGGTGCAGCGTATGGCGAACGGACGCGGCTCCGACATCGCCCTCGAAGCCGCGTGGACGGTCGTTTCGGCGGGCGTGCCGCACTGGTCGCCGGAACGCGTGAACGGCTTCGCCGACCACGAGCCCGCCGGGTCCGGCTCACGGCAAGTGACGTGGTCGGCCGAGCAGGGACCGACCGCCACGCCGACCCACGAACTTGCAGACCTCACGCCCGGAGCGGTCGTGGAGGGACCCGCGGTCATCGACGCCGCGGACACGGGGTACGTCGTTCCTGGCGGCTGGCGGCTCGCAGTCGACGGGTACGGGTTCCTCGAGATGACGGACACGCGGCCATGACCAGCAACACCGGCCAGCGTCCGCTGGAGGGCTTCACCATCGCGGAGATGGGCAACTTCATCGCGGGCCCGTACGCGGGGATGCTGCTGGCCGACCTCGGGGCAGAGGTCATCAAGGTGGAGGAGGTGAAGTCCGGAGACCCGTTCCGGGCCTGGGGCAAGGGCCTGTACAGCCCGGCGTTCTGCGCGTTCAACCGAGGCAAGAAGAGCCTCACGCTGGACGTCCGCCAGGAGCAGGGGAGGGAGGTGCTCCTCCGGCTCACCGATCAGGCCGACGGGCTCGTCGAGAACTTCCGCCCCGGCGTGATGGCTCGGCTGGGCGCGGACTACGAGACCGTCTCCGCCCGCAACCCGCGCATCGTCTACTGCTCGCTCTCCGGGTTCGGGCAGAGCGGGCCTTACCGCGACCGCCCGAGCTACGACACCGTGGGTCAGGCGATGGGCGGGCTGCTCGCGCTGCTCACCGACTCGGACGATCCGCGCCCCAGGGGCCCCGCGCTCGCGGACTCGCTCACGGGTCTGTTCGGCGCGTTCGGTGTCCTTTCCGCGCTGATGGCCCGCGAGCGCACCGGCGCCGGACAGAAGGTCGAGACATCGCAGATGGAGTCCGTCGCGGCCTTCGTCGGCGAGACGCTGACGTTCTACGAGGCGCAGGGGATGGTGTCCAACGCCTGGACGAGGCCGAGGCTCGCGCAGGTGTACGGGTTCGACACCGCTGACGGGAAACAGCTGGCGATACACCTGTCGTCGCCGCCCAAGTTCTGGGAGGGGCTGACCGATGCCGTGGGGCGTCCCGACCTGCGGGACGACCCGCGTTTCGTCGACCGCAACGCGCGGGCCGAGCACTACAACGAGCTGTACGAGGAGCTGGTCCCGCTCTTCAAGGAGCGCACGCGCGACGAGTGGCTCGCGCTCTTCGAGCAGCATGACGTGCCGGGAGCTCCGGCGTACCGGGTCAACGAGCTGGTCGATGACCCGCAGTTCGCGCACCAAGGCATCCGGATAGAGCACTCGCACCCGGAAGGCGACTCCGTCACGGCGAAGAACCCGCTCAACCTGCTCGGCACACCGCTCACGTACGACGTGCCGCCTCCCGGCCTCGGGGAGCACAACGAAGAGGTGCTCTCCCGCCTTGGCCTGACTGCGGACGAGATCGCAGCGCTGCGACGGGAGGGCGTCATCGGAGAGCGGGGTTAGGTCCGGCGCCATGGATGCGCTGACCGAGCATCTCAGCTCCTACGTTGCAGGGCTGACTTACGACGACATCCCCGCCGACGCCGTGCATGGGATGAAGGTGCGGCTGGTCGACTCCATCGGGTGCGCCATCGGGGGACAGGACGGTGAACCGGCGGCGATCGCCCGGGCATTGGCGCAGGAAGCCGGGGCTGCAACACCGGCGCGGGTGTGGTTCACCGGCGAACGCACGACGCCCGAGCTCGCCGCGTTCACCAACGAACTGATGGTGCGGTACCTCGACTTCAACGACACGTACTTCGCGCTGGACGGGGGTCACCCCAGCGACACCATCGCGGCGACGCTGACGTTGTCGGAAGCACTCGGGCTGAGCGGGCGGGACGCGCTCGTTGCGATGGTCGCGGCGTACGAGGTGTTCTGCGGGCTGGGGGAGGTGCAGAAGCCCTCGACGAGGTTCATCGACCACGCGCTGCACGTCGCCATAGGGTCGGCGGCCGGAGCGTCGAAGGCGCTGGGACTGGACGCGGAACGCACGGCCCACGCCATCTCCATCGCGCTCACTTCGAACCTCGCGTTGCGCATCTCCCGCGACGGGAAGCTCTCGATGTGGAAGGCGGGTTCGGCGGCCAATGCCGCGCAGGCTGCCGTCTTCGCAGCGAGGCTTGCTCAGAAGGGGATGACAGGCCCGGACGAACCGTTCTATGCGGATAGCGGGCTCGCGGGGATGCTCGGCGCACGGACGCCACTGCCTGCGCTTGGCGGAGCGTCGAACCGGTTCCACACGAGTCTCAGCAGCATCAAGGCGTTCCCCGCGCAGTTCAACGCCCAGGCCGCGATATGGGCGGCGCTCGGGCTGCGCGAGCAATTGGCAGGCAGGTCCCCCGACAGGATCTCGGTGTCCAGCTACCGCCAGGCGGTCACGAGTTCCGCAGACCCTGAGAAATGGCATGTGTACGACCGTGAGACTGCCGATCACTCCATGCCGTACGTCGTCGCGGCGGCGCTCCTCGACGGGGAGGTCACCGTGCGGCAGTTCACGGACGAGCGCATCGCCGACCCTGCCGTGCATGAGCTGATGGCGCGCGTCGAGGTAACCGAAGACCCGGAGATGACGGCACGCTTTCCCAAGGCGCAGGCAGCCCGCATCGAGGCTATCGCGGGTGGCGAGACGTACGTGGTCGAGATCGAGAACTCGAAAGGGAACGCCGCCAACCCGCTGTCGGACGAAGAGGTCGAGGCCAAGTTCCGGTCGCTCGCCGAGGGCGTCATGCCGCGCGAGCAGGCCGAGTCGCTGCTGTCCCGGTTGTGGGGGTTCGAAGAAGAGCCTGCCGTTCCGGGAGTTATCGACGCGATGGCCCTGCGGGAGGGTTCCGGATAGGACTTACGGCGCGTCCGACGGCTCGTCGGGGTCGGCGCGCTGGACCTTGCCGAGGAACACTTCCGTCAGGATGTTCGTCTCGCGCACCGACGCAGGGGTGCCTTCAAAGACGATGCGCCCCGTGTCCAGGATGTAGGCGCGGTCGACGATGTCCAGGACACCCTTGATGTTGTGCTCCACGACCATGATGGTCGTGCCGAGCCGCTCGCTGATGAGCGCTATCGTCTGAAAGACTTCCTTCACGATGTTGGGGGCGAGTCCAAGGGTAGGCTCGTCCAGCAGCAGCAGTTCGGGGTTGGCCATCAGGCCTCGACCAAGCGCCAGCATCTGCTGCTGGCCGCCGGACATCTGGCTCGCCAGATCCCGCCGCTTCTGGTGCAGAACGGGGAAGAGCTCCATGACTGAGTCCATGCGCCGTCGCACCTCAGGCCGGTCTCTGAGGTACGGGCACCCCATCTCGAGGTTCTCCTCGATGGTGAGGTGCGTGAACAGCCGCCTGCCCTGGGGAACGAACGCGATGCCGTGCTTCACGATCTCGTGCGTGGCGGACGTCAATCGCTCCCCGCGCCAGTACACCTGCCCAGCGACCACGGGCGCCAACCCCATCAGTCCTTTCAGCACGGTGGACTTCCCCGCGCCGTTGGGCCCCATCACCGCCACCACCTCGCCCTTGCGAACGCCGAGGCATGCATCCTCGAGCGCGCTGACCGCCCCGTAGCGCACGGAAACGTTGACCATCTCGAGGATGAACGAATCATCCAGCGGCCGGCCTTCCGCACCTGCGCCGTTGTTCTCCCTTGTCAGGGCCGGTTGTCCGTCTTGCTCTTCCACGTCGCTCACCGTCTGCTGGGAGGCTAGACTCCCAGGTACGCTTCGATCACTTCCGGCTTCGCCAGGACCTCCTCCGCATCTCCCTCAGTGAGGAGCTTCCCGCTGTCCATCACGATCACATGGTCGGACAACTCCCGCACGATCTCCATGTTGTGCGAGATGAACAGGAGGGTCCTGCCATCATCCCGCAGCTGCCCCATGAGGCCTTTCACCCGTTCGATCATCTGTGGGAAGAGTCCGGCGAAGGGTTCGTCGAAGAGGTAGGTGTTCACGTTCAGGGCCATCGCCCGGCCTATCTCCAGCAACTTCCGCTGGCCGTAGGAGAGGTCCATCGCCAGTGAGCGCCGCTTCTCCCACATGCCCACGCTGCGCAGAATCTCCTCCGTCCGCTCTCGCTGGCCGGGCTTCCCTCGTTCGAAGAGCGCAGGCAGCAGGCGCCGCTCCGTCAGCACCACCATGATGTTGTCCCAGACGCTGATCTGGTCGAACAGACGAACATCCTGGAACGTGCGGGTAATGCCGAGACCGGGCGTTTCGTGAGGCCTGATCACTCTGAGGCGCACGCCGTCGACGACAACCATCCCTCCGTCCAGCGGCAGCATCCCGCTCAGGAGGTTGATGAGCGTGGACTTACCGGAGCCGTTGGGGCCGACGACGCAAGTGAGCTTCCCGCGGGGTATCGCTATGGAGAGCCCGTCGACCGCGTGCACGCCGCCGAAGTGTTTCGCAACCTCGATCGTCTCCAGGGCGAAGCGCTCGTCGCCTCTCTCTGTGCGAGTGCTCACAGCTTGTACCTCCCGAGGAGCCCCTGGGGCCTGAACAGCATCAGCAGGACCAGCAGCACTCCCAGGATGACCTGACGCGCCTGACCGACGTACTCGTCAGGCAGGAACGGCAGGAACCGCATACCTTCTTCGAGCAGCACGAACGCCATCGCTCCGAGGATCGAACCCCAAATCGTGGCCAGCCCGCCCAGGATCACGATGGACACGAGCAGGATCGACTCCAGCAGGATGAACGAGTTGGGGTCGATGAACGTCGTCCAACTGGCGAACAGCCCGCCTGCGGCGGCGGCCATCATGGCCGAGATCACCCAGACGGTCAGCTTGAAGTGGGTTACCTGATAACCGAAGACCTCGGTCGCCCGCTCGTCCTCTCGTATCGCGGTAAGCACCCGCCCGAACGACGAACTCACGATGAACCACGAGATGAGGACGACGACCGCCAGAAACACGAGGGCGAGGACGAGGAACGCCACCTCGCTGCCGAAGGCCACGCCGCCTATCTCGGGCTTGGCGATCTCGTGGATGCCGAACGCTCCTCTCGTTAGTGCACGCGAGTTCAAGAAAACGTTGAAGCAGATGACCGTGAAACCGAAGGAGACCAGCACGAAGATGTCGTCCCTGAACCTGTTAAACACGATACCTACCGCGATGGCAGTCAGCCCCGCGAGGACGATGCCGACAGGCAACGCGGCAAAGAACGGCCACCCGAAGGTGGGGATGGCCTCCGTGCGCAATTGCTCGTACTGTGCGTTCGAAGTGAGGATGGCCACGGTGTAGGCGCCGATGCCGAAGAAGCCGATGTGACCGACCGACAGCAGCCCCGTGAACCCCACCACGAGGTTGAGGCTGACCGCCAGGATCGCCCAGATGGCGAAGACGGTCCCCAGTGTGATGGCGAACCCGGACCCCTGCCATATCGCGAACGTGACAGCCCACGTGATGACGACGAGGTTGGCCCACAGTTCCAGGTTGCCCCTCGCCAGCCGCATGAACACGCCTGGCTCGCGCGCCGTTCTCATGAGGTTGGGAACTCCGCCGGAGTCCGTGGACATAGCCTTATCCCCTCGGTAGCAGTCCCCGGGGCCAGAAAGAGAGGAAGAGGATAAGGATGACGAAGGAGATTACGTCCTTCCACTCTCCTGCGAGGTCCCAGATACCGAACTGTTCAACCATGCCGAGTGCGAAACCGCCGACCACCGCCCCGTACAGGTTCCCCATCCCGCCTACCACGGAGGCTATCCAACCCTTCAGCATGAGCAGCAGACCCATCCGTGGCTGGATGGCCGTGTCGTGACCGCTCAGCAGACCGGCCGCAGCCGCGAAGACCGCTCCTATGAAGAACACAATCGCGATGACAACGGTGGTGTTGATGCCCACCACCTTCGCGACTTCTTCATCGTCGCCGATGGCCCGTATCGTTCTACCCAGCGAGGTCCTCTTGAGAAGGAACAGCAACCCCAGGAACCCGGCGATGGCCACGCCGATGGTGAAGATGTTGAACCCCTTGATGTTGCTGCCCCAGATCGTCCACGGCTCGCTCCCGAACGCTCGAGGCAGCGGACGGGGAGCGCTCTCGAACACGATGGCAGTGGCTGCCGTGATGGCAAGCAACACTCCAAGCGAGGCGACGAGCATGATGAGGGGCGACCGGGCCCGCTTGCGCATGTACACGTACAGACCCCGGTACAGCGCAACGCCCACGGCTCCCGCCACCAGGCAGGACACCGCCCAACTCAGGTAGAGTCTCCATTCGGGAGCCCCTGCGACGAGAAAGCCGCAGTACGCTCCGAACAGAGAACCCACGGTGACGGACGTGACCAGCATCGTAGGGCTGGTATTCGAGAAGAGGCGCTGCATAGCTCGGTTCACGATCCAGCCGGCCACCACGGCAGCCATGGCTCCGACGGCGGGGCTGAGCAGCAGGTGAAGGTGGTCCGGACCGGTCAGGACGAACCCGGTGTAGATGCCGATGGCGCCCGTGAGCATCCCACCGGCTATATACAGCGACTTGCGGGTGAAGCGGCTCTGCAGCCGGATGAAGAAGGCTTCGTAAAGCACCCAGGCGATCACTCCGGCTACGATAAGGGCGAACAGGGCGCTCACGTATGGATTGTTAACGTGGCTTCCGCCTACTGTCTCGGAGGTCCGGAGGTAGAAGACACCGTACGCCCCCATCGCCGCCGCGGCGCCGTAGTACAGATCGAAGAACCATACGGTGCTGTAGACGAGAGTGAACCCCAGCGCGAGGAGCGCGTACACGGCGCCCACGGACAAGCCGTTGAACGCGAACTGCACGGCCTGATCGGGGGACTCGGTTATCTTCCAGACCACGTATGCGGCCGCCGCTGTGGTGAGGGACGCCGCCAAGATCCTGCCTCGGCGTTCACGATATGCGGTGGAGCGTAGCACTGAAGGAATCCCTGCCCCCGCGACCGTGGCCAGCGGGGGCTCAGATGATGCCTCCTACTGCGTAGGAGCCCCACCCAGGACCTTGTAACCCTGGTTATCGTCCGTCCTCTCGGCTACCGGCAGCACCTCGACAACTACGTTGGAGAGGCCAACGACTTCACCCTTCTCGTCGAAGCTGAAGTTATCGCCGATAGCCCCGCTCCACGTGATCTCGTACAGGCAGTCCCGGAACCCGTCTGCGTCCTGGTCGTCGCCGGTCTGCTTGAGGCACTCTGCAGTGATGTACACGTCGTCATACGCCGACCCCAAGTACCAGGGGAGCGTGACATAGTCGTAGGTCTCCCGGAAGTTGCGGAGCACCTCCTGCGCCTTCCGGTTGGCAGGGTCGAGGTCTGCCGTGATGGCCTTCACCCCGGTCGCGGCTTCACCCGCAACCTCGAGGGCTGTGGCTCCTATAACGACGACCTCGCCGTAGATGGGCCCGTCGTAGCCAAGCTCACGGGCCTGTTTGACGATGGTGCCGCCGCTGAACTCTGCCTGGGCAGCGATGTGGAGCGCGTCGGGGTTAGCGCTGAACAGCTTCGTCAACTGGCTCCTGAAGTCGGTGATGTCCGACGGGTACCGCTCCTCTGCCACAACCTGACCGCCCAGACTCTCGAATTGGGCGACAGACGAGCGCCGCACGCCCTCGGCGTAGTCGGTTGCTTCCGTGATGGTAGCCAGCGAGCGGATGCCGTCGGTCCAGAGCACGTTGCCCGTGTCGATGCCGAGTTGGGCATCGCTCATCGCGGTCCTGAAGATGTAGTCGCCGGCTTCGGCGATGTCCGGGTTCGTAGCCAGTCCGGAGAAGAGCACGACGCCGTCGGCCTCCGCAAGGGGCGCTGCGCCGAGCATCGCGCCGCTGCAGGAGGTGCCCAGGATGATCTTGACCCCGTCCACGTCGGTGAGCTTGTTGTACGCGGTGATCGCGTCCTGGGCGCTGCACTTCGAGTCCTGAACGATGAGCTCGATCATGCGCCCGTCGATGCCGCCGGCAGCGTTGATCTCGTCGACCGCCAGCTGCTTCGCCTGGCTGGAAACCGTTCCGTAAGTCTCGCCGGGGCCTGTGAGCGATTCCATCACTCCTATCTTGAATGACTCGTCGCTCGCATCGTCCCCGCAAGCGGCAGCCAGGAGCGCCAGGGTTCCCAGGAGAAATACCAGCGTAACCTGCCGAAGAGACATGGTCCCCTCCTTCCGGAGTCGGTAGTGTCTACAACCTCTCACAGCGTGAGTAGGTCTTCTGATCGGCCGTGCGGGCAGTATCTCCCACGCGAAACTCAAGCCGCAAGGCATTCGGGGGAGCCGGGAATCTGTTGAGATTCAATCTCAACGCAATGCATGCAGGTGTTCCAATGGACGGTGGCCAGGCGAAGAAGTACACAGCGTCGTTGAGGAAGCCTGCCTGCCGGCCCCTCTGCCAGCTAACCGAACGCCGGCATCACGCGCTCGCCGAAGAGGCGCAGGGTGTTGAGCGCTGTGGCGTCGTCGAGGTCGAGCCAGTGGTAGTCGATGATGAACAGGTTGAAACCGAGTTCCTCGTACCGCCTGATCTCGTCGATGCACTGCTGTGGGTCTCCCAACACGAAACGGTCGGCGGCCAGAGCATCGAACTCGCGCTCGAAGCGGTCGCCCGGCGGGAGCTGCTCATCCTGGCCCTGTACGGAGTACACCCGGTACCGCTCGTGCAGAGCAGGCCGCGCAACGCGTATCGCTTCCGCGCTCGACTGCGCCACGAACACCTCCCGGCTGACCACTACGTCCTCAGGTCGTTCGGTCCCGTATTCGGTGAGTGCGGACTTGTAGATGTCCATCTGCTCGGCGAGCGTCGAGAACCGGGCGTGAGGGTTGGCGAACCAGACATCGCCAAGGCGCGCCGCCCGTCTCACCGGGCCATGCCCGTTCGCCGCTATCCAGACCGGCGGGTAGGGCTTCTGCAACGGCCATGAGGATGGCCGGGTGTGCAGGGTGAAGTGCTCTCCTTCGAAATGCACCTCGTCTTCGGTCCACAGCCGCTTCATGAGGGCGAGCGACTCCTCGAACCTCCTGACGCGGTCGGATACTTCGAGACCGAACGCCTCGAACTCCTCCCTCTCGTAACCCAGACCAACGCCAAAGATGAACCTGCCCCCGGTTATCTGGTCGAGCGTAGCGACCTGTTCAGCCATGTCCACCGGGTGCTGCAGCGGCAGCAGAACGATGCCTGTCCCCAGGCGCATGTCGCCGGCCTCTGCGGCGAGGCGGCCCAGCAACGGTGTGGGCTGTAGGATCTGCACTGGATAACTGAGGTAATGCTGACCGGCCAGGGCGCAATCGAAGCCCAGGTCACGCGCCAGCCGCACCTGTTCGACGAGCGAGTCGACCCTTGCCGCCATCGAGCGGCGTGCCGGGTACTCGGTGCCGAGGAATAAGCCGAATCTCATGAAGACAACGCAGTGGGTAACTCGCGCCGCTGTTCCATCCGATGAGGACACCAGGGCGAGAAGTGGTGGAGATAGGGGGACTCGAACCCCCAACCTCCGCATTGCGAACGCGGCGCTCTCCCAGTTGAGCTATATCCCCACAACGCGCGTCCTGCCGCCGACGGCGGTGGTGCGACGCTTCCTCACTATAGCATACGGGGCTCACATCTCAGGGCACCGGCGACCGCTCGCCTCGCGCGCGCCAGCCGTTTGCTACAATAGCCTTCGCGCTACAATAGCGCCGCGCTGAAGCAGCGCGCGTGTTCCCGCGTAGCTCAGTTGGTAGAGCGGTCGGCTGTTAACCGATTGGTCGTAGGTTCGAGTCCTACCGCGGGAGCCAGACTGCATCGAGACGCTGAGTTGAGGAAGGTGAAACAGAATGTGCTTGTGTTGAAGTCCAGCGGTAACGAATGAGAACGCAACCACGAGAAGAACCGAGCCCGTGGTGGCGGACCACTGCGGGCAAGCACGCACAAGGAGATGCACATCATGGCGCTACGCATCAACGACACCGCCCCTGACTTCACCGCCGACACCAGTGCCGGCACCGTCAACTTCCACGAGTGGATCGGCGACGGCTGGGCGGTCCTCTTCTCCCATCCCAAGGACTTCACGCCCGTCTGCGCGACCGAACTCGGCTACGTCGCCAAGGTGAGCGGCGAGTTCGCCAAGCGCAACTGCAAGGTCATCGGTCTGAGCGTCGACAAGGTCGAGGACCACCAGCGCTGGGCGGCCGACGTAGAAGAGATCGGCGGCGCCCCTCTCAACTTCCCCATCATCGCCGACGACCAGTTGAACGTCGCCAAGCTGTACGACATGCTCCCTGCCGAGGAGGAGCCCTCCGAGAGCCGCACGGCGGCAACCAACCAGACCGTGCGCACGGTCTTCCTCGTCGGCCCTGACAAGAAGATCAAGATGAGCCTGACGTACCCCATGAGCACGGGACGCAACTTCGATGAACTGCTCCGGGTACTGGACTCCTGCCAGCTCACGGCCAACCACAAGGTCGCCACTCCTGCGAACTGGAACAAGGGCGAGGACGTCATCATCCTTCCCGCCGTCGATAACGAGGCTGCCAAGGAACTCTTCCCGGACGGCTGGGAGACGGTGAAGCCCTACCTGCGCAAGGTGAAGGACCCCAGCTAGCAGCCCTGTACGCTGCGCTTCGCTCGGAATGACAGACGAAGCCCCCGTGCACATCGCACGGGGGCTTTCGTTTCGCTGCCGCTGCTGGCGACCCGGACCGGATTTGAACCGGCGATCTCCGCCTTGACAGGGCGGTGTGTTAAACCAGGCTACACCACCGGGCCGCGGTAGCTGGCCCCGGCTACACCGGGGCGGTCAGAACGCTCAACCAATCCCATGATAACCCACGATGACGAGGCTTCCCTCGACCATCACCGGGGTCACCCGCTCACCGCCGGTCAACCGCTCCAACTCCTCAACGAGTTCGGGATGCTCTTCCAGGTCGATCTCCCGGTACTCCACTCCGTCCTTCTTGAGATCGTGGAGCAGCGCATCCGAATACGTGCAGTCGGGGCGGGTGTAGACGATGAGTTCGGGGTCGCTGACCATCGCGCCCTTCATCATACCAGTGCGCGGACTGATAGGCTAGGGAACCCATGATTCGTGCGGAGCCGCAACCATGCCCATGATGAAAGCCGCCATCCTCAGAGGACTGCGGGACATCGTCTGCGAAGAGGTGTCCATGCCGGAATCAGACGGCCAGAAAGCGCTCGTGCGGATGCATATGGCGTCCATCTGCGGAACGGACCTGCACTACGTCTACCACGGCTGGCCACGCAACACGTATCCCATGGAGCCGGGCGAGCCCGGCCATGAAGGGGTAGGCACTATCGTCGACCCGGGCGAAACCGGCTTGCGGGAGGGCGCGCTCGTCCTCACCGTGCCGAACATCTGGGAGGCGCGTAACTTCGCTGAGTACCAGGCGGTATCCCCACATTTTATCATCGAACTGCCGGCGGGGCGTCCCCTTGCCGAATTGATGATGGCCCAGCAGTTGGGCACGGTCATCTTCGCAGCGCGCAAACTTCCTGAAATGACGGGCAAAACCGCCGTCGTCATCGGGCAGGGGAGCGCAGGCCTGTTCCACGATTTCTATCTGCGCCGCCTCGGCGCCGAGCGGATCATCACCGTCGAGCCGAACGACGACCGGCGTGCGGCGGGCATTGCGCTCGGCGCCGACGAGGCACTCGACGTGACCGGCGATGCGGCGGTGGATGCCGTGCTCCAACTGACCGACGGGCAGGGGGCCGAGGTGGTCGTCGACGCGGTGGGCGGCCACGAGACCCTGGACCAGGCCGTGCGCATGGCGAAAGCGGAAGGGCACGTGCACGTCTTCGGTCTGCCGACCGGCTTCGATCCCGTGCCGTTCGACCTGGGCACGTACTTCCTCAAACGGCTCGACGTGCGCACGATATTCGGCGCCCAGGATGAGCCGGGCCTGGTGTCGTTCCGGCAGGCGCTGCGACTCATCGCCGAGGGGGAGATCGACATGTCTCCCTACGTGACGCACACCCTGCCCCTGGAACGGGTGGGCGACGCCTTCGAACTGGCGCACGAGCCAAGCGGAGGCGCGCTCAAGGTTTCCCTCACGATGTGATGTGCCGTGCATTCCATAAATTGCTGTCTTGGGGTATGATTCCCTAACGCTTGACACGCAGCGGCAAACCCTTATAGCCTCTGCGCCGCACTCGCGGCGAGCACGAGTTGTCTGGCCGTGAGCATCGGGTTGAAGGAGGAAAGCCGTGACTCGAACGTATTCACTACTGTCGCCGCGGTTCGCATTGGTTACATTGGCCGCTGCCGCTCTGGTGGGGCTCGCCCTCGCGGCGGCGCTTTCCACTCATGAAGGCGCGCGCGCCGACGGTCACGTTACCGGTGGGGAGACGATCGTGGTCACGCCGAATGAGGCCGACTTCGTTCCGGGGACGCGCAGTTCCAGAACTGCGGTGTGGGTCTACGGGTCCGGCTTCAACCCCGGTCAGAGTCTCCTCGTCCTGATCGCTGACCAGCGCGGCGTTGCCACGGACGTTGGCGCTCTTTCGGGCGTTGACGTTGTCGCCAACGACGACGGCGCATTCGGGTTCGAGTGGACCTTTGGTCGCTTCACCCGGACGGGCGTCGGCGGCGAGGGCATGCAGTCGGTCCGTGCAGTGGATGCCGGCACGTTCGACGAGCTGGCGACCGCTCCGCTGGCGCTCTGCAACCTCAGCGGTCGTGCCGAAGATGCGGAAGTCCCGGGCCACTGCTCGGCGTAACCCCCAACCCTTTGAAGACTTGTTGAGCAGGAGGACTCAGTGACAGCTGCTACCACAGTAACGAAACGGTCAGCGACCATCTGGATCGCTGCCGGTCTCATCGCCGGTCTGGCGCTCGCCATCGTTCTCTCGGCATACCAAGGCGTACGCGCGGACGGGCATGTAACGGGAACCGAGACCATCGCGCTCTCGCACACCGAGGTGAACTTCGACACTGGGGCGAGCCGATCCCCAGAGGAAGTCTGGATACGAGGGTCCGGTTTCACGCCAGGCCTTGAGATAGAGCTCATGGTGGCGGACTTCCAAGGCGCGCTCTACATCATCAGCGCTTGCCGCTGGGACAACGAGGGGAACTGCGACCCTGCTCGCTACCGCGACGGCGCGGGCAGCGTCTGGCCGCTCATCGTGAACGACGACGGCGCCTTCGCGACCAAGTGGCGCCTCGGCCGCTTCACCCGACCGAATGTGGGAACAGAGCGGTTGGCGACCATGTGGGCCGTGGACAAGGCCAGTGGCGCCTTCCTGTCCAGCGCGCCGATCGCGCTGTGCAACCTGGACCGCAATGAAGATCTTGAAGAAGGCGCAGAGCCAGCAGAAGTCCCGAACTTCTGCTCGTCGTAAGCGTAAGGTCCACAGGAGGTAATCGTGACTAAGGCAATCGCAACTCACCCCCGGGCCGTGGTTCTCGCGCTTATCGCCACGGGGCTGCTGCTCGGCTTGGTAGCCGGGAATGCCATCCTCTCCCCAAAGGCGTCCGCCGACGGACACATCTCCGGTGTGGAGAGTGTCGTCACGGATGACGTGCTCGTCAACCACCAGCTTGGGGCGCGCTCGTCCCGCGAGCAGGTCCGCATCTGGGGCGCCGGCTTCGCTGCCGGACAGGAGGTCATCCTCCTCATCAACGACGGTCCCGGCACTCCTTCCGACATCACGAACTACGTGAGCAACAAGAGCGCCAACAACACGCTCGTTGCCAACGACCAGGGCGCATGGACGACCGTCTGGACGCTCGGCCGCTTCACCCGCCAGCGCTCCGGCATCGGCCCCGGCGACGGCGACGTGGAGCGCGTGCGCACGCTGAGCGTCATCGACCCCGGAACGTTCGACGTCATCACCAGCACGCCGCTGGCCTTCTGCCGCGTGAGCGACCGCGAGGACTTGGCCGAGGAGATCGCCGGATTGGAGTCCGACCTGGCGCTCACGCAGGCCGACAGGGACGAGGGTCTGGGCGACAAGCCCGTCAATGTGTCCGACGCGGCTTGGGCGCTGGCGACCGCGTTCTACCCTGCTTTCGAGGCGCAGCTCGACGCGCAGATCGCCGAGTTGACGGCGGAGATCGAGGGGTTGAAGGGAGGCCAGGGCGTTCCTGACCACTGCCCCGCGTAGCAGTACTCTGCGACACAGGCGATACTCAGAAGCCCTCCGGTTCTCCGGAGGGCTTCTCTTTGTGGAACACAGCAGCGCATAGCCTGTTGGTTCTCGCCGCTTGCTAGAATGACGCCCCGAACTTGAATGCGAGGCCCTCATGCAGCCCTACCGTGGCATAGACCTGCTGGATATCGAATCGCAACTGACCGACGACGAACGCCAGGTGCGCGACACGGTGCGTGACTTCGTCGAGGCGGAGGCTATGCCCGCCGTCGTCCCGCACTTCCGCGAAGGTACGTTCCCGCTGGAGCTCGTCCCGCGCATGGGGGAACTCGGCCTCTTTGGCGCGCACCTGGAAGGCTACGGCTGCGCGGGACTCGGCCCCGTCGCTTACGGCCTCGTCATGCAGGAGCTGGAGCGCGCCGACTCCGGCTACCGCTCGTTCGCGTCCGTCCAGTCGTCCCTGGCGATGACCGCCATCCACGAGTTCGGCACCGAGGAACATCGCGAGCGTTACCTGCCGGACATGGCTGCAGGCCGCGTTCTCGGTGCATTCGGCCTGACCGAGGCCGACCATGGCTCCGATCCGGCCGGGATGGAGACGCACGCCGTCGAAACCGCGGACGGCTTCACGCTCAACGGCGGCAAGATGTGGATCACGAATGCCGGCATCGCCGACGTCGTAGTGGTCTGGGCGAAGCTGGGCGACACGATACGCGGGTTCCTGGTGGATACGACCCTGCCGGGCGTGCGGCGGGAAGACGTCCACAACAAGCTCTCGATGCGGATGAGCGTAACCAGCGCACTATTCCTGGAAGACGTGTGCGTGGGGGAGGATGCATTGCTCCCCGGCACGCGCGGCCTGGGTTCGGCGCTGGCGTGCCTCAACGCGGCGCGCTACAGCATCGTCTGGGGCGTCTGCGGCGCCGCCGCCGACTGCCTTCACACCGCCATCGAATACACGAAGGAGCGCGAGCAGTTCGGACGTCCGCTCGCGTCCTTCCAGCTCGTGCAGCAGAAGCTCGCGGACATGGCCACGTCGCTATCGAAGGCTCAGCTGCTCGCCCTTCAACTGGGACGGTTGAAGGCTGCAGGGACGCTGCACTGGTCGCACGTCAGCATGGCGAAGTACAGCAACACCCTTGCGGCACTGGAGATCGCGCGCACCAGCCGCGACCTGCTCGGCGCTGCCGGCATCACCGACGACCTCTCCCCGATGCGCCACGCGATGAACCTGGAGACGGTGCACACCTACGAGGGCACGCAGCACATGCACCAGCTCATCCTGGGGCGTCACCTGACCGGCATCAACGCCATCTCCTGACCGGCGACAGGCAGGTTTGCCTCATCCGTGTGTCAGGCGGATAATCGCTTTGCGAGGAGGGCGAACCGATGAAGGCGGTGCGGTACCACGAATTCGGCGGGCCGGAGGTGCTCCGCCTCGAAGAGGTCCCCGACCCTGAACCCGGTGACGGCGACGTGCTCGTGCGGCTTGCGGCATCGGGCGTCAACCCTGCGGAGGTGTCGCGGCGCGGCGGGCGCATGGGGCAGGTGGTGGACTTCCCCGCGATGCTCGGGATAGAAGGCGCGGGTGTCGTCACACAGGCCGGGAAGGACGTTTCATCCGTGAGCGTCGGCGACCGCGTCATCGTGCGCCAGCCACCGTATTCGTACGCTGAGTTCGTCGCCGTGCCTGAGCGCTCGGTATACGCCGTGCCGGACAATCTCAGCCTCGTCGAGGCGTCGACCGTTACCATCATCTACACCACGGCCTGGTCAGCGCTGCGTGTCCGTGGCGAGGGGAAGGAAGGCGACACGGTCCTCGTGCAGGCCGCCGCGAGCGGCGTGGGCGTTGCCGCCATCCAACTCGCGAAGCAGGTCGGTATGACTGTCATCGGCACCGCAAGCAGCGCCGAGAAGCTCGAGTGGGCGGCCCAGTACGGGCTGGACCACGGCATCAACTACGTGGAGCAGGACTTCGTCTCTGAAGCGAAGCGACTCACCGACGGGCGCGGCGTCGACGTTATCGTTGACGGCATCGGCGGCGACGTTCTGGCGAAGGGCATCACAGCGCTGGCGCGCGGCGGCCGGCTCTCGGTCTTCGGTGGCGCCGGCGGACGGGAGACTACCTTCCCTGTTGCCGACCTCTACCGTAACGGCGTCTCGATATTGGGCGCAGGCGGCGGACAAACGCCGCGAGAGGACTTCGAGATGATCCTCGGCTGGTTCGGCGAGGGGAAGCTCAAGCCCACCATAGACCGCACGTGGCCCCTCGCCGAGGCCGTCGAGGCCCACCATTACCAGGAATCCCGACAGATCAAGGGCAAGAGCGCGCTCGTTATCAGCGAGGACAACTGACCGGCACGAAGGAGGAAGGCGATGGCATCCGAGTGGGTGAGCATAGACGTTGACGGCAAGCCGGTGGACGCATACCTCGCGCTGCCGGACGCTCCCGGCCCGCACCCCGGCGTCGTCGTGGCGATGCACGTTTTCGGCGTAGACCGGTTCGTGCGAGAGAAGTGCGACGGGCTCGCGGAGGCGGGCTATGCCGCCATCGTGCCCTACCTCTTCCACCGCTCCGACGTGACGAACGAACAGCTGACGGGCTATGCCTTCGAGGACCCGGCGCGCCGTGAGGTCGCGATGCCGTTGAAGGACAGCCTTCGCGACGACGAGTTGCTGAAAGACATGCTCGCGGGGCTGGAATGCCTGCGCGGTCTGCCGGACGTGTCCGGACCGTTCGGCGTCACCGGCTTCTGCATCGGCGGACGCATCGCCTACATGCTCGCGGTGCGGACCGACGAGTTCGCCGCCTGTGCGAACTTCTACGGCGTGGACGTGGACCTGCCCTGGGGCGACGGCCCCGACCCGATGAGCCTCACCGCGAACCTCGATTGCCCGCTCACCGGCTTCTTCGGCGACCTCGACGCGAACCCCACACCCGCGGATGTCGACAAGCTGGAAGCCGCGCTCCGCGCCGAGGGCAAGCCGTTCACCTTCCATCGCTACCCCAACGGACAGCACGCCTTCAACGATCCCTACAACCCGGTGCGGTACAACTCGGAGATATCCGCCGACTCGTGGCCGAAGCTCATCGCGTTCTTCGACAGCGCACTGAAAGCGAGGGAGCCCGTCGCATGACCGCCGTCGTCGGCATATTCGAGCACCGTACGGCTGCCGTTGCCGCCGAGCAGCTGCTGGAAGAGGCCGGCTTCGGCGACCGCACAGGCATCACCTACGTATTGCCGGACGACAGCCCCGCGCCTCCGCGCCTGAAGCGACGGGGGGAGAGCATGCTGCGAGCGGCGATAAAGTGGGGCATCTGGGGCTCGCTCATCATCGAAGTACCGTCGCTCATCGCGCTGCTGGTCTACCCGATGGATATCAACATAAAGATCCTGCTGGCCGCGACTGTCTGGAAGTTCGGCGCGGCGTTCGGTTCCTGGATCGGGGCCATGTCCGCCGGCGAGGAGGGGCTCGACGACGAGCACGCCGCCGAATACGAGGCGCTCCTCGCAGCAGGGTACGCGCTCATCGCCGTGGACGTTCGAGCGCGTCATCGCCCCGGCATACGCGGAGCGCTGCTGGAGAGCGGCGCACTGAGCCTGCGGGACGTGCGCGGGTCGTTCGTGCTCAAGCAGCCGCCCACTACGAAGCGGGCAGCCGTCTCCTCGTAGGTCAGGGCGCAGGCACCGTTGCTACTGGTCGAGCCGTTTCGCCATCGGCACGTGGTCTATGCCTGCCTCCACGAACCCCGGCCCCGTGACCGCGTACCCGTGCCGCTCGTAGAGCGCCTGCACGTACGTCTGCGAGTGCAGGCCCACCTCCTCGATGCCGAGCCTGCGAGCCTCGGACTCCAGCGCCGCGAGCAGCAGCCCCGCGATGCCGCGCCTGCGCCACGCGGGCAGCACCGCGACGCGCCCTACCCGCGCTTCGCCATCGCGTGTGAGCCGGGCCGTGCCGACGACTGCCGTCCCGTCTCTCGCGACGACGTGCACGGCGCTGTCGTCCGCCTCGTCGCGCTCGAGTTCCGGCGGTACGCCCTGCTCGAGGATGAAGACCTCGTGCCGCACCGCGAACGCGCCATGCATATCGGCCTCGTCTGACGCCACCCGAACTTCGATGCTCTGCTGCTCCGCCATGCCGCGATTATAGGAGCGCGGCTATAATCCGGTTCACTCTTCTCCGGAGCGTTCCCATGAAGCTATCCACTGACCGCATCCTCACGACCCACGTCGGCAGCCTGCCGCGTCCCGACGACGTCGCCGCGCTGCTCCTGAAGAAGGAGCGCGAAGAGGAGTACGACGCCGACGAGCTGGACGCGCTCGTGCGGCAGGGCGTCGCCGATATCGTCGCGCGGCAGCACGCCGCGGGCGTGGACATCGTGAGCGACGGCGAGATGAGCAAGGTCGCCTACTCCACCTACGCCAAGGACCGGCTCACCGGCTTCGAGGGAGACAGCGCGCGCCGTCCCAACCTGGACGTGGCGCCGTACCCGGACTTCCGTGCCAAGATGGCGCGGATGACCGGCGACCAGCCGATGCGCCGCCCCCAGTGCATGGGGCCGGTGGAAGTGAAGGACCGGGAGCCGCTGCGGAAGGACCTCGAGAACTTCAAGGCGGCGCTCGAAGGCGCGGGTGTCACCGACGCGTTCATGACGTCGTCCTCGCCGGGGGTGGCCTCCGTGTTCATGCCGAACGCCTATTACCCGACGCACGAGGCGTACATCGATGCGCTGGGCGCGGCGATGCAGGAGGAGTACGAGGCCATCGTCGGCGCGGGGTTCGTGCTGCAGGTGGACTGCCCCGACCTCGCGATGGCGTTCCACACCGGCTTCCAGGGGCTGACGGAGGAGGAGTTCCTCCACCGCGCCGAGCACCATATCGACGTGCTGAACGGGGCGCTGGCGAACGTGCCCGCGGAGTCGGTGCGGATGCACGTCTGCTGGGGCAACTACGAGGGGCCTCACGACTACGACATCGCCGTATCGAAGATCATGCCCATCGTCCTGCGGGCGAAGCCGACCGCGATCCTGTTCGAGGCGTCGAACCCGCGCCACGCCCACGAGTGGAAGGAGTGGCGCGACGCCGACATCCCGGACGACAAGGTGCTCGCCCCCGGCGTGCTGGACTCCACGAGCAACTTCGTGGAGCACCCGGAGCTGGTCGCCCAGCGCATCGAGACGTTCGCCGCCATCGTGGGGCGCGAGCGGGTGCTGGCGGGGTCGGACTGCGGCTTCGGCACGTTCGCGGGCTACGGGAAGATGGACCCGGACATCATCTTCCGGAAGCTGGAGTCGCTGGCGGAAGGCGCGGCCATCGCGAGCAGGCGCCTCTGGGGGTAGGGTTGCTGAGGGAACACCTCGCCTCGCCCCGACCCCACCGCGTGGCCTGACTGCCACTCTGGATTCCAGCTTTCGCTGGAATGACGAAGGAGGGGGATGACGAAAGAGGCGGGAATGACGGAAGTCTGCCCGCGAAGGGAAGTCTGCCCCGAAGATCGGACTAGCGGGAGGCCTTCAGCAGGACGGTGCGGTCGTTGATCTCCTCCGCTTCCACGGTGGAGAAGCCGGCTTCCTTCAGCCACTGGACGTGCATGTCCACACCACCCGCCTGCGCCGCGTAGTCCAGGTTGGCGAACATGCCGCCGTCGGCGATGAGGTCGTGGATGTCCTTGTAGATGCTGGCGATGAGGCCGTCGTCGTACATGTTGTGGATGGCGATGGCGGACATCACGAAGTCGAACGGCCCGCCGAGCCCGGTCGCCCAGTCGCGCTGTGAGAAGTCGCTCCTGATGTAGGCTGTGCGGTCGGCGTACGCCGCGAGGCGCTCCTTCGCGTGGCCGAACATCGGCTCGGAGATGTCCTGCAGCGTGACGTGGGCGTTGGGGTACTTCGCCAGCAGGTAGCCGGAGAGCAGGCCGTAGCCCGAGCCGACGTCCAGGGCGCGGATGGCCTGGTCCGCGGGGAAGGGCGCCGCGTCCACGGTGGTCTGGATCATCGGCCCCCGCGTGTCCTGCCTGCCGTCGTCGCGCGTAACCCAGTTGTCGACGAACTGCTGTTCCTCCCACTGCTCCGGCACGTCGTGCGTCTGCGCCCATGCAGCCTTCTGGTGGCGGTCGGTGGTCATTACGCGTCTCTCCTTATTTCAAGGGGGTGGGCCCCGTTGAGTATGGCTTCCAGTGTCTCGTGCAACGGCTCGCGCAGCCGCGCGCCGAAACCGGTTACGACCTTCGCGGATGCGAACGCGCCGAGCTTACCAGCATCGGTGGGGTTGAGGCCATGCGTCAGCCCGTAGAGCGCGCCTGCGGCGAAGACGTCGCCCGCGCCGGTCGTGTCGACGACGGGCACAACGTATCCCGGCACGTGCGTGACGGCGCCATCGTCGAAAACCATCGCGCCGTCCGCTCCGCAGGTCATGAACACCAGGGAGGCGTCCACTCCCACGGCCCGCAGCCGCTGCTCCCGCGAGCCGCTGCCCCCGTATATCTCCGCCTCGTGTTCGTTGCAGAAGAGGACGTCGACGTACTGCCGGGTGACGCGCCGGAACTCGTCGATGAAGAGCGTCGCAATGGCGGGATCGGAGAGGCTGAGCGCGACCTGCACGCCCGCGTCCGATGCGACGGCCATGGCGCGCTCGGCAGCTTCCGCGCACGAAGGGGTGCTGAGCAGGTAACCCTCCACGTAGACGATGCGGCTGGACCGGAGCACACCGGAGGCGATGTCGCCCGGCCCCAACGTGGAGGCCGCGCCGAGGCTTGTCCGCATCGTGCGCTCGCCGTCCGGCGTGACGAGGATGACGCACGCGCCGGTGGGACCGGCGTCCGCGGGCGTCATGTCGAACTCGACTCCAGCCTCGGCAAGGCTCTCGCGGTAGAGCGCGCCGTGCATGTCGTTGCCGATCTTGCCGGTGAAGAACGCGCTGCCCCCGAAGTGGGTCACGGCGGTCACCGTGTTCGCGGCCGATCCTCCGGCGGAGCCGTGCCGGGCATGCCCGGCAAGACTCTCCAGCAGCTCCGCCTGAGACTCAGCGGACACGAGCGTCATGATGCCCTTGTCCAGGCCGTGGCCCGCGAGGAACGAGTCCTCGACCTCCACCTCGGTATCCACTATCGCGTTGCCGACGCCGTAGACGTCGTAGTCGTAAGCCATCGTATCCGTCGTACCTCGTTCGTTCCGGTTATCGCACGAGGGGGCCTCGCGCAACCTCCCTCCCGCCCCGGTTCACCCTCACCCTAACCCTCTCCCCTCGAGGGAGAGGGGATCAGACAGGGAGGCAACCTACACTGCCCTCACCCGGAGCGTCAACGCGCGGGCGGGTTGGGCGCTCCCTACCTGAGGTTCTTCAGGAGGGTCAGGGCCTTCTGGAGCTGGTTGATGCGCCGCCGGTTGTCTCTCTCCTGACCTACCTTGAGGCCGAGGACGAGGGCAAGGCGGATGGCCTGCGCTCTGACCCTCGGATCGGGGTCTTCCAGGAGCTCAGCCAGCGCGGCCGTGCTCTTCAGCGCGAGACCGTTGAGCTCGGCGTGGGCGAGGTCCGCAGTTTCCTGCCTCATGCGGCGGAGTTCCTCCCGGAAGGCGGGGTCCTGCCGCCATCGTTTGAGCGTCGCGAGACTGATGTCCGCCGCTCGCGCGCCTTCGGCGTTCGTGGCAGCGGCGGCGACGTGCGGGAGCGCTACGATCTGCCTGTCGGAGAGGTTTTCCTGAAAAACCGGCTCATTCCGGCTCACTTCATGCTCCTCCGTTCGTAAATCGAGCTCTTTCGTTGAGCCCTTCGGGGGCTTGGAAGGGCTCATACGAGCCTTTTTCTGAGCCTTTTTGAGCCTTTTCGAGCCCATGGAGTCCTCCTTCGCGTTTGCCCGGGGCGCACGAGTTCCCGGCGGTCAGGAACAGGGTAAGCAGGGGCAAATCGTTTGCGCAACGGGCGGATGTCACGAATTCAACAGGGGGCAACCCTCACCCGCCGCTGGCGCGGCCGCCCTCTCCCAGGGGGCGAGGGGGGCAAGCAGGGCGCCCACGAGGGACGCCCCTACACCAAACCCCCGAGATGATTCTGCGCGCTGAAGCGCGAGGCTACGCCATCGACTGCGTCGACGGCTCCGCTCGGAATGAAAGTGCGTCTGGCCACGCCTCGCCCCGCCGGTTCACCCTCACCCGCCGCGGCAAGCGCGTCGACCTCTCCCCTGAGGAGAGGTGGGAATGTCTTCCGTCCCCCACCCCTAGCTGCGAGGTTGCGTGCTAAGCGCGGGGCTGCGCCACTGACTGCGTCGACGGCTCCGCTCGGAATGACAGCCTTGCCCTGCTCCGCCTCACTCACCCCCATCCCAACCTTCCCCCGTCGAGGGGGAAGGGCCAGACCGGGCGCCCACGAGGGACGCCCCTACACCAAGCCGCCCGAGAGGATTCGCGCGCTAAAGCGCGGGCTTCGCAGGATGGTTCGACAGGCTCACCATGAGCGGGTTTGACAGGGGCTCACTATCAGCGGGGAGGGCACCCACGAGGGGCGCCCTTCCCGCTGTGTCCCTAGTTGACGGTCAGGTTGCCGACGCCGCTCAGGCCGAGCGCTACGTCGCGGGTTGCCTGGCTGGCGTTCCGCACGCGCTCGATGATGTCCCAGATGTCCTCTGCTCTCCCGTAGCCGTAGGAGTCCTCATACCCGGCGATGGTGAGCTGTTCAATGAACGTGGGGTCCACCACGATCTGGTCGAACGCCGACTGCCAGTACTGGGTCACGTCCGCGGGCACGTCCTCAGGCATCACGAAGACGCGCGACAGCTCGGTCACGAGGAGGTTCAACTCCAGCCCTTCCGCCTGCGCCGGGTCGAACGTGAGGCCTGGCAGGTCACGGAAGGAGGGAAGCGGACCGGTGTGTCCGAGCCTGGCCAGCCATTCGTCGTTGTACGGCTTCTTCGAGTAGAAGATGGGAACCATGCGTCCCTGCTCTATCCACTCGGGGTAGAGGCGGGGCACGGTGCCCGGGCCGCAGCGGCTGGTTCCGTCCGTCTCGCCGCGGTCGAATGCAGCCATAATCTCGGACGAGCCGCCGTAGCCGTAGATGAGCTTGAACGGGGCACCGTTCTCAATCATGAACTCGATGGCAGGCTCGTTGCCCGGTCCTACTGAGCCAACCCGGATCGTGAGGTCCCTGTCCAGCACCTCCTGCCAGGATGAAGCGAAGTTCTTGTCGAGGCAGAAGCCTTCCTCGCCGATGGTAAACGTCGGGGAGCCGAGGATGTAGATGCGGTCGAGGTCGAACCCGTCGACGTCGCCCACAAGCAACTGCCGTGCGAACCAGCGCGAGTGCACAGGCCCGATGGTGAGCCCGTCAGGCTCCGCGGTCAGCACGGCGCGCAGGCCCCGCAGCTGTCCCGCGCCGGGGAGGTTCTGCACGATGAAGCGGGTGCTGTCCGGGAAGTACCGCTCAGCGGTTGCGGCGACGATCCTGCTGAAGGTGTCGTAGCCGCCGCCGGGGCTGGTGCCGGTGATGATGCGGATGGTCTTGCCGCCGAAGTACTCTTCCGCGTCAAAGCCGGGAGGCGGGGGGACCGGCGTGGGAGTTGGACGTGGGGCGGCAGTAGGGGTCGGCTGCTCCGTCATCGCCTCAGCAGTGGGGGTGGGCTCCTCCTCCATCATCGCTTCGGGCGTAGGAGTGGGCTCCTCCATCATCGCTTCGGCGGTGGGGGTCGGAGTCGGCTGAGCCGCCGGACGCGGCGTTGCGGTGGGCTCGTCATCGCCGCCGCATGCCGCGAAGAGCGCCAGAATCACTGCTATCGCGCCAAGGGCCAGGAATCGGTGAACCTTCATCTTTCCCTCCTGCCTTCCACTCCCCTGGATGTGCGTTGCCCGGTCTCGCAGGCGAACGGCCGGTACGTGCCGCAGTTCCGTTGCAGCAGACCGCAGGCGCTACGATTCGCGGCGGCATACTATACCCGCGCGCACGTCCGTGCAAAGTGCGTCAAGCGCGTGAGACGGGCTCCGCGACCAGTTTGACACACCTGAGGGCGGGGGATAGACTCGTCCTGTTCCCCGGAGCGCTGGAGGTCCACTCGCAGCGCGGCCGTCAGAGGACGGCTTACCTCAGCGGGGCCTACGGAAGAAGTTGCGTTAGATGTACGGCGAACGCCGACCCGAATTCGATCCGGACCAGGTGGTCCAAAACCTCCGACAGAGCTGGGACGGTATACGCTCACGCCTTCCGGGCGGCGGCTCCCGCCTGTTCATCCTCGGTCTCATCGTGGTCGCGCTCGCGCTCTGGCTCGGGACGGGCTTCTACACCGTGCAGCCGTCCGAGCAGGCGGCGCTCCGCCTCTTCGGGGCGTTCCGCGGCACCGAGGACGAGGGACTCCACTGGTACCCACCTACGCCCATCGGCACGGTGGACGTCGTATCCGTCGACGAGACGCGGCGCATGGAGCTCGGTTTCCGGACCAGCGCCGGCGGCGTCACCACGGATGAAGCGGTCGAGTCCAGGATGATCACCGGCGACCTGAACATCGTCGCCATAGACCTCGTCGTGCAATACCGCATCAGGGACCTTGGCTCGTTCCTCTTCAACGTCGCCGATCCCGGCGACCCGGCCCGGCCGGAGGCCGCGGAAGGCCGCCCGGACGGGAGGACGCTCAAGGATGCGGCCGAGGCCGCACTGCGGCAGGTCGTCGGGCAGCGGTCGATAGACGACCCGCTGCGCGTCGGCAGGGAGGCTGTGCAGGCAGACACGCGGGGGCTGCTGCAGGAGATCGTGGACGAATACAACGCGGGCATCGAGATCCTGAGCGTACAGCTGCAGGAGGTCCAGCCGCCGGACCAGGTGCGCGACGCCTTCGACGACGTCAACAGGGCGCGCGTCGACAGGGAGAGCCGGATCAACGAGTCGCTCGCCTACGAGCAGGACAGGCTTCCCCGGGCGCGCGGTTCGGCGGAGCAGGTGACCCAGGCGGCAGAGGCATTCAAGGAAGCTCGTATCGCCAGGGCGCAAGGTGAAGCAGCCGAGTTCACCGCCGTCTTCACCGAGTATGCGCAGTCCCAGGAAGTGACGCGGACGCGGCTGTTCCTCGAGGCGATAGAGGATATCCTGCCCGGCGTTACCCTCTTCATCCTTGACGATTCCACCGGCGGCGCGCTGCCGCTCCTGCCGCTGACCGAAGGCGTCCTTCCGTCAGCCGGGGGTCCTGCTGCTGCCGGCGCGGGGAACGGGAGCTGATATGAAACTCCTCGTTCCTTTCCTGATACTCATCATCGCGGCAGTCATCGTCGTGCCGCAGGCGCTGTACACGGTCGACGAGACGCAGTACGTCGTCGTCACCCGATTCGGCGAGATCCAGACCGTCGTGCGCACGCCCGGCCTCAAGGTGAAGGCGCCGTTCGTGGACACCGCGAACTATCTCGACAAGCGCATCCTGCGGATAGACGTGACGCCCACGTCGATGCCGGACCAGGACAACCAGTTCCTGGAGGTGGACGCCTACGTCCGCTACCGCATCGAGGACCCGCGCAAGTTCATCGAGCGCCTGCGCAGCGAGAACAACGCCGACGCGACGATCCAGCAGATCGTGATCGCGGCGCTCCGCGACGAGGTCGGCCGCAGCACGCAGCCGGAGATCATCGGCGGACGGCTCATCGGCATTGCTGAGGACCGCACCACCGTCGAGCCGCTGCTCAACGACCAGGGCGTGCCCACGCGCGCGGCCATCGTCGCCCGAGCCCTCTCGACGGCCAACCAGGTCGTCAAGTCCGCGGAGAACGACTTCGGCGTGGACATCGTCGACATCCGCATCAAGCGCGCGGACTTCCCGGGCGCGACGGAGGACAACATCTTCACCCGCATGCGGACGGAGCGCTCCGTGCAGGCACAGCGACTCCGCGCCGAGGGTGAGGAACTGTACCGTCAGCGCATCGCCGACGTGGACCGGCAGGTGGAGATCATCTCCGCCCAGGCGGACGAGACCGCCAACCGGCTCCGCGGTGAAGGTGAAGGTGAGGCGATCCGCATCCTCGCCGAGGCGCTCGAACAGGACCCCGAGTTCTTCGCGTTCCGGCGCAGCCTCGCAGCGTACCGGGCAGTGCTGGGCGACCAGACCACGCTCGTGCTGCCCGCCGACTCCGACCTGTTCCGCTACCTGCAGTCGGCCAGCGGCAACGCGGGCGGCGCGGACTACGCGAACGGCGAGGACTTCCTGGGCGACATCTTCGGCCTCATCGGCACCCTCACGGAGAGCGGCATGATGTCGGAGGGCAGCGAGCCGTCCGGCGACACGGATGGCTCGTAGAGCCGCCCTGCTAGAATGAGGGGCGTGGACCCCACTCTCATCCGCAACTTCTGCATCATCGCCCATATCGATCACGGCAAGTCGACGCTCGCCGACCGCATCCTGGAGATCACGGGCGCTGTCTCCGCGCGCGAGATGCACGACCAGCTGCTCGACTCGATGGACCTCGAGCGCGAGCGCGGCATCACCATAAAGGCGCAGGCCGTCCGCATGGGGCTGGCCTACCAGGGCCGCGACTACGAGCTGAACCTGATCGACACGCCGGGGCACGTCGACTTCTCGTACGAGGTCTCGCGCTCGCTCGCGGCGTGCGAGGGCGCGCTGTTGATCGTCGACGCCGCACAGGGGATCCAGGCGCAGACACTCGCCAACGTCTACCTTGCGCTGGAGCACGACCTCACGATCGTCCCGGTGGTCAACAAGATCGACCTGCCTTCCGCCGAGCCGGACCGCGTCATCGAGGAGCTGGTCACGGCGTTCGGTTTCGACGCGGACGAAGTGCTGCGAGTCTCCGCGAAGGACGGCACGGGCGTGCGCGCACTGCTGGAGGCGGTCGTGGAACGGGTGCCGTCACCCGAGGCGCACGAGGAGAAACCGCTGCGCGCGCTGGTGTTCGACTCGAAGTACGACTCGTACAAAGGCGTGATGGCGTACGTTCGCGTCGTGGACGGGGCGGTGAAGGGCACGGACCGTGTCCGGATGATGGCGACCGGCACAGAGGCGGACCTGCTGGAGGTGGGGGCGTTCCGCCCGGCGATGGCGAAGGCGCCGAACCTGTCGGCGGGCGAGGTGGGCTATCTGGCGACGGGGCTGAAGAGCGTGGGCGACTGCCGGGTGGGCGACACCATCACCCACGCCCGCGCGGGCGCAGCCGAACCGTTGCCCGGCTACGGCGAGCAGAAGCCGATGGTGTTCGCGGGACTGTACCCGACCGACGGCAACGAGTTCCACAACCTGCGCGAGTCGCTGGAGCGTCTGCAGATGAACGACGCCGCGCTCGTGTACGAGCCGGAGAGCTCGCCCGCGCTCGGGCCCGGCTTCCGGTGCGGATTTCTGGGCCTGCTGCATATGGAGATCGTGCAGGAGCGGCTGGAGCGCGAGTACGGCATGGACCTCGTCGTCACCGCGCCGAGCGTCGTCTACCGCGTGACGATGAACGACGAGTCGATACGGGAGGTGTCGCGTCCCACGGACCTGCCGACAGGCGGAGAGTCGCAGCAGGTGGAAGAGCCATGGCTCGACCTGTCCATCCTCACGCCGTCGAGGTTCGTGGGCCCGATGATGGAGTTGATCAACTCGCGCCGAGGGGAGTTCAAGCGCACGGAGTACCTGGACTCGGCCACCGGCGGCGCAGGAGGTGCGGACGCCTCCCCGTCGTCCGATCCGCGGGTGCTGCTCGAAGCGTCGGCGCCGATGGCCGAGGTGCTGGTGGACTTCTACGATCAGGTGAAGACTCGCAGCCGCGGCTATGCGTCGCTGGACTACTCGTTCAACGGCTACCGCTCCGCACCGCTCGTTCGACTGGACATCCTCGTGAACCAGTCGCCGGTCGACGCGCTGTCGCTCATCACGCACCGCGACCGCGCGTACCACCAGGGGCGGATGCTGGTCGAGCGTCTGCGGAAGCTGATCCCGCGCCAGCTGTTCGACGTGCCGATCCAGGCGGCCATCGGAAGCAAGGTCATTGCCCGAGAGACGGTCACGGCGATGCGGAAGAACGTGCTGGCGAAGTGCTACGGCGGCGACGTGACGCGGAAGCGGAAGCTGCTGGAGAAGCAGGCCGAGGGCAAGAAGCGCATGAAGCGCATCGGGCGCGTCGAGGTGCCGCAGGAGGCGTTCCTGGCGGTCATCAAGATGGACCGCTAGCCGAGTCTCGCTACAGCCGCTTCGCCAGTTCCTTGACCCATGCGCGCATCGCATCGGCGTAGTCCGGGCGGCGGAGGGCGATCTCCACGGCGGTCTGCATGAGACCGAGCGGCGTGCCGGCGTCGAACCGCTCCCCCTCGAAGCGATAGGCGTGCACCGGCTCGCGCTGGGCGAGGAGGGCGATGGCGTCGGTGAGCTGGAGTTCGCCGATCGCACCGGTGGTTATCTCCTCCAGGCAGTCGAAGATGGCGGGCGAGAAGACGTAGGGGCCGACGATGGCGAGGTTGGACGGGGCCTCGTCGCGCGGGGGCTTCTCCACGCTTCGCGTGAGCCGTGTCTCACGGTCCGAGAGCGTCTCGCCCTCGACGACGCCGTAGCGCGAGACGTCGTCCCACGGCACTTCGACGACGCCGATGGCGTTGCCGCGTCGCTCGTAGGCGTCGAGCATCTGGCGGGTGACGGAGGGCTCGCCGAGGAGGATCTCGTCCGGGAGATAGATGATGAAGGGCTCGTTGCCGACGGCCTCCTTCGCCATGAGCACGGCGTGACCGAGGCCGATCGGCTCCGGCTGGCGCACCGCGATGATGCGGGTCATGCGCCCGACGCTCTCTACCGGTTCGAGCTTCGCGTTGCCGCGCTCGCGGAGGGTGCGTTCGAGCTCGGGGGCGACGTCGAAATAGTCCTCCATCGCGGTCTTGCCGCGCGAGGTGACGAGGACGACGCGCTCGATGCCCGCCTCGGCGGCCTGCTCGACGGCGTACTGGAGGACGGGGCGGTCGACGAGCGGCAGCATCTCCTTTGGGACGGACTTGGAGATGGGGAGGAAGCGTGTGCCTACTCCGGCGGCGGTGATAACGGCGGTGCGGACTGGCATGATGGGGAGAGGATAGCAGGCGTCCGGCGGGCTGTGGGAGAGCAGCCGCGTTGACCTGCCGGGCCCACGCGCATAGCATGACTCTGGCCGTGCTAGACGGGGAGCTAGCGGTGCCCTGCACCCGAAATCCGCTTCAGCGGGGTTGAACTCCTCTCTAGAGGGCCGGTCTCGCCGTCTCTGGCCCGGAAACGGACGTTGAGAGCCAGACCCTGCGCGACGGAGCCCTGTGAACCGCGTCAGGTCCGGAAGGAAGCAGCGCTAAGCGGAGTGCTCCGAGTGCCGCAGACCAGTCTGGTTCGAGTCCGGGTCCATGGCCAAGCGCGCGGGCTCCCGGTTCGACGAGAGGTGCACGGCCTCTCTTCTGCAAACCCGGCGCGCCGGAGGTACCTTCGTCCTCCGGCGCATGCGTTTCCGAGGCCAGCCATGGCGTACGGCGCTCCCAGAAAGAGCCTGGGGCAGCATTTCCTGACCGACCGGAACATCCTCGGCGCCATAGCAGACGCGGCGGAGGTGGGCTCCGGCAATACGGTCATCGAGGTCGGACCGGGACGCGGCTCGCTTACGGCGGTGCTGGCGGAGCGGGCGCAGCGCGTCATCGCGGTCGAACTGGACGGCGCACTGGCGCGTTCGCTCGAAGCCGACGCGCCGGCCAACGTCGAGGTCGTGGAGGCGGACGCCCGCGCCGCCGACCCTGCCGAGCTGCTCGGCGGGTGCACGCCGTACAAGATGCTCGGCAACCTGCCGTACTACGCCGCGATGCCCATCCTCCGGCGTTTCCTGGAGTCGGACTGCCGCCCGGAGCGGGCCGCGGTGCTGGTGCAACGAGAGGTCGCAGAGCAGATGTGCGCGCAGCCGGGTGCGATGTCGCTGGTGTCGCTGGCGGTGCAGCTGTTCGGGAGCGCACGCATCACACGCATCGTTCGTCCGGGGTCGTTCACGCCCCCGCCGAAGGTGACGTCGGCGGTAGTGGGGATAACGCTGCACGACGGACTGGCGGAGGGAGTGGACCACGCAGAGCGGTTCTTCGTGCTGGCACGGGCAGGGTTCAGCGCGCCGCGGAAGCAGTTGCGGAACGCGCTGTCGGGCGGGCTGAGCGTGCCGCCGGATGAGGCGGAGCGGCTGTTGGGGATAGCGGGAATCGAGACGACACGCCGGGCGCAGACGTTGTCAATGGCGGAGTGGGCGTCGTTGTATCGTGCATGGCGGAGTGAAGCGGGATGAGCGGAGTAACGATACGCGACGAGGGCGGGCTGCGGATGGAGCCGCCGTGCGAGCACTGCGGCGCATCGCGCGTGCGGGAGGTGCCGTACTCGGAGCGCGGTATGCCGCTGCTGCCGAACGAGCTCGACGAACTGGCGTGGACGGACTACCTGTGCGATTGCGGCGTCGTCCGCCTGCGCATCGGCAAGCGTCCGGAGTAGAGACGACCGTGAGGTACGAGTACACTTGCCTCAAGAGCAACAGGCTTATGAGCAAATGAGGAGGCCGTCATGAGCGAATTGGTGCTGGGAACGGACGAGGGTGTGTTTGCGTTCCACCTCGACAGCGGGAAGTTCCACGCGGAGGACGGTCCTGGAGCACGGCCGCTGCTCGCGGGCGCCGGTGACACGGTGTATGCCGTCACGGACGACGCAGCGGTCTGGCGCCGGAGCGGGCATAACCACTGGGAACTGATGAACCCCCGAGCGGTAGAGGACCTGCCGTGGACACTGGGAGCCGACGCACGCGTGCCGGGGCTCGTCTGGCTGGGCGTATCGCCCGCGATGGTCTACAGGAGCGGCGACGGCGGGGCGACGTGGGTCGGCTGCGATTCGTTCAACGACATCCCCGGCCGCGAGACGTGGACGTTCCCCCCGCCTCCGCATATCCCGCACGTGCGCTCGATCTATCCCGACCCCGCGCAGGCGGGCGGCGTCTACGTCGGCGTCGAGGAGGGCGGCGTGTTCCGCAGCGTCGACGACGGCGTGACGTGGGAGAGCCTGAATGAGGGGCTGTTCTTCGACGTCCACGAGGTGATGGCAGACCCCGACGCGCAGCACATGTACGCGACGACAGGGTGCGGGTTCCATCGCAGCGAGGACGGCGGTCAGAGCTGGACCCTGGTGCAGGAGGGGCTGGAGCGACCGTACACGATGCCGCTGGTTGCAGCACCGGAAGACCCGAGGCTGCTGTACACGGCGGCCGCCGCAACACCTCCGCCGGGATGGCGTGCGAACGGCACGGCAAACGCCGCGCTCTATCGCAGCGAGGACGGCGGAGTGCACTGGCTCCGGCTCGCGAATGGCCTGCCCGATTCGTTCGAGGCGATGGTCAGGACGATGGTCGCAGGCCCCGGCGGCGCGCTTGTAGCGGCTGCGGCCAACGACCTCTACGTGAGCGAGGACCACGGGGAACACTGGAGCCTCGCGAAGTCGGGTATGCCCACGGTGCGGTCGATGGTGCTGGTGTAGACCTCACCGACGCATCGGCAGGCTTCCCGGGAAGCGCAGAATATGAGAGGGCGGCTCCAAGAGCCGCCCCTTACTCATCCCGGTTGCAATGGTCGGCGCTAACGGTTGTGCTGGAGGCCGAGTACGGCGCCCTGCTCCTCGTCGGCGCGGTAACCCCACTTGAAGTCGGGGTTCGTGTAGGCCTCATGCGGCATGAGGCTCTCCAGTCCGCGTTTGTCGAGCTCTTCCTCGAACTTCTCGCGGATCCAGGGCTCCTCGTATGGGTACTCGATCTGGTCGCGCCTGCGGTCTTCCACCTTCTCGCTGTGGCCGCTGAACTGGGGCAGCGGCGCAAGCGCGAGGTAGCGGGCGGGCTCCACGCTGACGTTGAAGTGCTGGTGGAACCAGCGGTCAGGCGGAGTGAACATGCTCCCCTCGTGCCATGGGGCGATGACCTTCTCGCCGCCCTCCGGCCACATGATGGAGTAGCCCTCACCCGCCGGGATGACGATTACCCGTCCAGGCCCGTGCCGGTGGCCCTTCTTGTAGGTGCCGGGCGGGAAGACGGACATGTGTCCGCCCATCTGGGAGTTGGGGAAGGAGACGTCCACAACGTGGCCGCCGCCGCCGCGCTGGCGATGCGGGACGAGGTCGTTCCACGCGGCCATGTCGGTGAAGTAGTTGCCGTACCAGGTAGCGCCGCGCCCCATGTCCGGCGCGCGCTTGGCGACGGCGTACAGCTCCTCCTCGCGAGGCTGCAGCAGCTCGGGGTGCGGGTAGGAGTTGTTGAAGTAGAAGTCCGGGTCCGGTTCGAGCGACATGGCGACGGGGAGGTAGTTGTTGTGCACCATGCGCAGCGGCTGGTCGCCGCGGGCGTTGGCGAACTGGCGGTGCGCGCCGCGCGGGATGAGGAAGAGGCTGCGCGGGCCGAACTCGAAGCTGTGCTTGGGCACGCCGTCCGTCCAGACGGTGGCGATGCCGTGCCCTGCGAGGGTGTAGACGACCTCGTCGAGTGCGAACTTGAACGGGGGAGCGCTCGCACCGGGCGGAAGCTCGGTGATGCGCGCTTCGGCGACGCCCTCCATGCCGGATACCTGGATGAAGGCGCCGTTGCACTCACGCTCGTGCCACGGGGCGACCTCCACGGTGCGGAGGTCTTCGATGAAGTAGCCGCGGTGTATGGGGAGACCCTGCGCCTCCATCCACCTGTCGTAAGCGAACCTGCCGTCGCCGCCTCCGCGCGCGATCGTGTCCTTCTGGGCGCCATTCTGGGTCATGTCATTCTCCTCCGTCGATGCTGGCGTACTCTTGCTGTGCTGATGGTACCTGATTCAGGAGGGGTTGTGGGGCGCTGGGCACGATCGCCGCGTCCCGCTGCCATCAGAACGAGCCGTTTGGCGTAGAATCGGCGCGGCGTTATGCCGCCGGAGGAGTGCGATGGCGGACGTTTTCGGCTACGAGGGGTTCCAGTACGAGTACGTGCCGGGGTGGCCCGCGATCCCGGAAGGCTATGCGCTTGTCGAGTGTCCGGGCGTTGCCGTGGACTCGCAGGACAACGTCTTCCTACTCACGCGGGGTGACCACCCGCTGATGCAGTTCGACAAGAACGGCAACTTCATCAAGTCGTTCGGCGAGGGCTACTTCAGCAATCGCACGCACGGGCTGTATATCGCACACGACGACACGCTGCTCGTCGCCGACGACGGCATCCACACCGTGCAGCAGTTCAATGCGGCGGGTGAGCAGTTGTTCGAGCTGGGGAACCGCAACAACCCGTCACCGAAGTGGGGCGGCGAGCCGTTCAACCGCCCGACGTCCGCAGCGATCCGCCCGTCGAACGGCGATTGGTACGTGTCGGACGGCTACGGGAACGCGCGGGTACACGTCTACAGCAGCGCGGGCGACTACAAGTTCTCCTGGGGCAGCCCCGGCATCGACGCCGGTGAGTTCATGCGCCCGCACAACATCGCCATCGACAGCGAGGACAGGGTCTACGTGGTTGATCGGGAGGCGCACCGCATCCAGGTATTCGATGCGGAGGGGCGGTTCATCACGATGTGGAACAACATCCACCGGCCCGACGCGATGGTGCTCTGGCAGGACCACATCTACGTGGGCGAACTGAACGGGATAGGCGGGTTCGACTCGCCGAACATGGGGCACCGGGTGGAAGTGTTCGACCTGACGGGCAAGCTGGTCAGCCGGTTCGGCGCCCCAGTCGAGGGCGAAGGGCCGGGCGAGTTCGTCGCTCCGCACGGGATAGCCGTGGACTCGGAGGGCAGCCTCTACGTCGCGGAAGTCTCGTACACCATCATGGGCCGCCAACTGGACCCGCCGCGCGAGATGCGGAGCATCTCCAAGTACAAGCGCCGCTGGTAGCCCCTCCGTGCTGCGTCTGCTTGCCCCCGCGAAAGTCAATCTGACGTTCGAGGTGCTCGGACGCCGCGCCGACGGTTACCACGAGGTGCGGACCATCCTGCAGTCGCTCAGCCTCGCGGACGAGCTGACGTTCGAGGAGTCGGACAACCTCAGCCTGACAGTCGAACCGGAGGGAGCGGCACCGGTGGAGGAGAACCTCGTGCTGGCGGCGGCGTGCCTGCTACAGCGCGAAGCGGGTGTCTCGACAGGCGCGGCGATCCGCCTGGTGAAGCGCATACCGATGGCGGGCGGGCTCGGCGGTGGCAGCAGCGACGCCGCGACCACGCTCCTCGGCCTGCGGCGGCTGTGGAGGCTCGACCTGGATGCGGACGCGTTGCGCGAACTCGCGGCGCAACTGGGGAGCGACGTGCCGTTCTTCATCTCCGGCGGCACTGCGCTGGGGGAAGGACGCGGTGAACGGCTGACGCCGTTGCCGGGTTCGCAAGGCGAGGCGGTTGTGGCGGTGCCGGATGCGTCCCGGCCACGGGACAAGACCGCGCAGATGTATGGGCTCTTCAGGCAGGGGCACTACACAGACGGGAGCGCCACAGCTGACGTCGAGCGGCGCTTGCGCAGCGGTGAGCCGCTCGATGCGCGAGTGGTCAACGCATTCGATGCAGTCGCAGGCGAGGCGTACCCGTTCTCCACGGCGATGCGCGATGCGTTCGAGGCCGTGGGGCTGCGTCCGGCCTTGTGCGGCGCGGGCCCGTCGATGTTCGCGCCGGCAGATGCGGGGACTGCGTTCGCGCTGGCTGAGCGCGTCTCCGCCAGCGCGGGCTGTGTCGCGCTTCCCGTGTCGTTCAGGGGCGCCTGGGGTCTGGAGGGTGTCGCGGCGGAGTAGCCGCGTTCAGAGCAGCAGCCTCGCTCCGGCGACGAGCAACCCCGCGCCGATGACGCCAAGCACGAGCCGTCCGCTCACTCTCGGAGCAATCCGCACGCCGATCTGAGCGCCGATCATCGCGCCCAGTCCGGTCATGCCCGCTCGCAGCCAGAGGCTGGAATCGTCGCCGCTGAATGCGACGTGGATGGCGAGGGCGGCCGTCGCGGCAGCGGTCAGTTCCAACTGGGAGGTCGCCACGGCGACCGCCTTCGGGATGCGGATGACGAGCATCATGATCGGGACATTCATGACGCCACCGCCGATGCCGAAGAACCCCGCGAAGAACCCGGCCACGGGTGCGATGGCCGCGGTGAGCGGCTCGTTCACCCGATACCTGTGGGTCTCGCCCGACTTCTCGACGATGGTGCGGCTCCTCCCGCGCGTCGAGGGTTCCTCGGTCCGGGACTCGAGCGCACTGCGGGCGATGAGGTAGACCGCTCCCAGCAGCAGCGCTACCGCGAAGACCGTCTCGAATGCGCTGCGGTCCGTGACGCGGTTGAGGAGCGCGCCTCCTGCCGCGGCCGGGACCGCCAGGATGATGAGGATGCCAGCGGTGCGGAAGTCCTGCAGCCGCGAGATACGGAAGCCAACGCTCGCGGAGGCTGCGGTGAAGAGGACGGAGGTGAGGGAGATGGCGGTTACAGAGGCGGGGTCGGCATCGGGAAAGATGAACAGCAGCACCGGAACGAGCAGGAAGCCTCCCCCGACGCCAGCGAGCGCTCCCACCGTGCCGACGGACAACCCCAGCAACGCGAGAACGAGGGCCTGAGCGGTGGTCAGCTCCGGGAGCATGGGATGCCGCTCCTACTGTGCGTCCGGGTTGGGGCTCCGGGGCACGAGCGCAAGGCCGAGCTGGTCCAGCTGGGCCTGGTCAACGGGCGAGGGGGCGCCGAAGAGCGGGTCTGCGCCGACCTGGGTCTTGGGGAAGGCGATGGTATCGCGGATCGACTCGGCGCTGTCGGAGAGCAGCATGATGAGCCGGTCTATGCCTCCCGCGAAGCCGCCGTGCGGGGGTGCGCCGTACTCGAACGCCTCCAGCAGGTGCCCAAACTGCGCCTCCACGTTCTCCGGAGAGTGCCCAAGCGTGCGGAAGACGGCCTCCTGCTTCTCGCGTTCGTGGATGCGGATGCTGCCGCCGGCGAGTTCGTAGCCGTTCGCTGCGAGGTCGTAGGCCTTGGCAGTCATGCTCCCGGGACCGGTGTCCAGTCGCTCCCAGTGGTCGTCGAAGGGGGCTGTGAACGGGTGGTGCACCGAGTCCCACCGTTGCTCGCTCTCACTCCACTCGAAGAGCGGGAAGTCGGAGATGACGCAGAGGGCGATGGTGTTCGGGTCGGCGAGGCCGAGCCGCTCGCCCATGTGGAGGCGCAACTGGCCGAGGGTGGAGGAGGACTGCGGCTCTTCTCCGGCTACGATGAGGATGAGATCGCCGGGCGCTGCACTGCAGGCGGTCGCCATGGCCTTGATCTCGTCGAGCGCCAGCGCGCGAGCGGGGGTGCGCACGTGCTCCATGGCGAGCCCGTCGAGCGAACCTGCGGCTTCGTCCAGCGCGATGGTGACCAGTCCGCGCGCGCCGTAGCGCTTGGCAAGTTCGACCAGTTCGTCGGCCTGCCGACGGGGGATCGATGCGAGGCCGGGAGCGGCGAAGCCCTTGACCACGCCGCCGCCTGCGACGACGCCGGAGAAGACATTGAACTCGCTGCCGGCGACGGTGGAGGAGAAGTCGGCTATCTCGAGGCCGAAGCGGATGTCAGGCTTGTCGCTGCCGAAGCGCGCCATGGCCTCCTCATAAGTGAAGTGGGGGACAGGGAGGGGTACGTGCTTGTCCGGCCGGATGGCCTGGATGAGGGCGGTGTAGAGGTCAGACATGAGGGCGATGATGTCGTCGTGGTCAACGAACGCCATCTCGAGGTCGAGCTGCGTGAACTCAGGGAGGCGGTCGGCGCGGGGATCTTCGTCGCGGAAGCACCGGGCAATCTGGAAGTAGCGGTCGGTGCCCGCCACCATCAGGAGCTGCTTCAGCTGTTGAGGAGACTGGGGAAGGGCGTAGAAGCTGCCCTGGTGGATGCGGCTGGGGACGAGGTAGTCCCGCGCACCTTCCGGCGTGCTCTTGATGAGGATGGGCGTCTCGATCTCGACGAAGTCGCGCTCGTCGAGGTAGTCGCGAATGAACTTGACGGCGCGGTGGCGCATGCGGAGGTTCTCTCGCATGAAGGGACGGCGGAGGTCCAGGTAGCGGTAGCGCATACGGAGCAGTTCGTCGACGGGGGCGTCCTGGCTCACGTCGAACGGGGGTGTTTTGGCGGCGTTCAGAACAATGGCAGCGCTTGCCAGCACCTCGACGTCGCCGGTGTCGAGGTTGGGGTTGGCGGTCCCTTCGGGACGCGGCCGCACCGTGCCCGTTACCTGCGCCACCCACTCCGCACGGAACCGTTCGGCGACGCTGAACGCGTCCGGCGCATCCTCAGGGTGGAAGACCACCTGCACAAGGCCGGTGCTGTCGCGGAGGTCGATGAAGACTAGACCGCCGTGGTCGCGGCGGCGGTGCACCCACCCTGCGATGGAGATGGTCTGTCCGGCGTGTTCGAGGCGCAGGCTTCCGCAGCCGATGGTTTTCAGCAAAGCACTCACAAGTTCCAGTCGGTTGGTGGGGCGGCTCGCGGAGCGTTCGTTCTCACACTGCCAGAGAAGCCACCGTCCGATTACCTTATCGCAAGCGTGCGGAGTGGCGCTATCGGCGCGGGTGTCGGGGAGTGTACGCACCCATAGGTGCGCATCAAAGCCGCAGGAGTGGCAAAGGTGTACACTCCGCTCAGCTGTACGAAGGAGGTGAATGATGGCAGAAATCGTTCTTGGGATGGCCTCCTCCCATGCTCCGCAGTTGGAGATGCCGCCAGAGAACTGGCGGACCTACGGAGACCGCGGACGCACGCAGGCGGTGCACTGGTTCGCGGGCAACACGTACTCGTTCGGTGAGCTCGCGGAACTGCGCGCCGATGAACACTTCGAGAAGGAGTGCACCGATGAGAAGTTCCAGACGCGCTGGGACGCGTGCCAGAGCGCGATCCGTCACCTCGGAGAGACGCTGGCAACCGTGAAGCCGGACGTCTGCATCATCCTCGGCGACGATCAGAAAGAGTCGTTCGACGACGACAACATGCCCGCGCTCTCCATCTACTACGGGGACAGCGTCGACGACGACCCCAATCCCAGCGGAATGCGCGGGGTCCTCAGCGACCCGGGAGTCGCGAGGCGACCTGCAGAACGGATGACGCATCCGGCGGACGCTGGGCTGGGTCAGTACCTCATCGAGACGTTCATCGAGAACGAGTTCGACGTGGCGCGCTCGAACAAACTCCCGCCGGGACGCGACGGCGACGGTTCCATCGGCCACGCCTTCTACTACGTCTACCGGCGGCTGATGTACAACGTCGTCACTCCCAGCGTTCCGGTGCTCGTCAACACCTACTACCCGCCGAACACGCCGACGGCGTCCCGGTGCTACCGCTTCGGCCAGACGCTCCGCAAAGCGATCGAGGACTGGGACTCCGACAAGCGCGTTGCCGTCTTCGCCTCGGGCGGCCTGAGCCACACCGTCATCGAGGAGGAGTTGGACCACCGGATCATCGACGGACTGAAGCACGACGACGTGACGAAGCTCACCGACTACCCGGACGTGCGCTTCCGCGCCGGCACGTCCGAGATCAAGAACTGGATCGCGCTCGCGGGCGCGATGTCGGGCAGCGGACTTGCAATGAACATGGTGGACTACGTTCCCTGCTACCGCACGGAAGCGGGCAACGGCTGCGCCATGGGCTTCGCCGAGTGGGTCTAGGAGGAGACATGTCCGTCAAAGACAAGGTCGTCATCATCACGGGCGGCGCTATGGGGATAGGCCGGTATAACGCGCGCATCTTCGCCGAGGCGGGCGCGCGGCTGGCGATCGCCGACGTCGCGCCGATGGAGACGGTCGCCGCGGAGGTAGCAGAGCGCGGAGCGGCAGTCTTCCCGGTCCAGGTCGACATCCGCGACGAGGAGCAGGTGCGCCGGATGCTGGAGCGGGTGCACGAGCACTACGGGCGCATCGACGTGCTCATCAACGACGCGGCTATCGTGACCCACTTCCAGGCGGGTTCACCGCGGTGGCCGCGCATCGCGGACATGGAGTCGTCGTTCTTCGAGAACGTCATCCGCACGAACCTCATCGGCACGTTCCACTGCACCAAGCACGCGATCCCCTACATGCGTGAGCAGGGCAGCGGGCACATCATCAACTTCGGCCAGGGCAACGTGCGGAACGACCGCATGCCGGACTCCATCGGCGCGTGCGTCTACCGCACGTCGAAGGTCGCGATACGGGCGTTCACCGCGGACGTGGCGATGGAGGAGCGCGAGAACAACATCTGCATCGTGAGCATGGGGCCGGGCGGCGCACCACCCGGCAGCGGCCTGCGCGCCATCGCCACCGACGAGACGCCGGCCGAGAACCGCTCGACGATGCACTGGGTGGGCGACATCGTCCAGGACCGCTACATCCTCGCCTGCGACACGCCGATGGAACTCACCGGCAAGCAGATCACGGTGCAGGACGGAAGAGTCGTTCCCCTGGACGACTAGTCGTCCCTGTTCCGCGAAGACTGGCCCTGTACGGACACGGACCACGGGAGGTGCCTGATGGCAGCAGTGATCGACGCTGACACGCACGTGATCGAGTCGGAGCGGGTCTGGGACTTCTTCGACGAGGAGATGGCACACCGGAAGCCGCAGCTGGTCCCCGGGGCCGATCCGAACAACGGGGCAGTCCGCAACTTCTGGATCATCGACAGCCATTTCGTGCCGCATCCGCCGGGCAAGGGCGGGCAGGCGCTGGCGACGCCGCCCATCGAGGACGAGATCCGCAACTCGACCGCCTGGCACAAGCGCGCGATGACCGACATCGACGCACGGCTGGACGACGCGACGAACATGGGCGTCGACGTGCAGATCGTCTACCCCACGCTGTTCATCGGGTTCCTGACGCACGACGTGGAGCTGGAGGTGGCGCTGGCACGGTGCTACAACCGGTTCATGGCCGACGCATGCTCCCGCTCCGGCAGGCGTATGCGATGGATCGTCGTCCCGCCGTTGCGCGATCTCGACAAGAGCATCGAGGAGATGCACTTCGGCAAAGAGAACGGGGCGTGCGGGGTGCTCTTCAAGGGCGTCGAGAAGGACCGTTCGCTGGCGGAGCCGTACTTCTTCCCGATCTACGAGGAGGCGCAGCGGCTGGACCTGCCCATCTGCATCCACACCGGCCCCGGCTCTCCGGTGCTGACGGAGTTCTTCGACAGCCGCCTCAGTTTCGTGTTCCCGGACGTGCGGCTGCTGCCCGTCATGGCCTTCTACGACCTGGCGTGCAGCAAGATACCGGAGCGCTTCCCCGACCTGCGGTGGGGGTTCATCGAGGCGAACTCCTCGTGGATCCCGTACCTCGTCCACTTCCTGCACCGGCGGCTCAGGGTCCCCAGCGCGGAGTTCGGGCCGTCGTACTTCCAGGAGAACCGGCTCTTCGTCGCGTGCGAGGCGGACGAGGACCTCCCCTACATCCTGCAGTACCTGGGCGAGGAGAACATGATCACCGGCTCCGACTACGGCCACGGCGACCAGTCCGCCGAACCGGAACTGGTGCACCTGCTGCGCGGCCGGGAGGACATCTCGCCGCAAACGCTGGAGAAGGTGCTGTCGCACAACCCCGCCCGCTTCTACGGGTTCCAGCACTGACGGGAACGGCAACCGGACGGAAGACGGCTGGAGGAACGAACGATGCTTACCCAGGAACAGAACGAGCGCCTGACCCGGGTCGGCCCCGGCACGCCGATGGGAAACCTGCTCCGGCGCTACTGGTACCCGGTAGCCACCGACCAGCAGCTTGGCGAGAACCCCGTACGGAGCGTCCGGTTGCTCGGTGAGAACCTTACGCTCTTCAGGGACCGCCAGGGGCGGCTGGGGCTCGTTCAACAGCGATGCGCCCATAGGAGCGTCGACCTGAAGCACGGCATCCCGACCGAAGAAGGGCTGCGGTGCCCGTATCACGGCTGGATGTACGACGCGAACGGCCAGTGCCTCGAACAGCCAGCCGAGGACCCGTCGCACAACTTCGCCGCGCGCGTGCAGATAGCGGCGTACGACGTCCAGGAGCTCGGCGGGCTCATATGGGCGTACATCGGACCGCAGCCCGCTCCGCTGCTTCCCCGGTGGGACATCTTCGTTGCCGAGAACGTGTTCCGGCAGGTGGGCACCACGAGCGTCCCGTGCAACTGGCTCCAGTGCCAGGAGAATGCCGTGGACACCGTGCACGTGGAATGGATGCACGGGGCGTTCGGAGCGTACGCGCTGGAGCGCAAGGGCATCACCGACGAGGCTGCGTTCAACCAGACGCGGAACTTCCTCCGCCATCACATCAAGATCGGGTTCGAGCGGAACGCGTTCGGCATCCAGAAGTACCGCCTGCGCGACGGCGAGGACGAGGCAACCGCGGCTTCCTGGCTGGAAGGTCACCCGCTCGTGTTCCCGAACTACGTGCTCATCGGCGGGCCGGGGCGCGAAGAGTTGCAGATGCGGGTGCCGATAGACGACACGACCACCTGGCACCTCGCGTATCAGATCTACCACCCGGCGGACGGCGTCTCCCTTCCTCCGCTGGGCGAAATCGAGACGTTCGACGTTCCCCTGGAAGACTATCCGGAGTACGTGCTGGGGCAGGACGTGCTGGCCTGGCCCGCGCAGGGGCCCATCACCGACCGCACTGTTGAGAAGCTGGCGGAGACGGACCGCGGGCTCATCATGTTCCGGAAGATGCTGGAGGAGCAGATACAGGTCGTGGAGGACGGCGGCGACCCCATCAACACGTTCAGGGATCCCGGCGCCAACGTGTGCATAGAGCTGCCGATGGAGCACTACCCGGCGCTCAGCGCCTACCGCATGGGGACGGCGCGCTTCGGCCGCGGCCCCAACAACCCCGTCGAACGGTACATGGACCTCCTGACGGGCGCGGCCGCACGCTGAGTTCCGACATGGTGGAGTCCGGAGCACATGCCCCATCGTCCCTGTGGCTCGACCTGCTCGGCGCGACGGTGCGCATCGTGTCCGGCGCTCGCTACAGGACGCGGGTGATCGAAGCTGGTTCGGGCGATCCGCTGATCCTCATACATGGGGTGGGCAGCAGCGCGGAACTGTTCGCGCGCAACGTGATGCGGTTGGCGAACGACTTCCATGTTTACGCGATCGACGCGCTCTACCACGGCTATTCATCGCTCGAGCCCTACGACTCCGAGCACCGGGTCGAGCGGCAGGCAGAAGCGGTGCTGGACTTCATGGACGCGCTCGGCATCGCCTGGGCGCATATAGAAGGCGAGTCCATGGGGGCGGGGATGGCGTTCCACGTCGGGCTCCATCACCCCGAGCGATGCGGGAAACTGGTGCTGAACTCAGGCTCGTACTACGTCAACTTCAAGCGCGAGTTCCCGGATACGCCGGAAGGCAACCTGCTCGTGCCGCTCTGTAGGGACTCGGTGACGAACTTCAGCCGGGAGACCGTACGGCGGCGGATGGAGTACCTCGTCGCGAGCCCCGACCACCTGACCGAAGAACTGGTGGACGTGCAGTACCGCATGTACGCAGTGCCGGAGATACGCGAGTCCATGGCAAGGGTGTACGGCATCTCCGCGCCGAGGCCCCGGCTGATGCACTACGAGGAGGAGGTCGCCGCCACGCTCCAACCTCCCGTGCTCGTGCTCTGGACCGACCGGAACCGCGGCGCAGGGCCGGAGGTGGGCGAGTACCTCGCGAGCGTGATCCCCGGAGCGCAGTTCCAGCTTATAGAGAATGCGGCCCACTGGCCCCAGTGGGAGCAGCCCGAGCAGCACGACGAGGTCGTCACGGCTTTCCTGAAGTCGTCAGTCTGAACTCGCAATCTGAATGCCGCTCGTAGCACGAGGGAGCGGGCGCCGGTAGACTCCATGCCAGCAGCCCAGAGTCAGGGGTGTAACCATGACCACTTCACCAGCGCCAGCGTTCACTATCATCGGGAGGCCGATCCCCCGTATAGAGGGAGTCGACAAGGTCAATGGCTCTGCAGCCTATACCGCCGACGTCACTCCGCCGGGAACGGTCTGGGCGAAGAATGTCCGCAGCCCTTACCCCCACGCCCGCATACTGTCCATAGACGCTTCGCAAGCGCTCGCCATGCCGGGTGTGCTCGCGGTCGTCACTGCGGCTGACATCGCGAACGATCGCACGGGCCGGAACATCAAGGACGTGCCGCTGCTGTGCGACGACAAGGTCAGGTTCATCGGAGACAAAGTGGCGGCGGTTGCCGCCGAGAGCCGGGAGATCGCAGCGGCGGCGGCCCAACTCGTTGAGGTCGAGTACGAGGAGTTGCCCGCGGTCTTCGACGCGGAGGAGGCGATGCAGCGGGGAGCGCCGGTGCTCCACGAGGACACCGAGAGCTATCTCGGGTTCCCGGAGGTGCCATCGAACGTGCCGAACCTCTGCGGCTATTCCCTCTCGGAGACCGGCGACGTCGAGCAGGGGTTCAAAGACGCCGACGTCATCGTTGAGCGTCGCTACGTCACCCAACTGTCGCATCAGGCGTACCTGGAACCGACCGCCTGGGTGGTGGATGAGCAGCCTGAACGCGTGGAGGTGTGGGCGTCCAACAAGGTGCCGTACACCACGAGGACAGAACTCGGCAGACTGCTCCAGCGTCCGGAGGAAGACATCCGTTTGAACACGGTGGTCATCGGGGCAGACTTCGGCAGCAAGAGCGCAACGGGCGACGCTCCCGTTGCCTATCACCTGTCGCGGATGTTCGGCAGGCCCGTCAAGTTCATCAACAGCGCTATCGAAGACCTGACAACCGTGTCGCCGAAGCACGCATTCATCGTCGAGCTCCGCACAGGGTTGAAGCGGGACGGCAGGATCGTAGCGCACGACGCCCGCGTCATCATGAACCGGGGCGCGTACACGGGCCAGAACTCGTCTGCGAACGGCCTCCTCGGCGGTGCGGGGCGCGTCGGCAACTTCTACGACATCCCCAACATGCGCATAGAGGCGTTCGCCGTCTACACCAACCGCGTGCCGTGCGGGTACATGCGCGCGCCCGGCTCGCCGCAGGCGCTCTTCGCCATCGAGGCCCACATGGACGTGATAGCCGCGGAACTGGGCATCGACCCCATCGAGCTCAGGAAGCGCAACGTCCCCGCCACAACCCCGACCGGCACTCCGCACCTTGCCGGACGCGTTCTCGATGAGGCAGGCCGAGCCTTCGGCTGGAGCGATCGCAGGAACGCGGGTCGCCGCGACCGCGGACGTAACAAGCTGGCAGGTCAAGGGGTCGGCATGGCGGACCGTGGCCATGGGGCAGGGCGGGCCTCGTCGTCGATCAGGGTGAACCCGGATGGCTCCATCACGGCAACGACCTCGCTGCCGGAGAACGGGACGGGCGGGCTCACGGTCGTCGCCGCCATCGTCGCCGAGAGCTTCGGCGTGCCGCTCGACCGCGTGCGCATCGTCCACTCGGACACCGACGAGTTCCCCATCGACGTAGAGGCGGGCGGGAGCAAGACCACCAACAGCTCCGGCACCGCGGCGCTGACGGCGTGCGACCAGGTGAAGGAGCAGCTCGCGCCGCTCGCCGCGCGGACACTGGGCAGCGACCAGGTGGAGTGGCGCGCGGCGCAGTGGACCAACGATGGGGAGCTGTCTCCGGGAGGCTGGCAGTCAGGGGATGGGCGGTTCATATCGCTGGAGAGCCTTGCCACTGAACTGATCCGCGAAGATGAAGCGCTCGCGACTGCCACGGTGACGCTGCAAGCTCCGCGTACGCCCGACCCGGGAGTCTGCGTGCAGATGGCAGAGGTGGAGGTAGATAGCGAGACCGGCCAGGTGACTCTCCAGCGCCTCGTCACCGCGCAGGACGTGGGGACGATCATCAACGAGCTGGGGCACCAGGGCCAGATCAACGGCGCGATCGTCCAGGGCGTCGGCTATGCGCTGATGGAGGAGCTGCTCGTCGAGGACGGGCGGGTCACGACTCCCAACTTCGCCGACTACAAGATCCCCACGGTGCAGGACATCCCCGAACTCATCACGGTCAACGTCCCGGACTACGGCGATGCGCTGGGGCCGTTCCACGCGAAGTCCATCGGGGAGATACCCACCATCCCGACAGCCGGGGCCATCGCCAATGCAGTCGCCGACGCCATCGGCGCGCCGGTCGTCGAGTTGCCCCTGACCGCCGAACGAGTGCTCCGGGCGCTCTCGGCGAAAGGCGGGAGCTGAGAGAGCGCGAGGGCATCGTCTATCCGCTGGTCACGGCTCTCCTCGCACTGCCTCGGTTCTCCGTAGAGGGCATCCGTGCTAAAATAGCAGGTGCGCGTCCGGGCGCAGGCCCCCAACGGAGTACTCCGGCGGGGATACGAGCCAAGTGTGAAGATATCCACTGAGCAACGCGAACCCCGCGAAGCGGTTCTTACCGTAGAGCTGGACAACGCCGACATCGAGCCCTATCTCGACCAGGCGTACCGCCGGGCGGTTCGCCGTCTCTCCATCCCCGGGTTCCGTAAGGGCAAGGCGCCCCGCCGTATCGTCGAGCAGATGTTCGGGCGGGGCTATCTGCTTAACGAGGCATTGGACACGGTCATCCAGGAGTTCACCTCCAAGGCCGTGCTGGAGGAGGGGCTGGATATCGGTGGAGTCCCCTCCGTGTCGCTCGACGAGTTCGACCCTCCGCAGTTCACGGCAACCGTTCCCCTGCAGCCGACCGTGGACCTCGGGAACCTGGACAGTGTGCGCCATCCGAAGGAAGAGGCTTCCCTGGCGGACGAGACTATCGACGCGACGCTGGAACAGATGCGGATGGAACTGGCGGTCTGGGAGCCGGTCGAAGACACGGTGCAGATGGACGACCTCATCAACCTGACCATCGTCGGCTGGATCGAAGAGGATGGCGAGCGTCGCGAGATCGTGCGCTCGGAGGAGACGGACTACATCCCGAGACCCGGGTCCACGTTCCCTGTGCCGGGACTCGACGAAGGGCTTGTGGGGCTGCCGGTCGGCGAGCAGCGTACGTTCGACGTCGAGGCCCCGGAGGATGCGCCGAACACCGAGGTCGCGGGGAAGACGGCACACTTCGAGGCGACGATCCATTCCATCAAGCGCAGGAGTCTGCCCGAGCTGGACGACGAGTTCGCCAAGAGCGTCGGCGACGACTACGAGTCGCTGGATGCTCTGCGCGAGAAGATACGGGAGAGCCTGCTGGAGCGCGAGAAGCGCATGGCGGACATAAAGCACCAGGACGAGACGCTGGCCAAGGTGACCGAGGAGGCGTCCATCGCCATATCCCCGCTCATCATCCAAAACGAAGTCGAGTACTACGTGCGCGGCCGCGAGGACGACATCAAGGCCGGCCGCGTTGGTTTCGAGGAGTACCGGGAGTACCTGACGTGGCAGGGGATGTCCGACGAAGAGGTGCAGGAGCAGGCGCGTCCGAAGGTCGAAGAGCGGCTGAAGCGTGCGCACGTCATACGCGCAGTGGCCCAGAGAGAGAGCATCGAGGCCACCGACGAGGATGTTTCCGAAGAGGTCGAGAGGTTGCTCGAAGGCTCGGGCGAGCTGATCGACGAACACCGGAAGCAGTTGGATGATCCGGACAGCCGCGAGTCCATCCGGCGTATGCTGGTGCAGCGGCGGACGTTGGAATACCTGAGCAACCTTGCGCTCAGAGACGCGCCTGCGGCAGCGAAGCCGAAGGCAAGAGCAGCCGCCAGCAAGAGCGGCGGCGCCAAGCCCAGACAGACGAAGACCCCCGCCAGGCAGACGCGGGCCAGGAGACAGCAGGGAGGAGCGAACGATGCGTGATTGGCCTATCCACGGCCCGCTGAGTGCGGGCGCGATGCAGCAGCCGGAGAACATCATCCCGATGGTCATCGAGACCGGCGCCCGCGGCGAGCGCGCCTACGACATCTACTCGATGTTGCTGAAGGAGCGCATCGTCTATCTCGGAACTCCCATCAACGACCAGGTGTCCAACCTCATCGTTGCCCAGCTGCTGTACCTGGAGCGCGAGGACCCGGACAAGGACATCAACCTGTACGTGAACAGCCCCGGCGGGGTCATCACGTCCGGTCTGGCGATCTACGACACGATGCAGCTCATCAAGCCGGACGTCTCCACCATCTGCGTGGGGATGGCCGCGAGCATGGGGACGGTGCTCCTGTGCGCCGGGGCGAAGGGCAAGCGGTTCGCGCTGCCCAACTCAACGATCCACATGCACCAGGCGCTGGGCGGCGCTCAGGGTCAGGCCGCGGACATCGAGATCGCGGCGCGGGAGATCCTGCGCATGCAGGACAAGATCCGGACGATACTTTCGACACACACGGGCCAGCCCTACGAGAAGGTAGCCCGCGACAGCGACCGCGACTTTTACCTTCCCGCGGAGGAAGCGAAAGAGTACGGTCTGGTGGACGAGGTGCTGGGGGTGCCGCTGGGATCAACGAACGGCGCGATTCTCAACTAGGACGGTCAACCGATGCCGAGCAACTCCGGAACGTTACCGCCCCACGGCGAGCATGTGTGCAGCTTCTGCGGGAAGGCACAGAACGGAGTCAAACGTCTCATCGCCGGCCCCGGCCGGGTCTTCATCTGCGACGAGTGCGTCCGCCTCTGTCAGCAGATCATCACCGAGGAGAATACGTCCAGCAGGGACGAGCACGCGAACCTGCCGGGCAGCCCCTCGCCGAAGGAGATGGCGCGCCGTCTGGACGAGTACGTCATCGGGCAGGACCGCGCCAAGCGGGTGCTCAGCGTCGCGGTGTACAACCACTACAAGCGCATCCGCTCCAACTCCACCGCCAACGACGTCGAGATAGAGAAGAGCAACATCCTGCTGGTCGGGCCGACAGGCTCAGGCAAGACGCTGCTGGCGCAGACCCTGGCGCGCATCCTGGACGTGCCGTTCGCCATCGTAGACGCGACCTCGCTGACCGAGGCGGGCTACGTCGGGGAGGACGTGGAGAACATCCTGCTGCGGCTCATCCAGGCGGCGGACTACGACGTCGCCAAGGCGGAGCGCGGCATCATCTACATCGACGAGATCGACAAGATAGCGCGGAAGAGCGCAAACCCCTCTATCACCCGGGACGTTTCGGGCGAGGGCGTCCAGCAAGCGCTGCTGAAACTCATCGAGGGCTCCACGGCCAATGTGCCGCCACAGGGCGGCAGGAAGCATCCCCAGCAGGAATTCCTGCAGTTGAACACGGCGAACATCCTGTTCATCTGCGGCGGCGCCTTCGACGGTCTGGAGAAGGTCATCGCCCGCCGTGTGATGTCGAACCATCGCATCGGTTTCCACGCATCGGGTACGGGCACCGGTACGGATGACGAGATACGCGAGGCGGTGGAGTCGGAGGACCTGCTGGAGTACGGGTTCATCCCCGAACTGATCGGGAGGCTGCCGGTGGTGGTGGGCCTGCAGGGCCTGGACAGGGACTCCCTGGTGCGTGTGCTCACTGAGCCGAAGAACGCGGTAGTGAAGCAGTTCCAGCACCTGTTCGCGCTGGACGGTGTCGAGCTGAGCTTCACGCAGGCAGCGCTGGAGGCCGCGGCGGAACAGGCACTGGGACGGCAGACCGGCGCACGAGGTCTGCGCTCCATCATCGAGGACGCGCTGCTGGACGTGATGTACGAGCTACCGTCGCTCGACTTCGCAGCGCGGTGCGTCATAGATGCAGACGGTGAGGGCGGCGTTGGCCGCCCTGTTCTGTACTCCAAGGCAGACCAAGTCATCACCATCCAGAGCATCGAGTCGCTCAAGACGGCGTAGCCGGTTTCAGTTCCCCCACACCTGGATACTAGACGCGCGGCTTGCGAACGCGCCGGACCAACTTGTTCAGCGTCGTATAAACGTGGACGAACGAGCCCGCGGGTGACTCGGTGAGGACAGCCTCGGTAAGCGCCTGCCTGAAGCCCTCGGGTGTGCCGTCGAACTCCGGGAACTCGGTATACGTGCGCCCGAGTTCACGCGCCGTGTGCGCGTCGCTCACGGCAGTGACGGGGAAGCCGTGTTCGGCGGCGAAGCGCCGTGCCTCCACGTTGTCGCTCGCGCGCATCGTGCGGGCGTTGAAGCCTTCGACGATGTCGATATAGGGGAGCAGATCGGTCGCGGTTGCCCTGTCGAGCGCGGAGCGTCCCATGCCGGTGAAAGGGTGCGGCACGGAGACGAGCGCGCCCTGCTCCTTGATACGGCGTGCGGTCTCGACCGGGTCCAGCCCTGCAGGGACGTCTTCCTGCAGGAAGAGGCCGGTTATCTCTCCGGCGGTCGACTTGACCTCCGCTCCGACGATGACGGTGAACGGTGCGATGCGCTGTGCGGCTCGTCCGCCTTCCAGCGAGTTGTGGTCGGTCACAGCGATGCAGTTGAGCCCGACCCGCAAGCACCGCTCCACGAGCGCCTCCGGGGTCGTGAGGCAGTCGTGGGAGAAATGGGTGTGCATGTGGAAGTCACCGCGGAGCGTCATCGAACATCCCGAAGTCTTGCTGAGGCGACGTCATGGGCGGCTGCGGCTCGTCGTCCGCGTCTGCTTGTCCCTGGAAGTTGCGCCGGATGCGGCTCACCTGCAGTTCGGCCTTCGCGAGCAGATCGTTGCACGTCCTGGCGAGTTCAGCGCCGCGCGCCAGCAGGCTCGTGGCTTCTTCCAGCGAGACGTTGCCCTCCTCCAGCGTCTGCACCGTCTCGCGGAGTTGGGCGAGCGCCTCCTCGAAAGAGGGTCCACGTTCGGCATTCCGGGCCTGCTGTTCCATCAGGGGCTCACCTGCTTCGCGGTTACCATCGCTTCGAGCTCTCCCTCGTGCAGCCTGGCACGGATGAGGTCTCCCGGCGAGACGCTGTCGGTGGAGGTCACCGCTCTACCGTCACGCACCGAGGTTACCATCGCGTAGCCCCGCCGGAGGATGGCGGACGGGTCGAGCGCGGCCAGCGTCGTGCGAAGGCTGTCGGTCTGCTCACGGCGCAGGCGGACGAACGCGTCGAAGCCGGTGTAGGCGCGCTCCAGCAACTCGTCCACGCGCTGGCGGTGCGTGGCGGTGTCAGGGAGATGGCGCTGCATGCGACTGATCAGCGATTCAACCTCGTTGGCCCGCTGCGCGGCGTAGTACGCGATGGCATTCCCGGAGCGGGCCGTAAGGCCGGCTACCTCCTCGCTGAGCATGCGCACGTCCGGCGCGACGGCTGCAGCAGCCGCCGACGGCGTTGGAGCGCGGAGGTCGGCCGCGAAGTCGGCGATCGTGTAGTCGGACTCGTGGCCTACGGCGCTGACGACGGGGATGCGGCTGGCGTAGATGGCGCGGGCGACCTCCTCCGAGTTGAAGGCGCGCAGATCTTCCAGCGAGCCGCCGCCCCGGGCGACGATGATGACGTCCACCTCCGGCAGCCTGTTCAATGCGCGGATGGCGTCCGCTAGTTCGGCGGGGGCCTCCTCTCCCTGCACGCTGGCGTCGCAGAGGACGAGTTCGCCGAGCGGATAGCGGGCGCTGAGGACGGTCTGGATGTCGTGGATGACCGCGCCCTGCGCGGAAGTGACGACGCCGATCCGGCGTGGGAAGGGCGGCAGCGTTCGCTTGCGCGCCGGGTCGAACAGGCCTTCGGCTTCGAGCTGAGCGCGCAGACGCTCGAACTCGGCGGCGAGTGCCCCTTCACCAGCGGGGACGACGGAATCTGCGTAGAGCTGGGTCTCGCCCCGGTTGGAGTAGAACGAGACGCGACCGTGGGCGATGACCTGCGCGCCGTTCACGAGGTACTCACTGCCGAAGTAGCCGCTGAAGTGCACAGCCTTGAGCTGGTGCTCGGCGTTCTTGAGCGTGAAGTAGCGGTGCCCCGCACCGGACGCGAACAGGTTGGAGACCTCTCCGGTTATCCAGACGTTGCTGAGGTATGCGTCGCGGTCGAGTACCGCTCTGATGTATTCGGTGATCTGGCTGACGCTGTAGACCTGCATGAGGATGCTCGGGCCGTATGCCGGGCGACGCTAATCGTTCACGCGGGTGACGTAGTCGCCGGAGCGGGTGTCCACGCGCACCTTGTCGCCGATGGCGATGAACATGGGCACGGTGACGCGGATGCCGGTCTCCAGCGTGGCGGGCTTGCCGCCGCCGGAAGCAGTGTCGCCCTTGTAGCCCGGGGGCGTCTCGCTGACGATGAGGTCCACGGTGGTCGGCATCTCCACCATGATGGGTTTGTCGCGGTAGAAGACGAGTTCACAGTCCGTCTGGTCGACGAGGTAGTCCGAGGTGTCGCCGACCACGTCCTTGCCGACCTCGTACTGGTCGTAGGATGTGGTGTCCATGAAGTTGTAGACGCCGTCCGCCTCGTAGAGGAAGGTGCACTCGCGGTTCTCGACGGGCGCCTTGGTCAGCTTGATGCCGTACCCGGAGAAGGACTTGTCGAGCAACTGGCCGGTGAGCAGGTTGCGCATCTTGATGTGGTAGACCGGCGCGCGCTGTTGCATCTTCTGCTGGTAGTAGTCCTCCACCTTGAAAGGCACGCCATCCATCTCGATAGTCGTGCCCCGGCGAAGGTCTCCGAACTCCATAACCATGTGTAGAACTCCTTCTATACGGGGATGACGTCGCGCTTGTGGGCTTTGGTAAGGATGCGCGGCTTGCCGTTCTCCATAACCACGAGGTCTTCTATGCGAACGCCGCCCCAGCCCGTGAGGTAGATGCCGGGCTCCACGCTGAAGACCATGCCGTCCTCTATCGGGTCGTCCGACGTGGGGCCGACGCGCGGCAGTTCGTGGACGGCGATGCCGATGCCGTGCCCGAGGCTGTGGCCGAAGTCGTCGCCGTAGCCCGCCTCCGCGATGACGGCCCGTGCGATACCGTCGATCTCTCCGCCGGTCATGCCGGCAGTAGCGTTCGCCTCGGCGGCCTCCTGCGCGGCCAGGACGAGGTCGTAGATCTCGCGGAACTTCGGGCTCGCCTCGCCCAGGACGAAGGCGCGTGTGATGTCGCTGCAGTAGCCCTCGTAGAGCGCGCCGGTGTCGATGTAGACACCGTCGCCGTACTCCAGCGGTCGATCGGTGGGGCTGTGGTGGGCCTTCGCGCCGTTCGGCCCTGAGGCGACGATAGTGGGGAACGAGAGGCCGTCCGCCCCCAGGCTGCGCATGGCGCGCTCGATGTCCCAGGCGATCTGCCGCTCCGTCATGCCGGGCCGGATCCCGGCGGCGACGGTCTCGACAGCCTCGTCCGCGATCTCGATGGCCCTGATGAGCGTTTCGAGTTCCGCTGCGTCCTTCACAGCGCGGAGCTGGTCGGCCATGTCCCTGGTGGGTACGAACTCCGGAGCGGGGTCGAGCGCCTGCAGTTTCTCGGTCAGTGCCTTGTGGGCGGCGACAGTCACCGACTCGTCTTCGATGCCGATGTTCTTCGCGCCGGAGGCCGAGACGACCTCCGAGAACCAGTCGTAGCCGGCAGCCATGCGGATCACCCGGTAGTCCGGCGCCTGCTGCGCCGCCTGCTCGGTGTAGCGGAAGTCTGTGGCCAGCGCCGCGTCGTCCGGTGTTATCCAGAGCCAGCCGTGCGTGCCGCGGAACCCGGAATAGTAGGCGACGTTCTTGCTGAGGGAGCGCTCCGTGTTGAAGATGAGCATCGCGTCGAGCCCATCCTCTGCCATGCGGGTGCGGAGCCGTGAAATGCGGTCGGCGGTGCTCATACTGCGTTCTCCTCCGTAACGAGATATTCCAGCGCCAGGATATAGCCACGCGGACCGAGCCCGCTGATGATGCCTCGCGCGACCGGAGCGGTGAGCGACGTGCGGCGGAACTCCTCCCGCGCGTGGATGTTGGACAGGTGCACCTCGACGACCGGAAGGCTGATGGAGGCGATGCAATCCCTCAGCGCGACGCTGGTGTGCGTGAACCCCCCGCCGTTGAGGATGACGCCGGATGCGGATGCGGCGTTCGCCTGCAGGTGATCGATGAGGCCGCCTTCCGAGTTGGACTGGAAGAAATCCACTGACGCGCCGAGCTCGCCAGCGCGCTCGCGCACGGCGCGTTCGATGTCGTCGAGGGTCGCGCTGCCGTAGATGGAGGGCTCGCGTTGTCCGAGGAGGTTCAGGTTGGGGCCGTTCACTACGAGGATGGTCATTCGGAGTCCTGGTGCTCTGGAACAAGCGCGTGTGCCAGTGGGTGGGCTGCAAGGTACACGCGTCGCGCTTCCTGTTGGCTAACGTGAGTGTACACCTGTGTGGCACTGGGCGTGGAATGACCGAGCAATTCCTGGACGATGCGCAGGTCTGCGCCGCCGTTCAGGAGGTGGGTCGCGTAGCTGTGGCGCAGCGTGTGGGGGTGCACGTCCTCTCGCAGTCCGCTGTGCTTCGCATAGTTCCGGACGATGCGCTGGATCGAACGTGCGCCGAGCCTCCCGCCGCGCGCGTTGCGGAAGAGCGGGCCGTTCCTGTCGGCTGGTGTGTTCTCGGCATTGAGGTAAGCCTTCAGGGCGTTTCTCGCCTTGGCGCCGAGCGGGGCTTGACGCTCCTTCGCTCCCTTGCCCCACACGCGGACAGTGCTCTGTTCCAGCGAGACGTTCTCCCGGTCCAGGTTGGCTGCTTCGCTGACGCGCAGACCGCACCCGTAGAGCAACTCCAGGAGCGCAGCGTCCCGCAGTCCGTTCTCCGCACCATCCGAGCGAGAGGGGGCTTCGACGAGACGAGCCGCCTCGGACACGGAGACGAGGTCAGGGAGACGGCGTTCGAGTTTCGGGGTAAGCCTGCCCATGAGAGTGGACTTGGGACGCCAGAGCGGCGCGTCGGGCAAGAGCCCGCGTTCGATGAGATAGCGCATGAACGAGCGGAGCGACGCAAGCATACGGTGCACGCTTGCGCGTGAGTGGCCCCGGTTCCCGGCAGCGCGCCCGCTCTCCACGGTGCGGCGTTCCAGCAGCCATGCGACGTAGTCGCGAACGAGGCTGCGGTACTCCCGCGAGACGTTCGCATCGCCGTTTCGGCATACCAGGTCGCGAAGCTCCTTCGCGTCGGGCCCCAGCAGGCAGTTCTCCCCATCCAGGTATTGCTGGAAGGGAGCGAGGTCGGCCACGTAGTTCCGGACGGTGGCATCCGAGAGCGCTCGAGTGGTGCGCAGCGTGCGCTCGTACTCCACGATGAGTGGCTGCGCTTCAGAGCGGGGCTGGTCTGGTCTCGAGTTCTCCATGACAGGATGCGCTAAGCAACGCTTGCCGGCTCTCCCGCAGGGAGAGGCCCCTTCCAAGCGCAGTTGGTGCAGCTCGCCTGCCCGCGTGCTCCCACCACCATCAGACCATCGCATTCCGGGCACGGCTGGGGAAGCGGCTGCCGGTTCACGAGGAAGTTGCAGGTGGGATAGTTGGAACAGCCGTAGAAGGGACCGCGCCTCCCTCGGCGTTCCACGAGGTTGCCGCCGCAACGGGGGCACGATACGCCGGTATCCTTAGGCGCTGCCTTGGGAAGCCGCTTCGTGTTCTTGCACTCGGGGTATCCGGTGCAGGCGTAGAAGGGCCCGAAACGCCCGCGTCTCAGGGTCATCGGCTTCCCGCAGAGGTCGCAGGCCTCTTCGCTCTCGTCGTCGGACTGTTCACCGGAGTCTCCTGCCGCTTGGGGGATGTCCTTGCTGTTCTTGCAGTCCGGATAGCCGGTGCAGGAGAGGAAAGCGCCGAAGCGCCCCAGTTTGACGATCATCGGCTTACCACAGACGTCGCACGGCTCGTTGGTCGACTCGCTAGCAGCCTCCTGCGTGGCTTCCTTGATCGCCCTCCTCGCCTTGTTGAGGTCTTCGCTGAACGGCCCGTAGAAATCGTGGAGGAAAGCTATCCACTCCTGCTTGCCGTTGGCGACCTCGTCCAGTTGGTCTTCCATCCGCCCGGTGAAACTGATGTCCATGATGTCGGGGAAGTGAGAGACCAGCTGCTCGCAGACGAGCTTGCCGAGGTTGGTTGACCTCAGCACCCGCCTGTCCCGGGTTACGTATTTGCGATTGACGAGGGTGTTGATAATCGCCGCATAAGTGCTCGGCCGGCCGATACCCTGCTCCTCCAATGCGCGCACCAGGCTCGCCTCTGTGAAGCGGGACGGGGGCTGCGTGAAGTGCTGCTCCGGCGTCAGTCCCGTGCAGTCGAGCGGCTGACCCTGCTGCAGCGGGGGCAACACGCGGGAGTCATCGTCTTCTCCATCGCGTGTGCTGCCTTCGTCACGCTGCTCGATATAGAGCGCGCGGAAACCGGCGAACCGCACAACGGAGCCGGTTGCCCGGAACAGGTAGGCGGGCTTGTCGGATGCGGCCGCATGTACGTCCACCCGGGTTGCGTCCAGCACCGCGTCGGCCATCTGGCTGGCCACCATCCGGTTCCAGATCAACTCGTAAAGGCGGGCCTGCTCGGAGGTGAGATGCTGACGGATCTCCTGTGGCGTGCGCCGTATCGCTGTCGGCCTGATCGCTTCGTGCGCCTCCTGAGCGACCTTGGAGCGGGAGGTGTAGCGCCTCGGGGTACGCGGCAGGTAGTCCTTCCCCCACCGCTCCTCGATGTAGCGGCGAGTCTCCTGGATGGCGCCCGGCGTGACCTGCGGCGAGTCCGTCCGCATGTAGGTGATGAGTCCCTGCCTTCCCTCTGAGCCGATGGCGATGCCCTCATACAACTGCTGGGCGATGGTCATCGTCCTCGTGGCGGAGAAGCCGAGCCGGCGCGAAGCTTCCTGCTGCAGCGTGCTCGTGATGAAGGGCGGAGCTGGCCGCCGGTTCACCTGGCGCGTGGTGACAGAGTCGACGCGGTACGCGGCCCCGTCCAGGTTCGCGAGAACGGCGTTGGTGGCGGCTTCGTCCGGGAGGGGGAGTTCGTCTTTCTCACCGACAAGACTGCGCAGAGAGGCGGTGAATGAGGCGTTCTCTCCGGTAAGGAGGGCGGCGTCGATGGACCAGTATTCGACCGGGACGAAGGCGTCTATCTCCTTATCCCGCTCCGCCACGAGGCGCAGCGCCACGGATTGCACGCGGCCAGCGGAGAGCGAGCTGGTGGTGTCGAGGTCCTCGGCTGTCAGGATGTTGCGATCGCGGTTCAGCTGCTGCCCCACCAACGGCTTGAGCAGCGGGCTGAGCTTGAAGCCGACCAGCCTGTCCTCGATCCGGCGCGCCTGCTGCGCGTTGACGAGCTCCATGTCGATGTCACGTTCGTGGGCAAACGCCTCCCTGATAGCGTCTTCCGTGATCGAGTGGAAGACGACGCGACGTACCGGCTTGCTTCGCCAGCCTGCGGCTTCCATCACGTGCCAGGCGATCGCCTCGCCCTCGCGGTCAGGGTCGGTTGCGAGGTAAACGTCCTCTGCGTGCTCTCCGGCCGCGCGTATCTCGTCGACTACCTTCCGCTTGTCCTCCGGCACTTCGTACCACGGGATGAAGTCTTTATCAGGGTTCACGCCGAGTTTGCGTTTCGGCAGGTCTCTGACGTGCCCCATGGACGCTTTCACGGTGTAGTCACGTCCGAGGAACCTGCCTATGGTGGCTGCCTTGGCAGGCGACTCGACGATGACGAGGTGACGTGATGTCGATCTGCCGTTGCCTGCGCTCGAGGTTTGTGCTGCGCCCTTGCCGGCGCGTCTTTTTCCTGAAGACGTTCTTCGAGTGGTAGGTGTCTTTGCCATGCTTCCAACATACGGGCAGAGGCGATGCCCTTGTCAAGTGAGTTAGCGGACGGATGCGGCTCTGGCACGGATGTAGTTCATGCGCCCCACCTGTAGAACAGAACCTTTGATCTCCATGACGGCGAGCGTTCCGCTGGCCTGCGTGATGGACATGCCGGCGCTGCGACTCAGCTCGTCTATGTGTTGCGGCTCCTGGGTGAGTACATCGAGCAGCCGTGCCTCTTCCTCCGTATCAGCAGAGATGCCGGGAAGCGGCTGCTGTCGAGGCGCGCTGCCGATGTGCAACTCCTCCAGCACATCCTCAACCCGCATCACGAGCTTCGCGCCCTGCTGGATGAGCCAGTTGGTGAGCTCGCTGGCAGGCGAGTGGATGCTCCCGGGCACGCAGAGCACCTCTCTGTTCTGCTCCAGCGCGTAGTGGACTGTGAGCCGCGCGCCGCTCTTGAGACTCCCCTCAATGACGACTGTGGCGGCGCTCAGCCCGCTGAGCAGCCGGTTGCGCCGCGGGAAATGCTGCGCCTGCGGCTTGGTGCCGAGCGGGTACTCGGAGAGCACAGCCCCGTTGTCCAGGATGCGCTCGAACAGCGACCGGTGCTCCGGCGGGTAAACGATGTCCAGCCCTGAGCCGATCACCGCTATCGTCCGGCCTCCCGCCCTGAGCACGGCATCGTGTGCGATGCCGTCGATGCCCCGCGCCAGCCCGCTCACGATGGTCACGCCGGACTCCGCCAGCCCGTCCGAGAGCTCCCGCGTCACCTCCTTGCCGTACGGCGTAGGGCTGCGGGTTCCCACGACGGTGACTCGCACCTCGTCGTCCGGTTGCAGAGTTCCCTTGACGTACAGGATGGGGGGCGGGTCGTCTATGTTGCGGAAGAGGCGTGGGTAGTCGGAGTCGTGCCAGGTGAGCACCCTTAAGTTGGCGTTGCGTACCTGTTCGAGTTCGCGTTCCGGCTCGACGACTCTGCGTACCTGCTCGATGGCGCTGACGACGCCAGAGGTGAGGCCGGACGCGCCGAGCTCGCTCGTGGAGGCTTCCCACGCGGCCTTGAGCGACCCGAACCGTTCTTCGAGGAGGCCGATGCGGACGCGTCCAACGGTGGGTACGCGGGAGAAAGCGATCCAGTACGGGAGGTCGTGTTCGATGGTGGTCACTGCGTCCTCTGCCGTCTGATGCGCCGCATCCTGCGTTCCGCGTGACGCCGCTGGGATATGGGTAAGTTGTCGACTGCGAGGACGCGCTCGACGTCTTCCATGGTTACGCCTTCGGCATGGCGCACGTCGCTCAGCAGGCGTATGGAGACGCGGGCCGGGTGCGGCTCGACGAGCGTCGCCTCGTCGCCTGCCTGTACCAAGCCTTCTTCGAGGACGCGGTTGTAGAAGCCGACGCGGCCGCTGCGCCGAAAGCGCGCCGCGAAGTAGCGTATCCCCATCTTGTGGTCCAGCTTGTAGCAGGGTGAGCGAGGCTCAGTTACCTGCAACAGCGCCCCGCCGACGCGCCAGATGTCGCCGAAGCACATCACGTCGGATGACGCGCCCTGAACGGTGAGGTTCTCACCGAACCACCCGAAGGAGGCGAGTTCACGCTTCAGTTGCGTCGTCCAGAAGGCGTAGTCCTCGAACGCGTAGACGTAGACCGCTGCGTCCGGGCCGCCGTGGACGGTGGGGTCGCCCTGAGCATCGCCGTCCACGTTGAGGCGGCGCACCATCACTGGGCCCTCGACAGGCCGCTTGTGGATGGCCGACATCACGTCGCCCCTGGCGGTTCCCGTCAGGAGCTGGGGTCTGGCGACGTTGACCGAGATGAGTTGCATGAACGTCCGTCCGTGGATAGTGGGGCTATTCTTGCGGATGCTGAAGCCCAGGTACAGGGGCTGATGTCACAAGTTGGCGGAGAGGGCGGGATTCGAACCCGCGAGAGACTTTCGGCCCCTACACGATTTCCAGTCGTGCCCGTTCGGCCACTCCGGCACCTCTCCGCACTGCGTGAGCCGAGCCGGACGCAGAAACCTATCCGGCTCGTAGCTGTGCAGTGTCTGGCGGAGAGAGTGGGATTCGAACCCACGGTGGAGGAAGCCCCCACAACGGTTTTCGAGACCGCCGCCTTAAACCGCTCAGCCATCTCTCCGTATCCAGAGATTCTATCATGCCCGCTGGCACCGGCTGCGGCAGGGCCGGTCATCGTTTCCTTGGGACTTATATCCCTAAGTAACCATCCGACCTCATAGGACGACCCTTCGGAAGAAGTGCCAGATGATGCGGGCGGTGTAGATAATCGGCCAGTGGTCTGTGGCAAGCCAGATTCCCGCCGCGACGCCAACGGCACCGACGAACGCTGCGGTGCATCTCCACCAGCGAGAGAGCCAGCTCCCCTCCTGCTGCTCCCGGACCTGCTCCACCAGAGCAGAGACTTCCTCTGCGGCCTCCGCGCCGAAGACAGCCGTGATGTCGTCCAGGAGGGCGGGATTGTTCTCAACGGCGCTCAGTAGCCGGGCAGTGTCGTAGGTCACGTTGCCCTCGTCGTCCACACTGAGAATCGCGCCGGTATCTCCAATTCGCTGAGCGGGCGTGCGGTCCGTAGTCATGGGTGCTCCCTGCGGCTTCGGGGTCGGACTTTCTTGCCACAGATCGCCGTTACCCGATGCGTAGCCGTCAGGGAGCGCGGAACATAGTCCGCACCCCTCGTGTGAATCGCACCGGATTGGCGGGCGATCTGTGGCGGCTAGACTCTACCTTTGGTTATCAAAGGTTGCAAATTGGGTATGATGCGCTGGACATGAGGAGTCCCCGCGCCGGTGGTTGTTCTTGACCGCAATTCACCGAGCGGGGACTAAGGGAGGACGGATGGATGTGGTTACGCTTCTGTTGACTCTGATACTGCTCTGTGCTGCCGGGATGGCATGGGGGATGTGGAGGGACGACCCGCAGGTGAGTTGGAGCTTCTCCTTACCTTTCTGGCTACTAATTGCCATCCTAGGGATGACAGTTCTCTGAACCAAATGCCGATGGCTATACCACCGGCGCACCAAGCGGCTTCCATTAGGGTCATGGATGGCAGCAGGCTCATGGGGGGATTATACCGCTCCAACGCTAGGACGGCGGCTTGGACTCCTTGAGGTATCGCCAGTCTTTGTCTGGCGGGGTCTTGATGATGGCCCGCATGACGTTCTCCGGTGTATCGGGGATTGGAGCTGGCATCGGCAGCGGAGGCCGTCCGCGTTTCTTCGCTGGCCGTCGGGACTGTGCAGCCATTATCGTTCCTCCTTACGCGATGAGGTCCTGATACCGAAGTCGTTTACCCACCAGGCCGCGCACGATGGCGCGCATCTGCGCGATGGTATCAAGTGGCCGCTGGTTGTGCCTGCCCGCGAACTCGGCGACGTACCGCGCTATGTGCTTCACGCTCCAATGGTGGTAGGTGCCGACGTAGCCGCGCTTGAGCAGGCTCCAGCCGGACTCCATGCCGTTGGTGTGTGCGCCGAAGAGCACGTAGTCTCCGACGCTGTGATGGACCGGCTGATGGCGGTAGTCCCATTTGAGCGAGTTATAGCCCGCGTGCTCGTCGGAGTGCAGCGTCGCCCCGGACTCCAGCCGTTCACGGACGAACGCGCCGAGCGTCTTGCCGTCTGCGGAGTCGATCACCTTCATGGAGACCTGATTGGTGGGGCGATCCTTCATGCCGACCACGATGGACTTGCCGCGGTGCCCGCGCTCGCCGCGCCTCTTCGACTCGTGGCGGTTCTTCTCGCGTCCGCCCACGTAGGTCTCGTCTACCTCGGCGGGTCCGGTGAATCGGGGAGTCTCGTCTTCCCATGATTCGCGGATGCGGTGCGCCAAGTGCCAAGTGTGCTTTTGCGTCACGTTGAGGTCGCGGTGAAGCTTCATGCTGGAGGTTCCCTTGATGCCGGTGGTCATCAGGTAGGTTGCGAACACCCAGACCTGATAGCCGAGCTTCGAGGATTCCATAGCGGTTCCCGTCCGCACTGAGAAGAACTTGCGGCAACTCCGGCAGCGGTAGGGCATAGAGGGATGGGACGTCCCTTCCTGTACGTTGTCGGAGTCGCAGCGCGGGCACTGCACCCCGTCCGGCCATCGCACCTGGACTATCCACCGTTCGGCGGTAGCGTCGTCGGGGAACCGCTGCATCAGTTCTACGAGTGAGAGTCCCTTGCGGAATGCCTTGCCTGGAGCTGTGTGCGTCACGGGCCACCTACCCTCTGTTGCTCTGCCCGTATTTTAGACGCAGCGTAACCGCGAGTCAAGAGCGATGGTTACTTAGGGATATAAGTCCCGTTTCCTTGACACTCCCTTAATCTCATCCGTACCATCGCAGTGTTTGGCGAAGCTATATCCAGCGGCATCCCGGGCGCGTCAGAGGGGCCGCGTGGCAGGACGGCGGCGAGAGTCCGTCCGTAGAGGAGAAAGAGGGCTCGCGACCGGAGTCGGTCGCCGATGCACACAAGATGGGTGCTTGGACAGCCATCGTGCTGGCAGCGGGCAGGGGCACTCGAATGAGGTCGTCCCGGCCTAAAGTCCTGCATACCGTAGCGGGCGTTCCGATGGTATCTCACGCTGCTGAAGCAGCGCGCTTCACGGATGCGAATGACGTCATCGTGGTGGCGCGGCCCGCAGACCGTGCAGAGGTTTCGTTGGTGGTTGGTGGGGACGTGGAGTGTGTCGAACAGCCGGACCCCCTCGGTACGGGCCATGCGCTGGCTACGGCGGTTATCGCCGTCCCTCCTGAGTCCCAGCATGTACTCGTGGTCAATGGCGACGTGCCGCTCGTTCGTAAGGAGACCGTGCAGGCGCTGGCTGCGTTGCACGAGCGCCGGAGGGCGACTGCTACGCTGCTCTGCTGTTCCATGGAAGCAGCCTCCGCTCAGCAGATCGGACGCCTGCAGCGAGGCGCGCGCGGCAAGCCCATAGGGGTGCTGGAGGCCGACGACACTCCGATGCCTCGGAAGGGCGAAGTGGAGGTGAACGTCGGGGTGTACGCCTTCGAAGCTCGGTGGCTTCGCCGGGCCCTGGGTCAGTTGAAGCCGCGTCCTGGCGGCGAGTACTACCTGACAGACCTGATCTCCCGCGCTGTCGCGGACGGTAAGCGCGTGGAGGCGTACGTTACGCAGGACAAGGACGAAGCGCTGAGTGTGAATGGCCGCCAGGACCTCGCACGTGTGGAAGCGGCGGCCCAACGCCGCTTACGGGATGCTGCGATGGCCGGGGGCGCCACGCTCGTCGATCCGGCAACGGTGTATCTCGATGCGACCGTGCAACTGGGACAGGACGTTACGGTGTATCCGAACACCTCTATCCGCGGTGCATCGAGAGTAGCGCGCGGAGCGTCGTTGGGGCCGAATGCGCAGCTGCGGGACGCAGAGGTCGGACCCGATGTGCACGTGGGGTCCGCTGTTGTAGAGGGATCGATACTGGGGCCACGGGTTAATGTAGGGCCCTTCTCCCACATCCGTCCGGGATGTGTGCTGGAGGAGGATGCGTACGTAGGATCGCACGTGGAGATCAAGGCGAGCCGCATCTGCTCCGGAGCGCACGTGGGGCACTTCAGCTACATCGGCGATGCGGTGGTCGGCGCGCACGCAAACATCGGAGCAGGTACGGTTACATGTAACTTTGACGGAGTGCTCAAGCACGAGACAGAGATAGGAGAGGGCGCCTTCATCGGCAGCGACAGTCTTCTGATCGCGCCGGTGAAAGTGGGGGCGGGAGCCGTTACCGGAGCGGGCGCGGTCGTGAATAGAGATGTGCCTCCCGGAGAACGGGTCGCGGGCGTACCCGCGAGACCGCTGGGCATGAGAAGCGGAAGGGCGCTTGTACAGAAGGAGGAGGGGATATCCCTTGGATAGTGGCGATACGGCATTAGCGATCCTGTTGGTTCTTTCGGTAATGAGTTTCATGGGGCTGCACGCGGGAGTTGCAGGGCTGCCCCTCCTGAGGCGCGCGGCAGTGCGTGATGCCCTTCCCAAATGGGGCCCCAGCGCATCGGCCATCCGTCACCTGCGCGCCAAGCGCCTGGCGTACGAGGAGTTGACCTCACTGCTGTTGCTCATGAGCGCGGCGGCCATCTCGGCGTCCGCGCTCGCTCTGCTCATGCGGGTCTCCTCCCTGCATTGGACGGCTCAGGCGGGAGTGCTTGTGGGCATGTGGCTGCTGTTGCTCCTGCTGGTCCCCCTGGTGAAGTACACCGTGGAGCATCTCCCGGTATCGCAGTTGATCATCTTCTGGGCCGTCGGGCAGACGTTGCTCTGGCCGCTGCTGCCCATCCGGCGGTTCTTCCGCTCCAGTCTGCGCTTTGCGGGTGGCGAGCAGGAGACCGAGCAGGGCGGGGCCAACGGCGTTGAGAACGGGAGCGTCGTCCGGGACGTGCACGAGGAGATAGCGGAAGAGCAGCTGGAGCATCACGAGCAGGAGATGATCCACGCGATCCTCCAACTGGACGAGACGCTGGTGCGGGAGATCATGGCCCCGCGCGTCGACATCGTCAGCGTGGAGGCGGGTACTTCCATCGAGCGCGCCGCTACGCGGATGCTGGACAGCGGCCACAGCCGCTTGCCGGTGTACGAGGACGTTCCGGACAACATCATCGGCATCCTCTACAGCAGGGACCTGCTCGCCGCCGCCTTGGCCGGCGTTCAGGACCAGCAGCTACGCGACCTCATGCGGCCCGCCTTCTTCGTTCCGGAGAGCAAACGGGTGGACGAGATGCTCACCGAGTTCCAGGCGCGCCGCATCCACATGGCTATCGTCGTCGATGAGTACGGCAGCACGGTCGGCATCGTTACGGTCGAGGATCTCATCGAGGAGATCGTCGGGGAGATAGAGGACGAGTTCGACAAGGGCCAGCCGGACATACAGTGGCTCTCCGACGACGCCGCGCTCGTCGAGGCAAAGATGCCGGTCGACGATTTCAGCGAGACGTTCGGCGTTGCGGTCGAGGCCGACGGGTTCGACACTGTCGGCGGTCTGCTGTTCAGTCGTCTGGGCAAGGTTCCCGCGGTGGGTGACCTGGTGGTGGAGAGCGGGTTGGAACTCCGCGTGATGACGACGATCGGCCGCCGCGTGAAGCGCGTTAAGGTCGCGCCTGCTCCCGTAGAGGTGTCAGCGGGGGATACGGACTAGGGGATTCGAACGTCCCGCCCGTTCGTGTAAGACCTCTCGCTCTCCCTGCGCCCGGAGAACTGCCTTCACCGCTTCTCATCAGCGACTCTCTATCGGTCTGATAGCAGGGGATTTCGTGTGCCTACAGGTGTGGGGTGCTTCCTACCTGTGGTGTCGTTCGTGCAGGTTGAAGAGCCGTGCTGCGTTAAGTGCCGTCGCGCAGCACCCTACGGGTAGAGCCATCTGTGCAGAGCGCAACAAGAAGAGGCCTCGGACGCATCCGGGCCTCTTCTCTGTTGTGCCTTGTTCGCTCTACGTTGGGGGTTACTTGACGAAGAGCGCGGTGCTCGCCTTGCCGCCGCCGTCGCCGACAGCCTCGACCGAGTACATGCCTGCACCCAGGCCGTCGTGCCTGACATCCACGGATGCCATTCCACCGGCATTGGCCGTTGCGGAGCCGAGGGACACCGAACTGCCGTCTTCGCCCATAAGGGTTACCTCGATGCTCTCGCCCTCTTCGAAGCCGGTGAGCGCAGCGGTCGTGCTGACGGGCAGGTCGGCTGCGAAGTTGTTGCGCACCAGTGTGACGCCAGCGGTAGAGGAGTCGCCGTCAACGCCGGGGACACCGGGGACACCGGGGACACCGGGTGTGCCAGGAGCGCCGTCCGCGCCGTCATTACCATCTGCGCCGTCTGCGCCGGCAGCGCCGGCAGGACCTTGAGCGCCAGCAGCGCCAGCAGGGCCAGCGGGACCGGCGGGGCCTTGCGGACCGGCAGGGCCTTCAGGGCCCGTGCATGCGGCCAACAGCAGGCCGAAGATTGCCACGAGGATTACCAGGGACATGCTCTTGAGGCTGAAGCGGTTCATCGAACCCCCTTTCCGAATCGTACGAGGTGGCCATCCGGGGGTCAGCTTCTTCTGTCTGAAGCCCACCACCATCAAGTCCTTTACGAACAACCGTCATGAATCATAGTAAGGCGATACTCTCAGGTCAATAGTTTTCGACGCGCTTGTAAGGCGCTTCCGCGCAACCGCCGAGTGCGGCGTCGCCGGGGAGCGCACGAGACAAGCATACACGGCGGCGCGATGTTTGGCGATACGCCGGTGACGCGAGTGTAGGCTATACTTGGCGCATGCCCCCGTAGCTCAGTGGATAGAGCACCGGCCTCCGGAGCCGGTGGCGGGAGTTCGAGTCTCCCCGGGGGTGCCACCTTCCGCTCCGAGTTCGCCGGAGCCCATGAGGTTCTTCCATGACCACGACGCCATCCACACGCCTGCCGGAGAACGTCCGTCCGGTGCACTACCGCCTGACGCTGGAGCCCGACCTCGCCGCGTTCACGTTCACGGGATACGAGGAGGTTGAGGTGACGGTGGAGTCGCCCACCTCGGAGGTGACGCTGAACGCATCCGAGCTGAACGTCTCCCGCGCCGTCGCGGAAGCGGCAGGCGGGGAGTCGGAGGCCAGCGCCATCGAGCACGACGAGGAGCAGGAACGCGTAATACTGCGCTTCCCGTCGCCGCTTCCGGCAGGACGCGCCGTCCTCCGCCTCGATTTCACCGGTGAACTGAACGATCAGTTGCGGGGCTTCTACCGCAGCACCTACGTCGACAGCGATGGCGTCGAGCGGAGCCTCGCCACAACGCAGTTCGAGGCGACGGACGCACGGCGCGCGTTCCCCTGCTGGGACGAGCCCGCGGTCAAGGCGTCGTATGACGTTACGCTCGTCGTGCCGGAGGAGTTGGAGGCCATATCCAACATGCCTGTCGCTTCCACGGAACCCGCGTCGGACGGACGCAAGGCCGTAACGTTCGAGCGCTCGCCCGCGATGTCCACCTACCTGCTCGCGTTCATCGTGGGCGACATGGCGTGCGTTCAGGGCAACGCGGAAGACGGCACGCTTGTGCGCGTCTGGGCAACGCGCGGCAAGGAGGAACTGGGGCGATTCGCCCTGGAGAACAGCATCGCTGCGCTCCGCTATATGAACGACTACTTCGGCATCCCGTACCCGCTGGCGAAGATGGACCACATCGCCGTGCCGGACTTCGCCGCAGGCGCGATGGAGAACTGGGGCGCCATCACCTACCGCGAGACCGCGTTGTTGTACGACCCGGAGAACTCCGCGCCGCAGGCGAAACAACGGATACTGGAAGTCGTCGCGCACGAGATGGCGCACATGTGGTTCGGCGACCTCGTGACGATGGAGTGGTGGGACGACCTCTGGCTCAATGAGTCGTTCGCCTCGTGGATGGGCGACAAGACGGTCGACCACCTCTACCCGGAGTGGGAGATGTGGACGCAGTTCGTCTCCCACGACACGAACGCCGCGCTCGGGCTGGACGGCCTGCGCAACTCCCACCCCATTGAGGCCAACGTGGACGACCCCGCGGAGATACGCGAGCTGTTCGACGCCATCAGCTACAGCAAAGGCGGCTCCGTTCTCCGCATGCTGGAGGACTACGTAGGGCCCGAGACCTTCCGCAAGGGACTGCACGCCTACCTGAGTAACCACGCGTACAGCAACGCGCGCGGAGCGCACCTGTGGGACGCGATCAACACGGCGGCGGAGGCAGAAGGCCTCGGGCTCGGCGTGCCGGTCGTTCCGCTGATGGAGGCCTGGATCAAGCAGACCGGCTACCCGGTGCTCACTACGGAGATAGCGCGGGACGCAGAGAAGGCGGAAGCTGATGTCGCACAGTCCCGGTTCCTCTACGACCACCTGCTCGGCGAGACAGCCGACGCAGCGCTCTGGCCGGTGCCCGTCTCGGTAGCACACGGCGGAAACGGCGCGCCCTCGAAGCATGTCCTCTCCGGCGAGGCCGCGCGATTCGCGACCGGCGCAGGCACGGACTGGGTGAAGCTCAACGCGGGGCAGACCGGGTTCTTCCGTGTCGCCTACACCGAGGAGGAGTGGCGCAGGCTCGGTGATGCGATCGCTGCAGGTGCGCTACCGCCGGTCGACCGTCTCGGCCTGCAGAACGACGCCTACGCACTCGTGAAGTCCGGTCATCTTCCCGCGACCGTATTCCTGGAGCTGGCGGAGTCGTTCGTCGGCGAGACCGACGCCATCGTATGGGGAGACCTCGCAGCGAACCTGCGTGGGTTGGAGAACCTCCTCGCGTCCACGCCACACCTTGACGCCTTCCGCAGGTACGCGCAATCACTGTTCGCGCGTATCGCGGTGCAGGTAGGCTGGGACGCCCAGCCCGGCGACGGACACCTGGAGTCGCTCAGACGCAGCATCGTCATCAACCAGTTCGGGGGATACGGGGACGAGGCGACACTCGCCGAGGCGCTGACGCGGTTCCGCAAGCACGCGAGCGGGGAACAGACCCTCGTGCCCGACATCCGCGCCGCCGCGTTCGGGCTGTCGTCGCAGCAGTCGGGACGGGATGTCGCCGATGCGCTCTGGCGCCTCTACGACGACGCCGACCTGCACGAGGAGAAGGTGCGTATCCTCGGCGCGCTGACCCGCACTCGGGACAGCGCGCTCCTCGCCGACCTGCTGGACAGTGCGCTGAGCGACCGTGTGCGCTCGCAGGACACCCCCATCGTCCTCATCCAGGCGGGGGCAAGCCCTGATGGGCGTGAGCAGACGTGGAAGTTCGTGCAGGACAACTGGGCCGAGCTCGACCGGCGCTACGGCAAGGGCGGGTTCGCCATCATGCGCCTCGTTGGCATCGCCGCCGGGTTCGCCAGCGCGGAACGCGAGGCGGAGACGCGTGAGTTCTTCGAGAGGAACCCCGCGCCGTCCGCCGCGCGCTCCATCCAGCAGTCGTTGGAGAGCATCCGGCTCAACACGAAGTGGCTGGAGCTGAACGCGAACACAACAGGAGCCTGGCTCGCGTCGCGCGCCTGACGCTCGTTGTTCGTGGAAGGACGGCTTTGCTATAGTGGGTAGGACGTTCCGAGATTCCCAAGGCAGGTGAAAACAACATCCATGGTTGACCATGACGTTCTGGTTGTGGGGGCGGGGCTGGCAGGAATGAGAGCCGCGATTGCAGCGCACCGGGTGGGTGCGAACGTGGCGATGATGAGCAAGGTGCACCCGGTGCGGAGCCACTCGAATGCGGCCCAGGGCGGCATCAACGCAGCGCTCCGCGGTGAAGACGACTCAGTTGATTCCCATATCTTCGACACGGTGAAAGGCTCCGACTACCTCGGAGACCAGGACGCCATCGAATACATGTGCATCGAGGCGCCGGGCGAGATCATCGCGCTGGAGCACATGGGCGTTATCTTCAACCGCGACGACGAGGGACGGCTGGGAACACGGGCGTTCGGCGGCGCAAGCTACGCGCGCACCTTCTTCGTTGCCGACATCACGGGCCAGGCGATCCTGCACGTCATGTACGAGCAGATCATCAAGGCGGGTGTCCGCTCCTACGAGGAGTGGTTCGTCACCGACCTCATCGTGGAGGACGGCCAGTGCCGCGGCGTCATCGCCATGGAGATGCTCACTGGCAAGCTGCGAGCGATCACCGCGAAAGCGGTCATCCTCGCGGCAGGCGGGGTTGGCCGAGCGTTCGAACCGAGCACCAACGCACTCATCTGCACCGGCGACGGCATGGCGCTTGCGTACCGCGCGGGCGCGACGCTGCTGGACATGGAGATGGTGCAGTACCACCCGACGACGCTTGCGGGCAACGGCGTGCTCCTCTCGGAAGCCGCGCGCGGCGAAGGAGCGTACCTGCTCAACTCGAAGGGCGAGCGCTTCATGGAGCACTACGCTCCCAAGATGAAGGAACTCGCCTCTCGCGACGTCGTCTCGCGCTCGGAGCAGACGGAGATCGAGGAGGGGCGCGGCGTGGACGGCTGCGTGCTACTGGACCTGCGCCACCTCGGACGTGAACTGATCCTCACGAAGCTGAAGTACATCCACGAGGCTGCGCGGGACTACGCGGGCGTCGACATGGTGGACGAGCCAGTGCCCATCCGACCGGGACAGCACTACATCATGGGCGGCATCAAGACGGACGTGGACACCCGTGCGTGGGACATCACCGGCAGCGCCGGTTGGGACGGCCCGCGCGGCCTGTTCGCGGCAGGCGAAACGGCTTGCGTCAGCGTGCACGGCGGCAATCGTCTCGGCGCGAACTCGCTGCTGGAGACGGTCGTCTTCGGGAAGCGCTCCGGCGAGGTTGCGACGGCTTACGCTCAGGAGACGCCGGACTTCACCGTCTCCGAATCGCACCTGAAGGAAGCCGAGGGCCGTATCAAGGCGCTGATGGACCGTCCGGACAACGGCGAGATGACGGCGGCGCTGCGGCTACGTATGGGCCAGGTGATGAACGAGCACCTCGCCGTCTTCCGCACGGAAGAGGGGATGCAGACCGCGCTCAGCAACATCCATCTGCTCAAAGAGCGGTACGCGTCCCTGCCGGTGAAGCACAAGGGCAGTGTCTACAACACGGACCTCATCTTTCACATGGAGCTCGGCTACATGCTGGACGTGTCGGAGACGATCGCGGCGTCCGGCCTGCTCCGCAAGGAGAGCCGGGGAGCGCACTTCCGTCGGGACATCCCGGAGCGCAACGACACGGACTGGCTGAAGCACACTACTGCGCGCCTCAGTGACGGTGGCACCGAGGTTGGAACGCTGCCCGTCGCGGTGACGCGGTGGGAGCCGCAGGCGAGGGTCTACTAGGTGCTTATGAGCTGGAGCGGCTCTGCAGCGGGCTCTTGTCGCTGACGTACTGGCTGGTTCCGGCACCTGCTTCACGATAGAGGAGAAGACGAGACCACATGCAAGCGAAGATACGGGTTCAGCGGTACGACCCTGAGAGTTCCGATCAGCCCCATCTGCAGGACTACGACGTTGACGTGCCGGAGCACTTCTCAGTGCTCGACGCGCTCGTCAAGGTGCGCGAGGAGATAGACCCCAGCCTCGCACTGCGCTGCTCGTGCCGCGCGGCCATCTGCGGCTCGTGCGCGATGCGCGTGAACGACCGGGCACGCCTCGCCTGCAATACCCGCCTCAGTTCCGTCGTGGACGACGGCGGCGAGGTGAAGATCGAGCCGATGGGCAATCAGCGGGTCGTGAAGGACCTCGTGATTGACCTCCAACTGTTCTGGGGCAAGGTGCGCGCAGTGGAGCCGTATCTCCAGCCGGACCAGGAGCCGGAAGAGGAGTTCATCGCCTCCAACGAGTCCATGCTGAACCTGCTCACGCCGATGGGCTGCATCATGTGCGGTGCGTGCGTGTCCGACTGTACGGCACTGGAAGTGGACCAGAACTTCCTCGGCCCTGCGGCGCTGGCGAAGTCCTACCGGTTCGTCGCCGACCCACGGGACGACCAGGGCAAGCAGCGCCTGAGCACGCTTAACGAGTACGGCGGCGTGTGGGACTGCACACGCTGCTACATGTGCGTCGAGGTCTGTCCGAAGGGCGTCGCGCCGATGGACCGTATCATGGAATTGCGTGAGGAAGTGATGGCGTCCGGCGCGCCGAGCACGCCGGGAGCGCGGCACGTCGAGTCGTTCACGAAGTCGGTCGCGCGGACGGGCTGGCTGGACGAGGCGATGCTCGCGGTGGACTCGTGGGGCAAGTTCAACGTGCCGAAACTGTTGAGCGAGGCGCCGTTGGGCATCCGCGCGCTGCGCAGGCGCAAGTTCCCGCTGCCCGCGCCGTTCCACCACAAGCGCCCCGGACATGAGAACGTGCGCCGCATCTTCGAACGCGCCGAAGCGGCCAAGGAGTGATGATGAAGTACGCTTTCTATCCCGGATGCGTATCGCGCGGGGGAACACCCGAGCTGTACACGTCCACCATGGCCATCGCCGGGGAACTCGGTCTAGAACTGGAGGAGATACACGGCGCGGCCTGCACCGGCGCCGGCGTTCTGCAGGAGAAGGGTCAGAAGCTCGGCGACACGCTCAATGCCCGCACGTTCGCTATGGCCGAGCGGATGGGACTGACGACCATCCTCAACATCTGCTCGACCTGCCAGGGCGTCATGGCGCAGGCAAACCACCGCCTGCTCGCAGACCCGGACTACCTCGCCGACGTCAACCGGGAACTGCGGTACGAAGGCCTGGAATACACCGGACGGGTGGTCATCAAGCACCTTGCCTGGGTGCTCGTCGAAGAGGTGGGGCTGGATGCGTTCAAGAACCTCGTGCGCAACCCGCTGCGGGAGCTGAAGGTCGCGCCGTTCTACGGCTGCTACATCCTCCGCCCGTCGTGGGCGCTTGGTTTCGACGAGAACCCCGGACGTGAGCACTACCTCGAGCAGATCATCGAGGCCTGCGGCGCGGAGCCGGTGAACTTCCCCGGACGCACCAAGTGTTGCGGTTTTCCAATCATGCTCATCAACGAGCGCAACTCCATGCGGATGGTCGCGAACCACACGACGAGCGCCCGGGAGCACGGTGCCGACACGATGGTGACGCCGTGCCCGCTCTGCCACCTCAACCTGGACGGTCAGCAGCCCAAGGCGTCCGCCCAGCGCGGCGAGAAGATCAACATGCCCATCCTCCACCTGCCGCAGATGATCGGCCTTGCGATGGGCCTCTCGGCGAAGCAACTTGGCATGGGCCAGCACATCATCAGCACGAAACCGCTGCTGGAGAAGGCCAGCGTTCACGCGTAGCGCTGTAGCGGTTGCTGACGTACTTGTGGGGAGGAAGAGAGGAGGCAAGCGATGTCGAAGGTGATCACAGGCGTATCCGTCGTTGTCGCCGTCCTGGCCCTGGCGGTGGCGGTCTTCGCGTTGACGAGCAACGGCTCCGAAGAACCCGCTCCAACGAAGGCAGACCGCGCCGCCTACACGGTGGCATACGTGGATGAACTGGTGCGCCGCTACGAGGAGGAAGGCCTCGACGCCACGCTCGCCTACTCCAACTCCCAGGAGAGCGTGGATGGGCCGTGGTACGGCTTCATCATCGACGAGAACGGCTACACGATCGGCCATCCGCGCGAGGAACTCCGGGGGCGTGACCCGAGCCTGCGCATCGACGCAGCCGGCTACTTCTACGGCGACGACCTGCTGGGCGTGGATGAGGACGGCGGCTGGGTGACCTACGTCTTCCTGAATCCCGCCACGGGGCAGGAGGAGATGAAGCACACCTGGGCCGTGAAGCGCGACGGTCTCCTCTTCGGTTCCGGCTGGTACGAGCGCTACATCGGCCCTTCGTTGACGTTGAGTAAGTCGGACTCCGCCGCCTACACGGTCGCCTTCGTCCAGGAAGCGATCGACCGCTACGAGCGTGATGGCTTGGACTCCACGGTCGCGTACTACAACTCGCCCGAGAGCGTGGACGGGGAATGGTACGTGTTCATCGCCGACGAGAACGAGGTGATGCTCGCTCACGCCACCGTTCCGGAGAACCGCGGGATGCACACCGGCGACATCTATGCCCCGGACGGCTACCCCGCGGGGAAGGCGGTTGTTGCCGCTGCTTCCGAGGGTGGCGCATGGACAACCTACAGCTATCCCAATCCCGCTATCGGCGGGATCCAGTCCAAGCACTCCTGGGTGGTCATCCACGACGGGCTGCTGTTCGGCTCCGGCTGGTACGAGCGCGGGCCCGCGAAGTCCGACCGGGAAGCCTACACGGTTGCCTACGTGAAGAACGCCCTGGACCTGTACGAGACCGTGGGACTGGAAGAGACGCTCGCCTACTACAACTCGCCCGGGAGCGTGGATGGGCCGTGGTACGGCATCATCATCGACGAGAACGGCTACACGATAGGGCACCCTCGCGAGGAGATACGCGGGCGCGACCCGAGCCTGCGGGTCGACGCCACGGGCTACTTCTACGGCGACGACCTGCTGGGCGTGGACGAGGACGGCGGCTGGGTGAGCTACGTGTTTCTGAACGTGGCTACCGGCAATCAGGAGATGAAGCACACGTGGGCGGTGAAGCGCGACGACTTCATCTTCGCCTCCGGGTGGTACGAGCGGTATATCGGCCCGTCGCTGAATTAGGACTCGGCATGAGCGCGACTTACCGGGGGCCGTCCGGTCAGGCGCTGGCGAAGCCGATGTCCGCCTCGTAGGCGGCCATGATCTCAGCCGCGAACTCCTGCAGCGACTCGAACGGGGCCGGACCGGGAGGCATGTCCTCCTCGTCCGGCTCCTCTTCATCGAGCTCCCGCACCGCCTCTTCCTGGGACCGGTTGAACGCGTTGCGGAGCACGAGCGCGGCTGACCGGCGGACGTGCGCGAGGATGAGGCCGTACTCGAAGCTCATGCTCAGCGCATTCTGCGCCGTTTCGAGGTCGGCATGCTCGGCCTCTTCGAGCGCCTGCAGCAAGTCGTCGATGAAGTCCTCGGGCTCCAGCGGCTCGGTGGAGCGCCGCGCGGCGTCGGCCTGCTGCTCCAGCGGCTCGCGGCACTCCGCGACGATGTGCTCCACGACGTTCGGGTGCGTTTGCTCCAGCATCGGTTCGATACGGTCGGGGAAGTCCACGCCGACCGCGCACCCAAGCGCGAACGCAGCCACCGTGGCCTCGGAGAGCGGGCCGCTGTCGAAGAATGCTTCCCCGTCGTGGTCGTGCTGCGGCAGCCCCTCCAGGTAGAAGACGACGACAACGTCGGTGAAGGCGGCGGGACCTTCCGGGCCGCCGCTGCTGACGGGCTCCAGCGGGATGATGCGGTCCGCCACGGGGTCAACCAGCGGGCGCGTTGGCCATCACGTCAACGAGCTCGCGCACCGCGTCGGCGGACTTGTCGAGCAGCGCCTTCTCGTCAGCGGTGAGATCGAGTTCGACGACCCGCTCGACGCCGCCCGCGCCGAGGATGACCGGCACACCCATGTATATGCCGTCGATGCCGTACTCACCCTCGAGGAGGGCGGCGCACGGCAGCAGACGCTTCTGGTCCAGCAGGATAGCGTCCACCATCTCCGCGGATGCCGCGGATGGCGCGTAGAAGGCGCTGCCGGTCTTGAGCAGGGCGACGATCTCGCCGCCGCCGCCCTGCGTGCGCTTGATGATGCGGTCGAGCGCCTCCGCGTCCAGCAGTTTGCTGATAGAGACGCCGCCGACCGTGGTGTACTGGGTGAGCGGCACCATCTGGTCGCCGTGTCCGCCGAGCACGTACGCCTGCACGTCCTTCACCGAAACGCCGAGTTCCCACGCGAGGAACGTGCGGAAGCGCGCGGTGTCCAGCACGCCGGCCATGCCGACGACGCGGTTCTTGGGGAAGCCCATGCCGGAGGCGATCGAGTAGGCGTGCTGCACCATCGCGTCCAGCGGGTTGGAGACGACGACGATGACCGCGTTCGGGGAGCGGGGCACCACTTCCGACACCACCGACCCCACGATCTTCATGTTCGTGAAGAGCAGGTCGTCCCTGCTCATGCCCGGCTTGCGGGCGATGCCCGCCGTGATGACGACCACGTCCGAGTCCACGGTCTCCTCGTAGCCGTTCGTGCCCACGATGGAGCCGTCGACGCCCAGCACCGGGCCGGACTGGGCAAGGTCCAGCGCTTTCCCCTGCGGCATGTCCTCGACGACATCCACGAGGACGACGTCCATGTAGCCGCGCTCGAAGAGACGCTGCGCGGTGGTTGCGCCGACGTTACCCGCGCCGACGACGGTTACTTTCTTGCGTGCCATCTGCCTGTTCCCCTCGGTGTTCTACAAGTCCCATGCACGGCACCACCCCGGAGTACCCTCACCCCAGCCCTCTCCCCTTGTAGGGAGAGGGGATGAGATGCCGGTGATGCGTGGGGTCTAGTTCGCGTAGACGTAGCCTTCCCACTTGCTCTTGAGGCCGGAGTCGCTGACCGTGTCGACGACGTAGTCGCCGAACTCGCCGGTCGTCGCGCCGGTGTCGCGGCCCGTGGTGACGGCCTTGCGCTCGTACTGGCCGCAGACGTCCAGCGCCATGTTCACCTTTTCGGCGACTGCGGGGAAGCCGATGTGCTCCAGCAGCATCGCGCCTGCGCGAATCATGGAACTGGGGTCGGCGTACTGGGCGCGGCCCTCCGTCACCATGCGGGGAGCGCTGCCGTGGATGGCCTCGAACATCGCGCTGGTCGTGCCGATGTTGGCCGAGCCCGCGGTGCCGACGCCGCCCTGTATCTGCGCCGCCTCGTCGGTGAGGATGTCGCCGTACATGTTGGGGAGGGCGAGCACCTGGAAGTCGCTGCGCCGCGCCGTGTCGATGAGCTTGGCGGTCATGATGTCGATGTACCAAGCGTCCCAGGAGATGCCGGGGTAGTTCTCGGCGACCTCGCGGGCGACGTCGAGGAACTTGCCGTCCGTCGTCTTGACGATGTTGGCCTTGGTGACGATGGTGACGCGCTCCTTCCCGGTCTTCTTCGCGTGGGCGAAGGCCGCGTCGATGATGCGGCGGGAGCCCTGGGTGGTGATGACGCGGAAGTCCATGGCGAGGTCGTCGGTGATGTTGATGCCGTTGGAGCCGAGGGCGTACATGTCCTCCGTGTTCTCACGGAAGAACGTCCAGTCGATGTTCTCGGCGGGGATGCGGACGGGCCGGACGTTGGCGAAGAGGTCCAGCGCCTTGCGCATGGAGACGTTCGCGCTCTCGATGTTCGGCCAGCCGTCGCCCTTCTCCGGGGTGTGGGTCGGGCCCTTGAGCGTGACGTGGCACTCCTTGATCTCGGCGAGGACGTCGTCCGGGATGGACTGGAGCTTCTCGGCGCGGTTCTCGATGGTGAGCCCCTCGATGTTGCGGAACTGCACCTTGCCGTTCTTCACCTCGTCGTCCAGGAGTTGCTCGAGGACACGCTGCGACTCGTAGGTGATGGTGGGGCCGATGCCGTCGCCCCCCAGCATGCCGATGACGATGGGGCTGATCTTCGAGTAGTCGGTGGGCGCGGGGGCCTGCTTCAGCCGCTCCACGCGCTCCAACTGCTGCTCCACCAGCCCGCCGAAATGCTCTTTCGCCCTTTCGATAACGCTGTTGTCGGCCAAACCGACACCTCCTTCTGTTGCGATAGGCCGTTTCCCGCGCGCCTGTCTGCATGCGCAGGCGTTGCCGCCGGAGGCTCACGGGGGTCGTTGCTACACACGCCCGCCGGTCTCGCGCCGTTCCGGTCGAGCGCGGCGATTATACGGAGGAGCAGGCGTGGCGGGCAAGCGCGGCAGGGCTGACCTGAACAAGGTGTCCAAACGGCCCCGGAATCTGGACACCTTGTTGCCGGCGCTACGAGTAAACCGGGTGCTCTATTTGGACACCTTGGACACCTTGTGCTGCTGTGCGCAAGGCCACGGCCTGCTTCCCGCGAAAACTGAACAAGGTGTTCAAAGATTTCAAAAGTTGGGCGGCTCGTCGGTGTTCATTCAGTTGCATCGTGTTGCATCGGGCCGGGGACGGGATGGGGGAACAATCATGCAACCAGCGTAAGGGTTGCGGGGGCGACTGCATAAGGGGCGGGTGTCAGCAGTTGAGATCGCCCATTCAGCGCAGGCGCACCACGTTGCCGGTGATGAGGCGCGCATCGTCCGAAGCCAGATAGGCGATGACGCCGGCGACCTCTTCCGGCCCGGCGACGTTGAAGTGGTCCGTGCTCTCCCGCACGAAGCGCCTCACCTCGTCGGTCACCCAACCGGTGTCCGTAACCGGTGGGTGGACCACGTTGGCGGTGATCCCCAGGCGGGCAAGCTCGAACGCCGCCGACATGGTGAAGTTCTCGAGGGCGGCCTTGGCGGCCCCATAGGAGACCTCGCCGGGGAACCCCTCCGGGCTACCCGACGCCAGGCTGACGATCCGGCCCCAGGTGGCGTCCCTCTCAGAGTGGCGCCTCGCGAACTCGGCAATCATGGCGGCTCCGCCGCGGGCGTCTACGGAGAACTGCCGTTCGAACGTCTCAGCGGAGACCTGCAGAAGAAGTCGGTCGTACCTGTCCCGGGCCCTGGCCGTGAAAGTGTCGGCCAGCCAACCGGAAGCGTTGTTGACGAGGATGTCGACCGGCCCGAGCTCGGCCTCTGCAACGTCGAACAGGCGTCTCGGGGTGTCCGGGTCAGCCAGGTCGGCCTCCACCGCCGTCGCCAGCCCGCCCTTCGCCCGGATGTGGGCGACGACCTCTTCGGCATCGGAGGAGCGGCCCCGGCTGTATGCCTCGGGCATGCCGGGGCCGTCCACGTCAGCGAGCCGAAGATAGGTCACGAGGACGCGGGCGCCGCACTCCGACAGCGCACGCGCGGTCGCAGCACCGATGCCGTGGTTGGCGCCGGTGACGATGGCGACGTGGCCGGTGAGGTCGAAGAGTGCCATAGGAACGGCTCATGCTAGTCCGGCGTCCGGCGTGGTACAAGGCTTCCGCTCGATCGCCGGCTACGGGTCCCCGAACACCGGGGACGGCGCCTCCTGTACAATTCGAGTCGGACTCTCGGCTTGGCCTTCGGCCAGTAGAGGAACGAATCCCTGCCCTCCACGTCGCGCGGCAAACGACAATCTCTTCGCTTCCGCCCCAGTGAGTCAAGCCTTGGCGTGTCCCTGGGGGAGCATGAAGTTCGTCCGGCAGAGCCGAAGATTCGGCGTCATCAGCGAGCCCAACGTCAAACCGCTCGCGACTGCGACGCTGTTCAACGCGGCCGGCAACAACGTCTACGGCGTGGCGCTCGGATGGCTGGCCTACGAGACCACAGGGTCTCCCCTGGCAGTCGGCGCGGTCCTCGGACTCCGCCCGTTGACGATGCTCTGCGTAGGCCTGATCGCGGGAGCGGTCAACGATCGTTTCCATCGCCCATTGATCCTCAGGCTCTATGCCCTCTGGTACACAGCGCTGTCGTTCGGGTTCACGAGTCTCCTCTACCTGGGGAACGTGGGACTCGGCCACATGCTGGTCTACATGTTCCTCGTGGGCGTCGGGTTCACGTTCGGCCCGACGGCCCGGCGGGCGATCTATGCGGACTCGGTGAGCCGCTCGCGTGTGGTGGACGCCCTCGCCGTCGACAGAACGACGTTCGAGCTTGGTCATCTCACCATGCCCGCGATAGTCGGGGTACTCATCAGCACGTACGGGCCGGAGGTCGCGTTCACGGTCCAGTGCGGTCTCTATTCGATGATGACCTTCCTCGTCTTCCGCGTCTCGACGCCGCGACGTGCCGTAGACCCCGCCTCGAGGCCACCGTTCCTGCGGAGCATCGGCGAGGGCCTGGGTTACGTGCGGGCGCAGCCGGGGATCCTGCGCATGCTCTTCGCAACCTCGACGCTTGCGCTGTTCGGGTTCGCGTATCCCCTGGTCCCGGTCGTCAGCGGCGAGTTGCTCAACGCCGGGGCGACCGGGGTTGGCGCGATCCTGGCCGGTGGGGCTGCCGGCGGACTCGTCGGTCCGGTCCTGCTGCTTGCGCTGAGGGGACGCGTCGGCTCATTGACTGCGCTGGTCGCGGGCGGGATGGCGATGGGCGTGGGGATGGCGGTTTTCGCCTTCTCGCCGTCCCTTGCGGTAGCCGTGGGCGCATTCGCCTTCATGGGCGCGACGTCGCCGGCGAGTAAGGCCGTCAGTGACGGATACATGCAGTTGGCCGTCGACCCGGAATACAGAGGGCGAGTGGGCAGCCTTACGCAGGTGACGCGCGGGCTCGAGGGTCTGGCCGCCTTCCTCGCGGGAGGCATAGCGCAAGTGATCGGGGTACAAGGCGCACTGGTGTTCGCGGCCGTCGTCACCGTGGCGATCGCAGTCTGGCTGCTCGTGACCTTCAGGCGGTACGGCGTCGACGGTTGGTGAGCCTCAGCTCCCCGCCATAGGGTTGAGAGGCGACTCCTCCAGCGGAACGACGTCCTCGCGGGTAGTGGTGCTGCTGTCCCACTCCTCGTAGGGGAGGTCTTCGGCAGCGTCGGGCAGCCAGCGTACGCTGCGGGGGTGCGACCGCGGAAGAAGCCGGTATCACCGGAACGTGGTAAGATAGCGGCACCTGTAGATTTTGTGAGTTGCCGTTCTGTTCCTCGGTCCGACACGCCAGGCTCCTGCTGGCGCTTCCAAGTCAAACGGGCAAATCTGACTCCAAGGAGCGCCACATGAAGATATTCGTCGGAAACCTCAGTTTCAGCACGAGCGACAACGACCTGCGAGACACCTTCGCCCCCTACGGCGAGGTCGCCAGCGCGCAGGTCATCACGGACCGGGACACCATGCGATCGCGTGGGTTCGGTTTCGTCGAGATGGATGACAGCGCGGCGGAGCAGGCCATCCGTGCCCTGAACGGCTCGGACCTCCACGGCCGTGCCCTCAATATCAACGAGGCCAGGCCTCGGGAAGACCGCGGCTCGCGGAGCGGCGGTTCCTGGGGCAGGTAGACGCCCCAGGACGTTACGGTCTGCAGTGCGCCCCCGGTGTCGGCGGGGCGCCAAGACCGAGCCACACCCGTCCACACCCTTGCGGTTCGTCGCTCTCACAGCTAGTAGGAGAGAGGCCGATGTCCTGCTTCCGCAGGTACGACGGAGCTATCCCCCCGCCATGGGGTTGAGAGGCGACTCCTCCAGCGGAACGACGTCCTCGCGGGTGGTGGTGCTGCTGTCCCACTCCTCGTAGGGGAGGTCTTCGGCAGCGTCGGCGGCCTCCTTCTCGTTGGAGGCTTCGACGGTCGTCCTGTAGAGGACCTCGTGGCTGACCAGGAATTTCATAAGAGCGTCCGGCAGGTTCGTGGCGGCGGGGTGCTAGAGCGGGATGTTGCCGTGCTTCTTGGGCGGCAGGGTGTCGCGCTTGTTCTGGAGGGCGTCGAGCGCGTGGATGAGGCGGGGGCGGGTCTGCGCCGGGTCTATCACGTCGTCTATGAAGCCTCGCTCTGCCGCCTGGTAGGGGTTGGCGAAGCTGTCGCGGTACTCCTCGATGAGCTCCGCACGGGTCGTCTCAGGGTCCTTGGCGTCCGCGAGCTGGCGGCGGTGGATGATGTTGACGGCCGCGTCCGGCCCCATGACGGCGATCTCGGCGGACGGCCACGCGAGGTTGATGTCCGTGCGGAGGTGCTTGCTGCCCATGACGACGTAGGCGCCGCCGTAGGCCTTGCGGGTGACGACGGTGATCTTGGGGACGGTGGCCTCGGCGTAGGCGTAGAGCAGCTTCGCTCCCTGCCGGATGATGCCCCGGTGCTCCTGGTCCTGCCCCGGCATGTAGCCCGGCACGTCCGCGAACGTGATGATGGGGATGTTGAAGGCGTCGCAGAAGCGGACGAAGCGCGCCGCCTTGACGGAGGCGTGGATGTCGATGACGCCTGCGAGGTAGGCGGGCTGCTGCGCCACGATGCCGACGCTGCGGCCGTTGAGCCGTCCGAACCCGATAATCATGTTGGGCGCGAACTCGTGCTGGATGTTGAGGAACTCGCCGTGATCGACGACGCGTCCGATGACCTCCAGCATGTCGTAGGAGCGGGCGGACTCCTGCGGCACGATGTCGCGCAGCTCCTCGTCGGCGCGGTCTGCCGGGTCGTCCATATCGCCCGTGGGCGGGTCGTCCAGGTTGTTGAGCGGGATGAAGCTGAGGAGGAAGCGGATGGTCTCCATGCACTCCTCCTCGGAGTCGAGGGTGAAGTGGGAGACGCCGGAGAGGGTGGCGTGGGTGTCCGCGCCGCCGAGGGCCTCGTGCGTGATCTCTTCGCCGGTGACGGCCTTGATGACGTCCGGCCCGGTGATGAACATCTGGGAGATGCCCCGCACCATGAGGGTGAAGTCGGTGATGGCCGGGGAGTAGACCGCTCCGCCCGCGGACGGGCCGAGGATGGCGGATATCTGCGGGACGACGCCGGAGGCGAGGGTGTTGCGCATGAAGATCTCGCCGTAGCCCGCGAGGCTGACGACGCCCTCCTGGATGCGCGCGCCGCCCGAGTCCGATATGCCGATGATGGGCGCCCCGTTCCGCATGGCGAGGTCCATCACCTTGCATATCTTCTCGGCGGCGACCTCCGAGAGCGAGCCGCCGAAGACGGTGAAGTCCTGGGAGTAGATGTACGCGGTGCGGCCGGTGATCTTGCCGTAGCCGGTGATGACGGAGTCGCCGGGGAACTTCTTGTCCGCCGCGCCGAACTCGCTGGAGCGATGGGTGACGAAGGAGCCCAGCTCCTCGAACGAGCCGGGGTCCACGAGCAGTTCGATGCGCTCGCGGGCGGTCAGTTTGCCGCGTGCGTGCTGCTGTTCCGCACGCGCGTCCCCTTCCGACGAACCGATCTTCTCTTTGCGGCGCCGGAGCTCTTCCAGCGCCTTGTTGGTGGTCTTCTCAGCGGTCATCACATCCCCGCGCGCGGCCTGCGCCGCACTTGAGGAATCCTACCATCGCCCGCACATGCGGGCAAAACAGCGCATCGCCGCGGTAACCATTCAGGCTTCGGGAGTTGTCATTCCGAGCGAAGCCGTCGGCGCCAGGGCGGAGCCCCGCGCTTTAGCGCGCAGAATCCTCTCGGGGCGCATCCCGCCGTAGACGAACGTTCCCCCGAGAGATATTTCGACTGCGCTTCAGGCTCCGCCTTCAGCTCCGCTCAACATGACAAGGCAAGGGCCAGCGGTCAACAAGTCCTCATCTACTCTGAACAGCGCATCGCCGCGAAGGATGGAAGCGATCCGTCACCGTAAGGTTGTCGATTCGTGCAGGCGTCGGCGGGAGTCCGAGGATTGCTCGATAGGGTATGATGTAATGCGGACTCTGCGCACAGAAACAGGAACCGCATGAGCACAGGCCACTACTACCAGTCCGACGAGGAGATCATCAGGCGTCTCCAGGTGATCCTTCACGAGCAGGGAGACGGACCTCAGGACCGTATACGCCGCGAGAGCGGGATACGGGAGGTGCGGAACCTCACGGCCGAACTCGCTGAGCGCATCTACCGTGAACCCGACGTCTGGGGCATCGACGAGATCCCTGTCGAGTACCGCACGGACGCTGCGGCAGACGCACTGCTGCAGATGCTCTCCCGCGTGTCCACGATGGGCAGCCCCCGGAACATCCGGGAGTGGTACGTGAACGCGGTGGAGGTGCGCTTCAAGGAGCTCTGGAGCGCTGCGGACAAGGAAGCCAAGGCACGGGAGAGCGAGGAGGCAACCGCGCGTTCCAGGCAGGAGGCGGCAGAGAGCGGAGAGGGCGCGTCGTCGGTCTTCGAGGAGAACGCGGAGCTGTGGCAGCGCTTCGAGGGAGAGTTCCCCCGGGACGCCTTCGCCCTGCGCCTGCGCTACCAGTTGAACCGGACGCCTGACGAGATGGCGGTGATGCTGGACGCGCCGAGCGACCGTGCGATCACGATACGCCTGAACCGCGCCAAGGAGCGGTTCCGCATGTACTGCGAACAGGCCGGATTGAGCCAGCGGGAGACGGCCGGGATACTGGCACAGTTCGCCGAGGAGCGGCCTTCGTGACACAACGTCCTACCACTACCTTCCGCTCAGGGAAGGGGCCCTGGGTGCGTTTCGCCATGGGAGCCGGCGAGCGCTGGCTCACCCTCTCGGGGCGGATAACGACCGAGATGCGGCAGTTCGGTTCGTATCTCCGGCTGATGCGCTACCGGCAGGGCTACAGCATCCGTGAGCTTTCCGACGAACTGGAACTCCCCTACGAGGACATCCTCATGTTGGAGGTGGGCCTCCTCAAGCCGTCGGAGGTGCCGTCCCCGCTGTGGGTCCGCCTGATGCGCCTGCTGGAAGGCCGGGAAGTGCTCGTCCGGCGCGCATATGCGGATGAAGCCGAGGCGGAGTTGGACCCGGACGAGCTGTGGGCCGAGTCAGACGACGACCCGTCCGGCAAGGTGGCGCTGGGCCTCGGCCAGACGCTCGGCGTGGCGAGCATCAAGGTGGTCGGCGTGGGCGGCGGCGGCTCCAACGCGGTGCGGCGGATGTACCAGCAGCGCGTTCCAGGCGTCGAATACATCGCAGTCAACACGGACGCCCAGCACCTTATCCGGCTGGACGTTCCGAGGAAGGTGCGCATCGGCGACCGGCTCACCCGGGGACTCGGCGTGGGCGGCAACCCCGAGCTGGGGCGTGAAGCGGCGGAGGAGTCCCGCGAGGACCTGTACGACCTGCTCAGCGGCACGGACCTCGTGTTCGTGGCCGCGGGCATGGGCGGCGGCACGGGAACAGGCGCCGCGCCTGTCGTGGCGGAGATCGCCAAGGAGGTCGGCGCGCTCACCATCGCCGTCGTCACCAAACCGTTCGGTTTCGAGGGACAGCAGCGCTCCGTGCAGGCAGACGAAGGCATCGCTCGCCTGCGCGAGCACGTCGACACGCTGATCCTGATCCCGAACGACCGGCTGTACGCGGTATCCGACGAGCGCATGACCGCCGAGAACGCCTTCCGTATCGCCGACGACGTCCTCCGCCAGGGCGTGCAGTCGATCTCCGAATTGGTGATGGTGGCCGGCGACATCAACCTGGACTTCGCGGACATCCGAGCGGTGATGGCCGGGGCAGGCTCCGCGTGGATGGCGATAGGCCACGGACGAGGCCGGGACAGGGCGTACGAGGCAGCCCGTGCGGCGATGGCAAGCCCGCTCCTCCACGTTCCGGTGGAAGGCGCGACCCGGGTGCTGCTGAACATCACGTACGGCCCGGACGTGACGCTGCAAGAGGTGTACGAGGCATCCGACATCATCAAGGGCCTCGTGGACCCGCACGCCAACATCATCTTCGGCATGATCACGGACCAGAACATGGAGGACGAGGTACGCGTCACGGTGGTGGCGACCGGCCTCACCGGCGGCGAGAGCGTCGTATCGCAGTCGCTCGACCAGATCCTCCAGGGGGCGCTGGACTCCAGCGAGTCCAACAGTTCGATGCCGGGGTTCCTGCAGCGCATCGCGCGCTTCTTCAGCAACCTGTTCGGGGGCGGGAGAAACTAGCCCCTGTCCCCTCAACCCTTGCCGTAGACCGTCGTGTGCGGTTTGAAGGCTGCCCAGGCGAACCAGAGGTGGTCCTGGGCGTTCAGGCGTTCGAGTTGCCGCCCCGCGAGCGGGCCGCTCGCCGCTCTGCCCAGCACGTTCCACCTGCTGCCGGTGCCTTCGTCCGTTATCCCGTTGCCATCGAAAGCGAACGTCAACCTGTCGCCGTCCAACACAGGACGGAAGACGCCCGTCGCCCCCACGTCGGCGGCGTCTGCGATAGTCCCGCTGCCCAGCGCGGTGCCGGTGCCGAACTCGAAGAAGACGACAAGCTCCTCTCCTCCCACCTCGGAATGAACCACGCGCTCCCTGGCGAGTACGGAGTACGGGAAGGCGGCAGCATCGCCGTTGATCTCGACGGCAGCGACGCGCTCCTTGGGCGGGAGACGCGGGTCGGCGTCGCCGTAGAAGAGGAACGGATACGAGTCCAGGTTGTCGTAGTAGGGGTAGGGATTGCGCCCGTAGGCGCGGCTGAACCCTGGCCGGTCCAGCACCAGCCCGTCCGCGTATTCGTCGCGGAATGCGGCCCACGAGACGATCTGCGCGGGCACGAACCGGAGCTGCGCCCCCGCAAGTTCGCCGGCGATGCCCTCGCCGGTGAGTTGCTGCCACCAGCTCTGCGTCTGCCGGTCCCACATGACGAGGTCGCTGTTGCGCAGGTTGCCGGAGACACCGAAGTCGTAGACCGTGCCGTCGAGCGTGCGGTCGAACACGACAGCCGAGTTGCAGAGCGGGCAGTAAGTGACGGTGACCGGTGTGCCTCCGAGTTCGTCGTTGACGATCTCGTGCCAGAGGAGGACCTGCAGCGGGTACGCTTTGGCCTCGCCGTTCACCTCCAAGGCGATGACGGGTTCCGCGTCCGAGAGCCACTCCCCGGCGTCGGCTACGGAGACGAACGTTGGGTCGTCGATGGGTGGGATGCCGTCGCGTCCCACGCCGCCGGAGACGACCTCGCGGTACGGGACGGTGTGGAAACGGAAGTCGGTCTCCCAGATCGGAGTGTAGATGCTGAGGCCTTCCTCGTAGTTGTCATCGGCCGCGACCCCGTACGCGTTGCGGACGACGTTGGGGTCGAGCGTGGGCGTTGGAGTCGCAAGCAGCGCGGACACGGCTGCAGTCGGCGTGGGGGATGCTGACGGGACGAGGCCCGACACCGCAGCGGTTGGCGTGGGTGATGCCGATGGCACGAGCGCCGATACCGCAGCCGTGGGTGTCGGTGTCGCTCCGGGCACGGGGACGCGCGCCTCGGCAGGTGTCGGGGTGGGAGTGTCCGTGGAGACGCATGCGCCGAAGACGAGGGTGAGCGCGGCGCACGTCAGGGCGAAAGTGGGCAGGGGTGCACAGAGGCGGCGAATGAAGGGGTTCTGCATCAGGCTACTGGGTCTGGGCGGGTCGGCCTCCGGTGGGCCAGGGATTGTGGAACGTGATGCCGGAGATGATGTATGCGCCTTCCTCGTCCGAACCGGTGAAGTCTTTGAGGATCTGCGTGATCCCTACATCCATTGTAGCGAAGTATTCGCCGGTGCCGGTGAGGTGGGCCGGTATCTCCTTCGCCGTGCCCTTCACGTAGTAGGTGAAGCGCTCGTCCACGAAGACGACCGTTATCTTGCCGTTCTCCCGCATGTTGCGGGTGGTGGTGCTGCCGTTGTAGGTCACGAGGCGGAGGGTGTTGGGGTCTCGCGCGCCGACCTCGCGGAACGAGAGCAGTGCCGGGTGTGGCCAGCCGTTCTCGTCGGAGGTGACGATGAGGATGGCGCGTCCGCGCTCGACGGTCACGTCCTCGTACCAGAGGGCGTTGAAGAGGTCGGGCGGGAGTTCTCTGCCGATGTCGTCCGACATGGCCGGCCTTACTCTTCGGAGGAGGGGTCCTTGCCCTCCCAGCGCCTGAACTGGTTGTTCTCGATGCCGAGCAGGTCGAGCACCTTGCCGACGGTGTGGTTGACGATGTCGTCTATCGTCTGCGGGCCGGAGTAGAAGCCGGGCGTGGGAGGCAGGATGACGCCGCCCATGTCAGTGACCGCGAGCATGTTGAGCAGGTGCCCGCGGTGCAGCGGCGTCTCCCGCGCGACGACGACGAGGCGGCGGCGCTCCTTGAGGCACACGTCCGCGGCGCGGGTGATGAGGTCGTTGTTATAGGAGTTGGCGATGCCCGCGAGCGTCTTCATGGAGCATGGAACGACGACCATGCCGTCGGTCTTGAACGAGCCGCTGGAGACGCTGGCGGCCATGTTGCGCGGGTCGTGGACGACGTCGGCCATCGCCTTGATGTCGTCTATCGACCACTGCGGCGCCTCGTACCTGATCGAGACGTGCGCGCCCTCCGAGAGGATGAGGTGCGTCTCCACGTCCGGCATGCGGCTCAGCGCGCGCAGCGTGTAGATGCCGTAGATAGGAGCGGACGAGCCGCTGATGCCGACGATGATCCTTGGCATAATCCCTCGCGTCGTGCCGTGTGCGGGAGGCGCCTCGCCCGAGGCGCCTCCCCACGGTAAGGCTTACGGCAGGCCGAGTTCGTCCCAGCGCTCGCCGACCTTGTCGAGGATCTCCATCGTTGGCTTGGACGGCGGCGGGACCGGGAACTCGGTCGTCTTGTGCTCGCGTGTGGCGTCGATGCCCATCCCCTGCGAGGGCGGGATGAAGTCCATCTCGCCGGGGCGCCCGAGCGGGCGCGGCAGGTGCGCGCCCAGGTGGACGTGCTGCGTGGGCTCCGCGAACGAGACGATGCGCCACCACACGTCGTTCCAGTCGCGCACGTCGCAGTCCTCGTCGACCACGACGACCCACCGGTAGCGGAGGTGGGAGTAGGCTGCGTCGATGATCTCCTTGGCCTGTCCCTCCTTCTGGATGGCGGCGCGGATGATGATGACGCCGCCCGCGCCTGCGTCCGGGAAGTGGACCTCCCTGATGTTCGTGAGGCCGGACTTGCTGACGAGCGTCTGCAGGATGGAGCCGGAGCGCATGAGCGGACGGGGGTAGTCCTCGATGCGTCCACAGATGAGCCCGAAGTTGATGGGGTCCTTCCGGTGCGTGATGGCGTTCACCTTGAAGACGAACACCTCGTAGTTCTTGTTGTAGAAGCCGGACGACTCGCCGTGCGGCCCGTCGTAGTAGCGCTCGCCCGCGACGATCTCGCCCTCCAGGATGTACTCGGACTGCGCGGGCACCCAGACGTCGATGGTGTCGCACTTGACGAGATCCACGGGGCGTCCCGCCCACGCGCCTGCGGCCTCGTACTCGGAGAGCCCGTTGTCGTTCTCCGGTACCGCGGTGCCCGCGGCGAGGACGAGCAGCGGGTCCATGCCGATGGCGATGGCGCACGGCGTGTTCTTGCCCTCAGCCTCGTTCTCCAGCACGTGGACGGCGCCGTTGCGGTCACCCGCTCCGCCGTAGGACGAGCCCCTGGGCGGCGCCGCGCCCACCTTGAAGTCGCCCTGAATCTTCACGGTGGTGTGGTTGCGGTCGATGATCATGGAGCGGTATTGCCCCATGTTGTGCGCGCCCGTCTTGGGATCGACGGTGACGACGCCTGCCGTGGTGGCGATGTAGCGCCCGCCGTCCAGCTCGTGCCAGAGGGGCGTGGGAATCTCGCCGAGGTCGACGTCCTCACCGAAGACCTTCACCTCTTTCACGGGGCCGTCTTCGACCTTCACGCTGGGAAGGCGGTCAGCCATGCCCTGCTTGACGATGTCGTGCAGCTTCACCCAGTCCTTCGGCCCGTTGAAGGCGATGGAGAGCTGGTCCAGCGAGTACATGATGTTCGTGACGAGTTGCTTGTCCGGGTTGTCCTTGATGTTCTCGAACAGCAGGCCGGGCCCGGTGCGGACGAGGTCGCGGTAGCTGATCGCGCCGACCTCGTAGTCGAGGTCGACCTCCGCGGTGATCCGTTTGAGCAGTCCGCGCTCCTCCAGGATCATCATGTATTCGCGCATGCTCTTGTACGAGACGGGGGCTCTCTGTGTCGTGGTCACCTCTCTCCTCCTGTGTTGTTGGATAGCCCGATGCAGGGCGTGGCGTTGTTGTGTTCGGCCGACCGGACGTTACGGGGAGAACTGGATGTCGACAGTGACGCGGTCAGGCAGGCCGAACATTATCAGCAGCAGCGCCGCAACGGCCATAACCGCCAGGCCGGCCAGCCACAGCCCCACGCCGAAGCAGAACCCGTTACAGAAGTTCAGGCCTGCGCCCTGCTTCCTGGCATCTTCACCGTCTATCAGTTTCTCTGCCACGTTTACCACGTCCGCCCTCCGTTCTTCGGCAGTGGCTTAGCTGAGGCCGAGCTCCTTCCATCGTCCCGCGACGTGCTCCATCATCTTCATGCTGGGCTGCGCCACGCCGGGGCGCGGGTGTTCGTACTCCTTGAAGGGGTAGGTGGCGTCGAACGCCATGCCGTAGGTCGGCGGTATGAACTCGACCGCGCCTGGGCCGGGGACCCTGAATACGTACTCGCGCCCGCGGTACATGTCGCGGTCCGGCACGACGGACGAGACGATGCGCCAGAGCACGTCGTTCCAGTCGCGCACGTTGCAGTCCTCGTCCACGACGATGACCCAGCGGTAGCGCATGTGCTCGTAGGCGGCGTCGATGATCTGCTTCGGCTGCTCCGGGCTGGTGATCTCTGCCCGGATGATGAGGAAGCCGGAGCGGCCCGCGTCCGGGAAGAAGACTTCCTTGATGTTCGTGAGGCCGGACTTGGAGACGAGCACGTCCAGCAGCGTGTTGGAGCGCATGAGCGGGCGGGGGTAGTCCTCGATGCGCCCGCAGATGAGGCCGAAGCTGAGGGGGTCCTTCCGGTGCGTGATCGCCTTGATCTTCACCATGAAGGTGGAGGTGTACTGGTTGTAGAAGCCCGTGGACTCGCCGTGCGGGCCGTCGTTCACGCGCTCGTACGGGACGACCTCGCCCTCCAGCACGATCTCGGCGTTGGCGGGCACCATCAGGTCGCTCGTCTCGCACTTCACGAGGTCGACGGGGCGTCCGGCCCACGAGCCTGCGGCCTCGTATTCGCCGTGGCCGTTCTCGTCGTGGGGGACGGCGGTGCCGCAGGAGAGCGTGAGGAGCGGGTCCATACCCAGCACGATGGCGCACGGCGTTGGGAGGCCGTTCGCCTCGTTCTCCAGCACGTGCGTCGCGCCGTTGCGGTCGCCGGCGCCGCCGTAGTTGGAGGCTCCGGGGGGCGTCGCGCCCACTTCCCAGTCGCCCATGATCTCAACGGTCGTCGTGTTCTTGTCGATGATCATGGAGCGGTACTGCCCCATGTTGAGGTTGCCGGTCTGCGGGTCGCGCGTGACGAACCCGGCGGTCGTGCCGATGTAGCGCCCACCGTCCTCCTCGTGCCAGCGGGGCGTGGGGAGCATGTCGAGGTCCACGTCCTCGCCCATGATCTTCACGTCTTTCACCGGCCCGGTGGGTACGGTGTTCGTGGCGGTGCGGTTCTGCATCCCCTCGTGGATGATGTCGCGAAGGTTCGCCCAATCCGGGTCGCCGTTGAGCGCGAGCGCCAGCTGCGGCTCCGTGTACATGATGTTGGCGACGAGCGGCATGCCGGGGTAGTCCTTGATGTTCTCGAAGAGCAGGCCCGGCCCTTCCCGCACGAGGCTCCGGTAGGCGATGGCGCCGAGTTCGCCTTCCAGGTCGACTTCGGCGGTGATGCGTTTGAGCAGGCCGTTCTCTTCCAGCAGCTTCAGGTAGCCGCGCAGGTCATCGTACGGGACGCGTTCGCGCGTCGTCATATGCGCCTCCTCCTCCGTTCGTGATGGGCGTGGCGAGTCTAGCACCGCGCTCGCCGGGCGGCAAAAGGCAGCCGCCCTTGCTCCCGTCCTTCCCGCGCAGGCGGGAATCCAGGGTGCGCGACAGCGGAGCGCACATGGGGTAGGGGCGCGGGCGGGAGTAGCGCCATTCCGAGCGGAGCCGAGGAATCTCTCCGGTTCGCAGCGGGCGGTTCGCGAACCGCCCCTACAAGCCTTAGAAGACGCGCGTGAACATGTCGCTGAACGGGTAGAGCACCCCTATCCAGCGGAAGAAGAGCGGCTCGAACCAGAAGATGTCCAGCGTCATGTCCAGGATGCCGATGATGAACGCCTCGAAGCCGAGCCCGGCGAGCAGCGCGTAGTACCACTTGGCGCGTGTCCAGAACAGGAGGTAGGCCATGACCCAGAGCGGCAGGCCGATGTGGAAGCCAATGAGCCACACCAGGAGCACGAGCGCCAGCAGTGAACCGAAGTACAGGGCGGCGCGGCGCTTCTCGCCCGCCGGATCCTCCCCGAGGCGGAAACCCAGGTCCATGATCATGCCCTGCTCGATCGCCTTGCGCCTGCTGAGCACGGTGTACAGCCGGATGAACCAGAGCGGCGTCGCGATGACGATGACCACCGTCGGCAGCCACCGTCCCGGCAGCAGGATGTTCGGGAGGTCGTCCTCGAGGAACGGCGGACGATAGAGCGAGATGATGAACGCGAGCATCAGCAGTGCCATGAGCGCTAGCAGGACCAGTTCGCCGATGATCTCGGGCGACTTCCAGGAGACCGTGCGGTGGGTCTCCGGCTGCTCCTGCGGGTTGCGGGGTTCTGCCGCCATCACGGTTGCTCCGCCTGCTGTCCGTCCGTGAGGTGCGCTTCAGCTTCCGCGCGTTCCCGGACCTGCTGCGCGCCGCGCTGCACGCGCAGCGAGAAGTAAACCGCAGCGACCACGACCACGAGGATGCCGATGAACGCGGGCTGCCAGACCATGGAGATGCCCCTCGCCTGGATGGAGATGCTCATGAACTTCTCCAACGGCTCGGCAAGAACGATAGCTATGAGGATGGGCGGCCTCGGCCAGGCGTACGCCTTCATGAACATCCCGAGGGCCGTGAACACGAGCACGACGGTGAGGTCGGCGATGTCCAGGTTCGCTTGGAACGCCGAGAGCGTCACGATGCCGATGACGAGCGGCGCGAGCACGAGCGGGGGTACAGCCGCTACCTTCGTGAGCAACGGCGAAAAGCGCAATACGATGGGGACGACGAGGATGTTCGCCAGGATTATGACGTAGACGAACGACATCGTGAGATTCAGGTTGCCCTCCGGGTCCGCCATCTGCGGTCCGGGCTGGATACCGACGATGAAGAGGAAGGCGAGCACTATCGCCATGGGCGCGCTGCCGGGGATGGCGAACAGCAGGGTGGGCATGAGCACGCCGCCGTCCGTGGAGTTGTTGGACGACTCCGGCGCGATGACGCCTCTTATGTCGCCGGTGCCGAAGGTGTCGACGGCGCCGGGCTCCGTCTGCCGCGCCTGGGCGTAGGCCAGCCAGTGGGCCGGTGTGGGGCCGAGGCCCGGCATCGCGCCGATAAAGACGCCGATGAGCGACGACCGCGCGATGAGCCACTTGTGGCGCAGGGCCTCCCGCATCCCCCGGTAGACGTCCCTCTTCCCTTCCTTGAGCATCTCGCTCAACCGCTCCTTCGCGATCGGCGTGTTGCTGATGACGAGGTCGGCTATCTCAGGGATCGCGAAGAGCCCAACGACGACCGGGATGATGTTGACGCCGTCGTAGAGGTAGTCGACGCCGAACGTCGCCCTGGTCTGCGATGCGACGTTCGTGAAGCCGATGAGCCCGATGAGGAGGCCGAGGCATGCCGTGAGCAGTCCCTTTACGAACGCGCCTGCGCTGATGATCCCGACCGCGGCGATGCCGAGCAGTGAAAGGAGGAAGAACTCCGGGGAACCGAACAGCCGCAGGAGTTCACGGGCGAACGGCAGAACGGCCAGCAACGCCAGGCCGCCGATGATGCCGCCGATGAGCGACGACGTATAGGACGCGCCGAGCGCATACCCGGCGTATCCCTGCCGGGCGAGCGGGTAGCCGTCCAGGATCGTCGCCTGGGACGAGCGCGCGCCCGGGATGCCGAGCAGGATGGACGGGATCGGCTCGGTGAGGTCGTTCGCGGCCATGTAACCGATGACGACGGGCAACGCGATGAACGGGTCCAGTTCGGTCGCGAACGAGAGCACGACGACGAGGAAGGGCAGGCCGCCGCCGGGCATGAGTCCCGAGGCGAGCGCGATGGGGATCATGATGACGAACGCGATCATGGGGCCGGGGCGGAAGAGCCGGTTCGCGCCGTCCAGCGCCGCGCCGAAGAACGCGCTGTCAACCGTGACGCTGTAGCCCCAGATGAGCAACGCCGCTACGACGATGCCTACGAGCAGGGGGAGACGGTTGACCATGAAGACGTTGCCTCGAAGGTGATATGGGCCGTTTGGGTTGAGCCGCTACGCTACGCGGGGGAACGAGAGCGCGTCAATAGCGCTGACGGGGCGAGTACTCCTGTGATGAGCCAAAGAGGGCGGGCTCGTGAGCCCGCCCTCTTGTCTGCAAGTGTTCTCGTCCGGCCTAGCCGGCGCCGTAGAGGGTGGCGAACAGTTCGCGCGCCTCGTCGCTGAAGGTCGCGGCCTTCCTGAGGGACTCGACAAGGATCGCCGGGTCGCCGTACTTCACGGGACGCTCGGCCAACTCAGCCTTCGCGATGAACTCGGGGTCCTCCACGATCTCGCGGAAGACGCGCTGCCACGTCAGCACGATCTCCTCGGGTACGTCGGGCGGCAGGACGAACGTGCGCGCCAGAGACTCGAGGCTCTGCGCCAGCAGGAAGACGTCCTGCTGCTCCTGCGTCGCGTCGACGACGTCGAAGAGGTGCGGGAGGTCTTCGGACTGCAGGCCGGTGCCCATGCGGTCCAGGAACTCCTGGGAGACAGGGGTGCGGGACCAGAAGAGCGGCACCAGGAGGCGGTCCTCGTACCAGCCCGGGTAGAGGTTGGAGATGTACTCGAAGTCGCAGCGGGTCGTGGCGTCCAGCTCGCCGCGGTCGATGGCCGCGAGAACCTCGGAAGTGCCCTCGTAGCCAAAGATGACCTTGATGGGCCCGCCGAGCGCCTCGACGAACTGCCCGCCGACCATGTCGCCGCCGGGGGCGGACGTACCGGTCGTGATGGGCCTGCCGAGAGCGAGCACCTCGTCCCAACTCGTGGCGATGTCACGGCGTACGCACATCGTCAGGTGGTCGTCGTTGAAGCTCGGGGTGCCGATGAGGTTGACCGTGTTGATGTCGAAGCCCTCACGGTCGATCCCGGCCGCCTCGGCTGCGGGGTGACGCGGCGCCATCGGGTGGATGGTGAGACCGTCGGGCTTGGCGCGCATCGTCTCCTGCAGGCCGCGGAGTCCGCCGCCGCCCGGCAGGTTCGTGACGATGACCTTCGGGTTGCCGGGCATCAGCCGCTCGACGGCCTCGCCGAGGAGGCGGGAGTAGCCGTCGTAGCCGCCGCCGGGGGAGAAGCCGACTATGATCTTGATGGTCTTGCCGGCGAAGTGCGCCTCAGCGTCGAAGCCCTCCACCTCAGGGATCGCGGTTGGCGTGGCCGTGGGGGCCGGCCTGGGCGTGGGGGTGGCTGTGGCGGGCGGCGCCGTCGCGCCGGGCGGCAATGGCGTCGGCGTGGCGGTGGGGTCCGGGGCCGGAGCAGGGGCGTCCGGCACGGGCGTTGCGGTCGGCTCCGGCGCCGGTCGCGGAGTAGCGGTGGGGTCCGGGTCGCCTCCACATGCGGTCAGACCGGCAAGCAGGGCGATGCCCAGCACCACGAGTACGATAGTTCTGCTGGCCCAAGACATGAGATTCCTCCCTGTACACGAAAGCCCGCGAGGGCTGGGTTGCCGCACGCGGATAGCGAGATGCTAGCATCGCTGTCCGCGCAAGGGCAACCATCGCCCTCGCACCGTAACTGTTCAGAGTTGGGATGACCTTTATTGACCGGGAGGCGCTTTGCCTGTCATGTTGAGCGGAGCTGAAGGCGCAGCCTGAAGCGCAGTCCCGCGCTTTAGCGCGCAACATCCTCTCGGGGGACGTTGTATGGGGCAGAGCGCCTCCTGAGAGATTCCTCGACTGCACCATCGGCTGCAGCCGACGGCTCCACTCGGAATGACAATGCGGGGCGTTCGCCCCACGAAGCCTGACAGTTACTGCGAAAGAACCGAGTAACGGAGGAGAGAATTGACGAGCGCAAGGGTGTACGACGCTATCGTGATCGGTGTGGGCGGCATGGGGAGCGCGACGGTCTATCAACTGGCGAAGCGCGGGCTCCGCGTGCTGGGACTGGAGCGCTTCCGCGTCCCGCACGAGATGGGGTCGTCGCACGGCATCACGCGCATCATCCGGCTCGCCTTCCACGAGGGGCCTGAGTACGTGCCGCTCGGACTTCGCGCCTACGAGCTGTGGCGTGAGCTGGAGGAGCGCGCAGGCGAACAGGTGCTGCACGTCACCGGCTCCGTCCATGCCGGCGTTCCCGGAGCGCTGGCGTTCGAGAGCACGCTGCGCGCCTGCCGGGAGCAGGAAGTACCCCACGAGGTGCTGACGAGCGCGGAGCTGTCGGCGCGCTTCCCCGGCTACGCGCTGCCTCCTGAGATGTCGGCGGTCGTCCAGCCGCAGGGAGGCTTCCTCACGCCGGAGCGATGCGTCGAGTCGCACGCCACCGTTGCGCGCGGCCTGGGGGCGGAGGTCCGTGAGGAGGAGCAGGTGCTCGACTGGGAGGCGTTCTCCGGCGGCGTGCGCGTCCGGACGGAGACGGGTGTGTACGAGGCAGGCTCGCTCGTGCTCACGGCGGGCGCGTGGGCGGGAAGGTTGGTGCCGGAGCTTGGGCAGGTCGCCGTGCCGGAGCGGCAGGTCATGGGCTGGTACGAGCCGGACGACCCCGCGCTCTTCGCGCCGTCCCGCTTCCCGGTCTTCATCGTGACGATGGACGACGACGAGTACTACGGCTTCCCGCAGTTCGGCGTGCCGGGCCTCAAGCTTGGGAAGTTCGACGACACAGGCGTGGCAGCCGACCCCGATGCACTCGACCGGACGTGGCGGACCGAAGACGAGGAGATGCTGCGGGAGTTCCTCCGCCGGTGCTTCCCGCAGGCAGCGGGGCGCCTGCTGCGCATGGCGGTCTGCATGTTCACCAACTCGCCGGACAGGAACTTCATCATCGGCGCGCACCCCGCGTGGCCGCAGGTGTCGTTCGCGGCGGGCTTCTCGGGGCACGGCTTCAAGTTCTGCAGCGTGATAGGCGAAATCATGGCGGACCTCGCCGAGCGCGGAGAAACCCGCCACGACATCTCGCTCTTCGCGCCTTCGCGCTTCGTCTGACCTTGTTCCCGTCGTTCCTGCGAAGGCAGGAACCTCGCAGCCCGGGCGGGGGCTATTCGCGCGGCGTCCGCGGCTTCGGCGAAAGCGCCAGCAGCATGAAGGCCACGAACAGAGCGCCCGCCGCTGCGAGCCAGCCGACGGTGAACCCCGTCACATCGAACAGTATCCCGAGTACCGGCGTGCCGATACCGGTCATGGTCAGCGTGATCGGCGTCGCGGCGCCGCGCACGGCGCCTATGTGGTCGCGTCCGTAGTAGGCGGGCCAGATGTGCGTTTGGCTGAGCATGCCGCCGCCGAGGCCGAGCCCGGCCAGCGCGGCGCCCGCGAACCCGTGCCAGGCCGTGCTGGCGCCCGCCGCGACCAGCATTGCAGCTGCGATGCATGTGAAGCCGGCCATCGCCACGTAACGCGGCTGCACGCGGTCTACCCATGGCGCGATGGCTATGGCTGAAGCCACCTGCGTGAACGCTTGTACCGCGAAAGCGATCGCGGACACCTGGGGCGGGATCCCCAGCGAGAGGAGGAACGCGACCCAGAAGACGCCGATGGTGCCCATCACCGCCATCAGGATCCCGTAGGCTGCGCTGATGCGCCAGAACGTTCCGGTCCGCATGGACTGCCGCACGGTCCAGGAATACTCGGCGATGCGCGATGGACCAGCGTGTCCGACGGCTCCCGGCTCGATGGACTCGCCGTCGGGGAGCAGGCCGAGGTCGGACGGCTTGTTGCGGACGAACGCCAGCGAGACGGCGGCGATGGCGATGCCGCCCGCGATACCGAGGATGAACCACGCGTCGCGCCATCCTACGGCGTCGACCAGCATCTGCGTGAGCGGGCTGGAGATGCCGATGCCGAAGGGGATGGCAGGGAAGAAGACCGACATGGCGCGGCCGCGTTTGCTGACGAACCACTTGGCGATCGGGATGGTGAGGAAGAGCGTGCTGCTGCCCCAGAAGCCCATCATGCCGCTGAAGAGCGCGAGGCCAATCATCTGCCAGCCTGCTTCGATGAGACTCATCGCGACGCAGGCCCCGCCGAGCATGATGCCGGCGACCGCGAGCGGCACCCGGGAGCCGCGGCTGTCCAACAGGCGTCCGATGAAGGGGCCGGAGAGCGCGAAACCGAAGAGGCGTGCCGACAGCGCCCAGCCAAAGGCGCTGTTGCCGAGGCCGAGGTCCTCGCTCATAGGAGCGACGAAGATGCCGAAGTTGCCGACACCCATGAACATGCTGGCGCCCCCGGCAACGCCGAGGGCGGCGACGATGACCCAACCGTAATAGGGGCGTGACGAACTGCGCGCCTGACCGGGGAGCGGCTGCTCCAAGGGGCTAGCTGCTCTCTTCTTCGCCGGGGCCGGTCAGCTTGCCGAGGAACTCCTCGACAGAGGGCGGGAGCGGTGGAAGCTCCTTCTTCTCCTCGGACTGCCGCTGCTGCTCGCGCCTGCCGCGACGCGCGTCGTAGTCCGACTCCAGCCGTTCGACGAGCGACTTCACCTGGGCGTTGCGCTGCATCTCGGCCGTGACGCGCGCGTACTGCTGCGTGTCACGCTGGCTGGCGGCGTACTCGGCGGGGAAGCCGTAGAGCGTGGAGAGCACCTGGAGCATCTTCGTGCGCCCTGCGAAGTCGGCCTCGAGTTCAACGTAGTGGGGGAGCCGGCACATGAGCATCATGCTGTCGACCCCGCTCTCGCTGATACGGTCGCCGACCATGTTCATGATAGACGTAGGGCCCTGGTACGGCCTGCGCCGGTTGCCCTCGATGCCTTCCACGTCCTCGATAGGCTGACCGTTGAGCGTCCCCATGACGAGGAGCGGGCGCGTGTGAGGGACGGCGTCGTACATCGCGCCGATGCGGCAGAAGCGGTCCACGTTCAGGTAGGAGATGACCTCCACCAGCGCCTCGATGTACTCCTCCGCGTTGGAGTGCGGCTCCAGCATGTGGAGGAAGATGAAGTCGTGGCTGCCGAGGCCGGTGGCCCAGCGAAGGTCGGCGTTCGGGACACGCATCTTGCGCTTGCCGTCCTCGAAGTAGACCACAGGGCGGTAGCGGGTGAAATCGAAGAAGTGCCCCGGCTTCGCGAGCGAGCCGAGGTCGCGGGCGCGCATGTAGCGCTCCAGCCGCTCGATGCTGAGCGAGCCCACGCTTCCGGCGTCGATCCATGGCGTCAGCGACGCGATGATGTGCGGCGACCGCAGCTCCGGCAGAGGCTCGTGTATCTCGAATTCGCCGACTCTCATGGCCCTATAGTGTTCCCCTTACGCGCGGATTGCAACCCTTACGATGCCCGATACGCGCCGGCTCGTTACCCGTCCTGGCGGGTTGCTTCCCGCGTGGCACGCCAGACGCGCTCCGCCGTGAACGGGATGTCCACCATCGGCGCGCCGATCTGGCGCAGCGCGTCGTGGACGGCGTTGGCGAGCGCTGCCGGGCTTGCGCACGACGGCATCTCGCCGATGCCGCGCACGCCCATCGCGCCGTTCTTCGCCTCCGTTGCATGCGTCTCCACCACCATGTGCGGCACGTCCTCCGCCAGCGGCATCGCGTAGTCCATGAACGACCACTCGCGCGGGCGCCCGTCGTCGGCGTAGGAGACGGCTTCGCACATCGCCTCGCCGAACCCCTGCACCACGCCGCCGTGTATCTGACCCTCGACGATGACCGGGTTGATGAGGTTGCCGACGTCGTGCACGGCGACGAAGTCGCGGACGCGCACGTCGCCGGAGTCCGGGTCGACCTCAACGTACGCTATATGCGTGGCGAATGCGAAACTCCCGGGCGGCAGCGTGTACGTCGAGTAGTGCCGGAAGCCGCCGTCGGCGCTCCCCGCCATCTCGGCGAGCCTGCCGAGCGGCACCGAGCGCGACGGGTCTGAGCGCGAGACGGCCGCGCCTTCCGCAAGTGTCACGTCGTCCTTGGGCGTTTCGAGCAGGTGCGACGCCGCGTCGACCAGCTTCTCGCGCGCCTGGAGCGCCGTCTGGTGGACGGCGTGCCCGCCGATGACGAGCCCCCGGCTTGCGTAGGTGCCCGCGCCGGGGCCGAACGGCTCGATGCGGTCGCTGTCGCCGTGGAGCACGGTGATGTCTCCCGGCGACACGCCGAGCGCGTCCGCCGTTATCTGCGCGAACGTCGTCGCGTTGCCCTGTCCGTGCGGTGAGATGTCCGTCGTGAGCCGGATGTGGCTGTCTGCATCGATCTCAACCGCCGCCGCGCTGGAGCGCGCCGCGTCGCCGCCCGTCCCGCCGGAACCCTTGGTGGAGAGCGCGATGCCGAGTCCGACCGTGCGCCTCTCCTGCCGTTCGCGGTCACGCCGCGCCACCAGGTCGGCGTACCCGGCGACCTCGAGCGCCCGGTCGAGCACCGGCTCGAAGTCGCCGTCCACGTATGGGGTGCCGGACGCGGTCGTGTACGGGAACTGGTCTGGCGGGATGAGATTGCGGCGGCGCAGGTCGACGGGGTCGATGCCCAGCTCCTCGCCGATGAGGTCCAGTATCCGCTCCATGCAGAACGTCGCCTCCGGCTGCCCCGCGCCCCGGTAGGAGGTGATGGGCGGGCGGTTGGTCATGAGGCAGACCTGCTCGCCGTCGTACGCGGGGATGTGGTACGGGCCCGCGAAGCGCTTCGCCGCGTTGTCCGGGGACGTGAACGCGCCGCTGATCCAGTACGCGCCGAGGTCCGACAGGAAGCGCGCCCTGATCGCGAGGACGATGCCCTCGTTTGTGACGGCGGCGTCCACGTGCGCTTCCAGCCCGCGTGCGTGGGACGAGTGGATATTCTCGCTCCTCTCCTCCACCCACTTCACCGGACGCTGCAGCCGCTGCGCCAGGAGGATGGCCGCCACCTCCTCCGGGTAGACGTGATGCTTGTGCCCGAAGCCCCCGCCCACGTCCGGCGTGATGACGTGCACGTGGCCCGGCAGCGTGATCGCCTCCTCGATGTGGTGCTGCGTGTCGTGCGGCGACTGGTTGGACGACCAGAACGACAGGTTGCCGTCCGGGCCGTCGAAACTGGCGATGCAGCCCCGGCCCTCCATCGGCATCGGCGCAAGGCGGGGGATGACGAACGAACCGGACACGACCCGGTCGGCGGACGCGAACGCGCCGTCCACGTCGCCTGAGCCCGTGCGCTGCCACGCCCCGACGTTCGACCCGATCGCGTCGTGGAGCGTGGGGTAGCCGCCTTCCGCTGCGCGTTGCAGGTCGTTGATCGCTTCCAGCGGCTCGTAGACGACCTCGACGCGCGCGGCTGCGTCGGCGGCCTGCGCGGCGGTCTCCGCGGCCACGGCTGCGACCGGCTGTCCCGCGTAGAGCGCCCGCCCCAGCGCGAGGATGGGGTGCGCGCCGCCCCGGTTGATCTGCAGCCCGGGCCTGCCGACGCTCTCCAGCACGGCGCCGTCCTCCACGTCGTCCGCCGTGATGACGGCGAGGACGCCGGGCATGGCGAGCGCCTCGCTCGCGTCGATGCGCTCGATGCGGGCGTGGGCGTGGGGGCTGCGGATGATGGCCGCGTGCGCCATCTCCGGCAGCGTCATGTCGCCGATGAACGTACCGCCGCCACGCAGCAGGCGGTCGTCCTCGAAGCGCAGGATGGACTGTCCCGTGTAGGGCGTGCTCGTGTCGTGCGTTGTCGTAGTCATGCGCGGGATTCTAGCGGGTTTCGCCGGGGCGGACAGCATACGTGGCTTGTCGTCATGCCGAACGGAGCCCGCGCTATAACGCGCAGCATCCTCTCAGGTGTTGTATGGCCTCACAGGCCGTAGAAGGCCGTGGGGTTGTCCTCGAGTATCTTCCGTTTCGCAGTCTGGCTGAACTCTCCCTCATCGGCCCTGCGCCGCAGGATGTCTATGGCGCCGATCTCCGCCGACAGGTCCGCGTGCGAGTAGTCGGTGCCGATCATAAGGTGGTCTTCGGTCCCGAACGTCAGCAGGTACGGGATGTCCTCCTGCGACTGGCAGGTCACGTAGAGGCGATGCTCCTGGAAGAGGTCGCTCAGGTCGTCCGTGTAGGTGAACGACCGGTACGCCCAGGACATGCGCTCGCGGCGGGCGTAGAGCCTGTCGACCACGAACGGGATCCAGGACGACCCCGCCTCGATGAAGCCGAACCGCAATCGGGGGAACCTGAAGGCGAGGCCGGAGAAGACGATGGCGTGGAACGCGTCGATGACGTTGGTGCCGGTGACTCCGTCGCCGAGGAGCGGGGCGCTGCTGCCGACGGGCGGGTCGCCCGAACCGGTGTGCATGCAGAGCGCAAGATCGAGGTCGTTGGCCTCCTGATAGACGGGGAAGAAGTAGGGGTCGGTCACTCGCCTGCCCATCTCGGTCGCCAGTTTGAAGACCCCGCAGGCCCCGTGCTCGCTCGCCCAGCGCATCTCGTCCACGGCGGCTTCGATGTCCAGCATCGGCAGCACCGCCACCCACCGGAGCCGCCCGCCGCTTTCAGCCGATCTGTCGGCCATCCAGCGGTTGTAACTCTTGCAGATGGCGGTCTGGGCGTGCGGGTCGCTCGTCAGGTAGGTGAGGAACATCGTGGGGTACATGACGTGGACGTCCACGCCCATGTCGTCCATGTGCCGCAGGCGGGTCTCGACGTTCCGCAACTCGCGTGCGTCGATGGTCGTGCCGGTGCGCCGGTCGTCGCGGATGCGCCGGATCGAGAGGTTGCTGCCGATGAGCCAGTGCCTCGTGTAGCCGGGGGCGGGAGCGCCATCGCCCATGTCCTCGGTGGGAACGACCGTGACCGGCCTGTAGCGCACGTCTTCGGGAGGCATGTAGCGCCAGGTCTCTTCGCATTCGTCCACGTGCGTGTCGGCATCGATCACAGCCATCAGCTCAACTCCTTCCCGGACTCCGACTCGACATCCGGGGCATCCGGGCTCATCCCCTTCGCAAGGCCGCTCCACACAACTGGCGCGAGCATAGGCCGGGCGCTCGGCTGTGTACAGCCCTTCCGTCGTTCCTGCGCAGGCAGGAACCCCGTCTGGTGTAGGGGCGCTCCTCGTGGGTGCCCTTGCCCCCGTCATTCCAGCGAAAGCTGGAATCCATGGCGACCGTCAGGTCGCGCGGCGGCGGGGGTGCGGATGGGAGGTGTGTCATTTCGAGTGGAGCGCAGCGAAGTCGAGAAATCTCTCGGGGTGCTCGATCCCTTCCCCCTCGACGGGGGAAGGTGAGGACGGGGGTGAACGGATTGGGGTGACGGCTCCCCCCCGACGCTCCGCGCCGCCGGACGCTATCCTTCCCCCCGATAGCCCCACCTCCGGAGAGAGCCATGACTCGCATCGATCCCATCACCGACAAGACCCAACTCCCACCGGAGCGACAACAAGAGTGGGACGCGGTCTTCGCCCAGCGTGGACGCGTCCGCGGGCCGTTCGCGGTCATGCTTCACAGCCCCGGCCTCGCCTCCGGCTTCCTGGCGAACCTCCGGCATACGCATGACGACAGTGTGGTCAGCCCAGCGCTGCACGAGCTCGCCATCCTCGCCGTTGCCTGCGAGGACGACGCCCCCTATCAGTGGTCGGTCCATGTCTCGACCGCCCGTGCCGCGGGCCTGCGTGAGGCCGCCATAGAGGTCGCCCGCACCGGCGCCGATAGCAGCCACCTGGACGATGACGAGCGCGACGTCATCGAGCTGTGCCGCCAGCTCTGCCGCACGAATCGGGTGGAGCAGGCGCTGTTCGACTCCCTGACGGCAAGGCACGGCCAACGATGGCTCATCCTCATGGTCGCGACCATCGGCCTCTACCGCTACGTGGCCGCCTTCAACAACGCCTTCGACGTCGACGTGGTCGCGGGTGACGACCAGCTGCCGGCGCGACACTGACCCTTGCTCCCCGCCTGCTCGGTGGATCGCCGCAAACGCCGCCGACGGAGCCTTGCGCGCGGCGACCCCGGTCTGCTGTGGCAAAGGGCGGGGAGCGGGGGTAGCATCGCGGCATGGCCGAGGAGCAGCAGCCCGCACAGAGCACGGAGCAGACCGGGCGGCGTCGATGGCCGCGGACGTTCGACGCGCTCGCGGTACCCGCGTACCGAAACTACTTCGTCGCGATGGCGTTCTTCCTGGGCGCGATGCAGGCGACGATGCTGGCGCGCCCCATCCTGGCATACGACCTCGCCGACCGCGCGCCCATAGTCCTGGGCATCGTCCTCGCGGCGAACAACGCTCCCTCGCTCGTGCTGTCGCCCTTCGCCGGGGCACTCGCGGACCGGGTCTCGATGCGGAACATCCTCATCGTCGCCGCGGGGCTCATGGCTGCCTTCGCCGGCATCACGGCGCTCGGTGTCGTCCTGGGCCTGCTTGAGTGGTGGCACGTCACCATCATCGGTGTCTTTCAGGGCTGCGTGATGACCTTCATCACACCGACGCGCCGCGCCATCATCGGCGGCCTCGTGGACGAACGGCTGCTGCTGAACGCCACCGGCCTCCACACGATGTCCCATAACGCGACCCGGACACTGCTGCCGCTGGTGGCGGGCGTGATCTTCGCTCGGGCCGGTCCGGAGTGGGCTTACCTGCTTGTAGTCGTGCTGTACGTCCTGGCGCTGGGCCTGCTCTTCCTCACGCCCGTGCGGGGTGTGGGCGCCGCGCGGCGGCGGAGCCGCAGCGGCTCCACGCTGGAGGGCTTCCGCTATGTGTGGCAGACCCCGGTGATCCGCACCCTGCTGCTCGTGGGCTTCGTCGTCACCGTGTTCGGACAGCCGTTCCAGAACCTGCTGCCCCTGGCGCAGGACTTCCTGCAGATAGAGGCGGACGGCGTGGGCCTGCTGTTCACCTTCTACGGCCTGGGGTCGTTGTTCGGCTCGACCACAGCCGCGTCGCTGGGCGACTTCCAGCGGAAAGGCCTGCTGCTGGTAGGCTTCTTCACGCTGTTCGGAGCGGGTGTCGTCGCGTTCGCGGCGTCGAGCTGGTACGTCCTCTCGCTGCTGCTTATGCTGCCCGCAGGGATGGGGCACTCCGGGCGTATCGTCGTGCACCTCGCCATGCTGCAGACCTACTCGGAGCCGGAGATGCGCGGGCGCGTGCAGGCGCTGAACGCGATGATGGGCGGCCTGATGCCGCTGGCGATCCTTGGCATCACGGGGCTGGCGGAGCTGTTCGGCGGCCGCGTCGCGCTGGGGGCGACGGGCGGCGTCATCGTGGCTTACGGCCTGTGGGAGATGGTCTTCTCGCGGACGCTGCGGTCGATGCGGTAGGGGCCTATCTCGAGCGAGGCAGGCGCCAGGACCGGGTCAGGTTGTCCCAGCCGAGGTGCCCGTAGAAGGCGTGCCCTTCCTCGCTGGAGTGCAGGATGATGGTGCACTCCTCCCCGGCCTCCTCGCGGAAGCGGCGGAGCAGTTCCCGCCCGATGCCCATGCGCTTGTAGGGGGCAGCGACGGCGAGCTCGGTCACGAGGGCGTAGACCGCGTAGTCGGCGAGGCCGCGCACGATGCCGACGAGCGCATCGCCGTCCCGCGCCGTCACGATGACGTCGGCGTTGCGCAGCATGCGCTCGACCCGGGTGAGGTCGTCGAGGGGCCGGTTGAAGCCTCCGGCGCGCAGGAGGTCGGCCACCTCGGCTGCGCCGGGTGTCTCGTTTGTTGAATAGGTGACCGCCATGCCGTGCTCTCCTTGACACTCTCCTCTGCCAATCCTACGATTCCGGTGGCCTCGTGCGGAAGGCTTGTGCGGAGGCGAAAGGAGCTGAGTCATGCCTGATGAGAACGTCCGGGCAGACAAACTCGGAGGGACGGCGCGGCGGCGCAACACCAGTATGCGCGAGTTGCGGACCGGAGAGAACGTCGACTACAAGTACATCTCGGCGGACAACCACATAGACCTCGTGTGGTATCCGCGCGACATCATCCAGTCGCGTATCGAGTCGAAGTTCAAAGAGAAGGCGCCGCAAGTCGTCGAATCGCCGAAGGGCACGGCGTGGATGTGGGAGGGCGACATCCATGCCTTCGCCGCCGACGGCAAGGACTGGGCGAAGTACGCCAAGCGGTTCGACCCCATCGAGGTCGAGGAAGGGCGGCTGCCGCCGTCCGACCCGGAGATACTGATCCAGCACATGGACATCGGCGAGTTCTACGCAGGCGTCTACTACGGGAACACGCGCAAGTGGGTGTTCAAGGATAAGGAGTTGGAGAAGGCGGTGTACCGGGCCTTCAACACATGGGCGCTGGAGGTGTGCTCCTACGACCCCGACCGGCTCATCGTGCTGCCGTGGCTGCACGCGGCGTTCCCGGAGTTCTGCGCGGACGAGGTGTACCGCCTCGCTGACCTGGGCGTCCGGGCGGTGGAGTTGAGTCCGAACGACATGGCCGGGGGCGTGTGGTCGCCGGTCTGGGAGCCGGTGTGGACGGCGGCGGAGGAGACGGGGATGGTGATCTGCACGCACATCGGCGACACGGCCGGGACGCCGTACCCGCCGAATGAGTACGGGCAGTCCCTCGCGCACTTCTCGCAGGTGCCGTTCAACCCGGCGGGCAAGCACATCGCGCAGTTCGTGTTCAGCGGGATGTTCGACCGCCACCCGAGCCTGCACGTCTCGATGGCGGAATGCCGCATCGGCTGGCTGCCGTTCCTCTTCCAGTGGATGCAGCGCTGCTACAGCGACCGCGCGCCGGACTCGATCCACCAGCTGGAGCAGGAGCCGCTGCACTACCTGAAGAACAACATGTCCTTCACGTTCGAGGAGGACTACATCGGCGCGAAGATGATCCCCGACCCCGAGTTCCTGATCCGCGACAGCGTCATCTGGGGCTGCGACTACCCGCACGAGCAGGGGCAGACGTGGCCGGACGCCACGCCCGCGATGGAGCGCATGTTCACCGGCGTCGACCCGGACCTCGTGCACGAGGTCGTGTGGGCGCGGTCGCAGCGCATCTTCGGCATCCAGGGCCCGAACGGGTCGAACGGGGGTTAGACGCTTGGCCGAGAACCGACACAAGAAAGAGGTGCTGCTCGGCGACGAGCGCAACCGGCAGATGGCTGCCGTACTCCGGTACGGCCCCTACGTCTTCCTCTCCAGCTCCGACGGCTACCGTGACATCGACACGCAGCAGGTCAACACCGAGCTGGACGGACAGGCGATACCGCAGTGCAACAACGCCTACGGGCGGCAGGCGCGGCGGCTGAAGCAGGTGGGCTACGGCGGTGACGCCGCGGTGTGGATAGAGAACTTCACGTCCGGGCAGTCGTGGCGCCTGGAGCGCATGGCGACGTGGCCGGACCACTTCGGCGAGGAAGGCCACAAGCTCGCCGTGAGCTTCGGGGCCCAGTGCAAGATGGCAGGCGTGAACATGCTCACCGCCGTCGTGATGGCGATGACCCCGGACCTCGAACGGGAGGTGTTCGTGCACCAGCCGCACCGGGGCAGGGCGTCCCGCATCACGCGCTGCGGCGACTTCACGTACGTCATCGGCGTGCGCGGCCGCTCCAACCCGTTCACGGACGAGGAAGCCGCCGAGGAGGTGCCGGAGCAGTTCAGCACGGAGCTGTTCTACACGTACGAGTGGCTGCGCTCGCACCTGGAGAGGGGCGGCGGCAGCCTGGACGACCTCGTGCGGACCGACTGCGCGCTGAAACGCATCGGCGATGTCGGGCCGTACTACGACCAGTTGAAGGAGCGCTTCGGCGGAAAGGTGCCGTTCGCGGCATACTCCGTAGGAACGCTGCTCGGCGGCCGGGGCGTCATGGAGATCGGCGGCGTCGCCATAAACCCCGGTGGGGTGAAGGAAACGGCGTGGTTCGCCGAGGACCCGAACCGCGCGCAGGCCGTGCGGGCCAACGGGCTCGTGTTCGCTTCCGGGGCGTCGGGGCTCGAGGACGAGCAGACCGGCGCGGTGAAGCAGGAGCTGTACGGCGACCGCGACGGGCAGGCGCGGCAGGCGCTGCGCCGCCTTGACGCCGCGCTCAACCGGTTCGACACGTCGCTGGAGAACGTGCTGCGGCTCGAGGTCTTCCTCGACGACATCTACTACGAGGACGAGTTCGTGGCGCTGGCGGCGGAGCACTGGGGCGGCGACCCCCCGACGATGAACATCGTCGGCGTCGACCTGCACGGCAACGCGGAGGTCGAACTCTCCTGCATAGCGGGAGCGTAGGCATGACCGAGGCGAAGCCGGTCGCGGTCGGGGTTGAGGCGTCAGCCATCGTGTCGGAGCTGTGCGGCCTCGGCATCGACCACGTCATCTGCATCCCTGACTCGTACCAGAAGACGCTCATCGCGGCGCTGCGGGACGAGCCGTCCATCCGCTTCATCACGGCGTGCACCGAAGACGAGGCGATGGGCATCAACGCCGGTCTGTACATGGGCGGCAAGAACCCGATGCTGGTCATCCAGAACAACGGCATCTTCGCCTCCATCAACACGATCAAGGCGATACCGCTGGACGCGCGCATCCCTACGTTCATCTTCGTGGGCCAGTACCAGCGCGACCCGATGGTGCCCATCGAAGAGAGCAGGTCCCGCGCCGTCCGCATGGTCGAGCCGACGCTGGACGTGTGGGGCGTGCCGCACTGGCGGCTGGAGGGCCCGGACGAGATAGGGAACATCAGGGCCGCCTACGAGCGGGCACAAGAGACGATGGGGCCGGCAGCCCTCATCGTGGGAGCGCCGACGCTGTAGCCATGGAACGCAACGAGGCGATAAACATCCTGGCGGAGGGGCGCGGCGACGCTGTGTCCGTCGTGACGATGCAGTCCGTCTATCCGTGGCACCAGGCAGGGCAGGGCGAGATATTCCACGTCGATGCGTCACAGTGCATGGGCAGCGCGTCATCGATCGGACTGGGGCTCGCGGTGGCGCGCCCCGACAAGCAGGTGATGGTGCTGGACGGCGACGGTAGCCTGCTCATGCAGCTGGGCTCGCTCGTCACCATTGCGGGTCAGTCGCCCGCGAACCTCTACCACTTCGTCTTCGCGAACGGTCTGCACCAGAGCACCGGCAACCAGCCGCTGCCCGCCATCGGGCGGTTCGACTGGGTGGCGCTCGCGAAGGGCGCGGGCTATGCGGACGCGCTCCGCATCGAGGCGGCTGAAGACCTGATCGAACGCCTGCCGCAGATCTTCGCGATGACGGGGCCGGTGCTCATCGAACTCATGATCGAGCGGGAAGACCGCGAGCCTCTGTGGGCGGGGGTGCCTATGGCCAAGCAGACCGCACTTCTTAGAGAGCAGCTGGCGGCGTCATGAGCGACGCAGGATTCTGGCGGCTCTCTGCCACGGAACTGATCGAGGGCTACCGCAGGCGCGACTTCTCGCCTGTCGAGGTGACGCGAGAGGTGTTCGAGCGCATCGAGTGGCTCGACCCCAAGCTGAGCGCGTTCCTCGCCTTGAACACCGAGGATGCGATGCAGGCTGCTGAAGCTGCTGAAGCGGCGTGGCTCGGCTCCGGCGAGCGCGGGCTGCTCTGCGGCGTGCCGATCTCCCTGAAGGACAGCATCGAGATGGCCGGGCCGCCGACGACCTACGGCTCGCTGGCGTTCGTGGAAAACCGGCAGCCGGACTCGGAGATGGCGCGCCGCATCCGGCGCGAGGGCGGGGTGCTCATCGGCAAGACGAACCTGCCGGAGTTTGCCCTGCACGGCGCGGTGGACAATCGCATCAGCCCGCCGGGGCGCAACCCATGGAACCTCGACCACACGTGCGGCGGCTCCAGCGGCGGCGCGGGTTCGCAGGTGGCTGCGGGCCTCGGGCCGCTCGCCATCGGCACGGACTCGGGCGGATCGATACGGATGCCGTCGGCCATCAATGGCATCTTCGGCATCAAGCCGACGTACCAGCGGATCCCGTCGGTGCAGACGTGGCGCGCAGCGCCCGGACGCTCGCACAACGGACCGATGACGCGCACCGTGCGCGATTCCGCGCTCGTACTGCAGGCACTCGCCGGCTACGACCCGCGCGACGGCGAGTCCAACCTGCCACCGGTAACAGACTACTTCGCGTTCACGTCGGGCGACCTGCGCGGGCTGCGCGTCGCGGTGAGCTACGACTTCGGCAGGGGCTTCTCGATGGACGGCGAGGCGCTCGAACTCGTGCGCGACACCGCGCGCTTCTTCGAGGACGCGGGCTGCATCCTGACCGAGGCGGACCCGCCGACGATAGACGAACCGGAGGAGTTGGAGCCGGGCGTGTGGGCGTACTCGGGCGACCACTACGCCGCCGCCGAGGCGATGATCCCCGGCTTCCTGGATAAGCACCTCGACGACCTGAGCCCGGTCGCACGTCCGGTCTATGAGGCCGGGCCGCACGCGAAGGCGTGGCAGTACCGGCGCATCGTACGCCGGAACCGGGGCTACGGCCTTCGGGTGCAGGAGTGGTTCCGCGACTACGACCTGCTGCTGAGCCCGGCGATGGGCCCGGCGCAGCGGATAGACGCTGTGCGGATGCCGGACCGGTCCCGCCCGCCGCAGAGCTTCACCACGCCGTTCAATCACGCGTACAACCCGGCGGCCTGCGTCCCGGTGGGGTTCCACTCGAACGGGCTGCCGCTCGCGGTGCAGATCGTGGGACGCCTCTACGACGACGTGGGCGTGCTGCGGGCGTCGGCGGCGCTGGAGCGCGCCCGCCCGTGGGGGCACCTCTGGCCGTCGCTGGCGGAGGAAGGCTAGGCCTCGACGAGGGGCTTGCGTCGCTCTCGCTGTCAGCCCGCCTTGGCAACATCCGGGACAGCGACTTCTATCTCCACCATCTGAAACGTGGTCGATAGCACGGGTGCGGGTTTGCCAAACTCGGCGTAGGAACGCAGGACGTCGTCCGGGAGCGGTTCGTTGCGGTGGGCGATGGCGTCGTCGATGGACATCTGCGGCTCGGGAAGCGGCTCACCCTGCTCCAGCAGGTCCTCGATGTGGAACGTGAGGGCCTCCCGGATCATCGCTTGCATCTCGTCCCAGGTCTTGCCGGTGCTGATGCAGCCCAGCACGTCCGGCACGTACGCCCCGTAGTTGTTGGGCATCTGCTGGAAAACGACGGCGTAGCGCAGCTTCATCGCTTCTCCTCTCTGAGCCCCGCCTGTTTCATGATGCTCCACCAGAGCCTTGGTTCCACGTCTTCCCCTAGGTGCCCGGGTATGGTCACTGTCCCTGGTTTGACGGGGTGATGGTAGTGCCGGTGACTGCCTCGCGTACGCACATGGTACCACCCGTCGCGTTCGACGAGACGTATGGCGTCCCTCACCTTTGGCGGCATACCGTTCGTGCTCCTTGGACTTGCCTTGGGTGGCGTGTATGAGCACGCTACGGATGCTGACACGAATCGCGCAAGGAGCAGATGTCACACAGGCGCTCCTAGCCACCCAGGTAGGCGTCGCGGGCGGAGCGGTAGTCGGCGGTGCCGGTGGCGATGCTCATCATCTCTGGCGTCGGCTCGCGGCCGGCGAGTTCGGGGGAGGGGGCGCCGGACGCCTGGTGTTCGAGCGATTCGTAGACGGTGCGGACGGTCTGCGTGAACGTGCCGTGGCCGCGCAGGACGATCTTGACGCCGTAGGGCGCGAGGATGTCCGTCGTCAGCGACTCCGGCGTGCTGCCAAGCATGAAGGGCAGGCTCGTCACGGCGCGCACCGCCTCGAGGTGCGCCTCCTCGCGGATGCCCATGAGGAAGATGCCGTCCACGCCGGTCTCGGCGTAAGCGGCGACGCGCTCGACCGCGTCGTCGAGGCTCGTGGCGTTGATGGCGTGGGTGCGCCCCAGGATGACGGTCGCGTCGTCCTGGCGGGCGGCGACGGCGGCGCGTAGCTTGCCGGTCATCTCGTCGAGGGAGATCAGCTCCTCCTTCCCGCCTGAGCCGTAGCGGCTGGGGAGCGACGTGTCCTCGATCGTCATACCGCTCGCGCCGGCGTCCTCCAGTTCACGGACGGTGCGCATGACGTTCAGCGCGTTGCCGTAGCCGTTGTCGGCGTCGACCATCTGGCTGATGTCAGAGGCGCGGGTGATGCGCCGCACCTGGTCGGCCAGCTCGGTGAGCGTCATCACGGCAACGTCCGGGGCGCCGAGGATGACGGCGCTCGCTATCGAACCGCCGAGCATGCCGACCTCAAAGCCGAGGGCGTAGGCGGTGCGCGACGAGACGGGGTCGAACACGGAGGCGGGACGGACGCAGCCCTCGCGCTGGAAGTAGTCGCGTAGGCGGCGCCGGCGGTCGGTGACGTGCATGGCATGGCTCCTGTGACACCGGCCCATTGTGCGTACGCGGAGCAGGCCGGTAGTTTGGTCGGGGCGATGATAGCCCATCGGCCCGCAGTGTTATCCTCTTGAAGGGACAGAGGCAGGATGACTGATACGACATACGCGATAGAAGCGACAGACATATACAGACAGTTCGGCGAGGTGCACGCGGTCGAGGGCGTCAGCCTCGCAGTGAGTCCGGGCGAGATATACGGCTTCCTCGGTCCGAACGGGGCAGGCAAGACCACCACCCTCCGGATCCTGACGACGTTGCTGCTCCCATCGAGCGGCAGCGCGAAAGTTGCCGGGTTCGACGTAGTGTCGGAGGCTGTGCAGGTCCGTCTCAGGATCGGGACGGCGCTGCAGGAAGTGGGGCTCGACCCGAAACAGTCCGGTCTTGAACTGCTGCGCCTTCAGGGCTCGTTGTACGGCCTCTCCCGGAGGGAGACGAACCGTCGCATCGAGGAGCTCGAACACCTCGTCGATATCGGCGACGCGATGAAGCGGCTCATCGGGACATACTCCGGCGGTATGAAGCGCCGCCTCGACCTCGCGGCGTCGCTCATCCACGCGCCGGAAGTGCTCTTCCTCGACGAACCGACTACAGGCCTCGACCCCATCAGCCGCTCTCGCGTATGGGAATACGTGCGCGCCATCAGCCGGGAGATGGGCGTGACCATCTTTCTGACAACGCAGTACCTCGAAGAGGCGGACGCGCTCGCGGAGCGGGTCGGCATCATCAACCATGGCGTGGTGTCGGCGGAGGGCACGCCAGCCGAACTGAAACGGTCGGTCGGATCCGACGTCATCGTTGCGGACGTGCGTGAGCCGGAGCAGGGCCGCGCTGCACTGGAGCGCGTGCGTTCCGTTCAGCAGGTGGACGTGTACGAGAACGAGATATCCATCTCCGCGGCGAACGGCGCGGCGCTGATAAGCGACGTTGCACTCGCGCTCAACCAGGCGGGCGTCACGGTGAACTCGCTCACACTGCGCACACCGACCCTGGACGACGTGTTCCTGCACGTCACCGGCGCGCGCATGGAGGCCGAGGCGGAAGACGCACCGCACGACGCCGAGCGGGAAGGGGTGGCTTCGTGACCACGGCTACTCGCTCCATCACACCGGTGAAGGCGCGCCGCGCGGGGTTCTTCCGCGACGTCGCAAGTCTGGGCGGGCGTGCGCTGCGTTCCATCCCGCGCGACATGGAGACGCTCATCCCGGCGCTCATCATCCCGGTCTTCTTCTTCGTCATCAACGTGGGAGCGCTCCAGGACCTGACCGAGATACCGACCGGCGCGGCCGCGGAAGGGTTCGACTACAAGGCGTTCCAGATACCCGTGGCCATCCTGTTTGCGGTGACAGGACTGAGCCGCGCAAACATACTGGTGCTGGACATACAGAACGGCTACTTCGACCGTCTGGCCCTGTCGCCGGTGAACCGCCTGGCGATGCTGCTGGGATTCATGGTGGCTGACATGGCGCTTGCGGTGGCGATGTCGGTGCCGGTGTTCATCCTGGCATTCGCCATCGGCGTGGACTTCGTAACAGGACTGATCGGCATCGTTGCGCTGCTGGCGCTCACCGTCGTGTGGGCGATCGTGTACAACGGCTTTCCGTATGCCATCGCATTGAAGACGGGAAACCCGGCGGCGGTGAACTCCAGTTTCATCATCTTCTTCCCGGTAGTGTTCCTGAGCCCGGTGTTCGTTCCGCAGGAGGCGATGACTGGCTGGATGGAGACCATCGTCCGGTACAACCCGGTGACCTACCTGCTGCGCGGGATGCGTTCACTCATCAGCGATGGCTGGGTGCCGGAAGACATCTTCGTTGCGCTGCTCGGCATCGTAATCATCGGCATCGTCACAATACCGCTCGCGGCGCTGGCGTTGCTGGGCCGGGTCCGGAGGTCATAAGAGGGTCACGCGGCCGAGGGCACGTGCGTGTATGGTAGGGGCCTCATGGAGAGCGGCCCCGCTCGCATACAGCAGTTGCCCCGTTTGTGGCCGTCCCGCGCCTACTACGGCTGGGCAATCGTTTTCACCAGCTTCTTCATCTCCATCGCTCAGGTCCCGATGTACGGCCCCGTTTTCTCGATGTTCGTCAAGCCCATCGAAGACGAACTCGGCTGGTCCCGCACGACGATCACGGTCGCGTTCACGGTCGGGAGCCTGGGAGGCGCGTTGCTGGCCTCGGTCGTCGGCCCGATAGTGGACCGCTACGGCGCGCGGGGCGTTATGAGCGTGACCGGACTGCTGGTGACCGCGGGACTGCTCGCGATCGCGGCGATGACCGAGCCGTGGCATTTCTGGGTGGCGTACGGGGTGGCACGGACCGTGTCTGTCGCGGGCGTGGGGCTTGGTACCTCGGTTGCAATCGCGAACTGGTTCATCCGCATGCGCGGGCGTGCTATCGCGATGCGCGCCGCCGGACAACGCACCGGACAGGCCGTCGTGCCGCTGCTCATCCTGCCGGTGTTGCTCTCGCTGGGCTGGCGCGAGTCGTTCGTTGTGCTGGGGGTCGTGGCGGCGCTCTTCATCACCATTCCCTCGATGCTGTTCATCCGGCGAAGGCCGGAGGACTTCGGACTCCGCCCCGACGGTGACAGCGCTCCGGCAGCCGAAACGCCGCGCGCGGCGGCGTCGGCCGAGTATTCGTGGACGCTCCGCCAGGTGCGTGCGACTCGGACGCTCTGGTTCCTGACGGTGGGGATGGCAGCCGGGCTTTCGGCGCAGATAGCCATCAACGTACACGCGGTGGCGAACTTCGAGGACAAGGGCATCTCCCAGGGGCTTGCCGTGACGGTGGCGAGCATCTTCACTGGCGTGGCGGCGATTTCGATGATGGGCTGGGGGGTGTTGGTGGAGCGCATCCACGTGCGCTACGTGAGCATGTCGGCGATGGGACTGTTCTTCCTGGCGATGGGCGTGCTGCTCGTGGCGGAGACGTACCCGATGGCAGTGCTGTTCGGCGTGCTGTTCGGCCTCGGGACTGGCGGATGGACGGTGGCGCAGATGATCATGATCCCGAACTACTTCGGGCGTCTGCACGCCGGGTCGATCAAGGGGTTCATCTCACCGGTCGAGGGTCTGCTGGGCATCAGCGGCCCGCTCGTGGCGGCGTTCGTGTTTGACTCGACGGGCAGCTACGACGCTGCGTTCGTCGCAGCCGCCGCGACGTTCGCCGTAGGCTGCGCCGCGTTCTACCTCGCGAAACCACTGCGCGCGCCGTCCGCTGTCGGAGCCGCAGCCTGATGCAGGAGCAGCAGCACCAGCCGCTCCCACGGCTCTGGCCGTTCAAGAACGTCTTCTACGGCTGGGCGGTGGTCGGCACGTCCGCGCTCGTCTCGTTCGCGCAGGTGCCGATGTACGGCCCGGTGCTGTCCGTGTTCGTCAACCCGATCGAACAGGAGCTGGGATGGGCGCGCTGGGAGACCTCGGTGGCGTTCGCGCTCGGCAGCCTCGGCGGCTCGGTGTTCTCGTCGATCATCGGCGGGCAGCTCGACCGGTACGGGGCGAGGACGGCGGTCGTCGTTGCGGGGATGATCGTCACCGGTGTGCTGCTCGGGCTCGCGGTGATGACGGAGCCGTGGCACTTCTGGGGGCTGTTCGGCCTCGGACGCACGTCCGCGCTCGCGGGCGTTAACCTGGGCGTTACGGTGGCGCTCGGCAACTGGTTCATCCGGAAGCGTGGCCGGGCAGTGTCGTTCATGAGCATCGGGCTGCGGGCGGGGCAGGCGATGGTGCCGCTGGTCATCGCGACGCCCATCATCCTGGCGTACTCGTGGCGGCACGCCTACGTCGTGCTGGCGGTGATGACGTTCCTGCTCATAGCGCTTCCGGGCTGGCTGTTCATCCGACGGAGGCCGGAGGACTTCGGGCTGCTGCCGGACGGTGCGCGGCCCGACGAGGCAGCAGGGCATCGGGCAGACATTCGGGGACAGGATGCGGACGGCGAGGTGTCGTTCACGCTGGCCGAGGCGAAGCGCACGGCGTCGTTCTGGCTGCTGACCATCGCGACGATGACGGTGTTCTTCGCGCAGACGGCGGTGAACGTACACGCGGTGCCGAGCGTGGAGGACCGTGGGGTGAGCCCGGCGTTCTCCGGTGCGTTCGTCTTCATCATCATGGGCACGGCGGCGCTCTCGTCCTACGCCTGGGGTGCGTTCATGGACAAGGTGCACGTGCGGTGGGGCACGGCGCTGGCCACCGTGCTCTCCGCGGTCGCCATGATCATCCTGCTGTTCGCGGACAACATACCGGTGGCGATCGCGTTCGGAGTTGTGTTCGGGCTAGGCACGGGCGGCTGGACGATCGCGCAGACGGTCATCTTCGCCAACTACTATGGGCGGCGGCACCTCGGCGCGATACGGGGGCTGTCGCAACTGCTGGCCGGGCCAGTGTCAGCCACCGGGGCGGTGCTGGCGGGAGCGATCAAAGACCTCACGGAGAGCTACGAACTGGCGTTCCTCATCTTCTTCGTGGCGCTGGTGGTCGTGCTGATGGCAGTGCTGCTGGCGAAGCCGCCGCGCAAGCCTGCCGGTTCACCCCCATCCTAACCTTCCCCCATCAAGGGGGAAGGGACTTCCTAGACGAAGCCGCGTAGCTTGATGGCCCGCGCCACACGCTCGACGCCGATGTCCATGGCCGCTTCGCGGAAGGTGCATCCCGTCTCCCGCGCCTTCTCCGCTACCGCGCAGTAGGCGGCGACGATGCGCTTGTGCAACTCCTCGTTCACGCGCTCTTCTGACCAACTGAACTGCTGGAGGTTCTGTGTCCACTCGAAGTAGGAGACGGTGACGCCGCCTCCGTTGACGAGGATGTCCGGCAGGACGGGGATGCCGCGCTCCCGCAGGATGCGGTCGGCCTCGGGAGTCGTGGGATGGTTGGCTGCTTCCAGTACGAGTTTCGCCGGGAGCATCCACGCGTTCTCCTCGGTCAGCGCGTTCTCCATCGCGGCCGGGACGAACACGTCACAGTCGACGGAGAAGATGTCCTCGCTGCGACAGTTCTCGCCACCCGTGAACCCAGCGACGGTGCGGTGCTCCCGGGCGTAATCGGCGAGCGCAGGGACATCGAGTCCGTTCGCGTTGCAGACGGAGCCGTTCAGGTCGGCGACGGCGACGATGCGCATGCCCTCTTCGTCGGCGATGCGTGTGAACCAAGACCCGACGTTGCCGAACCCCTGTACCGCGATGCGGGCGCCCTTCACCTGCATGCCCAGGTCGCGCATGGCCTCCGTGAGCACGAACACGGCGCCGCGTCCGGTGGCAGCCTCGCGTCCCGCGGAGCCGCCGAGTTCGACGGGCTTGCCGGTCACGACAGACGGGTTGTAGCCGTGCATCTGGCCGTATTCGTCCATCATCCACGCCATCGTCTGGGCGTTGGTGCCCATGTCGGGAGCCGGGATGTCGCGGTGGGGGCCGAGGAGATGCTGGATGCTGCGGGTGTAGCGCCGCGTGACCCGGTTCAGTTCGACCTCGCTCAGCGTGTGTGGGTCGAGTTCGATGCCGCCCTTCGCGCCGCCGAACGGGATGTCGAGCAGCGAGGTCTTCCACGTCATCAGCGAGGCGAGCGCACGCACCTCGTCCTCATCCGCGTGCGGGTGGTAGCGGACGCCGCCCTTGTATGGGCCGCGCACCGCGTTGTGCTGCACCCGGTAGCCGATGAACACCTCGACGCGGCCATCGTCCATCCGCACGGGGAGCGAGACGCGAAGTTCGCGCCACGGTTCGACGAGCATGTTGCACATGCCCTGAGGCAGGCCCAGCCGGTCCGCCGCGCAATCGAACGACAGCCGGACGTCTTCCTGTGCGCTTCGCTCCTTGATGGCCATGGTCTTCTCCTCTCAATTCGAGGATATCACCCACCTTCTTCTGGCCCGCTCGCGGGCGGAGCGCCATGAGGCGCGAGGGCTGCTATGCTCGCGGCATGGTGACGGGTAACGCATGAGTGCGTCAGGCCGGCGGACGAACCCCGCCCTCACCCATGCCCCCATATTCTTCTCCTTCTTCACGTGGGGGTTCGGCACGGGCGCTCAGAACCTGGGGCGTCCGCTGTTTGCATTCGCCGTCACGGGCAACGTCTTCCTCGTGGGAGTGATGCTTGCGGCCAATGCGGTCCCGCGCGCCTTCACCGGCCCCATAACGGGCTTCCTCACGGACAAACTGGGTCGTAAGCCGATGGTGCTGATGGGGCCCGTCATTCGCGGCATAACCAACGTGGGCCAGTACTTCGCGGACGACTACGTCACGTTCTTCGTGTTGGAGATGATCGGACAGGTTGGCGTCGCCATCTGGGCTACGAGCTCGAACGTGCTCCTCTCCGACGTGACGACGACGGAGAGTCGCGGCCGTGTACTGGCCCTGCGTACCATGGCGACGCGGCTGGGCTTCGTCGCGGGACCTGCGGTGGGCGGCGTGCTGGCGGCAACATACGGGCTGGAGTCGGTCTTCCTGCTGAACGGGGTGAGCAAGATCGTCATCGTGGTGGTCGTGCTCACGATGGTCAAAGAGACGCGTCCGCCTGAACTGGCTGAGCCCGGCGCCCCGGGGCGGCAGTCCGCGCGGCTGTCGTTGGAGCCGTTCCGGAACCGGACGTTCGCGGTCGTCGCGGTTGCAACGGCGGCGTTCGCGATGAGCAACGCAGGTATCGTGCAGACGCTCCTGCCGGTACACGCGGTAGATGCTCTGGCGTACGACGAGGCGGTGGTGGGCTTCCTCATCAGCATCACCTCGGCAGCCGGTTTCCTGTTCGCGTTCCCGAACGGGATGATCGCGGACCGTTTCGGACGGAAGTGGTCGCTCGGGCCGGGATTGCTGATGATGGGCGCTGCGGCGGTGACGCTGACCGTGGGGGACGTGTATGCGACGCTCCTCGTCGCGGCGGTGTTTCTCGGCCTCGGCGAGGCGATGGGCATGGGGACGTCGCAGACGTTCGCGATGGACCTCGCGCCGCCGGAGAAGCGCGGCATGTACATGGGGCTCTCCATGATGGCGAACTCGGTGGGCGCGACCGCGGGGCCGCTGCTGCTTGCCGCGCTGTACTACTTCGTTACACCGGACGTGTCCTTCGTCACGATAACGGTGCTGCTGGTGCTGGCTGCAGCCATGCTCATGCTGATGGCGCGGGAGACCGGCGGGAGGGCACGGCTCGGGCAGAGGTGATGGACTACAGCCGTCATGGTGCCGGACTTGCGCCATTACCCGATTGACCGGCATCACGGATACGGCGCATCATCGGAGTATCGAAACCCAGTTAGCATCCCGCCCCGGTCCGGCCATCGCTCCGCCGTATTCGTTCGTCGATGAGCAACAGGCTCTCGACACTGCGATCGCAGCGCTCGCTGCGTCCTCGACGGTCGGCGTGGACACGGAGGCCGACAGCCGCCACCACTACCCGGAGAAGGTCTGCCTGCTCCAACTCTCGAACGGTGAGCAGACGTACCTTGTGGATACGCTCGCCGGCCTGGACTACGGCGCACTGGGCGCTCTCTTCCTCGATGCTTCCGTCAGGAAGGTGCTGCACGGCGGCGACTTCGACCTGCGCGGGTTGCACCGGGACTTCGGTTTCACGTTCGGCAACTGCTACGACACGTCCATCGCGGCGCGGTTCGCAGGCATCGAACGGGTCGGGCTCGCGTCGCTGCTGGAAGAGCTGCTGGAGGTGCGCATCCCGAAAGACCAACGCCTGCGGCGCGCGGACTGGTCGCGGCGTCCGCTCGAGGAGGACGCGCTCGCCTACGCAGCGTCCGACGTGGTGCATCTGCACGCTCTGTGCGACGTGCTGGACGACCGGTTGCGCGCGCTCGGCAGGGAGTCGTGGGTCGTGGAAGAGTGCGAGCGGCTCACGGAGATTCGCTACGTCTCACCCGACCCGGAGATGGCCTGGCTGTCGGTGAAGGGCGCGCATGTACTGGATGGACGTGGCTTGGCAGTGCTGAAGCCTCTGTACGAGTTCCGCGAGGCGGAAGCGCTGAGGCTGGACCGCCCGCCGGGGTACGTGCTCCCCGCGCACGCGCTCGTCCACCTCGCGGCGCATCCCGAAACGGCGATGGAGGACGTTCCGGGCATGAACCCGACGCTCGTCCGACGCTACGGACGAGGCGTACGAACTGCCATCAAGGCGGGTATGGCGTCGCCTCCGTTACAGCGCCCTCGTCCCCAACAACCGCTGTTTCCGCGCATGACCAAGGCCGAGTCGGCGCGGCTTACACAGCTCAAGCGATGGCGCGCCAACCTTGGGGCCGAGTTGGAGGTCGATCCCTCCATCCTCTGGCCGATGCGGAGCCTTGAACGGCTGGCGCGCGCGCCGGGATCGCTCGACGCCGAGTGCATGTCGGCAGAGGTGCGGACGTGGCAGCGGGAACGGTTCACCGAACCGCTGCGGCTGGCGCTGGAAACATGATGCAGCTGCTAACGCTACGAGACGTTTACGAGGCGCGAAAGACTATCGCTCCCTACCTGATCCGCACGCCATTGCAGTATTCGGCAGGGCTGAGCCGGTTGTTCGACGCCGAGGTATACCTGAAGCATGAGGAGCACCATCCGCTGGGCGCTTTCAAGAGCCGTGGCGGCATCAACCTGCTGGCGCACATGAGCGAGGAGGAGCGGAGACGGGGGCTCATCACCGCATCGACCGGCAACCATGGACAGTCGATAGCGAACGCATGCCGCATATTCGGGGCGCGGGCGCTGATCGGACTACCGGCGAAGGACCCGAATCCCGTCAAGGTGGCGGCTATGGAAGCCCTGGGCGCAGAACTGGTATTCCATGGGGAAAACTTCGACGAGGCGAGGGCCCACTGCGAGCGGCTCGCCGCCGAGGAGGGCTACCGTTACGTGCACGCCGTCAACGAGCCGCTGCTCATCGCGGGCGTGGCGACGCAGACGCTGGAGATCATCGAAGACCTGCCGGATGTGGAGGTGCTCTACCTGCCGCTGGGAGGCGGCTCCGAGGTCGCCGGGGCGTGCATCGTTACCAGCGCGATAGCCCCCGATATCGAGGTGCGGGCCGTGCAGTCGGAAGCGGCGCCAGCCGGTTACCTGTCGTGGAAGGGCGGCGAGCTGGTGCAGGCCCCGATGAACACGTTTGCCGAGGGCATCGGCACGATGTCCGGCTACGAGCTTCCGCAGCAGATCATCCGCGACGTACTGGACGACTTCGTGCTCGTGAGCGACGACGAGATACGCCATGCGATGGGCCTGCTTGTCCAGGAGGCGCATACGCTGTCGGAGGGCGCGGGGGCCGCAGCGACGGCGGGAGCGTACAAGCAGCGGGTGTCGCTGGCGGGCAGGAAGGTGTCCATCACAGTCAGCGGCGCGAACACAACGGCAGCCCAGCTCATGACCGCGTTGGAGACGTACTCGAGGATGCGGGAGTAACGGAGGAAGCCTGCTTCCGGGAGTGCTCAACCGGTTCAGCGGGGCGCTCCGTGCTATCCTTGCCAAATCCCTGACCCCTGCCGGAGTTGCGATGGTTGCTCAACCCACCGGGCGCGCTATCGGCGTGCCTACCCCCCGGATCGACGGCGTAGATAAGACGACGGGCCGTGCCAACTACACCGCCGACGTACAGCTGGAAGGAGCGCTCTTCGGCAAGACGCTGCGCTCGCCGTTCCCGCACGCCCGCATCGTTTCGATAAACACTTCAGCCGCCGCACAGGTGCCGGGCGTGCACGCGGTCGTCACTGGCGCGGACATCTACGAGGGCGCACGGCACGGTCGCGCCGTGCTGGACATCCCGGTGCTTGCACAGGGCGTCGTGCGCTTCATCGGGGAGCAGGTCGCGGCGGTGGCCGCGGACGACGAAGACATCGCACAGCGCGCGCTCGATCTCATTGAGGTGGAGTACGAGGAACTGCCCGCCGTGCTGACGATGGACGAGGCGAAGGCAGAGGGAGCGCCGCTCGTGCACGAGGACATGCTGCAGGTGAAGGGCTACCCGAAGGAGATCACGGAGCCGAGCAACGTCTACACCGTGTGGGAGTGGGCGAAGGGCGACGTGGAGACGGGCATGGCGGAGGCGGACGTTATCGTGGAGAACACGTTCACGACGCCGCGCCAGCACCAGGCGTACCTGGAGCCGCACACCTGCCTCGTGGCGGCGCATCCGTCTGGCAAGGTGGACGTGTGGGCCGGGAACAAATCGCCGCATCCGGGCAAGCGGATGGTGGCGATGGCGATAGGGCTGGATGCTGCGGACGTGGTGTTCAACCCAGTCACCATCGGCGGCGACTTCGGCGGCAAGGGCTCGGCGATGGCGATCCCCGTCGCTTGGATGCTCTCCTCACGCACCGGCAGGCCGGTGAAGATCGTCTTCGACTACTCGGAGGACCTCACCTCGGCGAACCCGCGCCACGCCTCCCGGGTCACGATGCGGACGGGCGCGATGCGCGATGGCGTCATCGTGGCGCATGAGGCGCTGGTGGAGTACGACAGCGGCGCGTACGCGGGATTCAAGCCCGGCGGACACCTGGGTGGGGCGAGCGCGGCGGCTGGGCCGTACAGGGCCGCGAGCACCCGCATCGTCGAGCACCAGGTCTATACGAACAACGTACCGTGCGGGTATATGCGCGGGCCCGGCGAACCGCAGGCGATGTTCGCCGCGGAGTCGCAGATAGACTGCCTCGCGGCTGCGCTGGCGATGGACCCGGCAGAGTTGCGCCGGAAGAACCTCGTCATCGAGGGCGAGGAGGACTCGCTCGGCACTGTATTCGAGCAGGTGCGCTCCATCGAGACGCTCAACGCCGCGCTCAACGCGGCGGGTTACGCCGAGGCCAGGGCATCGGATGGACGCTTCGCCTACGGCAAGGGTGTCGCCATCGGCGAACGCGTGCAGGCCGGCGGCGAAACGCACGCGGGCGTCACACTGCACCCGGACGGATCGGTCACGGTCAACACGTCCGTGTTCGAGCAGGGGACGGGTTCCTACACGGTGATGCAGCAGATCGTGGCGGACGAACTGCGGATGCCCATCGAGCAGGTGCGCGTCGCGGTGTGGGACACGGCGAGTACGTCGTTCGACTCCGGCATCGGCGGCGCGCGGGTGACGCGCATGGCGAGCGCTGCCGTGTGGGACGCCGCGCAGGCGGCCAAGGGCGAGCTGTTCAAACTGGCGGCGGACATCCTTGGCTGGCCGGAGGACGCGCTGGAGGTCGACGGCCCTGTGCTGCGGCGGACCGACACCGGCGAGAGCACCGAGTGGGCATCGCTCGCGAACCGCACGGGCGCGCCCATCGTGGGGCTCGGCGACGTGCAGGACACTGCGCGCAACCCGTACACCGCGTTCACGGCGCAGGTTGCCGAGGTTGCGGTCGACCGCGAGACGGGGCAGGTGAGGCTGCTCACGATTACAACGGCGCACGACACCGGCACGATTCTCAACCCGATCGGCCATCAGGGTCAGGTCAACGGCGGAGTGGTGCAGGGCATCGGCTTCGGGCTGCAGGAGGAGCTGGCGGTTGAAGGTGGCCGCGTCACCACGGCGTCGTTCGCCGACTACAAGATCCCGACGGCAGCCGACCTGCCGGAGCTGCGCACGGTGCTGCTGGACGAGGAGCAGGGCGGCGGCTGGGGGCCGTACCGGATCAAGGGCATCGGCGAGCAGTCGAACTCGCAGGCCGCGCCCGCGATAGCGAATGCGGTCGCGAACGCCGTTGGCGTGCGGATACGCGACCTTCCCGTGACGGCGGAGAAGGTGTACCGGGCGCTGCACGGCGGATGACGCGAGGGGCGGAGAGCAAGGACGCGCCTCCTGGCGAGGAAGCGGCCGCCGGAGGACGCTCCCCGCGCACATTCGCTGCACTGGGGTTCGCGCAGTACCGGCGGCTCTGGGGCGGGACGTTCTTCACGTTCGCGGCGGGCCAGATGACGCAGGTTGCGCGACCCTGGCTTGCCTACGAACTGACGGGATCCGCGTTCTGGGTGGGTGTCGTCGCGCTGGCGCAAGGCATCCCCATGTTCTTCATGTCGCCGCTGGGGGGCGTGGCTGCGGACCGGCTCTCCAAGCGTGCGGTGCTCCTTGCTTCCCAGACCGCGCTGCTGGCGATGGCGCTGGTGCTCGTCGTCCTGCTGTACCTGGAGATCATAGAGGTCTGGCACCTCGTACTCTTCTCCCTCGTGCACGGGACGGCGATGCCGTTCAACATGCCGGTACGCCAGTCCTATGTGCCCCTGCTGTTGCCGAGGAGGCTGATCCCGAACGGCGTCGCCCTGCAGGCCGCGGGGCGAAATGTCAATCAGGTCGCCGCGCCGGGCGTCGTCGGCATCCTGCTGGGCATAGACCCGCTCATCGCGTTCGCGACGGTCGCGGTGTTCCATGTGATCTCCATGGGGATGTCGCTCACGTTCCCGTCCGGCCGAGCTGAGCAACAGCGCGGGCGCGGGATGCGCGGCGAACTGCTGCTGGGGTTCCGATACGTGATGTCGACGCCGCTACTGCGGCTGCTGTTCGGAATGCTGCTGCTCATGCTGGTGCTGGGCATGCCGTACGTGCACCTGCTGCCGGTGTTCCAGGAAGTGCTGAGCGTCGGGCCGGAGCAGCTGGGCTTCATGTACGCGGCGATCGGCTTCGGAGGGTTCTGCGGCTCGCTGACCGTTGCGTCGTTCTCGCGGCTCGCGAGCGGCCTGCCGCAGATGATCGTCGGCATCAGCTTCGGGGCGGCGCTCGCCGGTTTCGCGCTCTCGCCGTACTACCCGCTCAGCATCGTGCTGCTGTTCGCCACCGGCTTCACGCACCAGGCGTACACCACCATCAACCAGACGCTCATCATCACGCGGACGGACCCGGCCCTGTACGGGCGCGTGATGAGCATCAACCTCATGCTGCGCTCCTTCATCACCATGGCCATCCTGCCGTTCGGCCTGCTCGTGGACGCTTTCGGTGCGCCGGGCACTCTGGCGGTGACCGGCGTGGTGCTCGCAGGGTCGCTGCTGCTCATCGGCGCCGTGCGCGGGACGACGATACCCGAGGGTGTGCGCAGCGCATGAAGGGGCATCGAGCGGCGTTGCCCGCCGCCATCGCGCTTGGGTAGACTGCGAACGCGTGGAACGCCGCGCGAGAGGCATGCCATGGACGAACGTATCAGGGATCGTATCGATGCCGCGTTGAAAGATGCGGGTGGGCAGTACGTGGAGGTGCACGTCGAAGAGGCGTCCTCGTCCACCATCCGCTACCGGGCCCGTGAGCTCGAGGAGATCGGGCGCGGCAGCGCGATCGGCGGCAACGTCCGTGCGCTCGCGGGTGGCGGCTGGGGGTTCGCGTCGTTCAACGACCTGGACAGCCTTGAAGCCAAGGTGCGGCAGGCGGTCGAGCAGGCGCGGGTCATCGGCGGCGAGCGCGTCGAACTCGCGGAGACGGCCCCGGTTGTGGACCACGTTCCGCCGGTGCTGGGGCGCGACCCGAGTGCGATGTCGCTCGCCGACAAGAAGTCGGTGCTGGACGAGTACGCGGACGTGATGATGGGAACTCCGGGCGTGCAGTCAGCCAGCGTCGGCTACACGGACGCGCGGCGCCGGATGGTGTACGCGAACTCGGAGGGGTCGTACATCGACCAGGAGCGGGTGGATGTGAACCTGCGCCTGAACGCGCAGGCACGCAACGTGGCGGACGTGCAGCAGTACGGCATAAGCCTGGGCAGTCTGGGCGATTTCGAGTTCGTGATGGACCTGCAGGAGAGCGCCAGCGAGGCGGCCCAGAAGGCGGTTGCGCTGCTGGATGCGCCCGAAGTGAAGGGCGGCGAGTACACCGTTATCCTCGACCCTATCCTCGCGGGGGTCTTCATCCACGAGGCGTTCGGCCACCTGTCGGAGGCCGACCACATCTACGCAGAGCCGCGCCTGCAGGAGTTGATGAAGCCGGGCAAGCGGTTCGGCGGCGCGCATCTGAACGTGAAGGATGGCGCCACCATCCCGCGCCCGACGCTGCGCGGCTCCTACCTGTACGACGATGAGGGGGTGCAGGGACAGGAGACCGATCTCATCCGCGACGGCGTACTCGTGGGGCGGCTGCACTCGCGGGAGACGGCGGCGAAACTCGGAGAGCGTCCCACCGGGAACGCGCGCGCGCTGAACTACCGCTTCGCTCCTATCGTGCGCATGACCAACACGTTCATCGTTCCCGGCGAGGCGAGCGTCGACGACCTGTTCGCGGACGTCGAGGACGGGCTGTACGTGAAGAACTGGTATGGTGGAATGACCTCCATGGAGATGTTCACCTTCTCCGCGGGAGAGACGTACCGGATCCGCAACGGGAAGATCGCGGAGCTGTGCAGGCCGGTGATGCTCTCCGGCAACGTCTTCACGACGCTGCACAACCTCGACGCCATCGCGGGCGACCTCGAGATGAATGAGGGCGGCGGCTGCGGCAAGGCGGGGCAGAGTCCCTTGCCGGTCTCCAACGGCAGCCCCCACATCCGCATCCGCCAGTGTCTCATCGGAGGAGCGTAGCCATCGTTTCCCCGGAGCAGGCCAGGGCTGCGGCGGAACGGATACTGGAGCGGGCGCTCCGTTCCGCCGATGAGGCGGAGGTCTTCTACGCCGCGTCGTCCAGCACGCCCGTGCGGTTCGAGGCGAACGTCATCAAGGGCGTCGACGCGAACGATGCGATGGGCGCTGCGTTGCGCATCATCAAGGACGGGCGAGTCGGGTTCAGCTCCACGTCGAACCTCGACGAGCCGCAGGCGCTCGTGGACGCGGCCATCGAGACCGCCCCGTTCGGCGCCGAGGCGCAATTCGAGTTCCCTGGTGCGCAGTCCTATCCAGATGTCCGCCCCTACGACTCCTCCGTCGAGGAAGCGACGCTCGAAGAGATGGTGGCGCTGGGCGAGCGCGCCATCGCCGACCTGCGGGCGTACTCCACGGAGGCGCAGGTCGAGGGGGGCGTCGGCAAGTCCACGTCCACGCTGGCGCTCGTCAACAGTCGGGGTGGCAGCGTTGCGTATGAGCGCTCCCGCTTTCAACTCGGGTTCGAGGGCACGGTCATACGCGGCGAGGACATGCTGTTCACGATGGACAGCGAGAGCAGCATCGCCGCACTGAACGACCCATCCGGCGTCGTGGCATCCGTCATCCGGCAATTAGAATGGGCGAAGGAGACCGCATCGGTCGAGACGAAGTCTATGCCCGTGATCCTGATGCCGACGGCGGTGCGGAGCGTGCTGCTCTCGCCGCTGCTCGCGGGGCTGAACGGCAAGTCCGTGCTGCAGGGCACATCTCCGCTCGTGGGGCGGCTGGGCGAACGTATCGTGGACGAGCGGTTCAGCCTTACCGACGACCCCACGATCGCGGATGCGGGGGGCGCCCGGCCTGCCGACGACGAGTGCGTAGCGAGCCGCCGCCTGTCGCTCATCGAGTCCGGCGTCGCGTCGGCGTTCTTCTATGACCTCCAGACCGCAGGGCAGGCGGGCGTGTCGAGCACGGGCGCGGGCGAGCGCGGACTCGGTTCGTTGCCCGGGCCGTCGACGAGCGTGCTGCTCGTGGACGAGGGCGACGCGGCGCTCGACGACATCATCGCGGGCATGGAAGAGGCGCTCATCGTGGAGCGGCTGCTCGGCGCGGGACAGAGCAACGTGCTGGGTGGGGACTTCAACGCGAACGTGTTGCTGGGGTATAAGGTGGAGCATGGCCGGGTCGTCGGCCGTGTGAAGAACACGATGGTCTCCGGGAATACATACCGGGCGCTGAACGACGTGCTGGCGCTGGGGTCCGAGGGACGCTGGATGGGAAGTCTGTACGCGCCCCCCATCGCCGTCGGCGGGATCTCGGTTTCCAGCAAGGGTTAACCATGACGCTCGGCGACGTCATCCCCCGACTGCTCGACGCGGGCTCCGAACTGAAGCCGTCGCTCCTTGGACGCCTCAGCGGCCTGACGCCCGACGAGCAGCACGAGCTGCTGGAGTCGTGGAGCGACATCCCGACATCCCGCCGGCTCATGATCATCCGTGCCGTGACCGGTATGGCCGACGACAACATCGAGATGGAATTCACGGGACTGCTGTGCGCCGCGCTCAAGGACGACGAGGCTCCGGTGCGGGCGAGCGCCGCCGCCGGGCTATGGGAAACCGGTGACCGCACGGTCATCGCCCCACTTTCGGCGATGCTCGAGAACGACGACTCCCACGAGGCACGCGCCGCCGCCGCCAGCGCGCTCGGTCATTTCGCGGAGATGGCCGAGGCAGGGAAGCTGATCGACCGCGACGCCACACTGGTGCGGAGTGCGCTCCTGGGCGCGCTGGAAGATGAAGACGAGGAGACCGCGGTGCGTCGCCGGGCGCTGGAAGCGATAGCACCGGTGCGCCACCCGGACGTTCCCGGTTGGATACGGTGGGCGTATCAGAGCGGCGAGGCGCTGCTGCGGCAGAGCGCGGTCTACGCGATGGGACGCACCTGCGATCCGGCGTGGCTGTCCGTCGTCGTGGCGGAGTTCGGCAGCAGCATGGCCGCGATGCGCTTCGAGGCTGCGAACGCGGCCCGCGAGCTCGCGGACCCGCAGACGCTGCCCTACCTGCACGAGCTGACGAGCGACGACGACCCGCAGGTGGCGCTCGCGGCGGTGCAGGCCATCGGCGGCATCGGCGGCACGGCGGCGCGCAAGCTGCTCAAACACTACGCGGAACAGGGCGACCCTACGCTGAGCGAGGCCGCGTATGAGGCGCTGCGCGCGCTCGAAGCCGACGAGAGCGACTTCTCCATGCTGACGTTGCAGGAGGACCTGTAGGCATGGCGCGCGGGACGAGGGTTGCGCAGGCTGTGTCTGCGGGCGGTGTGGTCTGCGACCAGCGTGACGGAGACCTGATGGTGGCGGTGTGCGGCCGGTTGAAGACCGGCCTTTGGGCGCTGCCCAAGGGCACGCCGGACAGCGGCGAATCGTTGGAAGAGACGGCGCTGCGCGAGGTGCGAGAAGAGACTGGGCTGAGCGTGGAGATAGCAGCCTCGCTCGGACACATCGAATACTGGTTCACCCGCGACGGAGAGCGCATCCATAAGCGCGTCTACTTCTACCTCATGCGTCCGTGTGGCGGCTCGTTCGACGACCACGATCCGGAGTTCGACGTCGTGCGCTGGGTGTCTGCGATGGAAGCCCTCGACACGCTGACCTACCCGTCGGAACGCGAGGTGCTGCAGCGAGCTATGGCGGTGCTGGATGCGGAGGGGCCCGTTCGATGACTGAGACCAACATCTGCGGACAGAAGGTCGTGCTCCGCGACAAGCGGATCGAGGACGGCGAGGACGACCACCGCTGGCGTTCGGACCAGGAACTCGCCGAGCTCGACGCCGCCCCGCGCCTGCGGCAGCCGCTCGCCGACTTCCTGCGCGACTACGCGAATGAGTTGAAGTACCCCACGCCATGGGTGCGCCGCTACGGCATAGACACGCTGGACGGCCTGCACATCGGCAACTGCATGGTCTACGACATCGACAACTTCAAGGGGCAGTGCGAGGTCGGCATCCTGGTCGGGAACCGGGACTACTGGGGCAGAGGCTACGGTCGCGAGGCGGTGCAACTGCTGGTGGCGCAGTGCTTCAAGAACGCGGCGATGAACCGGCTCTACCTCCATACGCTGGAGTGGAACGCCCGCGCCCGGCGCGCCTTCGCGATGTGCGGGTTCCGTGAAGTGAAACCCGTACGCCGCGCGGGGTACAACTTCATCCTGATGGAATTGACCCGCGAGGAGTGGGAGGCCCGGCAGGGCGGAGTGGACTAACGCGACGGCAGCGCGACGACCGCCTCGCCGGTGGTCGTGCGAACGCCAGCGCCGTTCTCTATCCAGATGTCGCAGCGCACCGAGCCTGCCGCCTCGTCCCGCTCGACCACCGTCCCTTTGCACGTGAGCACGTCACCCGGAACGTCCATCTCGCGATAGCGCACGGAGAGCGACAGAAGCCGCCCCTCTGCTCCCACCCAGTCCGTCACGAGTTGGCCGAGGTACGCGCTCTTCAGCGCGCCGTGCAGGATCACACCGGGCAGGCCCTGCTCCGCGGCGAAGTCCTTGTCGTAGTGGATCTCGTAGAAGTCGCCTGACGCGCCCGCGTACATCACCAGTTGGCGGGTCGTCGGCTCCTTCACGAGCGCGGGAAGTTCCGTGCCGACTGCGGCGTCGTCCAGGTACGGTTGCGTGCTCATGCTGCGGGCATCCTTATGAGAGTGTTGCGCTGCGTCGCGGCGAGTTCGCCGCGCTGGTTCGTGTAGCGGGTGACGTAGGTGGCGATGAGCATCGACCCCATGCGTCCTTCGCGCTCGATGAGCGTTTCCATCTGCGTGACGAACGTGATGGCGTCGCCCGGACGCACCGGCTCGCCGTACGTCCACTCGCTGCCGCCGTCGAGCACGCGGGGCACGGCCTCGGCGTCGGGGAGGGCAGGGATGGCGAGGCCGACGGAGCGGAGGAATGTCGGCGGGGCGATGTCCGGGTAGGCGGGGTTGTCGTCGCCGATGGCGGCGGCGAAGCGCTCGATGGCGCCGCGTTCGACGACGGTAGTGCGCGGTTCGCCGTCGACTCCGACGGCGGCTTGCATCGCGGGGGTGAGTATGGACACGTTCGTTGCTCCGGTGCTGGGGTCGGCGGGCAGGCTAGTGGCGAGCGTCGGGAGTGTCAAGCGGCATCGGGGCGTTGCAGGAGCGGGAACCCCTCGCGGGCAGACCATCCGGGAAACTCTCTGGATATTCTGGTCAGAGATTCGCAATAGAGACGTATTGACAATGCGTAGCGCAGGCGTTAATGTCTCGTGCTCACACGGCATTCGTCGTGTAACATTGTGATTGATGACGGTATGGGTTGCCGGGCCATCCAGTTCCAGCAAGGCCTACCGCCCGTCAACAGCCCCTCCAGAGCGGAGGGGCTCTGACTTTTAAGTGGCGGGCTGTCGCCTGTGCGCAATTGACCCTCAGAGGCGGCGAGTGCTACGCTTTGAGGTAGCGCAGGAGTGTAGCTCAGCCTGGTAGAGCAGCGGTCTCCAAAACCGCCGGCCGAGGGTTCGAATCCTTCCACTCCTGCCACTGACAGACTCGGGCGCAGGTGGTGGAATAGGTAGACACGCTGTCTTGAGGGGGCAGTGGGAGCAGTCCCGTAAGAGTTCAAATCTCTTCCTGCGCACCAACACGGTATCTGACGAGAAAGCCCCGGCAACTGCCGGGGCTTCTTAACGCCCGCGCTCCGACTCCGGCATGCGACGCGCGCCCTCCACGTTGACGGTACAATCCGCTCCGCACGCCCACACCCACGGAGGAGCCATGCCAACCGTTTCCCACGACCGACTGCAGACCATCGCCGACCACCTGCTCCAGTGCGCGGGAGCGAGCGAGGAGGAGGCCGGCGTCATCGCCCGTCACGTCATCGGCGCGAACCTCGCGGGACACGACTCCCACGGCATCATCCAGGTCCCCACCTACATCGACCGCGTCAAGCGCGGGCACATCGTCCCCGGCGCGCCGTTCGACATCGTCAACGAGACGCCCTCGACGCTCGTCGCGGACGGCCACTGGGGGTTCGGCTATGTCGTCTCCGAGCGGGCGATGAGTCTGCTCATCGAGAAGGGGAAACAGCAGGGCTCCGCCGCCGCGACGGTCTACCGCCAGAGCCACGTGGGGCGTGTCGCCGACTACCCGCTGATGGCCATGCGTGAGGGCATGATAGGTCTGATGACCGCGGACTCCGGCAGGACGACCAAGAACGTCGCCCCGTTCGGCGGAAGCGAGCCCCGGCTCGGCACGAACCCGATCTGCGTCGCGGTGCCGAGCAACCTGGAAGGGCCGCTGTTCATAGATATGGCCACGAGCGCGGTCGCCGCAGGCAAGGTGGACCTTGCTGCGGCGCGCGGCATTCCGATCCCGGAGGGGTGGGTCGTCGACAGCAGCGGCAACCCCGTGACGGACCCGAGAGTCATGCGCGAGCAGGGCGGCGCGCTGCTGCCGCTGGGCGGCTCGGAGGGGTACAAGGGCTATGGCCTCTCTGTCGTCGTGGAGATACTCTCCGGTCTGCTGACGGGCCTCGGCTTCGGCCACGACCCGCGCGGGTTCCACAACGACGGCTGTTTCATGGCCGTGTTCGATGTCGCGGCGTTCCGCCCGCTGGAAGAGTTCAAGCAGCAGGTTACGGAACTCGCGGGCTACCTGAAGGCGTCCAAACGCGCGGCGGGGTTCGACGAGATCCTGTACCCCGGCGAGATCGAGCACCGGAACACGCAGCGCCGCCTGCAGGAGGGCATCTTCGTGGAGGATGCCACGTGGGGCAAACTCGCGGCGCTCGCGGAGGAGTACGGCGTCAGCGCTGAGCTGGAGCTGTAGGGGCCGGACGCCCCGGACGGGCAGCGGCACGATTGCTGCGTCGTCTTCGCGAAGCGTGTGCGCCCGCGTGCCGTACACGGTGCCTGACCCGGCAACTGGTGTACGCCCGCATACGCACATTCCTCTGCAGCAGCCGAGTGCGTGCCGTGTACGTGGTCAGTTCCTCGTGCCGCCGTGTTCGGATAGTCTCCAATTCGTGGCGGGCCTTCCGCACCTTCCTGACTTCCCGGACGACTGCCCATGCCAACAGGAGCGGCCCCACGACGAAGGCGGCCACGCTGACGATGCCCAGGGCGAACCGCAAACTTATGCCGAACACCAGCGAACTGGTTGTTCCGACCGCCGGAGCCGCACCGGGGAAGAGGGTCAGCAACCTTGCTCCCACCGGACGCACGAGGTTGAGGATCGTTGCGGACCACACCTTCCAGACGGTGCCGGCGGCGAAGCCGGCTCCCTGCCGTCCGATGATGCTGGCTCTGGAGTGAGGAGAGCCGTCGGCGACGGTGCGCTTCTGACGCCTGAGGAACCGCCGCCACAGGGGTGGCGGATCAGGGAGCGTCTCACTCTCCTGGAGGGAAGCCGGGTACTCCGGCTCCGGCAGACCCAGCCGGTGACAGAGATGCATCTGCTCGTCGTACTGCTGGAGTATCGCGTTCCGGTGGCGCTCTTCCAGCTCTCCCAGTTCGGCGCGCAGCGCGTTGAGCCGCTCGTGGCTTCTCAGCTTCGCAACTGCCTGGGCCACGGCTGAGCCGCCGGCGATAGCAAGAGGAAGGAGTAGGGCGGGTAACGGCATAGGAACATTTTATCAACCGCCCAGCCACTCCCGGCGACGCTGCGCTATCGTTGACGGAGAGGCGCGTTTCTCGTTAACCTGAGTTGTCGCGGCGACGTAGCCAAGTGGTTAAGGCGGAGGTCTGCAAAACCTCTATTCGGCGGTTCGATTCCGCCCGTCGCCTCCAACCTGTCTATCACGGTGCGCAACCCGGTCACAGGAGTGGTGTCATGGAGGAGATCGTCCGGAAGGTTGAGACGCAGGAGTCGACAGCCGGCCCTGTAGCCCAGGATGGCATTCGCCGGGAGATCGTCATCGAGGTCGAAGCGGAGACACTCGAACGGCAGCGCAAGCTCGCGCGTGTCCGCTCCAGGAACGGCAGCACCTTCGAGATGATCTGCGACGAGGGGGCCCGCATCGGCGGCGACGACACCGCACCTTCACCGCTCGCCTACTTTTCGGCGGGCGTCGCGTTCTGACTGCTCACCCAGCTCGCTCGGTTGAGCGAGATGACCCACATTGCCTACAGCAAGGTGCGGTTGCAGCAGACGACACGCTTCTACCGCGACGGCTCCGCGCTCGCGGGCACCATCGTTGGCGGACCTGCCGGACTCGAGACCACGGTCAACGTCGAGTCGGACGAACCGCCTGAGCGCGTACGCCGTCTCGTGGACATGGCGGAAGCGAGCTGTTACGCGCTGCAGTCGCTCCTGCAGAACATGGAAGTGACCTCTGTGTTCACGCTCAACGGCGAGGCACTGCCGGAGGCCGCTCCCGTCTAGAAGGCGTTCGGGGGCTGGTCGGTGAGGTCCTTGCCTACCTCGTTCATGAAGCGCTCGGCGAGCGCGAGGTGCTCGGTGGCCGTCGTAAACCCGCCGCGGCTCGTGTTGACCGCCAGGTGCGTCGCGTCCAGTTCACGCCAGCGCCCGGCGGCTAAGGCCCATTCTTCAGCCCCGCCTCCCACGAGCGGCATACGCCCCTGGACCGGAACAGCGTCGCGCGGGCGGCCGGCAGCCTCCGATGCGTTGCGGATGGTCTCGAGTTGCCCCTCGGCGTCTCCCTGAGCGGAGCTCCCGGCGACCCAGCCGTCGGCCAGCCGGCCGATGCGCTCGAGTGGCCGCCTGCCGTGCCCTCCGCCCATCCAGATGGGGATGGGCCTCTGCACGGGCAGCACCGTGAGTCCGCCGTCGATGATGTGGTGCCAGCGCCCCTCGAAGTTCACAACGTCCTGGGTCCACAGCATCCGTATGACCTCGATCTGCTCCTCGACGCGGGTCCCGCGGGTGTGGAAATCGGTGCCGAGGCCGATGGCCTCCTCCTCGTTGCCGCCGAGGCCGATGCCGAGGCGCAAGCGTCCTCCGGAGAGCGCGTCGATCTCCGCCGCCTGGCGCGCCACGACGACAGTCTGCCGCTGCGGGAGGATGAGTATCGAGTTCGCGAACTGGAGCGTCCGGGTAACCGCGGCGAGGAACGCGAACAGCACCATGGGTTCGTGGATGTGGACGTCCGGCGTGTAGTTGGCGCTCGTCCGAACACCCAGGGTGTGCTCGAGGGCTGTCATGTGGTGGAAGCCGAGTTGCTCTGCGCCCTGCGCGAACTCTTTCATCTCTTCAGGGTCGTGCAACTCGAGGGTGGGGAAGGCGATACCGATCTTCACAGGCGCACCTCCGGCTTGTTGGTTGCATGGTACTCCACTAGGTCAGTCCCACCGTTGCAGCAGATTGATAACGACGGTCAGCGTCACGAGGCTGGCGAACGTGCCGATGATGACGGAGCTCGCGACGAAGCGCGGCACCGTGCGGTACTCCGCTGCGAGGATGGAGACGAACACGGCGGCAGGCATCGCTGCGATGAGCACGACGGTGTTACGGACGACACCTTCGAGACCCATGAGCATCGTCACCCCGGCGCCGACAGCTGCCCCGGCGATGAGCCGCGTAGCGAGGACCGTCGTCATGCTGCCCGGCTGCCGAAGCTCGATGCCCTGCGCCAACTGGTAGCCCAGCACGAGCAACATGGCGGGGATGGCCGCGTCCGCCAGCATACTGATCGGCCTCTCCAGCGTCGTGGGGAGTGTCCAGTCGAACCCGCGTATCGCGAGCGCAAGGGGGACGGCGTAGAGCGTCGGCGCCCTCAGCGCCTGGAGCAGCGGGCCCCAGCCATGTATGCGTCCGCGCGCGGCGATGTAGATGCCGACGGGCCAGTTGATGGACGTGTGCGCGACGAAGACGATGATCGCGACTGAAAGCCCTTCGTCCCCGAACGCGAGGAACGAGAGAGGGATGCCCATGTTGCCTGAATTACCGAATGATCCGGCGAGCATGAAGCCGCTCTCCGTCGTCCTGTCGAGCCGCAGCAGCCGGGACATCACCCAGGAGACAGCGACCATCGCGAACATGGTGACGGCTGCCGCCGCGACGATGCGCAGCGATACCTCCAGAGGTAGTTGGGTTCGCAGCAGGCCGTTCAGCACGAGCGCCGGGCCGAAGATGTAGAGCGCGGCAGGACCCAGCAGTCCCAACGAGCCGGGACGCACCCGCTGCAGCGCTGCACCGGAACCGGCAACGATGAAGATAGGCAGTACGACGGTGAGGAAGATGTTGAGCAAGGTGGCGCCTGAACAAAGGGGAGCCAGGGCAGTGTATCTCCCTCGTTTCCTGAGGCCAACAGCGGCACAGGATCCCGTCTGTTAACTTTGTTACAGATTCGTAATACGACAGAAACATCGGCGCAAAACCTCTTCCGGATACTGCTCTCATCACCTATTCGGGAGGAGTGCCGCTATGGACAGTGGTTCGATAGCCTGGTTGCTGACCGCATCGGCTCTGGTGTTGCTCATGACGCCGGGGCTTGCCTTCTTCTACGGGGGCTTAGTCCGCAGCCGCAACGTCATCAGCACTATCATGCTGAGCTTCATGAGCATGGCAGTGGTCAGTGTCGTGTGGGTCCTCTGGGGCTACAGCGTCGCGTTCGGCGAGGGCAGCGCCATCGTGGGAGACCTCTCCCTGGTCGGCCTGTCCGGTGTGGAGCCCGGCGACGACATGCTGTTCGCTGTCTTCCAGATGATGTTCGCCATCATCACGCCGGCCCTTATCACAGGAGCGATGGTAGAGCGGTTCAAGTTCACCACCTACCTCGTCTTCCTGGTCGCCTGGGTAACGCTGGTCTACGCGCCCATCGCCCACTGGGTGTGGGCGGGCAACGGCTGGCTGTTCGACCTCGGCGCGCTCGACTTCGCGGGCGGCACGGTCGTCCACATCAACGCCGCCATGGCCGCTGTGGCCGCAGCGCTGCTGCTTGGCAAGCGGCGTGACCCCGGCCTGGAGCCCGGCAACGTGCCGTACGTCGTCATCGGTGCCGCGCTCCTCTGGTTCGGGTGGTTCGGTTTCAACGCAGGCTCCGGTCTCGCCGCGGACGGAGTCGCCATCAACGCGTTCCTCGTGACGAACACGGCTGCCGCAACCGCCGCGCTCACATGGGGCGTCCTGTCGCAGATCCAGAACAAGCGCATGAGCGCAGCTGGAGTCGCGACGGGTGCGGTCGGCGGTCTCGTCGCCATCACCCCTGCAGCGGGCGCGGTTGGCGTCATGGGCGCTCTGGGCATCGGGTTCGGAGCGGGCGTGTTCTGCTACCTGGCAGTGCTCATCCGTCCGAGGCTGGGCTTTGACGACTCGCTGGACGTGTTCGCGGTCCACGGCATCGGCGGTATCTGGGGCGCGCTGGCGACCGGCATCTTCACGGTGTCCGCGTTCGCAGGAGTCGAAGGACTGATCGAGGGCAACGTGGAGCAGCTGGGGATACAGGCCGTAGGCGTCATCGCGACGATCGTCTACTCCTTCGTCGCATCGCTCATCATCCTGAAGGTGCTCGACCTGATTCCGGGTCTCGGCCTGCGGGTGAGCGAGCGTGACGAGGGCATTGGCCTGGACGTGGCCGCTCACGGTGAGCGCGCCTACGTAAGCGACGGCGCCGACTAACGCGGCGGCCGACTAACAACGAGGAACGGCCTGGGGGTATGCTGAGGCGGCATACCCCCAGGGAACAAGGAGAGGGGATACAGCCATGATAAGCATAGAAGCGATAGTCAGGCCGGAGCGTATCCACCGCGTGACGGAAGCGTTGCAGGATGCCGGGTGCCAGGGCTTCTACTACGTCAACGTGACGGGTGAGGGGCGCCAGCGTGGAGTCGAGGTGTTCGTCGGACGCGGCGGCACGATGGCGAGCCGTGCATCGGTGCCGAAGACGCTCGTGCGCACGGTCGTCACGGACGACATGCAGGAGGCGGTCATCGCCGCCATCATCGAGGCGGCGCGCACTCCCGACGAGGGCGAGATCGGCGACGGCAAGATCTTCGTGACAAACGTCAACGAGGTCGTGCGGGTCCGCACCGGCGAGCGGGGCGAGGTCGCCATCTAGCACCGCGCCTGATAGAGGGTCCGTTGGAGGGCTCGGCTCCTGATGGGGCTGAGCCCTTCTGCTATTCGCGCCATTCGGCGAGGGCGTCCCACTTCGGTTCGAGGCCGAGGCCGGGCGTCTCCGGCATCGCGGTCCAGCCCTGCTGCGGGCTGACGCAGCCGTCGAACACCATCTCGCCGCACTTCCACATAACGTAGTGGTACTCGATGCGCCAGCCGTTCGGGACGGCGGCCTGCAGGTGCATATTGTGGTGCGGCCAGCCGCCGCCGTTGGCTATCGGCAGGTTGAACGCCTGCGCCAGCGCCGCGAACTTCATCCCCTCCGTGTAGCCGCCGCAGTAGACGACGTTCGGCTGGAGGATGTCGATCGACTGGTGCACGAGCAGCTCCCGGGCGCGGAAGCGGTGCCCCTCGTTCTGCCCGGCGGAGAGGGGGATGCTCGTGCGCATCCGCAGCTCGTGCAACAGCGGGGCGTCATTCCCCCACACCGGCTCCTCGAACCACTCGACGTTGCACTCTTCGACGGCCTTCGCGAGGTTCAGTGCGTTGTTGAACTGGAACATGTAGTTCGCGTCCATGGAGAGCTGCACGCCGGGGCCGATGGCATCCCGCACCGCGTGCACGCGGTCGGAGTCCTCGCGCCAGGCCTGGTGGTCGCCCGCGACGCCCACCACCATCTTCAACTTGTCCTCGCCCTGCGCCACGAAATCGCGCGCCACCTGCACGAGTTGCTCCTCCGTGTACTCCGGCAGTCCGAACGTGATGTAGGCGGGGACGACCGGCTGCGCGCCGCCGAGCAGACGCCAGACCGGCACGCCGAGCGCCTTGCCCTTGATGTCCCACAGCGCGATGTCGATGGCGCTCACGGCGCTCGACCAGACGCCGGTCTGGGAGCGCGGGTTGTGCTCGACGTAGCAGAGGTGCCAGATGCGCTCCGTGTCCATGGGGTCCATGCCGGTGACCAGCGGGCCGAGCTCGGCGTTGATGTGCTCGCGCACCGCCTTCCGCTGGATAGGGCCGGAGATGCCGTAGCCGGTGACGCCGGCGTCGGTGTCGACCTGGCAGAAGACGAACGGACGCATGACGGGCTCGCCCATCAGCGGGACGGGCACCGGCACGTTATGGGTGGTGGCCTGGACGTTGGTGATCTTCACGAGTGCTCCTCACGACAGGGAATGGCGGGGACGATAGCGATGCTGTGCAGGAATGGCAAACCGGCGCACGCCTGCCGGGGCGGCGACAGGGGAGGAAGTCTGCTCTGCCGGTGACATTTGGTGACACTGCACTCCCAAGCGGACGAGAGTCGGAGGGCCCGGAACTCAGCCCCTGCAAGAGAACCAGCGTAGAGGGCGGAGCGTCGAACGGGCAATGGGCGGGTGTCACACTCGGCTATACTCCGGCAATCCTTGCCGCACCTCTGGGAGTTTCCATTTGCGCGCACTCCGACTCGCCGTACCCCTGCTGACGCTCACTGCCTTGCTTCCCGTGGCGGCCGCCTGCTCCGATTCTTTCTCTGTTTCCGTGACGCGGTCTACCCCCACACCCACTCCGACTGCGACCGCTACTGCCGCTCCCATGCCGACTCCCACGCCGAAGATCGAAGCAACCCCGACGGAAGAGCGAGCGACCGAGACTGTTGAGCCTGCTTCCACGTCCGTGCCGACGCCGGAGCCTACTCCCACTTCCCCTCCCGTCCCCACAGCAACCCCCACTCCGACTGCAACCCCCACCCTGACTCCGACCGCGACCCCCACGCCTACCACGGAGCCTTGCCCACCACCAGACGTGAGCGCTTACTTCGACCAGGCGCGCGAGGTAGTGGCATCGTTGGCGGAGCCAATGAGCACCCTCGCCGAACTGGCATTTCAGCTCAGTGTCGACCCTGCTCTTTTCGACAATCAGGCCTGGAACGCTCAGTTGATAGCGGTTTCGTCGGCGCTGCGATCAAACGCGCAACTGATCCGCGAGATGGAGCCGGCGCCGTCATCCGTTCAGCACATACATGTCGAACTGGAGGCGCTGGCAGTCCTGCTCGAAGGCGGATTCGAGGCCTTTGCTCAGGGTCTGGAGAGTGGAGAAACCTCACTCGTGGCTATAGGGGACCAGCAGTTCCAGTTCGTAGTAAGGGGAGGAGTGCGCGGCAGAGTTGGCCAGGCGATCTTGGAATTCTGCGGTTAGTGCGATCAGTTTCGGGACATGCTCAGAACACCGCCACGGGGTTGACTGGCGAGCCGGTGCCGCCTTCGATGCGGAGCGGGTTGACGGTGATCATGAACTCCCAGCGGCCGCGCTCCGCGCACGCCTCCGCGAGGCGTTCGAGATCAGCATTGTCCAGTATCCAGAGGCCCATGGCCACGATGCCCACCTGGTGCACCGGGTTGGTGAGCCGGTCGAAGCCCGGGTGGATGAGGCTGTTGCCGGTGTCCGACCCCAGCATGGCGATGGAGCGCTCCTGGTAGAAGGGCAGGCAGTTGGCATGCGTGCCCGTGCCGCCCTCCGCCGCGATGTTCCACGGGCCCAGCTCCGCGCGGCGGCGCAGCTGCCCCGTCCGCACGAGGAGGACGTCGCCGGGCTCGACGCGGACGCCCTCGGCGGCTTCGGCTGCTTCGAGGTCCTCCCGCAGGATGCCCTCGCCGGGGTTGAACCACGGCACGCCGCGCAGCCGGGGGATGTCCAACAGCACCCCACGAGCGAGCACGCCGCCCTGCAGCACCTCGATCGACTCCCGTAGCGCACCGTAGCGCGTGGACACGAGGCTGGACGGCTTGCCGTTGTACATCTGCCCACCGAAGAAGAAGTGCGACAGGCTGTCGACGTGGGTGATGACGTGTCCGTGGAACGCGACGCCGATGAAGTCTGACGAGGTCTGCGCCGGCCGGGGCGGTCCGGCCTTCTCCTCATGGGCGTAGCCCTCGCCCGACTCGATCATGAAGTGCATCGGCTGGAACGTCACGTCGGGTCCGGTGGCGTTACTGAGCGTCCGTGCGCACGACACCGTCACGCCCTCCCGCACCAGCGACACCGCGCGACGTCGCGTTTCCGGCGTGATGTGGTTCATCGTGCCGAGCTCGTCGTCGTCGCCCCACCGGCCCCAGTTGCTCAGCGAGTCGAAGTAGGACAGGACCTCGTCCTGGGTCGGCAATTCCGGCATGGCTCGCCTCCTCCCGCTGATTGCGATGGCCGGGGGAAGCATACTATGGGCCGGACAGGCAACAGGCGAACAGGGCTGTCCTCAGCCTTGCCAAGGGCAGCCCTGCATCAGAGCCAGAGTCCCGGCCTTCTCTCCTCCAGTCGTCTATCGCCTGTCCTCGAAGGATCCGCCGTCTACGAGTTGGTAGTGTCGTGAGGGCCTTCCTTCGTCGTAGTGGACCGTGATCAGATAGAGGTGCATCTCGACCTCACTGGCGAGCAGGTCGGTCGTGCCGTCGTCCACCTGCTGCATCGTCAGCCGGTCGCTCCAGCTCTGTGGGTTGTCCGGGTGTGGTTCGTCCCTGTTGCCGGGGATCTGCAACGCCTGTACGGGAACATTGTGCTTCCGTCCCGGCGCCAGCAGGGAGCCGCTGTAGTCCGATAACGTGTAGTAGTCACTGAAGGATTCCACCTGCTCCACCGATGTCGGTCCACCGGAAGGGTCTACTCGGACGTTGCTGATGCCCGTGCAGGACCAGGCATATCGGGTCACCTCACCCTGACCATTCCTCTCAACTCCCCAGGGCCAGCAGCTGTTCACGCTGGGCTCGGTGTAGTCGCTGTCATCGACGGCGTTCCCGTCACTTGTGAAGTTGTAGCGGTACATGAACCGGAGCCGCTGGATGGAATAGCGGTCGATATTGTCGTGTTGGTCGGCCCACTCGGTCCAGTTGATCTGGTATTCCCCGTTGGGGCGGACGGTGGTGATGGCGAAGCGGTTGGCTGCGCAGGTAAGTGCGCGTCCGGCATCCATCTCCTTCCTGCACTCTTCTCTGGTGGCCGGGCTTTCCGGAGAGCCCTGCGCCGGGGGTGGCGACAACGCCAACGGCACAGCGACGATGGCGGCTGCGGCGATCAGCGCCAGAGCGATCCTGCGATGACGGAAAGTAAGCACATTCATGTAGCGCATCGGTCCACCTCCTGTCTGTCACTCCTCCTGCCGGGTAGGTCCTCCTGGTAACGCCAGCCACGCGTCTCTTCCGTGGCTTTCGACGGCGACAGTAGGCGATGCTCCACGATTAGTCTGTGCATGGACGGTTTTTGACGCTCTCTTCGTGAGATGTGCGACAATTGAGATATACGACAACGAGACGCGTAGACATGACCGAACGGGATGTGCAGAACGCCAGAGCGGCCCAGGTAGGGTCCTTGATGAGGTCCTACCGCGAAAACTTCCCTTCCGGTGACGGCCGGAGGGGGCTCACGCAGGAAGCGCTGTTGGCGCGGATGGCGGCGGTGGACAGTGACTACGCGGAGCGGTACAGCCACGGCACCGTTTCACGGTGGGAGTCCGGCGGTACTCGTCCCACCCTGCGACGCCTGAGGGTATTCGGTGCAGCCCTCAACCTGCCGGACGCAGAGACAGCCGGCCTGATACTGCTGGCGGGGCTTGCGCCCGATTTCCCAACGGCCCTGCGCCGGGTGTCCGGACGGAACGGAGAAGCGGTCACTGACTACGGCGCAACGCGGGGCCCGTTGTCCGTCCCGGGCGTTGCGGAAGGCGTAAGGGGACCGGCATCCGCGGGCATGTCGACAACGCCCAGGGCGGCGCTGCGGTTCTGGTTCCTCAGGATACTGCCGCTCGGAGTCTGTATCACCGGCTGTGGGTATGCCCTGTCGTACCTCGGCACAACCGGCGGCTGGATGCCCTATGTGTACATCGCCTTCGTCGTGGGCATCGTGCTGGCGCAGGGGTTCCTGCTCCCGGACCGTGACGCGGGCCTCAGGGAGTTCTTCTGGGTCTCGTTGTTCTTCCTGTTGACCACTCCGCTGCTGCAGTTCTCCCAGATACGAACCGACCATTACAACTTCTATGCCATCAGGAGTCTCATGGGCACCCAGCTTCCCTACGTGCTGGCCCTTGTCGTGAACCTGGTGGTGGCATCCATCGCCGCACGGATGTTTCAGCGGTTGTGGCAGTGGCAGTACACCAGCGGCAAGGGGAGTAGCCATGCCCTTCAACGGGCAATCTGGGCGACACTGCCGCCGGTGGCCTTCGTGTATACAGTAGTCCTCGTTATCTCCAACATCTCGGTGTCCATACAGATGGCGGTCCTCCTGCCGGCCCTCGGCGCCGCATTCACCTTGTTGCTGGTTCTCCGCGATCCCAGCCTCAACTTCACCGAACGCGACCGGCGGTTCATGCTCTCGACGACAACGGCAGTGGGGATGCTCACGACGGCGCTGGGAGCCATTACCATCCTCACGATCTACGTATCGCCGGACCTCCCGAGCGTTCTGCCCGACCACAACCTGCTGCGTTCCTGGGAGCTCGACTTCGCAGCGTTGGGCCACTCTCGCGAAGAGGCGCTGAAGCGCTTGAACGTGGGATACGTGTGGCACGGGGTGTGGGTGATGGCCTATATGGTCTTCATCATCGGCGGCCATCTCATGGTCGCCATCCACCGGAGCGGCGGCGGTCGAAGACCCGGTGCGACGTACTGAGGCGCTTCGGGGCGTTGCTGTTGGTAGGGGATGGTGTATACTGAAGCGCGAACAAAGAAAGAGCGGACAGACGATTTAGGTCCCGCGGGACGGAACATGCTGGACACAGCTACCAAGCAACGCATCATCGGAGAGTACCAGGCGAAGCCGGGAGACACCGGCTCCACGGAAGTGCAGGTAGCGCTTCTCTCCGAGCGTATACGCGGCCTGACCGATCACCTCCGCCGGAACCACAAAGACCACGCCACGCGCAGAGGTCTCCTGAAGTTGGTCGGGCAACGCCGCCGCCTCCTGCGGTATCTCGCAAGAGAGGACGTAGGGCGGTACCGGACAGTCATCAGCAGGCTTGGGCTCCGCAGATAACGCGCCCCGGAAAACAGCGCTTCGGAAGGAGCGCTGTTCCTCTATGAGCCAGCCGACACTCCCGATCTGTTTCAGAACTTCCCCCGCGCATGGCCTGTCAAAGAACAGGAGTTGTTACGTATGCCCACGCACCATGAGATAGAGATAGCCGGACGAACCCTCTCCATAGAGACGGGCAAGCTGGCGCAGCAGGCGCACGGCTCTGCCGTCGTGCGGTACGGCGACGCCGTCGTGCTCGTCACCGCCGTGATGGGAGGCGTCCGCGAAGGGTTGGACTTCTTCCCGCTCACCATCGAGTACGAAGAGCGCCTCTACGCTGTCGGGCGCATCCCAGGCAGCTTCTTCCGTCGCGAGGGACGCCCCACCACCGAGGCGACGCTCGCCGCCCGGCTGACCGACCGCCCCCTGCGCCCGCGCTTTCCCAAGGGGATGCGGAACGAGGTGCAGATCATCACGACCGTCCTCTCCGCCGACCACGAGAACCAGCCGGACATCCTCGGCATCATCGGGGCGTCCGCCGCGCTCTCCGTATCCCAGATCCCGTTCAACGGGCCCGTCGCCGCGACGCGCATGGGCTACGTGGACGGCGAACTTGTCGTGAATCCCACCTACGAACAGCTTGCCGAGGGCAAGCTCGACTTGACCATCGCGGGCAGCCGTGACGCCGTCATCATGATCGAGGCCGGGGCGAAGGAGGTGAGCGAGGAGGTCATCCTCGAAGCGCTCCGCATCGGCCAGGAGAACAACGTCAGGGTCATCGACCTGCAGGACAAGATCGTGGCCGAGGTCGGCAAACCGAAGACCGAGGTCGTGTTCTCGGAAGGCTCCGACCCCGATCTGCTGTCGAGCATCGAGCGCATCGCGCGCCCGGCGCTGGAGAGCATCATCGACCGGGGCGAGGGCCGCGGCGAGCGCAATGAGGGCATCAAGCAGGCGGAGCACGAGGCCATCGAGCAGCTCAGCGAGCAGTACGACGCGAAGACCGTTGCCAAGGTGTTCGACGACGTGCTGAAGAAGACCGTACGCGCCAAGGTCATCAAGGAGGGCAAGCGCCCGGACGGGCGTGCGCTCACCGAGGTGCGCCCGCTCTCCAGCGAGGTCGGGCTGCTGCCGCGCACGCACGGCTCGGCGCTCTTCCAGCGCGGCGAGACGCAGATCCTCACAGTGGCTACGCTGGGTTCCATGTCCATGACGCAGAAGCTGGACGGACTCAGCCCCGAGGACACGAAGCGCTACATCCACCACTACAACTTCCCCCCGTTCTCGACCGGCGAGGCCCGACGCATGGGCACCGGCCGCCGGGAGATCGGTCACGGCGCGCTCGCCGAACGTGCGCTCGCGCCGGTCATCCCGGACGAAGCGGACTTCCCCTACGCGTTCCGCGTCGTCTCCGAGGCGCTCGGCTCGAACGGCAGCACCTCCATGGGGAGTGTCTGCGGCAGCACGATGGCGCTGATGGACGCCGGCGTGCCCATCACGCGGCCCGTCTCCGGCGTTGCGATGGGCCTGATGACGGACGACGAGGGCAACTTCCAGGTGCTCACGGACATCCAGGGCGTCGAGGACTTCTTCGGCGACATGGACTTCAAGGTCGCGGGCACCCGGGAGGGCATCACGGCCCTGCAGATGGACATCAAAGTCTCCGGCATTACGCAGGAGATATTCCGGCAGGCTCTCGCGCAGGCGAAGGACGGGCGCGCCTTCATCCTCAACCACATGCTCGGCACGCTCGCTGAGCCGAGGACGGAGTTGAACCCGAACGCGCCGCGCATGACCCGCGTGAGCATCCCGGTCGACAAGATCGGCGCGCTCATCGGCCCCGGCGGCAAGACGATCCGCAGCATCATCGAGGCCACCGGCGCATCCGTCGACGTGGAGAACGACGGCGTCGTCACCATCGGCGCGTCGGACCAGGCCGCCGCGGAGCACGCCATCCGGATGATCGAGGGGCTCACGAAGGAGGTCGAGGTCGGCGAGCGGTACACCGGACAGGTGACGCGGCTGATGAACTTCGGGGCGTTCGTGGAGATACTCCCGGGCAAGGAAGGGATGGTGCACATCAGCGAGCTCGACACCACGCGCGTTGAGTCCGTCGAGGCCGCCGTGAAGGTGGGCGACGAACTCGAAGTGATGGTCGTTGAGATTGACCGCATGGGACGCGTCAACCTCTCCCGCCGCGCGGTGCTCGAGAACCTGTCGCCGGAGGAGGTTGGCAGCCGCTCCAACGGACGCAACGGCTCCGACCGGGGCCCGCGCGACCGTGGCGACCGCCGCGGCGGCGACCGCGACCGGGGGCCGCGCCGCCCGCGCGAGTTCGGGCGCAGGTAGTCCGCGAGCGGGACATACAGCAAGAAGCACGGCGCTGCGGTTGACCGACCGCAGCGCCGTGCTCGTCACGGGAGCGGGGATATACACGGCTGCCGGCGCAAGTATCAAAGACGACCGGCATACTGATAACGAATATCGCCTGAACGCTCGGCAACCACGTGTATAGTCCCCATTTGTATATCTGCACGAAGGAAACGAATGGTGAAGAAGGGCATACTCTCGTTGCTGACTGCGGGAGCAGCCGCAGCAGTTGCAATCACAGGCGGCTGCGCCGCCGACCCGACCCCAACGTCCGCCCCCACGCCAAAGGCGACGGCAACCCCGACACCCATTCCTCCGATGCCGACCGCAAACCCGACGCCGACACCCACGCCGACCCCAACTGCAACACCTGCGCCAACGCCGACAGCAACCCCCGTTCCGGCGCCTACCGCCACACCTGTTCCCACCGCCACGCCGACACCTCGGCCCACGGCGACCCCGACCGCGGCCCCTACGCCCACCCCGACTCCGGACCCGTCCCGCTCGCCCGACTACGCACCGGGGCTGGAGTACGCAGGCGCCGAGAGGCTGGAGGGCGAAGACGCCGCCAGGTACGCGGCGGCGTTCGTCCATGGGAAGTCGCTGGACCTGTCGGACGAGTATGCTGCCGCTTTCGCGAGCGGGGTACTCTATTTCGCGATCATCTCGGAGGACCTACTGCTGGGCCGGGGCCGCTTACGGGACTACGACGAGTACGCGCAAGAGCGATACGCCGAACCGTTCGAAGAGGCGCTGGCTGGCGGGGCCTCGCCGGTGGAAGCGCTCGGTCAGGCTGATGAGGCGTTCCGCGTAGTCGGCAGGTGGTGGCCCCTCGCGGGGCTACGGGACCGTCCCTACGAGGGAATGCTTGCCGAGGACTACGCGAAGGCGTTCGCGCGAACGGACGAGGTCGGGCTGGCCGCGCACCAGTACGCCGCCTTCTACGCGGGGAACAGGTACTTCGGCTACGACGAGGAGCACTCCCACGAGGCAGGCAGCATCATCGCCCAGGCGTACCGTGAGTCGGATCAGCGGGACGCGCAACTGCGCATCAAATACGCGTCGGCCTACCTGCTGGGCTACCAGCACGCACACCAGACGCACGAGTTCGACGACCTTGACATGGACCACCTGTGGGCGGACGCGTACGCCGACGGGTACGTGCTGGCATGGCTCCGCGCCACGAACAGCCAGTGGCTGGACGCCAACAACGTGGCGTTCGACTTCGCAACGCTCTACGCCCACGCGAAGATGGACTGGGGCTACTCCGAGCAGGAGGCCTTCCTGCGTGCGGAAGCCTACTTCCGCGGGAGTTATCAGGCGTTCCTGCTCGATTTCGACGTAACCGGAGACGAGTATTACGACTACGCCTGGGAGTACTACCTGGCCTACTACGAGCGCTCCTTCGAGCGGGGCTGGAATGAGGAGCGCTCGCACGCCTATGCCAGCGCGTATGCGGAGCAGAGGCTCGACGGTGCATCGGAAGAGGACGCCGGGGCGTACGCGAAGGCGTACGAGCGCGCCTACTCGGCAGCGCGAGCAGACGGCCAGAGCGAGGAAGAGGCGCACGAGACCGCCTCAGAGGCTGCGGAGGCGGAGACTGCCGGGTAGTCCGCGCAGCTTCGTCCCTGCGCCGTTGCTACCATAGTGCCATGGCTTTCCTGAAGCGGCTCATCGTATGGACGCTGCTGGCCGTCCCCCTCGGTATCGGCATCGGGGCGGGCGTCTCGCTGACGTGGGGCGAGGACTCGAATATCGACCGTGCGACCGCCGGGTTCAACGGCGCCATTGCAGGTTTCTGGCTCGGCGTCATCGGGGCGTTGTCGGCTGCGGCAACAACGTGGCTCGCGCGGGGGCCGCTGCGCCGCGCGGGCGGCTCCGAGTGCCTCACCGGCGGGGTCATCGTGTTCGGGCTGTTCGCGGTCGGGCTGGGACTGCTGACGCTGGCCTGACGGGTTACGCAGCCGCACCCACGGGCAGGTCTATCTCGTACTTCGACAGCATCGCGTCGAGGAATGCGGCGGTCTTGTCGTCCGCTTCCACGAGCGGCAGCCGGAGCCCGCCGACGTTGAAGCCAGCCCGGTTCAGGCAGTATTTGACCGGTATGGGGTTCGAGACGACGAAGAGGCCCGACGCCATCGGCAACTGCCGCTTGTGCTCCTCGGCGGCTGCCGCGAGGTCGCCCGCCGCCGTGAGATCGATGAGCCGCTTGATCTGCCGCCCGATCAGGTGCGACGCCACGCTGACGACGCCCCACCCGCCGAGGCTCACGACCCCGAACGTGTCGCTGTCGTTGCCGCTCCACACGCGGAAGCCGTCCGGCGCGTCGCGGATGATGGTCCCGATCTGCGCGAGGTCGCCCGACGCCTCCTTCGTGCCGACGATGTTCGGGACGTCGTTCGCGAGCCGGAGCGTCGTCTCGGCGGTCATGTTGACGATGGTGCGGCTCGGCACGTTGTAGAGGATGCAGGGCAGGGAGGTGCTCTCCGCGACGGCCTTGAAGTGGCGGTACAGCCCCTCCTGCGTCGGCTTGTTGTAATAAGGCACGACGAGGAGCTGCGCGTCCGCGCCCGCCTCCTCCGCCATCTGCGCGAGCTTGATCGTCTCGCCCGTGCCGTTCGTGCCGGAGCCCGCGACGACCGCGGCGGTATCGCCCACCGCTTCCTTGACCTCCGTCCACAGGCGCAGGTTCTCCTCGTGGGCGAGCGACGGGTTCTCGCCGGTCGTGCCGGTGACGACGAGACCGTCGCTGCCGGACGCCACGAGCGCCTGCGCGAGCCGCCGCGCCTGCCCGTAGTCGATCTCCATCGCCGCGTCGAACGGCGTAACCATCGCTGTAATGAGACGGCCTATGTCGCTCATGCCCCGCCTCCCTCCCGAAGGGGTGTGCGCTAAAGATTCTACCTGACGCGGCAACCGGGCGGCGGGACGCGCTCCGCTTGCGCGGGGGCGGGATATGACAGACCATCGGAGTCGCCATGGCCCTTGACCTGACCAGGACTGCCGGACAGCTGTACGCGGCGATGCCCTCCATGCGGGAGCAGTGGGGCTCGCACCTGCGTGCGCTGGAGCGCGCTGCCGGACACTTCGCGACCGCCGACCCGCACGAAACGGAGGCTCGTCGGGCGGCAGGCAAGGCGACGTGGCTCGCAGCACGGCTTGACGGAGCGCTCCGTGGCGGCTTTGCGCCGCCGCCGCTGCCGCCCGACCACGTCGTCGTCGCGGTGGACGGCTCGCACGTCGACGTCGACCGCCACGCAGCGGCGCGCTGCTTCCTCATCAACATCGGCTATGTGACGCTCCGCTATGGCGAGGTGCCGCACGCGGAACTCCGCAGCGAACCGCTGCTCTGCGCCGATGACGCGTCGCTGACGTTGCGCGACCCGCACGGCGTGCGCGAGGCGAATATCGAGGGCGCGCTGCTCGGGATGCACCGCGCCGTCATGGAGATCGAGGCGCTCGCGGATGCGGTCGAAGCAGCGCCTGAGGGGCTGCCGGTGCTCGGTCTGCTGGACGGCACGCTCGTGCTGTGGGGGCTGACCGGCGGCATGGACTTCGTGCGCGAGGAGCTGGTGGACCGCCGCCTAGCGCGTGCGATGGACCGGCTGCGCGCCGAGTCCCGGCGGCGTACGCTCGCCATTGCGAGTCACATCAGCCGTCCGCGCAGCGCGGAGGTCATGAGCGCGATACGCATCTCGCGCGCGGTGTGCGGCCACGAGACCGTGAACTGCGACGCGAACTGCGGCCAACTGCGGCGCGGCGAGCGCAACTGCGACGTGGTCGGCGGTGTGACGGATGCGGCGCTCTTCGCACGGGAGCTGGAGCCGGGGGAGCGTTCCGCGCTCTTCCACAGCGCATCGAGCATCGTCACCGAGCACTACGGCGACCACCAGGTGTGCTTCTTCTACCTGAACGTCGGCGAGGAGATCGCGCGGATGGAGATGCCCTCGTGGACGAGCGAGGAGGGCGTCCGGCTGGCGCACGCGGGACTGCTCGCGCAGACGAAGAAGGGGCACGGCTACCCGCTGGCGTTGCAGGAGGCGCACGAGCAGGCGGTCATCAACGGCCCAGACCGTGAGTACTTCGCGCGGCTGCTGTACGAGACGGTATCGTCTGAGCGACTGCCCGCGCCGACGTCGCAGAAGGCGCGCAGCAAGCGGACGCGGTTCGTCTGAGCCGGGCTGCCCGCACACATCACAACTCGGGAGGAGCGCGGAATGGCGCAGAACGGTTACAGGATCATGGACTCGGATATGCACATCGTCGAACCGTCGGATATGTTCGACAGGTACCTCGACGCGCGGTTCGCCGACCAGGCGCCGCGCATCTCCCGTGCGCCCGGCAAGCGGGTAGGGGTGTTCCTGTTCGACGGCGAGCGGCTGCCGACCTGCGACGTGGACAACCCCCACCGGATGCAGGGCATGACCAGCCGCACGGACGCCGCCACCCGCCCGATGCGCGAGCGCGGCTACGATGGGCCGTCGCAGTTGGAGGCGATGGACATGGAGGGCATAGACGTGGCGGTGATGTACCCCACGGTCTGCCTCTACGTCCCGAACGGACTGGACGACGTGGACGGCCCGCTCTCCGCAGCGGTCTGCCGCGCCTACAACAACTGGCTGTACGACTTCTGCCAGACCGACCCGGCGCGGATGAAGGTCGCGGCGATGGTGCCGCAGCACGACCCGAAAGAGGCGGTGCGGGAGGCGCGCCGCGCCGTGAACGAGCTGGGCGCTGTCGGGATCTACATGCGCCCCAACTTCGTGAACGGCGTGACGTTCCACAGCGCCGACTACGCGGAACTGTGGGCGACGCTGGAGGAGCTGAACGTCCCGGTCGGGTTCCACGAGGGCACCGGCTCCGTCTACCACCAGGACGGCTCCGAGTTCGCCGACAATCGCCTCATGCTCCACGCCTGCTCACACCCTATCGGCATGATGAAGGCGATGATCAGCATGATCTGCGGCGGCGTGTTCGAGAGCTTCCCCGGCCTGCGCGCCGCGTACCTGGAGGCCAACGCGGGCTGGGTGCCCTTCTGGCTGGGGCGGATGGACCGCGACTACTCGCTCTACCGTGAGTGGGACGCCCCATTCCTGACGCGCCTGCCCAGCGAGTACTTCGCTACCAACTGCTACGTCGGTACGGAGGCTGACGAGGCCGAGTTGCGCTACACGGTGGACGCAGTGGGCGGAAGCAACATCGTCTTCTCGTCCGATTACCCGCACCATGACTCCGAGTTTCCTGAATCCGTCAACGAGTTCCTCAGCCACGAGGACCTGACGGACGAGGTGAAGCGCAACATCCTCTGGGACAACTGCGCCAGGCTCTACGCGCTCGACCAGTAAGGGGCGGATATGACCGCACTTCTCCCTGCGTGGATCACGCGGGACGCTGGACTCATCATCGCGGCACGAGCGCTGCACACGTTCTCACAGGGCCTGCTGGCGGTGATGCTGGTCGTCTACCTGAGGGATCAGATCGGGCTGGCCGTGCTGTTGGTGGGGCTGTTCTTCAGCCTGGGGTTCGCGAGTACGGCGGCCTTTTCGTTCCTCTCCACGTTCGTGAGCGAGCGTGTCGGGCGGCGCACGCTGATGGTCTCCTACTCGTTGATAACGCTGGCCGGGAGCATCGGACTCGCCGTTACCTCGAACCCGGCGGCGCTGGTGGTGTTCGGCTTCATCGGCTCGTTCAACGGCGCGGCGGGGAACGTGGGGCCGACGCAATCGCTCGAGCAGGCGTCGATCGCGGGGGTGGTCGCGCCCGCGCGCCGCACGGAGCTCTTCGCCCTCTACCGCGTGGCGGCGTCGACGGCCGGCGCGCTGGGGGCGCTGGCTGCGGGTTTGCCCGTCGCATTGGAATCGTTCGCGGGCGTTGGCGAGCAGGCGTCGTTCCGCATCGTGCTGTGGGGGCTGGTGGGGCTGCGCCTGGTGATAGCGCTGCTGTTCACGCTGCTCTCCGAGCAGGTGGAGGCCGAACGCGAGCGCCGGGAGTGGGTCAACCCGCTGAGGCTCCCGTCCAGCGCCAGGATATTCACGCTCTCGGGGCTGTTCAGCCTGGACCAACTGGCGGGCGCCATCATCGTGCGGGGTCTGCTGGTGCTTTGGTTCAAGGAGCGTTTCGACCTAGACCTCGCGTCGCTGGGTGTGCTCTTCTTCATCGCGCAGGTCGTCGGCGTTGCGTCGCTCTGGGTAGCGGGTAAGCTCGCGAACCGCATCGGCCTCATCAACACCATGTCGCTGGCGCACCTGCCGTCCGGGCTGCTGCTGCTGGCGGTGGCGTTCTCGCCATGGGCGTGGCTTGCGGTGACGTTCCTGCTGGTCAGGGCGCTGTTCGACCAGATCGACGTGCCCGCGCGGGACTCCTACATCATGTCCGTGGTGCAGCCGCACGAGCGGGTGGCGATGGGAAGCATCCACATCGTGGGGCGCTCCATCTCCGGCACCATCGGGCCGACGCTCTCCACCGGCGTGCTGGCGGCGATAGCGCTCAGTGCGCCGCTCGTCGGCTCCGCGCTGGTGAAGGTGACGTACGTGCTGTCGCTCTACTTCATGTTCAGGAACGTCAAGGCGCCGCAGGAGATGCGTTCCATCGAGCAGCAGCGGGAGGAGGTTGGATAGAGTCCGGCGGGGCTCAACACTCCCCGGGGGCGGTCTCCTCCACCTCCAGGTCGCCGTCGTACTGGTCCGCGGGCCACCAGGCCACCTTGAAGTGGTTGGTCAACCGGTCCTCGAGCACGCCCTGTCGCCGGTACTCGCTGATGAGGTTGTTGAACAGCTCCTTCACATCGCGCTCCGCCTCATCCATGGTCTCCCCGTAGCCCGTGAGCCCCAACTGGGGGATGTGTGCGAGGCAGACGTCGCCCCGGTACTCCTTCGTCAGAGTGGTGGCTACGATGATCTTCCCGGTCTCTCCCATGGCGGCCTCGCTGCGGGCATTCTATCCGCTGACCGCCCTGTGCATGGCGTCTGTCCCACTCTCACCGGCCGCGCTATCGCGCGTCGGCCTCTCCCTGAGGGAGAGGCGGGCTGCGGGGTTCCTGCCTCCGCAGGAACGACGGGGGTGAATCTGCTAGACTCACTCACATAATGGCGCGCCAGCGCCTGACAACTCTGCAGAGGTTGAGATGACCGGCGACGCTCACCAGTTCCTCGCGGACGGCCTCGTAACCAGCCCCAAGCGGTTCATCGCGGGCGGCTCGTACGTTGGCCTCAAGACCTACGCTCCGGACAAGATGGACGTGGGACTGCTCCTCTCCGAGTTGCCGTGTCGAACGGCGGGCGTCTACACCACCAACAGGTTCGTTTCGCCGTCGGTGACGCTCACTAGGCAGAACGTCGATGCCGGCAAGGTGCGCGGCGTGTTCGTGACCAGCGGCATCGCCAACGCGGGCGTCGGCGAGCAGGGCATGACCGACGTCAAAGAGTGCCTGCAGCTCGCAGGAGACCACCTGGGCGTCGGGGCGGACGAACTGGGCGCGGGCACCACGGGCGTCATCGGCGTGGAGCTGCCCATGGCGCTCATCAGGGGCGGCATGTCCGGCATCGCCGTCAACGGAGATGGCGGCGCCACGTTCGCCCGGGCCATCATGACGACCGACCGTGTGCCCAAGTCTGCCGCGGTGTCGTTCACCTGCGCCGGCGGTGAGACGGTGACCATCGGCGGGTGCGTAAAGGGCTCCGGCATGATTCACCCGAACATGGCCACGATGCTCGCCTTCCTCACGACGGACGCCGCCGTGGATGGCACGTTCCTGGACGCGGCGCTCCGCAACTGCTCCGACGACACGTTCAACATGGTGACGATAGACGGCGATACCAGCACGAACGACATGGTGCTGCTGCTTGCCAACGGCGCTGCCGGGAACGCGGAGATAAACGAAGGCTCGCCGGACGCGGAAGCGTTCGGCGCTGCGCTCTACGCGCTCTGCTCTCACCTCTCGCGCGAGCTCGTGAAGGACGCGGAAGGCTCTTCCAAGATCTTCTCCGTGCGGGTGGCGGGCGCAGCGAGCAAGACCGACGCCCGCCTCGCGGCGCGCGCCATCGCGGCCTCCCTGCTGGTGAAGTCGGCGATACACGGCAACGACCCCAACTGGGGGCGCGTCGTCTGCGCCGCTGGGTACAGCGGGGCAGACCTGGACGTGAGCAAGGTCTCCTTCTTCATCAACGACGTCGCGATCATGGAGGGAGGGACGCCGATCCCGTTCCACCGGGAGAGCGTCATCGCCATCATGAGCAGGGAAGAGGTTGCGCTCACGGTGACGCTGGGTATGGGCGAGCACGAAGCGACCGCGTGGGGCTGCGAACTCACGGAAGAGTACGTGGTCTTCAACAGCGCCTACACCACGTAGGGCGGCGCGTCCGGCCCGAAGGGCTCTCATGGAAGCAGACAGCCCCATCATCCTCATCAAGATCGGCGGCAGCACGCTGAGTTCGGAGGACACGTCCTTCGCCGACGTGGCCGCGCTGCAGCGGCAGGGCGCGCGCGTAATCATCGTGCACGGCGGCGGGCCTGCCATTACGTCCTGGATGGCGAAGATGGGCATCCACGCGGAGTTCGTGCGCGGCCTGCGCGTCACGGACGGCCCGAGCCTCGAAGTCGCGACGGCGGTGCTCGCCGGCCTCATCAACAAGCAACTGGTGTCGGAGATGCGGAGCCTCGGCGTGAACGCCGTCGGCGTCTCCGGCGCGGACGGCGGCTTGCTGTGCGGGCGCGTCACGGACCCGGACCTGGGGTTCGTCGCGGGCGAGTTGGAGGCCGACGCCTCGCTCATCGAGCGCCTGACGGATGCGGGCTACGTGCCGGTCGTTTCGCCCATCGCTGTGAGCTCGGACGATGCGGGACAGCTGCTTAACGTGAACGCGGACTCGGCTGCGGGCGCGCTCGCTGTCGCGCTGGGCGCGCAGCGCCTCGTCTTCCTGACGGACGTGGACGGCATACTGAACGCGGATGGACGCCTCATCAAGCGTGTTCCGCTTGCGACGGGCGAGGAGTTGCTGTACTCCGGCATCGTGAAGGGTGGGATGCTGCCGAAGCTGGAAGCGTGCATCCTGGCGGCCCGGGCAGGAGTGAAGGCAGGGATCATCAACGGAACGAGCGCCGGAGCGCTGCCCTCCTGGCTGGAGGGGTCGCTCCCCGGTACGGCGGTCGCCTGAAGAGCGGGATGCCATGACCACGCGCCCACCGGATGACTTCGAAGAAGGCGAACTGCCGGAGTGGCTGCGGACGCTCTTCTCCCGTGAGAGCCTCTTCTTCCAGGCAGGTGTGGTCCTCGCAGGACTGTTCGCGCTCTACCTGCTGCTGGACCTGCTGCGCGGGGCGTATACGAACTGGCTCTGGTTCTCCCACCTTGGTCTGCGCAGTGTCTACAGCACGGTGCTGTTCACGCGCGTCTGGCTCTTCATCGCCGGGCTGGTGGTGAGCGGCGGGGCGCTCTGGCTGAGCTACTACGCTGCATTCAGGTATGCGTGGGGCGAGAGCGTCTTCCGGTTCTCCCTGGCGACGATCCAGTGGATACGGCTCTCGCTCATCGTGGGCTCCGTGGCGATGGGCGGCTTCATCGCATTCACGTTCGCGTCCAGCCTCTCGAACCAGTACGGCAATCTCCTGCTGTTCATGAACGCTGCGGACTTCGGGATCGAGGACCCGCAGTTCCACAACGACGTCGGCTTCTACACCTTCACCCTGCCCGTGCTCCACAGCATCCAGGGATGGCTGATGGGCCTTGCCCTCGTCACCCTCGTCACGACGGCGGGCCTCTATATGCTCATCTTCAGCGCGCGCGGGATAAACCCGGTAATCGGCACGGGGGCGCGCACGCAGTTGGCGCTCACCGGCGCATGGCTCATGGTGACCATCGCGTTCGCGCACTTCCTCGACCGCTACGAGACGCTCTTCTCACCCGCGGGCGCGGTGACCGGCACGGCCTACACCGACGTGAACGCGCGACTGCCCGCGCTGCTCGTGCTCACCGTTATCGCGCTGCTCTCTGCCGGCATCATGCTGTACGCCATCCGCGTGGCGAACCTGCGGCAGTCGCTCCGCCTCATCTTCGCGGCGTTCGGGCTGTGGCTCATCGCGGGCATAGTCGCAGGACTCGGATGGCCCGCGCTCACGCAGCGACTCGCCGTCGCGCCGTCGGAGTTGCAGCGCGAGCGCCCCTACATCGAGCGCAACATCGAGTGGACGCGCAGCGGCTTCGACCTCGGACGTGTGGACACGCGGCTCCACGACGTGCGCGAGGAGACGCTGGCGGAGGGGATAGCCCAGAGCCCGGAGACGATCCGGAACATACGCCTGTGGGACCCGCGCCCGCTGGAGGCCGTGCTGAACCAGTTGCAGCACCTGCGCCTCTACTACTCGTTCCTGGATGTGGACGTGGACCGCTACGTGGTGGACGGCGAGTACCGACAGGTGCTTCTCGGCGCGCGCGAACTCTTCCAGAGCGGCCTGGACGACGCCGCGCAGAACTGGGTGAACCGCTCCGTCATCTACACGCACGGCTACGGCGCCGTGATGAGCACCGCCACGACGTTCAGCGAGTCCGGCCAGCCCGACTTCATCGTGCGTGACGTTCCCCCCACCGGCGCGTTCGAGATCACGCAGCCACGCGTCTACTACGGCGAGGCGTACGGTATCGACGAGGGAGAGTACATCGACCGCCTGAACCTCGACGCGGACGTGGCCGCCGAGGTCCGGCCCGGCATCGTCACGAACGATGCCATCGTCGTGAACACCAACGAGCCGCAGTTCGACCGTCCCGCCGGAGAGGAGACCGGGAGCCCCGAGTTCATCGACCGCTACGACGGGAAGGGCGGCGTGCCGCTGAGCAGCTTCTTCCGGCGCGCCGTCTACGCGTGGGAGCTGCTCGACGTCAACATCCTGCTCAGCCGCCAGCTCACGCCGGAGAGCAAGGTGCTCTACCGCCGCAACATCAGGGAGCGCGTCGGCGAGGTCGCGCCGTTCCTCGAACTCGACGACGACCCGTACCTCGTCATCAACGACGGACGCCTGTACTGGATTCAGGACGCGTTCACCACGACCGACCGTTTCCCCTACTCCCGCCGCATCGACAGCAGCAGGGTGGGCTTCAACGGCGACTTCACGGGCTTCGAGCGCCCGTTCAACTACATCCGCAACAGCGTGAAGGTGGTGATAGACGCCTTCGACGGCTCCATGGACTTCTACACCATCGAGACGGGCGGGCGGGACCCGGTGCTCCAGACCTACCGCAACATCTTCCCTGACCTGTTTACGCCCATCGAGAAGATGCCCCCGGGCCTGCGCGAACACATCCGCTACCCGGAGGAGCTGCTGCGCGCCCAGGCCGACACGTTCCTCCAGTACCACATGACGGACGTGAAGGAGTTCTTCCTGAAGGAGGACGAGTGGGAGTTCGCGCAGGAGGTCGTCGGAACGGACGTCATCGGAGATGACGGAAGACCTCTGGGCCCGCGCAACCGCACCATCACGCCGTACTACGTCATCATGAAGGTGCCCGGCGAGGACGTGACGGAGTTCGTCCTCATCCTGCCGTTCACGCCCAAGGACAAGCCGAACCTCGTGGCGTGGATGGCGGCGCGCTCGGACGGCCCGAACTACGGGGAGAGCATCGTCTTCGAGTTCCCGCGCGAGCGCATCTTCAACGGCCCCAGCCAGATAGAGGCGCGCATCGACAACGACCCGGTCATATCGGAGCAGTTCACGCTCTGGAACCAGTCCGGCTCGCAGGTGTACCGCGGTAACCTGCTGGTCATCCCCATCGGCGAGACGCTGCTCTACGCGGAGCCCATCTACCTGCGCGCGGAGTCGCTCGCGTTCCCCGAGCTGAAGCGCGTCATCCTCGCCACGAACACCAGGGTCGTGATGGAACCGACGCTGGACGAGGCCGTGGCCGCGCTGCTCGGCGATGCGCAGACCACCGTGGCCCCGGATACCGGCGAGCCGGTGGAAGGCATATCGCGTGACGAATTGCTGCGTATCCTCGACGGAATCGCGCAGGCGTTAGAATCTATGCAGGGCGGCGCACGGGACCTTGACGATTCCGTGCAGGCCCTGAGAGACCTGATAGGAGAGAGCAACTGATGGCAACCGACGCGACGACACACGACTCCGCCTACTGGATGGCGCAGGAATCCGAGTACTACGTACACACGTTCAACCGGCAGCCCATCGTGGTGGCGCGAGGCGAAGGAGCGCGCGTCTGGGACGTGGAGGGCAACGAGTACCTTGACTTCACCGCGGGGCTCGCCGTCACCTGCCTGGGGCACTCCCACCCCGTCGTTACCGAGGCGATTCGGGAGCAGGCGGGCACCATCATGCAGATGTCCAACCTCTACTACACCGTGCCGCAACTGGAGCTGGCGCAGTTGCTGGTCGATAACAGCTGCATGGACAAGGTGTTCTTCGCCAACAGCGGCGTCGAGGCGAACGAGGGCGCGGTGAAGCTCGCCCGCAAGTACGGCAGGCTCCACCGCAACGGCGCGCAGAGCATCATCACCGTCCTCAACTCCTTCCACGGCAGGACGCTCGCCATGATTGCCGCGACGGGGCAACCCGCCTACCAGCAGGCCTGGCTCCCCCTGGCGGAGGGCTTCACGAACGTCCCCTACGACGACCTCGACGCCATCCGCGAAGCGACGACCGACGACACCTGCGCCATCATGGTCGAGGTGCTGCAGGGCGAGGGCGGCGTGAACGTGCCCACCGAAGGCTACCTGAAGGGCCTCCGGGAGTGGTGCGACGAGAACAACATCCTCCTCATCTTCGACGAGATACAGACCGGCATGGGCCGCCTCGGCACGCTCTGGGGCTACGAGCACTTCGGCGTCGAGCCGGACGTGATGACGGTCGCAAAGGGACTCGGCAACGGCGTGCCCGTCGGCGCGTTCCTCTGCAAGGAGCGCTGCAACGTGCTGGAGCCGGGTGACCACGGCAGCACGTTCGGGGGCAACGTCCTCGCCACGGCTGCGGGGCGGGCGACGCTCGGCTACATGATCGAGAACGACATCCCCGGTCACGCCGCGCGCGTCGGTGCGTACCTCCACACGAAGTTGGAGGAGTTCGTTGCCACGCATGCGCCCGTGACCGTGGGCACGCGCGGCGCAGGGCTGCTGCAGGCGCTCATCTTCGCCGAGCCGATCGCCCGCGCCGTCGTCACTGCCGCGAATGCGGAGGGCGTGCTGCTCAATCCCGTGCTCCCGAACGCCATCCGCTTCATGCCCGCACTCATCATCACCGAGGCCGACGTCGACGAATGCCTGGCGAAGCTTGGCGCCGCACTTACGAAGACACTTGCCGCGTAGACGGCGACTCTTACACCGGAAAGGAACCGCTTCTCAATGGCTGACAAGATAGTTCTCGCTTACAGCGGGGGTCTCGACACCTCCGTTGCCATCCGCTGGCTGCAGGAGCAGTACGGCGCCGACATTGCAACGCTCACGATGGACCTGGGCGGGCAGGTGGACCTGGAAGGCGCTCGACAGCGCGCGCTCGACATCGGCGCGATACGCGCGGATGTGATGGACGCGCGCGAGGAGTTCGTGCGCGAGTTCGTCTGGCCTGCGCTGCGGGCAGGCGCCATCTATGAGGGCGTCTACCCGCTCGCGACCGCGCTCGGCAGGCCGCTCATCGCGAAGCACCTCGTGCGCATCGCGCAAGAGGAAGGTGCGTCGGGCATCGCGCATGGCTGCACGGGGAAAGGGAACGACCAGGTGCGGTTCGATGTCAGCGCTGCCGCGCTCGCGCCCGCGCTGAAGGTCGTCGCGCCCGCCCGCGAGTGGGGCATGACCCGCGACGACGAAATCGCCTATGCGAAGGAGCGCGACATCCCGCTGGACCTCAACAAGCGCAGCGCCTACTCCACGGACGAGAACCTCTGGGGACGCAGCATCGAGGCCGGCGACCTGGAAGATCCGTGGGTGGAGCCGCCGGAAGAGGCGTACGCGTGGACGGTCTCCGTCGCCGCTGCGCCTGACGAGCCGCGCTACGTGGAGATACGCTTCGCGGAGGGCGTGCCGGTTGCCATCGACGGTGAGGAGCTGAACGGCGTCGCGCTCATCGAGCTGCTGAACGAGGCGGCGGGCGCGCATGGCATCGGGCGCATCGACCACGTCGAGAACCGGCTCGTCGGCATCAAGTCCCGCGAGGTCTACGAGGCCCCCGCCGCGACGGTGCTGCACCTGGCGCACCGCTCACTGGAGCAGATGTGCCTCACGAAGGAGCAGTCGAGGTTCAAGGAGCGGCTCGCGCAGGAGTACGCCGACCTCGTCTACAACGGGCTCTGGTTCACTGCGCACCGCCGCGACCTCGACGCCTACGTCCTCAGCACGCAGCGCCACGTGAACGGCACGGTGCGCGTGCGCCTGCACAAGGGAAGTGCGACGGTCACCGGGCGCGAGAGCGCGGAGTCGCTCTACCGCCACGACCTCGCCACCTACGACGCGGGCGACGCGTTCGACCACCAGGCGTCGGTCGGCTTCATCTCGGTGTTCGGGCTGCCGGTGCGGACGCAGGCGCGGGTGCAGGGAGAGGCCGAGTAGGCCCCTCGTGAGCGGCGCACTCCTCGCGCTCGCTGCCGCCGCGATGCTCGGCCTCAACACGGCCGTCGTGCGGCGGAGCATGCTCCGTGCGTCTGCCTACAACGGCATCGTCATCTCCATCGTGCTCTCGGTGCCCCTGTTCGGGCTCCTTGCGCTCGCCTCCGGCCAACTGGCGCAGGCTGGCGGCTTCACCGGCATGCAGTACGCCGTCCTCGCCGTGGGCGGCATCCTCAACTTCCTCGGTGGACGCTTCTCCCAGTTCCTCGCGATACAGGCCGTGGGCGCGAACCTCACCGCGCCGGTGCGCGTCCTCTCCGCGCTCGTCGGTGCCGTCTTCGGCATAACGCTGCTGGGCGAGCAGGTGGGGCTGCTGCGCGGCACGGGCATCGCCCTGCTCATCGTCGCGCCGCTCGTCGCGTTTGCGCGGCCCCCGACGGTGCGCCTCGGCTCGCTGCAGATAGCCCGGGGCATCGTGTTCGGCCTCAGCGCGGCAGCGACGTACGGTGGCTCGACCGTCCTCCTGCGCTGGGCGCTCGACGACTCCGGCCTCACGATGCTGGGCGGGCTCGTGGCCCACGGCGCGGCGGCGCTCGTGCTCATCGCATCGCTCGTGCTGCCAGGGCGGCTGCGGGGTCTGCGCGAGGTCGATCGCACGGCGTTCAAGCTGTTCGTCGCCGTCACGGCCATCATGACGCTGGCGCAGGTGCTCCGGTTCGCGGCGCTGGAGTCGGCGGACGCCGCGGTCGTCGCCCCGCTCACCGAGACGATGGCCTTCTTCGGCATCGGCTTCGCCTTCCTGCTCAACCGCGAGACGGAGGCGTTCAATCCGCTCGTCCTGCTCGGCATCGTCCTCGCCGCCGCGGGGGCCATCGCCATTACACTCTGACGAGGAACGTGAAACGTGGGCCTGTGCCTGGTCCCCTCTCCCTACAAGGGGAGAGGGTTAGGGTGAGGGTACTGTGGGAGTGGGGGTGTCCCCCACGAGCGTAACGGGCGGGTGGGTGGGAAGAACAACGCCTGCCCTGTGCAACAAACGAAACGGAGGACGCGCGATGCGTATCGGATGGATCGGCATAGGCCGGATGGGACGCCCCATGCTGGAGAACCTCATCCGCAAGGGGTTCGACGTGACGGTGCAGAACCGCAGCCAGGGCAAGGTGCATGAGCTCGCCGCGATGGGCGCGACGCCCGGCGGATCGTTCGCCGTGATGGGTGCGGAGCTCGACGAGGTGCACACCTGCCTGCCGGACACCGATACCGTGCGGGACGTGCTCACCGGCGACGGCGGCGTGCTCGAACGCCCGAAGCAGGGGCTGATCGTCGTCGACCACAGCACGATCCATCCGGACGCCGCGCGCGACCTCGCCGCGGCTGCCCGCGAGCGCGGTGCGTCGTTCATCGACGCGCCGGTCTCCGGCTCCGGCCCCGTTGCCGAGCGTGGCGAGATGACCATCATGTGCGGCGGCGACGAGGAGGCGTTCGCCACCGCGCGACCCGCGATGGAGGCGATGGGGCGCACCGTCGAGCTCATGGGCGCGTCCGGCTCCGGCGCGGCGACCAAGGTGGTGAGCAACTTCCTCATGGCGACGAACCTCGCCGTGGCGATGGAGGCGCTGCTGCTCGCCGACAAGGCCGGGCTGGACCTGGAGCGGCTCTTCGCCGTCATCCGCACGACGTCGGGCGCGAGCCGCGCGTGGGAGCGGAACGTCCCGCGCATCCTGAAGCGTGAGTTCGGCAAGGACGGCTCTGCGTGGCTCACGATGAAGGACCTCGACCACGCACACGAGTTGGCGGTCGAGTTCGGGCTGGACCTGCAGATATTCCAGACGGGCCGCCGCTTCTGGCACGCCGTCGTGGAGGAGTACGGCCTCGGCGAGGAGGACCCCTCGCACGGCTTCACGGCGCTCGAACAGCGCCTCGGCGTCACTCTCAGCGGGTAGGGGTAAGTTGCGCATTGTGAGAGGTGGCTGACGTGCGGAAGTACCGCTGGCCGTTCGTGTTGTTCATCGGCGTGTCGTTCGTCGCTGAGATAAGCCGCACTTACATTACATTCGTCTACAGCGTGTCCAGTTCAAACAACCCGGACTCGCACGAACTGTCTCTCTGGATTCCAGGAGTGACGAACCTCGTTACAGCCCTGCTGCTGGGCGTCCTCTACCTGCGTGTTCGGAACATGGAGCCGGCTATCCTGCGCCTCGTTTGGAGTTGCACGTTAGCGCTGGCGATCATGCAAGCGCCGCTCTACCTTGGCGCTGTTCTCGCAGGCTACGGGGACTCCCTGCCGCAGGTACTGTGGGTGCACACGTTCGGTTCCTTGCTATCGCTCCCGCTGTTGCTCTGGTTCGCCCGACAGGCATCTATGCTCAGCCTCGCGCACGCCTTCTTCGTTGTGTTCATCATCGGCGGACTGACGCTGCCTGCCCTTCCGGAACCGCTGCCGTTCTACTTCGACTGCCTCTGGAGACTGGCTGCGAGCGTGGTGGCAGTCTGGCTCTTGGCTGAGTTCGAAGTACGCGGAACCCGCTTCCGCCAGTTGGCCACTGTGGCAGTGGTGGGAGGATCAGCGCTGCTCTACCTGGAGCTGTACCTGGGCTCCCTGTTCCATCCGGAGGTGAGCCTCATCGCCCTGTGGTGGTTCCCGTTGCAGGGCATCATCGCGTACTTGCTGTTCCCGCTGCAGTTGGTCCTCATCTACCTCGTCCGCGTACGCCATCCCGCTGCTGAACCGGAGCCGCCAACACACCTTCGCGTACAATAGACGCGACGCCATGACCGACTACACGACCCACCACTTTGAGGCCGCCTCGCGCTACACCGTCTCCGTCGGCTACGACCGCCGCCTCTACGAGCAGGACATCGCGGGCTCCGTCGCGCACGCCCGCATGCTCGGCAGGCAGGGCATCATCTCCGAGGCCGACGCTGACGCCATCGTGGACGGGCTGGATGCCGTCCGCCGCGAGATAGCCGGCGGCGCGTTCAACTGGCGCGAGGAGCTCGAAGACCTCCACATGAACATCGAGACGCGCCTGCACGAGCTCATCGGCGAGCCCGCCGCGCGGCTCCACACCGCACGCTCCCGCAACGACCAGGTCGCGACCGCTACCCGCCTCTACGTCCGCGACGCCATCGACCGTGTCACAGCGCTGCTGCGCGGCCTCCAAGGGGCGCTGCTGGGGCTTGCCGAGCGCGAGCGGGACGCCCTGCTCCCTGGCTACACGCACCTCCAGCGCGCGCAGCCCGTCCCGTTCGCCCACCACATGCTCGCCTACTTCGAGATGTTCGACCGCGACGCGGACCGCCTCGCCGACGCGCGCAGGCGCGTGAACGTCCTGCCGCTCGGCTCCGGCGCGCTTGCCGGAGCGCCGTACCCCCTCGACCGCGAGTCGGTCGCGCGCGAGCTCGGCTTTGACGGCATCTCCGCCAACTCGATGGACGCCGTCTCCGACCGCGACTACGCCGTCGAGTTCCTCGCCGCCGCGGCGACGTGCATGATGCACTGCTCCCGCCTCGCCGAGGAGATCGTGCTCTGGACGTCGCACGAGTTCGGCTACCTGCAACTCGGACGGCAGTGGGTGACCGGCTCGTCCATCATGCCGCAGAAGCGCAACCCGGACTTCGCGGAGATCGCGCGCGGCAAGACGGGCCGCGTCTACGGCAGCCTCGTTGGCCTGCTCACCACGCTCAAGGGCTTGCCGCTCACCTACAACCGTGACCTCCAGGAGGACAAGGAAGGGCTGTTCGACGCCGTCGACACCCTCGAAGCGACCCTCGACGCCATGCGCGGCATGCTCAGCGACTGCACCGTGAACGCGGAGCGGATGGGCGAGGCCGCGGAGGACAGCGCGCTGCTCGCGACCGACATGGCCGACTACCTCGTGGGGAAGGGCGTGCCGTTCCGCGAGGCCCACGCCGCCGTCAGCGCGCTCTGCGATCTCGCCGCGGAGCGCGGCGTCCCCGTGACCGCGTTGCCGCTCGACGAGATGCAGGCCCGCTGCGCCGCATTCGACGAGGGCGTGCGCGAACTGACCGCGCTCGCCAGCGCGACGTCCCGCGACGTCCCCGGCGGCGCATCGCCCGCCCGCGTCCGTGAGGCGCTCGCCGCCGCCAAAGCGCGCCTGGGGGCTTCCCGTGGCTGACGTCAAACTCGCCCCCTCCATCCTCTCGGCGGACTTCGCACGCATCGGCGAGGTCGTCCGTGAGACCGAGGAAGCAGGCGCCGACTACATCCACGTCGACGTCATGGACGGGCGCTTCGTCCCGAACCTCACCATCGGCCCGCTCGTCGTCGAGGCGATACGCCCCCACACGAGCCTTCCGCTCGACGTGCACCTGATGATCGTCGAGCCGGAGCGCCTCATCCCCGACTTCGTCGCCGCAGGCGCCGACAAGATCACCGTCCACCAGGAGGCCGTGGCGCACCTGCATCGCGCCGTCCACCAGATACGCGACCTCGGCGCGACCGCCGGCGTCTCGCTCAACCCGTCGACGCCCGACGCTACGCTCACCGAGATACTGCCGGAGCTGGACCTCGTGCTCGTCATGTCGGTCAACCCCGGCTTCGGCGGTCAGTCCTTCATCCCGGGCGTGCTCCCCAAGGTGGAGCGCCTCCGCGCCGCGATAGACGAGCGCGGCCTCGCCACCGAACTGGAGGTCGACGGCGGCATCAAGCCGGACAACGTCGCGCGAGTCGTCGCGGCGGGCGCGAACGTCATCGTCGCGGGCTCCGCTGTGTACAATGACCGCATGACCGTCGCCGAAGCAGTCGCCGCCATGCGCATCGCCACCGCAGGTGGCGCAGGATAGGGCGTGCCCGATTAACCCCACACTGTATCGTCGTTCCTGCGGAGCCCGCGCTTCAGCGCGCAACCTCGCAGCCCGCGCAGCCGACATTCCGGCTCTCTCTCCCGTCATTCCAGCGAAAGCTGGAATCCAGGGTGCCCGTCAGGGCATGCGGTGGCGGGGTGACGTGAGGTGTTGTCATTTCGAGCGAAGCGCAGCGAAATCGAGAAATCTCTCGGAGGTCTGCTCATGGTGAGCAGGGAAGTCCGCTCATGGTGAGCCTGTCGAACCACCCCCGCGTCGCCCACCTCCTCTGCCCCGGCTTCTCCGGAGCAGTCCTCCTCATCGTTGCGCTGGCGCTCGCCGTCGCCTGCGCGTCTCCCACGCCGACCCCCACCCCCGTCCCCATCGCCGAGGAAGGCGACCGCGCGATGGTGCACTACACCGGTACCCTCGACGACGGCACCGAGTTCGACTCCTCGCGCGACGGCTTCCCGCTCGACTTCGTCATCGGCAGCGGCCAGCTCATCGACGGCTTCGACAGCGCCGTGCGCGGCCTCGCCGTTGGAGTCAGCGTCACCGTGCGTCTGGAGCCCGCTGAGGCCTACGGCGAGCCCATCCCCGAACTCATCGCGGACGTGCCGGTCGAGGAGTTCCCGCCAGAGATGGTGGGCCAGCTCGCCATAGGCATGGCCCTCGATCTCGGCAACGGGATGCAGCCGATCATCACCAACATCACCGACACCTTCATCACCCTGGACGCGAACCATCCTCTCGCCGGTGAGGCGCTCAACTTCGACATAGAGCTCGTTGACCTCATCAAACCCACCCCCGCCCCCGAAACCACCCCCGTCGCCTGACCCCTGCCTCGTCATTCCCGCGCTTTAGCGCGCAGAATCCTCTCGGGATGTTCGGCCCACCACTCCTCGGGGGAGAGGTCGACGCGCTTGCGCGGCGGGTGAGGGTGTCCGGTGTAGGGGCGTCCCTTGTGGGTGCCTTGCCTGACCCCTTCCCCGTTGACGGGGGAAGGTTGGGATGGGGGTGAATGGCCGTCGTTCCTGCGCAGCCCGCGCTTTAGCGCACGGAATTCTCTCCGGCGGGACAGAGTGCCTCAGGAGTATCATTCTTGCCTTTTATTGATACACAGTATTGACAACGCGCAAAGACAGCGCTACTGTCCGAGCCATGACGACGGTCTCGACGAAATCGTCCAGCACGGCCACGAAGGCCGAGTACAACATCCTTGCGGCGTTTGAGGAGCACGGCAGCCGTATGACTTGGCCGCGTCGTCAGTTGGCGAGGATGCTCGCTCGGCAGTCCGGCTCGTTTAGCGCCGAGGAGATCGTGGCCGGCCTGCCTGGCTTGGGGCGTGCGACCGTCTACCGCGCGCTGCGTCTGCTGGTGGAGGCCGGCGTCCTCTGTAAAGCCGCCATGCCGGACGGTTCGCCGCGCTATTCGCTGGACGACGCGCACCATCACCATCACCTCGTCTGTGTCGTCTGCGAACGCATCGACGAGTTTCGCCACCCTGCTGTCGAACGGATGCTCCGTGTCATGAATGACCACATCGGGAGCGAACTCATCGGGCACCGGCTGGAGCTGTACTACCGCTGTCCTGCCTGCAGGGAGAGCGACCAGGGAAGCGGAGAGATCCATACGCGCGGGACCCACGTGCGCGCGCCACTGGAGTTCGACGGAGGCCGGTGCGAGCGTCTACGAGGTCCACCCGATGGACGGCACAACCTGGCTGGACTGTGGACGAGCGCGGAGACTGCTTCGGTCTGACGCGCGCAACCTGGACAGCCCTCCGCACTGCATCGGGATGCTCGTAGCTGGATCGGCCCCCTCTTGAGGGAGTGGGTCCCTATCCTCCTGACGCCCCTATCCGGCCGGGGCGATAGCGGTCCCCAGCCTCATCCAATACGCACGAGACCCGCGTGCATGCACACTGAAAACGCAACAAGGTGATCGAAGGAGGTTCACTTAATGAGATACGCTCTCAGTAATATACACACACTGATTATCGCCGGGACGCTGGCACTGGCACTGGCGGTCGTCGCCTGCTCGGAGGCCCCAGAGCCCACGAACACACCCACAAGCCCCCCGCCCACGAACACACCCGTCGCTGCCCCCGAGCCGCTGAGCGTGGTCGCGAGCATCTACCCGATGCAGTACTTCGCCGAGCGTATCGGCGGCGACCGGGTGGAAGCCGTGAGCATCGTGCCACCCGGCGTCGAGGCCCACGCGTTCGAACTCACGGCGAGTGACCTCCGCGCGATCGCCGAGGCCGACGTCGTAGCGATGAACGGCCTCAGCCTGTTGCCCTGGCTGCATCGCGCGCTCGAGTCCCTCGGCAACGACGTCTCTGGCATCGTGGTCGAGGCTGCGTACCCCGAGGCGGCGCTGCCGTTCGAGGAAGGTGGGCACGGCCACGGGCATGAGGATGAGCATGGGCACATGGAAGAAGATGAGCACGGGCACGAGGACGAGCACGGCCATGAAGGCGAGTCGGCCTTTGACGGACGCCTGCTGATCGCGGACCTCGAGGCGCAACACCTCTCGGTGCTCGATCTCTCGACGGAGGAGATCGACTCCGGTGTGTTCGACATCGGCGCGCCGCCGGCCGCGATCTACCCCAGCCCCACCCACCGCTACGCCTTCGTGCTCGCCCGCGGCCCGGAAGACGCCGACGACGGCATCCATATCTTCAACGGCGGCATCTTCCTCGTCGAGCACGGCGACCACTTCGACCTCGTGCGCGAGCCGGTCTCGCGGCACCCCCTTGTCGTCACGGATGAACGGCCGATCCACTTCGTCAACAGCTACGGCTGGACGGCGGTCTTCGCCGACGCTCTCGGTCACGCCTACTTCTTCAATGAGGAAGAGCTGACCAACACGCAGGGCGACTACCAGCCGATCGTGCTCGAGGCCGGCCCGCAGCACGGCGCCGCCTTGGCGATCTCCCCCGACCACGTCATCGTGACCACCAAGAACCCCGACTACCCCCACAACTCGGACGACAGCCTGCCCGTGGGCGCTGAGGTCTGGGACCTGGACGGCGAGGTCGTCTATGACGCCAGCAACCGTTCCTGCCCCGGCATGCACGGCGAGACGCACAACGAGGAAGGCGCCATCCTCGGGTGTGTGGGCGGCGTGCTCTTCCTGCACCCGCACGACGGCAGCTACCACCACGACTTCATCGAGAACCCGCCGGAGATGCGGGAAGAGTCGCGCATCGGCTCCTTCTTCGGGCACCACGACCTGCACCACTTCTTCGGACGCGCCTCCTACTTCGACGGTCAGGGCTTCGCCGACGACGGCATCTGGCTGATCGACCCGGAGGGAGGCGAGTTCCGGCAGGTCTTCAGCGAGCCGGTCGCGGCCGGCAGTGTCGGCTCCCATGCCGAGCGCCTCTACCTGCTCACCCCCGAAGGCGAGCTCCACGTGCTCGATGCCCACGACGGCGATGAGATCGCGCACCTCCACGTCATGGAGCCGGGCGAGGACGCGCGTCCACGCCTCATCATCGTCGGAGAGACGATGTTCCTGACGAACCCGACCCACGGCGAGGTCATCGCGGTCGACCTGGAACACCTCGAGGTGGAGGAGATCTGGGACGTCGGTGGTTCGCCCTCCGGCATCGCCTTCGTTGGCGTCCTCGGTGAAGGGGAGGAGCACGAGGAGCACGGTCACGAGGATGAAGATGAGCATGGCCACATGGAAGATGACGACCACGGCCATGAGGAAGACGACCACGGTCACGAGGATGAGGACGAGCACGGGCATGAGGACGAGCACGGGCACGACGACCACGGCCACGGCGAGTTCGATCCCCATTTCTGGCTCGACCCGTTGCGCGCCGTCACCCAGGCGGAGCGCATCGCCGAAGCGCTGATCGAGGCGGACCCTGAAGGCGCGGACGTCTACCGGGCGAACCTCGCCGAGCTCTCGTCCGATCTCCGTGCGCTGCATGCCGAGTTCGAGGCTGGCCTCAGCTCGTGCGTCCACAGCGAGTTCGTCACGTCGCACTCTGCGTACGGCTACCTCGCGGAGGCGTACGGTCTGGAACAGGTGGGGATCGCCGGCCTCTCCCCGGAAGCGGAGCCATCGCCGCAGCGCCTCGCCGCAATCGCCGACCGCATCAAGGACCTCGGCATCACGGCGGTGCTGCTCGAACCCGTGCTCTCCGGTGCGAACGAAAGGGCGCTCGCCAGCGAGACCGGGGCTGGCATCTACAAGATCCACTCGATAGAGAGCGTTACCCAGGCTGAACTGGACGAGCATGGAGACTACTTCGGCCTGATGCGCGACAACCTGAAGAGCCTCCGCGCTGCGATGGAGTGCTCGTAGCTGAACTGGCCCCCTCTTGGAGGGGGGTGCGTCGATGTCCTCCCCGGCGCACCCCCCTCACACGAAGCATCTGCAGGAAGCCATGGGAAGACGAATACCCCGGTAGCAAGGAGACGGAGATGGTAGATCTGACGGCTTATTCGGTGAAGCTGAGGAAGATGGTGACCATCAAGGACCCGGAAGTGGTGACCCTGAAGAATGGACGGAAGGCGGTCCGCGGTGTAGCCGCGGAGGATCCGTCCAGCAAGGTCATCAGGATCGTGAGTGACAAGGACGCGGAAGAGTTGGAGGGTGCTCGGCTGACCGGCGCCGACTCCGCGTCGCGATGAAGTGCTCGTAGACCGGACAGCGATGGCGATATGGCGGCTGCATTCAGACTTGCGGCCGCCGCGTGATGGAAACGGAGGCGTGCGATGAAGTGGTACGGCGAACCGGAGCGCATCGACGCAGATCGGATGCTGGACTGCGGCAAGTGCATGGCGACCGGGACTGATCGATGCGCGGACTGCGGGAAGCGGACGGTCAACGGCGACTTCGTCACGCCGCCTTACCCGGAGTCACGCGAGTTCGAGCTGGATGAGCTGCTCAACTTCGCGACTATCGCGGCCAACGCGGCAGAGCACCAGCTCGATCCGGAAGAGGCAGACGCTGAGTTCAACGCGGTGCTGGTCGACCTCGACGCGGACGATGCCAGCTTCCTGGTGGATCTGATGTTCTACCACTGACTGGCGCCAGGACTCATGACAAGGCTTCAGGCACAACAGGAAACCCCAATAGAAAGGAGGCGGGAATGGCAGAACTGACAGCCTATTCGGTGAAACTGAGGAAGATGGTGGTCATCAAGGACCCGGAGGTGGTAACTCTGAAGAACGGAGCGAAGGCGGTCCGGGGTGTAGCCGCGGAGGATCCGTCCCACAAGGTCTTCAAGATCCTGAGTAACAAGCAGGCGGAAGAGATTGCGGGGACGCTCGGCTGACCGGCGCTGACTCCAGGTGGATGCGCGACAACCTGAAGAGCCCGCGCGCCGCGATGGAGTGCTCATAACTGAACTGTCCCTTTTGGGGGGTGCGCCGAAGTCCTCCCCGGCGCACTCCCCTGCTTGGTTGGCTGGGGCGGCTCGCTGAGCAGCGCGACCTGACCAACCGGACTCCTCAGGCACAACTGAGGCTCCGCATGAAGCCATCTGTCTGTGGGAAAGCCGCAAGCATACGACATCGGGATGATGGGGGACGGGGCACTGAACGCAGAATCGAGTTGTAGGAGGGTTCCATATGAACACGCAGCACAGAGTACCTGTCACCATCCTCACCGGCTTCCTCGGCTCCGGGAAGACGACGCTACTTAACCGGATCTTGACTGAGGAGCACGGCAAGCGCATCGCTGTAATCGAGAACGAGTATGGGGAGGTCGGCATCGATCAGGCACTCGTCATCAACGCTGACGAGGAAGTCTTTGAGATGTCGAACGGCTGTATCTGCTGCACAGTACGCGGAGACCTGATCCGGGTGCTCAACAATCTCAACAAGCGCCGCGACAAGTTCGACTACGTGTTGGTGGAAACCACAGGGCTCGCCGATCCCGGTCCGGTCGCCCAGACGTTCTTCATGGATGACGATCTCCGCGCTGAATACGCACTCGACGGGATCGTCACGCTCGTCGACGCAGCCCACATCGAGCAGCAGCTCGGTCGAAGTGCCGAAAGCACGGAGCAGATCGCCTTCGCAGACGTTCTCCTCCTCAACAAGACGGACCTGGTCAACGGCGAGGCCCTCGACAGTCTCGAAGCCAGGCTCCGAGGCATGAATCGAATGGCGCGGGTCATGCGCAGCGAGCGAGCTAACGTACCCGTCGACACCGTACTCGATCTCAGTGCGTTCGACCTGGACCAGGTCCTTGAGCGTCGTCCCACCTTCCTCGAGCCGGAGTATCCCTTCGAATGGACTGGAGTCTATTCGCTCGATCCCGGCCGCTACGAACTCAGCCTCGCCGATGGACCTGATCCGGCGATGTCGCTCGTTGTCGTGCCCGATCAGGGTACGGACGACGCTGCCCTCCGGGAAAGCGCGGAGTGGTGTGTACGGCAGTACGCTGAACCTGCGGAGGCCATTCACCCAGGGGAAGAGATCCCGGTCGGAAAGCACGCGAACCTCCGTATCGACTCCTCGGGGCGCAAGTCGTTCTTCCTTGAGGTCGGTGCGCCGGTTCGGGTTGGCCTCTTCACCCAGCACCTCCCGGAGGAGTTCGATCTCCAACTGAGGAACGCGGATGGAGAAGCTTTCAAACTGGCGGGCAACTTTTGCTCCGAGCCTGCCTGCACAGAAACAGAGACGGAGACACAACGTATCAAGGGAGCGTCGGTCCCAGCCGAAACGGAGCGAACCTGGGTCGCCCAGCACGAGCACGACGACGAGGTGGGGTCGATCTCTATCGAGATAGACGGCGACGCCGACCCGAAAAAGCTCAACACCTGGCTTGGCCAACTGCTCAGTGAGCGCGGCGTGGACATCTTCCGGATGAAGGGCTTCATCAGCATCGCCGGTGAGTCGCGTCGCTTCGTCTTCCAGGGGGTCCACATGCTCTTTGACGGCCAGCCGGACCGCGAATGGGGTGACGCGCCCCGCCGCAATCAACTCGTCTTCATCGGCCGCAACCTCGATGGAAAGAGCATGCGGAAGGGGTTCGAAGCGTGCCTGATCTAGACGCCGGCAGCCCGCAGGGTGTTCTTCGCCGGGGTTGGTCTGCGGTGGTCGGCGACTACGCCATCGCCGGTGGTTGGATCCTGCGTGGCGAGGCGCTGATGGTCGGCGATGCCGAGGGCAGCGTCTACGCATTCCACGGCAGGTCCGGCGCAGCCCTCTGGGAGCGACGCGAGGTCCATGAGGGTGGCGTGCTCGCGGCAACGGTCCATCCGGGCGGGACTGCATTCGCTACGGCCGGTCAGGACGGCCGCGTCCTGGTCTGGAACGCCGCCGAAGGTCGGGTGATCCAGGCTATCGACGTTGGCAGCGGTTGGGTGGAAAACGTAGCGTGGTCGCCGGACGGCCAACGGTTGGCGGCCTCCTGCTCCCGGCAGGTCCGCACGTATGACGTGGACGGCGCGGAGGTCTGGCGGTCTGATGAACATCCCAGCACCGTCAGCGCGATCGCCTGGTCAGGCGCAGGGGAGCTGGCGACGGCCTGTTACGGTCGAGCGGCGTTCTTCGACGCGTCCACCGGCGAGCTTCGCCAGAAGCTGGAGTGGCAGGGGTCCCTGGTGTCAATGGTGCTGAGCCCGAACGGGGATATCGTGGCCTGCGGCAGCCAGGACAACACGGTGCACTTCTGGCGGCGCTCCACGGAGCAGGACTCCATGATGTCAGGGTATCCGACAAAGCCATCGGCCCTGGCTTTCGACGACACCGGCACCCTCCTGGCCACCGGCGGCGGGGAAACGGTGACGGTCTGGAGTTTCCAGGGGAAGGGTCCCGAAGGTACGGAGCCCGGCGTTCTGGAGTTTCATAATCAACCCATCACGGCCCTTGCCTTCGCTCCCGGCGCGATGCGCCTGGCATCGGGGGGCCGCGATGGCGCCGTGGTTGTGTGGTCGCTTCGGAGAAACGGAAAGGGCGGTCCGATAGGGGGCGCGGAAGTGGCGAGCGCCGTGGCCGAACTGTACTGGCGGCCTGACGGGCGCGGGTTTGCCGCGCTCGACGCGCTGGGCGGTGTGACGGTCTGGCGGACAGCACGACTCAAGCGCTGAATCGCCCGCGTCCGCCCGGGTCTGCGTTGATAAGCGCAGGCAGCGGCTGATTTCCCCCGGCCATCGAAGATTCACACCTCCCCCCTATCCTGCCCATCCTGTCCATCTCTGTTGCTCACCTCTCCCTCCAGGGAGAGAGCCTGCCCTGAGCTTGCCGAACGGGTCGACGCGCTTGCGCGGCGCGTGAGGGTCGTTTATGTGACACGCACCCGTTGCGCTCCCAACGCATCCCTCCCTACCATGTCTCCATGGCTACCCATCCCGCCCCCGCGCCCAACGACCGCATATCGCCTGACCTGCTCCCGCGCAGGACACGGCGGCGCGTGGTGCCGGTCTCTTCCGGCACGAAACACTTTGCAACGGAATGAGCCACCGCCGCGTCCGAAGAAGTTGTGAACGTATGAAATCTTGTTGCCTTGTTCCCAGGAAGCAGGCCGTGGCCTTGAAAACACCCCATAGCAAGGTGATCAAGGTACTCAAAACACAGGCCCCGTTTACTCCTGAAACCGTGAACAAGATTTCAGAGATCGCCGCCCGTTGGAATCTTGTTCTCGCCCCGCTGCGCCCTTCCAAAACCCGCGTAATCTCCCCCGAAATACGCTTGACGCTGGGCGCGCGGAACGCCAATCTAGCGTCTCAACATTTTCGAGGTATGCCTCTCAGGGACATGGAGGAAGCGGCCCGTGGACACGGCGGAGCAGATACTGCGCGAGAGCACGGTCATCGCCGTCGTCGGCCTGTCCGATAGGCCGGACCGTCCGTCGCACGGGGTCGCGAGGTACATGCAGGAGCACGGCTACCGCATCATCCCGGTGAACCCGAAGCTCACGGGACCGGTGCTCGGCGAGCAGCCGTACGCCAGGTTGGAGGACGTGCCGGACCACGTCGACGTGGTGGACATATTCAGGAGGCCGGTGGATGTGCCGCCCGTCGTGGACGGGGCCATCCGGATAGGAGCCGACGCCGTGTGGATGCAACTGGGGATATCCCACGGCGAGGCTGGAGCAAAGGCGGAAGCTGCGGGCCTGCGCGTCGTCATGGACAAGTGCATGGCCATCGAACACCGCCTGATGAGAGGTTCGTAAGCAACAGAGAGACGCCGCCACAAGAGGGGGTGCGTGCGCTGGCGACGGGAGACGTCGTCATGATCTACCGTGAAGAGGAGCATGTCCGGTTGTTGAAGGAGCAGACAAGGAATGCGGTGCGTCTGGCCATGGACGGGGAGTGGGCGGAGGCCGCCCGGCTCAACCGAGAGATACTGGAAGCCGCGCCCGATAACGTCGAGGCGATGAACCGCCTCGGCAAGGCGCTCACCGAGCTCGGCGAGTTCGGCGCAGCGCTCGACGCCTTTCGCCGCGCGCTCGTGTTCAGCCCGGACAACCCCATCGCCGTCAAGAACGTCGACCGGCTGATGGCCGAGGCCGACGGCGCACAGGCCCGCCGCTCCGGCAATGGCGGCACGCTCAAGCCACGGATGTTCATCGCTGACCACGGCAAGAGCGCCGACGTAACGCTGCTGGCCTCAACCGGCGCGGGCAACTCTTCGCCCGGCACGCCCGTGACGCTGGAGGCGAACGGCTCGACGCTCGGCGTCATGGACCCGGACGGCAGCTGCCTCGGCCTTGTGCCCCCGAACATGGCGCGCCGCCTGCTCTGCCTCATCTCCGGCGGCAATCGCTACGAAGGGGCGGTCTCAGGAACGGCGAACGGCGCGGTACGCGTCGTGCTGCGCGAGGCGTACCAGCACCCGAGCCAGCGCTCCAGGGTCTCGTTCCCGGCGCAACCGAAGCCCGCCGAGGAGCCGCTCCTCCCCACGCTCGACGCCATCGACGCGCCCGACACGACGCCCGCCAACGTGCCGGAGGTGCCGCTGTCGCTCCTCGACGACTCGCCGGAGCTCGCCGCCGTCGGCGCGGGCATCGGCATCTTCGACGACGCCCTCCTCCCTGACCTCCCCGAGGACGACGAGTAGGCGCTACTCCCCGTCGAGGCTCTCCGCGAGCAGCTCCAGCAGGTCCTTCGCGGACTTGCTGTCCTCTTGCCCCTTCGCGCCGATGCCCTCCTCCATCATCTGGAGGCAGAACGGGCAGGAGACCCCGACGGCGTCTGCGCCGGTGTCGAGGAAGTGGTCGGTGCGGATGTGGTTGACGCGCGTGCCCTGCTCCTCCATCCACATCCGGCCGCCGCCCGCGCCGCAGCAGAAGCCGCGCTCGCGGCAGCGCCCCTCGCCCATCTCTACGAGCTCCAGCCCCGGGATGGCCCGCGCGATCTCCCGTGGCGCCTCGTAGATGTCGTTGTGGCGCCCGAGGTAGCACGAGTCGTGGTACGCGACCGACAGCGGAACGGCTTTCGCGGGCCGGATGCGCCCGTCGCGTATCAGCCCTGCGACGAACTCGGTGTAGTGCGTCACCTCGAAGTTCCCGCCAAACTGCGGGTACTCGTTCTTCAGTGTGTTGAAGCAGTGCGGGCAGAGCGTCACGATCCTCCGTACCTCGTAGCCGTTCAACGTCTCGATGTTCTGCTCCGCCATCATCTGGAACAGGTACTCGTTCCCCATGCGGCGGGCGGGGTCGCCGGTGCACGTCTCCTCGCTGCCAAGCACGCGGTAGCGCACGCCAGCGAGTTTCAGCACTGACGCCATCGCCCGCGCTACCTGCTGCCCGCGCCCATCGAGCGCGGCGGTGCAGCCGACCCACAGCAGCACGTCGTGCTCCGGGTCATCGCTCATCGCTACGACGTCAGCGCCCTCCATCCAGTCGGTGCGGGTTGCCTGCGTGCCGCGCCACGGGTGGCCTCGCTGCTCCATGGAGGTGAGCGCGTTCATCGCGCCCTCCGGCACGTCGGCCTCCTCCATCGCCAGGAAGCGGCGCATGTCCACGATGGAGTCGATGTGCTCGACGAATGCCGGACACGCCTCCATGCACGCCCGGCAGGTGGTGCACGACCAGAGGACGTCGGTCGATATCGCGCCGTGGACGAGGTCGGCCTCCGGCGGGGGCGGCTCGGCGTCCGGCCCAAGCGCCAGCAGCACCGGCGCTCGGGACTCCATGTAGGCCTTCGCGTCCTGGACCAGCTTCCGGGGGGAGAGCGGTTTGCCGCTGCGCCATGCGGGGCACTGGTCCTGGCACCGTCCGCAGTTCGTGCAGGCGTCGTAGTCAAGCAACTGCTTGGACGTGAGGTGCGTGATCTCCCGCGCCCCGAACACCTCCAGCGTATCGAGGTCGCCCATCGGGCGGAGCGCGCCCTTGGGCCGTGTGACGGAGGAGCGCATCACGAGGTTGAGCGGGCTGACGAAGATGTGCATGAGCGGGCCGAACCGCCACGCCGCGTAGACGAACGTCGCCGACATCAGCCCCGCGTGTGCCCACCACAGCGCGAAGTGCGAGACCTCCATCGCGTAGACGGTGAACCCCAGGCCGCGGATAGCCACCGCGATGACGTACGAGAAAGGCGACCAGTACGCCGACGCCACGCTGTAGAGGTCGCTCGCCGGCTCCAACTCCGTCGCCGCCATGCGGAGCGACTGCAGGACGAAGCCGGAGAGCGCGCTCGCCAGCAGCAGCATCAGCAGGACGTTGTTCTCCAGCATGGTGTTGAGCCGTGGCGGACGGACGACGTATCGCCGCCACGCCGCGAGCGCGATGCCCGCGATGAGCATGACGCCGCCGATGTCCCATATCAGTTCCAGCTGCACGCCGACGTTGCGGGTCGGCAGGTGCCAGCCGAGGTACTGCTCCGCGTTGAATTCGAGGGCATCGAGCGACGTGGCGATGAACAGGATGACGATGCCCCAGAAGATGAGGAAGTGCATCGCGCCGGGGTAGCGCTCGTTCCGAACGAATCGCCGGTGACCTATGGAGTCGATGAACAGCGTGCGGAGACCTCCCGCGAGCCGCGCGCGCCACGGCCCGGCGTCCGGGTTCGGCTTGCCGAGCCTCCAGTAGCGTGAGCGCTGCCAGAGCGCCCATGCGATGGCGGCCAGCGCGATGGGAGCGGTGAGGTAGACGATCGCCCCCAGCGGATAGCCGATGTTCCAGAAGTCGAGTCGTCCGGTCAGTTCAGGCGGCAATGCACAACCTCGCGGGTGTACCCGCGCGGCAGTTTAGCAGGCCGGAGAACGGCGGCGGACGCTTGCACGGAGCGTGATGTCGCGGGTCGGTGCTACCATTGACCTGCACGGAGGGATGGCAGAGTGGACGATTGCGGCGGTCTTGAAAACCGCTGTGCCGGCGACGGTACCGTGGGTTCGAATCCCACTCCCTCCGCCAAGCGCGCCGTTTTGGAGTAAAGTACCCGCATCGCGCCCGGATATTGCCCGGCAGGAACGCACTGCCGCCTCTGTAAAGGCGGCGCAAGGAGGCCGCAATGGCAGAGATCGTGCTCGTCGAGGCCTGCTCCCACTCGCCCTTCCTCTTCATGGAACCGCACTTGTGGAATCAGGTGCGGGCTGCCCGTCCTCCGCTGCCCGACAACCCCGTCATGTCCGAGGAGGAGAACGCCGCCCAGCACAAGCGCTGTATGGACGCGTTCGAGGTGCTGCGGCAGAAGATGGAAGAGGCCAAACCGGACGTTATCCTCGTGTTCGGCGACGACCAGCAGGAACAATTCGGGTTGGACAACTTCCCCGCGTTCGGGGTCTTCGTCGGCGACGAGTTCGAGGGCTACCGCACGAGCGCCCGGACAGGCTTCATCCCCGGCGAGCAGCGAGGCTGGCGTGAGAAGACCTCGGAGACGTGGGTCAAGGTGCAGAGCAACCCGCAACTTGCTCAGGAGCTCGCGGTCGGGCTCACACACCGCGACTTCGACATATCCTTCAGCTTCGAGATACCGAACAAAGAGCACGGCATGGGGCACGCGTTCATGCGACCCTTCACCCGCATCGTCCCCGACTTCGACATCCCGATGATCCCGTTCTTCGTGAACTGCTACTTCGGCCCGCAACCGTCGGCCAACCGCTGCTACCGCCTCGGCAGGGCGGTGCGGGAAGTCATCGAGGCGTCGCCGCTCGACCTGCGCGTCGCCGTCCTCGGCTCGGGCGGGCTGTGGCACACGCCGGGCAGCCCCACGTCGTGGCTCAACACGGAGTTCGACGAGCGCCTCCTCTCCTACATCCCCAAGGGCGACGGCAAGGGGATGGCGGACGAGTTCGACAAGGAGGGTGCGACCCCTCCGGCGGACTACGGCCCGGCGACGGCGCGGTGGGTAGACGGCGGCACGGGCATGTACACCGGCATCGGGAGCGGCACGGGCGAGTCGCGCAACTGGGTCGCTGCTGCGGGCGTCGCGGACGGCAAGCCTGGCGTCGTGATCGACTACGTGCCGGTCTTCGCGTCGCCGTGCGGCATGGGCTTCGCGTACTGGGAGATGTAGCGCCGCTACTGGTCCGGCGCCATCGTGCGTATGCCGTAGCGCCGGATGTGGGCGTCCCGGGTAATGAGGGTGAGTCCCTCCGCCTGCGCCTGCGCGATCAGCATCCTGTCGAATGGGTCACGGTGATGCATCGGCAGCATCGCAGCCTGCTCGGCATGGAACAGGGATAAGGGGAGGGGTGTGAACCCCTTTTTCTCTACGAGAGTGATCAGGTCATTCGGAGCCGGTAACGTGCCCTTCTCCCGCTTCACGGCGAGCTCCCAGATGCTGACGGCGCTTACAAAAACATCGTTGTAGGGGGAAGCGATGGCATCATAAGTTGCCCTCCCCAACCGGGGGACGTCGCTCAGCCACCAGAGCAACGTATGGGAATCGAGCAGGAGTCTCATCCTGCCTGCTGCTCGTCCGCCGGCTCATCGTCCCACGGAGGCCCGATGAAGTCTTCCCCGAACATCTCGACCAGATCTTCGTAGGTGAACTTGACATACTCGCCAAATTGGCCTTCATACCCGCCGGGAACTCGCGGTTGCTTCTCCTTGTACGGCAGCAGTTCCAGGTACGGCTTACCGGCCTTGGCAATGATGATGCGCTCGCCCTGGCAGGCGAGTTCACCGAGGCGCGAGAGTTGAGACTTCGCTTCGTGCATGTTGACCTGCATGCCGAACGCTCCTTGGTCGGACTAAGCTTAGCTAATCACTCTTGTGCTGCGGTGTCAAGCCTGAGCCAACCGGGGTGGTTACCCGGCGCTGCCGTACTGCCCTTCGTGGAAGAGGAGCGCGTCGCCTTCTCTGACCTCAACGTGCTCGACCGCCGCGACGAACAGCGTGTGGTCGCCTGCCTCCACCTGCTGCTCGATGTGGCAGACCATGCCGACGAGCGCCTCGTCCAGCAGCGCGACGCCGCTCTCGTGCGTCGTGTGCGCCTCCGGAAGCGCCCGGCGCTCCTCGGGCGAGGCGCGGCCGTAGAAGTCCGCCACGCCGGCCTGGTCGCCGCGGAGGAAGTTCACCCCGAAGCACCCTTCCCTGCGGAGGTAGTCGCACGTGTTCCCGCCCGTCGCGACGCTCAGCAGCAGCAGCGGCGGGTCGAGCGATACGGAGAGGAGCGCGTTCGCGGTCGTGGCGTAAGGCGCGCCGTCCGGCGAGCGGGTCGTGACGACGCTCACGCCGGTGGGAAACCTGCGCCACGCCTGGCGGTAGAGGGTGGGGTCGGCTGTCATCGGCGTGTAGCATAGAGCATCGGCGCGGCTTGCGCAGGGATGGAGGCCGAGAAGCGATGAACGAGCAGCAGTTTGTGCGGACCCTGAACTCGGTGGGCATGAGGTGCTTCATCAAGTACTTCCGTCAGTTCTGCGACCTGTCGCTTACGAACGAGGACATCGCTGCGCAGATCGAAGAGTCGGAAGGCTATCCGGCCAAGGCCTGCCGGAGCCGGACGAGCGGCGCGCGGCGCATCATCAGGGCGATGCGCGGCCGGGACGCCTTGGAGAAGATCGCCAACTCCAAGGCGGATGCCGGGACCCGACAGGAGGCGTCGAGGCTTCTGACCTCTCGGGGCTAATTCACAGGACAGCGCTAACCCGCCGTGACCGTCGCCTTGACCCCCAACCACTCCGGCACGACGCGGAAGAGGTCGTCCTCTTTGTTGTGCCAACCGTGGTCGCCGCCCTCCAGGTGCACCCACGTCACGTTCTCGCGACCCTCGCAGAGCGCGGCCATGTCGCGGCCCGCGTCGCGCATGCGCGGATGCTGCTCCTCGGTGCCGGTGAGGATGAGCAGCGGGCACTCGATCTCGTTCGTGTGCGCCTTCGTGATGTCGTAATGCTCGGAGCAGTGGCGGTCCAGGTAGACGTCGGCGGAGAAGTACGCGCCGGGATTGGGGAAGTCCACGAACATGATCTCGTGGCCGCGCCCCTCGGCGACAAGCGTCTTGGCGTTCTCGTAGTTCCGCAGGTGCTCCTCTGCCATCTCACATGCCGAGTAGTACTCGTGGGAGAAGCGCAGCGGCGCGAGCGATATGACGGCGGCGACGTTCGGGTCCTGGTTCTTCGCCTGCGCCAGCACGACGCGCACTGCGCCGAGGCTGCTGCCCCAGATGCCGACGCGTAAGTAGCCCCGCTCCACCATGAACGTGACCATCGCTTTCAGGTCCAGGTGGGTCTCGGAGAGCACCTCGTAGACGTTGCCAGTGCACACCTTGCCGGCGCGTCCGCCCACCACGTCGTGGCCGCGGGTGTTGAAGAGGGCGGTGGGGATGCCCATGTCCCGCAGCTTCGCGGCGCGGGGGTTGGAGGGCGAGAGGTAGAAGTTGCCGGCGGAGCCGTGCACCATCACCATTGCGTCCACGAGCAGATCGGTGCGGGGCTGTTCCGGCTCCAGCACGATGCCGCTCAGGGTAACGTCGTCGCTCGTCTTGGTGTGCACAAGGTCAACCAGCATGGTTCGCGCCTCCGGAGTCAGTCTGCTGCCGGTAGTATAAGCGTACGCGCGCTTGCCCGGCGTATCAGTCCTCGTCGTGCGGCTCCGGCATCAGCACGAACTCGGGGTACGCCTCGATCCCCAGTTCGCCGACGTCCTGTCCCAGCCGCTCGATGTTGTACGACACCCGAGCGCCCAGTGTCGCTTTGAACGCCATCCAGAGCAGCCAGGAGACGGGGAAGACGAACGCGCCAACCGCCAGTATCCCGATCAACTGCACGTGGAACTGCGCTCCGGCAGCGATCGACGCGGCCAGTGTGCCCCAGATGCCTGCGAACAGGTGGGCGGGCACCGCGCCGACGACGTCGTCCAGTCTGATTGTCTCGAGCAGCTTGAGACCGGCGACAACGATCAGCCCGCCGATCGCCCCGATGATGATCGCCCAGTAGTGGTCGACGATGTCGGGTCCGGCGGTGATCGAGACGAGCCCGGCGATGGCGCCGTTCAGTGCGGCGAAGAGGTCGATGCGTCCGAGTATCCAGCGCGAGACCAGGATGGCCGTGATGACCCCTGCGGCTGCCGCGAGGTTCGTGTTCACTATCACGATGCTCATCGCCACTGCATCCACCGCGCTTGCCAGTGCAAGTTGTGATCCGCCGTTGAAGCCGAACCAGCCGAGCCAGAGGATGAAGACGCCCATCGTCACCGCGATGGTGTTGGAGGGCGGCGTCGGCCTGGCTTTGCCGTCGCGCCCGAACTTGCCGAGCCTTGGCCCCACCACGAGTATGCCCGCCAGCGCGGCCCAGCCGCCGGTGCTGTGCACGATCGTGGAGCCGGCGAAGTCCTGGAAACCCATCTCAGCGAGCCACCCGCCGCCCCACGTCCACGCGCCCACGATGGGGTAGATGATCCCCGTCAGCAGGAGGGTGAAGATGAAGAATGACCACATCTTCACCCGCTCGGCCAGCGCGCCGGACACGATAGATGCGGCCGTTGCCACGAACACCATTTGGAAGAACCAGTCTGACATCACCGAGTAGCTGCTCTCCTCGACGACCGCTGCAGCGCTGCCGTCGCCTCCAAGCAAGGCCACCTCTTCGGCTGACGGCCCGTAGAGCAGATTGAACGACCCGATGAAGCCCCCCACGATATCGACGTACATGAGGTTGTAGCCGACGAAGAAGTAGGCCAGCCCCGCGATGGAGTAGAGGCCTATGTTCTTCATGCAGATCATGGAAGCGTTCTTGGTGCGGACCGAACCGGCCTCCAGCATCGTGAACCCGGCGGCCATCCACATCACCAGCGCCCCCCAGACGAGGAACGCGAACGTGTTGAGGACGAACGCGGTCTCCGAAGCGACGTCCGCGGCGCGCGCAACGGCGGGCTGGGCCACGAACAGCACCAGCGCGAGAATGCCGGACACGGCAAGGATGATGGGGGGACGGCGGTACGACAGGATGCGCGGGATAGTCACGGCACTCAACCTCCGCTCTCCGGGTCGGCACGAGCGTAGCGCATACCCATCGCGTCCGACAACGCTGCGGGAGGGCAGTTTCCCGCAGAGCGCTGGTATCATGAACGTCCTATGCTCGTTCGTGACCTCATCTCTTCACGCCTGCGCGACGCCGTTGACGAGGCGCAGCGCACCGGCGCCCTCCCGGAATTCGACCTGCCACAGTCCGGTTTCGTGGAGCGCCCCCAGAAGGCCGACCACGGCGACTTTGCTTCCGGCCTGCCTCTGCGCGTCGCGAAGGCCGCGAAGCGCCCGCCGCTGGAGATAGCGCAGGCCCTGGCGGACGTGCTCGCGCAGAGCGAGAACGACGGCCCCATCGGGGAGGTCTCCGCCGCCTCGCCGGGGTTCGTGAACTTCCGGCTGAGCGACGACTGGCTCCGCGCGCAGGTGGAGTCGATCCGCACCGCAGGCGAGACGTTTGGGAACGTGGAAGTGGGCGCGGGCAGGCGGGTGCAGATCGAGTTCGTCAGCGTCAATCCCACGGGGCCGGTGCACGTCGGCCACGCCCGCGGCGCGGTGCTCGGCAGCGGGCTCGCCCGTGCGCTCGCGGCCGCCGGGTTCGACGTGACTCGCGAGTACTACGTGAACGACGCGGGCAACCAGATGGAGCTGTTCTACCGCTCCGTGTTCGCACGGTACGCGGAGGCGCTCGGCAGGACGGACGTGCCGCTGCCGGAAGACGGGTATCAGGGCGCGTACCTCGTGGAGCTCGGTAAGGAATTGGCCGAGCGCCACGGCCCGCGCTACCTGGAGATGGACGCTGCCGGGGCGACAGCGGAACTCGGCGAAGAAGCCCTCAACTCCATGCTCGACGTGATACGCACCGACCTTGACCGCATCGGCGTCGAGTTCGACGTCTGGTTCCGTGAGCGCGACCTCTACGCGAATGGGCAGTACGAGGAGACGATGGCGCTGCTCCGCGATCGCGGCTACACCGCCGTGCGCGACGGCGCTGAGTGGTTCACCTCTACCGCGCTTGGCGACGAGAAGGACAATGTCATCGTGCGCAGCACGGGCGCGCCCACATACTTCGCGTCCGACATCGCCTATCACCGCGACAAATTCGGGCGGCGCGGCTTCGACCGCGTGATCGACATCTGGGGCGCCGACCACCAGGGCCACGTGCCACGCATGAAGGCGGTGATGCAGGCGCTCGACCTCGACCCTGACCGGCTCACCATCCTGATCGGCCAGCTCGTGACGCTGAAGAGCGGCGGCGACATCGTGCGCGCGTCGAAACGCACCGGGCAGATCGTCACACTCGGCGACCTCGTGGATGAGGTGGGCGCTGACGCCTGCCGCTACTTCTTCCTCGCCCGCGCCGCCGAGAGCCAGATGGAGTTCGACCTCGAACTCGCGAAGAGAGAGTCGAGCGAGAACCCCGTCTACTACGTGCAGTACGCGCACGCGCGCATCGCGGGCATCCTCCGGCAGGCAGCGGAACGCGGCGTAACCTGGGACGATGGGGATACCGCGCTGCTGACTGACCCCGCCGAACTCGCGCTCGTGCGGAAGATGCTGCAACTGCCGGAGATCATCGACTCGATCGCCGTGACGCTCGCCCCGCACTCGCTGCCGCACTATGCGGTAGACCTGGCGACCGCCTTCCACTGGTTCTACGACCACTGCCGCGTGCTCTCGTCCGACCCGGCCGACGAGCCGCTGATGAAAGCGCGTCTCAAGCTGACCGAGGCCGCGCGCGTCGCGCTCGCCCGAACGCTCTCCCTGATGGGCATGAGCGCTCCCGAAACGATGTAGGGCCGAACATGCGCCGAGTCTGGGAGGTGCTGCTCACCGCCGGGTGAGCTCGGCCTCAGCTCGTTCGGCGGCCCTGTCGCGCACATCGGCTACTTCCGAGAGGCGTACGTCGTCCGCAAGCGCTGGTTGGACGAGGAGACCTTCGCCGGGCTCGTTGCGCTCTGCCAGTTCCTCCCGGGCCCCGCGAGCAGCCAGTTGGGCATAGCCATCGGTATGCGGCGCGCGGGGCTGCTGGGAGGCTTCGCGGCGTGGCTCGCCTTCACGTTGCCGTCCGCTGCCGCGCTCATCCTGTTCGCCTATGGCGTGCAATCGCTCGGCGACCAGACCGACGCGGGCTGGTTGCACGGGCTGAAGGTCGTCGCGGTTGCCGTCGTCGCGCTCGCGCTGTGGGGCATGGCGCGGACGCTTGCGCCGGACAAGCCGCGCATCACGATAGCGGCGGTCGCGGCTATCGCGCTGCTTGCGGCGCCCGGCATCGTGGCGCAGTTGGCGGTCATCGCGGGCGGAGGTCTGCTGGGACTGGCGTTGCTCCACACCGACGCTTCACGACCTCAGCAGGGGAACCCACATCATGGGACGCCGTGGCTCGCGGTCGCCGCGCTGCTGGCGTTCTTCGCACTGCTCATTGCGCTGCCGGTCGCTGCGCGGGTCGTAGACAACGGTGCGTTGGCCGTCGCCGACAGCTTCTACCGCGCGGGGTCGCTCGTGTTCGGCGGGGGCCACGTCGTGCTGCCGCTGCTGGAGGCGGAGGTCGTCCCGCCGGGCTGGGTGACACGGGACGAGTTCATCGCGGGGTACGGCGCAGCGCAGGCCGTGCCGGGGCCGCTCTTCACCTTCGCCGGCTACCTTGGCGCGGCGATGGAGGTTGTGGCACCACGATGGCTGGGCGGCCTGCTGGCGCTGGGCGCGATATTCCTGCCGTCGTTCTTCCTCGTGGTTGGCGTGCTGCCGTTCTGGGAGCGGCTGCGCGGCCTCGTCCGGGTGCGGCGAGCGCTTATGGGCGTCAACGCCGCGGTTGTAGGGCTGCTGCTGGCGGCGCTCTACGACCCGGTGTGGACGAGCGCGGTGCGCGCGCCCGAGGACTTCGCGCTGGCCGTGGGCGCGTTCGCCCTGCTGGCGTTCTGGCGCATGCCGCCGTGGGCGGTCGTCGCCCTGGCGGCTGGAGCGGGTGCCCTGCTCGCTGCGTTTTAGCGCGCCGCCACCTGCGCGTCCGGCGAGCGGTTGGCCCCGATCTGGGCGATGCCCTCGTCGACGTTGGTGTCGATGAGCGGGTGGTTGGGGTCGCGGAAGACGCCGATGGGGTCCTCCCCGCGCTGGACGCGCTCGATCTGCTCCTTCATCACGCGGCGCAGCAGTACCACGCCCCTGTCCGAGTACGAGAGATGCTCGACGGTGCGGTCGGTGATGGGGCCCTGCGTCTCCCACGCCATCTGGTCCTGCGCGTTCACGTCGCGCAGGATGAACCGCGTGAAGGGGTGGTCCTTCTCCGGGTCCTCTTTGATGGGCGGGTCGAACTTGAACTCGGGGTTGAACGCGTCCGGGTCCTCGCTGCCGTCCTCGTTGGGGTAGAAGTGCATGCGGAGGTGCCAGGTGTGCGTGTCGTCGATGGGCGTGCGGAACTGTGTGCTGGAGCCTTGCCGGAGGATGTTCGGCATGAGGACGGGATGCTCGTCCACCATCCCGTTCTTGTAGGTGCGCTTCTTCATCATGCCGCCGTAGTCGGTCACGTAGAACTCGAAGTGCTCGACGTCGTCGGTGAAGCCGCGCGTCGTGTTGACGGGCTGGCGACCGCCGCCGGTGAACTCCTGGTGCAGCACCTGGAGGTGGGCCGGGTCCATGGAGTTCTCCATCGCCTGGAACCAGTTGCAGTTGAGCGGCGGGTGGAAGCGCACCATGCGCTTGCCGTCCTTGCGGAACATCGTGTCGTAGGGGGCCATCGGCGGCGCGGGATCGGGGCCCATGTAGGCGAAGACGAGGCCGATGTGCACCTGCACCTTGTAGGCGGTCTGCTTCACGGAGCGCATGATCGCCTCGTTCTTCTCGGGCGGGGTCTCGAGGATGTTGCCGTCGCAGTCGTATAGCCAGCCGTGGTAGGCGCAGGAGATGCCGCGCTCCTCGACGCGCCCGTAGACCAGCGATGCGCTGCGGTGCGCGCAATGGTCGGCGAGCAGGCCGATGCGCCCGGACTTGTCCTTGAAGAGGACGAGGTCCTCACAGAGGACGCGGACGGCCTTGGTGGGGCGCTCGTCCGTGAGGTCGGAGGCGATGGCGATGGGGTGCCAGTAGCGGCGGAGCAGTTCACCCGCCGGTGTGCCCGGGCCGACTCTCGTAAGCAGGTCGTTCTCTTGCTGCGTGAGCATCGTTGCACCTCTCGTGCGTAGGTATCGTCTGCGTGAGCTTACTGTACTCCTGTTTCAGCGCGCGGGTCTACGTGTCTTCCTCGTCAGGGGACGGCAGCAGGCACTCCGCGATCCTGAGCAGCGCGTCCCAGTCCTGGCGCTTCGGGCGGAGGCCGGTGTCCACCTGCACCGTCCACCCCCGGAACTCATCGTCGTAGCCCGATATCTCCAGGCAGCCCACCTTCTTCGCGAGCCTGACGATCGCCGGGTCACCGGCGAGCATGTCGAACAGCCCCGTCCCGCGGTCGTCGCCCGTCCACGTGACAGCGGTCACCCTGCCGAACAGCGGGAAGCTCTTCTCACGGCTCGTCTTGATGTCGACCGCCTGCCTGTTGTCGACGTAGCGCAGGTCTTCCAGCCTGTCGTCGCGCTCCTGATCCGGCAGGCAGAAGACGGTCCACCATCGCGTGGGGCTGTACTGGTTGCCGTCCTGCTTGACGATGTTGACCCACCGGAACGGCCCTTCCGCGATGTCGATGACTCCGATCGAACGGGTGAACGCTCGCTTGCAGACCTCCTCTTCGGGGCGGCCGCGTTCGGCCATCTCGGCGCGCAGGCCGAGCGCGTTCAGGGCCTTGGCGATGTTGTCGCGAGTCTTGTCGCGCCATCGTTCGTGGAACCTTTGACGCACCGGCTTCTCCTTCCACGTCTGCGTGCTCGATGGCGCGGAAGATAGGGGCGGGGAGTAACGGTGTCAACGCGCTCGCGGCGGCGCGATCAAGGAGGCCAACCCTGCCCCGATCTGGCCTTCTTGATAGGCGTCTTACGAGTGAAACACCCAAGGCGTTTGGCCTCCTTGAGATCCTTGATCGGAGCGTTTTCATGGCCGTGGCCTGCTTCCGGGGCTTTCGAGCATCAAGAATCTCAAGATGGCCATGTTTTCGAAGTTTCCGCAGCTGACCCATAGACCCTGTCTATAGCTTGGCTCTGAGTTATAGACGTGGTCTATGGGTGCTGCCGGTACGACGGTCATGCTTCCAGCGTACGCGGTCAGGGGGCGACGGCGTAAGGGGCGCGTGTCACACTGGATAACGAACATCGATGCACAGGGTGGACAGGATGTAGCCGAAGCAACTCTCAGGGAACGTTCGTGCGGAGCGGGGTGTCTCTCCGAGAGGATTTCGCGCGCTAAAGCGCGGACTCCGCTGCGCTCCGCTCGAAATGACAGGTCCCTATTCCCTTCCGCCGGAGGAACGTGACCTGCGGTTGGTCTCCGGTACGAAGAAGGCGAGGACGACCGACGAAAGCATCCCCGCGGCGCCGACGACGCCCAGCGCCAGGGTGAAGCCGGAGAGCGCCGTGCAGACCGAGACGACTACGGGGTTGGTCGTGAAGCCCGCCTGCGTGACTGTGCGCCCCACCGCGAAGAACCGCCCCCTGCCGCCGGGAGGCGCGAGGTCGGAACCGACGACCTGCCACGAGCCGGTGAGCAGGCTGTTCATGGTCTGCATGACGACGAACCCGACGATGAACCAGCCGAACCCCAGCCCGAAGAACGACGTCACGCCAAGGAAAGCCATTCCGGCGCCCAGTACGAATAGGCCGGGCACGATGGATATCTTCCGCCCGAAGCGGTCCATCAGGTACCCGGCGGCCAGGGTCAGCGGTATCCCCGCTCCGGCCATCAGGCTGCTCAGGACGCCGAGCGTCGCAGGGTCGGCCTCCTCGTAGGCGTAGGCGGCGTAGAGGAACACGGTGTTGCCTGCCACGATGCCGCCGCGCGCCGTCATGCCGAGCCACTGGGCGAGGAACATGACCGGTATCGGGTGAGCGAGGAGCGCCTTCCACGAGAAGCTCTCTGTGGAAGCAGACGCTCCCCCGCCCCCGCCGCGGCGTCCGCCGTCCTGCGGCATCGTCTCCTTCGCGAAGAAGCCAGGGGTCATGGCCACGAGCGCGAAGATGCCCTGGATGATGAACGCGACCTCCAGTCCGTACGTCACGGCCAGCAATCCGCCCGCCAGTGGTCCGGCCAGTGTGCCGACGTGCTGGATGCCGAGGAGGCTCGTGATCATGCGTCCGCGGGAGCCTGCGCCGCTGGTGTCGGCGATCATCGTGAGCCGGCTGAGTGTCCACATCTGCGTGCCCCATCCGCCGATGAAGCGGTAGAGGAGCAGAAGTTCGAAGGAGCCGGCCGAGGCGGTGAGGAAGGCTGAGACGGCGGTGAGTACCGGCCCCAGGATGAGGATGCGCCGCCGCCCGATCTTGTCGAGCAGGTAGCCGATGGGAACGCTGGCGGTGAGCCCGCCGAGCATCGTGGCGGCGAACACGAGAGACGCTTGCTCCGGTCCCACGCCGAACGACAGAGCGAACTCCGGCAGGACGGGGACCGTGGCCCCCATGCCGAACCCGAGGGCGATGGCGGGCAGGTGGAGCTGAAAGAGGATCCGCGCGAGGCGCTGCCGGGAGACGCCCGTGTCACTTGCGGGCGTCGGGGGCTGGCTGGAGGGCGGCTGCGTGGTCACGCCGGGAGGTTACACCCACAGTGGGCTTGCAGGTGTAACAAATCCTATAGCGGCTCGATCACCCCGCAGGCCAGGCGTTCGCCGGTGTCCGGCTCTGTCTCTCCATAGGGATCCGGGTGCTCGTGCACGATGACGGCGGAGCCGTCATCATCGAATACGGAATGACGCAGGGCAGTGTCCAGTGTGATGCCAACGGTGAAGAAGTCTGCCCGTGCGGAGCCGTCAGAGGCGGCATAGAGGTTGGGCAGGTCGCCGCTGTGTCCTGCCGGTTCGCCCCGTTTCCAAGCCGGGTGGACGAGACCATGTTCCGCATCAGTGGGGTTGAAGTGGTCACCGGCGGCGTCAAAGTCAGGCGAACAAGCGCCGGTCTCGTGGATGATGAAAGCATGGCCACCCGGGGCTAACCCATTCACCTCGGCCATGATCAGGACCCCGGAGCTTGCTTGCCGGAATGTAACGGTCCCCACGGGATCGCCGGACGGGGATTCCAGTACAGCCTCTGCGGTCAAGCCTGCTTCGGGTTGGGCCGCTTCACCTGACCCAGCAGTCAACAGAACGAAGATTCCGATGACGACGACGGTTACGATGACCGCGGGCACCACGAAGATAGCGAACTCCCATCTCACAGGCATTCTGAAACCACCTCCTTGGCTATCCTGCTGCGAGAGAAGAGAAACTTGGAATGCAATGTACAAGAAGTGGGGACTGTGTAGGTGTCGGGTGCGGTCTCAATTCAGTTACCGTAATTGGTACTAACGCGCTTCGCTATCTGCTGAGCGGTCAGCGCCTGATAAGCGTGAGCATCTTGACAGCAGTATTACTCGACATCATGATGTCTCCATGAGAACGACGCTTACGCTGGACGACGACGTTGCGGACTCGCTCAAGGAACAGGCGAGGCTGCTGAACGTGCCGTTCAAGCGGATCGTGAACGACGCGCTGCGCCGGGGAATGTCGCCCGGAGTCCAGGAGGACCGGCCGGTGTTCCGGGTCACGCCGCTCTCCGGCGGCTTCCGTCCCGGAGTTGACCTCCTCAAGCTCAATCAGTTCAATGACGAGTTGGAGACGGAGTCGTTCACCGGGCGGGACGCCGGATGATCGTCCCGGACGTTAACCTGCTCGTCTACGCATACAACGAAGCAGCGCCTTTCCATGAGCAGGCCCGCCGCTGGTGGGAGGGTGTGGTGAACGGCTCGGAGCGGGTAGGCGTTCCATGGCTGGTGGCGGCAGGATTCGTGCGGCTCCTGACCCACCCAAGCGTCCGTGAGCGGCCTGCAACGCCTACGCAGGCAGTGGACTACGTGGAAGAGTGGTTCCGTTACCCCAACGTCACGCCACTGAACCCAGGCACGGAGCATCTCAGGCTGTTCCGGGCCGCCCTCGACGCAGCAGGCGTGGGCGCCAACCTCGTGACAGACGCTCACGTCGCTGCCCTGGCGATGGAGCACCAGGCGGAGGTCCACTCCAACGACGCGGACTTCGGCCGCTTTCCCGGCCTTCGCTGGCGCAACCCTCTCTGATCGTTCACTCCGTCTGTTCGCGGTACCAGCGGTAGAGCTCGGTGGCGGTCATCGGTATCGCGCCGGGTGTGTTCATGATGAGTTCCAGCATCTTGACGAAGTAGGGGAAGCGGTGCGGCTGGCCGACGATGAACGGATGCAGGCCGATGGACATCACCCGCGCGGTCTCCGGCTCGTCGTTCAGCAGTGTCGCGAGGTGGTCGTGGACGCGCTCCAGCATCGACGGCCCCGGATGGCCGAGCCGGATGTAGACGCCGATGTCGTTCAGTTCGAGCGAATAGGGCACGGAGAAGAGTCTGCCGTTGGCGACCTTCAACTCGTAGGGTTGGTCGTCGTTCACCCAGTCGAGAACGAACTCGACGCCCGCGTCGACGAGCCGCTCCGGGGTGTCGGCGGTCTCGCCGAGTCCGGGGCCGAGCCAACCGAGGGGCCGCGTGCCGCTGAACGCCTCGATGGTATCGAGCGCGCGGCGGATCTCCGCTGCCTCGTCGTCCACGGCGGGCATCGGGCGCTGGTGGTAGCCGTGGCCGACGGCGTCCCATCCGGCGTCGAAGGCGGCGCGCGCGACCTGCGGGTAGGCGTCGCAGACGGAGCCGTTGAGCGCCATCGTCATTGGGACCTTGTGCGCGCGCGTCGAGTTGAGGATCCGCCAGAAGCCGACGCGGAGGCCGTACTCGAACCACGAGAAGTTGGGCACATCCGGCAGGCGTTCGCGTCCCGGCGGCTGCGGGCTGAGCGGGCGCCCGACGTGCTGGTCGAACTCGTTCTGCTCGACGTTCATCACGAGTACGACGGCGACGCGCGCGCCGCGCGGCAAGTGGAGCGTCGGCCTGTCGGGCAAGGGGACGAAGTCGGCTCTCGGGTTCGGCATGGGGTTCCTCCGGCGGGAGTTGCGCGCTGCATTGTGCGCCATCCGAGGCTTTACAGGAAGGGCGTATCGGACAGACAATGAGGGGACGCGCAGTGGGGCGGTTAGCTCAGTTGGTTAGAGCGCTTGCTTCACACGCAAGAGGTCACAGGTTCAAGTCCTGTATCGCCCACCACTGTGTGGACGTGCCGAGGTGGCGGAACGGCAGACGCGCTGTGTTCAGGGCGCAGTGTCCTTACGGGCGTGCGAGTTCAAATCTCGCCCTCGGCACCAAAATGAAATGATGACGCGCCGGATTATGACCGGCGTTACAGAGCGCGCGCTAGTAGCTCAGTCAGGATAGAGCGCATCCCTGCGGAGGATGAGGCCGTGGGTTCGAGTCCCGCCTAGCGCGCCACTCTTCTCTCCCCGTACACTGGCAGCCCGAGATTCCCATGCTGTCCAGGACGATGAACGACCCCGCATCCCTCCACCAGCGTTACCTCCCATGGATGGTCGCGCTCGCCGCGCTGTTCGTGCTGCGCGTGCTGGCGCAGGCGGTGCAGTGGGCGGGCCCCGTGCCGTTCCTCCCGCCGTTCGACACCTGGCAGGGTTCGGGGTTGCCGTACCCGGCGCTGCTGGCGTCGCAGGTGGTCATCATCGTGTTGCTGGCGCGGGCATTAGTCGTGGTGCGGTCAGGGTCGATCAGGCCCGCGTCTTGGAAGCACCGCGCGTGCTTCGTCCTCGGCGGGGCGTACTTCGCAGCGATGGCGTTCCGGCTCGTGGCAGGGCTCACGTTCTTCTCGGACGTGGGTTGGTTCGCTGAGAGCCTGCCGGCGTTCTTCCACCTCGTGCTTGCAACGTTCGTGTTGCTCTTCGGACATTACGTCTACAGCGCGGGCAGGGACGCCGGAGGCGCGGCGTGACGAGCAGGAACACGGACACGGCGCTCGCCCGCCTCGTCGTCGTGGGGTCGTACCCCGGGGTTCTGCTCATAGGGTTCGCGGTCTACGCGGCGCTCGTAGGGTCCGGCTGGCAGGTGACGGCTGCATCGTGGGTCGCGGTCATCACCGGCGCGGCGCTCGTGACGCTGCACGAGGCGCGGCTGCCGTACCGCAGGGAGTGGCATCCGTCGATGACCGACGTGCGGGCGGACGCGATGTTCCTCGCGGCGGTGCAGGCGGTGCTGCCGCTGCTGTTCGCGGTGACGGTCGTGATCGGGCTGGCGGACCTGCTGGACGCAGGCGGGCTGGCCGTCGAGGGCCTGTGGCCGCATGGGTTCCCGATCGCGGCGCAGGTCGTGCTGATGATCGCGGCGGCGGACTTCCCGCGCTACTGGCTGCACCGGGCGTTCCACCGCTTCGCGCCGATGTGGCGTCTGCACGCGGTGCACCACTCGCCGCACCGGCTCTACTGGCTGAACGTGGGACGCTTCCACCCCATCGAGAAAGCGGTCCAGTACACGGTGGACACGCTGCCGTTCGCGCTGGTGGGCGTGCCGCCGGAGGTGCTCGCGGCGTACTTCGTCTTCTACGCGCTCAACGGTTTCTTCCAGCACTCCAACTGCCGCGTGCGCCTGGGGCCGCTCAACTACCTCGTGAGCGGGCCTGAGCTGCACCGGTGGCACCATTCGGAGGTGACGGTGGAGTCGGACAACAACTTCGGTAACAATCTCATCATCTGGGACGTGCTGTTCGGCACGCGGTTCTTTCCCGCCGACCGCGAGGTCGGCATCCTGGGGCTGCACAACCGCGAGTACCCGCTGGGCTTCCTCGCGCAGATGCGGACGCCCTTCATCGCGGGGCTGGAGAAATGAGCAACCTCACCTACAAGCTGTTCAAGACGGCGCTGGGCGCGACGCAGGCCCGTCGCTACCGCGCGATGATGCGCGCCGCGGAGTCGCCCCGCGCGACCCAGGAGGCGGTGCTGCGCCGCATCCTGTCTGCGAATGCGGAGACGGAGTTCGGCAGGGAGCACGGGCTCGCGGGCGTCGCCAGCGTAGACGACTTCCGTCAGGCGGTGCCGGTGCTGACGTACGAGGACCTGCGCGAGGCGATCGAGCGGCAGGAGCTGACCGGCGAACGCTGCCTGACACCGGAACAGCCGGTCTACTACCACCGCACGAGCGGGACGGTGGGCGCGCCCAAGAACATCCCGGTGACGGCGTCCGGCCTCGCCCAGATGAAGCGCGACCAGCGGCTCTCCGCCTACGTCTGGGCGCGGGACTCCGGCGTGCTGGAGGGCAAGGTGTTCGCCATCGGCGGCGCGGCGGTCGAGGGCCACATGGAAGGCGGTACGCCGTTCGGCTCCGCGTCCGGCCTGCTGTACCGTCACCAGTCGCGCTTCGTCCAGTCGCGGTATGTGCTGCCCGCAGAGGTCTCGGACATCGAGGACTACGATGCCCGCTACCTCGCGATGGCGGTCTACGGCCTTGCTGAACCCGGCGTGACCGGCGCGGCGACGGCGAACCCGTCGACGTTCCTCCGGCTGCTGTCGGTGGTGCACGACAACGCGGACGCCGTGCTCAGCGCCATCGCGTCGGGGCGGCTGCCGGGCGCGGCGTCCGGTTTGCCGCTGTCGCCCCGACCTGAGCGCGCACGTGAATTGGAGCGCCGCCTGAGCGCGTCGGGGCGGCTGACGTACGCCGACATCTGGCCGGGCCTGCGCGGCATCGTCACGTGGACGGGCGGCAGCTGCGGCCTCGCGCTCGGCAATCTGTCGCCGCTGCTGCCGGACGGCGTGCGGATCATCGAGTGGGGCTACTCGTCGAGCGAGTTCCGGGGGACGCTGAACGTGGACGTGCAACGGAACGCCTGCCTGCCGACGTTTCTCAACACGTTCTTCGAGTTCGCGGAGCGCGACGCGTGGGAGGCGGATACGGGCGAGTTCCTCTGCCTGGACGAGCTGGAGGACGGGCGTGAGTACTACGTGTTCGTGACGACGGGCGACGGCCTCTACCGGTACGACATCAACGACATCGTCCGGGTGAACGGCCGGGTGGGCGCGACGCCTACGCTCGGATTCGTGCAGAAGGGCAAGGGCGTCACGAACATCACCGGCGAGAAGGTGACGGAGGCGCAGGTGCTGGACGCGGTGACGTCGGCGTTCGCTCCGTCCGGCGCGCCGCCGGAGTTCTTCATCATGCTGGCGGATGAGGCCGCGTCAGGTTATACGCTCTACGTGGAGACCGGCGCGTCCGCGTTCGCCGGAGGCGAGGCCGCAGGCGAGATCGATCGCCTGCTGAGCGTGTCGAACATCGAGTACGAGGCCAAGCGCAAGAGCGGACGGCTCGCGCCGCTGCGCGTGCGGCTGCTGCCGGACGGCGCGGGCGGGCGCTACCGCGAGAGCTGCGTGGCATCCGGTCAGCGCGACGCGCAGTTCAAGTACCTCCACCTGCAGTACGCGCGGGACTCCGCGTTCGACTTCGACGCGATCGCCGTGACGGAGTGAGCCGTTGCGCATCGAGCGTCTGGACGTCTACAGCTTCCCCGTGCCGTTCAAGGCCGTCTTCCGCCACGCGTCGGCGAGCCGCTCCCGCGCCGAGAACCTCATCGTCGCGGCGCGCTCGGACGACGGGCTGACCGGCTACGGCGAGGGCTGCCCGCGCGACTACGTGACCGGCGAGACGGTGGAGGGCGGCGCCGCGTTCATCCGTCAGCACGCGCAGGCAATCGCGGACGCGGTGACCGACGGAGCAAGCCTGCGCGCGTGGGCCGACGCCCATCGGGGCGAGATAGACGAGCACCCCGCAGCGTTCTGCGCCATCGAGCTCGCGGTGCTGGACCTGCTCGGTAAGACGGCGGGCGTGCCGGTCGAGGATATCGCCGGCGTGCCGCGCCTCGACGGCGGCTTCACGTACTCCGCCGTGCTCGGCGACTCGCCGTACCTCGTCTACCGCCTGCAGTTCTTTCGCTACCGCAGGAAGGGGTTCACAGACTTCAAGGTGAAGGTCTCCGGCGACCTCGGACGCGACCGGCGGAAGCTGCGCGTGTTGGTGAACGGGCGATTCCGCGTGCGGCTCGATGCCAACAACCTCTGGGACGACGCCGACGAGTGCATCGCCCACCTGAACGCGCTCGGTAACGGCGTGTTCGCGGTCGAGGAGCCGCTCACGGCGGGCGACCTCGCCGGTTTCGAACGCGTGAGCGAGGAGTGCGGCGTGCGCATCATCCTGGACGAGAGCCTGCTGCGCGCATCGCAGTTGGACGAACTCGGCAGTCCGGAGCGGTGGATCGTGAACGTGCGCGTCTCCAAGATGGGCGGCATCGGCAGGTCGCTGGAGGTGGTCGAGCGCGCCGCGAGCCTGGGGATGGGTGTCGTCGTGGGGGCGCAGGTGGGTGAAACGAGCATCCTCACGAGGACGGGGCTGACGGTGATGCAGGCTGCGCGTCCCGTGCTTGCGGCGTCGGAGGGCGCGTTCGGGACGCATCTGCTGCGCGAGGACCTGACGGCGGAGAGCCTGATGTTCGGCGACGGCGGCGTGCTGACGTTACCGGATGCGAGTGCGCCGGGCCTTGGTCTGGACGTGCGGGAGAGGATGCTGGTGGCGGCGTAGCGCCTGTACGTCTGGTTTCGTGCTATCGTTGCCGTGCCGCACGGGACGGCGGCAGGAGGCATGGGTCATGCTCAGCGCCGAGGACAACGCTCTGCTCACCGCAACGTCGCGCGGCACGGCGATGGGCGACCTGCTGCGCCGCTTCTGGGTCCCGTTCCTCCTCTCCGACGAACTGCCGAAGCCGGATTGCCCGCCGGTCCGCACGCGCCTCATGAACGAGGCGCTCGTCGCGTTCCGCGACACGTCAGGACGCGTTGGGCTGCTTGCGGAGCGCTGCCCGCACCGCCGCGCGAGCCTCTTCTTCGGGCGGAACGAGGAGGACGGCCTCCGCTGCATCTACCACGGCTGGAAGTTCGACGTGGACGGGCAGTGCGTCGACATGCCGTCCGAGCCTGCGACGAGCAACTTCAGAGAGAAGGTGCGCCAGACCGCCTACCCGACGCTCGAGGCCGGGGGCGTCGTCTGGGCGTACCTCGGCCCGCCGGAGCAGACGCCCGCGATGCCGGACTTCCCGTGGCTGCGCCTGCCGTTGTCGCACGTCCACGTCACGAAGCGGCTGGAGCGCACGAACTGGGTGCAGGGCCTCGAGGGCGGCATCGACTCGGCGCACTCCAACTTCCTGCACGCGACCGTGGACGGGTTCCGCCATACGCCCTCGTGGCTGGAGCGCGCTCAGGCCGCGACCGACCTGCGCAGCCGCTACCACGCGCTGGACCGCTCGCCCGTCTTCCTGCCGGAGGACACCGACTACGGGCTGCGCGTCGGGGCGCGGCGCGACATCGGCGAGGGCGCGCACTACTGGCGCTTCACCCACTGGATGATGCCGTTCTACAACCTGTTCCGGCAGGGCTCGGCGCAGCCGGGGATGAACAGCGCAGGCATCGCATGGACGCCGATAGACGACCACAGCTGCTGGACCATCGTGGCGACGTGGAACGAAGAGCGCCCGCTGAGCGGCGAGGACATCGAGGCCGCGGAGGACTTCGCCGGCCCTGCACTGCCGGACTCGTTCCTGCCCGTGCGCAACATGGAGAACGACTACATGATCGACCGGGAGCTGCAGGTGAACGGAACGTTCTCCGGCATCTCCGGCATCCAGGCGCAGGACATGGCGGTGCAGGAGAGCATGGGCTCCATCGTCGAGCGGTTCGAGGAGCACCTCGGCACCAGCGACGCCGCCATCATCAGGATGCGGCGCAGGCTGATCCGGCAGGCGCGCGCCCTTGCGGACGGCGCCGATGCGCCGCTGGCCTCGCGCGACGGCTCCGTGTACCGCGTGCGCTTCGCGGACACGCTCGTACCGGAGGGTGAGGAGCTCGACGCCGCAGCGCGCGAGCGCCTCTGCGCTCCTGAAGTTATGGCCGGTTGAGTGAACACAAGGAGGAGACGACATGGCGCGGCTGACCATCGCTGACCTGCAACAGATGAAAGACGACGGCAAGAAGATCGCGGCGGGCGTCTGCTACGACGTGCAGATGGCACGCATCCTGGAGCGCGCGGGCGTTGACTTGCTCTCGGTCGGCGACAGCGTGAGCAGGACTTTCCTCGGCATGGAGAGCGAGGACGAGTTCTCGCTCGACGCGATGCTGCTGTTCGGCAAGGCGGTGGGCCGCGTCGCAGAGCGGGCCGTCATCAACGTGGACATGCCGACGGTCGTCTGCAACGCGGGCCCGAAGGCGGTGGAGGAGGCGGCGAAGCGCATCAAGGCGGAGACGGGCGCGGACATGACGAAGGTCGACATCCGCACACAGGAGGAAGAACTCTTCGACGACGTGCTCGCGGTGATCGAGGCGGGGCTTCCGGTCTACCCTCAGATCGGCTTCCAGGTGTTCGAGCCGCGCCACGGCGGGCCGGAGGCGCACGAGCACATCATGAAGTGGGCGAACGCCGTGCAGGACGCCGGCGCGGTGATGATCGACCTCACGAACGTGACGCTGGACATCTACGCCGACGTAGCGAAGACGATGCGCATCCCGGTCATCGGCGGGCAGACGGGGCCGGAGTCGGACGGGCGCATCTACGTGAGCTACGCGCTGGCGGGCTACCGTGCCGACACGATCGACCGCACCGACGGCGGGCCGAGCGCCGCGCGCTACATCTTCGAGGTCGCCGAGAAGGCGATAGCGAGCGTCCACGACGCCACGTGGGTCGCGCCGTAAGGGAGCCGGGCAGTCAGCGGATGTCTCTCGTCAGACACTTCACCGCCACCGGGTTCGTCGTGCAGGACGGCGCGACCCTGCTGCACCACCATCCGAAGCTGGGCATATGGCTCCCTCCCGGCGGCCACGTGGAGGAGAACGAGGACCCGGTGCAGGCCGTGCTGCGCGAGGTGGAGGAGGAGACCGGGATACGGGCCGAGGTCGTGCCGCCGGGAGGCGTCGACGGCGCTCCGGCCTATCCCGTTCAGTTGCCGCCTCCCATCACTATCATCGTCGCGGACATCGACGACCCGGTGGACGGCTTCCACCAGCACATCGACTTCATCTACGTCTGCCGCCCGATGGCTCCCGTGACCAGCGTGCCGGACGGCTGGCTCTGGGTGACGGAGGAGGAACTGACCTCGGGCGCACCCTTGAGCCGTCCTGGCGCGGACCCCGAACCTCCTTTGGATAACGTGCGCGCTCAAGGGGTGCACGCGTTCCGGGTGGTGCGAGAGCACGAACGCGCTGAGGCCTAGCAGCGGTTAGAGGCTGTCCAGCAGCCACCCCCAGCCGGCGGTGCGGGGCTTCGCGGCCATCGCGCTGAGCGTTGCCCGGTACATCGCGAGGTCTCCTGCCACGATCGGCAGGCCGGTCTTCGCCTCCAGCTCCGCGGCGTGCCCGAGGAGCCGCAGGCCCCCGCCGCAGACAACGATGGTGTCGACGCGGTCTCCAGCGCGTTCCGCCGTCCTGAGGACGTGGGCGTTGGTGGTGGCTGCATCATGCTCCCACGCCAGCCTGTCGGATTCCTCGACCGAAGCCACAATGCCCTGCTCGACCCAGCCCTCCTGGAGGACGACGTCGAAGCCGTTGGACTCGAAGCCGTGCCTGGCCATGGAGGCCCAGTCGGCGGGATAGTAGCCGCTCGCGATGGCGATGCGCCGGGCACCCAGATGGTCGAGGGCGTCGAGCATCGCGGCGCCCATCAGCACGACAGGGACGCCCGCTGCGTCCCCCACCGATGCCTGGGCTTCTCGTGCGCGCTCCGCATGGACGAGCGAGAAGGGGATGCCGAACTGGGCAATGACGTCTGCTCCGGCCTCGGCGAGGTCCTGCGCCGCCTCCTGCACGGCGGGGAGTGCCCCTGCGATGCGGTCGAGGCTGAAGTCGGCCATCGTCCGCCCGAGGCCGCGCGTCGGGATGAAGGCGCTCGCGACGCTGGTGCCCTCCGGGGCGACGCGAAGGAAGTCGACCGGGAGGTCGTTCCAGGCTGTCAGGGGGCCCAGGAAGCCGACTCTCTTCACGGACCGCTGATCTCCAGCGTGTGGCCGGTGGGCACCTCGCCGGTGTAGGCCCAGTCCGGCATGTCGAACTCGACGCCCTCGAGGGCGAGCATCCGCTTGTACTCCTCGCGGATGAACGGGTCTTCGGCCTGGTAGGTGATGCTTCGGCCGCCGATCTCGATGGGCAGGTTGCCGGAGACCTCGGTCTCACCCTGGCGCCGCAACTGTATGCCGACGCCCTGCGGAATGCCGCCGAAGACGAGGAGCCGCAGCGGCTGCTTGCCTGTGCTGTGGTGCATGTGGAACCAGCCCGTGCCGCCGGGGTTGTTCACCACCATCCCGCCGGGGCGGTAGTCCTGCCGCATGACCGACTCGCCGTTGCCGGTCTCCCAGGGGCGGATCGTCGCGGACTGCGGCCACGCGAGCGTGTAGCCGGAGCCGTTGATGCAGATGAGCACCACTGAGCCGGGGCCGGGCGGGTGGTGCGCCATCGAGTAGCGTCCGCTGTGGTGCTCGCCGACGAACGTGTAGAAGCGGCCATTCGCCATCTGCGGGATGACGCGCCGGTAGCCGGGTGAGCGCTGGTTGTCGAGCGGCAGTTCGCACGTCGCCATGTCCGGGATGAGGTTCGTGACACGCATGGCGCGCTCGTGCAGTGGGTCGGCGACGATGCTGTCCTGCGGGCGGAAGTAGTCGTCGGAGTCGTCGAAGCGGTCGTTGAAGGCGAAGTCGCTGTCGAAGATGAACTGCTGGTTGTCGAAGAGGTTGAAGATGGGCGGGGCGGTGGTGCCGCCGATGAGCACGACCGGCCCGGAGCTCGCGTTGATGATGCGGTGGTTGGTGTTGACCGGTATCGCGAAGAGACTGCCTGCCTGCCACTCGAAGGTGTGCTTGCGGTCGCTGCCCTCGCGCCAGACCTCTGTTGCGCCGCGTCCCTCGAAGACGTAGTAGACCTCCTCGTAGAGGTGGCGTTCGACGGTCGACTCGGAGCGCGGCGGCAGTTCCCAGGCGTACATGCCGAGCTTGCCGTCCGTGCCGTCGAGCTGGATGAAGGAACCGAGCCCGCCCATCCGCTTCCACGGCGACTTCGGTATCTCGCGGATGTCGTACATGCCGAGACCGCGGTAGATGGGGAGGCCCTGCGCCTCCATGAAGTGATCGTACGGGGTCCGCGCCACCTTCCACGTACCGAGCCCCGCGCGGTCCTTCTCGCCCGTCGGTTCGACGAATGTCTTCGCCTCGTTCACCTGCGTCATGCGCTCACCTCCCGCCAGCCGTGGGGATTGCTCACGGGCAATCTTGGCGCGAATCGCGCGCTGTGGCAAGCGAGGCGGCGGACTGTCATGTTGAGCGAAGCCGGAGGCGTAGTCGAAATATCTCTCGGGGGCCTATGCGCCCAACGGGACGTCTCCCGAGAGATCCCTCGGCTTCGCTCGGGATGACAGCCTGATTGCCTGACTACGGCTGCTCTTCCCTCGGCTCGGAAGAAGGACTGCCGGAGCGGCGTGGACGCGGGATGTTGTACCGCTGGGAGATGCGCCTGCTGAACCGGACGACGACCCACCCAAGCACGATGAGCGGGATGAAGACGACGACCCAGATGAGGATGTAGGAGAGCGCGATGCCGACCGCGGAGAGCGCACGAACGGCGTCCTTGAACGTGCTCTCGACCTCCCATCCGCCGATGAGGAAGCCTTCGGATTCGGTCACGAACACCTCGAATGAGCCGGAGGACGATATGCGTCCTGCGTCGCTCATCGCGCTGACGGTCAGCCGCACGTTGTAGGGGTCAGGCCGGTAGTCGATATAGGCGTGGGTGGCCTCGACCCGGGTGCCCTCGTCGATCTCGCCGCTGATGGTGGGCGAGCCGTCACCGAAGTCCCACTGGTACTCGTAGTCCCAGAGCTCCTCAGGGGCCGTGAACGACGCGGTGTACCGGACCTCCTCGCCTTCCTCGACCGTGCGCCACTCGCCGGCGAAGACGTCGATGGACGGCACCTCGGTCACGGTCGCCAGCAGCGAGTCCGTCCCTTCGGCGATGCCGCCTTCGCCCCTGCCGGTGATGGAGACGGTGACGATGTACGGCGAGTCATCGCCGTCGGGATAGACGTGGTTCACGGTCGCGGTGACGCGCTGGCCGTCCGGTGTCGGTGCGGTGGTGGTGCCGAAGACCGTTGAGCCGTCGCCGAAGTTCCATTCGAACTCGAACTCGTCGATGCCGTCCGGCGGCGTGAACGTCGCGCGGAAGCGTGCCGGCTGCCCGACCCTGAATGCCTCGTCGGGGCCGACGTCCACGGCCATGTCGAGCGGCGCGACAGTGAGATTGACCTCGATGAGCGAGAAGGCTGAGACCTGGTCGAAGTAGTTGAGCCGGCCCTGCATCTCCTCTATCTGCAGTTGGATGGAGGCGAGCTCGTTCTGGACCTGGAGGGCTTCTTCCACGTTCTGCGCCTGTTCGAGGAAACCGAGGAGCCGCGCCTGGGTTGCCTGCAGGCTGGAGAGGCGCGACTTCGTGTCGACGTACTGGTCGGTCACGTCGTCGCTGGTGACGGCGCTCGTGACGACGTCCCGCGCTGCGCGCTCAATCATGCCGAGAGCTTGGTCGAGCGAGGCGGCCGGCACGCGGATGGCGATCGCTCCGGTGTGCTTCGACGTGCGGTCCGAGCTGACGAGCCACCCGCCGAGCGACGCCGCCATGTCTGCGATGCGGTCAACCGTGGCGGCGACGTCGTCCACGATGAGGGACATGTGCGCCGTGTGGACGATGATGCGGTTCTGGGCGAGCGGGGAGAGGCGGGGGCTGCCGGGACTGCCAGGACTACCTGCGGGTCCTTCGGCACCGTCCATGGACTCCATCATGGCGGGGGGCGTGGGCGTCGCCTGCGGAGGGGGCTGCCCGGAAGGCTGAGACTCCTCCATCATGAACGCGGCGGAATCGTCCCTGGAATCTCTGGAATCGTTGGAGGCCAGAGGTATGACGCCTTCGTCACCGCTGCAGGCCGCGGCCTGCAGCAGCGCCAGAAGGACCAGCGCCGCCAGCAGCACCCTCACGATTGTCACCGGTTTCCTCATCCTCGCTCCTCGCGCGGTTGGCGCATCATAGGCGTGCGCCCGATGGCTGACCACCCCGTGCGGACGCTCACACCTTGCCGTGCTCATGGAGTAGTATGCGCTCGCCGCGCGAAACGTTCCCACCGGACGCCGCGCGGCGACACCTCCCGCATTGCACAGGAGCTACGGAACCAGATGATCATCGACTCCCACGGTCACTACACCACAGCGCCCGCTGGCGTGCAGATCTTCCGCGCCACCCAGATCACGTTCATGGGCGCGCCGGTCAAGCACCCCGTCAACGTCTCCGACGACGAGATACGCGCCTCGCTGGAGAACGGCCAACTCAAGCTGCAGAACGAGCGCGGCACGGACGTCGCCATCTTCTCGCCCCGCGCTTCGTGGATGGGCCACCACTTCGGCGGCGAGCTCATCAGCCGCTACTGGACCGAGATCAACAACGACATGATCAAGCGCGTCTGCGACATCTACCCGGACCGCTTCATCGGCGCGTGCTCGCTGCCGCAGTCGCCCGGCGTGCCGCCGGAGAAGGGCGTCGTGCAGGAGCTGGAGCGCGCCGTCAATGACCTGGGCTTCGTCGGCTGCAACCTCAACCCGGACCCGTCCGGCGGCTACTGGACCGACCCCCCGCTCGGCGACCGCTACTGGTACCCGCTCTACGAGAAGATGGTGGAGTTGGACGTGCCTGCGATGATCCACGGCTCCGGCACCTGCAACCCCGCGTTCACCACCACCGGCTCCCACTACATGAACGTCGACAACACCGGATTCGTGCAGCTCATGGACTCCAACATCTTCCAGGACTTTCCCGGCATCCGGTTCATCCTGCCGCACGGCGGCGGGGCGATCCCCTACCAGTACGCGCGCTTCAAGGGGCTGAGCATCATGGCGAAGCGGGAGCCGTTCGACGAGTTCCTCAGCCGCCTCTACTTCGACACCGCCATCTACAACCAGGCCGCGACGGAGTTCATGCTGAAGACCATCGGCGTCGACAACGTGCTGTTCGCCTCCGAGATGATCGGCGGCGTGCAGGCCATCGACCCGGACACCGGGCGCTGGTACGACGACACGAAGCCGTACATCGACGGCATCGACTGGCTGACCGATGACGACCGCTACAAGCTGTTCCACGGCAACGTGCTGAAGGCGTACCCGCGCGCGAAGCCGTACATCGACAAGATCGAGGCGGGCAAGGCATAGGGGCCTGGTTCCCTCTCCTGAGGGAGAGGGTTAGGGTGAGGGCCCTGCAGGATAAGAAAGGAGGAAGCCATGGAGACGACTCTGGCAGCAGTCAAGGTTGCGCCCCGCACGGCGGAGATACAGGAGATCGATGTCCCCGATATCGACCACAACAGCGCGCTGATGAGAGTCGAGGCGGCCGGCATGTGCGGCTCCTACGGCTACTTCACGCGCGAGGGGGGCGGGAGGAGCCCGGTGCCGGGGATGAACGCGCACGAGAACGCGGGCGTCATCGTGAAAGCAGGGCAGGGGTTCCTGGACCGTCACGGCGTCGAGGAGGGCGAGCTCGTCGCACTGGAGGAGTACCTCCCCTGCGGGCACTGCGAGTGGTGCCGCATCGGCGAGTTCAGGCACTGCTGGCTCACCGACACGCACAACAACCCCAACCCCAGCAGGCTCGACGGCGGCTTCCGGCAGTACCTCTACCTGCCTCCGAATGTCGTGTTGCACAAGGTGCCGCAGACGATGACGCCCGACGAGGCCGCGCTGGCCCTGCCGGTCGGCAACGGCGTGCAGTGGGCGGTCAAGGAGGGCGAGGCCGCTCCAGGCAAGACGGTCGTCGTGCAGGGGCCGGGCTCCAAGGGCCTCGGTGCCACCCTCGCGGCCAAGAAGGCCGGTGCGACGGTCATCGTGACCGGCCTGTCGAAGGACGGTTCGCGGCTCGAAGCGGCGAGGCGGCTCGGCGCCGACCACACCATCGACGTGCAGACCAACGACTTCGTCGAAACGATCATGGACATCACGAACGGGCGCGGCGCCGATGCGGTGGTCGACTGCACGACCGGCCGCATTCCCGTCATCTTCAACCAGGCCATCGAGGTCCTCGTGCGGCGCGGCGGCATCGTCGTCACGCAGGCCTACGAGTTGGAGTCCTTCTCGCTGGAGCTGCTGACGGGCAAGTACGGACAGCTCCGGGCGTGCCGGGGCCACAGCTACGCGAGCGTGGCGATGGGCCTCGAACTGATCGCGTCGGGCGACTACCCGCTCAAGGAGATGGTGACGCACAACTTCCCGCTGGAGCTGACCGGCGAGGCCTGCCTTGCTTCGGGCGGTGAGGGCGACGGCGCCGACGCCGTCTGGGTGATGGTCAACCCCAACATGGCGGCCTGATCCACCCCGGTTCCGTCATTCCCGCCTTCACTCGTCATTCCCGCGAAGGCGGGAATCCAGACGCACGGCTACGCCGTACGCATGCGCAGCAGCGCACGGTAGGGCGGGCCCGTCCGATCCCCTCTCCCTTGAGGGGAGAGGGTTAGGGTGAGGGTGAACCCGCTACTGTCATCCCGAGCGGAGCACGCGCTTTAGCGCGCGGAATCCTCTCAGGAGGGTGTACCGGACGGAACGCCGGTTCCGTCGTTCCTGCGCAGGCAGGAACCCCGCAGCCCCACCTCTCCACTTGGGAGAGGTCGCCGCAGCGTGGCGGGTGAGGGTTGCCCCGGATGCAGTGCCTAGCGCCCGTCACTCCCGCATAGCGCGGCGCGGAACGCCTACGCCGCCTCTTTCACCGTGACCGCCACCACTCCCTGCACCTCCCGCGTCTTGTAGAGGTCGGGCCGCGTCGTCGGCGGGAACGCGGCGCGCACCCGCTGCGTGTCCACCGCCGTCACGACGGACGGCCTCCGCCACTTGAACAGCACGCCGGACTCGAAGGCGTACCCATCCCTTCCGGCGAGCCGGTCATGCATGCCGTCTCTCGCGGCGCTCGTCAGGCTTGCGCCCACGCTGCTGAACGCCGCGCCCAGCCGCGCCAGCTGCCCGCTCGTGTGACGCGCGTGCGGCTCCGCCAGCAGCACTGCCAGCCGCTCCAGCGCGTCGCCGGGGAGGAACGCTCCCAGCTCCGCCAGCGGGTTAATGTTCGGATTCGCAACTGCCATCTCGTCTACCTCCTCGCCCTCTATCGGGCTATGCCACTCTACGGGAGGCAGGGCCGCACCCCGCAATGCCCTCGTGTCACATCCTGCTCGCGGACCTGTCATGCCGGGTGCGGCCTGCGCTCCAGCGTGCCTTCGGAGGGCGGCCGGTGTGGGTTGGCGGCGTGGAGCCTTGTCATTCCGAGCGGAGCGCAGTGGAGTCGAGGAATCTCTCGGGAGTTGTCTGGTCCCTTCCCCCTTGATGGGGGAAGGTTAGGATGGGGGTGAACTGGGCGCGGGGGTCTGTGCCCTCTCCCTTGAACGCGTGATAGGAACGTGGAGAGCCGGAACACCTCTCCCTCTGGGAGAGGTCGCCGCGCGACAGCGTGGCGGGTGAGGGTGAACCAGCGCAGCGGGTGAGGGTTGCCCCTGTGACACGGAGCGCAGCCGCGTATACTGCGCGCAACGCGCAGCACGACGAAAGGAGCGACGGAACATGGCCACCATCGTTGGAACGTTCTTCCATTCGCACGGAGGCACGACGTCGCTCCCGCCGGAGCTGTGGGTCGAGCGCCGGAACGCGCGGCCGATCCGCGCCGACGTGCCCAACGAGTCGCTCGAAGTCAACATCTCCAAGGCCAACCGCACGCACGAGGGCTTCCGCGTGCTGCGCGAGCGCATCGCCGAACTGAACCCCGACGTGCTCGTCATATTCAGCGACGACCAGCTGGAGTGCTTCGACTTCAACAACTACCCCGCGTTCGCCGTCTACGTCGGCGACAGCTACGCGAAGTCGCCCCGCGAACCGCGTACCCCGGAGATCGGGCGTCACGCCGAGCCCGGCTACCGCTTCCCCGGCCACCCGGAACTGGCCGTGCACCTGCTCTCCGGCGTCATGCAGCGCGGCTTCGACCCCGCGTTCTGCATGGACATGCCGAAGCCGGACCGCGGCCTCGCGGGCGGTGTCATCCGGTCGGTCGAGGAGCTCACCGACTTCTCGCTGCCCTCGGTGCCCATCATGATGAACCTCTACTTCGCGCCGCAGGTCTCCGGCCTGCGGAGCTACCAGTTCGGCAAGGCCGTGCGCGAGGCGCTGGACGATGCGCCGTCCGACCTCCGCGTCGCCGTCGCGGCGTCTGGCGGACTCTGGCACACGCCGGGGATGCCGGGCGCGTGGCTCAACGAGGAGTTCGACCGCGCGATACTCGCCCGCCTCGAAGCGGGCGACGCTCGCGGCATGGCCGACTACTTCGACTCCTACGTCATCCCCGAGGACGACACGAGCCAGGACGCCGCCTACCGTGGGCGCGTCAGCACCGGCATGCCGTCGCCGGGCGGCCCCGCGTTCGGCACCCGCGAGACCTGCGCCTGGATAGCCGCAGCCGCCGTCACCGACGGCCGCCCGACCACCATTGTCGACTACATCGAGGTCTACGCCTCCCCCGTCGGCAACGCCTTCGCCTACTGCGATGACGTGTAGGCGTCTGATTCCCTCTCCCTACAAGGGGAGAGGGCTAGGGTGAGGGTGCCCGGGGATGGGTGTGGGGTTCCCCGACTCGACTCTCAGGGGACCTTCTCTATATTCCTGTCGATGGCCGGGTTGTAGCGCTGGCTTGAAGCTGGAATCCCAGAGCGTGCAGCACCTTGAGCACTGTGCCGAACTCCGGGTTGCCGTCCGAAGATAACGACTTGTAAAGGCTCTCCCTCCCTGGACCCGTCTCCTGTGCGACCATCGCCATGCCCCGGGCGCGTGCTATGTCACCCAGAGTAGCCATGATCAGGCTCAGGTCACCCTCCTCCAAGGCGACATTCAGGTAGGCGGCCATTTCCTGCTCGGTCTCCAGGTGCTCCGCAGGGTCCCAGGGGCGGGTTTTCGTCGTTGCCATGTCTGCCGCCTCAACCATCACTCGAAGATCCCCTACTCCGGGAACATGGCGATGATCTCGTCGATCCTGGGGTTGTAGGCCTGGTGGCCGTAGTAGATCATCCGCGCCTGGTTCCGGTCCGGCGTGTAGTACACCTTCTCCTGAGTCATCTCGATGCACTGGTTCGCTGCCGGGTCGCGGAACACGTTCATCGGGTCGCCGCCGTCCGCGATGGTGGCCATCGCCTCGTTCAGCATCTTCCGTAACAGGATGATGCCGGTGTCCGACTCGCCGAGCTTCTCGCGGGTGCGGTCGGCGATGGGCGTCTGCGTCACCCACGCCATGAAGTCCTGCACCAGCGGCAGCTCCACGTTCAACTCGCCGTTCGCGTCGTACAGCGGTATCTCGTAGTACGGCACCTTCTCCTGCGGCGGCACGTGCACCTCCGGCGGGAACTGGTAGCGCGTGTAGACGACGTGCAGCGTGTTCTCGTCGTCGACAGGCACGCGGATCTGGAACTCGGTGCTCGTCGTGCCGGTCGTGGAGCGGAGGATGTTGGGGAACACCCACGGGTGGCCGACCTTCCAGATGTCGTCGTCCTCGCTGCTGCCCTCGACGATGCGCTGCTTGAAGACGCCGTGGGCGAACTCCCTGAACCCGATGCGCTGGTGGGGGCGCATCATCGCCTGGCGCCACGTCGGCACCTCCTCGCCCGTCTTCTGCGCGAGGTACCAGCCGTAGACGCCGTGCAGCCACTCCGCGTGCACCGGGTCGGCCGAGTTCTCCTGGCACTGGAGCCAGTTGCAGGGCAGCATCGTGAAGCCGATGTCGCGCCACGCGTGGTCGGTCACGAACAGGTCCCAGCGCGGGACGAGCGGCGCGGGCAGCGGGCCCATGTACGCGAACAGCAGCCCACCCAGCTCCTCGACCGGATACGCCGTGACCTTCACCTTCTCCTTGAAGCGTCCGTCCGGGTGAACGGTCTCCTCGAAGGGCTGCTCGATGCACTGGCCGGTCTCGTCCATCATCCAGCCGTGGTACATGCAGCGGAGGCCGTGCTCCTCCGGTATGCCGTAGGAGAGATCGACGCGCCGGTGGGGGCAGAAGCGGTCGAGCAGCCCGAGCGTGCCGGACCTGTCCTTGTAGAGGACGAGGTCCTCGCCGAGCAGGCGGACGGCCTTGGTGGGGCGCTCGTCCATCTCCGCTGCTGCGGCGATGGGATGCCAGTAGCGGCGCATCAGTTCGCCCATCGGCGTCCCGGGCCCGACTTGCGTGAGCCGTTCGTTCTCCTGCTGCGTGAGCATCCTGTCCCCTCCCTTGCGCGGAGCGGCGCCGCTGCGCCGGATTGTAGCGCACTGCGCCTCGCTTCCGCCGAGGCCTGATCCCCTCGCCCTCTGGGAGAGGGCAACGCGCTTCAGCGCGTGGGTGAGGGTTGCGGGGGTGGGGCGCAGCTCCCGTCATTCCCGCGAAGGCGGGAATCTCGCCCGGTGTAGGGGGGTCCCTTGTGGGCGCCCACACCCGTCATTCCCGCGAAGGCGGGAATCCAGAGTGGCCGGGCAGGTCACGCGGCGGGGCTGGTGGGAAGTGGGGTGTGTCATTCCGAGCGGAGCCGTCGACCCAGTCGATGGCGCAGCCGAGGAATCTCTCGGGCTGTCCGGTGTAGGGGCGTGCCTTGTGGGGCCCACACCCGTCATTCCCGCGAGGGCGGGAATCTCGCCTGATGTAGGGGCGTCCCTTGTGGGCGCTCACACCCGTCATTCCCGCGTACTCCCGTCATTCCTGCGAAGGCAGGAATCCAGCGTGCGCGACAGCGGAGCGCACACCAGGCGCGGTGGAGAGGCGACGGATCCCCTCGCGCTCTGGGAGAGGGCAACGCGCTTCAGCGCGTGGGTGAGGGTTGCGGGGGTGGAACGGGGCTGTCCAGTGTAGGGGCGTCCCTTGTGGGCGCCCTGCGGTGAGGGCCCCAGTGACATCCGCCTCTTTCGCGGTCGCCCCCGCATCCCCTACGCTGGTCCCATGACTGTCGCACCGGCAGCACCTATAGACCGCGTCTATGGCTCGTGGCCTCAGCTATCGACGGGGCCTATAGCTCCATTACGCAACTTTGTTTTCGTTGGCCCCTTACTCCCTTAATGCCGGGAAGCAGGCCACGGCCTTGGAAACACCCCATATTAAGGTGGCCAAGGTGGCCAGATCGGGTATGCGATTCACTCGTAATCTCAGGTTAAGGGGGCCAGAATTCCTACCGGGTTGGCCACCTTAAGCGGACTGCTTCGCCGGGCGCGCGTGACGGACGTATAATGCGCCCCAACCAAGGGGTGACAAGGAGGTGGGCGATGGCTATCTACGGGTTCGAGGACCACTGCTGGCAGGACGTCGTGAGCGCCGAGGACATCGAGCTCTACAAGCACTACCAGCGCGAACTGTTCGTCGGGCGCCGTCCGGCGGTGCTGGCGATCGATCTCTACAACTCGGCGTATCAGGGCGGCCCGCTGCCGGTGCACGAGGTCGCGAAGGAGTTTCCGAGCGCCTGCGGCGAGTACGCGTGGAACGCCATCGAGCCGACGAAGCAGCTGTTCGCGATGGCCCGCGCCCGCGGCTTCCCGGTCGTCTACACCACCGGCGAGGACAGGCCTGAGGCGCGCCCGAACCGCCTCAAGTCGACGAACCGCCGCTCCAGGAACCAGGGGGAGAACCCGTTCGGCATCTACGAGGCGTTCGCGCCGGAGCCGGAGGACCTCATCATCTACAAGCAGCGCGCGAGCGGGTTCTACGGGACACCGCTGGTTGCGCAGCTCGTCCAGATGGGCGTCGACACGGTGCTGGTCTGCGGCGAGAGCACGAGCGGCTGCGTCCGGGCCTCGGTCGCTGACGCTTACTCCAACGGCTTCCACGTCGTCATCGCCGAGGAGTGCGTGTACGACCGCGCCCAGTTGTCGCACAAGGTCAACCTGTTCGACATGCACCACAAGTACGCGGATGTGATGCACCTCGACGAGCTCGCCGAGCACCTGGAGGCTTTCCCCGAGGCGTAAGGGCGCGCTGCGTTTCGATCCCCTCTCCCTTGAGGGGAGAGGGTCAGGGTGAGGGTGAACCGACGGGGCGCCTAGCGCTGGGAGCCCTGGACGCGGGAGTCGTGACCGGCCCACTCGCGCTCGCGGAGCACGTACTTCTGTATCTTGCCGGTTGCCGTCTTGGGGAGGTCGCCGAACTCGACGTGGCGCGGCGCCTTGAAGCGCGCGATGCGGTCCTGGCAGAAGGCGATGACCTCTTCGGCGGTGAGCGTCGCTCCTTCGCGGGGCGTGATGAACGCTTTGGGCGTCTCGCCCCAACGGTCGTCCGGCACGGCGATGACGGAGACCTCCAGCACGCCGGGGTGCTCCATGATGACCTTCTCGACCTCCTGGCTGGAGATGTTCTCGCCGCCGGAGATGATTACGTCCTTGGCGCGGTCCTTCAGCTCGATCTGGCCGTCCGGGTGCCAGACGCCGAGGTCGCCGGAGTGGAACCAGCCGCCTGAGAACGCCTTCGCCGTGGCGTCCGGGTCGTCCAGGTAGCCGGACATGACGCCGTTCGAGCGCATGACGACCTCCCCCATCGTCTCGCCGTCGCGGGGTACGTCGTTCATCTGCTCGTCGACGACGCGGAGGCCGGTGCCCGCATGGACGTAGGGCACGCCCTGCTTCGCCTTCGCGAACGCGCGCTCCTCGGCGCTCATGTCGTCCCATTCGAGCTGAGGCACGCAGAGCGTGATGGGGCCATAGGTCTCGGTGAGGCCGTAGAGATGGATGATGTTCGCGCCCATGCCCTCCATCGTGCGGACGACCTGCGGGGCGGGCGGAGCCCCGCCGGTGGCGATGGTGAGGCCGGAGAGGTCCTGCCCCTTCGCGGCAGGCGAGGAATACATGCCCGTGAGCACCGTCGGCGCGCCGCACATGTTGGTGACGCCGTGCTGCTCGATGAGCCGGTAGACCTCCGCGGGGTCGACGCGGCGCAGGCAGACGTGGGTGCCGCCCACGGCGGTGACCGCCCAGGTGTGACACCAGCCGTTGCAGTGGAACATGGGGAGCGTCCAGAGGTAGACGCTCCGCCAGTTCAGCCCGGTCTCGATGACCTCGCCCAGCGCGTTCAGGTACGCGCCGCGCGCGTGGTACTGCACGCCCTTCGGCATGCCGGTGGTGCCGGAAGTGTAGTTGATAGTGATGATGTCCATCTCGGAGGCGACGGGGTCGCGGTGCTCCCCGTCCGGTGCGGACGCCAGGAATTCCTCGTACTCCGGGCCGGGGATGTCGTCGGCGCGCGGGACCTCGTCGACGACCTGCACGTAGAGCGATACGCCAGGGCACTCGTCGCGCACCTCGCGCACGGTGGGCGCGAACTCGGAGTCGAAGACGAGCACCTTCGCCTTGGAGTGGTTGAGGATGTAGCCGATCTCGCGGGGGGAGAGGCGGGTGTTGATGGCGACGAGCGCTGCGCCGATGCTCATGGGGCCGTAGTGCGCCTCCAGCAGCGGCGGAAGGTTCGGGACGATGAACGCGATGCGGTCGCCTCTGCCGACGCCCGCGTTCTTCAGCGCCCCCGCGAGCCGGTTCACGCGGTCGCGCAGCTCGCTGTAGGTGTAGACGCGCTCCTTGTAGATGACGGCGGGCTTGTCCGGGTAGACGAACGCGCTCCGCTCCAGGAACGAGAACGGTTCCAGGTTCTGGTAGAAGACGCTGTTCTCCATGCGCAGGACCTCCGGGGGTCGGCGGGATGCGGCGCTATCCTAGCATCGGCGGCGGTCGTGGGGGCTAGTCGAGAGGAGCGATCCTGCCGGGTGGCTGGCGGCGCTGCGACCGGCTCCAAGCCTCAAACAACTCATCCCTGTGCAGCGCTGCCCACTCTGCCACGAGGTTCTCAGCGCGACGTGGGAGTCGTCCATTGCGCACGAGGAGGGTGCCTATCTCCACGGTTGCCTGATCGCCGCTGTACGAGGCGTGGAAGTGCGGGGGCCCGTGGTCATCCGGGAACATGCGTATGACGATGCCGTAGAAACGGCAGAGTTCAGGCATCAGCGCCCAACGGCCTTCTGTCCGGCATGAGCTCCTCAACAGAAGAGTCGGTCATTCGCATGTAGAGGGCCTCGGCACAGAGCTCAGCGTCGTCTGTCCAGGCGACGGCACCGTAGGAGGTCAAGTGGACGGACTCGAAGCAGACGCGGTCTTCCCACACCTGGAATATGCCGTCTCCAGCGAGGTGGGAGAGGTCTACCTCGCCCTCGGCGCCATCGGAGAAGCTGAGCCAGATACGGTATCCCTCTCGCGCTTCGACCGCAGTTGGCCGGATTACGTTGCTTTGCTTTGCCGAGGTCGCCATGAGGAGATGATAGGCAGCGAGCATCCGGTATGGCAACAATATCGGTGCAGAGCAGAGGCGGGCCGTTGGAGTGCTATCATCGTCGTGTGGGGCAGACACTGCCCCGATCTCCCATGAGGTGTTGCGTCGTGTCAGTTGCCGAGGATCGTTTGCAGGAGTTGGGGTTGGAGTTACCGCAGGTGTCGACTCCGGTGGCGAACTACGTTCCCGCCGTACGGACGGGCAACCTGCTATACGTGGCCGGGCAGGTGCCGCGCGGCGCGGACGGGGCGATGATTACCGGCAAGGTGGGCGCGGATATGGACGTCGACGAAGCGTATAACGCCGCGCGCATCTGCGGGCTCTCCGCGCTGGCGGTGGCGAAGCGGGAGATCGGCGACCTCGACAACGTCGTGCGGGTCGTCCGCGTGATGGGGCTGGTGAACGCGACGCCGGACTACACGCAGCAGCCGCAGGTGATCAACGGGTTCTCAGACCTGATGGTTGCGGTCTTCGGCGAGGCGGGGCGGCACGCGCGCGTGGCTTACGGCGCAGGGTCACTGCCCGGCGGCGCCGCGGTGGAGGTCGAGTCGCTGTTCGAGGTGCGGTAGGCCGCGCTAAAGAGTCTCTCCGGCGGAGAGGCGAGCGGCGCGGAGGGTGTTCGTGAGCAGCATGGCGATGGTCATGGGACCCACGCCGCCGGGCACAGGCGTGATGGCCGAAGCCTTCTCCGCGACCGCGTCGTAGTCCACGTCGCCGACGAGCCGGTACCCCGCCTTCCGCGTTGCATCGTCGACGCGGTTGATGCCGACGTCGATCACGACCGCGCCGTCCGCGACCATATCGGCGGTGAGTGCGCGGGGCCTGCCTATCGCCGCGACGACGATGTCCCCTTGGCGGGTGAGGGCGGCCAGGTCGCGCGTGCCGGTGTGGCAGACGGTGACCGTGGCGTTCGCGCCGGGAGCCTTCTGCATGAGCAGAACGGAGAGCGGTTTACCGACGATATTGCTGCGTCCCACGATGACGACGTGCTTCCCCGCAGGGTCGTTGCCGGAGCGAATGAGCATCTGCTGCACGCCCGCTGGCGTCGCGGGAAGGAAACGCGGGTTGCCCTCCAGGAGGCGTCCGCCGTTGACGGGGTGCATCCCGTCAACGTCTTTGTCCGGGTCTATGGCGAGGATGACCTCGCGCTCCTCTATGTGGGCGGGCAGGGGAAGCTGGACGAGGATGCCGTGGAAGCGGGGGTCCGCGTTGAGCTGCCGCACGAGCGCGATCAGCTCTTCCTGCGAGGTCTCCGTAGGCAGCTCGAACGTCTCGCTGAACATGTCCGCCTCGTCGCAGGCACGGCGCTTGTTGCGCACGTAGACGGCGGAGGCTGGGTCCTCGCCAACGAGCACGGCTGCGAGGCCGGGGACCACGCCAAGGCGCTCCGTGAGCGCGCGCGTCTCCTCGGCCACCTCGCCGCGTATCTCCTCGGCCATCAGCTTGCCATCGATAACGGTCGCGGTCACGTACTTCGCCTCCGGTGGGGGATGCGTCAGATGATAGCAGCCGGTGGGCGTGAGGGCTGATATGATGCTCGGGACTCGGGCTGCATGGGAGAGGTAACGGTGCAGGACATCTCCGTCGGCGTGGACATGATCGAGATAGACCGCATCGCGGCGACGCTGGAGCGCTTCGGGACACGGTTCCTGGAGCGCGTCTACACGGAGAACGAGATCGCTTACTGTCGCGGACGCGCGCCGCAACTGGCTGCGCGGTTCGCTGCGAAAGAGGCGACGATGAAGGCATTGGGTACGGGCACACGCGGTGTTGGGTGGCGCGAGGTGGAGGTGACACGGAAGCGCAGCGGCGAGCCTGAGATAGCGCTGCACGGCAGGGCGGACGCCCGCGCTCAGAACTGGGGATAGACCGCCTGGCCGTGAGCCTGTCGCATTCGCGCGTGTATGCCGTGGCGTCGGTAGTGGGGCGTCTGTCTTGAAGGTCGTCACCTCGGAGGAGATGCGGCTGCTGGAGTCACGTGCGGCGGAGGCGGGGGTTCCTGCGGAGTCACTGATGGAGAGCGCGGGTCTCGCGGTTGCGCGCAGCATCGCGCATCGTCTGGATGGTGTACGGAGCAAGCGCATCGTCGTGTTGGTGGGGCCGGGGAACAACGGCGGTGACGGAATGGTCGCGGCGCGTTACCTGGCGGACTGGGGAGCGGTGGTGACGCTGTATATGACGACGGCGCGACGGCGGGAGGACAAGTTCGAGGAGTGTCGTGAGCGCCGCTGCCGTGTGGTTGAGGCGTCGGAAGACCTCGAATGCTGGCAGTTGGCGAGCTACGTCTCGCTCGCCGACCTTGTGCTCGACGCGGTGCTCGGCATCGGCGCGCACCCGGGCCTCGACCCGGTGCTGCGGGCGATCTTCGAATCGGTGGCTGAGATGAAAGCGCACTCCCAGCGACCGGTGTTCGCTGCGCTCGATCTCCCCACAGGCATCGATGCGGACACCGGCGAGTGCGACGAGGCCTGCTTCCCCGCAGACGTGACGCTTGCGCTGGGTGCGCCGAAAGTCGGCCTGCTGCAGTTCCCGGGAGCCGCACGTGTGGGAGCGCTCGAAACGCTCTCCATCGGCTTGCCGGAAGGCGTCGATTACGGGCTGCCGCTCGACCTCGTGGACGCTTCGCTCACGAGTGGCCTGCTGCCGCCCCGCCCCGCGGACGGCCACAAGGGAAGTTTCGGGAATGTACTCGTCGTGGGGGGGCACCGGCGATATGTTGGCGCACCGGTGCTGGCCGCGTCGGCGGCGTATCGCATGGGAGCGGGGCTCGTCAACCTTGCCGCTCCCGGGAGTGTGAGCCGCATCGCGGCAGTGCAACTTATCGAACAAGTGCACACGCCGCTGGCGGAGACGCCGGATGGTGGAGCGTCTGTCGAGGCGGCGGGGGCTGCCCGGGAGGCGCTGAATGCTGCCTCCGCAGCCGTGGTCGGGCCGGGCATGGGAGCGGACGAGTCGTCGGCTGCGTTCCTGCGCGCGCTGCTGCTCACTGAGCCTGCGGTGCCTACGCCGGTTGTGTTGGACGCAGACGCGCTGAACATCCTCGCGAACATCTATGGCTGGCCGTCGATGCTCGCCGTGCCCACGGTGCTGACGCCGCACCCGGGCGAGATGGGACGGCTGCTCGGACGGCCTGCGCACGAGGTGCAGGTGGACCGCAAGGGTGCGGCGATGGCGTCGGCGGAGCAGTGGGGTCAGGTGGTGGTGCTCAAGGGCGCGTATACGGTGATCGCGGCGCCGGACGGTCGCGTTGCGCTCAGCCCGTTCGCGAACCCGGCGCTCGCCACGGCGGGCTCAGGCGACGTGCTCGCAGGTATCATCGGCGGCCTGCTGGCGCAGGGGATGGAGCGCTACGAGGCTGCAGTGGCAGGGGTGTACCTGCACGGAGCGGCGGCGGAGCGCTGGAGCGCGGCGAATGGGAGCGGCGGCATGCTCGCGAGCGATCTCCTCGCGCTCCTTCCGCGCGTCACGGAGAACACGCGCATTCGCTGAGAGTGGGACCTATCCCCTTGTCAACGAGAGGACGATCTGTGCGGCACGGGTGAAGTCCTCACGATGAACGCGGATCGAGGCGTGACTCTGGGGCATGGACCTGGTGATGTCGAATGCGGAACTGGTCTTGAGTTGCGCCCGGATCCCCTGCTGAGTCAACTCGCGGTGAATGGCTATGGCCCTGTCCTTCTGGGCCGCTCCCCACACGACGTGCACCTCTCGCCACATGCGGGCCTCGCGGTACGCCCGGTAGTAGAAGAAGCCGCCTGCGATCAGTGCCACGATGGCAGCGATGACGAACACAGTTATCACTCCTCTTAGTTCTCTATCGGACGACGTGCGTCCAGCAGTGCTGCAACACGGTCCAGGATCGCCATTGCTACGTCATATTTTGGCATGAGAGGCAGCTCGGTGTCTCCGTCCTCGTCCACGAGCCAGACCTTGTTCTTGTCCGAGCCGAACCCTGCGTCGGGGAGTGTGATGTCGTTCGCTGCGACGAGGTTGGCTCTCTTGGAGTGTAGCTTGGCGCGGGCGTTCTTCAGCAGTCCGGTGCTCTCGGCAGCGAAAGCAACCTTCACGATGTCGTCCGGCACGGCGGCGATGATGTCCTCCGTTCGCTCCAGTGCGAGCGCCAGGTCGGCCATCATTTCCTTCTTCATCTTTTCGCCGCTGGTCTCAGCGGGGCGGTAGTCGGCGACGGCGGCGGCCATCACGAGGGCATCGGCGGAGCAGGCGGCCTCCTGGACAGCGGTGCGCATCTGTTCCGCGGTGTCGGCCCGTTCGACGCGCACGCCAGGGGGAGGGTCGATTGCGACGGGCGCGGTGACGAGCGTTACGTCTGCGCCACGGTCCCGCGCGGCCTCCGCGATGGCGTAGCCCATCTTGCCGGAGGAGCGGTTGGTGAGCACACGGACAGGGTCGAGTGGTTCCTGGGTGCCCCCCGCGCTGACGACGATGCTGCGCCCGCGCAGGTCGCCGTTCGCGCCGAGCGTCTGGGCGATACGTCCGAGCAGTTCGGGCGTCTCGGCGAGCCGTCCCCAACCTATGAGTCCGGAGGCGAGTCGCCCCTCGCCCGGCCCCACGATGACCGTGCCACGCTCCACGAGCGTGTTCACGTTCTGCCGGACGGCAGGGTGCTCCCACATGTTCGCGTCCATCGCGGGAGCGATGAGCAGAGGCGCGCCGGTTGCCAGAGCCGTGACGCTGATGGGGTCGTCGGCCAGGCCGAGCGCGAGCTTCGCGAGCATGTGGGCCGTCGCGGGTGCGACGACGAGGATGTGTGCCGCTTGCGCCAGCGCAACGTGCTCGATCGCTTCCGGCGAATCGGGGTCGAACAGGTCGGTGAGCACCGGGCGGTGTGTGATGCTGCGGAAGGTGAGCGGCGTTACGAACCGGGTCGCGGAGTACGTCATGAGCACGTCGACCCCCGCCCCACCCTGCGTGAGCTTGCTGGCGAGGTCGGCGGCCTTGTAGGCGGCGATGCTGCCGCTCACGCCCAGGAGTATGCGCTTGCCGTGGAACGGGCCGCTCATCGCGCGCCCCCGGTCTGGGCAGGCTCACGGTTCAGGTTGAAGATGTGGCGCAGGCCCCGCAGGGTCAGTTCCGGGTCGACCACGTCGAATACCGAGGTCTGCTCCGCGATGAGCGGCACGAGGCCGCCGGTGCCGACGACGCGAGCGTCCGGCGCTTCCATCTCATCGCGGAAGCGGCGCACCATCGCCTCAACGAGCCCGGTGAAACCCAGGACGAGGCCGGAGTTGATGGAGGCCGTGGTGTTCTTGCCGATCGCGTGCTCCGGCGCGGTGAGGTCGACGCGGCGCAGCATGGACGTGTTCGCAGCGAGCGCGTCGCCCGCGAGCCCGACGCCGATAGAGATCGCTCCGCCGAGGTAGTCTCCGTCTGCCGTCACGGCGTCGAAGACGGTTGCAGTGCCGAGGTCGACGACGATGGCGGGCCCGCTGTAATAGTGGAGAGCGGCGGCGGCGTCCACGATCCGGTCCGCGCCAACGTCATGCGGGCTCTGGTACAGGATGCGGATGCCGGTGCGTGTTCCGGCGCCCACGACGATGGGGTCGCAGGAGAAGAGAGTGCGCGCGACGTCCTCGAACACGCCCGTGAGTGGAGGGACGACGCTGCAGAGCGCGGCGTCGGTCACGTCAGCCAGTGCGATGCCCTTCAGCGGGAGGAGCTCGCGCAGTTGCAGGGCATACTCGTCAGTGAGCCGTCGCGAGTCGGTTGAGAGCCGCCAGTTCGCGACGAGGTCGTCGCCGTCGAACGCCCCGATGGTGATGTTGGTGTTGCCTATGTCCAGCGTGAGGAGCATGAGGAGATTATACGCCCCTTAGGAGTGGGCTCCTCATCGCTACTCGTCCCGGGCGCTGCGGCCGCCGAGCAGTGCGGCCACGGCCAGCAGGATCAGCACGAAAGTGGCCACTTCGAAGAGGAAGACGCTCCGAAGTCCCCAGGTGACGACCATGGCGCCTCCGGCCAGCGGTCCCAGCGCCACACCGAATGCGTGCGCGAGTTGCGCCGACCCGAACGCCGCTCCGTGCTGACCGCTGGGGGAACGCAATGCGATGAGCCCGTTCACGAGTCCTGAGAGACCTCCGGAAAAGAGGGCGATAGCCGTGAAACCGACTGCGAGCGTGAGGTAGTCGATCGCGAAGTAGGGGACGAGTGCCGCGAGTGCTGCGAGCACCGTTCCTGCCATGAGCACACGTTGTAGCCCGACCTTGGGGGCGAGCCAACCCATCACCACTGCGGAGATGGCGGACCCGATCCCCCCCAGTGCGAACACGATGCCGGATGCAGTGCCGCTGTCCGAGCCGCCTTCGACGATACTGACGAGCCCGGGGATCGCAGGCTGGATCATGAGGTGTGCGGCGAGCACGAGGAACACGACGCCGTAGAGCGGCAGCATCGCTCGGGACGTGCTCAGCCGCCAGAGGACAACGAATGGCCGGACCAGGCCAAGTGAAGACTCCGCCGGGTGGAAGTCCTCACGTACGAGGAAGATGACGATGAGCGCGGAGCTCCAGAGCCCTGCCCCGGTGGCGATGAAGGCTGCCCTCATCCCCCATGCGTCATAGATGATGCCGCCCAACAAGGGGCCGAGCGCGACACCTACGAAGAGGCCCGACTGGACGATGCCGGCCGCGAAAGGGAGCCGCTCCCTTGGGGTGTGCGCAGCCACGAGTGCCATGATGGTCGGCACGACCCCGCTTGTCGCGCCGATGACGAACCGGGAAGCCATGAGCTGGAACGGGGTCTGTGAGAACCCGGAGATGGTGAGAAAGAGACCGCCGAGGATCAATGAGCGCAGGACGTTCAGCTTGCGCCCGAAGCGGTCGCCCAGCACACCCCAGATGGGGCTGGAAAGCCCCATGCCGAGGCCGAATACCCACCCGGCCAGCCCGGCCCAGAATGCGGCGCGCTCCGTGGTAAACCCACCCAGTTCCTCGAAGAACAGCGGGTAGAAGGGGAAGGTGAAGGAGAAGCCGAGGGTCGTCCCCACCTGTGCGAACCACAGTGCGATGAGGTTCTTCTTCCAGGAGACAGGGCGTGAGAGCGTTGCGGACGACACGAGAGTCAGGATAGCACCCTGGCGTGAGCGGGGGCGCGAGGCGTTTCCCGCGCGGGCTGAACGTCGCGTCTGCTAACATGAAACGCGATACCCCACGTTCTGGAGCCCCTGCGCATGACGACGAATCCGGCTGAAGAGCCGCTTTCGAAGGCCTACGACCCGCGCCAGGTTGAGGGCAGGCTGTACGAATGGTGGGAGCGCTCCGGCTACTTCAGGGCCACGCCCGACCCGGACCGGGAACCGTTCACCATCATCATGCCGCCCCCCAATGTCACGGGCGAGCTGCACCTCGGCCACGCGATGACGGCCGCGATAGAGGACGCGCTCACCCGCTATCACCGCATGAAGGGCGACGTGGCCCTCTACCTCCCGGGCACCGACCACGCGGGTATCGCCACGCAGGTCGTCGTCGAGCGCCAGCTTGCCGCAGATGAGCTGACGCGCCACGACATCGGACGTGAGGCGTTCCTCAAACGTATCTGGGAGTGGGTGGACAAGACCGGCGACACGATAGACAACCAGCACCGCAGGCTTGGCGCCTCGTGCGACTGGGAGCGCAAGACGTTCACGCTGGACGAAGGCCCGGCCCGCGCCGTTCGAACGACGTTCAAGAACCTCTACGACGAAGGACTCATCTACCGCGGCGAGCGGATGATCAACTGGTGCGTCAGTTGCCGTACCGCGCTGTCCGATCTCGAGGTCGAGCATGAGGAGGTGCAGGGCAACCTGTATTACATCCGCTATCCCTACGAGGACGGCTCGGGGCACCTGACCGTCGCAACGACCCGTCCAGAGACCCTCCTCGGCGACACCGCGGTTGCGGTGAACCCGTCCGACGAGCGTTACGCCGGTGCGCCGGGCAAGCGTGTGCGCCTGCCGGTGCTCGAACGGCTCATCCCGGTGATAGCCGACGACGCGGTCGCAACCGAGTTCGGTACCGGGGCGCTGAAGATCACGCCCGGACACGACCCCAACGACTTCGAAACAGGGGAGCGGCACGGCCTGCCCATCGTGAACGTCCTCAACCCTGATGGCACGCTGAACGAGGAAGCCGGCCCCTACGCCGGAGCCGATCGGTTCGAGGCCCGCAAGGCGATCGTCGCGCAGCTGGAGCGGGAAGGGCTGCTGGAGAAAGTGGAGCCGCATTCGCATTCGGTCGGCCACTGCCAGCGCAGCGGCGACCCGGTGGAACCCATCGTCTCGACGCAGTGGTTCGTGAAGATTGCACCGCTGGCCGAACCCGCGCTCGCCGCTGTGCAGGACGGACGCATCCGCATCGTTCCCGATCGTTTCGCGCGCGTCTACGCGAATTGGATGGAGAACATCCGGGACTGGTGCATCTCCCGCCAGTTGTGGTGGGGGCACCGTATCCCGGTCTGGTACTGCCGGGCGTGCGGCCATCAGACCGTTGCGGTGGATGAACCGCGGGTATGCGAGGGATGCGGTTCGGGCGATATCGAGCAGGACGAAGACGTGCTCGATACCTGGTTCTCATCCGGCCTGTGGACGCACTCCACGCTCGGTTGGCCTGAGCGCAACGCTGACTTGGACTACTTCTATCCCACCTCTGTGATGGAGACGGGTTACGACATCCTCTTCTTCTGGGTGGCCCGCATGATCATGATGGGAATGCGGAACATGGGGGATGTTCCCTTCCGCACCGTGTACCTCCACGGCCTCGTGCGCGACGAGCACGGACAGAAGATGAGCAAGACGCGGGGAAACGTCCGCGACCCGCTGGATGCCATAGATCAGTACGGCACCGACGCGCTGCGTTTCGCGTTGACGACCGGCACTACGCCCGGCAACGACTCCCGCTTCAGCGATGACCGCCTGGAGGCGGCGCGCAACTTCGCGAACAAACTGTGGAACGTCGGCAGGTTCGTCATCGGCCAGACGGAGGGACAGGAAGGTATGGAGGGGTGGTACGCCACGCCCCCGCGCGAGCACCGGCAGGACAGGTGGATGCTCTCCAAGGCACAGCAGACCGCGGTCCGCGTGAACGACCTCATCGCCGAGTTCCAGATAGGCGAGGCGGAGCGCGTGCTCCACGAGTTCATCTGGAGCGATTTCGCCGACTGGTATATCGAGTTGGCGAAGGTGCGGATGCGCAACGGTGACGATCAACCGCGCCGGGTGCTGGCACACGTGCTGGAGCGCGTGCTGCGCCTGCTCCACCCGTTCATGCCATTCGTCACCGAGGAGATATGGCAGCGTCTCATTGCCGTGCTGCCGCCTGAGGGCAATCTGCCCGAGTCCATCATGATCGCCCCATATCCGGACCCGAAGGCGCGCCTGTCCGAGGAGGAGTTGCAGGCTCGCAGGGACGCCGACGCTCCGGCCTCCGAGGAGGTGGACCTGCTGATAGACCTCGTGCGGGCGATCCGCAACATCCGCGCCGAACTCAAGATAGAGCCGCAGGCCCTGCTGGATGCCGCGGTGGCCACGTCCCGGCCTGCGGTTGCGCTGGAAGGCGAATCGGACGCCATCCGCAGCCTCGCCCGCGTCGGAGCGCTGCGCTTCGGCGATGCGGACGCGGGTCAGGACACGGTGCGTATCGTGGTGCGGGACGTCACCGTGGCGCTCAACGTTGGGGGATCGGTCGACCTGGATGCAGAGCGAGAGCGGCTGCGTGGTGAAGCGGCGAGCGTGGAGAAGCACCTCGCAGGGCTGGAGGGTCGTCTGAACAACGCACAGTTCCTGGATAAAGCGCCCGCCGATGTGGTGGAGCGCGAGCGCGAGCGCTTGGAGAGTGGCCGCATCAGGCTGGAGCGCATCACCGAGTTGCTCCGCGATCTGGGAGGGTAGCCGCATCGGTACGAGGAAGCATCCTGACACGGAAGGCCACGGACCGCTCACGGGCGTAGACGCCGTGAGCGATTCGTAGGCCATGCGGTTCGTACCCTCGAAACGCGGCATAACCGGCGGGCTCCGGCTGGAACTGGTCATCATCACCGGTGGACTCATCGCGTCTGCCCATGCCTCGATGATGATCATCACGCCCGTGATGCCGAAGTTCATCGACCTGATCGGCGGTGGCGTCTTTGCGCTCGGTCTCACGTTCTCCGTCTACGGCGTGGGTCGGTTCATCACCAACATCCCCGCGGGCGTGATATCGGAGAAGGTGGGGCGGAAGTGGATCATCACGATCGGGGGGCTGGGGGTTGCGCTGTTCGCCACGTTGGGCGGCTTTGCGCAGGACGTCCCGACGTTCCTGACACTCCGGTTTCTGAGCGGCGTCGCGAGCTCCATGACCATCGTCATGGCGAACGTCGTCGCGGCAGACCTGAGCACGGTGGAGAACCGGGGGCGTGTGCTGGGGCTGATGCACGGGCTGCAACTCGTCGTGGGGACGGGCAGCCCGGCGCTGGGCGGGCTGATCGGCGAGGTGTTCGGGACGCGTGCGCCGTTCTACGTCTCCGGCATCATGGTGCTCTTCTTCGCGCTGTGGGGAATCGTACGGCTGCCGGAGACGCGCCCCCAGCCGGGGAGCGCAGACGCGGGGCCGCAGATCCGCCATAGCAACTCGCCGCGTGGAGCGCTCTTCCTGCTGCGGGACACGAGCTTCCTCATGGTGTGCATCCTCGGCTTCTCCACGTTCTTCCTGCGCGGGGGCATGTTTACGACGCTGGTTCCGGCGTTCGTGCACGAGGTCCTGGAGATGGGGCCGGGAGCTATCGGGTTGCTGTTCACGTTCTCTTCGCTCATGCACGGGATACTCATCTACCCGGCGGGAGCGATGGCGGACAAGTACGGGCGGAAGATCATCATCATTCCGGCGGGTCTCGTGATCGGCGTGGCCATTGCCTGGGTGCCGTTCGCGGACACGCTGGGGCCGTTCCTCGTGGTGTTCTTCCTGCTGCACATCGCCCAGGGGTGGAGTGGTCAGGCGCCGGTCGCCTACGTTGCCGACCTCGCGCCTATGGGGATGCGGGGTATGGCGATAGGGCTCTTCCGAACGTTCGGCGACGCGGCGGGGATGATCGGGCCGGTGGTCTCCATGAGCCTCCTCTCCATCCACTCCTACCACGCGGCGTTCGGGTTCAACGCGGTGCTGTGGACCGTGACTGTCGTCGTGTTCGCCTACCTGGCGGTGGAGACGGCGGGAAAGCACCGCAAGCGGGGCCCTATCGCCCTGCCGCCGGAAGCCACTTCGGGGCCGGCGCAAGCCAGGACCTGACGCTCCTGCGTGCTATCATTGCGATAGCATCCTGATAGCACTTGCCCTCGGAGGCCCACGATGAACATCGCGCTGCGCAACGTGCCCGAAGACCTGCACGCTGAACTGAAGGCCGCAGCCAAGCGGAACCACCGCAGCCTCAACGGCGAGATACTCGCGCGGCTGATGCTGGGACAGCGCCAGCGTTTGGGAGGGTTTACTGTCGATTCGGAGCGAACTGCCCCGCTCAGCGACGAGGAGTGGGAGGCGCTTCTTGCGCGCATCAGGGAGCGTCAGAGGGCCATTGGCGCGATTGACTTGAGCCCTGAGACTATCAAAGCACTCAAGGAAGAAGGACGTCCGTGATTGTCGTCGACACCAACGTTGCAGTGCGCCTCGTGGTTGGCGGGGAGAAGGGTGCCGACGCTGCTCGACTCCATGAACGAGATGGTGAATGGACCGCGCCGAGCATTCTTCCCTCTGAACTGCGCAACGTACTGCTGGGCTATGTACGGCGTGGAGACATCACTCCGGATGAAGCGAAAGCGATGGTTGGTGATGCCGGGAGGGTGCTGGGGAATCGCATCTACGATATGCCCGGCGCAGAGGTCATCGATACCGCGCTGGAGTGCGGCCTGACCGCCTACGATGCCGAGTTCGTCGCGCTGGCGCGGGCGGCGGGCGTGATGCTCGTGACGATGGACGCTGCGGTCCTGCGTGGCGCTCCCGACGTGGCGGTCCCGCTGGAAGCGTTCGCTCCCTAGCCGGTCCCTGCGCGCTCCCGCAGTTCGTTGAGCATGCGGAGGCCCTTGCGCGTGTCGCTCGCGATGCGGGCCTGGTCGGAGTTGGCGACGCGCCGCTTGAAGAGCCAGTAGGTGAACGCGCGGGACTCGGCCAGGGTGAGGCGCACGCGGCGCCCGCGCCGGTGTTCGCGTTGGAACTGCCTCAGGAGCGGCACGAGTCCGGCGCGGTAGAGGCGCTCAGCGATGAGGTTCTGCACGCCGAAGGGGTGCTGCAGCCCGCGCACGCTGCGCTCCTTCTCCACCTCGCGTTCCACGGCGTGCCAGAGGGCCTCCTCCACGACGACGCCGTAGAAGTGGTTGAGGTGCGCGCGGTACTTCTCCGGCCCCAGGAAGCTCTTGAAGCGCGCTTCGGTTATCCCATCCGGAAGCATGCCGGTGAAGAGCAACTCCTCCGCCTCTTCAATGGGGATGCAGCCTGCCGGCGCCTCGCGCAGCAGGCGTTCCGCCAGCAGCAGCCAGTCGAAGGCCTCCCCCTCGATGAGGTAGTCGAGCCGCACGCCGTCGACGATCTCGGAGGGAGCGGTCCATTCGCCTACGGCAGCCAACAGCGCTTCCGGCCAGGGTGTGCCGTTGGCCAGCGCGCCGCGGAAATGCTCCAACGTTCCGTTGGCCGTCTCGTCGTCTTGAGGAGTGGACACCGGCGTGGGGCGCGGCGCGACGGTCGCTTCCATGGCGGCTACCTGCCCTTCCGCTTGCGGGCCTTCTTGCCGCCGCCCGCCGCGCGTTCGGCCTGACGCCGCATCCATCGCGGTGCGTCCGGGGGAACGTCCACGGGCGCCGCAGGGGCAGCTGCAGGGCGCCGCTGACCGATGGCCTTTGCCATCACGGTCTCGGTCCGGCTGGTGTCCACGGCGGTGGCCCGGCCGTTGGTTCCGCCTGCCTTCGGCGCTGTCTGGCCGACGGGCGCGACGTGAAAGATGGTGTGGACGATGTCGTGCCGCAGGCGCTCCAGCAGCCCGTCGAAGGCTTCGTGGCCCTGCTTCTTGTACATGACAAGGGGGTCGCGCTGGCCGTACGCATACAGGCCTATGCCCTGGCGCAGGTTGGACATCATGGTGAGGTGTTGCACCCAGAGGCGGTCGATCGTCTGCAGCATGACGGCGCGCTCGATGGCGCGCATGGTCTCTGCGCCGTAGTCCTCTTCCCGCTGCTCGTAGAGGGTTTCCGCGGTGGTCAGGAGCGTCTCCTCGGTCTGTGCCGCGCCCTCGCGGATCATGAAATCGGCGTCGAACCCGGCAGGCAGGGGCATGATGACGCCGACGCTTGCGAGGAGCGGTTCGATCTCCCACTGCTCCGGCTCTCCGGCGAGGTAGGTGTGCACGAGCGACGAGATCTCGTTGCCAATCATCTCCTGGATGTTGGCCCGGAGGTCGGCTCCCAGCAGCACCTTGTCCCGTTCCTCGTAGATGACCTCGCGCTGGCGGTTGACCACGTCGTCGTATTCGACGAGGTGCTTGCGGATGTCGAAGAAGTACGACTCGGCCTTGCCCTGGGTCATCTCGAGGCTCTTGGTGAGCATGCCGCTCTCCAGCGGAGCGTCTTCCGCGAATGCCTTGCCCACGAGACGGCCCACCATGCCGCCGGAGAAGCGGGTGAGGATGTCGTCCTCCAGTGAGCCGTAGAAGCGTGTTTCGCCCGGGTCGCCTTGGCGTCCGGAGCGCCCGCGCAGCTGGTTGTCGATGCGGCGCGATTCGTAGCGCTCGGCGCCGATGACGTAGAGGCCGCCCCTGGCGACGACCTCCTCGTGCGCCTGCCGCCACGCGCCGGGCTCCGTCTGCGACGACGGGTCGCCGCCGAGGATTATGTCCGTGCCGCGCCCCGCCATGTTGGTGGAGACGGTGACTGCGCCGGGTTTCCCGGCCTCTGCGACGATCTGCGCCTCGCGCTCGTGGTTCTTGGCGTTCAGCACCTCGTGCTTGATGCCGCGCCTGCGGAGCTGGCCGCTGAGCTGCTCCGAGCGCTCGATGGAGGTCGTGCCGACGAGCACGGGCCTGCCCTCCGCGTTCAACTCCTCGATGTGGTCGGCGATGGCCCGGAACTTCGCGGCGTGCGTCTTGTAGATGAAGTCCTCGTGGTCTTCCCGGACCATCGGCGCGTTGGTGGGGACGGCGAGCACCTCCAGGCCGTAGACCTTGAAGAACTCCTCGGCCTCGGTGAGGGCGGTGCCGGTCATGCCCGCGAGCTTGGAGTACATGCGGAAGTAGTTCTGGAGCGTCACGGTGGCGTAGGTGATGGTCTCCCGCTGGACCTTGACGTTCTCCTTCGCCTCGATCGCCTGGTGCAGCCCCTCGCCGTAGCGGCGTCCGGGCATGAGACGGCCGGTGAACTCGTCGACGATGACGACCTCGCCGTCCTTCACGACGTAGTCCTTGTCGCGCTGGTAGACGAACTGCGCCCGCAGCGCGTTCTCCACGAAGTGGGTGAGGACGTAGTTGGATGGGTCGTAGAGGTTGCCGACGTTGAGAAGCGATTCGATCTTCGAGATGCCTGCGTCGGTGAGCAGGGCCTGGCGCTCCTTCTCGGCGATGGTGAAGTCCTCTTCCTCGCGCAGGCGGGGGACGACACGGGCGACCGTGCCGTAGAGCGTCGTCGATTCCTGGGACGGGCCGCTGATGATGAGCGGCGTGCGTGCCTCGTCGATGAGGATGTTGTCCACCTCGTCGACGATGGCGTAGCGCGCTTCGCGCTGCACCTTCTGCACGAGCGCGGAGGCCATGTTGTCACGCAGGTAGTCGAAGCCGAACTCGTTGTTGGTGCCGTAGGTGACGTCGGCCTCGTAGGCCTCCTTGCGGGGAATGGGGCGCAGCTCCGCCGGTGCGGCGTCCGGCCGGTAGCCGGGGTCCAGGACGAAGGCGGACTCGTGCTGAAGGCAGCCGGCGGAGAGACCGAGGAACGAGTAGACCTTGCCCATCCAGAGCGCGTCGCGCCGCGCCAGGTAGTCGTTGACGGTCACGACGTGGACGCCATTGCCTTCGAGCGCGTTGAGGTAGACGGGAAGGGTGGCGACGAGCGTCTTGCCCTCGCCGGTCTTCATCTCGGCGACCTTGCCCTCGTGGAGCGCGGTGCCGCCGATGATCTGCACGTCGAAGTGGCGGAGGCCGATGGCGCGCCGCGCGGCCTCCCGCACGACGGCGAACGCTTCAGGGAGGAGGCTGTCCAGGCTCTCGCCGCGGGCGATGCGCTCGCGGAAGTCGGCGGTCCGGGCAGCGAGTTCGTCGTCGCTGAGGGCGGTCACGCTGCCTTCGAGGTCCCCGACGGCATCCACCACCCGCTGGTAGCGCTTGACTTCCTTGTCGTTCGAGTCGCCGAAGACGTTGAGCAGTTTGCCCAGCATGTTATGTACGGCCTCCCGTGCTCATTCTACCAGCACCTCTCATTCACCCCCATCCCAGCCTTCCCCCGTCGAGGGGGAAGGGGCCGGACAGCCTCACCCGCCGCGCTGGCACGCGCCTCTGGATGCCAGCGTTCGCTGGCATGACGGGTGCTGGCGCACCGCGTCCGATCCACCCTCACCCGCCGCGCTGGCGCGCGTCGACCTCTCCCCGAGGGAGAGGTGGGGCATACAACCCCGCCGTCCACGCCCCACGAACGCCTCTGGATGCCAGCGTACGCTGGCATGACGGGTGCTGGCGCACCGCGTCGGGCACCCTCACTCGCCGCGGCGTGACCAAGGAGGCCATGCTGGTTGGAAACTGGCCCCCTTGGTCGGAGATTACGAGTAAGCCGAACCGTCGATCTGGCCCCCTTGGCCCCCTTGGTTTGGGGTGTTTACAAGGCCACGGCCTGCTTCCCGCGACCAAGGGGGCAAGGGGGCCAATGTTTTCAAAAGTTCGAGCGTCCATCGGGTGTCTCATTCTGTTTCATTACGGCTTGTTGACGGGAGCGACCAGTACCATTCTCCGGCACCATTGGAGCCGCCCATCACGCTGGCGCGGGTCGCTTTGACGTTGCAGAAGAGGCGTGCGCGGCGAAGGGTGCGTTTGGCGATGCCCTGCATGGCGGCTTCGCGCAGAATCTCGGCGGCGGGGCGGGGGCCGTCGGCGAGGGCGCGTATGAGGAGCGCCCGGGCGGCACGGGTCTTTGCGCCGTCGTTGGGGCGGGGTTGGGCGAGGGCCTTCATGTGGGCGGGAAAGACGGGTTTGCGCCAGGCGACGGCGAAGCCAGAAGGAGGGCTCTGGATTCCAGCCTCCGCTGGAATGACGGGTGAAGGGGGAATGGCGGGGGATGGCGGCAGGACGTAGGGGATGGCGGGGGCGTCGTCGCTCATGGCCGGGCGGAGGGGTATGAGGAAGCGGCGCTCACCGGGTTCCACGAGGGCGGTGGTGAAGACGACGGAGGCCTGAGCGAGGCGGCGCTGCATGGCGGCGACGGCGCGGGGGTAGTTGGGTGCGGGGTTGTGGGTGAGGGCAATCACGGCTGCGCCGGTGCGGGCGGCGAGCGCATTGAGCATGCCGAGGACGGTGGCGGGTTGGGCGCGGTGCATGGAGGCAAGCCCCTCGACCTGGTCGACGACCAACAGGGCGGCGCTCCCGGCCTCGATGGTGTTGGCGAGCCGTTTCATGACCTTATTGAGGCCGGGCCACGGTGCGGTGAAGTCCGATGCAGCCTTCAGCGGCTCCCAGGGAAGGGGCGGCGGAACCCTGACGCCGACCGGACGGCGGCGGGGAACGCGTATCTCATTGCCGTCGTTGTCGAACAGGTACTCCTCTTCATCCTCGTCGTCGTCCCAGTCCTTCGCGCCCCAGTCGTGGTCCACTTCCTCGTCGTCATCGTTGGGCGGGTCGTCAGGGTAGTAGTCGATGGGGAGGGTTGGGGAGAGGAGGTCGGCGAGGTAGATGCGTCCGAGGTCTGCGCCGAAGAGGCGGAGGACCGGGAGGACGTCGGACTTCGGATTGCCGTTGAGGATGGCGAGAGCAACGGGGGCGGAGGGGAAGAGGGCGTTCGGCTGATCGGGAGCGGGTGCGCCACGGGAGACGCGGGCGGCGACGTCGAGGGCGATGGAGGTCTTGCCGGACGACGGATACCCGGCGATGAGGGTGAGTTTGCCGAGGGGGATGCGGTTGGGCCAGAGCCAGTCGGGCGGTTGCTGGATGAGGAGTTCGAGGGGTTGGAGTCCGGCTTCCACGGCCCCGGCGGAGGTGTAGAGCTGGGAGCGGGGCATGAGGCCGCGTTTCGCGAGGGCGTCCAGCACCTTTGGGAAGGGGCAACGGAAGCACTCGAAGGAGAAGCCGCTGGCCTGGTTCCAGGTGACGCTGAGGGTGGGGACCGCGGCGTTGTCATGGGAGGGGCAGTGGAACCTGCCGGGGTTGGCGCACGAGCATCCGGGGACGCCGCAGCGGAGCGCCCGCTTGAGGCGTTCGACGTAGGCACCGTCCTCCGGCGGGAGCATGTCGGCGGAGACGTAGCCTTCAGGCACGGGAGCGGGTTGGGTAGTCATGCATCCATGGTAGGGAGGGGTGCGTTGGGGGCGCAACGGGTGCGTGTCAGATATTTGACAGGGGTTCGCCCCAAACAACACACAGGGCCGAACAACACCTTGTGGGACAGCGCACATACTCCGAGTAAGACGTACGCCAACCCTGCTCAACGTGGCAAAATTTGCGTACGGTTTACGTGTCATATGTTCGATATAGGCAATGCACAGACTTAACGAAAGGTATCAGCCATGATGTTCTCCAATCGCGCATCAAACGTGGAGAGGCGACATGAATTCTGCAATCACGAGGAGACGAACCCTCCATCGAGTGACTGTGCCCCTAGCATGTATTCTGCTCGTCACTGTCCTCTGTGTGTTGACCATTTCGTCCCCGGCGTCCGCACAGACCGTCCCTGATGCGAGCGAGTCGACTCCTACGCCTGCGGTTGCACAGATGCCTCGTCTGGGCGAACCGGACAATGACAGATCGCTATTGCCGCTGGGGATCGGCATCGTTGTGATAGCCCTAGCCACCTACCTTGTGTGGGGCGCGACTTTCCTTGTCGTCCTAGACAAGAGTTCGCCCGGGCGGCTGGGTGGACGCTAAGGAGCACCCTCACTGTGGTCCAGCAAGCCAGACAAGGGAGTCAACAAATCCCAAAGCGAGAGGGCGGCATCTCTCACCCCGAATCGCCGACCCCTAAGGAGTCTGCGAGCACAGTTGCCCAGAACGAAGCCAACATCCTCGGGGCGTTGGAGGAACAGGGCAATCGCATGACCTGGCCACGGCGCGAACTCGCCGCTACCCTCGCCCGTCGGGCCGATTCGTTCAGCGCCGAGGAAATCGTCGCGGAAGTGCCGGGTCTGGGCCGGGCGACCATCTACCGCACCCTGCGCCTGCTCGTTGAGTCCGGCGTCCTCTGCAAGGCAGTGATGCCCAACGGTTCACCGCGCTACTCATTGGACGACGCTTTCCACCATCACCACCATCTCGTCTGTGTGTCATGCGGACACATAGACGAGTTCCGTCACCCCGCTGTCGAACGCGTGATCCGCCTCATGAAGAACGAGTTGGTTCGGGAGTTCATCGGGCACCGGCTCGAGCTGTATTACTGTTGTGACGCCTGTCTGGAGAGCGGGCAGAGCGTGGATACCCGCGTCCACGGGAACCACTTCAGGTAAGCGTCACCCGCCCCACCCTGCCATGAGCGGGCGGCACGCCCCGCACTACTCGCCAGCAGTACCCTCACCCTGGCCATCTCCACGAATGTCCCCTTCCCACCTCTACGTATATGAAGTAGGCTGCACTTGCGACGAGTCCGGTAAGGGTGCCATTCCTGCATGGCACAGGGGCCGACAGGCCCCCTTGCAGGCACCTATGAGCTGGACTCGTCGCAGAGCACCTGTTCATGCAGGCAAGGGGGTTCCCTTATGCGTCGGTTCGCGCTACTGCTATTGATGGCTCTCGTCTCTGCCTGCGCGCCACTTGAGCCGACACCCACTCCGTCAGGGCCATCACCCAGCGACCTGATCGCAACGATCTCCGCCATGCAGACAGTTGCAGCCCCGGTTGCCACCCCCACTCCGACCTCGACACCGACACCCATTCCTACCCCTACTCCCACTCCAACTGCTACTCCCTCTCCTACCCCGACAGCCAGCCCCACGCCGACGTTGACTCCAGACCAAGAGTACGCACAGGACTATGACGCGGGCTATGCGTCGTGGGAGAAGTGCGGCGACGTGATCGCATTCAGGGTCGCCGTGATACGCGGATATGGACAGGGCTACGTGGACGGCACGCTGGACGCAGAGGCGGACAAGTGTCCTCCACCTACACCCACGCCACGCCCCACGGCAACACCCACGCCGACCTTCCAGCAGCGCGTTGATGAGGCTTCGCGGAGCGTTGTTAAGGTGGAGGTGGACGGCTATGCCAGCGGCTCCGGCATGGTCATCGACACGGGCACGGGGGATGAGGCCTATGTGTTGACCGCGCACCACGTCATTGATGGCGCACAGTCGATAGAGGTCATTCTGGACGGCGTGCGCCGGTTCGAGGCGCACGTTATCGGCTACAACGGGCTCATGGACGTTGCTCTCCTGGAAGTCTGTTGCTCTGCATGGTGGCCTGTTATCGAGTTGGGAGTAAATGCAGCGGTCGGCGCTGAGGTGTTCGCGTTAGGGTTCCCTCTGGATGCATCTACGGTCACGTTGACAAGGGGAGTCGTTTCTGCGGACCGCTACGACTCCGATTTCGATGCCTATGTGCTACAGACCGACGCTGCCCTGAACCCGGGCAACTCCGGTGGGCCACTGGTGTCCTACGCGACAGGCAAAGCTGTCGGTATCAACGCCTTCCGGTGGGAGGAAACCAGGTCTGGCCGCAACCTTGAGAACGTTGGCTTTGCTATCAGCACGAGGTCCATCCTGCTCGTCCTGGATGACCTGCGCCGGGGGACGAAGACGGAACGTCCGCGTCCTGCCGTCGAGTGGTACTTCGACATCTGGGACAATGGAGTCCCTCACCTGTATGCCTTCGGTGAACAGCGGAACAGCTGGTTCATCATCGATTGTTGGGAGCGCCGCGACTTCCAGATGTATGCATATTGGGAAGATGGATATCTGTCAGGCAACCAGATACGAGGCTCATATAGCGTGGATGGTCACCGGAGGGAAACCTACTGGGACATCGGGACCTACAACAATGCGGCCTTCGTACCTCCCTCATATGAGCGGGTGTTCCTGTCCCACATACGCGGAGGCGACACGCTGAGCGTCGTGGCAGGCTCGTACAGCGATACGTACCGGATCAGGGGGCTTGCTCAAGCGCTGACGCAGTTGCCCTGCTCGCCGTAGAAGCATGGAGCATCCCCGCCGCTGAGACGCCAATCGACGCCGCGTGAGAGATTCCTCGGCTGCGCCATCGACTGCGTCGACGGCTCCGCTCGGAATGACAATCTGCCGGAAGGGATTCGTCATCGTGCCGTCACGAGAATCGTGGTAAAAAGTTACCCCAAAGTCACCGTATCTGTGCGAAAGTCCATCCGCCACGCGTTACGCGTTGCAGGTGCCGCATGAGCTATAGCTTCCGAACACTTCGCGGGGACCTCTTCGGCGGTATCACGGCGGCCGTGGTGGCGTTGCCGGTAGCGCTCGCCTTCGGCGTGGCGTCGGGGATCGGGGCGATCGCGGGCCTGTACGGCGCGGTCGCCGTCGGTTTCTTCGCAGCCGTGTTCGGCGGGACGAAGTCCCAGATATCCGGCCCCACCGGTCCGATGGCGGTCGCGATGGCCGTCATCGTGACGAGCCACGCGGAGAGCCTGACAGAGGCGTTCACCATCGTCATCATGGCCGGGGCGATACAGGTGCTGCTCGGCGTGCTGCGGATCGGGCGGTTCGTCGCGTATACGCCGTACTCGGTGATATCCGGGTTCATGTCCGGCATCGGCGTCATCATCATCCTCATCCAGACGTTGCCGTTCCTCGGGGCGGACACCGCGACAGGCGGGCCGGTGGGAGCAGTCCGCGCATGGCCGGATGCGTTGAGCAACCTGAACCCGAGCGCGGTCGCCATCGCCGCGACGACGCTCGCGGTCGGCGTGCTCTGGCCCGCCCGGTTCCGGAAGTACCTGCCGCCCACGCTGGCGGCGCTGATAGCCGGATCGGCGCTCGGGATCCTGTGGCTGACGGATACGCCGGTCATCGGGCAGGTCCCGACCGGCCTGCCGGAGCTGCAGCTGCCCGACGTCTCCCCGGGGTTCCTGGTGGGCGCCATACAACCGGCGTTGATCCTTGCGCTGCTCGGGTCCATAGACAGCCTGCTGACCTCGCTGGTGGCCGACGCCATCACGCGCACGCGTCACAGCCCCAACCGGGAGCTTGTAGGGCAGGGCATCGGCAACACGGTCGCCGGGTTCATCGGCGGGCTGCCGGGCGCCGGAGCCACGGTGGGCACCGTCGTGAACCTCCGGGCAGGAGGGAGAACGCCGGTATCCGGCGTGCTCTGCGCAGCGGTCCTGCTGGCGCTGGTGCTGGAGCTCGGCCGGTTCGTCGAGGAGGTCCCCCACGCGGTGCTCGCGGGCATCCTGATGAAGGTGGGCTGGGACATCATCGACTGGCGTTTCATCACCCGCATGCACCGCGTCCAACGGGAGCACCTGCTGGTGATGGTGCTCACCATGGGGCTGACGGTGTTCCTGGACCTCGTCACGGCGGTCGCCATAGGCCTGATCGTGGCCGGGATGGCGAGCGCGCGGCACTGGGAGCGGCTGGAGCTGGACAGCGTGATCTCCGTGCCGCTCCTGGACAGCGTCTTCCTCACCCCGGACGACACGTCCGACGACGCGGACATCTTCTCGGCGCGTGTCGGGCTCGTGTCGATGCGCGGGAGCTTCTCCGTGGCGTCGTCCGGCAAGATGATCGAGGCGATAAGCGCCGACATCCGCGACCACGAGGTCGTGATCCTCGACTTCTCCGACACGGTGCACATGGACGACAGCGCGGCACTGGTGATCGAGCAGATGGTGGACGTGGCGCACGATCAGACCACGGAGTGTATCGTCATGGGGCTCGGCGGCAGGCCGGCTGTTACGATGCGGGCGCTCAACGTGCTGCGGCACGTTCCCGAGGACCACTTCGCCGCCGATATCGACGAGGCGCGGGAAGTCGCGAAGGGGATACTCGCATGAAGATCAGCTACAACCTCACGACGTTCCGGGGCGACGTTCTCGGCGGCGTGACGGCGGGAGTCGTGGGACTCCCGCTGGCGCTGGCGTTCGGCGTCGCGTCCGGCCTCGGGGCGACCGCGGGCATCTACGGGGCGGTGGCGGTCGGTTTCTTCGCGGCGGTGTTCGGGGGAACGAAGTCGCAGATATCGGGCCCGACGGGCTCGATGACCGTGGCGATGGCGGTCATCGTGACCGCCCACGCCGAGACCTTCGCGGAGGCGTTCACGATCGTCGTCATGGCGGGCGTGATACAGATCGCGCTCGGCCTCATGCGGGTGGGGCGGTACGTCTCCTACACCCCTTATTCGGTGGTGTCCGGGTTCATGTCCGGTATCGGCGTCCTCATCATCCTCATCCAGACGCTGCCGTTTCTGGGAGCGCCCGTCGTTACCGGCGGCCCCGCGGACGCGGTGAACGGGTGGCCGGATGCGGTGACCAACGTCAACTACGCCGCGCTGGCGGTAGGGGCGACCACGCTGGTGGTGATGGTCGGGTGGCCAGGCCGGTTCTCGAGGTTCTTCCCGGCGACGCTGGTGGCGCTGCTTGCGGGGACGCTGCTGAGCGTTCTGTGGTTGACGGACGTTCCCGTCATCGGGAACGTGTCGGCCGAGCTGCCGGGGTTGCAGCAGCTGGCCTTCTCCCCGAGCGTGCTGGCCGGGGCCATACAACCGGCGCTGATCCTCGCGCTGCTCGGGTCGATAGACAGCCTACTGACCTCGCTGGTTGCCGATTCGATGACCCGCACGCGCCACGATTCCGACAGGGAGCTGATAGGGCAGGGCATCGGCAATACCATAGCGGGGCTCATCGGCGCCCTGCCCGGCGCGGGCTCGACTCCGGGCTCCGTCGTCAACATCCGTTCCGGCGGGCGGACCCAGGTATCGGGGGCCATACGCGCGGGGGTCGTGCTGCTGCTGGTGCTGGGCCTTGCCGAGTACGTCAAGGTGATCCCCCACGCGGTGCTTGCGGGCATCCTGATAAAGGTGGGCTGGGACATCATCGACTGGCGTTTCGTCACGCGCCTGCACCGCGTCCAGCGGGAGCACCTGCTGGTGATGGTGCTCACCATGGGGCTGACGGTGTTCCTGGACCTGGTGACCGCCGTCGCCATAGGCCTGATCGTGGCCGGCATGGCGAGCGCCCGTCACTGGGAGCGGCTGGAGCTGGACAGCGTGATGTCCATACCGCTCCTGGACAGCGTCTTCCTCACCCCGGAGGACGAGTCCGACGACGCGGACATCTTCTCTGCGCGGGTCGGGCTGGTGTCGATGCGCGGAAGCTTCTCCGTGGCGTCGTCCGGCAAGCTGACGACGGTGATCACCGCGGACATACGCGACCACGAGGTCGTCATCCTGAACTTCTCGGACACCGTGCACATGGACGACAGCGCGGCACTGGTGATCGAGCAGCTGATCGACGTTGCCTACGACCAGGACACGGTGTGCATCATCATGGGTCTGAAGGGCAGGCCCGCGATCACGCTGCAGGCGCTGAACGTGCTGCGACGCGTTCCCGAGCACCGCTTCGTCGACAACATCGACGAGGCGCGGGCAGTGGCCAGGGAGATACTGGCGGGTCCACCCCCATCCTAACCTTCCCCCGCCAAGTGGGAAGGGACCGTTGCTATACTCACCGCATCCCATATTGAGACTTGGAGGAGCGATGGCCGATCTCGAGAAGCGGACGCTGGGGCGCACCGGCATGAACATCACCGTGCTGGGTTACGGCGCGATGGAGTTGCGGGGCGCGCCGCGCGGCAGGGAGGTGCCCGAGGAGGACGCAGGCAGGATCCTGAACACGGTGCTGGACCTGGGCATCAACTACATCGACACGTCCATCGACTACGGCGTGAGCGAGGAGCGCATCGGGCGGCACATCGCCCACCGTCGCGGCGAGTACTTCCTCGCGAGCAAGTGCGGGTGCCTGGTGGGCTGGGAGCCTGATCCCAGCCGGGACCGGGGCGGGCCGCACGTCTACACGAAGGACAACGTCGTCGCGGGCGTCGAGCAGAGCCTGCGCCGGATGAACACGGACTACATGGACCTGCTGCAGGTGCACATGACCCCCTCCCGCCAGGTGCTGGAGGAGAGCGGCACCATCGAGGCGATGCAGGAGCTGCAGGCACAGGGGAAGGTGCGGTTCCTCGGCATGTCCGGCACGATCCCGCACTTGGCGGACCATATCGAGATGGGCGTGTTCGACGCGTTCCAGATCCCGTACTCGGCGTCGCAGCGTGAGCACGAAGACCTCGTCGCCGCTGCCGCTGCGGCGGGGTCGGGCACGATCATCCGGGGCGGCGCGGCGAAAGGCGCGCCGAGCGGCGAGGAGCGCGTGGCCAACCGCAACCGGGACTTGCTGGACGTGTGGGAGCAGGCGCAGATGGACGAGTTGCTGGAAGAGGGGCAGTCCCGCATGGAGTTCGTCATCCGCTTCACGCAGACGCACCCGGGCATGCACACCAACATCGTCGGCACGATCAACCCGGAGCACCTGCGGCAGAACCTCGAAGCGTCGTTGAAGGGAAACCTGCCCTCCGACGTCTATGAGGAAGCGAAGCGCCGCCTGGCGGAAGCGGGCACGGCCCCGGAGTAGCATGACCGGCCCCGTTGGCATCATCAGCGCGGGCGACATGGGCGCGGCCATCGGCGCGACGCTCACGTCGGGCGGCGTCGACGTCGCCACGGACCTCACAGGTCGGAGCGACCTGACCAGGACCCGCGCCGCCGAGGCGGGTATGCGGGACGCGGGCGGCATCGACGCGCTCGTGGAGGAGTGCGACCTGCTGCTCTCCGTGCTCCCACCCGCGGAGGCGGTGAGCATCGCCGAGGAGGTCGCGGGCGCCATGGCGCGCACCGGCTCGAGGCCCGCGTTCGCGGAGTGCAACGCCATCGCACCGCAGACGGTGGTGCGCATCGCCACGCTCATGCTGGATACGGGCGCGCCGTTCATCGACGCAGGCATCATCGGCAGCCCGCCGTCGCCCGGCTCCGACACGCGCATCTACTGCTCCGGCCCGGACACGTCCGCGCTGGAGTCACTGCGGGAGTGCGGGCTGGACATCCGGCGCGTCGGCCCGCGCTTCGGGCAGGCGTCCGGTCTCAAGATGGTCTACGCGGCGTCGACCAAGGGCACGACGGCGGTGTGGACGGAGCTGCTGACGGCGGCGGAGGCGATGGGGCTGACGGAGGCGCTGCTTGCCGAGTTCGGCGACGCAGCCGACCCGGCGCGCCACATGAAGGCGGCTACGCAGATGCCGCGCCGCGCCCGCCGATGGGTGGGGGAGATGGAAGAGATCGCGGCGACGTTCGAGCACCTGGGCCTGACGCCGCGCATCCTGCTCGGCGCCGCGGACATGTTCCGCCTCACCGGGGAGACGAGCCTCGCTGACCAGACGTCGCGCGATCCCGATCCGGAGCTGCGGGAGATGCTGCGCACGCTGGCGGATCAGGCGCGGACGAACGATCGAGGTTGAGCCGATGAGCACGGATAAACCACAACCGGGCAGCCCCGCCACCGAGGGAGCACTGCTCTGGACTCCGTCCGAAGAGCGGCGCTCCGGCACGCGCCTCGCCGCGTACGAGCGATGGCTCGCCGAGACGCACGGGCTCCGTTTCGAGGACTACGAGGAGCTGTGGCGATGGTCGGTGGAGGACGTCGGCCGATTCTGGGCGACGATCTGGGACTACTTCGGGGTGAAGGCGCACACGCCGTACACGGAGGCGCTTGCGCCCGGACCGAACGGGACGCGCGTCGAAGGGGCGCGCTGGTTCACCGGCGCGACGCTCAACTACGCGGAGCACGTGCTCGCCCGCAGCGGCAGCGAGGTCTGCATTGTCGGCGTTCATGAGTCCGGCGCGACGACGGAGTGGACGTGGGACGACCTCCGCGCGCGGACGGCGGAGGTCGCCGCGGGGCTGCGTGCGCTGGGGGTCGGTCGGGGCGACGGCGTGGTCGCGTACATGCCGAACGTGCCGGAGGCCATCGCGGCGGCGCTCGCGGCGGCATCGCTGGGTGCGTCGTGGTCCAGTTGCCCGCCGGAGTTCGGGACGCAGAGCGTCATCGAGCGCTTCCGGCAGATGGACCCCAAGGTGCTGTTCGCCGTGGATGGCTACACCTACAACGGCAGGCGGTTCGACTCGCGCGACGCGGTCGCGGGCATCCAGGCTGCGTTGCCGACGCTCGAGCGGACGGTCGTGCTGCCGTACCTGGAGCCGCAGCCCGACCTTGGCCTGCTGGGTGGCGCGGCGTCGCTCTGGTCGGACTTCGTCGTCCCCGGAGGCGAGCTGTCGTTCGAGCCGGTGCCGTTCGACCACCCACTCTGCGTGGCGTACTCGTCGGGCACGACCGGCGCTCCGAAAGCGATCGTGCACGGACACGGCGGCGCGCTGCTGGAGCACGCGAAGTTCCTCTCGCTGCAGATGGACATCGGCGAAGGCGACTGCTTCTTCTGGTTCAGCACCACGGGCTGGATCATGTGGAACATCCTGATGAGCGGGCTGCTGCTGGGCTCGTCGATCGTCGTGTACGACGGGAGCCCCGGCCATCCGGACATGTACGCGCTCTGGCGGGTGGCGGAGCGGACGCGCATCACCTCGTTCGGCGTGAGCGCTCCGTACATCCTCGGCTGCATGAAGGCGGAGATCGAGCCGGGGGCGTCGCTCGACCTGAGCGCGATGCGCTCCATCGGCTCGACGGGCGCGCCGCTGCCGCCGGAAGGCTTCGCGTGGGTGTACGAGCACGTCAAGAGCGACCTGCTGCTCGCCTCGATCAGCGGCGGCACGGACATCTTCACCGCGTTCGTCGGTGGCGGCGCGGGCCTGCCGGTGCGTGCGGGCGAGATCCAGTGCCGGTGCCTCGGCTGCAAGGTCGAGAGCTTCGACGAGGACGGGGAGCCGGTCGTGGGAGAGGTCGGCGAACTGGTCGTCACCGAGCCGATGCCGTCGATGCCGGTGCGCTTCCTGAACGATCCGGACGGCGAACGCCTGCACGAGAGCTACTTCGACGTCTACCCGGACGTGTGGCGGCACGGCGACTGGCTGAAGGTGACGGACGAGGGCGCGTGCGTCATCTACGGCCGCTCCGACTCGACGCTGAACCGGAGCGGGGTGCGGATGGGAACGAGCGAGTTCTACCGCGTCGTCGAGGACATCCCGGAGGTGCTGGACAGCCTCGTCATCGACACGACGCAGCTGGGCGTCGAGGGCAAGCTGTACCTCTTCCTGGTGATGCGCGAGGGCCATGCGCTGGACGACGCGATGCGGCAGCGCATCGCCGGGGCGATACGCGCGAACCTGTCGCCGCGCCACGTGCCGGACGAGGTGCGGCAGATAGCGGAAGTGCCGCGCACGCTGAACGGGAAGAAGCTGGAAGTGCCGGTGAAGAAGATGCTGAACGGGGTGCCGGTGGAACAGGCCGTGAGCCTCGACGCGCTGGCCAACCCGGACTCGCTCAGCTATTTCGCGGCGCTGGCGGAGGCTTAGGGTCGAGCCGTGCTCCCCGCGGCTTCTTCCTCCTCGCCCTCGGGCGGCAGCCCGCGTCGTCCGAAGTCGTAGAGCAGCGGCGAAAGCAGACCCGCGGCGACGGCGAAGCCGCTGAAGATGTAGATGGAAGTCGCGATGCTCGTCTGCTCTGCGAGGAACCCGAACAGCAGCGGCGAGAGGAAGATGCCGATCGCCCAGTAGAGGCCCACGACGGAGAGGGCCATCGCGCGCTGGTTCGGTTCGCTGTTCTCCGCCGCAAGCGTCGGATAGAGCGAGCGCAGGCTGCCGAACGTCATGCCCGTGATAGCCATGAAGACGACCGGAACGATCGGCACGTGGCCGGTCAGACCAACACCCGCGGCAAGCACGCCGGTGATGGTGATGCCGAGCGCGGCGGTACGACGGCTGCCGAGTCGTCCGAGGATCATCCCGAAGAAGTAGGCGAGCACGCTGACGCCGATACTGTTGAGGCGGATGACCAGCGCGGTCTCGCTCTCGCTGTAGTCGACCTCGCGGAAGAATGCGACGAACAGCCCCATCACGAGGCCGATGTACGCCGCGCTCGTGAACGCCACCATGTGGGCGTGCAGCAGCGTGCGCTTCACAAGCATCGTCTTCGCCGGAGCGAGGCTGGCGGCGAAGCTGCGCACCTGGTCCTTGCGGGGCAGCCTCGGCAGCGAGGACGTGACGATGAACCCGATGAACGTCGCTATCGCGGTCATCAGGAAGGCTTCCGGATAGCCGACGCCCTCCGCGATGAACCCGGCGACGACGCCACCGATGATGCCGCCGCTCGACTCGAACGCCAGCTGCCGCCCCATCACCTTGCCGGCCTCACCCTCGGCGCTGCGGCTGATGTACGACTGCGCAGCCGACCAGTAGACCGAACGGGACGCGCCGTTGAACAGCTGGGCCACGGTGAGCGAGATGAAGGTGGCCGTGAACACGGGGACCATCGAGGCGATGGTGACGGTGGAGAAGCTGAACCAGAGGATGAACTTCTCGCCGAACCGATCCGAGAGCGCGCCCCCCACGAGCCGCAGCATGATCATGACGATGCCGGGCGCGGCGACGATGAACCCCTGGCTCGAGAGGGAGAAGCCCTGGTCGATGGCGTAGAGGGGGAAGAGAATGGTCGACGCGCCCATCCCGAACCCGTAGATGAGGCCGTTCACGTACCCGAGGTAGGTGGGATGGCGGCGCGGATGACGGGCGAAAGCCCCGAGGAGCGCGAGGTTGGGGAGCGCGTTCACGTCCGCAACCTACGCCCGCGCCCGCGCGCCGTCAATCGGCGGGACGCTGATGACCAGCTCCGCTCGTTTGACACGCTCGCGGAGGCGTTCGTAGACTTTTTCCAGTGCACGGCGCTCTCATACAGCGCCTTCCCAGAGGACTGTACACCCTTGGCTGACATGCCCCCCACGACCAGCGACGAGATCCGCGCTGCATATCTGCGATTCTTCGAGGAGCGCGGCCATCTGGTGATGCCGAGCGCGTCGCTGATCCCGGCAGGCGACCCCACGCTGCTCCTGACGTCCGCGGGCATGGCGCCTTTCAAGCCCTATTACGCGGGCGACGAGACGCCGCCGAACCCTCGCCTCGCGTCTGTGCAGAAGTGCTTCCGCACCACGGATATAGACGAGGTGGGCGACTTCACGCACCACACGATGTTCGAGATGCTGGGCAACTTCAGCATCGGCGACTACTTCAAGCGCGAGGCCATCTCCTGGGCGTGGGAGTTCACCACCGGCGTGCTGCTGCTGCCCCCGGAACGTATCTGGGTCACGGTGCACTACACCGACGATGAGGCCCGTGCGATATGGCGCGACGAGGTCGGCGTGCCTGACGAGCGCATCGTCACCCTGGGCGACAAGGACAACTTCTGGGGCCCGGCGGGCGACGAGGGCGCGTGCGGCCCGTCCAGCGAGCTCTACTACGACTTCGGCGAGGAGTACGGGCCCGGCACGAAACCGGGCGACGACACGAGCCGGTTCCTCGAGTACTGGAACCTCGTCTTCCCGCAGTTCTACCAGGCGGCGGACGGCACGCGGACGGACCTCCCCGCGCCGGGCATAGACACCGGCATGGGGCTGGAGCGCATGACCGCCATCATGCAGGGCGTGTCCTCCGCATACGAGACCGACCTGCTCACGCCGGTACGCCGGCGCGTGGAGCAGCTTGCGGGCAAGACGTATCGACAAGACCCCGACGACGACTTCGCCATCCACGTCGTGACGGAGCATGCCCGGAGCGCGGCGTTCCTCATCGCCGACGGCGTCGTACCCGCGAACGAGGGCCGGGGCTACGTGCTGCGCCGCGTGATACGGCGCGGCATCCGCTTCGCGCGGAAGCTCGGCATCGAGGCAGGGTTCCTGCCCGACGTGGCCGCGACCGTGATCGAGCGGTTCGGCGCGCTCTATCCCGAACTCCGCGAGCACGAGCGGTTCGTCCTCAAGACGCTGGAGTCGGAGGAGGAGCGCTTCTACGAGGCCATCGCGCTGGGGATGCCGGTGCTGGAGGAGTGTATCGCGCGGGGAGGAACGATAGACGGCGCTGACGCGTTCCGTTTGTACGACACCTTCGGCTTCCCGCTGGAACTGACGCAGGAGATCGCGCGTGAGCAGGGGTTGGAGGTTGACGTCGCGGGGTTCGAGCGTGCGATGGAGGAGCAGCGCGAGCGGGGGCGGGCCGCGGCCCGCTTCGGCGGCGGACGTGAGGAGATACGCGCTTACGAGGCGCTCGACGTCCGCGAGACGGCGTTCCTCGGCTACGACCGCGTCGAGACCGATACCGTGGTTGCGGCCATCCTCAAGGACGGCGAGCCGGTGCAACGCGCCGATGCCGGAGAGCACGTCGAGATCGTGTTGCGTGAGACGCCGTTCTATGCCGAGGGCGGCGGTCAGGTCGGCGATACGGGCCTCATCGCGGCGTCCGGCGGCTCGGCTAGCGTGAGCGACACGCAGAAGCCGATCGGCGAGCTCATCGTCCACGCGGCGGAGGTCGTCGAAGGCTCGATCAGTGTCGGCGACGCCGTGCATGCGTCGGTCGACGGTGAGCGCAGGCTGGACGTGGCGCGGAACCACACGGCGACACATCTGCTGCATGCCGCGCTGCGCGACGTGCTCGGCTCGCACGTGCGGCAGGCAGGCTCGCTCGTCGCGCCTGACCGGCTGCGGTTCGACTTCACGCACGTCTCCGCGGTGAACCGCGACGAGCTGGGGGAGATCGAGCGCCGCATCAACGAGTCGGTGCGCGGCGACCTGCCGCTGGTGAAAGACGAGCGGACCTACCGCGAGGCGACCGCCAACGGCGCGCTCGCGTTCTTCGGCGAGCGGTACGGCGACCGCGTGCGTACGGTGCAGATAGGCGAGACGCAGCCGGTGAGCTTCGAGGTGTGCGGCGGCACGCACCTGGAGCGCACGGGCCAGATAGGCACGTTCCGCGTCGTTGGCGAGAGCAGCGTGGGCACGGGCATACGCCGCATCGAGGCGGTGACCGGCCGCGGCGGCGAGGAATGGGTCGGCCAGCGGCTGCAGCAGTTGGACGATGCGGCGGCGCTGCTGCGCTCGGCGCCCGCCGAACTGCCCCAGCGTATCGAAGCGCTGCTGGCGCAGGCGGAGGAGGCGCGGCGCTCGCTGCGCGCGGGCCAGCGTGAGGCGTCGCGTCAGGAGGCGGAGACGCTCCTCGACGAGGCGCGTGACGTGGATGGCGTGCAGGTACTGGCGGTGCGGAGCGAAGCACCGGACGCGCAGGCGTTGCGCGAGATGGGCGACCGTCTGCGCGACAAACTCGGCTCCGGCGTGGTCGTGCTCGGCAGCGTGTTCAATGGACGCCCCGGACTGCTGGCGATGGTGACGCCCGACCTGGTTGAGCGCGGCCTCGACGCCGGAGCCATCGTCAACGAGGCGGCGCGGGTGATGGGCGGCGGGGGCGGCGGCCAGCCGCGGCTTGCGCAGGCGGGCGGCAGGGACGCCTCGAAGCTGGACGACGCGCTGGCGGCGGTCGCGGACATCGTGACGCGACAGGCGGGCTGATGCGCGCGCTGGGGCTCGACGTTGGCGAACGCCGCATCGGCGTTGCGTCGGGCGATACGGACACCGGTATCGCGGTCCCCTCAGGAGTGATCGAGAACTCACCGAAGGCCACCGAAGACGTGGTCCGGGAGGCGCGCGCCCGGGACGCCGGGGTTGTCGTCGTGGGGATGCCGTACTCGATGTCTGGACGCGTGGGGCCGCAGGCTCTGGTCGTGCAGGAGTTCGTGCGCGGGCTGCAGGGGGCAGGACTCGTGGTCGAGACGGTGGACGAGCGACTCTCGTCCGCTGAGGCGGAACGTGCTTTGGCGGGAGGCCGGACACAGGGGCGGGGACAGCGCAGGCCGGAGAAGGGCGCGGTGGACGCCGCTGCCGCGGTGGTTATCCTGCAGGCGTGGCTGGACGGGAAAAGGGAACGAGGTAGAGGCTTCGAGGTTGCGCGCTAAAGCGCGGGCCTTCGCAGGAACGACGGAAGGGTATAGAGCAGCGCCCTGCCGCGGCTTGGTAGAATGCCCCGTATGCGGATGCGAGGAGACCCCCGTGTGTATGGCGCCGCGGGCGCTTCGGTGCTGGCGGCTGCCGTTACGGCGCGCTACATCGCCAAGTGGCGGCAGCGCCGGACGATGCGGCACCGCGGCGGCGGTCGCGAGCTCGGCGGCGGTCGTTGTTTCATCGGGCTGGACCTGTCGGACCCGACGGTGGCGCAGAGACGTCCGTGCGACTACGCGGTCCTCGATACGGAACTCGTGTGCACGTTCGGGCAGTGGGACTACCGCGAGGACGCTTCGCACATCATCCCGGACCGTGCCATCGGGCGCTCTTTCACGCTGGCGATAGACGGGCCGCAGGGGCTGGCCGGCTCGCCGGAGGCCACGATGCGGGAGTCGGAGCGGCGCGTGAACGCACCGGGGCGCACGCCGTATACGTTGCCCGTAGACGGCAAGCCGTACTCGGGTCTGATCATCGGGTCGGTACGGCTCTTCCACCGGTTGGTCGAGAGCGGGAGCCGGTTCCGTCTGCTGGGGATGGACGGCACGCCCGCGTCCAACGCAACGCTGATCGAGGTGTTCCCCGGAGGCGGGTGGAAGGTGGTGTCGAACGGGACGAAACTCCCGTCGAAGCGCACGTTGGATGGTCGCCATGCCCGCGCCGAACTGCTGGCCGGACTGGGTGTGCAGCTGCCGTCCGAGGACTCGTTCACGGACGACCAGTTGGATGCGGCCATGGCGGCCTGGACGGCGTACAAGCTGTGGGTGGGCGAGGCGGTCATTGAAGGCGAGGGGCCGCGCTGGGACATGGAGGCCGGAGTCATCCGCGAGGGATACGTCGTCCAGCCCGCGCCTGCGCCGGAGGCCGGGGAGATGGCTGCGTAGGGTGCGTCTACCGGATGCGCACCCCACAGCCCCGCCGCAGGTTCACCCTCACCCTAACCTCTCCCCTCAAGGGAGAGGGGGCCGGAGAGGATTCTGCGCGCTGAAGCGCGGGACTCCGCTGCGCTCCGCTCTGAATGACAACGCCGCTGGTAGGGCGACTAGACTGCAGCGTAGTTGACGTTCTCCTTGGGCGTGCGGTACTCGGCGGACGCCTCTACCCATTCGGACTCTCGTGGGAGCACGACGGCAGCCGACCTGATGTAGTAGGCGTCCGGGTCCCAGACGGACTCGGGCTCGATGCCGTAGTCGCGCAGGAGTTTCGCGGCCCGGAGCAGGGCACGGCGGGTGCGGATGATGCCGGTGTCGCTGACGCCGAGGTGCTCCATCGTCCGGTTGGTTACACGGCCCATCGTCTCCTGCATGCCGGAGTCCTGCGGCCAGGTGCCGGGCAGGCCGGAGAACTGGACGGTCTTCTGCCGCTCCCAGTCCACGTTGAAGTCGTTGTCTATGTGGTGCTTCGGCCACCACGCGTTCTCGGGACGGTTGGCCATAGGCGGCAGGAAGCCGTCCACGGTGGGGTGGAGCCCCTGCTGCCCGTTGCCGGGGCCGAACTTCAGGTAGTCGAGCTCCTTCTCGGTCAGGGGCCGCACGGGGTTGTAGGTGAAGCAGACGGCGAGCACATGGTTATCGTCCATCGGTATGTAGGCGTGACCGCTGAAGAGCGGGTCTGCCCCGTAGGGAGGGATGATGGTGTGGAAGGGGAACATGTACTGGGTGATGCGCCAGTAGTAGGAGTCCTCTTCCGCGTTGCGGCGCGCGCCGATGAGCACGCCGTAGTCCGTGTCCTTCACCTGGAAGCGGGGGTGGCGGTCCCGCATCTTGTAGACCATCCCCTGCTCCTGCTTCGAGTTGAGGCGGAAGGGGTCGTTGAAGCTGGAGTGAAGGAAGCCGCTGTGGCTGGAGTCGATCTCGCCCTCAATGGTCTGGAAGTAGTTGTTCTGGGCGATGCGCTTGGTGAGGTAGCAGTGGGACTCCGGAACCATGTTCCACTCGATGTTGGGCAGCGGAGGCGGTGCGTCCTGCTCCGGGCCCATGTAGGTCCAGATGACGCCGTTGCGCTCCAAGGTCCGGTAGGTCTTGAGGGTCACCTTGTCCTTGAAGTTGCTCTCCGGCGGTTCGCTGGGCATGTCCATGCACGTGCCGTCCGCCGCAAACTTCCAGCCGTGGTAGGCGCAGCGCAGTCCCTCGTCCTCGTTCCGCCCGAAGTAGAGCGAAGCGGTGCGGTGCGGGCAGTACGGGGCCATCGTGGCGACTGCGCCGCTGGTGAGACGCACGACGAGGAGGTCTTCGCCGAGGAGCCTCGTGCGGTGGGGGATGCCGTCCGCCTCGACTTCGTTGGAGAAGACCGCTGGGATCCAATAGCGGCGCATCAGGTCGCCCATCGGCGTCCCGGCGCTCACCTGCGTCAGCAGTTCGTTATCGGTCGCTGAGAGCATGACTCCTCCTCAACTCCTTCGCTGTGTGCCCTGAAGTTACTCTTGCGCGCGAGTATACGCCTCTCTCTGTGTGTGAATCCACATCAGCACGAGCAGGGCGTGGGGTAGAATGAAGGGACGTTGCACGGGAGGTTGTCATCTTGGTGCGATTCCTGACTGCCGGCGAGTCTCACGGGCCCGGACTCGTTGCGTTGCTCGAAGGGCTGCCTGCGGGCGTCGCCATATCGGAGGCCGTGATCCGCGCCGACCTGGCGCGCCGTCAGATGGGCTACGGGCGAGGCGGACGCATGCAGATCGAGACCGATTACGCAGTGCTGCAGTCCGGCGTGCGCCACGGCTACACGACCGGCGCACCCATCGCGATGCTCATCGAGAACCGCGATCACTCGACCGGAAACGGGCCGGACGGCAAGCCGTGGACGCACACGATGTCGAAGGAACCCGTGGAGGGCGAGGTGACGCCGATCCACCGCCTGCGCCCCGGTCATGCAGACACCCCCGGCATCAGCAAGTACCTGCAGGACGACGCGCGGAACATCCTGGAGCGCTCGTCGGCGCGCGAGTCCACGTCGCGGGTCGCCGTCGGGGCGATCTGCCGCGCGTTCCTTTCGGAGTTCGGCGTCGAGGTGCACAGCCACGTCACGAACATCGGCGGGGTTCAGGCGCATCCTCCCGAGCCGGTGGACTGGGACGCAGCCGAGGACTCGCCGGTGCGCTGCGCAGACCCGGACGCGAGCGCGCTGATGGTGCGTGAGATAGACGTGGCGAAGGAGGCGGGCGACAGCCTTGGAGGCGTCGTAGAGGTCATCGCGACGGGTCTGCCTATCGGGCTGGGTTCGCACATCCAGTGGGACACGAAACTCAGCACCCGGCTCATGGCGTCGGTGGGAAGCGTGAACGCTGTGAAGGGCGTCGAGGTCGGCAAGGGGTTCGAACTTGCGGACCTGCGCGGCTCCAGGGTGCACGACGTCATCAAGCCCATCGAGGAGTGGGAGCGGAATGGGAACGGGGGATGGGCGAAGCCGTGGCCCCGCCGCACGAATAACGCGGGCGGACTGGAAGGCGGCATGACGACCGGCGAACCGCTCGTCATCCGTGCCGTCGTCAAGCCCATCGCTACGATGATGAACCCGCTGCCGTCCGTCGACCTGACGACCGGCGGGCTGGACCAGGCGCACTACGAGCGGAGCGACATCACGTTCGTCCCAACGTGCGGGGTGATCGCGGAGGCGATGGTGTTGATCACGCTCGCCGATGCGTTCATGGAGAAGTTCGGCGGCGACCACGTCTCCGAGACGCACCGCAACTACGAGAACTACCTGGAAACAGTAGGGCCGCGGGTCGGACCATAGCCGTATGATTGGGATCGGGGCATGAGAGTCCTGGGGCTGCTGCTCCTTGCGGGTGTGTTGCTGGTCGCTGCGGGTTGGATGTTCAGGCATAGCAGGAACATCTCCGGCGCGACGAAGATCATCCTGGTTGCCGGGGGCACTGTCCTTGCAGGCGTTGCGCTGGCGTTCCTGGTCAGTGCGCTCATCGAATCCGTGCAGTCGTTGTAGGGCATGTAGAAGCAATGACCACTCGCAACCGCATCTATCTCATCGGATTCTCCGGCGCGGGGAAGAGCGCCGTCGGGCGCAGCACGGCGCGCCTGCTGGGCTGGCGGTTCGAGGACGCCGACGAGCGCATCGTCGAGCGCGCAGGCAAACCGGTGGAGCGCATCTTCGCCGAGGACGGTGAGCCCGCGTTCCGTGAGCTGGAGCGCGCCGCGATCGCCGATCTGGCCCGCGAGGAGTGCGTCGTCGTCTCGACGGGTGCGGGCTCCGTTATGCACGACCAATCCCTCGGCGGGATGCTGAGTTCCGGGCTTGTCGTGGCGCTGGAGGCGCGACCGGAGACCGTGTACCGGAGGCTCTCGCACATCGCGGAGCTGGACGGCGCGGAGGCGATGACGCGCCCGATGCTGCAGTCCGACGATCCGCTGGGACGCATCGAATCGCTGAAGCGCGAGCGCCAGTGGGCCTACGCTCATGCGCACTGGACGGTGCACACGGACGACCTGACGATAGAGCAGGCTGCGCTCGAGGTCGTGCGCGCGTGGCGGCGCCTCGGGGCGCCGTCGGGGTGGGAAGACGACCCGGAACTTGCAGCGACCGTGCGGTTGGAGCAGGGGGCGTACCCCGTGTTCGTGGGATGGGACACGCTGGAGGACCAGCTGGGACGCCGCCTCGTGCAGATGGGGTTGTCCGGGCGGGCGTTCATCGTGTGCGACAGCAACGTCGTCCACCCGTACGGGCGAGCGGCGCAACGGTCGCTCCACGCGGCCGGCATCGAGATGGGGCTGTTCACGTTTCCTGCGGGCGAGGCGAGCAAGAATCTTGCGACGGCCACTGTCCTCTACGAATGGCTGGCCGAGCGGAGGGCGGAGCGTCGCGATGCGATCGTTGCGGTCGGCGGGGGCGTCGTCGGGGACCTCGCGGGCTACGTCGCGGCGACGTTCCTGCGCGGGATACGGGTCGTGCAGGCGCCGACGTCGCTGACGGCGATGGTGGACTCGAGCATCGGCGGGAAGACGGGCGTCGACCTGCCCGTCGCGAAGAACATGGTTGGGGCGTTTCACCACCCGGCAATGGTGCTGACCGACGTGGCGGCGCTGCGGACGCTGCCTGAGCGGGCGCTGCGCGAGGGGTGGGCGGAGGCGGTGAAGCACGGACTCGCGCTCGAAGCAGGGCTGGTGGACCTGTACGAGGAGCACGCCGACGCGCTGCAATCGCTGGACCCTGAGCTGACGACGCGCGCGGTCGCGTGGAACGCGGCGGTGAAGGCGCGCATGGTCAGCGCGGACGAGCGCGAGATGAGCGGGCTGCGCCAACTCCTGAACTACGGCCACACGATAGGCCACGGCCTGGAGGCCGCGGCCGGTTACGACGCCTACCTGCACGGCGAGGCAGTCGCCATCGGCATGACGGGTGCGGCCCGCCTGGGGATGCTGGAGGGCGTAACGCCGCCGGAACTGGTTGAGCGGCAGGCGTCGCTCATCGCCCGGTTCGGGCTGCCGTCGGCGTACATAGGCGTCGAGCCGGAGGCGATCCTCGAAGCGATGAGCCGCGACAAGAAGACGACGGCGGGACAGATCTCGTGGGTGTTGCTGGACGGCGTTGGCTCGTCGCGCACGCATCGCGGCATCGCGCCGGAGCGCGTCGCGAGTGTCGTGCGGGAGTTGGGGGCGTAGGGGCGCGGCTAGCTCTGTGCAGCGGGCTCCAGCTCCCCGGCCTTGAGCTGGCGGAGGGTGTGGAGGATGGAGGCGGTGGACGGCCGGTCTCCGATGTCCTGCCCCACCTGCATCGCAACGATGCGTTCAGATGTCAGGATGATGGTCGTGGGGGCCGCTACGCCGTCGCCGAGCAGGTCGAACACGCCGTACGCCTTGGCGACCGCCTGGTCCGGGTCAGCGAGGACGGGGTACCGGGCGCCGGTGCGCTGCTGCATGTTCTGGGCGCGGGGTACATCGTCCGTGCTCAGGGTGATCAGTTCGGCATCCAACGCTCGTATCTCGTCGTAGGCCTCCTCCAGCTCGCCGAGCTGGTTGATGCAGGTCCCTCAGAAGTTTCCCCGGTAGAAGACGAGGACGACGGCGTCGTTCGCGGCGAGGGTGCCGGAGAGGCTGACGAGGCCGCCCTGCGCGGCGGCCAGCTCGAAGTCCGGCACGGGGATGCCGCTCGCGGACTGCGTCGGCGTGGGCTCGGAGCCGCTGTTGCACGAGAGAGCGATGACCGGGAAGAGCATCGAGATGACGATGAGAAAGGCGAAGCCGATGGCCACGCGCTGCCACCAGGGGTTCTGGAAGAACGAACGGTGGTCCTCCGGCAGGCTGTTCAACTCCTCGATCTCCGCGAGTTCCCTGGCGGAGTATTCTTCGTTGTTCCTGCGGTCGGGCATGGGGACTGCTCGCGGGCCCTATCCCCCCGCGACCGCGGGGACGATGCTGACCTCGTCGCCGGCTTTGACCGGAGTGCCGAGGCCTTCCAGGAAGCGCACGTCCTCGTTGTTCAGGTAGAGGTTGACGAAGTAGCGCAGCGCGCCGTTCTCGTCCAGGATGCGCTCCTGGATGCCGGGGAACTGCGCCTCGAGCTCTGCGATGACGCCGCCGAGCGTCTCGGCGGTCACTGCTGCCTTGTCGGTCCCGTTGGTGATCCGCCGCAGCGGACCGGGTATGCGTACGGTTACGCTCATCCTGCCTGGTCCCTCCGTGGTTACGGTTCTATCAGGTCGCCCAGCGCGTGGTCGACCCTGACGCCGAGCGAGCGCACCCAGTCCAGGCCGCGCTCGATCTCTTCCAACTCACCTTCGACCTCGAGGATCACCCACCCCACGCCTTCCTGCACGTCGGCGCGGCGGATGTTGGTGACCACGTCGAAGTCGTGTCCCATCCGGTAGATGACGGGCTGCTTGATCATGTGGTCAAGGAAGGTGAAGCGCACCCGTTGCATCGTGGTGGACATGATACTCAAGCCTTCACACCCACGCTCTGCTCGAACGCCGAGACGGTGCCCTCGATGAGGATGGGGTTCACGACGTCGCTCACGATCTCCGTGGTCTTGAGTCCGTTGCCGGTGATATAGACAACGGTCGGCTCGTCCGGCTGGATCTCGCCGCGCTCGACGAGACGCTTCAGCCCGGCTATCGCGACGCCCCCCGCGCCCTCCGTGAAGATGCCCTCGGTCTGCGCCAGGAGCTTGATGCCCTCCGCAACTTCGTGCTCCTCCGCTATGACGGCGGAGCCCTCGGATGCCTCGATGGTCTTGAGCGCGTAGTAGCCGTCGGCGGGGTTGCCGATGCCGAGCGACTTGGCGATGGTGGCCGGCTTCACGGGACGTATCACGAAGCGACCTTCTTCGTAGGCGGTCGCGATGGGCGAGCAGCCGCGCGCCTGCGCGCAGTGCATCCGCGTCTCGACCTTGTCGATGATGCCGGTGTACTCGAACTCCTTGAGCCCCTGGTAGATCTTCGTGAACATCGCGCCGGACGCCGACGGCGCAACCGCGTGTGCGGGAGCGCGCCACCCCAACTGCTCCGCGACCTCGTAGCCGAGCGTCTTGCTCCCGTCGGCGTAGAAGGGGCGGACGTTGATGTTCACGAACGCCCACTGGTACTGGTCGGCCAGTTCGCTGCAGAGGCGGTTCACGTCGTCGTAGCTGCCGTTGACGGCGATCATGGTCGGGTTGTAGATGGCCGCGCCCAGCACCTTGCCTGCCTCGAGGTCGGAGGGAATGAAGACGTATGCCTTCATGCCAGATCGGGCTGCGTGGGCGGCGACGGCGCAGGCGAGGTTGCCGGTCGAGGCGCACGCGAGCGTCTCGAAGCCGAGTTCCAGCGCCTTGGCGGTAGCGACGGCGACCACCCGGTCCTTGAACGAGTACGAGGGGTTGACGCTGTCGTTCTTGATCCAGAGTTCCTCGAGCCCGAGGTGCTCCGCGAGCCCGCGCGAGCGGATGAGCGGGGTGAACCCGGCGTTGATGTCCACGAGTGGGTTGTACTCGGCCGGGAGGAAGTCGGCGTAGCGCCAGAGACTGTTGGGGCCGGACATGATGCGCTCTCTGCTGGCGATGTCCGCGATGGCGTCCATGTCGTAGACGACTTCCAGCGGTCCGAAGCAGAAATCACAGACGTTGAAAGCGCCGATGGGGTATTCGCGGGAACATTCCTTACAGCGCAGAGCGGCGACGTTCACCATGTGGCAACCTCCTGCGTGCGATGCATCACGCGCGCGGCGGTTCGCCTACTCCGCGCGGGCTGTCCCCGTTTGGTTTGCCGTTCAAGGCGTGGGAGCGCATCTTGCACACTCGTAACAGCGTAGCACTCGTAGGAGCCGAGCGTCAAAGGCGTAACGGTGCGGCGGAGAGGCGTCAGGCGTTCGTTTGCCAGAGCCTCCATCCCGTGGTGGCGAGCACCAACGGGATCAGCATGGCAACGAAGTCCCAGATGACGTCGATGGGTACACTGGCGGATTCGCCCGCGTCCAGTGCCAGCAGGTATATCCAGTTGCGGAAGAACCAGATGGCGAGCGCCGCGCTGGCGTAGAACAGCACGTGTGCGCCCAGCCGTGCGACAGTGACGGGTTCGCCGCCGGACTGCGAGCGCATGTGCCCGAAGTTGGCGATGAGCGCTGCGAGGATGCCCAGCCCGGAGAGGTAGTTCATCACGTCCCAGACCGACTGCGGGTTGTCGTAGAGCGTGCTGAAGAGGAACTGCGCCAGGTACAGCGCCGCGTACACCATCATCAGACCGCCGACCACTCGCAAAGCCATCGCCATGACACCTGCTCCTTCGTTCGCGTGATGCACGCCGTACGACCGTCAGTATAGGCTGGATGAAGGAGGCTGACGATGACAGACGGGCGCGGCGTTGTGCTGATAACCGGAGCGTCGAGCGGCATCGGCATGGCCACGGCGCTCTACATGGCGGAGCACGGCTACCGCGTGATTGGGACGAGCCGGGCGAAGGGGCGGCTTGCCGAGTTGGAGGCGGAGGCCGCCGGTCGTGGCCTGCCCATCGCGGGAGTCGAGCTCGACATCAACAGCGAGGCAGGTCTTACGGAGATGCTCGCGGCTATCGTCGAGGAACACGGCCCTGTCAGTGCGCTCATCAACAACGCCGGATATGGCCTGTTCGGGCCCGTGCAGACGCTCACCACGGACGAACTGCGCTCGCTGTTCGAGACCAACGTCTTCGCCGTTGTGCGTCTCATGCGGGCGGTGCTACCGGGCATGATCGAGCAGGGCGGCGGGACGATCGTGAACGTGAGTTCGATCCTGGGGCGGATCGGCGCTCCCTTCCACGGGGCCTATGCGTCCTCCAAGTTTGCGCTCGAGGGGCTGACCGAGTCGCTCCGGACGGAGGTGTGGCCGCTCGGCGTGCGCGTCGTACTGGTAGAGCCGGGCCTGTTCCGCACCGCGTTCCCGGAGAATCAGCTCATGGCCGCGGACATCGAATCGGACGACGGCGCCCCCTACGACCGGTACGTCCGGGCCTACCGGAGCAGGGTCCGGGGAGCGTTCAACCGGGGCGGAGACCCCATCCTCGTCGCGAAGGCCATCCACGGCATAGTCCGCTCCCGCCGTCCCCGCCTGCGCTACCCCGTGGGTATGGACTCGCGCTTCGGCTCCCTGGCGGCTCGAGTGCTGCCGGAGGGCGTCTTCCTGTCGCTCTTGGGCTGGGCAACCCGCCGGTGACCGTCCCTTCGTCCTCCATGCGAGACGCTTGATACCCAGGGTTGATAGCACTGCACTCAAGTTTGCTATACTATGAATAGAGCAGACTACTCATATAGAGCGGTGTCATGGCAAGCAACTACTACGAGACGCTGGGGGTGGCGAAGAACGCCACCGAGAAGGAGATACGCTCCGCGTACCGCCGTCTCGCACGCAAGCACCACCCGGACGTGAACCCCGGCGACAGCGGCGCCGAGGCGAAGTTCAAGGAGATCAACGAGGCGTACCAGGTGCTCTCGGACGCCGACTCCCGCAAGAAGTACGACCGCTTCGGAGAGAACTGGCGGCACGCCGATCAGATGCACGGCGGCGGGCAGGGGTCGGGAGCGTCCCCGTTCACGTTCTTCACGAACGCGCGCACGCGCCGGGGCGGCTCGGCAGGATTCAGCGCATTCACGGACCTGGACGGCCTCGGCGACTTCAGCAATCTCTTTGACGGGTTCGCGGACGCTCGCTGGGGCCCACGCCGGCGGGCCGCGCCTCGGCGGCTGGACGTGCCGGTGACCGTCACGTTGGAAGAGGCGTATGCGGGCTCGACGCGCACCGTGCAGCACCCGGGCGGTAAGCGGCTTGAGGTGCGAATACCCCCGGGCGTCGAAAGCGGCGCGCGCATACACGTGGACCCGAAGCGCGACGGCGTGGCCGAGTTCAACCTCGTCGTGACCGTTGCGCCACACGCCGTGTTCGAGCGCGCGGGCGACGACGTGCGCTTCACGGCGCGCGTACCGCTGCTGGACGCGGTGCTCGGCGGCGAGACGCAGGCCCCGACGCTTGGAGGAAAGAGTGTCGCCGTGCGCATCCCGCCCGGAACGCAGAACGGACGCGTGATACGCCTGCGCGGAAAGGGGATACCGAAGCGTGGCGGCGGGCACGGCGACATGCTCGTGACGGTGATGGCAGTGCTGCCGGTGGAGTTGACCGAAGAGCAGCGCGAGCTGTTCGAGCGGCTGCGTGACGCCGAGCATAGTGCGCAGCAGGCCGGAGTGTAGGAGAGACGGGCATGATGGAGCAGACGGTCGTTACCGAGGTGTGGAGCCGGAGTTCGGGCGCGGTCGGGGTGAACGACGACGAGCCGTGCTACGTCATCAGCGTCGCCTCCCGCATGGTGGGCGTGCACGCGCAGACGCTCCGCACCTACGAGCGCATCGGGCTGCTCACGCCGAAGCGCTCGCGGGGAAACATCCGCATGTTCTCTCCGGCGGACGTCTCACGGGCGCGCTGGATCAAGTCGCTCATGGAGGACCTGGGCATCAACCTCGCGGGAGTGGAGGTGCTGATGCGTATGCAGGCGCGGGTGGTCGAACTAGAGCGCCAGGTACGCCGTTTGGAGGAACGCCTGGGCAGCCGCTGACACGGCTTGCCTGAGGCTGATCGGAGTATCGTCATGGTTTTCAAGCAGGAAGATTTCACGGAACAGGCGCAAGCCGTCATCGGGGCGAGCTACGAGATCGTCCGTCGGTTCCGCCACTCGCAGTGGGACGTGGAGCACGTGATGCTCGCGCTACTCGAAAGCGCCGAGTCCGTGCCCGCACGCATCCTCAGCGGCATGGGCGTCAACGTGGACCGTACTCGCGGTGAACTGGAGATCGTGCTCAAGAGGACACCCCAGCTCGCCTACGACTCCAACCAGTTACACCCCACGCCCCGGGCTATGGCCATGCTGCAGGCGGCGAAGGACGAGGCCGAGCGACTGCACGACGAGCACATCGCAACCGAGCACCTCTTCCTGGCCATCCTCTCCGACGAACGGGGTGAAGCGGCGCGCATCCTGGCGGACCATGGCGTCACGAAGGAGCGCGTCTACCAGGCCCTCCTGAACGTTCGCGGCGGACACCGCGTCACCGACCCGCGTGCCGAGCGCCGCTACCAGACGCTCGAACGCTACACGATAGACCTCACCCAGCTCGCCCGCGAAGGGAAGCTGGACCCGGTCATAGGCCGCATGGACGAGATACGCCGCGTGATGCAGACGCTCATCCGCCGCACCAAGGACAACCCGGTCATCATCGGCGGGGCGGGCGTGGGCAAGACGGCGATCGCTGAAGGACTCGCGCAGCGCATCGTCGCGGGCGACGTTCCGGAGTCGCTGCGGGACAAGCGCGTGCTCGCGCTGGACATGGCGGGACTGGTCGCCGGGGCGAAGTTCCGCGGTGAGTTCGAGGAGCGGCTGAAGTCGGTCATCGACGAGATGAAGGAGGCGCGCCGCGAGGTGGTGCTCTTCATCGACGAACTGCACACCGTCGTGGGCGCGGGCGCGGGTGAGGGAGGACTGGACGCCGCCAACATCATGAAGCCCGCTCTTGCGCGGGGAGAACTGCAGGTCATCGGGGCGACCACGCCCGACGAGTACCGCAGGTACATCGAGAAGGATGCCGCCTTGGAGCGCCGGTTCCAGACGATCTGGCTGGAAGAGCCGACGGTCGACCAGACCATCGAGATCCTCCGCGGACTGCGCCCGCGCTTCGAGGCGCATCACAGGGTGCAGCTGGACGACGCCGCGCTCGTTGGAGCGGCGCGCCTGAGCGCGCGTTACATCTCCGGCAGGAACATGCCGGACAAGGCGGTGGACCTGATAGACGAGGCTGCCGCCAGGCTGCGGCTGGACGTGGAGAGCCTGCCGCCGGACCTCATCGCGCAGGACCAGTACATACGTGACCTGCTGGAACAGGAGGAGTCGGCCGCGCAGCGGAGCGACTACGAAGGAGCGGCCAGCCTGAAAGTGGAGCGTGTCCGGGTGGAGGAAGAGTTCAATCGCGACCGCAGCGAGTTCCTGGGGCGCGACAACACTGACCTCGTGGTGCGCGCCGAGGATATCGCTACCCTTATAGCGACGTGGACGGGTATCCCTGCGACTCGCCTGATGGAAGAGGAAGCGGAACGCCTGCTGCACCTGGAGGACCGTCTGCATGAGCGGGTCGTGGGGCAGCACGACGCCGTCGTTGCCGTGGCGGATGCCATACGCCGGGCACGCGCCGGTCTGCGCGACGAGAAGCGTCCGGTGGGCTCGTTCATGTTCCTCGGCCCGACGGGTGTGGGGAAGACGGAACTTGCCCGTGCGCTCGCGGAGTCCCTGTTCGACGACGAAGAGAACATGGTGCGGGTGGACATGTCCGAATACGCGGAGCGCCACACCGTCTCCCGTCTCATCGGGGCACCGCCCGGTTACGTCGGCTACGACGAGGCGGGGCAACTGACCGAGGCGATACGCCGCAGGCCATTCCGGGTTGTGCTCTTCGACGAGATCGAGAAGGGGCACCCGGACGTGTTCAACGTCATGCTCCAGATACTGGAGGACGGGCGGCTGACGGACGGCCACGGGCGGAAGGTGGACTTCAGCCACACCATCATCATCATGACCAGCAATATCGGAACGGCGGAGTTCAGCAAGGGAGGCATCGGCTTCCGCGCCGGGCAGCCCACGACCGAGGAGGAGCGGCACCGCCGGGCGGTGATGGAGGCGCTCAAGAAGCACTTCACGCCGGAGTTCCTCAACCGTGTGGACGAGTACATCGTCTTCCACCCGCTGACCCGGGAGGAGCTGCACGAGATCATCGACCTGATGGTGCGCCACGTACAGGAGCGTCTCGCCGAGCGCTCGATAGCGATACACCTCACCGACGCCGCGAAGGAGTGGCTGGAGGATGAGGGGTTCGACCCTGTCTACGGCGCGCGCCCGCTGCGGCGCGCGGTGGAGCGCCACGTGGAGAACGTCATCGCGCGGGGCATCCTCGCCGGCGAATACGTGGATGGCGACGCCATCACCGTCGACGCGGCCAACGGCGGCCTGACCTTCGTCCGGGAGCCCGCCGCCGAACCTGCGGCAGCAGGCGTGTAACGCGCATATATGTGCAGGGGCGCCCCTTGTGGGCGCCCTTGCTGTCACCTCGTAACCTCCTCTCGTCCCTGTGATTGACTCTGAGGGGCGCATCTGGTATGGCTTGCCCGGTGCATATCGCCCGCGAGGTGAGACGGAATCCGCAGTTGAGCAGACTGAGCTTGGCGATGTGCAGAATTCCTACTGATGCAGAGGGAGGTCGCGATGAGGGACCTGAGCAGAATGATGATTGGGCGGTTGACCGCCTTACTCCTGACGGGTGTGCTCGTTGCGTTGGTGACTGCGGCGTGCGGAGCAGACCCCACCGCCACTCCAACTCCTCAGCCGACAGCCACGCCGGTCCCGCCGACGGCCACGCCTGTGCCGGAGCAGCCGTCGCAACCGGACCCCACGGCCACGCCCATCGCGACCCCCGACGCGATGATGATGTTCAAGTCGGAGTGGGAGGAACTGATCGCGGCGGCGCAGGCCGAAGGCGAGATCGTCGTCGTGATGGGCGGCTCCGCGAGCCGCAACTACCGGCCCGTCATGCAGGCCTTCCAGGACAAGTTCGGCATCACCGCCACGGTCTCGACGGGCGGCGGCGGCGCGCAGACGGACCGCATCCTCGCGGAGCAGTCCGCTGGACGCTACGACGCCGACATCATGATGGTGGGCGGCACCTCCGCTGCGCGGATTATGCGCGCGGGTGGACTGGACCCGATACCGCCCGAACTGATCCACCCTGAAGTGATCGACGGGAGCGGCTGGTTCCAGGGCAGGCTCTGGTACGCGGACGCCGATACCGAGCAGTTCATCCTGAACCACGGCGCGGCGGCATCCCCTTACAACATGAGCATGCGCTACAACGTGAATGAGGTAACCCAGGCCGACCTCGACGCCATGAACTCCGTGTACGACTACCTCGACCCGAAGTGGGCAAACAAGATCGTGGCGATCCCCTCGATCGCGGAAGGCGCAGGCGGAACGTACTCAGGCATCATCCTCCACCCGGACGTGGGTGAGGAATGGCTGGAGCGGTTCGTGGACCCGGACTTCGGAGTCACCTTCTCCACCGACTTCCGGTTCATCACGGACAGCGTCGCGGGAGGCAGGTTCGCGATGGGCATCGCCATCGGCTCGGCCGGGCGTGACCTCGACAGGCTCGCTGAACAGGGCGGCCCGGTGGAACGCATGTTCAAGCCGTTCACGGAGGCGGATACCCTGAGCGGCGCGGGCGCAGGCGACAACCTGCAGATCCTGAAGAACCGGCCCCACCCCAACGCAGCCAAGCTGCTGGCCAACTGGTTCCTCTCCATCGAGGGGCAGACGGCAAGGCATGAGTTGAGCGAGGGCTCGCCGAACCCGAGCCTGCGTGACGACATACCCTGTACCGGCAAGGTGGACCCGCGCGAGTGCAGGCAGGCAGGCGCGACCTACATCTACCTGACCGGCGACCCCGAGTACGCACTGCGCACGGAAGAGGCCCTGGAGCGTTCCAGGGAGATTCACCGCGCGGCGCGCGGCGGGTAACGCATAGACAGAGACGGGGCGCTTCGGTGACGGAGCGCCCCGTTCCTCGGTTCCAGGAGGCAGGGCATGCAGCTGGCAAGGCCGCGCCCTCGGGTACGCGGTTTCAGGATGCCCCCTACGAGCGCCTACATCATGGCGGTCGTCCTCCTCCTGCTGGGCTTCTACCTCATATGGCCCGTGCTCCTGCTCGTCATCAACAGCTTCGACGCCCGGGCCGACTGGTTCGTGGGCGAGCGCGAATGGGGCCTGAAACACTGGCGCGACGCCTGGTCTACGCCCGGCCTGGTCTCCTCGCTCGGCAACAGCATCATGATCTGGGCGTTCGTCGTGGGGATCAGCTTCCCCATCGCCGTGCTCATCTCGTGGGTGCTGGCCCGGACGAACATCCCGTTCAGCCACACCATCGAGTTCATGTTCTGGATCTCGTTCATGATGCCGGGTATCGCCACCACGCTCGCCTGGATCACGCTGCTCGACCCGTACATCGGGCTCATCAATCTGGGCCTGGAGAAGCTGCCGTTCATCGACGATTCCCCGTTCAATATCTTCAGTGTGCCGGGCATCGTCTGGGCGCACCTCATGGCGAACGGCATCTCCATAAAGGTGATGCTCCTCACCCCTGCCTTCAGAAACATGGATGCCAGCATGGAGGAGGCCGCGCGGGTGAGCGGCGCCTCCAACATCCTCACGATGATGCGCGTGACGCTGCCGCTTATGGTCTCGCCCATGGCCCTCGTATTCGCGCTGCAACTCCTTCGCATCTTCCAGTCGTTCGAGACCGAGCTGCTGCTCGGCCTCCCGTTCGACTTCTACGTCTACTCCACCAAGATATGGGAGCTCGTGCGGCAAGACGTTCCCAACTACGGCCTCGCGACGGTGCTCGCGAGCCTCACACTCCTGGTCATCGCAGTCATCATCCCGGTGCAGCGCTGGATCATCCAGCGGCGCCGCTACACCACCATCACCGGCAGCTTCAAGCCGGGGCTCATCGACTTGGGCCCCTGGAGGATCCCTGTCTTCGCCTTCATCGGCTTTCTCATCTTCCTGCTGACGATAGGTCCGGCGATATCACTCCTGTTCGGCAGCTTCATGACGCGGGCGGGCTACTTCTACCTCACCCCCACCTACACGCTGGAGCACTGGCAACTCGTCCTCACGGATAACCTCTTCCTCAAGGCGCTGCGCACCACGCTCATCCTCGCCATCACCGCCGCGGTACTCAGCCCGATCCTCTTCTCGCTCATCGCCTACATCCTCGTGCGGACGCGCTGGGTGGGCAGGTGGGCGCTCGACCTCATCATCTGGGGTTCCGGTGCGATCCCCGGCATCCTCTCCGGTTTGGGCCTGCTCTGGCTCTTCCTGGGCACGCCGCTGCTCAGCGTGCTCTTCGGCACCATCTACGCCCTGCTGCTCGTCGTCATCATCCAGGGCAATACCACTGGGACGAACATCATGAAGGGCGTGTTCGTCCAGATCGGCGCGGATATGGAGGAGGCTGCGCGTGTCTCCGGCGCGGGATGGATACGCACCTACTTCCGCATCTGGATACCGCTGCTGATGCCGACGCTCATCTTGCTCGCGACGCTCAACTTCGTCATCGCCGCAGGCACGACCAGCAGCATCATCCTGCTCGCCTCACGCGATACCATCACGCTTTCGCTCCTTGCGCTGGAGTTTGCGTCGCCCGCCATCGGACAGCGCGAGGAGGCCAGCATCGTGGGTCTGTTCATCATCATCCTCACGGTGGGGTTGGCCACGGTCGCACGAGCGTTTGGCCTCCGCCTCGGCATACGGCACGAACAGCAGGCCAGCGCGCGGCAGGTCGAGGCAAGCCAGAGCCAGGCAGGCGCATCCGCGCCGTCGCGCCCATAGCAGTACGCGTAACCAAGGAGGCGCCATGACGACCGACGCCGAGATCAGACGTGCGGAGACGCCGGACGATCTGGAGGTCTTCCCGGAACCGGACGCCTACCTTGACTGGCAGCGCGACGAGGGCGTCAAGGTCATCGTCGACTACGCCTTCGAGGACCTGGCCCGCATCGAACTCGGCGACTGGCAGCGCAAGGGCGGCAGGGGCGCCATCATCAACATCCCGAACCCGCTTCTCCTCAACGATTCCCACCTCGTCGAGATCAGCCCCGGCGGCTCATCGGAGCCGGAGCACCACCTCTACGAGGAGATGGTCTACATCGTCTCCGGACGTGGCGCGACGAGCGTCTGGCTGGAGGACGGCGCGGAGCAGACGTTCGAGTGGCACGCCGGCAGCCTGTTCTCCATCCCGCTCAACGCGTGGTACCGCCACTTCAACGCCAGCGGCACGGAGCCCGCACGTTACCTCGGCGTGACGAACGCCCCGCCCGTCCTGCGCTGGTGGCGCAACCGCGAGTTCGTCTTCAATAACGACTTCCGCTTCACCGACCGCTTCGGCGGGGACGGTGATTACTTCAGCGGCAGCGGCACCCTCTACCAGCGCCGCAAGTGGGCGAGTAACTTCATCCCCAACGCGCCCGACATGCAGCTCTACGACTACCTCACCCGGGGCGCGGGCGGAGTGAACGCCAGCCTCGAGATGGCGGGCAACGTCACCAAGGCCCACATCTCCGAGTTTCCCGTCGGCACCTACAAGAAGGCGCACCGCCACGGCCCCGGCGCGCACCTCGTCATCCTCAGCGGTGAGGGCTTCTCACTCCTCTGGAACGACGACGAGCAGTCCGATCTCCGGAAGGCGGACTGGAAGAAGGGCGGCATGGTCATCGTTCCGGCTGACCGGACGTTCCACCAGCACTTCAACGGCGGCCCGACGCGGGCGCGCTACCTCGCGCTCCGCCCGGGCACCGGGCTCGTCAACGGGCCGCGCTCCTCGGACCTGAGTGTGAACGAGGGCGGAGGCCAGATCGAGTACGAGGACGAATCGCCCCGCGTCCACGAGATATTCGAGGCGGAACTTGCGAAGAACGGCGCGCCCTGCCGGATGAAGGCCTTCATCCCCTGGTGCACCGGCGAGGTCGGCCCCACCCGCGTGCGGGACACGTAGGCCCTTTCGTCATCCCAGCTCTCTTATCGTCATTCCAGCGAAAGCTGGAATCCAGGGCGGCGGCGCAGCGAGCCGCGCGAGCGTGAGTGCCTCGTGGTAACCTGCGCCGCATGGACACGAAACCGTTGGGAAAGAGCGGCGTTGCGCTGCCGGAGGTCGGCTTCGGCACGTGGGAGTTCAGCGGCGAGGCTGCGGTCATCCACCGCGCCATAGAGCTCGGCTCGTTCCTCATCGACACCGCCGAGTCCTACGACACCGAGGGGCGCGTGGGCAGGGCGATCGCCGGCCGACGGGACGAGGTTTTCATCGCCACGAAGGTCTCGCCGTGGCACTTCCGCCACGAGGACGTGCTCGCCGCGTGCGACCGCAGCCTGAAGGCGCTGGGTATCGATACGATAGACCTCTACCAGTTGCACGCGCCGTCCGCCGACGTCCCCATCGAAGAGACGATGGGCGCGATGGCCGACCTCGTTGCGGCGGGCAAGGTGCGCCACGTCGGCGTCAGCAACTTCTCCGTGCGGGAGATGGAGGCTGCCGAGGCGGCGCTCGGACCGGACCTCGTCGTCGAGAACCAGATCAAGTACAGCCTGTTCGACCATCAGTTCGCCGACACCGTCATCCCGTACTGCGAGGAGCACGGCATCATGGTGCTGGCGTACAGCTCGCTGGAGCAGGGCACGTTCGAGCGCGAGATGCGCGGCAACGCGCGGCTCGTCGAGGTGATGGAGAGCGTCTGCGCGGAGACAGGAAAGACCGCCGCGCAGGTGCTCCTGAACTGGACCCTCCGCTCCCCCGTCGTCATCACCATCCCGAAGACGAACACCCTCTCCCGCGTGGACGAGAACTGCGCCGCAGCAGGATGGCGGCTCACCGACGCCCAGTGGCACGCGCTCACCGAAGCCGCTGGAGCGAGCCGCTCCTCCTACTGGTGGAGATGAGCGTGAGCGCAGGTGCGATCATCGTCGCCGCTGGCGCGAGCACCCGCATGGGCGACGCGGGCGACAAGACGCTCGCCGACGTCGGCGGCGAATACCTCATCGCCCGCACCGTGGACGTCTTTGAGCGATGCGACGCCGTCGCCGCCATCACGCTCGTCGTGTCGGAGCGCAATCTGGATGCCATCACCGCGCTGCGCGATGAGAAGGGTTGGAGCAAAACACTGCATCCTCTGATCGGCGGCGCGCGGCGGCAGGACAGCGTCTGCGCCGGGCTCGACGCGCTGCCGGCCGAGTGCGACTGGGTGCTCGTTCACGACGGTGCACGCCCCTTCGTGACGCCCCGCATGATCGAGGACGGCCTCGCCGCTGCCGACGAGACCGGCGCGGCCATCGCCGTCGTCCCTGCATTCGACACCGTGAAGCGTGTTGGGGAGGGCGGGCGCGTCGTCGAGACGCTCGACCGCAGCCAACTGGCGATGGTGCAGACGCCGCAGGTGTTCCGCCGCGACGTGCTCGAACGCGCCCATGCCGAGGTCGCTGACGACGTGACCGACGACGCCGGGATGGTGGAGCGCATCGGCGTCGAGGTGCGCACCTTCGACGGCGCGCGCAGCAACATCAAGGTCACGACGCCCGAGGACCTGCTGGTTGCGGCCGCGATGCTGGGGTCAACCCCAACCTGCTGACACGCGCCCCTTACGCGGTCCTCCCTTCCGTGCTCATTCCCGGCCGCTCGTTGCTCATCTGCGCTCAGGGTGGGGCGCTGACCCCCTGCCGCTGCTAAACTCACGGGCACACCGCGACGGAGGAGACGCGATGACCACCCGTTTCGGCATAGGCTACGACGCACACGCATTGGAGGCGGGCGTGCCGCTTACGCTCGGCGGCGTACGCATCCCGTCGGAGCGCGGGCTCGCCGGCCACAGCGACGGCGACGTCGTCGCACACGCCATCATCGACGCCCTGCTCGGCGCGGCGGCCCTCGGCGACATCGGCACGCACTTCAAGTCGGACGACCCTTCCGTCCCGCAGGGTGTCACCAGTACGTCGCTTCTCGAGCGCACTGTCGCCATGCTCCGCCGCGCCGGATGGAGTGTGGTCAACGTCGATGCTACAATCGTTCTCCAGCGCCCCCATCTCTCGGAGTACGTCCCGGCCATGCGGTGGGCCATCGCCGCCTCGCTTGGAGTGGGGCTCTCCGCCGTGAGCATAAAGGCCACCACGGAGGATGGCCTCGGGTACACCGGCTCCGAGACGGGCGCAGCGGCCATGGCCGTGGCATCCATCACAGACGGCAATCCATGAAACTCTCCGACACCCTCACCGGCGAGAAGCGCGATTTCGAGCCCGCCGGCGACGAGGTCCGCATCTACGTCTGCGGCGTTACCCCGTACTCCTCCTCGCACGTAGGCCACGCGATGAGCTACATCGTCTTCGACGTGCTCCACCGCTACCTGGAGTTCCGTGGCTTCACCGTCCGCCGCGTCCAGAACTTCACCGACATCGACGACAAGCTCATCGACCGCGCAGCCCAGGAGGGCACGACTGTCGAGGCGCTCGCTGAGCAGCACATCGCCGACTACTTCGCGAATATGGCCGCCCTCAACATCCGCGAGGCCGACGAGTACCCCCGCGCCACGCAGGAGGTCCCCAAGATCATCGAGCTCATCTCCGGCCTCATTGACTCCGGACATGCCTACGAGTCCAACGGCGACGTCTACTTCCGCGTCCGCAGCGACGAGCAGTACGGCAAGCTCAGCCACCGCTCGCTGGACGCGATGCGGGCGGGAGCCCGCATCGAGCCGGGTGTGCAGAAGGAGCACCCCATGGACTTTGCACTCTGGAAGTCCGCCAAGCCCGGCGAGCCGTCGTGGGAGAGCCCGTGGGGCGGTGGACGTCCCGGCTGGCACATCGAGTGCTCCGCGATGGCGTTGCGCTACCTCGGAGAGAGCATCGACATCCACGGCGGCGGGCAGGACCTCATCTTCCCCCACCACGAGAACGAGATCGCCCAGAGCGAGGCGTTCACCGGCATCCGCCCGTTCGCCCGCTTCTGGCTGCACAACGGCCTGCTGAACATGGACGCGCAGAAGATGAGCAAGTCGCTCGGCAATCTCGTCACCATCAGCGACGCGCTCGAGCACTACTCGGCGGACGCCATCCGTCTCTCCGTGCTCAACGCGCACTACCGCAGCCCCGGCTACTACTCGGACGAAGCGCTCGCCGGGTCGGAACGCGCAGCCGGACGGCTCCGGCAGGCGGCGTCGGCGGAGCCCAATCCCGGCGCTGCTGACGCGCTCGATCCCTCGGAGGCGCGGGCGCGTTTCATCGAGGCGATGGACGACGACCTCAACAGTCCGCAGGCGGTCGCCGCCCTCTTCGACCTGGCCCGAGACATCAACCGGGGCTCCACGGAAGGCCATGATGTCGCCTTGGCGCAGGAGACGCTCCGGGAGTTGACCGGCGTGCTCGGCCTGACGCTGGAGGAGCGCGAGACCTCGGTCGATGCGGACCTCGCTACGCGGGTCGAGGCGCTCGTCGAGGAGCGTGCCGCCCTGCGTGCCGCCCGCGACTTTACCGGCGCCGACGCCGTCCGCGACCGGCTCACCGCGATGGGCATCGAGCTCACGGACTCCCCGACCGGCACCACCTGGCGCGTCGTCGGGTAGGCTGGCCTGTGGGCATGAGCACTGCTTCCACCACCGACCTTCGCGACGCCCTAGCCGCCATCGTCGGCGCGGGGCACGTGCTGACCGACGACGAGTCACGCGAGCGGCTGTCGTTCGACGCCGTGACGGCCCACCGGCTGGACGGACGCTCGGAGTTGGAACAGGCGCGGGTGGGCGCGGTTGCGCGTCCGGCGACTACGGCGGAGGTCGCGGCGGTGGTCACCTTCGCGTCGGGGCGCGGGATACCGATCGTGCCGTACGGCGGCGGCACCGGCGTCATGGGCGCGGTCGTGCCCGTGCGTGGCGGCATCGCGCTCGATCTGCGGCGCATGGACCGCATCGTCGAAGTGAGCCGCGAGGACAGGACTGCTCGCGTGCAGCCCGGCGTTTACCTCGCCGACCTCGACGCCGCAGCCCGCGAGCACGGCATGATGCTGGGGCACGACCCCTGGAGTGTGCCGATCGCCACTGTCGGCGGCGCGATCTCCACGGACAGCGTCGGCTACCGTGCCAGCAGGTACGGCTCGATGGGGCAGCAGATGCGGGCGCTGGAGGTGGTGCTTGGCAGCGGCGAGGTCGTGCGGACGCGGGCCATCCAGCGGCAGAGCAGCGGCCCGATGCTGAAGGGGCTGTTCGCCGGGGCCGAGGGCACGATGGGCGTCATCACGGAAGCCACGATCGACCTGCGTGCCCTGCCGGAGGTGCGCGAGTTCGCGTCGGTCGGGTTCGACACGTTCGAGCAGGGGTATCCGGTCGTCACGCGGCTGTTCGACATCGGCTTGGTGCCGGCGCTGATCGATCTCACCGAGGAGCCTGGAACCCCGGAGAACGCCGCGCCGTGCATCCTCTACCTCGGCTTCGAGGGCTACCGCGAGCAGGTGGAAGCGCAGCGTAACCGCACGATGGCGGAGGCGCTGGCGGCGGGCGGGCGCGATCTCGGCCCCGGCCCGACACGCGAGTACTGGGAGACGCGGCACGCCGTCGCCGAACGCTGGCGCGACCACACACGCCCGTTGCGCCCCACCGAGCGCTGGAAGGAGCAGCGCTGGCGGTACGCCGACTATCTGCACGTCGCGATGCCCGTCTCGCGGGTGCTCGCCTACAAGCGTTACTGCGAGGAGGTAGCGGCACGCCACGGCCTCGACATACGAGAGTCTGCCGTCTGGACGCACCCGGAACTCTTCTCCGTGTTCGTGCGCGTCCCCCACGGCGAGGCTGAGGGTGAGGGCGCTGCTGCGGCGCTGCGCAAGGCGGTCGACGCGATGCTGGAGGAGGCGCTGCGCCTCGGCGGAGGCGTCGAGTACTGCCACGGCCTCGGCGTGAAGCTCGGCAGCTGGGCCGAGCGGGAGTGGGGCGATGCGCTGTTGCTCGCCCGTCGGCTCAAGCGTGCGGTCGACCCCAACGGCATCCTGAACCCGGAAAAGCTGGGGTTGTGAGTTTTCCGCTCGTCGTCGTCGCGGGCGCAACCGGCGCCATCGGTGCAGAGGTCGTGCGCGAACTGCAGTCCCGCGGCACCCGTGTCCGCGTGCTGGTCCGGGAGCCCGCACGCCTGACCACGGAGCCGGAGGAGATATTCGTCGGCAACCTGCTCAACCCGCGGACGCTGGAAGGGTCGTGCGCAGGCGCGGACGCCGTCGTCTCGTGCGCGGGTGCGAGCTTCGCGTCGAGGTTGTTCACTTACAAGGCCGAGGCGTTCTTTGCAGTGGACGACGGAGGCAATCGAAGCCTGCTGCGTGAGGCTGAGGAAGCGGGCGTGCGACGGTTCGGGTACGTCTCCGTGTACGGTGGGCGCTTCCTCGGCATGATGGAGTATGTCCGGGCGCACGAGTCGTTCGCCGCCGCGATGCGCCTGTCCTCCATCGACCACCTCATCGTGCGGCCCACTGTCACGTTCGCGCGGCTCGCCCCGTTGGTGGAGCGTGCACGGAAGCGCGGGAAGCTGTCGATGGTTGGCACGGGGCAGGCGCAGACGAACCCCGTTCACGAGGCGGACGTCGCGAAGGCGCTCGTCGATGGTTTGGAAAGCCGGGAAGAGGAGGTGGACGTCGGCGGGCCGGAAGTGCTGACCTGGGAGGAGATAGGCGGGATGGCTGCGACCGCTGCCGGAGAGGCGGAAGTGCGCTTCTCCTACCTGTGGCGGGCGCAGTTGCGGGCCGCGTTCAGACGGTTCACGGGACGACACGGGTACGACTCGGCGGTCTACCGTATCGCGGAGTCGGCGGTCGACATGGTCGCGCCTGTAGTCGGTGAGCGGCGGCTGGAGGACTACTTCGCGTCGCTGGGGGCTAGGTGATGGTCAGGTTGAGGACCGCGAGGATGACGAAGATGACGCCCAGTCCGATGGTGAACTGGAAGAGCGTGCGCTCAACCCCACGCCGCGTCCGGTAGGACTGGATGGAGCCTGCGCCGAAGAGGCCGCCTCCCGCGCCGCGCACCTGCATGAGGATGCTCGCCACGAGCAGCACAACCACGATGATGACTGCGAAACTGATGTAGGTCCCCAAGTTGCTCCCCCTAGCTTTTCATCGTGTCCAACTGCTCGACGATGAGCCCGGCCACGACCGACGGGTTGGCGTTGCCGCGCGTCGCCTTCATCACCTGTCCCACGAGGAACTTGGCCGCGGTCTCCTTCCCCGCCAGGTAGTCTGCAACCGCCTGGGGGTTCCCGTCTATGGCCTGAGCGACCGCATCGGCGAGTGCGCTCGAGTCCGAGATCTGGACGAGTCCGAGGTCGGCCACGACCGCCTTCGCGGACTTGCCCGTGTGGAACATCTCCTCGATGGCGCGCTTTCCTTGCGGCGTGCCGAGCGCTCCGCTCTCCAGCATGCCCAGCAGCTCCGCGAGACGCTCCGGTGTCACGGGCGATTCGTGGATGTCGGTGTGCGTCTCGTTGGCGAGGCGTCCCAGTTCAGTGAGCGTCCAGTTCGCTGCGGCCTTGGCCGTCGCGTCCGAGCCGCCTTTCGCTCTGGCGTGCCGCACCGTGGCCTCGTAGTAATCGGCCAGGCCGGGTGTTGCGGTAAGGAGCGTGGCGTCGTAGACCGGCAGACTGTACTCATCGACGAAGCGTTGCCTGCGCCTTCCGGGAGTTCCGGCAGCAGTTCCTCTATCTCGGCAACCCATGCGGGGTCCACGTTGAGCGGCGGCAGGTCCGGCTCCGGGAAATAGCGGTAGTCGTTCGCCTCTTCCTTGCTGCGGAGCGAGGTTGTAACGCCCCTGTCCTCCAGCCAGCCGCGCGTCTCCTGCACGACGCGTCCGCCGGACTCCAGCACCTTCGCCTGGCGCTCTACCTCGTGCTCGATGGCACGGAAGACCGAGCGGAACGAGTTCATGTTCTTGACCTCGACCTTCGTGCCGAATGTGTCGCTGCCCTTCGGGCGGATGCTGACGTTGGCGTCACACCGGAACGAGCCCTCGTCCATGTTGGCGGTTGAGACTCCGAGGTAACGGAGGATGGACTGGTAGGACATGAGGTACTGGCGGGCCTCTTCCGCGGAGCGGATGTCGGGTCGGCTGACCATCTCCACGAGCGGAACGCCGGAGCGGTTCACGTCCACGAGCGAGTAGCCCTCGCCGGTAGCAGGGTCGCTCAGGTGGCTCAGCTTGGCGACGTCCTCTTCCATGTGGACGCGCTCGATGCCGACCCGGCGGCGCTCGCCATCCACGCTCACGTCCAGGTAGCCATCCGAACAGAGGGGGAGGTCGTACTGGGATATCTGGTACCCCTTCATCAGGTCGGGGTAGGGGTAGTTCTTGCGGTCGAACTTGCTGTGGGGCGCGATGCTGCAGTGCAGCGCCAGCCCGATCATGATGATGGAGCGGATCGCCTCTCGGTTGATGACGGGCAGAGAGCCGGGCAGCCCGAGACACACCGGACAGACACGGGTGTTGGGCTCGGCGTCCTGATAGTCGGCGGGGCACGCGCAGTACATCTTGCTGTCGGTTCGCAGCTGCGCGTGCACTTCGAGGCCGATGACTGGTTCGTACTCGGTCATGGGGCTTCGATTATAGCGCAGAGCATGCCGGGAGCGGGGTGCACCGGGAACGGCGCGGTACAATTCCCCCATGACGACTGACTACGGAAGGGTGAACGCGCCCGAATTCCCCACGGATGCGGACTGGCTGAACACGGACCGCCCGCTGCGACTGTCCGACTTTGCAGGGAAACTGCTGCTGCTCGATTTCTGGACGTACTGCTGCATCAACTGCATGCATCTGCTGCCGACGCTGCGCCGGCTGGAGCGCGAATTCCCGGAGGAGCTCGCAGTGGTGGGCGTGCATACCGCGAAGTTCGACGAGGAACGCGCTACGGAGAACGTGCGCCAGGCCGTTATGCGCTATGGGATACGCCACCCCGTGCTCAACGATGCTTCGATGGAGACCTGGCGGCAGTACGCCGTGCGCGCCTGGCCGACGCTGATGTTCGTGGACCCCGCTGGCAGAGTCATCGGGAAAGTGGAAGGTGAGCTGGGATTCGAGCAGGGCGCGGAGTTGATCCGCAAGATGCTGGATGTCTTTCGCGCCGAGGGAACGCTCAAGCCCGGGCCACAGGTGTACGACATGGAGGCCCCTCGTTCCGGCGTGCTCTGTTACCCCGGCAAGGTGCTCACCGATCCTGTCGGAGAGCGGCTATTCATCGCGGACTCCGGCCATCACCGCGTACTCGTTACCGACCCGGATGGTGAGATACAGACGGTTATCGGCACCGGGGACGAGGGTTTCGCGGACGGCGTACCGGAAGGCGCACGCTTCAGCAACCCGCAGGGCATGGCGCTGGCAGGCGAAGTGCTGTACATCGCTGATACCGGCAACCACGCCATCCGCGCCGTCGATCTGGAGATGGCAGTGGTGGAGACCGTGGCCGGTACGGGCGATCGCGGGGTTGGACGCGTGGATGGCGGACCTGGGCCAACGGTTCCGTTGCGTTCGCCGTGGGACGTGGCACTCGTCGGGAGACGGCTCTTCATCGCGATGGCAGGCAGCCACCAGTTGTGGATGTACGACCTGGAGAACGGCCTGGTGCAGGCGACCGCAGGCACCGGTGGCGAAGGCATCATTGATGGGCCACCCGAAGATGCGCTGCTTGCACAGCCCAGCGGCATCGCTGCCGATGAGGATGGTGTGCTCTTCTTCGCGGACAGCGAGACGAGCGCTATACGCCAGGCCGACCTCATCACTGCGCACCAGGTCACTACACTGGTCGGCACGGGTTTGTTCGACTTCGGCGACATGGATGGGGCCACATCGTCGGCGCGGATGCAGCATCCGCTCGGCGTTGCGGTTGAGGGGGGAGTCGTCTACGTCGCGGATACGTACAACAACAAGATCAAGCGTGTGGGAACGGAGACGTTTGCGGTCGCAACGATGGCAGGCACTGGGGAGCCTGGCTATGAGGACGGAGTGTTTATATCGTCGCGGTTTCATGAACCGGGCGGATTGAGCATATGGGGCGGAAAGATATACGTGGCAGACACGAACAACCATGTGGTGCGCGTACTCGACGTTACCAGCGGGACTGTTTCGACACTGCCCGTCGATTTCTAGACAAGTAGAGAACTCATGGAAGTGAAACGGATACTTGCCAGCTGTGCTTGAGCATTAGCTCTCAGGGGGCGAGAACCGCTTCCGCAGCCAGAGCGCGGAGCCCAGGAGCGCAAGTACGATAGCTGCCTGGAGCACGATGGTCGTCACGGTGCCAAGCGTGCTCTGGAAGCTGAAGTACACGACCATGAGCAGGGCGAAGAGGCCTATGAAAACGAGTCCAGGGCGCATGGACCACCTTTCGTGCCGGCAGGCATAACCGCCTGATTTTATGTTGGTTAACCATAGCATATGCCTATGTGAATTACACAAGATACCGATCGATGCTGAAGCGATTTCCTCCATTCCGTGCGTATGACACGAGTTCTGTAGCGCGTTCTCTTTCTATACGCGCGGTTACTCAACGAACGCGTGGAGGCTTCGCCAGCAGCACGATAACGCCCGATGCTCCCCATGCCAGAGCGGCGGTGAGGAACGCGAGCGTATAACCGCCCTGCAAGTCGTAGAGCGCGCCGAACAGGATCGGCCCCGCCGCGCCCGTGCCCATGACGATCGGTCTGAAGAGGCTGTTCACCGCACCGAGGTGTGCTCTGCCGAAGTAGTTGGCGGTCAGCAGAGCACGCAGGATGAGGTAGCCACCCATGATGAAACCGGCCATGAACATGACAGGTACCAGCGCGGCCATCCCCCGCACGTTCAGAAAAACCATAATGAGCGCGGCAGTCGCGACGGAGACACCCCCCAGGAGATAGCGGGCCGGATAGCGCTCGCCGAGCAGCCCCCAGCCGGGCCGCACCAGCCCTGACACGAGTCCGTAGATAGCGATACCGAACGATGCCTCTGCGGGCCCGAACCCGGTCTCCACGAGGAAAGGGTGCCAGTTGCTCTGGAAGCCGGTGATGCCGAGCCCAACAAGGCTGAACGCTGCGAGCAGCAACCAGAACGCCGGTGTTCGGAGCGCCTCCCGGCGTGTCAGCGAACGTTCGTCGGTCACCGGTTCAGCGCGAGGCCGACCGGCCTCGCGGGTTGGGCCGCCGTCCGGCAGCAGTCCCGCATCCTCCGGATTCGTGCGGAGGAGCAACGCGAGCACGAACGCGATGCTGCCGACGCCCACGCCGAACCACATCCATGCCTCGCGCCAGCCCACAGCATCGATGAGCATGGAGATGGCAGTGGGGAAGACAAGGGCTCCCAGTCCGACGCCCATGATTGAGATACCGAGCGCACGCCCGCGTTTCCGTACGAACCATTTGGGCACGAGCGCCTGGGAGATGAAGAAACCGCCTCCCAGCTCTGCTATTCCGCCCAGTGCGCCGAAGAGAGCGATGAACTGCCACAGTTCCGTGATGTTCTGGATGAGCGCCATCGACAGACCGAGCAGCACTGCGCCCACCAGCGCGAGCACGCGCGGCCCGTGTTTCGTGTCGTACAGCGGCCCGACCAACGGCGCCGCCAGGCCGATGATTAGTTCTCGAACTAGGAACGCCGAGAAGAACTCAGCCCGTGACCAACTGAGTTCTTCGGTCATCGGGAGGAGCAGGACACTCGGCCCCCAGATCGCCGCTCCGGAACCGATGCCGGAGGAGACGAATGCAACCCCGACTATGACCCAGCCGTAGAAGAACGGCCAGCGCTCAGGCCTCACGAGCGATTCAGGACGTCCACCAGGAGTCGGGAGGGAAGACGTTGGTGCACATGTGGCGCACGGTCTCCTCGGCGTAGATATCCGCCGTTGCCTCGCGGTACTTCAGGAAGTGCGGCATGCCGCGATGCGCCTCCAGCGCCGCCTCGTCCTTGTACACCTCAAACAGGAAGAAGCGGTCGGGGTCCGCCTGGTCACGGACGCAGCTGAACTGGAAGTTGCCCTCCTCGTTCGCGTGCGTTCCCTCTCCGTCCGCCTGGACCGCGGCTATGTAATCGTCCGCGCGCCCCGGCTTGACCTTCACACTCACTACGAGAACGAGCATCGCTCTGCCTCCGGATAGATGGTAGGCCGGGATTGTACCTTGCCCCGGACTTCGGGGCAGGTTTGGTGCGGGTTGGCTATGCCGCGACCGCGCTCAGCGCAATCACCGCCGCTATGGTGACGCCCGCGCCCGCCCACTGCAGCGAGCGCGGGCGCTCGCGCAACAACACGATGGCCAGCCCGATAGTTACGACGGGATGTGCGGCTGTGATCGGCGCGACGACGGCCACAGGCGCTGCATCGACACCCAGGTTGTAGCCGACGTAACCCCCGGCGTCCAGCACTGCCGCCGCCAGCAGCAGGCGCTTGCCGTCCCATCCCTTCGGCAGCCGGATGACCTCACCGCGCGAGCGGGTGAAGAGATAAGCCGGGACGATGGAGAGCGTTCGCACGATGAGCACGGCAAGCATCGGGCCGGACGCCTCGGTGACACGGTCAAGGAGCGCGAGCGCGATTCCCAAGCCGACCATAGCGCCGAGACCCCACAGCACACCTGCGCTGCCACCGGAGCGCTTGGACCTTTGAGCTGAGAGCATGAGGATGCCCACAAGCACCCCGCCCATGAGGACGAGCTGCAGCGGCGTGATGTGCTCTCCGAAGAAAAGCACGGTCACCGCTACCGTCACCGCGAGCCAGGCCGATGCCGCGCTCGTGACCACGGATACGGAGCCTCGGTGCAGGCCCGTGTAGTAGGCGAGGTAGGCGAGGCCGAGGCACGCTGCACTCAGAGGGGCCCAGAGCGCCACTGCATCCCAGTCCGCATCGAGCCCGTTCGCGGCGAGTCCAGCCAGCACGAACGGCAGCGGCAGCGCGAGCCCCAGCACCTGGATGAGGACGGCGGTGCTCATGCTCCCGACGCGGACCGCGACCGAGCGGGCGAGATAGTCCGCGATGCCCCAAGAGAGAAGGCCGAGGCTGCCCCAGAAGCTGCCGTTCAGCGGGTCGATGTGCTTCCCTCCGAGTGGGCGTTGCGTTCAGGATACCCGGAGGCCCCTCGTCAGCAGACTGTTGCGTAGCCTAGATCAGGTAGATCCGCTCTTGCAGGCGGCGGTCTTCCAGTGCGCGGATGGCGCGGGCCTGAGAGACGAACTCTGCGAGCGGGACGCCGGAGAGGAGTTCGGTATCCGTCAGCAGTGTGTGGAGAGTGGGGAAGAGCCTGTCCGCCGAGGGGTCGACGTTCAGGAAGTCTCCGGCGAAGTGGTAGGGGAGGAAATACGGCGTGAAGTAGGCGAAGTTTTCCCGCAGGATGTCCCGTTCGGTGTCTCTGGCGACCGCGCAACGCGCCTCGACGTAGGCCGTGGTCAGCGGCGGTGAGAAGTCCACGTAAGTGAGGTCGGCATCCTGCCCCACGAAGTTCTTGATGTGCGGGTCGATGGCGAGCCCGGCGTCGATGGCGCGTTTGATGATGCCGATGGCGCTCGTCAGCACGTCCGCGTGGCCATCGGTGAGCAGGTCGGGCTGCTCGTACCGCTCGACCAGGTTGGGGCCACCGTCCTCGCAGAGGTAGACGATGGCGCCGTCCGTGACGTGACTCTCGGCGACGCGCGGCATCGGGACGCCCGCAGCGGTCAGCTGCTCGCGGTAGGTGTCCATCTCCGCCTTGAGTTCGGCGGAAGTTACTGACAGCGGCGCGTTACGAGTGATCGTCTTCTCGACGAGTGATTCACCGTCGACGGTGAGCCTGCGTATACGCGTGTTGTTGACCGAGAAGGGGTTAGCGCCAGCCATGCGGGTATGTTAACCGAGATGGGGTGGCGCGGTAAGCGGACAGGCGTGCGCCTCATGCTTGCGGGCTGCCTGAAGCAGGCAGCCCGCAGAGGTAACGTCTCATCTGACGCGTAGGTCAGCTTCCGGCCCCGACGAGTGAGCCTACCGGCTGGAGTTGCGCAACGAACTTCTTGGTCGAGGCCATGTGGCGGGAGAGGCCCAACTCCTTGGGGTCGAGGCCTATGGCGAGGCCAACGACTTGCGGCAGGTGGAGGATGGGAAGGTCGAAGCGGCGCCCGGTCGCCTTTTCCACCGCGCTCTGCTCGCCGTCCATCTCGAGGTGGCAGAGCGGGCAGGGCAAGACCATCGCGTCAGCGCCCTTGTCGACCGCTTCGCCGAGGTGCTTCGCGGTCATGGCGAAGGCGTTCTCCTCGTTGGCGGTGAGCGACGGGAAGCCGCAGCACTTGCCTTTGCCGCTGATGTCCACGTTGGTGCCGCCGAGCGCCTCGGTGACCTGTTCGAGGTAGAGCTTGCGCTCGGGCCGCTGGATGACGTCTATAGGGCGGCGGAGGTAGCAGCCGTAGAAGGGGGAGAAACCGAGGCCGTCCAGCGGGCGCTTGATCTTGCTCTGGACGACGTCCAGCCCCACATCCTCGACGAGCGCCCACAGGAAGTGCTTCACGTCGGTCGTGCCCTGGTATTCGAGCCCTTCATCGGCCAGGTGCTCGCGGTTGATGCGGGCGCGGTAGGCCGGGTCCGTCAGCCGGAGCGCGCTCCCGCCGATGACGCCCTGACAGGTGCTGCAGATGGTGAGCAACGGGAGGCCCATCGCCTCCGCCTTGGCAAGCGTGCGAGCGTTGATGGGGTCGCATATCTCGGCGGGGATAAGCCCCGCGCCGCTGCAGCCGACGTCCTTCAATTCCTCCACTTCGATGTCGAACTCGGCTGCGACCCGCACGAACGACTCGTAGAGCTCCGGGCAGAAGCCCTTGGCAACACATCCGGGGTAGAAGGCGAACCGGTGGCTCATCGCTGCTTCTCCTTTCGCAGACCTGCGTTGGCGCGGTTGTACCGGTCAAATATCTTGCGTATCCGGTCAGCGCCGGGTCGCTTGTAGTGAGGCTTCAGGGTGGCCTTGCCCTTCCTCAGGGCACGGAGGCCCAGCGGCAGCGTGTGGAGGCCTCCCTTGATGAGACCTCCGTATGTCTGGAGCGCAACGGAGCGCTCGTCGAGCCAGCCCTTGCGGGAGATGGACTCCTCGAACGCGTCGTAGTGGCGCTCCAGCATCTTGTTGCCGTAGCCGGACTTGATGCCGTGCGCGATGGCACGGTCCCGCGTGTCCATGATGAGGTGGGTGGGCTCGAGGCCGAACGGGCAGTGCTCGGTCGCCTCCCAGCAGTGCACGCAGTCCCAGATGCCGTGGACCTCGCTGCCCTCTCGCAGCCGCTCGGCGGTGATGCCGTCGCGGGGGTCGAACGCGAAGCGGTACAGCTTGGTGAGCGCGGCAGGGCCGTAGAAGTCAAGGTTCACGTCAATCACCGTGCACCCCTCGTCACAGAGACCGCAGGTGGTGCAGCGCATCGCCTTGCGGACGGGGCGCAGTTCCTCGTCCGTAACCGGGTGGCCGCCGTTCGGAACGACGCCCTTAGCAAAGACGTCCACCTTGTCCCAGAGGAACTTCCGCATGTCGTGCATCACGTCCTTCTCCACCGGCGCGTACCGGATGGGCTGAACGGTGATGACGCCGTCCTTCTGCGTCTTGCCGACGGTGACGAGGCAGGTGACCTTCTGCGCGCCGTTGACGCTCAGGGTGCAGTCGCCGCAGAAGCCGACGGAACAGTTGCCGCGGAACGCGAGCGTGCCGTCCTGGGTCTCGCGCACGGCCACGAGCGCATCGAAGACAGTCATCTCAGGCGGCACGTCTATCTGGTAGTCGACGTACTCGGGCTGTGCCCGCGTGCCTCCGCGCTGGAACTTGAAGGTGATCTCCATCTGCGCGTCTCCTCTCTGCGGATCTCCGCTCGCTACGCCCTACGAGGCGGGCGTGGTTTCCCTGCTCACCTGCGCTCCACTCTCGCCCTTCGTGACCTGGAGGCGGGTGCTCTGAGCGTCGTCCTGTTTCGGGTGGTCGGTCCGCTGGTGGACGCCACGGCTCTCAGTGCGTTCCGAGGCGCTGACGGCAATGGCTTCCGCGACGTCCAACAGTGCTCCCAATTCGAGGTACTGAACGAGACCGAAGTTGTAGTCGCGGGCGCCGGAGCCCGCGCCGAGTTGGGCGTGCTCCTCGCGCATCGCCCGGATGCGCTGGATGGCTTCGTTCAGGCCACCGGCGTTCCGGCTCTCGCCGACCTTCTCATGCATGAGCGAAGCAAGCTCGCTTCGCAGGGCGGAGACGGGCGCGCCGCCGGGACGGCCCAGCGCAGCGTCCAACTCCGAGCGCACAGCACCGGCGGCCTGCTCGCCGACCGCGCTGTCGCCGAACGGGCGCACCTGCGCCGCTGCCGCCAGCCCGGCACTCTTGCCGGAGGCGATCGACGCGAGGAGGAAATTGCCGTCCAGCCCCCGCGCGCCGTGGAAGCCGTTGCCCGCACATTCCCCGGCCGCAAAGAGTCCCGCCAGAGACGACTCTCCCTGCACCGTTACGTCGATGCCGCCGAGCAGCCGGGACATCGCGGAATGCACCGGCGCGGGTTCCTTGAGCATGTTCACGCCGGAGAGCGCTTCCACGCGGTGCAGGGTGTCGGGGAACCGGGCCTCCACCTGCGCGTCATCCAAGGCGCCGTTCAGCCGGACGTTGCCATCCTCCAGTGCCGCGCCAACTCCGAGCAGGAGCGGGGAGAGGGCGAGGCGGCTGCCGTTCAGCACCGCGGGGTAGTACTGGACGAACTCCATGTCCGCGAGGGTTGCACCGGCCCTGTACGCCAGCGCGATGCCGGAGCCGCTACAAAGCAGGGATGCAGTGCTGGGTTCGAACGCGCGGCGCGGCCCGCCCGTCGCGAGCACGACACCCTTCGCACGGAACGGCTCCACCTCACCGGTGGCGAGTTGGAGCGCGACGACACCCGCACATTCTCCGCTCTCTATGACCAGCGCGAGGACGATCCACTCTTCGAAGATGTCCACTCCGGCGCCGATGGCCTGCTCCCACAGGGTCTGCGTGACCGCGAGGCCGGTGATGTCGTTGACGTAGACGGTCCGGGAGCTACCGTCGCCGGAGACGCCGGCCCGGTCTATGACCGAACCGACCCGGTTGAAGGGCACGCCCATCCGGTCGAGCTCCTCGACGAGGCCTGCCGCTTCCCGGCAGACGCTGTCGACCACCGATGCGACGTTCAGCCCCGCCCCGGCCGTGAGCGTTTCGCTGAGATGGGCGTCGCGCTCCTCGGCGCCTTCCGGCGCGTTGATGCCGTCCTGTACGGTAACCGAGTAACTGCGGGTGGGGTGCGACTGGGTGATCAGCGCGACCGATGCGCCTGCGCCCTTCGCCGCTACCGCGGCGCGGAGCCCGGCTATCCCGCCGCCAACGACGAGCACGTCATACATGTGCTCTCCCTCCGTGTATGTCTTGATGATGCGGGAAGCGCGCCCATCGCGGCCTTACCCGAACCATGGCGCATCGCACCGGAGCGTCCGGCTCCATGTTGGGGAAGCGCCCTCTCGTGCGCAACTTTACCACATCCTTTGTCCAACCTTGATTAACCGGAGTTAACTGGGCACGGCGCGCACCAAGAATGCCAAACCTGCCCGGAACCGGCATCCTTGGTCGGTGTCGTACGAGTGAAACGGTCATGCCGTTTGGCACTCTTGGCATCCTTGGTCGGGGCCGTTTCCCAGGCCGCGGCCTGCTTCCTGCAACCAAGGATGCAAGGATGCCAACGAAAGCGGAAGTGGAGGCGGGAGCCATAGGTCCTGTCGATGGATGCGGCTGCAAGCCATAGACGCGGTCTATAGGTCGGGCCAGCGGGGCAGTCATAGATACAGCGTAGCGGACGCCCGGGCGACGGGGTAAGGGGCGGATGTCACACTAGGTGGTTCCTGACGGGAACCGGCGGGGGCTATCATCACTGTGCATGAACGGATTTCCGCGCCACACCAAGATCGTCGCCACGCTGGGCCCTGCGGTCTCCTCGGATGAGCACCTGCGGCAGGCCATCGCCGCGGGAGTGGACGTCTTCCGGCTGAACTTCTCACACGCCACGCACGAGGAGCTGGAACATACCGTTCCGCGCATCAAGGCGATCAGCGCCGAGATCGGACGCACCGTCGCCCTGATGCAGGACATCCAGGGGCCGCGCCTGCGCACAAGCGTGGTGGAGGACCCGAATGGCGTCCGGCTCACATCGGGGGAGGTGGTGCGCGTCGTGTCCGACGACGTGCCAACCACGCAGGGCTCAGTCTCGATCCCGTACCCCCGGCTCGCGAGCGACGTCAGCGAGGGCGACCGCATCCTCATCGCGGACGGGAACCTGGTGTTGCGCGTCGCCGAGGTGAACGGGAGCGACCTGCGCGCATCCGTCGTTGCGGGCGGTGTGCTGACGTCACACAAGGGGGTCAACCTGCCCGACTCCAGGGTTACGGCTGACCCGCTCACCGAGAAGGACCGGAAGGACCTGGCTTACGGCGTGTTCATCGGCGTGGACTACGTCGCGATGAGTTTCGTCCGCAGCGGCGACGACGTGCGCTCCTGCCGGGAGCTGCTGCAGAAGATGCGCTCAGCGTCGCCCATCATCTCGAAGATCGAACACCCGATGGCGATCGACTTCCTCGACGAGATTATCGAAGAATCGGACGGCATCATGGTCGCGCGGGGCGACCTCGGCGTGGAGGTGTCACCGGAGCGGGTGCCACTGCTGCAGAAACTCATCATCAGCAAGGCGAACGAGGCAGGGAAGCCCGTCATCACAGCCACGCAGATGCTGGGATCGATGATGGACAACCCCACCCCCACGAGAGCAGAGGCGAGCGACATCGCCAACGCGATACTCGACGGCACGGACGCGGTGATGCTCTCCGAGGAGACGGCCATCGGGCAGTACCCGGTGGAAGCCATAGCGACGATGGGCCGCATCGCGCTGCAGGCGGAGACGGCCGAGACGCCGTTCCACGTCAAGCATCCACACGACGAATCCCACGCGATGGCTGAGGCCGCGCGTTTCGTAGCGGAGCAGCTTCAGGCGGAGGCGCTGGTGGTGTTCACGCAGTCCGGCCACACGGCGAAGACGATCTCGCACCTGCGGCCAAAGGCCCCCGTTTACGCATTCACGCCCGACCCCGAGGTCTGCAACGGGCTGGCGCTCTGCTATGGCGTACGCCCCATCCATGCGGACCTTCCCGATCGCACCGAGACGCGGGTGCTGCAGGCGTTCTCCATACTCCGCGAACGCGGCGCAGTGGCGCCCGGCGACCGTGTCGTCGTTTTCGGAGCGACGCGCATCGGCGCGGGCGGCATACCGAACGACATCAACATCCGCACGGTCGGGGACCCGTGATCCGGGAACGGGAGTGGTTGACGCACGAGGCTGCGTCTGTACACTCTGCGCATGGCCGAGAACTCTGAAACCGGTTACCTCCGTCTCTTTCCTCTTCAGGCCGTCGTCCTGTACCCGGGGATGGAGCTGCCGCTCATCGTGTTCGAGCCGCGCTACCTCCAGTTGACCGACGAGTGCCTGGCGAACGACGAGCCGTTCGGCGTCCTGCTGCTCAAGGAAGGCGGCGAGGTGGGAACGAACGAGGTTACCCCGTTCGAGACCGGCACGACGGCTCACATCATGACGACGAGCGAGGCCGGAGGCGGGCGGTTGAGCGTCGTTGCGGTGGGCGGTCGGCGCTTCAAGGTGCGGGAGTTCCTGCGGGACAGTGCCTACCTCGCTGCCGAGGTGGAGTACCTGCAAGACGAAAGCCACGAGATGGTGGACCCGTCGCTGGTGGAGAACGTGCGCTTCGACGCAGCCTCGTTCGTGCGGCAGCTGGTCGCCTCGCGTGGCGGCTACGTGCGGGAGGTCAACTTCCCGGACGACCCGGAGGTGCTCTCCTACCAGGTGGCGCAGATATTCCAGGGCAACCTGTCAGTGCAGCAGAAGCTGCTGGAGCAGCCCGCGTTCGACCGTCTCTGGGACGAGTTGGAACTGCTGAAGGACGCCCGCAAGCAGCTGGAGCGGCGCAGTCGCCGCCGTCCCTCGCACGGGTTCTCGGAGAATTAGGTTCCGCCACACCGCCGCCGGGGCTGCGAGATTCCTGCCTCCGCAGGAATGACGGCTCACCACCCCCGCCCACCCTCACCCGCCGCGCAAGCGCGTCGACCCGTTCGGCAGGCTCAGGGCAGGCTCTCTCCCCGAGGGAGAGGTGAGGGCTGGCAGGGCACCCCCAAGGGGCACCCCTACACTAGACACCCTTACCCGCCGCGCAAGCGCGGGCTTCGCTCAGCATGACAAGCATGCCGCTCCACCGCGTGGCCTGCCCGGCCACTCTGGATTCCCGCCTGTGCGGGAATGACGGAGGCTGCGCCTCGCGTCGGGCTGCGTCCGGATCACCCCTATCCCAGCCTTCCCCCATCAAAGGGGAAGGGGCCAGAGCTCGGCGGCGGTTGCGCGACCGGGGCCGTGAGCCCTATACTTTCCCTGCGGTGCTGCACCGCAACCGACCTTTAAATCCAGTCCCGTGAGGCTGGCAAGGTTAGGTAACGTGAGACTCGGGGCGCGCCACGTCCCCAGTGAGTGACGAGACCTCTTGCCAGCGGGCAAGAGGTTTTTTCTTGGCAGAAGGACGGCTCATCCTCACCGGCGAGGAGATGCGGCGAGCGCTGACGCGCATCGCGCACGAGATCGTTGAGTCGAACAAGGGACTCGATGGACTGACGCTGGTGGGGATCCGGCGCAGGGGCGTACCTCTCGCGCGGCGCATCGCCGATGCCGTCGCCTCGTTCGAGGACGCGAGCGTTCCGGTCGGAGCGCTCGACATCAACCTGTACCGCGACGATCTGACGAGCCGTCCTCAGCCCCTCGTACGCCCCACGGAGTTGCCCTCCGGTATCGAAGGGAAGGCGGTGGTGCTGGTCGACGACGTGCTGTTCACCGGGCGCACCATACGCGCGGCACTGAACGCACTGATGGACCTCGGTCGGCCGCGCATCGTGCAGCTCGCCGTGCTCGTGGACCGCGGGCACCACGAACTTCCCATCCGGGCCGACTATGTAGGGAAGAACGTTCCCACTTCGCTCGACGAGATAGTGGAGGTGCGGGTCACCGAGATAGACGGGGTAGAAGAGGTGGCGATCGTGGAGCGTGTGAAGGCGGTGTCGGCATGATGGCGCACGCAACGGAACAGAGCACGACTGCCGCTCAGACGGAGACCCCGCCGCGCCGCAGGCACGTGTTGGACCTGGACGACTTCTCACGGGAGGAGATAACGGCGCTGCTGGACTCGGCGGACGGGATGCGCGAGCTGCTGAGCAGGAGCATCAAGAAGGCGCCGTCGCTCCGGGGGAAGGTGGTGCTGACGCTCTTCCTGGAGCCGAGCACTCGGACGCGCGTCTCGTTCGAGCAGGCCGGAAAGATGCTGAGCGCGGACGTCATCAACATCAGCGGCTCCGGCAGCAGCGCGGAGAAGGGCGAATCGCTGCTGAACACGGCGCTGACACTCCAGGCGATGCATGCGGACCTCATCGTGATACGCAGCCCGCACTCCGGCGCTCCATATTTCCTGGCGCGTAACCTTCAACGGATGGGTGTGGTGAACGCGGGCGACGGCCGCCATGCACACCCCACGCAAGCGTTGCTCGACCTGATGACGATGCGCCATCACATCGGCGGACTCGAGGGCAAGCGCGTCGTCATCGTGGGCGACGTGCTGCACAGCCGCGTTGCGCGGTCGGACGTGTCGGGCCTGCAGGCGCTCGGAGCGTCGGTCGTGCTGTGCGGCCCACCGACGTTGATCCCGCTCGACCTGCTGCGCGGGGGGGAAGGAGAGAGCCTCCCCGACGTGAGCGTCGAGCACGACCTCGACCGTGCGATAGAGGACGCGGACGCGGTGATAGCGCTGCGCATCCAGCAGGAGCGGCAGGGCGCGGGCATGCTGCCGAGCATGCGTGAGTACACGCGCCGCTGGCAGGTCACCGAGGCGCGTTACCACAGGGCGAAGCCCGGCGCGCTGCTCATGCACCCCGGGCCGATGAACGAGGGCGTGGAGATCGCGTCGTCGCTCGCGCACGGGCCGGGCTCGCAGATCGAGGAGCAGGTGACGAACGGCGTCGCCGTGCGGATGGCGCTGCTCTACCAGCTGCTCACCGGCGGACAGGAAGAGGCAAGCGAGTGAGCAGGTCCATCCTCATCGCCGGCGCGCGGATCATCGACCCGGTCTCGGGGTCGGACCGGACGGGCGACCTGTTCATACGGGACGGCGTTATCGCCGACTCGCCGGAGACGACTCCCGCAGATACGCTCGTCGTGGACGGGAAAGGGCTAGTTGCGACGCCGGGATTCATAGACCTGCACGCGCATCTGCGCGAGCCGGGTTTCGAGGACAAGGAGTCCATCGAGACGGGCACCGCCGCGGCCGCAGCCGGAGGATTCACGACGGTCTGTGCGATGCCGAACACATCGCCGGCGATAGACACGGCGGCGGTCGTCGACTTCATCGCACATCGCGCGCGCGAGGCGGGCCCCATCCGGGTGCTGGCGTTCGGCGCGGTTTCCAAGGGACGCAAGGGCGTGGAGTTGACGGACATGGAGGAGCTTGCGCGGGCGGGGGTGGTCGGTTTCACGGACGACGGCAGCCCGGTTGCAACAGGACTGCTCATGGAGCACGCGCTCCTCTACGCGGGCGAACTAGGTCTGCCGGTGATGGACCACTGCGAGGACCACTCCATCACGGCAGGGCTGGGCATGCACGAAGGAGCGGTGGCCTCGCGGCTGGGACTCGCGGGGTATCCGTCGGCTGCGGAGGAATCGCTCGTCGCGCGGGACATCGCACTGCTCGGCCTGACCGGCGGGCACTTCCACGTTGCGCACGTCAGCACGGCGGGCGGCGTGGAGATGGTGCGCATGGCCAAGCGTCGCGGGCTGCGCGTCACAGCGGAGGTAACGCCCAATCACCTGACGATGACGGACGAGTGGGTGCTCGGCGCGAACGGCCCAGCGGACGGCGTAGCCGGATCGCTCACGCTCGCCGCGTATGAAACGCGGGCCAAGGTCAGCCCTCCGCTGCGGTCACGCTCCGACCGCGATGCGCTGATAGAAGGGCTGTGCGACGGCACGATAGACGCCGTGGCGACCGACCACGCTCCTCATACGTTCGGGGACAAGGCGACGCCGTTCGACGAGGCGGCCGTTGGTATCTCCACGCTCGAAACCGCGTTCGGCTCGCTGATGAGTCTCGTGCGGTCGGGCGCGATAGACCTGCCCACGCTCGTTGCGCGGCTCACGACGGGGCCTGCATCGGTGCTGGGGGAGCGCTTCGCGGACCTGGCGTCACTGGCCGCAGGCACGCCCGCGGACGTGGTGCTGTTCGACCCGGAAGAGAGGTGGACGGTGGACGTGAGCCGGTTCGCGTCCAAGGGGAAGAACACGCCGCTGGCCGGACAGACGCTGCAGGGCAGGGTACGTATGACCATCGCGGGCGGCGAGATCGCGTTCGGGGAGGCGGGGCGGTGACGACGGCGTACCTGGTACTCAGCGACGGAACGGTGTACGAGGGCTATGCGTTCGGGGCTGAGCGCGACGCGTTCGGTGAGGTCGTCTTCAACACGAGCATGTCCGGCTACCAGGAGATGCTCACCGACCCGTCCTACGCCGGGCAGATCCTCGTGCCGACGTACCCGATGCAGGGGAACTACGGCATCAACGCGGCTGATGTCGAGTCGAAGGACATCAAGGTTGCGGCGTTCGTGGTGCGCGAACACTCGGCGACGCCGAGCCACTACGACTCGACGCGGACGCTGCACACGTACCTCGCCGACGAGGGCATCCCGGGCATCTGGGGCGTCGACACGCGGGCTATAACCCGGCGCATCCGCTCCCACGGTGTGATGATGGGCGTGCTGACGATCGGCGATCCGCAGGCAGCGCTCCGCGAGCTGGCATCGCTGCCGTCCTACGACACGGTGAACTTCGTGGACCGGGTAACCGTGGGCGAGGCGTACGAGTGGAGCGGGGAGGGCGGCAGGCGCATCGCGGTGGTGGACTGCGGCGTGAAGTACAACATCCTGCGACTGTTGACGCAGCGCGGTTGCCGGGTGCGCGTGCACCCCGCGGCTGCCACGGCGGACGAGATCCTACGCGACAACCCGGATGGCGTCGTCTTCTCGCCGGGGCCGGGCGACCCGGTACACAACGCGCCAACCGTCGAGACGGCGCGGGAGGTCATCGAGCGGGTTCCTGCGCTCGGCATCTGCCTGGGACACCAGATCATCGCCCGTGCGCTTGGCGCAGAGACGTACAAGCTGAAGTTCGGCCATCGCGGGGGCAACCACCCGGTGCAGGACATCGCCACCGGGCGCGTCTACATCACGGCGCAGAACCACGGGTTCGCCGTCTCCGACGAGGCGCTGCCGGACGCCATCGAGGTGACGCACCGGAACCTGAACGACGGGACGATAGAGGGTATCCGGCACCGCGAGTTGCCGGTGCTGACGATCCAGTATCACTCGGAGGCGTCGCCTGGGCCACTCGACAACGAGTACATCTTCGACCGCTTCCTCGACATGGTGAAGAGCTAGCGTGCAGACACACGAAACGACATCCGACCTTCGCAAAGTGCTGGTCATCGGCAGCGGGCCCATCGTCATCGGGCAGGCCGCCGAGTTCGATTACGCGGGAACGCAGGCGTGCAAGGCGCTGCGCGAGGAGGGCATCTCGGTTGTCCTCGTGAACTCCAATCCTGCGACCATCATGACGGACGACGGCGTTGCAGACGCGGTCTACATCGAGCCGCTGACGGTCGAGGTGATCGAGCGCATCATCGCGCGGGAGCGTCCGGACGGCCTCCTGCCGACGCTCGGAGGCCAGACGGGCCTGAACCTGGCGGTCGCCCTGCATGAGGCGGGTGTGCTCGACCGGTACGACGTCCGGCTGCTGGGCACGTCCATCGAGACGATCAAGACGGCGGAGGACCGTGAACTCTTCCGCGCGCTGCTGAACCGGCTGGGCGAGCCAACACCGCCGAGCGAGATCGCGAACTCCATCGAAGAAGGGATGCGGGTAGGGCGTGAACTGGGCCTGCCGCTGGTGGTGCGGCCCGCGTACACGCTCGGAGGCACGGGCGGCGGTTTCGCCACGACAATGGAGGAGTTGGAGACGGTGGTCACCAGCGGGCTCGCCGCCAGCCCCATCCACCAGGTGCTGGTGGAGCGCTCGATGCGGGGCTGGCGCGAGATCGAGTACGAGGTGATGCGCGACGCCGCCGACACCTGCATCACGATATGCAACATGGAGAACCTGGACGCGATGGGCGTCCACACCGGAGACAGCATCGTCATCGCGCCGAGCCAGACGCTCTCGGACAAGGAGTACCAGCTGCTCCGCTCCGCGAGCATCCGCATCATCCGGGCGCTCGGGATCGAGGGCGGGTGCAACATCCAGTTCGGGCTGTCGCCGCACCCGGTCGTTGGAGAAGTGTTACCGGGCGGCGTTCCCGACCCGATGCAGTACTTCGTCATCGAGGTGAACCCGCGCGTGAGCCGCTCTTCCGCGCTCGCGTCCAAGGCGACGGGTTACCCGATCGCGCGGGTCGCGGCCAAGATCGCGGTCGGGCGCAGGCTGGACGAGATTCCGAACGCGGTGACACAGCGCACGAAGGCAGCGTTCGAGCCTGCGCTCGACTACTGCGTCATCAAGTCGCCGCGCTGGCCGTTCGACAAGTTCGCGCGCGGCGACCGGGCCATCGGCACGCAGATGAAGGCGACGGGCGAGGTGATGTCGATAGACCGCGGCTTCGAGGCGGCGCTGCAGAAGGCGGTGCGCTCGATAGAGCTCGGCGGCCGCACGCTGCTGTGGGAGTCGCCGGAGTGGGACGGGCTCGCAGCCGAGGAACTTCCGCTCGAGCCGACGGATGAGCGGTTGTGGGCGATGGCCGCGGCGCTCCGCAGGGGCATGACCCCCGACGCGCTGGCGCAGGCAACGCACGTCGACCCCTGGTTCCTGCACGGTCTCCTGCGGATCATCGAGATGGAGGAGCGGCTGCGCTCCGAACCCCTTTCCCGCGATCTGTTGTGGGACGCCAAGCGCCTTGGCATGCCGGACGAGGTCATCGCCACACTCATGGGCCGTACGCACGAGGAAGTGCGCTCGCTCCGACAGGGGTTCGGGCTGCGGCCGGTCTACAAGATGGTGGATACCTGCGCCGCCGAGTTCGAGGCCGTGACGCCGTACTTCTACAGCACCTACGAGCAGGAGAACGAGGCGGAACCGTTGCAGGGTGACAAGGCCGTCGTCATCGGCAGCGGGCCGATACGTATCGGGCAGGGCATCGAGTTCGACTACTGCTCGGTCCACGCTGCGTGGGCGCTGGACGACGCGGGCGTCAACTCCATCATGGTCAACTCCAACCCGGAGACGGTCTCAACCGACTTCGATACGAGCGACCGCCTCTACTTCGAACCGCTCGACGAGGAGAGCGTCCGAGACATCATCGAGAACGAGGGCGTCGCCGGCGAGTACCCGCCTGCGGTCGTGCAGTTCGGCGGGCAGACCGCCATCAACCTGAGCCAGGCGATAGGCGCAGCGGGGTTGCCGATCCTCGGGTCGTCCGCGGACGCGATAGACATCGCCTCCGACCGGGAGCGGTTCGGCGACCTGATGGCGAGCCTCGGGATCCCGCAGCCGCCGGGCGACACGGCGACCTCGCTCGATCAGGGGACGGCGATAGCGGAGCGGCTCGGTTTCCCACTGGTGGTGAGACCGAGCTACGTGCTCGGCGGGCGGGCGATGGAGATCGTGGACAACATGACGGAGTTCCAGCGCTACCTGGCTCGCGCGTTCGAGGCTGCGCCGGGCCGCCCTATCCTCATCGACAAGTACCTCCAGGGACGCGAAGTGGAGGTCGACGCTGTCGTGGACGGCGAGCAGGTGCTGATTCCCGGCATCATGGAGCACATCGAGCGAGCGGGGGTCCACTCCGGGGACTCGATGGCGGTCTACCCCGCGGAGGGAATCTCGGAGCACGAGCGGGACGTGCTCGTCGACTACACGGCGCGCATCGGGCTGGCCATAGGCGTACGCGGCCTGATGAACATCCAGTACGTCATCGTTAACGAGAGCAGACCGTTCGGCCTCACGGTTGCCGCCGACAGCGGGCTGTCGTCGGTGTACGTCATCGAGGTCAACCCGAGGTCGAGCCGCACGGTGCCGTTCATCTCCAAGGTCACCGGCATTCCGATGGTGCAGCTGGCGACGAACGTGATGCTCGGACACTCGATAGCAGAGCAGGGCTATACCGGCGGACTGCAGCCTGATCCACCCATGGCAAGCGTGAAGGCGCCGGTCTTCTCCATGTCCAAACTTGCAGGAGTGGACACGTATCTGGGCCCGGAGATGAAGTCAACCGGCGAGGTGATGGGCATAGACGTAAGCACCCGACCGGCGGTGGCGAAGGCGCTGATGGCAGCGGGGCTCATGCTGCCGCCTTCCGGCCGCATCCTCATCACCATTGCAGACAGGGACAAATCTGACGCCGTTGCGTGGTTGAAGATGCTCGGCGGGATGGACTATGAACTGTACGCTACGCAGGGCACTGCGGCGCTGATGCGCGGGCTGGGCCTTACGGTCACCGAAGTGAACAAGGCTGCAGAGCCATACCCCAACGCTTACTCCGTCGTGGCGGACGGGACGGTGGACGCCGTGCTGAACACGGTTGAAGAGGTCGCGCAGGCGCTGCGCGACGGGTTCGAGATACGCCGCGCGGCAACGGAGCGCAGGATACCGTGCTACACCTCCATGGACACGGCCCGGGCAGCAGTCGAGGCGTTGGTGCTGGGCGGCTCGGACTACAACGTCGCAACCACCGCGGAGTACGTGCGCGGCGTCGTACAGGTAGAGGAACAGCACTCCGCGCGATGAAGACAACAACACTGAGACGAGAGGTCTGACGAGATGGTGCAGGACCCCCAGCAGGCAGACCCGTCCGAAGACTCGGAACCTCGCCCTCGACGGCGCAGGACCACGCGCCGCCGTACGGCGGATGTCGCACCCGAAGCCACGCCGTCTCCCGATGCAGCGAGCGAATCATCTGCCGCACCGGAGGAGCCGCAGCGCACGACGCGCCGTCGCGGGCGTCGTTCACCTGGCATAGCTGCCGCGCCCGCTTCCGAGGAAGCGAACGAAGCACTAGGGCAGGACGCTGCATCGGAGGAATCACAGCGCGCAAGGCAGCCCCGTCGCGGTCGTCGTTCGCCCGGCATAGGCGCAGCGCCCGTTCCCGATGAGACGAGCGAAGCACCTGCGCAGGACGCTGCACCGGAGGAACCACAGCGCGCTGCGCGGCCTCGTCGTGGTCGTCGTTCGCCCGGCATAGCCGCTGCGCCTGCTTCCGATGAGACGAGTGAAGCACCCGTGCAGGACGCTGCCTCTGAGTCACCGCAGCGAACGCCATCACGGCGTCGGGGGCGAGGCAGGCAGACCGCGGAACGCGCCGCGCTGGGTATGCCCCCGCCATCGGACGAATCGCCAACGCTGGAGCGCGACGGCAGCGGGGGCGGATCACGTCGTGGGCGTCGGGGCCGCCGTGGCGATGCTGAGAAGGCACCCCCGTCCAAGGCCTTCATGCACCCGAGCGAGAAGGAGTTCGCCGACCTCCTCGACTACTACCACATCAACTACCTCTACGAACCTCGTTCGTTCCCCTTGCGGTGGGACGGGAGCCGTGTCGTGGAGATGTTCACGCCGGACTTCTACCTGCCGGAGTACGACCAGTACTTCGAGCTGACGACCATGAAGCAGAACCTGGTCACCCAGAAGAACCGGAAGCTCCGGCACGTGCGGGAGCTGTATCCGGAAGTGAACGTCCAACTGCTCTACCGCCGGGACCTGATGCGACTGATGGGCAAGTACGGGTTCGGGCCGCTCGCGGAGGTCTCGGTCGAGGGCACGGAACGCGTGTTGTTCGATGAGGCGACCGTCCAAAAACGCGTGAAAGAGCTCGGCGCCCAGCTGTCGCAGGACTACGTGGGTGAAGAGCCCGTGCTCATCGGCATCCTCCGGGGTGTGGTGGTCTTCATGGCGGACCTCATGCGCGCAATGAACCTGCCCCTGCAGGTGGAGTTCATGGAGATCACGCACTACGGCGAGGAGCGCGAGAAGAGCATCGACGTTATCCGCGACGTGACGACGGAGCTCAAGGGACGGCACGTGCTCGTCGTCGAGGACATCGTGGACACCGGGCTTACGCTGCGTTACCTGCTGGAGCACCTGCAAGCCAAGGGTCCGGCGAGCCTGCGCGTCTGCACTATGCTCGACAAGTCCGTGCGGCGGATGGCGGACGTGCGCGTCGACTACGTGGGATTCGAGGTCCCCGACGAGTTCGTCATCGGCTACGGGCTGGACTACGGCGGGCGCTACCGGAACCTGCCGTACATCGGGGTGCTGCAGCCCGCAGAGCCGAAGGCCGTCCCCCAGCGGTGACTAGAGCCCGAAGAGGCGCTTCCCGTTGTCGTACGTGATCTTCCGGAGGCTCGCTGCAGAGATGTCCTGCCGAGACTCGAGGTATTCGAGGTTCTCCGGGAACCGTGCATCCCAGTGTGGAACGTCGGATGCGAACAGGAAGTGGTCGTCTCCGAGGTGTTCGATAGTCTGGGGGAGCATCGTCTCCTCCGGCTCCACGCTCACGTAGACCTCGTGCTCGCGGAAGACGTCCGTTGGCCGTTTCGTGACGTACGGCATCTCCTGTGCGCCGCGGAGTTCCCAATGCTCGTCCAGCCTGTCCAGCCAGTAGGGCAGCCACGTCGCACCGATCTCGAGGAAGGCGAGCTTCAGCTTCGGGAAGCGCTCGAGCACCCCGTTCGCCATGGTGCTGACGAAGTGCAGGGTGACGGACGCCGGGAACACGTAGGTGTGCACTTCGGCGAATGTCTTGAACCGTTCGCCACCCACCTCCTCCGGCCTGGAGCGCGTGCCGTGTATGCAGAGCGGCACGCCAAGGCGCTCGGCCTCTGCGAAGATGGGATCGTAGAAGGGGTCGCCGAACCCCATCGTAAGCCCCTGCGAGAGTATCTCGAAGCTGACCAGTCCCAGTTCCGTAACGGCCCGGCGGAGCTCTTCCGCGGCTGCATGCGGGTCGCGCATGGGCAGGACACCCACAGGGCGGAGGCGCGGCGACGCTGCGCCGTAGTCAGCCGCGAAGTGGGTGTTGGTCGCGCGCGAGACCGCTATCGCCCAAGCAGGCTCAGGGATGTAGGCGACGTGTCCGGAGCCGGTGGGGAAGAGGACCGCCGTCTCGATGTTCTCCCGGTCAGCGATGCGCAGCCACGTGTCCACCTGGCGCTCGGGCTCCAGACCCCCGTCCTTGTACGCGCGGTTGGTGAGCGTCCCGGACAGCTCGGCATCCCACGGATGACCTCCGCCCCAGAGTCCGCCGCCGCGCTTGTCGAACGGCGGCTCGATGTACCGCCACACATCCTGGGACCGCTCCAGAATGTGGCCGTCCGCGTCGATCACTGGACTTCGTGCCATGTCTGCCCTCCTCAACTGCCGCTCGGGTCCCCGTAGGGGACGTCTCAACGTGGCCTAACGTCCTGGATGTTATCCCTGCCAGCCTTACCCGCCAACTCCGGGGGGGGAGCTGCCTGGGTGTGAGGGCGATTTTTCTGTTTTCTGTCGCTTTCTGCCGCATCAGGCGTATCCCTCTCGTGAATCGGCCCAGTCCCTGCAACGATCGGGCTGCGCTCCGCACCGGCGATCCGTACAGGCTGCGATTCCAAAGCAACGGGAATGCAACGATCTGCAACAGGGGCTTCCGTGGGAGCGCAAGGCAGGGGTCCGCGGCACCATGACAGGGTACGCAGGGGTGATCCGTCCGCACAACGGGCAGATGTCACGATTCACAGCAGTGAAGGCCGGAGTGCTACACTCCTGTGCAGCGTATGTGCGGGATATTCGGATACACCGGCCCTCGTGACGCCTCCAGCATCCTGCTGGACGGACTCACGCGCCTCTCCTACCGCGGGTACGACAGCGCCGGGCTCGCCGTCGTGGACGACTTCAGCCACCTCTCCGTCCGCCGGGCGGCGGGCAAGCTGGACAACCTGCGGCGGCTCGTGGAGAACGAGCCGGTCAGTGGGCGGCAGGGTATCGGCCACACACGCTGGGCAACACACGGCCCTGCCTCCAACGTGAACGCGCACCCGCACACGGACGGCACCGGCGAGGTGGTGGTCGTTCATAACGGCATCGTTGAGAACTACGCCAATCTGAAGGCGCGGCTGACCGCGAACGGTCACCAGTTCCTCTCGCAGACGGACACGGAGATTATCCCCCACACGATCGAGGAGCTGCTGGCTGAAGGCCTGCCGTTCGAAGAGGCGGTGCGCGTGGCCGCGGGACGTCTGCGCGGCGCACACGCGATAGCCTGCATGCACACGCGTACGCCGGAGATGATCGTCGTCGCGCGCATCGGCAACGCGGGCGGCATCGCCGTAGGCACAGGCGAGGGCGAGATGCTCATCGCAAGCGATCTCCCGGCGCTGACGCCGTATGCGTCGACAGCGATCTTCCTGGAGCCGGGTGAGTCCGCAGTGGTGCAACCGGAGGGATTCGAACTGCGGACGCTGGACGGGCGACCGTCCACGCGCGCACTGCATCCCGTCGGCGTGAGCGGCGGGGCCGCCGCGAAGGGCGGCTACGAGCACTTCACGTTGAAGGAGATACACGAGCAGCCGGAGTCGGCGATGAGCGCGCTGCACGGTCGTATCGCGTTCTCGCAGGGCAAAGCGCAACTGGACGAGATGCTGCTGCCGTTGACCGACTCGGAGGTGGCGGCGCTGACGCGCGTGGTGTTCCTGGGCATGGGCACGAGCGTCCACGCGGGGCTGGTGGGCGCTCGCTACGTGGAAACACTCGCCCGCATCCCGGCGTCGGCCGAGAACGCCGCCGAGTTCCTCCATCGCGATCCAGTGCTGGACAGGCATACGCTGGTTGTCGGCGTCACCCAGTCCGGCGAAACAGCAGACACGCTGCAGGCGCTGCACGAGGCGCGGATACGCGGTGCACGCACCGCCGTTATCACCAACGTGCCGGAGAGCGAGGCCATGCGCGCCGTGGAGTACCCCCTGCTCATGCACGCGGGCCACGAGGTCGGCGTCGCGTCCACGAAGACGATGGTCAACTCGATGGTCGTGATGTACCTCGCCGCCTGCGCTCTTGGGCTGCAGCGCGACATCCTGAGCATGGAGAGCGCCGCGCGCTGCGTGGAGGAGGTCACGCGCCTGCCCGCCTTGATCGGCGCCACGATCGAGATGACGGAGCGCGATGCAGAGGAGGTCGCGCGGCGTTACATGAACGCCCGGCGCTTCCTCTTCCTGGGACGGGGGCTCATGGAACCCGTAGCGCGCGAAGGCGCATACAAGATGAAGGAGACCAGCTACATCCACGCGGAGGGCATGTCCGCCGCGGAGATCAAGCACGGCCCGATCGCGCTCATCGACCACGAGACGCCGGTCGTCGCGGTGGCGCCGCGTAACGCGCTGTACGAGAAGATGCTCATCAGCATGTCGGAGGTGCGCGCTCGCGACGGGAAGGTCATCGCCGTTGCGACGGCGGGCAGCGCGGAAGTCGCGGCATACGCGGACGACGCACTCTGGATACCGGAGTGCCCACCCCTGCTACAGCCGATGGTGGCCGTCGTGCCGTTGCAGTTGTTCGCCTACCGTACCGCTGATCTGCTCGGCAACGACGTGGACCAGCCGCGCAACCTCGCGAAGAGCGTCACCGTCGAATAGGACCCGCACGCGCGTATGAAGCTCGGTGTCACGTACCTCGGTAACCGGTTCGTCCGGCACTACACAGAGCGCGACCTTCCCGAGATCGTCGAGACCGGGTGCGATTACGTCGTCCATACCTTCAGCGAATACGACCTGGCCTTTCACTCCGGCGAGATAAGCGCCCTGGTGGACGCCACACACGCAGCAGGCCTCGAGGCCTGGCTGGACTGCTGGGGACTGGGAGGCCTCTTCGCAGGTGAAGCCTTCAGCGATTTCCTGCTCCGACATCCTGAATCCTGGCAGGTCAGACCTGACAGCGGACGGGTCCCTGTGGCCTGCCCCAACGCACCTGCGTTTCGCGAACTGCTCCAGACGTGGACCGAGGCGGCAGCCAAGGCAGGCGCCGACGCCGTGTTCTTCGACGACCCAATGGCTTCCGCAGAGGTGACATGCGTTTGCGATAGCTGCCGGGAAGCGCTATCGCTTCCCTCCGAAGTGGATGAGCCGGGGAGTGCAGGGCTGGTGGACGGGCGGACGGCCCTGCAGTCGGGCCTTGTGCGTTTGATGGAGGACGCGTGCGGCAGCGCCCGTGGACTCGGACTGCGCACCGCGGTGGGCGTGCTCCCGGGGCCAAGCCTTCCGGAGCAGATGACGGCTGCCCGCGCGGCTGACATCGTCGCGGTGTCGCCCCTATGGCGAGCGCACGGACAGCCAGTCGCCCCGTACGTGTACGACGCGTGCGCCGCAGTCGCCGCTGCATGCCGCGATTCCCAGCAAGAGCCCATGGCGTGGCTGCAGGCGTTCTCGATCCCCGCGGGTTGTGAAGATGAGATCGTCCAGGCTGCGGAGGCGATGGCCGCAGCCGGGATAGCCAACGTCTCGACGTGGTGCTATCGAGCGGGCGAGCAGATGACCGCGATCCGTTCGGAACAGGCGCAGGCGGCGTGGGCGGCGGTGGCGGCGGTGTACCGCGGCCTCAAGGAATCGTTCGCCGGAGGATGATGCCGGTTCACGGGCGGGCCAGCGCCAGTGCGAACATCTCCTCAGGGTCGGTGAACCAGCGGACGTTGCCGAATCCCGCGTCGTGCAGCGTTCCGGCGAAGCCGTCCCTGGTGAACTTGTATGAGCTCTCGGTCCAGATCGTCTCTCCGGCGTGAACGCGGACCGTTTCACCGCTCGCGGGCAGGGTGAACGCAACGTCGGCCACAGCCTCCAGGTGCATCTCGATCCGCGAGTGCTCATCGTTGAACAGCGCGCAGTGCCTGAACCGGTTGATGTCTATGTCGACGTCCAGCAGGTCGTTGACCGCCTTCAGGGAGTTGAGGTTGAAGAGCGCGGTCACGCCTTTGGCGTCGTTGTAGGCTTTCTCGATGACGCGGGTGTCCTTGATGAGGTCAACGCCTACGAGCAGGGCGTCTTCAGACCCGGACATCAGCCCTCGGACATCCGTCAGGAAGCGGCTCCGCTCATCGGGGTAGAGGTTGCCGATCGTCGAACCCAGGAACGCGATGAGGCGCGTTCCCCGCGGGTGGGGTATGGCGGAGAGGTGTCGCCCGAAATCGCCGACCACAGCGGCGATCTCGCCGAGGTCCGGGTATATGTCGAACAGGGCTCGTGCACCTTCACGGACCGCCGATTCACTGATGTCGAAGGGGATGTAGCGTTGCAGTGTTCCGGATCGCAGCGCGGGGCCGAGGAGCATACCGCTCTTGGCGCTGTTGCCGGGCCCGAGCTCGACGACCTCGTGGGGCCGTACCTCCTGGACTATCTCGGCGCCGTAGTTCTCAAGCAACCAGTGCTCGATACGGGTGGGGTAATACTCCTCCAGGTGCGTAATCTCATCGAACAGGCCGGAGCCGTCCTCGTGGTAGAGGAACTTGGGACTCAGTGTTCTAGGTTCACCGGTGAGGCCACAAACGATCTCCTCGACCGCGAGGACACGCTCTTCGTCGGCCGACGTACAGACAGTAACGTTGAACAAGCCGGTCATCTGGGTGTCTTTCCTTCGATGGTGTCGCGCCCCTTTGCAAGGCGGGTTGGCACCCAGTCCGCGAAGGCCTGGGCGACGGATGAATCGAGCGAGGTCCGGGTGACCATGTACAAGCTACGCGCAGTGTCGAGGCCGGTCAACCGCGCCGGATAGACTTGGTCGAATTCGTGCTCGTGAACCGCGAGCGACGATACGATGCTGAACCCGAAGCCGTTGTTGACCGCTGCGAGGGTCGCGTGAGTCGAGTTGACGACCATGACCGGGGCGTAGCCGGGCTCCCCGATACCTGCCGCGTCCAGTGCGCGGCGAAGGCCGGTCCATGTGCCCGATCCGGGTTCCCGTTCGATGAACGGGAGGCCCTTCAGCTCAGTCACATCCACTGACGACCTACCCGCGAACGGATGCCTTCCGGGCACGGCGAGCACCAACTCGTCTTCGGCGACCACCGTCCATTCGAGGGATGGGTGCGCCACTCTCATGCCGACGAACCCCAGGTCGGACTGGCCGCCCGCGACCTGCGCGGTCGCCGAGGCAGAGTCGGTGACGACAACGTGCGGCCGCACGCGCGGATATATCTCGGTAAAATGCGATAGCAAGCCGGGCAGCAGGTACTCGCCCGGCGCGGTGCTCGCCGCGATCCGCAGCTCGCCCTCCACCGCCGCGTCGTCGCGCGCGAGCGATCCCACGATGCGATCGTGGGCGGCGAGGGTGTCCACAGCATAGGCGTAGAGCCTGCTGCCGGCGGCGGTTGGGACCACGTGCTTCCGCTGACGGAGCAGCAGGGCCACGCCCAGTTCTGCCTCCAGCCGCTGGACGTGTCGACTCACGCCAGGCTGGCTGACGTGCCGTTCACGGGCTGCCTCCCGGAAGCTGCCGGAGCGGCACACGGCGACAAAGCTTCGCAGCGCACTTACGTCCATAGTTCGATGATAATTTGTAATCGTAGCGGCTGTCATCCATCACAGGACGGTATCATGGCCGCATCCCATTACGAGGTTGATGGAGAGTTATGCGAAAGATCGTGATACTGATGGCCGCTGCCGCTCTGCTGGCAGCGCTTGTTGCATGTGGCAGTGAAGAAGAGCAGGAGCTGCTCATCGCCGGGATCCCGGACCAGGATGTAAGCGTATTGGAAGCGCGCTTCAACAACCTCGCCGAGTACCTCTCCGAGGAGACGGGACTGAACGTGCGCTACGTGCCCCAGGCGGACTACGCCGCCGTCGTCACCTCCTTCAAGCAGGGCGACATCCATCTTGTGTGGTACGGCGCACTCACCGGCGTGCAGGCCCGGATCGCCGTCCCCGAAGCCGACGCCATCGTGCACCGCGCGCGCGACGGCGAGTTCCATTCCGTCTTCGTCGCGGCGCCCGGCTCGGGCATCAGCAGCCTCGATGACCTGCGCGGCAAGACAGTGACGTTCGGCTCCGAAAGCTCCACCTCCGGGCATCTGATGCCCCGCTACTACCTGAGCGAGGCGGGAGTCGACACGGAGACGGAGCTCGGCGACATCAGCTTCAGCGGTTCACACGACCTCACGTGGAAGCTCGTGGAGGGCGGCTCGTTCGACGCAGGCGCGCTCAGCGAGGCCGTCTGGGAGAGGCGCGTCGCGGCCGGCGATGTGGACACGTCCAAGGTCGACGTGTTCTATCGAACGCCGGCGTACGTCAACTACCACTGGGTGGCGCACCCCTCGATCGGCGACAAGTTCGGCGCGGGCGCGTTGGACAACATCACCGACGCGCTGCTCACCGTCGACGTTGACCGGGGCGGGCAGGCGAAGGAGATCGCCGAGTCCTTCAACGGCGAACGGTTCGTCCGCACGAGCAACGACAGGTACCAGGCGATTGAAGATGCTGCGCGCGAATTCGGCATTATCGAGTAGCGAAGCGTCCGTCGCAGCGATGCCGGCCGCCGTCCGGCTCGACGGCGTGTCGAAGCGTTACGACGAGACGACAGTGCTCGCGCCGCTCTCGCTCACCGTCGAACCGGGAGAGCGGGTGGCGCTCATCGGGCCCAGCGGGGCGGGCAAGACGACGCTCCTGCGGCTGATCGCAGGAGCGGTGGCCCCGTCCACGGGATGCGTCGAACTGCGCGGCAGGGATGTCGCGAGCCTCCGGCCCGGCCGGGAGCTCGCGCGGCTCGTCGGGATGATCGCTCAGCAGTTCGACCTCGTCCCGAACCTATCGGTGCTGCACAACGTGCTGGCAGGCAGGCTCGGCGAGTGGAGTTTCGGCAGGTCGTTGCTCTCGCTGGTCTGGCCGCGTGAACAGCGTCTTGCGTTCCACGCGCTCGAACGGGTCGGCGTCACGCACCTCGCGCACCAGCGCGCCGCGCGCCTCTCCGGGGGCGAGCAGCAGCGGGTCGCGATAGCGCGCGTGCTCGTCCAGCGCCCTACCGTCGTCCTGGCGGACGAACCCGTGGCCTCGCTCGACCCCGCGCGCGCGAGGGAAGTCGTGCGCCTCCTCACCGACGTGACCGGGGAGCAAGGCGAAACGCTCGTCGCCAGCATCCACTCGATCGACCTCGCCCGCGAGTTCTTCGACCGCATCGTTGGACTGCGGAACGGGATCGTGCAGTTCGACGTGCCCGCGTTCAGCATCCGCGACCGCATGCTGGAGGAGCTGTACGAGATCGAGGGGCTGCGGAGTGAGTTCTGAGCCGACCGCATCCCCGGCGCGTACACGCGCGATCGAGAGCCGGCGGACCATCACGCTCATCCTCCTCGGCGCCTTCGCGCTGAGCCTGCTCGGCATCGACTGGAGCGAGGGCGTCTTCAGACCGCGCGGCGTGAGCGCGATAGCCGACACGATTGGCGCGCTCTTCCGGCCCGACCTCTCGCCGGACCTCCTCAGGAAAGCCGCAGTTGCCGCGTGGCAGACATTGGTCTATGCCGTCGCCGGGCTCTCGGTCGCCCTGCTCATCGGCATCCCGCTGGGTGTGATCGCTTCCGGAACGACGGCGCGCTCGCGGGTGGGGGCCCTCACCCAGATAGGCGCTGCGCGGGGGCTCCTCGCCTTCTTCCGGGCGATCCATGAGCTCGTCTGGGCCCTCCTTCTCGTTGCCGCCATCGGCCTCTCGCCTATGGCCGCCGTGCTGGCCCTCGGCATTCCCTACGGAGGCATCCTGGGCCGCATCTACTCCGAGTTATTGCAGGACGTGCCGCAGGCGCCACTGGACGCCCTGCGCCGCTCCGGGGCTTCGGAGTGGCGCGTGTTCCTGTTCGGACGGCTGCCGATGGCGCTCCCGGACATGGTCTCCTACACGTTCTACCGCCTGGAGTGCGGCTTGCGCTCGGCAGCCGTGCTCGGTTGGGTCGGACTCGGCGGGCTCGGCTTCCAGGTGCAGATAGCGTTGGAGGACCTCGCCTACTCGCGCGTCTGGACGTTCCTCTGGGTCCTCGTAGTGATGGTGGTGCTGGTTGACCTCTGGAGCTCCCAGGTCCGGCGGAGGCTTGCGCCATGAGCACGACGTCGAATGCCGCCTACGCGGCAACAGAGAGGCGGCCAGGGTTGACCTTCGTGTCAGGCTCTGTTCTGGCGATGGCCGCGCTTATGCTTGCTTCGTGGACGTATCTCTTCCTGGCACAGTCGTGGCCAAGCCATGGCTTCTTCTCAGGGGAGACGGCTTCGCGTGCATGGTCGTTCCTCAGCGAGCTCGCAGGCGTGGGCCGTGAGGGCACGCCCGCGTACCTCGACGGCGCGGAGTGGGCTGAGGCTGGTCGACTGGCCCTCGTGACGCTGGCGATGAGCGTCCTCGCGGCGGGCATCGCCGCTATCGGGGCCCTGCTCACGTTCATGTTCGCGGCGCGCAACGTGATGGCGGGCGAGTTGGCCCCCTACCGCAGCCCGTTCTGGACCGCGTGGCTCGTTATCGTCCGGCTGGCCTACGCGCTGAGCCGCTCCGTGCCCGAGCTGATATGGGCGATGCTCCTCGTCTTCATCTTCTCGCCCGGCATCCTTCCGGGCGCGCTGGCGCTCGCGATACACAACTTCGGCATCCTCGGCAAGCTCTCGGCGGAGGTCGTGGAAGGCCTGGACACCCGCCCGGCCCGTGCCCTCAGGACGTCAGGCGCGGGCTGGTTCCAGGTCATTGCGTACGCCATCCTTCCCGCCGCGCTCCCACGGTTCATCACGTACCTCTTCTACCGCTGGGAGGTCATCATACGGACGACCATCGTCGTCGGACTCGTTGCGGCCGGCGGCCTCGGCATGGAGTTCCGGATCTCCCTGAGCCACTTCCACTACACGACCGTGACCCTGCTCCTCATCTGGTACCTGCTGCTGGTGCTGGGCGTCGACCTCGTTTCGGCGGCGATGCGCCGCCTCGCCCGCTAGCCGGCGCCGGGCGCGATCTCGTCGATGAGCGCCGCCCAGTCGGCGCACTCGCGCCGCGGATCGAGGAGCGGGCGGAGCGGCTCCTCCGCTTCCCGCAGGCAGTCGAGGAAGGTCGGGTCGCTCTCGCAGCAGAGCAGCAGGCGCCGCAGTTCCGAGCTGTCGCCCACCGGGAAGTACCCCGGATAGTCGTCGCCCAGCAGCCCCACGTTGCCGGGCATCCGCGACGCCAGTATCGGTACACCGTCGACCGCCGCCTCGGAGACCACGTTGGCCCCGCCTTCCGACAGCGACGAGATCACCATCACCCGGGACCGCTTGAGCAACCGCCGGGCGCGCCACGAAGGCAGGCCGCGCAGCCACGCGTACCGGGGATGCTTCGCCGCGAGCGCGTTCGCGCGACGGGTCATCGCGGGGCCCATCGAGTCGCCCATCTGCAGAACGCGGATGCGGGACTCCCGAGGGAGCCGGCGCGTCGCGTTGGCCGTGAGGAAGGGGTCCTTGACGGGTCGCAGGTGCCCCACGACGCTCACGTCGAAATGGCGCGCGTTCGCGGAGGGACCGCTCGTGGGCGTCGGTCTGGCGGACTGCACGATCGTCCGCACCTTCGCCTTGTGCTCCGGCCTCAGTTCGTCGACGGCGAGGCGTTGGAGTGTGACTACGCGCTCCGCCGCGTCGAGAACGGGGCCGCCGCCCTCCTCGTAGAGAGGTCCGTAGACGTCCGTCCCCGCGAGGAGCACGACGACAGGACTGTCCGGTCGGCGGGCCTTGAACGCCGCGACGGCCCGGGCGCTCCGCAGTGCGTGGATAGCGACGAGCAGGTCGAAGTCCTGTCCGTCGTAGTCCTGGCTGATGGTGACCCGATGACCCAGGCTGCGCAGGATCCCGGCCCAGCGGTTCGCCGTGACGCGGTTGCCGTTCCGGCTGTACGGCGGGGCGGGCGTCACGAGGCCGATGTACACGAGCGTTACCTCCGGAGGATCAGGCCGCGCAGGTGCGGAAGCCGCACATCACGTCGCGCCGGTCGGGCGTGTAGAAGTTCCGCCAGGTGTTGCGGATCAGGCGGCTGCGCGTGCTCCATGCTCCGCCACGGAGTACCTTGTGACCGCTGAACGCCGGTTCGGAGTACTCCTTGTACGGATCGGCGACGAACCCCGGGTACGGCCCGAACTCTGTCGAGGTCCATTCCCAGGCGTTGCCCACCATCTGCCTGCAGCCCAGGGGCGTGTCTCCCGCGGGAAGCGCGCGCACGTCGACGGTGCCCCGGCCCCGGAAGTCGAGGTTCGCACGCTCGGGCGTCGGCGGCTCGTCGCCCCACGGGTAGCGGCGCTTGGGAGCGCCGTCGGCGCCGCCCGCTGCAGCCAGCTCCCACTCTGCTTCTGTCGGCAACCGCCTCCCCGCCCACGTGCAGTACGCGCTCGCCTCGTGCCAATTGACGTGGATGATCGCGGCGTACGAGTCGATGGGGACCCATGCGTCGTAGCGCCGGACGAGCCATCGGCCGTCGTTCTCCCTGCGCCAGTAGACCGGGTGCTCCGCGCCGAGCGCCTGCTTCCACCACCAGCCCTCGTCCGTCCAGCACGAGCGGTCGCGGTAGCCGCCGGACTCGACGAAGCGCAGGAACTCGCCGTTGCTCACCGCGGTAGCCGCGATCGCGAACGGTTCGACGCGGACCTCGTGCCCCCACTTCTCGTTGTCGAACACGAATGGCAGTTCGCCCTCGACCGCCCCCAGCGTGAACGTCCCACCGGGGACGGCGACGTCGTGCGGTTCGAAGTCGAACTGCGGCGCGGGCAACGCTATCGACGGCAGCGTTGGCTCGGAGAAGCCCAGCGTCTGCCGCGTGTACGTGAACGCTTCGGCGTGCATGTCGGTGTGGAGAGTGGCCAACTGGATGAAGTACTGCTCCAGCGCGTCCGGCTCGCCCTGTCCGAGACGGCCCGTCGCGTCCCGTGCCACTTTCTGCGCGAACGCCCGCGTCTCTTCCCACGACGGGAAGCTCAGCCGCCAGCGTGTGTCGTGCGCGATGGCCGCCGAGTCGTAGAGGGCGTCGGAGTGGGGGACCATGCTCTGCGCCTCGTAGAGGTTGCGGAGCGTCCACTTCTCGAAGAACCACCCCACGTGACCGATCTCCCAGAGCGCCGGGTTCACGATGGGGATCATGGGGCCGTGTTGCTGGCGGGCGTCGAAGTCGGCGGTCAGGGCGAGCACCGTCTCGACCGCATCCAGCGCTTCCCCTACGAGGTCGTCCGTTCTGCGCGGCGGCGCAGGCGGCAGGTCGTACGCGCTCATCGCGATGCGTGCCTCACCGCTAAGTCGAGACCTCGACCGTATTGGCGGCGTCTTCCGCAGCGACGACTCGACCGATCACCGCTCCCGTCACGCCGCGCCGGGCGAGCCCGTCCAGCACCGCCTGCGTCGACGCATGCGGCACGGCGATGAGCAGGCCACCCGATGTCTGTGCGTCGCAGAAGATGAGCTTCTCCTCATCGGTGATGCCGTCGCCCCACGCGATCTGTGCGTCAAACGCATCGAGGTTGTTCCGCGTTCCGCCCGGAACGACGCCGCGGTCGGCGAGTTCCCGCACGCCGGGCAGGAGCGGCACGTCAGAAAAGCGGACCTTCGCGGCGGTCCCGCTTGCCTTCAGCATGCCGAGCATGTGGCCCGCCAGCCCGAAGCCGGTGATGTCCGTGGCGGACTTCACCCCGGCTTCCACCATCGCTTCGCCGCCCGCGCGGTTCAACTGGCGCATCGTGGCGACAGCGCCCGCAATGGTCGCATCGTCGGTAACCCCTGCTTTCGCCGCGGTCGTGATGATCCCCGAGCCGAGCGGCTTCGTCAGCACGAGGTCGTCGCCGACTGCTGCGGCGGCGTTGGTGATGATGCTGTCGGGCCGCACGATGCCGGTGACCGACAGCCCGTACTTCGGCTCGCGGTCCTTCACCGTGTGGCCGCCGGCGATGACGATGCCCGCCTCTTTCGCCACGTCCATCCCGCCGAGCAGCATGCGCCCGAGCACCTCCTTCGGCAGGTCCTCGGGGAAGCAGACGATGTTGAGCGCAAGCAACGGCGTCCCACCCATGGCGTAGACGTCGCTCAGCGCGTTCACCGCCGCGATAGCGCCGAAGTCGTACGGGTCGTCGACGATCGGCGGGAAGAAGTCGATCGTCTGCACGACCGCGAGGTCGTCCGTCAGGCGGTAGACCGCCGCGTCGTCGCTCGTGTCGAAGCCCACGAGCAGGTCGTCGTGCTGCACGTGGGGGAGGTGGCTCAGGACCTCGCCGAGGTCCTCAGGGCTGAACTTACCGGCTCAACCCGCGCAGGTGGCCAGACTGGTGAGGCGTACTTCTTGTTGCGTCATGGGGGGATTATAGACGCTCGGCGCGACGAAAGTGCTGTGCCCGGTGATGCCTACGTGACAGCCATCGATGCCATGACCTGGCCGAGGGCGGTCTGCTCATCGAGCTGCCAGAGGCGGTCCAAGGCTGCCTGCTGGCGGGACTCGTTGAGCAGGCCGGTCGTGAGCCGCCGGAACTTGTCTTCGACGTCAGTGTCGGTCATGGGCTTCTTGAAGTGGCCGGTGTAGTAGGGAACGGACGCCGTGTGCCGGCGGCCATCCGAGGTACGAACCGTGAGGATGTTGAGGATGGCCTCCGGCCAGGCCGCGTCGCATTCCGGGTCCTGCACGACCTCGATACGCTGCATCAGACCCAACAACACCGGGTCGCGCAGGACATCGTCTTCGAAGTGAGCGGGTTCGACCGTACCGAACCGAAGGGCGCAGGCAACGACGAAGGGGATGCTGTGGTCGGCGGTCTCCCGCGTTTCAGGGCGCCAGCGGGTGGGGTCGTCTGCCATGATCCGCTTGCCGCTCTCGAATGTCCGGATGTGGACGTGGGTGATGTCGTTCGCGTCGGCGATGGCCAGCACGTCACGTGCCTCTATCGCGCCTTCGATCGCGGTCTGGGAGACGAAGCCCGCCGGGAACCGCTTGAAGCGCGACTCCATGAGCCGGAACGGGCGGTCATTGCCGTCTTCCCCCGCCAGCGGGGCAAGCTCGACGGGGCTGCTCGTCACGCCAGCGAAGAACCCGTGTGAACCGGAGAACACCTCCGGCGGCCCCGTCATCCCACGCCGCGCGAGCATGGCTGCAAAGACGCCGTTCCTGCCCGCGTTCGGGACGGCCGCTGCCTTCCAGTGGGAGATGGTCCCGCGCCGGGCCTCGCCAAGCGTCATGCTGCTGACCACGGAGATGCGCAGCGCTTCCGCCAGCTGTTCCTCGGTGAGGCCGATCACGCTGCCCGCTCCGAGCGGTGCGGAGATGGCGGCATAGGCGGCCTGGTCCCAGGCGCCGCCTGAGGCAAGGTGGAAGCTGTCCGCCCAGGCAGCCTGCACTTCGTAGGCGAGTGCGACAGCCGCAATGAGCTCTGGCCCCGACGCTCCATGCGCCTCAGCCGCAGCAAGTACTGCGGGGATGTTGTCGGAAGGGTGGGCGATGTCCTTGCCGTTGTAGGAGTCGTTGAAGTCCAGATAGCGCACCATGGTGCCGTTCACGAAGGCGGCCATGTCCGGCGTGGTGGTGTCGTCGGTACCCAGCAGCGTTGCCGGTGATGAACCGTGCGCTCCGAGAGCCAGGTCTCGGGCCGCGCGCACCGGGGCGGCGCCGCTCGCCGCCAGTCCGCAACCCATGGAATCGATCACGAGTCGCTTGACCTGGTGCACGACCTCGCCGGGCAGGTCGTCATACCTGATGCCGGCCGCGTAACCGGCGAGACGTTCAACGACTGGATCGGTCATGCTTCCGCACCTCCTTCGAGCGTCACAAGGGCCGGGCCGAGTCTAGCCTCCATGAGGAGCAGGTTCCACCCATGGGTCTGCGGCGGCGAGGTTGCGCCCAGTCTCATTTGGAAGATAATGCTCCCACCATGGCGCGGAGGAGACGGCATGATTATCGACGCGCACCAGCATCTGGTTACGGGGTCGCAGATCGGTCAGTACCAGGCGTTCCTCATCAATGGGCGCGGGTTCCACGGCAAGGGGCACCCGGGCGTTACGGCGGAGACCGTGGCGAGCTGGAAGACGGCGGGGAAGACGCATTCCCAGCTGTTGGACGACGTGGGAACGGACATGGCCTTCATCTCTCCGCGCCCGTACTCGCTGATGCATTCGGAGAAGCCGGACAAGATCGTGCACTGGTTCTGCGAGGCGAACAATAACGCCATCTCGCTGGCGGTCCAGAACGAGCCCGACCGGTTCAGGGGCGTCGCGGGCCTGCCGCAGTGCGACGGAGCGCCCGTGACCGACACGTTCGAGGAGATCGACCGCTGCATCAACGACCTGGGGTTCATCGGCATCATGATCAACCCGGACCCGAGCGAAGGGCAGCACACGACGCCGACGATGGGCGAGGAGTACTGGTACCCGCTCTACGAGAAGATGGAGAAGGAGGACATACCGGCGCTGATCCACCCGGCAAGCTGCAAGGACCTGCGCGAGTCGTTCCACAACCACTTCATCACGGAGGAGAGCATCGCCATCCTGTCGCTCGCCAAGTCAACCGTGTTCGACGACTTCCCGAACCTCAAGATCATCATGAGCCACGGCGGCGGCTCGATCCCCTACCAGATCGGGCGCTGGCGGGCCCGGATGCGCGGCGCGAACGGGGAGGAGACGTTCGACCGTCACGTGCGGAACCTCTACTACGACACCTGTCTCTACAACCAGGAGTCGCTGGAGCTGCTGTTCAAGATCGTAGGGACGGACCGCTGCCTGTTCGGCACCGAGCGCCCCGGCGCCGGGTCGGCCGACAACCCGCGCACCGGCGAGTGGTACGACAACACGAAGCCCTACATAGACGACATCGATTTCCTCTCGGATGAGGACCGGGGCGCCATCTATGAAGGCAACGCCCGGGGCGTGTACGGCAAGCGGTTCTCGTAGAAGGCAGGGAAGCTGCGGCGACATACGGGTTGCCCCGGACGCCTCTCGGATATTCGAGGGGATCGATCAACTCGGCGGTGGAGCGGGCGAGGTCGTCGGTGTTGTAGTTGAGATCTAGCCCCGGAGCGGCCGGAAGAACTCTCGCAGTTCGTTCGCCAGCAGCTCCGGCTCTTCCCATGCGCCGAAGTGTCCGCCGCTCGGCATCAGCGTGTAGCGCTGGACGTTGTAGGAGCGCTCGGCCCATTCGCGCGGCGGCTGGCTCGAGTCACCGGGGAATATCGCGAAGCCGGTGGGCACCTCGACCCGCTCGCCCGGTCCAAGGCGCACCGGGTCCTCCGCCGACTCCTTGTAGAACCGGACGGACGACGAGGTCGTCTGCGTGGCCCAATAGATCGTCGCGTTCGTGAGCAGCTCGTCCCTGGTGAACCGCTCCTCGACGTCGCCCTGGTTGTCGCTCCACTTCCAGAACTTCTCGACGATCCAGGCCAGCATCCCAACGGGTGAGTCGCTGAGTCCATAGGCGAGCGTCAACGGCTTCGTACGCTGTTCGTGCGAGTACCCATGCTCGGTGGCTTGCCACCAGTCCCTGTGCTTGACGAGCGCCTGTTCGGCTGCGCTGAGCGGCACGGACCCTTCACCAAGATGCGGCCCAACGATGGTTGCCGAAGTCAGGTGCACGGCGGCGACGTGATCGGAGTGCCCGAGGCCGAGCTGCGTGGTGACGGCAGCGCCCCAGTCGCCCCCGTGGGCCACGAACCGGGAGTAGCCGAGTCCCTGCATGAGTTCCGACCACAGCGCGGCCGTGCGCTTTGCGCTCATGCCCTTCTCCGACGGCCGGTCGGAGAAGCCGTAGCCCGGCAGCGATGGGATGACGACGTCGAAAGCGTCCGCAGCGTCGCCGCCGTGCGCCGCGGGGTCGGAGAGCAGGGGGAGCATCTCCAGCTCTTCGAGAAACGTGCTCGGCCATCCGTGGGTCAGCACGATCGGCAGAGGGTGAGGGCCGTTGCCGCGGACATGGATGAAGTGGATGCCCAGTCCGCCAACCTCGGCCCGGTAGTTGGGCAGCGCGTTCAGCCGCGCTTCCTGGGCGCGCCAGTCGAACCTCGTGCGCCAGTACTCTGCCAACTCGCGGACGTAGTCGAGGTTGGCCCCGTAGTCCCAGCCGGCGCCATCGACGGTGTCCGGCCACCGGGTCCTGGCGAGCCGCTCTCGCAGGTCGTCGAGGATGCTGTCTGTGACATGGATGGTGTAGGGCTGGCTATCCATGGCCGGAGCATATAGCAGGCAGGGTGATTCCGGACATCCAACGAACGGCTGCTCTTGCACCTTGACCGCTGGGGGAGAAGTGGTGCCGAAGGCCGGATTCGAACCGGCATGAGGTTGCCCTCAACGGTTTTTGAGACCGTCGCGTCTACCATTCCGCCACTTCGGCATCGACTCGGATTATAGCGGAGCGCATCTCCGGCCCCCGGCGAAAGCGATGCGAGGACTGGCGCACAGACGCCGTGTGGATGGTCTACACAGTCGTGGAGATGAAGCTGGAGCGGAAGACGGGATTTGAACCCGCGACCTTCTCCTTGGCAAGGAGACGCTCTACCCCTGAGCCACTTCCGCTCGTGCCAGCACCGGGCCCTTACAGCCTGGTGCCGAGGCCCAGACTTGAACTGGGGACACCAGCATTTTCAGTGCTGTGCTCTACCAACTGAGCTACCTCGGCCCGGTCATTTCATGCTACGGAGCGGTCTGGAGCGTGTCAACCGGCGTGGGCTGCTACACCATGCCGGCGCCGAGGGCGCGCTTGCGCGTCTCCAGGCTGACGAACGTCTCCGTATGCCGGATGCCCTCCACGATGCCTACCTTGTTGTGGAGGAACGAGGCGAGAGCCTCGGAGCTCGTCAGGTTTACCCAGATGAAGATGTCGTAACTGCCGGTGGTGATGGAGACGTGCTCCGCCTCTGCCAACTCGGACAGTTCGTCTGCCACGGCTTCAACTCGTGACGGGTCCACCTGCAGCCCGATGAACGCGGACGTGTGGTAGCCGAGGCGTTCCGGGTCCGGGATCGCGGCGACTTTGATGACCTTGTCCTGCAGCAGCTTGGCAAGACGGCGGCGCGCGGTCCCCTCGCTCAGCCCCAACTCCCGGGCCATCTGCGCGTGCGAGGCACGGCCGTCCTGCTGGAGGGTTTCGATAATCCGTCGGTCGATGTTGTCCAAGACGTCCTCCGCACACGAGCGCTGAGCATGCTAAGGCGCATCATCAGGATGCCGAGTGCATCGTATAAGAGGATTCATGCATCGTCAACGACCACAGGAATGTTAATCGCCGTGAGAGGGGATATCTTCGACGCGTTCCTTACGAATCAGCAGGAATACGCGCGATTCGTGGCGCTCAGCGCTGGATCCGCGTGTCGCCCCGTGGCTGGAAGATGGAGCCTGCGCCCGGGAGGTCGGCAGGTGTGGAGCGCCCTTGCTGCCCGATCCCTCCGATGCGTCCTCTGGAGAGAATGCCCAGCGCGGATGCTGCGGCTCCTACCAATGCTGCACGCTTCAGGAAGCCGCGCCGCGTCACGGTGTTTCGGGTGCTCGCTTCGTTCTGGCCTGCCATCGTCTGCTGCGCTCCTGTGGCCAAGCCGGCCACGGCGCATAATTGTAGACGGACGGTGGGGGATTGCAAGCGGTCGGATCCTCTACGGGGGCGCCAGAGGCCTCTGGGTTCAGGCGTCCCGGGGTATCTGTCCAGTCCGTGTGCGAAATTCATCACAAACTGTTGACACCTGCCCTAGGGGTGGTTTAACGTGCTCTTTCTGGCGGGAGCATCGCCGATGGTACGTTCGCGCAGCGTCTCTCCGCCCAATCCAGAAGCAGGCAGGGCTTCCGGTGACGCTGTTTGAAACGCAGGCCCTCGGACGATGTGAATGACCGGCCCAGACCCCACGTTCATGACGGCATCTGACTGGGCTGCTGCTGCTGATCTCCTCGCAGCGCTCTGGTTCCTCCTCGGATCGGCCCTTGGCTTCGGAGCGTGCATGCTCCTTGCTCACGGCATGATTCCGTCTCTTGCCGTCTCGCGAGACATCCCCGCGCACGTAGCTCGCCGCATCCGTATCCCGCTCTACGCAGGGGCGGTCCTCTTCCTGCTGCTTGGGTTCTACGCCATCTCGCTCTTCATCGAGAGGTTGGACCTCATATCCGATCTGTTCTACAGGGGGGCGCAGTAGAGCCGGGTCTCCCGGCGTGCAGGCGATGAGCAACTCTCTGATCAAGATAGCTGTTCCGGTCATCGGTCTCGTTGCGGCTCTGGTTCTCGCTTTCGTGGCCTACTTCTTCGTGCAGGCCTGGTGGGCACAACCTCCTGCCGTTCTCGGTTTCGGAGACGGCCCGACGCAGCCGATAGCGTTCCCCCACACGGTGCACGTGACCACTGCCGGATTGGACTGCCAGTTCTGCCATCGCACCGTCTCCACGGAGGAGGCGGCCACCGTCCCTGCCGTGGCGCAGTGCCAGTTCTGTCATGACTTCACCCGCATCACGGGCGAACAGTCGTCCTCACCCACGGCGGAGGCTGAGATAGCCAAGCTCATAGGAGACCCGCTGGAAGGGCCCGATCCCGTCAACTGGATCCGGGTCCACCGGCTCCCCGACCACGTGCAGTTCGTGCACGCCCCCCATATCCAGCAAGGCTTCCCCTGCTCCACATGCCACGGAGACATCGCGAGCATGGAGGTCGTCGAGCAGGTCCGTAACTTGAAGATGCGCGATTGCGTCGACTGCCACCGCGACAACAGTGCACCGACCGATTGCACAACGTGCCACTATTAGGAAGAACGAATGGCGCTGACTCGCAGACAGTTTTTGAAATGGGCGGGCGTGACCGGCATCGGCGCCGTCGTCTTCAACGGCTGCCGGGTACCGGACCACGAGATCCAGGTGCAGAGCCCTGTCGAGATGCCGGAAGACCTCGTCACCGGCAGAGACAACTACTACGCCACCGCTGCCCAACTCGGCCTGGCGAGCGAAGGACTGCTCGTCCGCGTGATGGAAGGCCGTGCCAAGAAGATAGAAGGCAACCCGGACCATCCGGTAAACACGGGCAAGCACGGCATCCGCGCCGAAGCCCTGCTGCAGGCGCTCTACCACCCCGACAGGATCAAGCACCCGCTGCTCCGTATCGCCAAGGGCGGGCCGTTCCGTCGCATCGACTGGACTGAGGGTATCGAACGGCTTACAGCCATCATCAGCGACCGCGACCCGAATGAGGTGCTGCTCGCGACCCCGTTGCTCCGTGGGCGTGCCGCCGACGTCGTACAGGCATTCGCCGACGGCTCCCGTATTCGGCTCCAGGGCTTCGACGCGCTCGGCTGCGAAAGCGTTGCCCGGGAGGCGCTGCGCCAGCTCTATGGCCAGAACGCGCAACCCGACTTCGACATTGCGCACGCGAGCTACATACTCAACTTCGGCGCCGATTTCCTCGGCACCTGGATCAACCCCACGCATTTCTCGCGCGGCTACGGCGAGTTCCGCCAGGGCGATGGCCGATCGCGCGGACGCCTGGTGCACGTCGGCGCGCGTTACTCCACCACAGCGGCAGCCGCCGACCACTGGGTGTACGCAACCCCAGGCTCAGAGGGACTGCTGGCGATGTCGATCGCGTATACGATGATCGACGAGGGCACGGCGGACTCGGATGCGGCGTCGGCGTTGACCGGTGGGCACGGCGCGAGGGCGTTGCAGGCTTTCGCGCCTGAGTGGGTGGCGGCGCGCATCGGTGTTGATGCGCACGTCATTTCCGAACTTGCCCACGAATTGGCGGACAGGAAGCATCACCCCGCACTCGTTATCGGGGGCGGCCCGGCAGCAGCCCAGGCGAACGGCCTGTTCAACATGCTTGCGGTCTATGCGCTCAATGCGCTCGTGGGATCGGTGAACCGTTCCGGTGGACTCGTCTTCAACCCTGAACCGATCAGTGGGCGGATCAGTTCTGCCTCACTGCGCGAGTGGAAGCAGACGCTCGCGGACATGCGCTCCGGTGACATCACCGCTCTGCTCGTGCGCGAGTCGGACCTGGCCTACGGACTGCCCGGATCACTCGATGCCCGTGGCGCGCTGCGCAACGTGGACACTATCGTCAGCTTCTCCAGCTTCCTCGATGAGACGAGCGAGCTTGCCGACCTTATCCTTCCGTGCCATACCCCGTTGGAAGAGTGGGGCACGGACGAACCGAACCCCGGCCCCGGCTACACGACCATCGGCTTCCAGCAGCCTGCGGTGAACCGTTTCCACGACACGCTGAGCTTCGGCGACGTTCTGCTGCAGACAGGGAGCCAACTCGGCCTGCCCGGTCTGCCGTGGGAGAACATGCGTGAGGCGGTGCGCTCGCTCGCACAGGACCTCCACGAGCGGGGACGCGGCTCCGTCGTGCAGCCCACGTTCGCGGAGTTCTGGAAGCGAACGCTGGAGCGCGGCGGCTGGTGGGACACGGGTGCAACGGCAGACGGCTCACGGCCTGATCTGCCTGAACTTGCGAGGAGTGCGCCAGCGGTTTCATCGGCTGATCCGAACCGCTACCCGCTCCACCTCGTGCCGTTCGAGGGCATCGGAGTGGGCGCAGGGCAGTATGCGCATCTCCCGTGGGCACAGTCGGCGCCGGACCCCATCACCAGCGCAGCGTGGGACACGTGGGTAGAACTCAACCCGCACACCGCCGATGAGATGGGGCTCAAGAATAACGACATCGTCATCGTGGAGTCGTCGACGGGTCGCACCATCCGCGTGCCGGTCTACGTCAACCCTGCCACACCTCCCGACGTGGCCGCCGTACCCATGGGGCAGGGCCACCGGGCCTTTACGAGTTACGCGGCACGGCGCGGCGCGAACGTGCTGGACATACTGGAGCCGACGGAAGACGTGGAGACCGGGGCATTCGCCTGGGGCGCCACCCGCGTCCGCATTTCCGGCACCACTCGAACGAGGGTGATTCCGAAGTTGGAGGGCATCGAGCCCGCCCGCCAGCTCCACGGCGAAGAACTCATATTCGTGCACAAGGCATAGCAAAGCAGGACTTGTCATGGCGACGCGTACACAGAGCACACGGGCAGACCACAAATGGGGGATGGTCATAGACCTGGACCGCTGCACCGGCTGCCAGGCATGCGTCATCGCCTGTCAGTCTGAAAACAACATCCCGCTCAACGACCAGACCGCCTTCCTGGACGGCCGGGCCATCGAATGGATACGCGTAGAGCGCTACTGGGAAGGCGACTACCCGGACATCAAGGCACGCTTCCTCCCGGTGCTCTGCCAGCACTGCGACAACGCTCCGTGCGAGTCTGTCTGCCCCGTGTACGCGACCTACCACAACAACGAAGGACTGAACGTACAGGTGTACAACCGCTGCGTAGGCACACGCTTCTGCGGCAACAACTGCCCATACCACGCCCGGCTGTTCAACTACTGGGAGCCGGTCTGGCCCGAAGATCTCCGCAACCAGTTGAACCCGGACGTTACGGTGCGAACGCGCGGCATCATGGAGAAGTGCACCTTCTGCATCCAGCGCATCCGCCGCAGCACCCGGGGCGGCAAGCAGGTTGAAGACCAGGCGTTCAACCCTGCATGCGTGCAGGCGTGCCCGACAGACGCCATGACGTTCGGCGACCTCAACAACCCCGACTCTCGCGTCTCGCACAAGTGGGAGGACGAACGTGCCTTCCGTGTGCTGGAAGCACTCGGCACCAACCCCAGCGTGAAGTACCTGAAGCAGGTAGACGCTCATGCATAACGGCGAACACGAACTCACGGCCGGCCCTCTCCCGACGCATCAGGACGTCGCGAGGGACGTGCTCGGCCGCTTCCAGGACCTGGGACACCGGTACTGGGGATGGGTAACTGTGCTCGCGTTCCTGTTCGTCCTCGGGGTCGTTGGGTTCATCATCCGCCTGTCGGAAGGCTTCAGCGACGAGAACCGTGCGAACTGGGGCTACTTCGTCGCGACGCTTGCGTTCATCGTCACCACATTCACGGCCATGCCAGTTATCTCGGCGGGGCTGCGTCTCGCGAAGGCGAACTGGAGGCGGCCTCTCACGCGCGTAACGGAGAACATGGCCATCACCGGCCTGCTCGTTGTGGTCATGCTCATCCCCGCGCTCATCGCCCTTCCTTCCATAGACGGCAGGCTCAGCATCTGGTTCGAGTTCCCGCTGGGCGCCCCCGGGGTATGGGACGTCATCGGCTATGGCACACTGGCGTTCATCGGCCTCGCCCTGCTCTGGGGCGTCGCTCTACCGGACCTCGCGGCGGCGCGTGACCACCTCCCGGCTTCCCAGCGTCAGCGCGTTATCAAGTGGCTCTCGCTCGGATGGGTCGGCGGCACCCGCCAGTGGCGCGTGCTCTACCAAGGCTCGCTGCTCGCCGGTGCGATGTACCTGCTCACGTACCCGCTCGTGCAGACGCTCATGATCTCGGACTTCCACCACGGTCTGATACCGGGATTGAAGGACGCCATCATCCCCGCGACGGTGGTGGTCAACGGCCTGCAGGGCGCGGTGGGCATGACCCTGCTCACCATGTACCTGATGCGCCGGCTGGGGAACTATGAGAGGTACTTCAGCGTGGAGCAGTTCTGGGCGCTCTCCAAGCCGTTGCTGGCGTTCTCCCTGCTCTGGTTCTACTTCTGGTGGGCGAGCTTCATCACCTTCTGGTACGGGCGCCAGCCCGGCGAGAGCGAGGTCATACGCCTGCTGGTGCTGGACGAGTACCGGGGCGCGCTGATGATCTCCTTCTTCCTCAACTTCATCGGCCCACTCATCGCACTGGTCTGGAACCCCGTGCGCCGCAGCGTATGGGGACCCGCGCTCGTTGGTACGGGCGTGGTCATCGGGGCACTCGTCAACCAGGTGCGGCTCTACGTCTCGGCCTTCTCGGTCGCGGACCCGAGCCAACACGTGATGCACCCGCGCCCCGCAACTCAGTGGCCCGACGCGCCGGACCTGCTCATCATGGTGGGTGCCATCTCCGGCTGCGTGCTGCTCTTCATGCTCGTCAGCAAGATCATCCCGGTGGTTTCCATCTGGGAGGTCGGCGAAGGACTCAGACTCGTGAAGGTGAGGCGTTACCTGAACCGCTACGCAAGAGTGATAGCCAAGTCGCACTAGCCGCACAGGCACGGACAACAGCCGGATGTACTACCGCAGAACGCTAACCGACGCACAGATAAACAGGGAGCTCCTGGACGTCGTCCTCAGGACGCCCATGTGGTGGGTCGTTATCGTTTCCATCCTGGGGCTGATCGTCGCTGGGGCCGCGAGCGCGTTCGGCTTCATGATGAACCAGGGGTTGGGTGTCACCGGCTTGCAACAGCCCATCTTCTGGGGCTTCTTCATCACCAACTTCATCTTCTGGGTCGGCATCAGCCACGCGGGTGTGATGATCTCCGCCATCCTGCGGCTGAGCCAGGCGGAGTGGCGCAGGCCGATGGTGCGTGCGGCGGAGACCATGACGGTCTTTGCGCTGATGACCTCCCTGCTACAGCCGCTCATCCACGCTGGCAGACCGTGGCGCATCTTCTACTGGGTGTTCCCGTACGACTGGGCGCGCGGCATCTGGCCGGACGTACGTTCTCCGCTGGTGTGGGACCCTACCGCCATCATCACCTACCTCACGTCCAGCTCGCTGTTCGTGTACACCGCGCTCATACCGGACCTTGCCATCATCCGCGACCGCAGCACCGGCTGGCGCCGCACCGTCTACGGCATCCTGGCGCTCGGCTGGCACGGCAACCCGAGGCAGTGGAAGTTGCAGGGTATCGCGGGCATCCTGCTCTCGGCCCTCATCCTGCCGGTGTTCGTCTCCGTGCACAGCATCGTGTCGTGGGACTTCGGCGTGAGCCTCGTACCATCGTGGCACGTGACCGTCTTCGCGCCGTACTTCGTTATCGGAGCGGTGCACTCGGGTGTTTCGGCGGTCGTGACGCTCATGATCCTGATGCGGAAGCTGTACAAACTGGAGAACTTCATCTGGGAAGAGCACATCGACGCTGTGGCCAGACTGCTCATCGTGGTCGCCACCGCATGGCTCTTCTTCTTCTGGCTTGACCTCGTCTTCGCTCTGTGGCTGAAAGAAGAGCAGGAGATGACCGTATGGCACCTCCGCCTCTTCGAACCGCCGTGGAGCTGGCTGTTCCTGGCGTTCATAGTGTTCTCGTACATCATTCCGGTGCCGTTATGGATGTTCCGGCGCGTTAGACGGAGCTTCACCTGGATGCTCTGGACGAGCCTGATGGTGAACGTCGGCATGTTCCTGGAACGTCTCATCATCATCGTGCCCGCGCTCATGCGGAAGGGGCCGTGGGTATTCACCTACGACACGTACCGCCCGAGTGCCGTGGAGGTAACGCTGATTGTGGGCTCCATCGCGCTGGTGGCGTTACTCCTGATGCTGTTCAGCAAGTTCTTCCCGCTCATCCCCATCTGGGAGGAGAAGGAAGGCCAGAAATTGATAGACGAGGTCAAGGTCGGCGACCGCGTGGTCCCTGCTTTGGTGAAAGAGCATTAGCAGGCGGAGTGAGGAGAGTTCGATGGCAAACACGAAACTGATGGGGCTGTTCCAGGACCCTGAACAAGCCGCAGGGGCCATGACCAAGCTCAAGGAGGACGGCTTCCCGGTTGAAGACCTGGACGTCTACTCCGGCAGCCCGTTCCCCGAGGGCTCCTTCGGCGAACACGAGCCGGAGATGCGGCTGTTCATGTTCCCCCTCGTGGGCGCGCTCGTCGGCTTCGCCATCGGCCTGCTGTGGACGGCCGGCACGCAGATCTCCTACCCGCTGGTCACCGGCGGCAAGCCGCTGCTCAGCATCCCGCCCATGACCATCATCATGTACGAGAACACGATGCTCGGGGCGATCATCTTCACAGTGCTCGGTGTGCTCTTCGAGTCCCGCCTGCCCCGCCGCAAGCTGGGCCTCTACGACGAGCGCATCACCGAGGGCTACATCGGCATCATCGTCGACTGTCCCGAAGAGCGCGCCTCCGCTGCCGAGTCTGCGCTCCAGGGCGCAGGCGCCGAAGAGATCAAGAGGGAAGAGGGCTAGGCAACCCGTGCAGATTCGCCGCCGCAATACCCTTCTGCTGCTGACCGCCGCCGTCGCTTTGGCGGCAGTTGCTGCTGCATGCTCGCCAGGAGACCCCTTCCGCTCCACCGGCTCTTATCCCATCGACGTCTTCCAGGAGATGCACTACAACCAGACGCAGAAGTCGCAGGAGCCGCCCCGCTTCCTGCCGCCCGAGGGCTCTTACCCGGTAGAGGGTGGCTATATCTCCGTTGACGAGATCGAGAACATCGCGGAGCTGGAGAACCCGCTCGCCGGCGACCCGCTTGCGATGCACCGCGGCGCCCTGCTCTACAAGCAGAACTGCTCGGTCTGTCACGGCCTCACTGGGGGAGGCGACGGCTATGTGGGTGGGTTGCTCAGTGAATACAATGTCACCCGTCCTCCCGCGTTCGGCGACGGCGACGGCGTGGTGGTCGTCCGCGATACCGGCACGACCGAAGTAAGCCCCGGTGAGACGTTCGGTAACATCTCCGGCGGCAAGGGGTTCATGCCCGCGTTCGAGCCTCTGCTCTCGGTGGAGGACCGCTGGGCGCTCGTCACGCTGATCGACGCTACCGTTGATGAGAGGCAGGCCGTGCTCGAGTCGATCAACGACATCCCGGAAGAGCAGCGCACCCTCGATCTTCTCCGGCTGCGGGGGCAGCTCTAGCGCGTGCGGCCTGAAGCCGCCCGGCGACGGCTGCCGTGAGAAGCACACAGACCAAGCTACGCCTCAACCGTGTTGCCACGCTTCTCATGGCGTGTGCCGTTCTCTCCGTTATGTCGATCGCACCTGCGAGCGCTCAGACGTATGAGGAGCTTCCTCCCGATCTGGAGGAACGCGCGCAGCGCATCTACTCCGGCGTCATGTGTCCTCAATGCGCGGGGCAAACTATCGACGAATCGAACGCCCCCATCGCTGAGGCGATGCGCACGGCGATCCAGGCGCAACTGCGCAACGGCGCATCTGACGACGCCATCATGGACAGCCTCGTACAATCGTATGGCGAGGGCATCCTGGCGTCACCCCCGACGCGCGGATTCTCTCTCCTCGCCTGGCTCGTCCCGCCGCTTGCGCTCCTGCTTGGCGCCACCGCTGTCTTCTTTACGATACGCAGTATGCGCGGGCGTTCGGCAATCGAGCCTGCCCCTGCTGCGGCGGGCGGAGGCACCGCGGACATTGCCAGCGCGGGACCGTTACCGTTCGACCTCGTAGACCGCGAGTTGGGCGAGGACGTACAGATGGCGGAGGAACGCTGAACGGATGGCAAACCTCGGCACGGCAACCATACTCATCGCACTGCTCCTGACTGCCTACAGTGTGCTGGCGTCGTTCGTGGGCGCGAAGCGGGGCGATGCCCCCGCCGTCGTCAGCGCCCAACGTGCGAACTATCTGGTCACGCTGACCCTGGCTGTGTCGATGGGTGCGCTCGTCTACGCGTTCCTGGAGAACGACTTCAGCATCCGCTACGTTGCAGAGAACAGTAACCTTGCGATGCCCCGCATCTACACCTGGGTAGCCTTCTACGCCGGCAACGCGGGTTCGCTCCTGTACGTCGCGTTCGCGCTGAGCGGCATGGCGGCGCTTTCCATGGCGCTCGCTCCGCAGCGGCTCGGCGCACTTCGCCCGTACGCCAACGGCGTGCTCATGCTCATCCTGCTCTTCTTCCTGGTGGTGCTCTTCTTCCTCGCCAACCCCTTCGCCACGCTGGAACGGGCTCCGGCAGACGGGCAGGGCATCAACCCGCTGCTCACGCACCCCGGCATGTTCGCGCACCCGCCGCTCATCATGACCGGGCTCGTGGCCATAGCGGTGCCATTCTCGCTGGCCGTTGCGGTGTTGCTGCGAGGCCGCATCGACGACGACTGGGTGGATGCCGGGCGCGTCTGGGGGCTCGCCGCGTGGGTGCTGCTTGCTATCGGTCTGCTGCTCGGCTCCTGGTGGGCGTACACGATCCTCGGCTGGGGAGGCTACTGGGCGTGGGACCCGGTTGAGAACGCCGCGTTCATGCCCTGGCTGGCGCTCACCGCCTTCATCCACTCCATCATGGTCCAGAAGCGCCGCGGCATGTTCCGCATGTGGAACATCGCGCTCATCAACATCAGCTTCACCCTGGGCGCGTTCGGCATCTTCATCAACCGGGGCGGGCCGGTGCCGTCGGTGCACTCGTTCGGCGCGTCCACGCTTGGCTGGGTGTTCCTCACGTTCCTTGGCGTGGTAACGGTTGCATCCTTCGCCCTCTTCTTCTACCGGATGGCCGTCCTGCGCAGCCCATCGTCTCTCGAATCGGCGCTCTCGCGTGAGGCCGCCTTCCTCGTGAATAACCTGCTCCTGCTCGGCATCGCGTTCGTCACGCTGTGGGGCGTCGTCTTTCCGCTCATCTCGGAACTGGCGACCGGAGACACCATCACTGTGGGGGAGCCGTTCTTCAACACCGTGAACGGGCCGCTTATGCTCGCGCTCATCCTGCTGATGGGCATCGGCCCGTTGCTGCCCTGGCGCACGGCGACGTGGCAGAGCGTCCGCCGTGCGCTGTTCGTTCCCGGGGTCATTACGCTCGTCATCACTGCGGCAGCCACGCTCCTCTTCCGCGTGACTGTGCCCGTTGTGGTGCTTGGCATCGCGGTCAGCACGTTCGCGGGCATCAGCATCCTGCAGGAGTGGGTACGGGGGACGTTGGCGCGCAGCCGCTCCACCGGCGCGCTGTGGCCCGTGGCGTTCGGGCAGCTGATCGCCTCGAACCGTCCGCGCTACGGCGGCTACGTCGTGCACCTGGCCGTCGTCATGCTTGCCTTCGGCATCGTGGGGTCCTCGTTCTACGACCAGGAGCGCGACGTGTTCATGTCCGTCGGCGACGAGGCCGCGATAGGCGAGTACACCGTCGAGTTCACGGATGTCAGCGCCGAGACGTTCGCCGACCGCACCGAGCGCACCGCTATCCTCAGCGTTACGAGAGGAGGCGAGAGCCTCGGCACGCTCAACGCGTGGCAGGGGGTTTACCCGTCGTTCTCCATGATTTCGACCCGGGCGGGCATACGCTCTACGCCCCAGGAAGACCTCTACGTGATATTCAGCGAACTGCAGCCGGACGGCAGGACCGCGGCATTCCGCCTGCTGGTGAACCCCATGGTCTGGTGGATGTGGCTCGCTGGGCCGTTCGTCATCCTCGGCACCGTCGTCGCCCTCTGGCCCGCTCGCCAGCGCGCGGTTGCTTACGCGATTCCCCAGGTGCCGGGTGCTGCACCGAGCGGCGGCGCGCCCTAGGCGGGCTGTGGCGTCGGCCCTGGCAGGACAGTCATGACCATCCTCGTCCTTACGTTGCTCGTGCTCGTTGCGATAGTCGTCCTCGTCTATCCGTTCTGGGCGGCACGGTACGGGGGCGTGCTCTTCGACGACCCTGCGCGCGACCTCGAGGCTGGCATCCGCCGCGCCCGCAACCGCGTCTATGAAGAGATACGCGCGCTGCAGCAGGAATACTTCCTGGGGAATACGACCGAAGCCGAGTACCGTGCGCAGTTGCAGGCGGCACGCCGGCGAGCTGCGGAGCTGATCCGTGAGCAACAGCGGGTGAATGAGACTGCTGCCACCATCGAAGACCGCGTGGATACGGAGTTACGTGAGCTCCTTCCGCGCGATGGCGAAGGGAAGGAAGAAGCGTGATGCGTGCCGCCGCACCGGTCGCTGTCCTGCTGGCCGTGCTCCTGCTGCTGCCTGCTCAGGCGCTCGCGCAGGAAGTGGGTGAGGTCGAGATAGCGGGGCGCGTGGAACACGGAGTGGATGCTGCCTCGTTCGACCCCACACAGACGCGGGTAACGCTCAACGTGCTGGAGGGGATCACGCTCGTCTCGCAGGACTCGGCGCTACCGGATGAGTCCGGCGCGTTCAACTTCACGGCTGCGGCTGTCGAAGGACGCACCTATTTCTTCTCCGTCGAGTACCAGGGAGCGAACTACTCCGCCGTGCGCGGTGCGAACGAGTTGGGTGAACCTGTGGTCGTTACTGTCTTCGACGCCACGAACGACACCTCCGTTCTCACGGTGCAGAGTCACACCGTCATCGTTACCGGTGCGGTGCCGGGCGACGGGTTCGTGGAGGTCCTCGAACGTGTCATGGTGCGGAACGACAGCAACCTCACGCTCACCCCTGACCTGAACGCTCAGGGCCCGGCGATGCTGAGTTTCCTGCGCTTCGCTCTCCCGCCAGGCGCGTACAACCTGGACGTACGGTCGAACATCACCGGGGGGCAGGTGTTGGAGGTCGACCGCGGTTTTGCGATCAACTCGCCCGTCCCTCCGACTGCGCCGGGACTGCCGCACCAGTTCGAGTTCGTCTACCGCCTCGACTACGACGACCCGGCGCTGGACCTCTCGCGCACGATGCGGTTCGGCGCGGAGTCGGTGCGTTTCGTGGTGCCGGTGGACGTTGCCACCCCGTCGTCGGCTCGTCTGACGGACCTCGGTGCGACCGAACTCAACGGGCGTCTGCTGCGGCTGCTGGAAGGCCAGGACATCGCGCCTGCCGAGGTGTTGCCGCTCGCCGTCGCCGACCTGCCGGGCAAATCGGCGTTCGGTGCAGCGCGCGAGTCTGCCGGTGAGTGGTACGTCCGGTATGTCGTTCCCGCTGTCGTTGGCCTGACGGTTGTAGCCCTCCTGCTGCTGTCGTTGCGCCGTCGACGTGCCGTGGCCATGGCCGGCGCCAGCAGGGAGCAGCTGCTTGCCGAGGCTCGTGCTCTGCGCGATGCATACGACCGGCATGCTATCGGCACGGCGGCGTACGAAGGCAGGCAGCGCGTGATACGAGACATGCTCGTGCGGGCAGAGGTGCGCGACCGGCTCACCGAAGCAGACGGGGAAGGCAACACCAGAGACTGACTACGTGCACCCATTGCGCTGCGCATCGGTTGGACGTATCGTTGGCGTATGCGCGTATCTCTCCCGCGTCGCAGAATGCACGAGGAGGCTCCTCCCTGCGACGGCCCTGCCGTCCGGGTCGAGGGACTGGCCAAGTCGTTCAATAGCACAACCGCCCTCCGCGAGGCCACGTTCGATGCCGAGCGCGGCAGTATGGTCGCGCTCCTCGGCCCCAGCGGTGGCGGCAAGACGACGACGCTGCGGCTCGTTGCCGGGTTCGAGACCCCCGACGCAGGGACGGTCACCATAGACGGCCGGACCGTCGCTGGTCCCGGACGGTTCGTGCCTCCTGAGCGCCGCCGGGTGGGCATGGTGTTCCAGGACTACGCTCTCTTTCCCCACCTCACCGTTCGCAAGAACGTGGCGTTCGGGGTGCCGCATGGCCCTGACCGGGACCGAGCCGTGCAACAGGCTCTGGAACTCGTGGGCATGACCGCTGAGGCGGAACGGATGCCGGACCAGCTCTCCGGCGGACAGCAGCAGCGCGTCGCGCTCGCGCGTGCGCTCGCTCCCAAACCGAGCGTAGTGCTGCTCGACGAGCCATTCTCGAACCTTGACGCGAACCTCCGGCGGCACGTGCGGGGTCACATCCGCCAGATACTGCGGGACGCGGAGACCACCTCGGTGTTCGTCACGCACGACCAGGATGAGGCGTTCAGTATTGCCGACAAGCTGTGTGTCATGCTGGACAACCGGCTCGAACAGGCCGGCCCTCCCGCAGAGGTGTACCTCTACCCGGCGTCGCTCGGCGTTGCGCGGTTCATGGGAGTCGCGAACATCCTGCCCGGCGAGTGCTCAGGCGGCTACGTCCGCTGCGAGCTGGGCGTGCTCCCGGTGGGCAATCCCGACCCTCCGAAGGGGCTGGTGATCGTGTGCGTACGCCCGGAGACGATACGCCTGCACACGGAGTCGGACGCGTCGGTTGAGGGGATCGTGACCTCCGTCGAGTTCCACGGCACCTCCAAGGCGGTGAACCTGCGGCTCCGCTCCGGCAGGCCGGTGCGCTGCGTAATGGGCGTGCACATCCCCGCCGAGGTGGGGGAGACGGTGAAGGTGGGGGTCAACAGTTTCGTCGCGGCCTTCCCCCCGCCATCCGCTCACGACACTGCTCACGCGGCTTAACGCGACGGCCCTGCGCCGTCCACGATGCTGACCACTTCCTCGAGCCCGCCTATCGTGAACGCTCCGGATGTGCCCAGCCCGGAGAAGAGGCACCCGGCGGACGCTGCGGCCTGCCGTCCGGTATCCGAAGAGTCCACCAGCAGCACTTCCCACGGCGGCACGTCCAGCACCTCACAGGCGCGGAAGAGCAGGTCCGGCGCGGGCATAGGCTTCCGCTCGCCGTCCGTCCCCACCAGCGCGTGCGGGATGAGCTCGAGCGTTTCGAGGAGCGTCCTCGTGGGTTCGGAGGGGCTGTTCGTGAGCACGGCGGAGACGACGCCGCGCGCGTCCAGGGCGTCGAACAACACGGAGGCGCCGGGCTTAGCCGTGCCGTCTGCCACGATGCTGTCCAGCGTGAAGAAGACCGCGCTCAACTGCATATCCACAGCATACCGGCTGACGCGATAAACTACCCGCTGCGCAAATGATACTGAAGGAGCGGACCTGATGGCGCTTTACGAGTACCGCTGCGCGGACTGCGGGAACGAGTTCGAGCAGCGCAGGCCGATGAGCGAGGCGGACAGCCCGGCGGAGTGCCCGGTGTGCGGCAAGGCGGCGGCGAGGCTGCCCTCCGTCTTCGCGTCCAAGGACGGCTACACCCTGCGGGTCCCGCGCGCTGGAGCCTTCCGCGCCGGGCAGTCTGGCCAGGGCTGAATCACAACATCCAGGGAGCAGAGCAGTATGGTCACCAAATCGGAGCTTACGGTCGTGGAAGTCGAACTCAAGCAGGTGCGGGTCGAGCTGGCGTCGCTCCGCGCTGAGGTCGCTTCCCTGCGCGGCGAAGTCGACGCACTGAAGGCGAAAGCCTAGAACAAGCCTGTCATACCGAGCGCAGCCCGCGCTTCAGCGCGCAGGATCTTCTCGGGAAGCACGTTCCGCACGTGGGTGCGGTACCATGCGGGGCGATGTCCGCCGCACCCCGCCCACTCGTTGCCGAATCAGGTCTCTACGTCCACACGACCGCCTACAGCGTCGTGCTCGGCGGCATCATCGTCCTGGTGCCGCTGTATATCATCTCCCTCGGCTACAACCCGGGCTGGCTCGGCGTCATCATCGCCGGGCAGGGGCTGTTCCAGGTGGCGCTGCGGCTCTTCGGCGGCGTGATCTCCGACCGCGTCGGCGAGCGGTGGGTGATACAGGCGAGTTTCGCCGCGCTGGTCGTCGGAACGCTCGGGCTTGCGTTCTCCTCGTCGCTGACCGCTCTCCTGCTGGCACAGGTGCTGTTCGGCGGCTCCCGCGCCATCTACTGGACGTCCTCGCAGTCCTACGGCAGCCGGATCGACGAGTCCCGCCCGACGACGCTGATGGGCCGGTTCTTCGGGTTCGCGGCGGTGGGCGGGCTGGCGGGCAACGCGGGCGGCGGGTTCGCCGCGGTGCTGCTGGGCTACCAGGAGGGGTTCCTCATCGCCGCGGCCATATCGGCAGGAGCGATGGTGGTGGTGGCGGTCATGCCGCAGCTGCCGAGGCGCGCGGCGATGACGCTCCGCGAGATACTCGGACCGGTGCCCGGCGTCTTCCGCAACCGCGCCACGCTGCTTCCCGCCGTCATGGCGCTGGGCACCTCGCTGCACGTCTCGGTGCTCTCGTCGGTGGGCGCGGCGGTCTACAAGGAGTTCGGGTTCGACGACGACGCATTCGGCGTGCTCATGGCCATCCACGCGGGCGGCGCGATCGTAGCCGGTTTCCTGTTCGCGCGGCTCCTGCAGCGGGTGGGGCAGCGGCCGACCTACGCGGTGACGATGGCGCTGCACGGCCTGCCGCTGATCGGGATCGTGCTGTGGGGCGGCAGCTACCCTGCGGCGGTCGCGCTGATGTTCATCCTCGGGCTGTCGTTCAACGCGGGGCGCGTGCTGAACGTGAGCATCACGGCGATGGTGAGCAGCCCGGAGCAGCGGGGCGTGTTCATGGCGGTGGTCGGCATCTACTGGGCGTCGGGGCAGATGCTCGGACCGCTGCTGTTCGGCCCGCTCGCCGCGGTCACGAGCCTCACCTTCTCCTTCATCGCCGCAGGCGCCCTGATGACCGCGACCGCGCTGCTGACGCCGCTGCTCTACGCCGCCTCCCGTGAGCGGAGTTGATCCCCTCGCCCTCTGGGAGAGGGCAACGCGCTTCAGCGCGTGGGTGAGGGTGAGCCGGCGGGGAGGGGCGGCTACGGATCCCCTACGGCGCGCCCTCTACCGATAGCGGGGGCTGGTGCGACTTCGTGGCGCGCTCCAGCTTGCGGCGAGGCGTGAGCAGGTAGTGGCCGCAGGTGAGGCAGCGGATGCCGACGTCCGCGCCGAGCCGCTCGACGCGCCACTCCACGCCGCCGCACGGGTGCGGCTTGCGGAGCGTGAGCCGCTCGCCGAGGTGGAACTCTACGGCCACGGCTTGCCCATCCGTTCGAGCTCCGCGTTGATGGCGTCGCGGAGACGCTCGGCCTCGGCCCGGGCGGCCTCCGCGAAGTCGGCGCCCTTCGACGCGTAGATGACGCTGCGGGACGCCGAGATGAGGATTCGGCGTCCGTTTGCGTCGACGCCGTTCCGCACGGACGCTTCGAGGTCGCCGCCCTGCGCCCCGATGCCGGGGATGAGGATGGGCATCGAGCCGACGATGCTCCGCACCCGCGCGAGCTCGTCCGGCACGGTCGCGCCGACGACGAGCCCGATGTTGCCGTTGTCGTTCCACGCGACCGCCTGCCGCGCGACCTCCTCGTAGAGCGGGCCCTCTGTCCCGTTGCCGCGCACGGTGAGGTCCTGGAACTCGGCGCTGCCGGGGTTGGAGGTGCGCGTGAGCACGAAGACGCCCCTGTCCGCGTAGTCCAGGAACGGCTGCACGGCATCGTGTCCCTGGTACGGGTTCACGGTGAGGGCGTCCGCGCCCCACGCCTCGAATGCGGCCTTCGCGTACGCCCTGGACGTGTTGTCCATGTCGCCGCGCTTGGCGTCGAGCAGGACGGGCACGCCGTCCGGCACGGCCTCGATGGTAGCCTGCAGCGCCTCGATGCCGGGGATGCCCTCGGCCTCGTAGAACGCCCACTGCGGCTTGTACGCGCAGACGAGGTCGCTCGTGGCGGCGATGATGGCGCGGTTGAACTCGGCGATGTCGTCGATGGGCATCGCGGAGAGCGACGGGTCGAGGCCGACGCAGAGGAGGCTACGGTTCCGCGCGGCGGCGGCGTCCAGTCGTTCGATGAAGGTGCTCATGGCTGCCAGTGTACCAAGCGGGGACGGCTGGTAGCATCGGGCACATGGCACGACCTGCTCCCGCCCCCATGCGCCGCTCCACGCGCACCGCGCGGCTGCTCACCACGATGTACGACCGCCTGTTCGCGCACCACGGCCCGCAGGGCTGGTGGCCGGGCGACGGCCCGTTCGAGACGATCCTCGGCGCGATTCTGACCCAGAACACGGCGTGGACGAACGCCGCACGCGCCATCGAGAACCTCAAGGCCGCAGGCGCGATGTCGCCGGCTGCCCTGCGCGCGATGCCGGAGTCCGAGCTCGCCGAGGTCGTCCGGCCGAGCGGCTACTTCAACGCCAAGGCGCGCAAGCTGAAGGCGATGGCTGACTTCCTTGGACGTTACGACGACAGCGTGGAGGCGTGGCGCAGCATGCAGCCGAAGGCGCTGCGGGCCGAGCTGCTTGCTGTGCACGGCATCGGGCCGGAGACGGCGGACGACATCGTGCTGTACGTTGCGGGGCTCCCGTCGTTCGTCATGGACGTCTACACCCAGCGGATCGTCGACCGGATGCTGCCGCGCCACCGGCTGCGCGGCTACGACGCGTACCAGGCGCTGTTCGAGCGGCACCTGCCGCACGACCCGGCGCTCTTCAACGAGTACCACGCGCTGCTGGACGCGCATGCCAAGGACGTGTGCACCAAGCGTGAGCCGCGATGCGCGTCCTGTGTCCTCTCCGACCTCTGCGCGACGGGCCGCCGCGCCGCCAAGTGAGCGGGTGTCCTGCCGGACGCGCTCGCGGGTCCTCGGCGTTACGAGTGGAGGTCACGGATCCATCGCCGAAAAGTGTGCCATTCTGCGCCATTGTGAGCCATTCCACTCCTGAGCAGGCGGGCACTCTGCCTGGTGGTCTCATCCGGTCTCGTTCGGTATCACGGCCCTCGCAGGCCGCAGGGAACAGCGTACGCGGGCAGGAGGCGTCGGCGTAAGGGGCAGGTGTCGCGGGAATTGGACCCGGGGCCAAGTGGTCATTGTCCAAGAAGCTTCGAGGTAACGAAGGCAGCTTATGCTGTGGGAAGGCTTACTCCCTCACCGTCTGGGTGGTGTTATTACACGGGTTATTTGTTCCCAACAGGCATGGCCGATATACTCATGTGCACTGTGTCATTCCGATTTCTGCATACTGCCGACTGGCAGATTGGTAAGGTCTTTCGCTTCGTCGACGATACGGCGATGGGCGGGCTCCAACTGGCGCGGCTGGAGGCGATTACGCGTATAGGCCAACTCGCCTTGGAACACGATGTGCACCACGTGTTGGTTGCCGGTGATGTTTACGACCATGCGATTCCCCTCCCACTCACGCGCAACCAAGCCCTTGAGCGTATGCGGGCTCACGACTCGGTACAGTGGCATCTATTGCCGGGCAACCATGATCCGTATCAGCCAAATGGACTCTGGGATCAACTCCGCAATCGTAACTTACTGCCTCCCAACGTCCACGTGCATACCCAGCAGGCTGTCACAGTCATTGAGGATGGCGTTGCCGCATTGCTCCCCAGCCCACTCCAGTATCGCCGCACGCTCGACGATCCCACCGTTTGGATGGATGATGCACAAACCGACGGGCTGATCCGCATTGGTCTTGCGCATGGTGCAGTATTCGGTTTCGCCACTGACGAGGAGCAACGGGCAAATCCAATTACGCCTACGCGGCCAGAACTCGCTCGGCTTGATTACTTGGCCCTCGGCGACTGGCACGGAGAGCTGCAAATCAATGAGCGCTGCTGGTACAGCGGCACGCCCGAGACGGACTCATTCCAGACGCGCGGCAAGGGCACTGCCCTGCTTGTCGAAATCGACGGTCCGAATGAGTTGCCCCGCGTCACTCCGTTCTCCACAGGTCATTACCGTTGGGAATCGCTCGACGAACATCTGGCAAGCTCTGAAGACATCGACCTCCTCGAACAGAAACTACGGAATCGTGACGGCGACCCCAACTGCACGTTGGTGAATCTACGGCTCAGCGGGACTCTCTCCCTAGAAGATATGCAGCACTTTGAGGAACGCATCGCCGAAAGGGTAGCCGCAGCGCTCTTTCACCTCCGTATCGACCGTGAGCACCTGTACCCAGAACCGACTGACGACGACTTGGACAGCATCGACCCGGGCGGAATCGTCCGGGCTGCCGCCGACAAACTTCGAGCTACCGCTCAGGCAAACGGGAACGACGCCAATCTCGCCCGTGAAGCGCTGCTCCGCCTCTACGTCGAATACAAGAGACTGGAGTCAGGGCTGCGATGAAACTGCGAAGGCTTTCAGTCAACCAGTTCAAGCGCTTCATTGAGCCAACTCGGCTGGACGAACTCAGCGACGGTCTCAATCTGGTCGTCGGGCCGAACGAGCTTGGGAAATCGACCCTGCTGGATGCGCTCCGAGCGGTGTTGTTTGAACGCCACAGTTCCGGGGCAGCGCCAATCAGAGCATTGCAAAACGACCGTAGCCACGCGGCGCCGGTCGTGGAACTGGTCTTTGAAGTCGATGGTGCTGAATACACGCTGACCAAGCGATTCGTCAAGAGTCCTTATGCACGACTACGGTGTCCCGATGGAACCTTGCTTGAGGCGGATGCCGCAGAGGCCAAACTGCGCAGTTTGCTCGATTTCACCGAAGCTGGTAGCCGCGGCGCGAATTCGGAGACCTTGGGCATGTGGGGTGTGCTCTGGGTGCGGCAGGGGCAGTCCTTCGGGAAACCGGCTTTACCTGATTCGGCATTGGAGAGCCTCAGCGCGAGCTTGGAGTCAGAGGTCGGGATCGTGCTTGGCGGCCGACGCGGGAGAGAGTTGCCGCAGGTGATTGTGGATCGGCGCGATGAACTGATCACTACGGCACGGCGCCAACCAAAGGGGGAATATAAGACCGCGGTCGAGCAAGTCGCCGTCCTAGAACAACGTCTCGACCAACAACAGCAGCAACAACGTGACATATCGGGCACACTTGAACAGTTAGCGGCAGCGGAAGCACGGCTTAAGCGGTTGGACGAGGGCAACCAAGATCAGAACGATCAGGCAGAACTAACCGAGGCGTGGAAGCGACTTGAAGAGGTGAAACGGCACGAGTTGCGGCTTGAGGCGGCTCGCAGTGAACTACAGAACCGACAGCGGCAGCAGGAACAAGCCCAAAGTGCCCAATCTAGCCGTGCATCCTTGCGTGCCGAGTTCACCGAGCAGCGGGAAGAATTGCACCAGGCGAGCGAGCGTTTGCGCCAACTGGAAGAACAAGGGCGTGAGTCGTCGGCCCCAGTGGAACAACTACGCCAGGCTTTGATTGACACTGAAAGCGCGGTTGAAGCGGCAATCGACTCGGAAGCGCAATGGCGCGATACCCTTGAACTCATCAATCGCTCTATAGAGTTGGGTGATCTGATCCAACGCCAAGCCGATGTCGCTGACGCGCAACAGCGCCTCAACGACGCTCAGCGTCAGGTTGAGCAGATCAAGGTCACTGATAAATCTCTGCGACGTATCCGCGAAGCAGTGGACGCTGTTAACCAAGCTGCTGCTCAACTCAAGACCGCTGCGACCCGGATCAGTTTTGATATTCCTGGTGATCGTCTTGTAGGTATCGAGGTCGCCGGTGCCCCATTGGCCGATTCCTCCAGAACAATCGAAGCGCTGGAACAAGTCTCGATTGTTATTCCGGAGCGCGGAAGGATACTGGTTGATCCGGCTATCCCCGACCACGATAGTCTCTCACGTACGGAACGAGTAGCTCAAACGAAGCTGCGCGCTGCACTCAAGCAGGCAGGTGCACAATCGCTTGACGAGGCGGAAGACCTGCACGAACAGCGGCGCGATTTCGAGGTAACCGTTAAGGCTACCGAGCAGGAGTTGAAGCGGATCACACCACCTGAAGGCGCATTGGCGGTTCAGTCTCGAATTGAGGAATTACGCCGAGGGCAGTCGTCCGTGCTCTCGGAAGGACAGACAGCCGACCTTCCTGAACGCAGCAGTGCAGAGGAAGCGCTACGGAGTGCTCAGGCCGAACTTCGGGATGCGAGACAGACAGAGCTTCTCGCCCGTGTAGCTTTGGACGAGTGGAACCGAGCGGCCGCAGAGCACAACACAGAAGTGATTGAAGCGCAAGCCGCTGTAGATTCTCAGACCAAGATAATTCAACGGCTTGAAAAGAGGCTACATAGCGATACCGAAACTGCATCTGATGAACAGCTTGCTGTGGCGACTCAAGCGGCAAAGGGTGCAGTTGAGGAACAGCAAGGGATTGTTTCCAAACTGGAGGAGGACGGATCGGCAACCGAGAGATCAAGACTTGAGGCTCGAATCAGACGGTTCGAGTCAGCGATTGAACAACGTGCGGACTCCCGAGCCATCTTGAAGACCGAGATTGTCCGCCTGGGCGAACGTATTGAAATCAACGATAGCGCTGGCATTGACGAAGCCATTGAACATACGCAACACGAACTCCAACAGGCGACACATGAGCGTAACCATTGGGAACACGAGATTAAGGTTCTCGATCTTCTCAGCGATACGCTTCGCTTCGCCGAGAGTGAAGCCAAAGAGCGCTATCTTGCGCCCATTGTCGAACGGGTCCGTCCTTACCTGCAAATGTTGTTCCCTAATGCCGAAATCGCTATGGATGAAAACCTGAACATCACCGGTATGTCACGCCACAATGGATATGAGGAACCCTTTGATCATCTGAGTATGGGGACTCAAGAGCAAATCGCTGTCTTGGTACGACTTGCATTTGCTGAAATGTTGATTGACCAAGGTGCTCCCGCCGCTGTGGTCTTGGACGACGCGCTCGCATTCTCCGATGACCAACGGATGCAGTTGATGTTTGACATCCTCTCGCACGCCGCGCAGCGCCTACAGATTGTGGTTTTTACCTGTCGTGAACAGATCTTTGAAGGACTCGGCGCTTGCCAGTTGCAGATTACTCCTGCCGATCCTGAATCGCTCCGCTCGGCCTAAATCTGCCATCCGCGCTAGGGCCGAGGTCCTTGCCCGCGCAGGAACGACAGAAGTTCTCCGCATCCTGTGCATCGATGTTGGATCCCCGGATTCGTGACACGCGCCCGTTTCGCGGTCGCTCGTCCGCGCGGTACGCTGGTTGCATGACTGTCGTACCGGCATCACCTCCAGACCTCGCCTATGCTCCCCATCCCGGCTACGGGCAGGGCCCAGGGCTCCGGCGCGCAACTTTTGAAAATGTTGGCCATCTTGAGATTCTTGATGCCGCGAAGGCCGGGAAGCAGGCCACGGCCATGAAAGCGCTCCGATCAAGGATCTCAAGGCGGCCAGATGCGATGAGCGGTTCACTCGTAAGTCGGCGATCAAGGTGGCCAGAATTCCGGTGCGTTGGCCACCTTGATAGCGGCTTACCTGCACTGAGTGCACGGCCTGGCCTCACCGGCATCCTGGCTGGGGCGAAAAGCGACAGAATGCGACAGTTTTCGGAAAACACCCGGTCGCCGTCACTCCTGACGGCCTCCGATCCAGGAGTGGAGGAGCTGTCGTGTAAGTGTCGCTTTGTGTCGTATCCGCGCTGTGCGGTGTCGCATTCCCGTCGCTCGATGCTGCGCGGGTGTCGCCCTCTACGTCTCGCGTTCGTTGGTGACGGCGTCGTCGCCGGTGCAGTAGGGGATGAAGTTCTTCATATGGCAGGTCGCGCCGGTCCTGGCGAGTTCGGCCTCGAACAAGTCGTGGATCTCGCGGGCCTCGTCCTCGTACTCGATCTGCCTGCCGCCGGACTTCATGCTGACGTCCGCGCCGGGACGAGAGCCGCCGTAGGGCGGGACGAGGCCGTGCTCGCCCTGCCGCAGGGCGAGGTAGCGCGCCCGCTTCGTGCCGGCGTTGAAGTGCTGGTGGAACGTCCGCTCGCTGGGAACGACGACCATGGAGCCCTTCTTCCAGTCCACCTTGCGCATGTCGGAGCGGTCGTCCTCGTTCCAGAGGAGCGAGAAGCCTGCGTCGCCGCTGAGGATGATGAGGTGCGCGCCGGGGCCGTGGTGGTGCGCCTTCTTGTACGTCCCGACGGGGAACTCGGAGATATGCGCGGTGATGCTGTTCTTCGCCATCTCCAGCTGGGCGTTGATGCCGCCCGCGCCGCGCAGCGGCATGCCGTAAAGCGGCATGTTGTCGGCGTTCGGGATGAAGTTGGACTCCCAGATACGCCCGTTGTAGAGCCTGCCGCTGCCGTTGTAGGAGTCGTCCGCGTAGCGGTTGGAGAAGACGTAGGGCAGGTTGAAGATGAAGTGGTTGTCGCGGTAGAGGCGCATGATGGCGCCGCTGCCGCCCTTCGGCTCCCACGGCGAGAGTTCGAGCGCGTTCAGGTCCTCGAAGGCGTACTCGACGATGTGCCGGACGCCCTGCTCGCGCACCCACGCCATGTACGGGTCGTCGACCTCGTAGTCGCCGAGCGGCTCCGCGGGCTCCTCCGCCCGCAGCATCCTGCCGTCCTGGGTGTCGACGTTGGTGGTCATGGCGTTGCTCCTTCCCGCTCTGGAAGCGAAAGGGCGGGAGCACCAGCCCCCGCCCTTCGCTTGTCTCTGCGTGTCTGTGAGCGCCGCTTCTTACGTGTCGCGCTCGCTGGTGACACCCGCGACGCCGGTGCAGTAGGGGATGAACGCCTTCATGTTGCACTGGGCGCCGGACTTGGCGAGCTCCGCCTCGAAGATCTCGTGGATCTCGCGGTCCTCGTCCTCGTACTCCACCTGGATGCCGCCCTCCTTGATGCTGACGTCGGCGGTGGCGCGCTGGTTGGGTGCGTAGAAGCCGCCGTTGCCGCCGCGCAGTGCCATGTAGCGGGCGCGCTTGGTGCCGGAGTTGAAGTGCTGGTGGAAGGTGCCGTCACTGGGGATGATGACGATGGAGCCGATCTGCCAGTCGCACTTCACCATGTCGGAGCGGTCCTCCTTCGTCCACAGGAGGGAGAAGCCGGAGTCGCCGCTGAGGAGGAAGAGGTGCGCGCCGGGGCCGTGCCGGTGGGCCTTCTTGTACGTGCCGATGGGGAACTCGGAGATGTGGTTCCCCATGTCGTTCTGACCCATCTGCAGCATGGCGTTGATGCCGCCCGCGCCGCGCTCCTTCCATCCGTAGAGCGCCATGTCCGGCGCGTTGGGGATGAAGTTCGTCTCCCAGATGCGCTTGTTGTAGAGCGTGCCGTTGCCGCTGAAGTAGGACTCGTCGTCCGAGTAGCGGGAGCGGAACATGAAGTCGTTGTTGAACATGAAGTCCGTGTCCCGGAAGAGGCGCATCATGGGTGGGGCGTTGGTGGTGGCCATGTAGCGGACCTTCTCATCGCCGGAGCCGTTGAAGTGCTGGTACCAGGCGTTCAGGGGGATGGTGAAGAGAGAGCCGGCCCGCCACTCGAAGGTCTGCTTGCTCGACTCGTTCATCCAGACGGTCGTTGCCCCGCGGCCCTGGACGATGTAGAAGTTGATCTCGTACATGTGGTGCTCAGGCTCGGACTTGCCGCCGGGCGCGATGTCGACCACGTGCAGGTCGTTGGGCATGTGGGCGTTGTCGATGTGGATGACGGCGCCCTCGCCGCCCTTGCGCTCCCACGGGCCGACCTCGACCTCGTGCCAGTTGGGGACGTAGTAGGTCTTGTGGACCATCACCCCCTCCTTCTCCAGCCAGTTCTCGTAGGCGTCGGGGATGCGAAAGTCCTCGAGCTGGCCGGTTGGCGTTTCCGCCACCTTCATGTCGGTGCCTTGCATAACCATAAGGCGTCACCTCACTCCGTAAATGTGGGGCAAGCGTATCTCAATAGCGCGCCACGCACAAATGGGGACATAGCAAGGGGCAGGCAATCTCCGGTTGCCTGCCCCTGTACTGAGACTCTGGTACCGCGGCCTAGACCGGCACGGGCGCCTCCACCTTGTAGAAGCGGGCGCAGTTGTCCCAGAGGATCTTGCGCTTGTCCTCGTCGGAGATGTCGAGCTCGAGGAAGGCGTTGACCGCGTTCGGGTAGCGCGAGTCCCCGTGGGGGTAGTCGGTCGAGAAGACGAGTTGGTCGTTGCCGATGTAGTCGATGGCGTACTTGGCGGGCGCTTCGTCGGGCTCGATGGAGACCCAGCACTGGCGCTTGAAGAGTTCGATGGGGTTCTCCTTGAGTTCCGGCATGTAGGCGTCGAGTTCGAGTTCGTGCATCTCCTCGATGCGCCAGAGCAGCCAGGGCAGCCATGCGCAGTTGGCCTCCAGGAACGCGGCACGGAGCTTCGGGTGACGCTCAAGGACGCCGCCGCCGACGAAGCTGCCGAGGCCCATCATCTGTTCGAACGGCTGGGCGTAGACGCGCCGCAGCATGAAGTTGTCGAAGTGCTCGCCGGCCTGCTTGGACATGGAGCCGGAGGCCTCGTGGAAGCCGATGGGCACGTCCAACTCCTGCAGCGTCTCCCACAGCGGGTCGTACCAGGTGTCGTGCCAGTTCCTGCCGTTGACGACGTTGGAGCGGACGAAGACGGCCTTGAAGCCGAGCTCCTGCACCGCGCGGCGCGTCTCGGCGACGGCGTCGTTGATGTCGTAGACGGAGATCATGCCCGCGCCGAACATGCGGTTGGAGTCGACGGAGCAGAAGTCGTACATCCAGTCGTTGTAGGCGCGGGCGATGGCCGCGCCGAGGCCCGGGTCTATGTCGGGGCGGGTGAGGACGCTGAGCCCGCGGCTGGGGAACATCACGGCGACGTCGATGCCCTCCGCCTCCATCGCCTCCAGCTGGCAGTAGGAGTCCCAGCCGCGCGACGAGTGGTCCTTGTAGAGCACCTGGTTCTTCTCGTAGTTGTGGCCCCTGCGGTTGATGGTGGTTGCGCCCGCGCCGGTGCCGTCGGCGATGCGTTCGAGATCGGGCCAACTGATACGGAGGTCCCGCACGTTCTCCGAGGTGATGCCTACCGGCGCGGCGCTCTTGTAGCGCTCGTCGATATAGCGCTGCCAGAGGTCCGGCGGCTCCATGATGTGCATGTCGCTGTCGAAGATGAGGAAGCCGTCCTTAGCCATCGCTGCTCCTCCCTTACTGTTCTGTTCTACGGCGCATCGTACTCCGCGTCACGCCTGCCTGCACTAACTGCGATTGCTCGCCACCACTTCGTCGGTGTGGCCGGCCCAGGTGTCGAGCACGCTCTGGATGTCGCTCTTGACCTCCTCGGTCTCGCCCGCCTGCGCGGTGAAATAGACGGAGAGCCGGCTCACTTCCTGCAGCGAGGGCCAGCGCTCCAGCGGCAGTTCGATGCTGCGGTTCTTCTCCGTATCGCGGATGACGTTCATGGGGTCGCCGCCGTCCTCCACGATCTTCATCTGCTCCGTCAGCTGCTTGCGGAGCAGGATGATGCCGCGGTCAGACTCGCCGAGCTTCTCCTGGACGCGGTCGGCGTTCGGGCCCTGCGTGATCCACGCAACGAAGTCCTGGTGGTTCACGAGGTCAGGGATGAGTTTGCCGGACTCGTCGTAGATGGGGACGATGAAGTGCGGGATTTTCTCCTGCTTGGGGAGCGTGGTGCCCGGCGCGGCCTTGTAGAAGAACCAGGTGACGTGGAGCGTCGTGGTGTCGTCGACCGGCGTGCGGTACTGGAAGTTGCACTTCACGCCGTCGCCGACGAAGAGGATGTTGGGGAAGAGGGCAGGGTGGCCGACCTTCCAGTCGTGGTCCTCCTTCGAGGTGCCCTCGACGACGCGGCGCTTGATGATGCCGTGCTCGAACTCGGTGAAGCCGATCTCCTTATGGTTGCGCGGGATGATGGGGCTGAGGTCCGGCTCGCCACCGAGGGCGATGGCCTTCTCGCGCTGCTGCACGACGCCCCAGTAGCCGTGCAGCCACTCCAGGTGCACGGGGTCGTGGGAGTTCTCCTGGCACTGGAGCCAGTTGCAGGGGAGCTCGGCGATGCCGATGTCCGAGTAACCGTTCTCGTAGGTGTAGGGCTCCCACATCGGGATGAGGGGCGCCGGCTGGGGGCCCATGTATGCCCAGAGCATCCCCGCCATCTCCTGCACGGGGTAGCCCGCGACCTTGACCTTTTCCTTGAAGCGCCCGTCCGGGTGGACGGTCTCCTCGAACGGCTGCTCGATGCACTGCCCGGTCTCGTCCATCATCCAGCCGTGGTACATGCAGCGGAGACCGTGCTCCTCCGGTATCCCGTAGGAGAGGTCGACGCGGCGGTGCGGGCAGAAGCGCTCGATGAGTCCGACCGTGCCGGACTTGTCTCTGTAGAGGACGAGGTCCTCGCCGAGCAGGCGCACGGCCTTGGTGGGGCGCTCGTCGAGTTCCGTCGCGGCGGCGAAGGGGTGCCAGTAGCGGCGCATGAGTTCGCCCATCGGCGTTCCGGCGCCGACCTGCGTTAGGCGTTCGTTGTCCTGTGCGGAAAGCATCCTTCATCCTCCCGATGCAGGCAGATTGGCGGGATTGTAGCACGCGCGGGGGCTTACGCACCCAACCAAGGGTTGGTCACTTCGATGGGAAGGTAGTCAAAATCGACTACGTTGCGCGTGGCGAGGGAGAGGTCGTTCGCGGCGGCGATGCCGGCGATGAGGGCATCGCCGATCCGGAGGCGGCGGCCGGAGAGGTGAGCCTGCGCGCGGAGCACGCCTGCGCGTTCCGCTGCTTCGCGGTCCAGCAAGAGGGTACGTTCGCTGTATCGCTCTATGAATGCGACCATCGCGGCTGCAATGGAGTTGCGTCGCCTTCCGAGCGGGAGAAGCTGTAACCCATACTCAATCTCGTACAGCGCGACGACAGGAACCCAGAGGTCATCCGTCGTCTGGAGGAAGGTCACCACGCGCGCGTCCGGCGGGGTCTTGGTTAGTTCTGATATGACGTTGGTGTCGAGCAGGTAGCCGCTCATCGGTTGGCTTCGTCAGCGAAGGGAATCTCCCGGTCGTCGTCATCACGAGGCGGGAGCTCCAGGTCGATGCCACGGGGGAAGTTCTCCACGAGCCACTGGCCGAGGGGTTTGCGCGGGCGTGCCCTCTCCTGCCAGACACGTTCCGGCACGACGATGAACGCGCGCTGCACGCCGATGCGTTGCGGCCCTTCCTCGTCTGCGAGGCGCAGGATCTCGGAAAGCCGCGCCTTGGTTTCGGCGATGGTCCACGTGTGCGGTGAATCAGCGTGAGTGGGTGCGGTCTGGGTGGTCACGGCGTCCTCCTCTCTTTCCGGTTCGTAGTTGCATGCTGGAGCCTGCCTCTTCCCTTGTCAAGACTAGTCTATATCATCCAGACCAGACTAGTCTATACTGCGATGCAAGGCTCAATCATGGAACTACGAACCGGGCAAGGGGCGCCGTTAGCCGGGCGCTTCGAACGTGCCGAAGACGTCCCGGAGCGTCGAGCAGACCTCGCCGAGCGTAGCGTAGGACTCGACGCACTCGAGGATGGGCGGCATGAGGTTGACGGACGGCGAGCGCGCCGCCTCGCCGAGCCGCTGTAACGACGCCTCGCTCGCACTGGTGTCGCGCTCGTTGCGGACGCGGGTAAGCCGGTCCAGCTGGCGCTGCGCCGCGTGCGGCGGGATCGTCTGGAGCTCGATGCGGGCGTCCTCATCGGACGTGAAGGCGTTGACCCCCACGATGACGCGCTCGCCGCTCTCGACCAGCTGGAAGTGGCGGTAGGCGGCCTCCTCGATCTCGCCACGCTGGAAGCCCGCCTCGATCGCCGTGACCGCGCCGCCCATCGCGTCGATGCGCTCGATATAGGCCGCGGCCTCACGTTCGATGGTGTTCGTCAGGTGCTCGACGTAGTAGGAGCCGCCGAGCGGGTCTATCGTCTCCGCGACACCGGACTCGTTCGCCAGCACCTGCTGCGTGCGGAGCGCGAGCGCAGCCGAGTCCTCGGTCGGCAGCCCGAGCGCCTCGTCCTTCGAGTTGACGTGCAGCGACTGCGTACCGCCGAGCACTGCGGCGAGCGCCTGCACCGTCGTACGGACGACGTTCACGTCCGGCTGCTGCGCCTGGAGCGTGACGCCGGCGGTCTGCGTGTGGAAGCGGAGCATCCAGGAGCGCGGGTCCTTCGCGCCGAAGCGGTGCCGCATGATGCCGGCCCACATGCGGCGCGCCGCACGGAACTTCGCCGCCTCCTCGAACAGGTTGTTGTGCGACGCGAAGAAGAACGAGAGGCGCCCGGCGAAATCGTCCACGTTCAGCCCGGCGTCGACCGCGGCCTGCACGTAGGCGATGCCGTTCGCGAGCGTGAATGCGAGCTCCTGGGGGGCCGTGGCGCCCGCTTCGCGCATGTGGTAGCCGCTGATGCTGATCGTGTTCCAGCGCGGCACCTCGGCGGCGCACCAGGCGAACATATCGGTCGCAAGGCGCAGCGACGGCATGGGCGGGAAGATGTGCGTGCCGCGCGCGATGTACTCCTTGAGCACGTCGTTCTGCGTCGTGCCGCCGATCTCCGCGAACGGCGCGCCCTGCTTGCGGGCGACGGCGAGGTAGAGCGCGAGCAGCATCGGCGCGGTGGCGTTGATGGTCATGGACGTGGTGACGTCACGGAGCGGGATGCCGTCGAACAGGGCCTCCATGTCGGCGAGGCTGGAGATGGGCACGCCGACCTTGCCGATCTCGGCGCGGGCCATGTCGTGGTCGGCGTCGTAGCCGGTCTGGGTCGGCAGGTCGAACGCGACCGAGAGGCCGGTCTGCCCCTGCGAGAGCAAGAAGCGGTAGCGGGCGTTGGAGTCCTCCGGCGTCGAATAGCCCGCGTACTGGCGCATCGTCCAGAGACGCCCGCGGTACATGGACGGCTGCACGCCGCGGGTGAAGGGGTACTCGCCCGGGTAGCCGAGACGTTCTTCGTCCGTCTGGGCTGAGCCGTCGGGGCCGTAGAGGGGCGCGGCCTCAATGCCGGACTCAGTGGAGAAGGCGGGTTTGCGCTCCGGCACGCGCCGCACGGCGGGGTCGTACGTCTTGCGCTGCCAGCGCTCGTGGGAGTCGTCGGTCATGGGGTTAGTGTACAGGGTGCATGCTCTCGTACGCGCCCCATGCGCTAGAATCGCAGCGGGATGGCCAACGAACGCATCGTCTCAGGGGCAGCGCGCGAGGAAGACCGTGGTGCGGAGGGCGGACTACGCCCGCGCCGCCTCGCCGAGTACATCGGCCAGGAGCGCGTCAAGGAGACGCTGACTATCTCCATGGACGCCGCCCTGCAGCGCGGCGAGCCGCTCGACCACGTGCTGCTCTACGGCCCGCCCGGCCTCGGCAAGACGACGCTTGCCGCCATCATCGCGGCGGAGATGGGCGCGAACCTGCGCACGACGGCGGGCCCGGCCATCGAGCGTCCCGGCGACATGGCGTCACTCCTCACGCAGCTGAAGCCCGGCGACGTGTTGTTCATCGACGAGATTCACCGCCTGAGCAAGCTGGTGGAGGAGATCCTCTATCCGGCGATGGAGGACTACTCACTCTCCTGGGTGATGGGGAAGGGGCTGCAGGCGCAGAGCATCAACCTGAAGGTGGAGCCGTTCACGCTCGTGGGGGCGACGACGCGCTACTCGATGCTGAGCGCGCCGCTGCGCGACCGGTTCGGCTCGGTGTACCGCCTCGACTTCTACGACGAGTCGGCGATGCAGGACATCGTGCGACGCTCCGCACGAATCATGGATTTGGAGACTGACGAGGGCGGCGTGGAAGAGGTCGCCAAGCGTGCGCGGGGAACGCCTCGCGTGGCGAACCGGCTGCTGCGGCGCGTGCGCGATTTCGCGCAGGTGCGGGCGGACGGCCGGGTCACGCAAGACGTGGCCTCGCAGGCGCTCGGGCTCATGGAAGTGGACGCGCTCGGCCTCGACGAGGTCGACCACCGGCTCGTGCGGATGATCGCGGAGAAGTACGGCGGCGGCCCGGTGGGCCTGGACACGCTCGCGGCGTCCACCGGCGAGGAGGCGGACACGATCATGGACGTGTACGAGCCGTACCTGATGCAGCTGGGCTTCCTGAACCGCACGCCGCGCGGACGGATGCTCACGCGCTCGGCGTACGAACACCTGGGCCTCACACCCCCGCCGCGCCTCGCCGTCGGGCAGCCGCAGTTATGGGACAGCACAGGGCAGTGAATGGACGATCGGAGGAGACGCCATGCTGACTGCGCAGGATAACGAGCTGCTGACGCGGGTAGGGCCGGGCACGCCCGGCGGCGAGTTGATGCGCCGCTACTGGCACCCCATCGCGGCGACTGAGCAACTTGACCAGAACCCCGTCCGCAAAGTGAGGATACTCGGCGAAGATCTGGCGCTCTTCCGCGACCGCTCCGGCACGCTGGGGCTGCTCGGCCTGCGCTGTCCCCACCGGCTGATGAGCCTCGAGTACGGCATCCCGGAGGAGCACGGCCTGCGCTGCGGTTACCACGGCTGGCTGTTCGACGAGGAGGGCCGCTGCACCGAGACGCCACTGGAGCCTCCGGACAGCACGTTCAAGGAGAAGGTGCAGACGCTCCACTACCCGGTGCAGGAGATGGGCGGGCTCGTGTGGGTATACCTGGGCCCATCGCCCGCGCCGCTGCTCCCCCGGTGGGACCTCTTCGTGCGGCCGGGCGGGTTCCGCCAGATCGTCGCGCACCACCTGCCCTGCAACTGGCTGCAGGTGATGGAGAACCGTGGCGACCTGGGCCACGCTACCTACCTGCACGGGCGGCTCGCGCAGTATGCGCTCGAACGGCAGGGCAGGCTCACCGACGATACCCGAGCGCGTTACAACGCGACGATGCGCCAGCAGCAGGACAGGCTGGACCGGGGCGTCTACACGAAGTACCAGCCCGTGTGGAACCAGTTCGGGTTCTCCAAGGGCAACCTGGAATCGGACAAGAGCGAGGACTCGGCGTCGTGGACCGTCGGTGCGAACTCGTTCCTCTTCCCCTACATCCTCACGTTTGCACCGTATCAACCGGGGACCATACGCAAGTCGTACCAGATCGGCGTGCCGCTGGACGACACGAGCACTTGGCACTTCCAGTACTTCTACTACGACTTTCCGGCCGGCGTGGACGTGCCGGAGCAGGACGGCGTGCCCTACGCCGAGGTGCCGCTGGACTACGAGAACGGTGAGCCGATACTGGACAACGTGCTCTCCCAAGACATGATCGCGTGGTGGTCGCAGGGCGAGATAGCAGACAGGACGCAGGAGCATCTCGGCGTTTCGGACGCGTGCGTCATCGCCTACCGGAACCTGCTGAAGGAGCAGATAAAGGTGGTGCAGGACGGGGGCGAACCGATGAACGTGTTCCGTGACCCAGCCACTATCGAGCGTCCCGAACGGGTGCTGGAGCAGGACAGCGAGACTGCGGCCAAAGTGCTGGCCAGCCGCGGAGCGCGGGGCACGATCTACTACCGTGCCAACTTCCACAAGGTATCCAAGGGCGGCTGGCTCTACATCGACGACGACGTGGACCGGTACTGCCCGGACCGCGACACTATCGTGCAGCTCTACCGCGAGACCGAGGAGTTGCAGTTGCGGCAGGCGCAAGGGGCCTGACGACCGCCACCGTGCCCTCGTTCACGATACCTCGCGCTGCTGTCCTGTCGCTGTGGGCTGTGCTCTTGGTCGCGGTGCTCGCGTGCACTTCCGAGCCGACGCCAACCTCCACGCCTGTTCCCACACCGACGCCCACGGCGACTCCCACGCTAACGCCGACGCCGACCCTGACTCCAACACCCACCTCGACTCCCACGCCTGCTCCGGCGCGGACCGCGACGCCCACTCCTGTTCCGACGTCGACACCTACACCCGCGCCGACCACAACGCCGTCCGGTTACCCGCAGGCGGAGGTGACGGTCGAGGGGTTCACGTTCGGCGTGGACGTGGCGGACACTCCGGCAAGGCGCAGCCTGGGACTGGGACAGCGCGATGAGCTGGCACGGGAGCGCGGGATGTGGTTCGACATGGGCGGCACGGGGAACGCGACGTTCTGGATGCGCGGCATGCGCTTCCCCATAGACATCGTGTGGATATCGGACGACCTCGTGGTGACGGGCGTGGCGGAGCGGTTGCCCTTCCCCGGACCGGGGACGCCGGAATCGGCGTTGCCGGTTTACTCCTCCGGAGTGCCGATACGGTACGTACTGGAGATCAATGCCGGGCTCGCAGAGGAATTGGGTATCGGGAAGGGGTCGGTCGTCACGTTCAGCCCGCTGCCGTGAACACCACCCTCGATGGGGAGAGCGCAGGCGCCCCTAGGCATGATGGAGTATCCTGACGCGGTTGAGGAGGGCTCCATGATCTACGAGATGCGCACCTACTATGCGATGCCGGGCAAGCTGCGCGCGGTCGTGCAGCGGTTCGCCGGCGTTACCCACGATCTGTTCCTGAAGTACGGGTTCCGTCCCGTGGGGTACTGGACGGAATCTGTAGGCGACAATACGAAGTTCCACTACATGCTGGCGTGGGAGGACGATGCGGAGCGCCGCGCGAAGTGGGCAGAGTTCCGCGATGATCCGGAGCGCATACGTGCGTTCGCCGAGTCCGAGAAGGATGGCCTCATCGTCGCCCGGATCGAGAACTCGATCTGGGAGGCGACGTCGTTCTCGCCACAACTCCCTGCATAGAGTGGCGCGGCGCGTTCGCTGCAGTGCGGGTAGAATAAGGGGACGCCGTTGGTGCCCCGTGGTGCAGCGGTAGCACAGCAGACTTTGGATCTGTTGACCCTGGTTCGAATCCAGGCGGGGCAGCCAGGCCGGCGCCCTGTTCGTGACAAGGAAGGGGCGATTTGAAAGACGGTCCGACAGGAACGGGCGACACCTGCGTCCAGTTCGTGTTCTTCAAGGTGGATGGGTCGTGGCGGCGACAGCCCGCCGACGCGAGGACTCGTCACAAGGAAGAGTTCCTCACGACTCTCCGGGCGACCGAGGACGAAGTACCCGCTCACGCATTCAGCACGCTCGGACTGCGCGCCGACACCGACTTCATGCTGTGGCGAACGTCCACAGGACTCGAATGCCTCGAAGAGACCCTGGGAGCGCTGCTTTCAACGGAGTTGGGCGGGTTCCTGGAGGTCAGTCACTCGTACTTCGGCCTGCTTCGGCGTTCAACCTATGGCCAGGCGCGGACAGACCAGGACCACGCTGAGCAGTCGCGAGAGAAGGGCAGATACTTCGTGCTCTATCCCTTCACCAAGACCATAGAGTGGTATCTCATGTCCCGCGAGGCGCGGCAGGGGATGATGAACGAGCACATCCGCGTGGGGCGGACTCACCCGGACATCAGCCAGATCCTGCTCTACTCGACCGGGCTGGGAGACCAGGAGTTCATCGTGGGGTACGAGACCGACTCGCTCGCCGAGTTCCAGGACCTCGTCGTCGAACTCCGTTCCACCGAGGCGAGGCGGCACACCCTTCGCGATACCCCCATCTTCACGTGCGTGAAGAGAGAGCCTGAACGTATCCTGGACATGCTCGGGTAGCCGGGCGCATCTTCGATGAACACCTCTACGATACAGACCGAGCGTGAGCCTGCGCTGCTGAAAGCCGCCCGGATGGAGAAGGCCAGGGGCACGCCCCTCTGGTTCATGCGGCAGGCCGGGCGGGTGCTGCCCGAGTACCGGAAGGTGCGGGAGAAGCACAGCCTGCTGGACATCTGCAGGAACCCGGAGACCGCCGCCGCAGTCACGATGCAGCCTGTCGAACGCTTCGACGTGGACGCCGCCATCATCTTCGCAGACATCGTGACGCCGCTGCTGGGAGTCGGTATCGACGTGCAGCTGGTCGAGAAAGTGGGGCCGGTTATAGACCGGCCGGTCCGTTCCGAAGGCGACCTCAAGCGACTGAGACCGCTCGAGACTGAACAGGACGTGCCGTACATGCTGGAGACGCTTCGGCTGGTGCGCGCAGCGCTGCCGGAGGAGAAGGCGCTCATCGGCTTCTCCGGCGCTCCGTTCACGCTCGCCACCTACCTGATCGAGGGCGGTCCGTCCCGGAACTACGCCACGACCAAGGCGATGATGTACGGCCAGCCGGACCTGTGGCGCGGTCTGATGGGCAGGCTCAGCGACATGATCGTCGCCTACCTGCGCGCCCAGGCGGACGCCGGGGCACAGATGCTGCAGCTGTTCGACAGCTGGGTCGGCTGGCTGAGCAGGGGGGACTACCGCGAATACGTCTTTCCCTACACCCGCGAGATCATCGCCGCGGTCAAGGCGACCGGCGTTCCGGTCATCCATTTCGCGACCGGTTCCGGCGGGCTCAACGAAGTCATCAGGGACAGCGGTGCCGACGTGATAGGGGTGGACTGGCGCGTCCCGCTGGACGAGGCGTGGGCATCGCTGGGAGACGTCGCTGTGCAGGGGAACCTCGACCCCGCCGTTCTGCTCGGCCCCCCGGAGGTGGTGCGGGAGCAGACCAGTGACGTGCTGAGGCGCGCCGGAGGACGGCCCGGCCACATCTTCAATCTGGGCCACGGCTTCCTGCCCCAGACCCCGATCGACAACATCATGCACATGATCGATCGCGTACGGGAGTGGGACGCCTCCCATGCCTCCTGACCATGACACACCAGGCGAGAATCGTCTCGCGGTAGTCGTCGTCGGGGGCGGCATCACCGGGCTCGCGACAGCGTGGTACCTCGAGAAAGCCTCCCGGCAGAGCGGGACCGACCTCTCCATCGTTCTGGTGGAGCGAGAGCACAGCCTCGGCGGCAAGATCAGCACCCTGAACGAGGACGGCTTCATCGTGGAGGGCGGACCGGACGGGTTCCTCACGAGGAAGCCGTGGGCGTTTGAACTCGCGAACGAACTTGGCATCGCGGACGACGTCGTCTACATGCAGGCGACCGGCGCAATGCTCCTTCGTAATGGGGAATTGCACCGCATACCCGCAGGCCTCATGGGGCCTGCGCCTGCCAGCCGGAAGGACGTGTGGAGCGCGGCGTTCCTGTCATGGCGCGGTAAGCTGCGCGCCAGCCTCGAACCGTTGGTGCGGAAGCGCACGGCTGAGGGTCGTGAGTCGCTGGGTGGGTTCCTGCGCAGGCGTATGGGCGCAGAATTCACCGATACGTTGCTGGAACCGCTCACCGCCGGGATATACGGGAGCGACTCCTATGACATGAGCCTCGACGCGCTCTTCCCGATGTTGGAGGAGTGGGAGCAGCGCTACGGCAGCATCACGCGCGGGATGCGGGAGGCCAGGAAGGCGGCACGCGGAGCAGACCAGCCGCCCAGCGCGTTCTTCTCGCTCAAGGGAGGAACGCACCGGCTGGTCCAGGCGGTCGTGGACAGACTCGAGCGGACGGAGGTCGTCAGCGGCAGGGCCGCCATTGCGGTCAACCGTATCGAGGAAGAGCCTGCGCGTTACCGCGTCACGCTGGACGACGAGCGGTCGTTCGAGGGGGACGCTGTTGTGCTCGCGGCGCCTGCGCAGCATGCGGGAAACCTCATCGGCTCGTTCGCGCCGGGGCTGGCCGGGCTGCTGGGGCGGATGCAGAGCGCTCCGGCGGTCAGCGTCTACCTGGCGTTCCGGCGTGAGAACGTCGCCCATCCGCTGGACGGTTCCGGCTTCCTGTCGCCGCGCTCCGAGCAAGGGCCGGTCGCGGGGTGTACCTGGATGTCGTCCAAATGGCCGGGCCGCAGCCCCCAGGACTATGTGCTGCTGCGCGTGTTTATGCGGACTGAGGACGATGCACCCGTAGGTGACAGTGATGGAGTGCTGATCGAAACTGCAATCGAAGCGCTGCGCTCCCTCCTCGGCATTATCGGCGCGCCCGAACGCGCTTGGGTGCACCGGTGGGCGGACGGCTTGCCCCAGTACAAGGTCGACCACACGGAGTGGCTGGAGAGCGTGGAGAGGGAAATCGACACACACCCCGGTCTGTTCCTGTGCGGCGCGTCCTACCGGGGTATCGGTGTTCCTGACTGTATCCGGCAGGGCCGCGACGCCGCGGAGCGCGTCCATGCGTTCGCGCGTCGAGGCGCAGCGCAGACTACGAGCGTCTGAGCGCGAGGAACGGAGAGAGGGCGTGTCAGGGTTGAAGGGCGTTCTGCTGATGGCGTATGGGACGCCGGAGCATTTGAGCGACGTCGAGCCGTACTACCGCGACATAATCGGCGGCAGGGAACCCAGCCCGGAAGCGGTGGCGAACCTGACGGAGCGATACCGCGCGGTGGGCGGCGGGACGCCGCTGCTGGAGATCACCCGGAGCGTCGCGGACCTGTTGCAACAGCGCCTGAACCGCGGTGGCGGAGACGCCTTCTGGCGCGTCTACGTCGGCATGAAGCACTGGCATCCGTACATCGCGGAAACCGTCGAGCGCATCGTCGCTGACGGGGTAGATGAACTCGTTGCGCTGCCGCTGGCGCCGCACTATTCACGGATGAGCACTGGCGGATACCGCGATGCCGTGGCGCGCAGCATGGCGCAGGTTTCGTCGTCCCCGCCAACACGGTTCATCGAGAGCTGGCACGCGAACCCGCAGTTCACAGCGCTGATCGCGCAGGGGATCAGGGATGCGCTGGCGCGGTTCGATGCTGACCCGTTGGACGTGGAAGTCCTGTTCACGGCGCACAGCCTGCCTGCGCGGATAGTGGACGACGGCGACCCGTACCCGGAGGAGTTGGCAGGGAGCGCTGCGGCGGTGGCGCAGGCAGCGGGCATCGCGTCGTGGCGCTTCGCCTACCAGAGCGCGGCGAAGACCGGCACGCCGTGGCTGGGGCCGGACATCCTCGAGAGCATTGAAGAGATCGCGCACGAGGGCAGGAAGAACGTGCTCGTCGTCCCGTTCGGCTTCGTCTGCGATCACCTCGAGATACTGTTCGACGTCGACATTACGGCGAAGCGAGTGGCGGAAGACCTTGGCGTGCGCCTCTCGCGTATCGAGATGCCGAACGATTCGCCGGACTTCGTCGAGGCGTTGTTCGACATAGTCGCCAACGGCGCCGGAGCGCGGGTTGCCGGTTTGAGCGGCTGACCCTTGTTTACAACCGGTAGAAGTCCCGCGGGTTGTGGGAGAGGATCTTCTCCTTCAACTCCGGTTCCACGTCCTCGCGCGCATTGAGTTCATCGACGATGGAATAGTTTGCGGAGGGGTCAGTGTGGCCCCAGTCAGAGCCGATGAGGAGCTGGTCCTCCGGGATGCACTGCGCCAGGTAGGAGATATCCTCGTCCGCCTCGCACGCTACGAACAACCGGTAGTCCTTCAGCACGCCGCCCTCCCAGCGGTCGCTGCCGTCGCGCACGCGGTGCTTCAGGTAGTGCAGCAGGTACGGCACCCAGGATGCGCTCGTTTCGATGAAACCGATGCGTAAGTCCGGGAACCGCTCCGGGACGCGGTGGGAGACGAGGTCGTGGAAGCCGATAAGCGGCAGCAGGCGCTGCTGCGGGAACGACTGTACGATCGTCGTATCGAACGCTTCGGTGATCGCGGGGTTGCCCGCGCCCGTGTGGATGCAGATGGGCAGGCCGAGCCGCTGCGCCTCGTCGTAGACCGGGAAGAAGTACGGGTCACAGAGCGACCGGCTGCCCTCCATGCCACGGAAGAGGACACCGACCGCACCGTTCGCGACGCCGTAGTGCATCTCCTCGATGGCCCGGTCGATGGACTGGAGTGGCGGAACGAGTATCCAGCGCAGACGGTCGTTAGATTTCGACCAGACGTCGGCCATGAAGCGGTTGTACGCGCGGCACAGCCCGAGTTCCAACTGCGGGTCGCCGGTGAGATAGACGATAAAGAGGGTGGGGTAGACGACCTGCACGTCCACGCTCATCTCGTCGGCCGCCTGCAACCGGTAGGGCAGGTCCTGCAGCGACTTGCCGCCCCAGAACTTGCTGGCCAGAACTTCGGCATCCGCAGGGGGTGCCTGGGCGTTGTGCCCTCCCGGTCCGGCGGGCTGCGGGATCAGCCGCCGACCGATGACCCACCGGTTGCGCGGGAGTCCCGAGGACGGCTCTGTGGTGCCCACGAGCACCGGCTTCAGGTGCGCGAGGTCCTCGTCGAAGAAATCCCAGACCGCTTCTGACTCGACCACGTGGGTATCGGCATCGATCACGGTTGGCATCGCGCACCCCCTGTCGTTCCGGCTCGCCTGTTCACGCGGCACTATAGTCCAGAATTGCAAGAGGCGGCATCTCCGCCGCCAGCCTAGAACGGGATGATTGTCATGCCCGTCGCTATCTCCACCATGAGCGCGACGCCGAAAAGCAGGCTCGCCGCGCCTGCGACCCCGGCGATGATCTGATACCACCGCCGTGTCTGCGACATGACCGCGAACGGCACCCCAAGGATGATGGTGATGACGCCCATGGATGCGACCGTCCCGATGCCGAACAGCACCAGGTAACCAAGCCCCACCCAGAACACCTCGATCTGGGGCAACAGCACCAGCATGACTGCCGCGCTCCCGGCAAGGCCGTGTACGATGCCGACGCCGTAGGACTTGAGGCGGAAGCTGGGACGGAGCGCCTCGTGGAGGCCGTTGCCGGGCTCACTGCCCTCCCGGTGCGTGGCGTGTACGTGCGCGTGCGCTTGGCCCTGATGTTCGTGTACGTGCGCGTGCAGAGAGCCGCGCCGCAGCTTGTAGAACACCTGCGCTCCAAGGAAGACCAGCATGATTCCGACGCCGAACTCCAGGACGGGGGCAACCGCCTCATAGCGGTCGAGCAGCGCCTCCTTCACGAGCAGGATGACGATGCCAAGAATGAGCAGCGGCGTCGTGTGACCGAGCCCCCATGACGCGCCAACCCACATCCCGCGCCAGACGTTGCCGTGCTCCGTGGCGAAGGTGGCAACGGCCACGACATGGTCGGCGTCGGTCGCGTGCTTCAGGCCCAGGAGCATGCCGATAGCGAGGATGGCCCATACACCGGTACTAGCTTCTATCACTGCTGCCTCCCTGTTTCGGTTGCCGAAGGATGTTCGTGGTGTTGCGTCTGTGCGTGCGTGTGGCCGCTATGCGAGTGTCCCTCGTCCTGACGACACTCCAGGCACAGCCCGCTCATGGTGAGATGCTCTACGTGCAATTCGAATCCGGTGTCGCGCAACAGCGCCTCACGCAGTTCGTCAAGGTGTGTAGTCGAGGCATGGATCGTGCTGCCGCAGTGTTCGCACACCATATGGCCGTGCCGCTGGCCGGGAAGGGCGTATTCGTAGTGGCTCACCCCGCCGATGGAGACCTCGTTGAGCAGGTGCAGGCGGCTGAGGAGCCCGGCGGTGCGGTAGACGGTCGCGAGGTCCATCTGCGGGTGCTTCTCCCGCACCCTCGCGGCGACCTGGTCGACGGGGACGTGGCCCTCCATATCCCGGATGGCGTCTAGCACGGCGACCCGCTGGATGGTGACGCGGTGTCCTGTCGAGCGTATCGCTTCGATGGTGTCGTGCTGGTGTTGCATCGAATCGCTCTTGCGAAGATTTGCAAGAAAACTATCATCGGACTGAAAACCAGTCAAGGTTGCTGGAACTCGAGTCGTGACAATGAGCGCAACGGTTGGCATTGACAGTCCACGCCTGTTATCGTTCCCCACGCGTCTGCGAGCCCACTCGCAGGACGGGAGGAAAGTCATGCGTGTGACGCGACTCTTCGCTCTGACCGTAGTGCTGCTCTGCGCGGCGCTCCTGGCCGTTGCCTGTGGTGGGGACGAACCTGAGCCCGACCCTACAGCCACGCCCACACCAGCGCCTGCGGCTGCTGCGCCTACGCCTACGCCTGCGGACGCGATGGAACCCAAGGACCCGGAGCAGCCAGCGGCTACGCCGACGCCGCTCCCGCCGGGTGCAACGGCACCTCCGGCGACTGCGACTCCCACGCCGAGACCGATCCCGACGGCGACACCCATCCCGGGCTGGGACCCGGAAGAACACTTCAAGAACAAGCGCATCTCCATCAACGTCGGCTTCTCTCCGGGCGGCGGCTACGACACATTCGCGCGGCTCATGGCAAAGTTCCTGCCGAACCACATCCCAGGCAACCCGCGCTTCGTGGTGCGGAACCTTACCGGTGGTGGAGGAGAGCGCATCTTCAAACCGACGCTGGTGGATATCGCACCTGAGGGCTACGCTGCCGCGGTCGTGCACCCGCGCTTCTTCAAGCGTGAACTGGTTGGCATAGACGTGCCCGACTTCGACCCGAGCACCGTTAAGATCATCGGAACGGCCTCGGCAGTGAAGTCGACCAGTGCGCAGTTCACCTTCCGCGATGCGGGCTTGACATGGGATGAGGTTGTAGCGAACAAGGGCGTGCTCACAGTTGGCGCCACAGAGCCGGGCGACGGCAGTGGTCTTGCCACGGCGTTCATCGAGTTGGTCGGTGGACCGGTCAAGATCGTCTACGGGTACCCCGGCTCGTCCGACATCGCCGCGGCGTTCGACCGGCGCGAGATCGACATCACCACCCGTGGAGGAGAAGTCACTGCCAAGAGCCTCTTCCCCGAGTGGGTAACGGGTCGGCAGATAGTGCCGCTCTTCTACTGGGGCGCCGACCCCGCCGACGACCCGAACTTCACCAACTACGTCGTCAACGATCTGGGGGCGGAGATACCACCACACCTGTTCGATATCATCGACCTGACGGATGAACAGAAGACGCTGTTCAGCATCACGCTGACGATCAACCAGGACATGTCACGCCTGTTCATCATGCACCCGGACACACCGGACCACATCTACCAGCTCTGGGTGGATGCGTTCCGTGCGACGGCGCACGACCCCGCGTTCATCGAGGCTGCGGGACTTCTCAACCGTGTGGTTGGCTACTCCGGGCCTGATGAGATCGTACAAGTGCTCGCGGAAGGCACGGAGGCACTGCAGGACCCGGTGCTCCGCGAAGGCTTCATCACGCTCGCCGGTGGTGTGGACTAGATAAAGGACGGGAGGAAGGTTATGCATGTGACCCGGATATTCGCTCTTACACTGGCGCTGCTCATGGCCGCGCTCCTGGCTGTTGCCTGCGGAGGCGACGACCCCGAGCCTGAGCCCGATCCCACGGCAACGCCAACGCCTGTGCCCGCTGCTGAGCCGACGCCGACGCCTGCGGACGCGATGGAACCGACGGAACCGGCGGCTACGCCGACGCCGCTTCCCCCAGGTGTCACGCCGCCTCCGGCGACCCCCACACCGACGTCACCTCCTCCCCCCACGGCGACGCCCATCCCAGGCTTCGACCCGGAGGAGCACTTCAAGAACAAGCGCATCTCCATCAACGTCGGCTTCTCGCCGGGCGGTGGCTATGACACGTTCGGCCGAGTGGTGGCGAAGTTCCTGCCCAAGCACCTGCCCGGCAACCCGCGCGTCCTGGTGCGGAACCTCACCGGCGGTGGCGGAGAGCGGATCTTCCGGCCAACGCTGGTGGATATCGAGCCTGAGGGCTACGCGGCTGCAGTGGTCCACCCGCGCTTCTTCAAGCGTGAGTTGGTTGGCATAGACGTGCCGGACTTCGACATGAATGAGGTCAGGATCATCGGCACGGCTTCGGCAGTATCGACGGTGAGCGCGCAGTTCACCTTCCGCGACCTGGGCACAACATGGGATGAGGCCGTGGCAAATGCCGGCGGCGAACTTACGGTCGGCGCGACCGAGCCGGGCGACAGCGGCGGCCTCGCCACGACGTTCATCGAACTGGTCGGCGGCCCGATCAAGAACGTCTACGGCTACCCCGGCTCGTCTGACATCGCCGCGGCGTTCGACAGGCGTGAGATCGACATCACCACCAGAGGCTCCGAGGCCACAGCGAAGAGCCTCTTCCCCGAGTGGGTGGAGCAGCAGCAGATCGTTCCGCTCTTCTACTGGGGCGCAGACCCTGCTGACGATCCAGGTTTCGTGAACTACGTCGTCAACGATCTCGGGGCCGAGATACCTCCGCACGTGTTCGACATCATCGATCTGACGGAGGAACAGAAGACGCTGTTCAGCGTTACCGAGACGATCAACGACAAGATGTCCCGCCTGTTCATCATGCACCCGGACACGCCGGACCACATCTACCAGGTCTGGGTGGACGCATTCCGTGCCACGGCGCATGACCCCGAGTTCCTCGAGGCGATGGCCCTCCTCAACCGTGAGGTGGGCTACGCAGGACCTGAAGAGATCGTGCAGGTGCTGCAGGAAGGGTTGACGGCGCTCGAGGACCCGGTGCTTCGCGAGGGCTTCATCATCCTCGCGGGCGGCGTGGACTAGCTCCAAGACGCACGAATCGTGACGCAGAGGAGCCCTCCCAATCGGGAGGGCTCCCCGTTTACGTTCCGCTCAGTGGTGGACGCTACGCCAGCGACGCCTCGACGCTGAGCTCGACGTTGCCTGCCATCGCTGTCGAGATGGGGCAGCCGTTCTTGGCGTCCTCGGCGGCCTGCCGGAAGTCGGCCTCGCTCATGTCCGGTACCTCGCCGACAACCTTGAGCGCGCTGGACGCGACCTTCGCGCCGCCCTCGAACAGCTCGAACGTCACGGTGGCGTCTGCCTCCAGCCTCGTCGCGACCTTGCCGTCGGCTCCCAGGCGGGCGGAGAGCGCCATGCAGAAGCAGCTCGCGTGCGCCGCTGCGACCAACTCCTCGGGGCTCGTGCTCGGGCCTGCGGTCTCGTCGCTGCGCGCCTTCCACGAGACGGGAAGCTCGTTGTACGCGCCGGACGACGACGCGGTCACCGTGCCAGTGCCGGAGAACAGGTCGCCGCTCCAGACGGCGTGCGCGGATCTGGTGATTGCCATAACTCCTCCTTGGGGGTCGTTCCGAAGATGGGTCGCCGGTTCAGCGACCGGCGCAAGTATCAGCGGGGGCGTAGCTGCCGGTCAACGCCGTACCTGTATCACCCTCACCCGCGCGCTGAGCGCGTTGCCCTCTCCCTCGAGGGAGAGGGGACCAGGTCCGCAGGACTACGCCTTGAGCGCTTCGAGGTGCTCTTTGCGGAGCTTGGCGACCTTCGGCGCGATGATTATCTGGCAGTAGCCCGCCCACGGGTTGTTGCGGAAGTACTGCTGGTGGTAGTCCTCGGCGTCGTAGAACAGGTCGAGGGGTTCCAGTTCGGTGACGATGGGGTCCCGCCAGACGCGGCGCTCCGTGAAGTCGGCCATCACCTCTTCGGCTACCCGGCGCTGCTCCTCGTCATGGTAGTAGATGGCGGAGCGGTACTGGGTTCCGGTGTCCGGCCCCTGCCGGTTGAGCGTCGTCGGGTCGTGCATCGTGAAGAAGAGCTCGACCAGTTGCCGGTAAGAGACCACGTCAGAGTCGTAGGTGAGCTGTACGGCCTCGGCGTGGCCGGTGTTGCCGGAGCAGACCTCGTAGTAGGTGGGGTCGACGGTCGTTCCGCCGGTGTAGCCGTTGACGACCTTCTCGACACCGCGCACCTGCTCGTACACGGCCTCCAGACACCAGAAGCATCCTCCGGCCAGCGTGGCCATCTCCGTCGTCATATCCCAGACCTCCTCATCACCGTTGCTTCCGGCGCACGACAGCCATCAGGTACACCGAACCGCCGCCGCCGTATCCCTCCAGCGCCGCGAGCTCGTAACCGTTCGCGTCCATCTGGTTCAGCCACTCGGCGAGCTTCGGCGCCTTGTCACGCTCTATCTCGTAGGTGATGTACTCGTCGCCTACGATACCGCCCTGGCCCTTCGGCGGCTTCTCCTGTTTCGTCAGGGCTCGGTAGTCCATCCGGTTCCCTATGCGGGCACCGGCGCGCGGCTGCGGAGTGTGCGGCCCGGGTAGGCGCCGGTGTGCTCGCCGTCCTCCAACAGCACCTCGCCGTTGACGATGGTGTAGTCCACGCCGTTCGCCTTCTGGCGCAGCCGCATGAGCCCGCCGGGGAGGTCGTTCACCTCGTCCGGCTCCTCCGCGCCGACGGTGTCCGGGTCGAACACCACCACGTCGGCGGCGAAGCCGGGGCGCAGCAGGCCGCGGTCGTGCAGCCCGAAGAGCGACGCTTGCATGAAGCTGAGCTTCCGCACCGCCTCCTCCAGCGAGAGCGCACCCTCTTCGCGCACCCACTTTCCGAGGACCATCGTGCTGTAACCGTAGCCTGCCTCGAACACGACGTGCGCGCCGGCGTCCGAGAGGCCGATGACGGTGTATGGGCTGGCGATGAGGCTGCCCATCACGCCGCCGTCCGCGCCGGCCTGGCTGTTCTGCATCCCGGTGCCGAGGTCCTCGTCCAGCACGAGGTCGAGGAAACCGTCGATGACGTCCTTGCCCTGCGCCTCAGCCATCTGGGCGATGCTCATGCCCTTGTACGCGCTGTTGCGCTCCTTGAGCGTACGGGTGATGAAGATGCGGTCCCACTTGATGGGCAGCGCGCCGGACGGCAGGTCTTTACCGTCGACGGCCTCGGCGCGGAGCTTGTCGCGCACCGCGGGGTCGCGGAAGGCTGCGGCCTTCTCCTCGACCGAGCCGAGCATGACCTCACGCCAGGAAGGCATCCGGTCGAATATCTGGGCGTTGCGCATGGTGAAGCGCTGGGCCTGGGGGCGGGGGTTGATGACGGGGTAGACCTGCTTACCCTCTGCGATGCCGCGCTCGACGATGTTCAGGTGGCGCTGCCACCGGTCCGGCTCGCTGGGGTGGTAGACGATCTGGTTGTATACCACGGGGCGCTGCGCGTGCTCGCCGAGTTTCGTGGCGAAGCCGTCGCGTATCTCCAGCGGGTACGCCGCGCCGCATTGCACGACGCCGGCGCCCACGTCACGGAGCGCGGTCGCGAGCTCATACAACTCCTCGACGGGCGGCACGATGCCGGGGATGGGGCGCCCGAGCAGGTCCATGTGGCCGCTGTTGCGGTTGAACGAGAGGCCGAGCGCGCCCTGCCGGATGGAGTCCCGGACAAGCTGCTTCATCTCTTCCATCTCGGCGGGAGTGGCCTCGGCCCGCTGGAACGACTCGTCGCCCATGACCCAGCGGCGTACGGCGGAGTGGCCGACGAGCGAACCCGCGTTGACGCCGAGGCGTTGGTCGAGGTAGTCGAGGTAGCCGCCGAACGTGGTCCACTCCCAGGGGATGCCTTCCTGCAGGCTCTCCATGGGGATAGCCTCGACGCGCGAGAGCATCATCGCGAGGGCGTCGTGGTCCTCCGGCTTCACCGGCGCGAGCGTCAGCGAGCAGTTGCCGAAGATGACGCTGGTGACGCCGTGCTGCGGGGAGAACGTGCAGAGCGGGTCCCACGTCACCTGGGCGTCGAAGTGGCAGTGATTGTCGATGAACCCCGGCGCGACGACGCGCCCCTCGGCGTCGATGGTGCGCTGCGCCGGGCCGGAGAGGCGGCCCACGTCAGCGACGCGTCCGTCCACGATGCCTACGTCGGAGATGAACGAAGGCATGCCCGATCCGTCGGCGACTCTCCCGTTCCTGATCAGCAGGTCGTACATGGCGCGCTCCCAGTCGTTGTTTCGTGCGAGGCTACCCCTATACGGGACGCAGGGCAAGGGCAGGGGTGAGGCGGCAGGCCGGTTTTCGCAACCCCGGAATTGATAGCATTTGATAGCGTCCTCTCGCGGGTTGCACGGCGGTTGTCGCGGGGTCAGGGTCAATTGTACGGGGAGGGAGTATATTGCGCAACTGCTGTATGTCATACTATTGACGTGCACATTGCACTGAGCCCGCTGGAGGAGTCAGGCGTTGTGGCGGAGGGGCGGTTGGAGCGCGCGCTCCCGGGAGGAAGGGGCCGTCCCGGGACAGCGGAGAGGGTCCGGACCGGGATGCGTGTATGGCGCTATCAGGATGCGTCCACAGTGCCATCACGATGCGACCAAGGCGCGGCCAGAATGAGTACGTTCAGGCGCACTCACGCCTTATGCCCTCCGCATAGACGCCCCAGTCGTACCCCGCATATGATGCGGCCCATGCTGTCAGCGGCTGAGAACGAACGGCTCACGCGCGTAGGTCCGGGCACGCCGATGGGCGAGTTGATGCGGCGCTACTGGCAACCCATCGCCGTCACGTCGGAACTGAACGCCAGTCCCACCAAGCCGGTCCGTATCCTCGGCGAGGACCTCGTCCTCTACCGTGACCGCTCCGGCGAGTACGGACTGATCGACCGCTACTGCCCGCACCGCCGCGTCGACCTCTCCTACGGCATACCCGAGGAACACGGCCTGCGCTGCATGTACCACGGCTGGATGTTCGACGCGGAGGGACAGTGCATCGAGCAGCCGTTCGAGGAGACCGTCCACCCGGACGGACGCTTCAAGGAGAAAGTGCGCGTCGCCGCCTACCCGGTGCAAGGGCTTGGCGGGCTGCTCTGGGCGTACATGGGCCCTGAGCCTGCGCCGCTGCTGCCGCGCTGGGACCTGTTGGTGTGGGACAACGTGCTGCGGGACATCGGCGTCCTGGTGCTGCCGTGCAACTGGCTCCAGTGCGTGGAGAACGCCGTCGATCCCGTCCACACGGAGTGGCTGCACATCAACCTCACGAGCGCAGTGCTGGAGCGCGAGGGCGCCATAGGCGACCGCAGTGAGATGCCGCGCCGCCCACACCGGAAGATCGGTTTGGACCGCTATGAGAACGGCGTCATCAAGAGGAGGGTGGTCGAAGGCACGACCGAGCAGGACCGGGAGTGGACAGTCGGCCACCCCATCATCTTCCCGACGTGGGTGAGCATCATCAACGGTTTCCAGATGCGTGTGCCGGTAGACGACACCCACACGCTGAACTTCTTCTACCACGTCTACGTGCCGCCGGAGGGCGTCGAGCTGGAGCCTCAGGAAGAGATACCCGGCTACGACGTGCCGTACGTCGGTGAGGACGGGCGCTACCTGCAGAACTTCATCGTCGCTCAGGACTCGTCGGCCTGGGTTACGCAGGGGCCGATAGCGGACCGGACGAGGGAGAAGCTGGGGCAGTCGGACGTCGGCGTCATCATGTACCGGAAGCTCCTGGAGGAGCAGATGCGGCTGGTGGAGGACGGTGCGGACCCGATGAACACGTTCCGCGATCCCGCGGAGAACGAGGTCCTCTACACGTTCGACGAGTACCGCGCTCCGGGCGATCGGCCTGAGAAGGGCATCCTGCAACTCGGCGGCGCGTTCATGTCCGTTGCCATGTCCGGCGAGCGCGATCTGGAAACGGGCAGGCACGTCCCCAGCCTCACGGGCAGGTACAGCCCCATCGCCTTTACAGCGGAGGAGACGTTCACGCAGGCCCGGCGCCGGGCTACGCCGCCCGCGTAGACGCTCCGCACGCCTCGTCGTATGATGCGCCCGACGTTCACAGGCTGGGGGTGCGGTCATGTTGTCAACGGCTGAGAACGAACGACTCACGCGGGTAGGGCCGGGCACGCCGATGGGCGAACTGATGCGGCGCTACTGGCAACCCGTCGCCGTCACGTCCGAACTCAACACCAGACCCACACGTCCCGTCCGCATCCTTGGCGAGGACCTCGTTCTGTACCGCGACCGCTCCGGCGAGTACGGCCTGATCGACCGCTTCTGCCCCCACCGCCGCGTCGACCTCTCCTACGGCATACCGGAGGAGCACGGCCTGCGCTGCATGTACCACGGCTGGATGATGGACGAGACCGGCCAATGCATCGAGCAGCCGTTCGAGGAGACCGTGCACCCGGACGGCAAGTTCAAGGAGAAGGTGCGCGTCACCGCCTACCCCGTGGAGGAGCTCGGCGGCCTGCTCTGGGCGTACATGGGCCCGCAGCCCGCGCCGCTTCTGCCGCGCTGGGACCTGCTGGCGTGGGACAACGTGCTGCGCGATATCGGGACCACCGTTCTGCCGTGCAACTGGCTGCAGTGCATGGAGAACTCGCTCGACCCCGTCCACACCGAGTGGCTGCACGTCTACCTGACGAGCGCCGTGCTCGAGCGCGAAGGGGCGATAGCCGACCGCAGCGAGATCGCTCGGCGCTCGCACCAGAAGATCGGCTTCGAGCGGTACGCGAACGGCCTGGTGAAGAAGCGCGTCGTCGAGGGGACGACCGAGGACGACCCGGAGTGGACGATCGGCCATCCCATCATCTTCCCGAACTGGCTCGGCGGCACGACCGGCTTCCAGATGCGCGTGCCGATAGACGACACGCACACCTGGCACATCCTCTACAACGTCTACGTGCCGCCGGAGGGCGTGGAGCTGGAGCCGCAGGAGGAGATACCCGGCTACGACGTCCCGTACGTCGACGAAGAGGGCCGCGCCGCGGTGAACTTCGTCATCGGTCAGGACACGGCGGCGTGGTGGACGCAAGGGCCCATCGCCAGGCGCGAACTCGAGAAGCTGGGGCAGTCGGACGTCGGCATCATCCTCTACCGGAAGCTGCTCGAGGAGCAGATGCGGCTGGTTGAGGATGGCCTCGACCCGATGAACACGTTCCGCGACCCCGCGGAGAACGAGATCATCTTCACGTTCGACGAGCATCGCGCGCCTGGCGAGCGTCGCCTGAAGGGACGACGTCAGATCGGCGGGGCGTTCCAAGCCCTGCCGATGTCCGGTGAGAAGGACCCGGACACGGGCAAGCTCGTGCGCAGCCCGACCGGCAAGTACGGCCCCATCGCCCGCACGGCGGAGGAGATCTTCGCGCGGGCAGCGGGCAGGTAGGCCCTCCCCCTATCCCGGGTAGACCGCCTTGCTCGGTATCTGCGGCCAGGCAGCAGGTGCGCCAGCCTTTTCGAGGCGCTCCTCAACGGGCAGCGACTCATCCCAGTCGTAGGCGATGAACCGGCGTCCGTTGACGCCATCGGCGGCGTCGGATGCGAGCCAGACCACCGGCACGCGCATGATGTCCGGCTGGATGAGCTTCGCCCGGTCGAACGGCGAATCGGGCGGAAGCAGGTTGGTGTTCACCGGCCCGCCGGGGACGAGCACGTTCGCGGTGACGCCGGTGCCCTCCAGTTCCGTTGCCATCGTGGCGACGAGCGCCTCGTGTCCGGCCTTCGACGGCCCGTAGGGCGACATGTTGATGCGGATCATCGTGTCCAGGCTGGTCGTGACGCCGATGATGCGGCCCCAGCCCTGTTCCAGCAGGTGCCCGACGGCTGCGTGCGCCATGTGGAACGGGCCGCTGAAGTTGACGGCGACGACGCGAGCCCACGCCTCCGGCGACACCTCCCACCACGGCTCCATGAGCGTGTTGCTCATGCCGACGTTGCGCTGGTTCGTGCCCGCGTTGTTGACGAGCACGTGCAGCCCGCCGAAGTGGTCCAGCGCCGACTGTACGGTGCGCTGCGCGTCGGCGTAGCTCGTTACGTCGGCGACCACGGTCAGGATCTGCTCGTCGCTGCTGGCCTCGCGGGCGTCGTTCGCACTCGCTTCCAGCGTCGTACCGTCGATGTCCATCATCACCACGTTCGCGCCCGCAGACGCGAGAGCGATGGACATGTGGCGTCCCATGCCGATGGGCGAGCCCGCGCCCGTTACGATGATCGTCTTGCCGTTCAGCACTCCGTCAGCCATGTCGTTCTCCTTTTGCGTTATTCCGATGCGCCTGCTGTTGTCAACCGCCTGGGGCGAGATTCCCGCCTGCGCGGGAATGACGGGCAGGGTGCAGCATGTTGTAGACGCGCTCGGCCGAGAGCGGCAGCGCGTGCACCGGCATGCCGATGGCGTCGTGCACGGCGTTCGCGATGGCGGAGGCGGTAGGCACGTTGGCGGACTCGGCTATCGCGCCCGCGTTGAACGGCCCCGGCCCCTCGCCGCTGGGGATGAGCACGGTTTCGAACGCCGGTATGTCGGCGATGTTCGGTATCTTGTAATCGGCGAGGTTGAGCGCGACGGGGCGTCCGTCCTCGATGACGTGCTCCTCCACCGTGGCCATGCCGAGGCCCTGTATCGCCCCGCCGAGTATCTGGCCGCGGTGCCCCTCCGGGTTGATGATGGTGCCCACGTCGTGGGCGCTCACGAGCCTGCGTACGGTGACGTTGCCGGTCTCCGGGTCCACCTCTACCTCGGCGGCCTGCGCGGTGAACTCGGTCGTGGGCGGGTCCGGGAAGAGCGGCACCTTCTTGTAGGTGTTCACCGACACGTCGCCGCCATTGGCGCGGCAGAGTTCCGCGGCAGCCTCCGCGAACGGGGCATCACCCGCGGCCTCACGCAACTGCGCGCGCAGGGTGTTGATCGACTCCTGCACCGTTACACCGAGCGCGAACGTGGTTCGGCTCCCGGAGACGCCGAAGTCGAACGTCAGCTCGTCGGTAGGGGCGGGGAGCACCTTGATGGTCTCCGGTTCGATGCCCAACTCTTCCGCGATGACCTGTTGCATGGCGGTGTACGCCCCTTGGCCGGGGTCGGCGATGGGCACGTACAGCGTGAGCGAGGCGTCCGGGTGCAGCACGAGGCGGCAACTGGAGTCGCCGCCGATGGGTCCGCGCTCGTACAAGGAAACGCCGCGCCCGACGTAGGGGGCCTTTGGCGTGCTCCAGCCTATCGCCTCGACCGCAGCGTCGAGCGCCTCGACCGCCTTGATCGCGCCCCACCGCTCGCCGTTCGGGGCGGTGTCGCCGGGGCGCAGCAGGTTCCGTCTGCGGAACTCCGCGGCGTCCATCCCCAGCTCCGCCGCGACGACGTTCAGCTGCGCCTCGACCGCGAAGTTGACCTGCGGCCCGCCGGGCGAGCGCATGTGTCCGGAGGGGAGCGTGTTCGTGTAGACGATGTGGCTCGTCACGTCGAGCGCCGTGAACTTGTAGCAACTGCCGGCCTGCTCCAGACCGTGCAGGTTGACGTTGGGGGCGGGCTTGAACGCACCGTACGCGCCGCTGTCGAAGTACGCCTCTATCTGCATGCCGGTGACGTTGCCGTCCTCCGTGACGCCCGTGCGCACCGTGATCGTGCTGGGGTGACGGGTGTTCGCGGCGAGCAGCTCCTCCTGGTAGGACATCACAATCTTCACGGGGTGGCCCGTCGCCTGCGAGAGAAGGTAGGCGACGGGAGTGTCCATCGGCGAGCCCTTGCCGCCGAAATCGCCACCCACGGGCATCGGGTGCACGCGGATGGTCGGGACGTCCACGCCCATCGCTGCGGCCAGTTGCCCCCGCAGCATGTGCGGGCTCTTGTTGGACGCCCACACGTCAGCCGTGCCGTCCGAGTGGACGGAGACGGCGCACGCGTGCGTCTCCATGTAGACGTGGTGCTCCTTCTGCGTGATGAACGTGTTCTCGAACACGCGGTGCGATCCTGCAAGCACGGACTCGATGTCGCCGTGCGTCCATCGCCCATAGGAGCAGAGGTTCGGCAGGTCGGGACGCTCCGGGTGCACGAATGCGCCCGCGTACTGCGTGGGGTCGTCGTGGACGAGCGGGGCGCCGGGCATGAGCGCCTCGGGAACGTCGAACACGGCGGGCAGCTCCTCGTACTCGACCTCGATGAGCGCGAGCGCTTCGTTCGCGGCGTCCGTAGTCTCCGCGGCGACGGCGGCCACGCGCTCGCCGATGAAACGCACCTTGTCGACGGCGAGGACGGGCAGGTCGCGCATGATGCGTCCTATCCAGTGGGGATGCTGCGCGCCGGTAAGGACGGTGTGCACGCCGGGAACGCGCTCTGCGGCAGCCGTGTCGATGCGCACGATGCGGGCGTGGGCGTGCGGGCTGCGGAGGACCTTGCCCCACAGACAGCCCTCGGGAGCCATATCGGCGGCGTAGCGGAGGTATCCGCTCACCTTGTCGGGACCCTCGATGCGTGGGGTGCGCTTGCCGACTACGCGCATCGTCATGCCGCGTCTCCTCCGCCTATCGAACGCATCGCGCGCCGCGCGTCCATAGCGGGGCGGAGGGTATCACGCGGGAGGCACCAGGAGAAGGCGGGAGCTCTCTACAGCTGCGTCCCGATGATGACGGTGATGACCCCGCCAACAGCGAACAGCGTGCCGAGAACGAGCGGCAGGGTGATGCGCTCGAGTCGCTGCAGGAAGAAGTGCGCGAGCACGAGCGCCACGACCGGGTTGAGCGCGAATACGGGCGAGACCACGATCACCGGCGCTTTGCTCAGCGCCAGGTAGAGGAATGCGACGCCTGAGGACATGAACAGGCCGCCCAGCGCCACGGACAGGAGCGCGCGGCGCGGCGCGTCCCGCAGCATCACCGGTATGGACCTGACCGAGAACAGACCCATCACGACGAAGCCGACGAGCATCGTGTACGTCGCGGTGACGAGCGGAACGGTGAAGTCGGTTACGGCCACGCGTCCCAGCACGGTGATGGTGCCGTAGGCCCATGCCGCTCCGAACGCCGCGAGGTAACCGAAGAGGCGAGGTCGGCGTTCGATGAGCCCGAGCCGCTTGCCGTCCGCGATCGGCATGGCAGCCGGCGGGCGGGGCGCTTCACCGCCGCGCGCCATCACCTCGCCGTAGACCGCGACGATCACGCCCGTGACCGTCAGCAGCGTTCCTCCCGCTATCGCCCAGTTGAGGCGCTCGTTGAGGAAGACGACTCCCTCGAACGCGGAGATGATAGGCGCCATCGCGAGGACGGGGTTCGCCCTCAGGATGCCGAGGTTCTTGATGCTGACGAAGTTCAGGAAGCGGCCGCCGGGGAAGTTGATGATGCCGATCATCGCGAGCCACGCGAACGTACCGAGCGTGACGCCGAACAGCGCGTCCGGATAGAGCACCGCCGTGATGCTCGCGATGAGCACCCATCCGACGATGAGTGACACGAAATTGCCCGCGCCTGGAGGGATGTGAACAAGCCCGACGCGCGCCAGCAGCATGCCGGTGCCGAAGCACATCGGTACGAGGAGCGCCGTCAGCGCCCCGGTGAGTTCAGGCGACATGCTCCGCCGGACCGCCAGGTTCGAAATCGGTGCGAGTACTCATATCTGCGTCCCGATGATAACGGCGATGACCCCGGAGACGGCGAAGAAGGTGCCGAGGACGAGCGGCAGCGTGATGCGCTCGAGTCGCTGCAGGAAGAGGTGCGCCAGCACGAGCGATACGACCGCGGTGAGCGAGAACACCGGCGAGACCACGATCACCGGCGCTTTGCTCAGCGCGAGGTAGAGGAACGAGACGCCCGTCGACATGGCTGCGCCGCCGAGCGCAACCAGGAGCAACGAGCGGCGAGGGGCGTTCCGCAGCATGCCGGGTATGGACCGTGAGGAGAACATCCCCATGACGATGAAGCCGACGAGCATCGTGTAGGTCGCGGAGACGAGCGGGATGGCGAAGTCGGTCACGGCGACGCGGCCGAGCGCGGGAACGGTGCCGTAGGCGCAAGCGGCCCCCGCCGCGGCGAGGTAGCCGAACACGCGCGGGTGGCGGTCGATGAGCCCGGGACGTTCCCCGTCGGAGGCCGGCGCCGGCGCTGCAGGCTGAGGCGACCTGCCGCCTCGTGCAGCGACCTCGCCGTAGACGACGATGATGATGCCCGCGACGGCCAGCAACGTGCCTGTCGCGATCGCCCAGTTGAGCTGTTCGCCGAGGAAGAAGACTCCCTCGAACGCCGAGACGATGGGCGCCATGGCAAGGATGGGATTGGCCCTGAGGATGCCGAGGTTCTTTATGCTGACGAAGTTGAGGAACCGTCCGCCCGGGAAGTTGACGACGCCGATCATCGCGAGCCATCCAAACGTGCCGAGCGAGATCCCGAAGAGTGCGTCCGGGTAGAGCACGGCTGTGACGGCGGCGATGAGCGCCCAGCCCGTGACGAGCGAGAGGAAGTTTCCTGCGCCCGCGGGGATGTTCACGAGCGCCACGCGCGCGAGCACCGTGCCTGTGCCGAAGCAGAGGGGTACGAGAAGCGCTATCAGCCCGCCGGTGAGTTCAGGCGACATGCGCCATCAGGCCACCAGGTTCGGCAGCCACGTGGCAATCTCAGGGAAGGCGATGACCAGGCCGACGGCGATGGCGTCCAGGATGACGAACGGGATGCTCGCGCGGTAGAGGTCGGACATGGAGGCCTGCGGGACGACGCCCTTGAGTGCGAACAGCATCATGCCGAACGGCGGCGTGATCGCGCCGATGGAGATGTTCATCAGGAACAGCACCCAGAACCAGACCGGGTCAATGCCGAGCGGCTCCAGGATGGGGACCAGCACCGGGATGGCCACCAGCATGATGGAGAGCTGGTCGATGAAGAAACCGAGGATGAGTACCGCCAGCTGCACGATGATGACGAGCAGGACGGCGGAGAGGCCAAGTTCCACGATGAACGCGAGGAACTCGCGCGTCGCTCCCGTGAACGCCAGCAGCTGGCCGAGCGCCACCGCGCCGGTGATGATGAGGAAGATCATGCCGCCGATGTACAGCGTGCCGTAGAGCGAGTCCTTGACGACCTTGAAGGTGAGCCGCCGGTAGAGCGCCGCGACGATGAACGCGCCTATCGCGCCCGTGGCCGCGGCCTCGCTCGGCGTTGTGACGCCGAAGAGGATGAAGCCCATGACCATGATCACGATGATTCCGAGCGGGCTTATCTGCGCGAGGCCCAGGAAGCGGTAGCGCCAGGTGACCACCTCGCCCGTGTAGGGTGGCGCGAGGCTCGGGTTCATCCGTACGCGGACCCAGATGTAGATGGCGTAGACGGCCACCATCAGCAGGCCGGGCAAGAACCCGGCGATGAGCAGCCGCGCGATGGAGACCTCTGCCAGGCTGCCGACCAGCACCGCCAGCGCGCTGGGCGGGATGATGGCGGCGAGCAGTCCCGACGACATGATGGTGCCGAGCGAGAGGCGGCGATCGTAGCCTCGCTTCTCCATCTCCGGGTGAAGCGTCGTGCCGAGGAGGGCGGTGTCCGCCATGCCCGCGCCGCTGAGGGTCGCGAGTATAGTTCCCGCGCCGAGAGAGGTGAACAGCAGGCGCGCGCGCACCTTGCCTATCCACCTGTCCATCACGTCGATCGTCAACCCGATGACGCGCGACTGGAACAGCACCTCGCCGAGCAGGAAGAACATCGGTATGGCGAGCAGGTTGAATGTCGCCACCGATCTGTAGACGCTGCCCGCCAGCAATTCCAGTCCCTTGAATCCGTCCACAACCAGGAGGAGGCCGGCGATGTTCAGCACCGCGAAGGCCATCGCCACTGGCATCCCCGTCGACATGAGCGCGAGCAGGAGCGCGAAGAAGATGATGAGGGTGAGCCACCAGGAGAATTCGAAGCCGAAGAGTTCCATTAGCCGGCGCTAGATGCCTGCCTCCTCAACCGTCTCCCTGTAGCGGCGCGTGCGAAGAGCATTCACGCCCATACGGAGGAACTGCAGGCCGAGCAGGATGAACCCGTAGGGTATGACCCACGTGACCAACGCGCGTGGGACCTCGATGCCGGAGAGGAGGATAGCGCCGGACTGGAACTCCTCCACGGTCTTCTCGAACGACTTCCAGGCCATGATGCCGCAGACCGCGGAGGAGATGAACGACCCCACGATGTAGAACCAGAGCCGTGTGGCGCCGCCCAAACGCTCGGTGATGGCGGTCATGCGCACGTGCCCTTCACGCCGGAGCACTACCGGCGCGGCGAGGAAGGTGAGATACAGCAGGCTGTACTCCGTCGTGGGCAGCGCCCACTTCAATGGGTTTTCGAAGACGTAGCGCCCCAGCACGTTCGCGCCGATGGTCAGCGCCACGTAAAGGACGATGAGCGCACCCACGAGCGCGGAGATATCTATCATCCAATCGAATATCTGGGTGGCCAGCGGGTTCCTGGCGCGCGCGGCCCGCTGCTGGCCCGTGAGGTCAAACAGCGTGTCCACCAAGCGCGAAAGGAAACCTGCTGGCTCCTCCGGCTTGTCCTGCTGAGTGTCAGTCGCTTCTGCCATCTCTTCACTGACCGTTCGCCTTCACTCACAGCACGGGCGAGGGCGAACGGCTGCGGGCCGGGCGGCCAGGGCTGCCCGGCCCGCAGATCGAGTTCTTCCTACTGCCGGTCAGGCAGGACGATGTCGTTCACACAGCGGATGGCGTCGGCCAAGGGCTGACCGAGCACCGGGTCCGGCGCGATGATGAAGTCCTCGATGATCTTGTCGTAGTGGTCGTTTGTGAAGGTTGCCTTCATCTCGTCAGACCACTCAATCGTCTCTATGCCCCGTTCTTCGAGCGTTGCTACCTCGGTACGCTCAACCTCGTCGATGTACTCGGTGTAGAACTTCGAAGCGGCCTTGGTGGCAGCGCGGACCGCCTCCTGCTGGCGAGGAGACATGCCGTCCCACGCTTCCTGGTTGAACATGATGCCGATACCGCCGCCGCCCGCGAGGGAGTCGGGGTACTGGTACTTGATGACCTCGTCCCACTTGCCGGCCAGCGCTCCGGCGCCGCCCCAGTAGAGACCCTTGATGACGCCCTTCTCGAGCGCCGGGTAGATCTCCGAGAACTGCAGCGGAGTGGTCGTTGCGCCGTACGCGTGCAGGAACGGCTGGTAGATGGTTGCGGCGCGCAGGTGTACGCCGTCCAGGTCACCAATCTCGCGGATCGGGTCCACCGTCCACAGACGCGCGCCCCAGCCGCCGGTGATCGAGCCGACGTACTGGATGCCGAGCGGTGCGTAGATGTTTTCCAGGGCGTCGTACATGCCGCACTGGATGCGCGGCGTGTGGTTGTCCGCTACCCGGGTGTAGTTGGCCGCGACGTTCTCGCCGAGGCCGAGCTTGGTGTGGTCGGTGTGGTATGCGCCCACGGTGGCGATGGCGTCGTAGACGCCGTCACGCGTCGGAGCGAACTGCTCCAGGGAGTGCGTGACTTCCGGGCCGCCGACACGGTTGATCGTGACGGTGCCGTTGGAGATCCGGTTGACCTCTTCGATGAAGAAGGCCGTGGACCTGGCGACGTCCAGCACTGTCGGGAAGGCGTCGATCAGGTCGATTGTGACCGGCTCGTCCACCACTTCGCGGTCGGGCAGGACGATGTCGTTCACGCAGCGGATGGCGTCGGCCAGCGGCTGACCGAGCACCGGGTCCGGCGCGATGATGAAGTCCTCGATGATCTTGTCGTAGTGGTCGTTCGTCCACCGGTTCTTCAGGTCCTCGGGCCACGGGATGCTCTCGATGCCCCGCTCTCCGAGCACAGTAACCTCGTTCCGCTCAACGCCGTCGATGAACTCCGTGTAGAACTCGGCCGCATTCTTGATCGCGTCCCGGACCGCCTGTTGCTGCTTGTCGGACAACTGGTCCCAGGAGTCCTGGTTGAACATGATGGAGACGCCGCCGCCGCCCGCGAGTGAGTCCGGGTACTGGTACTTGACGACCTCGTCCCACTTGCCGTTCAAGGCGCCGACGCCGCCCCAGTAGAGACCCTGGATGACGCCCTTCTCGAGCGCGGGGTAGATCTCGGAGAACTGCAGCGGTGTGCTGGTAGCACCGTAGGCGTGGAGGAACGGCTGGTAGATGGTTGCGGCGCGCAGGTGCACGCCGTCCAGGTCAGACACGTCGCGGACAGGGTCGTTCGTCCACAAGCGGGCGCCCCAGCCGCCGGCGATGGAGCCGACGTACTGGATGCCGAGCGGCGCGTAGATGTCCTCCAGCGCGTCGTACAGGCCACACTCCACGCGCGGGGTGTAGTTGTCCGCGACGCGGGTGTAGTTGGCCGCGACGTTCTCGCCGAGGCCGAGCTTGGTGTGGTCGGTGTGGTAGGCGCCCACGGTGGCGATGGCGTCGTAGACGCCGTCACGCGTCGGAGCGAACTGCTCCAGGGAGTGGGTGACCTCCGGGCCGCCGACACGGTTGATGGTGACCGAGCCGTCGGACAGCTTGCTGACTTCCTCGATGAAGAATGCCGTCGCCTTGGAGACGTCGAGCACCTCGGGGAAGGCGTCGATGAGGTCGATCGTGACCGGCTCGTCCTCTTCCATCATCGCCGCCTCTGTCGGCGTCGGCGTGGCCGCTGCCGGCACGGGCGTCGCCGTCGGTTCCGGCTCGTCGTCGCCACAAGCGACGGCAAAGAGGCCGAGCGCGGCAATCACTGCGATCGCTATCAGGTACCTGCGGACTATCATGACTCCTCCCTAACCCGGTTTTCGGGACTGGTTGTGTGTGACGCGCCCCCTGGCAGTGTTACGCCGCCGCGGGGCTGAGGTTGTAGAAGTCCAGCGAGTTCTTCCAGAGGATCGCTTCCTTCTCCTCCGGAGTGAGCTCTTCGATCTCGATCAGCTCCTCTATCTCGTGCCGGATGCTGCCGAGGTTGACCTCGTGCGGGAAGTCGGACGAGAAGATGAACGCCTCCGGTCCGGCGACGTGCACGGCGTAGGCGAGCGCGGGCTCGTCACCCTCGACGCCGATGCGGATACGTCCCTGGCGGCAGAGGCTGGTGAGGTACTCGCGCACGTCCATCCCCTCCGGTAGTTGCAGCAGTTCGCCGCGCGGGTCGAACGGGGTGAACGCCCCGTAGGAGCCGTTGAACCGCTCCAGCGCCATCAGGAACCAGCCGACCCCGCCCTCCAGGAAGCCGACCTTGAGGCCGGGGAAGCGCTCGAACACGCCGTTGAAGAGCATCCCGGCGAGCCCGATCATGATGCCGACGGGGTGGCCGATGGCGTGCGTAGCCGCGAATACGTTCATCGTGTTCATGCCCAGGTCGTGGTGTGCTCCGCCGTGCACCGCCAGCGGGACGCCGAGACGCTCCGCCTCCGCGTAGACAGGCCAGTAGGTCTTTGCGCCCAAGTGCGTCATCAGCCCGGTGGAGGGGAGCATCGCCCCGCACATGCCGAGCTCATTCACAGCGCGCCGCAGTTCCTCGACCGCGGCGTCTGGCTCCTGCATGGGGATGAGCGCCACGGGGTGCAGGCGGCTGTCCCTGGAGGAGTAGGCGTCGGTGATCCAGTCGTTGTACGCCTGGCATGCCTGGATGGCGAAGTCCAGGTCTATGATCTTGCCGTAGGAGAGGCCTGAGGTGGGGTAGAGCACGGCGGACTCGACCCCCGCCCTGTCCATGAACTCGCCCCAGCCCTCGACGCCCGGGTCCTTGAAGACGCCGTTGCTGATGCCGAAGGAGTCCTCCGGGTTGCGCACGACGCTGTGGTGGAGGTGGTCCAACTGGGGGAAGATGCTGAAGAGCTTGGCGATATTGGCATCCGCCAGCGGCTTTCTCAGGTGCTTCCGCAGCCCCTCTCCGTCTTCGAAGATGTGGCCATCGCCGTCGATCACGATCTCCAGGTTCGCCATAGCTATGCCTCCCTCGCTATGTCCGCTAACGTGATGCGCCCACTCCGATGGGCGCAAGCGGGCGAATCATACTTGGACTCCCTGCGACTGTGTCAAGGAAAATGCCTGATTGTGGGCGGATTCGCGCCAGGCGTCGCTATTTGTGCGCTTTCACGCGCGTGCGCGAACCGTTGGTGGTAGCATGCCGCCAGCAGGAAGCAGGGGAGGGGAACCATGACCAGCACGCAGGTCAGGCTCTTGGATTCGGACGGCCACCTGATCGAGTCGAACAGCGAGCTCGGCGCGTACGTGGACGACTCCATCAAGGCGGTTGCCACCGGACAGGTGCCCGCACAGGACGGCCCATTCCCGACACTGGACGGCATCCATAACTTCTTCAAAGGTGAAGGCGGACGGTTCGGCGGAGAGCGGACGATGGCCAGCGAGGAGCGCACCGGCTCCGGCGAGGACTGGACCCACTTCCTCGACAAGACCGGCATCGAGCAGACCGTCATCTTCCCCACGCGCGGCCTTGCCGTCGGCTTCATCCAGACGCCGGAGTACGCCGACCGCCTCTGCCGCGCCTACAACGACTACGTGTACGACCGCTACCACAAGGTGGACGCGCGCATACACCCCGTCGGACTGATACCGATGCAGAGCCCCAGCCTTGCGGTCGCCGAGCTGCGCCGCATCGTGCGCGACCTCGGCATGCCGGGCGCGATGCTCCCCACTACCGGGCTGCCGCTGCACCTCGCCCACGAGTTCTACTGGCCGGTCTACGAGGAAGCGGCGAACCTGGGCTGCGTGCTCGCGCTGCACGGCGGTTCGAATCGCGGCATCGGCCTCGACACGTTCACCGACTTCGTGGGCTCGCACGTCCTGCACCACCCCGTGCCGCTCATGTACTCGCTCGTCGCCCTCGTCTACCACGGCGTGTTCGACCGGTACCCCGGCCTCAAACTCGCATTCCTGGAGGGCGGCCCCGGCTGGCTCGTGCCCGTGCTCGACCGCGCGATACGCGACGACGAGTTCTTCGGCAAGGTGGCGAAGCGCCCCTTCGACGAGTACATCACCAGCGGGAATGTGCTGATCGGCTGCGAGGGGAACGACGTGAGCCTGCCGTACGTGGCCTCACGCATCGGCATCGAGCCCTTCGCCTACTCCTCCGATTATCCGCACGAGGTCGACCTCGCTGCGGCGATGCACGAGATCGAGGAGACGCTCGAGGACGAGACGCTCACCGACGACCAGAAGCACGCGGTGCTCTTCGAGAACACCCGCCGCTTCTACGGTTTCTAGAAACAGCGCTGCATACAGGAGGAGAGGCCATGGTCAGCAAGCCCAAGCTCCGGCTCAGTTTCATGTCGTCCACCAGCGACCGCGTCGCGCCGTTGATCGACGGGCGGGTCCAGCCCGAGGGGATCGAGCTGATCCACACGTTCGGAGGCATGTCCGAAGGCGCGTGGCGGCACCTGAACTTCCACGAGTTCGAGTTCCATGAACTGTCTATCTCGTCGTACCTCATCTCGCGGGAGCAGGGAGCCGATTGGATCGCGATACCGGTGTTCCCGCACCGCAGCTTCATGCACATGGGCCTGCACTACAACACGGACTCGGGCATCGAGAAACCGTCCGACGTGGTTGGCAAGCGCATCGGGGTAGGGGAGTACCAGCAGACGGCTGCGCTCTGGATGCGCGGCATCATGGAGCACGACCACGGGGTGTCGCAGTACAAGGTGCACTGGTACATGGAACGGACGGAGGAGATGAGCCACGGCGGAGCGACGGGCTTTGAGCCGCCGGAGGGCATCTCCTTCCAGCGGGTTCCCCCGGACGAGAGCCTCGCGTCCATGTTGCTCGCCAACAAACTGGACATCGCGTCGGTGAACCCCGCGGCCCTCAGCGAGCCGGGCGGGCAGGGGCCGAACCTCGTCGACCGCTCGTGGCGCATCCGGGGCCAGGGCGACCTGAGCAAGATCAAGCCGATGTTCCCGGACCGCATCGCGGAGGGTTCCCGTTTCTTCAAGGAGCACGGGTTCATCCCTGCCAACCACACGTACGTGATCCGTGGCGACGTCTACCGCGAGAACCCCTGGGTCGCGCTGAACCTGTACAACGCGTTCGTCCAGGCGAAGGAGCTGTCCGTGCGCACGCTGCCTGCGCGGATGCCGACCGACCTCGTCTTCGGCAACGACTACATGCGGCAGACCCGGGCAGTGTTCGGCGACGACCCGTACCCGTACGGGGTCAAGGCGAACGAGGCGATGCTGAACACGCTCATCGACTACTCGCATGAGCAAGGGCTGACCAAGAAGCGGGCCAACATCGAGGAGATGTTCGCCCCCATCACCCTGCACGTCTAGGCGAGAGCACGCGTATCGGACCGGGGCGCGGGCTACTCGCGCCCCGGCGTGTCCGCCGGTGTCCCTGCTACGTCCCGCCGACGCCGCACGCGCGTCTCCGGCCCGAATGCCGCCATAGCCAGGGCGCAGACCACGAGGAAAACGGCGACTGCGATGAACGCAGTCCCGAACCCCCAGAACTCCGCGATGGCTCCGGCGGCCAGCGGACCTACTGCGGAACCGAAGCTCTGGAACGAAGCTGTGACGCCGAGGAACGCGCCGCGCTTGTCCTCCGGCGCGAGGTCCATGGCGAAGGCCTGCGTCGCCCCCATCGTCATCGCGGTCGCCGCGCCCAGCACGACCATCCCGATCAGCGCACCGTTGAAGTCCCCCATACTCGAAAGGATGACTGCGGCTCCCGCGGCGATCAGCAGACCTGGCACCAGCGACATCTTGCGTCCGAAGCGGTCGACCAGGACCCCGTTGGGGAAGGAGCACACCAACGTGATGATGCCTGCGACGGTGATGAGGAGGCCGATCTCGCTCTCGATCAGCCCGGCTTCCACCTTGCCCGCTATGGGGAACATCGCCTGCACCATGCTCTGGCCGATGAGGGCCGCCGCGATAGTGGTGAGGGCCAGCGCGATGAAGGCACGGCTCAGGACGATGGGGAGCAGGTCTGCGCGCAGGCTGGTGCGCTCCGCCACCCTCTCTCGCCTGCGGTCAGGGCGGGTCTCGCCGATGAGGTAGAGCGTGATGAACATCACCAGGAACTTGGAGACGCCGTTCACCACGAACACCTGCGGCAGCCCCCACGTCACGGCGATGAACCCGCCGAGCACCGGCCCGATGAGCTGGCCGAGACGCATCGACGAATTCCGCATCGCCACGGCGCGACCCCGGTTCTCCGGCGTGCTCATGTCCGCTATGACAACCTGCGAGGTCGTCTGCCACATCGCCACGCCGGTGTTACCGATGAGCTCCAGCACGAAGAACGCCGCGTAGCTGTCGACGTAGAGGACCGCGAACGACGCGGCGCCCCTGAGGAAGGCGCCGATGACCGCGAGCGGTTTGCGCCCGATGCGGTCCGCCAGGAAGCCGGTCAGTGGCGCCGAGATGATGCGGGACGCGCCGAGCGCCGCGAAGATCAGCGTGACGAGGAAGATCGAGTTGCTGAGCTCGAAGGCGAACAGCGACCGTCCCAGCGTCTGGGCGCCGCTGCCTGTCCCCCAGATGAGGTACGTCGCGAAGAGCGGCAGGCCCTGCCTGCTGAACATGCTGGAACCGGGCCCAGCCTGGATGCTGCGTCTCATGCGTCCATGCTCCGACCTCGCACCGGAGTCTACTCTCTATCTCGTACCGCTAATGGCGCGTTCCTTGACGCTCCCTGAGCGCGCTCCTACACTTACTCCCGCCGCCGTACCGCCTCAGAGCGGACGTGCGCGCCTCGGAGTTCCCTTGACGCAACCGCAACGCGAAGGATTCACCGGCTCTGACCGCTCCTTCATGGGCGAGGAAGAGCTGCACCTCACCAGCGTCGGCGTGGACATCGGCTCGTCCACGTCGCATCTCGTCTTCTCCGCGCTGGAACTGGAACGCCGCAACACCCGCTACGTCATCGTCAAGCGCACCATCATCCGCGAATCGGACATCCTCCTGACGCCCTATGTGGACGACGGCGCGACGATAGATGCCGCCGCACTGGGAGCCTTCATCGACGCACAGTACCGCGCCACGGGGCTCCGCCGAGAGCAGATCGACACCGGCGCGCTCATCCTCACCGGCGTTGCCGTCCGGCGGCACAACGCTCGCGCCATCGCGGAGCTCTTTGCGCAGGAGGCGGGGAAGTTCGTCGCCGTCAGCGCAGGCGACGGCCTCGAAGCAGCGATGGCCGCCCACGGCTCCGGAGCGATCGCTGAGTCCGAGAAGACGCACGGCGTCGTGATGAACATAGACATCGGCGGTGGCACCAGCAAGGTCGCCGTCTGCCAGGGCGGCAAGACGCTCGAGGTCACGGCGCTCGACGCGGGCGCGCGCCTCCTCGCGTTCGACGAGAATGACCGCGTTGTCCGCATCGAGGAGGCGGGACGCTTCTACGCGAACGAGGCTGGCGTGAACGTCGAGCTCGGCGTAACGCTCTCCGACGAGGAGAAGCTAGCCATCGCAGGGAAGATGGTGGACCGCCTCATGGAGGTCGTGCTGCGCAACGGCGTCTCCGATGAGACGAAGGGCCTGCTGCGCCTGCCGGAGCTGTCCTATGAGGGCCCGATCGGTACCGTCATCTTCTCCGGCGGCGTATCCGAGTTCGTCTACGGCTATGACAGGAACAGCTATGGCGACCTGGGCCCGCTGTTCGCCCGCACGATGCGGCAGCGCGTCGGCGAACTCGGCGCGATGCTTATGGCGCCCGCCGCGGGCATCCGTGCGACGGTCGTCGGCGCGTCGCAGTACACCGTTCAGGTGAGCGGTAGCACTATCTTCATCTCGCCCATCGATACCGTACCCATCCGCAATATCCCCGTGATGACGCCGGACCTCGACCTCACCGTCGACGACCTCGACTCCGACACGATAGCCGGTGCGGTGCGCGCCGGGCTCACGCGGCTCGACCTGCACGACGCCGACACTGCGGTCGCCATCGGCTTCCGGTGGGGCGGTTCGGCCACCTTCCACCGGCTGGATGCCTTCACGCGCGGCGCGGCCTCCGCCATGAGCGCGCTGCTGGACAAGGGCAACCCCCTCGTCCTCGTGAGCGACGGCGACATCGGCGGGCTGCTGGGTCTGCACCTCCGCGAGGAGGTCGGCCTTCCCAACCCCGTCATCTCCATAGACGGCATCGAGTTGCGCGAGTTCGACTACATCGACATCGGCGCGCTCATCCCGTCGTCCGGCGCTGCACCGGTCGTCATAAAGTCGCTCGTCTTTCCCGGACAGCAGGACGGCGTGTAACAGGGAGGCCTCAATGGAGTACCGGCGGCTCGGCGGCACGGACATGGACGTATCGGTCATCGGCGCGGGTGGCTACCCGTTCGGCCCGCCGCTGCTTGGCCAGGACGAGACGACCGCCGTCGTGCACCGTGCGATCGAATGCGGCATCAACTTCTTCGACACCTCGGACGTCTACGGCGGCGGCCAGAGCGAGGACTTCCTCGGCAACGCCCTTCTCGGTAAGCGCGACGCCATCTACCTCTCCACCAAGTTCAACCTGCGCGACCTCGGCGACCAGACCCCGCGCGACCGCATCTTCGCACGCTGCGAGGAGGCCCTGCGCAAACTGCACACGGACCACATCGACCTCTTCCAGGTGCACTTCTCGACGCCGGAGGTTCCGCACGAAGAGCTGCTCGGCCCGCTCGACGACCTCGTACGGCAGGGCAAGGTGCGCTACATCGGCAACTGCAACACCGCGTCTTGGCGCTGGTTGGAGGAGATCGAGACCTCCCGTGCCAACGGCATGGCCGAGTTTCAGTCCACCCAGAATCACTACAGCCTTCTGTACCGCCACGCCGAACTGGAACTGATCCCGTTCTGCCGCGCATACGGCAGGTCCCTCCTTGCGTACTTTCCGCTGGGCGGCGGCTGGCTCACCGGCACGTACCGCCCCGGCGAACCGCCACCGGAGGGGAGCCGCGCCGCGAAGGTGCCTACCGGCATCGTCACACGCCTCCGCTCCGAGCGCGTCGACCGCCTCGTTCCGATGCTCGAAGCATTCGCCGGGGAGCGCGGCCACACCGTCAATGAACTCGCGCTGGCATGGGTTGTTGCCCACCCGGAGGTTGTGCTTGCCCTCACCGGATTCGACCGCCCGGAGCACGTCGAGGCGAACGTCAAGGGCGCTGACTGGAAGCTCACTGCCGAGGACCTGGACGAGCTCGACTCCCTCACGTCCTGGTGGGAAGGGCGGAACGCCATCATCGACAGCGCCACTCCTCCTCCGCGCCCGGACGTCCCGCGATGAACGACTGGTACCTCGTTCGCCACGGCGAGACGCAGTGGAACGCCGAGCGGCGCGTCCAGGGCCACACGGACGTTCCCCTGCACGACGTTGGTCGAGAGCAGGCAGCGCTTACCGGCCGGCGCTTAGCCGACACTCGGTTCGGCGCGGTCTACTCGAGCGACCTCGTCCGCGCCCGTGAAACGGCGGAGATCATCGTCGCCGCCAGCAACACCGGCCCGTACGAGATCGTCTTCGACGAACGCCTTCGCGAGGTCTCCTTCGGCAAGCTGGAGGGTAAGACGTGGACGGAGATGGACGAGGGGGTGAGGGCGGTGCAGAACGAGCGGAACCTCGACTTCGCCCCGCCCGGCGGCGAGTCCTACCGCCGGATGCTGGACCGGCTCGGCGGCTTCGCGGAGATGCTGCGGGAGCGCCATCCCAACGAGGACGTGCTCGTCGTCGGCCACGGCGCGGCGTTCCGCGCGCTCGCCGTGCGGATGCTCGGCCTGCCGGACGAGACGTTCTGGTCGCTCAGCGGGTTACGCTCGGCGAGCATATCCCGCGTCCGCAGGCGCGACGACGGCCGCACCGCGCTCTTCGCGTGGAGCGACGCCGGCCACCTGGACGTCCCGCCTCCCGAACGCGGTGCTGGTATACTCTCTCACGCACACCTCACTCAGTAGCGAGCAGACCATGCCCCGCATCAAGAAAGCGAAGAAAGAGAAGCCCGCGGAGACGACCGAGCAGTTCGTTGCGCGGGTGAGCAAGAAGGACGAGACGCGTAACGGTAAGCGCGTCCGGTTCGGCTTCACCAAGCGCGTCCGCTAAATCTCCTGCCTCGAACCCTGCTTTGTCAGGTCCCCTGCGCCTAGAGCGGAGGGTTGAGTTCGACGCCGAGCGCCTGCTCGACCCATGCGGCAGCGCGCAGGAGTTGCGCCTCCCGGAAGGGGCCGCACGCGAGCTGCGCGCCGAGCGGCAGGCCGTCACTGGCAAGCCCGGTGGGCACCGAGATGCTGGGGAACCCGGTATAGCTCCACGGACTTTGGAACCGCGTGTCGCCGGTTTGTGTGCGGTCGCGGGGCGCTGGACCGGATGCTGTCGGCATGATAAGGGCGTCCACCTGCTCCATCGCCTCGGCGGTCAGCCGCTGCACCTCGCGACGATAGTCCGATGCAGCGACGTAGTCCCGCGCCGTGTGGGAGAAGCCGTTCTGTATGTAGACCGTGATCTTCGGGCCGTACAGCTCCTCGTTGCCGGTGTAGAGCGGGGTGTGCCAGACGGCCATCTCCGACTCCTGCATGATGCGGTGCGAGGCGTAGGAGCGTGCGAAGTCCACACCGGGATCGATCTCCTCCACGACGGCCCCCGCATTCGCAAGCTCCTGTGCCGTCTCCTCCATCTGGAGGCGCGTCTCCGCGTCCGCCTCGTTCGCGAACCAGCCCCGCACGAGACCGAGGCGCGGCGCGGGCAGGTCGCCGCTCACCGCCGCGAGGTAGTCGTCCGCCGGAACGTCGGCGGAGTCCGGGTCGTCCGGGTCGTGCACGGCGAGCACGCTCAGCAGCAGCGCGACGTCCTCGACGCCCCGCACGAGCACGCCGACGTGGTCGAACGACGTAGCCATCGGCACGACGCCGAGGCGCGGGATGCGTCCGAACGTCGGCTTGAAACCGACGACGCCGTTGTACGCGGCGGGACGCAGCACGGAGCCGACGGTCTGCGAGCCGAACGCCCACGGGACCATGCGCGCCGCGACCGCGACGCCGGAGCCGGTGCTGGAACCGCCGGGCGTGTGCTCGGCGTTCCAGGGGTTGAAGCACGGAGCGGGGTCGCCGTCGGCGAACTCGGTTGTGTGCAGCTTGCCGAGCAGCACCGCGCCCGCGTTCCGCGCGAGCGTGATGGGCGCGGCATCGGCGTCAGGCACGCGCTCGGCCCATATCTTCGAGCCTGCCGCCGTGCGGGTGCCCGCGGTGTCGAAGATGTCCTTTGCGCCGTAGGGGACACCCGCGAGCGGGCCTTGGGAGCCGCTGCTTGTGGCGTCTGCGGCGCGGGCGGCAGCGAGCGCCTGCTCCGGCAGGAGCGTCGCCCACGCCTGCAGTCGCGGCTCCAGCGCCTCGATGCGCGCGAGCAGCGACTCGGTCAATTCCACGGATGAGAGCCGCCGCGCCGCGATCTCGGCGGCGGCCTGCGTGAGGGTCAGTTCGTAGGGTTCAGCCACGGGGTGCCTCTGTACTCTGGATTGCGCTCGGCGCGAGTGACAGGGTAGGAGAGGTGGCGCTACCGGCGCAAATGGCCGGGGTCACGCAGGGGCGAGGCCGGGGACCTCGTCGTCGAACTCGTTGGTCGGGGCGTAGTCCCGCTTCGCGCCCGACGCCGCGAGGCGTGCGTGCAGTTCGTACTGCTGCGCGTACAGACCGCCGAGCGCGACCAGTTCGTCGTGGTCGCCAATCTCCACGATGCGGCCCTTCTCCATCACCACGATCTTGTCCGCGTTGCGGATGGTGGAGAGCCGGTGCGCGATGACGATGGCCGTCCGACCGTGCAGCATCCTGCCTATCGCCTGCTGGATCAGCTGTTCGGTCTGGGTGTCGACGCTGGCCGTTGCCTCGTCGAGCACGATGATGCGCGGGTCCGCGACGAGCGCGCGGGCGAAGCTGACGAGCTGGCGCTGGCCCAGGCTCATGTTACCGCCGCGCTCCTCCATCATCGTCTCGTAGCCGTCCCGCAGGCTCGCGATGTGGTCGTGCAGGCCGACGGCCTTCGCGGCCTCGTACACCGTCTCGTCGCTCGCCTCCGGGTGGTTGTAGCGGATGTTCTCCATGATGGTGCCGGAGAACTGGAACGGCTCCTGCAGCACGATGCCCATCTGCTTCGCGAGCGACTCGCGGGTCACGTCACGCACGTCGTGGCCGTCGATTGTGATGCGTCCACCGACCACGTCGTAGAAGCGGGAGACGAGCGCGGCCATCGTCGTCTTGCCCGCCCCGGTGCGCCCGACGAACGCGATCGTTTCGCCGGGCTCCACGTCCAGGTTCACGTTTGAGAGCACTTCCTTGCCCGGCTCGTACTCGAACGACACGTTCTCGTACCGTATCGCGCCCTGTATCTGCGGCATCGGCACCGCATCCGGCGCGTCGACCAGGTCCGGCTCCGTGTCCAGCAGGTCGAAGATGCGCGCGCCGGATGCCATCGCGCGCTGCAGCTGTGTGAACTGCATCGTCAGGCTCCGGATCGGGTCGTAGAAGCGCTGGATGTAGAGTGTGAACTGCACGAGTTGGCCGGCGCCCAGCGTTCCGCCGAGCACGAGTCTGCCGCCGAAGATGATGGTCGCCGCGAGGCTGAACGACATGAACATCTCCACCACGGGCATGAGCGAAGAGGCGAGCCGCTGGGCGCGCAGGTTCGTCTGCAGGTGGTAGTCGTTCAGTCCGTCGAATGCCCCCATGTTCGTCCGCTGGCGGTTCATGCTCTGCACCACCCGCACGCCGTCCAGGTTCTCCGCGAGCGACGCGTTCACCTGCGAGATGGCGACGCGGACGCGCAGGAATGCCGGGCGCGCGTGCTTCTGCCACACCCAGATGATGACCATCAGCACGGGCAGGCTGGCGAACGAGAGCAGGGATAACTGCCAGTCCCTGACCAGCATGAATGCGATGATGCCGCTGAGGCTCAGCAGGTCGCCGATGCTCAGCACCACGATGTCCAGGAACTCCTGCAACTGGTAGACGTCGTTCTGGGCGCGCGACATCACGGAGCCGACCTTGTGCCGGTTGTGGAACGACATCGGCAGGTCCTGCAGGTGCTTGAACAGGTCGTTCCTCAGGTCGTAGATGACGCGCTGGCTCACGCGAGCCAGCAGCACCTGGTGCGCGTAGTTCGCGGCGTAGTGCACCACCAGCACCACACCGAACCAGACGGCAAGCGTGTTGAGACCTGAAAGGTCGCCGTTCTCGATGTAGCGGTCTATCCCTATGGCGATGATGAGCGGTATCGCAACCGTCGCGCCGGTGTAGACGACCACTGCCATCATGGCGAGGAAGACCGGGAACTTGTACGGCACCACGTAGCTGAGCAGGCGCAGGATGACACGCTGGTCGTACAGCTTCGTGCCGTCCTCGTCGATGTCGCCCTGTTGGCCGCGCATCACCCAGTGGCCGCCGCCCGTGTTCATCATCATGGCGTGGCTCTCCTCTGCGCGGGCGAGCCCATGCGCACGGCGGCGACGCCGTTCAGGCTGGTGGCATACTGCAACTCCGTAACGTGGGTGAACAGCCCGCCGGACTCGATCAACTCGTCGGGCGTCCCCATCTCGCCGATCTCGCCGTTCTGCATCACGATGACGAGCCCGGCGTGCTGGATGGACGAGAGCCGGTGCGCGATGATGAACGTCGTCCGGTCCTTCACCACCTCCGCCATCGCATCCTGGATACGCGACTCCGTACCCGCGTCGACGCTGGAGGTCGAGTCGTCCAGCACGAGTATCGGCGGGTCGAGCGCCAGCGTCCGGGCGATGGAGAGCCTTTGCCGCTGGCCGCCGGAGAGCGAGACTCCCCGCTCGCCGATGACGGTCTCGTAGCCTTCCGGCAACGCCATGATCTCGTCGTGGATCTGGGCGGTCTTGGCCGCAGAGATGATGTCGGCCATCGTCGCGTCTTCGCGTCCGTAGGCGATGTTCTCCGCCACCGTCGCGCTGAACAGGAAGACGTCCTGCTGCACGATGCCGATGGCCGACCGGAGCGAGGCGAGCTGGCACTCCCGGATGTCCTTGCCGTCTATGGTGATGCGCCCACCGTCCGGGTCGTAGAAGCGGGCGAGCAGGCTCATCAGCGTCGTCTTTCCGGAACCCGGCGCGCCCATGAGCGCGGTCACCTGTCCCGGTTCCGCCTCGAACGAGACGTTCCGCACGGCGTCACGGTTGGTGTAGCCGAACGAGACGTTCTCGAACCGCACGTGGCCGCGCACTGCGCCGATAGGCGCGGCCTCCGGCAGATCCCGCACCGGTGAATCGGCGTCGAGCACCGCGAAGACCCGCTCGCCTGCGGATGCCGCCCGCGCGAACGTGTTGACGAGGAAGCCGAGCATGCGGATGGGCTGCACGAGCAGGCTGATGTAGAGGAAGAACTCGGTCAACTCACCCGGCGTCATGCGCCCTTCTATCACGGCCCTCCCGCCGAACCAGAGGATGACGCCGGAGGCGCTCCAGAAGACTATCTGCATGAGCGAGGTGTTGAACGACTGCGCCTTCTGCACCTCGAACGTGCGGTTGAAAACTTCGTCGTTCTGGCTCCGGAACTTCCGCTCCTCGTGGTCCTCGGCGCCGAAAGCCTTGACGACGCGCTGGCCGGAGAGGTTCTCCTGCAGCACGGTGGTGAGCTTGCCCATCTCTATCTGCGTCTGGAGCCACATGTGGCGCATCCGCCTGCTCGCCCAGATGGCGCGAGCGGCGATGACGGGAGCGAACGCCAGGCTGATGAGCGCGAGCGGGAGGTCCGTAAGCAGCATCATCGTCGCGGAGCCTGCGGTGAACAGGACTATCTGCCCGGCCCGGATGAGCCCCATGCTCACGAACATCCGCGTCATCTCCACGTCCACCGTGGACTTGGACATGAGGTTGCCGGTGTGCTCCCGGTCGTGGAACGCGAAACTCAGGTGCTGCAGCTTGTCGTACAGCATGTTGCGGATGCGGTACGCGACTCGCTGGGAGACGGCCTCCGCCATGTAGAGGTTTCCGTAGTTGAAGACGCTCCGCGCGGCGATGACGCCGATCACCAGCAGGCCCAGCCGCACGAGGTCGCTGCTGTCCCCCTGCCCCCCGGCGCCGACCGCGGCGTCGACCGCATTGCCCACCAGCCGGGGCACTGCGAGGAAGAGCACGGATGCGGTGATGAGCGAGACCCAGGCTATGATGAGCCGCCCCTTCTCCAGGGCGGCGAGTTTCGTTATGCGCCAGAGGATTCTTCGCATCGAGTTTCAGGGACGGGAACGAGGGTACGAATCCCGACCAGTATACGCCACCTTTAAGTACTCGTTAAGGCTTCGGGGTTGCTGCTTGGGCCAGGAGCGGCCATGAGGTACTCAGAGTCGCTTCCTGTGCGGTGGTGCTAGAATCACGGCGTTCCCGCAGGCGGTTCTGACGACGTGCGCCGAGAAGCAGTGCTCCCCTACTCATTGCGCCCCATGGACTGGGACGACCTCGACCAGGTCGCCGAGATGGAGCGCGAGGCATTCCCCACGCTCTGGCCTCCCACCAACTACCGCCGCGAGATGCGGAACCGCACCGCGGAGTACCTCGTCTGCGTACAGGACGGCGAGTACCTTACGGTGGAGCGCAAGCAGGGCGCGCTCCGGCGCCTCTTCCGCCGCAACAAGCCTGAGCCGCCCGAACGGCGGCGGTTCCTTGCCGGGTTCCTGGGGGTGTGGCACATGGCGGGCGAGGCGCATATCGTCTCGATAGCGGTGCGCGAGGATTACCGCCGGCGTGGGCTCGGCGAACTGCTGGTCATCGGGGCTATCGAGATGGGGATGGCGCGCGGTGCACAGGTCGTGACGCTGGAGGCGCGAGTCTCCAACGAGCCTGCGATAGCGCTCTACACCAAGTACGGTTTCCATGAGGCCGGCATCCGCCGCCGCTACTACGCCGACAACCACGAGGACGCCGTCATCATGACCACGGACGCCCTCGACTCCGCAGAGTATCGCGCCCTCTTCGACCGCCTCCGCAACGCCTTCGACGAGCGTTACGGCGAGGCCGTCCGCGAGTACATCGAGTGAAGGCTTCAGGCTCACCACGAACGGTTCATCCGCGCTACAATCCGCACCGATGCTTCGCTTGATCCTCGTCCGCCATGGCCGCACCTCGTGGAACGTGCAGGGTCGCGTGCAGGGGGGCGGCGGACTGGACGAGGTGGGCAGGGCACAGGTCGCCGCGTTCACGGAGCGCCTCGCCGCCGAACCCGTCATCGCCGTCTACGCCTCTCCCGCGTGGCGCGCCCGACAGACCGCCCAGCCCCTCGCCGACGCGCTCGGACTGCCCGTCCGCCGCCGCCGACTGCTGCGCGACCTCGACTACGGGCGGTATGCGGGTGCGTTCGTCGCTGACGTGATGCGGGACGACCCGGATCTGCTGCACCGCTGGCGCACCGAACCACAGAACGTCACGTTCGACGGCGGCGAGAACCTCGCGGCGCTGCGGGTCCGCATCGAGCGCTTTATCCGCGATATAGCGTTGGCGCACCCGGAGGGGACGGTCGTCGCTGCGACGCACGACTCGCCGGTGCGGATGGCGGTGGCCATCGCGTGCGGTCTGCCGGACTCGTCGCACCGTGAAGAGTGGATCAAGACGTCGTACGCCTCGGTGACTGCGCTGGAGGTGGAAGACGGTGCGGTGCGGCTGTTGCAGCACAACGACGACGCGCACCTGGCAGGGCTCGAATGACGACCGCTCCGCGCCGGACCCGCCGCAAGGTGCTGCGCCCGCGCAGCGTGCGCGGCGTGAAGCCGTACTCGCCGGACGAGGTCTACGACCTGCTCGAGGACTACTACGGCGTCCCGAGCCGCCGCCAGCGGCTCGACGGGATGTCCGAGCTCGTGTGGACGATCCTGTCTCAGCACACGTCCGACGTGAATGCGGAGCGTGCATTTGCCGCGCTCTCCGACCGCTACGAGACGTGGGAGGATGTGCTGAATGCCCCGGAAGCGGACTTGGCCGACACGATCCGCAGCGGCGGGCTTGCCAACCAGAAGGCGCCGCGCATCCAGCAGGTGCTCGGCTCCGTGCGCGAGCGCACGGGCGGGTTCGACATCTCATTCCTCGAAACCATGCCGCTGGAGGAGGCGAAGGCATGGCTGCGCGCCATGCCCGGCGTCGGACCGAAGACGGCGGGTGTCGTGCTGTCGTTCTCGATGGGGCAACCTGCGATGGCGGTCGACACGCACATCTACCGCGTCTCGAAGCGGCTCGCGCTCATCGGGCCGAAGGTGACGGCGGACGAGGCGCACGACGTGCTGGAGCAGGCCATCGCGCCGGAGCGCGTGTTGAACCTGCACGTCTATCTCATCACGCACGGACGCCGCGTCTGCAAGGCGCAACGCCCGCTCTGCCACGCCTGCCCGTTGAGCGAGCGCTGTCCGGAGCGTCCGCGCCACCTCCGCGACGACGACCCGCGCGTGCCGACCGCTACGCTCAGTCACAAGCCGCTATGAGCAACCCTGCGCCAACTTCTGCCGGCGAGGGCCGCCATCCCCACTCCCTCTGTCATCCCTGCTCCCTCCGTCATTCCTGCGAAGGCAGGAATCTCGCATCCCATTCCCGTCATTCCCGCCCCTTCCGTCATTCCCGCGAAGGCGGGAATCCAGTGCGGCTGCTGCTGTGAGCGAGCCGCGCCCCATCTCGCCGCTCGAACGCGCATCGGTGGAGCGTCTGCTGGCGGCGTTGTGCCAGGAGCACGGCATATCGCCGCAACCAACGCTGGAATGGTCCCGGCGTCTGCGGCGCGTGCTCGGTAAGGCCTACCACGACCGTCGACTCATCCGGCTCTCGGCGTGGCTCGACCACGAGCAGGCGCAGGCCACGCTGCGGCACGAGTTGGCGCACGTCGCGGTAGGAAAGGGACGGCGTCCGCACGGCGCTCGCTGGAAGGCGTGGGCGGTCAAGCTGGGGGCCGACCCGCGCGCGACCGCACACCGTGGCCCCGCGCTCGCGCCGGAGCCTGCGGCGGAGCGTCGCTGCTCCGGGCTGGAGTGCCCCGGCTGCGGCATGCGCATCGTCCGTTTCCGTGTGCTGCGCGGCCTCTACTGTCGAGCGTGCGGCCCGAGGCGAGGGATGCTCTCGCGAGCCCTGCGCGGGCCGTATGCGGAGGTCGCCGCGTGGGCGAAGGGAGATGGGTAGGGGAACATATCGCCCGAAAGTTGCATGAGATGGGCTTGGCAAGTGGGGATTCGCCCCCTAACATGGCGCGTGCGGCGATAGGCCGCAGAAAGGGGGTGATCCGTAGTGCATACATCATTACCTAGCACTGCTGCGTCACCCGCTGCTCGCCGCTAGGGACCGACCGGTCGATGTCGGTCGCCCCGCGGTGTCCCGTGGGACCTCAGTGGTGGGTCCTTGCGGGAGGCGCGGCAGGGTGCACCCTGTGGAGGCTCCGCTCCGGCGGTGCTGACATGGGGAAAGGACGGGCGCCTCGGCTCCTGATGGAGCCGGGGCGCTTCGTTTAATCGGGCGACGCCCGGCAGCGTGTGACATCTGCCCCTTACCTGTCGGGCGCTCGTGGGCTACGCTGGTCGTATGGCTGTGTACTTCGCTGCAGGTATAGACCGATTCGATAGCTCGGGTGCTGAGCCATCGATGAAATCTATGGCAGCGGGCGCAACTTTTGAAATCATTGGCCATCTTGGACACCTTGATGCAGGAAGCAGGCCGTGGCCTTGCAGACGCCCGTATCAAGGTGGCCAAGGTGGCCAGATCGGGCAGCCGGTTTACTCGTAACCAAGGCATCAAGGTGGCCAGATAACGGGCGGGTTGGCCACCTTGGTCGGGGCGCACAGGCGCAACCGCACGAAGACGCTGCTGGTAGAATCAAGTGTTGTGAGACGGGCGGTCTGTTTGCCAACCATGAGCAGGCGGAGGATGGAATGTCCGTAAAGATTGGGCTGGCCGGGGCTTCGGTGATGGCGCGCGAGGGGCGCGAGACGTTCCTGCGCTACATCGACGCCGCAGAGGAGTTGGACTGGGATTCCATCTGGTTCTCGGACCGCATCGTCGGCCCTGCGTGGCGCATGGACCCCATCGCGGGCATGGCCATCGTCACCGGACGCAGCGAGACGCTGAAGTTCGGCACCGGCGTCCTGCTGATGTCGATGCGCAGCCCGGTCACCGCCGCGCGCGAGCTCGCCACGATAGACCTGCTCTCCAACGGACGCCTCGTGCTGGGCGTCGGCGTCGGACAGGAGTCGCCCGCGGAGTACGAGGCGATGGGCGTCCGCAAGCGCGATCGCGGCAGGCGGCTCGACGAGGCCATTGTGCTCATGCGGCGTTTGTGGACGGAGGAGCGCGTCACCTACGAGAGCGAGTTCATCAAGCTGACGGACGCGACGATAGGGGTGCGCCCGAAGCAGGCGAATGTGCCGATATGGATGGGCAGCCGCTCCGAGGCCGGACTGCGCCGCACGGGCAGACTGGGCGACGGCTGGCTGCCGACGCAGATAACGCCGGAGGAGGTCGCGGCGGGCATCGCGCGCATCCAGGAGTACGCCGCGGAGGCTGGCAATCACATAGAGGATGACCATTTCGGCCTGCAGATCAACAGTTACCTGGTGGAGAGCGGCACGGTCCCGGACCGCATCAAGGAGCGCTACCTGCTGCGGCGCCGCTCCGACGTGTCGCCGGAGCAGTTGAACCTGCTCGGTACGCCGGACCAGATCATGTCGCGGCTGCGCGAGTACATAGACGCGGGAGCGTCCAAGTTCGTGTTCAACCCCGCCTGCGGCGCCGACGAGATGCTCGAGCAGATGCGACTGCAGGCCGAGGCCATCGTCCAGCCGTTCCACCGGAAGCTCGTCCCGCTGGGCGCGTGAACTTCGTCATTCCAGCGGAGGCTGGAATCCAGACACGCGGCGCAGACGCGCGCAGGGGTGGGGCAGGTGGTGTCTGATTCCCTTCCCCCTTGATGAGGGAAGGTTAGGATGGGGTGAACCAGCGGGGGTGGAGAGTGGCCTTGTCATGTTGAGCGCAGCCGCGCTCCGCTCGGAATGACAGGTGTGGTCTACAATAGGGGACGAACACGGCCTGCCGACACTGGATTCCCGCCTTCGCGGGAATGACGGGTGCACAAGGCGGTCAGGTGAGGGCACATGAAGATAGGCATCATCAACGTGACGGGGTACGCGGGGATCGAGCTCGCGCGCATCCTGTACCGCCATCCGGAGGCGGAGGTCGTCAGCGTCACGGGGCGCAGCCAGGCCGGCGAGGAGCTCGGCGACGCACTGCCGCACCTCTCGCGCATGGACATCACTATCGAACCGGAGATCACCCGCAGCGTCGACGTCGTCTTCTCCGCGCTGCCGCAGGTCGCCTCGGCCGAGGCGTGCGTCCCGTTCGCACGGGACGGCGTGAAGGTCGTCGACATCTCCGCCGACTTCCGCCTGCACGATCCCGACGAGTACGCGCTCTGGTACGGCGCCGAGCACCCCGCACCCGACCTGCTGGAGACGTCCGTCTACGGCCTCACCGAACTGGACCGGGACGGCATCTCCTCGGCGCAGCTCGTTGCGAACCCCGGCTGCTATCCCACTGCGGCGCTGCTCGCGCTCGCGCCGATGGCCGAGAAGGGCCTCATCGGCGAGCAGATCGTCGTCGACTGCAAGTCCGGCGTGTCCGGAGCGGGACGCGGCCTGAGCATGACAACGCACTTCTCCGAAGTGAACGAGAACGTGTTCGCCTACTCGGTTGGCGGGCACCGCCACCTGCCGGAGATCACGCAGGAGCTGCGCCGCATCAAGGACGGCTATGCGCCGAAGGTGCTCTTCCAGCCGCACCTCATCCCCATGACGCGCGGCATCCTCGACACCATCTATGCCGACTTCGTGGATGGCGCGTTTGGCTCGGTGGAGGAGGCGTCGGCCTCGGTGACCGAGCTCTACCACGAGTACTACCGCGACGAGCCGTTCGTGAAAGTGACCGACAAGTCGCCCCAGACGAAGCAGACCTGGGGCAACAACGACTGCCTCGTTTATCCTACGGTGGACCGACACACGGGCAAGCTCGTCGTCTTCTCCGCGCTGGACAACCTCGTCAAGGGCGCGGCGGGACAGGCGGTGCAGAACATGAACCTCATGTTCGGACTGCCGGAGGCGACGGGGCTGGAGCAACTGGCCATCTACCCGTAGCCGCGCCTACCATTGGCGCGCTGCCGCACGCGTGCCCCTATAGTCTAGCGGCCTAGGACGCCACCCTTTCAAGGTGGAGATCGCGGGTTCGAATCCCGCTGGGGGCACCAGAACCCTCCTCATTTAGGAGTAAATCGAGGGAGTTTGCGTTTTCGTTGTCACTTGCGTTGTCACTTGTAGTTAAGGACACTGGGGTCTTGTGATGTGCAGTAATTGTCACATGCCAGTAAGCAATCCATAGATCGCCCGTGCCCTTCGCAGGCCGACGCCATTTGCGCGTTGTACGATTGTGAGGTTGGAGGCAGACTGCTCTTTGCATGACTACTCACGGGGGAGGTGCGCGCGATGCAATTGCTGAGGGTGAAGGACGTAGAACGGGAACTGGGGATAAGCCGAACGACGATATGGCGGCTGGTCAAGGCGGGTGCGTTTCCTCCACCACTTCGCATCACCTCCAAGGCGATTGCTTGGAGGAGATCGGATATCGAGGCATGGCAGGAGCAACTGGCGGAGGCAGCCTGAGCGAAGCAACCTTGGAATCTCAACAGGAGGAGAAACGTCGCCGACTGACGATGCACCGGTCGGTTCGAGTCCATCCTGGTGGGCCCAGGCGGCCGACAGAAGGGAGGCGCTGATACTGATGGAAGAGGCCGCTCCAGACGTCATCGTCATGGACGTAATCATGCCGGTGATGGACGGCATAGAGGCCTGCCGGGAGATAACGGCATTGCTATCCGGCATCATGGTTCTGGTGCTGACCGCCTCCAACTCACGGGCCGGGAGCGGCAGATTCTGAAGCTGTTCGCCGAGGGGCTGACCTACCAGGAGGTCGGCGAGGTCCAGAACAACAGCGCCCCGACTGTGCGCAACGCGCTGTCCGGCATTCAGAAGAAGCTAGGGTTCCAGACGAGGCAGCAGATGGTCGTCTGGGCGGTGCGCATCGGCCTCGTGAACGGCAATCCGGCATGAGTCTTCACTTGAAGACAACCACTGCAGAAGCGGCTTCGCAGACCGCAGCGGACATCCTCGCGGCATTGGAGGAGCATGGTAACCGGATGACCTTCCCGTGCCGCGAGTTGGCCGCCCTGATCGCTCAATGGGAAGGCTCTCGTTCAGCGCGGGGGAGGTCGTGGCAAGAACACCGCTCTGGGACGCGCGACAGATGTAGACGCGCGGCGGTCTCCGCAGTGTCACGCTCCTCGGCCAGCAGGTCGACTATCTCCCATTCGCGAGGAGTCAGAGCATCGGCCTTGCGAGTACGCTCGTTTGTCTTCGAGCTCGCGCGACGGCTCAACTTCCCTCTTCCCCGAACGGCGCTGCTCTCTCTCCAGGCACCTAGTTGCCTGTCTTCCTCGTGAAAGAGGTCCAGGAGCACGGATGGCTCAGAAGCAGCCTCTGGGATAAGCGGTGTTATGACTGCCACCCGGATCCGCTTGCCTGATGCACAGCGCATCCGGAGGTGGGCTGTAGGGGCGGTTCGTTCCGCTTCGGCCAGGGTAAGCGTGAGGCAACCGCCCGTGCAGTTCGGCACAAATGGGCTGTTCGGGAATACCGAACAAGACCTCGTAGCATTGGTGCCCGATCACCTGAGTTGCCTTGTGTCCTGTAATCCGCTCTGCACTCCGATTCCAGAACAGGATTCTGCGGTCCATGTCCATGGGGTATGCGCCGTAGGGGACCCTACGCCTGCTGCAATGATCGGCCCTGAATTTGCGTTGCAGCCATTCCGTCGGCCACCTTGACAATGGCCACAGCACCATTGGCTCGAGTCCGCCGCAGGGTATAGTTGACGGGCCAAACACCCCTTTGGTTCCCATAGGGCTTGATACGGAGAGAGTCTCTCGCGGTGGCTGCGGCCTTCGATCACGATCTGGTAAGTAGCGCAGGCGAGCTGGTCAAGGGCGCGATTGCGAAGGGCGAACTTCTCAATGCCGGTGACAGAGGGGTCGAGTATAGAGCAAGTGGCAACAGCGAGAGGCGTACTCGGATTGTACTTAGTCTCACCGGACAAAGCCCTCTTGTGCGTCGGCATATACTGTAGTCAACACAAGAATAAGGTCTATATACAAGGGTATGAAAGGAGTCACATATAGGTAGTGAGGCCATGCTTCGAATGGATTCTGCCTTTGTCGTAGCCTGCTCCAGTAGCATAAGCCGACTATGCTTGCAGATAGCAGCGCCATGAGAATCATGAGCAACGGGATTGTATTCGAATTGTTTACATGCGCAAGAAAGTAATTGAAGAACAAAAGTAAACCAAAGGAAATGGCATATGCCAACGCATGACTAGCCACGATGAAGGTTGAGGAGACAGGCTTTCTCGACTGGACTTGCCGGAAGTAATACCATGGCAGGACGAAAAACCACGCATAAACGAAGCCAACAACAGCATTCCCGCACTTACTCCCGCGTTCTGACCGCACATATGATAGCGCTAGTGCAACTGGAGCAAATGCGGCACCAACTACCGCTAGGCCAATCGCCAACCACAACGTAATGGCAACGAAAAAGATCATCACCCATTCCATCAGTTGCCTCCTTCTCCTAGAAGATAAGTCACGTTGAGTCTCTGCTTATATGCCCCTCCACCGTAGATGATTTCAGAAGGTCGCAACCTAGCCTCTGTAATGCCAACGCCAAGTAGCTCTGGTGGAGATCCAACATGCGGTCGAGGATATCGAGGACTAAAAGCTCCTAACTTACAAAGCTCCCATGTCTGACCATCGGCGTAAGTGGCGTTCCAGCATAGTTCAACTGACTCGATATCGACATCGGCGCATCCGTGTAATATACCCCAGGATGCGTTGAACAAGCCGCTCGTCGACTCATCGATACGCACACTGGTCAGCTGTGGCACATTGCACGCAAGGTATTGCATATCGCTACTCGTATGGTCCTCATCGGCTTGCGTCGTTGGCCAGTTCTTGTCATTGACATTGCTAACACCCAGATGGCGAAGCTTCGCATACACGTTATTGGCAATTATATCAACGAAACTTTGGTTGCCCATCAGGCATTCCTGCCTATCAACACCAATTTTGCCTGAGCACTCTAGGTCGACAAGAAAGAGGTCATCCGCAAGGAATTTGTTGCGCGGGTTCCAAGCGGCGTCGATGTCATCACTGCCAGGCTCTTGGTTGCCGAGCAACACTAGTCGCCTCAGGCTGTCATACGCTAGGTCATGCTTCAGGCAAGCTGCCACTCGACCAGGCGTGTTGAATCCCAAGGTCACGGCATATGCAAAATAGATGCGCACATCAATGACCCTTGAAATGTCGTAACCTGGGATTGAACATACTTTATCGCCAGGATCAAGCCAGGTCACCCCGTCCACAGCGTCAAAATAGCGCGTGCGCTCCATCGTATTGCCAGTATCGCCAAGCTCAACCCAAAAGTCATGAGGCGTGCCAAACGTAAGGCAATTCAACGCTTGGAACTTCCTTGATAGAGACGCGTCTGCCATCTCTTGCTCACTCAGGGAAGTCACACAATTCAATCCCCAATTCGATGGTGGGTGGTTTCCTCTGGGAGCGTTTGGATTCTCTGTTTCATCTTGCTCTTGAGGTTCTGCCTTCAGAAGTGCAGCGGCCGGTATGATGAATTCAGTCACTATAGTTGTGATTTTGTCGACGTTGCCTATGTCGGACATGAATTCTTGACCATGGTTGGTTTGCAGTAGGTCAGTGATGGCATCGGCGTTTGGTCCTGTTTGCATTAGCCGGGTAAAGGTAGTGGCAAAGGAGTCCTGAAGCGCTGTCCACATCCCAGACTCGTCGGCGCAGATGTCAACCGCGGTCCTCGTGCCGCCTTCATACTCTGTCATCAAGGCAGCGAACGATGCATGGAGCGTCGCAGTATGTCCCTCTACGCAGGTCAAGAGCGCTGTTTGAGCAGTCGCAAACGCACTGGAGGACTCCAAATCAGTACTCAAGCCTTGTAGTATCTCGCTCAGGAGTTGTGCCTCGTTCGATGTGATTGATACAGATGAAGAAGTCCAACTCTGACTCCCGCGCGTTACTACAACACGATGGGTTCGCGTTTCAGTTCCAGTAAAACTCACTCTATGGCCTGGCGACGTAGCATTGCTCACATCGCTCCACATGCCATCGGAGTTCTTCTCCCATTGATAGGCGAACGTCGCATCGTCCGGGCCATCCACGACTGCCGTCATCGATATCTCTTCACCGGGGGCTGGGAAATGGTTATCTACCTCAACACGTATGATGATCGGCCTTGCGTCGACGAATAGGGCATGCGTGTCTATGGCCGTTTCGCCTGTGAGAATTTCTGCGGCCACAGTTCCTCCCCCATGGTCCGAGCTACAGGCGTAGAGTGTAACTGACCTGGTGTAAGACGTGCTACCCCCGGGTATCGTGAGCGTTTCCGATGTGTCCGAACACGCGACATCAAACCCGATGTCGTTCCCGTGGGAGCTTCTCAGCTGGCCGGAATCGGTCGTTGCTGCATTCAACTCGATCTCGTAGTCAGTGACCGTGGACGACAAACCCGTGGCGGTGACGGTGAAGGTGTCACTTTCGCCCTCGTACAAAGGCGACAGCAGGTCCTCGATAAAGACTTCAGTGGGAGGTTCTTCCACGGCAATATTGAAGGTGAGGGTATCGGTGTCGGGGTTAGTGACATCGGCGTCCGTCACCGTGTACGTGTACGATGTCGACGACACCGCAGTCGTCGGCGTCCCCGTGATCGTCCGCGCAACCGCATCGAACGTCAGGCCCGCTGGGAGCGCAGGGTCCAAGCTGTACGTCAGCGGCACGTCCCGGCCAACGGCCTCGGGCAGCTCCAGCGTCGTAATCGCCTCATTCACCACGTACGTCTGATCGGGTACCGTCTCCGAACCGAAGTCAGGGTACCTGAAGTCGACCGTTACGCTGGACGTCCAGGTCGACGTCCCCGAGGCATTCCTGCTCCTGAAGAAGAAGTAGTAGTACGGATCGGTCAGCCCTCCCACGGTCGCCATGGAGCCGGCGCAGACCGGGTTCGTCGCAGCCGGGTCCAGGCCGGTGCACGTGAGCGTGAAGGGCGCGGCAGGCAACGGCGTCCAGCCCGCGCTGTCGGACCACAGCGAGACCTCGTAGCCGGCCGCATGCGCGGCATCGTCCCAGTCGATGACCACGGTGGAGGTGGACTCCTTCTCAACGGTGAACCCGCTCGGGCGGTCGGGAAGGGGCAGAGTAGCCAGGACCGTGATGTCGAACATCAGGAAGTCGCTGTCCGGGTTGGTCGCATCCGAGTCCGTCACCGTGTACGTGTACGGCGTCGAAGACACCGCAGACGTCGGCGTTCCCGCGATCGTCCGTGTGCTCGCATTGAATGACAGTCCTACCGGAAGCGCAGGCGTGAGCGTATAGGTGAGCGTCCCGTCACCACCCGTCGCCGGCGGCAGCGTCACGCTCACCGCCTGGTCCACCACGTAGGTCTGGTCGGGAACGGTCACCGGGAAGTCCGGCGCCGAATCGGTAGGCGGCGGAACGGGTATCGTCGTCACCGTGATCGTGAATGTCAGCGCGTCAGTGTCGGGGTCCACCGCGTCCGAGTCCGTGACCGTGTAGGTGTACGTCGTCGGAGACACCGCGGACGTCGGCGTTCCTGTGATCGTCCGTCCAACCGCATCGAACGTCAGACCCGCAGGGAGCGCGGGGTTCAGGCTGTAGGTCAACGGTGGGTCGCCACCTGTCGCCTGCGGCAGTTGCAGGCTCACCACCTGGTTCACCGTGTACGTCTGGTCAGGAACCGTCGCACCAAACGCCGGCACCAGGTCCGTCGTCCCGCCGCTCCCCGTCGCCGTCAGCGCCACCCTGAATCTCCCCGTCCGGGCGTTGCTATACGTCGTCGCCTCGATCGTGTACGTACCCGCCGCAAGGCCCTGTTCCACGATCCGCGAGTTCCGGCCCGAACCGCCATCGTCGTCCCGCGCAACCTCGTTGCCCAACTCAGACGCCGTCACCGTCGTCCCCGCCGCTCCCGCATCGTCGTGCAGGAACAGGTACGTGTCCTGGGACGACTCCAGGTCGACCCGCACCTCGTCGGCTGCCGACTGCAGTTCGAACCGGTAGTAGCGCGCATACTTCCCAGGACGGCTCAGTGACTCGCACACGCTCGACCACTCCCCGCTCGCGCCCTTCGCCGATGGGTCGCCTCCCGGCACCACGGTCCCCATGTCCTGGAACACGCACGTCCCCGCAGTCACCGTGAGGTCGAACGTCAGCGTGTCGCTGTCGGGGCTGGTCGCATCCGCATCCGTCGCCGTGTACGTGTACGGTGTTGATGCCAACGCAGCCGTCGGCGTCCCCGTGATCCTCCGCGCAGCCGCATCGAACGTCAGTCCTACCGGAAGCGCAGGCGTGAGCGTGTAGCTCAGCGTCCCATCCCCGCCGGTCGCGGACGGCAGCCGCAGCGCGAGGATCTCCTGGTCGACCCCGAACGTGTGGTCGGGCACCACCTCCGTCCCGAAGTCCGGCACTAGGTCCCCAGGCGGCGGGGTCAGTCCACCGGTCACCGTGACCGTGAAGGTCAGGCTATCGCTATCGGGGTTCGTGGCGTCCGAGTCTGTCACCGTGTACGTGTACGGCGTCGACGACATCTCCACCGTCGGCGTCCCCGTGATCGTCCGCGCAACCGCATCGAATATCAGCCCCGCAGGCAGCGCAGGTGCGAGTGTGTACTCAAACGGCAGATCTCGGCCGAAGGCCTCAGGGAGTTGCAGCGCCGTGATCGCCTCGCCGACCCTGTACGCCTGGTCCGCTATCGTCGCCGGCCCGAAGTCGGGAATGTTGAAGTTCACCAGCAAGGCGGACGACCAATCGGACGTTCCCGATGCGTTCCTGCTTCTGACGTAGACATAGTAGTACCGGTCCGTCAGTTCGCCCACGGTCCCCGTGGAATCGGTGCAGACCGGGTTGGTGGCGAGCGGGTCCAGGCCCGGGCAGGTGAGCGTGAAGGGCGCGGCAGGCAGCTGGACCCAACCGACGATGTCGTTCCAGACCATTACTTCATACCCGGCGGCATGGGAGGCGTCGTCCCAATCGATGGCCACGCTCGAGTTGGACTCCCTCGTGGCGGTCAGGCCTGCGGGCGTGTCGGGAAGAGGTATCTCCGTGACCGCGATGTTGAAGGTGATCGTGTCGCTGTCGGGATCGGTGGCATCGGAGTCGGTCACCGTGTACGTGTACGGCGTCGATTCCATCGCAGCCGTCGGCGCCCCCGTGATCGTCCGCGCGCTCGCGTTGAACGTCAGACCGGCAGGGAGCCCGGAGCTCAGGCTGTAGGTCAGTGGAGGGTCACCGCCCGTCGCAAGCGGCAGCTGCAGGCTCACCGACTCGTTCACTCCATACGTCTGGTTCGGAACCGTCCCCGTAAACTGCGGTACCAGGTCCGTTGTTCCACCGGTCACCGTGATGTTGAACGTCAGCGTGTCCGTTCCCGCGTCCACAGCATCGGCGTCCGTCACCGTGTAGGTGTACGGCGTCGATGACATCGCAGACATCGGCGTCCCTGTGATCGTCCGCGCACGCGCGTCGAACGTCAGGCCCGCGGGAAGCGCAGGAGAGATGCTGTACGTCAGCGGAGGGTTCCCGCCGGTCGCCAACGGCAACTGCAGGCTCACCGTCCCGTTCACCGCATACGTCTGGTCCGGCACGCTCTCCGACCCGAAGTCCGGCTCAGGGTCGGGGACCGGCCCGCTCACCACCGAACTGAGCGAGAGCGTGAAGCTCCCTGCCCGCGTGCTGTGGAACGTCGTCGCCTCGATCGTGTACGTCCCCGCCGCAAGATCGTTCTCCAGGATCCGCGAGTTCCGCACTCCCCCCCCCAGCGTCGTCGTTCTCCTCAACCTCACTCCCCAGCTCGGACGCCGTCACCGTCGTCCCCGCCGCTCCCGCATCGTCGTGCAGATACAGGTACGTGTCCTCAGTCGACACCAGGTCGATCTGCACGTTCCCCTGCGTCTGCAGCTCGAAACGGTAGTAGCGCGCATAGCTCCCCGAACGGGTCAGCGACGCGCAGTTGCTCGACCACTCGCCTCTCTCTCCCTTCATCGACGTCGCAGGCAACGGCGGCGGCATGCGCGACGAACCGCTCGCCGGCGCCACGCTCCCCAGGTCCTCGAACACGCACGGTCGGTCGGTCCCGACCTCGATCGTGAACGTCAGCGTGTCGCTGTCCGGGTCCACCGCGTCCGAGTCCGTCACGGTGTACGTGTACGTCGTCGCCCCTATCGCAGCCGTCGGTGTCCCCGTTATCGTCAGTACGCTATCGTCGAACGTCAGACCCGTCGGGAGGCCCGGCGCAAGCGTGTATGTCAGCGTCCCGTCTCCTCCTGTCGCTGACGGCAGCTGCAGCGCCGTGATCGCCTCATCGACCACATACATCTGGTTGGCTATGGTCGCCGACCCGAAGTCCGGAACCGAGTCGGTTGGAGAAGCAGGGTCGTCGTCCTCAACCTCCACGGTCGCTTCGTCATCACTCCCCACGTCATAACCGGTGCCTGGATCGATGGTGACCTCAACGCTCCCGTCACCCTCATCCACCGTGTCGTTCTCCGTCGGAAGCGTGAGCGTGGCCGATCCGCTCGTGGGGACCGTGACCGTCGTCGGTGGGGTGTTCTGCAGGAACGAGCCCTCCTCATCAACGGTGATGTTCACGGTCAGGACCGACGACGGCGCTGGGTCCGCTGTGATGGTGAATGTCGCGTCCTCCCCCTCGGCGATCGGGGAGGTGCCTGCTGCTATCTCCACTACGGGCGCAGAACACCCGTCCGTCGTCTCCGACACGCTCGTCGACGGGTCACCATAGGTTGTCGTATAGGGCGAGCCATCGCCGCGTGCGCGGACCCGGAACGAGTACTCCGTGTCGCAGTCAAGCCCGCCCACCGTCTCCGACGTGCCCGTGAAGACGTAGTCCGCGTGGAGCCACGTGACGGCACTGCTCTCCTTGTACTCAACCTTGTATGCACCCGCGTCGGTCAACGCGTCCCAGCTCAGGCTCACACTGTCGTCGGTGTGCGAGGTCACGCGCAGTCCCGTCGGCTCAGAGATCACGCACCCGTCCGTCGTCTCCGACACGCTCGTCGATGGGTCCCCGTAGACAGTCGAATAGGGGATGCCGTCCCCGCGGGCGCGGACCCGGAACGAGTACTCCGTGTTGCAGTCAAGCCCGTCCACCGTCTCGGCCGTGCCCGAATACACATAGGAAGCGTGGAGCCACGTGATGGCACTGCTCTCCTTGTACTCCACCTTGTATGCGCCCGCGCCGGTCAAAGAGTCCCAGCTCAGGCTCACGCTGTTTTTCGTGTCGGAGGTCACGCGCAGCCCCGTCGGCTCAGAGATCACGCACCCGTCCGTCGTCTCCGACACGCTGGTCGACGGGTCACCATAGGTTGTCGTATAGGGCGAGCCATCGCCGCGTGCGCGGACCCGGAACGAGTACTCCGTGTCGCAGTCAAGCCCGCCCACCGTCTCCGACGTGCCCGAGAAGACGTAGTCCGCGTGGAGCCACGTGACGGCACTGCTCTCCTTGTACTCAACCTTGTAGACGGCGGCATCGGCCAAGGAGTCCCAGCTCAGGCTCACGCTGTCGTCTGTGTCGGAGGTCACGCGCAGCCCCGTCGGCTCAGAGATCACGCACCCGTCCGTCGTCTCCGACACGCTCGTCGATGGGTCCCCGTAGACGTACGAATAGGGGATGCCGTCCCCGCGTGCGCGGACCCGGAACGAGTACTCCGTGTTGCAATCCAGCCCGCCCACCGTCTCCGACGTGCCCGAGAAGACGTAGTCCGCGTGGAGCCACGTGATGGCACTGCTCTCCTTGTACTCGACCTTGTATGCGCCCGCGCCGGTCAGCGCGTCCCAGCTCAGGCTCACGCTGTCCTCCGTGTCGGAGGTCACGCGCAGTCCCGTCGGCGCGGAGATCACGCACCCGTCCGTCGTCTCCGACACGCTGGTCGACGGGTCCCCGTAGGTTGTCGTATAGGGCGAGCCATCGCCGCGTGCGCGGACCCGGAACGAGTACTCCGTGTCACAGTCAAGCCCGCCCACCGTCTCCGACGTGCCCGAGAACACGTAGTCCGCGTGGAGCCACGTGACGGCACTGCTCTCCTTGTACTCAACCTTGTAGACGGCGGCATCGGCCAAGGAGTCCCAGCTCAGGCTCACACTGTCGTCGGTGTGCGAGGTCACGCGCAGCCCCGTCGGCTCAGAGATCACGCACCCGTCCGTCGTCTCCGACACGCTCGTCGACGGGTCCCCGTAGACAGACGTACGAATAGGGGATGCCGTCCCCGCGTGCGCGGACCCGGAACGAGTACTCCGTGTTGCAATCCAGCCCGCCCACCGTCTCCGACGTGCCCGAGAAGACGTAGTCCGCATGGAGCCACGTGATGGCACTGCTCTCCTTGTACTCGACCTTGTATGCGCCCGCACCGGTCAGCGCGTCCCAGCTCAGGCTCACGCTGTCCTCCGTGTCGGAGGTCACGCGCAGTCCCGTTGGCGCGGGTGCCGTGTCCGTTTTCTCTGACGTTTCTTCCTCAACTGCGTCATCGCGCTCGGCCGTGTCCACGTCTGGAAGTCGCGCACCGCTTCCATCGTCAACTGTCCCTGAAGCGTCGCCTTCCTCATCCTCCTCAACCGCGTCGTCACGCTCGGCCGTGTCCACATCCGCGAGTCTCGCATCGCTTCCGTCGTCAACCCCCCTGGCTGTGTCGTCCTCCGCATCCTCCGGAACCACGTCGTCACGTTCGGCAGTATCCACATCTGCGAGTCTCGCATCGCTTCCGTCGTCAACCCCCCTGGTTGTGTCGCCTTCCTCATCCTCCGGAACCGCATCGTCACGCTCGGCCGTGTCCACGTTCGGAAGTCGTACTCCATTCCCATCGTCAACCGGCTTCGCAGTGCCGCCTTCCTCATCCTCCTCAACCACGTCGTCACGCTGCGCCGTGTCCACCCCGGGGAGCCGCGCACCGCTTCCGTCGTCCTCAGCCCTTGGAGCGTCTCCCTCGTCGTCCTCCGGCACCACGTCGTCGCGCTGCGCCGTGTCCACACCGGGGATCGGCCCGTCAGGGGCGGATGACTGCGCCTGTGCGGTCGTCATCAGCAGGGCCCCGGCAAGGAGCACCGCGATCAGCGCTATCGAGATTCGAGGCAACAGCTTTGCAGGGTTCACGGGCTCTCCTCCTCGCTCCCAGGGATGCGTGCCTTCCTGCATACCAGCGAATACGAGGAGACACCTGACATGAAAATGCCATCTTTTCCCGTGCCCAGTACGCCCGTTTCGTCCCTGAGACGACGAAACCGTGCTAGCTAGATGTGGCGGCGTGAACTACAGGCCCCTGGCCCCTGAGACAAGACCGCGACGCTGTGCCTCAAGCACCAGGTCGAGACGCGTCCGTGCTCCCAGCCTCTCACGAGCGTTCCGAACGTGGTTCAGCACGGTGTGGTTGCTGAGGTGCAGGCGCCCGCCGATCGCTGCGATAGACTCTCCAGCGGCCAGCAACCCCACCACCTCCAACTCGCGAGACGTCAACGATTCACCTCTGCCGCGGCTGGCACTCCCTGATGAGGGTTCGAGCGAGCGCAGGGCAACACCAACGCGAGTGGGAAGGTCGTTTCGCCTCGCTCGTACGCCGCCGGCTCGCTCATAGAAGCAGTGGACCAGGACCGACGACTCCGATCCCGGAACAGTAAACGTCATGATCTCAACCCGCTTCCATCCGTCCGATGCACAGCGCATCCGGACCCGGGCCACCGGCGCGAGCCGCCTCGTCTCAGCCAGGCTCACGGTCAAGCACTCTCTCGTACAGGTCGGCACGGAATGTTGCTCGGGAAGACCGAACAACACCTCATAGCATTGACGCCCCACGACCTCCTCCGCCTTGTGTCCGAGGATCCGCTCGGCGCTCCTGTTCCAGAACAGGATCCTGCGTTCCGGGTCCATGACGTACGCTCCGTAGGAGGCCGCGTCCAACGTGTCGAATAACTCGGCGAGTGCTATGGAAGTGTCCTCGGATGGAAGGGAGTACGGGTGGTCGTCATGGTGGATGGCAAGGACCAACAGGCGTGGAGCGCGAATCTATGCCCACCGCCGTTCGCGGGGCCATGTCCCTGCCCGGCGGCCCTTTGGTCCCTGCGGAAACGGGCGATGTCTATGCCATAAGCAGGTTCGTTCCTCTCCTCATGCTTATCCATGACAGAGTCATGGCAATGAGGTGGCTTTCCATGACACTATCGTGACGATTCGGGAACACGCCGAATGATTCCCGACGGCGACCGGGAATGCGACTGCGAGCGCCCTGAGGCTGGGCCTGGGAGCGGGAAGCGGGAGTGCCGTCAAGAACGCGGTCACGTCTTCGCCGACGCACTAGTGCCGCGCGCCACCTTGAGGGTGAGCGGGCTCCCGCCTTCTCAACGATGGTCCGCGGGCCCGATCCGGGGCGATCCGTCAGGGCGGCGTGCGTCCCCAGGGGGAAGAAGGCGGCGGCGAGCCCATCGTGACAGAACGCCCCGCCGCATGGGCGGAACGGCGTTGCCAGCCGGGCAGGAACATTCTTCTGGCGAGGACGAGCGAGCGCACGGGCCGTGCGGAGTGCGGCGGGGACCTGCTCGGCTGGCTAGCCGACGTTACATTCCTTGACCGTTAGAGTTTGCCGCCGTCGCGGGTTGGTCGCGGGGGTTTTGCCAGGTATCCACGCCCCCGGCCACAGAGCCTTTAGTAGCCGATCATTCCCCGGCAGCACACCGCGAGTCGACAAGTGTTGCCGGATGCACGCCGCCTTCTCCTAGGGCTTGGGCATACGATAGCCGACACGGGGTTCGGTGAAGATGTAGTTGGGCGACTCGGCGCTATCTCCCAACTTGCGCCGGAGCCTACGCAGATGGGTGCGCAGCACCTGCTGATCGTGGGGTCCCGCACCTCCCCACACCCGTCGCAGCACCTGGTCATGGGTCAGCACCCGTCCGGCGTTAATCGACAGGAGGCGCAGGATGCTGAACTCGATGGGGGTCAGGTGGACCGGCCTGGCGGCCACCCGCACCTCTCGTTGCGCATAGTCGATGGTGAGGTCGCCGAGGGAGAAACCACCTGAGGCCTCATCTTCCTGCAGTGTCGTCCGGCTGCGCAGGGTCGCCTTTACCCTCGCCGCCAATTCTGTTGGGGAGAAGGGCTTGAGCACATAATCAGTGGCTCCAATCTCAAAAGCTCGTTCGATGTTATCGTCCCGGCCGTAGGCGGACAGGAAGATCACCGGAACGTCGACAATCTCATGGATGCGCCGCATCAACTCGATGCCGTCGAAGCCCGGCATCACCAGGTCCAGCAGGGCAAGGTCAAAGTGCTCACGCCCGACGAAGCGAAGCGCCTCTTCCCCGTCGCACGCCGTAACCGCTGTGTGCCCATCCTTGGAGAGAATGTCCCGCACGTGTCTCAGCGTCTGCGGGTCGTCATCTACCACCAGGACGCGAGCCTCCCGATCGTTTCTCGGTCCTGAGTGGGCGTGGTTCTGGTGAGGAGCTTGCACCACCCCTGAGTCAGTTGGCTCGGCCACTGGTATTGTGAACGTGAATCGAGCTCCCTCCCCCGGGCCTTCGCTCTCTGCCCATATTCGGCCTCCGTGCGCCTCCACTATCCCCTTGCAGATGGCGAGCCCAAGGCCCGCCCCTCTATCGTCCCGGACATCCTCCCCTCCGTCGATGCGGGAGAACTTCTTGAACAGGAAGGGCAGCTGCTCTTGGGGAAGGCCATATCCTTCGTCGGCGACGGAGACCGTCACGCTAAGGTCACCAGCGACCGCAGACATCCGTATGGGGTAGAAGTCCGGGGAGTATCTCGAAGCGTTGGAGAGGAGGTTGCTCAGCACTTGGACGATGCGCTGCCTGTCCGCCATGACGAGGGGGAGGTCTGCCGGAAGGTTGACATTTATGTCGTGCCTGGTTCCTCCACTCAGGAATATGTTCCTCGCCTCGTCTATCAGCGTCCGCACATCCGATGGTTCGGGGTCCACCGACAGGGAGCCCGTCTCTATGTGAGCCACGTCGAGCAGGTCGGTGATCAAGGTCCGCATCCGGTCGGCCTGTGCATTGATGATCCTGTGGAACTGGCGAGTCTCGGCGGGGTTCAGTGGCGTAGCGGTGTCCAGCAATGTCATGACGGAGCCCTTGATGGAGGTCAAAGGTGTGCGCAGTTCGTGGCTCACCATGCCCAGGAATTCGGCGCGTAGCCGTTCCAACTCCTGCAGCGGCGTCATGTCCTGCAGTATTACGACTGCACCCTCAACCTCACCGCGATCTGAGCGGATAGGAGTCGCGTTCACAAGCACAGCTATGCTCCGACCTTCCGGGGTCTTGATGACGACCTCCTCGGCGCGCACAACCTCTCCTGCCATCAGCATTTCGGTTAAGGAGTGTCGGTCAGAGCGGAACTCCCGGCCGTCGGCGCGTCTGACGATCGCCCTGCCGATGAGTTCCTCCGCCGAATGGCCGGGCTGATGGAGCCTGCCGGCGATCCTGCGCGCCTCATGGTTCATCTTCATAGGGTCACCTTCTCCTGCAGGTAACACGATGACGCCTACGGGCGCGGTGTCGACGAGGGTCTCGAGGTCTCTCCGGAGGTGCTGCTCGTCCCTGTGTCTGCGGGCATTGACGATGACCATGGCCGCTTGGGAAGCGAACATGACCAGGGTCTCTTCGTCTGCATCGGTGAACTCCCACCCCTCCTCCTTCTCCACGAGATAGATACTGCCCATGCATTCGCCATGATGGCGGATCGGGGCCATGAGAAGGGCTGTTTGAGGACGCACCGGCATGGGCAGGCACAACTCGAACCCTCCCATGGATTTGACGTAGCCTTGGAAGTCCCTGAGCCGCGTCGGCTCCTGAATCGAGCCGAGAATCTCAAACACCTCGGCTCCATCCCTGATGCTCCACAGGTCTGCGGTTTGATCGGCAGTCAGCCCTGAGGAAAGGAGGTTGTCCAACTGCCCAGAGTCATCGACGGCGGTCATCGCGCCATAGCGAGCGCCGGTAAGCGAGCGGGCACTGTCCAGAACCCCCTGCAGGACCTCCTCAAGGTCCAGGCTCTCGTTGATGCGAATGCTTGCTTCACTCAGCCGGGAGAGACGCTTCCGTAGGGCCTCAACCTCGGACTCCAACTGCCGGTATCTCTCCACGGCGCTCCCTCTGGTGAACTGGTTGTCAGCGGGGCATTCCCCACCTGCCAGTCTGATGGGCATAGACATCTAGGGTCACCTTGAGCGTTGTCCCAAGTGGTCGCCACGCTCAGCAAGTCTCCGCCCTGTTCGGACGCTTTGCCACCTCGGAGGTGGTCCATGGAGAACTCGTGCGCCGGGGCAACCGCCAACACCTCATGCCTTGCGGTAGCACACCCTACGGACACGCTTGCCATGAATCTGTACATGAAGGGGTTTTGCACATAGCCACTCTTGAGCTGTGCACAAGACGATGAACTACTAGGAATGACTCACAACAGGTCAACGAACCGTCCACTCTGGATTCGTTCACAGGGATTGGCCGGGAGTCAGGAACCGTGATCAGGCCTCATGCGCAGTCCGTACTGGCAAGTGTTGCCGGGCAGTCCTACCCGAATTCCTCGCGTGGTTGGTCCATTGCGCAGTACCAACCACATCTCTGAGCGTTCTGAAACCGGAGCGCCGACGAACCCTCGATATCGGATGGAAGAGGTCGTGGGACACCGGCGCAATGAGGTGCTGTTCGGGATGCGGGAGCAGCCCTCAGTGCCAACCTGTACGGGCTACCTCATTCCCTCTGTTAGAAGTCAAGGTCCACTCTTGTGCTGGATGCTGGAGCGTTCTCCACGGGTACAGTCTTGGAGGTGGTCGTGCAGTTCATCCAGAATTCAATGACAGCTCCGAGATACTGAATACGAGGGTAGTTGACAAATAAGAGGTAGTACCCACCCTCGGTAGTCGTTGTAGACTCCCAGTAGTCAGGTAGCCCCTCCTTTGAGACCCTCACATGTAGAACAGAGCCACTAGGAGCAGGTTTGCCTCCGAGCGTTATGTAGCCACGAAACACCGGTGCACCCGAGGGAGGTCGGTTAGCGATATGGTCCGGCAAAGGAAGCCCAATGAGGATGTGGCCCGAACGTAAAAGAGGAAGGGCGAGGCCTGCAACCCCGGAAGCATCGACAGCGTAGACCTCGCCACGATTGCCGATTTCGTGCCGGAGCAACCATGAGGAAGGCATGCGGATGCCTTGGATATGCGCCGCGGTGCTTGTGAGCACTGCTCCGTCCGCTGTGGTGTCGTCGAGGGTCCCTAGCTGCGAGTAGCTGTACCCATTGTCGAAGGACGTCTTCCCGACGACCAGCATGATTCCCTCATCCAGCGACTCCGTGTGGGTGGAGTGTTGAAAGAGCCTCACTTGGTCGCCGATGGCTGGAGATTCGCCAGAGAGTTCCAAGAAGTGATAGTCACGTGGCTCTGCAAGCGGAGCGAGCAGCGCCAGCCCAGTCCCGTCGTCTCTTCCAGTGACGCATGCATGTCCCCTCGTGCCGTCCCATAGTTCCATACGGACTATGGGTGCATCACCGAGCCCCTCAGTGGTAGTGAGAATCTCTCCATCTGGGCTGACCAGTACTCCTGTCCAGACCACTTCATGCTGTGTCCAGTAGGACCAGTTAAAGAGTCGTACGACTGCCTTTACTGGAGAGGGCATTGGGGGGGGAGTTGGGGAGGCAGGAGGAGTTGGTGTCGGCCCTGCGGTTGGCGTAGGGGTGGGTATTGCTGTGGATGTAGGGGTGGGCGCAGGTCTGGGAGTAGCGGTTGGGATGAGCGTCGGCGTAGAGGTTGGTGAGGGTGTGCGAGTAGGGGTTGCGGTTGGCATGGGAGTGGGGGTTGCCGTCGGCGCGGACGTCGGCGTCGACTCGGCGCAAGCGACGGGTACGAGCGCAAGGAGCAGCAGAGCAATGAGTTTGGGCGTTCGCACTGGTGTAGAACTCCGGTCGAGGATGAGTAGGAGTGTCTCATATCAGCCATCGGCATGCACGGGAACTCCCACAAGAGCAGGAAGTGAGGCAAGGAACTCTAGGACGCTGTAGTAGAGTGAAGGGATAAGTCGGAGTCGGTGCCATAGAACCTTACTGCTGCCGGGGACGCTCTTCATGTTGGCCATGTCTGGTTCTGCCGTGACGGTTAAAGGGGGGCGATGCAAGTTGTCTTGCGATTGTTCGGCAGCAAAGCAGCAGAGTGACCAGCATTTCGTTCTTCCCTTCGACGGCCCGAGCGGTCGGCTGCCCACGTTCAGGTGTCCGTCAGCGATAATCAGATCATTCGTGGTGGATGAGTGTCGTGCCTGCCCCGATCCGTGGACTAGCCTCCCTTCAGCTTCGAGGAGCGTTCACGTGACACCTAGTCTCTGGTTCAGTCTCGTCGCATTTCTCCATGCAGTATCTCGCATGCGACAGGCGTAGCGTACAGAGTGCAGGTTGAACCATGCCCGGACATGCTGCCATGAACGACCGCCATAGACACACATCCTGAAAATCGAACGTGTTGCCGGTTGATTCGTTATGGAAGTGTCATGCCAATGAAGCATATTGTCACGGAACTGCCATTCTCCTGCAACAACAGCACGAGGAATACTGGGAGCACTCTTAAGCGGGGGGGTAGACGCGCTTTTGCGCTTGCCATGCATAAACCATCCACTTTGCCGCCTTCCAAGGCCAAACAACCACTGCGATTCACAAGCTTGTTGATACGAGCGGGATTCGCATTCGTGTTCATGGCTCTTTCGGCAATCGCGGCGCTTCTGCTCGGGACAGGCCCATTCACGCAGGCACAGGAAGACTCCTCGCCAGCCCGGCAGGGCGGCAACGAGTCTATTGAGATTCGGAGCCTGCCTATATTCCTGTATGAGCATCGTGACTACGACTTTTTTGTGGTCGCATCGGGCGAGGATTCTCTCTTGGACTACAGGATGAGCATCGGTGTGCCGTTCGACGATGAAGTTGTAGGGTTCCGTGACTGGCAGAACAGGAATCCCGATTCCGATGAATACCCACCTCCCATAAAGGAGCGGGACCACGGAACGGACTGCGGCATTTGGATGAAGGGTACGAATGGGTCTGACACCTGGGAGGTCACGGTTAGAGCCTGTAGGGTGGGAACAACTACGCTAACGGCGAGGCTCATAGAGGTGACCGGCGACGAGGATGACGTCATCGTTGCGACTGACGACCACGACGTCACTGTGCTCCCCCCGCCCACTCCCACGCCAACCTCCAACGCCCCAGACATAACGGGCGGATCCTCGTCCGTAAGGTATAGCGAGAACGGATCTAGTGCCGTGGCTACCTATACCGCCGAGGACGACGACGGAGACAGAATCACGTGGTCTCTCAGGGGGAGCGATGACGATGACCTCAGCATTCATGGGACCAATGGCGTGCTGACCTTCGATTCGGCGCCTGACTACGAGCACCCTGAAGATAGTGATGGAAACAACGTTTATGAGGTTACCGTCGTAGCAACTGACGATAGCGCGTCAGAGCTGTCTGATGAGCGGGACGTTACCATTACAGTAACCGATGTCAATGAACGGCCGACAGTGACCAGCCAGATCGGCGATTTGACCCTGTCAGTTGGGGGTAGCACGGCCACTGTCGATCTATCGAACAAGTTCAGCGATCCGGACGGTGATGCACTTAGGTACACGGCGAGTATTTCGTCCTCGTCAGTCGCAACGGTAAGGGTGAACGAGAGCGTATTGACGGTAACGCCGGTCGCCCAGGGAAGCGCAATGTTGACGGTCACCGCGCATGATCGGGCCAGCGGTGTTTCCGGGGGCTTGAGCGTGACCCAAACCTTGTCAGTAACCATAGATGCCCCCGGATTAGCTATACCGGCCGGCTTCTACATAAACAGTTCCTTTCTGAGGGGGATGGATGCAAGGACTCCAGGCGGTAAAAGCGCGCAGCAGGTGGTCTTGCATTGGGCTTCAGATGCCAACGCTGTGAAGTATGCAGTTGAAATCCGTACACCTGGTGGCAGCTGGGAGGCTCCAGTTGCAGGACAGGCGAATAGTGGAATAGTAACCACAAACAAGTATCCCATTCTGCTAGATGGTGTGTCTGGCATCGAAGGAGTTAATGGGGTCATCACCTACACTTCGCGACTTGCTGACCATGGGGTCTATCAGTTCCGCGTAAAGGCCATCGATGCGAATGGTAGGCATAGTCAGTATAGTGAAACAGTAACACTGACTAACGGCGACCCTGTTTTGCGCGTTGATGGAGACAGCAGGAACACACCTAGTGGCCAAGGCCAAGCAAGCGTCGAATGGCAACCTCAGTTGGACGCTGATTCATATGAGATCAGATGGCGGGAACGTCTTACGACTTCTCTTTTTGACCCCAACGACCAAGCTGAATGGGTCGAAAGTGGGGAACTGCGTGGAGTGTCGACATACACTGTTCCGAACTTGACGCAGGGAAGCATTTACGAGGTTCAATTCAAGTACACAACACCTATAGGCCCGGTATTCTCCGCCTATTCCTTCTTCGTTAGACCAGGGCGAGAACCAGCAGGTAACGGTGAGCGTCTTGCTAGTATTCCCCTACGTCACTATCTAAAGGACCGAACTTACAGTTATCACATATGCGATGAGACTTTTTCGGCTAACCAAGTTAGACGCGACCAATGGAAGAACCTAATCAATGCAGCGTTTGAACGATGGGAGACTGCGACGGACAACCTGATCACAACGGTAGAACGTAGCGCGGCTCCTCAAGGCCGAGCGGCATGCTTCGACTTCACTGAGATTATTGAAGAGGTTCTTCTAACTTACACCGAGCTGACGGACGACGACCAGGTGAGCCTTATCCAACATGCCCAAAACGTCCTCACCCAGATGAAAGACACCGGAATAGAGTCCATTCAACGTGACGAAAGCGAGTTGAACGAGATTTGGATGGTCGATGACCTTAAATCGTATCCAGGAACAGCCAAGGAGTTTCGTGACGTTTCTTGGTTTGTAGCGAGGGATTATTGTGAATCACTATGCGCCCCGGCTACAATGATAAGGCCAGACGGCTCGATTGTCATCCGAGCAAGCGTTTTCACTCAAATAGATGAATTGAAAGAACCCGGCAATGTGTTCACAACCGATATACTGCTTAGTAGATTTCTTTACGGTGATTCCTCGTCGAATCCTCCAACACTGGAGATTCCAGACCGTTCATATGGGTTTGATTCTTGTTCTCTCGCGGGAACAAATTCTAGGTTAGGAATGTATGGTGCGATGGTGCACGAAATCGGACACGCCCTCGGATTGACCTATGCTACCGCCACAGAGCACCACCCGCTTAATAACATATGGTCTCCTATGATTAATACATCCTGCACTCCGTTCCCATTGGATATATTGGGCTTATTTGCACTATATCAGACTGACCAACCGTCAGAATAACTGCATCATTGCACGCACGCAGCATGGACAGGTAGCCCTGACTTATGCAATGTCAAGGCGACCAATCGAATACAACTGGCACATTCGACGAGGGGAGAAGACGGTGAACTGCAAGGCATTTGTTCATAGGCTGGTAGTGTGGTGCGGGCTTCTTGGTCTGATCCTTGGAATGTTGGGGTGTGATTACCTGCCTCACGAGACCGGCAGCACCTCCCCCGACCTAAGCGAGGTTTCGTTTGACGTTGACGTTGATGGACCCACAAGGACCCTGGATAGACCGTCGTGTTTGGGCATAAGCCAGGACGTGTCATGCAGGGCACGGGATGTAGAGGCATTCACCTTGTTCACTCGTGTGCCCCAGGAAGCCACCTTTCCTCTGAATGGGGCATCTACGGTGGAGGAAAAGCTTGAGAAGGGATTGCTGCTGGCTGGAGCATCTCCGGTGCATCTAGCTGCCGAAGTGGTTGCAGACAGCGATGCCGTTCGGTGCGACTGGCGAGGCATTGCACGGTCAGCGGAACAGCGGGAAGACGCGGTCCGCCTCTGGTTGGTACTTGACGAAGCAGACCCAATTCCAGATGCGAGCTATCTCGAACGATTATTCACGGTGATTCTCGACAGCTTAGACCCGAATTATCGAGAAACCGCGAAATCAAACTTCCTTTCAATTGCAACCGGGGGTCTGTCTGCAGAGTACCTCTATCTGACCTGCTACGCGACGTACACCGTGGAGGAGTATATCCTAGGTGCTGGTCCTAGCACGGTCACGGTGGCATACGATCGCATGGCGGAGGCGCACTCATACGACTTGTACCGGCGAGAACATGACGCCGGGCAGTTCGGGGCTGAACCACTCATGAGCCAAGGAGAGTATGAGGCATCACTCGGTGAGATGGTCCGGGATGCGGAGCAGTCCTTGGCGGACATGGTGGGTGGTCGAGAGAGTGTGTTGTTCTTGGCGCCTATGGGTGCGCACAACGCGATAGCGGTAGAGGCGTGGCAGGCGGTGGAACAGTGGGATCTTCAGGAGGACGAGCAGGGGGTGGTGCACGCGGTGCGGTACGGGACCTTTGAGGGTGACCCAGAGCATACGCAGACGCTTGCGAACCTGGAGAGCCGGATCACGGCTGCGGCGGCGACGGACGCGTTCGGGGGTCAGCGTATCGCGGACGTGAGCGGTTTGAACCAATACTACCGGGACATCGGGGCGTACGACGACATCACGCCCGACGACGGTTCGACGGCGACGTTCACGCCGGCGCAGCCCCCACCGGTGCCGGCGTGTGCGACCGGGAGCGTGGTGACCAACGCAGGGACGAGCCGGGGTCTGGTGGACGACTGCGAGGCATTGCTTGATGGGAAGGACGAGTTGCGCGGGACGGGTTCGTTGAACTGGAGCGCGAGCCTGGCGATCGGGTCGTGGGACGGGGTGACGACGAGCGGGAGTCCGAGCCGGGTGACGGAGTTGAATCTGTCGGGCGAAAGCCTGAGCGGGACGGTCCCGTCGGAGCTTGGGACGCTGTTCGAACTGACGGAGCTCGACCTGAGCTCGAACTCGCTGACGGGGAGCATCCCGCACGAGTTGGGTTGGTTGTACAACCTGGAGGAGCTTCGGCTGTCGGGGAACAGCCTGACGGGGTGCATCCCGGTGGCGCTGCGTGCCGTTGCGACGAACGACCTGAGCTCGCTGGGCCTGCTGTACTGCGCGCCGCCTCCGCCCGAGAACCTCGCTGCGGGGACGGTGACGCAGACGAGCATACCGCTGAGCTGGGACGCGGTGACGAACGCGGGCACGTACCGCTTGGAGTACCGGCAGCGCCGCGCGAGCGAGTGGACCGTGGAGAGCGAGACGTTGACGGTGATGTCGCACACGGTTGACCAGCTGGATTGCGGGAGCGCGTACCAGTTCCGGGTGAGCGCGTACGGGAGCGGGACGGAGTACGAGGCCGCGTGGAGCGAGCCGTCGTCGATCCTGGTGGCGGAGACGGGAGAGTGCACTGCGCCGGCGTTCGACGAGGAGTCGTACAGTTTCGAGGTGATGGAGGACGCGGGGACCGGGGCCGCAGTGGGGACGGTCTCGGCGACGGACCCGCAGGGGGATGCGGTGACGTATGCGATCACGTCGGGGAACGCGGACGGGGCGTTCGCCATCGATCAGAGTTCGGGAGAGATCACGGTAGCGGGGCTGCTGAACCGGACGACGACACCGGTGCACACGCTGACGGTCGAGGCGAGGGATCCGGGCGGGGAGACGGGCAGCGTCACGGTGGAGATCACGGTGACGCAGGGTGCGACGTGCTCGGACGGGCTGGCGGTGCCGAACCCTGCGAGCAACCCGGGCCTGGTCGCAGACTGCGAGGCGCTGCTGGGGGCGCGGGACGCACTGCGCGGGACGGGGCTGTTGAACTGGAGCGCGCGCACTGCGATGGCGACTTGGGAGGGATTGACGGTCCAGGGTCAGCCGAGGCGTGTGGACGCACTGAGCCTGGGAAGCGCAGGGCTGACGGGCGTGGTACCGGCTGAGCTTGGCGGACTGACCGCGCTCGAGGACTTGGACCTGCACGACAACGATCTGAGCGGGAGCATCCCGGCTGAACTTGGAAGCCTCGCGAACCTTCAGACGCTCTGGATAGCCGAGAACCAGCTGACGGGTGAGATCCCGGCGGAGGTGGGCAACCTCACGAACGTGCGGAACCTGTACCTGCACGACAACCAGCTGAGCGGGAGCATCCCGCCGGAGCTGGGAGAGATGAGCAACCTGTCGCAGCTGTTGCTGGAGGACAACGCGCTGACGGGCGTGATCCCCGGGGAGCTGGGGGACCTGACGGGTCTGACGCTGCTGCTGCTCGACGGGAACAGCCTGACGGGGTGCGTGCCTCCGGCGCTGCGGAACGTCGAGGCCAACGACATCGCGAACCTAGGGCTGTCGGACTGTGCGAGCGCGCTGAGCGCGGCGCCTTCGGGGCTGAGCGGTTCGTTCGCGGGCGGGACGTTCTCACTGAGCTGGACGGTGCTGACCGGCGCGGGCAGCTACGAGGTGCAGCAGCGGTTGGCGGGTTCGGGCGCGGACTGGGAAGCGCTGCCTGCAGTGACGGGGACGAGCGCGACGTTCACACCTGACGGAGGAGCGTCGTGCGGAGAGACGTACGAGTTCCGGGTGCGCGCACGCGGCAACGGGACGACGCACGTAGCGGCGTGGGGGACGGAGTCGGGGCCGGTCTCGGTGGACGTGGGATCGTGCAACGCGTCACCCGAGTTCAGGCAGTCGACGTACGCGGCCATGGTCCGTGAGGACGAGCTGGTGAACACGGTGGTGGCGGAGGTCGAGGCGATGGATATCGATCCGGGCGACACGGTGATGTACGCGATCACGGCGGGGAACGGCGAGGGCAGGTTCGACATCGAACCGAACACGGGAGAGATCTTCCTGGTTGGCGCGCTCGACTATGAGACGACGTCGTCGTATGCGCTGACGGTCGAGGCGAGCGACGGGAACGGGGGCACGGACACGGCGGCGGTGAACATCGACGTCATCGACGTGCCCGAGGACCCGCCGCCCGCGCCAGGCGGGCTGATGGCGTCGCTGTTGAGCGGGGTGTTCTCGGTGTCGTGGGACGCGGTCTCGGGCGCCTCCGAGTACGTGGTGCAGCACCGGATCCCCGCGGAGCAGAGCCTGTGGACGGACCTGCCGTCGGTGACGGGAACGAGCACGACGTATTCGCCGGCCGGCGGTGAGCGCTGCGGGACGACGTATGAGTTCCGCGTGTCGGCGTTCGGAGACGGGGTGACGTACGCGGAGGTGTTCGGCCCCGCGGCCGGTGCGGTGTCGGTGACGACGGACGCATGCAACGCCAGCCCCATGTTCGATCAGGCCACGTACGACTTCATGGTGAGCGAGGACGAACCCACGGGCGAAGACGTGGGCACCGTGGAGGCGATGGACGACGATACAGGAGATACGCTGACGTATGCGATCGTGGCCGGCAACGGCGAAGGGAAGTTCACCATCGGCCCAAGCTCCGGCGAGATCACCGTAGCGGCAGGGCTGGACTACGAGACGACGACCTCGTATGCGCTGACGGTGCAGGTGGACGACGACCGGGGCGGCACGGACACGGCGACGGTGAACATCGCCGTCATCGACGTGGCGGAGGACCCGCCGCCCGCGCCCGGAGGTCTCGACGTGTCGCTCGCGGGCGGGACGTTCTCCATCACGTGGGATGCGCTGGCGGGAGCGGCCCGCTACGAGGCCCAGCACCGCACGAGCGGGGGCAACTGGACGGCGCTGCCGGAGACGACGACCACGAGCGCGTCGTTCAGCCCGGCCGGTGGTCCCTCGTGCGGGACGACGTACGAGTTCCGGGTCCGCGCATTCGGCGACACCGTCGTCTATGCGGCCGTCTGGGGCGTCGAGTCCGGCGCGTTCGACGTGACGACCGAGCCGTGCAACCGGGCTCCCGAGTTCAGGGCGACGAGCTACATGTTCTCCATCGCCGAGAACTCCCCCACGGGCACGACGTTCGGGACGGTCGAGGCGAACGATGCCGACCCCGGCGATACGTTGACGTATTCGATCACGGCCGGCAACGGCGAAGGGAAGTTCGCCATCGCCCCGGGTTCCGGCGAGATCAGCGTTGCGGGAGCGCTCGACCACGAGGCGGCGGACTCGTATGCGCTGACGGTGCAGGCGGACGACGGCCGGGGCGGCACGGACACGGCGAGCGTGGCGATCACGGTGACGGATGTGGCGGAGGACGCGCCGCCCGCGCCCGGCGGACTGGACGTGACGCTGTCGAACGACACGTTCTCCATCACGTGGAACGCGCTGGCCGGAGCGGCCCGCTACGAGGCGCAGCACCGCACGAGCGGCAGCAACTGGACGGCGCTGCCTGAGACGACGACCACGAGCGCGACGTTCGCGCCGGCGGACGGGGCTGCGTGCGGGACGACGTACGAGTTCCGGGTGCGCGCGTTCGGCGACACCGTCGTCTACGCGGCCGTCTGGGGGACGGAATCGAGCGCATTCTCCGTCGAGACCGAAGCGTGCAACATCGCTCCCGCATTCGGCCAGTCCGCCTACAGGTTCTCGGTGGCGGAGAACTCGGCCGGCGGCACCGAGGTGGGCACGGTTTCGGCGAGCGACGAGGACACGGACGAGCTCGCCTACTCGATCACGGCGGGCAACGCCGGCGGGGCGTTCGCCATCGGTTCGAGTTCCGGCGTGATCACCGTGGCCGGCTCGCTCGACCACGAAGACGTCTCCTCGTACATGCTGACGGTCGAGGTCGACGACGGCAACGGCGGGACGGATGCGGCCAGCGTGACGGTCACGGTGACCGATGTTGCCGAGGACCCGCCGCCCGCGCCCGGCGGCCTTGACGTGTCGCTCGCGAGCGGGATGTTCACCATCAGCTGGGATGGGGTTGCAGGAGCGGCGCGCTACGAGGCGCAGCACCTCACGAGCGGGGGCGCCTGGACGGCGCTGCCCGAGACGACGACCACGAGCGCGACGTTCAGCCCTGCGGGCGGCCCTGCGTGCGGGACGGCGTATGGGTTCCGGGTGCGCGCGTATGGCGATGCTGATATCTACGCGGCCGTCTGGGGTGAGGAGTCCGGCGTCTTCGCCGTGGCGACCGAGCCCTGCAACCGTGATCCGGAGTTCGGCAGGCCGCGATACGACCTGTTCATCGGCGAATCCACTGCCCTGAGCACGAGGATCGGCACGGTCTCCGCGCCTGACCCGGATGGAGACAGGGTGACGTACGCCATCACCGCGGGTAACGGCAATGGGAGGTTCGCACTCGACCCGGCCACGGGAGCGATCACCGTCGCAGGCACCTTCGACTACGCCGACGCCCAGTCGTACGAGCTGACGGTGCAGGCGGACGACGGCAGGGGCGGGACCGATACCGCCACGGTCAAGGTAACCCTCACGATCACGGAGTGCTCGAACGGCACGGCGGTGCCGCGCCCGGGCGAGAACCCGCGGCTCGTGCGTGACTGCTCGGTGCTGCTGACGGCGAAGGACACGCTGCGGGGTGGCGCCGCCTTGAACTGGAGCGCCGACACCTCCATCTACGGATGGGAGGGAGTCAGCCTGTTCACCACCGTGGCGCGCGTCGGCACCCTCTATCTCCCCGGCTTCGGCCTGAGCGGGAGCATCCCGGCGATCCTGGGCGAGCTCGAGGATCTCGAACGGCTGGACCTCGACGACAACGACCTGACCGGCGGGATACCGGCGGAGCTGGGCAACCTGGGGAATCTGAAGATCCTCTACCTCTTCGGCAACCGGCTCAGCGGCCCGATCCCGGCGGAGCTGGGAGGCCTCTCCAAACTGTTGGTCCTCGCCCTCTACCACAACGACCTGACCGGCGGGATACCGGCGGAGCTGGGCAGCCTGGGGAACCTGCGCGAGCTGCTGCTCGACGGGAACCCGCTGGGCGGGACGATACCCGTGGAGCTGGGCAACCTGCAGCGGCTGGAGCACCTCTTCCTGCGGGACGCAGGCCTGACGGGGTCCATCCCCTCGCAACTGACCCGGTTGACCAGCCTGGCGCACCTCTTCATCGAGGGCAACAGCTTCACCGGCTGCATCCCGCCCGCCCTGCGCAACCTGGACTACCACGACCTCGACCTGATCGGCCTTCCCGACTGCACACCGTAGCCGACCAGGGTGCGAACATCGACGGGGCCGCCCTGCCACCTCCTCCCGGTGGCGGGGTGGCCTCATCTGTCAAGAAAGACAGCGCTGGGCTTTGACACGGTGCGCCGACGCCGAACGGCACTGAAGGCGGGGACAAGGCGCCGGGGGCGTAAACATCTTCGGGCAGGGCCAATCCTGGCCAAGACACACAACGGGGACGTGTTTGGATGAGCAGGCTATAGGGATATTCCGGAGGGCTTCCGACCGGGTCCAACGGCGGCCGCATCGCGGTAATGCCGACCAGCTAGTCGCAGCCATTAGTGGTGGCCCAGTGCCCGGATCGTCACGCAAGGGAGGCGCGTATCAGGAGCCTCTAACACCTTAGCAACAGTCTCTGATAGCAGACTCCTCAGCCCTCTTGATAATATCGACGGTTAGTGGGCCTCTCACCAACCGTACGGCTTTCTGATGATTCCGATCCCGTCCTTTAGTGTGTCGGGAAGCTGGCTTCGACGCAGATGGCTTTTCCAGAGGCGCTTGACGTAGGTAGCCGCGTCGGCCAGTTCCCTTGGACTGCTGTTGTTGGGGTCTGGATTGACCAGCGTGACTCGGAGGCCCAGGTCGTCTCGCACGTACCGCATAGCGCCCGAGAAGTCCGCGTCATTGGATACGACGACTGCCTGTTCGTACTCCCCGTTGAACCCATCCACAAGGAGGCGGGTGGCTAGATTCACGTCCGACCCCTTCTCCTCCGAGTCCCTGACCAGGACATAAGGTGGCAGGCCTGCCACCGGCTCCGCCAGAGGGCGTCGCTTGACACCGGACCGGAAGACGCCGTAGTAGGCGTCAAAGCCCGGAAGCGTCTCCAGCGCTCTCAGGTAGGCTTGCTGCCGCTGGCGCTGAGAAGGGTTTCCGGGGCGCGCGTCGAGCCTTGCGGTGAAGTAGCAGACCCGGTTGATCGAGTCTTGGGGAAAGAGGGTCTCGGCCAGCTTCCGCAGATCAAGCCATCTGAACGGCGTGTCCTTCAGGGCGCGGTAGTAGAGGTTGAAGCCGTCTATGTACAGGTTGGTGATCAATCTCCACTCCGCTACAAAGACAGAGACCGCCCTGCTGGACGGTCTCGACCCTACCGCCTAAGAGGTAGGGGTGGTGGCAGGAACATATCAAGAGCGTCATCGGATGTCAACTTTCGATGCTGTGCTGTGGATAGCACATGCAGGAGGCATATAGAATGGACGCTCTCATGGAGGAGTGGGGCACCAACCCCATCGCACAGGTGTTCGCGGGTCAGGTGCTGGACACCATGGCCAAGGAGGACTGAACGATGACACAACCGCCAGGAACCTTCCCATTCATCACAACACTGGCCGTCAGCCTCTTCGGGGCTGCCATCAATAACCCATTGGTCGTGCGCGACATACTGCACATGACGGGCATCACGGTGGTGACAGAACACGCGGCAGCGGGTATGGACGCCCTCTCATCCAACTCAGTAGAGGATTTCGCGGCCCTTCTGCATCAGACGTGCAGAGGCTGCGAAGACCTCGATGGTCAGGAGATACTGGCAACGGTAGCCAACGAAACGATGCAGGCGTTGAATGAGCGCCCTGAGATGGAGCAAGTGATTGGAGTTGTATTCCTCCATCGGATGGAGGACGAGTTCACTCTAAGGGAGGCGAGGTGGAGGGAGGCTGGGACATAGGCTTCAGATAGTCCCGCCACGCGGCGCCCAGCCATCACCGAGGTCGGCCAAGGCGATCCCCCTCGCAAAGTAGCCATAGGCGTCGCTGGGATTCCGCATGGACGAGCCTGTCGAGGTCCAGAAGCGAGGTCCCGCACGCGCCGTCGCAGTCCATGCAGGTCTAATCACACGGAGCCGGAATCTGAGGTCGTGGTAGGCTGCCGATGACCCTAACCCCTCCGTGGACGGTAGTCTGTTACGTCGCGACAGGTGTCATAAGTCGCCTGGTCTATCGGGACCCAGGTCGTTCCCGGCACACCCCTCCGAGAGAGGCTGCCCGGCCCAACCGGGAAGCACGACTCGAAAGCGAGCCTCCGCCCCTGCGCTTGGGCAATCTCCTTCGCAAGGCGCACCGCGGGGCCGAAGTCCCAGTCCTGGCTTACGATGATGGCCACTTCATACCGCTGCTCGTAGGTGGCTCGCACGATGTCTAGGGCTAAGCTGACGTCAACTCCCTTCTCTTGCCCTCCAGCGTTGACCCTGCCTCTGTAGACGTAGATTCCTCGGTTCCGCAGATACCTGATCTTGTTCGACCAGAACCCGTGCCAGAACCGTTGTGAAGCGCTGGCTCCCGGGTCGGGAACGCCCGTGTAGAAGCGAGTTTCCGTAAGGGTGCGGCCTGGGGTCCGAGCGACCAGCGTGTGCGCCAGTTTCTCTACGTCGTAACTCGGCCAGGCATACGGAGACCTCGGACCCGAGGCCCACGCTCTCCGTGCCAAGTGATAGAGGTTCTGACCGTCGATGAGGACTAGGGTACGCATAAGAAAAAAACACCCGCCCGGGGGTATGGCCCTAGCCATAGTCCAGCGGGCGGGGAGGAAATCAACTACACCCTAGCCCTTGGATGAATCTTCGTCAATCCCTCGCCTGGACCTATCGTTCCCGACCGTCCCAACGTGCCCGCCGCAGATGGGCGTGCGCGATGCACCGTGCAAGTATGCGCAGGCCTCGCTCCCTTACCTCTTGCTGCTCAGTCGAGTACCGCGTCGAGGGCTGTCCGGGACAATTGCGTCCCGGCTCTGGGGAAGCCGGCGATTGATTCTTGCTGTTTCTGTGTCTCACGACTGCCTCCGAGTAATAAGTGTGCCGACCCCAAGGAGGCGGACGTAACGCCGCATGTGGGGGTTCATGGACGATGCGAGAAAGTGCCGGAGCCGCAGTGTTATAGTGCTGCCCCAGATGGCGGCTCAGCTATGTGATTACCCGCCTACGAGAGGTGAATGCATGCCCACATTCAGCACGCTACCGATCGGCGAAGCCCGCGCGAGGAGCGCAACCGGCGAGCGCGCAGCGCTGCTCCAAGAGTACGTCGGCTACATCGAGCGGGTCGCTCCGGGTGAAGCGGGGAAGCTAGAGGCAGGGGAAGGAGAGACGACCCAAGCGATCCGGCGTAGGCTAAACGCGGCTGCGACAGCGCTGGGCAGGAACCTGGAATTCCGGCGTACGGCGGACACTGTCTACTTCTGGCCGTCGGACGGACGAAGGCGAGGCAGACCCCGCAAGGACACGGGTAAGTAGCCCTAGCCCCGCGATCTGAACCAATGACGCCACTCAGCGCTTGGTCCCAATACCGGATAGGGCCGTCAACTGAACCTACGGCGGCTAGGTGAGCTAATGCAAATCCGTTGGGAAGAAATCGAGCGACAAAGATACGAGGATATGGTCTCGGTTCTGCTCGGCAGGCTGCACCCAGAAGCTCAGAGGATCGACGGCAAGGGAGGGGATGGTGGGCGGGACGTGCAAATCGTCCACGGCCAGCACGACCAAATCACCGACGCCTTCGAGCTAAAGTCCTTCACTGGCAGGATGACTCCAAGTCGGCGTACGCAGACGTCCCGATCCCTGAAGAGGGCTGCGGCCCTGAACCCGGTCCGTTGGTTCCTTGTGGTTCCCATTGATCCTACTCCTGACGAAATGGGCTGGTTTCGTCGGCTCGGAAAGGGCTACGGCTTTCCAATCGCATGGTTAGGAAAGACATGGCTGGACGAGAAGATGTCGATGTTCCCAGACATTCGGAGATACTTCCTTGAAGGGGCGAAAGACGAAGTGTTTCAGTTGCTCCGCGAAATCAGGGACGAGCAGGCGCGAGTCACCGATGTGCATGACGCAGTCGGCCGGATGAGAACCCTACATGCTCGTCTGAATGAGATTGATCCCCATTATCGCTATGAGGTGTCCACCGGGACAACCGCGGCGAATCAGAAGCCAACGGACGTTGTACTCTCCGTCAGCTTCGGTGATGGGAGAGTTGATGTTTATCCCAAATACTTGGGTGCCGTTAGCGATCGACCTATCACCATCAACGTCAAGGTCGCCATCGGACAGGATGACGAGTTGATACAGGACGCACTGGACTATGGGCTTGGAGCGACCATTCCGCCTAGCATGGTTAGTAGCGTTACGGTAGACGCCCCTTCTGGTCTGGGAGGGAGCTTCACTGAAATGGAGATCAGCCTACTGCCACTCGACAGTGAGCTTGATGAGCCAATCAGTCTCGCTCTAGACATCATGGATGAAGACAGGTTTATGGCCAGCTTGCCGGTTAATCTCACTGAACGCACAGGAGGATTGAGGGGGGTCATCTTGACCGGAACCGACAGCACCGGGTGGCTACAGATCCGCGTGAGGTTGGACATCGAGTCTGGGAAGCTTGAGGCCAACTTCCGGTTGGATCCAAGACCGGCTATGCCAGCCGCCCTAGTTCCACTTTTTCGGTGGATGGACGCCTGTCGGCCACCGCACCGTCTTGCGTTCCGTTGGCTTGGTGGTGTAGCCGTGAGTACTGACATTCAGGTGCCTTTCTCGGTCGACGAAAGCCTAGCCAGGGTAGTAGAGGCACTCGCCTGGCTACGGGACCATAAGGGTGCCTATTGGGAGTTGCTCCCTTCACTTACTCCCGCCGAAGGGCAGGAGATCGTGACGGCCGTGACCCTGCTAAAGGGGGAAAGCATTGACTTCACGTGGAATTCGTTGAACCTAGACTTGGATCATTGGGGCTCAGGAATAGCGGAACTAGTGGACGGCAGTGCGCGCTCCTTTCTCATGGAACAAGACATGTGGCTAGACATGGAAGGCGTCACGATCCCCATAGGGCGCGTCAGAACTTACATCGAGACTGCTCGTCTCGCCGATCCTGAATCCGTCCAGAGGGCTGTGAGGTCTGGATCTGTATCACACTTGCGTTTAGTACCGGGGGACAGCGACAAGGGACGACGAATGGTAGTGACCTAGATTGCGACTCCTCCACGCAGGTAAAGATGTCAGTGAACTTGCTGGCTCACCGGGGTCGCTCCTGAGGATGCGTAATGAGGCTGCCGAGGAGACAACCTATACAGGTCTGCTCACGTGCCCAGTGATGGTTAGCCCTTGGTAAAATGTTCCCTATCCTCCACACGGCTAATCAGCGCCTCGAACAGAGCAAGGCTCTCCCGCACCAAGAATAGAGTCTCATCATATGTTTCGGGGAGCGTGACTTCGTAGAGCTTATCGTTGATTGCTTCGATGTAGGGCTGATATTCATCGTCAAGGAATTCGCTCAGTAAATCGAGGTTCCTAGCCATCTTATTCGCTGTTCGCAATATGTCTGCATGCAACCGACGAAACTGGCCCGCACGGTTTCTGTTTACCACTAACCTAACTCGCCCGAACAGGAACGGTTGATTTCCATACCCATGTTCCTGAACGTAGGTGCTGTATTCCTCAACGGTGCGTCTTGCACTAATGAGGCCACGCTGCGCGTTGAACCATCTCCGTCGAAAAGCATCGTAGGCTCCTTGTCGTAACCTACTCTGGCTGCGTGCTTCCAAATATGTAGCTCCCGCGAAGAGCACTTCCAGAAGACCAAGTCCAATAGAGAATGGGTCTGGGTCAACTACGGCTGTGAAGCGCTGGTTACGTGAAGCTCTATGCATGACTCAACCTCCGTGAAGAGATCATCTTCGTGTTGAGAACAACACACGATGGTGTCCCTTTGACATCTACGCGTCTTTCGACCGTTCGGCCAACAAGGCGTCGGCAACAGAGTAGGCCATTAACGGTAGAGTGTCATCCTGCGACGGCACTCCAGCGGCCAATAGACCTGTCATTGCTTGCCCCGCGAACGTATCCCGCAGAACCGTACTCTTCGTGTCCCTTATTGCACGCCACAACGCGATAAGGGCTACAACTAAAGCCGCAATTGCGGTGAAGACACCAGCAACGATACCAATAGCCTGATATGTAGTGTTTAGCGTTTCCACTGCCCCTACCGCCTGAATAGAAGGTAGAGAAGCACCACAACCACTCCTACAATCGCCACTATGCTAGCAATGGCTAAGACTGTGCCGACTATCAAGGCTAGGTTGTCTAAAACTATCGCTAGAGCGATCAGACCCAACACAAACAACAAGTAGTTGTCGTTTCGCCTCATGCTGTCTATCCTCGTCTTCCCCTTCGCTGGTACTTCCATTCACCAAGAGTATAGCAATGTACACAACTGCTTAAGGTTGTCCTCTACGCCAGCATCCGCCATCCCACGAGCGCACCGATGACCAGCAGGACGACGAGGACGGCCAGCACGACCACGGCACGGCCCAGCCTGCCGACCCATCGCTCCTCCCGCTCGTGCTCCGCACACTCCCTCAGGTACAACTCCCTCAAGGCCTCGTATCCGGCCGCGCATCCGGCCATGTCCCTCTTCGCCGCGTCGCGCTCACGCTCCAACTCGGACGCGATGCGCTCCCACCTCCGCACCGCCTCCTCTAGCTCGTCCATCCTCGCCTTGGCGCGGAGCAGCAGCTCCTCGTCGCTCAGGTACTCGGGCCCCTCCACCCGCACGTACACCCGGCGACCTTCCCGCAGCACCTCGACCTCGCCGTCCCTGATCCTGCGGTCCAGCGTCGAGAGCGATACCTCCAGCTCCCGTGCCGCCATATCCTTCGACACCCACCTCACAGGCTCATCCATCGCGTCTCCCTCCTCCCCTATGGCCCCCGAATCCTGACACGTCACAGGGGTACAATTCGTGGACAAAGTGTCCGATTCAGCCCCCGATTGCTTTAGCGGAGCATCCCACTTTCGACCCCCTGCAAATCCTGATACGTCAGGCGACGTGTCAGCCCCCTATCGGTCGGAACACGAATGAAATCGGACTGTTCAGCGGCCCCGGCCCACCGCGCATTGCTCGCCGCCGCACGACTTGCACCACCCACCCCACTTGGAGGGATGATGGTGATGTGTGAGCGGCGCGCCGCTCACACATCACCATCACGACGCATCACGTTGTGCAGGGAATACCGACGGCACACCCTCCAACTGCTGCCCGGCACAGAGTGCCCCAGCTACGCGGGTGTGCACGTGGAGGTCCTGGAGCACACCGACGGCCACCTCCAAGTGCGTCACGAGGGCGAGACCATTCCCCACCGGCAGGCGCCGCCGCGCCCCGGCGTGCTGCGGGCAGCTAATGGAGCCCTGGCACCCACTCCCGAGATGCGCCGCATCGTGAAGCGCCTCGGCAAACACGGCCTCACCCAACACCAACTGCGGCGACTGGCTGGCCTGGACTTCGATCCCGCGGCCGAAGATATCCTCGACGATGATGACCAACATGACCCTCCACCTCGCCGAGTGCTTACGCCGCGGCAACTCGCTCTCTGGAAGGCAGTGCAGCAGGCCAAGGTCCAAGGCATGTCACTGCGAGAGGTCTCCCGCCAACTGGGAGTATCCCGCAATACAGTGCGCAAGTATGCCCGGGCTCTGACCCAACCCACCAACCGCCCCGTCAAACGGAAGAACAGGCGACAACCTCAACTGGCCGCCAGCCGACCAGACTGACATTTTCGCTGGACCGTCTACCCTGACATAGTCGCTGGACAACGACATCATTGGTGGGTCATTATCAAACCGGCGCTAACAGTATTCTAGGGCCACCCAACCCACACCAGCGCCATCGCTAGGACGCTGAGTCTCTGAGGGTGCTACGAGGCATCTACTGAGACAGTGCCTTCAGCTAAGCAGGGCAGTCCCGAGTATCACCTGATGCAGGCGGAGCGCAAGCCCACGGTATGCTTGCTGCTTTGCTGTTGATGCTCTTGGTCATCATCACTATATCGGCTCAGGCGTGTGGAACTGAACCGGACGCAACTGGGTGCGTTGCCCGACCTGTCGGCTGTGAGCGAGCCGCTTGGTGCTTGGGTGCGCTGGCTGGCATCAGGAACAAGTCATGCAGCCTCCGGAGAGGAGGTGAAGGGTTGTTTCATCTTCTCTATCAAGCTCGAGCCATGGCCGCGGGAACGTACAGTACCGGGCACTCGTCACGGAATCGTTATCGAAATGCACTCAACCTGTTATGGCTCCGTCATGGAAGTCCGGGCCGAGGAGGGCGAGCCTCGTGCTCTGTGGGGCTTCATAGAGAGTGTGCCCCTGTTCAGTAGTTGAGCCCCGGTTGCACATTACTAGCATCTTGAAGAGGAGCACCTAGAGAGCCTTGTCTACCTCACCTGTCCAGTCACCCTTCTATACACGCCTGCTGTTGCTCTCCCAAAGCCAAACCGGTCGTCTGCGGTTGGCCTACCGGCTCCTCGCAGTCGCCGCCATCGCTATTCTCGTACTGGGCCCGGAGTTGTTCGTGCAGGCCCAGAGCACACCATCCATTCAGATCGTTGGACTGCCTAACTCGGGCGAGCTTGATGAACATCAGGACTACGATTTCCAAGTCCGGGCCAGGAATCTGAACGAGGACTCCGAATATATCTTGAACATCAAGGCATTGCCCAGAGGCGTCATCGGCTTCCGTGACGAGCCGGACCCGGATTCCAAAGAACCTCCTCCTCCAATAGAGGAACGGACGCACGGAGAGGACTGCGGCATCTGGCTCAAGGGATCGGAGAGGTATAACTCGCGGCAGTGGATTGACTGGGAGGTGACGCTCAGAGCCTGCAACACTGGGACGGCGGAGCTGACGGCGGACCTGTTGAGGCGGTCGGAGATTTTCGATGACATATATGTAATCGATGCTACCGACACTTACGATGCGATCGTAGGAGGATCGGGCAGTCCGCCAACAATCACAGGCCTACCCCCATCTGACCTGAATCATCCCGAGAATAGTCTTGCAGTGGGCATCTACACCGCTACTGATTCCGATGGGGATGATGTCATGTGGTCGCTGCGTGGCGCCGACAGCGCAAGATTCACCATTGTGCAGAATAGCAACGGCGACGGTGAGTTGTCCTTCAGGTCCGCACCGAACTTCGAGAACCCGACAGATACCGATAGTGACAACATCTATGAGGTCACCGTTGTAGCGACAGACGATAGCTCATTGTCATTGTCTTCGAGCCACTCGGATGAGATAATGGTACTGGACGTCAATGAACAGCCAGTGGTGAGCATGCGGTCGTACTCATACGAAGTCGCCGAGGACGCACCCATCAGAACTACGGTGGGCACAGTTTCGGCCACAGACCCGGACAACGACACGATAGTCTATTCGATTACTGCTGGGAACACGGATAGTAAGTTCACCGTCCACCGGACCTTGGGGGCAATCACTGTGGCAGCTGCCCTTGACAGGTCCGTTACGTCACTTTATTCGTTGACACTCAGGGCGAGCGATGGAAACCTGCATGATGAGGCAACAGTGCATATCACGGTTACTCCTCCGTCTTTGATCAAACTTGCTCCTCCCAGGGAACTTACGATAGTCCCGTTACCCAACCGGAAGGTCAAGCTCAGTTGGATGGAGGTAACGGATGCCCCTGCAAGCTACATAGTCCGCGTTGAGGAGCGAATTGGCATGTCGTTGATTTACCGGGGTATATTCAACGATCCGCTAGATACTGACACTAGTGTGGAGATTGACTTGGATGCGATTTTGTCTGACCAGGGACTCGCCGATTTGGAAGATGGCCGAGCGTATACATTTTCAGTCAAAGCCGTACCCCTGTCTGGTTCCAACTACGACGAAAGCGATTATAGTTCAGGCGTTGAACTGCGGGATATACCCATGACTGTCGATGGCGTTGTCTCAGGTGGTGGTGCAGAGGTTCGATTTGCAGCTATAGGCGAACGGAATGTCACCTACGAGCTCCATTGGCGCAAACTGGAAGAGGGGATTACCAGAGCCTATCGTCAGAATCGCATTATAGGGCCCGATCGCTTAGAAGGAGACACAGGATGGGCAGAATGGCGTCCATCCGGCTCTGGCACATGGCCACACTCCGATACGGTGACTCCCTCCACACCTAATACTATTGCGATCCCTGACGACGACGCGATCTATGCCTTCAGACTCACCTATCACTATGGAGGAACTGAAGGATTCAGCGCCCAGGAATACTACGGTTGGTCCCGACCTGCCTCCGATCATTTTCCAGGCGAACAGGTTCGCGTAGCTACGTACCCCTTCTACGGCCATTGGCCTACTCCTTCATCGGGAGGAGCACCTCCAACTTACCGTTACGTTTTCTGTGATGAAACCGTTCCCGGAACTCCAACTACGGACGAGAATTGGCAGGCACTCATCGACAGTGCAGCAGCGCAGTGGGTGGACTCAGTCGCGCCGGATGGATTAAGAGATGAAGCTTTTGTGTCACTTGCTGCCAGTTCAGCTCCGTGTCAAATTGTTCCTCAGCACCCTCGAGGGTTCGTTGAATCCGAACGCAATCCAGTGAACGAGATATTCATGTTTAGTCCCTCTGCATCAGATCCGAGGTTTATAGACGAGCTGCGCCATGACTTTGACCCTTATCAGCGACTGAGTTGTAGACCAAAGCCGATGCCAACCAGTGTCGATTATTTGTCATGCGTCTTCAAGATCCTTACGGCAGATTCATTTGCTTCAGAAGGCACTTTGCTATGTGCACTGACATCAGAGGCCTGTGCGGTCTCCCTCAATTTGAGCTACCCGCAACACGGTCACGCTGGTATAAGACTTGCATCGAGTGTTGCACACCCGCCGAGCGTTGACATTGTTATAAATCAAGACAGATTTAACGAAAGGTTAGGCACTATCGATATTCCTGAGTCAATCCGTTTCAACACTTGTAATGGAGAGGGTAACTATACGACTTTTAGGACCATGCTTCATGAACTTGGACACGCACTCGGTATCGGCAGTTTTCGCCGGGACTTTGTACACTCTAGTGGCCATATAGTTCCAATGCCTCACGCCACAATACCACAGTCGGTCTTGAATGAACCAGAAACAGGCGAATCCGATTGTGCGCCTTACCCATTAGATGTTCTTGCGCTGCAGGCGCTATACCAAGGAGTACAGTAATGGTTTCTTGTGTTAGAATGGCTCGTGCAATCTGCTTCTTGCTTCTATCCCTGGCTGCGGCTGCGTGCGACGGGAACATCGAATCCTCGAAACAACCTCCAAGCGTGCAGCATGTTTCCCCTGCTGCGTCGCCTAGCCCCCTCCCCTCAGGTGAACCGGAGCTGAGGGACATGATCCTGGCCGAGTCTGCAGTGACGGACAGGGCGCCGTGTGTAAGCGAAGACGTATCTTGCGAGCCACGAGACGTGAGTCAAGGTGTTCTTGCGCCGTCTTTCGCTAGTCCAGCAGCGTCTGGTTATATTGCCCCTGAAACATATGCCGTCGAAGATGTGTTGGAAACTGGCGCAACCGGTTTACGACCAGATTCCCCTGTCCACATCGTGGTGCGTGGTGTCACACAACCAGGTTCTTTCCGCTGCGAATCACACGGATTCGCACGAACGAATACTGAAAGGGAAGATGCTATTCGCTTCTGGATGAGTCTCCCAGACGACGAAGCCTTGCCTACGCAGGAGGAGATGGTTCGCTTTTTTAATCAATACGATTATGCTTCTCCGTCAAGGGTGGGTAGGGATCTTGCTTTGGTTTACGGAGGGATGAGCACCGACTCCACTCTGTTCGTGAGCTGCTACGTGGATTTCCGAGTTTCGGAATACATGCTCGGCAACGGGCCTGCAGTTGTCACGGCTGCATACCATCGGGTAAGTGGGGCTGATTCGTACGCTGTCTACAGCCAGTTGGATCTCGTGCTAGATGACCCAGGCGATAGCAAATTGACGCGAGATCAATATCATGTATGGCTTGCTGGTCTGGTCCAACATGTAGCGGCCACCGGCGGGTCTCTAATCGAGGGCCGCGAGTCGGTCGTGTTCCTGGCGCCGATTGCCGCACAACACTGGGATATTTCCATAGAGGCGTGGCAGGCGGTGGAGCAGTGGGACCTGCAGGAAGACGAGCAGGGGGTAGTACATGCAGTGCGCTATGGAGTGCCTGAGGGTGACCCTGAGCACACGCAGACCTTGGCGAACCTAGAGAGCCGGATCACGGCGGCTGCGGCGACGGACGCGTTCGCGGGTCAGCGTATCGCGAACGTGAGCGGGTTGAACCAATACTACCGGGATATCGGGGCGTATGACGACATCACGCCTGACGACGGGTCGACGACGACGTTCACACCTGCGCAGCCTCCGGCGGTGCCGGAGTGTGCGACCGGCACGGCGGTGACCAATCCAGGGACGAGCCGGGGTCTGGTGCACGACTGCGAGGCGCTGCTTGATGGGAAGGACGAGCTTCGTGGCAGTGGTTCGTTGAACTGGAGCGCAAGCCTTGCGATTGGGTCTTGGGATGGAGTGACGACGAGCGGGAGTCCGAGCCGGGTGACGGAGCTGGACCTGTCGGGCGAGAGCCTGAGCGGGACGATCCCTGCGGAGCTTGGGACGCTGTTCGAGCTGACGGATCTCGACCTGAGCTCGAACTCTCTGACGGGGAGCATCCCGCACGAGATCGGCTGGCTGTACAACCTGGAGGATTTGCGTTTGTCGGGGAACAGCCTGACGGGGTGCATCCCGGTGGCGCTGCGTGCCGTTGCGACGAACGACCTGAGCTCGCTGAGCCTGCTGTACTGCGCACCGCCTTCGCCCGAGAACCTCGCTGCGGGGACGGTGACGCAGACGAGCATACCGCTGAGCTGGGATGCGGTGACGAACGCGGGCACGTACCGCTTGGAGTACTTTCTCCGTTGGTCAAGTGGCTGGATCGTGGAGAGCGAGACGCTGACGGCGACGTCGCACACGGTTGACCAGCTGGAATGCGGGAGCGCGTACCAGTTCCGGGTGAGCGCGTACGGGAGCGGGACGGAGTACGAGGCCGCGTGGAGCGAGCCGTCGTCGATCCTGGTGGCGGAGACGGGAGAGTGCACTGCGCCGGCGTTCGACGAGGAGTCGTACAGTTTCGAGGTGATGGAGGACGCGGGGACCGGGGCCGCAGTGGGGACGGTCTCGGCGACGGACCCGCAGGGGGATGCGGTGACGTATGCGATCACGTCGGGGAACGCGGACGGGGCGTTCGCCATCGATCAGAGTTCGGGAGAGATCACGGTAGCGGGGCTGCTGAACCGGACGACGACACCGGTGCACACGCTGACGGTCGAGGCGAGGGATCCGGGCGGGGAGACGGGCAGCGTCACGGTGGAGATCACGCGCCGAGTCTGATGAACTCGGCCACACCGGCGGTGTCGGCCGGACTGTTGCCGCCCACCCCGACGAACTTGCCGCCGGCCCGGATCCGCGGGATGACCTCGCTCATGACCCGCCGCACTTCGGCGGCGGCGGGATTGCCCAGGCTCTGGCCCAGATCGGAAGGGGCCACGTGGAGAACGTCGGCGCCGGCAACCTGAAGGATATCGTCGAGGTTGTTGACGGCTTCGATGTCTTCGACCATCGGGATCACCAGCACTTGCGAGTTGATCCATGCCGTCGCCTCGTTCCGGGAGACGCCGATGCCGTAGTCGTGGGCCCGGCCGATGGCCACTCCCCGGTAACCGTCGGGGTGGTAGCGAGCGGCGCGAGCAACCGCGGCGGCCTGCTCTCCGGTGTTGACGTGGGGGACGATTATCCCCTGGAGGCCGCGGTCGAGGAACCGGAGGATGGTCTGCTCGGTGTGGTCGGGGATGCGGGCGATGGGAGTGATGCCGAAGGACTCGGCGGCGCGGACCATGTGCTCGACCTGGTCCAGGTCGGCTGGGCCGTGTTCGCAGTCGATCATGACGAAGTCGTACCCGAGAGCGCCGAGGATCTCCACGGTGTCGGGAGCGTAACGGGTGACGATGCCCCCGAAGACGACTTCGCCTTCATGCAGTTTGGCCTTGGTGGTATTGGTGCGCATGAGGGTCCCTAGCGGTTCAACGCCGTCTCAGCCGACGTGATGAACTCCAGCAGTGCTGCCTGGCCCTCCTCGGTGGCGCGGCGGGCGCGCAGGATCGCGGGGCCGACCTTCTCCGGGTCTTCTACGCGCTCCGCCCAGCCGCCCAGCGAGCGCGCGAGGTCGGCATAGTTGCCGCCAACGTCCCGCGTGCCGTACTTCTCGTGGGAACCGATGAGCCGTTTCGTCTCGATGGCCATCGTCGAGTTGTTCGACACCATCGTGATGATCGGGATGTTGTTACGCACGGCGGTCTCGAAGTCGAGGCCCGTCATGCCGAATGCGGCGTCGCCCATCCAGTTGATGCAGACCTTGTCCGGTTCGGCGAGCTTGGCGCCCATCGCGAACCCGAGGCCCGTGCCGAGCGCATGGGACTTGCCCCAGCCGATGTAGCTGCGCGGCCCGCCCGACCGGTAGAACGGCACCATCTGGTCGCGTGGGCTGCCGGAGTCGTGGGTGACGATGGCCTCGTCCGCTGGAATGACGCGGTTCAGCTCGCGGACGACCCGGTACGGGTTGATGGGCGCGTCCTGCGATTCGAGCTTGCCGCGCCACTGATCGACCCACGCGCTGTACATCGACGCAACCTCCGCCTCGACCAGGGACCGCCGGCCCGCGTTCGCCCCGCCCATGTCGCTGACGGCGTCGATGAGCTGGCGCACGCCCAGCCTGGCGTCGGCCAGCAGGGGATGCGCGGCGGCGTAGTTCCTGTTCAGGTCAGCCTCGTCGTTGGTGAGTTGGATGATGGTCCGGCCCTCGGGCAGGGGCAGGTTCATCTGGTGCTTGGCCAGGCTCGCTCCCACGGCGAGGATGACGTCTGCCCTGTCCAGGAAGCTGCGCACCATGGGGGAGGTGGAGGTCGATGCTGTGCCGATGGAGAGTGCGTGGGTCTCGGGGAACGCGCTCTTACCGAGGAGCGTCGCCGCCACGGGCGCCCCCAGCATCTCGGCCAGTTCGACGACCTCGTCCGTCGCTCCGGCCCAGAGGACGCCCTGTCCGGCCAGTATCACCGGCGCGTTGGCGTTGGCCAGCGCGCGGGCGGCGTGCTCCACGTCTCGCGGGTCTGCGAGGGTGCGTGTCGAAGTGACTGGCTCGTAGCCGGTCTCACCGACGTCCAGCTCGGCGACGTCGGTCGGTAGCTCGACCATCACGGGGCCCGGCCTGCCGTTGCGCAGCCGGGAGAAGGCGCGCCGCATCGCGTCCTCGGTCTGCTCGGGGACGTTGATGGTCTCGAGCCACTTGGTCACGTTGCGGTAGCCGCGCTCCGCCGTGAAGTAGCGGGGCCAGCCCTCGCGGTCGCGTGGGTACCCCGACGGCAGCACGAGGAGCGGCGACGAGTCTGCGTAGGCCGTCGTTACCCCGGCGAACGCATTCTCCGCGCCCGGCCCCGCCTGCATCGCGAACACTCCGATCTTCGAGCCGTTGCTGGCGCGGCTGAGGCCGTCCGCCATCCCGAGACCGACACGCTCCTGGCGGCACACGATGGGCCTGATGCCGGCGTCGGCAACGGCGTCGATCAGGTCGGTCGTGGGATAGCAGAAGAGGTACTCAACCCCCTCTCGCTTCAGTATCTCAGCCATCGCTTCCAGTGCCTTCATGACCTTCTCCTTGCGTCCGACACGCGGGTTCGCCGCCCGCATTGTAGCCGCCGACAGCATCTCCTCTCTCCTGTATCCTCACAGTCCGTTCGTGAGAGTGAGGAAGGCAAGTGATGAAGGTTGTCATCGCACCGCAGAGCTTCAAGGGAAGCATCTCAGCGCTCGATGCCGCCAGGGCGATGGAGGAGGGGGTGCTGCGGGTCGTCCCGAACGCCGAGACCGTTCTCGTTCCGGTGGCGGATGGCGGCGACGGAACGCTCGAGACGCTCGTTGATGCAACCGGCGGGGAGACCCGTTCCACGACGGTGACCGGCCCCATCGGAAAGCTGGTCACGGCGGAGTGGGGCGCGCTCGGCGATGGGCAGACCGCCGTGATCGAGATGGCGCGTACCTCCGGCCTTGCGCTGCTCTTCCCCACTGAACGCGATCCTCTGCGCGCAACGACGTACGGGCTCGGCGAGGTGCTCCGCGAAGCGCTCGATGCCGGTTTCCGCAGCTTCATCGTCGGTATTGGCGGAAGCGCAACGAACGACGGTGGGGCGGGGATGGCCCACGCCCTGGGCGTCCGGCTGCTGGATGAGACCGGGAAAGACCTTCCACCGGGGGGAGCGGCGCTCGCTGACCTCCGGTGGGTAGATATGTCGGGACTGGACGAGCGAGTGAAGGAGGCTCGGTTCTCAGTGGCATGTGACGTATCGAACCCGCTCACCGGCCCCGAGGGCGCCTCGGCGGTATACGGTCCGCAGAAGGGGGCCACACCCGGTCTGGTCGAACAGCTGGACGCCGCTCTGAAGAACTTTGCAAGGGTCGTCGAACGCGATACCGGAACGAGCATCGACGCCGTCAGCGGTTCGGGCGCTGCCGGCGGACTTGGCGGAGGGATGATGGCGTTCCTTGGAGGTTCACTGCGGGCGGGCGTGGACATCGTACTGGACCATGTCGGACTGGACGGAAAGCTGGAAGGGGCCGACCTCGTGATCACCGGCGAAGGCCGGATCGACTTTCAGACCGTCTACAACAAGGCCCCCATCGGGGTCGCACGGCGAGCGAAACGAAGGGGTATCCCGGTGCTGGCCGTCTGTGGTTCGCTCGGCAAGGGTTTCGAAGACGTCCATGCGGAGGGTATCGATGCCGCTGTGTCAATCCTCACTGCTCCGATGACCCTGGATGAGGCGTCGGCTCGCGCTGGTGAGCTCATCGCAGATGCCGTAGCTCAGGCGATGCGGTCCATGAAGGCAGGAAGCACGGTCTTCGGGCAGGACGGTTAGGCCTCCGCAAGTGGCGGGGCAGTAGAATCGCTGAGAGGAGTTGCGGCGAATGGGGATCCACGCCAGGCAGTTCGACCCCGACGACCGCGGGCCGCTGGACGGTCTGCGCGTGCTCGACATGTCGCGGCTCGTGGCCGGGAACATGCTCACGCTCCAGCTCGCGGACTTCGGTGCCGAGGTCGTCAAGATCGAGGCGCTGCCGAACGGCGACCCGCTGCGGGCCTGGGGCGACAGCTCCGTCCAGACGCACTGGAAGACGTACTGCCGGAACAAGAAGAGCGTATCGGTCGACCTGCGGGAGGACGATGGGCGGGCGCTCGTGCGGCGGCTGGCAAGGAATGCAGACGTGCTCGTCGAGAACTTCATCCCCGGCCGGCTGGAGGAGATGGGGCTGGCGCCGGAGACCCTGCACGAGGACAACCCCGGTCTGGTCGTCGTGCGCGTTTCGGGGTTCGGCCAGACCGGGCCGTACCGGGAGCGGCCGGGGTTCGGCACGCTGGTGGAGGCGATGTCCGGGTTCGCCGACCGGAACGGCTTTCCCGACCGCGAGCCCGTCCTGCCGCCGATGGCGCTGGCGGATATGGCGGCGGGCCTGTATGGCGCGATGGCCGTGCTGATAGCGCTGCGCGAGCGCGAGGTGAAAGGCGGCGCCGGGCAGGTTGTCGACCTCTCGCTCCTCGAACCCGTCTTCTCGATCCTGGGCGCCGACGCCGCGGGCTACAAGGTCGACGGCAGCGTGAAACAGCGCGTGGGCAGCGCCTCCAACACGGCGTCCCCCCGGAACGTCTACGCCACGAAGGACGGCAAGTGGATGGCCCTGTCGGCGTCCATCCAGTCGATGGCGGAGCGCGTGTTCAGAGTGGTCGGGAGGGAGGACGCCATCAGTGACCCCCGCTTCCGGAACAACGCCCAGCGAGTGCGGCACCGGGACGAGGTCGACGCCATCGTCGGAGGCTGGGTCGCCGAGCGTGGGTTGGACGATGCGCTGGCCGCATTCAATGCCGCAGGCGTGACCGCCGGACCCGTCTACGACATCTCCCGGTTCCTCGACGACCCCCACGTTATCGAGCGCGAGGTGGTCGTCGACCTGCCGGACGAGGACGTGGGAACGGTCCCGGCGCACAACATCGTGCCCCGGCTCTCGCGGACGCCGGGCACCTTCCGCTACCCGGCGCCCAGGCTGGGGCAGCACAACGACGAGATCTTCGGCGGCGCGGGCGTCTCCGCCGAGGAGATGGCCGATCTTCGAGCGCGAGGTGTCATCGGATGACCGACGAACGAAAGCCCCCGGTGTGGCGGTCGCTGCTGTACGTGCCGGCGAACGTCGAACGCTATCTCGCCAGGGCCCACGAGCGGGGCGCCGACGGCATCATCCTCGACCTGGAGGACTCGGTCCCGCCTGGGGAGAAGGAGTCGGCTCGGGCGGGTGTGCAGGCGGCTGCGGAGCGGGTCGGCCAGGCGGGCGCTGACGTACTGGTGCGCGTCAACCAGCCCTTGCGGCTCGCCGTGAGGGACATCGAGGCCAGCGTATCTCCCGCGGTCGACGCCCTCGTCCTGCCGAAGGTCGCCGGACCCGCACACGTCAGGCTGATCGACGAGATGGCGTCGGAGTTGGAAGCGGAGCGCGGGATGGCAGTGGGCGCGACGGCGTTCCTGGCGATGGTCGAGACGCCGGAGGCGTTCTTCCAGATCGGCGAGATCGCGAAGGCGAGCCCGCGCATCGCGGCCATAACCATCGGCGCGGAGGACCTGGCGTCGTCGCTGGGGATGCAGCCGGACTCCGAGACGCTGCTCTACCCGAAGACGCAGTCCGTGTATGCGGCGAAGGCGGCGGGAATCATGGCGCTGGGCATCTTCGGCACCGTTGCCGACTACCAGGATCTCGACGCCGTGCGGGAGGTCGCGCGCAAGGCGAGGCGGTTCGGGCTCGAGGGCGCGTCGTGCATCCACCCGAGCGTCGTGCCGGTGCTCAATGAGGCGTTCAGCCCAGGCGAGGAGGAGGTCGCCCTCGCCAGGCGCATCATCGAGGCGAACGGCGAGGCGGAGAAGACCGGCCGCGGTTCCTTCCAGTTGGACGGCAAGATGATCGACGTGCCGGTGGTGCAGCGCGCCCAACGCCTCCTCGCGCGCCACGAAGCCATCGCGTCGCGGAGATGACTTAGACCATGGCCGCATCGACGCGCCGCCCGCTGGGATGGGTGACCCGGGACGCCTGGCTGATGGTCAGCGCCCGGTTCCTGAGGACGTTCGCACAGTCGCTCATAGCCGTCTTCTTCGGGATATACCTCATCGAGCTCGGTTACAGCCTCGTACAGATGGGGCTGCTGGTTACCATCGGCTCGATCGGCAGCGCCCTGTTCGCCACCCTGATCGTCTTCATCGGCGACACCCTGGGCAGACGCCGGTTGCTCATCGGGTTCACAGCGATGATGGCCCTCGCTGGGCTCGGTTACGCGTTCACTGAGCGGTACACGCTGCTGGCGTTCGTCTCGTTCTTCGTGGGGAGCCTCGCCATCTCGGGAAGCGGGCCGAGAGGGCCGGTACAGCCGCTGGAGCAGGCGGCGCTTCCCGACACGACCACGGCGGAACACCGCACGGACCTCTTCGCGCTCGCGGGCATGGGCGAACGGGCCGCGCGGCTGGCGGGCACGGTCGGGGCAGTCGCGCCCGCCGTGCTCGTCCCTGTCCTCGGCGTGAGCGAGATTACGGCCTTCAAGCTCATGTTCGTCGCCTACGCGGTGCTCATGCTGATATCCGGGGCCATGTACGGCCTGCTTTCGCCGGCTGTCGACTCCGGCGTGAGCGGGGGCGGGTGGCGGAACCCCCTGCGGCTCGAGTCGCGGAAGACCATCTTCACCCTCGCCGCCATCGTCTCGGTGGACGGCTTCGCGACGCGCTTCGTCTTCTTCAGCCTCGTGGGGGCGTGGTTCTACCGTGAGTACGGCTTCGATCTCACTGAGGTCGCCTACGTGCTCGCTGGGTCGACGGCCCTGAACATGGTCTCGCTCTGGGTCGCCGCGCGCCTCGCGAACCGGATCGGTCTGCTGAACACGGTCATCTACACCCATATCCCGGCGGTGGCGGCCACCATCGCCATCCCCTTCGTCCCAACGGCCTGGCTGGCGGTAGCCCTCTGGTACGTACGGGCCTTCTTCGGGCAGATGGACGTCCCCGCCCGGCAGTCCTACATGATGGCGATCGTGAGCCGGGACGAGCGCGTGGCTATGGCCAGCATCACCAACGTGAGCCAGGCCGCCATCGGAGCGGCCACGCCGTCGCTCGCGACCGTCCTGTGGCAGATGCTCTCGGTGAGCGCGCCGTTCGTCGCCTCGGGTGCACTCAAGACCGTCTACCTCGTCGGTCTCTACATGGCGTTCAAGGACGTCCACCCGCCGGAGGAGCAGGAGCGCGCTGAGCGGAAGCGGCTGGAACGCGAAGCGCGGCGCTCGGGGTCTGCCTGAATGGGGCATTTGTGCCCCGGCTCATGGTTGCGGTAGGCTCGCGCCATCTCGAATTGGAGGCGCGCCATGGTTATGCAAGGCACCGACATGAAGGTGGCGGAGACGCCAACCGGACAGCTCGAAGACTTCCGCATCCCGGACGCCTACGAGGACTGGCTGGAGCGCGAGGGGGTGATGGTCCACAAGACCTTCTACATCCCCAACTGGCACGAGGTCGAGGTCGGCCCGTGGGAGCGCAAGGGCGGCGACGGCGCGGTAGTCCACATCGACAACGCTCTCCTGCCGAACGACCTGCACGTGGTTGACATCAAGCCGGGCGGCAAGTCCGAGCCCGAGCACCACATGTACGAGATCAACTTCTACATCGTCCAGGGACGCGGCGCGACCACGGTCTGGATGGACGAGGACAGCAAACAGACGTTCGAGTGGAGGACCGGCAGCCTCTTCACCATCCCCCTGAACGCCTGGTACCAGCACTTCAACGGCTCCGGCGACGAGAAGGTGCGCTACATGGCCACCACCAACGCCCCGCCCATGATGCGCCTCTTCCGGGACACCGACTTCATGTTCAACAACGACTTCATGTTCCGCTCCCGCTACTCCGACGACGAGTCCTGGTTCTCCGGCAACGGCACGCTCTACAACAAGCGCATCTGGGAGAGCAACTTCATCCCCAACGCTCCGGACATGGCCCTCTATGGCTGGAAGGAGCGGGGAGCGGGCGGTATCAACGCCATGCTGCAGATGGGCAAGAACGACATGGGGAACCACATCTCGGAGTTCCCCATCGGCACGTACAAGAAGGCACACCGTCACGGTCCCGGCGCCCACCTCTTCCTCCTCAGCGGCGATTCCGGCTTCTCCCTCCTGTGGACCAAGCCCGACCGCTCCGACATGATCAAGTGCGACTGGCAGGTCGGCACCATCGTCATCATCCCCGGTGAGGGCACCTTCCACCAGCACTTCAACTCCGGCACGACGCGTGCCCGCTACATGGCGCTGCGCGACGGCAAGGGCGGTTTCGTCGCGCCCAACACTGCCGTGGGCGGCGACGTGAGCATCAAGGAGGGCGGCATCCAGGTGGAGTACGAGGACGAGGACCGGGAGATCCACGAGATCTTCGAGGCCGAGCTCGCCAAGTCCGGTGCCCAGTGCAACATGAAGGCGTTCATCCCCTACTGCACCGGCGTCGCAGGCGTCACCGACGAGCGAAGGACGTAGCGGTGTAGCCCCGCCCACTAGGCGCGGCGAAGCATGACGACGGGGATCTGTCGGTCGGTGGCGGCGTAGTAGATGGCGAAGCGTGGGTTCGCCGCGACCACTCTGTCGTAGAGTGCAGTGCGTTCCTCTCCCTCGGCGATGCGGGCCTCGGCGGCGAAGCGCTCACCGCCGGCCTCGACGGAGACGTTCGGGTCGGCTGCGACGTTCAGGTACCACGCGGGATGGCGGTCCCGGCCGTAGTTCGAAGCGACGACGATCAGGTCGGTGGACTCCTCGAACCGGAAGTACAGCAGGGGCGACGAGCGCGGCTTGCCGCTCGTGCGCCCCCTGGTCACGAGGATGAGCACGCCCGTGCCTTCCAGGCGCCCCAGCAGGCGGCCCCTCGAGAGGCGGAACAGCAGCCGGTGCACCGGCACGAAGAGCCACGCGATGAGGAGGCGTTTCCAGGTCGGCATTGCAGGCTCCTTGCGGGCCATGATTGTACGCGGGCGTTCCTCTGTTGCGGGCGTGCCGTTTGCGCGAGCGCCGCGCCCTCCTCGACCCGGACGGCGGAGAAGGCTAACCTAGTCGGCACGTCGGCTCGCCTGAGAGCTGTTCAAGGAGCACATATGACTACTACCGCGAAAGTGTGGACGGAGAACTACGCCAGGATGGTTCACGGGAAGACCCGGTACTGGGAAGCCGGGGAGGGTTACCCGACCATCCTCATCCATGGTGCAGGGTGGACGAGCGGCTGCGAGTCGTGGGTCCGCAATATCGGCCCGCTCTCGGAGAAACTCCACGTCTACGCCATCGACTGCCTGAACTGGGGCGTGGGCGATGTCTTCCAGCAGGAGTTCTCCTTCGCCTATCTCGTCGACCACGTACGCGAGTTCATGGACGTGCTGGGCATCGAGAGGGCGAACTTCGTGGGGCACTCGATGGGAGGGTGGATCGTTACCTTGCTGTCCTACGAGAGCCCTGAACGCGCCAACAAGGTGGTGAACGTAGCGGGCGGTGGGACCGCGACGCGGCCTCTGCAGAACATGGTCGAGTTCAAGGTCCCGACCGAGGAGCAGATCAGGGAGCAGTTCTCGAACCGGTTCCCCGAGGGTACGGTGGACATCGACGAGGTGGCCGCGCCCTACATCCGCAAGAACTCGTTGCCGGGCCACGGGGAGGCCTTCGCGTCGGTGATGCGGCACATGACCAACCCGGATACGCGCATCCGGTACAACACCCTGCGCCGGATGCCCCACATCAAGGCGCCGACGCTCGTGTGCTGGGGGACCGACGACCAGACCAACGCGTTCGAGATGGGCGAGCAGACCGCCGCCGCCATTCCCGGCGCCCGGCTCGTGCCGTTCGAGGGCGTCAGCCACATGCTGCCTCAGCAGGCCGCGGACCGTTTCAACGAGGTGGTGTTGGAGTTCCTGACGTCGTAGACGGGCGTTGGGTTGGCTATCATCCCGTGGGGCACGGCCTCGATCGATCCACACTAGGAGTATCCATGCAGCTGGGAGTCGTTTTCCCACAGAACGAGATCGGTGAGGACCCGGGCGCGGTGCGAGCCTTCGCCGAGGCAGCCGAGGACCTGGGGTACGCCCACCTCATCTTCTATGACCACGTGCTCGGCGCGGACACGGGTCGCAGGCCGGAATGGCAGGGCCCGTACTCGCATCGGGACACCTTTCACGAGCCGATGGTCACGTTCGGCTATCTCGCCGCGCTCACCAGCCGCATCGAGCTCGTCACCGCCGTCATCATCCTGCCGCAACGGCAGACGGCGCTCCTCGCCAAGCAGGCGGCGCAGGTCGACGTACTCAGCGGCGGCCGCCTCAGGCTGGGGGTCGGCATCGGCTGGAACGACATCGAGTACGAGGCGCTGAACGAGAACTTCCACGACCGTGGCAAGCGCTCCGAGGAGCAGGTGGAGCTGCTGCGGGCGCTCTGGACGAACGAGATCGTCGACTTCCAGGGCCGGTGGCACAGCATCCCCGGCGCGGGCATCAGGCCACTCCCCGTGCAACGCCCCATCCCGGTCTGGTTCGGTGGCGGGCGCTCGGACGGCGTGCTGCGTCGCATCGCCCGCCTGGGCGACGGCTGGTTCCCGCAGTTGCAGGCGGACGAGCAGGGCAGGGAGCGGATGGCGGCGTTCCGCAACTTCGTCGCTGAGGCGGGACGCTCGCAGGACGACGTGGGTGTCGACGCCCGTGTTGCCGTATCGCGCGGCGGCATCGACGGTGCGCTGCGCGACGCCGAGGCGTGGCAGGGAATGGGCGCAACGCATATATCATTCAACACGCTGCGCGCGGGCTTCACCTCGGCCGACGAACACATCGACGCCCTGCGCCGCTTCAAGGAAGCGGCAGGGTAGGGAGGCTGGGACGTGGTAAGCGGGAAGAGGGGGGTTCCTGGCGAACCGAAGGTATACCACATCGTTCATTTGGACCGACTGCCATCGATCATGGCGGATGGCTTCCTGTGGAGTGATGCTGAGGTCATACAGCGCAACTCCCCGGGCACGACTATCGGCATACCGGACTTGAAGCTGTCGCGATTGACCAACACCTTGAAGAATTGCTATCCAGACTTGCGTGTGGGCGAATGTGTGCCCTTCTACTTTTGTCCTCGCTCAGTCATGCTTTACGTGATTCATATGGGGAACCACCGGAATCTGGTCTATAGGGGCGGCCAAGGTCCAATCGTGCATCTGGAGGCTGACCTGCATCAAGCGGTGGATTGGGCGGAGGCAAACCAACGGCGATGGGCATTCACTCTCTCGAATGCCGGCTCCTCGTATTTCGAAGACCGCTGCCACTTGTCCGCGTTGGATGAGATTGATTGGAATGCTGTGGAGGCGACTGATTGGCGGGAATGTAGAGAGAAGAAGGCGGCCGAATTCCTGATTGAACACTCGTTCGCATGGGAACAGATCTCGTTCATCGGTGTCTATTCGCCCGCTATCCGTGATAGAGTGCAGCAAATCGTGGCGGCGGGAGTCGGACATCAGCCTGTTGTCGAGGTAGTTCCAGCTTGGTACTACTGAGAGGAGGCGCTCCGATGATTGAGTACAAGACTGGCGATATCACGACCGAGGACGCCGAGGCTCTTGTCAATACTGTCAACTGCGTTGGCTTTATGGGCAAGGGCGTCGCCCTTCGCTTCAAGCGGGTCTTCCCTCAGAACTTCAAGGCTTACGCCGAGGCATGTGAGCGCAAGGAGGTCCGACCTGGGCGGATGCTCGTGTTCGAGACTGGCAGACCGGCCAACCCGCGCTACATCATCAACTTTCCAACCAAGCAGCACTGGCGGGCCAAGAGCAAGATGGAGGACATCGACGCGGGGCTGCGTGCACTGACCCAAGAGATAAACCGGCGGGGCATACGCTCCGTAGCCATCCCGCCGTTGGGCAGTGGCTTCGGTGGCTTGGAATGGGCAGAGGTTCGCCCGAGGATAGAAGCAGCGCTACGTGGGATGGAGGGCCTCCGAGTCGTCATCTATGAGCCCAGCGATGCTCTGGATGAACCCGTGTCCAGCAGTCACTCAGTGCCCAGGATGACTCCTGGCAGGGCGGCTCTCGTTGGGTTGATGGATCGATATCTCACTGGATTGCTCGACCCGTTTGTGACGTTGCTGGAAGTCCATAAGCTCATGTACTTCATGCAAGTAGCAGGCGAGCCACTGCGGCTGAACTTCCAGAAGGGGTCTTACGGACCCTATGCTGAGAACCTACGCCACGTCCTTCGTGACGTAGAGGGCCACCTCACGTCGGGCTACAACGGATGTGACACCCCTGGCACGGAACTCGATCTTCTGCCTGGTGCTGTCGACGAAGCGAGTGCCCTTCTGGAGTCTACCCCCGAAACCCGGGCACGTTTCGACAAGGTGAGTGAACTCGTGGACGGGTTTGAATCGGCGTTCGGCCTCGAACTGCTTGCTACGGTGCATTGGGTAGCCTCGCCATCTGCGACACCTGAAGAGGTCATTGACCGCGTTTACGCCTGGAACGAGCGAAAAGGACAGTTCTCGGAGCGACAGATTCTCCTCGCCCTGCGTGTTCTCCGAGAGAAAGGCTGGCTGGGAACATGAACATCGCAGTGATCATCCTGGACATGGCGAAGGGCTACGGCTGGGCGCCCGGCTCGTACGGCTACGAGATGGTGGCGAACGTGCGGCGGCTCAAGGACGCCGCGTACGCCGCCGAGGCGCCCATCATCCACGTCAACTCGATGCGGCGCGAGAGCGACCAGGTCGGCGACTGGTCGCGCGTGATGATGAAGGAGGGCACCGAGGCCCTCGAGGTCATTCCGGAGTTGCAGCCGGTCGACAAGGACACGCTCGTCTACAAGCGCTACCTCAGCGGCTTCTCCCACAACGACCTCGACTACGTCCTGCGCACGATGCACCGCGACACGGTCATCATCGCTGGGGCGTCGACCGACAACACGGTGCTGTGGACGGCCGCGGACGCCTTCCAGTTGCGGTACAAGGTCGTGGTGGTGGAGGACTGCACGATGGTGCACCGGGAGAGTGAGCCGCCGGAGGTGAAGGACTACGCGCTCCGCATCGTCCGCAACGTCCTCCACAGCGAGGTGCTGCCGCTGGACGACGTCATCGCCCAGTACCTGAGCTGAGTGCCCCGCCCATCGTGAGCTTGTCGAACCACGAAGAGTGCTGAGCTTGTGAAGCGGCATGGCGCTGGACGGCAGTGAGTGGAGCTACACGGGGTCGACCGGCCCTGAACACTGGGGGTCGCTCGCCCCGGAGTACGCGCCGTGCGCCGAGGGCGTGCAGCAGTCGCCGGTGGACATCACGGGCTATGAGCATGCAGACGCTCCGGCGCTGTCGTTCTCGTACGACGGTGGCGTGAGCGGTGCGGCGCTCGTGCGAGGCTCGGTGGTCGTGGAGTTCGCGCCGGGGAGCGGCGTCACGCTGGGAGACCGGCGCTACGAGCTGCTGTCGGCCCACGCCCACGCGCCCGCCGAGCACACGGTGGACGGCGAACGGTTCGCCGCCGAACTGCACGTGGTGCACGAGGACGCATCCGGCGAAGCCATCGTGGTGGGTGTCCTCTACCGGCTCGGCGACGCAGACCCCGTCCTCCAGGCGATGCTCGGTGCGGCCGCCGGAGAGACAACCGGCTTCCGACTGGATGCGGCGGCATTCGTGCCGCGCTCTGCGGCCTTCTACAACTACACCGGCTCGAAGACGACTCCTCCCTGCCACGAGCCGGTGGAATGGGTGGTGATGCGTGACGCCGCAACAGTGTCGCAGGCGCAGGTCGACGCGTTGCAGTCGTTCAGCGGAGGACCGAACAACAGGCCGGTGCAGCCGCTGCGGGGTCGCAGGATCGTGCTCGTTGGTGGGTAGCACGTTCTAGTTCAATTGCGGAACGGTGCCGCCGCCGATGATGCCCGGCAGGATGCGCGGGAGGATGCCCGTCCAGAGCGGGATGTCCAGCACCAGCCGGAAGATGATGTACAGCGGCAGGCCCGCCGCCACCATGACCCCTACGGCGTAGACGGGGATGAGGCGCGATTCGATGGTGAGGAAAAGCACCATGAAGACCGGGATCGCGATATAGAATCCGAAGACGAACGTCATCGCGAAGTAGAGCACGAGCCAGCCGTAGACGATTCCGACACGCCGCCACGTACCAGCTTCCATGCCGCCCGGGCTGGCTCCTGCGTCGTCCTCCGCGGCCTGTGGGGCATCGTCCCCCGATACGCCGAACGCCCCCGTCAGCTTGATGAGCCGGGGGGTGACTTCCGCGAGGACGAGGAAGACGAGCAGCGTGATCGTCGGGATGCCGATGACGAACGCCGTGAGTTGCTGCTTGCCCGCGTAGGCGGTCGCGCCGAGGACGATGCTCAGCGCGATCGTGAGCAGGAAGGCGTAGACGCCGAGGTTGAAGCCGTTGATGCGCGTCATGACTCTGCCGCCTGTGGCGCGGGGTTCTTCTTCGCGGCCTTGTACATGGACCAGCCGAGCATGAAGAAGATGGCGAGCAGCAGGACGATGGAGACCGGGCGGGTGAAGAATATCGAGTAGCCGCCGCCCGATATCTGGAGCGACTGCGTGAACTTCTCCTCCGCCAACTGGCCGAGCACGAAGCCGATGACCAGCGTGATGAGCGGGAACCCGGCGCGCCGCATCGAGAAGCCGACGAGGGCCGCGAACACCGCGAGCGCCACGTCCCAGATGTTGCTGCGCACGGCGTAGACGCCGATGAACGAGAGGATGGCCACGAACGGAGCGATGTACTTCACTGGCACGAGGCTGATGCGCGCCAGCCACGCGCCGCCGCCCAGGATGATGATGGTCGTGAGCACCTGCGCCGCGATCACGCCGAGGATGATGGCCCAGACGATGTCCAGCCGGTTCACGAGCAGGTCGCGCCCCGGCTGGATGCCGTGCAGCACGAACGCCCCCATCAGGATGACCATCTCACCGTTGCCGGGGATGCCGAACGTGAGCGTCGGCAGCAGGATGCCGCCGTCCTTCGCGTCGTTGGACGACTCCGAGGCGACGACGCCTCCGGCGTAGCCGGTGCCGAACAGCTCAGGCGTCTTGGACGCCTGCTTGGCCGTGGAGTAGGAGAGGAAATTGGCCACGGCGCCGCCCGCGCCGGGGATCGCCCCGATGACGGTGCCGATGACCGACCCGCGCAGCAGGATCGCCTTGTACTGGAACACCTCCACCGCGCCGCGCATGATCTGCTTGAAGCCGCCGAGATTGACGTTGGCGTCCCGCGCGATGGAGCCGCCCCGTGACGTGTAGACGATGAGCTCGCTCAGCGCGAAGAAGCCGATGACCAGCGGCACGATCTCGATGCCGTCCCACAGGTACTCGCTGCCGAGCGTGTAGCGCCGCACCCCGAACACCGGGCTGAACCCGATGAGCGCGATGAGGATGCCGACGCCGCCCGCGGCGAGCCCCTTCATCATGTTCTGCCGCGACGCGAACGTCACGGCGATGAGGCCCAGGATGATGAGCCAGAAGAAGTCCGGCGGCGTGAACGCTCGCAGCATGATCTCGGCCAGCGGCAGCAGCGCCGCCAGCACGACGATGCTGAACAGCGTGCCCAGTGCCGACGCCGTGGCGGCCAGACCTATGGCGCGCCCGCCCTCGCCTCGCCGTGTCATCGGGAAGCCGTCGAACGTCGTGCAGACGTTCGCTATCGTCCCCGGCGTATTGAGCAGGATGGCGGGCACGCCGCCGCCCGTGCTCGCGGTGCCGATGATGCCCGCGAACACGTACATCGCGATGATGGGGTCCCAGCCGAACGTGAACGGCAGGATGAGCGTCATCGCGATGACGCTGCCGAGACCGGGGATCACCCCGAACAGGACGCCAAGCATCGTGCCCAGGACGATTGCCCCGATCACGGCGGGGTTGCCCATCCCCGCGAGTCCGTCGAGGAATGCCTCGAGCATAGGTCTGTCGGGCCTCCCTCGCTATTGTGCCTGCGACTTCTGCCTTACCGTCTCCAGGTACTCCGAGACGATGCCGTCCATCCCCTCGACGACCTCGGCCGTCTCGTCGGGGGTGAGCCGCACGACGTCCATGCCCGCGTTGTTGATACCGGCGACAACGTCCGCGTCCTGCAGCGCGCTGTCGAACGCGTTGGCCAGGATCTCGAGGATGTCGTCCGGCGTGCCGGGGGCTGCCGCGACGAGTCCGTTGTTCGCGAACTTGGAGCCGCCCAGTTCGGGGAAGCCGAGTTCGTCGACGGTCGGCGCGTCGGGCACCGGGCCGAAGCGCTCGCTGGAGTACATCCACAGCACCTTGAAGTCCGGCCCCTGCACTGCGGTCAGCGTCGAGCCCGCGATGGGTCCGAGCGCCAGCTCACAGTCGCCGCGCAGCAGTCCGGCCTGCGTCTCCTGTCCGCGGTAACCCGTCACCGGGTTCCACGCGATGTTCATCACCTCCGTGGTGACGGAAGCGACGAGGAAGGAGTGACCGGCGAGGCCGCTCAGGCAGAAGCGGACGTCCGGCATGCCCTGCAGGTCTTCCGGCGTGTTGAAGTCGTTCCCAGCAGCCGTGTACATGCCGTACGTCTGGATGACCGCGCGGCCGACCCACGAGAGTTCGTTGAAGTCCACGTCCTCCGGGTCGAGCCGTTCCGCCGTTATCTGGTTCGGCATGTTCATGATGGAGATGGCGTACCCGTCCGGGTCGGCGCCGGCTATCTCCTGGGCCGCGCGCCGTCCGCCGCCGCCCTCGATGTTCCGCACCACGACGTTCACGCCGAGGTCATCGCTCATCTTGTCCGCGATGATGCGGCTCGCGGTGTCGAAACCGCCGCCCGCCGCGAAGCCGACGAACCACTCGACGTCGCGGGTGGGGAAGTCCGGCTCGTCGTCGCCGCACGCCGCGCCGAATGCGGCGATGGCCGCGAGCGCTCCAGCGAGCAACATGAGCCGTCCCAGACGTCCGATCCTTCCGATGCGTGCCATACGGTTCCTCCCTTTCTTACTTGTCGTTCCCGCTTCTTACCCGTCATTCCCGCGCAGGCGGGAATCCTGCGGCCTTCTGCTTTACCGCCCCCTAGAGCGCGTAGAGTTTGGTGGGGTTGTGGTCCAGTATCTTGTCCGCGACCTCGTCGCCGAGTCCGCCGTTCTCGCGCAGGTTGCGGAGCGCGTGCAGCTCGGTCGACGTGTCGTTGTGGCCATAGTCCGTGCCGAGGACGAGGTTGTCCTCGCCTGCGCAGTCGATGATGTAGTCGATGTCGTCGGCGGTCTGCACGGCGACCCAGATGTTCCGCTCCGCGAGCAGTTCGCGGCCCGGCCATGCCTTGCCCCGCTTCTCGAAGCGCAGCGCCAGGTCGTTCATCGCGTACGGGACCCATGATGCGCTCAGCTCGACGAAGCCCCAGCGCAGGCCGGGGAAGCGCAGGTGCATGTCCTTCATCACGATGTCATGGAACGCTCCGACACCGGAGAGCTTGAACGTGGAGAAGCCCGCGTCGCGTCCGAAGTAGTCGAAGAACGCGAAGTTGCCTGTCGCGGCGTGGATGCACACCGGCAGGTCGAGTCGCTGCGCCTCTTCCCAGAGCGGGGTCATGTACGGGTCGCTCAGCCGGTGCGGGCCCTCTATGCCGCGCATGAACACGGCACACGCGCCGTTCTCCTTGCCGAAGTTCATCTCTTCGATGGACTCGTGGAGCGACATCGTGGGGAGGACGACAGCCCAGCGGAGCCGTCCGCCGCCCTGCCGGTGGATGTCGGCGAGCCAGCGGTTGTAGCCCTGCGCCAGCGCGAGGTCGACCTCAGGATGCGTTGCGAGGGGGCGCAGGAAGATGCTGGGGTAGAGGACGTGCGTGTCGACGCCGAGCTCGTCCATATGAGCGATGCGCTTTGCGATGTCGCTCGCCTCGCGGGTGGCCTCGTCGGTGTCGAGGCCGACGTTGACGCCCTTGCTGAAGGCGCGTCCGTCTATGTACCAGAACTCCGGCGCGGGAGACTTGTAGCCCTCCTTGGGCAGCAGGACGATGGGGCGGAGGTGCTGCAGCTCATCCGGTATGAAGTCCCACGTCCGCTCCGACTCTACGACGTGTGCATCCGCGTCTATCACTGCCATAAGGCGCCTCCCGTCTGCGTCATCCGTTCACTTGCGGCGAACTGTACGCCCGCGCGCAGGCGAGGGCAAGACGCCCTCGCTGATGGTGACCGCCCCCGCTCATGGTGAGCCTGTCGAACCATCCCGCGCAGTCCGTGGGTTTTCTGTTTTGTGCTGCATTCCGCTGCTTTCACTCGTGGGGAGCATTTCCTCATGCAGCGGATGGGCTGCGCTCCGCAACGGAGCGGAGGACGGAAGGCAACTGCGATGCAACACCGATGCAACAATTTGCGACAGGGCTGTTGCGGCGCCGGAAGGCTGTACTCTCGTCGACGCCCCGCTGGGGCCGTCCAGAAACAAGATACACGAGGCGGGCGCGACCTCGAAAGGGGCGCGTGACGCCCCTCATTCCCCCATCCCGAACAGCCGGTCGCGGCGGAAGCCGAGGTAGTGCTCGGCGATGAAGTTCAGGGGCTTCTTCGCGTCCGGGATGCGCGTTGCAAGCGCGCGGTGGACGGCCGACCATTCGCCCGAATCGTACCGTGCGGCGTGGCTGTACATCTCGGCGGCGACCGTCTCGTACTCCTCCGTGCTCAGCCGCCGACGGTACGACGACTGCGCACGCAACGCGCCCGAGCCCGGATAGCGGTGCGCGGTTGCGGCGAAGTCCGGGAAGACGCCCAGGATGAGCAGGCAGAGGTCGCCGGTGCGCCGGTACAGCGGTAGGCGCTCGTGCTCCTCGGTCTGTTGGATCAACCGCAGCATCGAGTGCACGTCCAGGTCGCTGTACCGCACCTTCCGCACGACGCCGCGCCGCACCCAGACGCGCTCCGTGTGGCTGTGCACCTTCGTGAACGACGACAGCATCGCCGCGAGGTAGTGCAGGATGCGGGGCTGCGCCGCGAACGCCGCCACCTCCGCCGCGTCGAACACCGGCACGCGTTCGCCGGAGACCGAGCCGGTGCGCTCGAACGTGTGCCGCGTTCCCTGCAGTTCGCCAACCGCGCGCCGCAGCAGCGCTTCGAAGAAGAGCCGTGGCGAGACCGGCGCGAGCGAGCCGTCGTGCGGCAGCAGCGCATCGAACAGCCGTTGGCTGCCGAGCAGCTCCGCGCGGCGCTCCTCGTCCGCGAGGAGTTGCGGCATCTCTTCCTCAGCGGGCGCGTCCGTGCCGAGCGCCTCGTGGATGAAGGCGATGTCGGCGTAGGTCAGGCCTCGTTCCACGTTCCGCAGCTGCATGGCATGAGCGTAGCACACGGCGCGGCGCCGTCATCCCGAGCGAGCGCATCCCCCTTTGCCTGTCATTCCGAGCGCAGTTGCCGACGCAGTCGGTGGCGCAGCCGAGGAATCTCTCGGGTTGTTCGGTCCCCTCCCACAAGGGAGAGGGGCAGGGTGAGGGTGGATCGGTGTGGTGGCCGGGGTGTCTGTGTAGGGGCGTCCCCTGTGGGCATCCTGCCTGGGTCCCCTCGCCCCCTGGGAGAGGGCAACGCGCTTTGCGCGTGGGTGAGGGTTGATGGTAGCGCGTGGGTGAGGGTGAACCGGGGCATGTGTGACACCCGCCACTTACGCCCTCATCTCCCCATCCGCTATGCTGAGCGTGCGTGCGGACCGCCTGCTGCTCCTATGAATAGAAATGCCTGTGGCAAACGGAGCGGAAGTGCAAAAACGGTGAAATCTTGATGCCTTGGTCGCGGGAAGCAGGCCACGGCCTTGGAAACACCCCAGAGCAAGGAGAATCAAGATTTCATATGCCCCTCCTCCTTTACGCGTAAGATGCTGAACAAGATTTCAGAATTCGAGGGTCGGTGAAATCTTGGTCCGCGCCCTTGGCGCGGGAAAGGAGTTCCTGCCATGCGGATACTCGACGGCGACGGACACGTCATAGAAGACGTGAAGGCGATCATGGAGCGCATCCCGCCGGAACTGCTTGGCGGGAACGCGGTCAGGGGCGTGGGGCCGTTCCCCGCGCCGGACCACCTGCACCACCAGTCGCACCGCTACCCAGACGGCGCGTTCCGGGACCCCGGCGGCGTTGCGGGATGGGGCAACTTCCTCGACTCCGCGCACATCGACGGCACGGTCGTCTACCCGACGCGCGGGCTCTCGTTCGGTAAGATACTCGACCCCGACCTCGCGATAGCAACGGCCCGGGCGTACAACGACTGGCTGTACGACGAGTACCTGAGCAGGGACGAGCGGGTGAAGGCCGCGGCCCTCGTCCCGATGCAGGACCCGGATGCGGCGGTGGATGAGTTGCGCCGCGCCGTCACCGAGCTCGGCTTCGTCGGGGCGATGGTCCCCGGCACCGGACTGCAGGCGCTGCTCGGCAACAGGAAGTTCTGGCCCGTCTACGCGGAGGCCGACCGGCTCGGCTGCGTGCTGGGGATACACGCGGGCGCGCACCACGCGATGGGGCTGGACGGCATGACGCCGTTCGCGGGCGTCCATGCGCTGGGCCACTCCTTCGCGATCAGCATCGCGTTCACGGACATGCTCTTCACCGGCGTCTTCGACCGCTACCCCAACGCGCGGTTCGGCTTTCTGGAGGGCGGGCTGGGCTGGTTCCTCATGGTCATCGAGCGGTGCTCCGGCGCCTACGACGCGTTCACGCCGGTCGACCCCCAGCGCCGTTTCCTCCAGATCGAGGAAGGCGACAACGTCGAGGCGTACATCCAGCGGATGATCGACGGAGGCCGTCTGTTCGTCGGCATCGAGGGAGACGAGCCGATGCTGGCGAGCGCCGTCGACAAGTACGGCAGCGGCGCGTTCGTCTTCTCCAGCGACTTCCCGCACGAGGTGAACATCGACACGATCCGCGCCGAGATCGACGAGCTGCTCGAGAACGATGCGGTGTCCGAGAGCGCCAAGGAGGACATCCTCTACGGGAACGCGGCGCGGTTCTACGGCGGCGCCTGGGGGGCCGCTTGAGCGACTGGCGCATCGGGGTCGACGTTGGAGGCAGCTTCACCGACCTGGTCGCCTTCAACACGAAGTCCAAAGAGACACGCATAGAGAAGGTCCCGACGGTCAAGGCGGACCCCGCCGTCGGCGTCATGGATGCGCTCGCGAAGCTGGAATGGGACTGGGGCGTCAACGGCAGCGACGTCGAGGCGTTCCTGCACGGCACCACCATCGGGACGAACGCGCTGCTGGAGATGAAGGGCGCGCGCGTCGGGCTGCTGGTGACCGGCGGCTTCCGCGCCATCCCGCAGGTGCAGACCGGCTCCCAACCGAGGCCGTTCCTCCTCTTCTACCACCGTCCCGAGGGGCTTGTGCAGCCGGCGCACGTCAGGGACGTGCCGGAGCGGGTCGACAAGAGCGGCGAGATCATCACGCCTATCGATGAAGAGGCGACACGCCGGGCGGTGCGCGCGTTGAAGGACGACGGCGTCACGTCCATAGCGGTCTCGTTCCTCTTCGCCTACGCGAACCCCGCCCACGAGCAGGCGGCGCGGCGCATCATCGAGGAGGAGCACCCCGGCTGCATCATCTCGCTGTCGTCGGAGATCATGCCCCGCATCCGTGAGTGGCCCCGGATGTCGACCACGCTGGTCAACGCCTACCTGGAGCCGGTGCTCACGGCCTATCTCCGGTCGCTCGACCAGCAGCTTGCCGAGCGGAACGTCACCACGTCCCAGCGCTACCTCATGCAGTCGAACGGCGGCGTCATGCCATTCTCCGCCGCGATACGGGGCGGGCGGACGCACCACACGCTGCTGTCCGGGCCGGCGGCAGGCGTCGTGTCCGCTGCGTTCCTCTGTGCAACGCAGGGGTTCCGCAACCTCGTGTCGCTGGACATCGGCGGAACGAGCGCGGACGTCGCGTTCGTCGAGGGCGGCGTGCCAGTCGAGGTCACGCAGGGCCAGATCGAGGGCAGGACGGTCTACGCGCCGATGGTGGACGTCGAGGCGGTGAGCGCGGGCGGCGGTACCATCGCCCGCGTCGACTCGGGCGGCCTGCTGCGCGTGGGCCCCGACAGCGCGGGGAGCGACCCCGGTCCTGCCTGCTACGGTCGCGGCGGGACTGAGGCGACAATCACGGACGCTGACATGGCGCTGGGTTACCTCGACCCGGACTACTTCCTCGGCGGAGCGATGTCGCTCGACCCGGCGGCGTCCGAGCGCGCGCTGATGGAGGGCGTCGGCACCCCGCTGGGGAGCCGGAGTCCACAGGAAGCTGCGTGGGGGATCGTGAAGGTCATCGAGGTGAAGATGGCCGACCGCATCCTCGCGCTGGCGTCGGAGAAGGGCATCTCCCTGCGCGAGTTCTCGCTGGTGGCGGGAGGAGGAGCGGGGCCGCTCCGCGGAGCGGGCGTCGCGGAGGAGTTCGGTGTCAGGCGCATCATCGTCCCGCCCCGCCCCGGCGCGTTCTCCGCGCTCGGTCTGCTCTGCTCCGACGTCATCCACGACTACGTCTGGACGTCGGTGTCCGAGTTGGAGAGCACGCCCGTCGACGAGCTGAACGGGCAGTTTGCGCGGCTCGAACGGCAGGCGCTCGTGGACGTTGAGGCGGAGGGGTTGGAGGTGAAGCGCGCGCGGCTCAAGCGCGAGGCCGACGTGCGGTATGTCGGGCAGGGTTTCGAGCTGCGCGTGCCGGTTCGCAAGGGAACGCTTGCCGACAGCGCGAAGCGCGAGATACGCAGACGGTTCGAGGCGCGGCACCAGCGTCTGTACGGCCACTCCGCGCCGAACGAGGCGGTCGAGATCGTCAGTTTCCGCGTCCGGACCGTCGTGCCGACGCCGAAGATGCAGACCGTCCGCAACGACGCCGTTGCTCCCCTCAAGCGCCGCGCTGCCCAGCCGTCGGGGCAGCGGCGGATGTACTTCGGCGGCGACGCCGTTCCCGGAGACGTGTACTACCGCGATGGACTCTCCGCCGGAGAGCGTTTCGACGGCCCGGCAGTGGTCTACCAGGAGGATTCGACGACCGTCGTGCCGCCGGACTGGGGGGCCGAGGTCGACGAACATGCGAACATAATCATGACGCGGCGGTGAACCGGTGACACTCGCAGCATCCTTCAATACGGAGATCATCCGCACCAAGTTCCAGAGCATGGTGGACGAGATGAACGTGCTGCTCGCGCGGTCGGCGTACTCGACCCTCATGCGCGAGTCGCGGGACTGCTCGTACGAGTTCCTCGACGCCGAAGCCCGCCTGCTCGGCCCGCCCGGCTCGCTGATACACGGCTACTCCTTCCAGCACTTCATCGGGTCGGTCTGGCGCGTGTACGGCAGGGACGACATCAAACCGGGCGACATCTACATCAGCAACCATCCGTACGAGAGCTTCGTGCACCACGCGCCGGACCTGGCGGTGATGACGCCGGTCTTCCACGAGGGAGAGCTGGTCGCGTACAGCTGCTCCGCCGCGCACAAGCCCGACTTCGGGGGCGCGATGCCGGGCAGCTCCTACAGCCGCGCCACGGAGCTCATCCAGGAAGGCTTCCTGCTGCCCATCATCCGGTACGCGCGTCGTGGCAGGGTCTTCGACGAGTTCACGAGGCTCATCCAGACCAACGTCCGCAGCCCGCACCTCGTCCTCGGCGACATGAACAGCCAGATCGGCATCACGAAGGCCGCGGCGAAACGTATGACCGAGCTGCTCGACCGCTTCGAGAAGCAGGCCGTACTGGACGCCTTCAACACCACGCTCGACGGCACGGAGAAGCTGTTCAAGGAGCACCTCAGCGGGTGGAACGACGGCGCTTTCTCCGGCGAGGCATGGCTGGACGACGACGGCAGCGGAACCGGCGACCCGGTGCGCCTGTTCGTAACCGTGACCAAGAAGGGCAGCGCCATCGAGTTCGACTTCAATGGGACCGACCCGCAGACGCGCGGCCCCGCCAACATGGTCATCTCCGTGGTGAAGGCGTGCGTGACCTTCGCGCTCGTGTCGCTCATCGACCCGAACTTCCCGTTCAACGACGGCATGTGGCGCTCGATCACACTCCGGTTCGGCGAGCGCACTGTCGTCTCGCCGGAGTACCCGTCGCCGGTCGGGAACTGCACCCAGTCGATGCATCGGCTCATCGACCTGCTCGTCGAGGTGGTCGGGAAGTTCCAGCCGGAGAAGGGCGTGGCGCACAGCGGCGGGAGCGGCGGCACGCTCGCGCTTAGCTGGCCCGCGGGCGTTGTGGGCCCACACCCCTACACCCACTACGAGATACTCGGGGCGGCGACGGCAGGCTCGAACCGTGGCGATGGCGAGTCCGGCGTCGCCACGAACTCATCATCCAACCTGTTCCTCGCCCCGATAGAGATTATCGAGAACGCCGCGCCGCTGCGGTTGCGCCGCTTCGAGATGGTCCCGGACTCCGGCGGCCCCGGCAAGTACCGGGGCGGGTTGAGCTACCGGCGCATCTACGAGGTGCTCGAGCCCGCCAAACTGAACCGTCGCGCCGATCGGGTGAAGAAACCTTCCTCCGGCTCAGACGGCGGGAAGCCGGGGCGCACCGGTGAGTTCGCGCTGCATCCCGGGACGGAGAAGGAGGAGCACTTCGGCGGCTCCGGCTTCTACGACCTCGAAGCCGGCGACACGTTTGCAGTGGCCGGTTCCGGGGCCGGGGGCTACGGCGACCCGTTCGAGCGCGACCCCAACCTTGTATTGCGCGACGTGCTTGCGGGCTGGGTCACCGAGGACGGCGCACGCCGCGACTACGGCGTCGTGATCGCCGGAGGCGCGGTGGACGCGGGAGCAACGCAAGCGCTGCGCTCGGGGCGCGGCGGCACGTAGCCCTGCGTCTGCACGACGCGGATGGACGGCTACCGTCCGCTTTGCTACGCTCGCGCCGCAACCGCAGGAACGGGGAGGCGTGAGCCATGACAACCGAAACGAAGTTACGGGTCATCGACGCGGACGCACACGTCTGCGAGACGGAGCGCACCTGGGACTACCTGGAACCCGCCGAACAGAAGTACCGGCCCATCCTCTACACGTCGCCCTCCGCTCCCACCAAGGAGTTCTGGGTGATCGAGGAACGGATACGCGGGCTCCGCTTCCCGACGCTCTCCGAGCAGCAGCTCCTCACGATGTCCGAGACCGCGGGACGCCGCATGGACACGCCCCGCGAAGCGCGCGAACTCGACGACGTGCAGCTCAGGCTCCGGGAAATGGACCATCTCGGTATCGACGTACAGGTGCTGCACAACACGCTCTGGATCGAGCAGGTCAGCGCCGACCCCGACGCCGAGGCCGCGCTCTGCCGTAGTTGGAACAAGTGGCTCGCGGACATCTGGAAGCAGAGCGAAGGCAGGCTCCGCTGGTCGTGCGTCGTGCCGTCGCTTCTGCCGGACGAGGCGATCGAGCAGATGCGGTTCGCCAAGGAGAACGGCGCCGTCGCCCTCTGCCTGCGCCCCTTCGACGGTGACAAGTACCTCATCAACCCGTACTTCTACTCCTTCTTCGAGGAGGCGGAGCGGCTCGACATGGCGATAGCGGTGCACATCGCCAACGCGAGCCCCCAGTACCGCCAGCTGTTCGGCTCTATCTTCACGAACGCGAACTCGTTCGCACTCTTCCGCGCCCCGACGATGATGGTCTGCCACTCGCTGCTCAACAGCGAGATTCCACAGCTCTTCCCGAACCTGCGCTGGGGGTTCATCGAGTCGTCCGCGTCGTGGGTGCCGTGGGTCTACCACGAGATCGCCAATCGCTGGCGCGCGGGCGGCAGGGAGATGTCCGACGACCCGTTCGGCGACGCCAACATCTACGTCACCTGCCAGACCGACGACGACCTTCCCTACGTCCGCAGTTATGCGGGCGAGCGCTGCCTCGTGATCGGCACGGACTACGGCCACATCGACCCGTCCAGCGAAGTGGACGCCATCTCCGTCTTCAAGGCCGACGAGCGGTTGGACGAGGTGGAGAAGGAACGGATCCTGCTGCACAACCCCCGCAGGCTGTACGGGATATAGGAGACGCCATGCCGACGGTTGACGTACTGCTGCACGGAGAGTCCATCGCCACGAACTACGGCTCCATCGGCTACTGCAGCACGCTGCTGGTCCGGGGCGACCGCAATATCGTCGTGGACACGGGTCACGTCGGCAGACGGCGCGCACTGCTCGAGGCGCTGTCGGAGCGCGGACTGGGGCCGTCCGATATCGACGTTGCGGTGATGACTCACTCGCACTGGGACCACGCCCAGAACTACGACGTACTCGACACTGCGGAGGTGCTGATCCACGAGTGGGAGCGTCGGTACGCGCGCAACCCACACCCGAACGACTGGGCCACGCCGCTCTGGACGAGCGCGATGCTCGACACTATCCCCAATCTCAGAGAGGTCGAGGACGGCTACGAGATCGAGAAAGGGGTGCGCATCCTGCACACGCCCGGGCATTCCGCCGGCACGATGGCCGTCGTCGTAGACACGTCAGAGGGGCCGGTTGCGATAACGGGCGACGGCGTGGCGAACGCGCAGGTAGCGGTGACGAAAGTGAACGCCAACGTCTTCTGGAGTGAAGAAGACTCGCGCCGGAGCATCGAGCGCGTGCTCGAGGAGGCGGAGGTTATCTATCCGGGGCACGACCGCCCCTTCCGCGTGCTCGGCAGCGGGGGCGTCGAGCACATCGCGACACGGCGGTTGGTGTTCATGGGCGTTGACCTGGAGGATCCGAACGTCTCCGTCACTGCGGAGCGCCGCCCGCCGTACGTCATGCCTGGCACTGACGACCAGACCATGGAGCGCCTGGGTTACGGATCGTAGGGCAGGGTGCCCTCGATCCCGTCATTCCCGCGCAGGCGGGAATCGAGTGCGACCGTTAGTCGCGTGGTGAGGCTGGGGTGGTGTGTCGACTCTGGTGGTCAAGAGGTCTGACAGGCGAATTCCCTGAGTGGTCTGTTATTGATACTGGCGCTCGTAGAATGAGCACCTAGGTATCAGTATGAGGGTGGCGGCGAAACTGCGCTGAAATCGACTTGAAACCGCTTGACAGTGCTTAAACGCGCTGTTTAAGATTCACCCTGTCCTGAGTGACTGTGGTTTGAGTGAGCCGCAGGATGAGGTGGCCCCGGGGGACTGGGGGGCCGACTCCAAACGGCGAGCTCGGGCGCCCCAGTTGCTCAGGACACCTTATTTAACGCAGGTCGGGGTGTTATACAAGAATCCTGGCAGCCCCGCTACCCCCATCTCCGTCCGACCCTCGCCCCCTGCTTCAACCCAACCTCCGCACATCCGCGTTATGCGCTATCCTCCCCCTCGCACTCAGGGAGGCGTACCCATGGAACCGTTGCGACTGGACGAGGCAGTACGGATGCTCGAGGCGGGGCGTGCCAAGGCCGAGGAGCTCGGCATCCGGGTCAGCATCGCGGTGCTCGACCCGCGCGGCGACCTCGTTGCGCTGAACCGCATGGACGGCGCGCTCTGGCGCAGCGTCCCCATCTCCCAGGGCAAGGCTGCTGCGTCTGCCGCGTGGGACATGCCGAGCGGCGACCTGAGCGACCGCTGGGACCAGCCGGTCGTCCGCGCGCTCTCGATGATGGAGAACGGCCGGCTCATACCGTGGCAGGGCGCGCTGCCCATCCGCAGGCCGGATGGCACGATGGTCGGCGCGATAGGCGTCAGCGGCGCACGTCCGGCAGAGGATGAAGCGGTCGCTGCGGCGGGACTCGCAGCGCTGGAGGCGCAGTCGTGACCCAGAGCTTCTACATCCGGGAAGAGGACGCCGTTCGCGTACAGGCTGGACCGCTGCGCGAGGCTACGGAGGCGCTGTTCAGGAAGGTGGGACTCGACGACGCCGATGCCGCGCTCGCGGCTGACGTGCTCGTCACCGCCGACCTGCGCGGCGTGGACAGCCACGGCGTCTCCAACATGCTCAAGGTCTACCTCGACCGCTACCAGAGCGGCGTACAGAAGACCGCGCCGCAGTGGCGCATCGTGCGGGAGCGTGCCGCCTCCGCCAACATCGACTGCGACCGCGGCCTCGGCGTCATCATCGCCCCGAAGGCCATGGAGATCGCAATCGAGAAGGCGCGGAGCACGGGCATCGGCGTCGTCACGATGTTCAACGGCGGACACGTCGGCATGGCGGCCTACCATGCGATGCTTGCGCTGCCACACGACATGATCGGCGTCTGCATGACGGCCACCGGGCCGGATGTGGCCCCGACGTTCGGGCGGGCGCCGCGCCTCGGCACGAATCCCATCGCTATCGCTGCGCCCACACGGGAGGAGCGTCCGTGGGTGTTCGACATGGCGACGAGCGTGGTGCCGGTGAACAAGGTGCGGAACGCCCGCCGCATGGGGACGCTGCTGCCGCCGGGGACCATCGCGGCAGAGGACGGCACCCCGGTGATGGAGCCTGCGCCCGTGCCTGACGACTACATCCTGCTGCCGCTCGGCACGAACCGCGACTCCGGCTCTCACAAGGGTTACGGCCTTGCGGTGGCAGTGGACATCATGTGCTCTGTGCTCTCGGGGACGGACTATGGGATGCAGGCCGGACGGCAGAACTATCGCCACTACGTCGCCGCGTACAACATCGACGCATTCAGCGACGTGGGTGAGTTCAAGGCACGGATGGACGACTTCATCCGCGAGTTGAAGGCGACTCCTCCTGCGACGGGCCACGACCGTGTGATGGTGGCAGGCGACCCGGAATGGGACGCGCTGGAGGAGCGCTCGGTGAAGGGCATTCCCCTGCATCGCGAGGTGGTCGACTGGTTCCGGGGTGTCTGCGCCGAGTTCGACGTCGAGTGCGACGTCTAGGAGGCGGGCGGCAGGATGAGAGCAGCGTGGTACGAGCGGTACGGCCCGGCGCGGGACGTCTTCCACGTCGGTGAGATGCCGGACCCGGAGCCCGGGCACGGCGAGGTGCTGGTGCGCGTCCACGCGTCTGGTGTGAACCCGTCGGACTGGAAGTCGCGTACCGGTTCACGCGGGCCGCAGATGCCTTTCCCTCGCGTCATCCCCCACAGCGATGGAGCGGGCGTCATCGAGGCGGTCGGCGCGGGTGTGGATGCATCCAGGGTCGGCGAACGTGTCTGGCTGTTCGAAGGCCAGTGGCAGCGTCCGCTCGGCACCGCAGCCGAGTACATCGCGCTGCCGTCGGGCCACGCTCCGGTGCTTCCCGGGAGCGTCACGTTCCAGGAGGGCGCGTGTATCGGCATTCCCGCGATGACGGCGCACCGATGCCTCTTCGCGAGCGGACCTGTGGACGGCATGACCGTCCTTGTTACCGGAGGAGCGGGCGCGGTGGGCCACTGCGCGGTTCAACTCGCTAAGTGGGGCGGGGCGACGGTCATCGCCACGGTGAGCTCGGACGAGAAGGCGGGGCACGCCCTTCGAGCCGGAGCCGACCACACGGTCAACTACCGTACGGAAGACGTGGGAGAGCGCGTGCTGGAGCTCACCGGCGGCGAGGGCGTCGAACGCATCGTCGAGGTCGACTTCGGTGGCAACCTCGCTGCCAGCAAGCGCGCGCTGCGGCTGAATGGGGCGATCGGGTGCTATGCGTCGACCGGCGACCGCGAACCTGCGGTGGAGTACCAGGCGCTCTCGCGGAAGAACGCGACGGTGCACTTCGTGCTCGTCTACTCGGAGCCGGAGTCGGCCAAGCAGCAGGCGGTGGAGGACATCGCGAGCGCCACCGTGGCCGGTACGTTGACGCACCCCATCGCGGCCGTCATGCCGCTGGACGACATCGCGGCGGCGCATGAACTGCAGGAGAGCAACGCCGCGATAGGGAATATCGTCATCGATCTCTCGCCGTGAACCTGCACTGGAGAATGCCTCATCTGCTACGCTATTTTCCTATCAGGCCGCACTGCGTGTGGCGTGGTCCGTTGCTGACAACACGATCGCTGCTGGGAGGGCCGCGTTGGAGAATGTGCTAGCACACAGCGAGTTGCTCAAGGGTTTCAGCCCCATCCACATCGAGCGTTTCCAGGACCTGGCGACGACCGTCACCGCCGAAGCGGGCAGCGAACTGTTCAGAAGCGGGGAGTATGCCCAGCACCTCTATGTCGCCCTCGACGGCGAGGTCGAGTTGCGCATGAACGTTCCGGAGTGGTGGGGCATCGACACTCCGCACCGCAAGGTTTCCACTGCCAAGGCTGGCCAGATATTCGGCTGGTCCGCGCTCGTGGAGCCGTTCGTCTACTCGCTCACCGCCGTATGCGTGACGGATGCAACACTCGCGCGGTTCGAGGGTTCGCAGCTTGCGGACCTGTGCGTGCGCGATCCGCACGTCGGCTATCGACTGCTCGGCCAAGTGCTCAAGGTGGTCTCGGGGCGGTTCCACACGCTGGCGGAAGCGGTCATGGCCCAGCGGGCGGTGCAGGTGTCGCAGGCCGCGAGCCGCGGTCGTCACGCGGATTAGGGGCAGGGCAGCAGCCCGGGCTACGCATGTTCGACACGCTCATCGTGAACGGGAAGGTGATCGACGGCGCGGGACGCGCGTGGTTCCGTGCCGCAGTCGGCATCGAGGCCGACACCGTCACGGTGCTCGAAGGCGACGTGTCGAACGTGGAGGCGGGACGCACGATAGACGCGTCCGGTATGGCGGTCTGCCCCGGCTTCATCGACATGCACTCCCACTCCGACTTCGCGCTGCTAGCGTCGCCGCGCCACGAGCCGAAGGTCAGCCAGGGCGTGACGACGGAAGCGCTGGGGCAGGACGGCCTCTCCTACGCGCCCATCTCTCCTGTCAACCGGCAACACCTCGTCGACTATCTCGCCGCCGTGAACGGACGCCCGCCCGAGGACACCGAATGGACGTCGGTGGCGTCGTTCCTCGACCTGTTCGAGGGCGCGTCGTCGTGCAACGTCGTCTACTTCGTGCCGCACGCGGCGCTCCGCATCGAGGCGATGGGATGGGCGAACCGTCTGCCGACAGACGCTGAGCTGGCGCGGATGCGGGAGCTGGCGGTGCAGGGGATGCGCGACGGCGCATTCGGCTTCTCCACCGGTCTGACGTACGTGCCGAACATCTACAGTGATACGCACGAGTTGACTGAGATTGCCGGGGCTGTCGCGCCGTACGGCGGCATCTACGTGACGCACAGCCGCTATGCGCTCGGTGATGGCCTGCTCGATCCCTTCCGCGAGGCGGTCGCGGTCGGCAGGGAGTCGGGCGCGCCGGTGCAGATATCGCACTACCACAACCCCGTCCCCGGCATGGGCGAACGGATGGTTGCGCTCGTGGACGAGTCTCGCTCCGCTGGCGTCGACGTGACGTTCGACCAGTACCCGTACCCCGCGGCGAGCACGATTCTGCTGTCCCTCATCCCGCCGTGGGTGCACGAGGGCGGGCCGGACATGCTGCTGCAGCGCATCGCCGACAAGGACGTGCGCGACCGGATAGCGGACGGCGTCTATCCACAATGGGGAGGCTCGCTGGCGGACTACATGTTCGCCCACGTCGGTTCCGAGAAGAACAAGGAGTGGGAGGGGCGTTCGCTGCAGGACATGGCGGACGCCCAGGGAAAGCGGATGGTGGACACCATCTGCGACCTGCTCATAGAGGAGCATCTGGAGGTGGCGTTCGTCGCCCGCACCGGCAACCCGGACAACGTGCGCACCATCATGGCGCATCCGGCGCAGATGGTCGGCAGCGACGGACTGATGACCGGCGACATGCCGAACCCGCGCACCTACGGCACGTTCCCGTACCTGCTGGGGCAGGCGGTCGAGGAAGGGACGCTGCGCCTCGAGGAGGCGGTCCACAAGATGACGGGCGCTTCGGCTCGGCGGCTGGGGCTGCGCGACCGCGGTGTGCTGCGCGACGGCGCGAAGGCCGACGTGGTGGTGTTCGACCCGGACCGTGTGCGTGCGCAAGCCACGTTCGAGTCGCCGAAGCAGTTGGCGACGGGCATCGAGTACGTGTTCGTCAATGGAACGCTCGTGTGGGAGCAGGGACGGCACACGGGCGCACTGCCGGGCCGCGCGCTGCGCAAGGCGTAAGAGCCGCTCATGGTGAGCCTGTCGAACCACGAGCGGGCATCCGCAGCGCGGCTCAACTCGCCTTCGCGATGATTGCCTCTCCGAACGCAGGGATCTGCTCGTCGATGATGTCGTTCTGGAACTGGACGTGGAACGTGTCGACGCCGGCCTCGCGGTACTGCTCGACGGTCTCCAGCACCTGCTCCGCCGTTCCCATCAACCCCCCGGGGTTGCCGAACACCGTCGCGAGCTTCGTCGACGGGTCCTCGTCGCCGACGTAGGCGTTGCAGTTCACGACGCGGTGCAGCGACGCGGGGTCGCGTCCTGCGGCGTTCGCTGCCTCCTCGACCGCGGCGAGCTGCCCGCGGTAGGCCTCGAGGTCGGACGGCCAGCCTCCGTTGCGGATCCAGCCGTCGGCGACGCGTCCTGTGAGGCGGAGCATGCGCGGCAGCGCGGCGCCGAGGAAGATGGGGATCGTGCCGTTGACGGGCTGCGGGGTGACGGTCGCGTCCTCGACGCTGTAGCGCTTGCCGGAGTAGGTGAACTGCTCGTTCGCCCACGTGCCCCGCAGGATCTCGATGGCGTCTATCAGGCCGTCCACCCGCTCGCCGGGCGTGCCGAACTCGATGCCGTAGGTGGTGAAGTGGTTCTCCTGGATGCCCGTGCCGAGCGTCAGGATCAGCCGGTCGCCGCCGGTGATGTGGTCGAGCGCCGTCGCCATCTTGGAGAGCATCGCCGGGTTGCGGAAGGGAACGTTGAGCGTGGAGTGCGTCACGCGGAGCCGGTCCGTCTGCAGCGCCACCGCTGTCGCGAGCGTCCACCCTTCCAGGTTGTTCTCGGGCGGCCTGTCGCTGAACGAGATGTTCTGGAACCCTGCGGCCTCGGCGGCCTGCGCTACCGCGACGACGCGGTCGTAGGGGAGTCCTCGCGGGTTGAGTCCGAACCGGATGCTGTTGCTGCTGCGCGCCATGCGTACTCCTTGGCAGGGTGGGTGTGAGGCGAGCATAGCAGCAGGCGGGGGTCTGTCAACGCGGAGGGCGCAGGCGTTACCATGGAAACATGATCCCTATCACCGACGACATCCATCTGGCCGAGCACGAACTGGAGTTCCACTACGTCACCTCTGCCGGGCCCGGCGGGCAGAACGTGAACAAGGTGGCCACCACCGCACACCTGCACTTCGACGCTGCGGGCTCGCCGTCCCTGCCGGACGAGGTGAAGCGCCGCCTGCGCAGTGCCGCAGGGCGCAGGCTTACCCCGAACGGCGTGCTCATCATCAAGGCGCAGCGCTACCGCAGTCAGGAGCGCAACCGGGACGACGCCGTCGAGCGGCTCGTGAGCATCCTGCGCAACGCCGCCGTGCCTCCGCGCGCACGCCGGGCCACGCGTCCGTCGCAGGCGTCGGTTGAGCAGCGGCTGGCGGAGAAGCGTCGGCGCGGGAGCCGGAAGCAGTCGCGCTCGTCCGTGGACGGCATCGACGAGGAGGAGTAGCCCATGCCGAGACTCGAAGATCTCCCTGACCTCACGCGGCAGGGGATGCTGAACTTCCCCGCCTTCGACCACGACGACTCGCCCTGCGCGGTGATGTCGAAGCCGCTGACCGAGGCGAAGATCGCGCTCGTGACGACGGCGGGCCTGCACCTGCGCGACGACACGCCCTTCTCCGGCGGGGACCAGACGTACCGCGTCATCCCGTCGTCCGCGCCTGCATCGGGGATCATCCAGAGCCACATGAGCATCGGGTTCGACCGTACGGGCATCATGCGGGACGTGAACGTTACGTTCCCCATAGACCGGCTGCGGGAGATGGCGGAGCGCGGAGAGATCGGCTCCGTCACGGAGAACTACTACTCGTTCATGGGGGCGCAGCGCAGCCCGCGCCGCATCGAGGAGGAGACCGGACCTGAGGTCGGGCGTCTGCTGCTGGAGGAAGGCGCCGATGCTGCCTTCCTGACGCCGACCTGACCGAACTGCACGCACACGGTCAGTGTGCTCGCGCGTGCCATCGAGGAGACCGGTCTGCCGACCGTCACCATCGCGCTTATCAGGGAGCATGCCCAGCGGGTGAAGCCGCCCCGGACGCTCTGGGTGCCGTTCCCGTTCGGGTTCGCGCTCGGCAACCCGGACGATCCGCCGTTCCAGCAGAAGGTGCTCTCCGCCGCGCTGGGCCTGCTGTCGGAGAACGATACGCCCGTCCTGGCCGAGTTCCCGGAGGACGCCGACGCTCCGCCGGTGTTGCTGCAGGCGAGCGCCGCGCAGGCGGACGCGGCGAACCGCGACGGCGACCCCGCCGACGAAGTGACGGCGCTCCGCGGCTACTACGAGCGGTGGGTGGACGAACACGAGGGCCGGACGATGGTAGGGCTCAGCGGTGTACCGCAGCGGCAGTTCCGCGGCCTCGTTCGCCATCTGCAGGCGTTCGCCGCCGGAGAGGAAGCGACATACGAGCGGATGCCGGAGGGGGTCGAACCGGTACGGTTCCTGCGCCTCGCCAGCGACGACCTCAAGGCGTTCTTCATGGAGGCGCGCTTCTCCCAGCGCCCGGACGACCACGACGATGAGCTGCAGCGCTGGTTCTGGTCGGAGACGGCGATGGGGAGCCTCATCGCGTCTGTGGCGTCGCGTCTCGCGGAGCAGGGCAACGAGCAGGCCGCGTGGGGCCTCGCCCGTTAGCCTAGCCTGCCTGCGCGGCCCGTGCTCGCGCGGGGAGCGGGGGGCGCCGGGCGAGGAAGAACGTCAGCGAGCCCACGATCGTCACCATGCCGAGCGAGAGGAACGCGAAGACGTAGTCGCCCCGCGCGTCGTACATGATGCCCGCGTAGACCGGCCCGATGATGCTGCCGCTCGCCGTGATGGTGTTCGACCATCCGGCGATCTTGCCCAACTGCCGCAGCCCGAAGTAGTCCGCGCGCAGCGCCATCATCAGCGGGCCGCGCATCCCCCACGACACCCCGTGCAGCAGTATCGCCACCACCACGACCGGCACGCTGCTGGACCATGCCAGCAGGCAGATGCCCGTGCCGTGCCCGAGCATCGCCAGGCCTGCGAGCAGTCGTTTCGGATAGCGGTCGCCCATGATGCCGCCGCTCACCTGGCCGATGACCTGCGCGACCATGAGACCCGGGAAGAGGAGCGCGGCTCGGGCGAGGTTCCACTCGTCGCTCTCCACCAGGTGAGGGACCAGGTGCACGGGGATGGTGCCGACGACCAGTAGTGCGAGCCCGTGCCCGCTGGAGACGAGCCAGAAGGAGCGGTCGCGGATCGCCTCGCGCAGCGTGAAGTCGTAGTCGGTGCCTGCTGCGCGGCGTGCGGCTGCGTGGCGGGCGGCGACCTCGTCGCTGTCGCCGTCCGGGTTCAGCCCGAGCTCCTGCGGGCTGCGCCGGAACAGCTGGGCGAGCGGCAGGCCGATGCAGAACGAGAGGATGCCGGAGAAGACGGCGGTCTCCCGCCACCCGAACGTCGTGATGGCCCATGCGATAAGGGGAGCCACGACCGCGCCGCCCGCGAAGCCGATGGAAGTGACGGACATGGCGCGGGCGCGCTTGCGGATGAACCAGTGGGCCAGCGCCGTGTTGATGGTGAGGAAGCTGGCGAGGCTCGTGCCTACCGCGATGACGGTGAGCGCGGCGAAGAGGTGCCACAGCTCCTGTATCTGTCCGAGCAGGATGAGCCCGACGCCGAACAGGAGCGTGCCGGCGCGCATGAGCGGTCGCGGGCCGAAGCGGTCCAGCAGCCAGCCCTGGATGGGGCCGAGCAGTCCGGTCTCGATGCGGAGCAGCCCGAACGCCCATGAGACCGCGCCCCGGCTCCACCCGAACGTGGACTCGAACTGCACGACGTAGAAGCCCTGCGAGAGGAAGAGCAGGGACGAGTGCATGATCTGGTTGAAGAACGATGCGGCGACCATGCGCCAGCCGTAGAAGACGCGGTGGCGCAGGGCGTAGATGCTTCGGACGGATGCGGCCATGCGGGCGGGGCGCTCAGTCGTACCACTGTCCGGTGATGGTGCGCACCTCGGGGTAGGTGGGGTCGTCTATCGTCGTCTTGAACGGCGGGAAGAGCAGGTCTATCAGCAGGCCGGGGCCTCCCGCAGGGCCCTTGGCGTTGCGCGCCTGGTGCTGCAGCGCGTCGATCTGCTCCTGCAGCGTCTCGGCGATGCGGAGCAGCGACTCCACCTCCGCCGCCCCGCTCTTGAGTTGCGAGCGCAGCAGCGCGACGCCGTCCGCGACCTCCTGGGCCTTGCTGGCGCGCACCTCGGCGATGCCACCGTGCCACTCGCCGGGAGGATGCCAGGTGATGAACGGCGTCATGTCGCCGCCCCAGCGGAAGGAGAGCTCGCCGGTCTCGTGGCTGTGGCGCACGCCGGGTTCGCCGGGGATCTGGAGAAGCGCGGTGACGAGCACCTGGTCGGTCTCCAGCACGGTGTAGACGCGCCGACGCGGCTTTCCGTGGACCTCCATGCCGCGCCAGCCCTTCTGGTCGTCCGGCAGTTGGAACGGGTTGATCTCGATGGCCATCGCTCTCCTCCCCTCGTTGGGACTTCCCGGAATGGGTGCGCCGGGTCTGCCGGCGCGCCTTCACTATACTGTATGAAGCGGAAACGGCATCGAGAAGGGAGACATACCGTGGCACTGCTCATCCTGTTACTGGCGCTGGTCCTCGTGCTCCTGCAAGGCAACTGCGAGAGAAGCGCTCCGGCTCCATTACCCCCGGCTACTCCGACACCGACAGCCGAGCCGACGCCGACTCCCGCGCCGGCCCCCGAGACCCAGGAGGAGATCGTCGCCCGGCTGCGCGGCAACGCCGACAGTTTCGAGTACGCCGTCGGCGCGCACGGCGGGACGATCACGTACTCGACGATCAGCGAGCCGCTGACGTTCAACCTGCCGCTCGCGAACGACGCCGGTTCGTCCGGCTATCTGAGCTACGTGTTCGAGGGGCTGACGGAGACCTCGTGGCTGGACGACAGCATCGAGCCGTTGCTCGCTGAGTCGTGGGAGCACTCGGACGATGGGCTGGAGTGGACGTTCCGCCTGCGGCAGGATGTCACCTGGCACGACGGCGAGCCGTTCACCGCGCACGACGTGGACTTCACGTTCAACCGCGTCGTCTACAACGACGATATCCCCACCAACGACCGCGAAGGGTTCACCTTCGTCTACACCGACGAGGAGACCGGCGAGCAGAAGGACGGTCGGATGACCGTGACCGCGCTGGACGACTACACGGTGCGGTTCGTGCTGCCGGTCTCGTACGCCCCGTTCCTCCGCTCGATGGGCTACGCCATCTACCCGAGGCACGTCCTCGAACCGCACGTCGAAGCAGGTACGTTCGGGGAGTTGTGGGACGTGAACACGGACCCGTCGGAGGTGATCGGCACCGGGCCGTTCACCATCGCGAGCTACACCCCGGGCGAGCGGGTCACGCTCCGGCGCAACCCGGACTACTGGATGCGGGACAGGGCAGGGCACAGCCTCCCGTACATCGACGAGATCGTCTACCACATCGTCGAAACGCTGGAGGAGGAACTGGCGCTCTTCCAGGCGGGCGAGACGGACGCGCACGGCGTCCTCGGCGAGGAGTATCCCGTGCTGGAGCCGCAGCAGGAGGAGGGCGACTTCACCATCCACCGGCGCGGTCCCGGATTCGGCACGACGTTCCTGACGTTCAACGTGAACCCGGGTACGGACCCCGACGGCATGCCGTACATGCGGCCCGAGGCGCGGGCGTGGTTCGAGAACCTCGAGTTCCGGCAGGCGGTCGCGCACAGCGTGGACAAGGAGCGTGTCGTCGAGGAGACGCTCGGCGGGCTCGGCTACCCGCAGTGGTCGTCCATCAGCCCCGCCACCGGCGACTTCCACAACCCGGGCGTCCGGCGGTACGAGTACGACCCCGGCGCGGCGAACGCGCTGCTCGACGGCCTCGGCTGGGCGGACACGGACGGCGACGGCGTGCGTGAGGACGGCGACGGCAACCCCATCTCGTTCACGCTCGTCACGAACGAGGGCAACAGCGTGCGCGAGGACGCGACGCGCATCGTCGCGGAGGGGATGGAGAGCATCGGCCTCGGCGTGGACCTCCAGGTCATCGACTTCGGCGTGATCGTCGGACAGCTGACCGCCACCTACGACTGGGAAGCCGTGGTCATCGGTTTCACCGGCGGTCCGGACCCGTACAGCGCGATCACGTTCTGGCACAGCGACGCGGACTTCCACCTGTGGTACCCGAACCAGCCGGAGCCCGCGACGGCGTGGGAGGCGGAGATCGACGAGCTGTTCACCGCGGCGAGCCAGGAGGTGGACCACGCGGAGCGCGTGCGGATGTACCACCGGGCGCAGGAGATAGCGGCGGAGCAGACGCCGGTCATCTACACGGCGCTGTCGGAGCGGCTGACCGCGGTGCGCAACGTGTTCGGCAACCTCACGCCCACGCTCTACGGCCTCTGGGACGACCGGTACGTGTACCGCACGGACAGGTAGGCTACGCATCGTCGAAGAAGGCGAGGCGTTCGGAGGGGAGGACGCGGGCTTCCTCAAGCGACTGACGCGCAGGGCAACCGCAGACCTTGCGCCCGGGGAAGCGCACCTCCGCGAAGCCGTGGACGATGGCGGTCACTACGCGGGCGGGGTCAGGAACGCGAGCGCCCCTGGCGCACCCCCTCAGGTAGGGGTCGACGGAGGCAAGCGTGAGGATGGGAACGTCCCGCTCCGCGGCGGCCTCGACGATCTCCAGCATGTCGGGCAAGGGACCGCCGCTCTCCATGGCCTCACGCCAGCGGTCGACGTAGTCCTGGACGATGGGGACGAGGGTTACCTGGGCGAGTTGACAGACGAGGTAGCGTTCCAGTGCGTCTATGCCGCTTGGCATCGTGGCCTCCTTACTTCACGTTCTTGAGCAGGGTGAGGGCCTTCTGGAGCTGGTTGAGGCGGCGACCGTTCCTGGCGACCTCCCCAAGCCTGATCTCGGCATCAATGGCAATGCGTACGGCCTGCGTCCTGACGCGGGGATTGGGGTCTTCAAGCAGGGAAGCGAGGGCCGCCGTGCTTTTCAGGGCGAGGCCATTGAGTTCGGCATGGGCGAGGCTCGCCGCGTCTTCGCGCAGCCGCCGGAGTTCATCGCGGAAGACGGAATCCTGCCGCCAGCGTTTCAGGGTAGAGATGCTTATCTCCGCCATCCTCGCGCCTTCCTCGTTGGTGGCGGCAGCGGCAAGGTAGGGGAGCGCGGAAACCTGCCTATCGGAAAGTTCGGGTGGGAATTGGAGTCCATTTCGGTCCACCGGGTACACCTCCGTTCGTGAATCGGGGGTCTGCTGTGAGCCGTCAGGGGGTCCATCGTGGGCCATCCGCAGCTCTTTCCGGGCTTGTTTGTGTCTCTTTCCGCTCATTCGAGCCACTCCCTTCAACCGGTGTAGGTCGGCGTCCCTGCAGGGCGCCATCACAGGGTAGGAAGGGCGGTATCGTTGGCGCAATGGGCGGATGTCACAAATGTGACGGGCGAACCCCGGCCATTTGCACCATGGCGCTTAAATCGGCCTGAAACAGGAGTGGTCGCACGACGGCGGGCCGCTCTGTTTGCTATCCACAGGACTTCGGGCTTGCGGGCGTGTGGCGGCTTGCTACTCCACGCAGGCCAACTCCGGTCGACCACGTGAATCGCGCGTGGGTGCCTCGATGACGCGCTTCTCACAGGCGTCCAGGAACAGCAGACGCTCATAAGTCGAGCAGTCGACGCACACCGAGCCAAACGGCAATGGCGTTGCCCTCGGTCGCGCGGTCGCGGTTGGCGGCCTGCCCTGTGGCCAGCTCCAAGGCGTCGCGGTCGGCCTTGGAGCTGGCCACAGTGGGTCAGGTGTTGCGGTCGGCGTTGGTATCGGTGTTGCTGTCGGGGTCGGCGTTGGCACTGGTTGGTCGGGCCAATAGGGGCGCGTGGCGAGGAGGATGAGGCCGACGACAACGGCCATCCCCAGCAGGCCGACAGCGGCCACTACGATTACTCGTCTCTCGTCCGTCATGACGTCTTGTGCTGCTTAGAGCGCCCTCGCGGGGCAAGACTTGATGATCTGGGTCTGCTTTCGGTACTCGTCGACGGCCTCGCGGCTCCACAGAGCGCCGCTTACTGGGCGTTGTGGCGCAGGTGCTCGACGTAGGCGGCGATGCCGGAGTCGATGTCGTGCTCGGGTGCGTAGCCGACGTCCTCGCCGATGCGCGACAGGTCCATCACCGGGTTGTGCGCGTTGGAGGGGGTGCGTCCGGGCTTGAGTGCGGAGCAGACCGCGTCCGGCAGCGCCTTCTGCACGGCCTCGAAGACGCGCTTCGTCGACGTGGCTGCGCCCGAGCCGATGTTGTAGATGCTGTTGGGCAACGACTCGGCGGTGTGCACGAGCTGGATGCCGCGCGCGAGGTCGCCCACGTACGTCCAGTCGCCCTCGTCGTCCTCGTTGATCCCGCCGCCGGGCCTGTCGGAGAAGTCCGGGTCCTCGCCCCTGAGGGCGGCGTGGCACATGCGGCTCATGGGGTTGAACATGCTGTAGTAGTAGGGGCCGTAGATGGAGCCGATGCGGAGCGAGACGACGTTCACGTTTGCGCGCGCGGCGTAGTGGAACGCGTGGATCTCCATGCCCTTCTTGAACGCCTCCACCTGCGTGCCGGAGTGGACGGGCAGGGGCATGTCCTCCCGGAACGGCCCCTCCGGAAGGCTGCCGTAGACGGACGTGGAGCTCGCGAGCGAGACGCGGCGCATGCCGAGGATGCGCGCCGCCTCCAGCGTGTTCTGCAGCCCGGCGGTGTAGATGCGGTAGTCCTCCTGGGGGCTGATGCCGCGCGCGGGCGGAGCGGCGAACGAGATGATGCTGTCGACCTTGTGGCGGCTCGCGACGTCCATCACCTCGTACAGTTTCGTGACGTCCATGCGGTCGACGAACGCGCGGTCGTTCAGGTGCGGCGTCAGCGCGTCGGGCACGCGGTGGGCGCTGTGCTGCGTGATGACGACGCTCTCGCCGGTGTCCAGCAGCCGCAGCGCGGTGTTCAGTCCGATGAAACCCATCCCGCCGATGATCAGGATCATGTGCTCGTTCTCCCTTGGTGGTCGTGCCGCCTCCGGCGACCCTCCTGTTTTACCACGAGCGGGGGAGGGTGTGGAGCCCCAGCACGCCTATGGGTGATTGCTTGCCAAAGGGGAATCGGCAACACGTCTGACTAGTTATCTGCTTGCGCCTGGGACGCCATACTGTAGCAAGTCTACAGTTGAGTTATTCCACTGAGATAAATTCTTCATCAGATATCGATACCTTGGTGGACCGAAGGCCTCCTGTAAATCTCTGGTATTCTGCCGTTCAAGACGATAATGTACTCCAATGCCCCTAAACGGAGCAGGGAACAGCTTTAGTATTTTAGTGCCCTGTATGTCTTGAAACCAACCAGTAGCAATTGGGAATAGGATGTCGTATAATTTCATAGCAGACGATGCAGCAGAGGTAGTCATTCCTACTTCATCAGCAAGCACTGCAATTTCTTCATCTTCTTTATCAGTCAAAAAGAAACCTCCCCATTTCCAAAGAAAACTCTGCCATAGACTCGCGATTCTTTCGAACCCTTCAATAGACTCAAGGTGCCTGACAGCGCTATGGAAGTTCTCGGGCAGGAAATCCGCAATCAGTTCCATTCCAAGAAACCTAATTCTGGTTCGTTTGGGGAGGAGATCATGTGTCTTCAGGAGCGCGTATTCTACAGCTCCCTTTAGAATTGCTAGCTTCGCCCGATGTTCGTGGTATAGAACTGCTTGAACAATAGGATGTTTGGTTTGGTAAAGGGCAGCATCCCAATGGCTTCCTGAAGGAGGGTCTTGGACATGCCAACCACTACCATCGAGTTCAGAAGCAACGGACTTCGCTAGAGTCTGATGGTTCCAATGGGCTTGGTATATGCTTGCAAGGCGTTCTCGTAAAGACCTTGCTTGCAGAAATCCATTTCGGATTAACTCTTGGTATGCGTATACGGCATGGGGTCCTTGACTGTCCCTCTTGTCTTTCCGCCAATCAGCGACTACCTTTTGCATCTGCCTTTCCAACCAAAAGGAGAACCGCACGTCTCGTGGTCATTCTCGTCAATGGACGATGGTATTAGTCCTAAAGCCCGTAATCTTGATTGAAGCGAATCGAGGTCGTTGTGTGCAACAAGTGTCAGACCAATATCAGCGCACTTATCCTCAATGTATGTGATAGTCTTCTGTTCTCTTGATTCTTTAGGCGCTACTAAGTATGCATCTTGTACACCTCTGGGTTGTAGATACATCTTCCAGCCGTAGACTTTGAATATATCTGGGAATCCCCAACCTCCTCCTTTTACTTCAAATAGTGCATGTTGGAAATTGCCATCAGTAGGCCTCCATGCCATTATGTCAAGTTCCATCACTGTCGCATCGCCGGTTTCAATTAAGCTCTTCTCGGTATAGAATCCGCCACATTGCAAAGATGCTGCTACGTAATCCTCTAGCTCATTGCCCTTGGGGACTTCTGGTAACTCGATGGTAACCATGTACACCTGACCTACCGATGTGACCGCGTGTCAAGGGAGTTCATGTGTGCGTGGGGTTGTGAAGTAACCAAACTCCCTTGGCTGCCGCCTTAGTTCTGCGTCATTGGGGTATTGTAACTGAATTGTGAAGAAGTGACCTAGTACGGCCTCCACTAGCGGTACTAGAGGAAGAGGTATAGGTCACTATGCAGTAGATGGAAAGGTATCTGCCTAGCTAGCGGTATTCTTGGGGTGGACTATAGGAGAGGCCGGAATTAGCAATGGACGCGGAGTACAATTGCATGGCCGAAGTGACCTACAGACTCATCAGTGCGGGAGAAGAGGAAGAGCTGGTTCGGTTGGTGATGCGCGCGTTCGACGAGTTCGTCGCGCCGGACCTTCCGGAAGGAGGCAGGGAGCATTTCAACGAGTACGCGTCTCCGGCCCGGCTGGGCGCTCCGGAGCGTCAGCAGGAGACGGTTGTCGCTGTAAGCGACGGGCGAGCGGTGGGCGTGGGCCGCGTCGGGCGCCGGTACGAGGTTCCTCACATCGACCTGCTGTTCGTCGAGAAGGAGATGCACGGGCAAGCTGTCGGGCGGGAGATCGTGAGACGGTTGCTGGAGATCGCGCGCCGGGACGATCCGGCCGCTGAGCGGGTCACGGTGAACGCCACGCGCTACGCGGTGCCGTTCTACGCGCGGTTAGGCTTCGCTCCGAGCGGGGAGGAGCAGATGGTGGCCGGCATCATCTCGACGCCGATGGAGATCGCGCTGGGGGCGCCGCTCGACGCCGATTCACCCCCATCCTAACCTTCCCCCATCGAGGGGGAAGGGACCAGGCAGGGCGCGGTAGGGCCTATCGCCTTGGCCGGAAGCCCCCTCTGAGCCTTGTCGAGGGGAGTCGCCTGAGCGTCTGGTTCTGGGGGTCGACTTCGATGCCCGCAGACTCGAGCGCGGTCACGCCCAGGAGCGGCTCGGCATTCGCCTCTCCAAACACGATGGTCGCCCCGACGATCTCGCCCATAATCTCGATGTCGGCGGTGGTGATTTCCAGGCGCACCTCGCTGCCGTCGGCTAGGCTGTAGACGCGCTCGCCCTTCGGCACGAGGCCAATGGCCTCCAACCGGGGACGAGGCGCCAGGCAGTCAATCGCGCCGGTGTCGACGAGGAAGAGACCCTCCCAGGCCTTCTCCGGGTCGGCGGGGTTTCGGACGGTGGTGGTTACCTGTGTTATGCCCATACATTCAATGTAGGGTTCGCCTATATACGTGTCAATCGGGCCGTGTCAGTTCACCCCCCCCATCGGTTCACCCTCACCCGCCGCTGCGCGGCGACCTCTCCCCTCGAGGGAGAGGTGTTCCCGGGCACTTACGCTACGCCCTCACGGGCGTTGGCCTCTTCGACGAGGCGGTGGATGCCCCGGACCTGCCCGCTGAATGCGAATGCGAGGACGGTGACGGCGATGACGGCTCCGCCGCCGAGCGCTATGGCGAACGGGGTGCTCGTGTACTGGGCGACGAAGCCCGCCTGCAGCGCGCCGAGCGGGGCGAGGCTCCACATGACGCCGCGAAGCCCCATGACGCGGCCCCGGAACTCCGTCGGGACGAGCAGGTTGAGCAGGGTGTTGGAGGCCGTCTGGAATACGGCGTAGAGCCCGCCGCTCGCCGCCGCCATCGCGAGCGCGAACCAGTACCACTGCATCTCGCCGTTGACCCCGAACAGCAGCACGGAGAGTCCGAGCAGTCCCGCGCCGCCGCCCAGCATCCATGCCTTGCTCTGCTGCTGGCCGAAGGACGCCGAGAGGAAGATGCCGGTGAGCCCGCCGACGCCGCTCGCGGTCTGGAGCAGCCCCAGCCCCTCCGGCCCCAGCCCCAGCACGTCCGCGGCGAACGCGGGTAGCAGCCACTGGTACGAGAGGCCGAAGTAGCCGATGGCGAAGCTCATCATGAGCAGGATGAGGAAGATGCGGTGCCGCACGACGAAGCCGAGCCCGTCCGCGATGTCGTGCAGGACGGTGCGCCCCGTCGCGCGCCGCATCTCCGGCAGCGTGATGGTGACGATCGCGATAGCCATCGCGGCGAACCCCGCAGCGATGAGGTAGAGCGCGACCGCCGCGCCGAGGTGAAAGTCGCCCGTGATGCCGCCGACGATGGCGATGGGCATCGCCCCGACCATCGGCGAGAAGACGCGGGTGCCGTTCCAGACGCCCTGGTTCAGGGCGGTCGCGAACATGAACTGCTGCCGCTCGACGAGCGCGGGCCAGACGACGCGGCGCGCCGGTTGGTCGAGCGACGTGGAGATGCCGATGAGGAACGCGGAGGCCACGATATGCCAGACCTCGACCCGTCCGATCAGCACGAGCGTCGCCAGGACCGCGATGACCAGCGTGGCGACGCCCTCGCCGATCACGATGAGACGCCGGGGGTCCAGCCGGTCGGCGAGCGCTCCCGCAAGGAGGTTGAAGACGATGGCGGGGACGGCCTGCGCCGCGGCGACGTACCCGAGGACGACCACCTCGCCGGTGATGTCGTAGAGCAGCCAGCCCTGGGCCGTCATGAGCGCCTGCTGCGACGTGACGCTTCCGACGAGGCCGAGCCAGTAGCGGCGGTAGTCCCGCCGCCGGAGGACGACGAAGAACTCGAAGCGTCGGGCAAGGAAATCGCGCACGGGTTTACGTTACGCCCGTTCCGATTTCGCGTCGAGGAGTCAGAGGGACGCGTACCACGCGGCGAGGGCCTGCCTGACCTCGTCCGGGGAGTCCTCCTGGATGAAGTGCAGGCCGCGCACGGTCACCTCGCGCTGGTTGGGCCACGTCCGGCAGAACTCGCGCTGCGCGCCGGTGAGGATGATGCCGGGCTCCGCGTTGATGAACAGCTTCGGCAGCTCGCTCGTGGAGAGCCAGTCGGCGTAGCGTTGCACCAGCGCGACTACGTCGGCGGGCTCGCCGTCGAGCGGTATCTGCCGCGGCCACGTGAGCGTGGGGCGTCGCGACTCGCCCGGCTCGAGGTAGGGTCGGCGGTAGACCGCGAACTCCTCGTCAGTGAGGGTGCGCATGATGCTGGCGGGCAGGACGCGCTCCACGAAGACGTTCTTCTGGAGGACGATCTCCTCGCCTGCCGGGGAGCGCATCGCCTGGAAGATGTTGCGCGCCTGCTCCGGCCACTCGTCCCACGTCATCGGGCGCACGATGCCCTCCATGTAGGCGACGCCCTTCACCCGATCGGGATGGCGGCACGCCCAGTCGAACCCGAGCGCGGAGCCCCAGTCGTGGCCGACGAGCACGACGCGCCCGGTGAGGCCGAGGGCGTCGAACCATGCATCGAGGTAGCGTGTGTGGTCGGCGAACCGGTATGAGCCGTCCGGCGCCTTGCCGGAGTCGCCCATGCCGATGAGGTCGGGAGCGAGGCAGCGCGCCTGTCCGGAGAGGTGCGGGATGACGTTGCGCCACAGGTAGGATGAGGTCGGGTTGCCGTGCAGGAAGACGACGGGGTCGCCGTTGCCGGTGTCGACGTACGTCATCTCGCTATCGAGCACTTCGACGGTGCGCCGGGGATGCGGGTCGTTCGCGGTCATCGGGTGTCCTTTCGCCTGCGGAAGGCGACATGCGGGAGTGTCAACGACACCAATACTACAGGGGTGTAAGCTCCGGCTGTGCTTGGCATCGTTTCCACACTCGCTCCCCGTGCGCTGTTCCCGGGAACAGCCGCCGCGCCGGACGCGCCGGGCGGGGAGCCGTAGATGGACCCCCGATTCGCCGGTTTCCCACGCAGGCGCGTCATCTGGGGGCAGTACATCATGTCCTTCTCCTGGAGCCTCGGCCTCTGGGCGGCGGTGCCGGTCATCCCCATCCTCTCGCTCCAGCTGAACGAGAACATCGCGCTGGCCGGACTGGTGGTCTCGATAGGCGGCGCGGGGCGGTTCCTGGTCAGCTACACCACCGGGCCGCTGCTCGACCGGTTCGGGCGGCGCGGGATCGGGGCCGTCGGCATATTCATCCGCATGGTCTTCTCGTTCCTGGAGGGGGTGTCGCCGACCTACCTCTCGCTACTGGCGTTCCGGTTCGGGTCGGGCATCGGCACGTCGATATGGGGAACAGCGCACCAGACGATCACGGCGGACGTCTCCACGCCCGAGGACCGTGGGCGGATCAGCGGACGCAAGCAGGGTTGGGCGCAGTTCGGCGCGATCGTCGGACCGGTGGTGGGCGGCGCGGCATGGGCGATAACGGGCGACATCCGCATCCCGTTCTTCATCAACGGGTTCAGCAAGATGGTCTGTCTCTTCGTGATGATCTTCATGATGGTGGAGACGCGGCAGCTCTCGGCGCGCCCCGCCTCCGCCCCCGCGCCGGCGATAACCTCGACGGAGGTCCGGGCGACGGCGCTCCGCGCTCCGATCCCGCGCTCAACCGGGTACCTGAGCCGCTTCTTCATCCGCGTGGGCTATACCGCCGTCAGCATGGGGAGCGTACCGTCGATGATCGTCTCGATGGCTGCGACGGGGTTCCTCTACGTGCTGGTCGGGACGTTCGCGGTGAACCTGATGCGCGCGACGGTGCAGGACCTGGTGCTGCCGGTGTACGTGGAGGAGGTGCTGGGGCTCGCGGAGTCGCAGCTGGGCATCGTGATAGCGGCGATGGGCGTCGGCGGACTGCTGGCCTCGCTGGCGGGCGGCTGGGCGACGGACCGGTGGGGCGTGCAGACCGCGCTCGTGCCGGGGGCGCTCGCGGCCACCGCCGGTCTCGTGCTCACAGCGCAGGGCCCCGGCCTGGTTGGTATGGTGCTGCTGGCAGCGGCGCTCGGCGCGGCGGCGGCCCTGGTCATGGTCGGCACACACGCCTTCTCTATCGACGTGTCGCCGCCGGGCGCGCGGGGACGGTTCTTCGGCAGGACGCAGGCCGCGGGACACTTCGCGACGTTCGTGGGCCCGTTCGCCATCGGCGGCATCGCGGACCTGTTCGGGCTGTCGGCGGCGTTCTATGTCATCGGCGCGATCTTCCTGTTCATGGTGCCGATCGGCGTGCTGATGGGGGTCGTGGGCCCGCGCGTACGTGCGCGGCTGGCGGCGGAGGCAGGCGTGCTGCCATCCTCCCCACTTCGCCCCGATCCACCCTCACCCTAGCCCTCTCCCCTCAGAGAGAAGGGATCTGATGTTGTTATGCTGGTGAGCACCAAGGAGGCGCTTGCCATGACTGACCACCCCACGCTCGGCGATTTCATCCTCGGCTTCGAGGGTCTCGGCATCATGCGCGCATGGACGTTGGACCCGGCAGTCGTCAAGGCGCGGGTGCAGGGCATCGTCGAGATGACGGGCAGACTCGACGAGGAGCCATGGTCGAGTCCCGTCGTCGTGGGGGAGAAGACGGTCACGGACGGGTACGCCGAGTGGGCAGCCGTCTACGACGCCCCGAACAATCCGGTGCTGCTCGCCGAGGAGCCGGTCGTACACGAGATAGTCGCGCGCTACGCGGCCGGCGACGCGCTCGATGCGGGCTGCGGCACGGGCCGGCACGCCGAGCACCTGGCGGCGGCAGGTCATCGGGTGGTCGGTGTCGACGCTACACCCGAGATGCTGGAGCAGGCGAGAGCCAAGGTCCCCGGGGCGCGGTTCGAGACCGGCGACCTCTCGGCGCTCCCGCTGCCCGACGGTGCCGTGGACCTCGCCGTCTGCTCGTTCGCGCTGACGCACTGCGCCGACCTCGGCCCGCCCATCGGCGAACTCGCGCGTGTGGTGCGGCCCGGAGGACACGTGGTCATCTCCGACGCCCATCCGTTCTCGGTGATCCTCGGCGCACAGGCCCGCTATCGTGCCGCCGAGGGTCGCGGGTTCGTCCGGAACCACGTCCACCTGGCGTCGGACTACCTCGCGGCGTTCCAGGCCGCGGGACTGGACGTCGTGCGTTGCGTGGAGCCGCTCTGGGGAGAGCGGGAGATCGCGACGTTCGAATTCGCGCACGAGTTCCCCGACATGCTGGACGCCGCGGTGAAGGGTATGCCCATCGTCATCGCGTGGGAGCTGGAGAAGCGCGGGTAGGGATCAGCCAGCCGGAGCAGTATCAGGCGCGGAGGCGGGCTGCGAACGGCGGAAGAGGCTGTTCAAGAGCCTCGGGATGCTGTCGTTGAACAGCATGTAGACGATCGGCAGGACGAGCAAGGTGAGCCCGGTGGAGCTCATCAGGCCGCCTATCACAACCGTCGCCAGTTCCGCGCTGATGATGCCGCCGCTGCCCTCGCTCGCCACTGCGAGCGGCAGGAGGGCGAAGCTCGTGGTGAGAGCAGTCATGAGGATGGGGCGCAGCCGCACTCGCGCGCCTGAGACCAGCGCATCGTAGACGGCCATCCCCTTTGCGCGCTGCTGCTCCACGAACGCGATGAGGACGATGGCGTTCGTCACGACGATGCCGATGAGCAGCAGCATGCCCATCATTGCGGGCAACCCGAGCGAGCGGCCGGTTACGGCCAGCGAAACGAACACCCCGATCAGCGCGAGGGGCAGCGTCGTTATGATGACGAACGGGTTCCGCAGCGAGCCAAGGCTGGCGACCATGACGAGATAGATGAGGATGATGCCGACGGCCATGGAGATGAAGACGGCCTGGAAGCCTTCCGCGATGTCCGCGAAGATGCCGCCGCTCTCGACGCTCACTCCCGGCGGGAGTTGCAGGGAGTCGATCTGCTCCTGAACGAGGACCCCGACTGCCTGCGCGTCGTCCGAGATGATGTCGCCGGTGATGCTGGCGGAGCGTACGCCATCGGTGCGGCTGATCTCGACGGGGCCCTCGCGCATGGCAAGTTCGGCGATCTCGCCGAGAGGCGCCGAGCCGGCCTGTCCGGCGATGATGAGAGAGCCCACGCCGCTCAGCCCTCCGGAGGCGCGCGGGTCCCCGGCAACGACCACGTCGTACGTCCGGCCGTCTATCGTGATGGTCGTTACGGTCTGGCCGATCAGGTACTGGCTGAGCTGGAAGGCGACCTGGCGCGTGGTGAGGCCGAGGAACGCGGCCTTCTCAGGGTCGACCTCAATCGCAACCTCGGGACGGGCCTGAGTCACGGTGTTCTCGACGTTGACGATGTCCTCGATGGAGTCGAGCGACGTGGCCAGGTCGCGGGAGACGGCGGCGATGTCGTCGTAGTCCGGGCCGGTGACGACGATGTCCACGCCGCCTGCCGGAGGACCGTCCACGAGCTCCGTGATACTGACCACCTGTCCGGGTTTGTCGAGTTCCTCCCGGAGTATCCCGGCGATGTCCTCTGGTGCGTCATCCCTGAGGGTGACGAAGAACTCGGCACGCCGGGCCTGTCCCCCGCCTGAGAAGAAGCCGAACTCCGACGCGCCGATGGTCACCGAGTAGAGGTCGGAGACGTCGTTCAGCCGTTCCTCGATCTCGACGACTGCCGCAAGGGTCTGCTCCGGGGCGGTCCCCGGCGGGAGCGTGACCTCGATCTGCAGGCTGTCGGTTTCTCCACCGAACAGGTTGACGGGGATGACGGCCAGCAGGCCGAGGCTCGACAGCGTGATCAGGAAAGCAGCGAATAGCGTGATGAGCCTGCGCCGCAGCACCCATCGGAGGATGGCGGTGTAGACGCGCTGCAGGGCGGTCTCCGGCAGCATCAACTCACCCTCGTCTCCCGCGCCCTCCGGGAGGTCACCGGGGCGGAGGAGGTACGCGCCAAGGACAGGGACCGCCGTCAACGCGACGAACAGCGACGCGATGAGCGCGAAGGTGACGGTGAGCGCGAATGGCGAGAAGAACGCGCCGAAGAGGCCCGGGATGAACGCCAGCGGGAGGAACACGACGACAGTGGTCATGGTGGAGGCGAGGATGGCGGGACCGACCTCTGTGGTGGCTTCCAGCGCCGCGCGCCACCGCTCACGCCCGCCCTGTATGTGACGGTAGACGTTCTCGAGCACGACGATGGAGTCGTCGACGACGCGCCCCACGGAGATAGCGAGTCCTCCGAACGTCATGAAGTTGAGGGTCATGTCCTGCGAGAACATCAGCAGGATGCCGGTGAGGATGCTCAGCGGGATAGAGAGCGCGATGACCACGGTGGGGCGGAGCGTGTTGAAGAAGCCACGGACCACCGTCGGCCGGATGGTGAACATGAAGGCGAAGACCACAGAAACGGCGAAGAAGAAGCCGAATATCGCCTCCCTGGCCAGGGTGTCGATCTGACGCTGGATGTCGGGGCCCTGGTCCGACACCACGATGATCTCGACATCCGAGGGGAGCCCTTCGATGTCGTCCAGCGCGTCGTTGACCGCGGTCGTCACGTCCACGGTGTTGGCGTCAGGTTGCTTGGTGATGGAGACGCCGATGCCAGGCTTTCCGTTCGTGCGGTCGATGCTGTCGGGCACGCCGTTACCGAGAGTGACGGTGGCGACGTCGGCGAGACGCACGACCCCGGCCGCGGATCCTCCGACGATGAGGTTCTCGATGTCCTCCACCGACTCCAGCGTGTGCGTCGTCTTGGCGATGACGGCCTGTGAACCGTCGAAGATGATCCCGGCGGGAAGCGTCAGGTTGTTCTCGCTCAACGCGCCCGCGACCTGGAACAGGGGGATGTTGTTGGCCGCCATCTTCCCGGCGTCCACCGTGATGCGCACGCTGCGGTCTACGGTGCCGGCAAGTGAAACGTCCATCACGCCGTCGAGCCCGGAGATCTCCGGCACGATGCGCGACTGCACGATCTCCTGTATCTCCGGCAGAGGCCTGTCCGATATCACGCTGAACTGGATCACCGGGAAGTCGTCCGGATTGAAGCGCCCGACGTCCGGCTCCTGGACACCGTCCGGGAAGGCGACCCCGCCTACGGCAGCCTCGATGGCTGCCTGCGCCTCCGCCATGTCCGTGCCGTAGCGGAAGTTCGCGAATATCGCTGACCTGCCCTCGGACGAGGTGGACTGTATCGATTCGAGTTCCGGTGTGTCGGAGATCGCGCGCTCGATAGGGTCGGTGACCGAGCGGACGACGGCCTCCGGGTCGGCGGAGGGGTAGGCCACGAACACCGCTACGAGCGGGAAGTCGATCTGGGGGAAAAGTTCAACCTGGAGCGAGCGATAGGCGCTCACACCCGAACCGAGGATGAGGATTATGGCAAGCACCGTCACGGTTGGGCGGCGCAGGGCCATCGACGTCAGGAAGCTCACTCGCGCATCTCCTTACTCCCGGCTCCGCGCGGGAGCAGAAGACACTTGTGGGGCGTCGGCTGCGGGTCCGTACGGGTGTCTTTCGGGCGGCACAAGTCCATCGGTAACGGCTTAAGGATAACGTGTTTCCCCAGGGAACACCGATCACAGTGAATTACGTTGTTCCGTGGGTCCCGGATCTGTCTCGATGCGGCGTGCTGGCCCGCCCGGAGGGAATCGAACCCACGACACTCGGTTCCGAAGACCGATGCTCTATCCGCTGAGCTACGGGCGGGCGCCTCTTTCGATTGTACTATGCACCGCGACGCTCCTGCTCTGGTAGGCTGTTTGCATGATTCGACGAGGAGCACGCCTGCAATGACCAGTCAGAGCCAGCATACGGATGCCTTCCGCAGGGCCACGGACGCTGTCCAGATGGCTGACCTGGAGCACATGCTGCTGCAGCCCGCCGACATGCCGCCAGACCTGGCAGGGTTCGTCGTTGCGCGCGAGGGAGAGCTCGACAACGAGACGATGGCCGAGCATGGCTTCCCGGGTCAGACCGAAGAGTCGATCGGGGAGGCGGGGCGCATCAGCGGCTACCTGCGGGAGATCAGCCGTGAACTGGAGGAAGAGCCGGAGACGGGCCTCATCGTCAGCGCGGGGATGGTGGCGCATCTCTTCCGCGACGGAGAGGCGGTCGAGCGCTGGATAGATGACACGTTCCTCCACGAGTTCGTCGGCAATGCGGGCCGCGTGCTGGACAGCGGCCATGAACTGCTCCACGCGGAGGAAGTGCCGGTATCCGGCTTCCACGGCAAGGCGGCAGGCGTCTTCGCCGTGCACGACGTGCCAGTGGGCGTCATCGGCTCGACCATCGTGGACTTTGCGCTGGGGCGGCTGCTGGGCGTTGCGTTCGTGGTCGCGCTGGGCAGCAGTGAGCACCTCCCCACGGCGCGGGACCTGGCGCTGCGCATGGAGCGAAGGTTCGCGAGCGTGGCGCTGGGCGGGTACTAACCCTGACGGTCGCGCTCCCGCAGCGCGCGGTAGACCTTCTCTGCGGTAACGGGCGCGTCCGTGATCCGGACGCCGACAGCGTCGGCGACCGCGTTCGCCACTGCCGCGCTGATGCCCTCGATTGCGTATTCTCCGATCCCCTTCGTGCGGTACGGACCGACCCCTTCCTCGGACTCGACGAGCGCGGTGCGCAGCTCAGGGAGGTCGGCGATCGAGGGCAACTTGTAGTCGGCGAGGCTGGGATTGACGACCCGGCCGTCCTGAAGCATGAGTTCCTCGGTGAGAGCGTGCCCGATGCCCTGCACGATGCCGCCATTGATCTGCCCCTGGTGGCCGATGGGGTTGATGATGACGCCGACGTCGTGGGCGCTGGTCAGCTTCAGCAGTTCAACCCGACCCGTCTCCGGGTCGACGCGCACCTCGGCGACCTGCGCCATCGCCGAGGCGATGGGGGAAGGCTCGTGCTCGTTGTTCGTCGCGCTCCCCGTGACGGGGGCGTCGGCCTGTGCGATGAGCCTCGCCCAGGGCGCCGACTCGCCCGTGTCGGTCCGCCTCACCGCGTCGCCGGATAACGCGATGCGTTCAGCGGGCCAGCCGAGCAGACGCGTCGCGAGTTGGAACAACTCTGCTCTCGCGCGGATGGCTGCCTCGTATGCGGCCGGTCCCGCCACGCGGGTGACGCGGCTCGCGCCGACGCCGGTGTCGAACGGCCCGTCGTCCGAGTCCCATGCCTGCACCTCGATGCGTTCGGGAGCCACGCCGAGCGCTTCGCCCACGATCTGAACGAGGGCGGTGTAGGAGCCCGTGCCCTGTTCGAATACCGAGGTGTACAGGCGCACCGCGCCGTCGGGCCGGAACGTCACTGCTGCCGACGATACACCTTCGCCCTGGTCTTTGTAGGAGAGCGAGATGCCGCGTCCGACGTATGGCGGTCTGGGGTCATGATAGCCGGACGCGCGGATGGCGGCATCAACCGTCTCCTTGGGGCGCATGATGAGTCCGGGCATACCGTTGGCGAGCTCCTCTCCGCCGCGTACGAGGTTCTTCTGTCGCAGTTCGAGGGGGTCGAGGCCAAGGCGCTGGGCGATGACATCCATGTGGGACTCGATGGCGAAGTTGGCCTGCACCGCGCCCGGCCCGCGGAAGAAGCCGCCGGGGATGGTGTTGGTGTAGACATGGACGGCCTCGATGCGTGTATGGGCGATGCGGTAGGGCCCGGCGGCGTGGCTCGCGCCGGGCAGGTTGACTCCCGGTACGGGCTTGAAGCCGCCGTAGGCGCCGCTGTTGAAGAGGAACCGCGCCTCGTGAGCCGTGAGGGTGCCGTCCTGCTTCACGCCGGTGCGCATCCGCACGACGCTGGGGTGGCGCGGGTTGGCTGCGGAGAACTCCTCGACGAATGTCATCACGCTCTTGACCGGCCGACCAGTCTCCCGGGCCAGGAAGTAGCAGACGGGGATGTCCATCGGCGAACCCTTGCCGCCGAAGTCTCCTCCGATGGTCGAATGCCGGACGACGATGCGCTCGGGGTCAAGGCCAAGGGCGTCGACGAGGTTCAGTTTCAGGCGGTGGGGCGCCTTGTTGGGCGCCCATATCTGCAGTCGACCGTCGTCATCGATCCATACGACGCACGAGTGCGGTTCGAGGTATGCCTGATGTGCGCGCTGCGTGGTGTAGACAGCCTCGATGACAAGGTCGGCCTCGGCGAACCCGCGTTCAGGGTCGCCGCGGCCCCATGCGTCGCTGACGAACGCATTCGTGGGTTGGGGCAGGGGCGCAGGCAGGCCATGGTAAGCCTGCACGTCGGGATGCAGTAACGGGGCGCCGTCGGCTAAGGCGTCTTCAGGCTCCAACACGGCAGGCAGCTCTTCGTAGACGACGTCGATCAGGTCGACGGCCCGCTGTGCGGTTTCGGCATCGTCGGCGGCGACCGCTGCGACGCGCTCGCCGGCGAACCGGACGTGCCCGTGGGCGAGTGCCGGAACGTCGCGCAGTCGTCGTCCGTAGAGGACGCCCTCGACATCGGCCCCGGTCAGCACGGCGTGAACGCCGGGGAGCCGTTGGGCTCTGGACGTCTCGATGCGGACGATGCGGGCGTGCGGGTAGGGGCTGCGGAGGGCTTTCATCCACAGCATGCCCGGCAGGTCGGTGTCGGCGGCATAGCGGGCTGCGCCCGTCGTCTTGGCGACGCCGTCGACGCGCGGGGCTGCTTTTCCGATCACATGGTAGGCCTGCACGCGGCCTCCTCCTTCAGCCCGGCGCTTCGGGAGCGAGCGTCGCGCTGGGCGGACCTAGTTCTTGCGGGGGCCGACCGAGACCTCGCCGTTCTCGACGCTCACCTCGTAGATGGGGAGGGGGATCTCGGCGGGAGGCGCGGTCACCTCACCTGTAAGCACGTTGAACCGCGTGCCGTGGCAGTCGCACTCGATCTCGTCGTCCTCGTCCACCGCGCCGTAGTAGAGGTCGCACTCCTCGTGGGTGCACATGTTGTCGAATGCGATGACCTCACCCCGCAACTCGGTGATGATGACCTGGTTCTCGCCGACCTGCACTACCTTCAGTTCACTCGCGTTCACTTCGTCGCGCGACGCGACGCGCTCATAGCCTTCCGGCATGTCACACTCTCCTGTGTATAGATTCACCCCCATCCTAACCTTCCCCCATCAAGGGGGAAGGAACCAGGGGCTAGACGACGGAGCCGCCGCCGTCGTTCCGCAGGGTCTGTCCGTAGAGGTGGCGTGCGTCGTCGCTGGCGAGGAAGAGGGCGACGCTAGCCTGCTCCTCCGGGTAACCCGCGCGGCCGCCGACGAGGTTGTTCGTCGACCGGTCCTCCATCGCGATCATGCCGCCGACCTGCGAGCCGGTGATGCCTGGCGCGATGGCGTTGGTGCGGATGCCGTACTCCGCCAGTTGCACCGCCATGTCCATGGTCAGCGTGACGATGGCGCCCTTCGCCATGTCGTAGGCGACTCGATTCTTGTTGCCGTTGAACGCGGAGCCGGACGAGAAGTTGACGATGGCGCCGCCGTCGCCCTGCTTCACCATCTGCTCGGCGACGTACTTGCACGTGTAGTACGTGCCATTCTGGGTCACCTCGATGATCTTCCGGTAATCCTCGTCGTCCAGCTCCAGCATGGGCTTGCGGTCGGAGATGGCGGCGCAGTTCAGGAGGATATCGATGCGGCCGTAGTGCTCTACGACCTTCGCGATCATGTTCTTGACGTCGTCAACCTTCTGCACCTCGCCTACGACGTACATGCACTCGCCGCCCTGCTCCGCGACCTCCTCGGTCACCGCCGCGGCGCGGCTCTCTTCCATGTCGAAGATGGCGATCTTCGCGCCCTCGGAGGCGAAGAGTTTGGAAGAGGCGCGGCCGATGTTCCTGCCGCCTCCGACGATCACTGCGACCTTGTCGTCCAGCCTGCCCATGTTGCACCTTCCCGGTTTCGTGTTGGGGACGCGCGCCGCGCCCTGCGGGATTCTATGCGAACGGGCGTAGACGGGAAAGGGCGGCGAGGCTAGCCGTAGCGAGAGCGGCCCTCTCTGATGAGCGAGACGATGTCGCTGGTCGAGATGCCGAGGTCCACGCCTTCAACGTCCAGCGGCGAACGGGTAGAAACTTCTGGCTGCAGGAGGAATGTCCTGCCATCTCTTCGGCGTATCCTCACCGCGCCGTCGCGCTGGGCAGCGTCGAGCACGGACGCGAGTTGCTGACGCGCTTCCGAGTAGGTGTAGACCTTCATGGTTGTACCTCCAGAACGCGGACTCCGGCAGCATCGGCGTTCGTCGCGAACTCAAGGCCAAGAGGACTGTGCTTAGAGAAGAACTGGGGTGAGCGGAGGGAATCGAACCCTCGATCTCCAGGGCCACAACCTGGCGTCTTAACCCCTCGACCACGCCCACCACGGAGCGCTCATTGTAGCAGAGGAGCCTGCGACAGAGGAAAACGGCGCTCGTGGAGAGGCCGCTTTGCCTCATGCCGGGACGGCGAAGCGGCGGCTTTACGCACGCTTATCCGGTTCACTCCCGAGTGTCCTCCAGATACGCTGCTTCGCCCGTGGCGCACGGCCTCATGGCCGATACGGGACGGAGGAGAGCGATATGGAGAAGACGACCGGGATAAGCCGGTTGCTGACGGTTCTTGCCCTGATAATCGCTCCTGCAGGTGCTTTCCTGACCTATAACGGCGCAGACGACCTGGGTGTGGTCTCCGCAATGGCGTTTTCCATAGCCTGGCTCTCGCTGTCCATGATCGCCTACCATCGGAAGTCGACGATGGAGCGCCTTCGTGCACACCGGGATTCCTCTTCGATAGTCCACCCGAATAAGAAGGGGTATAGTTCCGGGTAAGGCGGCGCAACGGCAGCACGAGGGGAGGAACGCCATGGCCGAAGAGGTGAGACGGTTCAGGTACCCCGGCCCCGCAGACCCCGATGCACGCGACCGTGGCCCCACGAGAGGCCGTTCGTCCGACCTCCTCTACAACCACATGGTCATCAGCACCGTCCAGGTCATGGAGAAAGGGCAGACCACCGGACTCCACCACCACAACGACCAGGACGGCTACTGGATGGTGCTCGCAGGCAAGGCGCGCTTCTCCGGCGAGGGCGACACGCACTACGGCGACCTCGGCCCGATGGAGGGCATCTTCATACCGCGCTATACCCGCTATTCGTTCGAGAGCATCGACGACGAGCCGCTGCAGATACTCCGCGTCAGCCAGTTGCGACCGGTGGAAGGAAAGTCCCAGGCGAGAGAAAAGGACACACGGAACGAGGTGAAGCGGTTCAGCTACCCCGGCGCCGCAGACCCCGGTGCCCGCGACCGGGGCCCGGACAAGGGCCGCTCGTACGACTTGCTCTACAACGACAGCATGGTCAGTACCGTCCAGATCATGCAGAAGGGACAGGGCAACGCGTTGCACTACCACAACGACCAGGACGGCTACTGGATGGTGCTCGCGGGGAGGGCGCGCTACTTCGGCGAGGGCGATACGCACTTCGGCGATCTCGAACCGATGGAAGGCATCTACACGCCCCGCTACACGCGTTACGGGTTCGAGTGCATCAGCGACGAGCCGTTGCAGATCCTGCGCGTCAGCCAACTGCGGCCCGTGGAAGGGAAGCCCCGACCAAGAGGGCGGCGAGGGTCGCCGGGGATCGCCGTGACGTGAGCGGCGAGCGCCACCATGCTGCTCAGCCCGCCAGGTCCTCCACCAGCCGGACAAGCGTGCGGGTGGGGACGCCCGTCGCGCCCTTGACGACGTGACCGGCGGCGCGCTCCGACATGAACGTCCCTGCGATATCCAGGTGCGCCCACTCCACGCCATCGGTGAACTCACCGATGAACAGCGCCGCGGTGATGCTACCCGCAGGACGCCCACCGGTGTTCTTTACATCCGCGTAGTCGGAGCGGTTCTGCCGCTTGTACTCCTCGAAGAGCGGCAACTGCCACATCTTCTCCCCAGTGGCCTTCGAAGCTGAGAGCACCGAGTCCACGAGTTCCTGCGACGTGCCCATGACACCGCTCGCGACGTGCCCCAGCGCGACGACGACCGCGCCGGTGAGCGTCGCGATGTCCACGACTCGGCGCGCCTTCTTGACTTCCTTGATGTAGCAGATGGCGTCAGCCAGGATGAGCCGCCCTTCTGCGTCGGTGTTGTCGACCTCGATCGTCTTGCCATTCATCGCTCGGATGATGTCGCCGGGGCGCTGCGCCGTTCCGGACGGCATGTTCTCGACGGCGGGCACGACGCCGAAGACGTTGATCTTCGGCTTCAACGCGGCGATGCCCTTCATCGCGCCGATGACCGACGCGCCGCCGCTCATGTCGCCCTTCATCTCCCACATGCTGGCCGCCGGCTTGATGGAGATACCACCGGAGTCGAACGTGATCCCCTTGCCCACGATGGCGACGTTGTTCTCAGGGTGCTCAGGGTCGCCCGCGTACTCCATGATGATGAGGCGGGGCTCGTTCGCACTGCCCTGCGTCACGGCGAGCATCGCACCCATCCCGCGCTCCATCATGTCCTCGCGCCCCAGCACTGTGATGGGGAGTCCGGCGTCGTTCGCCACGTCGGTAGCGACCTCGGCCATACGCGCGGGGTTGACGACGTTCGCGGGCTCGTTGACGAGGTCGCGCGCGAGGATGGCGCACTCAGCGAGGAGCGTCCCTTTCGCCGCGCCCGCGGCGAGCGTCTGCACGCGGTGCTCGTCGCGTTCGACGATGACGAGGTCGTCGAGCGACTTGCCGTCGTCGCTGCCGTTGGACGACGAGCGGTATCGCTTGAACTCGTAGAGGCCGAGCAACGTGCCCTCCGCCGTGGCCTGCGCCGAATCGCCCGCGTCGAGCCCGCCGATGCCGGCGCCGTGGGCGATGACTGCGGCCCGCTTCGCGCCCAACTGCCGGAGGCGGCGCGCCACGCCGCCGGAGACCGAGCGCACCACATCCGTGTTGAACCGCTCGCGCTTGCCGAGCCCGGCGATGACGACGCGCTTTGCGGGCAGCTTGCCGAACGTGTGGATGGTGGCGGTCTCGCCCTGCTTGCCGGTGATCTCCTTGTCCGCGATGAGCGCGGAGATAGCGCCGTCCAGCGCGGCGTCCACGGCGCCGGTCCCGCCGCCCGGGGCCGTTACGCCCTCGAACAGGTTGACGACGATGGCGTCTGCGTCGGACTGAGTGATGTCGCCTTGCTCAACTCGCACGGTGGTCATGTCGCGCTGCCTCTCTCGTTGGGAGTCGCGTTAGCGTACCACAGGGAGCAGGAGCGGACGCGGCGTCGTTAGTCCACGGGATGAAAGGCGCAACCGACGAGGCCGGGGCCGGTGTGTGCGCCGATGGCGGGAGTGAACTCCGTGATGAAGAGTTCCTCGATCTGCAACTGCGTACGCAGCTGCTCTGCGAGCATCGCCCCTTTCTCCGGCTCCATGGCATGCATCACGGCTGCGCGCGTGGGACGTCCGGCGGTGCGCTCGGCGGCGATGGCAGTCAGGCGCGCCAGCGCCTTCGCTTCGGTACGAGGGCGCTCCACCAGGCCGATGCGCCCTGCGGAGAGTTGCAGGACGGGCTTGAGGTTCAGGACGCTCCCCATCCACATGAAGAGCCTTGGCACGCGTCCGCCGCGCCAGAGGTAGTAGAGCGTGTCCAGGTAGCCGATGAAGTGGGTATCGCCTATGCGCCGCTCCATGCGGGCCAGCACGTCGCCCATGGACGCGCCGGAGACAGCGGACCGCGCAGCGTCGAGCGCGATAAGACCCTGCGCTGCTCCTGCGCTCCGCGAGTCGACCAGCGCGACGCTGAGGTGCGGGAGCTGTGTCTCCGCGAGCCGGACGGCCTCCGCCGCTGCGCTGTGCGCCGCGCTCAACTCTGACGATATGGTCATGCAGACAACCTCGTCCGCGGCCTCGCCTGCCCTCCGGATGGCGTCCAGGAACGCCCCGGGTGGGGGAGCGGCGGTAGTAGGCAGTTCAGCGCTCGACTTCAGGCGTGCATAGAACTCCGCCGGGGCGATGTCTACGCCATCGGCATAGACCCGCCCATCGATGCGGACCTCGAGCGGCGCGAGGAACAGCGGCAGCCCGCGTGTGATGTCCGCAGGCAGGGAGACGCTGGAGTCGGAGACGATGGCTGTGGCCATGAGTGAGCGGCATTATAGGACGCCGTGCCCACCTGTGCCTTCCTGCGTGTGCGCAGTTCAGCCGAGGCTGGCGATAGCCCTCTGGAGAATGATGAGCACGATGATGGCAACCAGGGGTGTGAGGTCCAGCATCCCCGCCATGGGGATGACCCGCCTCAGCGGCCGGTAGAGCGGGTCCAGCGCGTTACCGATGGTCTGGTAGAGGCGCACGACAACATCGTTCCGCACGCCCGCGACGATGAGCCAAGAGAGGAGCGCATGCGCGAGTATCGCCAGCAGGAGGACCTGGATGATGGCGAGGGCAAGAGCTTTCACCGCTTGCCTCCCAACTCCTGCGAGCGGTGGAACGCGGCGGTCACTCCCTCGATGAGAGCGCTCTTGAAGCCCCTGCGCTCCAACTCCTGCAACGCCGCTGCAGTAGTGCCGCCGGGCGACGTGACCCGCTCCCGGAGGATGGCGGGCGCTTCGCCGGACTCGCTCGCGAGCCGGGCGGAGCCGAGCGCAGTCTCGACGGCCAGCGTCTGCGCCATGTCGCGCGGCATGCCGACGAATACCCCTGCCTCCGTCAGCGCTTCGATGAATGCGAAGACATAGGCGGGGCCGCTTCCGGAGACGGCCGTAGCCATGTCCAGGTAGTCCTCGCTGTCGACGCGCCACTCACGTCCGAGCGTTGCCAGGAGCGACGCTGCCGCATCCCGCGCGGCGTCCGGCACTTCAGGCGTCGCGGTCCAGACGGACATGCCGGCGCCGATCTGAGCGGGCGTATTCGGCATGACACGGATGATGCGGTCGTGGCTCAGCCCCGCGGCGAGTGAACCTATCGTTACGCCGGCGGCGATGGAGAGCGCCGTCTGCTCAGCATCGAGCTCCCCATGCAGATCATGGTAGACGTGGCTGATGTGCTGTGGTTTGACCGCGATGACGACGATCTCCGCACCCTCGACCGCTGGCGCGTTGTTCGCGTGGACGGCAACACCGTAGCGCTCCGCGAGGTCGTCACGGCGGGCGGGTATCGGTTCGCCGACGCTGATGTCGTCAGCAGCGCACAGCCCCGAGGCGATCGCTCTACTGAACATCGCTTCGGCCATCACTCCGCCGCCCGCGAACCCGACGCGCACCACGGTCCTCCTTGTACAAGGACGCGCCAGCGTGTTCTCCATGCCGGCGCGTGTTGAGAGTATAGCACTCGTAGAGGTGGAGAGTTCCCCTGGCCCTCACCCCCACGCTGTCGCGCCCCATACCTCTCCCCATGGGAGAGGTATGGGGCGAGATTCCCCGCCTTCGCGGGAATGACGAGTGTTTCACGTGTTGCGAGGGGAGGGGAGACGGCCGGTGCGCGAGACCTCCGCTGCGTAGCGGATGGCCTCGACCATGCCCGTCGCGTCGGCGACACCCTTTCCTGCGATGTCGAACGCGGTGCCGTGGTCGACCGAGGTGCGGAGGAACGGCAGGCCGATGTTCAGCGTGATGCTCGCGGCCCAGTCGTGCACTTTGACGGCGATGTGCCCCTGATCGTGGTACATGGCGAGCACGGCGTCGTAGCGTCCATCGATGGCCTGTCCGAATACAGAGTCGGCGGGAACGGGACCTGTGGCGGCGATGCCCTGCGCGTTGGCATCTTCGACGGCGGGGCGTATCTCCTCGATCTCCTCCGAGCCGATGAGCCCGGCCTCGCCTCCGTGTGGGTTCAGCGCCGCGACGCCGATGCGGGGTTCCGGAATGCCGTGTGCGGTGAAGAAGTCGTGCGTGAGACGCAGTGCTTCCAGCACCCGCTCGCGGGTCACGAAGAGCGCGGCATCGCGGAGGGGGTGGTGCGTGGTGAGATGCACCACGTTGAGCCCGTTCGTCAGGAGCATTGTGAGGACGCGCGGCACTCCGGCGAGGTGCTGGTAGATCTCCTGGTGCCCGAAGTCCTCGTGCCCGGCGAGGCGGGCGGCCTCCTTGCTGATGGGGGCCGTGGCGATGGCGTCCACCGCGCCCTCCATCGCGAGACGGGCTGCGGCAGACGCCCACTCGACAGCCGCGGCTCCGGCGCTTGGCGAGATCTCTCCGTAGGGCAGGGAGGCGAGCCCGTCATTGTCGTGCGGAGAGATGACGTTCACGCGCCCGACGGCCACGGCGTCCTCCGTGCCGTCGACGCTCCGAGCACGCAGGTCACTGCCAACGAGGTCGAACGCCCGGTCGAGCACGGCGGGAGAGCCGACGACGAACAGCGCAGTATCCGTTTCCAGGTCTGGTTGGGAGAGTGCCTTTGCGACGACCTCCGGACCGATGCCGGTGGGGTCGCCGAGGGTTATCGCGATGCGTGGGCGTGCGTCCATAGTCCGGTGTCCCTGCGGGGGTGCATCGATGATTATAGCGGTTTAAACAGGGCGGGCCCCGCGGGATAACCCAACGGGGCCCGATGGCCCGCTCCCGTGGCGCGTCGAGAGGGGCCTGCGGAGGAGGGAGACGTGGAAGAGCGCAGGGGAGAGCGCACTTCCGGTCGCCCCGGCTCGAGAGCCGGAGCACGCAAGTGTTGGTATCGCTGTCCGAGGCTGTGGGGGAAGATGCTTATCCGGCGCCAGCCGTGGTGCCGTGGAGCGGCTGAGTCATGCTGGGCCTGCGGCCTCGCCGACCGGTGCGCTTGGTAGGAACTGCGAACTCGTTGGGGATAAGGGAGAGCTGGCTGACTTCCTGCTCAGAGGTCAAGCCGCCGGTTGCCTGGTATTCGCGGATCTCCTGTATGAACCCGTCCAGCGTGTCGAAGTCGCGGTAAACGCTGGCGTACCGGACGTAGGCGACAGGGTCGAGCTGGCGCAGGCGTTCGAGCGCAAGGTCGCCGATCACGGAAGCGGGTACTTCGGCCTTGCCCAGGTCCTGGAGGTCGTTCTCGATCTCGCTGGCGAGTTTCTCGATAGCGCCTGTAGGCAGGGGACGCTTGGTGCAGGCGAGCCGGATGCTGCGAAGGAGTTTCTGCGGATCGAATTCGTCGCGCCTGCCATCGCGCTTGATGACCTGGAGCGTGGCGTGCTGGATGCGTTCGTAAGTGGTGAAGCGCACGCCGCAGCGTCCACACTCCCGGCGGCGGCGGATGTCCTGGCCGGTGTCCCGGGAGTCGGTTACCCGGGTGTTAGGGTCCCCACAGTTAGGGCAGTGCATCTCGAACTCGCTGGCTGGAATCGGTCCGAGCTCCCATCAGGGAAGGCTCTTCCGTGCCTCGGAAACAATATAGGGGATTTTAAGGTGCACGGGCTACCAGATAAAGCCCTTTCGCTGACAGCCGCTATTCTTTTTCAACCAGCGCGGAAAGTCAATAGGCAATTTCAGAGATTCTACCAATTATCGGGATATCTCTTTTCGGCGGTAGCACATATTGCGTTAATCCCCGGCGTGGCACAGATGTGACAGGACATGCGAAGACCCCCGGAGGTGAACCTCACGGGGGTCTTGAATCACGATACCTGCGGAGCGAGGCCTGGGGAAACCTGCTCCGCGCTCCGCCGCCGTGGGGGACGCGGCGGCGGAGTTGGCTGTCTGGGGGTTGGTCCTCCTAGGACGCCTGGCGGTTGCTCGGGCGCAGGAAGGGCGGCAGGTCGAAGTCCGCTTCGTCGCTGATGGCGCGGCGGAGGAATTCGGCGATGCCGTCGTCGTTCAGGCTCATCTGCTCGATGCTCGGAAGGCCGGTGGCGATGATGGTGACGCACATCTCGTCGTCCATCTTGGGGTCCGTCACCATGCCGAAGATGATGTTGGCGTCCGGGTCGACGGAACTGGCGATGACGTCGGCTGCCCGTTGCACTTCCTTGAGCGTCATGTTGGTGCCGCCCGTGATGTTGAGGAGAACGCCGCGTGCGCCTTCGATGTTGACGTCCAGCATCGGGCTGTGGATGGCGCTCTTGGCCGCTTCGATGGACCGGTTCTCGCCGTGGGCGGAGCCGATGGACATCCACGCGGGGCCTGCTCCGGTCATGATGGTCTTGACGTCGGCGAAGTCGAGGTTGATCTCACCAGGGATCGTCACGAGCTCCGCGATGGACTTGACGCCGAGACGGAGCACGTCGTCGGCCAGCCGGAAGGCATCCTCTGCGGAGAGGTCGTCGTCGCACATCGCGCCGAGGCGGTCGTTCGGGACGACGATGAGGGTGTCCACAGCCTCGCGCAGGCGGGCAAGTCCATCCTCGGCGTTCTTGCTGCGCTTGCGGCCTTCGAACCGGAAGGGCTTGGTTACGACTGCGATGGTGAGCGCGCCGGTCTCGCGGGCAACCTCTGCAACGACGGGGGCTGCGCCGGTGCCGGTGCCGCCACCCATGCCGCTGGCTATGAACAGCATGTCGGCGCCGCGGACCGATTCGTAGATCTCTTCGCGGGACTCTTCGGCAGCAGTACGCCCGACCTCAGGGTCGCCGCCGACACCGAGGCCGCGCGTGATCGTGTCGCCGATGCGTATCTTGACCGGCACGTCGAGACGGACGAGGTGCTGAGCGTCCGTGTTCACGGCGAGGTACTCGACGTGAGGGACGCGCTCGCGGTACATGCGGTTAACGGCGTTGCAGCCTCCGCCGCCTACGCCGATGACCTTGACGCGCGCGATGCCGTCGATGTCCGCCTTCTGCTCGTTGCCAAACAGTTCCATGGTCATAACCGTTACCCCTTTGCCTGGTCCTCTGCTGGACTGGTGGTGTTGTCTATCGCCTGTGGGACGCCTCTTCCGCTCTGTCGCCCTCTATTCCCGCTGTGGGAATGCTCTGTTCGGTCGTTTCATACGCTCACTTCCGTTGGTTGCTTTGACTTGAACCGGGAGAGCCAGCCGCCGGACCGCGATGGGGAGGTCCCAGCGTACCTGGACTCGGTGAGCATATTGATGTGACGTTGCCGGATGGCCCAGAGCACCAGGCCTACGGCTGTGGAATAGGTGGGGTCCAACAGCTCATCCGGCAACCCCAACGTGGAGGAAGGAGCCCCGATACGTACGGGGCATTTGCCGTAGTCCGCGACGATGTCCGTCAGCCCCGGCAGAGCCGAGGAGCCGCCTGTCAGCACCATGCCGGCTGAGGGGATGTGCACCATCCCGTTGGAGGCGAGGCGGTACATCATCATGCGCACGAGCTCCACGGCCCGGTCGTGCAGCAGCCGGTTGAGCTTCTTGAGATGAACGGGGATAGCGGTGCTGCTCAGCGCCGGCTTCACCTCAGCGGTGTCCCTCTCGGTCAGGTGCTCGAACCAGACCGAGCCCTTCCTGATCTTGGCGTGCTCTGCGGCGGTAGGCAGCAGGCCCAGTCCCGTTGCGACGTCGGTGGTGAAGTGCTGCCCTGCGACGGGGATGCTGGTGGTGTACCAAACGGACCCCTCCCGGTAGACGACGACATCCGTGGAGCCGCCCCCGATGTCCGCAAGGACGACGCCCAGGACACGTTCTTCCGGGTTGAGGACCGCTTCACCGCTGGCGAGATGCTCCGGCACGAGCCCCCGAAGGGTGACGCCCGCTCCGGACAGGGTAGCGGTGAGGGTGTCGATGGGCACCGCGTCGCCCATGATGACATGTGTCTCTTCGAACGATCGCGGGACCGTCTGGATCACCCGCATGCCGATGGGGTTGTGGGCGCTCGCCTGCACCAACCCGTCGACAGTAGACCGGGTGAAGTAGCCGTCTTCCGGGATAACGCTGCTCTCTTCCCCGCTGTTGCTCTCGTTGTGCGATTGGAGGTGGCTGCCGGTAACCCCGGCGATGACGGGTGGCAGCTTGCGTCCGAGCGTCTTCTCCGCCTCACGGACCGACTGCCGGATGCACTCCTTCATGGCGTCCGGGTTGACGACCATGCCCTTCCGCATGCCGGCGGAAGACGCGTGCCCCTGGGCAACGACATCCATTCCGCCTTCCATGTCAGCCTTTGCGACAAGTGTGACGACCTTGGTTGTGCCGACATCTATGGCGGCGTAGAGCTGTTCACGAGAGTTTGTCATCTGTCCCCTTCCAACTCACACGTGTTCGGCAACGCGCATCCGCGCACTGCGGCTGCGCCTGTTGCGGGATATCTCTTCGGAGTCTGGCTTGAGGACGCGTTTCATCACAGGGCGGACCTCGCCGCTGTTCACGAAGCGCTTGACCTCGCGATCTTCGAGGGAGTGGTAGGCGATCGTTACGAGGCGCCCCCCAGTGTTCAGGACAGACGCCGCCTGGCTGAGTCCACGCCGGAGGTTGCCAAGTTCGTCGTTCGTGGCCATGCGGAGCGCCTGGAAGGTGCGCGTGGCCGGGTGGGTGCGGCCTCTGCGGTAGCCGGACGCGCGCGCGACCACTTCCGCCAACTCGGCGGCATCGGTCAACGGACGCGCTGCGACGATGGCGCGGGCGATGCGGCGTGAGCGTGGCTCTTCGCCGAGCGTGTAGATGAGGTCTGCGAGCTCCTGCTCCGGCAGACCGTTGACGAGGTCTGCAGCGGAGGAGCCCTCCGGGGTGAACCGCATGTCCAGCGGGGCGGAGCGGCGGAAGCTGAACCCGCGCTCTTCCGAGTCGAGCTGGCGGGAAGAGAGTCCGAGGTCGAACAGCACTCCGTCGGCGGGTACGAAGCCGTGGGCGTCTGCCTGAGATGCGACTGTGCCGAAGTTGGCGTTGACGACGATCACGCGGTCGCCGAATCGGCGCAGGCGCTCGGTTGCCGGGGAGATGGCCTCGGGGTCGGCATCGAGTCCCAGGACGCGCCCGTCCGGAGCAGACGCCTCGAGGATGGCGGTGGCGTGCCCTGCGTCGCCGAGGGTACAGTCGACGTAGGCTCCGCCCGGCCGCACAGCGAGTCCGGCAAGGACCTGGGCGGTCATCACCGGTTCGTGGTATATGTGGTTGCTGGCGGACATAGGACTGTTCTGCCTCCGCGCTGCGCGCTCCGATCAGAAGCGTTGCAAGGAAAAACGTTAGACGTTGTCTAAAACAGAATCAATGCGTTTGCCTAGCATTCAATCGGGTTTATGTGCCCCTGAGGGCTGCCTCGACAAGGCGTTCATCATGTAAACACAAGGCCATCACCGCAACCGGGCGCCTAGACGATGAACGCGCCCACAACATGTTGTAGGTATTTCTCAAACTTCGACTAGAAACGCAGCCAGATTCTTCTCCGGCAAGAGAGGTGTTGCTATAATGCTGTCCGCCCTGCGCCCGGGCATCCGCCTCGCGCCGGGCATATCCCACACTGTCGAGAATGCCGTATGACGCAAGACACTGCTGGCTTCATGCCTCCGTACCGGCTGCTCATGGGAGCAGGCCCTTCCAACGTCCACCCTCGTGTGCTGCAGGCGATGGCCTCCTCGCTCGTTGGACATCTTGACCCGAACTTCCTCGCTGTGATGGACGACGTTCGCTCGCTGCTGCGCTACGTCTTCCGGACGGAGAACCCGGTGACGCTGCCCATCTCCGGCACGGGCACCGCCGGCATGGAAGCTGCGATGGTCAACATCATCGAGCCGGGCGATACGTTCGTCGTTGCTATCAACGGCTACTTCGGCCAGCGGTTGGGGGAGATCGCGGAGCGCAGCGGAGCGAACGTCATCGCGGTCGAGCACGAGATGGGGAAGGCTGTGGATGCGGAGCGCGTGCGGGAGGCGCTCGCCGGGGCAGGCAGAGTGAAGGCGGTCGGCGTGGTGCACGCGGAGACGTCCACCGGCGCAGCCACCTCAATTAAAGAGATAGCGGACGTCGCGCATGAGGCCGGGGCGTTGCTGGTGGTGGATGCAGTTACCTCGCTCGGCGGCGTGGAGCTGCACGTGGACGAGTGGGGAGTCGATGTCTGCTACAGCTGTACGCAGAAGTGTATCGGCGCGCCTCCGGGGCTTGCGCCGCTGACGCTGAGCCCACGAGCAGTGGAGACGCTGCAGAGCCGCACGACAAAGGTCCGGAGTTTCTATCTGGACCTCACCGAGTTGAGCAGCTACTGGGACCGCCGCGCGTACCATCACACCGCGCCCATCTCCATGATTTACGCGCTGCGCGAGGCGCTCCGGCTGATCGCGGAAGAGGGTGTGGAGGCACGATGGGAGCGTCACACCCGGAACGGAGAGTCGCTCCGCGCCGGACTGCATGCGATGGGGCTGAACGTCGTCGCAGACCCGGAGGTGCAGCTGCCGAGCCTCACCGCCGTCCGCGCTCCGGAGGAGATAGACGAGGCGCAGGCGCGCCGCTACCTGCTGGACCGGCACAACATCGAGTTGAGCGGTGGCCTGGGGGCGCTCGCCGGCAAGGCATGGCGCATCGGGTTGATGGGGCATAACAGCACCGGCCCCAACGTGCTGACGGTGCTCGGCGCGCTGGAAGAGGCGATCGGCGACCAGGGTTACGAGACGCAGGCTGGCGCGGGAGTCGCGGCGGCGCAGCGCGTGCTCCGCGGGGTCGACTAGAGCCCTACGGCTTGACCGCCTTCACGCTCAGTATCGGCCAGTAGAACTCGATCAGCCCGTCGGCTTTGGGCGTGATGCCGAACGCGTGCGCCGCCGCCGCGGGCGCGTCCTTCAGCGCATGCCCCAATCGGGCGGCTTCCTCCCGAGGCATTCCCGCACGCTCCGTCCAGTCGGGGTACTCCAGATCGACGCGGGACAGCGCGGTCTCGGCAACACGCATGCCCGCGCTTTCGATGGCATCCAGCCACTCAGACTCGCCGAGGTTCCGTACGTGCGAAGGGTCCCGCCATATCTCGATGTCGTGCATCCAGGCGGTCGCTTCCGCGTCGTCCGGCGAGACAGTGTCGATAAGGATAAGTTCGCCGGACGGAGCCAGCGCGCGATGCACCTCGGCCAGCCAGGAGTCGACGTTCAGGAAGTGGTGCGCGGCGGTGCGGCAGGTGATGAGGTCGAGGCTGCCGTCCCGGCAGGGCAGGGACTCGGCCGCAGTCAGCATCAGTTCGGTCTGCGGCGCTCCGCGTTCACCGCGCAGCGAACGCGCCTGCTCCAGCATCTCCGGCGTCACGTCAGTTGCAATGACGCGGTCGCAGTGGTCGGCGACGGCGAATGCGGTGAAGCCGGGCCCCGCCCCGATGTCCACGGCAGTCCCGTAGCGGCGGTCGCTCAGCATGGATGCAGCGGAGGCGAGCGCCCCCGGCTGCGCGTGCGTCTTGCTCGCGCCGTAGGCTCCGGCGAGCCGTCCGAACTGGCTCTGGGAGCTCCTGTCGGGCTGTGCATTCGTCATCGGGTATTCCTCTTCTAGAAGGCGAACCAGGCGAGCACCGCAGTCACGATACCCACGGCGAGCCCTGCCAGCGTTACCGCGGCTTCTTCCAGCGTTACGGGGCCGAGGTAGAGCAGTGGGAAACTGACCATCGTCCCCGCGAGGACGACATGCCGGAGTTTGCGTTTCGTTGCGGCTGAGAGCATGGCTTACCTCGATAGCGCGGGCAGCAGTTCGATGATGATGATGGCCTCGATGCCGGCAAGGACGACGAGTCCGATGATGTAGGGAATGACGATGCGGAAGATGTCTCGCTCCTTCCCCGCGAGACCAACGACCGCCGCGCCGACGAGCACCTTGGCTGGCGCCATCGGGCTGCCAACGGACGCACCGATCGACTGGATGCTGGAGATGGTGACTGTCCCGATTCCCAGCTCCCTGGCCGTCTCCAACTGGAGCAGGCCGAACATGACATTCGAGTTCGTGTTGCTGCCACTCATGAACGAGCCGAGCAGCCCGATGAACGGCGAGACGAACGGGAAGATGGGACCTGAAGCGTTAGCGATACCCTGCGCGAGCAGCACGGTCATACCGGTGTCCGCCATGACCACAGCCATCATTACCATCGTCGTCACCCCGATGGTGGAGCTGAGGCTCTGCCCGTAGGTGAGTTTCATCGCCTCCCATGCGACCCCCTTCCGCCACCGCTTGGCGAGGACGTAGACGATCGTGCTGATCACGATGCTGTAGAAGATGAGCGGCGCCGGATGGTTGAGCACGCGTAAGGGGGCGTAGTCGTTCGCCGCTGCGACGGCGAAACCCTGGGCGGTCTCGAACGCCGGGTAGTCGAGCGACCACTGTATGCCGCGCACCGCCTCCTTCACCGGGCCGATCTGCGATATGACGCTCAATGTGATGAGCAGGAGATAGGGCATGAAGGCGAGGATGAACGGCATGGGCCGGGCATCGGGCTCGTCCGACGCACCGGCAGGCGGCGTTTCCGGCGCCGCTTCCGCCTGTGGAGCGCTGCGCAGGAGCGGAGTGCGGGAGAGCAGCGCGAGCGCCACCATGCCGAGGACGCCCGGAACGCTGGATGCGATCTGCGGCGCGCCGCCCCACGCGAGCGCGTACATAGCCGCAGCCATGAGCGCGCCAGTTATGACTACTACCGGCAAGCTCCGCCGCAGCGCGCTCAGCCCGCCCTGTATGTGTGCAACGAGCATGCCGCTCGCGACGATGATGGGTGCGAACAGCAATGCCATGTGGGGTGCGATGACCTCGCCCTCGATGCCGGTGACCAACTGGATCGTGTAATAGGACGAGCCCATGGAGCCGAACGTCACGGCCCAGCCGTGCCCGACGAGCGCCATCGCGGCGGCGCGGGCAGGCGGGAAGCCGAGCATGATGAGCAGCGGAGCGGAGACGGCCACGGGCACACCAAAGCCGGTGATGCCCTGGATGAAACTGGAGAAACCCCAACCGATGAGCAACGCCTGCACGAGGCGGTCGCTTGCGAGCGCGGCCATCGTTCGCCCGATGGCATCGATGCCCTTCAGTTTGTCCACCATGTTGAACAGGTAGACGGACGTCCAGACGATGGTGAGAACGAAGACCGCGAGGCTCAATCCCTTCGCACTCGCGATCGCGACATGGTCCCGCGTCGCGCCGAAGATGAGGAGCGCCAGAGCGAGCGCAAGCAACCACGCGACAGCTCCGGCGCGCGGCGCGCTCCAGTTCAGCCAGATGATGGCGACTACGAGGAGGACGACCGGCGAGGCGGCCAGCAGCCAGTTGAGGATCGTGAGTTCCGGGCCCGTCATAGAGAGGCGCAGGATAGCCGTCCTGCCTGCTCCGCACAACGGCGGCGGGCGGCGCTGGTACAATCTTCAGAGGTTCCAGCTCATGGACTTCTCGCTCTCCGAACGCTTATCCCGTGGCCTGCTGCTCTGCGACGGCGCCACCGGCACGCAGCTGTACGCACACGGCCTCACTGCCGCGTTGCTGGAACCGGCCAACGTTGACCAGCCAGACATCGTGAAGGGAGTACACCTCTCCTATCTTCGTGCGGGCGCGGAACTCATAGAGACGAACACATTCGGCGCGAATGCGGCCAAACTCGGCATGCACGGGATGGCCTCCCGCGTCGAGGAACTGAACCGTGCCGGGGTCGCACTGGCGAAGGAAGCGGCGCGGCTGCATGGCCAGAACGTGTGGGTAGCGGGCTCGATGGGGCCGCTGCCGCCGGACAGCACCGGCGCCGGCCTGTTCTCTCCGGCATCTGCACGGAACGTGTTCGCGGAGCAGGCGTCTGCACTCTCCGACGCTGGAGCGGACCTCATCCTCCTCGAGACGTTCACTTCATTGGCACAGCTCAAGCTGGCCATCGATGCGGTGCGCTCCGCTTCCGAATTGCCGGTCATCGCGCAGATGACCTTCACAGGCGACGGCCTGACGTCGAGTGGGGATGCGCCGGAGGACGTGGTCGCAGCCCTGAACGAGGTGGAGCTGCTTGCGTTCGGCGCGAATTGCAGCATAGGCCCGGACCTGCTGCTGAGCGTCGTCGAACGCATGGCAGCGTCGGCGGACATGCCGCTCATCGTTCAGCCGAACGCGGGACTTCCCGCCTATGTGGGCGGCCGGCTGGAGTACACCGCGCCGCCGCAGTACTTCGCTGAGACGGCGCGCGAGATTGCGCGCGCGGGGGCAGCGGCGGTCGGTGGATGCTGCGGAACTACACCGGAGCACATCGCCGCCGTACGGGACGCGGTGCGCGGCGTACTGCAGTCCTCGGCGCGGCGTGCGCTCGCTCCGGCTGCGGCACGTCCACGGCGTGTTGAGGCTCCTGCCACCCGCCCCACGGGACTTGCGGAGCGCATCGAGCGCGGGGAGTTCGTCGTTACGGTGGAACTCTCGCCTCCGCGCGGGTTCGACGTGAGCGGAACGCTGGACAAGCTTCGCGGCGTGGTCGGGAGCGTCAGCGCGGTGAACGTTGCGGACAGTCCGCGCGCGCAAGGGAGGATGAGCGCGCTCGCCACTGGCAGCCTCGTGCAGTCGCGGTTAGGCGTCGAGGCCGTGATGCACATGGCCATCCGCCATCGCAACCTGCTGGCGCTGCATTCGGACCTGTTGGGCGCGCACGCCTTGGGCCTGCGGAACGTCTTCACGGTGATGGGCGACGTCCCGCTCACCGGCGACTATCCCTATGCGACCGCAGTGAGCGACGTGACGGCGTCCGGCCTGATCCGGCTGATGGCGGGATTCAACGAGGGCGTGGACGCGAACGGACGAGAGATCGGCCAACCGACGTCGTTCTTCATCGGCGCGGCACTGAACTTCAACGCCCCAGACCTGGACAGCGAGCTTCGTGTGCTGGAGCGCAAGGTCAAGGCCGGAGCGCATTTCCTGCTCACGCAGCCGGTCTACGCGGCGGAGCATGTGGAGCGTGTCTGGTCGCTGCTCGGGGGCTTCCCGCTGCCAGTCATCATGGGTGTGCTGCCGCTCCGCAACGCCCGTCACGCGCGCTTCCTGCAGAACGAAGTGCCCGGCATCGTAGTACCGGAAGACGTGATGCAGCGCATCGACCTCGCGGAGTACCGGGGCGACGCCGGGGGTAAGGAGGGTATCGCGCTCAGCCGTGAGTTGCTCACGGCGCTCTCCGGCCGTATCGCAGGTGCGTATTTCATGCCACCGTTCGAGCGTTTCGGCGTCGTACAGGAGACGATGGAAGGACTGCCGATGCCGGGGGTCAGTTCGCCGTAGGCGCTGATGGTATCCTGAGCCGTACACGTGGGGCCGTAGCTCAGCTGGGAGAGCACCTGCTTTGCAAGCAGGGGGTCAGGGGTTCGAGTCCCCTCGGCTCCACCAAGCCCAAGGCTATCTGAAGGAACCGCACCCATGACTGCACAGCGGGTCGTCATCGTTGGTGGGGGCTTCGCCGGGCTCAGCGCTGCCTACGCGTTGATGAAGCGGGGCGTCACTCCACTCCTGCTCGAAGCTCAGGAGCGTGTGGGCGGACGCGGCAAGGGCGAGAAGGTGGACGGGTTCTCCCTGGACATGGGCGCATTCGTCTTCACCTCCACCTACGACATCGCGTTCCGGCTTTGTGAAGAGTTGGGACTGCCGCTGGTCCCTTCAAAGATGAAGTTCGGCCACTACCGGAATGGCCGGTGGGTTACTACGACGCCTGACCAATCGCTCTGGAATTTCGTACGACACCTGCGTACGGCGTTCACCATGGGCTTCCTCTCGCCCTCAGGCATGCGGTCCGGCTTCAAGGTGATGCAGCAGATCCACCGCCAGTCGGCATACATGAGTTTCGCCGGCGACAGCCCCCTCGCCGAGATCGACGACGATGAGACCTTCGGCGATTACCTGGAGCGGCTCGGCGTGCCCGAGAATCTGCAGGTGACGCTCAGAGGGCCCCTCGACATGATATTGGGCGACCCAATGCCCGCAGGCCAGGCGCTGATGCGGGCCTACATCGGCGAAACGATGCTGCACTCCGGCAAGGTCTACATGCCCGAGCGAGGCATCGGCTCCCTGAGCGAAGCGCTTGCCACCACCTGCTCCGATGCGATCCGCGTATCGACCCCCGTCAGGAAGATCGTCGTTGCAGACGGGACGGCGACCAGCGTAGTCGTAGACGGTGAGACTATCGAGGCCGACGCGATCATCTGCGCCGTCCCCGGCACGAAGGTCCCGGACCTCATCCCAGACCTGCCGGAAGAGACACGTCGCGCACTCAGCACCGTCAGCTACTCAACCGGTTGCCGAGTGGTGATAGGCCTGGACCATTCCCCACTCCCTCCCGGCTGGCATGGCGCGCTCTACCCGGAGGACGACGACACCCCACTCCTGCTGGACCGGTGCGCGTTCCTCCCCGCCTGCGCGCCTCCGGGTAAGAGCATCCTCGATCTGCTCATCGGGCGCGACCGTGCCAAAGAGCTCATCCCGCTCGACGACGACGAGATAAAGCGCCAACTGCTGGGCGCCGCTCGCCGCAAGGCGCCTCCGGGCTCCGCTCTTCCCGGCGACGACGAGGGTCTGTTCTTCCGCGTGTACCGCTGGGAGGAGGCGCTGTGCATGGGGACACCCGGTATGCTCGCCGCGATGGCAGACATCCCTGAGCAACTTGCAGGGCGCATCGACAACCTGTTTCTGGCAGGCGATTACACGCGCGTGCCATCGGTCAACGGCGCCCTTGCCAGCGGCTACAGCGCGGGGATGCGGGCTGCAGACATGTTGGGGGCGCGCTCCCGGTGAGAACGGCGTCCGGCGAGCCTGCGCTCACCAGTACCCCCACCGAAAAGTTCGTAGTACAGTCCAACGCGTCTCCGAGACAACTTGGCAACACCTGGAGGAGGCCTCCGTGCCCAAAGTAACCGTCAACGGCGTGGGCATCAACTACGAAAGCGACGGCGAGGGATTCCCGCTCGTGCTCTGCTACTGCCGGGGCGGCAACGCCACCATGTGGGCCCCGCAGGTGGAGGCGTTCTCCGAGAAGTACCGGTTCATCCGCTTCGAGCCGCGGGGGCACGGCAAGTCGGACTCTCCGGAGGACCCGTCGGCGTACGGGCTGGACACGTCGGTCGGGGACTTGCTGGGCCTGCTGGACCAATGGGCATCGAGAAGGCCTACGTCGGTGGACTCTCTATGGGCGGGGGCATCACCACGCGCTTCACGCTGCTGCACCCGGACCGGGTAGCGGCTCTGATGGTCATCGACTCGGGTTCGGCTTCAGGCCACGCCCACAGCAAAGAGACAAGGAGAAATACGGCCAAGGTGCGGGAGTTGGCCTTCACCGAGGGGATGGAAGCGGTAGCCCGGCATTCCATCCGGGAGGTCGACAGCTTCGCCCTGAGGGCAGCCAGGGGCCCGCAGGAGGCCGAGGGCATCATGGAGATGATCAAGGCGCTGACGCCCCACGGCTACGTCTACTCCCTCGAGGCCCTGGATCAGGCGCCGGTCTTCGACGACCGCCTGTGCGAGATCAAGGCGCCGACGCTGTGCATCGCCGGGGAAGAGGACCCGGCCCTGGAGGACGTCAGGTTCATCCACAGCCAGATTGAAGGCTCGGATCTGGTGGTGGTGCCCGATGCGGGGCACTTCACGAACCTCGACCAGACGGAGACCTTCAACACGGAGGTACTTGCCTTCCTGGCAAGGGTGGACGCCCGGCGGGCAGCGGCGGTGGCCTGATCGGTCAACGCCAGGCTCACGCCACGGAAGATTTGCGCGGGCCAGCTAACCGTCACGGACCGGGACTCTCCGGCAACATCCCTTGTCCTCAACTTCTCGGAGCCGTCGAGAAGCCCGTATACTCGCGGCAGCAGTTCGGCGGAGGAACCAATGGTCAGCATCGATGCGGGTGAGCGTACCTACGAATTGGTCCCGGACTGGGGAGAGCTCAAACCGAACTGGATCTGGGGTCTGGTCGGCGACGTTGCGGTCGATTCGCAGGACCGCGTCCACGTGTTCACCCGGGGCGTAGATCCGCCCTACCGGATCTACGACAGCTCCGGCAAACTGCTGCACTCGTGGGGCTACGGTATCTTCGAGGACGCCCACGGCATCTGCATCGGCCCCGACGACATGGTCTACCTGACCGACCGCGGGCCCCAGATCGTGCTCAAGTTCACCGGGGACGGGCGGCATGTATTTACCTTGGGCACTCGCGGGAAGCATTCCGATACGGGCTATACCACGGAGAGCCCGACTGTGAAGTACGCAGGGCCTCCGTTTCACCACCCAACCAATGTAGGCCTGTCTCCCAGTGGCGAGTTCTATGTTTCGGACGGCTATCGCAACTCCCGCGTTCACAAGTACAGCGCAGATGGCACCTTGCTGTTCTCATGGGGCGAACCGGGTGAAGGTCCGGGCCAGTTCAACCTCGTGCACTCTGTCTGGGAGCACAAGGGCAGGGTCTACGTTTGTGATCGGGCCAACAACCGCATCCAGATCTTCACTCCCAACGGTGAACACATCGAGACCTGGCCGGACTTCCTGCAGCCGTGCAAGATCTACATCGACAACGAAGACACCATGTACGTGGCCGAGCTGGGCGCGCGGGTGAGCATCCTCGATCTCGAAGGGAACCTGCTGTGGCGCTGGGGAGGAGAGGCCAGCCACGATCCCGGGAAATTCACGGCCCCACACGGGATCTGCGTCGATTCCCAGGGTGCGATGTACGTCTCTGAAGTACTGCAGGGCGCGCGACTCCAGAAGTTCGTCCGGACACGCTAGCCGGGTTCTCCAGCCAGCGACGATGGTAGAGCAGGAGGCCATAGCGACCGGGGAGACAGGGACAGTGCCGCGGCGTGTCGCCATCGTGGGTGGAGGCGTTTCAGGACTGGGCGCTGCTTGGGCGCTGCATCATCACCCGGACAGGTTCGATTTCCGGCTGTTCGAGGCCCAGGAACAGATCGGCGGCAATGCCGTCACAGCCGACATGCCACAGGACGACGGCAGCTCGATCCCGTTCGACATCTCCGTCACCGCATGCATCCCGTCGGTGTACCACCACATCCTGTTATTGATGCAGAGGTTCGGCATAGAACTGGTCGACACCAGGTTCAGCTACAGCGTGAAGTACGGTGACCAGGTCTACGCCCACGATTTCGATTCCGACATCAGGGAGCAGTTGCAGCATGAGGTCGAGAAGTTCCAGCGGCTGTTGAAGCGTCTGCGCTGGTTCGGCCGGCTGACCCGTTCCCAGTCCAAGTGCCTGAACGTCCTCAACCCGTTCAACTACATCAGCATGGGAACGGTCCTGAACCTCGGAGGGTTCTCCGGAGACTTCAGGTACAAGGTCCTGAAACCTATGTTCGTCAACTTCCTGATGGCGACGAACGTGTTCGATATGCCCGCGGCGCTCTTCTCGAGGTACCTCGAGTTCTTCGATATCGAGACCGCCACGCCGATGCAGACGTGGGACCAGGGAACACGCCGCATCTACGAGAACCTGTCGGCGAACTTCCGGGACAAGATCTACCTGAGCAGACCTGTCCGCAAGGTGTACCGGCGGGCGGATGGCGTCGTTGTCGAGGACCAGGAAGGCGTCCAGGAAGCGTTCGACGACGTGATATTCGCATGCAATGCGAACCAGACGCTGATGATCTTGGACGAACCCTCGTTCCTCGAACGCTACATCCTCTCGTCGATACGTTACGAGAGTGAACTGCACAACCACACGGTCGTCCACTCCGACTCCTCGGTTCTACCCGACAACGAAGTGAAGGCTCTGACCACTCGGAGCAATCACATCGAACAGTACGGCGCGAGGCCGGACAACTACGAGATCACGTACATCATGCACAACCAACAGCCGTGGGCCCACCGGTCTGATAAGCCGTGCCTGGTGACCTACAACCCGATCAGCCCTATCGACGAGCGGAAGATCATCAAGCGATGGTGGTTCCAACACATCGTCCATGACGTGCGACACGTCGTACTGCTCGTCAACCTGTTTCGCTGCATCCAGGGCAAGAGGCGAACGTGGCACTGTGGAGCTCATACCCTGGTCAACAGCCAGGAAACCTGCTTCGTCTCCGGGCTCGCCACTGCGAGACAGATGGGTGCTGGCTATCCTTTCGACGACCCTGCGGCGAAGCGGTCGTTCAACTACTACGGGAGCATCATGTATGGCTGGCGGTTCAGGAAGGCGTAGCGCTGAATGCTCCTGAGGGTGCTTGCCCGGCGTCTTTTGCGGGTGGTACCGTGCCTCACATGATGATGGCACTCGCTCCATCTATCCGAACGTCAGTGGGTCGCAGATCGTCGATCACCGTGCTGGCGTTGGGGTTCCTCTTCCTGGCAGCCGCGTGTGAGTCAGAACCCACGCCGACCCCTGAGTTGTCGGTGGATGAGGTGCTTTCCAGTGCGGCGGCAGAGCTGGCCGCACTGTCGACGGCGAAATTCCAGATGACTGACGAGATGGAATCAGGAGCGAAGTTCTTCGAGATGACTCTGAAGAGCGTGGAGGGAGAAGTCAAAACGCCCGACAGCTTCAGAATGCTGGTGGAGCTGGTGAATCCCGGTCTTGGATTCGTGGAGGTCGGAATGATGGCGGTCGGGGACCAGGCGTACATGCAGTTCTCCGCGGACGCCCCATGGCTCCCCCTGCCGCTGGACCAGGTGCCCTTCAACTTCGGGGGGATAGGCGTTACTTTGAGCGAGATACTGCCCAGCATCGAGAACGCTGAGATCACAGGTCAGGAGTCCGTGGGAGGCGGCCAGGCTGTCCGTATAGACGGGAATGTCGTCTCTGACGATATGTCGGGCCTCATCACGGATGTGGACTCCGGTCATGCGATCACGTTGTCCGTGTGGGTCGACGAGGCCTCGCATGCCCTGCGGCAACTCAGGATAGACGGCAGACTCTACGACGAAGATGCGCCGGAAACGACGCGGCTGGTAATCATCACGGACATCAACTCCCCTGTCGACATCCAACTTCCAGAGATAGCCTCAGGGTCGTGAACGCTGCCAGGTCTGGCCTCCAATCTCTGAGATCTTCCCAGTCAGTTGTGCTGGGGATCATCTGCCTGGGGGTATTCTCGACTGCCCTGGACCAGACCGTGGTGGTCGCCGCCCTGCCTGCCGTGATGGTGGACCTGGAGATCCCTCTTACTGATCTGGACAGGGCGTCCTGGATCGTAACCGGGTATCTGATCAGCTACACCGTGGCGATGCCGCTGGCAGGGCGTCTGTCCGACGTCTACGGCCGCGTCCGGATGTTCCATGCGGCATTGATCGTCTTCTCCATCGGGTCGGGATTCGTGGCACTTGCGCCAAACTTCGAGTGGGTAGTATCCGCCAGGGTGGTCCAGGCCTTCGGAGGCGGCGCCACGGTCCCCATAGGCCTCGCCATGGCTGTGGCCGCTGTTTCGCCGGAGAAAAGAGGCTTGGCGATAGGACTCGTGGCGGCTTCGGCGGAAGCCGGGTCCGTGCTGGGCCCTCTCTACGGAGGAGCCATCATCGAATTGCTGGGCTGGCGTTGGATATTCTGGCTGGACATTCCCCAGAGCCTCTTCCTGATAGCGCTTCTGGCCATCCTGCCGAACCGTGCCAACCCTGCGGCCAGGATGGACTACTTCGGGGCGCTCGTGCTCGGAGCAGCCCTCACCGTCCTCAGCATCGGCCTGTCCCAGAGAGCCATCTTTTCCAGAGAGTCCCTCTTCCCGTATGTCCTGATAGCCCTTGGAGTCGGGCTGGTTCTCCTGTTGGTCCTGTTCGAGCGGCGCACGGTCCAGCCTCTGCTGGCATCGTTCCTGTACACCTCCAGGGCGTTCCTGTCCTCCAACATCACTCAGTTCCTCGTGGGAGTTGCGTTGATCATCTCACTGGTAGCTGTGCCCCTCATGGCCGGCACCGTCATGGAGAAGAGGGCGTGGGAGAGCGCCCTTCACCTGGTTCGTCTTACAGCCGCCATCCCGGTTGGAGCGGTGGTTGGAGGCTACATCCTGCGTTGGACGGGAGTGAGGACAGTGTGTATCACGGGCCTTGCGTTCATAGGAACGGGGCTGCTGTTCATGAGTGGTTGGGAGACGGAGGTGGAGGAGCTCAGGCTGACCATGCCACTGGTCATGGCGGGCCTGGGGTTCGGGCTGGTCATTCCTCCCATAGGCGTCAGCGCCTTGAGCGCAGCGCCCAGTCACTATTGGGGAGCGGCGGCATCGTTGATCACCGCATCGCGCATGGTGGGGATGGCGTTAGGGCTGGCGACCTTGTCCGCCTGGGGTATCGAGCGCTTCTACAGCCTGACCGCTGACGTGACGATCGGATCGACGTTCGAGGAAACCGAGGCTCCCTTGATCGAAGCGGGAGTGACCGTGTTCCAGAACCTCTTCATGATCTCAGGGTTCCTTGCCCTGTTCGCCATCCTGCCGGCCCTGCTGATGAGAGTGGAAGATGTCGAAGAGGAGGCTTCGCCTGAGGGCAGCCGCTGGCCAACATCCCTGCCTGAAACGTGACGTGTCAGGTGCGGGCACAGGGATGGGATTGGCGAACGAATCTCGTATCCTAGATAGTGCCCGGATCGTTCCAGAGAGCTGTCCACCGCGAGCCGTCCGGGCAGGGAGTGCCGTTCGATGACAACTCGGCGTGCGGAGCCTGATAATGCCCCGTTGCCTTCCCCGTTTCCCGAGGGTTGGTACTTCATCGCAAGCCGCAAGGCCATACAGAATGCAAAGCTCATCCAGAAGACCTGGATGGGGGAGAACATCATCGTCTGGTGCGATGAGAACGAGCGCATCTGTGTCGCCGGGGCCTACTGTCCGCACCTGGGCTCCGATCTGGGGCCTGCCGCCGGGGGGCGCGTACGTGACGGCCGGCTCGTCTGTCCCTTCCATGGCTTCGAATACGATGCGACCGGCCAGTGCGTCGCCACTCCCTATGCTCCCCCACCCAGAGCCGCGCGGTTGCGCGTCTTTGAGACGCAGGAGATAGCCGGGCTGATCTTCGCGTGGTGGGGTATCGAGGGACGGAAGCCGCAATGGAACCTGCCCACCGACCTGTCAGATCAGACCGGCTGGAGCGGCATCTCGGTCCGGACTCTCCGTTTTCCCGGGCATCCTCAGGATACGACGGAGAACTCGGTGGACCTCGGCCACCTGCGCTACGTCCACGGGTACGGCAGCGTGGACCGCGTCACGGAAGTATCGGTGGACGGGGCTTACCTGCGGAGCGACTTCGACTTCAGGCGCGGGTACAGGATAGCCGGGACCATCCCCTTCACTTTCGATGTCTCTGCCAAGACGCACATCTTCGGGTTGGGATACTCGTTCGTGGAGATCCGGGAGAAGTCCATCGGTATGGACATGCGCCTGTGGGTGCTGGCGACGCCCGTCGACGGCACGCTCATCGACCTGTCGCTGGTCTCGCAGGTGCGGGAGATACGCGGTCCGAAGCGGTGGATAGGAGGTCTGGGATTCCTCCCCGTGAAGCTGCGCGCGCCGCTTATGAACCGGTTCATCGCGTCGCAGCAGGAGCGCGACGTTCGGCAGGACGTGATCATCTGGAGCCGCAAACGGTACAGGTCTCTCCCGCACCTCAGCCGTTCCGATGGGGAGATCATGACGTTCCGCGCATACTGCGCCCAGTTCTATCCTGAACCATGCGCTCCCGCGGTCGCACACCCCGGCACACCTGATGAGGCTGTAGTATGAGCGCTCGAACCAACCTCAACAACCATGCTGCACTGAGGTACATACCATGAACAACATACTCGGCAGACTGAGCCGGCTGGTCACGGTTCGTCCGTGGCTCACCCTCCTCGTCCTCCTCATCGTTACCGTCGTAATGGTTATGGGGACGGCGCAACGTCTGCCGCCTACGGAGGGCGCAAGTGTCGCCTTCCTTCCTCCCGGCCATCCTATCGCTGAAGCAACACAAGAGATTGATGACCGGTTCAGGGACACTGGCGAGGTCATCGTCGTGACGCTCGTCTTCCGCGGTGAACCGCTCACGCCGGACGGTCTCTCCCAGATGGATGGCCTGTTGGGTGAGATTGTCCAGGACCCGGCTGTCGGTGGGTTGTTGGCGCCGGGGACTCCGGTCGTTGCACCTTCCTCTCTTATCGGTGCCGTGCTCGAGGTGGACAGTTTCGAGTCGGTCACGCAGGAACAGATCGACTCCGCACGCAACATCCCCGGAGTTGGAGAGGCGCTCGCTGAGATGACTGGCACCGACACCGACGGCACGCTCGTTGCGATCGCCATCGTGCGTCTGCGCGACACGGGCGACGAGCGCGTTGACGATGCCGAACGGAGGATCAGCGAGCTGGCTGCAGGGGACGAGGGTGCGTCGCGTGTGAGCAGCCTGTCGTCGGCGGTCATCGAGGATGCGTACAAGAAGGCCACAGAGGAGGGGATGGGGCCGCTGATCGGGCTGGCGCTGTTGCTGATCGCTGGTCTGCTCCTGCTCTTCACCCGCGCCTTGTCGGACATGTTGCTGACACTGCTGGGGCTGATCGTCGCGATAATGTGGCTGGTCGGCGCTGAAGGCTGGCTTGGGCCGAATGGACTCGGTGTGATAGGCCCTCCCAGCTCGCTCACCGCGATGGTGCCCGTCATCATCATCAGCCTCACGGTGGACTATGCGATCCAGGCGATCTCTCACTACCGGGAGCAGCGGCTCGAAGGCGAGCCCGTTGTCCGAGCGGTGCAGATCGGTCTGCGGAACGTCGCAGTCCCACTGATGTTGGCCGCAGTCACGACGATCGTCAGCCTGTTGGCGACCCTGTTCTCGCCGATAGGTGTGATCGGAGACTTCGGCGTTGTCGCGGGGATGGGTGTGGGGCTGAGCCTGATCGTGATGCTGACGCTGGTCCCGGCGGCCCGGACGATCCTCGACCGACGCCGCGAGGCACGCGGCACGTTGCGGCAGCCTCGCCCGCTTTCGAATGCGCTGCCCGGCATCCCGCGGGTAGCGGAGGTGCTCGGAAGAAGAGTGACGCGCCAACCGGCGCCTTACATCATCGTCGTGCTCGCGGTGACGATCGCGCTGGGGTTCGCGGCTACAGACCTCAAGTCGGAGTTCAGCATCCGCGACATCCTTCCCAGGGACGGGACCATCGTGGCTGACATGAACACACTGGACGCGACCGTCGGCGGTTCCACGGAGATGGCCAGCGTGCTGGTGAAGGCCGAGGCTACGGAGACCCGTACGCTCCTGAACCTGCAGGACCTGAGGCTTGCCTTCCAGGACGAGCAACGCCGCCCGCGCGCAGCGGCAGGGCCGCTTCTGGCGTCGTACGAGTCGCTTCTGGACGACTGGACCACCGACAGCGGGCAGCCCGGCGACAACTACGATCGAGAGCTTGCGGCGCTCTTCAGCGAAGCTTCCTCGGGAGTGCAACTCGATCCAAGCCTGATGCAAGAGCTCCTCGACAAGCTCGGGGAGAGGGAACCCGCGATCGTCCACGGTCTGGTCAACGATCCGAACGGCATCGACACCATCCTGTTGCAATTCCCAACCTACACGAACGATCCGGGAGCAACCAAGACGCTCCAGGGCGACCTTGAAGCACTCTGGGCCGGAGACGATACCGCTCTCACGGTGCTATCGGAGAGCGTCGTCTCGATCGGGGTTACGGACGCGATCACAGACCGTCAGACGGAGGCGATCAGCACTACTATCGCCGCGGCGCTCACCGTCCTCGCTGTTTTCTTCTGGCTGACGGCGCGTCAACCGGCGCTTGCGGTCGTCGCGGTCGGCCCCATCGTGCTCGTCCTTATCTCGGTGCTGGGCACCATGGCGTTGCTGGGCATCCCATACTCACTCGTCACGTCTATCATCACAGCACTCTCGATCGGGATAGGTGTGGACTACACCATCCACGTGATCCATCGCTACCGCGAAGAGTTCACCCGCTCGCGCAATCCAGAGAGTGCGGCGGTCCGGACCCTCGCGACCACGGGTTCGGCGCTGTTGGGCTCCGCGATAACGACCGCGTTGGGGTTCGGAGTGCTGATAGCTTCACCGCTGCTGGCCTCTCAGCAGTTCGGCATCACGGCGACCATCACCATCGTCTACTCCCTGATCGTCTCTGTGCTGCTGGTGCTGCCTGCGATGGTGGTCTGGGGCGCGTACCAGAACATGCGGCTGCGCTCCATGGTGGAGCGCCAGTGGGCTGAACTCGACGTGGCGATAGAGGGCATACACCAGAGTCACGAGCAGGGACAGGGCTCGACCTAGGAAGATCATGCGACTTCGCGAACTATCCAGCGGCCTGAAGGCCGCGTACCGTGGGTCTGACATCCGCCACCGCGTGGAACACTTCGACGGATGGATGGACAGGGCACAGGCGGAGGATGGCGGCCCGGCGGACTACGACCACGCCGAGACCGTCAGGGAATACTACGACCTCTGCAATGAGTTCATGGTGTTCGGTTGGAGCGAGTCCCTCCACTTCGCGCCGCTGTCACCTCAGGAGAGCCTGGAGGACTCCCAGGCGCGACACCAGCGGCTGATGATTGACAAACTGGAGTTGCAGGAAGGCATGACAGTGGTCGACGTTGGTTGCGGGATCGGCGGCCCCATGCGCCGCGTTGCCCGGGAGGCGGGTGTCAGCGTCGTCGGGATCAATAGCAGCGAAGTCCAACTGGAGAAGGCGAGGTCGTTGACCGCTGAGGCCGGGCTCGACCACATGGTCGACTATCGCGCGTGCAGTTTCATGGACATGGGCGCCATCGCGGACGATACGTTCGACCGGGGCTACGCGATCGAATCGACGTGCCATGCACCTGACAAGGCGGGTGCGTTCGCCGAGATCTACCGCGTGCTGAAACCCGGCGCCCTCTTCTGGGGCCAGGAGATGTGCATGACGGACCGGTTCGACCCGGACGACGACCGGCACCGGGCCATCAAGAGGGACCTGATGCACGGCATCGCGCTCAACGATATCGCGACCATGGGCGAGGTGGACCGGGCCCTCGAATCGGTGGGGTTCGAGGTTATCGAGGGCAGGGATCGGGCTGTTGCGGAGGATGGTGCATCCACTCCGTGGTATCGCCCTATGGAGGCCCCTGGCAAGACGCTGGGCAGTGCCCTGCGCAGGATTCCGCTGGGCCGCAAGGCGTACATCGGAATATCCAGGCTGGCCGAAATGCTGGGCGTGTTCCCGAAGGGGTCCACGGACGTCATCAGGCTGATGGATGGTACCGCCAAAGCCTATGTCGCAGGCGGCAGGGCGGGGGTCTTCACGCCGCTGTACTGTTTCCTGGCCCGCAAGCCCCTGTAGGCTCTCTCATTCCCGGTCTCTAGGGCGCAGTCAGGCGACCAGGGGTATCTCGCGCCGCCGCTCGGCGATGCGGAACTTCAGCTTCTTGCTCGGCTTCACCGACGGGATCGGGTTGAACTTGAGCTTGTAGTTCGCGGGGGACACTTCGATGTTGAAGTAGTGCGCGACCATCAGCACGTTGATGGCCAGTTGGAGCTCCATCCACCGCGTGCCGAGGCAGGTGTGTGTGCCCAGCCCGTAGGGGGCGTACCCGGGACTGAGGTGCTCGTTGCGTGGCGCCTTGTAGCGGTCGATGTCGAAGGTGAAAGGGTCGGGGAAGATGTCGCTCATGTAGTGCGTCGCCGTGGTCGCGATAAAGACCTGTGATCCCACCGGCAGTTCGTAGTCCTCTACCACGCACGTGTTCATCACGTTCCGGATGGACATCGGAACGATCGGGTAGATGCGAACGGTCTCCATGAGGAAGCGGTGTGTGACGTCTATCGCCTGCAGAGTGAATTCCTCGCCCTCCGGGTCGCCGTCGTTGAACAGGGCGTCGGCCTCGCGCTGGATCTCCCGGTAGAGATCGGGCTGCGACGCCATGGCGTAGAGCGCGAAACTGAACGCATCGCCAAGGTACACGCTTGCGATCAGCGCGGCCGAGAGTTGGAAGCGCAGGGTCGTTTCCGGCACGAACTGCGGATCGCTTGCGTGCAGGCTGAGCCAGTCGTCTGCGAGGTCCCGCGGAGAGCCGGCCCGCTGCGCGGGTGTATGGACGCTCTGGACCCGTTCCAGCAGCGTGTCCACGGCCTTCGCCCGGCGTCTCATCCCCGGAGTGCGGAGCATGAACTTGGGCAGGGCTTTCATGATGTGGGTCAGGAGCGCCCGCTCCTTGTACTTCGCCAGGTCGTCGAAGATGTCCTGGGAATCGACGCTGACGAAGAGCGGTGAGAGTTGCGCGTTGATCATCTGCCGGCTCATGCTCGTCGCGGGGTAGGCGTCTCCGACCGTCCAGCCCGACATGTGTTTCCGTGCATGCCGGTAAAGGATGTTCAGTTGCCCTTCCAGCCTTCCCCGTGAGTACGCCGGCGACATCGCCTTGCGGAGCCGGAAATGGTCGGCGCCGTCCATGGAGGGCATCACGCCGTTCGCGCCGTAGACCTTCTCGAAGTCGGAGAAGTAGTCCTTGGCTCTCAGGTACATGCGCCCGTGCCGGTGCACCCAGTGGTTCGTGTCTGTCCCGGCGAGGAAGATCATCGGCTTTTTGAACGGCGGATGTATCTCGAACACCGGCCCGTACTCCTTTGCGAGGTCCGCAAAGAGTGCGGCGATGTTGCCGCTGCGAAGGTGCGGGCTGAACAGCAGCTTGCGCAGCGAGACGGTGGGGATCTTCTTCGTGAAGGCGGCGCGTCGAAGCAACGGACCGGCGATGTTCTGTGAGACTGCCTCGGCGATGGATCGGCCGATCAGGTCCATCCTGCAGATCGCCTGGATGCGCTGCTCTATCTCGTCGTCGAGTTGGAACATGAAGCGGAAGACGTCGCACGTATCGATGAGGGCGACGATGATGACGTCCCGCGGGTCGGGTATCTCGTTGTTGAAGATGACCTTGCTGATGCGCGTTCTGACGAACTGGGCCGCGGTGCCTTCCGTGGAAGCATTGGATAACTCCGCCTGCAGAACGGTGCGGGAAAGCGTCCAGAATTCCCCGTCGTGGTGTTCCAGGATGTTCAGGTCAACCAGGCGGTCCAGTGTCAGATCGACAACGGATTCTGCACGCGGGGCGAGCCGTTCGATCCAGTACTGGGTGTTGTGTTGCGCCGGTTCGCCTGCGATCTCCTTCAGGATGGGGTCCAGGGCAGGGTCGCCCGTTTCTGTCCGGTCGACGATGAAAAGGCTCTCGACGTCCGTGTCGATGCGGCCCATGAGGGAGAGTTCCGCGAGTACGGCGCCGGCAACGGTGCAATTCAGGTCCCAACCGGGCACCTGGTGAAAGTAGCCGCTCTCCTCGTTGAGCAGCATCAGGATGAGCTCTTCGGGCAAACTCAGCGTCTGGGTTGTAACACCCTCAGTGGAAAGAGTCATCAGCCCTTGTCTCCGCGCACCATCCGGCGCCTAAAGCCACCTGTATAAACAGTATGACCCTCTGAACTGGGAGGCGTCAACGCGATAACGAACGTCGCCGGTTGCTCCGGTGCAGTGTTGGCGAGCAGATGAAGGAGTACGGGCCCCGCGATCCTGAAACCTCGCGCTCGCAACCGTACGTCGCTAGAGCGACGGCGGCTCCTCTTCGTAGAGCGAGACAGGCACTTGGACGGGAAGTTCGCCCGTCGTGATCGCAGCGTGGACGGGCTGAACGTACTGGTAGTCGATATCCAACCGGTAGCGGAACGCTCGGGCTGCGGTGAGCTGCCGTTCGGTTGTGAAGGCCCACTCCACGAGCGTCGACTCCTCCCAGCCCAGGTCTTCTTCCGCATCCTCGGCGAAGCGGTCGAAGAACTCCAGGTGCTCCGCCGCGATGCCGTACTGTGTCTGCAGGACTTCGCCTGCCTTGCCCATCGTGTCTCTGGCCAGCAGGTCGCTTGCGAACAGTCCGGCGATGCCGTCGAGCCATGACCACTCCCACCACCGCGTGCATAGCGAGAGCGTGGACACGGCGAAGTACGAGCGGGTGAAGTTACGCCACGCCATGACCTCCTCGCGTTCGAGGCCAAGGCCCTCGCAGAAACGCATCCACAGCTCCTCGTAGGCGGGCGTCGTCCAGCCAACGAGATCGTTCACGATGTCCCGGCCTTCGATCTTGACGAGCTTCCTCAGCTCATGGGTGCGGGATGCCTCGTCGTTGTTCTTGACGTAGAGGGCGGCGGTGCTGAACTGCAGGCCGTGGTCGAGGTAGTAGTAGTGGTTCTTTGCCCACAACTGCAGATCGTCCTTGGTCAGAGAGCCGTCGTAGAGGAGCTGGTAGAACGGCGGTGGTTCGGGGTACCGCTCCGCCCTCTGCCGGTGGAGCAGTGCTATGAACTCCGGCCCTGGGAGGGGCGGGTCCTTCAGATCGTCGGCGTTATAGGGGGGATGGTTCAGCATCGCTATGCCCTCGCGTTGGGGTGAGTCCACGACGAGCCCGCATGACGTGTGGGCGCATGCGGGCCGCGGCGTGGTGCTATGGCCTGATTACGCGAGGCTCTGACTACCGGCGCTGCAGCCTGAAGATGAAGACCCGCCGCAGCCGCTCCTGGAGGCCCGGAGTGTCCACAAAGGCTCTCGTGACATCCTCGCCAAAGACGACGTGGTCTGCGTCCGCCCCGATCGGCGAGTGCTCGTGCTGGTTGAGCATGGCGCGATCGATGTCCTTGATGCCAAGCTTCTCATAGAGTTGCCTGGTCTCCTCCAGGTCCTGGACCATCTGCTCGCGGACCTCGGGCAGCCGCTTCTCGCCTTCACCAACCAGTGCGCTGCCCAGCAGGACCGGCCAGGGCTCGGTGCGGTGCATCCAGTAGTACCAGCCGTTGGAGACGAGCTCTTCGGGCGCCCAGTCGCTCTTCTCCAGCGCGTCGATCTCTTCCCTTGGGAGACCGAACTCCTCGGAGTGCCAGCGGCTCAGCGTGGGGTGGCTGGGCACGGGCCCACCCACAGTGTCCTGTCCGCCCTCATCGATGAGCTTACGAAGCTGGAAGCGGCGCACATCCTTGTTGGTGGTGTTGATGTAGCGCTCACCTTCGAACCGGTGATTGCCGTCGCCGCCCTGATGGGCGCGGCGCTTGCGCTCGGCGATCGCTTCTATGGTGGTCGCCTTCGGCCTCGCCGGGTGGCCCTGCTTCCATTCGGCCCGGATATCTTCGAGTCCGTCCATCAGTTCGTCGGGGGAGAGCTTGTCACGGCCCCATCGCTTCGTGGTTGCCATATCCCTACTCCTTCCTTGCGCGACGTTTAGCGGCAGATTACTCCACGTTCATCGGTTCCTCAATATTCAGGCAGCACGGTGTTTCGGACGCGCGCTGGCCCCGAAGTTCCGGTGGTGCTCCAGCCAACGCTCGATCTCGGCGCGGTCGCCGGGTGGATCGGGCGGAGCGGGAGGTTCACCGTTGTTATACACACGGGCAGCCGTGCGCCAGACAACCTTCTCTCGGACATCATGGGGAAGGCCCCCCAACTCCTCAGGGATGAGGATATTGGAGTCGGGCCAGGTGCAGGCGGGATGAGGGTAGTCGTTCGACCACATGAAGTTGTCCTGCCCAAAGTCCTGTAGAAGATAGGCGCCCACGGCGTCGCTGATGAAAGTGCAGAAGACCTGCCGCTTGAAGTACTCGCTGGGTGGCATGGGCAGGGTGCTCCGGCGGCTCATCGTGTAGTGGTCGGCTTCCTGAAGCCAGAAGGGGACCCAGCCGGCGCCTGCCTCTGCGACCGCGAGATTCAGGCGCGGATGACGCTCGAGCACTCCGGAGGCGATGATGTGCAGCAGCGAGTCCATCGCGTCTTGCTTGTGCCCGTTGATGGAGTGTATGGGGATGCCCACTGGGTCGCGCTCGCGGGACTCGGCGCGTCCGTTGATGTGCATATTCACCGTTGCGCCGAGCTCCTCGGCGGCAGCCCAGAAGGGTTCGTACCGTTCGTCGCTGTAGGGCAGTCTCTCAGGCGGTGCGATCCAGATGTCGACACCCCGAAGTCCGGCCTCGATGAATCGTCGCATCTCCCGGATGGCGTTCTCCACGTTCCAGAGCGAGACCATGCCCAGCCCCCAGTAGCGGTGAGGAGCGACGCTGCAGAAGTCGATCATCCAGTCGTTGTAGACGCGCAGGTGCGCCTCCTGGAGTTCGTGGTCATCGATAAGCCATGCGCGGACAGCGAAAGTCGGGTAGAGCACCTCGGCGCTGACGCCGTCGAGCGCGAGGTCTTTCAGTCGCTCGTGGGGGTCCCAGCAACCCGCACGCAGAAGGTGGTTTGTCTCGAGCGGCCTCTCCTCGACCTGCAGCGCGCGCGAGCGGAGCTTGAGGGGAAGCTCCTTCTCCCAGAGGTCGGGAGGTTCGCCCATATGGGAGTCGGCGGAGATGCGGAGCTCTTGGAGTAAGGGTTCCTCATCGTTCACAGGACCACTCCAAAGGTATCCGGGTTGGCGTCATCATAAGCCGGGGCCGGAGCGGTAACAACTGCGCCCGCCGGGACCGCTGCGGCACTCTGCGCCGGCTGACTTGCATGCACGTTTCTCGCTGAGTAACCTCGCCGTAAGTCGCGAGGTGGAGCATGCTGACCCGCGAGGAGAACGACCTCCTGACTCAGGTCGGTCCCGGGACGCCCGGCGGCGCGCTCATACGCCGCTACTGGCAGCCCGTTGCGCTCAGCGCTGAGGTCCCTCCGGGTAGCGCCCCTCTTCCTGTACGCTTGCTCGGCGAAGACCTCGTGCTCTTTCGCGATCAGTTCGACCGCATCGGACTGCTTGGCATCCATTGCTCTCATCGTGCAGCCGATCTCAGCTACGCCCGGATAGAGGATGGCGGGTTGAGGTGCCTCTATCACGGCTGGCTCTACGACATCCATGGCAACTGTTTGGAGCAACCTGGAGAACCGGAAGGCAGCACATTCAAGGACAAGGTGCAACACCTGGCCTACCCGACCGCTGAGCGCGGCGACCTAGTCTTCGCCTACCTTGGTCGCGGTGCCCCGCCGTCGTTGCCTCCCTACGAGGCCTTCGACGTGTCACCTGAGCAGCGCTCCGTCTACAAGGTGTTCCAGGACTGCAGCTACCTCCAGGGCAACGAAGGCAACATAGACCCCCAGCACCTCTCGTTCCTCCACCGGCTGAGCCGCCCCGGTGATTTCAATCAGACCTTGAACACTCGGGTGACCGCACCTCACCTCGAGCTGGAGGACACAGACTTCGGCATCCGCATCTACGCAGTGCGGAAAGTGGACGAAGAGAACACCTACGTACGGGTCACGAACTTCGTCATGCCCAACCTGGCAGCAGTGGCAGGCGACGCCGAGGGATACAGCATCAACTGGCACGTACCCATCGACGACACCCACCACTGGCGCTACGGCATCCGGTTCAACCGTACGCAGCCCATACGTCCGCAGCAGAATGCCCGCTCCGAAGAGATCGGTGAGGACTTCCGCCTCATTCGCAACGAGTCGAACCGGTACCTGCAGGACCGTGAGTCCATGGAGAGCAGGGCGTTCATCGGGATGGGGCCGAACTTCGTTGTCCACGATACGTGGGCCACGCAAGGGGAGGGCTCCATCCAGGACCGCACCACGGAGCACCTGGGCTACACGGACATGGCCATCGCCGCGGCTCGAAGGATGCTGCTGAAGGCTGTGCGCGACGTACAGGAGGGGCAGGACCCGCCCCATGTCATCCGCGACTCGGAGAAACGCTCGGAAGACCTCGGCATATACGTACGGAACGACATCGTGCTCCCCTCTTCTGTCGACTGGCATCGCTACTGGGAGAACGATGCGGTCCGTGAACTGGCGACCAGCACCCACCGGTAAGCGTTCGGAGCACCAGTGCCGAAAGGAGCACACCGTGACGACAACATCGGAACCGACCGGAGAGATCTTCGACGGCCTGCAGGAATACGTGGCGGCGTGCCAGGAGATCGACGACTACCACGTCATCGAAGGGGTCGACTGGGACGAGGAGCTCGGGGCGCTTGTGGAGGCGGTGGCCGAAACCATACCGAATGCACCCATGCTCATCTTCGACAAGGTGAAGGGGTACCCGGAGGGGTACCGTCTGGTGTCGCTGCTCGGCGCATCCTACAAGCGGGCTGCGCTGGCGCTCGGGCTTCCGATCGACAAGAGCCGCGACGAACTGGCTGAACTCGCGTCTCAGCGGCTCAGGGCGGTCAAGCCCATCCCGCCGAACGAGGTCCCTGCCGGCCCTGTGATGGAAAACGTGATGGAGGGCGAAGAGGTCGACCTCTGGCGCTTCCCCGTTCCCCGGTACCACGCTTCCGACGGTGGGCGCTACATCGGCACGGGCGACTCGCTCATCAACAAGGACCCGGAGAGCGGCTACGTCAACATGGGCACCTACCGGATGGAGGTCCACGACAAGAACACGCTGGGACTCTGGATGAGCCCGGGCCAGCAGGGCCGCCTCATCTGCAACAGCTACTGGGAGAAGGGCGAGGCCTGCCCGGTCGTCGCGACCTTCGGCACCGACCCGCTCACGTGGATGGCCTCTCATGGCCGCTCCCCTTGGGGCGAGTCGGAGCTGGACCATGCCGGTGGTCTGCGCGGAAGGCCGGTCGACGTCATCAAGGGCCCCATCACCGGTCTGCCCATCCCTGCTCACGCTGAGATCGCGATCGAGGGGGAGGTCCCTCCGCCGTGGGAGGAGGCGCGGGATGAAGGCCCCTTCGGGGAATGGCCGGGCTACTACTCCGGCGGCACGCTCGGTACCGGCGAACCGCAGCCGGTTATCCGTGTGAAGGCGGTCTACTTCCGCAACAACCCCATCATTCTGAGCCAGGCCCCGATGTGGCCCGGTGCGCGGCAGACGGGTCTCCCCATGGGCGCCGGTCGCGGCGGCGCGGCCGACCTCGCTCGGGCGGGTGTCTCGCACGTTGTGGCAGTCGGCACGCCTTTCGCGTACATGCGGGTTATCGCCATCAGGCAGCAGTACCCCGGCCACGCGAAGCAGGCCGCGATGGCGGCAGCGGCGAACACCCGCAACGGGCGTTGGATCGTCGTCGTCGACGAGGACATCGACCCGGAGGACCTGAAAGAGGTGCTGTGGGCAATGACCACGCGCTGCGATCCGGAGACCGACATCGAGATCCTCAACGGGATGTGGAGCACGCCGCTGGACCCGCTGGTTTCAGCGCGGCCGGACAAGAAGGAGTCCGGCGACCACACCAACAGCTTGGCGGTCTTCTATGCGGTCAGGCCGTTCCACCGCAGGGAGCAGTTCCCGGGCGTGAGCCGCAGCCCGAAGGAGCTCAGGCAGCGCGTGATGAAGAAGTACGGGGACATCCTGCCGTTCCCGAACCTGTGATCGGTCGGTTGGGCCACTCCGGTTAGTGGACCGCCCCTGCAGGGGCGGCGGACCCCGCTGGCTGGTCCGCTGCTCGCGCCGTCCGGGTGTGACTGACGCCGAGCTGCAGCCCGAACTTGCGGGCGATCAGGGCGATACCCGCCGTCTGGGCCACCATGAACAGGCTCACGATGCCTGCTCCCTCGAGGTCTTGCCCAACGGTGCTGGTCATCATGTCCAGCGCCAGCAGGGACAGGGTGGACGTTCCCCGGTCGGCGATCAGGATGATGCTGCTGGTGGTGCCGGCGGCGATCACGAAGTTGAACGTGCCGATGAGGATGAGCGTGGGCATCAGCAGCGGTATCCAGATGCGGAAGTAGGTGCGCCACCAGCCCGCTCCGGCCACGCGGGCAGCCTCCTCCATGTCCGCTCCCATCTGCAGGAAGACGCCCTTGATGAGCTGGGTGCTGGTCAGCTTGCCCTGCATAATGACGACCAGTATCAAGGCGTAGAGCGTGCCGTAAAGCGGAGTCAGTATCGGGGTGCCGAGGAACAGCCACAGCAGCCCCAGGCCGGACAGGATGCCGGGCATGGCAGTGGACATCCAGAAGATCGCATCCAGGACGGATCTCCACTGCCACCGGGTTCTCACGAGTACGTAGGCGACCATCGAGAACAGTATCGGGCTGACGATGGCAGTGGACAGGCTGATGATCAGCGTGTTTCTCAGCGCGGACAGGAAGAAGCGGTTGGCGAAGACGTCCTGCCAGTGGCTGAGCGTGTAGGTGGGCGTGCTCGAGAACCAGCCCACCCTCGTCATGAAACTGCCGCCCACCAGGATCAGCACCGGGATCGCCGTGAGCAGAAGGATGAGGAAGAGGACGAGTCCGAAGACCAGGGGCTGCCACTTGCCAAGGTCGATGAGTCCGGGTTTGAAGCTGCCCGTGATCGTGGCGTAGTTCCGACGGGTGGTGAGCCACCGCTGCAACGGGACGATGAACGCGATGATGACCAGCACGACGCTGGCCAGCGCCGTTGCCGAACCGTAGAGGGGTGGGTCGAAGAACCGGATGAACTGAAAGATCTTCGTCGAGTAGACGTAGAAGTCGATCGGCGTTCCAAGGATGAGTTCCGTCTCGAACGACTGGAAGATACGGACCAGGTTCAGCATGAACACAACGGTGATGGCTGGGATCATCACCGGGATCGTCACCCGCATCATCGTGCGGAGGTTCGACGCTCCCGAAACGCGCGAGGCTTCTTCCAGTGAGAGGTTCATGTTCCGGAACGCCGGCGTCAGCAGCATCACCGCGCTCGATATGGTGTTGCCCATCAGGTGGACCCAGATGATCCCGGGCACGCTGTAGATGTTGAACGGGCCATGTTCGATGAACGGCAGATATCCGATGGCCACGTTGAGTAAGCCGAAGTCCGGGTCGAGCATGAACACCCAGCCTATCGTGGTGGCGATCCCCGGGAGCATGAATGAGACCCAGAACATGAACTCCAGCCCGTAGCTCCAATGGATGTTGGTGCGGGCAAGTGTCCATGCGATGAGGATGGCGATGGGGAAACCGATCGCCTTGTAGCCGATGTAGACGACGAACGTATTCCTGAGCGCTTCGAAGATACCGGGCTCGGAGAATGCGATGCGCCAGTTTTCGAGTGACCACTCGGTTGGTTGGTTGATCCCGGCGATGTTGAAGCTGTTGACCAGGATCACCACGATGGGCGCGAAGATCCAGAATCCGAAGACGATGAGCAGCAGGGCCATGATGAACGTGCCGGTACCCGGACGGACCCATGGGGTCCGCCGGGTACCTCCCACGCCTGTACGCGATCGCACGGCCATCTATGTGCCCTGCACAGCCTCCGTCCGGTCTTTCGTTCCCTTCTCCTACTTCCCTACTGAGGCCAGCGCGTCCCGGACGACCGTGAGCGCCGAATCGAGTTGGTCCTGGTAGTCGGTCTGGCTGCCAAGGATGAAGTAGTCGACGTCCGGATTGCGGATGCTCGCCGGGTTCACACCGTCCGTCGGGATGTCCGTGCGGAGCGACTGAGACTCGCTCGCCTTCTGGGCGAAGATCTGTCCTTCGCGGCTGAGGAACCAGTTGGCGAAGAACTTCTGAGCGTTCGGGTTCGGGGGCCTGTCGAGGACGTAGAACGCGCCGCCGCCGGGACTGATGCTCGCGCCCTCTGCGAGGATGTGCGGGAGCACGTCGTTGACCGGCTGTCCCTCGCGTTCCAGTCGCTGTACTTCGCGGCCGCACGCCCACATGCAGAGATGGAACTTGCCGAGCGCCAACTGCTCCGCAGCCTGCCGGGCGTTGCTGGTCAGCGTGAGGTCCATCTCCGTCATCATCCGCGTGAGCCACTCTCCGCCCAACTGTTCGTTCATATAGTAGAAGGCAGTGGTGCCCGAGCTGCCGACCTCACGCGGGTCGCGGATGATGATCTTCCCCTTCCACTTCGGGTCGAGCAGGTCCCAGAACGACTGGATCTCGTTCGGGTCTACGAGGTCGGTGTTGTAGGCGATGCCGGCCGTCGTGCCGGACCCGTTCCAACCGATGACGTACTCATTGCCCGGCTGGTCGAACCAGTGGAGCCGGTTGTCGTACCAACCGGACTCATCCAGCACTTCAGGGAAGAAGAGCAAGGGCTTGAGGGGCTGGATAACGCCGCCCGGGATCAACGTTGGGATCGCGGGGTTCAGTCCGCCCGACCAGACATCCAGCGTGTATTGCCCTGCCTCACGCTCGGCGATCACCTTGGGCGCCTGCTCACGTGAGGAGCCGCCTGAGAAGACCACCTTGATCCGGTACTTATCCTCGAAACCACGGATATGGTCGGCGGTTCCGTCACCGAGGGCGCAGCAGAAGAAGGCCTGCAGCTCGCCCTCTTCCTGGGCCGCCGCGAGCAGCTCTGCCTTCTCCGCTTCGAATACTGCCATGGCGTCCGGTGTCGGCGTTGCTGTGGGGTCAGGAGCAGGCGCTTCGGTGGGCTGTGCTACGGGCACCGGCGTTGGCGTAGCGGTGGGTTGCGGTGTCGCCGTTGGTGTGGCGGTGGGGTCGCTCCCGCACGCCACGAGCAGCAGCGCACCCGCGATGCCTGCTATCAATACCATGCTCAGTCTGGTCCACTTCATCACGGGTTCCTCCCTTGATTCGGATTGAGCGCACCCTTAAGGCGCGCCCCAGTTTCGGAACAGCCTCTACGGCAGGCCAAGCTCCTGCCAGCGGGCCGCGATCTGCGCCATGTATTCCCGGCTCGATTTGTTGATCGGCGGCAGACTGTCGAACTTGAACTTGAACGAGGCGTTGATGCCCGTTGGGTCGGGGATGTCGGAGTCGATGTCGTATTCGATATTCCGACCGCGGCGACCCTGAGTCTGGCCCAGGTTCGGGTGGTACGCCTTCCCCTTGACGAAGTCCTGCTCCCAGCGGACGTTGGTCACTATCCGCCAGGTCACGTCGTTCCAGTTCCGTATGTCGCAGTCTTCATCGACGACGATTACCCATCGGTTAGGGGTGATCTTCCAGGCAGCGTCGATGATGCGCAGGGGTTCTTCGGGGTCGTTGATCTCGGCTGCGATGATGGCGGCTCCCCAGCTTCGTCCGCCGATCTCCGGGAAATAGGCGTGCCTGATGCTGGTGAGCCCGCTCTCGTTCTTGATGCGTGCCTCGAAGGAGCCCGAGCGGAACAGCCAGCGCGGGTAGTCCTCTTCCAGGAGGCATATCACCCCGTAGTTGATCGGGTTCTGCCGGTGCGTGACGCAGTGGACCGTCATCAGCGATGCTTCGAGGTTCTGGCCGTAGAAACCGCCGGCCTCGCCGTGAGGGCCCTCTACGTGGGTCGTATTGGGCGGAATCTCGCCCTCGATGATGTACTCCGACTGCGCCGGCACCATCAGGTCGTTCGTCTCGCAGCGGATGAGTTCTGTAGGAGCCCCGCGCCAGGCGCCTGCAGCCTCGTACTCCATGTGCCCGTTCTCGTCGACGGGGACCGGGCTGCCTGAGGCGAGGCAGAGGAGTGGGTCCATGCCGATCGCTATGGCGACGGGAGTGGGCTTGCCCTGCGCGTCGTTCCTCATGACGTGGTTCCGGAGTTGCCCGGAGATGGTCAGGTGGTTCCTGTCGACGATCATGGCGCGGTAGGTGCCCATGTTGATGATGCCGGTGTCCGGGTCCCTTGTGACCACGCCGGCCGCCGTGCCGATGTACTGCCCTCCGTCGAGTTCGTGCCAGTAGGGGGTGGGCATCTCGTAGAGATCGATGTCGTCGCCGGTGGCGATCACCTCCTTGCAGGGCCCTGTCTCGACGTTGACGGAGGCGATGCGGTTGTTGTGGCCGTCGACGATGATCGCGTACATCATGTCCGGGTCCGGTTCGCAGTTGAAGGCGACGGCGAGCTGATCGACGGTCGAGATGATGTTACTCACGAGGGGTTTGCCCTCGTAGCCCTTGATGTTGTCGAACACGATGGCCGGGCCCTTCCGCTCGAGCGAGCGGGTGAGGATGGCCCCGACTTCATGCTCCAGGTCGACCGGCGCCGTCACGTGCATTAAGAGCCCCTTCTGTTCGAGGAGCTGCATGTACTCCCGCATGTCCTTGTAGTCGACCTGTCTGTTCCTCGTTGCCATCCGCGCGCCCTCCTTGGATGACCGGTCTCTTCGGGGAGGTTTCAGCGCGGCGAAGGTACACCGGGCTACGAGAAACGTCAAGTGCTGGCCCGGAGTTGATGGACTCCTGTTCAAAAGGGCTCTGTTGTCCAACGATTCCTTCGTTCAACCCCGTAGCCGCAAATCGGCATGAGGGAGGTATAGACTTCGCGTCAGGGCCGCGCGATGTTGCCGCCTCTCATCTCCTGCGACATACCCCCGTTGCGCACTCAACGCGCTCCTCCCTACCATGTCTACATGGCACTCGCTCCTGACGGACTGCCGCATGCAACGAATGAAACAGAATGAACGCCCCCGCTACCGGCCAAACTTGAAAACAGATGAGATTGTTGTTGCCTTGTTCGCAGGAAGCAGGCCACGGCCATGAAAACACTTGTCATGAACGGAACAAGAATGTCAGAACGGCATTCCCCGCTACTCGTAGAAATCGGGAACAAGGGTCTCATCGCGCCCTCCATTGACATCCTTGTTCAGGAGGGGATGCAGGGAGTTGCGCGGGTGGGGTGGCGGTGGGCTTGTCATGCTGAGCGAGATGCAGCGGAATCGACGCCTCTCTCAGGGGACATCCACCTGTTCAGACCATTCCTGGAGAGGGAGGCGGTACATGCTTTCTCAGGAAGATAACGAACTGCTGACGCGGACGGGGCCGGGGACGCCCGCCGGGAATCTGCTCCGGCGCTACTGGCAGCCGGTGGCGCTGTCGGAAGAGCTCACCGAGGACGGCCCGCCCCTCGCGCTGCGGGTTATGGGCGAGGACCTCACGCTCTTCCGCGACGAGTTCGGTCGCCTCGGGCTGCTCGGTCTCCCCCGTCCCCGCCGTGGCACCGACCTGAGCTATGGGCGTATCGAGGACGGCGGTCTCCGCTGCGTCTACCACGGGTGGCTGTTCGACGTCCACGGCAACTGCCTGGACCAGCCGGGCGAGCCGGAGTGGAGCAAGTTCGCCGGGAAGGTGCGGCAACGCTCATACCCGTGCACAGAACGCGGAGGGCTGGTCTTCGCCTACATGGGACCCGGAGAGCCTCCCGAACTGCCGCACTACGAGTGTCTCGGGCTTCCGGAAGCGAACGTCCTCGTCACCAAGTTTTACCACGAGTGCAATTACCTGCACGGGCACGAGGGCAATATCGATCCTCAACACCTCGCGACCCTCCACTACGTACTCCCCGGTGAGGTGGCCGACGCCGGAGTGCGATGGGACGCGAAGGGCATCGACGTTGCACCCCGTATCGAGGTCGAGGAGACCGACTACGGCATCCGCATCTATTCCGGGCGCGACCTCGACGACGAGCACGACTACGTGCGCATCACGAACTACGTCTATCCCGCAGCCGTTGCGTTCCCGGCGCTGCGCCCGCCGGACATCACCGGCGCGCCGATCGGGACCGCCGTCGGCGCGGGCTTCTACGGCGTTAACTGGCAGGTGCCCATCGACGATACCCACCACTGGAAGTACATGCTGCTGGTGTCGCCGGGCGCCCCGCTGGCGAAAGACCGTATCGGGCCCGTCATCCTGTCCGACATGGGCCCCGGATACGCCCACGTGCGCGACCGCTCCAACCGCTATCGCCAGGACCGTGACGAGATGAAGCGGACAACGTTCCTCGGGATGGGGGCGAGTTTCGCGCTTCAGGACAAGTTCGCCGTCGAGGCGCAGGGCGACATCCAGGACAGGACCGTCGAGCACCTCGGTTATGCGGACAAACCCGTCGCACTCTCGCGGCGTCTGCTGCTCCGTGCCATCCGGGAGGTGGAGGAGGGTGGGGAAGCGCCCCACGTCGTGCGTGACCCCGCCCAGAACCGCATGGACCATCTGCGCGTCTATGAGGCCGTTGTCCCCAAGACCGAGGAGTGGACCTCCATCTGGCAGAAGGACGCTGCGCAGGGCTGACCGCACTGCTAGAATCCGCCGCGCCGACAGGCGAGATCCGACCGGGAGTGGGCTTATGGCGATAGCGTCGCCTGAACAGTTCGAGGACCAGATGGCGCGCCTCATCTGGGAGACGCGATGGAAGGAGCACAACTCCTTCGACGTGTGGCTGCAAACGCACATGTGCCGTGAGGGCGCTGCGGTCTTTGCGCTGGAGCACACTGTCTTTGCCGACGAGTTCCCCCGCTGGTTCGGCAGCATCATCGGCAACTGCCCGGCGCTCGACGTACGGCAGTACATGATCGAGAACATGTACGTCGAGGAAGTGACCGACCCCACGATTGACACGGGCCACTACGAGAGCATGGTCGATTTCTCCGTCGCGCTCGGGTTCGACCGGGATTATGTCTACGCCTACAAGGGTCGTCCGTACACGAAGATGGCGCTGGCGTACTGGGAGCGCGCGAGTCGGGCGTGGCCGTGGTTGGAGGCGTTCGCGGCGGTCGCGGGGCTGGAGGCGGCACGAGGCCCCGCCGTGGCGAAGCTCGGCAACATCGCCTCCCTGAACCGCAAGGTGTGGGAGCCTCTTGGCTTGCCGGACGAGGCGCTATCCCACTGGTCGGCGGGCGAGAAGGCCGACTTCCCCGAGGGCGGGCACGGCGACATGACACTCAAGATACTGGCGAAGTACGCCGACGACGCCCCCAAGCAGGAGAAAGTGCTGGACCTGCTCCGCGAGACGATGCAGATACGCTGGTTCCACTTCGACCAGATAGGCCGGGACGCGCTCGTCGCGTCCGGTGTCGACCCTGCCAGCGTGGGACGGTAGGCCACCGTGGCGGCTGAGCGTCCGCGCGCCGCCATCGTCACCGGAGGCGCGGCAGGGATAGGGCTGGGCATCGTGCGACGGCTCCTCGACGATGGGATGAACGTCCTTGCCGCAGACCGCAACCCCAGGGCCTGTGATGCCGCGCGAAGCCTGCTCGAAGGACGGCCGGCGCACGTCATGCAAGCGGATATGACCGTCGAGGAGCAGGTCCGCGAGGTCGTGGACGAGGCGCTCGTGCACTTCGGACGCATCGACCTGCTCTGCAACAACGCGGGCGTCCGCCATATCGCTCCGCTGGCCGACATCTCCCTTGCGGACTGGCAGGAGTCGTTCCGGGTGAACGTCGACGCGGCGCTGCTGGGCGCCCGCGCCGCGCTGCCCGCGATGCGTGAGCAGGGGGGCGGCGCCATCGTCAACATCGGCTCCATCAGCGGCACTGCCCCCTATGCAGAGGGCGGCGCTTACGGGGCTTCCAAGGCGGCTCTCATCGCACTTACGAGGGTGATGGCGATGGAGTTCGGGCCGCTCGGCATCCGCGTGAACTGCATCGCTCCGGGCTCGATCGACCGGAGTGGTTCCGGCGAGATGCCCTCGTCCCACATCCCCGTCGGACGGGCGGGCGCGCCTCACGACGTGGCGTCGCTCGTCTCATACCTCGCCTCGGACGAGGCGTCGTATCTCAACGGCGCGGTCATCGTGCTGGATGGCGGCGCGACGGCGGGCCGGACGAGGCCTGGGCGTTGAGATGTTGAACGTCGGCGGCAAGCAGATACCCGAGACGCTTGACGAACTGGTCGATCCCGCTTGGACGTGCCTGCTGATCCACGACGTGCAGAACGACTACTGCGCGCCGGGCGGGAAGCTCTTCTCGAAGTTCGATGAGTCGCTCGCGGCGTCTACGCGGCAGGCGGTCGACCGCATCGGCGTGCTGGCGCAGGCGGCCCGCGCCGCGGGGGTGCGTGTCATCTACACGAGGGCAAGCCACCTGCCCGACGCCTCGGACGAGTCGCCCGTGCACCTGCGTCACCTGCTCGCCAACGGCCAACGGGGGGCCGAGCCGAACGTCGTGCTGGGGAGTTGGGGGCACGCCGTCGTCGACGAGCTCGAGCCCCGGCCAGGCGACGCCGAGATTGACAAATACGCCTTCAGCGCGTTCCAGGGCACGCCGCTGGACAAGCTCCTGCGGTCGTTCTCGGCGCGGACGCTCGTGCTGACCGGCGTCGCCAGTCACTCCGGCATCCTGACGACCGCTCGGTTCGCGCTCACGCTCGACTACTTCACCGTCATACCCCGCGAATGCGTTGCCGGGATGAACCCGGCGCAGCACGAGGCGGCCATGACGCTGCTGGCGCCCGACCTCGTGGCACTCGACGACGTCCTCGCCGTGTGGGGCGGCTAGCGGACCGTGGGGAGCGTCGTTGGCATAGACGTGGGCGGCACGTTCACCGACTGCGTGGTCGTGGACGACGCGGGGCGGGTCTGGATGGACAAGGCCTTCACCACGCCATCCAACCTGGCGGAAGGCATCATCGCGGCGCTCGCGAACGTCTGCGACCGGCTGGGCACAGACGTCGATGACGTGCTTTCCAAAGCGAGCGTGTTCGCACTGGGTACGACGAGCCTCATCAACAGGGTCGTATCGAGGCGCGGGGCCAGAGTGGGCTTCATCACCACACGGGGCCACGAGGACGCCGTCCGCATAGGCCGGGTGCTCTCGCGGTCCGAAGGGCTGCCGGAGCAGTTGCACTACGACGTCGCCGCGTGGAACAAGCCCGCGCCGCTGTTCGTGGAGGGCGGCGTGCGCGGCGTCTCCGAGCGCGTCGATTCGTTCGGAGCGGTCGTCGCCCCGCTCGACGAAGAGGGACTGCTGCAGGCAGTCGAGGAGCTTCGCAACCTGGGAGTGGACTCCATCGCCGTGATGTTCCTCTGGTCGTTCCTCAACTCCCTGCACGAGCTGCGGGCGCGGGAACTGATCGAACAAGCGGCGCCCGGACTGCCGGTGAATCTCTCCAGCGATATCGCGCCGACGCTGGGCGAGTTCGAGCGCGCGAACACGACGCTGATGAATGCTTACCTCGCCCCCGGCGCAGAACGGGACTTCGCCGAGATCGACGCGCGACTGCGTAAGCGCGGCCTGCGCCAGCCACTGCTGCTGATGCAGTCCAACGGGGGGCTCGCGGCCAGCGAGGAGTTGCGGCGCAGGCCGGTGACGGGTTTGGCCGCGGGGCCGGTCGGCGGCGTCGTGGGCGTGCAGCGTCTCGCCGCAGCCCTCGGCGTGCAGAACGCCATCTGCACGGACATGGGTGGCACCAGCTTCGACGTCGGCCTCATCGTCGACGGCCAACCGCGCTTCTCCGGTGAGAGCGTGGTCGAGCGCCACCGGCTGCGGGTTCCCACCGTTGAAGTCACGTCGATAGGGGCGGGAGGCGGCAGCATCGCCGCCGTGGACGGGTTCGGGGAACTGCACGTCGGCCCGCACAGCGCCGGCTCCACACCCGGCCCCGTCTGCTATGCCGCTGGAGGCACCGAGCCGACCGTCACCGACGCGAACGTTGTGCTCGGGCGCATCGGCCCTGACTCGTTCTGGAGCGGCAGGCGCAGGCTGGACAGGGAAGCGGCGCTCGCCGCCATCACCGAGCGTATCGCCCGTCCGCTCGGCATGGACCCGGTGCGCGCGGCGCTCGGCATCGTCGACATCGTCGACGCCCGCATGGCCGACCTGCTGCGGACGATGACCATCTCGACCGGCTACGACCCGCGCGACTTCACCTTGTTCGCGTACGGTGGTGCGGGGCCGGTCCACGTGGGCGCCTATGCGCGTCAGCTTGGCGTCTCCAGGGTCTACGTGCCGCTCTACGCGCCGGTGCAGTCGGCGTTCGGCATCGCCACAGGGGAGTTCCGGCGGCACCAGACTCGGGCCGCACCGATGCGGGAGCCGTATCGTACCGAGGCCATACGGGAGACGTGTGCTGCGATGGAGGCGGCCATGCAGGCCGACTGGCAAGCTGCCGCACTGGACCCGGGCGCAGCCGTCTATCAGCGTTTCGTCGACATGCGCTTCCGCCACCAGGTGCACGAGATACGCGTGCCGCTGTCACCCGAGGACACGGCAGAAAGCCTCGTTGCACGGTTCTTCGCGAGCTACGAGCAGGCATTCGGCAGAGGAAGCGCGGTCGCGGGATCACCGACCGAGATCGTGACCTTCCACCTTGTTTCGACGCTCCCAGCCGCTGCTCATACGCTCACGCAGAGTTCGAGCGACGAACTTGGTGCGCCCGCACCCACCGCGACGCGTGACGTCTACTTCGACGAGAAGCCCACTGCGACCCCCGTGTTCGCGCTGGCCGACCTGGGGCCCGGCGCGACGCTGGATGGTCCGCTGATCGTCGAGTCGCCCAATACGACTGTCGTCGTGCACGCGGGTCAGACGGTCCAGGTCGACGGCTATGCCAATCTCGGGATCAAGGTGTAGGAGGAACGGCCATGACCTCACTCGACCCGGTTACGTTCGAGATCCTTCGGCACCGCCTGGTTACCATCGTGAACGAGGGCGCCATTTCGCTGCGGAACGTGTCCGGCTCGCCCACCGTCGCGCTGTCGAACGACTGCAACGTTGCGCTGCTGAACGACAAGGGCGAAGCCGTCGTCGTCGGCCCCACGATCGTGACGCACGCCCTCGCCTGCAGCTACGCCTGCAACTACGTGGACGAGCACTGTGCGACGAACCCCGGCATCAACCCCGGAGACATGTTCTTCACCAACGATCCGTACGTCGCCACACCGCACCAGACCTGCACGGTCGTGGTCGCGCCCATGTTCGCGAGCGATCAGCGGCTCGGGTGGACTGGGGCCGGCATCCACGTGGCCGACGCGGGCGGTTCGACGCCGGGGCAGGTCTCGCTGGGCGCGCAGTCGGTCTGGGACGAGGGCCTGCCCATGCCCCCAGTGCGCATGGTGGAAGGAGGTGTGCTCCGCAGCGACATCGAGGCCGACTGGCTGCGCCGCTCACGCACCGCTGCCCAGAACGCCATAGACCTGCGGGCCAAGATAGCGGCGAACACCGTGATGCAGCAGCGTGTCATGGAGTTGGTCGAGCGCTACGGACCGGAGACAGTTACTGCGACGATGGAGCGCATCATCGACTCCGTCGAGGCCCGCCTGCGCGGCATCCTGCGCGAGGTCCCCGACGGCTCGTGGTCGGAGGAGACCTATCTCGACTACTACGACCGCGGCGGGGTCGAGATATACGCGTGCCGGCTGACGCTCAGCAAGCAGGGGGACTCGCTCGTGTTCGACTTCTCCGGCTCCTCCCGGCAGGCGCCGGGGGTGATCAACGTGACGCGCCCCGCGCTGGAGGGGTACGTGGTGCGGGCAGTGATGGCTACCTTCGGCTACGCGGTGCCGCTCTGCCCCGCGGGCGTGGCGCGCGTCTGCGACGTGCGGGCCGAGCGCGGCTCGTTCGTCGACTGCGATTGGCCTGCAGGGGTCTGCAAGGGGACCACGTCGGGCACGTACGCGGTCTTCCACGCCGTCACTAGTTGCATCAGCCGGATGCTTGCGGACGGCGGGATGCCTGACCGCGGCATCACGACGTGGCGTTCGCACATGCCGCTGTTCGATTTCGCCGCGTTCGATGCTCAGGGCAACCGGTTCGCGGGGGTGTTCACGGACTGCGGACTCGGGCAGGGCAGTGGCGCGAGGGGCACTCAGGACGGCATCGACACCGGCTCGGGCAGCGAACCCGAGGTCACGGTGCCGAACATCGAGACGAACGAACTGCGTTACCCGTGGCTCTACCTGTTCAGGCGGCAGGGCCGCGATTCGGCCGGGGCCGGACTCCGGCGTGGCGGGGTTGGGATCGAGGTCGGACTGACGCCCCATGGGGTCGACGAGATCGGCTCGCTCGTCTTTCACAGTCACGGATTGGACTGTCCGAGCAGCCCTCCTTTCGACGGGGGGTACCCTGGCAGCGCCAATGTGCTGCGGGTTTTCAGGCAAGCGCGCGCCGCAGGCCCCGTGAAGGCGGATGTGAGTTTGGCAACCGACGCCGAGGTTCCGCCATCCTTCGGACGGACCTCGCTACGGGACGGGGATGTGCTCTTCTGCAGCGGGGCAGGGGGCAGCGGCTGGGGCGACCCGCTCGAAAGACCGGCCGAGGCGGTCGCCGCAGACGTGGCGTCTGGCCTGTTGTCGGTCGACGCGGCGCTGGAACTGTACGGCGTGGTCTTCGATCTCGGAGTAGGAGTGGACAACGTGCTGACCGAGGAGCGCCGCGCGCGGATGCGGCAGCAACGTCTGGAGGCGGCCGAGGTCGACCCGCAGGTGGCGCAGGCCATCGGCGCTCTGCCCGCAGCCTGTGGCCGCTGCGGCGATGGATTCGCGGAGGGCGTCAAGGTCGTTGAGGTCGACTGGGCAGACCTGGGCGCGCCCTACGCCCCGTTCACCGGCACGGGGTTCCGCCTGCTCGCAGGTGTTTGCCGGGCATGTGGTGCCTTCGTTGCATCACGCAACTACCTGCCGCCGGAGCTTGCCGTACCGCCCGCCTAAACGTGGACGATCTTCATGTTGGCGACGTCGGGCGTTTCTACGCCGAGGTCGCTCCACGAATCGCCGCCGTCGTTGCTTGTGAAGAGGCGCCCTGAGCGCGTGGCAAGGAATACCCGCCCGGGAGTCTGGGGATCGACGGCTATCGCCTCCGGAAAACCGCGTGCCGCTTCGTCCCCGGCCTGCAACTCGTGCCAGGTCTCGCCCGCGTCGTGCGAACGGATGAGGTTCGCTTCGGCGCCTGACTCGCGGGCGCGCCATTGGCCGGGATTGCCGTTCGCCACTGCCGAGTACATGACCGACGGGTCGGCCGGGTCGTAGGCGAAGGCGACCGAGTACTCATTCTGGAACTCGAGCGCGATGGGCAGCCAGTTCTCCCCACCGTCGAGGCTCCGGTAGAGGCTGCGTCCCGAGGCCTTGCCTGACCGCATCCCCTCGCCCCCGCTCGAGATGTAGAGATGGTTGGTGTCGCGCGGGTCGGTGATGATGGCGTGCACGTCCTCGTCGAGGCCGTTGTCGAGCAGCCGCCACGTTTCGCCGCCGTCCGTCGTCTTGAGCACGTAGCCCACTTGGAGGGCAGCGTAGATGGTGTTCGGGTCGTGCGGGTCGATCGTGATGTCGCGCACGTGCGGTTCGACTATAGGGACCGGATAGCCGATGCCGGAGACAGTCGGGAAGTTGCGGAGGGACTCGATCTCGCTCCACGAGGTACCGCCGTCGACGCTCTTCCACATGCTGATGGGCTCGCAACCTGCGTAGACGGTCTGGGGATTGTGCGGGTCGATGGTGACACAGCGCACCTTCCCCGGCGCGACTCTGCCGTAGGACGGCTTGGTCCAGTGCGCGCCTGCGTCCTCGCTGCGCCACACGCCGTCTCCGCGTGTCCCCGCGAGAACGCATCGGGGGTCATCCGGCGACGGCTCGACCTCCGGGACCTCCCAGCCCTTGAGGTCGTGACTGACGATGGCCCAGCTCTTGCCGTCCTCGATGACCGTCAGCACTCCGTTCCGTGTTCCCAGGTAGAGGACCGTTCCCATGGCTCATCCTCCTCGGTTCTCTTTCTTTCAGCGCGAGCGTACCGTAAATGGCGGGACTGCGCTACGTGCGCCTGCTCATGCCGGGTGGGCGGTGGTAGCATGCCGCTAGGCGGCAGGTTGAGCTGCCGGCACGCGAGATCAGGGGGGCGCCATGGGAACGTTCATTATCCAGCCCCACTCCCGGCTCCAGGAGTGGGTAGCCGAGGAGAACGGCTACTTCGCCGACGAGGGCCTCGACTATGTGTTCAGGCATTCGGGCGAGGGGTCTCGCAATCCTTCGGTCAACTCGACCGAAGGCACGCCCGATGAAGTGAAGCGCGGCGCCTTCGAGTCGATGGAGGCAGGTAGGGCCTGCGACGTGAGTTCGGCGTGTCATTGGGCGGTGGGCATGGCCGCCAGCGCGCAACACGGCCGCATGTGGGGGCACGCCTACTCGGTCACCCCGTCCGGGGTCTGGGTGCCGCCAGAGTCCCCCATAACTGAACCGGAGCACCTCTCCGGCGTGCCGGTCGCTGTCGGCTACCACTCCGGCAGCCACTTCTCCGCGCTCCAGGCTCTGGAACCATTGCTGGAAGCCGAGCACGTGGAGTTGCAGTTTGTGGGTGGCCCGCTGGACAGGCTGCAACTGCTGCTCGACCGCCGGGTGAAGGCGGGCAACGTCTTCGGCACACCGTCTTACGTGCTCGAACAGCAGGGGTTCAGGAAGGTCGTAGATACCTCCTTCATGATCGGCTTCCTCATCCAGGACACAGCGACAGACGAAGATGCCGCGAAGTACTTCCGCGCTCTGCAGCGGGCCCAGCGCGACATCGACGTCGCGCCGGAGCGCTACAAGCACTACCTCCTGGACGAGCTTCCGGAGAAGTACCACGCCATGCTGGACGTCTGGCGTTGCGGCATCGGCGAGCGGCTCGTGTTCGAGCCGTACACCGTTGAGGTCTTCGAGCGGACGCATCGCTGGATGATGCTGCACGACCTCTTCCCCGCCGGTCAGGCGGGCGTCCTCGACTACGAGGCGGCGGTCGTTCACTAGCGGATGAGCAGGTGATGCAGAGCAGTTCCGAGGCCGAGGCCATCCTCGCTTACCACGAGGCGACCAAGCACTCCGTGGAGAGCGTTCGTCGCGGCGGGCATATGCTCGACTTCACGAATATGCCCCGTCCGTGGAAGCTCTACGACGCTCCGCTGCCGGAGGTGCCGCTGCCGCAGCAGTTGACCCGGACAGGCATCTCTGTCGAGGAGGCGCTTCCCGGTGATGGCCCTCCGGGTGTGGGCGACGCCGAGTTGACGTTGTCGAACCTCGCAAGCGTCCTGCAGCTGTCTGCCGGGGTCACGAAGCGGCTGCGCGCGGGCAACGGGTACATGTACTTCCGCGCCGCTGCGTGCACGGGCGCGCTCTACCACATCGAGCTGTATGTCGTCAGCGGGCCGCTCTCCGGTCTGCCTGCCGGTGTCTACCAGTACGGCGCGCACGACAACACGCTCCGCAGGATCCGCGATGGAGACTTCCGGGCAGTGGCTGTGCAGGCTGCGGGATTGGAGTTCACCCCTGCCGCGATCGTCGTTTACGCGTCCACGTTCTGGCGCAACTCCTGGAAGTACGGGAGCAGGACCTACCGCCACTCCTTCTGGGACTGCGGAACAATCCTGGCGCACAGTCTTGCTGCGGCGCGTGCCAACGGCGTGAAGGCCGACCTCGTCACGAGGTATGCGGACGTAGCCATCAACGACCTCATCGACGTCGATGGAGAAACGGAAGTGTCGGTTGCGCTGCTTCCCGTGGGCGCTGGCCCCGATGCGCCGCCTGTCGACGCCCCGGTGCGCCTGGACATACCGGTCGTCCCACTCTCCCGCAACCCCATCGACTATCCGCTGATACGCGAGGCGCATGCAGCGACCACATTGGTTGGCCCTGCTCCAGTCGGTTCAATGGCGAAAGGGGAGGGGGAGGACTCTGCATCAGGCGGGGACCTCATTCCGCTTGGGGAAAGAGAACCGCTCACGAGGGAGCTGGAAGACGTCATCCTGCAGCGTGGCTCGTCGCGCAGGTTTGCCCGCGAGCCCATCAGCCTTCCTGCTCTCGCGGCGATGCTCGATGCTGCTGCGCGTCCCACCGGACCTGATGGCGCTGACGCGGGCGAGGCATTCAATGACCTGTACGTCATTGCGAACGCAGTTGACGGCCTGCCGGAGGGCATCTACCGCTACCGGCCATCGCTGCGGTCGTTAGAGCCGGTCAGCGTACCCGAGACGCGGGCGCTGTCCGAGCATCTGGACCTGGACCAGCCGCTGGGCGGAGATGCGGCAGCAGACCTGTACTTCATCGCCGATATGCCGGCTGTTGTCAGCAGGTGGGGTGCACGTGGGTATCGCACCGCCCACCTCGACGCCAGCACCAGGGCTGGCCGCGTGTACCTGGCGGCGTATGCGCTCGGCCTCGGAGCGACGGGCCTGACGTTCTACGACGACGAGGTTGTGGAAGCCGTCGGTGCGGGGCCGGGTTCTGCGGTGACCTTCCTGGTTGCAGTAGGCGTTCCATGGCGGAACCGTTCCGCCAGGGGATGAAGTGCCGGTGGGCGGGTGGCGTTACTGCGGGATCACCGCCATGATCTGGCACTGCATGAGCATGCCCCCGCCGAGGTCCGCGTTCTCCGCATGCCGTGCAGGACGGTCCTCCGGGTCGGGGAACATCGCCAGCCACTCGGGGTCCACGAACTCGCGGAGTGCGCGGTCCTTCAGGCGCAACTGCATGTAGATGATGTCATCGGTCGAGCCTCCGGCCGCCTCCATCATCCGCTCGATGTTGCGGAACATGCACTTCGCCTGGCCTGCGGCGTCCTCCGGCATCGAGTCGGTCTCTGCGTCCCGTCCGCTGATGCCGGACGTGTATAGGATGTTGTCGATCCGTACGCCAAGTGAGATCGGCGCGCGGTGGCCCATTCCCGGTAGATCGATGACCTGACGGCGTCCCATGTCTGCCTCCTGACCGGCATCTGCCCTGTGTGATGCTCGGAGTCTACAGTGCGTGCGACCGTCCTGCTAACCGATGCGCATTCATCCAATCACAGACCCCCGGTACAGTATCCTTGTCTCCCAGCCATACCCTGCCGAAAGGACTCCATCTCCTGCATGCGTCGTTCATCGAAGTCCATCCCGGCCCTCGTGTCCCTTGTCCTCCTCCTCGCCGCTTGCGAGTCCGGGGATGAACCCAAACCCACCGCCCCTCCCCCGCCTGCTGGCGGCGAGGAAGTCCTGACGCTCCTCTACTGGCAGGCCCCGTCGATACCGAATCCCTATCTCTCCGGCGGCTATAAGGACCGCGACGCGGGGGCGGTCACCCTCGAGCCGTTGGCCGTGTACGACCCCGATGGCAATCTGGTGCCGGCGCTGGCAACGGGGATACCCACGCTGGAGAACGGCGGCGTTTCGGATGACCTGATGTCGATCACGTGGACGCTGAAAGAGGGACTGCAGTGGTCGGACGGCAGCGCCGTGACGGCCGATGACGCTGTCTTCACCTGGAGCTACTGCGTTGACCACGATACCGGGTGCACTGCTGCGGACGCGTTTGAAGGGATCGCCTCGGTGGAAGCGCTCGATACGCTCACCGTCGAGATTACGTTCGAGGCGCCCACGCCGTATCCATACAACGCGTTTGTTAGCGCGAGTGTGCCCCTCATCAGCGGGAAGCAGTTCGCAGACTGCGTCGGCGCAGCGGCGACAACCTGCGACGCCCAGAACAACGCTCCGCTCGGCACTGGCCCTTACCGCATCACCGCGTTCGAGCCTAACGGACAGGCCGGGTACGAGCGCAATCCCTTCTACCGGGGCCCGGAGCCCTACTTCGACCGGGTGACCCTCAAGGGCGGCGGCGATGCCCTATCGGCTGCTCGCGCCGTGCTGGAATCTGGCGAAGCCGATTACGCCTGGAACCTGCAGATAGAGCCGGAGGTCCTCGCCATCATGGAGGCGGGAGGCAACGGCACGGTGGTCTCCGCATTCGCCAGCCTCGTCGAGCGGATCGTCGTCAACCAGACGAACCCGGACCCTGCGCTGGGGGACGACCGCTCCGAGTACCTTGATGGTGAGAACCCCCACCCGTTCCTCACCTTCACCCCCATCCTGCAGGCCATGTCCATGGCCATAGACCGCACGCTCATTTCAGAGCAGCTCTACGGGTTCGCCGGGCAGCCCGCGTGCAACGTCATTACGGGCCCTGCTGTCTACGCTTCCACCGGCAATGAGGACTGCCTCGTGCAGGACGTCGAGGGCGCGAACCGCCTGCTCGACGAGAGCAACGTGCTCGACACCGACGGCGACGGCATCCGCGAACAAAACGGCGTGCCGCTGCGCCTCGTCTACCAGACCTCGACGAACGCTATCCGGCAGGAGACGCAGTCCCTCATCCGCGATTGGTGGCGCGAGATAGGTATCGAGACCGAGATCGTCCACCATGACGCTGCCCTGTTCTTCGGCGGCGACCCCGTCGAGAATGCCGGGGAGTCGTACCGCAGGTTCTTCGCGGACGTGCAGATGTACGCGACCGATTCCGGCATCGATCCGCAGCAATACCTGTTCAGCCAACTCTGCAACCACATCCAGGCGCGGGAGAACAACTGGGCCGACGGCAACAACGCCCGTTCTTGTAATCCCGAGTACGACGATCTCTACGCACAACTCGTCGGTGTACAGGCCGGGCCGGAGCGCGCGGAACTGTTCAAGCGCCTCAACGATCTGCACGTGCAGAGCTACGTTGAGATCCCACTGGTCAACCGGGGCCTGGTTTCCGCTCATGTGAACACGTTGCAGGGCGTCCGCATCAACGGCTGGGACAGCGAGCTCTGGAACATCGCCGAGTGGCGCCGCTGACTCGCCGTCGATTGACTCAGATAAACCCGCAGCCTACCGTTGCACTGTGACCCTGTTCCGGATACTGATGTATGTCCCTGTCGTGCTCCATGGGGTCCTCGTCGCAGCTACTGCGCTGTCGTTCTTGTTCGCCCACGGAGCAAGCACCGGAGAACGCCTTCTCCTGACCGTGGTGCATCCCCTCGCTGCCGTCGGGCTGCTCATGCTCGTGTTTACTCCCAGGCTTCCGATCGCAACCGTAGGCGTCATCGGCATCCTCCTCGTGATCAACGTGATTGCCGACCTCATCGCTGCGGCGCTGATCGTCCAGGGCCACATGAAGGAGGGCTGGGAGCTGGCGCTGCTGTTTGCGGCCATCCCGGCCATCGGTATCGTTTACGCGGTGGCTCGACTGCGTTCCCCGTCTGCCTGAAACCCTCTCCCATGTGACAACCGCCCCTTACGCTATCGCTCATGTCCACGTACCCTGTTGCCCTGATGAAGCGGCAGGGGTGACTGGGGCTCCCTTCGCCTCCGGTATCGCTGTCCGGAATGAGCCCTTTGAGCCATTCTGAGCCCTCTGATGGACCCCTTTGCAGAGGTGACGTGAGCCTTTTCGAGCCTCCTGTGAGCCCCTGTCGCCGGGCCGAATTGAGAGGTGAATCGACGACGGATGAGCCGTAATGAGCCGGAAAACGCGATTTTTCTCGCTCTCTGCTCCGGTAGGGCTATACTCCGCACAGTACGACGGCAACTCTCCGGGAGGTGACCGATGGCGCGTATCGACGTTGACGCACACGTGGACGAGACGGAAGTCACCTGGAGCTTCCTCAGCGAGTCGGAACGCCGGCATACGCCTATCTGCACCGACCCCGGTGTACCGACGGTTCCCGGCGACCGCAGACCCCACCGGCTCTGGCTCATAGACGGCGGCACACGCCTGCGCCGCTGGCGCGACGACGTTCGCACGGGCACGGTGCAGGCGACGCGCGAACTGACCGATATCCCTGCGCGGCTCGCGCATATGGATGAGTTGAACGTCGACGTGCAGGTGCTCTACCCCACGCTCTTCCTCGGCGGGTTCACCGCCCGTGCGGAGGTGGACCGTGCCCTCACCGGCGCCTATAACCGCTGGATGGCCGACGCCACAGACACATCCGGCGGACGCCTGCGCTGGGTGGCGCTCATGCCCATGCTGGACATCGACGAGGCAGTGAACCAGCTGCGGTGGGCGAAGGAGAACGGCGCATGCGGCGTCATGAAGAAGGGCATCGAGTGCGGGCGGAGCGCCAGCGACCCCTACTTCTTCCCCTTGTACGAGGAAGCGAGCCGGCTGGACATACCCATCTGCATCCACACCGGCACTGGCAATCCGCCGACCTCCGGCGCTGACATCGGAGGGCGGTTCAACGCTATCGCCGCGTTCACCGATCTCGCCATGAGCGACGTTCCGGACAGGTTCCCTGAGCTCCGGGTGGGCTGGATAGAGACAGGCGCGTCCTGGGTGCCCTTCCTTATGGCAGACCTCATAGCCAAGGCCCAGAAGCTGACGTTCCACCCGTTCGACTACCGCTCGGACCTCTTCCGCAACTGCCGCTTCTACGTGGCGTGCGACACCACAGACGACCTCCCGTACATCCTCTCGTTCGGCACCGAGGACAGCCTGATGATCGGCACGGACTACACGCACGCTGACCAGTCCGCCGAACTGCACGCGCTGGACGTTATCGAACGCCGCGAAGCGGAAGGGGAGATACCCGAAGGCGTGGCGAGGAAGATCATCGACGAGAACCCGCGCCGGTTCTACGGCATCTGAAGCCGGGAGGGAGCCATGGAAAAGGTTGTGCTCGGACGGACGGGGCTGGAGGTCACGAAGCTCGGTTTCGGGGCATTGGAGATGCGGGACGTGGTGGAGAACGGGGGACGCCTGCCGAGCGAGGAGCACGCGGGCGTTGTGCTGAACGCCGTACTGGACTCGGGCATCAACTTCATCGACACCGCTCCGGGCTACGGGCGTAGCGAGGAATTCATCGGCCGCTTTATCTCGCACCGGCGCGACGAGTACTACCTCGCGACGAAGTGCGGGCGCCCGCAGACCGGCGTTCCGCACGCCGAGTCTGAGTGGTCGCGCAAAGACATCCTGCGCACCATCGACGAGAGCCTCGCTCGCCTGAAAACGGATCACGTGGACCTCCTGCAACTCCACGGCCCGCACGTCGGGGACATCGAGATTCATGACTGCGTCGCCACGCTGGAAGAAGTGCGAGTGTCGGGCAAGACACGCTTCATCGGTGTGTCTGCGATCCTCCCGGATATCGCGACGTTCGTGGACTGGGGCGTGTTCGATGCGTTCCAGATCGTCTACTCAGCGCTGGAACCTGAGCACGAGGAGACGATCACGGCGGCCGAGGCTGCAGGAGCTGGCACCATCATCAGGGGTGGGTCGGTCAAGGGCGCTCCGCTGCGCGAGCAGGGACGGGGTGGAGAGTTCCCCATCGTGCGCAGGCGCTGGGTGGAGTCCGGTCTTGCGGACGTGCTCGAAGGGATGGACCTCGTCTCGACGATGTTCCGCTACTCGCTTGCGCATCCTTCGGCGCACACGTTCATCAACGGCACCAAGGACCTGGACCACCTGAAAGCGAATATCGCCGCGGCGGAGGCCGGTCCGCTGGATGCCGACCTGTACGCGCTGATCCGCGAACGGGTGATGGCCGCAGTTGCGAAGGAGGCCTAGGCGCGCGGCCCTGCCAGGATGTCGCCGCCCTCGATGCGCACGTCGTACGCAACGACTGGCACCTCTGCGGGCGGATTCGTCACCGCTCCGGTGCGGAGGTCGAAGGCGCCCTCGTGGATGGGGCACTCGACCTCGCAGTAGTCCTCGTGCAGGTACCCGTCCGCCAGGAATCCGTCTGCATGCGAGCAGAACCCGTCGAGCGCGAAGTACTCGTCGCCGAGGCGTGCCAGCAGGACGTACTCGCTGCCCAGCCTGATCGTGCGCATCTGGCCGGGAGCAAGGTCCCCCACCTCCGCGAGCTTGGTGAACTCGGTCAACATACGTGCGGCTTCTCCGGTGGCCATTCTAGCAGCCGCTTTCACCCGTCCGGCAGGACGGTGGCTTGCATGGCCGCAACGAAATCCGTACGCCACCGGCTTGCCTGTAGCCGCGCTTCTTTCCAATTTCGCCTGCCGTGTGGTTGAATAGCGCCAGATTTGAGCCGCGGGTATATCAGGAGGGCATCATGGTTCAGCTAACGTCAGAGATGAAGAGGCTCGTTGACTCCGAGAGCGGCACGGTCAGCAGGGAGATCTTCTGGAACCAGGACCTCTACGACCAGGAGATGGAGCAGGTGTTCAATCGCTCGTGGCTGTTCGTCGGCCACGAGTCCCAGATACCGAACCCCGGGGATTTCATCCTCGGGCGGATGGGAGAAGAGGCGGTCATCGTCAGCCGTGGGCGCGACGAGAAGGTGCACGTGTTCCTGAACTCCTGCAGACACCGGGGCAACCGCGTCTGCCGCTACGACCAGGGCAACTCGTTCACGCACGTCTGTTCCTTCCACGGTTGGACGTACGATGCCACGGGCGCGCTGGTCGCGCTGCCCTACCACGAGAACGGCTACGACCTTATGGACAAGTCGCAGTGGGGGCTGCTGCAGGCTCGAGTGGAGGTTTTCCAGGGCTCCATCTGGGCCACGTGGGACAAGACTGCCCCCAACTTCCAAGAATATCTCGGCGGGTCCGACTTCTACCTCGCCACCGGCCTCTTGCACACGGACGGCTCGGATAACGGCGCGGAGGTGCTTGGTGGGGTCGTCAAGTGGCGGCTGGGCTGCAACTGGAAGGTGCCGTGCCCTGACACGGACACCACGCACGGCTGGATAACGCATCGTTCGACCGCTCTTGCGCTGGGCGTGGGAGCGACGGGCAACCCCGTGCGTCCGCGGGAGGACCGCTCGATCTCCGTCGGGCAGACGCGGAGTCGCTACACCGTCTCATTCCCGGAGGGTCACACGATGGGCGTGACGATACCGGAAGAGGGCGACCCCGGCTGGGAGGAGTCCGGCACGTGGAACGAGCGGCCTGCCGTCCGCGAGTACCTCCGCGAGAAGTTCGAGGAACGCAAGAAGCGCCTGGGCCTGATGGCGCATCTCTCCGTCGGCCCGGCGATCTTCCCCAACGAGGGCTGGCTCGGACGCGTAGTCCGCATCATGCACCCGCAGGGCCCGGCGATGACCGAGATATGGACCTACTTCTTCGTGGACAAGGACGCTCCGCAAGAGGTGAAGACCGAGCTTGCCAACTACTACGAGCTGTACTACGGCCCCGGCGGCGTGACGCAGCAGGACGACATGGAGAACTGGTACGCGCTGACCATCGCGAGCAAGGGGCCGGTCGCGCAGAAGCTGGACCTCAACTACCAGATGCGACTCTCCGAGCCGCCCCTCCACGGGCCGACGGAGTTCGGCATGCCCGGTTTGTTCGCGCACAACTACAGCGACGAGAACCACCGGCGTTACTACCAGCGCTGGGCCGAGGTGATGCAGGCGAAGGACTGGGGCGAGATGGCTCCTACCAGGGCCGCCGCTGCGAAGGATGACTGGATGAAGAACGGAAACGGAAGGTAGGAGGGCGCCGTGGCTGACCTGCTGTCACACGAGGAACTGCTGCTGCGGCTGGAGATAGAGGACTTCCTCTACATGGAGGCCGATCTGCTGGACGAGCATCGATACGAGGAATGGCTCGACCTGTTCACGGAGGATGCTCGCTACCACGCACCCATGAAGCGCAACGTCTCGTCCAGGGAGATGGACACTGAACTGACACGCGAGAAGATCGAGATGTCCTGGTTCGACGAGGGCAAGGACACGCTCACGAAGCGCGTTGCGCAGATCCGTACGGGCGTGCACTGGGCGGAAGAGCCGCTCTCCCGCGTTACCCATTTCGTCTCGAACGTTCGCCTGCTGGGTTCAGGCTCTGGCGATGTCGGAGCGGGCGAGATACGGGTGAAGTCCCGCTTCCTGGTGCACCGGAACCGTCTGGAAGACGAGGACAACACCTGGATAGGGAACAGGATAGACACCCTGCGCCGCGTGGATGGGGAGTGGAAGATATCCCGCAGGGAGATATATCTCGACCAGAACGTACTGCTCTCCAAGAACCTGACGAACTTCTTCTGATCGGCAAGTGGACGAGAGGCCCGCGCCGGAAAACGGCGCGGCCTCTTCATGTTGAGGCGTGGGAGGGTACACCTTGGACGTCCTCGCCGACTCCGTCCCCATCGTAGGTGACCTGCTGATCAGCCCCGGGTTCTGGGGCGCGTTGCTCCTCGCCATGCTCATCGCAGGCCCGATCGGCCTGATACCCGGAGTCGGTGGCACGACGACGATAGCCCTGCTGCTCCCGTTCCTCATCCTCAGCGTGGACCCGACGATCGGCCTTATCTTCGTCGGAGCGATGATTGCGCTGGGGCAGTCCGTGGACATCATTCCGGCGGTGCTGCTGGGCTATCCCGGCCCGTCGTCCACGGTCGATTTCCTGGAAGGGCACCAGTTGGCGCGGCGCGGGTTCGGCGCTCGAGTGATCGGCGCGACCTATGTCGTCTCGGCGATCGGCGGGGTGATTGGCGCCATCGCGCTCATCATCGCGCTGCCGTTCATCAAGCCGCTTATCGTGCGGTTCTCCTATGCGGAGATCGCCGCGATGGCGCTGCTCGGCGTGGCGATGGTGGTGATGGTCGTGCGGGGTTCCCTGCTGCGCGGGCTCGCAGCCGCGATCCTGGGCGTGCTCATGTCCACCATCGGGACGGCTGCGCTTACCGCGATAGACCGGTTCAACTTCAACTCTGCGTACCTCATCGACGGGCTGCCGCTCATCCCGACGGTGCTGGGCATCTTCGCGCTGCCGGAGATCATCGACCTTGCCGCAAGCAGGCGGCCGATCGCCTCGACGGGCGAAGTCTCCAACCGCGAGATCTGGATAGGGATGAAGGAGGGGCTGAAGCGATGGAGGACCATCCCGCGCCAGAGCCTGTTCGGCGTGTTCCTCGGGGCGGTCCCGGGCATCGGCTCTGCTGTCGTGGAATGGCTGTCGTATGCCTTCGGCATCCTGTTCGCCAAGGACAAATCGCAGTTCGGCAAGGGCAGCCTGGACGGCGTCCTGTTCACGGAATCGGCGCAGGCTGCGAAGGAGGCGGGACAGGCGATCCCGACGCTGGCGTTCGGGATACCGGGCGGCGTGGGCTGGGCGATGATGCTGGTGGCGCTCATCTCCTACGGCGTCGCCCCCGGCGTGCCGATGCTGACCACGAACCTCGACATCACGATGGGCCTGGTGCTCGCCATCGGGATCGGCAACGTGCTCAGCATGGTGGTCGCCATCGCGATAGGCTCCCAGGTCGCCCGGCTTACACAGGTGCCGTACACCTTCGTTGCGGGGATGATGCTCCCCATCATGTTCCTCGGGGCGTTCCAGGCCACGCTCCACCTGGGCGACATTATGGTGGTGCTCGCGGTCGGAGCGCTGGGGCTGAGCATGAAGTGGCACGGCTGGCCGAGGGCGCCGTTCCTGCTCGGCTTCATCCTCGGTCCGGTGATCGAGCACAACGTCTTCACGTCGCTCTCCCTGGGCGGGTTCACCTATGTCTTCTCGCGCCCTTATGCCATCACCATCCTCGTCCTTGCGGTTGCGTTCGCTTCCTACCTGTGGTGGGTGATGGGCCGCGCTTCCCGTGAGTTCTCCGAGGCCGCGGCTGAAGCAGGCTTGCAGGGTTCTGATGCTGAGGCTACGGATGTCCGAGAGGCAGCAACTGCGCCGGCTGGCCCGGACAGCAGCGTGGCGGTTGCTCAACCCTCCACGATCTGGAGCACGTTCGCTCGCTATTGGCGGTGGGAGTTCGCGATGCTGCTCGTCCTCGGCGGATGGACGGCGTTGGTCGTGCTGCCGGAGGCGATCGGATACAACCAGCGTGAGGCGAAACTCCTGCCGATATGGGCCGGCTCCGCGTTCCTGGTCGTCCTGCTGGGCATTGTGGCAACAACCTTGCTCAGCGCTCGCGGTGGCAACGCGCCGGTGTTCGACATCGGCATGCGGACGGGGAACGACTTCCAGGCGGCGCGGGCTCTGCTGCGGATCATCGCCTGGATAGGCGTGTTCATGCTGATGGCGGGAACTATCGGGTTCAAGTACGCGGCGGTGCTCTATCCGCTGGTGTTCATCAACCTGAACCTTCCCTGGCAGGGGAAGAGGCGGCTATGGTCGCTGATCCCCGCCGGCTTCGCCGCCTTCGTCGCGTTCGTCGTGCTGGACAGCTTCCTGCACGTCATCTGGCCGGACCGCTTCGTGCTCAGGTGGTTGGGACTGTCATAGCTCTCGCAACGTGAGCGGGGGCGGGATTCGATCCCGCCCCCGCTGGTCTCGACGCTTCGCTCAGGCTCGCGCTAGTTGAGCGGCGACTCGTAGTTCGGGTCCCACCGCTGGTAGGCGCCGTCGAGGTCGCTGACACTGAAGGACTGCGCGATCTCATCCAGCTGCGGACCGGGGATCAGTTCGTCGGGGGCCCTGCCCATGAGCTTGGTCAGACCGTCTATGAACGCGGTGTCTTCGAATGCCCGCACCAGCGCGTCGGAGAAGAGATTGCGGACCTCGTGCGGCGTGCCCGGCGGAAGGAAGCCGGTGCGGTAGAGCGCGCCGTCGGTGGCGGTGAGGATCTCGAAGTCGCGGACGTGCTCCTCGCTCATCAGTGAGCGCACGTTGACGAGGTCGTCCGGTGGCTCGATCTCGCCGTTGAACTGCAGTCGCGTGGTCGGGTCGGCGATGATGGCGAACGGCTCGATGTAGCCGTCGGTGAACCAGCCCGGACGGTCGCGGGCGATGCGGTACCAGCCGCTGCCGCTGATCATGCTGTCGACGTCGCCGCGGTCGAACGCGAGCAGGAAGCCGGTGGTGCCTCCCTGGATGCCGAGCACCTGGCGCACCGGCAGGTTGAGCGCCTGCCTCATCAGCTCGACGGTGGCGCTGAAGGTGGTCGTGCCGTAGGTGAACTCCTCGGTGCCGCCCATGGCGTCCTGGATCCGGTCGTAGGGGGCGTCTCCCGATATGTACCAGGCGGCGGGCCGGTTCTCGAAGGTGCCGATGCGCACGAACTTGTCGAACTCATACTCGGTCTCATCCGCTCGGGTGAGCTGGTTGGTCGGCTGGCCGCCGACGCCCCAGAAGATGGTGAGTCCGTCCGGCTCTGCTTTCGCCATGAAGTTGTTGGCGATGATGGAGCTTGCGCCCGGCTTGTTGGTGACAATCATCCGCGGGCTGCCTTCCATGAACCTGGGCAGTTCGCTCGCGATGTACCGTGCCTGCAGGTCGGACGACGTTGCCGGGTCCCAGCCGACGATGACCCGGACGGTCTTGCCCGCGAGGTAGGTTGCAGCGTCGAACGAGGGGGGCGGGACCGGCGTGGCCGTGGGAGGCGCCGGCGGAGGAGCGGGAGTGGGCGTCGGCTGACCCGGCGCGAGCGTTGGCGTCGGCGTGGGGTCGTCCTTCGGCATCATCGCCTCGGCGGTGGGCGTCGGCTCCGGCTGCGGCGCTGCGGGAGGCGGTGTCGGAGTGGGCTCGGGTCTCGGTGTCGCCGTGGGTTCTTCGGAACCACACGCGCCGGCCATGAGCAGCGTGGCCAGTATGACTGACACAACGGTCGTGAGTCTGAGAAGCCGCATCGGAGACCTCCTCGTAGCGTCTATCCTCTGCACGGACACTCTCACGCTTGACCGGCGGGCGCAGCCAGCCTTCTCAGCACTGCCTGTTTTCGGAACGAACTCCCCTGTCGATGAACGGATACGTGCCTGTCATGCTACCACAGGACACAATAGCGCAATGCGCCGTTCGGCAGTACGCGCCGGGTATGATGCTCGTATGAGCGGCCCTATGGTGGAGACGATCGAGATACGGCAGGAATCCGAGGGCGATGCCCCGGCTATCTGGCGTGTGCAGGAGCAGGCGTTCAACGAAGAGGACGAAGCGAAGGTCGTTGATATGCTTCGCGCCTCGGACAGCATCGTGCTGTCGCTGGTTGCCGTCGCCGCAGGTCAGGTCGTCGGGCACGTGCTGTTCTCTCCGGTAACCGTCGAATCCTCTCCTGCGGGCTCGCGCTGGGTGGCCCTGGGACCGATCGGCGTGTTGCCGGACCACCAGGGCAGGGGCATCGGGTCGCGCCTCGTGCGGGAAGGACTGGCTCAGTGCCAACTGCAGGGTTGCGACGGCGTCGTCCTGCTGGGCGACCCGGGCTACTATGGGCGGTTCGGGTTCGTTCCGGCGAGCGACTACGGGCTGACGGACCCGTACGGGGGCGGGCCTGCGTTCCAGGCGATCGAGCTCCGGCAGGGCGCGCTCGAACAGATCACGGGCGCCGTCCGCTTCGCGCCTGAGTTCGACGCGTTCGCCCCCGACGAGGAGCACGCGTGAGCCGTATGCGGTGGACCGCGCCGGTGGCTGTGGTGGCTTGCCTGGCAGCTGTCGCAGCGCTGGCGGCATGTTCCGCCGAGCCCACTCCCACGGCTGTGCCGACTCCTCCGCCGCACACCGCCACCCCCACGACTGCACCCACGCCGACATCAGCGCCCACTGCGACGCCTACCGCTGTATCTGCACCGATGCCGGAGCCCACCGCCACGTCCTTGCCCGCTCCGACGGCAACCCCGCAACCCACGGCTACCCCCACGTCTGTGCCAACGCCTACGCCGGAACCAACCCTGACCGCGGCGGCGCCCGTGAATGGTGTCGCGCCGCCTGAGACCCTCGTGATGCTGGCTGACCCGCTGGACGAGCCGGAGTTTTACTGCGTCGACGTTGCGGGCTTCGGGGCGAGCCTGGGCCTGGACCGCCCGCTGCAGGCGCACACCTGCAAGCCGGGCGCGGACGACGAGATGTTCGCGTTCAACCGGCCTTCCGAGGGGCAGCTCTACCTGGTCGAGCACGCCCGCTGCATCGAGGCGGACGGTACGAGCCTCTACGTGCGGCCGTGCTCGGAGTCGCCGCTGCAGCGGTTCGCGTACGGCGGCGACGGGACACTCCGGCTGGGCGGCGATGGGATGTGCCTGGCCGTCGCGGGAGGGGACGGCGAACCGGCGGGCGGACGCAGCCACGTCAGGCGGGACCTGCTCATGCGGCCCTGTTCGGAGGCCGAGCCTGCCCTGTCGCGGTGGCTCTTTCCGGGGCCGAGTCCGAGCGCGTGAAATCGGCTGAAACTCCATAGGTATCGTCACGCGCTGGACGAATATACTCGCCCCATCTAGACGAACCACGTCCCGATGGGAGGACACGATGCCGCTGGCAGTGCTCGCGATGGCATTCACGACGTTCCTGGTGGTGGCCAACATCATCGCGGTCAAGATCGTTTCGCTGGGTCGCTGGGAGGTATCCGTCAGCTTCATCGCGTACCCGCTGACGTTCCTCGTAACCGACACCATCTCGGAGGTCTACGGCAGGCGCACCGTTGCCATCGTCGTCTGGACGGGGTTCGCGCTGAGCCTGCTGGTCGTGCTGCTCACCTACGTCGGCGGCATCATCCCCGCCGCCTCGTTCTGGGAAGGGCAGGGGGCGTACGACGACATCCTCGGCTCGGTGCCGCGCATCGTGCTGGCGTCGATGGTCGCCTACCTCATCTCCCAGAACAACGACGTCATCCTCTTTCACGTCCTCAAGAAGGTGACGAAGGACAAGCATCTCTGGCTGCGGAACAACGGCTCCACCATGGTCTCGCAGGCGCTGGACTCCGCGGTCTTCGTCTCCATCGCCTTCGCGGGGACGGTGCCGGGCGGCGTGCTGTGGGAGCTCATCTACGTGCAGTACGTCATCAAGCTGGGCATCGCCGCGCTGGACACCCCCCTCATCTACGCGCTGGTCGGTTTCGTGCGGCGCATCGAAGGCAAGGAGTCGGTGCAGGCGTAGCCCGCGAGAGACTCCGTCGTTCCTGCGGAGGCAGGAACCCCGCCCCCAGGCTGCGAGATTCCCGCCTGCGCGGGAATGACGGGTAGTGTGCGGGAATGACGATGCCTATGTCTCAGCCGGCAGTTGCACGCTGGCCTCAATCGACACCAGCCCGCCCTGGCCGGGCGGCTCGAACGAGCCGATGCTGGGGCGGGCGTCGTTGTAGTCGCGTCCGACCGCGAACGTGAGCAGCTCCCTGGGGTCCGCGAGCATCCGCGCCCTCGTGGGGTCGGCGCTGACCCAGCCGTGGTCAGGGTGGAAGAACTCGATCCACGCGTGGGTCTCTCCCACCTGGGTGGCGAGCAGGCCGGAGACGTAGCGCGCGGGGATGCCGAGGGCGCGCAGCAGGCCGATGGCCGCGTGGGCGTAGTCCTGGCAGACGCCGTGCCCCCGTGCGACGGCCTCCTCCGCCGTGGTGAAGACGGAGGTGTAGCCGCGCTCGTAGACGATGTGGCGATGAAGCCAGCCGGTGACGGACTCGACGACCTGCAGCAGCGACACCGCGCCGCCCGCCGCAGTCCTGGCATGGTCGGCGAGTGCGGCGGGGTCCACGAGCGCCGTCTTCGCGAGGTAGACGTTGCCGGGGAGCAGCCGTTCCCGGTAGACCTCCATCCGGAGGTCGGTCACCGGCTCCTGCACGAGTCGGACGGCCACCGAGCCGGATGCCTCCACGTCCATCTCGCGGTGGGGCTGTGTGACGAGCGAGCGGAGGACGAGGTTGCCGAACGCGTCGTGGTGCTCGTCCCGCGCTCCGTCCGGCGTGATGCGGACCTCCCAGGAGGCGTTGTGCTGCGCGCCGTCCACGCGGGGGATGATGCGGAAGATGTTCTCGTTGCGGGTCACCTCGTGGCCGTAGGCGTAGTGCGCCCGGTAGGTGTAGCGGACGGTGGCTTCGGCGTCCGGTGCGGTGTTGGGGGGTGCGCCGGCTTCCATAGGGCTCCGGTATGACCTACGCGGTTGCGGTTGCCGCGGGTTGTGTGGCCGCCTCTCCTTCGGGGCCCTGCCAGTTGTAGAGGCGGACGGCGTTGTCCCGGTAGATCTTGCGGAGCACGTCCTCCGACAGATCGGTGCGGGCGAGCGCTTCGTCCAGTTCCTCGGCGACGCGCTCCTTCGTCTCGTGGGGGTAGTCGGTCGCGTAGATGATGGCGTCCTCGCCGAGGCGGTCGACGGCGTAGGGGAGGCCGGGGTCGGCGCCCTCCACGCTCACGAGCACGCGCCCGCTGTGCATGAGGTCGGCGGAGTCGGTGCGCCCGCGCCGCTTCTTGCCGGACATGCGGTCCATCATGTAGGGCATCCAGACGGTGTTGGCCTCGAGGTAGGCGACGCGGAGGTCGGGGAACTCGTCGAAGACGCCCTCGAGGAACATGCTGGTGAGCTGGATCATGACGGAGAGCGGGTGCTCCAGCACGTTGGCCAGGGTGACGCTGCGGGCGTAGTCGATGCCGAGGCCGACCGACGGCGCGCCGTGGACGGCGAGGGGCACGTCCAGCCGCTGCGCCTCCTCGTAGAGCGGCCAGAACATCTCGTCGCCGAAGGGGTTGCGGATGCCCATGTTGGCGCTGTTGGCCGGGAGCATGCCGCCGACCATGCCGAGCTCGGCGACGCTGCGGCGCAGCTCCTTCACCGCGGCGTCGACGTCCTGCAGCGGGAGCAGCGCGACGCCCACGAGGCGGGGGTCGGCCTGCCGGTACGTGGCGTCGAGCCAGTTGTTGTAGCCGCGGCAGACGGCGACGGCCCAATCCGGGTCCTGGATCATGCCGACGCTCAGCCCGGCGGTGGGGTAGAGGACGGCGTAGTCGAGGCCGATCTCGTCGAGGAGCCGCTGCCAGGCGCCGACGTCGATGACGCCCTCCCTGCGCTTCGCCGCTCCCGCCGTCGCGCCGAACGCGCCGCGCTGGAAGCCGTCCAGCGAGGGGAAGAACGGGTAGTTGAGCGTGACCTCGGACGAGCAGTACGGCTCGTCGAGATGCTTCCAGATCTCGGCGTCGCGCTCACGGATGTGTCCGTCCCCGTCTATCGCCCGGAACGTCGTGCGGTCCATGTCGTCAACCTCCGGCGGCTACGATGGCTTCTCCAAGCTTTGCAAGGCTCTCCTCGGAAACGCACTGGAACATGAACGCGCCTGCCGGGTCGTTGGCCAGTTCCATCGTGATGGTCATCTCCTGGGCCATCGCGAACATCGCTTCCCCTGCGGTCTCCTTGAGGCAGGCGAGCTCGTCCTCCGGGAGCAGGGCGAAGAGGTCGCTTCCCTTGATGCCGCCTCCTCCCGCGGCGGGCGGAGGTTCGGGAGTGGGTGTGGGGGTAGGGGTGGCCGTAGGTGTAGGAGTCGGCGTGGGGGTGGGCGTCGGGGTGGGCTCGGCGCAGGCGACGGCAAGGCCGACGAGCGCGATGAGGATGAGGGGCAGAACGAGAGGTGCGAAGGGTCCTGTTCGATTCTTCCTCGACAACACGTTGGTCCTCCTCGGGGACTGGGTGTGCGTAGGGGGATGGGGCTATCCTACCCGCGCTGCGGGAGAGGGGGCAACGGGTAGGGCCGTCAACCCTCACCCGCCGCTGCGCGGCGACCTCTTCCCCAGGGAGAGGTGGAGGCAGGCAGGGCGCCATCCTGCAGGTCACCCTCACCCACGCGCTGTCGCGCGACGACTTCTCCCCCGGGGAGAGGGGAGCCGGCAGCCCGCCATCCCGCAGGTCACCCTCACCCACGCGCTGAAGCGCGTTGCCCTCTCCCAGAGGGCGAGGGGGATATGGGCGCTCCGCGCGCTGGATCCCAGCGTTCGCTGGAATGACGGTCCTTGTGCTCACCTTAGTCACCCCGGAAGCCGGTGCGGGCGGGGCGCTGGAAGAGTGGACGCCGCGCGGGGCAGTGGCACGTTTCGCCCACCTTCATCAGATCGCCCTCCGCGTAGGCGTGCGCGATGGCCTGCACGATGCGGGTGTCGTCCGGGATGCGTCCGGCCCTGAAGCACTGACGGAGGTAGGAGTCGATGGGGACGGGGCTGAGCACGGGGACGCGCGCCTCTCCCGCCGCCTCGAAGAGGTCTGCGATGTCGGGCGGGTAATCGCCGCGCTCCACGGCGTCCACCCAGCGCAGGACGTAGTCCTCGGCGATGGGTCTGAGTTTCGCCTGCACCAGAAGGCAACCGTAGTAGTTACGGAGCGAGCGGACGGCGTTCATCATCGCTGCTGCCTCATCATCACCTGGGTTGTCTCGATCATCTCCAACTGCTGCCGGAGTTCGCGGTTCTCTCCGACCTTGAGGGCATTGGAGAGAGCGGCGCGCACCGCAGTGGCCCTGACCTTCGGGTCAGGGTCTTCCAGGAGCTCAGCCAGGGTACTGATGCTCTTGAGCACGAGGCCCTGCAACTCGACGCGGGCGAGCGACTCGGCGTCCTTGCGCAGGCGCTCCAACTCGGCCCTGAAGTCAGGGTCGGTCATCCACTGCTGGAGCGTGGAGCGGTGTATGCGAGCGGCCCTCGCCCCGGCGGAGAGGGAAGCGGTCGCGGCGATATAGGGCAGGGCAAGCGTCTGCCTGGGGGTGAGGGCCACTTTTTTCGTAGCTGTCGGATTCTGCTGGTTCTCCATGCCATTCACTCCTGTTTCCTGGTTTCTTCACCCGTCAGTCCCTCCCGCTTGCCCTACAGTGCACCCGCCAATATCCGACAGCAATCCGACAGCAATCCGACAGTTTCCGGCAGGGGCCTGCTGAGGCATCGCGCAAGAGGGCGCTGGGCCGTCCAGAACAGGGTAGGGAAGGGTGGCTCGCTCGCGCAACGGGCAGATGTCACAAGTGTGACGGGAGGGGGATTCTGACACTGGCAGGGAGACAGAGGAGGCTGCCGGCGGAGATAATGCGAGTGGAGGATAGATGGCCAACAACGGTGAACTCAGCGTTGACTCGTCCGCCGTACAGACCCATCTCACCATCATGCAGGGTGTGATTCAGAGGATGGCGGAGAACAGCCGCTCGTGCAAGGTGTGGTGCGTCACCCTTGTGGCTGCGGTGCTCGTGCTGGTCGCGCGCACAGGGGAACCCCGACACGCGCTGATTGCTCTGATTCCAACCCTACTATTCCTGTTCCTGGACTCCTACTACCTCGCGCTGGAGCGAGCGTTCATCAAGTCTCAGAACACGTTCGTTGCCAAGCTGTACGAGGAGAAACTGGAACTAAGCGAGGTCTACAAGATAGCCCCGACGGGCATGGGGTCACGCCTCGTGCTGCGATGTCTCTTCGGCTCGGTATCCATATTGCCGTTCTATCTACCCGTCGCCACTACCGTTCTGGTTTCGTGGGGCTGGGTCTTGTAGGGGCAACACCTATGGCTGATGCCCTACCCAAGCACAAGGTTTTTGTCAGCTACTATCACGCAGACGACGAGGAGTATAAGCGCCGACTGGTCCAAGCGTTGGACAGCAAAGTAATCGACAAGTCCGTCAGCCCGGGAGACATTCACGACGAGAACCTCCCGTTGGATGAGATACGCCGCAGAATCAGGGATGACCACATTGCGGATGCCGTGGTCACCATTGTCCTGATTGGCCCGTGCACGTGGCAGCGCAAGCATGTGGACTGGGAAATCTCGGCTAGTATCATCGACAGGCCCAACAACGAGCGATGTGGACTGGTGGGCCTGCTTCTGCCTACCCACCCGGACTATGACAAGTTGCCGCAGGACCGCAACCCCCACTTGGTTCCGGAACGGCTGGCCCGCAACATCGGCGAGAGAGACTCGTTTGCAGCCGTCTACAAGTGGCCTCGGAGGAGGGTAGCGCGAAGGGTCATGCCGAAAGTCCAGCGGGCATTTCAGAGGAAGGACAAGACTCCGTGGCCGGATGACAGCCTCGGCTTGTTTGCAGACAACCGTAGCGGAGATTGCACGAGGGGCTGGCAGTAAGCAAGGCTGCGAAGTTCCTGCCTACGCAGGAACGACAGGCAAAGGCACCCACAAGGGATGCCCCTACATCAGGGACCCTCACTCGCCGCGGCAAGCGCGGCACCCTCTCTCAGGGGGCGAGGGAGTCAAGCCCCCGAGAGATTCCTCGGCTGCGCCACCGACTGTGTCGGCGGCTTCGCTCGGAATGACACATCCGCCCCATACGCCCGCCCCACCGCGTGACCGGGCAGGTCACTCTGGATTCCCGCCGGTGCGGGAATGACCGGTGCTGGCGCACCACGTCCGGTCCACCCTCACCCGCCGCGGCAAGCGCGTCGACCTCTCCCCCGGGGAGAGGTGGGAGGCGAGGTTGCGCGCTAAAGCGCGGGCCTCCGCAGGAACGACGGAGGTGGCCCTCACCGCGCGCTGAAGCGCGGATCAGACGGGGATGGGGGTGTCGTAGTCGACGCCGCGGGAGCGGAACCAGATGTGGACGCCGGTCCAGAAGCGTTGCGGGTCCATGTCGACGATCTCGCCGGTCTCGGCGCGGGAGATGACGAGCGCGCCCCACGGCTCCGGGCCCTCCTTCTCACCCTCGACGGCGTGGTCGCTGCGCCAGGAGTAGAGGCCGCTCATGGAGGTGAGGAAGTCGTGGAGGAGGGCGGCGTCCGCGGTCATCGCCTCGCGCACGATGCCGTCCTCGACGACGAGGACGACGTCGAACTCGCCGAAGATACGCCATTCCGCGGTGAGGGCCATGGGCGCTACCGGGGTTCGCCGCTATGGGGTTTGTGGATGGGGAGGATGTGCATTAGCTTGGCCCTCCTGAGGGGGGCGAGATTCCCGCTTTCGCGGGAATGACGGTAGAGGTGCGGGAATGACGGGTAGGGGCTCCTAGAAGAAGGTCGTGATGACCTTGGAGAGCAGGACGTTCTGGTCCAGCAGGATGAGGCGGCGGGCGATCTTCCAGCCGGTGTCCGGGTCGCGGCGGAGCACGTCGTGGCGTGTGCCGACGAAGACGTTGACCTCGTCGTGCAGGCGGTTCGTCCAGACGAAGAAGTTGCTGCGGACGGGCACCTCGTCGCCCTGCAGTTCGCCGACGTGGATGTTGCTGATGACGTGGCGGACGCGGGAGAACGGCTCCTCGGCCCAGTGGAGTCCGGTGTTGATCTGGCGGACGCGGCCCGCGAGCGTGCGCTTGCCCTCGTCGAACCAGGAGATCTCGGACTCGGGGTCGGTGTTCTCGCGGTGCTGCTCGCCGAACTTGACGTTGCGGCGGACGGGCATGTGGTAGTGGATGTCCTCGGCGACGAGCTCGATCCAGTCGTTGAAGCGGCGGTCGTCGAGGAGTTCGGCCTCGCGGTAGAGGAAGCGCTCGATCTCGCGCTCGAAGAGGAGGCGTTCGAGGGTCTGCTCCGGGGAGGTGATGGTGACGGGGCGGGCGAGGCCGGCGGAGCGCTCGGGGCCGGTGTCGGCGGGGGCGAACGGCGTCAGTCCGGCGGTGTCGATGAGGCCGGTGACGTCGGTGGCGAAGACCATCTCCTCGTTCCCGACGAGGGCCGGGTTGACGGTCGATTCGAGGAAGCGCGCGCGGACCCATCCGCCGTCGCGCGGGTTGGCGGTGACCTCGGCGGTGGAGCCGTCGCGGAGCTTGATCTGCTGCCCGATGGGCAGGTTGGTGAGGATGACGGTGTTGTTGACGTTGATGAGCTCTTCGCCCTTCTGGTCCGGTCGTCCGGTCGTCATGGCGTTCCTCCTGTGCTGTTCAGGACGTGATCTCGATGCCGCCGAAGAGGCATGAGCCGGTGACGGTGAGCGTGGCTTTCGGTTCAGCCGGGTCGGGGCGCTTCTTCTCGACGCCGCCGAAGGTCGAATCGGCGCGGACCTCGACGGCCCAGTCGGGCGGGACCTGGAGCTTGACGCCGCCGAATACCGCGTTGACGTTGACGGTGGCGGCGTTCCCGTCCATGGCGGCGCCGCGCAGGTCTATCTCCGCGCCGCCGAAGGTGACCGAGACGTTGCCGCCGTTGAAGCGCTGGCTGTCGATGCGCTGCTCATTGCCCGAGAAGAGTGCGGAGACGGCGAGGTCGTCGCCCGCCGGAGGCGCGTCGTTCGCGGACCGGCGGGAGCGGGAGTGCCCGAAGAGGATGGCCACGCCGACGGCGATGAGCGCGAACGGCCAGAGCAGCCAGAAGCTGATGCTCAGGATGTCCAGGTTGCTCAGCAGGAACACCACGCCGATGGCGATGACGATGAGGCCGCCCTTCGTGCTGCCCTTGGAGAGGCTGCCGAACCCCATGAGGATGAGGAAGAGCGGCCACCAGTCGCTGAAGGAGAACTCGAAGCTGCTGATGAGCGGCAGCAGGAAGAGGACGCCGAGGACGATGAAGCCGACGCCGACGAGCCTGTTGTTTGACGAGGACGAGACCACCGTGTCTCCTTGCAGTTCCGGCTCAGCGCTCCGTGTTCTTCCTGGGGTGGACGGGGTAGATGTCGTCCCAGCTGGAGGCTTCCATGAACTCGATCCACCGGCGGAGACGCGCGCGCTGGTTGGCCTCGGCGATGCGGAAGGTGAACGTCATTCCGGGGAAGCGCTCGTCCGTGAAGTCGTGTCCCAGGCCCATCTGGAAGTTGTAGGGGAGGCGCTGGGCGATGGTGCCGAGGCTGGCGGGGAAGGCGTAGTTCCAGTTCTCCATGTCGTCGGACTCGGTGAGGCCGGTGGGCCCGCCGTAGCGCATCATGTAGCGCCGCTGGGCGTCTTTGACGACCTTGGGGGCATCCTTGTCGACGGGGTACTGCCGCCAGGACTCGGTGACGCCGACTCCGTGCGGGTGCCAGACGAGGATGCGGTGGGGCTGGATGTTGACGTTGGGCCAGACGAGGGCGGTGCCGCCGTTGCCCGCGTGGAGGTAGGTGTCCTTGTAGCGGGCCTGCTTCTTCTCCCGCTGCTCGCGGTAGTAGGCGTCGACCTCGGGCGGCTCGGTCTGCCAGGTGTCCATGTACTCCGGCGTGCCGGGCTGCTCGAACATGAAGTTGTGGCCGCCGTGGCCGAGCTCAGGCAGCTGCATCTCGTAGGAGGTGGACGGGAAGGGGGCCCGCATGCCGCTGCGGCTGCCGCCCTGCAGGTCACCCTGCGGGCCGATGGCGGCGACGTTGACGGAGCGGTGGGTCATCGCGCCGTGGGCGCTGTCGCCGTCGAACGAGAAGCCGGGGAACTTCCAGTTGGTGGGGATGTACCACTTGGTGGCGGGGTTGAAGAGCTCGACGCCGTTGTCCTCGCCGCCGCTGCTCTCGAAGCACCACTTGATGGTGGGGGCGTAGACGCCGAGGTAGTCCTCGAACGACGGGGCCTTGGGGTCCCACGTCGCCCAGAGGGAGCCGTAGTAGTTGGCGAGCTGGGCGACCTCGAACAGCCCCCACTTACCCTTGTCGAGCTCCTCGTGGTAGGCCTGCTTGTGGTGGGGAACGCCGACGAGCCTGCCGTCGGTGTCGTAGGACCAGCCGTGGAAGGGGCAGGTGAAGACGAGGGTGTTGCCGTCGTCGTAGCGGCAGACCTTCATGCCGCGGTGGCGGCAGGTGTTGAGGAACGCGTGGATGACGTTCTTCCTGTCGCGCGTGACGATAATCTCCTCCTCGCCCATGCGGGAGATGACGAAGTCGCCGGGGTTGGGGACCTGGCTCTCGTGGCCGAGGAAGAGCCAGGCGCGGGCGAATATCTGCTCCAGCTCCTGCTGGTAGATGCCCTCGTTGACGTAGATCTCACGTGCGATGAGCCCCTCGTCGAGGTTCACCAGGCTGCGAAGCGACCGGTCACCGCGTGACCTGATGATCGAGACCATTGCAGTCCTCCTGCGCCGCGCTCGTTTTCCACGAGGGCGCTCCCGTACCGGGGACAGTTGGCGTTTTCCTACAGTCAGTGCGGATTGTCAATCAGATGGCAGGCGCGTGCAAGTTGACGGGGTGACCCACCGCCCCGCCAACCCTCACCCGCCGCGCAAGCGCGTCGACCTCTCCCTCGGGGAGAGGTGGGGAAGGGCACCCACGAAGGGATGCCTCTACACCAGGCAACCCGAGAGATTTCTCGACTTCGCTGCGCTCCGCTCGAAATGACAATCCCCACTCCGCTGGCGCGGGAATGACGGTCCTCGCAGGATTGACGGCTGCGCGGGCTGGGAGGATATTGCGTTCCAAAAGAGTGCGCGCGCAGGGGCGCGGGGAGGAAACCGATGGCAGACGCGTGGTACATATCGTCGGACTCTCACATGAGCGAGCCGCTGGACCTGTGGACGACGCGGATGGACGCGAAGTTCAGGGACCGAGCGCCGCACGTCGAGGACGAGTACAACGGCGTCCCGGGCGCCTGGTGGGTGTACGAGGGCTACCAGCCCCACGACCTCGCGGTAGGGGTCGCGGGGGGCAAGAGCCGCACCGAGGAGGAGAAGGTCGAGTTCATGAAGACCGGCGGCTACGCCGACGCCCGTCCCGGCGGGTGGGACCCGGCAGAGCGGCTGAAGGACATGGCCGTCGACGGCGTCGCCGCCGAGGTGCTTTACACGACGCTCGGGTTCCGGCTCTTCTGGCTGCTGGACCCGGCGCTGCAGCGCGAGTGCTTCCGCGTCTACAACGACTGGCTGGCCGAGTACTGCAGCTACGCGCCCGACCGGCTGAAGGGGCTGGCGCTGATCTCCCTCTACGACCCGAAGCTCGGCGCGGAGGAGCTGGAACGCTGCGCGAAGATGGGGCTGAGCGGCGCGATGATCTGGGCGTCGCCGCCCGAGGACCAGCCGTACCACCTCGACGTCTACGACGTCTTCTGGAGCAAGGCGGAGGAGTTGGGGATGCCCCTCAGCCTTCACCCACCGACCGGCATGGAGCGGCCCCGGTACGAGTTCGGACGGGAGAACCGCGTGCTGCGGCCGATCATCGCGGCGCACGAGGTGCAGAAGTCGCTCGCGGTCATCATCGCGTCCGGGGTGTTGGAGCGGTTCCCGACGCTCCAGGTCATCTCGGCCGAGTACGGCCTCGGCTGGGTGCCGTACTGGCTCGGCCGGGTGGACAACACGGTGGGGCGCGGCTCGAGCAGACGGGGCGGCTTCTCGACGCCGCTCAGCATGAAGCCGACGGAGTACTTCGCCCGCCAGGTGTACGTCACGTACATCGACGACGAGCTGGGCGTCCGGTACCGGGGCGATATCGGCGTGGACCGGGTGATGTGGTCGTCGGACTACCCACACGCGGCGTCGACGTGGCCGAAGTCACGGGAGTTCATCGAGCGCGACTTCGCCGGCCCGGAGGCGCAGGAGGACATGCGAAAGATCGTGCACGACAACTGCGTCGCGCTGTACGGCTTCCCGAGCTATCTGCCGGCGTAGGCGCGCGCCCAAAGAACAGGGGCGGAACAGGGGCGCGTTACTCGAACAGGAGGCGGTTGCGGCGGAGGATCTCGTCGAAGTGTTCGCCGTGGCTGCGGACGGCGGCGTCGCGGATGAGCGCGGCAGCCTCGCGGGCGTCGTCGGTGACGGTGATGGCGGCGAAGTCCTCGGGGTCGATCATCCCCTGGGCGAGTAACGTCTCCTCGATGAAGCCGAGCATCGGCTTCCAGAAGTCGGCGCCCATGAGAACGATGGGGAAGTCGGCGATCTTGTTGGTCTGCACGAGCGTGGCGGTCTCGAACACCTCGTCGAGGGTACCGTAGCCGCCGGGCATGACGATGAAGCCGTAGGAGTACTTGACGAGCATGACCTTGCGGACGAAGAAGTAGTTGAACTCCTTGCAGGTGTCCAGGTAGGCGTTGGCGTCCTCTTCCATATCGATGCGGATGGTGCAGCCGACGGTGCGCCCGCCCGCCTCCTTGGCGCCGCGGCTCGCCGCCTCCATGATGCCGGGCCCGCCGCCGGTCATGACGGTGAAACCGGCGTCCGCGAGTGCGCCGCCGACCTCCATGCCCATGCGGTAGTAGGGACTCTCCTCGGGCGTGCGTGCGGAGCCGAAGACGGTGACGCACGGGCCGACGAAGTGGAGCGCGCGGAAGCCGCCGATCATCTCGCGGAAGACGCTTGCGGCCTGCCGGAGCTCGCGCCTGCGGCGGTCCGGCCCCCGCAGGAAACGGGCGACGTCCGCGGCCGTGCCGTTCCCCCATCCGATGCGTTTGCCGAGTATCTTCACGTTCACCCGCCTGCGGGCGGTATGCCACCCGTACCATTATCGGGCACGCGGGGCGAGCGTCCCATCGGCTGGCGGAGTATGATTGGCGCATCTTCCGCCCGGCGCGCGTATCCGGGGCGGTATCCGAGGAGTGAAGAGATGAGCGAACTGGCCGGCAAGGTTGTGGCGATAACGGGCGCGGCGCGAGGGATGGGCCGTGCGTTCACGCAGGCGTTCCTGGCGGAAGGCGCGAAGGTGGTGGCGATGGACCTGTCGTGGGAGCCGACAGGCTTCTCCAGCGACAAGGACACCGAGTTCCTGGACAGCCTGCGCTCCCGTCCCGACGACGTGATCGTGGCGACGGTGGACGTCGCGAACGGCGAACAGATCGACGCGGCGTACGAGGAGACCATGGCGAAGTGGGGCACATGCGACGTGGTCATCAACGACGCGGCGATGCGTCAGCGCATCCTCTACCCGCCGACGGGGCGCATCACGACACTGGAGACGAGCGACGAGGACTGGGAGCAGGCGTTCGCGGTCAACGTGTTCGGCGCGCTCAAGGTGACGCGGCGCTTCATCCGCCCGATGATCCAGCAGCGCTCCGGCAGCGTCGTCTCCATCATCAGCAGCGGCGCGCTGCATCACTCGTACGGCGGCGCGTACAAGGCGCTCCGCCCGAACAGCCGGGAGATGCCGTACCAGTCGACGAAGGCCGCGCTGCTCACGATGATGTTCTACCTGGCCGACGAGATACGCTCCGACAACGTGGCGGTGAACCTGATGATCCCCGGCCACACGCGCACGACCGGCTTCGACGAGCAGAACATCGCGCGCCGTGAGATGGGCATGGGGAACCCGAACGCGGCGCTGCCGCTGCGGGCCGACCACATGGTCCCGCTGGCGCTCTTCCTCGCGAAGCAGGATGCGTCGACCGAGGTAACGGGCAAGTGCTTCGACGTGGTGACGTGGAACATCGAGCACGGCCTCGGCGGTCAGTTGGCGTGGGAGGACCCGGACGGCACGGCCGTCTCCGAGAGCGCGGAGCTCGCGGCCGGGGTCAGGGCCAAGGTGGCTTCGAGGTAGAGAGAAGAGGGTTGGACGCCCTCCCCACGCGGGAGGGCGTTCCTGTAGTGGGGCAGGCGCTCCTTACCCGCGTCAGACCGAGAAATCGAACGGGATCGAGGCGTCGACGTTGAACTCGACCCTCGGGTCGTCGCCCAGCGTGCCCGCGAAGGCGCTGGCCGCGAAGGCGGCGAGGAGGTCCCACGACTCGTCACTCGCCGCCTCGTTGTAGTCCTTCGGGCGGGTGACGTTGAACCAGCCGTGGCCGATGCCCGCGAAGACCCGGACGCTTGCGCGTTTGCCGAGCGACTCCAGCTCGCCGCGGAAGCGTTTGACGTTCTCCATGGGCACGAGCTGGTCGTGCTCGGCGAAGCCCGCAAGGATCGGAGCGGTGACGCGGGGCAGCACGTCGGCGATGGGCTCCTGCCCCTCATAGATGGGCTCGTAGTCGCGGGGGTAGATGCCGCCGTGGAAGACGCCCAGCGCCTGCACGTCGCGGCCTGCCGCGGAGTAGACCATGGGGGTGCGTCCGCTCTGGCAGAAGCCGACGAGGCCGATGTTGCTTCCATCCACGAAGTCCAGCCCGCGCATGAATGCGATGGACTCGTCGATGTCGATCACGGTCTGCTCGTCGGTGGGGTCGCAGCGGGCCTCGGATCGTTCGATGGGGCCGCGGTCGCCCTCGTAGCGGTGGAAGAGGTCTGAGAGGCAGGCGACGTAGCCGTAACCCGCCATGCGCCGGAGGATGTTCCAGCTCTGCTCCACCGGCCCGTAGCGCTCGTGGAGCATCACCATCAGGGGGCGTGGCTCGCTCGTCTCAGGCCGTGCGTACCAGAGCCGCATACCGCTCTGCAGGACGTTCTCGGTGATCTCCATGCTCTGCTCCTCCGGCGTTGTGTCGAGTGCGACTATACGCCAGTACGCGCACGGGGTGCATCGTGCGGTGAATTGCACGGCGGATTGGCGTATGCTGACGCCTGCAGGATGATGTCCGAGTGCACCACGCTTCACTGGGCGTAAACGGGAGGACGGCATGCTGTCTGCTGAGAACACGGACCTGCTCTGCCGCGTAGGACGCGGCACGCCGATGGGCGACCTGATGCGGCAGTATTGGCTGCCGGTCGGCTACTCGTGGGAGTACGAAGCGGAGGGACAGCCGCAGCGCGTACGCGTGTTGGGCGAGGACCTCGTCGTGTGGCGTACGCTGGACGGGACGCCCGCGTTCACGCAGGCGAACTGCCCGCACCGGGGCGCCGGCTTCTACTACGGGCGCACCGAGGAGGAAGGGCTGCGCTGCGCCTACCACGGCTGGAAGTTCGACGCTGACGGGCAGTGCGTCGACATGCCGAACGAGCCTGCTGAGAGCGCCTTCAAGCAGAAGGTGCGGATAACGGCGTACAAGGGCGCGGACTACGGCGGAGTCACGTGGATATACATGGGACCGAACCAGGACGACCCGCCCGGCATCCCGTTGTTCGAATGGGGGCAGATACCGCCGGAGAACGTGAGCCACGCACAGAAGATCGTGTACGAGTGCAACTGGATGCAGGCGCTCGAGGGCGAGCTGGACTCGACGCACGTGTACTTTCTCCATCGCCGGCTGAACATCGACGACTCGCCGCGCTATGGCCTCTACCACAACGACCAGCGCGCGCTCTTCCACATCTCGGAGAAGCCCTACGGGTTCACCTACGGCGCGGAACGCCACGAGCTCGACGGCAACGTCTACTGGCGCACCACGCAGTTCATCTTCCCCATCTACGGGATGTTCCCCGCGCAGGACGGCGTCGTGCCGCTCTCGATCTACCTGCCGGTGGACGACTACCACACCGTCCACATGGGCATCTGGTGGAAGCCCGCGGGCGAGATGCCGGGCAATGGCAAGCCACACTCGGCGCTGTCGGACGAGCCGGGCGCACTCGTGCCGGGCGTCGGGCCGATGAAGTCGGAGCAGCATGGGCGCTTCTTCGCGAAATGGTGGCCGCAGGCCGCGCCGGACAGCGACTTCCTGATGGACCAGACGGCGAAGCAGCGCAACGCGACGGGCATCCCGACGGTGCGGCTGCAGGACTCGGCGGTCATCCACAGCATGGGCCGCATCATGGACAGGACCCGCGAGCACCTGGGGACGACGGACGTGAGCATCATCCGCGCGCGGCGCATGCTGCTCCGGGCGGCGACGCAGCTGCGTGAGGACGGCACGCCCCCGCCGGCGTCGGAGCACCCGGAGCATTACAACGTACGCTCGTGCGCGACGGTCCTGCCGCCGGGCGCGGACTGGGAGGCGGAGCTGGACGACTGGCACAACTGCCGGACGACGGAGTTCCCGCGCAAGCTGGCGGACGTGCAGCGCGCGTTCGAGGAGCGGACGCTCCCGAGCTCGCCGTCGTACCGTCGCTAGCGACGTAAACACGGGCGGCTGTATGATGCGCCCGAAATCGAGACGAGACAGAGAGACAGAAGGAGGAAGCGATGCTGACGCAGGAAGCAAACGACCGCTATACCCGAGTCGGCCCCGGCACGCCCACCGGCGAACTGATGCGCCGCTACTGGCACCCCGTCGCCGCCGTCTCCCAGATGAACGACAAGTGGACGATGAAGGTACGCCTGCTGGGCGAGGACCTCATCCTCTACAAGGACCGCTCCGGCACCTTCGGCCTCATGGAGCCGCACTGCGCCCACCGCCGTATGAACATGATCTACGGCATCCCTGAGGAGCACGGTCTCCGCTGCCCGTACCACGGCTGGCTGTACGACGAGACGGGCCAGTGCACGGAGCAGCCGTACGAGGAGACGGAGGACCCGGAGGCGCGTTTCAAGGACAAGATCCAGATGAAGGCGTACCCGGTGGAGCAGAAGGCCGGGCTGCTGTTCGCCTACCTCGGCCCCACCCCCGCGCCGCTCGTGCCGAACTGGGACGTCTTCGCGGTGGACGACGTCATCAGGGACATCGGGCTGGCAGTGCTGCCGTGCAACTGGCTGCAGTGCCAGGAGAACTCGCTGGACCCGGTGCACCTGGAGTGGCTCCACGGTTACTGGTCCAACTTCATCTCCGTGATGCGGGACGAGCCGGAGCGCCAGAAGGTCATCCGGCACCACGAGAAGATCGCGTTCACGGAGTACGAGTACGGCATCTACAAGCGCCGGGTCATGGAGGGCGGCTCCGAGGAAGACACCTCCTGGCGCGAGGGTCACCCCATCATCTTCCCGTACTACCTGCGCCAGGGCGGCGACGGGTTCGACCGTGAGAAGTGGGGCATGACCGGCCCGGCGGTGCAGATACGGGTTCCGATCGACGACTACAACACGGCGCACTGGTGGGTGATGTGCCATCCCAAGGAAGCGGACACACCTGATCAGGCTGCGGAGGACGTTCCCTTCTTCGAGCCTCCCGTCATCCAACTGGACGAGAACGACCAGCCGCAGTACGTCATCCTGGACAGCAACTCCGCGCAGGACGTCGCGGCGTGGATCACGCAGGGCGACATCGCCGACCGCACGGGCGAGCATCTGGGCCGCTCTGACAAGGGCATCATCATGTTCCGCCAGATGCTGGAGGACAACATCAAGATCGTCGAGGACGGCGGCGACCCGATGAACACGTTCCGCACGCCTGAGGAGAACAGGTACCACGGGATGGTCACGGAGTACCCGCGCGAGCTCGCGGCGAAGATCAACCCGAACGACCTCGGCGGCACGGGCACCGGCACGAGCGTGTACGAGCGCCAGGGTATGGCGAGCAAGTACAGCCCCATCCTCAACCAGCGCGGCGTGAAGGGCGGCGAGGACGCGGCCGAGCGTCGCAAGCTGGTGGGTCAGGGGTAAAACCGGGCCCAGCGTCCGTAGAGCGTCATCGATAACGAGGCAGGAGGGGTCTGCATGTATTCGTGTGTCCTGGTTCCACTGGATGGGTCGGATCTGGCAGCACAGGTGCTGCCGTATGCCGAGATGGTCGCGAAGTCCACGGGAGCAACCGTGTTACTGCTGCGCGTGGTGAACCCTTATCCCGGTGAACTGGTCAGAGAAGGGATGAGCGTCTACCGGGAGACGGATGACCAGGCCGGTCCTCTGCCATCGGCCGCAGATTGGGAAGACATCCTTGCAAGGATCAACAGCGATGCGCAGGCGTATCTCGATCAGATGGCCGAGACCATCAGGTCGGACGGCGTGACCGTTGAGACAGTGGTGAAAGACGGCGACCCGGCGGACTGCCTCCTGGAGGAGGCGGACAAAGACGCCGGCACGCTCATCGCCATGACCACGCACGGCCGCACGGGCGTCGGGAGGTGGTTGCTGGGCAGCGTCACGGACAAGATGGTGCGGAGCGGCAGGCACCCGATGCTCATCACTCGAGCCCAGGAAGGAGGCGCTCATCCGGTCAACCGGGTGGTGCTGACGCTGGATGGCTCCGAGCTGTCCGAGCAGGCGTTGCCGCACGCAGTAGAGATGGCGACGGCGCTGGGGGTTGGCGTGACCGTGCTGCGGGCGATCCCGCCGAACCCGTATGGTGAAGCGTTCACGGAGTACGCGCCAGTCAGTGGCGTTCAGGACCTTGCCACGGAGATGGAGGCGGAAGCCCATAGCTACGTCACGTCGAAAGTGGGGGAGGTGCAGGCAGCAGGAGTCGCGGACGTTACGGGCAGCGTAGTCACCGGCTACCCGGCCAGTCTGATACTCGACGAGGTCGGCGAGACTGGCGACAAGCTGGTGGCGATGGCGACGCATGGCCGCGCGGGCATGGCGCGCCTGCTGCTCGGCAGCATTACGGACCGCGTCGTGCGGCACAGCGCGGGCCCGGTGTTCGTGGTCAGGCCGGAGTAGCGCAGCCCGCATGGAGATAGGAATCGCATTCCCCAAGGTGATCCCTGCGAACAAGGGGGACATCCTTGTCGATTGGGCAGTCAGGGCCGACCAGGGACCGTTCTCATCCCTGGCACAGATAGACCGGTTGGTCTACGGCAACCACGACGTGCTGATAGCGATGGCCGCGGCGGCAGCCGTGACCGAGCGCGTTCGGCTGATGCCGACGGTGCTCATCGCGCCGCTGCGCAACGCGGCGATCATGGCGAAGCAGGTCGCAAGCATCGACTCCATATCGGGCGGGCGGTTCGTGCTCGGGCTCGGGGTCGGTTCGCGCCCGGACGATTTCGTTGCCGCCGAGGCCCAGATGAAGGCTCGCGGCAAGCGGTTCGAGGAGCAGATAGCCGCGATGCGCCGCATCTGGGCGGGGGAACCGCTGCAGGAGGACGTCGGCCCCATCGGCCCCACAGCGGGGTACAAGAAGGGCCCGGAGTTGCTCATCGGCGGGCGCACGGAGGTTGCGCTGCGGCGCTCCGGCAGGCTTGGCGACGGCTACATCGCGGGCAGCGCGGGCAGCGCGGCTTCCAACCAGGCTCAGGAGGTGATGAGCTACTTCCGCATCGTGGAGTCGGCGTGGAAGGACGCGGGCAAGCCGGGCAGACCGAGGCTGGTCGCTGGTCTCACGTGCGCCTGGGGACAGTACGCCGCAGACCGGACGGCGGAGTCGATACGCTCCTACTACTCGTTCCGTGGCGAGGCTGCGCGGACGATGGAGGTGAAGGTGCCGTCCACCCCCAAGACGCTGCGGGAGGCCTTCCGCGCCTACGAGGAGATCGGCTGCGATGAACTGATACTGGAGCCGGGCCTGGCCGACATCGACCAGATAGACCGTCTCGCGGATTTCGTCGCCGGGTTGTAGGCCCGGTCCAGGAGGAGCACATGCTGGAAGAGCATCGCCTAGAGAGCGGGATGAGCGTCTGGCTGGCGCGTCCCGACACGGACGAGCCGCGCCCCGCGGTGATGTGGCTGCACGAGCGTTACGGCATCGTCCAGCACCCGAAGGACATGGCGGAGCGACTCGCGGAGGTGGGGTACGTGGGTGTGTCGCCGGACCTGTTCCATCGCTACGACGGCGACGTCGAGGCGGTGGCGCGCGGCGAGGCGCGCGTCGAGATACGGGACAATGAGGTCATCGACGACTTCGATGAGGTCATCCGCTTCCTGCGAAGCCAGGACTACGTGCGGAGCGACAGCATCGGCATCATCGGCGTCTGCCAGACCGGACGGCAGCCGATCCTGTATGCGGCGCACCGGAACGACGTGGCGGCGGTTGTTGCGCTCTACGGGGGCGTGGACAATGCGAACTGGAAGCCCACGCCGGAGCAGCCGGTGCCCATGAGCGAACTCATCGCGGCGACCCAGTGTCCCGTACTCGGCCAATTCGGCGAGGCGGACCACATCATCTCCATCGAGAGCTTGCAGGCGTGGCGTGGCGCGTTCGAGCGGGCGAACAAGAGCTACCGCATCCGCGTCTACCCGGGCGCGCCGCACGGCTGGTTCAACGATACGATGCCGGGAAGATACCGCCCGGAGCAGACCGCCGCTGCGTGGCGGGACATGCTCACGTTCTTCGAAGAAGCCTTCGGCGCCGGCTGGGACACGAGCCGCGTGACCTGGGACTTCGCGAGCGACATCTCGGTGGACTACGACTACAGCAAGAACGTCAGGTTGGAGTGAACCAGCCGGCCTGACCAGATCAAAGGAGGATAGGAGACATGGCGAACCCTCTCATCGGCGGGCCTGAGCCCAACGGAAGCGACATCACGATAGACGCGGGTGACGCGCAACTGGCGGCGTACGAGTCGAGGCCGGCATCGGGCGGCAGCGCCCCGGCGGTCATCGTCATCCACGAGAACCGGGGCCTTGTGCCGTACCTGCGCGACGTGGCGGACGGCCTCGCCAGCAACGGCTACATCGCGGTCGCGCCGGACCTGCTGTCGCGCGACGGCGGCACGGCGAGCATCGAGGACATCCCGGCGAAGCTGGGCGAGATCCCGCGGGAGCGACACGTGAGCGACGTGCAGGCGGTGATCGCGTACCTCAAGGCGCAGTCGGACGTGACGCGCATCGGCATCATCGGCTTCTGCTTCGGCGGAGGCATCACGTGGCGCGTGGCGACGGAGAGCGAGGACATCGCGGCTGCAGTGCCGTTCTACGGCGCGAACCCGCCGCTGGAGCAGGTGCCGAACATCAAGGGCGCAGTCTACGCCGTCTACGGCGAGTTGGACGAGCGCATCAACGCGGGCATCGACGACATCACCAAGGCGCTGAACGACGCGGGAACTACGTGCGACATGAAGGTGTACGCCAACGCGCCGCACGCGTTCCACAACCACACGAACGCGGAGCGCTACAACCAGGAGGCCGCCGAGGCCGCGTGGGCCGACGCACTGGCATGGTTCGGGAAGCACCTCGCGGGCTGAGGCAGTCGCGTTACCAGAGGCGGCGCACGCCGTAGCGGTCGAAGAGCGTCTCGTTCGAGACGACGATAAGGTCGTGTGCCAGCGCCTGCGCGATGAGCATGCGGTCGAACGGGTCACGGAGCGGGCCGGGAAGTTCCCCGGCCCGAACGCCGTCTCCCACCGTCACAGGTAACTCCTCAAACTTCTGCCGCACGATAGCGCCAGGGATGTCGAGGGCGAGTGCCTCGGCGTCCTGCAACTTACCCAAGCGGTGCTTCGTCGCGATCTCCCAAGCTGTGGCTGCACTCACGAAGACATCGTTCGTATCATCAGCGATCAGGCGGTGTGCGGGTCGCGACAACCTGGCGCTGTCGCTGAACCACCAGATGAAAGCGTGCGTATCGAGCAGGAGCCGCAACGATCAAACGCCCCAGAGCTCCAACTCCTCCTCCGGCAGTGGCTCGAAGAAGCGCTCGTCGATGCTGATGATTCCCTTTAGAGTATCGGGCTGCCGTTTGGGCTTGGGCTGACAGCTCACCAGCTTGGCTACGGGCTTGCCGTTGCGGGCGATGGTGACTTCCTCGCCGGCCTCGACCTGCGCGAGCAGGCGGGAGAGTTGGGACTTCGCTTCGTGGACGTTCACGGTGGTCATGGGTCTATCCTGCGAACTGTACTTAGCTAAGTATATGACTAATCACAGCGTTACATCAACGGAAGGTAACTACCTAGTCGGTTGGCCGGAGGCTAAGGGGAAGGCCACTTACCGCGTAGGCCCTGGTACTGCCGCCCGCGCTTGCCACCGTTCGCCTCACGCATCTCCCTGTCGATTACCGCTGCCTGCCGCTGCCATTGCTGAATGTTCCGCTGGCACTCCTGAGCGTCCCTATCGATCCGCCATACCCAAAACGCCACCCGGAACGGTGTCAATAGCAGGTTGAGCAGTATTCGCTTCATGGCGACTCAGGACTCCTTGAGCACAGCCTGACTTTTGTCAGCGGTACTGACAAGTCGAACACCCCAGAGCTCCAGTTCCTCTTCAGGCAGTGGCTCGAAGAAGCGCTCGTCGACGCTGATGAGCCCCTGTGGATCTGCTTCATGCTCAACTTCGGGATGACCTGTCCATACTAAACGGGGTTCCTAGCCGATGACCATGTCCTCGTACCCGGGCTCCAGGTCGACGTTCAGCTCGGCCTGGAGTGCGGCGAGTTCGCGCAGTAGTTCCGGCTCCTCGCGGAGCGAGCGGTGGACGGCGAGGAGCTTCGGCAACGCGACGCCCGCCTCCTTCGCCGCGAGCAGCTCCTCACGCAGCATGCCGGGAGTCATGTGACCCGACGCCTCGGCCGAGGCGCGCATGCGCTCCGGCCACTTGACGTCGATCAGCAGCACGTCCGGCGGCGTGGGGTGCGTGAAGAAGCCCATCAGTGCGCCGCCGGTGTCGCCGGAGAAGCCGACACTCAGTCCGCCCGCGCTTACGACGTAGCCCATCGTCGGAACAGGGTGATCGACGCGCACACTGGAGACGCGATAGCCGAGCACCTCATGCGTCTCGCCGACCCCAAAGGGGCGGAGCGAGAAGGGAGGGGAGACGCCGGGCTCCGGGGCCCTGGTGGCGTCGACATAGATGCGTCCGTCCAGCAGTTGGGTGTTGGTGACCCGCAGCGCGGGCGGTTCGCCGTGCACCTGGACGGTCCTGCCGGCGTCGCGGGAGTCCAGCGCAAGCGTCGGCAGGTCGCGACAGTGGTCGAAGTGGTGGTGGGTGAGGAGGACGGCCTTGATGCGCTCCTGCTCATCAACGGCGAGCGCGCTCATGATGCTTCCGGCGTCGACGGCGATGTGCTCGTCGATGAGGAAGCAGTTGTGGTGGGCGTGCTTCGAGTCCAGGCTGTGCGCGCCGACGATACGTACCTGCACGGGCTACTCCTATCCTTTGACCCGCGAGGGGGTGAGGGCTTAGGGTTAGCCGGATGATAACGGCCCGCCACAAGGCGCGCCCAACGGAGGACTACGTGAAGATAGACATCTTCAACCACATTCTGCCCAAGCCCTACTTCGACACGATGACGAACATGAGCGAAGGCGGCGCGTACATGATGAAGCGCGTCTCCGCCATCCCCATGCTGTACGACGTCGACGCGCGGTTCGAAAAGATCGACCAGTTCGGCGACGACTACAAGCAGGTGTTCTCGCTGAACCTGCCGCCCGTCGAGGTGGTCGCGGGGCCGGAAGACAGCCCGGAGCTCGCGCAGATCGCCAACGACGGCATGGCGGAGGTCGTTTCGCAGCACCCGGACCGGTTCCCCGGGTTCGTCGCGGCGCTGCCGATGAACAACACGCAGGCCACACTGGACGAGATCGACCGCTCCATCAACAAGCTAGGCGCGAAGGGCGTGCAGATATTCACGAACGTGAACGGCCGCCCGCTGGACGACCCCGAGCTTGCGCCGGTGTTCGACAAGATGGCCGAGCTCGATCTGCCGATCTGGCTGCACCCGACGCGCTCCGCCGAGTTTTCCGACTACGTGACGGAGGAGCGCTCCTGGTACGACATGTGGTGGGCGTTCGGCTGGCCGTACGAGACGAGCGTCGCGATGGGGCGCATCGTCATGTCCGGCCTGTTCGACAAATACCCGGACATCAAGATCATCACGCACCACCTCGGCGGCATGGTGCCGTTCTTCGAGGGGCGCGTCGGGCCCGGCCTCGACCAGCTCGGGCGCCGCAGTGACGACCCGCACGAGGCGGGCACGCTCGGGCGGCTGGCGAAGCGCCCGTACGACTACTTCCGCATGTTCTACGCGGACACGGCGACGTTCGGCTCCGTTCCGGCGACGGAGTGCGGGCTGGCGTTCTTCGGAGCGGACCATGTGCTCTTCGCGTCGGACGCGCCGTTCGACCCGGAGAAGGGCTCCGGCTACATCCGGTCGACGCTCGCGGTGATGGACGGCATCACGGCAAGCATCGAGGACAAGCAGAAGATCTACGAGGGGAATGCACGCAGGCTGCTCAAGCTGGACGGGTAGGGGGCTCCTCCCTCACCCGCCCTACTCGCGGTGGTTCTGGATTCCCGCCTTCGCGGGAATGGCGGAAAGGGGTGGGAATGACGAGGTTTAGCCCAGCCCGTAGTACCGCGTGGGGTTGTCGGCGAGGATCTTCTCGACGATATGGGCGGGGAGGTCCTCGCGGCGCTGCATGACGCCGACCATGCCGTTGTCCTTCGACTGGTCCTGGTGACCGTAGTCCGACCCCATGATGATGTTGTCCTCGCCGATGTAGGTGATGAGGTAGGGGATGTCCTCATCGGTCTCGGCGGCGATGAAGAGCCGGTAGTCGCGGAAGAGAGCGGGGCCGAAGTCGAGCGCGGAGTCGGGGTTGGCCCGGCCGATCCCGCGCTCCGAGGTGCGGGTGGAGCGCCGCAGGTGGTGCACGACGTAGGGCACCCACGACGCCGACGCCTCGATGAAGCCGAACGTCAGGTCGGGGAAGCGCTCCGGTATCTTGTGCGCGACGAGGTCGCGGAACGCGAAGAGCGGGAGCGAACGGACGTGCGGCAGGTTGTGCGAGACGTTTCGGTCGAACACCTGCAGCATGCCGGGCGAGCCGCCGCCGGTGTGGATGCTGATGGCCATGCCGAGCCGCTGCGCCGCCTCGTAGATGGGGAAAAAGTACGACTCCGCGAGGGAGCGGTCGCCCTCGACGCCGCGGAAGAAGACGCCGACCGCGCCGTTGTCGCGCGCCGTCTCGATCTCCTGCAGCGACGCCTCGATGTCGCGCAGCGGGGGCACGACGACCCACGCCATGCGGTCGCCGGCCACGCGCCAGGCGTTGGCCATGTAGCGGTTGTAGGCACGGCAGATGGCGATCTCAAGGTCGACGTCGTCGGTGATGTAGGCGAGGAGGACGGTGGGGAAGACGACCTCGGAGTCGACGCCGCGCATGTCCATGTCCTCGACGCGCGCCAGGGGGTCGGTGATGTAGCGCACGGAGGCGCGGATGTCGGTGCGGGCGTTCTCGGAGTCGGAGCCGCCGACGGCAACGGCGTAGCTGCCCTTACCGGAGCGCTTCGGGACGGCGGTGCCGTTGACCATCCAGACGAAGTCGCGGGGGCCGTCCTCGCCGTCGAGCGGGATGGAGGCGAGCAGGGGCCTGCGGTCGTACATGTCGGCGTCGAAGTGTTCCCAGACGCCGGGGTGTTCGATGATGTGGGTGTCTGCGTCGACGATTCCTGGCATGGTCCCCTCCTCTGGCACACGCGGGTACGTCCGTGAGTATACGCCTGTGCGTGACAGTGTCATACAACGGAGAATCTCGACGTACGCATACCGTCGCGCGGCGCGCTATACTCTCTCGCCGACAGAGGGGTAAGGAGCGCTACGACCCACATGGCGAATGCGAAGTTCAGAGAGCAGGCAGAACGCCTCCTGGCACAGGCGGAGGTGGCGATAAACGGCCCCGAGCCGTGGGACATCCAGGTGTACGACGAGCGGCTGTTCGCACGCGTGTTCGCGGAAGGCTCACTCGGGTTCGGTGAATCGTATATGGATGGCTGGTGGGACTCCGGGCAGTTGGACGAGACGATGGCGCGCATCCTCGGCTCGGGCGTGCAGCACAACCTCCGGCGCAACCTCAACACAGTGAAACTCGCGCTGGCCGCTCGCTGGATGAACCGCCAGAGCAAGAAGCGCGCGTGGGACGTGGGCGATCAGCACTACAACCTCGGCAACGACCTCTTCGCTGCGACGTTCGACTCTCGCCTCACGGGCAGTTGCGGCTACTGGAAGGAGGCGACCGACCTCGATGCAGCGCAGGACGCGAAGCTGGACCTCATCTGTCGCAAGATCGGGCTGCAGGCGGGGCAGTCGGTGTTCGACATCGGCTGCGGTTGGGGGGCGTTCATGGGGTTCGCTGCGGAGAAGTACGGCGCGCGCTGCACGGGCGTCACCATCTCCGAGGAGCAGGTGAACTACATCGCCGAGCGCTACAGCCACCTGCCGGTCTCGGGGATGCTGAAGGACTACCGCGACGCGACCGGGTCGTTCGACCATGTCGTTTCGATGGGGATGTTCGAGCACGTGGGGCCGAAGAACTACCGCGCGTACTTTGAGACGGCAGAGCGTCTGCTGAAAGACGGAGGCTTCTTCCTCCTGCACACGATAGGCGCCAACAAGTCCTCGAATGCGATAGACCCGTGGATGGACAAGTACATCTTCGTGAACGGCGTGCTGCCGTCGGTCTCTCAGATAGGCGGGGCGATCGAGGGGCTGTTCGTAGTGGAGGACTGGCACAACTTCGGCGCGGACTACGACAAGACCCTGGTGGCGTGGTACGAGAAGTTCCGCAGCAACTGGGACTCGCTGAAGGAGCGCTACAGCGAGCGGTTCTACCGCATGTGGAAGTTCTACCTGCTCTCGTGCGCGGGCGGGTTCCGGGCGCGCAACATCCAACTGTGGCAGATCGTGCTGGCGAAGCGCGGCGTACCGGGCGGGTACGCTACCGTGCGGTAGAGGCGGTTTCCTGCGCCGGTTCCCGTCGCAGCGTTTCCTGAGCGAGCACGACGAACAGCAGGATGCATCCCGCGGCGACGCCTACGAAGATGAGGAGCGTGGTCTCCAAGCCTAAACGTCCGGCTAGCAGCCCGGCGAGCAGCGGCCCGACCATCATGCCGGCGCTCGTCGCCATGTGGAAGGCGCTCAGGAAGACGCCACGCTGTTCTGTCGGTGCGAGGTCCATCGCATACGTCTGATTGGTGTTCGTGTTCATCCCCTCCGCGATGGCGAAGACGGCAAAGGCTACCGCGATGCCGATGAAGGCTGTCGACGCCCCCAGCAGGTAGACGGAGCCGCCGAGCAAAACGAGGCCGAACACGAGCGGCCACTTGCGCCCGAAGCGGTCGACCGCGAAGCCGGTGGGGGCCGCCGCGAGCATCGTCAGGACCGCCCCCATGGCCACGAGGTTGCCGATGACGGCCGGGGAGAGCATCAGCGTCTCCTGGGCGTGGATGGGGTAGTACGTTCGGAAGATGCCGGGCCCCAGCCCGATCATGCCGAAGCATATAGTGGCGGCGGCGATCGCCACGAACGACCTCGTGCGGAACATCGCCCACGGGATGCCGCCGCCTGCGCTCCGCGCCTTGCCGCGCCGAGCAACGGGCTCACGCAGGGTGCGAACGGGGCTCGTCTCCGGGATGAGGAACAGCACGATGAAGATGGCGACGACTTTGGTGGACGCGATGAAGATGAATACCCACCGCAACTCGAACTGCGCGGCGATGAACCCGCCGACGAGCGGGCCCGCCAGCATCCCCAGCCGCATCGCCGTGTCGCGGAAGGCGACCGTGCGCCCCCGGTTCGCGATCTTCGTGAGATCGGCGATCAGGACGCTGGAGCTGATCGTCCAGATGGCGATGGTGATGCCCGCCAGCGCTTCGAGTAGGGCGTAGTGCACGTAGTTGGTGGTTGCGAACTGGCCGACGAGGATCAAGCCGTGCCCGACCGCGCCCAGGATGAGCATGGGGCGTCTGCCCCAGCGGTCGGAGAGGAGGCCGGCGATGGGACCGGAGATGAGGCGTGGCATCGCGCTCAGGGACGAGACGAGACCGACCTGCAGCAGCGTCCCACCCAGCGCGAGGGCGAAGAGGGGACGCGCCACCCACAGTGCGCCGGTGCCGAACCCCCACATGAAGAAGATGAGGGCGATGGGGATGGCGAGCCTGGCGATGTCCGGTGCGGGCGATTGCTTGGTCTGCATGACGCCGCGCCGGCCTATATCGCCTGCGCGGCCCGCAGGGCGTCCAGCTGGGCGTCCGTGTAGCCTGCGATCTCGCGGAGCACCTCGACGGTGTGCTGTCCGAGCGTCGGCGGTGGCGTGAAACGCTCCACGTGGCCGGTCTTGATGGGATTGCCACCTGTGCGGATGCGCCCTGCCGTCGGGTGGTCTATCTCCACGAGCATGTTGCGGTGGAGCACTTGGGGGTCCTGGTAGACGTCCGCGATGTCGTTGATCGGCGCGCCGGGAACGTCCCACTCAGCGAACAGGCTGCGCCATTCCTCCTGCGTCTTCTGACGGACGGCCTCCGCGAGCAGGTCCTCCAGCTCGCCGCGGTGCTTCATCCGTCCATCGGCGGTCTTGAAGCGGGGGTCGTCCGGCAGCGATTCGAAACCTGGGACGGTTGCGGCCATCATATCGGCAGTCTTGAACCAGAACGGCTCGGTGCTGCAGTGGATCTGCACCCACCTGTCATCGCTGGCGCGGAACGCCTTGGCCGGGATATTGCTCGGATGGCCGGAGCCGATGGGTTGCGGGGTGACTCCGGAGGCGAGGTAGAACGCGGCCAGGTGCGCCTGGAACGAGACCTGCATGTCGAGCATGCTCACGTCCACGCGCTTCCCTTCGCCCGTGCGCGAGCGCTCGTGGAGCGCAGTGAGCACGCCGAACGCGAGACCCCAGCCGCCGCCCACGTCGCCCATGGGGAAGCCCATGTAGACGGGGTCGTCGCCGGGGTTGCCGGTCACGCTCATCGCGCCGCCGAGCGCCTGCACGACGCCGTCGAACGCGGGGCGTCCGGAGTAGGGGCCGTCCTGCCCGAAGCCGGAGAGCGATGCGGAGATGATGGACGGGTTGACCTTCTTGAGCGTCTCGTGATCGATACGCAGCCGTTCCAGGACGCCGGGGCGGAAGTTGTCCAGCACGACGTCGGCCTTCGCGGCGAGCGCGTAGAACGCCTCGCGCCCCAGGTCGGTCTGGAGGTTGAGCGTGACGCTGCGCTTGTTGCGGTTGAAGCCGAGGAAGTAGGCGCTCTCGCCGTTCAGGAAGTAGGGGCCGAGCTTGCGCGACGCATCGCCGGAGCCGGGCTGTTCGATCTTGATGACGTCCGCGCCGAGGTCGGCCAGCAGCCGCCCGGCGAGCGGCCCACCGAGCACGGCGGTGAGCTCCAGGATGCGGACGTCTTCCAGGGGCATGCTCACAGGCCGGCCTCGAAGAGGAAGTCGCCGGAGGAGTAGTTGCGGAGGAGGTTCCGGGCGATGACCTGCCGCTGTATCTCGTTCGTGCCCTCGCCGATGATCATGAGCGGGGCGTCACGGAAGTAGCGCTCGATGGGGAGGTCCTGCGTGTAGCCGACGCCGCCGTGGATGCGCATCGCCTCGGTCGCGACGTTCAGGCATGTCTCGCTGGCGAAGAGCTTGGCCATGCCCGCTTCGAGGTCGACGCGCTGGCCGAGGTCCTTCTTGCGCGCGGCGTCCATAACCAGCAGGTGCGCGGCCTTCACCTGCGTCGCCATGTCGGCGAGCTTCTGCTGTATCGCCTGGTGCTCGGCGATAGGCTTGCCGAATGTGTGCCGCTGCTGCGCGTACTGCATCGCGGCCTCGAGCGCGGCGCGCGCCACGCCGACCGACCTCGCAGCGACGTTGATGCGTCCCAGCTCCAGCCCGCCCATGACGTGCCTGAAGCCCTCGCCCTCCGTCCCGCCGAGTAGGTTCGTGGCGGGGGTCCGGAAGTCCTCGAACGCGATCTCCGTGGTCTCGACCCCGCGATAGCCGAGTTTGGGGATGTCGCGGACGACGTCGAGGCCGGGGCCCTTCTCGCCGAGGAGAATGCTGATGCCGCGATGGGGTGGGTCGGCGTGCAGGTCGGTCTTGCAGACGATGGCGTAGATGCTGCCGTAGCGGCCGTTGGTGATGAACATCTTGCGCCCGTTCACGACATAGTCGTCGCCGTCGCGGGCTGCGCTCGTCTTGACGGCAGCCACGTCCGTTCCCGCGTCGGGTTCGGTGATGCAGAGGGCGGCGCGCTGCTCTCCCTGTGCCATGACGGGCAGGAAGCGCTCCTTCTGGTCCGGGGTCCCGAAGGTGTGAATCATGTGCGCGACGAGGAGGTGGGTGTTCAGGACGCCGGTGAGGCTCATCCAACCCCTGGACAGCTCCTCGATAAGCAGCGCGTAGGTTTCAGCGCCAGCGCCGCTGCCGCCGTACTCCTCCGGGATAGTCGCGCCGAAGAAGCCGAGTTCGCGCATCTGTGCCACGAGGGCGTGAGGGTACTCGTCGGCGAGTTCGAGTTCGGTCGCGGCGGGCATGACCTCCCGCTTCACGAAATCGCGGACGGTGGCGACGAGCGTGCGCTGGTCTTCGGACAGTTGCATGAGCGCCTCGGAACGGAGGGTGAGCGTGGGGAGTATAGCCGTTCGCGGGCGTGGGCTGCGCGCGAGTGGTAGGGTTGCGGCACTCCCATGACGATGCAGCAGCCTCGTATATCCCGCTTCTGGCCGTTCCCACGTCTCTACTACGGCTGGGCCATCATGACCGCGAGCATGCTGAACGCCGCGGCGAGCGTCCCGATGCAGGGGCCCATCGTGGGCGTGTTCGTCCGCCCCATGCAGGACGAGTTGGGCTGGTCTGCAACGTCCATCAGCATCGGTTTCGCGCTGGGGTCGGGACTGGGCGGCATCTCCTCGGTATGGGTGGGGCGGATACTCGACAGGCGCGGCGCGCGTGGCGTCACCGTGGCGGCGGGGATGATCATCGTGGGCTGCATGGTGGGCCTCGCCGCGATGACGCAGGTCTGGCACTTCTGGGGGTTCTTCGGGCTGGCGCGCGGGACAGCGGCGGCTGGCGCGCAACTCGGAACGATGGTCGCGCTGGCGTCGTGGTTCGTACAGAAGCGTGGCCGCGTGGTGGGCCTGTTGGGCGTGGGGCAGCGGACAGGACAATTCATCATGCCGCTTCCGATAGTGGCGGTCATGACATGGCTCGGATGGCGCGAGGCGTGGCTCGCGCTTGCGGGTTTCGCCTTTCTCGCGCTCGTGCTGCCGAGTGCCGCGTACATGCGCCGCAGACCCGAAGACTATGGGTTGCTGCCGGACGGACGCCAGCCCACGCATGACGTGCAGGTAGGAGAAGTGTCCGGGGAGGCCGGCGAGGAGTTGTGGAGCCTGGCGGAGGCGAAGCGGACGGTGACGCTATGGGCCCTCATCGTGGCGCAGGCCGCCGTGGTGCTGGCGGTGAACGCGACGAACCTGCACATCAACGTGAGCCTGCAGGACAAGGGCCTGTCGCAGTTTTCGGCGGCGATGGCCGTGACGATCTACCTGACCGTGGCGGCGCTCTCCGTGTTCGGCTGGGGACTGCTGATGGAGCGTGTGCACACGCGCTATCTGGCGCTCACATCGGTGCTCTTCTACCTCACGGCGATGGTGCTGGCGATAGCTGTCGATTCGTTCCCGACGGCAGTGGCGTTCAGCGTCGCGTTCGGCTCCGCGTTGGGAGTGTGGACGGTGGTGAGCCGGATGATGTTCGCGAACTACTTCGGGCGCAGGTCCTTCGGGACGATACGAGGCTTCGCGGCGCCCATCATGGCAGGGGTAAGTATGGTGGGACCGATACTTGCGGGGATATTGAAGGACATCACGGGCAGTTACGACCTGTCGTTCACCATATTCGCGGGCGTATTCGGGATCGCGTTCGTTGCGTTCGCGCTCGCCAAGCCGGTGACGAAGGCGTAACGCTACACGCCCTTACGCCATCAGAGCGTCGGCCCACTCGTCGATGCGATCGGGGGCCAAGCGCGTTATGACGGGCAGGCGGTCGAAGTCCGAGTCCGTGGAGATGATGTGCGATACGCCGAGCCGGAGCGCGACTGCGGCATGCACGAGGTCTCTCGAACCGACACCTGAATGGTCATCGGCGAATGCCGCGGCATGGACGATGTCCTCGGCATGAACCGCCTCGATGCGTCCATGCATGACCTCGCCGAATTCGTAGACCAGCTGCCTCATCAACAACCACTGCCTGCGTGCGCGATAGTGATGGAGTATCTCCTGCAGCACCTCTGATGTCGTTACGAACGAATCGGGGTATTCCACGACCATCTGCATGATGCGGACGCAAGGTTCTCTGAACAGATGCTGGCCACCGGAGGCATAGATGGGGATGTTGGCGTCAATCAATGCCGCAGGGTTCATGGGCGGCCTCCAGCTCGCGGGAGAGCGTTTCAGGATCGGGAGGAGTGGGCCCATTCAGGTTGATGAGCCTCTCGACGGCACGCCTGATGCGCTCCCGCCGGATCTCTTCGTAGGCGTCGTCTATCAACGCCCGCACCACGTCCGAGATAGACTCACCCCTGTTCCCGGCTATCTCTTCTAGTTGTGCGCGGCGCTTCTCGTCCAGCCGCACTTCCAGCCGTACAGACACTGCCGTACCTCCTTGCCGTACACAATTGTACGGCACCAGTTGTACGGACAATAACTTACGGCAGGGCTCGACGTCGAGCCCTGCCGTAACGATTCTCTCTCGTGCGCCCGGGGCGCGGTCCCCTAGCGCCCGGCCGTCGCGGGGTACATGTCCGGTTTAAGCACGGACCACGGCTGGTCGGCGGGAAGGATGCGGTCGATGGCGCGGATGCCGATGAACTCGCCCTGGCTGCCGCGCGGCGTGCCACCGTCCGAGTTTACGCGTATCGCTTCCTGGAGCAGCTTGCGCATCGCGATGATGGCGCGGTCGCTCGTGCCGAGGTGCTCCTGGCTGCGGTCGGCGATGGTGCCCATCGTCTCCTGCAGAGCGCGGTCCTGGGTGTTGACGCCGACGATGCCGGTGAAGTTCTCGGTGCGTTGCATCTGCCGGTCGATCATCCAGTCGTTCTCCTTGTTCCGCACCGTGCGGAACGTCGTGCGGTCGATGTCGACGTCCCACTCATTGCCGGTGCCTGCGAGGCGCCTGTCTTTGTCGCCGAGCGGGTTCTCGTCCCAGGTGAACGTCCAGTTGAAGACCATCGTGTTCTCGTCGTCTATGGGCACCCAGCAGTGGCCGGAGCTGCGCGGTTGCACGGGCTCGCCGCTGCGTCCCACCTGACCGGCGCGGAGCTGGTGGAAGGGGAGCACGTAGTGGTAGGTGCGCACGTAGTTGCCCTCTTCCTTGGAGAGCGGGCGTACGGAGCTGTAGGTGTAGCCGTAGTTGGTCTGCTCGACCTCCAGGTACGGAGCCGTGGAGCGTGAGCGGAGCAGCGTCTTGTCGGAGAGGTCGTTGTTGTGCAGGAAGGACGAGTGGGAGGTGTCGATGCCCCCTTCCACGGCCTGCACCCAGTTGCACGTCTGGATGAGCTTGGTGACGCCGCGGTGGGAGTCCGGCACGGTCGTCCACTCGAATGCGGGTGGGGGAGGGACCTCGCCGGACGGGCCGAGGTAGGCCCAGATGACGTTGCCGCCTTCCCATGTCTTGTAGGCGCGCGTCTTCACCTTGTGCTTGAAGTTGCTCTGTTCCGGCTCGTTCGGCTGGTCCACGCACACGCCGTCCACGTCGAACTTCCAGCCGTGGTAGACGCAGCGCAGGCCTTCCTCTTCGTTCCTCCCGAAGTAGAGGCTCACGCGGCGGTGGGGGCACGCGTCCGGTAGCAGGCCGACGCGTCCCTTGGAGTCACGGAACGCGACGAGGTCTTCGCCGAGGAGCCGCACACGCACGGGGTCGCAGTCGGGTTCCGGAAGTTCGAAGTCCATGAGTGCGGGGATCCAGTAGCGCCGCATGGCCTCGCCCATCGGCGTACCGGGACCTACTTGAGTGATGAGTTCGTTGTTCTCCCTGGAAAGCATGGCTTGCTCCTCCTGCTGAGATTGTTCTCCGGGTGTTACTTGCTGCTGCCGATTGTACTACTCCTGTACAGCGCGGCATGCAACATCCCGTGTGCAAGGTGCGACTACGCCTCGATGTTGGCTTCGTAGAAGCTGTGCCAGGCGTCGACAGCGCCGTCCCATATCGTGCCGATGACGGGCCAGTCGCGCGCGACCGGCGTGCCCCACTCGGCGAGCAGGATATAGCCGTAGATCGCGATGATGATGATCTCGAAGAAGACGGCAGGGATGATGGTCCAGTACCACTTCACCTTGCCGAAGATGACGAGGTAGAGGATGGTGTATGCCGGTACGGCGATGTGGAAGCCGAACAGCCAGACACCCACGAGCAGCGCGGCAGTTGAGCCGATGAGCAGCATCCAGCGCCGCATGACCACGGCCGGCTCGTCGTCCGTTTCGAGGAAACCGGTGTCCATGATCTGGCCACTCGCACTCGATGCACCCTGCTGGAAGAGGGAGACTGCCCGCCAGAACCAGAACGGGATGGCGAACAGGATGGTGATACGTGGGAGCAGCCATGCGCCGCTGCTCCAGTCCAACTGCCAGGGCAACCATCCGAACGCTCCCGCGTCTTCCGGCAACGAGTCCCAGTACATGTAGACCATGAACGCGCCGACTGCGATGAGGAGGATCACCTCCCCGATGAACTCCAGGGATGTGAAGCGGCTGCGAGGGGCAGCCGCCTCGTTCGTGCCGGGCGTCGTCATGGCGCTGCTTCTCCCAGGCGCTCGCTCGACTCTTCCTGCTGGCGGATGCGCGACGCATTACGCTGGACGCGGAGTCCCACGATGGCGCCGATGACAACGAATGCCAGGATGGCGTTGAACTGCCATCGGAGGAACATCTCCCAACCGTAGGTGTTGGTTGCGATCCAGAGCCACTTCTCCGCCTCGTTCGCCAGCACGATCGCGATGACGATGGGTGGGCGTGGCCAGGCGTATGCCTTCATAAACAGGCCCAGCACCCCAGCCCCGGCGAACAACCAGAGGTCGCCTACCGACTGCGAGCTCTGGTAGACGCCTATGACGATGATGGCCATCACCAGCGGGAAGAGGATGTTCGGCGGTATGACGGTTACGCGGGCGATGAGCGGCGCGAACCGGAGCACGATCGGCACCACGATGATGTTGGCGAGCACGATCGTCCAGACGAGAGCGACGGTCAGGTCCAGGTGCTGGTTCAGCATCGGCGGGCCGGGCTGGATGCCGACCAGGATGAGCATGGCGAGGATGAGCGCCATATTCGGGCTGCCCGGGATAGAGAAGAAGAGGGTCGGCACCAGGACTCCGCCGTCTATCGCATTGTTCGACGCCTCCGGCGCGATGACGCCCCGGATGTCGCCTGTGCCGAACGATTCGGTGGCGCCCGACTCGGTCTGCCGCGCCTGCGCGTAAGCGATCCAGTGTGCGGGGACTGCCCCGAGGCCCGGCATCATGCCGACGAACGCGCCGATGAGCGATGAGCGCGTGATGAGCCACTTGTGGCGCATCGCCTCCCTCATGCCCTTCTTCACGCCGGAGCCGGAACCGGAGAGCACTTCGTCCAGCCGTTCGGTCGCTATGGTCGTGTTGCTGACGACGAGGTTCGCCAGTTCCGGTATGGCGAACACGCCCAGAAGCACCGGCACCAGCGGGAGCCCGTCCCACAGGTAGCCGATTCCCATATTCGCGCGGACCACTCCGCCGATGGGTGAGAACCCGATGAGGGCGATCGCGAGGCCGAACGCTGCGGTGAGCAACCCCTTGACCATCGCGCCGGAGCTGAGCAGCGCAACCGTGGCGATGCCGAGGAGCGAGAGGAGGAAGAACTCTGCCGCTCCGAAGAGTTTGAGCAGCTCACGCGCGATCGGGAGAACGGTCATCAGCATCGCTGCCCCGAGGATGCCGCCGATGAGGGAGGAGACGTAAACGGCCCCGAGCGCCTCCCCAGCGCGTCCTTGGCGTGACATCGGGTAACCGTCGATGATCGTCGCCTGCGACCCTCGTGAGCCCGGTACTCCTATGAGGATGGACGGTATGGGCTCCGTGGCGTCGTTGGCGGCGGCGTAGAAGACGGCTGCCGGGAGCGCTATGAAGGGGTCAAGCTGAGCGGCGAAGCTGAGCAGCAGGATGAAGACGGGCACGCCGCCCGCAATCATCACACCGTTGAAAAGCGCGATGGGCGTGATGATCGCGAATGCGATGAGCGGGCCTGGGCTGAACAGGTGTTGAGCCGCACTGATGCTTGCTTCCCACATGCTCCGGCCGTCCTTTCTGCTGGTTCGACTCCGTTACCTGCGCCGGTGCGGGCGCCATGCCTGCACCGGCGCGATCCGTCCCTAGTTGATGGTCAGGTTGCCGACGCCGCTCAGTTCGAGCGCTATGTCGCGCGTCGCCTGGCTGGCGTTCTGTACCCGCCTGACGATGTCGAGGATGTCCTCGGCCCTTCCATAGCCGAAGTCGTCTGCGTATCCGGCGATGGAGACCTGCTCCTTGAATGCGGCGTCTTCCATCATCTGATCGAATGCCGATTGCCAGTACTGCTTCACGTCGTCAGGGACGCCCGGAGGCAGGAAGAAGACACGCGAGATCTCGGTCACGAGCAGGTTCAACTCAAGCGCCTCAGCCTGTGCCGCGTCGAACGTGAGGCCCGGCAGGTCGCGGAAGGAGGGGAGCGGGCCGTCGTGTCCGAGTTCGGCCAGCCATTCATCGTTGTACGGCTTCTTCTCGTAGAAGATCGGGACCATGCGCCCTTGCTCTATCCACTCGGGGAAGAGGCGGCCTGCGGTGCCCGGGCTGCAGCGGTTCGTGCCGTCCAGTTCGCCTCGGTCGAACGCCGCCATGATCTCGGACGTTCCCCCATAGCCGTAGATGAGCTTGAACGGGCCGCCGTTCTGGACCATGAACTCGATGGCAGGCTCGTTGCCTGCCGCTGCAGACCCGACCCTGATCGTGAGGTCATTGTCGATCACTTCCTGCCAGGAGGATGCGAAGTTACTGTCCAGGCAGAAGCCGTCCTCGCCGATGGTGAAGGTCGGGGAACCGAGGATGTGTATGGCGTCGATGTCGAATCCGGGCACGTCGCCAACCAGCAACTGTCGTGCGAACCAGCGCGAGTGCGTCGGGCCAATGGTGTAGCCATCCGGCTCCGACTCGATCACGCCTCGCAGCCCGCGGAGCTGTCCGGCGCCGGGGAGGTTCTGCACGATGAAGCGCGTGCTGTCAGGGAACTGCCGTTCGGCTGCCTGCGCAACCAGCCTGCTGAAGGTGTCATAGCCGCCGCCGGGGCTCGCTCCGACGATGATCTTGATCGTCTTGCCGCCGAAGTATTCCTCTGCGTCGAAGCCGGCCGGTGGGGGTACGGGGGTGGGGGTGGGCCGTGGCGTCGGAGTGGCCGTCGGGTCTCCCTCCATCATCGCTTCAGGCGTGGGAGTCGGGTCCTCGCCCATCATAGCCTCGGGCGTTGGAGTGGGGTCCTCCGCCATCATCGCCTCGGCGGTGGGGGTCGGAGTCGGCTGAGCCGCCGGGCGCGGCGTTGCGGTTGGCTCTTCATCGCTTCCGCATGCTGCGAAGAGCGCCAGAATCATGGCTAGCGCGCCGAGGGCCAGGAATCGGTGGATGCGCATTCGGTTTTCCTCCTGCGTTGCGCTGTATTCCAGACACGTGTTGTCGAACCGCTTTCCGAGCGGGTCGCCGTGTGCAGTCGATTGTCGCGGCGCAATGTACCTGCGTGCGAGCGTCAGGTCAATCGTTCGGAGTGTTTTGTGTGAAACCCGTTCACAAGTTGCCGACTTCACAGCACCGGCCTATCCTGCTCCCGGTGGCAGGACAGCACAGAAGGAGGCCGGGCATGACGACGACGGCAACGCTCTGCATCGACGCAGACGGACACGTGCGCGACGCGGACGAGGATATACGCCCGTATCTGCCAGCGCCGTACAACGAAAGGCCGCGCCTGAGCGCGAACTCCCCACGCGACGGGTTCGACAACACGCTGGGCGGCCGTCTCGGAACGCGCCAGGTGGACACCGGTGTCTGGCTCGATGCGCTGGACCGCGGCGGACTTGCGGCGTCGGCGCTCTTCCCCACGGGGAGCCTCGGCGCAGGCTGGCTCATGGAACCGGACTTCGCCATCGTGCGCTCCCGCGCCTACAACAACTGGCTGTTCGACACCTACCTCCAACTGGACTCGCGGTTCAAGGGCGTTGCCCTGCTGCCGGTACAGGACCCGCCCGCGGCGGCGGCCGAGCTGCGTCGCTGCGTCGAGGAGCTAGGCATGCTGGGAGGGATGTTGCCGGAGGGGCCGTACCAGTTCGGCAAGCCGCAGTTCGATGTCATCTACGAGGAGGCGCAACGTCTCGGCGTGCCGCTCGCGGTGCACGGCAGCGGACGCATCACCGGCTCCTACGACGAGTTCCTGTTCGACAACCTCTCGCAGGTGCACTCGCTCGGCCACGCGTTCACGCAGATGAAGCAGTTCGTGAGCATCATTCTCTCCGGCGTGCCGGAGAAGTTCCCGGACCTGAAGCTCGCATTCCTGGAGGCGGGCTGCGGCTGGACGGTCTACATGCTCGACCGGATGGACGAGCGCTACCACCTGCGCGGCCACGTGGACTCGCCGCTGCTCACGAAGTACCCGAGCGAATACCTCGCTTCCGGCAACATCTTCATTTCCTGCGAGGCCGAAGAGCGGATGCTGCCGGAGACGATGCGCATCCTGGGCGAGGACATCATCATGTTCGCGTCGGACTTTCCCCACTGGGACGCCGAGTTCCCGGAGAACATCCAGCACCTGCTTGCACGCGAGGACATGACGCCCGAGCAGCGGGCGAAGGTTGCCGGACTGAATGCACAGCGCTTCTACGGGATGGCGTGAGTGCGATGTACGACCTCACGGGCAAAGTGGCGTTGGTGACGGGCGCCGGCGGCGAACGCGGGTTCGGTCGCGCCATCGCCAACAGGCTGGCGCGCGAGGGCGCGGACGTCGCCGTGAACGACGTCGCGCTGAACCCCTACGGAAGCTCCGGCGGCTGGCAGGGGCTGGAGTCGGTCGCAGCCGAGATAGCCGAAACAGGGAGAAGTTCGCTTGCGCTGGTCGGCGACGTGTCGGACAGCGCGTCCGTCGAGCGGATGGTCCAGGAGACGCTGGAACGTTTCGGGCGGATAGACATCCTGGTGAACAACGCGGGGTCCCGACCGGGGCCGGACCGCGTGCCGCTCGTGGAGCTGACGGAGGAGGCGTTCGACGAGGTGCAGCGGGTGAACGTGCGCGGTACCTTCCTCTGCACGCGTGCGGTGGCGCGGCACATGATCGAGCGTGGCGGAGGAGGGAAGATCGTCATCATCGCCTCCACGGCAGGGAAGCGGGGGATGCCGCGCTACGCGGCCTACACGGCGTCCAAGTTCGCGCTGGTGGGTTTCACGCAGTCGGTGGCGCACGAACTGGGACCGCACGGGGTGAACGTCAATGCCATCTGTCCGGGACTCGCGGAGACGGAGCGCGCCGCATTCATCGCCGACGCGATAAAGCCGTCAGGCACGACGGCTGAGGAGCAGTTGCGGGGGATGGTGGCTGATCGCACACGGGCGAACCCGCTCGGACGCATCACGGAGACGGAAGACATCGCCAAGATGGCCGCGTTCCTGTCGTCCGCTGAATCGGACTACATAACCGGCCTGGCGGTCTCCGTCTCCGGTGGGGACGTGATGTACTAGGCAACGGGAAGGCCCGGCTCGTCGCCGGGCTTCCCGCAATAGAGCCTGAGGCTCTAGCCCATCTGGGCCATGGTCTTGCCGATAATGTTGAGGCCTGTGCCGCAGACGCCGCATGTCCCTTTGATGATGGGCTTGCCGTTCTTGGTCGTCTCGTCGCGGGGGCTACCCATGTCGCGCTTGTCCCGACACTTGACGCAGTATGCCTGCATTCTGTCCTCCTTCTGCAGTCGCAGCCTGTGGGCCGCAGTATCACTGAGCAATGCTTTCCTACCAGATAGGCACTCTACAAGTCCCCTGAAGCCTCATTTTTGAGGGAATTTCTCAAGAACACGCCTGATGCGGCGGAATTGCGCCCATCTACCCCGTCCAGATGCTCCACAGCAAGGGACCGGAGGTGTGGGGCGCGGACTTCCTCGCTGCGCTACACTCACTCTGACCTTTCCAGGAGGAATGCTGATGATCTACGAACTGCGGACCTACAACCTCACGGCTAACTCCGTGCCCGAGGTGGAGCGGCGCTTCGCCGAGAAGATAGAGGCGCGCACGAAACTCTCGCCCCTGGTCGGCTTCTGGCACACGGAGATCGGGCCGCTCAACCAGATCGTTCACCTGTGGGCGTACGAGTCGCTGCAGCAGCGTGCGGACGTGCGTACCAGGGCGATCGCAGATGGCATCTGGCCGCCGGACATCACCCAGTTCGCGGTCTCGATGGAGAGCGACATCCTCGTGGGCTCGCCGGTGAACGACCCACTGGATGGCCCGCGGGAGTGGGGCAACCTCTACGAACTGCGGATGTACACCTTCCCGTCGGGCACGGTCCGCGCCGTGATGCAGCAGTTCAGCGAGCAGGCTGGGAAACGTCTGGAGATGTACCCCGGCTGCTTCTTCATGAGCGACCTCGGCCAGCTCAATCGCTTCTACCAGTTGTGGCCGTACAAGGACTGGGCGCACCGTGACGAGTTGCGCGCCATCTATCTTAAAGAGGGGATCTGGCCGGCGCACACGGACGTGAGCGCCGTACACCAGCTCGTGCGGCACATGGTCCCGTCGTCGTTCTCGCCGCTGCACTGATACGCGTCGGAGTCGGCGCGCCAGCGACGGCTCCGACGCGCGTTGACCCCGCCTCCGCGCCGGTGTTAGCGTCATGCCTGATATGCGAACAGGAGGGTGCGCATGCGCCTCGTGAGTTTCGACGACTACCGCATAGGCGTGCTGATCGGCGACGACAACGTTGTTGACGTGACCGGCCTGCTGCCGGAGTTGCCGGCCGAGTTCGAGCCTATGCGCATGCTGCTCCTCATCGAGCGGTGGGACGGCCTGCGGCCACAGGTGGAGGCGATGGCGGCGTCGGAGAGCGGCGTGCCGCTCAACTCGGTGCGGCTGCTCCCGCCGGTGCCTGCGCCGCGCAAGGTGTACGCGCAACCCGTGAACTACAGGGCGCACCAAGCGGAGATGCAGGACAGCCCGTGGAGCGGCACTGCACCGCAGGTGTCGTCGGACCAGGGGATGTTCCTGAAGGCGTCCAGCGCCGTCTCCGGCCCGAACGACGCCATCCTGTTGCCATACTCCGACCGCGTCATCCACCACGAGTCCGAACTGGTCATGGTCATCGGCAAGGGCGGTAGCATGATCCCGCTGGACGAGGCGCTCTCACACGTGTTCGGCTACACCTGCGGACTTGACATGACCGTGCGGGGGCCCGAGGACAGGAGCAAGCGCAAATCGTTCGATACGTTCGCGCCCATAGGCTCGTGCATCGTGACGGCGGATGAGATACCGGACCCGCAGGACCTCGAGATCAACCTCTGGGTGAACGAGGAGCTCCGCCAGCACGCGTTCACCCGCGACATGATCGTGGACTGCAAGAACCAGATAGCGAATATGTCGTGGGTGGCCCGCATGGAGCCCGGAGACCTCGTGTTCACGGGCACGCCGGAGGGCGTTGGCTCCGTTGGGCCCGGCGACCTTGTTACCATCAATATCAGTCAGGTAGGCGAACTGTCCGCAAGGGCACAGGCGAGAGAGTAAAGGGAGGTCTGCGATGAGCTGGACGATGCCGGAGACCGAGAAGGCGTACCACCAGGAGTTGGACGACGAGAACATCAACCCGCTGTGGGTGATGCACGCGAACCCCCCTGAGCGTCCGAAACTCGCGCCGCACGTGTGGCGCTGGGACAAGATGCGCGAGCTCGCGATACAGGCGGGCGAGCTGGAGAGCCTGAAAGGGCAGGGCTTCCGCCGGGCGCTCACGATGCGCAACCCCGGCCTGAAGAACCCGATGGCCGGCGCCACCAAGACGATGTCCGCCGCCGTCCAGATCGTCTGGCCCGGCGAGATCGCCGAGGCGCACCGCCACACTGCAGCCGCGATACGCTTCGTCATCGAGGGCGAGGGCGCCTTCACGGTGCAGGAGGGCGAGCGCTTCCGGATGCAGGAGGGCGATCTGGTCCTCTCCCCCAGCTGGGCGTGGCACGACCACAACAACCCGACCGACAAACCCGTCATCTGGCTCGACTGCCTCGACGCTCCGCTGGTCGGCTACCTCGACGCCATGTTCCAGGAGCCGTTCCCTGAGGACGTGCAGCCCGTGACCAAGCCCGTCGGCTTCACCAACGCGTCCATCGGCAACGGCCTCATGCGCCCCAACCTGGGAGACGTCCACGGCGGCGCCCTGCCGCTCACCTACCGGTGGGACGAGGCCTACGGCGCGCTCCTCGGCTACGGCGAGGAAGACCCCTTCGACGGCGTGATGATGGAGTACGCCAACCCGGTGACGGGCGGACACTCCATGCCGACACTCGCGCTCAAGCTGCAGCGCCTCGCTCCCGGCTCCCACACCGATGCCCACCGCCACACGTCCAGCGTCGTCTACCACGTCGCGAAGGGCGAGGGCTACTCGATCATCGACGGCAAGCGGCTCGACTGGTCAAGGGGCGACACCTTCGTGCTGCCGTCGTGGGCGCTGCACGAGCACGGCACCGATTCGCAGGACGACGCAGTGCTCTTCTCGATGAGCGACCTGCCGGTGATCGAGGCGATGGGCCTCTACCGCGAGGAAGAGGGCGCGCGCCAGGAAGTCGTCGGCTCCATCGGATAGGGAACCGGAAGGAGCGAGACATGACAACAGGCTCTGCCAGACCTTTGAAGATGGGCATCATCGGTGTGGGCGTCGGCGCGACGCAGATCATGCCCAGCATGGAGAGCCTGGACGAGATAGAACTCATGGCCGCGGCGGACACGAACCCCCGCGTCCGCGAGGCATTTCAAGCCCGCTTCCCCGACGCGCACGTCTACGACAGCGCCGAGGCGCTCTGCGCCGACCCGGACGTCGAGGCCGTGTGGGTCGCAACGCCCAACAACTTCCACAGCCCGCACGTCGTGCTCGTTGCGAATGCGGGCAAGCACGCCGTCTCCGAGAAGCCGATGGCGCTGAACATGCAGGAAGCCGAGGCGATGGTGGACGCGGCGGCGAAGAACGGCGTGAAGCTGCTCTGCGGTCACACGCTCGGGTTCAGCCCGCCCGTCCTCGAGATGCGGCGCATCATCCTCTCCGGCGAGCTCGGGCCGCTCAAGGCGCTCAACAACTGGGCGTTCACGGACTGGATGCTCCAGGCACGCCAGCCGGAGGAGTTGGACGAGAGCGTGGGAGGCGGCGTCCTCTACCGCCAGGGGCCGCACCAGTTGGACAGCCTGCGCGTGCTCGGCGGCGGCATGGTGCGCACCATACGCGGCGCCACGGGCAAGTGGTGGCCGGAGCGCAACGCCGTCGGCTACTATTCCGCCTTCATGGAGTTCGAGAACGGCGCGACCGCTACAGTCACCAACAACGGCTACGGCTACTCCATGACCGCCGATCTCGTGCCGTGGAGCGACGAGCAGGGCAGGGGGCTGATCGAGGGCTACACCCACGACGATCGCATCCGCATCCGCGCCGGACTCAAGGACGGCACGCGCGACGAGTTCGAGGCGAAGGACTCGCTCCGCATCGGCTCCGACCACGAGCGCCGCTTCTGGCGCGAGCAGCCGAAGGAGACGCCGCCCTGGCGCCCGACCAACCTCGGCATCCTCATCGCGACGTGTGAGCGAGGCGACCTGCGGCAGTCCCGCTACGGGCTGTACGTCTACAAGGACGGCGGCATCGAGGACCGCTCGCTTACGATTTCGCGCTACCACGCGGGCAGGGAAGACCTGATGGAGCTCTACAACGCCGTGCGGAACGGCGCGCCCGTCTACCACGACGGACCGTGGGGCATGGCGACGCTGGAGCTCATCACCGGCATCATGGAGTCGTCGCGCACCGGCAAGGACGTGCACCTCACACACCAGGTGCCGATGTCGCCGGACTACGGTCTCTGATACCCGGCGGCGCAGAACCCCTTGCGTCGCGGGAGTATCATTAGCACAGAAGGACGAACGACCTCACCACGGAGGTGTGACGGATGCTCACTGCAGCACAGAACCAGCGTCTCACACGGGTCGGGCCGGGCACGCCGATGGGCGAGCTACTCCGCCGCTACTGGCACCCCATCGCGCCAAGCGCCGAACTGAACGCCGACAACCCCACGAAGGAAGTGCGCCTCCTCGGCGAGGACCTGGTCCTTTACCGCGACGCGAAGGGCACCCTCGGCCTCATCGAGCCGTCGTGCGCGCACCGCAAGGCGAACCTCTCCTACGGCATCCCGGAAGAGAACGGCATCCGGTGCGCGTACCATGGTTGGATCTTCAACGAGACCGGCCAGTGCGTGGACCAGCCGTCCGAGCCTGAGGGCTCCAAGTTCAAGGACAAGGTGCGCATCAAGGCATACCCCGTCCAGGAGAAGGCCGGCATCATCTTCGCCTACATGGGGCCCGCGCCCGTGCCCATGCTTCCGCGCTGGGACCTCCTCGAGTGGGACAACGTCGAGCGCTGGGTCGTCGCCATGGAGCTGCCGTGCAACTGGCTCCAGTGCATGGACAACTCGCTCGATCCCGTGCACTTCGAGTGGCTCCACAACTACTGGGGCTCCTACGTGCTCGGCATGGAGAAGCCCCCGGAAGAGCGCGAGGCCTGGAAGAAGCAGATGCAGGGCGAGGGCGCCCGCGGACGCCACGAGGTGAAGGTCGGGTTCGACCGCTTCGAGTACGGCGTCATCAAGCGCCGCCTGATGCAGGGCGACACCGAGGAGAACGAGTGGTGGCGCATCGGCCACCCCGTCCTCTTCCCCAACATCCTTCGCGTCGGCCAGCAGCGCAACCACGGATTCCAGATGCGCGTGCCGATGGACGACACCCACACCTACCACATCGTCCTGCGCATCCGCGTCCCCGAGGCGGGCGAGATCGTCGAGCAGACCGAGGTTCCCTACAAGTACGAGAACGTGTTCAAGAACGATGGACGCATCCGCGCCGACTGGGTGCTCGGCCAGGACCAGGCCGCCTGGATCATGCAGGGTCCCATCAGCGATCGCACGACCGAGGCGCTCGGCGTCACGGACGTCGGCATCATCCTCTACCGCAAGGTGCTCGAGGAGCAGATGCAGATCGTCGAAGACGGCGGGGAGCCGATGAACGTCCACCGTGAGGACAAGGGCGTCATCGTCCTGCCGCAGGAGCACTCCTACTACCCCGGCTACGACGTCACCGGCGGCCCCTTCCGCGACAAGCCAAACCTCAAACCGCTCATCGAGGCGCAACTCGCACCGGAGATCGACGCCAACTTCGCGTAGCCCCGCGCTCCAGCGCGCCTGCGGCGGGTGAGGGCGTCGGTGATGCGGTGTGGGGGAGCAGGTGCCTGATCCCTTCCCCCTTGACGGGGGAAGGTTAGGATGGGGGTGAGCCAGCGGAGGGCGCGGGCTAGTCAGGCCACACGGCCTCCGTAGCCCAATCCTCCAGTTCATCGGGCGGCATGCCCGGCCCATACGCCCGTGCACACGCGCGGTTTATCTCCTCTTCGGTTTCCTTGCGCTTCTCCTCAGCCGCCTGCCGATCTAGGTAGTCGGAAAGTGCTTCCCTGACCACTGCGGAGCGCCCGCGCTCACGTACTTCCGCATGGTTGTCCAGCCGTTCGAGGAGCGCTTCGTCTATCGAGAAGTTGATTACTCTTGCCATACGAACAATGCTACATCGGCTGTCTTCGCTCCCGCTTGCGCCCCAGCCCCGCGTAGCGGAAGATGCCCCACAGCGAACGGAGGCGCGCCTATGCGGTGGCCGGAGGCTGCAGACGAGATCGTCGTGCGCGACGGTCACCTCACCATCAAGCTGTTCAAGCTGGCCGACGGCTGGTATGCGCAGGTCGAGTCAGCGATAGAAGGCAAGATATTCGAGGGGCGGGTCACGGAGATGTCCGGCCTGCTCGCGGGGCACCCCATGGTGAGCGGCCTCACCGCTGACGACGGCGATCCAGAGGAGGAGTAGCGTGGCAGACAGGCTCGCAGGCAAAGTGGCGATCGTAACGGGCGCGGGGTCGAGCGGCCCCGGCGTGGGGAACGGCAAGGCGGCGTCCATCCTCTTCGCCCGCGAGGGCGCGAAGGTGCTGCTCGTCGACCGTGAGCTCGAACGTGCCGAAGAGACGCTGCGGCTGATCGAGGAAGAGGGCGGGACCGCGTCCGCCATGGCCGCCGACGTGACGAGCGCCGCCGACTGCGAGGCGATGGTGCGCGCGGTGGTCGAGCGATACGGCCGGCTGGACATCGTCCACAACAACGTGGGCATCTCGACTCGCGCTGACGTGACCGACGTCACCGAGGAGCAGTGGGACCACATCATGGCGGTGAACGTCAAGAGCATCGTCCTCACCTCCAGGTACGCCATCCCTGAGATGAAGAAGGGTGGAGGCGGCTCCATCATCACGCTCTCCTCCATCGCGGGCCTGCGCGCGAACAGCAGCACGCCGTACACCACGTCGAAGGCGGCGGTGGTGGGCCTCACGCAGTCGATGGCGGGCGACCACGGACGCGACGGCATCCGCGTGAACTGCATCGCCCCCGGCCTCGTCTACACCCCGATGGTCGCGCCGCGCATGGACGACGACTTGCGGCAGATACGCCGTGAGGCGGGCGTGCTCGGGACCGAGGGCACCGCCTGGGACATCGGCTGGGCCGCGGTCTTCCTCGCGAGCGATGAGGCCCGCTGGATCACCGGCGTCGTCCTGCCGGTCGACGCCGGCCTGCTCGTCACGACGCCGGTCACCTACAACCGCCTCGGCCAGCAGCAGCACGGCGGCCCCGGGGTCGGCCAGGGGACCTAGGCCGCCCTACTGCAGGCTCCGCTCCAGCTCGACGGGTTGGGGCTGGAGGTCGGCGAACGGGCCGCCGGTGCGGTCGTAGCCGGGGAACCATGCGTACTCGGTCGGCAGCTCGATGATCTCCCGCTGCGCCCGGTGGACGTTGACCGGGTCGCCGCCGTCCTCCACCACCTTGATCTGCTCGTTCAGCATGTTGCGGAACATGATGAGGCCGATGTCCGTGATGCCCAGCGCCTCCGTGCTGCGGTCCATGCGCGGCCCCTGGATGATCCATGCGAGCTGGTCCTGCCCCACGACCCAGTCGTCCTTGATGCGCCCGTTGTCGAAGAAGGCGGGACGGTCCTCGTGCGTCATCGGTGTGGGCGCGATGACCTCGCCGGGCTCCGGTGTGCGGATCGTGTAGCCGAAGTGCAGCGTGTGAGTGTCGTCGACCGGCACCCGGTGCTGGAACTCGAACCACGTCCCCTGGCCGACGCGCAGCGTGTACGGGAACAGGATGGGATGGCCGATGCGCCACCACTCGCTCTGCTCGTCTTCGCCCTCGAGCATCCGGCGCTTGATGATCCCGTACTCGAACCGGTCGAACCCGATCTTCACGTGCGCCTTGCCGCGCGCCGCCGAGATGCGGTCGAACTCGTCGCGCCGCTCCTCGCCCATGATCTTCGACGCGCGCCACATCCCGTAGTACCGGTGCAGCCACTGGAAGTGGACCGGGTCGAGCGAGTTCTCGTGGCACTGCAGCCAGTTGCACGGCAGCATCACCGCGTAGGTGGAGCGCTCCACGCCTTCCCACTGGTAGAGGTCCCAGTTGGGGAGCACCGGCACGGGGTCAGGCCCCATATAGACGTGGATGACGCCGCCCTTCTCCTCCACCGGGTACGCCTTGATGCGCACCTTCTCCTTGAACTTCGAGCCCTCCGGCTCCGACGGCTGGTCCACGCACTGGCCCGTCTCGTTGAAGATCCAGCCGTGGTAGGCGCATCTGATCCCGTTCTCCTCGGGGATGCCGTAGGAGAGGTTCGCCTTACGGTGCGCACACGACGGCTCGATGCAGCCGACCCTGCCGCTGGCGTCGCGGTAGAGCACGAGGTCCTCACCGAGGAGGCGTATCTCCTTCGTGGGGTTATCCTCGGTCAGTTCGAGGCTGGCTGCGATGGGGTGCCAGTAGCGGCGCATGAGTTCGCCCATCGGCGTGCCGAGCCCCACCTGCGTCAGCCGGTCGTTCATGTCGCTGGTCAGCATCGAGTTCCTCCGTGTTCGGTATCGGGGATGGACTCCGCGATGGTAAGTTTACGGAACTATATAGAATGCTGCACGTCAGGAGTGAAGGAAGAGAGGGGTGGATGGTAGAAGGAGAGGGGAGGAGATGGCCGCAGAGTTAGGCGAACCGAGCAGGTATCAGTTGATAGCCTCGTGCGAGAGGCACGGGAGAGAGTCCTGGCTCGAGTCCTACGCAACCCTGGCGGAAGCACAGGAGTATGCTCGCCGCAACCCTCCGCCACCGTGCAACACCGACACAGGAGTATGGACGCACTGGGAGATAATGCCCATCTTTGACCTTTGAGGCTGCATAACGACGAAACGAGGAGTGGCGATGAGCGAGGACATAGGACTATTCGAGGCGATGTACACGCAGCGGGCGCTGCGCTACCTGAAGACCGACCCCGTGCCGGACGACCTCGTGCGGAAGGTGATCGAGGCAGGCATCCGCGCGCCCAACGGCGGCAACTCTCAGCAGTGGGGGTTCGTTGTCATCAAGGACGAGGTCACCAAGCGCATCGTCGCGGACCACTACGCGGGTGTGGGGCGTCCCAACCACGGCGAGGCTGCGACGGCGTCCGAGCGGCGCGCCGCGGAGTCGGCGGACTACCTCGGGGAGCACATCATGGACGTGCCGGTCTGGATACTCGCCGTCACGCGCCATCCGGGCACGGACATCCACAACGGCGCCTCCATCTACCCTGCCGTCCAGAACATGCTGCTCGCGGCGCGTGCCTACGGGCTCGGCAGTGTGCTGACCACACGCGTCCGCCGGGGCTTCGAGCCGCAGATACGCGAGGCCATCGGCCTGCCCGACGACTTCGTGACCGCGGCGATGATCCCGCTCGGCTGGCCGCAGGACGGCCACCGCTACGGCCCGACGACGCGCCGGCCCGCGTCGGAGGTCACACACTGGGACAAGTGGGGCAACCTGGGTTGAGGCTATGCACCCGCGCGCCGCGCGGCTTCCGCCAGCGCGCGTTGGGTGATGACTCCGGTGAGGTGCTCGCGGTACTCCTCGGAGCCGTGGACGTCCTCGATGAACTCCATGCCGCGCGACGCTCGCGCTGCCGCTGCCGCAATCGTCTCCGGCGAGACCTGCCGCCCCTCGATGTAGCGCTCACTCGCTGTGGCGCGCACCGCTCGCGGCCCTGCGCCCGTCACCGCGATGCGCGCCCGCGTGCAGACGCCCTTCCGGTCGACCGTCACCGCCGCCGCAACGCCCACGATGGCGAACCGCGAAGCCTTGTTCGCGAACTTCAGGTACGTTGAGCCCGTACGCGCGGGCTGCTTCGGGATGCGTATCTCGGTCAGCACCTCGGTTGGCCCAAGTGCGGTCTCGTAGGCGTCAACGAAGAAGCGGCGCGCCTGAATCGAGCGGCGGCTCGGCCCGCCGGTCGTGTGGAGCGTGGCGTCGAGCGCGAGGAGCGCGGCTGGGGCATCCGCCGCGGGGTCGGCGTGGGCGGCGCTGCCGCACAGCGTGCCCCGGTTCCTCACCTGGATGTCGCCCACCTGGCGCACCGTCTCAACGAGCATCGGCGCGACCGCCGCGACCATCCGCGACCGCTCGATGCTGCGGTACGTCGCGCCCGCGCCGATGGCGACCCCGCCGTCCTCGGTGCGCCGGACGTAGTCGAGCTCGCCGAGCCTGCCGATGTCGATCAGATGCTCGGGCTGCACGAGGCGCAGCTTCATCGCCGGGATGAGGCTCATGCCGCCGGAGACGACGCGGGCGTCACCCTCGTGGGCGCGTAGCAGGCGCACCGCATCGCGGAGCGTCCGAGGCGCGTGGTAGGTGAACGCTGCAGGGATCATTCCTCGCCTCGCATCGTACGCGCGGCATGGAGCGCGGACGCGACGATGTTCTGGTAGCCGGTGCAGCGGCACATGTTGCCGCTCAGGGCAGCGCGAACCTCGTGCTCCGTCGGATCAGGGTTGCGGCGCAGGAACTCGTGCAGCAGCATCACCATCCCGGGCGTACAGAAGCCGCACTGCAGACCGTGCTCCTCGTGGAACGCCTGCTGGATCGGGTGGAGCGCATCGCCCTTCGCGAGCCCTTCGATCGTCATGACCTTCGCACCATCCGCCTGCGCGGCGAACAGCGAGCACGACTTCACCGCCGCGCCGTTCAAGAGCACGGTGCACGCGCCGCACTGGCTCGTATCGCAGCCGATGTGCGTCCCGGTGAGGCGCAGCTTCTCGCGCAGCATGTCCACGAGCAGGTCGCGGTCCTCGACCTCCGCCGTGCGCCGCCGTCCGTTGACCGTGAGCGTTACCTGTCGCATCAGAACGTGATGACCCCGCGGCCCACGACGCCCCGGTCCAACTCCTCGTACGCCTCGTTGATCTCGTCCAGGCTGTAGGTGCGGGTGATGAGGTTGTCCACGTCTATCTTGCCGCTCTCGTAGAAGTCGACCATACGGTAGAAGTCGATGGCCGGCCGCGAAGAGCCGTAGTACGCGCCCTTCAACGTCTTCTCGTACCGCACGAGCGCGACCGGATCGATGCTGGCGTAGTCGCCCACCGGCGCGAGCCCCACGATGACGGCGGTGCCGCCCTTGCGCGCGGCGTCGAACGTCATCGTGGCCGTTTCGGATGAGCCGAACGCCTCAAAGGCGTAGTCCACGCCTCCGCCCGTCATGTCCCGTATCGCCTTCAAGGCGTCGCCGTCGTTCGGGTTCAGGGTGTCGGTCGCGCCGAACCGCGTGGCGAACTCGAGCGCGGCGTCGTTGATGTCCACTGCGATGATGCGCTTGGCGCCCGCGAGCCGGGCCCCCTGCACGACGTTCAGCCCCACGCCGCCGCAGCCGATGACCGCGACGGTGCTGCCGGGCTCGACCTGGGCGCTGAACAGCACCGAGCCGACGCCGGTGGTGACGCTGCATCCGATGAGCGCGGCCACCGGGAGCGGGAAGTCCGGGTCTATCTTCATGCAGCCGGCTTCCGGCACGATGGCCTGTTCTGCGAAACAGGCAACCTTGCCCATGTGCGCGAGGTCTTGGCCGTTCCAGTGCAGGCGGCGCGTGCCGTCGAACATCTGCGGGCCGGTTGCAAGGTGGGTGTCGCAGAGGTTGGCGCGCCCGCTGATGCAGGACGGGCAGCGCCCGCAGAACGGCACGAACGAGAGGATGACGTGGTCGCCCGGAGCGACCCGCGTCACGCCCTCGCCGACCTCCTGGACAATGGCGGAGCCCTCGTGGCCGAGGACGGCGGGCTTGGCGATGACTGCCTCGCCGCGCATGAAGTGGAGGTCGCTGCGGCAGACGCCCGCAGCTGCGATGTTGACGCGCACCTCGTTCGCCTTCGGCGGGTCGAGTTCGACATCTTCTATCCTGAGCGGTTCGTTCGCTTCTACCAGAACGGCTGCTTTCATTCCTCCCCCTGCGCCAGCGCATACGCCCTCGATGATGGGGCGCGGTGAGCCTATCACAGGCGCAGCGCCGTCAGTAGTCCGTGCTGTGGGAACGGGTGAAGGACGATCTGCCTTTGCGGGCAGTGCCGCTGCTACTCGACGCCCTGTCCCGTGTATGGGACCTGGTGCTGCATGAACACCTCGCGGCGCTCGTCCGAAGACTGGATGATGCCGAGCACGACCTCCTGCGTCGCCTTGCCCCAGTACGCGTCGTGGATGCGGACGGGCGTGTCCGTGCGGACGGCGCGGCACATCTCGTCGACCTCTATCGAGCAGTAGCGGCGGTTGTAGCCCGGGCCCGCCGGGAGGTCTACTTCCTCGTTGCCGTCGTCGCCGTGGATGATGAGGCCGGTGGGCGTCTGCCGCATGTCGCCGTGCTCGCACGAGACGAGCGTGAGGCCGAAGAACGCGTGCCGCCGGTCGGGCGAGACGGGGTGCTCGATGGAGCGTTCGAGCGAGCCGCCGTAGCGCGTCGAGTCCTTGTACGTCTCCTCGGCGTCGGCGTCCGCGAACGCCGCGATGCGCCGCCGCGAGTTGACGTGGAGCGCCGGATCCATCTGCTGCCCCTGGAGCGTGTAGCCGAACGTCAACTCCGCGCTGTTGAAGTGGCCGTAGCCGTCGTAGGTGATGGTGGCCGTGTGCCCGTCCTCGAAGTCGAGGAATGCCATGAACGAGCCGTCGATGGGGCGGTCGGGGTCGACGATGTTGGTGCGGGCGCGGACAGAGCGGACCTTGCCGCCGCCGATCATGCGGGAGATGTCCACCTGGATGGGCCCCTGCCGGCGCACGATGCTGCCGCCGCGGTCCTGCATCAGCTCTTCCCTGGCGCGCGGGCGGTAGATCCAGTCGCTGTAGAACATGGTGTGCATCATCACGACTTTGCCGAGCCTGCCGCTGTTGGCGATCTCCGCCATCTTCAGGTTGGGCAGGTCGAGGCTCTGCGAATGGCCGACGAGTACACGCGTGCCATTGCGCTCCGTCGCCTCGATGATGGCGTCGCACTCGGCGAGCGTCAGCCCCATCGGCTTGTCGAGGATGACCTGTTTGCCCTGCTCCGCCGCCATGATGGTGTGCGCGGCGTGCATCTCGTCCGGCGTCATCACGTAGACGACGTCGACGCCGGGGTCGGCGCACAGGCCTTCCGCGTCATCGTACGCGTTCCCGCCGAAGTCGCGCTCGAAGCGATCGCGGGCGGCCTTCCGTGGATCGGCGACTGCCACGATGCGTGCATTCGGGTTGGCGCGCAGCTCGGGGATCATGTTCATCGCGCCCGCGCCGAGGCCGATGATGCCGAAGTTGAGTGGTGCGTTGGTCGTCATGGCGTACCGTCCGTGTCTCTACGCCGTAGCGTGGTGCTGCTGCACGAAGGAGGTCTGCGTCAGCAGGTCGACGATGAGCGGCTTGAGCGCGCTGCCGTAGCGCGCCACCTCGTCGATGTCCGACGTGCGGCCGAGTTTGCCCCAGCCCTCCTGCGGCACGTGGATCATCACGTTCTCCGCCGGGTCGCGGATCACGTTGAGCGGCTCCGCACCATCCTCGACAACGGCCGCCTGCTCGTCCAGCATCTTGCGGTAGAGGATGAGGCCGCGGTCGGACTCGCCGAGGCGCTCCGCCGTGCGGTCCATGATGGGTCCCTGCAGTATCCACGCGGCGTGGTCCTGCGCCATGGTGTCCTCGCTGCGCCAGTAGCCGTCAGGCGTCTTGAGCCCGATGTTCGTGTAGGGGACGGTGTCCTGCTCGGGGACCTCGATGTCGTCCGGGAACCAGTAGCTCGTTATCTCCACGTGCCAGGTGTGGGTGTCGTCTATCGGTGTGCGGTATTGGAAGAAGTAGCGTCCGCCGCCGCCCTGCTGCAGGATGTTCGGGAAGAGCAGGGGATGGCCGACGCTCCACTTGGGCGACTCCTTCGTCGTGTTGCCGTAGACGCGGCGCTTGATGATGCCGCGCTCGAACTCGTCGAACCCGATCTCCTTGTGGCGGTCGTACATGGCGAGGCTCTCGGCGACCGCGTCGCGGCGTCCCTCGAGCTTCGCGCGGTGTGCGCCGTAGACGCCGTGCAGCCACTCCAGGTGCACCGGGTCGACGGAGTTCTCCATACACTGCAGCCAGTTGCACGGCACAACCGCGATGAACGCCTCACGGAGCACGCCCTCACATTGCGCGAGGATGTCGTAGTTGGGGAGCAGCGGCACCGGCGCCGGGCCCATGTACGCGAAGATCAGGCCGCCCAATTCCTGCACGGGGTAACCCGCGACCTTCACCTTCTCCTTGAAGCGTCCATCCGGGTGAACGGTCTCCTCGAACGGCTGCTCGATGCACTGGCCGGTCTCGTCCATCATCCAGCCGTGGTACATGCATCGGAGGCCGTGCTCCTCGGGGATGCCGTAGGAGAGGTCGACGCGGCGATGGGGGCAGAAGCGGTCGATGAGGCCCAGAGTGCCGGACTTGTCCTTGTAGAGGACGAGGTCTTCGCCGAGGACGCGCACCGCCTTTGTGGGGCGTTCGTCGAGCTCGGCGGCGGCGGCGATGGGGTGCCAGTAGCGGCGCATGAGCTCGCCCATCGGCGTGCCGGGACCTACTCGTGTGATGCGGTCGTTCTGCTCCTGCGTCAGCATGTTCTCTTCCTCTCTGTTGGCTTCAGTAGTCCTATGCGCCGTACCAGCCGTGCCTGTCGACGAGTCCACGTACGTAGGCGATCTGGCCCGTGTGCTGGATGAGGTCTCCGGTGACGCGGGCGATGGATAACTTGATCGTCTCGTCCCGCACGACGCCCGCTGCGCTCGGCTTCTCCAGGTCGTCGTCGGTCACCGTGTCGAGGAACCTGCGGGACTTCTCCCGAGCTGCCTCGAAGTAGGCGACCAGCGTGTCTGAATCGACGGGGTCGAACGCGCGCACCTGCTCCAGCGAGTCGCCGTTGCCGGTGCCCCTGTCGGCAGGCTGCCCGAAGTGCTCGCACCAGCCGCCGGCTGTCCACGCCTGTTCCTCGCCGAGCAGCTCGGAGTAGTTCTTGTCCTGGGTGCGGCTCAGGTGCCAGGCCAACCATCCGATGGGATTGCTCTCCGGGCCCGAAGGCTGAGCCTTGAGCTGCTCAATGGTCAGGCCGGTGAGGGCGCGCTGGAAGACGCCGCCGATGCGGTCGTACGCTGCGTTCGATATCTCGCCTGCGCTCATGTGCTACCTCGGGTCGGGTTGGAGTGAGCGTAGTTTGCCGTCCGCGCCGCGTCAATCGTGGAGGCGTGGAAGTGCGGCGCGGTCGTTGGACAGCAGGCAGGGCGCTCCATAGAATGCCGAGCGACCCCACGTTGCGAGGAGGTAACGTCACGAGCGAATTCATCGAAGTCCAGCGGGCCGACGGCGTCGTGCTCATCACGCTCGATCACGCGCCGACGCGGAACGCGCTCGGTACGGAGATGGCCGCGGAGCTGTACGCCGAACTCGAAGCATTCGAGTCGGATGACGCAGACCGCGTGCTGGTGCTCACCGGACGCGACCCCTCGTTCTGCTCAGGCGCGAACATCCGCCGGTTCGACGAAACCATCGGGCGTATCGAACAGGAAGAGGGTGCGCGGGCGGAGCGGCAGCCGCTGCCGTGGGGCGACATGGAGGCGCGGCTAGGCCAGCGCGCGTCGGAGAAGGCGGAGGCGGGGTTCGGTTCCGTCTCCAACGTGCCGTTGCGGATAAGCGAGGTGCAGAAGCCGACCATCGCGGCGGTGAACGGCCACGCGATCGGCGTTGGGCTTGGACTTGCGCTCTCATGCGACATCCGAATCGCGTCCGAGAAAGCGGAGTTCGCGGAGGCGTTCGTGCGGATGGGGCTCGTGCCCGGCGACGGCTCCTGCTGGCAGCTGCCGCGCCTCATCGGCCTGAGCAACACCTACTACATGCAGTACACGGGCGACCGGCTGAGCGCCGACGAGGCCTACCGGATGGGACTCGTGAGCAGGGTGCATCCCCACGAGGAGATGCTCTCCGCCGCGATGGAGTTCGCAGGGCGTCTTGCCTCCGGCGCGACGTACTCGATGTCGCTGACGAAGTACCTCGTGCAGCGGTCGTTCGACATGGGGTTCGGCGAGAGCCTGCGCCTGGCGCAGACCGCGCAGGAGCTGGCGCGCCGCTCGGAAGACCACAAGGAAGCAGTACGGGCCTTCCTCGACAAGCGAAGGCCGGAATTCAAAGGCAGGTGAGCGTATGAAGGTTGGCGTTGGACTTCCGTTCAAGATGCCGACGGACAGCTGGGCGTATATATCGGAGCTGGCGCGGCGCGCCGACGAGGGGCCCTACTCCTCGTTCGCGGCGCTCGACCGGCTGGCCTACGACAACTTCGAGGCGATGGCCGAGCTCGCGGCAGTGGCGGCCATCACCAAGCGCCTGCGTCTCGTGACGACCATCCTGCTTGCGCCCGTGCGCAACGCGGGTGTGCTCGCCAAGCAGGCCGCGACGATAGACGCGATCTCGGACGGACGGCTCTCGCTGGGGCTCGCGGTCGGCGGGCGCGAGGACGACGCCATCGTTGCCCCGTCGCAGTTCCGCAACCGGGGGAAGCTGTTCGAGGAGCAGCTCATCCACATGAAGCGCATCTGGAACGGCGAGGTGCTGGAGGGCGCGCAGCGTCCCGTGGGGCCCGCGCCGGTGCAACCCGGCGGCCCGGAGATACTCATCGGCGGGACTCATCCGAGGGCTATCGCGCGCGTGGGACGGTTCGCCAACGGCTACGTGATGGGCGGCAGGGCGCTGGAGGCAGAGTGGTCCAAGGGCATCATCACCCAGGTAGAAGAGTCGTGGGCGGAGAATGGTCGAGAGGGCAGGCCACGCATCGTCGTAACGCTGCCGTGCGCGCTTGGCCCCGGCGGTGACGACGCCGTTGCCGGTGCGCTGGCCGACTACTACGGCGGGGACCCCTCTCGCCAGGCGCGTTTGCAGCCGACGTCGCCGGAGATCATCCGCAACGCGATAAGCATGCACGAAGAGTTGGGCTCGGACGAGATCATCTTCCGGCCCGTCACCCCGGACCTGGAGCAGCTCGAACGGCTGACGGACGCCACCGGATAGGCGATGCCGCCCGACGAGCAAGAAGCCCGGACTTCCACCGACGAGGCGAAACCCGCAGCGGGCATGCGGGGCTGGGCTGAGCGCAACGAGGCGCTCGTATCGCTGCTGCTGCCCGCGTTCCTGCTGGGCATGGGGCGCGGCTTCATCGTGCCGGTCCTGCCGCTCATGGCGATCGATTTCGGTGCAGGCGCCACTGGAGCCGGACTCTTGCTCTTCGTACCGATGCTCGGCGGCGTCATCGTCTCGCTGCCCACCGGCTACCTCATGGACCGCATAGGGCGTCGGAAGCTGCTCATCGCCAGCACGCTTCTGCTTTCGCTGTCGGCGCTGCTCGTGCTCCAGGCCTCGAGTTTCACCGAGATACTCATCTACCTAGGGATCAACGGCCTCGCACAGCAGATGTGGCAGATGACCAGGCTTACCGTCATCGCGGACTCCAGCGCGCAGAACCGGCGCGGACGCATGATCACCGGCATGGCGGGCGTGAACCGGGCCGGCACGCTGCTGGGGCCGCTCGCCGGCGGGGCTATCGCTGAACTGTTCGGACTGCGCATGCCTTTCCTGGTGTTCGGTATCTTCGCGTTCCTGGCGACGGTGCCGTCCTACATGTTCGTGCGCGAGACTGCGCCCGCGGTGCTGGCGCGCCGCCGGGGCGATACAGCGGCTGCGCAGGTGGACGTCTCCTGGGCGCGGCTCATCACGAGGGCGGTGGTGGTGCTGTTCGCGGCTCAGTTCATGGCGAACGTGGGACGAGGCGGCGTGCAGGGGCAGGGCGGCATCTACGTGGCCTACGCAGCCTTCGCCTATGGTCTCGATGCGCTTGCGCTGGGTGGTATCAGCTCGGCGATGGGCATCATAGGCATCCCGGTGACACTGATGGCCGGGCAGGTGATGGACCGGTTCGGGCGGAAGCGCACCATCGTACCTGCGAGCGCGCTCCTGGCTGTGGGGCTCTGGATCATGGGCGGCGTTGCCTGGGGCGAACTGGGGCTGCCGTTCTTCATCCTGGGATTCATCACCATCAACCTTGCGGTGTCGTTCATGGCAGGTTCGATGCAGACCCTGGGCTCGGACGTGGCGCCCGCAGCGGCGCGCGGCAAGTTCTTCGGCGTCAACCGTCTCATCGCGGAGGCTGGCTCGGCCACCAACCCCGGCATATTCACGCTCTCAGTGGCGCTCATCGCGGGAGCGGGCGGCTTCACGGTGGCGTTCGCGTCGATGGGAGGATTCGCCATAGCCGCCTCACTGCTCATCGGACTCGTGCTTCGCGAGACGCTGCGGAGGGACTGAGCAGCCGGGCTACGCGAGGGTTGCGCGGGCCATGCGGGGATACCCTGCTCCTTGGCGCCGAGGAGCAACTGATCCGCCCTCCGCATTCTCCACCGACATCGTGCTCGCGCCGTAGATGACGTACTCCTGTCCTGTCTGGAAGCGCTCGCCGCGAATCATGCTGGAGAGGAGCTGTGCCGCGCCGCGCCCCACCCGTCCCACCGGGATGCTGACGAACGTGAACGGCCGCCGGTCCAGTTGTGGCACGAACGCTCTGTTGCCGAGCGAAACGACGCTGAAGTCGTCAGGCCAGCGGATACCGCTCGCGAAGCAGGCGCGGGCAATGGTGGGAAGTTGCGACGGGGGGGTAAAGACGGCCCTTGCGCTTGAAAGGGCATCGGCGAGTTCATGTGCGGTCTCGCCTTCCTGTGACCAGATGATCGAGTCCTCGTCGAAGGTGAGCCCAAGGTTGCTCCACGCGCGGTCGAGCCCCCAGTAGCGCGCGCCGAAGCCGGCGGCTGTCGCTGCCAGGACGGCGTGCACCTGTTCATGCCCAAGCTCCTGCAGCAAGCCCGCCGCCATCTCGACGGCGGCGACGTAGTCCCAGCCGATGCTTCCTATGCCCTCCGGAACGGCCACGGAAGAGCCCGCCCAGGGTTTGAGCAGAACGACAGGTATGCCCGCCGTGGTCACCGGTTTGAGCGATGCAAACAGGTCGTCGTCCGGGTCGGGCACGTCGCCGGGGACGCCGCAGAGGACGAGTCCGTCCACGCCGGTTTGAACGGCCCACTGCAGGTAGGCCCGCCTCTGGCGGTGCTCTCCGCCGCAGTCGAGCGCCATGCACTGGTAGCCCATGCCTTCCAACGCGATGCGGGTCACGCGCGCAAGAGGGCCGAACAGTCCGGAACTCATCAGGTTCCACGTCACGAGCCCGACGAGGGGCTGTGCGCTCCTGGAGCGCAGGGCAAGCCGCTCCTGCTGCACGCCGAGCGTTTCCAGCTCGCGGACAGCCATCTGCGCCAGTTCGTCCGGCGACACCCCCAGCTCTTCGAGCAGGTCACAGAGGCGTCCGAGCTTATGGCTCGGCACTCGAACGCGTCCGCTGCACCAGTTGTGGACGGTCTGGATGGAGACGTCGAGCCGGTGCGCGAGGTTCGCGCGCGAGATGTGGTGTGTCTTGAGTATCGAACCGAGCACCGGGTTGCTCCTCTCGGAATGTAAACCGCATTACAACATTTGCTATCGTACTTTGCAATGTTTTTTGAAAACACTTCGTTCCTTCCGTGATAAACATCACAGGTCTGTATCCAGCTGCTCTAGCGCGGCCGATCCACTCCTGACAGGGAGTGGATTATCAATACAGGGAGGATGACATGCGGACTCGAATGAACCGATGGCTCGTCGGAGTCATCACCGCAGTGGCCACGGTGGCCGTTATCGCTGCGTGTGGAGGCGAAGACCCCACACCCACGCCGCGACCGGAACCGACCGCGACGCCTACGCCTGAGGCGATGATGGAAAAGGAGGATCCGACTCCTACCCCTGAGGCGATGATGGAGAAGGATGACCCAACGCCGACTCCGGTACCGGCGGACAGCGGCTCGACGGCGCCTGCACCGGCCCCGACGGCTACTCCGGTGCCTCAGCCGACGGCAACCCCGACGCCTCCGCCCGGCTTCAACGCTGCTGATTACTTCAGCGGCAAGACGGTCCGCATCGTCGCGAACTCCTCGCCTGGTGGCGGCACCGACACCCAGGGCCGCGTGATGTCTGCCTTCATGAGCAAGTACATCCCCGGCAACCCGCGGGTGGTGTTCACCAACCAGCCGAACAAGCCGCTGGAGTACATCTACTCCGCGACACAGGCGCCCAAGGACGGGACCTACATCTCCTGGAACAGCACGCCGCAGTTGGCGTTCGGCTTCTCGGAGAGCACGCAGTTCATCAAGCGCAGCACGTTCGAGCCGCTCGGTTCCACGATCGACCCGACCCGCGGCTGGATGCTGTACGACCCGGTTGGCAACCTCGGCGCGAGTGCGGCTGAGAGCTGTCTCTGGGACTACTCCGGCCAGAGCAGCACGGGCGGCGGCGCCCACGGCGAATTCATCCTCGCGGACGAGCTCTCCGACATCGCCGAAGGCAACCCGACGATGCTTGCGACCGTCTACGCATCGGAGCAGTTGGACGTTCCGTTCACCTACCTCGGCTTCACGACGGTCGACACCAACGCGGTTCGGCTGATGTGGGCACGCGGCGACATCAACAGCACGGTCCGCTCCAGCCTCTGGTACCGGTTCCCGGTTGAGAACCCGGACTGGATCCCGAGCGGTCTGATGCGCCTGATGGCAGGCATGGGCCCCGGCACACTGCGTGGCAACGCACAGACCGAGCCGCACTGTGGCGACGTCCGCGACCACCTGAACGCCGACCAGACACACATATTCAACTCTCTCATCGGACCGACGAACTACGCGTCGAAGGCACTCTGGCTGCCGCCGGGCACGCCGGAGCACATCGCGGACGCGCTCTCCGCTGCGTTCGAGGAAGCGCTCACCACCGATGCAGAGCTCATCCAGAAGTACGCCGGCGTGGCGGGCGAGGAGCCCGGCTGGATAGGCCGTGCCGAGTTGAAGGCGGCGACGAAGGAGAACGAGGACCTGTTCGAGGGCTCCAAGGCCGTCGTTGATGAGCAGGCTGCTCGACTCCTGCCGAAGTACTTCTCCCAGTACGTAAGCGGGTAGTAGGAATCACCTGCAACAAGGGGCGGCGCGGACATCCGCGCCGCCTCTCTTTCTACACAGGCCAAGGAGCACGCTCTCCGGCTGACCGTGTGGGCGCGGCTGGGGACAGTTTCAACGGCCTGATGGGAGATATCGATGCTAGCTGACTTCGGTGAAGGCCTCTCCTATCTGGGAACTGCCGGTTACTGGACCGGCTTTCTGGTTGCCGTGTTCGTCACCGTGCCGATCGCCCTGATCCCGGGCATTTCGGCAACCCTGGTGATGGCCATCATGATCCCGTTCATCGTCATATCGGTGGACGACCCGGTCATCGGCCTCGTCATGCTGGCGACCTTGACCGGCATCGACAACACCCTCGACTCCATCCCTGCCATCCTGCTGGGTATGCCGGGCGGGGCGACGCAGGTCACCTTTCTGGAAGGGAACCAGCTCGCGCAACGAGGCGAGGCGGCGCATACCCTGGGGGCGGTCTATGCCGTTTCCGCAATAGGCGGGGTGGTGGGCGCGTTCACGCTCGCAATCATCATCCCGGTCATCACGCCCTTTGTGCTGGCGTTCGGGTTTGCCGAGATCGGCGCGATGGCGATCTTCGGCGTCGCGATGGTCGCGGCGCTGAGCGGCGGCGCGATGGTCAAGGGCATCGCGGCTGCAATCTTCGGCATGCTGCTCAGTGCCGTCGGACCGCTCGGCCTCGACTTCCGGTTCTCCTTTGAGCAGGAGTGGCTGAAATGGTCGGGTTTCCCGCTCATCGCGACGACCATCGGTGTCTTCGCGTTGCCGGAGATCATAGACCTCACGATGACACGGAAGCCGCTCGCTCCCAGGGACGCCCGCATCAGCTACCGCGAGATATACAGAGGCGCACGGTACGGGTTCGCCCGCTGGCCGATGGCGATCCGGCAGTCGCTCTTCGGCGTCTTCCTCGGCGCGGTACCGGGCATCGGCAGCGGCGTCGTGGACTGGATGTCCTACGCGTTCGGCATCTTCTGGACGAAGGACAAGAGCCAATTTGGCAAGGGTTCGCTGGACGGCGTGCTCTTCGCCGAGTCGGCGCAGAACTCCAAGGAGGCCGGGCAGGCGGTCCCCACACTGGCGCTCGGCATACCGGGCGGACGTGCTTGGGCGTTCGTCATCGTTGCGATGCTGGCCTACGGCATCGCTCCCGGCCCGCGGATGCTGGAGGACCACGCGGACATCACCATCATGATCATCGTCAGCCTTGGGTTGGGGAATCTGATGGTAACGCTGCTCGGATTCGGCTTCACGCGGCAGATGGCGCGCCTCACCCTCCTTCCGTACCCGGTGCTGGGCTTCCTCATCATCCCCATATCGCTCCTTGCGGCGTTCCAGGATACGCGGGACGTGAGCGCCATCGGCATCGTGCTAGGCGGCGCGGTGCTCGGCATGCTGATGAAGCGCTACCGCTGGCCACGTCCACCGCTGCTCATCGGGTTCATCCTCGGCTCCATCATCGAGAAGAACATCACGGACTCCGTCGCCCTGCTCGGCTGGGAGGGCACGTTCACGCGCCCGCTCTTCATCGTGTTACTGGTACTGGCGATCGCCATCGGAGCCCTCTTCACCAAATTCATGAGCGGGGGAATGGCCACGCCCGGCATGGAGGACATGCCCGTGCGTGCGCCCGCAGGCGAAGCCCCGGGCGCGCCGGCGCGCCGGCGCTGGCATTGGCGCTGGCGTGAGGAGCACATCTTCACGATTGGGGTGATGCTCGTTCTCGGGTACGCCATCTGGGAATCGACGACCTTCGCCTACCTGTCCAAGTGGTTCCCGATGAGCATCGCGATCATGGGCCTTGGACTCTGCGCTATCCAGTTCGTCCGCGAGGGGCTGGGCGCCGAAACGGGCGAGATCATGGACATCGGCATCCGCAGCCGTGGGATGGAAGGGGCCCGCTCGGCTGGCCTCATCTTCCTCGTCATGCTGCTCACCATGCTGCTGATGACCGGTCTGATGAACGAGGGCCTGAAATGGGGCGCAGTCGTTATCGCCACGCTCGGGCCGATGCTGATGATGCAGAACAAGACGGGCGTGATTGGGGGTATCGTCGCCGGAGTTACGATCCTCATCCTGAACCTGCTTTTCTTCGACTTTGCCCTCGCCGTCATCTGGCCGACTCCGTTCATCCTGGACTGGTTGAGCTAGAAGCGGACCGAAGGAAGGAGCCCGGACGTGCAGAACGATGGGAACGGAACGAGAGCCCGTGCTGTTTGGAACACGGTCGGCGCACTACTTGCGGCTGCCGTAGCGCTCGTTGTGACGTACGTTCTTATCGAGGTACTGAAGCCGCTTGTGGCGGGGGACTACGGGCCGGTCGGGTACGTGTCGGTTGCGGTTGCCATCGTCGTGCTTTACATGGTGCTGTTCCTGCTGCTTCGCTGGCTCGCGCCCAAGTGGGTGGCTTCCGGAGAGAACCGCTTCCCGGGGTGAACCGCGCCCTGACATGAAGATCAACATGCGGATATCCTTCGCCGGCCTCGTCGTGGCTGCGATAGTAATCTTCGCGGGGTGGGCGTGGCTTGGCGTGGTGACGGAACTCGCAGAGCGGGCGGAGCGGTCGATGGCGGTCTACGAGGACAGCCGCCTGACGTATATCACGCAGGCGGGCCAGACGGTAACGATCCCCGCGTGGACCGAGTGCAAGTACTACTCGCGCCGTGCCGACGAGTGCGTTACCTACTATGCCGACGGCGACGAGGTCGTCGTCACGTTCGACTCAGCGGAGCCGTCACGTACATGGCGAGGCCCGACTCCGGGCGGACAGGCTGCGGCCGCGCTGTTCTGGAGCGGCATCGCGCTGGGAGTAGTAGCCTTTCTCTCCCTTTGGTTCACGTCGCCGCTGTACCGGCGGATCCGCCGTCCGGAGGTAGCAGGGCAAGCCTCACTGTCGAACGACGAGGACTGAGCACCGGGACGGACTCCGCTAGTCCAGCACCTCGGCGGTCTGCTTCTCGATCTCCGGGAAGAGCAGCGACTTCACGACCACCGGCACGACGCGCGCCGGGTAGATCATCTCCCCGATGTCGATGAAATCGAACTCCTGCAGGAAGAGGTTGTCGATCGAGATGACCGGGTTCGCGATGCCCATGTCCTTCGTGATGGTGTCGCCCACCAGTTTGGCAAAGTCGCCGGTGAAGACGAGCATGAGCGGTGCTCCGTTCGCCAGCGAGCGCGGCACCGCCGACGCGATCCCGTCCGCTATCTTCCGTATCTGCGCGTAGCGCGGCAGGCCGTCCCACTCGAACGCGAGCGCGACCTGCTGCTCACCCTCCACGAGGTCCTGCCGCTCGAACGCCTCCGCGACGAGTTCGGCGACCTCCTCCGGCTGCACCTCGTGGTCTTCCGGCAGCCGGGAGATGAGCACCGGTACGTTCCGGTAGGGGAGGAGCGACGGGTCCGATATGGAGAGCGTGTTCCCGCTCAGCTGCACGGTGAACTGCGACGCACCGATGACCGTGGCGCGGATGCGCTCCGCCGCGGGCTGCACCGGCGCGGGCAGGGCGTGCTCCGCCATCTTGCGACGGACGGCTGCGGCTAGGTCCACAGCGAGGTCACCGAACTCCTGCGTCTCGTTGTCGTAGACGTACTCGGAGACGCCCCCGGAGAAGACGAGCGCCTCGAACGCCATGTCCTGAGGCATGTCGGCGGTCAGCAGCAGCGCCTGTGTCAGTTCGGAGCGTGGGCGCCCCTGTATCACGTCCAGCAGGCACTCGGCGAGTGCGTCGGCGATGGCGGTGCGGTGCTCGTCCGGCAGGCGTTCGCCCAGCGCGAGCGGCACGCCGATGCTGTCGGCGGCGGTGTGCGCCGCGTCCTCGATACGTGTCACGACGCCGTCGCCCTCCGTGGCGACGAGCCGTCCGCCGACGTTGAGCGCGGCGGTGTGCTGGATGCGCCCGCCCTGCACGAGTGCGAACTTCGTCGTGCCGCCCCCGATATCGACGTTCAAGACGGTCTGGCGCGGGTTGCGCGACAGTTTAACCGAGCCCGACCCGTTCGCTGCGAGCACAGACTCCAGGTTGTGGCCTGCGGAAGCGCAGACGAACTTGCCCGCTTGGTCGGCGAAGATGTCGGCTATCGCGTGGGCGTTGCGCCGCTTGATCGCCTCGCCCGTGAGGATGATGGCGCCGCTGTCCACGTCCTGCGGCTCGAATCCCGCTTCCGCGTACGACTCGGCCACGAACCGCTCCAGCTGCTCCGTGTTGATGAGGTTGTCGTGCGTGTACGGCGTGAGCAGGATGGGCGACTTGTAGAGCGTCTGCCTGTCCACGACGACGTACCGGCTGGAGTGCATCTCCTGCACGCGCTGGAGCGTGATGCTGGAGAACATCAGGTGCGAGGTGGAGGAGCCGATGTCGATGCCGACCGTCGTGAGTTCGATGACCTCGTAGTGGTAGTAGTCGTGGTCGGGGTTGTTCAGTTCGATGGTGAGTTTGGCGAGGCGCTCCTCGTCGGGGTCGTGGACGTGCGCCCAGGGCTCGTCGTGCATGAGGGCTGGTCTTCCTTTCGGCTGGTGTCTCTGCGATGGGTGGAGGCGCTAGTTCTCCTTGACGCCCGTGTAGTCCCATCGGTAGTTGCGGTCGCGGTACGCCTCGTCCGGCATCTGGGACTCTATGCCGCGCTCGGCAAGCTGGCTCTCGAAGTACTCGCGTATCCACGGGTCCTCGTCCGGGTACTCGATCTGGTCGCGCGAGAGGTCCTGTACGGACTCGGACATGCCCATGAACTGGTTCGGTGGATGGAGCGCGAGGTAGCGTCCGGGGACGGCGCCGAGGTTGAAGTGCTGGTGGAACCAGCGGTCCGGCGGCACGAAGCAGCTCGCCTCGTGCCAGTGGATGACCATCTTCTCCTGGCCCTCCTGCCACATGATGGAGAAGCCCTCGCCGCCGGGGATGACGATGACGCGGCCGGGTCCGTGGCGGTGTCCTTTCTTGTACGTCCCCGCGGGGAAGACCGACATGTGCGCGCGCAGCTCGGAGCCCGGTATGCGCATGTAGACGGAGCGGTTCAGGGAGCCGCGTCCGGGCGGTGCATCAGCTTGTCCCAGACGCCCATGTCCGGGAAGAAGTTGCCGAGCCAGAGCGTGCGTCCGGCTGCGCCCTCGGCCACGTGCTCCTGCGTCGTCGCCTCGGCCTCGGAGTAGAAGTCAGCAGCCTCTGCCAGCACGTTCTCCTCGAACGGGTTGTTGAAGAAGAAGTCCGGGTTGGGGATGGCGGACATGGCGATGGGGAGGTAGTTGTAGTGCAGCAGGCGCGCGGGCCTGTCGCCCTGCATGTTGTTGAACTGCGCCCACGAGTTGCGCGGGATGAGGAAGAGCGAGCGCGGCGACCACTCGAACGTGTGCGGCTCGCCGTCGCCGCTCCATACGGACGCCGTTCCCTGTCCGCTGGCGACGTAGACCATCTCGTCTATCGCCTGCTTGAACGGCTTGATGGAGCCCCCCGGCGGCACCTCCTGCACGCGCCCCTCCACCACGCCGGGCATGCCCTCCAACTGGATGAAGGCGGCGTCGCAATCGCGCAGGCTCCAACGCCCGAGTTCGATGTTGCGCAGGTCCTCGATGTAGTAGCCGCGGTGCACAGGTATCCCCTGGCTGTTCATCCAGCGGTCGTAGGTGAAGTCCTCGGCCATGATGCCTCCTCGATTCCGTGTTGTGCCGCGCAGCGCGGTACGGTTCAGGGGTGCGCGCGTTGCCCGTGACAGATGCGGAGCATATCATGCCGCTGCCCGGATACTCGTGTGAGAGAGGTGCGTCATCGTGAGCAGCGTAATCAACAGGTCGCATAGCCCCATATACACGACGCGTGGACTGGTCGGCTCCGCCTCGCCGCTTGCAGGCGCGGTGGGAGCGCAGGTGATGCGCGAGGGAGGCAACGCATTCGACGCCGCAGTAGCGGTCGCGGCGGCGGAAGCCGTGACGCTGCCCATGATGTGCGGCATCGGCGGCGAGGTGTTCGCGCTCCTCTACCACGCCGCGTCCGGCACGCTCTACGGCGTCTCCGGCTCCGGCAAGGCGCCGATGCGAGCGAGGCGGGAGTACTTCACCGACCTGGGCTACGTGAAGATGCCGGCCGACGGCCCGCTGACGCCCGCCGTTCCCGGTGAGGTGCGCGCGTGGCAGACGATCGTCGACCGGTTCGGGACGCGCTCGCTGGCGTCGCTCATCGACCCGGCCATCAGCCTCGCGGCCGATGGGTTCTCGCTCCCGCCGCGCTCCGCCAGCTACTTCAGCGACCACTACGACAAGATCGCCAAGTATGAGTCGACCGCGAAGACGTACATCAAGCCTGACGGTTCCGCGTACCAGGTGGGCGACGTGTTCGCGCAGCCGAACCTTGCGCGGTCACTGCGGCGCATCGCAGAGCACGGGCCGGACGAGTTCTACCTCGGCTCGATCGCCAAGCAGATAGCGCAGGCGATGGAGGACGGCGGCGGCCTCATCGACGAGGCTGACCTCGCGGGGCAGGAGACGTCCGTCTACGAGAACCCGCCCTCCGCGCGCTTCCACGGGCACACGGTCTACGCGACCGGACTGCCGTCGCAGGGTATGCTCACGCTGGAGCTGCTGAGCCTGTTGGACGGGTTCGACCTCGCGGCGATGGGCCACAACACCATCGAGAGCATCCACACGATGGTCGAGGCGAAGCGGCTGGCGTTCGCCGACCGCCTCGCATACGTCGGCGACCCGGAGTTCATCAACGTGCCGCTGGACGAGCTGCTGTCGTCGGAGTACGCCGCCGAGCGCATCAAGTGCATCGACCCGGAGCGCGCCGCCGAGGGCATCGTGCCCGCGGGCGAGCTCGCGCACTCCGTCGCGCCCACACCGAGCACGTCGTACTTCAACGTGGTCGACAAGGACGGCAACGCGGTCTCGTTCATCCACAGCCTGTCGGCGTACTGGGGCAGCGGGTTCGTGTGCGGGGACACCGGCATCCTGCTGAACGACCGTGCAGGGCGCGGCTTCTACCTGGACGAGGGGCACGTGAACGTCATCGCACCCGGCAAGAAGACCATCAACACGATCCACGCCTACATGGTGTTCAAGGACGACAAGCCCGTCCTCGTCGGCGGCACGCCGGGCGGCGACAACCAGCCGCAGTGGAACACGCAGGCAGTGTCCAACGTCATCGACCACGGGATGAACGTGCAGGAGGCGGCTGACGCGCCGCGCTGGACCCACTTCCCCGGCACCGACCCGCGCTCGATAGACGAGGAGATGGTGCTCCGCCTCGAGGACGGCTTCCCGGAGGAGACGCTTCGGGCGTTGGAGGCGAAGGGCCACAAGACCAGGACCTACCCCAGCGTCGGCACGCCCGGCGCGGTGCAGCTGATAGGGATAGACCACGAGCGGGGCGTCCACACCGGCGGCACCGACCGCCGCTCCGACGGCTACCCCATTCCAGAGTAAGCGCCTCCCACAGGGAGACATTCAGCTTGAGGGAGAACACATGGCAATAACGCTGATGGCGGACCACGAGTACGCCGCCGAATACCTGGCGAACGGCATGGTGAAGGTGCAGGGCTTCGACGTTGAGATCGACTGGCCGGACGGAGGCTCGGGCTCGGTCTACGGCAAGCTCTTCACTGAGCCGCCCTACGACATCATGGTGGTGCCCATCACCAACTACCTCATCGCGAGGGACCTCGGGCGTCCGGTCATGGGCATCCCCGTCTTCCCGGACGTGTCGTTCGCGCACGTCGGGGCGCAGGTGAACGTGAACGCGGGGGTACTCGGACCGAAGGACCTCGAGGGCAAGCGCGTGGGCGTGCGCGGCTGGGGGTTCAACCCCGGCACGTGGATGCGGGGCGCGCTCGCAGACGTGTACGGCCTCGACCTGACGAAGGTGCACTGGGTGGAGGCGGAGCCGAACTCGCTGATGAGCGTCGACTACCCCCGGGACCCGCGCTTCAGCGTGTCGAAGGGCGGTGACCAGATCGCTGAGTTGGAGAGCGGCGAACTGGACGCCGTGCTGTTCGACCGCGCCGGGCCGCCGCTGGGCGGGAACCGCGTGCCGCTGTTCGTAGACCCGTTCGAAGCGGCGCTGACGTACCACCGGCAGAGCGGCGTGTTCCCGGTCAACGTGATGCTGGCAGCGAAGAGCGAGGTACTCGACGCCAACCCCGGACTCGGGCAGGCCGTCGTGGACGCCTGCGACGAGGCGCGCCGCCTGTACTACGCCAACGTTGCGGACGACGATGAGCACATGGGGCTGCGGGTTGGCTGGCTGCGGGAGAACGGCCTCTTCCCGCACGAGAACGGGCTGGAGAACAACCGCCGCGCCATCGAGACGATCGTGCGGTACGCGGCGGACCTCGGCATCATCAGCCGCCGCTTCACGCCTGAGGAGCTTTTCTTCGCAGGGGCGCGCTGAAGCGCGTGCGCTAGCGCAGCAGCGCCTGCCCTGCTGTGAGGGCGGCATCCCACTCCGGCGTGCCGAGCACGTCCGGGAGCGGGCGCGGCTCGGTCGGTGGATAGTCGTCGTTGCCGAGCCGGTAGACGAACCAGGTGACGCTCTGCCATGCGCCGAGCTTGTATCCGACGTCGTCGAACGTGGCGAACCGTTCGAAGCCAACCGCCTCGTGCAGCCCGACGCTGGCCGGGTTCGGGTCGGTGACGCCGGCATAGGCGCGGTGGTAGCCGAGCAGGCGGAGCACTTCCAGCAGGGCGGCGTAGAGCGCCCTCCCGACGCCAGTGTGGTGGTGCTCCGCCTGGACGTAGATGCTCGTTTCCACCGACCACCGATAGGCAGGCGAGGTACGGTGGGGACCGGCGTAGGCGTAGCCCGCCACGACGCCCCCGCGCTCGCAGACGATCCACGGCAGGCAGGCGGTCGTCGTGCGGATGCGGCCACGGTACTCCTCGGCGGTCGGCGCGCGGTTTGTGAAGCTGACGGCGGTGTCGTTCGCGTAGGGTGCGTAGATGGCCGCGATCTGCTCGGCGTCGTCTTCGCGGGCGAGTCGGAGGATGCCGGAGGGCATCACGCGTCGCGGACGGCGGCGACGCCCAGGCGGAACACCTCGATGGTGCGCTCGATGTCCTCGTCCGAGTGGCAGGCGCCCACGTACAGCTTGCCGGGCGACTTGAGGATGCCGTTGTCCAGCAGCGTGTTGTCGAAGATGCGGTTGAGCGTCTTGTCCACGAGCGTCGAGCGGTAGTCGACGATGGGGTGCTCGGTGAAGAAGACGTCGAACATCATGTCGATGCCGCTGACCTGCGCCGGTATCTCGGCCTCGTCGAAGAGGCGCTGGAGCGTGTTGCGGAGAGTGGCGGCGCGGGCGTGGTACGCCTCGTAGGTGCCGGGTTCTCGCAGTATCTCCAGGGTCGCGAGCCCGGCGGCAGCGGCGACAGGGTTGCCGTTGAGGGTGCCGCTCTGGGGGACGTAGACGTCCGGCGCGACGGAGCCCTGGTCGTACGACTCCATGATCTCGCGCCGCCCCACGATGGCCGCGAGCGGGAAGCCGCCCCCGACTATCTTGCCGATGGCCGCGATGTCCGGCACGGCATTGTAGTACTCCTGCGCGCCGCCGTAGGCGAGCCGGAAGCCGGTGACAACCTCGTCGTAGATGAGCAGGACACCGTAGCGGTTGGTAAGTTCGCGCAGCCCGGGCAGGAAGCCCGGCTGGGGCGCGATGGTGCGCTGCACGGGCTCGACGATGACCGCGGCGATCTCGTCGTGGTAGCGGTCGAGCAGGTCCTCGACGGCGTTGAGGTCGTTGAACGGAGCGACGAGGACGGTGTCCTGGATGGCGCGCGGGATACCGGCGGAACTGGGCTCGGGCTGCGGGAAGGGCGTGTTGCCGGATGGCGCGAGGCTCATGAGCGAGTAGTCGTGCGAGCCGTGGTAGCCGCCCTCGAACTTCAGTATCTTCTCGCGCTTGCGGAAGGCGCGGGCGACCTTGAGCGCGTTGTAGGTAGCCTCGGACCCACTGCTGACGAATCGCACCTGCTCCGCGCACGGCATAGCCTCGACGATGCGCTCGGCGAGCTCGATGGCGTAGGCGTTCTGGGTGAAGAACGTGGTGCCCTTCATCATCGCTTCGGTGGCCGCGGCGATCACCTTCGGGTGGGCGTGCCCCAGCACCATGGGGCCGGAGCCGAGCAGGTAGTCGATGTACTCGTTGCCGCTTACGTCCCAGACGTGGGAGCCTTGTCCGTTGCGCACGACGAACGCATGCTCCTCGTCGAGGCGGAGGTTGCCGAGCGATCCGCCGGGCAGCACCGCGGCTGCTTTGGTCATCAGGGCCTGTTCTTCTGGGGTGCGATTGGTGTTGCTCATGGTGCGATTCTCACACAGGCAGGCTCGGCGCGGCTAGGGGCGGGTGGCGGGCACGGAGGGGATGAAGAAACCCACCACGGTGCAGAATCGCTCATTCCCGCGCATCCTGCGCTCATTCACTCCCGGCCTTGACCTTGCATGTAAGTGGCCCCAGCCGCTCGAAACCGCTCATCGCCGCTCATCTTCGCTCCAAAACCGCTCGGACTTTCGCTGTTCCTGCACCAGGGCCCTCACCCGCCGCCCACTGGGCGGCACCCTCTCCCTCAGGAGAGGGAATAAGACCCCGCTGTAGCGTGGAGACAGGGTACGGGGCGGCGGGGCGTCTGCGTAAGGGGCCGGTGTCATGCGTTAACCCCGCGCGGGCGGCAGGGCGGGGCGCGTTGGTGTAGGATGGCGGCGGCCGGTGACGCGGCCGGCCTATCTCGCACAACACGGAGGGAGAGCATGGCAGTAACTGACGTTGCGGAAGTGACCGCAGGCGGGAGCCCGATGTCGATCTACACGGCGCGCCCGGACGGCGGCGGAAAGAACGCGGCGGTTATCGTTATCCAGGAGATCTTCGGCGTGAACAACGACGTCCGCAGCATCGCGGACCGTTTCGCTGACGCAGGCTACTTCGCGGCTGCGCCGGAGCTGTTCCATCGCTCAGGCAAGGGCGTTGACATCCCGTTCTCTGAGATGCAGGCGGCCTTTGCGGAGCGCGGCAAGCTGAGCAACGACGACGTCTTCGCGGACGTGCAGGCGACGATCGACTACCTGCGCGGCAACGCGGACGTGGATGCCGACAACATCGGCATCGTCGGATTCTGCTTCGGCGGGATGGTCTCCTACCTCGGCTCGACGATGGACGGCATCAAGGCGGCGGCGGTCTACTACGGCGGCGGCATCCTGCCGCGCCCGGACGCGCCGGCGGACGCGCCGCGCCTGCTCGACGACACCGCCGACGCGGTGCAGGCCCCCATCATCGGCTTCTGGGGCACCGAGGACGGCGGCATCCCCGTCTCCAACGTCGAGGAGATCGAGCGGGTGCTGAAGGCAAAGGGCAAGTCGATAGAGAACCACGTCTACGAGGGCGCGGGGCACGGCTTCTTCTGCACCGAGCGCGGAAGCTATCACGCGGAGGCGTCGGCCGACTCGTGGCCGAAGACGCTGGCATTCTTCGGGGAGCACCTGAAGTAAGCGGCATCCGCCTTTCTCTCTCAGGGGGCATCGCTCGGGCGAACGTCGTTCTTCCCACCCACCCGCCCGGTATGCTTGTGGGGGTTTCCTGAGGCCTTGCGGATACAGATAAGAAGAGGGGCCGGAGCGCGATCGGCGTTCCGGCCCTTTCGTTCGCCCGTGGGCTATCGGTTGACTTCCCGGCGTCCGCGGACGGCAGAGAAGGCCGCGAGGAGCGTGAGGAAGAAGATGGGCGCTCCGAATATGTTGACGACTATCATGGGACCGATGCCGGAGACGAGCAGAAGCGCCGCAGCCTGCCACGGTTTCTTGAGAGCCATGATCGAGCCCGCGATGGCCAGGAGGGCGAAGAACAGCACCAGCAGTCCGGCAGTGCCGGTATCTCCCCCGCGGAACGCGAAGTCCACCAGATCGCCGATGAATACAAGCGTTCCGATGAAGAGGCCGACGATGCCGCCCAGGAGCCCGAAGACGAGTGCCGCAATGAGCATGGCGCCAGACCCGAACGCTCCCGCTATCCGGACTGCGAGCGGATGGAGAATACGAGCGACTTGACGGTGACGGGGATGACCTCGCTCGCGCCCATCGGCTTGCCCACGTCCACGTAGTCGAGGTCGCCCACCTCGATGCCGTCTATCGCGATGACGGCCCGGTCGAGGTGCAGTTCCTCGCGGATGATGCCGCCGAGCGACTTGGCCACATCCACGTCGACGACGACGAAGACCGGGGCTTCCGGCGGCTCGTCGTCCACGGTCTTGACGATGGACTCGGCCAGGCGCCGGATGTACCAGTAGTCCGGCTGCCCGGCTATGGACATGGCGAGCGCCATGGTGGACGGCAGCTTCGCCAGGTCGTACTTGCCGACGCCTGCCGACAGCGCGGCCTCCATCTCCTCCGCGGTCTGCTCCTTGTTGATGAATGCCCGCGCGACCTGTATGCCGCGCACGGGAAGCACGTCGTGCGTGGAGATGTAGGAGGTGCTTCCGCTCGCCTGGAGCGTGTATTCGCCCGCGCCGATGACGGTGGCGCGGATGCCTTCTGCCGGCATCACCAGCATGCCGGGGCGCAACGTCTGCTGACAGCGCTCGCGCACGTTCCTGCCGAGCCACGGGCCGATGTCGCCGTACGATTCGCTCGTGCGGTCGTACACGTACTCGGAGACCCCGCCGGAGAAGACGACGTGGTCGACGTCCTCCAGCGAGCCGATGTCCAGGCTGTCCGTGAGCAGGAGCGAGTCGGTGAGCGGGTCCATCTCGCCGCCGCTGATGGCGTCGAAAAGGATGTCGGTCATCTTCGCGGCGAACAGCTCGCGCTTCTCGTCCGTGAGCTTTTCGCCGACCTCGACCGTCTGGCCGAGCGAGCCGAGGATGGTGCGGGCGGGCTGCTCGACGCGAGTGATGGTCAGGTCGTCGTCGTAGGCGATGAGTCGTGCGCCAACCTCGATGGCGACCATCTGGGCTATCTCGCCGTTGCGGATGAGGGATATCTTCGTCGTGCCGCCGCCCATGTCGACGTCGAGCACGGTGTTGGCGTGTGTCTTGGAGATGGCGACCGCGCCGGAGCCGAACGCCGCCAGCAGCGCCTCGTGCATCGGGCCCGCGGACGCGCAGATGAAGCGTCCCGACTCCTCAGAGAAGTACTCCAGGATGGGCTGGGCGTTCTCCTTCTTGAGCGCCTCGCCCGTGATGACGACCGCGCCGGTGTCCACGTCGTCCGGCGTGAAGCCCGCCTCGCTGTAGGAGCGCTCGATGAACTCCTGCACGCTGTCCGTGTCGATGGCGGTGCCGGAAGAGTAGGGCGTGAGCATGATGGGGGAGCGGTAGAGCACGTCGCGGTTGGTGACGACGAACTTGGCGGAGAGCCCCGCGCCTTCGCGGCGGAGCACCAGGCGGGAGAAGATGGTGTGAGTGGTGGAGGAGCCGATGTCTATGCCCACGCTGTAGAGCGTGAACTTCTCGATCCCCTCGATATCCTCGGCTTCCTCGTCGTTCAGCAGGTCGAACACGTGTGAATGGTCGAGATCGTCGTCGTCGTGCATGTGGCATCCTCAGGAGAGAGTTGCAGCGCAGCGCCGGGACTATGCCCGGCGCTCGCCTATCTTACCGTATCGCGCTTGCGCATGCGACGTTGGGACTAGAAGATGGGACTAGTCGACAATAGTAGCCGGCTCACCGTCCTCCCCAATAGGTTGAAACCCCTGATCTTTCCACCATTGCCTGCCGCGGCTTCCTGGGATAAGGAGGTCTAGCTCCTGCGCCTTCCTTCCTCCGCGCCCATGGTGCACGGAGATTCCCTTGTGTGGCGCAGTAGTTTGTCGAATGAACATTTGTCGGCGGGGCCAAACTCTATTCAATGCCTCAATGCACATCTTCGCGGTCTGGCGGCGCTGATCGCTGCGGACAAGCACTGCAGCCCCTTTGACAAGGTGTCGCCGGGACTCTCGGAAGACTTCGGTAATCAGGTCTTCGTAGGCAGTGGTATTTGCGTACCTGGCCGTTCTTTTCCAATCCTTCCGGAATGGGTAACCCAAGATCCAGAGGCGAATCCAATGGTCATTCCAATAGTCGGTCACCCCACAGTACGGAGGAGAAGTTAGCAACAGTCCGGCATTTAATCTGGTTTGCCTAGGTAGTGCTTCTCGTGCATCAGCCAGTAGCGCTGTTCCCGCAGCTTGGTCGGGGATTCCGTACTCATAGCGACGTCGAATCTTGGCCGATAACAACTGCACGGGGTCCACATCTGGGGGGTGGAGAAGGCCGTGCTTTGTCCACCACTGTACCGCGTATTGTGGCGAGCACGCGATGGATGGCCATAGCGCGTTGGACAGTCCGTCCCCGACCTTGTCCTGCATGTGGAGCGCGATGAAGGCCATGAGCGTTCTGTCAAGTTCCGAGTGCTGCCAATCGAGTTCTCTGCGCGCCGTCCGCAGGAAGGCTCGTACACTTGGTGCCCACGCCATGGTCTCGAATCTATTCCGGCTGCGACGGTCTCTTGGCCTCTGAGCCTTGGCAATCTCTCCTAGGCGAGAGATGACATGCTCAGGATCCCTAGCAGGTTGAAGCTTTGCAGTCGTGAAGAGCCAACCGACGGGGTTCACGTCTATTCCAACGGAAGGACGTCCGAGTACGGTGGCTGTGAATGGTCCGTTCCCCCTTCCACAGAAAGGATCTAGGACAGGTTCTCCTAGCTGCGTGAGTCCCTTCACTGCGGCGTAGGCAAAGGCAGGCGGGAACATCGCGAAGTAGCGCCCGAGGCCATACCATCTGTGGGCAGCGGTGTTCGACGCCCAAGGCAGTTTCCGTAAGCTCGGTGTCAGACTAAGGTTGGTCATGGCGCAAGTGACTGGATCAGGTCTGTGCCTGCACGCAGTGGGATTGCGGCTTGACTATGCGCACGACGAAGGGCAAGGAACTGGTCGGTACCAACTCCCAACGGTCCAGCTGTTGCAAGTGCATCTTCTAAGGCTAGAGGTGGTGGAGCGTCAGTTAGAGGCGGATCTTCTTCGGGTTGCGCAAGGTTAAGCACCAAGCGCTGGCCGTTCACAGTCTTGAGAATGACAGGACGGCCAAAATGAGTATCTACTCCCCAAGGTTTAACACCCGCTATGATGTTGGATCGGATGTAAGCGTTGTCAGGAAGCCAGACCTGCCCGGTTGGGATTCGCTCGCCGGGGGCAGGTGCCCGGTCGAGTTCTGTGACATGGTCTACAAATGGCCCACTCTTGATTCCCGACATGACCAGAAGCCTTGCTCCTGGTCTCTCTCTTCGGAGCCTTTCCTGAATCTTCCGGAGTTCTAGCCTTACCGCACGTGCGAGGACTGCAATTGTCCCGAATGCAGCGAGTTGTCCATCCATAACAAACGCAGTGTTAGTGATTGCCGTCCTACCGCGTTCTGATTCAATAAGATAGCGCAAAGTATTTATGAGGGCAAGAATTTCCAAAGTGTCACGCACTCTATTGTGACATTCAACTGGCGATCTATGTTCGATGAATTGCTCATGAATTCGCAAACCATCGGTCAGGAGAATGCGTTCCCCACATACACTGCATTGCCCCTCTTCTGAAGGCTGAGGGACGGATACGTGACCATCACAATCCGGGTTCGGACACCGAACAGTTCGTTCACCTTCAAGCAGGTGGTACAGGGTATCGGCAAGACTTTCCCCACCGAAGTGTGTTTTCTCTAGTTCACTGTTGATAATTTCCCTGAACCATGTCCTAGGATCAGTGCCATCGCGTTTTGCAGCATTCTGACCTGGGAGCATGATGCCTAGCGTTTTGCCAGTCTCTGTTTCTCTTAGTTCGCGTGGGTTTACGGCACCACTTTCGGGTAGGTGGCGTAGGGACTGAAGTTTCTTCAAATCTATTACGACCATGCCTAGGGATACTATGCCGGCCTCTGTGCAAGGTAGTGCTCCTGGTATAGCAGAATAAACGAGCGACCCATCTATCGCGAGAATATAACTGCGAGAAGTTCCTATGGGGCATGGATTAAATGCTGGCAACGGTAAAGGTTCTCCGCTGTGCCGTTCCACTAAGTTATCTCGGAACTCGTCGACGATTCCGCTCTCAGCGATTGCTCTCAACGCTGCTAGGCCAGCCCGTTCATCCTCGTATGGCATGGCCGCTAGTCCTCAGTTGAATCTAGGGTGTCTTCAGGTATTTGCGTAGAGGTCATATCTTCTATCCTGAACTTGTCCAGTTGCACAGGAACAGTGTAGGCTTGGGAAAGTGTACGCACCCGAACAAATCCCTGCTCACTGACTTTCCCGATCTGCTCTAAGAAATCTCCGAAGTCCATGTAACCTGAGATTACTCTGCGTTCATTCTCGGAATTCAAGTATGAAAGAATCCAGTTGTCTGTCTCGCTGAGTATCTCGGGCATGATTGAGCTTGGGGCCTGCGTTGCAAGAATCATGCCTATATTTAGTTTGCTGCCTTCTTTGGCTGAACGTGCCCACACAGTCTGAAGATTGTTGATTCCGGTTGCCCTAGGGAGCAAGTTGTGAGCCTCTTCCAGATAGACCAGTATGTGTCCTGAGACGGCGTCTTGTTCCTCTACAGGCTTCGGCACTTTGAATAGCTCTTGCTGGGTTCGGAATATCCTCCACATAATGCGTTCAGCAGCGTTCCTGTTCTGATCCGGTTCGCCACTGGATTGGTCTATTATCACCAGTTTCCCTGCCTGGAGGTCATTTACAACACTTTCGGCAAAGTCGATAGTAGTATTAGAATCGTGTTGCTGTTGTGCTGTTTGGAAGGACCTAGGTCCATTCTGCGATTCGAAGATACGGAGAACTGCCTTTAGCCGAGGATCTGCCCATGATTCACCACTGGAGGAAGAACTAACGTATACTTCTTCGAACTTATCGTATCCCCCCTTTCGATCATTGACGAAAGTGTTTAGGGCGGTAAAGACTATTCGCAATTGTGCCCATGAGACTGTGCCGCCGCTAGCTTTGCTCTTCTCTATTATTTCTGCTGCTTGATGGTAATCACCCTTGTGGTCGCTCTGGGAATTGTTGGCAACTGACATCGCCTTTGTGACTTTATCACTAAAAAGGCCCTTTACGGATGGTTGCCAAGTAGGTGGAGTAAGCCCGGCAGCAGCAAGGGCAGTCTGATAGGCAAGAATGGCTCGCCGATACCGAACTTGAGCGCTATGGTCACCATCTATATTCGTTGGGACAGCTAGGTCCACATCACGGAATGCTGTTGTGTAGCGTGCCGTCTCATTAGCCATGATGCCTTTAATGATTTCACGGCCTGCAAGGAGTTGGTCTAGAGCAATGTCTACATCCTCTGTTCTCCAAACAGACCCGATGGGACTCCCAAAGAAATTTATCTTCATGAGCTTACGTTCGCTATCCCACGGGGGTGCATCGAGTAATCCGTAAGTCTCAACTTCTCCTTCTCTAGGCTGTTCGATGACTTCGTGGATTCGGTGCAGCCCTTTGCCATCTTGTGGATTATCTTGGGCGTACTCACCGCTGAGATCGAAAATCAGTTGGCCTATGCGGTATTCTGGATTCTGTTCCCTGAGACGGAAGATAGACTCCGCAACAATCTTCAGACCATTTGATTTCCCAGAGCGTGACATGCCGAGGTAGACCGTGCGCCGTTTCAGAATGTCTGTGGGATTAAGCCTGAAGTCGGCGGTAGTGGCGGACGTTCGTTCTGCTGCAGCGAACCGAGTGCGTCCTATTCTTTTTCGTTCTACCTGGATAGGTATGTCGTTGGTTCGATGCTGATGGTTTGCGATTAGAGACAAGGTTTGTGCATCTGGCTTCCACACCATCAACTCATGTACTGCATAGTAGTTCTCAATGTCTTCCGCATATCGATAGTTTCCATTGCCTACATCAATGAAAGTACCTAGAACGCTACATTCTACGGCGTGTAGGGAGACTTTCTCTCGTATCCATTCGTCTAGCTGGGCAGCCCATGCTCCCCTGTTGCCTGATGCCTCAATCCCTTGTTGGCGCATGTCGTCATTTGCCGCAGCATTGGGTAGACGAGCTTCTTTCTGCACTCGGAGGAGAATGAAAGTCTCGTCGCCACTTTCCTTGGCTGCCATGAGGAACATGCTCTTGGGGAGGCCCCCGGCTTGCTCGCGATCAAAGTCATATATGGCGACTGTAGCTTGGCTGTATGAGAGAGTGTATACACTCCCTACCTTAGCAGCGCGGTCACGAAAGGATGCTTGTGTACCTGCAGCGTTTTCCAGTTGGTGAAGGAGAGGCGTCTCTTCAGGTGTAAGTGCTTCTGTAGGTGCTTCGTCTGACATGATGTTCCTAGGCATTTCAGCAGTGTGGTTTCTAGGCAGCGCAGCGCCGGGACTATGCCCGGCGCCGCCTTATCTTACCGTATCGCGCTCGCGCATGCGCCCCGGCGTCAGTCCGAGGACTTGGAGTAGTCCCACTCGTACGTGGGGTCCTCGTAAGCCTCCGCCGGTATCTCGGACGTCATGCCGCGCTCCGCGAGCTGGCTCTCGAAGTACTCGCGTATCCACGGGTCCTCGTTCGGGTACTCGATCTGGTCGCGGCCCCGGTCGGTGACCTTCTCGGACATGCCCATGAACTGGTTCGGCGGATGGAGCGCGAGGTAGCGCCCGTCGGCTCGTCCGAGGTTGAAGTGCTGGTGGAACCACCGATCCGGCGGCACGAAGCAGCTCGCCTCATGCCAGTGGATGACGATCTTTTCCTGGCCCTCCTCCCACATGACGGAGTAGCCCTCGCCGCCGGGGATGACGATGACCCGCCCCGGCCCGTGGCGGTGGCCCTTCTTGTAGGTGCGCGCGGGGAAGACGGACATGTGCGCGTGCATCTCCGAACCGGGCGACTGGATGAAGACGACGTGTCCGCCCGCGCCGCGTCCCCAGAACGGGACGAGCTTGTCCCAGGCGGCCATGTCCGGGAAGAAGTTGCCGTGCCACACCTGGCGTCCGCGCCCGGCGAAGGCGCCCTCCCCCTCCTCCATAACGGCCTTGGCTTCGGAGTAGAACTCGTCGGTACTGTGCAGGAACGAGTTCGTCGAATAGGGGTTGTTGACGAAGAAGTCCGGGTCCGGCGTGGCCGACATGGCGATGGGGAGGTAGTTGTAGTGGAGCAGCCGCGCCGGGTTGTTGCCGTCCATGTTCGTCAGCTGGCAGTAGGAGTTGCGCGGCACGAGGAAGAGGCTGCGCGTCGCCCACTCGAACGTTTTCTTCGGGCGGGCGTCGTCCGTCCAGACGGTGGCCACGCCGCGTCCGCCGAGGACGTAGACCTGCTCGTCGACCGAGAGTTTCAGCGGCGGGAGCGAGTGCCCGGGTGGTATCTCCTCGATGCGGCCCTCGACCACGCCCTCCATGCCGCGCAACTGCATGAACGCGGCGTCGACCTGGCGGTCCTCCCACCAGCCGAGTTCGGCGGTACGGAGGTCTTCCACGTAGTAGCCCCGGTGGATGGGGATGCCCTGGGCTTCCATCCAGTCGTCGTAGGTGAAACGTCGCGCCATGCCAAGCCTCCGTCGGTTCCGGATGGGGGCATATTACTCCGTGCGCGGCATTCGGAGTAGGGGCGGGCGGGGCCCCCCCATCCCAGCCTTCCCCCATCAGGAGGGAAGGAACCAGGCCTAGTCGCGGATGTCCTGCAGGAACCACTCGGTGGGGAGTTCGTGGCCGAGGCCCTTCGCCTTCGCGAGTTCGTAGGCGCGGCCCGCGACGGAGAAGAACTGCGCGCCCTGGATGTTGCCACGCTCCGAGTAGGTGACGGCGGTGGGGCCGGGGCGCGCCTGCGCTCCCTGCAGCACTTCCTCCAGGAAGACGACCCGGTCCTCGGCGATGACGCCGTGTCCCCTGCCGGAGCGCTCGCGCGTCTGGCTGGCGGATGCGGGCGTGCCGTCCGGCGCGTTGGCCTCGTAGGCGATGTTCTCGTCGTGCAGCCGCATCTCCGGTATGCCGACCGGCGCAGGCGCCGAGCCGAGGCGGAGCGAGCGGTCGATGCGCTCCATCGCCTCGCCGTCGATGCTGCCGCCGACGCAGGTCATGTGCGCGCCGTCCTCAACGTCCTTGCCGAAGATGACCGGTTCCACCGCGTCGGTGCACCCGGCGACGATGTGCGCGCCCTTGCACGCCTCGGCGGCGGACCCGACCGGGACGACCTCGATGCCGAGCTTGGCGCGTATCTCCTCGGCATAGGCCTCGCGGTTGGCCTTCGTGGGGCTGTAGACCTGGATGCGCTTGATGTCGCGCACGGCGGCGAACGACTCGGCGTGCGAGCGCGCCATGCCCCCGGAGCCGATCATGGCGACGACGGAGGCGTCCTCCCGCGCCATGTAGCCGGCCCCGATGCCGGAGTCGGCGCCGACGCGCATGTGCTGGAGGTAGCCGTCGTTGATGATGGCGAGCGGCTCGCCATTCTCAACGCTCATCAGCAGGATGAGGCCGCAGAAGAGGCCGGGGCGCAGGCAGTACTTCTCCTGGGTGCGCGTGCCGCCGTACTCCTGTTCGTAGACGACGTCCGACTTCATGCGGATGGCGAAGTAGCCGGACGCGGAGCCGCCCTCCATGGTGCCCCACTGGTACATCTTCGCGGGGTCTGACGTGGGGATGCGGATGTCGATGCGCGGGCGGCAGACGGCCTCGGTGCGCGCGAGCTCCTCGTAGGCGTTGCGCAGCGCGCCTATCGTCTCTTCCATCGTCAGTACGGATGCGATGTCGTCGTTGTTCAGGATGAGGGTCATGTTGCGCCTCCGATCACGTGTTCAGGTTCGGCAACGACTCCCCGCGTCGATCGATGCGGGAGCGCGCCGACGGCAATCATAGGGGCGTGAGGCTGAGATAACCAGAGGGGCAGCCGTTCGGCTGCCCCTCATAAGGTTGGCTACTTGGCCGCGGCTGCGGCTTCCCGTCTATCCAGGATGGGCGAGTACATGGTTGCAGCGCCCTGGCGGGTGGAGGTGTCCACGTAGTTGTGCTGTTCCGTCATGAACGGGATGTAGACGTTCTCCGCGGGGTCGCGGTAGACCTCCATCGGGTCGCCACCGTCCTCGACGATGCGCATGTTGTCCTCCAGCATCTGCCGGAACATGATGATGCCCTTGTCGGAGCGGCCGAGGTGTTCGCCCGTGCGGTCGGCGATGCCGCCCTGTGTGATCCATGCCGCCGGGTCCTGCGAGGAGTTGCTGCGCAGTTCGGGGTAGATGGGCTGGTCGTTCTCGTCCAGCGTCGGCACGGGCGGGAGGTAGAAGGGGATCTCCTCCGGCGTCTGCTCGACGTCGCCCTCGATCATCGGGTAGCAGGCGACCCACCAGTGGGCGGTGTTGTAGTCGTCGATGGGGGTGCGGATCTGGAAAGCGGGACCCATCGAGAAGCTGCCGCGATACGTGCCGTCGGAGACGTTGAAGCCGTCGCCGCCCTGGCGCAGGTAGTTGGGGAAGACGATGGGGTGGCCGTCCTTCCACTCGGTGTCCTCTTCGGAGCCGCCTTCCCATATGCGGCGCTTGATGATGCCGTGCTCGAAGGCGTCGAAGTGGATGGTCTTGTGCGGCCAGCGGGTGCGGCGCTCCTTGTCTCCGTTCATCTCGCGGATGAAGTTCGCCCACGCAACGTGCAGCCACTCGAGGTGCACCGGGTCCAGCGAGTTCTCCTGGCACTGCAGCCAGTTGCACGGCAGCATCGCGTAACCGATATCGCGTAGCACACCGGTGGCGGAGAAGACGTCGTAGTTGGGGATGAGCGGCACAGGGGTGGGGCCGAGGTAGGCGAACAGCAGTCCGGCCTTCTGCTCCACCGGGTACGCCTTCATCTGGATCTTGTCCTTGAACCGCGCCTCCGGGTCCTCCGTCTCCTCGTACGGCTGCTCCGTGCACTGGCCCGTCTCGTCGTACAGCCACCCGTGGTATGGACAGCGGAGACCGTGCTCCTCAGGGATGCCGTAGATCATGTTCATACGGCGGTGGGCGCAGTGCGGCTCCATGAGGCCGAAGGTGCCGGAGCGGTCCTTGTAGAGGATGAGGTCCTCGCCCAGCAGGCGCACCTTCATCGTCCACTTGTCGTTCATCTGGGAGACGGCGGCGACGGGGTGCCAGTAGCGGCGCATCAGTTCGCCCATCGGCGTTCCGGGGCCTACCCGGGTATAGCGGTCGTTCGCTTCCTGCGTCAGCATGAGGTCTCTCTCCTTGTGCTGCTGGGTTCGCTCAGTCCTGCGGCGGGATTATAGCAAGCCGCGCAACGTCAAGCGTCAATGGGTATGGGGCGGGGTAGCCTCTCTGCGGTCCGCCTGTGCTCCCCCATCACTCAAGGAGCAGGATCGCCCACACCAACAGCGGGATTACGACAGCGACGAAGAGTATGCAGATTCCCTTGACCGAAACATCTCCTCGCACCCATGCCCCTACCACGCGGGCTCTGTTCCTGACCAGATAGGGCTCGGCAAAGCCACCAGGGTTGGTGACGGCCAAGCTGGCGCCCCCCCTGTAGAAGTCAGGATCGTCGATCAGCGACTCATGCTCCGACTCTTCGCCGGTCTGGTCAGACTGCTCTACCTGCTCGGGACGGTCAGGCTGCGAGGTCATGGATACCCCTCCTGAAGAACCCCTGCGTCTCGGCCTGCTACGCTCCGTGCGCTGCTCCGGCTGTGCCGCGCAGGCTGCGCAGTCCTTCCCAGCTCTCCAGCGTCTCGTTGACGACGTCCGCCACGACGGGTTCGCCCGCCTCGACGAGCGTGTAGCCCATGCGGCGGCGGTTGCCGAACTTGACGTGCTCCAGCGGCAGGCTGATCGCCTCGTTCTGCTCGGGGTCGCGGAACGTGTTCATCGGGTCGCCGCCGTCGGCGACGAGCTTCGCCTGCTCCTGCAGCAGCTTGCGGAAGAGGATGATGCCCTTGTCGGACTCGCCGAGCTTCTCCAGGTGGCGCTTGGCGACAGGGCCTTGCGTCACCCAGGCGAGGTAGTCCTGGTTGAAGAGGATGTCGTTGATGTAGCGGTTGTTCTCGTCCTTCAGCGGCACGTAGCGGTAGGGGACGACCTCCTGGCGCGGGGCCTGCGCTCCCGGCGCGGGACGCCACACGTAGTAGGAGACGTGGTAGGTGTTTTCGTCGTCGACCGGCACACGGAACTGGAACGTCGAGCGCACCTCGTCGCCCACCAGGAGGATGTTGGGGAACATGATGGGGTGGCCTTCCTTCCAGTCGTCGTCCTCCTCGGTGTATCCGGCCTCGACGCGGCGCTTGATGATGCCGTGCTCGAAGACGTCGAACCCGATCTTGAGGTGGGTGCCGCGCGCCTCGGGAAGGGAGTGGACGCCGTTGCGGACGACGTTGCCGTAGTAGGCATGGAGCCACTCGTTGTGGACGGGGTCGAGCGAGTTCTCCTGGCACTGCAGCCAGTTGCACGGCAACTCCGAGATGCAGACCTCCCGCACGGCGTTGTCCCACGTCAGCTGTTCCCAGCGGGGCAGCAAGGGCATGGGCTGCGGGCCCATGTACGCGAAGACGAGGCCGCCCAGCTCCTCGACCGGGTAGCCCGCGACCTTCACCTTCTCCTTGAAGCGTCCGTCCGGGTGGACCGTCTCTTCGAACGGCTGCTCGATGCACTGGCCGGTCTCGTCCATCATCCAGCCGTGGTACATGCAGCGCAGGCCGTGCTCCTCGGGGATGCCGTAGGAGAGGTCGACGCGGCGGTGGGGGCAGAAGCGGTCGATGAGGCCGAGAGTGCCGGACCTGTCCTTGTAGAGGACGAGGTCCTCTCCGAGGAGGCGCACCGGCTTGGTGGGGCGCTCGTCGAGCTCTGCCGTCGCTGCGATGGGATGCCAGTAGCGGCGCATCAGTTCGCCCATCGGGGTGCCTGCGCTGACCTGCGTGAGTTCCTGGTTAGCCTTGACGCTGAGCATGCGTGCCTTCACCTCGCGTGCGTGTGTGCGTGGCGTAAGAGTAGGGCGGGGCGTGTGCGCGGGTCAAGCGCGACAAGGCACGCGCATGGAACGGATCCCGTGGCGGCGGTCAGGGGCGGTGTGTGGCAGCCGGTTACCGCCCCAGCGTGGCCTCCTCGCCGAGGTAGTCGACCCAGGTGCTCATGACCTCTTCGATCTGCGGCACCGCGGGGGTATCACCGGCTTCGGGTCGGACGTAGCGCGCCTGCGCCCGCACGCCGAACTTCACCTTCTCCACCGGCGCGTGCAGCAGTCCGAGCTCGTCTCCGCGGAAGACGTTCATCGGGTCGCCGCCGTCTTCCATCACCGCGATGTTCCGCTTCAACTGCTTGCGGAAGAGGATGATGCCGACGTCCGACTGCCCCAGCATCTCCAGGTGACGCTTGGCGATGGGGCCCTGCGTCGCCCAGGCCATGTAGTCCTGGTTGAACGTCCAGTCGACGATGTAGCGCCCTTCGTCGTCCTTCAGCGGAACGTAACGGTAGGGGATGACGTCCTGCTTCGGCGCGGCTGCGCCGGGCGCGGCGCGGTAGTTGTAGATGGAGACGTGGAGAGTATTGGTATCGTCCACCGGAACGCGGAACTGGAACGTGGCGCGCGCCTCGTTGCCGACGAGCAGGATGTTCGGGAAGAGGACGGGGTGGCCCTCAGCCCACTCGTCGTCGGTCTCGTCCTTGCCCTCGAGGATGCGGCGCTTGATGATGCCGAACTCGAACTCGTCGAACCCGATCTTCATGTGCTTGCGCGACGAGCCCCGCTGCTGCGTGGCGATGCGGTCCGTGTTGCGGTAGGCGCCCATGTAGGCGTGCAGCCACTCGACGTGTACGGGGTCCAACGAGTTCTCCTGGCACTGCATCCAGTTGCAGGGGATCTCCGTGATGGCGATGTCGCGGACGGCGTTCTCCCAGAGCAGGTGCTCCCAGCGCGGGAGCAACGGCGTAGGCTGCGGACCGAGGTAGGCGAATACGAGCCCCGCCATCTCGCGCACGGGGTAGCCCACGACCTTGACCTTCTCCTTGAAGCGCCCGTCCGGATGGACGGTCTCCTCGAAGGGCTGCTCGATGCACTGGCCGGTCTCGTCCATCATCCAGCCGTGGTACATGCAGCGCAGGCCGTGCTCCTCAGGGATGCCGTAGGAGAGGTCGACGCGGCGATGGGGGCAGAAGCGGTCGATGAGGCCGAGCGTGCCGGACTTGTCGCGGTAGAGGACGAGGTCCTCGCCGAGGACGCGGACGGCCTTGGTGGGGCGCTCCATCAGCTCGCCGGCGGCGGCGATGGGGTGCCAGTAGCGGCGCATGAGTTCGCCCATGGGCGTTCCGGGGCCGACCTGCGTCAGTAGCTCGTTCTCCTGTACGCTCAGCATCGCGTGGCCTCCTTCACGTTCGTACGCTGGCGGGATTGTACCGCATGGCGCAAGGGGGAATGCGATGAGAGAGGCGCCACACAGGGCGCCTCTCTCATCGGTCGTTGCTATGCCGTTAGCTACAGCGGCCAGTTGTCCTTGATGCCTTCCACTGCGCCCGCAGCTTGCGCCTTAAGTTCGTCCTCGGACGCAGCAGGCGCACGGTCCGGCAGGTCCTCCCACGTCTGGAGCACCTGGTTGATGAGCTCGCCGTCGCGGGAGTATCCGGCCTCGCCGGGGATGTACTTCCTGGCACGCTTCATCCCGAACTTCACCTGCTCCAGCGGCGCGACAATGCCGCCCTCCGGGGCGGGGGTGCGGAAGACGTTCATCGGGTCACCGCCGTCCGCGACGATGTCCATCTGCTCGCGGAGCAGCTTGCGGTAGAGGATGAGGCCGCGGTCGGACTCGCCGAGGTGCTCCAGGTTCCGCTTCGCGATGGGCCCCTGCGTGACCCACATCGTGTAGTCCTGGTTGAACACCACGTCCACGATCCAGCGGCCGTTCTCGTCCAGCAGCGGCACCTCGCGGTAGGGGACGGACTCCTGCTTCGGCACGGGCTGGCCGGGAGCGCCCCGCCACGTGTAGAGCGAGACGTGCAGCGTGTTCTCGTCGTCGATGGGGACGCGGAACTGCATCGTCACCGAAACCTCGGAGCCGACAAGCAGGATGTTCGGCACGAACACGGGATGGCCGTGCTTCCAGTCGTCGTCCTCCTCGGTGTAGCCCTTGAACACGCGACGCTTCACGACGCCGTGCTCGAAGACGTCGAACCCGATCTTCTGGTGCGTCGGCAGGTCGAGCAGCGCGCCCTTGAAGCCGGGGCCCTGCTGCACGTACTGCCCCCAGTACGAGTGCGCCCACTCGACGTGCACGGGGTCGAGCGAGTTCTCCTGGCACTGGAGCCAGTTGCACGGGAGGTGCGAGATGGCGATGTCGCGCACCGCGTTGTCCCACACCAGCGGCTCCCAGAGCGGCAGGAACGGGACAGGCTGCGGCCCGAGATACGCGAACACGAGTCCGCCGGCGACTTCGACCGGGTACCCTGCGACCTTGACCTTCTCCTTGAAGCGCCCGTCCGGATGGACGGTCTCCTCGAAGGGCTGCTCGATGCACTGGCCGGTCTCGTCCATCATCCAGCCGTGGTACATGCAACGCAGGCCGTGCTCCTCGGGAATGCCGTAGGAGAGGTCGACGCGGCGGTGGGGGCAGAAGCGGTCGATGAGCCCCATCGTGCCGGACTTGTCCTTGTAGAGGACGAGGTCCTCGCCGAGGAGGCGGACGGCCTTCGTGGGACGGTCATCGAGCTCCGCTGCTCCGGCGATGGGGTGCCAGTAGCGTCGCATGAGCTCGCCCATGGGGGTTCCCGGGCCGACCTGCGTGAGTTCCTGGTTCGCTTTGACGCTGAGCATGCGTGCGTTCACCTCGCGTGCGCGTATTTGCGTAGCGTAAGGGTAGGGCGGGAGTGGACACGGGTCAAGCGAGGAGCGGGCTGGTTGGAGCAGGATGCGCCGCGTCTGTCCCTTCCGCTTATGGCCTGCTGATCTCCGGCTTCGCGTCCGGGTTGTTGGTGACGACGCGCGTGTAGTACTGCCAGACGCCGCCGACCCTGGGACGCCAGCCAGATGGGAGCACCTGCGCGAAGTGCGGCAGTTGCGGCAGCGGCGTGCGCCCGGACATCTCGTCGACCAGTTCGTCCTCGAGGTACGGGTGGTCCGGCCCGGCGGCGGAGTAGGCCCAGTAGTTCATCTTGGCCTGCTCCTCCAGTTGCATCATCGTCATCACGGCGTCTTCCAGGCTGCTGCCCGCGGACGTTGCGCCGTGGCCGCGCAGCAGGATGACGGGGGAGTCGCCCATCAGCGCGGCAACCTCGGCGCCCTCCTCCTCCGTCTGCACGGTCTTGACGTGGTTCCACACAGGCAGTTCCTTCTGCACGAGCTGAGCGCCCTCCTGGTTCATGGGGCGGAGGCGCCTCCCGAGCGTCGTGGCGAGGATGGTGTAGTGCGGGTGCACGTGCACCACGGAGTTGACCTCAGGGCGCGCCTTCATGATGGAGGAGTGCATGATGACTTCGAACGGCTGGGAGGAGCCGACCGGCCCGTCGACCTTGTAGCCCTCGATGTCCACGACGATCATGTCCTCCGGCTTCATCGAGTGGAGCGCGTCGACGGCGTAGCCGCGGCCCTTCACCACGAACTTGTCCGGGTCGTTCGGCAGGCGCATGCTGGCGTGCCCGAGCGACGCACGGAAACCGGTCGCGAGTCCCACTTCGGCGAGGACGCGGTTCGCGACCGCCACCTCGTATTTGACCTCGTCCCATTCTCTCGGCATTGTTCTGGTCCTCCTGCTGGTATCGATAGGGACTCTACTAGATACCGTGGCACAGGGGTAGGGCGCGCCGGGTACGCTCCCGCGTGGTAGGATTGCCGCATCCTGAACGAGGAGCAGGGCGATGGACATCCTGGCGATGGACGGCGACGGGCACGTCGAGGAGTGGGAGGCCACCTGGTCGAACGACTACCTGGAGCCCGCGTTCCGCGACCGGCGCCCCAAGGTGGTCGAGACCGGCGAGTTCGAGCACGACTACATCTGGGAGATAGACGGCAGGCGCATCCGCGTCGGCGGCTCGCCCTCCAGCAAGGACGGCGTCGTCTCCACCGAGTACGAGAAGATGGCGAAGTGGCGCGGGCCGCATGAGAGCGGCGAGTTCCACTCCGCCGAGGCGCGCCTCGCAGTGATGGACGCGGAGAACACGTACCTCTCCGTCAACTACCCCACGCTCCTCCTGCACTGGCCCATCGCGGACGACCCTGCGCTCAACGCGGCGCTCACCCGCTCCTACAACAACTGGGTTGCCGATATCTCCAACCAGTCACCCGATCGGCTGAAGTGGGTAACGGTCATCGATCCCAGCGACCCTGCCGAGGCCGTCCGTGAGATGGAACGCACCCGGAAGATGGGCTCGGTCGGCGTCATGGTCTTCGGGGACTACTCCAACAAGGCACTGGACGACCCCAGCCTCGAGTGCTTCTGGACCGCGGCACAGGACCTGGACATGCCCGTGAACGTGCACCCCGGAATCGGCGCGCGCGACGCGATGAAGACGTACCGCAACATCGCAGGCGACCAGTTCCTCATGTCCGTGGTGCGCGGGTTCAAGACCATCTGTGGCTCTGGCATCCTCGACCGGTATCCAAAGGTCAAGGTCTCCTTCCTCGAGACGGGCTGCACGTGGGTCGACTTCGCCGTTGCCGTCATGGACTTTACGCTCGACAACGTGAAGGACCGGCTGGAGCTCGGCACGATCCGCTCCGAGCACAAGGCGATCGTGGAGCGCGGCCTGCCGGAGGCGACACCCCTCGAATACATCAGGGACGGACGCATCTTCATCGGCTTCGAGGTCGACGACGACCTCCTGCCCTACATGGTGAACAAGTACGGGACGGACTGCTGGGTGTACGCGAGCGACATCCCCCACGCTCATCGCGTGCCGGACTCCCCAAGCTACATCTACAACCGCCCGGATCTCACCGACGAGCAGAAGTCGCGCATCGTCTGGAAGGGCACCACGGAACTCTACGGCCTGCCTGTCCCCGCAGGAGCAGGGATCAGCGGCTAGAGCCAGCGCTTACAAGCTACTTGGTGCGTTCGGGTTCGCCGGCGTCCGGCTCTGCGTAGCGCTCTTTTGCCGCCGCTCCGAACCAATCGGCGGCCGTATCCATCCTGATCGAACCCTCTTGCGAGGTCGCTTCCCGCACTTTGCGCGTCGCGGCTTTTGCCGCCCCGACGGCGAATCTGGCCACCCGGTCCTTCGCCATCAGGCCTGCGGCTGCCGCAGCAGCGGCAGGTACGAGTATCGAGCGTGGGCGCATACAGTCTCCTATCCAGTCCTCGCCATGCAGGCGAGTGCAATCGACAAAGCGAGTCGGGCAGTTTCTGCTTCGCTGCAAATTCTACCGCTGCCACACCGACTGCTGGAATCAAGGAGAGAGGCGTAATACCTCCATTTCGGGAGCCAGGGGCCTCGTCTTCTACGCCTGTTCCGGCTTCCGCGCCACGACCTTCACGCTGGAGACGTCCGCCGGGGCGTCGTTCTCGACGTGCGCCGACTCCTCGGTGATGGCGACGTCCTCGAACCCCGCGCTGCGCAGCCGTCCCAGGTAGGTCTCACGCGGTTCGGCGCCCGCGCTGCACGACACCCACGCCTCCGTGTCCTTGCGCGCGGGACCGCCGGCGTTGAGCGCCATCATGTCGGAGATGTGCAGCCTGCCGCCCGGCGACAGCACACGGAACGCCTCGCGGAACACGGCGTCCTTGTCCGGCGACAGGCAGACGACGCAATTGGAGATGACCACGTCCACGGACGCGTCCGGCAGCGGGATGTTCTCAATCTCGCCCTTCACGAACTCCACGTTGGTGAGGCCGAGTTTCACCTGGTTGCTGCGCGCGAGGTCCAGCATGTCCGGCGTCATGTCGAGCCCGATGACATGACCGGACTCGCCCACCTGCTGCGCCGCGAGGAAGCAGTCGATGCCGCCGCCCGACCCGAGGTCGAGCACGCGTTCGCCCTCCTGGAGCCCCGCAAGCGCGGTCGGGTTGCCGCACCCGAGCGAGATGGCGATCGACTCGGCGGGCAGGCCCGCGAGCTGTGCGTCCTGGTACAGCGTCATGGCGCGCTCCTGGCCTGATGGGGCGCAACACGCGTCGGCTTCGGCGGACGTTGCCTCGACAGGGGTGAGCCCGATGACCACCCTGGCGTCGTTCGCGTACCGTTCGCTGACCAGCCGTTTGATTTCCTGGGATTCCGTAGTCATCGCTGCCTCCTCGCCGCGTAGGCGGCCCTTCGTAGTATACGACGCCCTCCGTCAGTGGCTGAGTGATAGGCTTGCCTCATGACACAGCAGAGCGCGGCATACGAGACGGTGATGCGGCGGATCGCGGACGGCGGCTTCACTGTGCTCGACGGCGGCATCGGCACGGAGGTGGCGCGGCGGGGCGGCTCGCTCGGGGCGTGGGCGAACCTCGCAAATGCTGAGATGCCGGACACGCTCCGCTCCATCCATGCCGACTTCATAGCGGCAGGTGCGGACGTCATCAGCACCAATACGTTCGGCTGCACGGAGCTGAGTCTCGCCGCGCACGGGATACACGGACGCGAGGAGGAACTGAACCGCGCGGCGGTGTCGCTCGCCCAAGAGGCGCGCGAACGCGCTGGGGCGGAACGCCCGTTACTCGTGGCGGGCTGTATGACGACGACCAGCTACCGGGGACCGGAAGGCAGGGTGGCCCCCGCCGAGGAGGACTGGGCGCTCGCGTCGCAGGCGCGCATACTCGCGGATGCGGGGGTGGACCTCCTCATGGTGGAGATGTTGTCGCACGTCGGGCGTGCCAAAGTCGAGCTGGCCGCAGCCGCGACGGCGGGCCTGCCGGTGTGGGCGGGTTTCTCCTGCGTAACGGACGGGAAGGGCAACCTCACGCTCCTGAACCAGCCGGACGAGCCGCTGGAGGAGTCGCTGCGCCGCATCGACCTCTCCGGCGTCGACGTTGCGTTCATCATGCACACGGGGCTCCCGGAGGTGGAGCGGTCGCTCGCCGTGTTGCGCGGCGTCTGGGACGGTCCGCTTGGCGCCTATCCCCATGGGGGAACGTACAGACGCCCCGACTGGGAGTTCGACGACAGCTTCACGCCGGAGGTGCTCGCGACGGGCGCGGAGCGCTGGCTGGCGGACGGCTGCCGCATCGTGGGCGGCTGCTGCGGCACGGGCCCGGCGCACATCGCAGCGCTGCGCGAGGTCGTGGACGCGGTAGCACGCGCCGGATAGGCTGTTTGTTCCCCTCTCCCTCTGGGTGAGGGCAGACTGATACGAGGAGGGCGCAGATGCGATTGCAGGACAAGGCCATCATCGTGACGGGAGCGGCAGGCGGGCTGGGACGGCAGTACGCCATCCGTTTCGCGAAAGAGGGCGCGAAGCTCACCATCGCGGACGTGCAGGACGTGAGCAAGACGGCGGAGCTCTGCCGCGCTGAGGGCGCCGAGGTGATCCCGATGCGCGTCGACGTCTCCTCCGAGGACGAGATGCAGGAGATGGCGCGCCGCACGCACGAGCAGTATGGGCGCATCGACGGCCTGCTGAACAACGCGGGCATGATGCGCGGGCTGGGGGTGAAATCCATCCTGGACGTGGACATGGAGACGTGGGACCGCGTCTTCGCGGTCAACGCGCGTGGCACCTTCCTGGGCATCCGCTCCGTCTTCCCCTACATGAAGGAGCAGCGCTCCGGCACCATCGTCAACGTCAGCTCCGGCAGCACGCTCCGCATCGCCCGCGGGCCGACAGACATGAACCCGCACTACGTCTCGTCGAAGTCGGCCATCATCGGCATCACCCGGGCCGTGGCGCGCGAACTTGGCCAGTACAACATCAACGTCGTGACCGTCGCGCCGGGGTCGACGACCTCCGACACGGAGGAGCCGATCAGCGCTGACGAGGCGTACCCGGAGCCGGAGGCGTCGCTCGTGCGTCGCGGCGTGCCGGAGGACCTGACCGGCGTGATGACGTTCCTCTTCACCGACGACGCACGCTTCATCAGCGGCCAGATGATCGTCGTCAACGGCGGAAGGGAAGTGCACTAGGCGCATGGCCGAGCCGACCTGGGAGCGCATGGGCCGCTGCGCCCGCCTGGCGTGGGAGCACGGCGTCGAGTCGTTCGAGCAAGCGTCGCGGCGTCGCTCCGCGCTGATGACCGGCCACCTGCTGCTCGGCGTCATCCGCCATCCGGAGTGCGCGGGCGGGCTGATGTTGCGCCGGCTGGGCGTCGACATGGCGCTCGCGGCCTCGATCACCGAGTTCGAGCTCCTGCACGGCCGGCCTCTCCCCAATCACGCCGAGCGCGTCTTCGACCTGTGGGGCAGGCCGCACACGCCGGAGGCGCTACGGACGATGGAGCTGTCGCTGGCCGAGGCGGAGCAGTTCCACTCGGCCTATCCCATCGGCACCGAGCACATCCTGCTGGGGCTGCTGGCCATCCCGGAGAGCATGGGCTGCCGCACGATGGCGTACTTCGGCGTCGACTACGCCAAAGCCCGCGCCGCCCGCGACGAGATATGGGAGTTGCTCAAGCTCAGCGAGTGAGGGATAGGAGCAATATGGGTTGCCCATATTGCTTGATATGGGTAGTATGGGTACATGAAGACGACGGTGGACATACACGACGAACTGCTCACTCGGGCCAAGCGCCATGCCAGAGAGACAGGGCAGCCGCTGCGTGTTCTCGTAGAAGACGGGCTTAGGCGAGTGCTGTCCGCTGTTCCCGAGCGGGAGCCCTACCGGCTCCCTGACATGAGGGTAGGAAACCCGGACGGTCCCAACCCCCTTGAACACCTCTCCTGGGCGGAATTGCGCGACCTCATCTATGAGGGCAGGTAGGCCGCGTGATCGCGGTCGACACGAACCTGCTGGTGTACGCACACCGATGGGACTACTCACAGAACGCCGAGGCGGAGACGGTTGTGCGAGCGCTTGTAGAGAGCGACGCACCGTGGGCGATCCCATGGCCATGCTGCTACGAATTCCTGAGCACCGTGACGAACCGCCGGATATGGAAGGAGGATGCCTCCACCCCGGAGGAGGCTTGGCGCCAGCTTTCAGCCTGGACAGCCTCGCCGTCGGTGCGCCTCATCGGAGAGACCGAGGGATTCCTGGACATTCTGCACCGCTTCGTTCAGCGGCCGCGCGTTACGGGCGGGGTAGTGCACGATGCCCGGATAGCCGCCATATGCGTCGCGCACGGAGTGGAGGCGCTCCTCACACTGGACCGCGACTTTTCGCTGTTCCCCGAGCTTCGGACGCGAAACCCCATCGCGACCGCTTAGGGCAAGCCCCCCTCACGCTGGCCGGAACACGGGGAGCGAGATCTCGTCGGTGAGGTCCAGGAAGGCGACCTCGACCGCCATGCCGACCTCGATGTGCTCGGGGTCGGGCTCGACGTCCACGAGGTTCGTGGGGATGCGCCCGCCCTCCTCGAGGTCGACCATCGCGACGACGAACGGGACGCGGTCGCTGAAGGCGGGCACCGGCGCGCGGTGCACGATGGCGAACGTGTGCAGCGTGCCTCTGCCGCTCGCCCGCACCCACGACACGTCGCGCGAACCGCAGTCCGGGCAGAAGTCGCGCGGGTAGAAGTAGGCGTGCTCGCAGAGGTTGCACCGTCGCAGCCACAGCTCGTGCTCGTGCGCCTTCTCCCAGTAGAAGTCGGACTCCGGCTGCTTGACGGGCAGGGGGCCCCGGTAGGCTTCGGTCGTCATCACTCCACCCCCAGGACGATGGTGCCGGTGGCCGAGAGCGCGCCGCCGGTGCCGTTGACCAGCGCCAGCGACACGTCCGACGCCTGCCGGTCGCCGCACTCGCCGCGCAGCTGCCGCACCGCCTCGACGACCGGGAAGATGCCGTACATGCCGGGGTGCGTGTAGGAGAGGCCGCCGCCGCTCGTGTTGAGCGGGAAGTCGCCGCCGGGAGCGGTGCGCTGTCCCGCCACGAAGTCCGGCCCCTCGCCCGGCCCGCAGTAGCCGAGCGACTCCAGCGTCACGAGCACCGTGTAGGTGAACGAGTCGTAGATCATCGTGAGGTCGATGTCGCCGTGGGTGACGCCGGCCATGCCGAGGGCGGCGGGGCCGGTGACGCGGGCGGGCGTCGAGGTGAGGTCGGGCATCGTCGTGATGCCGGCGTGGTCGTGGTGCTCCGCGTGGCCGAGCACCCACACGGGCGGCTTCGGCAGGCTGCGGGCGCGCTCCGGCGTCGTGACGACGATAGCCGCGCCCGCGTCGGTGACGAGGCAGCAGTCCAGCAGGTGGAACGGCCACGCTATCCAGCGCGAGTTGTGGTAGTCGTCGAATGACATGGGGTCGCGCATCATCGCCTTCGGGTTGAGCTGTGCCCACTTGCGGGTGGAGACGGCGATCTCGGCCATCGCCTGGCGCGTGCGGTCCTCGCCGTACTGGTGCATGTAGCGGGTGGCGGCCATCGAGTAGTTGATGGGCATGCCGATCATGCCGTACGGCATCTCGTACATGGCTGAGGGGAGGTTGGGGTCACGCGGGATGGGGACGCGGCTGCTGCGACCGGCCTGGCCGTGCGTGATGAGCGCGACCTCGCAGAGGCCGTTGGCGATGGCGTTGACCGCGTGGCCGACGTGGATGACGAACGACGCCCCGCCGACCGTCGTGGTGTCGGTGTAGCGCGGCGCGATGCCGAGGTAGTCGGCGAGGTCGTAGTTGACGTAGCCGGCGGTGAGGAGGCCGTCGACGTCGTTGCGGGTCAGCCCGGCGTCTTCGAGCGCGTTGTGCGCGGCCTCGGCGTGGTGGGCGAGCGCCGACTTGTGCGGCACGAGCCCGATCTCGTCGGACTCGGCGACGCCGACGATGGCAGCTGCTTTCGAGGTGCTGGTCATGGCCGGAGTCTAGCGCATCCCGCCGCCGCTAACCCATCCCCATCTCGGCCATACGCTGCATGAGCGTGTCCATGTCCACGTCCTCGACGTGGGTGGCGATGGTCCATTGGATGCCGCAAGGATCGGTCAGGTGCGCCATGCGCTCGCCGTAGAACTGGTCGGTTGGCTCTTCGTCCCCGGTTGCGCCGGCGCTCACCGCTCGGGCGTAGGCGGCGTCCACGTCCTCGACGTAGAGATGGATGTGCGCCGACTGGGCGGGAGAATCGGGCGGCATCGCGTCGGAGAGCATGACTATGGCGCCGTCGATCGTGACCTCGGCGTGCGCGACGAGGTCCTCGGGCAGGGGGATACGCATGCGCTCCACCGCGCCGAACGCGTTCGCCAGGAAGTCGATGTAGCCGCTCGCGCCCTCCACGACGAGGTAGGGCGTGATGGCGGTGTAGCCGTCCGGGATGGGCTTGACGTCGGACATGGGGCCTCCTTCTCTTCTTTCATGATGCGTCTGTGGAACTCAACGAGCGGCAATGAATCGGCAATGAGCGCGTCCCGTACGCCTTCTGAGCGCGGATAGCCCGGAATGAGCATCCGGGTCCACTCCTGCGGCCGGGGTCGTCAGAGGCGCGCCCAGAAGCACACCGCGAAAAAGTGTCTCATCTCTGCTCATTCTGACTCATCTCACCTCTGGCAAGGCTGTCTTCGCGGGGCGGAGCCGTCTGCCTGACTGCCCTTCACCCGCGAAAAGTGGGCCATTGTGCGCCATTCTGAGCCACCGCACTCCTGACGCGACGGGGCAGTCCGCTTGGCCGCGTGGCTCTGCAACCGGGAACATGGTAGGGCAGGCAGGGGCGGCAGCGTAAGGGGCGGGTGTCACTGGTGGGGGGATTGGATAGAGCGACATGGTAGGATGACCAACCACTTCCCGGTATCGTGCATAACCGGACGTGGGCGTGCTGAGCACGCTGGAGAGATGCTGCTATGGAAACTGTCAAATACACAGGCACCGAGAAATGGTGCGGGTATTGCCGCCGGATGTTGCCACACGACGATTTCTCGGTGAATCGTACTGCACCGCACGGGTTGATGGCTTGGTGCAAAGAGTGCAACGCCGTATGGAGACAGGTACGTTCCACATACGGCACGAAGGAGGCGGCAACCGACCCGAACAACCCCGACGCGGTTGCAGCGGACACTGCGGCGCGCGAAGCGTATCGCGTACGTATGGCGGCGCGCGGAGGTACCCCACAGACCGACTACCAGAGACCTTACTGGTTCGTTGGAGCATCCCTCGACGGAGCAGATCAGACAGGGCGATTCGTACGAGAGGGCCTCTGGGAGCACGACTTTGAAGACAACACGAGAGTCGATGCCCAAGTCAACTCAATGCAGCTTGGCGACCGCATAGCCATCAAGAGCACATACACGAAGAAAAACGACCTCCCGTTTGACTATGCAGGTGAGTTCGCTTCGGTTATGTCTATCAAGGCTATCGGAACAATCACAAAGAACTTGGGAGACGGTCGGCGCATCGAAGTTGATTGGACTCCGTTAGCCCCTCAAAGAGAGTGGTATTTCTACACATTTCAACCTACTGTCTGGGAAGTCTGGCCCGGTTCAGGAACTCTTCCATGGGCGGCAGATGCGCTGATTCGTTTCACTTTCGATGGCGAACCTCAGAACTACAGTCGGTTCTTGGAACACTGGAGCAACACTTCGTCACTATGGGACGAGTTGGTTAAACGTGCTAAACAGTACGTCGACACGGGGCAACTCGATACGGACGAGACCAACTACAAGCTTGAGATAGGCCGGAACCTCGCAGCTGCACGGGCGCTGGCGCTTTCCGGCCCTGTAGGGGATGGCGACTGGCGAGAACACTTGAAACGGGCGATCAACGACCGAACTAACAACCTCATCAATGCCCGGTTCATAAAGCCGGACCTGGTCAAATGGTTGGATGAGCACCCTGACGACGCGCTGGGCGCACTGCGATCGCTTTGGAGTCCTGATGCACAGCGAATAGAGCAGCGGGTTCAGGCGATGGCCAACACGCTGAGCACGCTCTTTCGGTCGAAGGGAGCCCGCACGAACGTCGTATCCGTGTTGCTCATGGGTATGAGTGCAGAAGACTACCCACCATACCGAGCGACGCCGTTTAACTGGGCGTATGAGCGTACCGGTTATCCCGAGCCGGGGAGAAGCGCCGGAGAAGGCGTGTTGTACGAGCACGCCCTCGGTTTCCTCGACCGGTTCATATCGGAAGCCGCGCTGCGCGGGCTCACCTTACGCAACCGCCTCGATGCGCAATCAGTGGTCTGGGCACTGAACAGTGGCCGTGTCCAACCACCGCCACCACTGGATTTGCAATCGTTCGCCGAGGAGTTGTACTTCGAGGATGCTTCCTTCCTCGAAGAAATCGACCGCCTCCTCGAAGAGAAGAGGCAGGTCATCTTTCAGGGGCCGCCCGGCACAGGCAAGACGTACGTGGCGCGTAAGCTGGCCCGCCATCTTGCGGGGACAGAGGGCAGCGTCGAACTCGTGCAGTTCCACCCGTCCTACGCCTACGAGGATTTCGTGCAGGGCTTCCGTCCCATGCCATCGAGCAACGGACAGGCAGGGTTCGAATTGCGGAAGGGGCCGCTGTTGAGGGCGGCTGAACGCGCAGAGATCGAACCGGACGCAAAGCACTACCTCATCATCGACGAGATCAACAGGGCAAACCTCGGCAAGGTGCTCGGCGAACTCTACTTCCTGCTGGAGTACCGCAAGGAGAAGATCCGCCTCCAGTACTCGGACGAGGAGTTCTCGCTGCCGGAGAACCTGTACATCATCGGGACGATGAACACTGCCGACCGCTCCATCGCGCTCGTCGACCTTGCGCTGCGCCGCCGTTTCTCCTTCGTGGAGTTCGACACGAGCAAGGAACCCGTCAAGGGCCTGCTGCGCCGATGGCTCAGCGCAAACGTGTCCAGCATGGAGTGGGTGGCAGACGTGGTCGAGCGTGCCAATGCGCGGCTGGACGACCGGCATGCCGCCATCGGCCCAAGCTACTTCATGCGGACTGACAAGGAAGACAACCCCAGCATCAACGCTGTTGATGCTGAGCGCATCTGGAAGCACGACGTGCTGCCATACATCGAGGAACGCCTCTTCGGGGAGCGCGAGCGCCTCGGCGAGTTCGACTTCGACAGGCTGCGTTCCGGCGGGGTAAGTGAAGACGTAGCAGAGCAGGACGATGCGGATGCAGTAGGCGAGGACGGCGGCGAGGGCGATGCGTCAGATTGACCTGAAAGAGTACGCTCCAAGCGAGCCGTACGCTCTCTCGTCCGCCGAGCACGACGCGCTGCGTCTGGCGCTGCCGTCTCTGACGATTGAGCGCATCATCGGCGCGCAGGATACGTACTTGCTCACCCCCGGCTCCACCGTTGGCGCGGTTGAGGTTGGCGACCTGTCGGTGCTCATCCGTCCCAAGATAGGCATTCCACAATTGCTCTCGCTCGCGTGCTATGCCATCGGCAGGGTCAAGTTTCAGAAGACAGGATTCGAATTCCCCGAGGAGACGGCGCTGCCCGACGCACTGGCCCTTGCGCTCGTCAGCGCTGCGCGGCGCGCCTTCTCACGGGGCTTGCTCCACGGCTACCGTACGGAGGAGGAGGCGCTATACACCGTGCGCGGCCGCATCCGGTTCGAAGACCAGATACGGCGCAGGTTCGGTATCCCTCTGCCGATCGAGGTGCGCTACGACGAGTTCACCGACGACATCCTGGCGAACCGCCTCGTGAAGGCGGCGGCTGTGCGTCTCGGCGGGATGCGCCTGCGGTCGCCCGAGGCGCGGCGCAACCTCGGTTGGGTCGCGGCGATGCTCGACAACGTGTCGTACGAGGAGTTCCCGCAGGGGGACGTGCCGGAGGTTACGTTCGACCGGCTGAACGAGCACTACCGCGGCGTGGTGACGCTCGCGCGGCTCATCTTGCGTCGCGGGGCGTTCGAGGCGAACAGGGGTGAGGTGCGCGCGTCCGGCTTTCTCATGGACATGAACCAGGTCTTCCAGGAGTTCGTCACGGTTGCGCTGCGGGAGGAGTTGGGCGTTCCCGGACGTCTCTTCGGTGAGAGCAGCATATCCTCGCTCGATGAAACAGCGCGCGTGCATCTCCGCCCGGACCTCGTCTGGCGAGAGGGCCGCTCCTGCGTGTTCGTTGGCGACGCCAAGTACAAGCGGATCCGCTACGAGCGCATCCCAAATGCTGACCTGTATCAGTTGCTTGCGTATACCACCGCGCTCGACCTGCCGGGCGGGCTGCTGGTCTACGCGGAGGACGAGGACGAACGCGAGTCTGCAACCTATACGGTTCGCCACTCCGGCAAGCGATTGGAGGTCGCCTCGCTTGATCTCTCCGGCCCGCTCGAAGACGTGCTGGAGCGCGTACGGGAGCTCGCGGTGAGGGCGATGGCGTTACGTGACGAAGCCGGACAGGTGCGACCTGCCGCGTAGGGAAGCAGGCCGTGGCCTTGCACAGAGCAACACAAGGTGGCCAAGGTGGCCAAATGGGGCCCCGATTTACTCGTGACGCCGGCAACAAGGCGGCCAGATTCGAGGCCGGTTGGCCACCTTGTTCGAGACGCGGCTACGCCGAACACCTGGATTCCCGCCTGCGCGGGAATGACGGGTGAGGCACGGGAATGACGAGTGAGGCGCGGAAATGGCGGGTCGGACGCCGCATGTTGTCAGCGGGGCGCAGGTGCGGGATACTACGGGCGTTCTGAAGGGCAGCGATACGCCAAAGGAGAGAGGACATGACCACGGCGGTGAAGTACAAGGCTATCGACGCTGACGCGCACGTCATCGAGAGCGAGCAGACGTGGGACTACCTCGACGAGGCGGACCAGCAGTTCCGTCCGTTCCTCTTCACGAACCCGGAGAGGCCCGCGAGCCGCTACTGGGTGATCGACGGACGCATCGCAGGGCTGCGCCCCGCGTCGCCGGTCGAGCGCGAGCTGAAGGCGATGTCCGAGCGCGCCGGGCGCGACCTCGTGACTGCCGAGGAGGCCCGCTCCCTCGACGACATCTCGCTGCGCCTCTCGCACATGGACCGGCTCGGCGTGGACATCCAGATACTCCACAACACGCTCTGGATCCGCGACGTGTCGCAGCGTCCGGAGGTGGACCGCGCGCTCTGCAAGGCGTGGAACCGCTGGATGGCCGAGGCCTGGAAGGAGTCCGGCGGGCGCCTGCGCTGGGCCGCCGTCCTCCCGCTGACCGACCTCGACACCGCCATCGACTGGATGCCGTGGGTGAAGGAGAACGGCGCAGTGGGCGTGGTCACGAAGCCGTTCGAGGGGCACCGCTTCATGCTCGACCCCTACTTCTTCCCGTACTTCGAGGCCGCGCAAGAGAACGACCTCTCAATGACCATCCACATCGCGAATGCGAACGAGGCATACGTCAGCGCCATCGCGTCCGCCTACGACCCCAGCGGCGGCCTGCCGACCTTCCGCATGCCGACCGTCCACGCCTGCAACGGCCTCATCCTGAGTGACATCCCGAAGCGCTACCCCGAGCTGCGCTGGGGTTTCATCGAGTCGTCCTGCCAGTGGGTGCCATGGATCATTCACGAGTCCTCCCGCCGCGCGAAGCAGGCCGGCTGGTACTACCCGGACAACCCGTTCAAGGAATACAACATCTACGTCTCCGCGCAGACCGACGACGACTTCCCTTACGTGTTCGACTACGTCGGCGACGAGAACATCGTCATCGGCACGGACTACGGCCACACGGACACGTCCAGCGAGGTCGACGCCATCGAGACGTTCCGCAAGCTCGACACCATCAGCGAGGAGTCGAAGCGCAAGGTGCTCGTGGACAACTCCGTGGCGCTCTACGGGCTGTAGGAGGAGGGAGTGCCGCATCCGTACAGGGGCGCCCTTCGGGGCGCCCCTTCTCTATCTCCGGGTCACTGAGTGGAAGCCGAACGCCGCACTCGTCGTGGTTGATGCGATGATGCAGTGCAGTTATGCTGTGCATCATGAGGACGACGATCTCCCTCGACGAACAGCTGGCGAAGCAGGTGCAACGCGGTGCAGCAGCCCGCGGCATGAGCGTGAGCGCCTTCATCGCCAAGACGCTGGACGACGCGCTGAAGCGTTCCGAGCCGCTCGAGCCGCCGCCCTTCCGGCTGGTGACCGTGCGCGGGGTGCGGCCCAGGCCCGGTGTCGACCTCAACCGGACGCGGGCGCTCGACGCACAGGACGACGAGGCACGGTTCGCGCGCGGTCGCTAGATGTGTTGCGATGCTGCTGCCTGACGTGAACGTCCTGATATATGCCCACGTTGAGGACTCGACCCCGGACCATCCCGAGTACGCCCGCTGGATCACCGATGTGGCGACCGGACCGGAACCATTCGCGCTCTCCGTCCTCGTTCTCGCGGGCTTCGTCCGCGTCGTTACGAACCCGCGTGTCTTCGACCCGCCATCCACCCTCGACCAGTCGTTCGCCTTCGTGTCATCACTCCTGGAACGTCCTACGGCGCGCATCGTGGGCCCAGGCCCTGACCATCTGGGCATATTCGAGCGATTGTGCCGCGAGTCCGGAGCCACGGGGAAGCTCGTCGCGGACGCTCAGCACGCGGCGATCGCCATGGAGCATGGCTGCACCCTGGTTACCACTGACGCCGACTTCGGCCGATTCCCGGGGCTCCGATGGCAGCACCCGCTGCGTCCCGGCGGAATGTAGCCTCCGTCCCCCTAGAGGGCGCCCCTTCCTATGACTTCGGCTCCTCGATGACGCCGAAGAGGTTGCCCTCCGGGTCCTCACAGTAGGCGTGGGTGCCGACGTAGGGGATCTCGTTCGGGCCGAAGACGACCTTGCCGCCCGCCGCCGTCACCTTCGCCAGCGTCTCGTCCAGCGAGTCGACGAGCGTCGTGTTGATGACGGGCTGCGGGAAGTGTCGCTTCATAATGGCGCCGTTTATGCCGGTCTGTTCCTCCGGGCCGGTCGTCGCGAGCCAGTACTCCTGCTGGAACTCCTCGGAGCCCGACCACGACTGGAACTCCCAGCCGAGGACGTTGCTGTAGAACTCCGCCAGTTTCGCCGGGTCATCGCCAAGAATCTCGAAGTGGACCGGTCTGCCCATGCGTTACCCCTGTATCTGCTCCGCGAGCGCGTCCGTGCGCGCGGCCATGATGAAGTCGTTCCGGTGCAGCCCGCCGAGGAAGTGGGTCCACCACGACACCGTCACCCGTCCGTACTCGGTGACGATGCGCGGGTGGTGCCCCTGCGCCTCCGCGGCCTCCCCGACCGCGTTCGTGAACGCGAGCGCCTGCAGGAACGTCTCGAACCGGAAGGCGCGCACAAGCTGGTCGATGCCGCCCTCGTTCGCGACGCTCCACTCCCGCAGGTTCCCCATCACCGCAGCAGCCTCGTCGGCTGTCGCGAGCGTCGACTGCGCGTTCAACTCCACGCATTGTTCGTCGGCAAGCGTCATGCGGGAAGTTTCGCGGGTGGGGGCGCCCGCGCGCAAGCGGGCCGTGTGCCAGCAGGCGAGGTTCCTGCATCCGCAGGGAATGGGTCGGGGCCGTGTAAGGATAGAAACGTAGCGCCACGTCCAGCACCACCCCGAGGGCCCTCACCCGCCGAGCAAGCGCGTCGACCTCTCCCTCAGGAGAGGTGGAATGCGAGGTTGCGCGCTGAAGCGCGGGAACGACGGGGATACGCCCTGTGCTAGCATCGTGGCATCCTCACGGTTCGGAGCGGGACGCACATGCCGGTAAGCGGAGCGCAGATCATCACACGGGCGTTGCGCGAGGAGGGGGTCGACACAATCTTCACCCTCGCCGGCGACCACATCCTTCCGTTGCTGGACGTGCTCTACGACGAGGACTTCCGTCTGATCGACTGCCGCCACGAGCAGGCCGCAGTGCACATGGCGGAGTCGTGGTCGCGCATGACCGGCAGGCTGGGCGTGGTCGCGGTCACGACGCCGGGGCACGCGAACGCGCTGCCGGGGCTGATCAACGCGCAGTCCACGGAGAGCCCCATACTGAACATCGCCGGCTCCTCAGACCTGCGGAACTACCATCGCGGCATCATGCAGGAGATCGACCAGGTCGGCATCGCGCGCACGGTCACGAAGGGCGCCTGGCTGGCCCACGACCCCCGCCGCATCCCGGACCTGATGTCGGCGGCCATCCGCGCCGCGTTCGAGGGCAGACGAGGCCCGGCGCACCTGACCGTGCCGGTCGACGTGCAGAGCACGGTCGTCGAAGAGGAGGAGGTGCGCTGGTTCGGCGCCGAGTCGTACCGGCGGACGCAGCCCATAGTCGCATCGCGGGAGGCGATTGAGGAGGCCGTGCGCCTGCTGCGCAACGCTGAGCGGCCCATCATCGTCGCGAGCACCCCCGCGGCCTACGGCGACTGGGGCGGCATCTACGAGCGGCTCATCGAGACGACGAAGATACCGTTCCTGACGGAGGAGGCGGCGCGCGGCATCGTGCCGGACGACCACCCGTACTGCTTCGGCTTCTTCGACCTGAGCCAGCACACCGCGGCGAACCTCGTTCGGGAGGCGGATGCGGTCCTCTTCCTCGGCAAGCTGCTCGACTTCACCATCGGATTTGGCTTCGGGCCTGTCATCCCGAACGACGCGACGGTCATCCAGGTCGAGCCGGAGGCGACGCAGGCGGGGCGGAACCGGGGCGTCGACCTCGCCCTCGTCGGCGACGTCGGGCCCATCGCGGCGCAGTTGGCGGACGAGGCCGCGAAGAGCGACTGGCCGGAGCGTCCGTGGGCGGAGCGCTTCCGCACGGCGGTCGCGGAGCACAAGGTGTACCTCGAGCAGTACGTGTTGGACGAAACGCCGCTGCGCTCCATGTGGGTACATCACACGCTGGCGCAGCGGCTGCGGCGCGACGACGTGCTCGTGTTCGACGGCGGCGACTACGCCTACTACGGACGGGCATACCTGCCCGCGCTCGCCCCGCGCTCGTGGTACTACCTGCCGAACCTCGGCATGCTGGGGCAGGCGGTGCCGATGTCCATCGCCGCGAAGATCGCCAGGCCGGAGTCGCGCGTGTTCTGCATCACCGGCGATGGCGCGTTCGGGTTCAATGCGATGGAGGTCGACACGGCGGTGCGGCACGGGCTGAAGGTGGTCTTCCTCGTGGGGAACGACGCAGCGTGGGGCATCGACAAGAACCTGCAGGTGGGGCTGTACGGCAAGGCCGTGATCACGGACCTCGTTCCCTCGCGCTACGACCTCGTCGCGCAGGGGCTGGGCGCGTACGCGGAACTGGTCGAACGTCCGGAGGAGCTTGGCCCCGCGCTCGACAGGGCGCTCAAGGTTGACGGCCCCGCGCTGCTGAACATCCGGGTGCAGAGCCAGATAAGCCCACGCGCGCAGGCCGTCGTGGCGAACCGCAAGTTCGGAGGCGGGCTGTGAGCCGCCTCGTCGTCTACGGGGCGGGGGCGATCGGCGGGCAGATCGCGGTGCGGCTTGCCAACGCGGGACTCGACCCGCTGGTCGTCGAGCCGTGGGACGCGCAGTGCGAGGCGATACAGTCGCGCGGCCTCACGATGCAAACGGAGGGTGGCGGCGAGGAGCACGCCACGCCGACAACCATCGCGCCGCACGAACTGGCCGAGCAGGTCGACCTCCTGTTCCTGTGCGTGAAGTCGTACGACACGATGGAGGCGCTCACGGTTATCAAGCCGTGGCTGGCGGACGACGGCCTCCTCATCTCGATGCAGAACAGCATCAACGAGGAGTGGGTAGCGCCGGAGGTGGGTGCGGAGCGGACGGTGGGGGGCGTCATCCTCGTCAACGGCTCGTTCCTGGAGCCGGGGCGCGTACAGGCGGCGGGATCGGTCAGCAGGGCGTCTGCCGCCGCGACGCTCCCGGGTGTGTACGTCGGTGAGTACGGAGCGCCTGCCGGAACGAACGCTCGCCGCGTGGCGGACATGCTCGCGAACGTCTGGCCCGCCGAACCGGTCGAGGACCTGCTGCACGAGCGCTGGTCGAAGATGGTGAACAACACGATGCTCAACCCCGTGTCGGCGGTCGGCGGGATGCGGTCGGCGGAGTTGCTGGCGAACGCTGACGCCCGGCGCATCGCGGTGCGGCTCGCGGCAGAGACGATGCGCGTCGCCGAGGCTGAGGGCCATCCACTCGCGCGCATCATGGGCGACTACGACGCGCCGGACGTCTACGCCAACGCGGCGGGGGATTCGGACGCGGTCGAGCGGGGTCTCGCTGCGCGCGCCGCGAACGTCGGGCCGGGCGCGATGACGTCCATGTACCAGGACGTGCGGCGCGGGCGCAAGACGGAGGTTGACTACTTCAGCGGCCTCGTCTCGCAGAAGGGCGCCTCGCACGGCATCGCCACACCGTACTGTGACGCCATCACCGTGCTCGTGCACCGCGTGGAGTCGGGCGACGTCACGCCGTCCGCTGAGTCGCTGCGGCTCGTGGATGGGTAGGGGGCGCACGGCTTGACACGCACTCGCGCGACAGCGTTAGATAGCGCCGCCGAACGGCCTCCGAGCCGCGGCTTCGGAGGTGTGGCTTGCGATACCGCATGATGGGTGCTACCGGCATCCGTGTCTCGGAGGTCGGTTTCGGCTCGGGCGACAACGCCGGACTCCTCGTGAAGGGCGAACCGCGAGAGCAGCTCGAGGCCATCGAGCGCGCGCTCGAACTCGGCATCAACTACTTCGACACCTCCCCCGACTACGGCAAGGGCCTTGCCGAGACGAACATCGGCAAGGCCATGAAGGAGATCGGGTTCCGTCCGGTCATCGCTACGAAGGTCGAGGTCATGCCCGACGAGCTCGACCACATCGCAGACGCCGTAGTCGAATCACTGGAGGAGTCGCTGGAGCGCCTACAGGTGGACTACGTGGACGTGCTCCAGATCCACAACCCCCCGAGCATTGAGACCGACACCACCGTCCCCGGCTGGCTGCACCTGGGGCTGGACGACTACCTCGGCCCCGGCGGCGCGCTCGAGGGGATGGAACGGCTGCGCCGCGCGGGCAAGACGCGCTTCTTCGGCTTCGCCAACGAGGACGCCAACGCCGACGCGGTGATGGCGCTCATGGAGACCGGCGAGTTCCACATGCTGAACGTGTGGTACGACCTTCTGAACCCGACCGCCGGGCTTCCGACGCCGGACGGACTGGACGTGCAGCACGACTACGGCCAGTTCCTGCGGCGCGCGCTGGAGTTGGGCATCGGCACGGCGGTGATACGTCCGCTCGGGGGCGGGGTGCTTACCGACCACGCGGTGAGTGGCGGCGGCAGGCACGCGCTCGCCGGCGGCGGGCTCACGCGCAACGCGGACATGTACCAGGCGATGGTGGAGCGCGCCCGCCCCTTCGCGTTCCTCTCGCGCCCCGGGCAGACGCTCTCGCAGGCCGCGTACCGCTTCATCCTCCAGGACGATGCAATCACGACGGTGCTGGGCGGCTTCTCGGAGATGTCGCACCTCGAAGAGGCGGCAGGCTGCTCCGGAGCGCCGCCGATAAGCGATGAAGACATGGCGCGTCTCGACATGGTGTGGCGCTCCAACGTCGGGAAGTGGGACCAGGAAGAGCAGTTCATATCAGGCCTGTAGGCCAGCAATCAGCCGGAGGAGGCACGAACAGATGGACATTCAGCTCAGCATAGGCATGGCATCCAACCCCAGGACGTGGGCGATCCACGACGGCCGAATCAAGCCGGACGGCATCGAGCTCATACCGAGCCCGGTGCACGCGTCGGAGTTGTTCTGGCGCCAGTTGAAGTTCGGCGACTTCGACGTCTCGGAGATGTCGTTCTCGTCGCTCATCATGGCGATGGCGGCAGGCGACGACCGCTGGGTGGGCCTGCCGGTATTCACGACGCGCCGGTTCTTCCACACCGGCGTCCTCATCCGCAAGGACGCCGGCATCCAGTCGCCCGCCGACCTGAAGGGCAAGCGCGTAGGTGTTCCGGAGTACCAGCAGACCGCGGCGCTCTGGACGCGCGGCGTGCTGCAGCACGAGTTCGGCGTGGAACCGAAGGACATGGAGTTCTTCATGGAGCGCGTGCCGGAGCAGAGCCACGGCGGCTCCACCGGCTTCAAGCCCCCGGAGGGCGTCACAGTCAACCAGATCCCGCTGGAGAAGAACATCGGCTCCATGATGCTCTCCGGCGAACTGGAGGCGACGCTGCTGTACATCGTCGACCCCAACCTCATCGATCGCAGTACTGCCGACCTGTGGAGCCACCCGGACATCGCGCCGCTGTTCCCGGACGCGCGGGCCGAGGGCATCCGCTTCTACGAGAAGACGGGCCTCTACCCCATCAACCACGGCATGGTGGTGAAGCGGGAGATCGCTGAGGACCACCCGTGGGTGTTGCTCAACCTGATGAAGGCGTTCAACCGGGCGAACGACATCTGCAACCGCGAGCGCGCCGAGCACGTCGACTACTACGTCGAGACCGGGCTCGTAAACGCGGAGGGCGGCGCAGCGCTCAAGCAGCCGCTGGTGCAGCACGGCATCCGCGCGAACCGGCTGGTGCTCGAGACGGCGGCGCAGTACTCGTTCGAGCAGGGGCTCACGCCGAAGCTTGCGAAGCTGGAGGACGTGTTCGCCAAGAACACGATGGACCAGTAGGCCGCGCTGCCTGCGCGACGCCTGCGTAAGGAGGAGCACCGATGCGTGCGGAAGAGAACGTACTGCTGACGCAGACCGGCGCGGGCACGCCCATGGGCGAACTGCTCCGCCGCTACTGGTGGCCCGTCACCAGCAACGGACGGCTGCTCCGCGATCCTGTCATATCCGTGCGCCTGCTCGGCGAGGACCTGACGCTGTTCAAGGACAAGAGCGGCAGGCTGGGCCTCGTGGACCGGCGCTGCGCGCACCGCCGCGTCGACCTCTCCATCGGCATGCCCACCGATGAAGGGCTGCGCTGCATGTACCACGGCTGGATGTACGACGTGAACGGCCAGTGCATCGACCAGCCGACGGAGCCGGAGGGCTCCCACTTCAACGAGAAGGTGCGCATCAAGTCATACCCCGTGCAGGAACTGGGCGGCCTGGTATTCGCTTACCTTGGCCCTGAGCCTGCGCCGTTACTCCCGCGGTGGGACGTGCTCGTGTGGGACAACACGTTCCGGCACGTCGGCGCCTCGGTGCTGAACGCCAACTGGCTCCAGTGCATGGAGAACTCTGTCGACACATCCCACACCGAGTACACGCACGGCTGGTGGTTCGAGTACCACGTTCTCGACCGCGCTGGCGGCACTGGCGACCCGGCGAATGACGCGATCGCGCAGGCGCATGCAAATTCGTTCAAGCGTCGCCACCTGAAGACGGAGTGGGCGGTGAACGAGTGGGGCGTCCAGAAGTTCCGCCTTCGCGAGGGAGAGGCCGAGGACACCCCGGACTGGACGATAGGCCATCCGCTCGTGTTCCCGTACTTCGTCCGCCTCGGTGGAAAGATACGCAGCGAGCTGCAGATACGCGTGCCGATAGACGACGAACACACGCTGCACCTGGACTACATGGCGTACTGCCCGGGCCCGGACGTGGAGGTGCCGGAGCAGGACTATGTGCCCTACTTCGAACATCCGCTGTTCGACGAGGCGGGGCGGCCCATCGCCGACTACGTCCTCGCTCAGGACCTGGCGGCGTGGTGGAGCCAGGGCGCCATCACCGACCGCGAGAACGAGCGCCTCGGCGTCTCCGACCGCGGCGTCATCATGTTCCGCAAACTCCTGATGGACCAGATGAAGGTCGTCCAGGATGGCGGCGACCCGATGAACGTGTTCCGAGACCCTGCCAAGAACGAACGGATAGACCTCCCGGTCAACGTGGGGCCGGGGCCGGTCACTCGTAGTCCGCTCTCCGAGAGGGGAGACCACCGGATGACCCTGGAAGAGAAAGGGGACGTTACCGCGGTGGTAGGCGAGGACGCCGCATTCCAGTTGCGCCACTACCACATGGACAGGTACAGTCCCGCGCTCAACCAGGTATTGGAAATCTACCGCCGCTACGAAGAGGTGCGGCTACAGGTGAGAGCGTAGATGGAGATTGGCCTGTTCGATGCTGCCGGCGAAGCCATCGGGAGGATGGCGGCCTGGCAGCCGATGCTTGCACTGTTCATAGGAGTTGCCGTCGGTGTACTGAACGGCGCGATGCCGGGCGGCGCCGTCCCCAGCCTTGTCGTGCTGCTGGGATTTGCGTACGGCCTTGACCCGTTGATCGCGTTGCCGCTGGCCGTGGGCATGGTCGCCACGGTCGCAACCGGCGACACGCTCCCTGCGGTGCTGCTCGGCATGCCCGGTTCCACATCCGGCCAGGCAACCATCCTGGACGGCAACCCGCTGGCGCGGCAGGGGAAGGCGGGCGTTGCACTCTCGGCCGCCTACTTCTCATCGTTGCTCGGTGGCATCGTGGGCGCTGTCTTCCTGTTCGCCACCATTCCGTTCGCCCGGCCCATCGTCAACTCGTTCGGCGCATCGGAATTCTTCATTCTCGGACTGGTCGCGATAGCGGTCGTTGGCGTCGTGAGCAGCGGAGCGCTTGTGCGGGGGCTGCTCGCGGGCGTGTTCGGGCTGCTGATCGCCAGCGTCGGTTTTGACGACGCGACGGGCGTACACCGGCTGACGTTCGGCGTGGACTACCTCTGGGACGGCATCCACATCGTCCCGGTGGTCATAGGCCTGTTCGCTCTGCCGGAGTTCTTCGACATGATCGTCAGCGACGTGCCCATCGCGCGGCGAGCGGGAGGAATGGAGGGGGCGGCGAGCGCCTCAGCGCAGCGCATAGAGGGGATGCGGGAGGTAGTCCGCAACTGGCTGCTGGTATTCAGGTCAGCAGGGATGGGTTTGTTCGTGGGGCTGCTGCCCGGCATCGGCGGCTCGCTTGCCCAGTGGCTCTCGTACGCCTCGGCGCGTCAGACGGTTCGCGGCGGCGTTCAAACGTTCGGCACCGGCGACATACGGGGCGTCATCGCTCCGGAGTCCGCGAACAACGCCGTGGACGGCGGGCAGCTGGTGCCTACGCTCTTCTTCGGGGTGCCTGGCTCGGTCGGCATGGCGCTCTTCCTGGGACTGCTCGTGATCCTTGGTCTGCAGCCAGGGCCCCAGATGCTCAACGAGGACCTGCCCCTTACGCTGACGATCGCGTTCTCTCTGGTGCTGGCGAACGTGTTCGCAACGGGTATAGCGCTCGGGTTCACGCCGCTGCTCACGAAAATCGCCTTCGTTCGTCCGAACGTTCTCGTTCCCCTCGTACTGGCCGTGATGACGATAGCCGCGTTCCAGGCGAACCGGGCGATCTACGATCTGCTCATCATGCTCGCGTTCGGCGGCCTTGGCTACTTCATGAAGACGTACGGCTGGCCTCGGCCGCCCATCATCATCGCCGTCATCCTAGGCAGTATCGTCGAGCGGAACTACGGCCTCGCGACCGGGCAGTACGGCTGGGGTCTCTTCACGCGGATCCCGGTCATCATCATCGTCCTGATCGCTGTCGGAACAGGTCTGTACACGGTATGGATCCAGCGCAGCGTAACCCGCAATCGGGCCCAGCAGGAGGCCGCGATGGGTGCGAGCGGCGGCCCCGAGGCGGCCAGCGCACCCGAAACGCCCCCTCCTGCGGGCGCGGAGAGCGATGGAGCCGCCGTTGCTTCAAGCCGTCCGGGTCTCCTTGAGCGTCTGAGGCCGAGCGCCAGTGGTGTGTTCATCGCGCTGCTGGCGGTCGCATTTGCTTACACGCTCTGGCAGACGTACGACTGGTCGGACGAGGCTGCCCGCCTCCCCCGTGTGGTCGTGATAGCGGGGCTGGTGCTCGTAGGGATCTACGCGGTGCGCCACCTGCTGTTCCCGCCGTCCGGCAGTCGCCAGATCATGGACATCGGGAGGACGATTACGGGCGACACGCGCGAGGTCGTCCTCCGGCGCACGGCAAAGGCGTTGGGCACGACGATAGGGCTGGTCGCGGCGATCTGGCTCATAGGATTCCAGATCGCGGTGCCCGGCTACGTCTTCCTCTACCTGTTCATCTTCGGCCAGGTGCGCTGGTGGGTGGCGCTGGGATGGATGATCGCCTTCCTGGTGCTGATATATGGCTTCTTCGACCTCATCATCTATATCCCGTGGATAGACCCCGTGCTGGGCGACCTGCTGCCGGACATCCTCAAGGGCAAAGAGAATGTCAGGGAGTTCATGAACAGATGATTTCGTCCTCGTCGTGACCGGAGGCGCGTCGACCCCGGTTAAGGGTGTACAATTCCTGCTTGTCATGGACGTATGGCGCGTGCAGTGATAGCATTTCACGCTACACGCGCGCATGCGTAGAACGCACGAGTGTAGATGCTCCGAGGAGGACAGATGCGCACCGCACTGATCACAGCAAATCGGGCTGTAAGCCTGTTGGCACTAGCGTCCATACTTGCGATGCTGGCCGTCGCCTGCGGAGGTGGTGACCCGGAACCCACCGCGACGCCGGTCCCGCAACAGGCAGCCCCGACCGCGACCCCAACCGCGGCCATGATGGCCGAGGAGCCGACTCCCACGCCTGAAGCCATGATGGAGGAGAAGGCCACTCCCACGCCTGAAGCGATGACGGAGACGGCGGCACCGACAGCTACGCCGACGCCGCGGCCGACGGCCACGCCGCTACCCCCTGAGGAGCGAGTGGACTTCGGTGGCAAGACGGTGCAGATCACTGTCGGATACCTGCCAGGCGGTGGATTCGACACGTTCTCGCGCATCTTCGCCGCTCACCTGAGCGATGCACTCGAGGGTAACCCGAACGTCATCGTCTCTAACAAGCCGGGTGCCAACACACTCGTTGCGGTCAAGTCGGTTATCGACGAACCCTACCGCGACCGCCGCCCGGCGATCGTCGTGGTGAATGCAGCGCTGATCCAGAGCGAGATCGTAGGCGGCGCCGGCGAATTCGACCCAGCCGCTGATCTCGTGTACCTGGGCGCCCCAGACTTTACGCCCAGCGAGCACACGTTCTGTATCCGCACCTCCGTGGCGGACTCGCTGGACGATTACCTTGCCGGCAACTACTCGCTGGGGCTGATAGGCCAGATCGACGGCTACGCGCAAGCATCGGAATGGGCGGTACAAGCAGGATTCCCCTTCAACCGGCTGTACGGACACCAGGGGACGTCCGGTCTCAACGCCGCGTTCAACAGCGGCGACATCGACATAACACCGACGTGCCGCGACTCCGAGGCGCTTCGCAACCCCGAGTGGGCCGAGGGCTACGCGACGCCGCTGTTCTACACCATCGTCGAACCGCAATGGGTGAAGGACGGCAAGGCGGAAGGCAAGTGGCCGTGGGTCACGTCTATGCGGGACATCGCGTCCGAACACTTCGGCGTGAGTGAAGGGCACCTGGATGCTTTCGACAAGCTGATGGAGCTCAGCGCATCCTCCCGCATCTTCGCCATGTCCGCCGACACTCCGCCCAACGTTGTCGCCTCTGTTCGAGAGGCATTCGAGCGCGTGGTGTCCAGCGACGCCTTCGTGGCGGACATGAAGTCACGGAACTACGACGTGGGCCTGAGGACCGGCAACCAGTACCAGGCGATGGTCGAAGGCATAGCCAGTCTGCCACCTGAGACCTTCGAGATCATCAGGGGTCTCTTCCCGGAGGGCTAGGCTCTCGATAGCAGTGCACGAACAGAGGAGCGCCCACACGGGCGCTCCTCTTGCTTTGGGCGGCTCCTCGACTACACTGCGTGCGCACAACCATGGAGGCGTGATGTACGACCGGCAGGTGATGGATATCGAGGACGCGCTGCGCGCGATGGATGCCGCGATCGATACGGCGTATGCCGAGGGCGCGGGCCCGCTGGCCGTGGCCGTCGTCGACGACAACGGGGACCTGGTCGCGTTCGCACGGATGGACGGAACGCCCATCTTCCAGCGCCGCCACGCCATCCGGAAGGCGTACACTGCGTCGCGGGTGGGCGCGGACCTGAGCGAGTTCGCTGCCGAGCGCGCGCAGCGCGGGATGAGCGCTGCGGAGTTTGACCAGGAGTTCGTGGGCGCTGCGCATGGCAGCGTTGTCGTCCGTGCGGCGGAGCAGGGGGCGGTCGTTGGCGCCATCGGCGTCCAGGGCTTCGATCGCGAACGCGATGAGCGCCTCGCTCGTATCGCGCTCGCGGCGTTGCAGGGAGGGCTCTCGTGAGGACGCGGAAGACGCTCGGGTTGGCCGAGTCGCGGCAGGCGCTTGCAGAGATGCTGCGCAAGGCTGACGAGATGGGCGGCCGCCCCATCGCGATCGCAATCATGGACGACCGGGGCGAGCTGATCTGCTTCGCTGCGCAGGCCGGGGTGAACGCGGCGCTTGCCCGTCAGAACGCGACGAAGAAGGCGTACACGTCCGCCTGCATGCGGCAGGACACGATGGACTTCGAGGAGCGCGCCAAGGCGTCGCCGCAGGGCCTCGCGGGCTTCGGCAATCCCAACCTCTTCATCGGCGGAGGCGGCGCGGTCGTCATCGCGCAGGACGGCACGATCCTGGGCGGACTTGGCGTCAGCGGGCGCACTGCGGAAGAGGACGAGGAGATCGTGCAGGCGGGCAAGGCGCTCATCGGACGTCTCATCGAGGAGCAGGCATGAGCTACGCTGGCAAGACGGTGGTGGTGACAGGCGGCAGCGGCGCGGTGGGACGTGTGGCGTCGCGCAGGTTCGCGGAGGACGGAGCGCAGGTAGTTGTTGCTGACATGGCGCCGCCACCCACAGAAGCGGGCGCCGTCGCCTACCACGAGACGAACGTGCTCGACGAGGCGTCGGTGCGCGGGCTGTTCGAGCGCGTGGCGTCGGAGTACGGCGGGCCGCACGTGCTGGTGAACATCGCGGGCGGTTTCCGGTTCGGTCCGTCCGTCGAGGAGATGGAGGAGTCGGACTGGGACGGCCTGCTGCAGCTCAACCTCAAGTCGGCGTTCCTCACCATCAAGAACGTGCTGCCGTACATGAAGGCGCAGGGCTACGGGCGCATCGTGAGCATCGCGGCGCGCAGCGGCCTGCACGGCGATCCGATGGTCGCACACTACTCGGTGAGCAAGGGCGGCGTCATCCTGCTCACGCAGTCGGTCGCGGCTGAGGTGAAGGCGCACGACATCACCGTAAACGCGGTGTTGCCGAGCATCATCGACACGCCCGCGAACCGTACGGCCATGCCGGACGCGAAGGTGGAGCGGTGGGTGCAGCCCGCTGACCTGGCGAACGTACTGCTGTTCCTCGCGTCCGAGGAGGCGCGTGCCGTCTCCGGCGCGGCGGTGCCGGTCTACTACAAGGCGTGAGTTGCAGGAGGCTACCCGATGCCTGATATCCAACGAACGAACCCGGAGGGGCTTGCGCCGCCGCCGGGAGGCCGCTACTCCCACGTCGTACGATGGGGGAACCTCGTCTGGATAGCGGGGCAGACGTCGCGCGGGCCGGACGGGAAGGTGATCGGCCTCGACAGCGCGCCTGCGCAGTGCCGGCAGGTCTACGAGAACCTGCGCATCGCCATCGAGTCGGTCGGCGGGACGTTCGCGAACATCGTCAAGGTGACCATCTTCGTCACGTCGGAGGCGTACCTTCCGGCGGCGCGCGCCGCGCAGAACGAGTGCTGGGGCGACGCTCCTACGCCCGCGAGCTCGATGGTCATCGTGCGCGCGCTTGCGCAGCCGGAGTACCTCATCGAGATCGAGGCATTCGCCGTCCTCGACGACTGACGCGCGCGCCTCGCTAACGCGCGGGCGACGCTGCCCAGTTGTCGCCGCTGTCCTCAGGGCGCGGCCCCCACTTCCCGGCCTCGGCCTGCGCGAGGAACTCGGCGACGGCTGCGTTGAACGCGGCGGGCTCCTCCAGGTTGCAGGCGTGGCCCGTGTGCGGCAGCATCGCGAGCCCAGAGTTCGGCACTGTGCGGTTCAGGAAGAGCGACGGTCCGACGCACGGGTCGTCCTCGTCGCCGCAGACGATGAGCAGCGGCACGTCGAGCGCTGCCAGGTCGGCCTCGCGCGTGTAGAGGCTCGGACGCCTGCCCTGGAAGCCGCGCAGCGTGTTGGCCGAGCCCGTGGCCGAGTGCGCGCGGAAGAGCGCGGCGAACCGCTCCCAGCCCGCGGGGTCCTTCTCGCGGAAACGGATGCGCGTCGAGCCGGAGAGGTACGCCTCCATGCCCGCCATGCCGTTCGCCTCCAGCAGCCCGGCGCGTTCTTCAGACTCGGTCAGGAACGACGCCGGGTCGTCGCTGCCGGTGCCGACGCCTGCCGCGACGACACTGAGGCAGCGCTCCGGGTGCGCGAGCATGAACTGCACCGCCGTGTACGCGCCCATCGACAGCCCGCAGACGTGCGCCCGCTCGATGCCCAGCGCGTCGAGCAGTCCCAGCAGCACGGCCACCTGGTGGTCCCAGGTGTACTCCTCCCAGTTCGCTGGGACTTCGGAGGGCGGGTAGCCCTTCGCGTTGTAGGTGATGGTGCGATAGCGGCGGGAGAAGTAGTTCACCTGCTGCTCCCAGCTCTCCATGCTGCCCGCGAACTCGTGGCAGAACACGAGGGGCAGGCCACTGCCCACCTCCGCGTACTCGATGGCGGCTCCGTCCACTGTAACGTTCGGCATCGCGCAACTCCGTGCATCCGTAGGTGGCAGCGATTCTAGCGCGTCGGTGCGATACTGGCCTTCTCCCCCGGGACTGCAGGAGGCGCAGCGTGGTCGCGACGAACACGACGAACTACGGCCTGATCCGCACCGTGCAGGTGCGCAACGAGAACATCCCCGGCGTGCTGGGCGCGCTTGCGTCGGCCATCGGCAGCGCGGGCGCGAACATCGGCAACATCCAGACCGTGCACCTCAGCCAGAGCTACGTGCTCCGCGACATCGACGTGCACGTGGAGGACGAGACTCACCTGCTGGAGGTGCTGCGCGCGGTGGGGCAGGTGAAGGGCGTGCGCGTCACCGAGACGCGCGACGAAGTGATGGACCTGCACCAGGGCGGTAAGATCGCGATCGTGAGCCGCCAGCCGGTCGCGGACATCGCGATGCTGCGGAAGGTCTACACGCCGGGTGTCGCGGAGATATGCCGCGCCATCCACGCGCAGCCGAGCCTGGCCCGACGCTTCACGTCCATCGGCAGCACGGTCGCCATCGTGACGGACGGGACGGCGGTGCTCGGCCTCGGGCGGATCGGGCTTGCGCCCGCGATGCCGGTCATGGAGGGCAAGGCCGCGCTGCTCCAGCAGTTCGCTGGGGTGAACGGCGCGCCGTTGCTCATCGAGGCGTCGAACGCAGACGAGTTCGTCGAGGCCGTCGTGCGCGTTGCGCCGACGTACAGCGGCATCCACGTGGAGGACGTTGCCGCGCCCGCCTGCTTCGACATCGTTGCGAAGCTGCGCGAGCGGCTCAGCATCCCGGTGATGCAGGACGACCAGGACGGCACCGCAGCCGTCGTGCTCGGTGCGCTGATGAGCGCCATGCGGACGACCGGCAGACGGCTCTCCGACGTGACGATAGGGCAGGTCGGTCTCGGTGCAGCAGGGCAGTCCGTGGCCTCGCTCCTGATGCACGCCACCGGCAGGCCGGTGCTGGGCGCGGACGTGAACGAGGACGCCATCAGCCGCCACGAGCAGCAGGGCGGACGCATGGCGTCGCTGGACGAGATCATGGCCACGGCGAACGTGGTGATATCGACGACGGGCGTGCCGGGCCTCATCGCGCCGGAGTCAGTGCGGAGCGGGCAGGTGGTGTTCGCGCTCTCCAACACGGACCCGGAGATACGCCCGTCGCAGGCGATCGAGGCAGGCGCGGCGCTCGCCGCCGACGGCACGACGGTGAACAACCTGCTGGGCTACCCCGGTATCTGGCGCGGGGCGCTCAGCACGCAGGCCAGCGAGATCAACCGCTCGATGCTCATCGCGGCGGGCGAGGCGCTCATGGAGGCGACGCCCCACGGCGACCTCAGCCCCACCGCGCTCGACCCGGAGGTGCACCGCAGGGTGGCATACGCCGTCGGCAAGGCGGCGGTCGAGAGCGGCGTCGGGGATGCGGACGGGTTAGTGGACCTCGAGTGAGGGAGCGCTAAGCGGCGGCGGAGCGGTACTCGGCCGGCATCAGTTCCAAGCACCGTTCGCATGGTTCGCGGCCTTGAGCTTTACCACCTGCCGCTTGAGCGGCTGCATGAATACGTGCATCTTTAGCTAGGCTTACCCAGCCGCTGTCGCTGTCCCAGTACCCGTAAGTTTGTCCAGACCATCCGCAGGCGGTCTTTTGTGGATGACGGTACACGACGTGCATCCATCGAGACATTTGCGCTCTGTATGTCGCCTCTTCGGCCTGTAACTCAGCCAGCGTCTTCTGCGGTTTGACGATGGCCACCAGCGACTCAAAATCTGCTATAGCCTCTTGTACCTTAGGATCACTCCTGGCGATAGCACGCTTTAGTCGCGCCTCTATGTTGGTTGCATTACGACGGTCATAGGTTTGTGTGAACCAGCGGAGTTTCCCCCTTTTCCCCTGCGTGGCCTTGGTGGTACCGAGGGCATGCTCTGCGAGCCGGGCTTTGAGGTTGTTGGTGTGGCCAGCGTAGTAGCTCCCGTCCGACAACTCCAAGATGTAGGCGTAATAGAGCAGGGGCTGGTTCTTCGCGTCCGCTGCATCCCATGCCGGGTTGGACTCAGGCTGAATGGTGTCATCGGTCATGGTGATCGTGTTCCTCGTGATTAAAATTCCTCGTTGAAGGCGACCTGGCCGGTGACGGCGACCTGGTAGGCGGAGACGCGGCGCTCGAAGAAGTTGGAGAGCTCCTGCACGTCCTGCAGCTCCATGAAGGTGAGCGGGTTGCGCGTGCCGAAATAGGTGGACAGGCCGAGGTTGGTGAGCCGCTGGTCGGCGACGTACTCGAGGTACTGGCGCACCTCGGTCACGGTGAGGCCGGCGACGCCGCCCTCCAGCAGGTCCTCGGCGAACTGCGTCTCGCAGTCGACGGCCTCCTGGACCATCTGCGTCACCTGCTCCTCCATGCGCTCGTCGAACAGGTGCGGGTACTCCTCGCGCGCCGTGCGGACGACCTGCAGCCCGAACTCCATGTGGGCGGACTCGTCGCGGAAGACCCAGTTGGTGCCGGACGCGAGCCCGTTCAACAGCCCCTTGGAGCGCATGAAGTAGACGTAGGCGAACGCGGCGTAGAAGAAGAGCCCCTCGATGCAGGTGGCGAAGCAGATGAGGTTCAGCAGGAACTGGCGTTTCTGCTCGTCCGTGTCCAGCGTGTCGAGCTCGTGGATGGAGTCGATCCACTTGAAGCAGAAGTCGGCCTTCTGCTTGATGGAGGGGATGGTCTCGATGGCGCGGAACATCTCGTGCCGCTCGTCGACGTCCGGGATGTAGGTGTCGAGGAGGGTGAGGTAGAACTGGACGTGGAGCGCCTCCTCGAAGAGCTGGCGAGAGAGGTAGAGCCGGGCCTCCGGCGCGTTGATGTGCTTGTAGAGGTTGAGCACGAGGTTGTTGGCGACGATGGAATCGCCGGTGGCGAAGAACGCGACGAGCCGCTGGATGAGATGCTGCTCCGGCGGGGAGAGCTTCCCGGTCAGGTCCTTGATGTCGTCCGACCAGTCAACCTCGTCGACGGTCCACGTATTGCGTATCCCGTTCTTGTACATCTCGTAGAAGTCGGGGTAGCGCATGGGCCGGAGCGTGAGGTTGAGTCCTGGTTCGAGGATCATGGCGTGTCTGTACTCCTCTCGTTCTCGGCGCCGCGCGGTGCGCGACACGTTCCCGCGGGAGCGCAGGCCCCCGACGGGCTGGCGGACTCACCGCCCCGACGGACTTGTACAGGACGGCTCGTCCGGGTGGCGCCTGCCTATTGACAGGCTTCGCAGGACTCCGGGTTCTCCAGGGAGCAGGCGATCGCATCCTGGTCCGCGTACTCCTTCTCGGCCACGGCGATGGTGGTCTGGGTGATGCGCGTTGCCGGGCGGGAGCGGAGGTAGTAGGTGGTCTTCAGGCCGGTCTTCCAGGCGTAGAGGTACATGGAGGAGAGTTTGCCGATGGTCGGCGCGGCCATGAAGAGGTTGAGGGACTGACTCTGGTCGATGTACGGGCCGCGGGCGGCGGCCATGTCGATGAGCGCCTTCTGCGGCAGCTCCCAGGCGGTCTGGTAGAGCCGCTTCAGGTCGTCGGGAATATCGTCGACGTACTGCACGGAGCCGTCGCTGAGTTTGATGCGGTTGCGTATCGCTTCCGTCCAGAGCCCGCGCTCCTTCAGGTCGTTGACGAGGTAGTGGTTGATCTGGAGGAACTCGCCGGAGAGCGTCTCGCGCTTGAACAGGTTGGAGACCTGGGGCTCGATGCACTCGTAGGCGCCGCAGATGGACGCTATGGTGGCCGTGGGGGCGATGGCGATGAGCAGGGAGTTGCGCAGCCCGAAGCGCTTGATGCGCTCCCGCAGCTCCGGCCACTCCGGCTTGCTGGGGGTGACGCCCCAGAAGTCGAACTGGAGCTCGCCGCCGACCGCGCGCGTGTCCTTGAACGTCTCGTGCGCTCCGCGCTCCTCCGCCAGTGCGCAGGAGGTGTCGAGCGCGCCGAAGTAGACCTCCTCCTGGATGCGCGCGGCGAGGTTCACCGCTTCGTTGCTGTCGAACGGCATCCGCATCTTGAAGAGGACGTCCTGCAGGCCCATGACGCCGAGACCGACGGGCCGCCACTTGCTGTTTGAGTACGCGGCAGCGTCGGTGGGGTAGAAGTTGATGTCCACCACGCGGTCCAGGTAGCGGACGGCGGTCTTCACGGCGCGGTTCAGGCGCTCGTAGTCGAACGAGCCCTCGTTCGTGACGAAGTGGCCGAGGTTGAGCGAGCCAAGGTTGCAGACCGCGGTCTCGTCCCTGTTGGTGACCTCGAGGATCTCCGTGCAGAGGTTGGAGAGGTGGATGACGTTCTGCTCCCGCAGCGTCTGGTTGGACTTGCGGTTGGAGGTGTCCTTGAACGTCATCCAGCCGTTGCCGGTCTGCGCGAGCGTGCGCATCATCCGCGCGTACAGTTCGCGCGCGGGCAGCTGCCGCTCGTACCGCTCGTCGGCCTCGGCCTGGGTGTAGATGCGCTCGAACTCGTCGCCGTACGTGTCCACGAGCTCGGGCAGCTCCTTCGGGTCGAAGAGCGACCAGATGCCGTCCTCCTCGACGCGCTGCATGAACAGGTCCGGCACCCAGTTGGCGAGGTTGAGGTTGTGCGCGCGGCGGGACTCGTCGCCGGTGTTGTTCTTCAACTCGAGGAAGTCCTCGATGTCCGCGTGCCAGCTCTCCACGTAGACGCACGCCGCGCCCTTGCGCTTGCCGCCCTGGTTGACGGCGGCGACGGAGGAGTCGAGCGTCTTGAGCCACGGCACGATGCCGTTGGACGTGCCGTTGGTCCCCTTGATAAGGGAGCCCTGCGAGCGCACGCGCGAGAAGGAGACCCCGATGCCGCCCGCGAACTTGGAGAGCTTGGCGATATCCGTGTAGCGGTTGTAGATAGCCTCCAGGTCGTCCTCGGGGGAGTCGAGCAGGTAGCAGGACGACATCTGGGAGTGGCGCGTGCCGGAGTTGAACAGCGTAGGCGAACTCGGCATGTAGTCGAGCCGGGAGATCAGGTCGTAGAACTCGATGGCGTCGGCGGGGCTCTCCGAGAGCCCGCAGGCGATGCGCAGGAAGAAGTGCTGCGGCGTCTCGATGCTGTGCCTGCTCTCCGGGTGCTTGAGCAGGTAGCGGTCGTAGAGGGTGCGGATGCCGAAGTACTCGAACAGCTTGTCCCGCTCCGGGGTGATGGCGTCGTCCAGCTTGCGCGCATTGACCGCGGCGAACTCGGCGACGCGGTCGTCGATGAGGCCGAGGGCGTGCCCCGCCTTCACGGACTGCGAGAAGGAGTGGATGTCCTGGTTGCGCACTTCCTTGTCGATGAAGACGGCGAGGAGGCGCGCGGCCAGCTTGGAGTACTCCGGTTCCTCCGCGATGAGCGACGCGGCGGTGCGGATGGAGAGTTCGTCCAGCTCGCTGGTGGTCGCGCCGTCGTACAGTCCGCTGATGGTGCGGGTGGCGACGCGCAGCGGGTCGACGCTCTCCAGTCCTCCGGAGGAGCGCTCCACCGCGCGCACGATCTTCATCACGTCGGCGGGCTCGAGCCCTCCGTTCCGCTTGCGGACGTGCATGGTGGTGGACGCTGCCGCGTCTGCTGGCGTCTGCTCCGGCGTCCCTGCGCTGAACTGGTCGGTACTCACCACGTAAGTCATTATCAAAAGCCTCCGAAGCCGCCCTCCCAGCGGCATCTGACTGCCCTCGTTCCAGTGCGACGGACGGCAAGTATGCGCCGTCGATAGCCGCCCGTCAACCCATATCTAGTGGATTTCCACAGATTCCCCACTAGATATTGTATCGTCTGGCGGGATCGGTTACGAGTGCCCACGAGTGCGCGTCCGCCTCTGCAGGCATGGTCTGCGGGCAGTGCACGACCGCGCAAGGAGCGCGTGTCACTGGTTCGGGGAGGAGCGATCGCGGACCGTGTGCACCGGTTGCGTATGCGCTCGGCTGCGCCGGTACGATCTGGATTCCAGCTTTCGCTGGAATGACGAGGGTCAGGCGGCGAGGGCGGGCTTCTCGAAGACGATCTGGATGTCGTCCGTGGTGTTCGTGAGGAAGCCGGCCTCACAGGCCGCGAGGTAGTAGTCCCACGTCTTGACGAAGCGCTCGTCGTAGCCCAGGGCGCGCACGTCATCGATGCGGTCCCAGAACGTCCTGCGCCACTGCCGCAGCGTCACGGCATAGTGCTTACCGATGCGGTCGACGGACGCGATGATGAGCCCCGTGCGCGCGTTCGCCTGCTCCATGGCGGCGAGCGACGGCAGCACGCCGCCGGGGAAGATGTACTTCTGTATCCAGTTCACGCCGCGCTTCTGGGCCTCGAAGTTCCGGTCAGGCACGGTGATGACCTGCATCGCCAGCTTGCCGCCGGGTTTCAGCAGCTCCGCGCACTTCAGGAAGAACGTCTCGAAGAACTCTGCGCCGACAGCCTCGAACATCTCGATGGAGACGATGCTGTCGAACGTGCCCTGGACGTCCCGGTAGTCCATGAGGCGGATGTCGATGCGGTCGCTCAGCCCTGCCTCCGCGATGCGCTCCGAGGCGAGGTCGAACTGCTCATGCGAGATGGTGACGGTCGTGACGTGACAGCCGAACTCGCGCGCCGCGTGCATGGCGAACCCGCCCCAGCCGCTGCCTATCTCCAGTACGCGGCTCTCAGCCGTGATGCCCGCGAACTCGCACATGCGCTGGTACTTGTTGGCCTGCGCGTCCGCGAGCAGCTGACCCTCGAACGCGAAGACGGCGCTGGAGTATGTGAGCGTCGAGTCCAGGAAGAGTTGGAAGAACGCGTTGCCGATGTCGTAGTGCGCGTGGATGTTGTCCTTGCTCTGCTCCCTGGTGTTGGCGCGGGAGCGGTGGAGCCGGAGGTTGGAGCGCTTGGAGAGGAGGCGCATCGCTCCCTTGTTCAGGTCCACCGCCTGCCGGTTGAGTATCGCCAGCCTGATCAACTGCTCGAGGTCCGGCGAATCGCAGATGCCGTCCTGGTACGCCTCGCCGAAGCCGATCTCGCCGCCGCTGAGCACGCGCCGGTAGAACGAGTTGTCGTATATCCGGAGCTCGCCCTGCGGGCCGGGGCTGGTGGCGTCGAAGGAGTAGGACCTGCCGCCGTCGGGCGTCTCGATGCGGAGGGAGCCTATCTTGATCCTGCCGACGGCGGAGAGGAACGCTTTGCGCGCGAGGAGGTCGGCCGCAGGCGTGCCTGCGCGCTTCGCGGCGCGCGCCGCTTGCCGCAGTGGCAGACGTGGCAATCGTGGAATGGCCGTTAGACCTCGCCGATGATGGCGGCTGTTTCTATCCGCTGGATGATCATGCCCCGCACACGGGCGCGGAATGCCTCGTACATCCGGGGCGGCAGGCCGATCGGCCCGGTCCGGCTCTCGGTGGTCGCCCGGGGAATGCCGAACTTGTCCAGTAGCGCTTCGCCTAGGAGTCCGTAGCCGGGCCCGCCGATCTTGTCCAGCACCCTGCGGGCGGCGCTCAGCGGCATGGGGCCGAGCTTCACGCCGCGCCTCGCCGCGAGCTCCACGAAGAGCTGGCCGGCGCGTTTCATCGACCCCGCGACCTGCTGGAAGTTGCGCACGAAGTCCCGCGCGACGCGGGGGAATTCCACGTTGGCCTTGCTCATCCATTCGAGCGAGCGCGTCCCGAACTCGGGAACGAGCCGCGTGCCCGGCATCTGGAACGTGAGCACGGTGTCGGCCACCAGGTGGAGCATCTCCGGGTTCTCTTCCAGTTGGATGGCGGTCATCTCCCGGTACCAGGTGGTGTGGAGCGTCTCGCGTCGCTTCACCATGGATGCGCACCTGGCTGCGTAGGGCGCGGACGGCTTCAGCAACTGGCTGATCATGCCGTGCCAGTTGTCGGTGAGGTACTCCTGGATGATGCCGTAGGTGGTCAGTTCGATGGGGGTGCGGCCGCAGCAGTGCTCGTAGTTGCGCTCCTGCACCTCGCGCATCTCGAGGTCCAACTCCTCCTCGGAGTAGCCGAGCGACTGCAGCATAAGCTTGTACGGCGTGTAGTGGGTGTGCTCGTCCGGCGTCCAGACGCGCTCGTTGAACCGCGCCAGCCAGGGAGAGTCGAACCGTTCGGCGCCGTCCTGGAAGACGGCGGAGTACGAGTCGGTCGCGCACTCGGTGAGCATCGCCAGTTTGAGGATGCCGACGAAGTCTTCGAGGGTCATGCCATCCGGCAGCTGCTCGATCGCGTTGCGGATGTCCAGGTCTTCGGACGCCTCGCGCAGTGCGGCGGGGTCCAGCAGTGGGCCCGGGTTCGCTTCGATGCCGTCCACCAGCGTGTCCAGCCGGGATACGGCTCTGGGCGGCAAGTGGAATCCGACGGAGGCGCTCATGGCAAAGTGCTCCTGGTCAGGGGGAATGTCCTGCGGGGTGAACCGATGCGACGGCTGGATGGGCTATGCATCATAGCGTTGGCGAGTACCTGTGTTGCGGTAGTTCGACGCCGGCCTTCTTGTCGGATCGGGGCATATGCATGGATGTATTCCGAGCATTATACACGGCCATGCTACAGGGCGGCACTGTACGCGGTAGGTTAGGGCGGTGTCAACGCCGCATTAGCGAGTTTCCGGCGAATTACGGCGCCTCCCCGGTTGAGCGCGGCAGGGTAGGCTCGGGGGGTGGCGCATCCAGCGGGACCGGCGCACCGGTCAGCGTCAACTCGACGCACGGCATGGAGTCGAACACCCGGCGGATGCAGTAGAACGGCCCCCACCACGGCAGACGCAGCGCCCGGTTGACGCGTACCGCCGCCAGCGCCCACCGGACGAGACGGCGCTGACCTCCGCCCAGGCGCAGCCAGTGGCGTACGTACGCCATGACGTACGGCGTACGCTCTTCGCGGACCCGAAGCACCCGCGCGACCGCCGGAACGGCGAACCACTGCCCGCGCTCCACGGTGTAGACGGTCGCGTCCGGGTGCGCTCCCATGTTCGCCACCCAGTCCCGTTTGCCGGGATAACCGGAGAGGTAGATCTTTCCCGCCCCATCCCAGTAGTAGGTCGTCTCCAGCACGCGAGGCAGGCCGCTCCGCCGTCCCGTGTGGGTCACACGGATGACGAAGCTCGTGTTCAGCGCACGGCGGAACGCGTCGTCAGTCCGCACGGCGGTCGGGGTTCCGGCGGTCGGTTGTGCGTTGGGCTCTCACGGCGGTCATTGTACGTGCCGCGTGCGTTGGACAGTCCTCGCCGCCCATCCGTACACTTCCCGCGACTTCCTGCGCCTGAGAGGTACTGCCGTGTTCAAAGCCGCCCTCGTGGGGGCAGCCGTCACCCTTGGTTGCATCCTCATCCCCATCGTGCACTTCGTGACGGCGGTCCCGTCCCCCCTCATCGGGGGGTACATGGCAGGCACGCGGAGCGCCTGTACGCAGGGGCAGGCGCTGCTCATCGGTCTGCTCATGGCGGTGTTGCTGCTGTTCCCCGCGGCAATAGCCGTCATGGGGGTAGCCCTGTTCGCGCAGTTGTCGGCGAACTTCGTGCTGGTGGTGGTCGGAGCGGCGGTGCTGTGGGTGTTCGCAGGGGGCACGGTCGGCGCCGCGCTCGGCGGCGCGAGCGCCCGCCGTTCAGCCGCTTCCTGATAATTTCCTAAACTTCGTTCAATATCGATGCCATGCCTCAGCTGGGCCGGTTCGTGCTGTCGCCGCAGGCCCTGACTCCTAATGCGCGTAAGACTTGGTCAGTTGTCTAAACCGAAATCTAAACAAAGTATTGACAAAACCGAAAACTTGGACATAATACCCCGCAATTATTCCTGCAAGCGCTCCTGCGCCTAAGGAGAATCCGATGGGTAAGGCAACCAAACCGTACATACGTCTTCTCCGTGTCAGCACCACTCGTCTGGACGGCGGCACCGTGTTCGGGGCGACCGCCAAGCAGCTCTGGGAGCGGTTCGTTTCCCCGGACCGCCAGAACCGGGTCTCCATCGGCAACTACAGCCTGCTCATCGATCACCCGGAAGGCTGGGTGCTCGTGAACACGGGCCCCGGCGACAAGCCCCCGCTCTCCCTCGACCTTGTCCGTACCCGCAGCAGGTCGTCGATGGCAAGGGAGCTGAAGCAGATCGGCCTCATGCCGAAGGACATCGCCGTCGTCATCCAGACGGACCTCTTCTCCGAATACGCGGGAGGGTGCACCCACTTCACTTCCTCCGGACGGGTGCTTCCCACGTTTCCGAATGCCCGCTACATCGTTCACAAGGACGCACTGGAAGAGGCGATGCGACCCAGCAGGAGGAACCGTAAGCAGTACCGCGCGGACGACGTCGAGCCTCTGCTGGACAGCGGGCAGCTCGAACTGGTCGACAGCACCACCGAGGTCTGCTCCGGCGTCTGGGTCGAGCCTGCCGCAGGCCCGACCCCCGGCCACCAGATCGTCCTCTGCCAGCAGGGGAAGGCGACGTATGCATTCCTTGGCATGCTCGTACCAACCTCCATGCATCTCTCGCCGACGGTCAACGCGGCGTACGACTGGAACCCGGAGGCCACCGCACGCACGAAGGTCGAGGTGAAGCGCCAGGCCGTGCTGGAGAGCTGGCTTGTCGCTCCGGTGGGACGCGACGAATGGGTGCGCGCCAGCCAGCTGGAGAGCCTCGAAGCGTTCAGCATCGGCAGCACAGCGCTGCCCGAGCCCACCAAGACCCGCCGCGTGGCGGCTCCGGCCCGCAAAGCAGCCCCCGCCGTTCCGGCGGCGTCCGAACCGGTGGTTACTCCTGCGACCGGGGTGCCGGCGTAGGCGGCTGCCAACCCAGGGCACGGAGGATGCGTATGTCCTCCGCGCTCAGTTCGGCCTCGTCGAGCATGTCGGGGCGCCGCTCGAGCGTTCTCCGCAGCGCTTCCTGTCTGCGCCACTGAGCGATGGACGCGTGGTTGCCGGAGAGCAGTACCTCCGGCACGGTGAGCCCCTCGAAATCGGCAGGCCGCGTGTACTGCGGATGCTGCAGCAGCCCTGATGTGTGCGAGTCGTCGGCCAGCGCCTCCTCACTGTGTCCCAGCGCTCCCGGCAGCAGCCGCACGAGCGCGTCGACGATGAGCATCGCGGGGATCTCGCCGCCGCTCACGACGTAGTCGCCGGTGCTGATCTCCTCCGTCGCCAGCCCCTCGATGACGCGCTCGTCGACACCCTCGTACCGTCCGCAGATGAGCACCACGTGCTCCAGCCCTGCGAGCCGCTCCGCCGTCCGCTGGCCGAACGGCCTGCCCTGCGGCGTCAGCGCGACGATGGCCGCATCGGGACCGGCTTCCAGCGAGCGTACGGCCTCGAAGAGCGGTCCCGGCAGCATCACCATCCCCGGACCTCCGCCGAACGGGGAGTCGTCCGTGGAGCGGTGCCGGTCGCGGGCGAAGTCGCGCAGGTCGTGCACACGCACGTCCGCGATGCCGTTCCGTATGGCCTTGCCGACGATGCCGGCGTCGAGCACCGGGCCGAACATCTCCGGGAAGACGGTGAGGACGTCTATGCGCATGGGCGGTTCAGTGTCCGCGATCGGCGCCCGTCAGCTGGCCGAGCGCGTGCGGCAGGATGGGCGCGAGCACTTCCAACCCCTCGCGCACGCCCTTCGGGCTGCCGGGCAGGTTCACGATGAGCGTGCGTCCGCGAACGCCCGCCGTCCCGCGGCTGAGCATCGCCATCGGGGTCTTCGTCAGGCCGTAGGCGCGCATCGCCTCCGGGAGACCGGGCGTGAGCCGGTCGACCACCGCGAGTGTTGCTTCGGGCGCGACGTCGCGGTCGGTCAGGCCGGTGCCGCCGGTCGTGAGGATGAGATCGAGCCCGCGCTCGTCGGCCCACGTCCGCAGCGTCTGCTCGATGGTCGCCTGGTCGTCGGGAACGACAGTGTACTCGGCGTGCTCATAGTCCGGCGGTGCGAGGGTCTCGCGGATCAACGCCCCGCTCGTGTCCTCGCGCTCGCCGCGCGCGCCCATGTCGCTGCTCGTGAGAACGCCTACCTTGTACATGCGCCGATGATACCGCATCGGCCTGGAGGCCGCGGTGGGGCAGAGCGCCCGGCTACGTCCGGCCGTTGCGGAGCGCTTCCAGCGCCTCGAGCGCGCTGCGGGCGTGGCTCTTCATCACGAACTCGTTGTGGTGCACGCTCCGGATCACCCCGGCGTCGTCCAGAACGTAGGTGAACCGGGAGGTGCCCAGCCCGAACCGGCGCCGCACGTCGTAGAGACGCCGCACCTCACCGGAGCGGTCGGACGCCAGGTTGTAGGGCAGGCCGAGGCTCTGGGCGAAGTCGGCCAGCGCGTCGGAGCCGTCCGTGCTGATACCAACCACGGCTGCGTCAGCTCTGGTGATGCGGTCGTGCGTGTCGCGGAACTCCGCGGCCTCCCACGTTCACCCCTTGGTGCCCGCGCGCGGGAAGAAGAAGAGCACGACGTTCCGTCCGCGTTGCTCCGAGAGCGTGAAGAGGTCGCCGGTGTTGAGCGGCAGAGTGAAGTCGGGGGCCTGTGTTCCGAGTCTGAGCATCGTCCCTCTGTTCGGCCTCGTTCGTTCGCGCGGATGGTAGCACCCCTGCGACGCTTACGCGGCCATCCCGCAGGTCCCGGGGTTGAGCGGGCACGACGCGCAACCGGATGCCGCGTGCGCCGCGTGCAGCTCCACCGTTCGACGCGAGGAGGGGGCTGCCGGGTTCCCGCCTTCGTGGGAATGACGGGAAAGAGGGAAGAGCGCCAGTTCGCCCTGCTTCGCGGGGGCGGGCTTGTGCCCAGGGAAACGCAGGAACGGCATCGCGCGCTTCAGCACCACTCCCATCGCCTGCAGCTCCTGCCGCTGCGTGATGGTGTGCTGCGCACGCTGCTTCACGATGCGGTTCGCAGCCAGGGGCCCGACACCGGGAACGCGCAGCAGCTCGCGCTCGGTCGCATGGTTGACGTCCACGGGGAACTGTTCGAAGTTGTTCACCGCGATCATCAGCTTCGGGTCGGCGCGCAGTTCCAGGAAGCCGCCTGTGTCGAAGGCGGGGCGCAGCTCCTCCGTTTCGTAGCCGTAGATGCGCGACAGCCAGTCCATCTGGTAGAGGCGGTGCTCGCGCGCGGGCGGCGTCGCGGGGTGCTCCTCCAGAGGTGTGTATTTCACGGGGCGGAACGCCGAGTAGTAGACGCGCTTGAAGCCGTACTCTCCGTAGAGACTCCGCATCCGGGTGTAGATGTCCCAGTCCGACTCGTCGGCCGCGCCGACCACGAGCTGCGTTGCCTGGCCGACCGCGCCGCCGTAGCGCTCCTGCATGAGCTCGCTGATGCGCTTCATCGGCGCGACGATGCCTTTGTCGAAGTCCTTCATCGTGCTCACCTTCCGCAGGTGCTCCGCGGAGGGGGACTCCATGTTGACGGAGAGCCGCGCGCCGAGGCGCTGGCTCTGCTCGAGCAGCGCGTCCGTGCTCGTGCCAGGCATCACCTTGAGGTGGATGTAACCGCGGAACCCGTAGCGCGAGCGTATCGCCTCTACTGTGTCGAGCAGCCGCTCCTGCGTGGCGTTCGGGTCCTTGAAGATGCCCGAGCTCAGGAAGAGCCCCTCCACCATGTGGCGGCTGTGCATCTCGTCGAACAGCCGCGCGAGCTCGTCCACCTTGAAGCCGTAGCGCCTGCGGGGCACCCAGTAGGAGTTAGGGCAGTAGTGGCAGTCCATGATGCAGTGGTCCGTGAACATCACGCGCATCAGGGAGATCCGTTTGCCGTTCGGCATGGCGGCCCTGTAGACACCGGCGTGCGGCGTCACGCCGCCGCGCGGCCCCACGCGCTCCCAGCCCTCGCCCGGACGTGCCACACCGTCCGAGCGCTCGGCGGGCGAGAGCACGTCGTCCGTCGCCATCCCGCCGAGGTGTCGCAGCTTTTCGTACACGTCCGGAGCGCGCTGGATGAGCATGGTCTGACCTCCCCTGAATAGAACTAATGTTCCGAACAAATATCATACTTTGTGCAACAGCGCAACCCCTCAACCCCATTGCGATACACTTAGAGGGCAGCGCCGGGGCGTAGCGCAGCGGAAGCGCGCCTGCTTTGGGAGCAGGAGGTCGCCAGTTCGATCCTGGCCGCCCCGACCATCTCAAAGAAGGAAGACAGACACCAGATGCAACGGCGACTCGGCTTGTTCCTCGCGACGATGCTGTCTGCAATGCTCCTGCTCGCCGCCTGCAACGGCGAAGACCCCACCCCCACCCCTGTTCCGCCTCCGGCGTCAACGGCAACCCCGACCCCTGGTCCGACGACGCCTACGTCTGCGCCAACCGCGACACCGGCGCCGGTGCCGACGGCCACGCCGACCTCTGCGCCCACCGCGACACCTACACCCACGCCCGTGCCGACCGCGACGCCCACCCGTGTGCTCGCCCCGGCGGCAATGGCCACCCCGACTCCGCAACCGACGGCCACCCGAACCCCTGATCCGGCGACGCCTACGCCCGCGCCGACCGCAACGCCGACACCGCTTCCGGAGGGGTACGAGGAAGGAGTCGTGTACGCCGCCGATGAATACGTTGCCGGGAAGGACGCGGATATCTTCGCAGGGGCGTTCGCGGCTGCGAAAGCCCTGGGTCTGAACGACGAGGACGCGCAGGACTACGCCGCTGGTTACCTGTATCACTTCTACGTGGGCACCAGCATAGACGTCCATTTCCCGGACGACCTTCCGGACTTCACGCCGGACTACGAGGCAGCCTTTGCGGAGGCGGTCGGGGAGTCGGCTCCGATCGCCGTGGCGCTCGCGCGTGCAAGCGAGGCCGCGCGGAAGAACTCGGAGCACTGGCCGTTCAACGAGGATGCTACGGCAACGACTTACGCAGGGGACTACGCGGAAGCGTTCGTCCGCAGCGACGCCAGCCGCGTGGGCGCGCACGCGTATGCCTCTGTCTTCGCCGGTTACCGCATCGACGACGAGTACTCCGACGAAGAGGGCGCCGAGCTGTCCGGCATCTTCGTGGAGGGCTACGAACGCTCCCGTCCGTACGGCGGCCACGTGGCCACGCGGCCGCGCCTCCTGTATGCCATCGCCTATCGCCACGGCTACGTGGACGCGAAGAGGTGGGAGGACCGGGGCGACATCGAAGAGAGCCAGATCCCGAGTTGGACGGCGGCGTTCGCCACGGCGTACGTGGACGCGCACAGCCGGGCGATCACGCTGCGGTGGGAGGACCCGTACCGGGAGGCGCACGTGTACGCCCAGGTGTTCGCTACCGCGAAAGTGGAGCTAGGCCTCCCCGACCAGGAGGCCTACGAAGAAGCGAACGCATACTACCTGGGAGTGCATCGCGCTCTGGAGCTCGGGTACGAATGGCCCGAGTATGCTCGCTACGCCTGGCGCTACCACCTCACGTACTACGAGAAGCGATTCGAGGAAGGCTGGAACCAGGAGCGGGCGCACGTCTACTCCGGCGCTCACGCAGACGGCGAGTTCGCGGGCAGGGACCACGACAACGCCATCGAGTACGCGCGGGCGTACGAGCAGGCCTACACGCAGGCCCGGTTTGAAGGGCTCTCGGAGGAAGAAGCCCACGTTCGCGGCGCCGCTGCCGGCGAGGAGAAGGCCGGCCCCACTCCGGACTCATAGCACTGGAGTGTCGATATGTGCACTGGAGCAGGGGCGTCCCGCGAGGGCGCCTCTGTCCTGTCCATCATGTCCATCCCTGTTAGATTTTGGTAGGCTTGCGCCACACAGCGCAGAGAGGGAGGCCTGCCATGGCTACTGCGGTCCAGACACGAGTCATCGACGCCGACTGCCACGTCATCGAGACGCCGCGCACGTTCGACTTCATGCGGGAGGAGGACGCCCGGTTCCGGCCCATCGTGCTCGTCCGGGAGGACGGCGCGAACACGGACAAGTACTGGTTCCTGGAGGGCCGCGCCTGGCGCATGAACCAGAACGTCGGGCCGGAGTTCCCCACCGCCGCACGCGAGGCCGCCGACATCAAGGCCCGCCTCGACCACATGGACGAGCTCGGCGTGGACATGCACATCCTCTATCCCACCATGTTCCTCCGCCCGCTCACGAACCACGCCGACACCGACTACGCCATCTCCCGCGCCTACAACCGCTGGCTCGCCGACGTCTGGGCGCAGGGCGGCGGACGCCTCCGCTGGGCCGTCATCCCTCCGCTGATGAGCATGGACAAGGCCATCGAGGAGATCCACTTCGGAAAGGAGAACGGCGCGTGCGCCGTCTTCTTCCGCGGCCACGAGCACAACCTCCTCCTCTCCGATTCGTACTTCTTCCCGGTCTACGAGGAGGCGCAGAAGCTGAACCTCGCCATCGCCGTCCACGCCGCCGCCGGGCAGTACGCGAACATGGACCTGCTCGACCGCTCGTTCGGTCTGCCCACGTTCAAGTTCCCGACCGTCGGCGCGTTCAGCGACCTCGTCCTGCACCGTGTGCCGGAGAAGTTCCCGGACCTCCGCTGGGCGTTCATCGAGGTCACGTCGCAGTGGCTGCCGTATGTGATGAACGACCTCGTGCTCCGCTCGCGCCGGTTCACCGACGGGGTATTCCCGCGCGACGCAGAGCTCATGGAGGAGTACAACCTCTACGTCGGCTGCCAGACGATCGACGACCTCGGCTATATCATCGACCGCGTCGGCGACGACCATCTCGTCATCGGCACCGACTACGGCCACGCGGACACGACCGCCGAGATAGACGCGCTCAGCAAGCTCCGCGACGAAGGCAAGGTCTCCGAGGAAAGCACCCGAAAGTTCCTCTACGACAACCCCAAGCGCCTGTACGCTCTGTAGGGGGCAGCAGCAGGAAGAATAAGGGGGCGCCTCACGAGGGCGCCCTCTTTTTGCATCCTTGCGATTCTCGAAGGCGATGGTAGCATCCTCGTTGGAATGCTTTCATCCGACAGGCCTCCTCGCCGGATGAAAGCACATCCTCCGGTTGCAGGTGAGTGGATGGCGCCTGGCTGCGGTGGGTTGGCGGTCAGGCAGCAAGGAGGCCGAGCGCTATGGAGTACACGAACATATCCGCAGACAGCCACCTGAGCGACGTCTGGTACCCGGCGGACCTCTTCCAGAGCCGGTTGCCGTCGAAGCTCCGGGAGATCGGTCCCAGGGTGGTCGAGACGGACAAAGGGACGATGTGGGAGTGGGAAGGAGACCTCCACGCGGCTGCGGCGGACGGCAACGACCTGCCGAAACACGCCAAGGGGCACTTCCGCGCCAGCCGGGCGGCAGACGCGGAAGTCATCGAGGTCGAGGAGGGCAGGCTGGCGTCGGACCCGGACATCATCCTCAAGCACATGGACATGGACGGGACGTACGCCGGGGTGTTCTACACGGGAAATACCCGCAAGGAAACGTTCAGAGACCCGGAGTTGGAGAAGGCGTACTGGGCGATACACAACGACTGGGTGGTGGAAGTCTCGTCGGCGAGTCCCGACCGGCTCATCATCCTGCCGACGCTCCCGTCGACCTACCCGGAGGAGTGCGCTGACGAGGTCTACCGCATGGCGGAGAAGGGGGCGAAGGCGGTGGAGTTCGTGCTCTTCGACGCCGCCGAGCCGGTCTACGAAGAAGTGTGGGAGCCGCTATGGGCTGCGGCAGAAGAGACGGGCACCGTCATCTGCTCCCACATCGGCGATAAGAAGGGCACGCCGCGACCTCCGTACCGCCGTGGCGCCCGTCTCGCTCACTACCCGCAGGCCCCGAAGACGATCGGGCCCTACCTGGCGCAGCTCATCTTCAGCGGGGTGTTCGAGCGCCACCCGAGCCTTCGCTACTCGTTCGGGGAATGCCGGATCGGATGGATCCCGTTCGACATCCTGTGGATGGACAGGACGATGGAACAGCGGTACCTGAACGCGGCGGAGCCCCAGTCCGACATCTCGCTCAGCATGATGCCCAGCGAGTACATCAAGCGTCAGGTCACCTTCACGTTCGAGGACGACACCGTGGGCGTGAAGATGCTGTCAGACCCGGATCTCTACATCTGCGACACCGCCGTCTGGGGCAGCGACTATCCCCACGAGCAGGGGACGTGGCCCAACTCGGAGCGCGCGCTGGACGAGATGTTCTCGGGGATCGACCCTGCACTCCGGCGCGCCGTGGTGTGGGAGAAGAGCGCTTCCTTCTTCAACATCAAGGGCCCGTGATCGACTGTGGCTGAGAAAGAAGTACTGCTGTGGGACGAACGGGGCCGGGGCTTTCCTGCCCTCCTCCGGTACGGCCCGCACCTGTTCCTTTCGGGTTCCGACGGCTATCGCGACCCGGAAACCGAAGAGCTCGACTTCAGCCTCGTCTACAAGCCGATCGAACAGTGCCATAACGCCTTCGACCGGATCCGGCGACGCCTCGAACGTGCCGGCATGACCGGCGACTGCGTGATGCGCGTGCTCCACTTCACCAGCGGACAGGAGTGGAGCCTCAAGCGCATGGCTGTCTGGCCGGACTACTTCGGTGAGGTGGGGCACTCCGAGGCGGTTGCCTGGGGAGCACAGGCCAAGATGGCAGACTTCAATGCCATCACCGCCATGGCTATCGGACTGACCCGGGACGTGCCCCGAGAGATAGTGGTACCACAGCCCCGGCGGGGACAATCGGCGCGGCTCGTCCGGGCTGGGGACTTCCTGTACGCGTTCGGAGTCGGTGGCTACACGAACCCGTACACCGGCGAAGAAGTGCCGATCAACGCTCCGGATGCGTTCAGGCGCCAGCACTTCAACAACTTCGAGACGCTGCGCTCCTTCATGGACGAAGTGCCCGCTCCTCTGAGCGACTTCGTGCGGCTCGACGCCGGATTCCGGAGGAACGTGGAAGACGCCCGCGCCTTCCGTGCGTGCACGAAGGACCTCTTCGGCGGCAGGATCCCCTTCGCCCATTTCGCGTTGCCGCTGGGCGAGCTGGCCAATCGCCTCATCCAACTGGGCGGCATCGCGGTGGCGCCTGGCGTGGACAAAGAGGTCCACTGGTCGCCAGACGACCCGGACATAGCGGAAACGGTCCGGGCCGGCGAACTGATCTTCGTGAGCAGTCTGGCGGGCAACCGCGATCCCGAGTCGGGCGAGGTGCTGCGCGACCTGTGCGCGGACAAGCGGGCCCAGGCCCGCCAAGCGCTGCGATGCCTCGCGGCGGCGTTGGCCCGGGCGGGTACGGACATGGGCCACATGTTGTCGCTCGAGGTGTATCTCCGCGATATCTACTTCGAAGACGAGTTCATCGAGACCGCGAAGGACGTATTCGGGAGCGACTGCCCGGTGCTCGGCGTTGCCGGAGCCGAGTTGGAAGAGGGGATAGAGGTGCAACTCGTGGGGGTTGCCGGGTCTTCCTGATAACGCTTACGGAGGTGCGAGATGGCGGAGAAGGGTTGGCGCTCGAGGTGGGTGAGGACCGGATCGTTCCGGACGCATTACGTGGAGGCGGGCGGCGACGGCCCCGTGCTGGTCCAGTTGCACGGGGGTGGGTACGCCCAGTCCGCCGTCTCTGCGAACCACACCATCATCCCCATACTGGGAGAGCACTTCCGCGTGCTCGCCCCGGACGCGGTGGGCGGGTACGGGTTCACGGACCTGGTCCCCGCCTCACGCGGCCTTCAGAGCAGGGTGGACCAGCTGGAGGACTTCGTTGACACGCTCTGCCTCGACAGGTTCTCGATCATGGGTAACTCGATGGGCGCCTGGCAGGCGGCGCGGTACGCCATCCTTCATCCGGAGCGCATCGAACGGATGGTGCTGGTCGGCAGCGGGTCGATAGCCGTGGCCATGGGGCTCGAACGGATCCGCCTCGCCGGCAATGAGATCGCCGACAGCTACGGGCAAGGCGGCACCCGGGAAGATATGCGCATGCGGATCAAGGCCATCATCCACCGCGATGAAGCGATCACCGACGAGGTCATCGACCAGCGGTTGGCGGTCGCGAACCGGCCCGGAGTCCCTGAGGTGAACAAGGCCTTCCAGGAGGCGAACCAGCGGCTCCAGAACGATCCGCTGCTCAGGATCAACTACGACATGCGGGAGACGCTCCCTTGGGTGACGGAACTCATCCCCACCATCTTCCTGTGGGGGCAGAACGACCACTTCGCTTCGCCGGAGTACGGGAAGCAGCTCGAGAAGATGCTGCCTCACGTCCCCTTCCACTGGATCCCGAACGCCGGGCACCAGGTCCAGAGCGACCAGCCGGAGCTAGTGGCTGGCATCATCACGAAGTTCTTACAGGAGGGATGAAGAGACTGCAGCGCAGTCGTTCCCGTCCTCCTGTACGCAGGCGGCTTACCGCCCTTCGGCGCGACGCATCTCCGCGACGTAGTCTGCGAACGCCTCCGGCACGGAGTACTCCGGCTGCCAGTCGAGCAGCGCCTTGGCGTTGGAGATGTCGAGCGGCGTCGTCGCGGACGGGACGGGCCCTTCCGACGGCGTGACGGTCACCTTCAGGTCGGGCAGCACCGTGCGGACCGCGTCCGCAAGCTCCTCGAACGTGGTGATGAAGCCGTTGCCGCCGTTGAACGCCGTGACACCGGAGAGGGGGATGCCCGCCGCGCGGCGGATGAGCCGCCCCAGGTCCTTGCCGTAGACGTACTCGAACGCGCGGCCGCGGATGGCGGGCACGACCAGCGGCTCGCCGGTCAGCCCGGCCTCGACCAGGCTGTGGACCGTCATCCCGCCGCCGGAACCGCCCCGGAAGTGGTTGTAGCCGAACACGTTGGACGGGCGGACGAACACCAGCTCGAAGCCGTAGTACGTCGCGTACGCCTCGGCGATGTGCTCGTTCGCCACCTTGGACGCGGAGTAGGGGTTGCCCTCGCCCGCGCGCGGGTAGTTCTCGGGTATCGTCCCGCCGGCCTCGGAGCGTCGGTCGTAGACGCCGTAGGTACTCACGTGGATGAACCGCTTGACGCCGGTGAGGCGCGCCGCCTCCAGCACGTTGATGGTGCCCTGCACGTTGATCTGCATACCGGTGTAGACCGGGCTGCTGACGCTGTTGCCGATGAGCCCCGCCGTGTGCACGACGATCTCCGGCTGGTGCCGCTGCATCGCGGTCACGAGCGCGGGCAGGTCGCGCAGGTCGCCCTGCACGGCCTCGTATGCTGCGCCGTCGAGCTTCACGTTGATGTAGTTCGCGTCCGGGCGCACGTCGTAGAAGACGACGGGGTCTCCCTGCGCGATGGCCTCCCGCGCGTACGACGTGCCGACGAGTCCCGCTCCGGTGATGAGGCTGGTCATGTTCCCTCTCCTGGTTCCGCGTTGTGACGAGCGTGAGGGTATCCGGTGGGGGAATGAGGCGCAACAGCGGGCGGAATCAGAGCGACGTGCCGATGAGCGCGACGCCCACCACCACCGACGCCGCGCCGATCCAGATGCGCTTGTCCATCAACTCGAAGCGTCGGGCGATGAGCTGCGCGAAGAGGATAGCGATGATGGGCGAGAGCGCCACCACCGGCGCGACCGCCGTGATGGGCGCACGGCTCGCCGCGTTGTAGAAGAGCAGGACGCCGAGCGACATGCCGGAGCCGCCAAGCACGAGCTGCCAGCCGCGCCGGAACGTTATCTGCGGCAGTTCTGTTCGCAGACGCGGCAGCGACAGCATCGCCACCATCGCCGTGCCGAACGCGAACACGAGCGACGCCGCGATGATGGGCTCGGTCACGTCTGTGACGATCTTCTTGACGAGCGCGCTCACCGTGCCGTAGGAGAGCATCGCGCCGAGCGCCGCGAGAAGTCCCTTGGTGGTCTCGGCGAGCCGTGGGTCCTCCGCGAGGGCGGACTCGTCGGCGGACGGGCCCTGTCGCGCGGCCCACGCGACAAGCACCCCTCCGCCGACGCAGGCGATCATGCCTGCTCCGGTCTGCAGGCCGAGCACCTCGCCGAGCCATATGATGGCGATGGTGCCGGCAACCACGGGGTTCGCGGAGACGATGGTGTTGCCGCGCGCGACGCCGATACGCAGCATCGCGTTGAATACCAGCAGCCGACCGATGGGATAGTTGATGATGGACGTGAACACCATGAGCGCCCAGCCGGAGGCCGGTATGCCACTGAGCGTGGATGAGTAGCCGGGTGCGGCAACCCCCACGATGAGCATCGTGCCCGCGATCATCGATACCACCGTGCCGGTGACGACGGGCGTTCCGACGAGCCCGAGCCGCGCGACGGTGGAGCCGAGCCCGAATGCCGTGGCCGTGCCGACGGCGAAGAGGACGCCCGTGAGCTCGGTGCTCAAGCCAGCGCCCTCCGGCGGCGGGCGTCAATCAAGGCCGTAGAACCGCGTGGGGTTGTCGCGCACGATCTTGTCGGCCACATGCGCCGGGATGTCCTCCCGCCTGCGCAGGATGGCGTGCGCCTCGATCTCGGCGGACTGGTCGGCGTGGGTGTAGTCAGTGCCGATGACGAGGTTGTCCTCGCCGGTGCACTTCATTATGTAGGGCAGGTCCTCGTGCGTCTGGCACGCGATGTAGAGGCGCCCTTCGCGGAAGAGGTCCTGCCCCAGCTCAAACTGCCCCATCCAGCCGGAGCGCTCGTGCCGCGCCTGCAACTCCGCCATCGCGAACGGTGCCCAGGACGACATCGTCTCGATGAAGCCCACGCGCAGTTTCGGGAACCGCGCCGGTACGCCCGCCAGGACCATGTTGACGAACGCGTCTATCGGCGAGAGGCTGAAGTTGTACATCGTCAGGTGGGACATGAGCGTATCCGTGATGGCCGGGTCTCCCGCGGCGATGTGGATGCACACCGGCATGTTCATCCGCTCCGCTGCCTCGTACAGCGGGAAGAAGTACGGGTCGTTCGCCGACCGGCTGCCGGCCTCGACGCCGCGCTTGAACACGCCGCACGCGCCGTGCTCCTTGCCCCACTCGATCTCCTCAGTCGCCCTGTCCATGCTCAGGATGGGCGGGATCACGACCCAGCGCAGACGCCAGCCGCTCTCCTTCGACTTCGCGCCGAGCCAGCGGTTGTAGGCGCGGACGAGCGCGTACTCCACGTCCGGCTTCGCGCTGACCGTGGTGAGGAAGAGGGTGGGATACATCACCTGCACGTCGATGCCGAGCCGGTCCATGTCGCGCAGCCGCCCGGCGACGTCGGTGAGCTCGCGCGTTCCGACGGTCGTGCCGGTGCGGACATCGTCGCGGTTGCGGCGGATGCGGAGCGCGCCGTCGATGTTCCAGAAGCGGTTGTACCCTTTCGGCGCGAGCGCGGGGTCGACCCAGCCGTCGGGCGGCTCGATGCTGACCGGGCGGAACCGCTCGTGCTCCGGCAGCAGGAACGACCACGTCTCCTCGTTCTCGTCCACGTGGGTGTCGGCGTCGACGACCGGCATGATGCGCCTCCTTCGCTGGTGCGTGCGGGGCGAGTATACGCCTGTGCCGGAGGGAGGGGCGCTACAACCCCGGCACGAGCGCGTCATCCGCGGTCTGCGGGTCGAGGCCGTAGACGTCTATGGCGGCCTGCCTGCTGATGAGGCCGTTGCGCAGGTCGCGGACCACCTTGCGGCGGTCGCGCTCCGTTGGAGGACCGACGCCGCCCGCTCCGCTCGTGCGCGCCTCGAGGATGCAGTCCGCGTGCAGTGGCACGTTGGAGATGAGGCCCAGGTGCGTCTCCTCGTCCTGCGCGCCGGGGTTGACGGTGACGCCGCCCGGTGCGCCGTCGCCCGCGCCCGCGAGTCCGTGCGGCGGGCGCAGGTTGCGCGGGTTGCCGCCCGCGAACCGGCTCTCCGAGTGGATGCGGTAGCGGCGCAGCAGGCCGTTCCCGCCCCGGTGCTTCCCGGCGCCGCCGGAGTCCGGGATGATCTCGAACCGCTCGACCTCGGCGTCGAACTCGGACTCGATGATCTCGATGCTCGTGAACTTGGAGCCGCCGCTGGCTGAGTGCGCCGTGCCGGTCCAGCCGTCGCCGCCGTCGTACGCGCCGTTGCCGGAGCGCAGCAGCTCGTACTGCACGTAGCGCCTGCCGCCGCCGGAGACGTTGCCGATCACGACCAGGTTCGGCGGCGCGTTGTGCGCCACGAGCGGACGCCCCGCAACCTTGCTCATCGCCTCGAACAGCACGTCCTCCACGACAGGGATGGTCATCGAGTAGAAACCGACGGGCGCAGGGTAGGTGGGGTTGACGACGCTGCCGGGGCGGAAGTGGAACTCGATCGTCCGGGCCAGCCCCGCGTTGCCGTACAGGTTCGGGTCGATCATCGCGATGAGCGCGAACTGGGCCATGCCGTAGATGAACGGTGGGCGCACGTTGATGGGGCCGGGGCTCTGGTCGTCGGAGCCGGAGAAGTCGGCGAGCAGACCGTCGCCGGACTTCTCGATGCGGACGTGGATGCGGACGGCCTTGCTCTTGTCCACGATGTCGTCCACGTACCCCTCGGCCTCGGCTTCGCCGTCCGGCCACTCGGCGATGGCGGCCCGCACGCGCGCCTCCGTCCGCCGCGCCGTGTCCGCGAACGCGCCGGTGACCGTCTCCGTGCCGAACTGCGCGAACAGCTCCTTCAGCCGCCCCGCGCCGATGGTGTACATCGCTCCCGCCTGTGCGTTCAGGTCGCCGATGACCAGCTCCGGCGTACGGCTGTTGGCCGTGAGGAACTGCATCACCTCCTTCACCGGCTCGCGGCGGCGGTGGAAGCGTACCGGCGCGATGTTCAACCCCTCGCCGAACACGTCGCGCGCGATCGCGTTCCGGCTGCCGGGCGACTGCCCGCCGATGTCGCTCTTGTGCCCCATCGAGGAGCAGAACGCGACGACCTCGCCGTCCACGACGACGGGCGTCACGACGACCATGTCGTTGGGGTGCGGGCAGCCGGACGAGTACGGGTCGGAGATGAGGTAGCAGTCGCCGTCCTCCATCGCCTCGTGCGGGTAGTGTTGCAGGACACCCTTCACGCAGTCCGGGTACGCGCCGCGGTGCTGGAGGAGCGCCGAGTGCTGGCCGACCGTGTTGCCGTCGCGGTCGGTGATGCCTGCGGAGAAGTCGTGGGACTCGCGGATGATGGTGGAGAAGCCGGTGCGCATGACGGCGGCCTGCATCTCGCGCATGATGCCGTCCACCCGCGCGCGGACCACCTCCTGCGTGATGACGTCCGGGCCTGGCGCGCTCATTCCGCCTGGACCGCGAGGGCCTCGCTGATGGCCTCCTCGTCCAGCCCGTAGATCTGGATGGCGGCGTCCGTGCTGATGTAGCCGTTGCGCAGGTCGCTCACGACGCGCTCGCGGTCGCGCTCGGCGGGGTCGCCCGCGCCCCCCGCGCTGCCGGTCTCGACGCGCACGACGTCGCCCTGCTCGACCATGACGTTCGAGATGATGCCGACGTACCGCCGCTCGTCGTCTGCGCCGGGGTTGACCGTCACCGCGCCGCCCACGCCGTCCATGCCGCCCACGACGCCGTGCGCGGGCGCGAGGTTGCGCGGGCTGCCTCCGGCGTAGCGGCTCGGCTGCTTGACGAGGTATTCGCGCCGCATCGCGAGCCCGCCCCGGTACTCGCCCGGCCCGCCGGTGTCCTGCACGAGCTCGAAGCGCTGCATCTCGACGTCGAACTCGGACTCGAGGATCTCCGCGCTCGTGATCTTGCTGCCGCCTCCCCACGAATGGCCGGTGCCGGTCCAGCCGTCGCCGCCGTGGTGCGCGCCGTTGCCGGACATCATCAGCTCGTACTGCACGTAGCGCCGTCCGCCCCCCACCGTGCCCATCACCACCATGCCGCTGCTGGCGTTGTGTGCGACGGCGGGGCGTCCCGCGGCCTGGCTCAGCGCCTCGAAGATGATGTCCTCCACCGTGGAAAGCGTCATCGAGTAGAAGCCGACCGGCGTGGGGAACGTCGGGTTGAGTACCGTGCCCTCGCGGAAGCGGCACTCGACCGCCCGCGCGAGCCCGAAGTTGTTCGGTACGCCGGGGTCGATCATCGCTATGACGGCGTAGTACGCCATGCCGTGGATGAACGGCGGGCGGACGTTGATGGGGCCGGGGCTCTGGTCGTCGGTGCCGGAGAAGTCGAGGGTGAGCGAGTCGCCCTGCTTGATGGCGGCGACGTGCAGGCGAAGCTTCCGGTTCGGGTCGACGATGTCGTCGGTGAACGCCTCCGCCTCGTAGACGCCGTCAGGCCACTGCCGTATCTCCTGGCGCACGCGCGCTTCGGTGCGGAGGCCGATCTGCTCGAACGCGTCGACCACCGTCTCTTGGCTGTACTCGTCCATCAGGTGCTTCAGCCGGGTCGAACCGATGCTCCAGAGCGCGCCCGCCTGCGCGCCGAGGTCGCCGATGACCAGCTCCGGCGTGCGGCTGTTGGCGCGCAGCATCTGGTGCGTCTCGTACAACGGTTCACGTTTCGAGAGGAACTTGACCGGCATGATCTGCAGCCCCTCGCCGAACACGTCGCGTGCGAGCGTATTCCGGCTGCCGGGCGACTGCCCGCCGATGTCGCTCTTGTGGCCCATGCTGGCGCAGAACGCGACGACGCGCCCCTCGTGGAATACCGGCAGCACGACAACCATGTCGTTAGGGTGCGGGCAGCCGGAGTAGTAGGGGTGATTGATGAGGAAACAGTCGCCCTCCTCCATCTCCTCGAACGAGTAGAACTGGAGGACGCCCTTCACGCACTCCGGGTACGCGCCGAGGTGCGGGGGCAGCGGCGAGTACTGGCCGACGACGTTGCCGTCGCGGTCGGTGATGCCTGCGGAGAAGTCGTGGGACTCGCGGATGATGGTGGAGAAGCCGGTACGGAGCACCGCGGCCTGCATCTCCCGCACGATGCCGTCCAGCCGCGCACGGATGACTTCCTGGGTGATGACGTCTGCTGTACTCATGCGCCGGATGCTACCGCAATCGGTCCGCGCGGGGTAGGGATGGAGCGTCAGGACTACAATGCGGGCGCAAGGGGGTGTGACATGGCAACCGCAGGAACGGCGGTGCTCAACCTGAAGAGCGCGTTGCACCGCATGATGCTCATCCGGCGTGTCGAGGAACAGGTCATCGATCTGGCCACGAGCTTCGACGACCTCATAAGGGGCCACTATCACGTCTATATCGGGCAGGAGGCCACGGGGGTCGGGGCATGCATGGCCCTGGGGCCGGACGACTACATGTTTACGACCCACCGGAACCACGGGCACGTGATCGCTCGAGGCGGAGAGCCGGGCCCCGTGATCGCCGAGATCATCGGCCGCACGACGGGCTATAACAAGGGGCGCGGCGGCACGTTCCACGTCATCGCTAAACACCTGGGCGTGCTCCAGACGTCGGCCATCGTCGGCGGAGGCGTTCCGATGGCGGCCGGCGCAGCGTTCTCGATAAAGAAGCGCGGGACCGACCAGGTGTCGCTGGTGTTCTTCGGCGACGGCGTGCTCGAAGAGGGCGCGTTCCACGAAGCGCTCAACATGTCCTCGCTGTGGAACCTGCCGCTGATCATGATGTGCGAGAACAACAGCGTGCCTCCGGAGGGCCGTCGTCAGGGCGAGGCCCCGTCGCCCTCGTTCGCGGCGACACAGCTGGCCGACGTCGCCAGGGCGATGAACGTCGAGGCACACGTGGTCGACGGCAGCGACGTGAGGCAGGTCGGAGAGTTGCTGGCCGGACTCGTCGGCCGGGCCCGTGAGGGGGAAGGACCGTTCTTCATCGAGTCGCGCCTGGACCGCTGGCCGGGCAACCGGGGCCAGTTCCCGCAGCTGATCGGCGGCCCCCACCGGATGGCGTGGACCTGGGACTCGGACACTGCCGACGAACGCCTGCGGGACTGGCTGGCCGACTCCGACCCGGTCTCGCTCCTCTGCCGGAGCCTCGTCGAGGAAGGGGCCATGACGCGAGAGGAGATCGAGGAGGTCGACGCCATCACCCGCAGGGAGGCCGAGGAAGCCCGTGAGTTCGCCCTGTCGAGCCCGATGCCAACACCGGAGAGCGCGATGGACTACGTCTTCGCCCAAGAGGGGCAGCGATGAGGCAGATGACCTACTCGGAGGCGATGGCCATCGGCATCCAGGAGGCGCTCGCCGAGGACGAGAGCGTCGTCCTGATGGGGGCGGGGTTCGGCGGACTGCAGGGCGACCCGGCGGTGTGGGGCCCGCTGCGCGAGCGGTTCGGAGACCGCATCACCAGCCCGCCCATCGCCGAGCTCGGCTACTGCGGTATCGCCGTGGGCGCGGCGCTGACCGGGCTGCGGCCCATCGTGGCCATCGGCACGGGGGCGTTCTCGTTCGAGGCGTTTCCCCAGATCGCCAACGAGGCCCCCCAGGCGCACTACGGCACACGGGGGCAGGTGACGTGTCCCGTGGTGTTCCACATGCGCGCAGGTATCCGAGGGGCCGGCGGGCTCCAGCACTCGATAGCGCCCCAGGCCATGTACTGGAACACGCCCGGGTTGGAGATCTGCGTTCCGGGGAGCCCGGCGGACGTGCGGGGCCTTATCAAGGCGGCTGTCCGCAGCGACAACCCGACCATCTTCATCGACCACGAGCGGCTGCATCCACTGGTAGGCGAGGTCGATGAGTCGACCGGCGGGGACATCTCTCTCGGGGTGGCCGACGTGAAGCGGGAGGGCTCGGACGTCACCATCGTGGCGACTTCCATCATGGTGTCCCGGGCGCTGGAGGCTGCGGAGACGCTCGCGGGGCAGGGGATAGACGCCGAGGTCGTGGACCCGAGAACACTGGTGCCGCTCGACAAGGAAACGATCCTGCGCTCCGTTGGCAGGACCGGACGCGTGGTCGTCGCCGACGAAACGCAGAGGAGCTGCGGCGTCGCATCCGAGATCGCGGCCACCATCGCGGAAGAAGGATTCGAGTCGTTGAGAGCCCCGATAAAGCGGGTTGCCATCCCCGACGTGCCGATCCCCTACCACCAGGCGGAGGAGGACTACATCACCCCGACGGCAGGACGCATCGTCGAGGCCGTGCAGGCGGTCTGCCGCTGATGAGGACTGGAGGAGTGTTATGGCTGACGTAAGGCTCGACGGCAAAGTGGCGCTGGTTACGGGCGCGGGCAGCCCCATAGGCATGGGGCGGGTGATCGCGCTTGCGATGCTGCGCGCCGGGGCAAGGGTCGCGATGCTCGACATCAAGGACGACTGGCTCCAGCAGACGGCGAACGAGGCCCGCGAGGTCGCGGGCGACGCCGCGGTCTCCACGCTCGTCGCGGACACGAGCAGATGGGACGAGGCCCAGCGCGTCGTGCAGAGTACCGTCGACACACACGGGAGCCTGGACGTGCTCGTCAACCTCGCCGGAGTGCACCACCGTTCGCTCCTGCCGCCGTCGGACAGACCGCTCCGATTCTGGGAGCAGCCGGTGGAGGTGTGGGAGCGGATGATCGCAGTCAACTCGACCGGGCCGTTCCTGATGGCGCGCGCGGCGGTGCCGGGCATGCTCGAGCGGGGTTGGGGTCGCGTCATCGGCATCACGACCAGCCTCGACACCATGACGCGCAACATCCCCTATGGGCCGAGCAAGGCGACCCATGAGGCGATGGTGGCCGCGATGGCGCCCGAGTTGGAGGGCACCGGCGTCACGACGAACGCGCTGCTCCCCGGCGGCGGCACGAACACGATGTTCGTAGACCGCGACCCCAGCCGCGACTTCTCCGCGCTCGTGCAGCCGGAGGTCATGGGCCCGCCCGCCGTCTGGCTCGCGTCCGAGGAGTCGGACGGCTTCAACGGCATGCGCGTCATCGCCAACGACTGGGACCCGGCGCTCAGCGTCGAGGAGAACCTTCAGCGGTCGTCGGCGACCGCCGCCTGGCGTCAACTGTCGCGCGGCGGCTGATCATTTCCCCCTCGATGGGGAAGGCTGGGATGGGGTGCCCTGTGGCGCCTGTGTCGCGCACGCCGGAAGGCCGCTCACCGCTCGGTGAGCCTCGCTGCTACAGCAGCGACACCTCCACGTCCGGCTTGCGCGGCATGACGCCGAACCACGGCCCGCCCGGCTCGTCGAAGCCGGGGAACGGGGCTGCCTCGTTCGGCAGCAGGATGCACTCGTTCTGCGCGGGGTCGCGGAAGGTGTTCATCGGGTCGCCGCCGTCCTCGACGATCCGGAGGTTCTCCTCCATTACCTTGCGGTAGAGGATGATGCCCGCGTCGGTCACGCCGAGGTTCTCGCGCGTCCGGTCCACGATGGGGCCCTGCGCGACCCACGTCATCTGGTCCTGCCCCGGCACGTCCGTGCTGACGAGGCGCCCCTTCTCGTCGTAGAGCGGGTGCTCTTCGACCGGGATGGAGCCGAACGCTTGAACGGGTATGTTGGCGTCGGCCGGGTGCACGGTTGTGGTGTAGCGCACGTACCACGTGTGCTCGTCGTCGATGGGGACGCGGAGCAGGAAGCGGTGCGCGCCTTCGCCGCCGCCGATCTTCAGCGTGTAGGGGAACACGATCGGGTGGCCGGTCTGCCAGTCTGGGTGCGTCTCGTCGATGCCTGCCGTGACGCGCCGCTTGACGACGCCGTGCTCGAACCGCTCGAACCCCAGTTTCAGGTGATGCTTCGCCCGCTGGGGCAGGCGGTTCGCCCACTCCTCGCCTTGGCCCTTCTGCGCGTTGACCCACGTGCCGTAGTAGCCGTGCAGGTGCTCGAAGTGCGTCGGGTCGAGCGCGTTGTCGACGCACTGCAGCCAGTTGCAGGGGAGGGTGCTGGCCTGGATGCGGCGCGTAACGTTCTCCTCCCACGCGAAGACGTCCCAGCGGGGGAGCAGGGGCGCGGGCTGCGGCCCCAGGTAGGCCCAGATGAGCCCGTGCAGCTCCTGCACCGGGTACGCCGTGAGCCTGATCTTGTCTTTGTACGTGCTGCCCGTCGGTTCGGACGGCTGCTCCAGGCACTGACCGTTGAAGTCGTACAGCCAGCCGTGGTAGCAGCAGCGGATGCCCTCCTTCTCGGGGATGCCGTAGAGCATGTCGACGCCGCGATGGGCGCAGCGCTGCTCGATGAGGCCGAACTCGTTGTCCGGCGTCCGGTAGAGCACGAGGTCCTCACCGAGGAGCCTCACTGCCATCGTGGGGTCTTCGCCCATCATCTGCGACGTTCCGGCGATGGGGTGCCAGTAGCGGCGCATCAGCTCGCCCATCGGCGTGCCCTTGCCGACGCGCGTGTAGCGCTCGTTGTCCTGCTGAGAAAGCATCGCGGTCCCTCCTCTTACGGAGTATTACGCTCGGTGCGGACAGCATGATAGCGGAGGGGCAAAGCGCAGGCGAGGACTTGTGACATCTGCCCCTTATGCCGACGCCCCATCCCCGCTTACGCTGTTACCGACGACGCAGCACGGGTGATGGCTCCTCGCCGCGCCTTGGGGCTTGTGAGCAGGAACGAGCAGGAATGAAGGGTTGATGAGCACAAATGAACAGCGGATGAGCAGTATTGAGCAGCCGGGCTGCTCACGCGCAGCCCCGGATTCAGAGGTAAGATCGGCCCGAGTGAGCAGAAATGAACAGCTGTGTTCCCCGGAAGTTCTCCTGGAACCCTACTCCGGCGCCAGCGCACGCTCGATGGATGCCCAACCCACGCGTTCTCGTCAATGTTCCTGTTGTACCATGACGCGACGCCTGACGGGGGTGGAATCGTGATGCAGACAAGGATCGGGAACCCCGGTTCCGTTTTGATAGCGGCAGTTGCGCTGATGCTCGTGGCCGCCGCGTGTGGCAACGACAGCAGCAGTTGGGGCGATGCGCGTTACACTGCCGAGATGCGGGATGTGGAAGGCGACGCCATAGGCACTGTCGTCATGCAGCAGGGCTCAGGGGGATTCCTGGTGACGGTCATGGTGGAAGGCATTGAACCCGGTCCGCACGGCATCCACATCCACTCGGTCGGGGCGTGCACGCCGGACTTCAAGGCGTCGGGCGGACACATCAACGTGGACGACCGACAGCACGGGCTGCTCAACCCCGACGGCCCGGACAACGGCGATCTGCCCAATATCTACGCCACCACTGATGGCATCGTGCAGGCCGAACTGTTCACGACCCTGGTCAGCCCGGACCTGCTGATGGACGACGACGGGTCCGCCATCGTTGTCCACGAGAACCGCGACGACCACAACACCCAGCCTATCGGAGGAGCCGGAGGGCGCATCGCCTGCGGTGTGCTGAACTAGGAACCCCTACTCCAGCGACAGCGCCCGCTCGATGGCCGACGCGTCGAGGCCGTAGACGCCCTCGGCCTGCTCCGGAGTGACGTAGCCGTTGCGCAGGTCCGACGCCGCGAGTGCGGGGTCGCGCCGCTTCGGATCGCCCGCGCCGCCGGAGCTGCCCGTGTCGATGCGGATGACGTCGCCCGCGTTGAGCAGCAGGTTGGAGACGAGGCCGCGGTATTCGACGGCGTTCTCGGTGTCCGGGTTGATGGTGATGACGCCCGGGCGTCCGGGCAGTCCGCCCTCCACGCCGTGGGGCGGGTCGTTCTGCCGTGCGGTGCCGCCGGAGTACTTGCTCTCCTTGAGCACCCGGTACTCCCGCCGGATGCCATGCCCGCCCCGGTTCGCGCCCGGCCCTCCGGAGTCCGGGATGAGGGAGAAGCGCTGCAGCTCCACGTCGAACTCGGACTCGAGTATCTCCACGCTGGTCAGTTTCGCGCCGCCCGCCCACGAGTGGCCGGTGCCGGTGTAGCCGTCGCCGCCGGTGTGCGCGCCGTTGCCGGAGCGCAGCAGCTCGTACTGCACGTAGCGGGCGCGGCCCTCGCCGGACGTACCGAGCACGACCATCGAGGAGGCGGCGTTGTGCGCGACCGCGGGGCGTCCGGCGACCTTGCTCATCGCTTCGAACACCACGTCCTCTATCGCCGCCATCGTCGTCGAGTAGAACCCCACCGGCCCGGGGAAGTGCGGGTCCATGATGCTCCCCTCGCGGAAGCGGCACTCGACCGCCCGCGCGAGCCCGCCGTTGTTCGGGACGCTCGGGTCCATCATCGCGATGGCGGCGAAGTACGCCATGCCCCGGATGAACGGCGGACGCACGTTGATGGGCCCGGCGCTCTGGTCGCCGGAGCCGGAGAAGTCGAGCGTGAGCCGGTCACCCTGCTTGATGGCCGCGACGTGCAGCCGGATCGTAGTCGACGGGTCGACGATGTCGTCGACGAGCGCCTCCGCCTCCGCTGCGCCGTCCGCCCACTCCGCGAAGTGACCCCGGACGCGCGCCTCGACGCGCTCGATGATGTCGCCGAATGCGGCGGTGAGCGTCTCGCCGCCGTACTCGTTCGCGAGCGTCTTCAGCCGCGCCGCGCCGATGCTGCGCAGCGCGCCAGCCTGCGCTCCGAGGTCGCCGATGACCAGCTCCGGCGTGCGGCTGTTCGCCCGCAGGAACTGCGCAACCTCCTTGTTCATAGCGCCGCCGCGCTGGAACAGCACCGGCATGATCTGCAGGCCGTCGCCGAAAACGTCCCGCGCGATCGTGTTCCGCGAGCCGGGCGACTGCCCGCCGATGTCGGCCTTGTGCCCCATGCTCGCGCAGAACGCGATGACCTCGCCCTCATGGAAGACGGGCAGCACCACGACCATGTCGTTCGGGTGCGGACAGCCGGAGTAATACGGATGATTCGCTAGGTAACAGTCACCCTCTTCCATCTCGTCGAGCGGATAGAAATCGAGGACGCCCTGTACGCAGTCCGGGTATGCGCCGAGGTGGGTGGGCAGGGGAGAGTACTGGCCAACGACCGCGCCGGAGACGTCCGTGATGCCGGCGGAGAAGTCGTGCGACTCGCGGATGATGGTGGAGAAGCCGGTGCGGAGCACGGCGGCCTGCATCTCACGCACGATGCCGTCCAGCCGCGCGCGGATGACCTCCTGGGTGATGACGTCAGTAGTAGCCATGTGCCGATGGGTCAGGCCACGTGGCCGACGCGCTTGACCTTGATGTGTCCGCTGGACTTCTTCGCTTGGGCGAGGTCGTAGGAGGCCTGGAGGTGGTACCAGGTGTCCGCGCCGCCACCGAACGCCTTGTCCAAACGGATCGCCATCTCCGGCGAGATGCCCGAGTGACCGTTCACGATATCGGACAACTGCTTACGGCTCACGCCCAGGTTAGTTGCTGCCTCGGTAACGCTGAGTCCGAGCGGCTCAAGACAATCGTAGCGGACGGAGAGGCCAGGGTGCGGAGGGCTGTGCATCGCCATGGTTGTTCCTCCTAGTGATAGTCGACGAGGTCCACGTCTCGGACATTGGTGCCCTCGAACCGGAATGTGATACGCCAGTTGCCCGAGACACTGACCGCCCAGTAACCGAATAGGTCGCCCTGGAGCGGGTGGAGCCGGTAACCCGGCAAGCCCATGTCTTGCGGGCGTTCTGCCACGTCAAGGCGGGCGAGGATACGCGCCACTTTATCGGCGTACATGGGCTGGATGCGTCTGCGGTCTCCTTTCTCGTAGAGAAGTTCAAGCCCTTTGTGCCGGAAGCTAAGTATCATACAACACTGGTAAGTGTAACCTACCACTACTCATTTGCAAAGCTCTGCGCAGCGTATCGTGGGTACTGTATCGCGTGGCTTACGCCAGACCGAGCAGGCGCTTGCGGGCCTCGGGGTCGCTCAGGTCGTCGGGCGTGCCGCTGAAGATGACTTTGCCCGCCTCGACAACGTGGACGTTGTCCGCGACCCGGATGCCCAGCTCCACGTTCTGCTCCACGAGCAGGATGCCGATGCCGACCGCCTCAACGAGGTTGCGGATGATGCCCGATATCTGCTCGAGGATGGGGCCCGCGAGCGCACCGGATGGCTCGTCCATGAGCATCAGCTTCGGCTTGAGCATCAGCGTCATGGCGATCGCCAGCATCTGGCGCTCCCCGCCGGAGAGCGTGTCGGCGTCGGAGCGGCGTCGGCGGTCGAGAATCGGGAACATCTTGTACGCCTGCTCGAGCCGCTCGGGGATAACCTCGTTGGGCAGCGCGTAGCCGCCGAGTTTGAGGTTGTCCTCGACCGGAAGGTCGGCAAAGACCTGTCCGCCCTGCGCGAGGTAGCCGATGCCGTCCTTGATGTTGTCGTACGGTGCGTGGTTCGTGATGTCGTGGCCGTCGAACGTGACGGAGCCGCCGGTAACCCGCGCGATGCCGTAGACGCCCTTGATGAGCGTGGATTTGCCCGCGCCGTTGTGGCCGACGATGGTCGTCACTTTCCCGGCCTCCACGCCCATGCTGACCCCGTTCAGGATCTGCTTCGGGCCGTAGGAGACGAGCAGGTCTTGGGTCTCAAGTAGCGGCATTCGACACGAATCCCAGGAACGCGCTCGTGAGGCGTTCGTCATTCTCGACTTCGGACGGCGGGCCTTCCACGACGACCTCCCCGCGCACCACCACGACGTAGTCCGACACGTCCATGACGACCTTCAGGTTGTGCTCGACGAGGATGACGGCCTTGCCGTGGTCCACGGCGGCGGAGCGGATCATTGCGCTCAGTCCCGCGATGAGGTCCGGGTGGATGCCGGCCATCGGCTCGTCCAGCAGGAACACCTGCGCGCGCGAGTTCAGCATCCGCGCGAACTCCAGCAGCTTCTGCTGGCCGTAGGAGAGCGCCTGCGCCAGGCTCGTCGCCTTCGACTGGATGTTCAACTCAGTCAGGTGCTCCATCGCCTCGGCGCTGCGTTCCCGCTCCTCAGCGGCGACCATCCTCGGACGCAGGAGCGCGTTGTACTCCAACTCGCCGCGCTGGCCCGGCGACGAGACAACGACGTTGTCCAGCCCGTTCATGTAGAAGAGCACCTGCGAGTCCTGGAACGTACGCGCGATGCCGGCCTTGAAGCACTTGAACGGTGGCGACCCGATAATCTCGCGACCGTCCATCATGACGCTCCCGGAGTCCGCCTTGAGGAACCCGGAGACGATGTTGAGCAGCGTGGACTTCCCCGCGCCGTTCGGCCCTATGAGGCTCGTCACCTGGCCGAGCTCGGCGTTCATGCTCACGTTCTCGAGCACGAGATTCCCGCCGAAACTCTTGTTGACATTCCTGACTTCCAGTATCGCCATGCCGCGCTACTCCAGCCGGTACCTGCCGATGATCCCCTGCGGCCTGAACAGCATGAGGAAGAAGAGGAGCGCGCCCCACGTCATCGTGGTGATGCCGCCTGTCTTCTCGCCGGGGATGACGGGGAAGAACGAGATGTAGGAGTGGAACCACTCGGTGATCTCCGGCACGTAGCGCACTACCTCCGACACCGTGACGTAGGCGATCGCGCCCAGCACCGCGCCGAGCCACCGCCCGGAGCCGCCCAGCACCACCATGATGAGCAGGAACGTGCTGAACTCCACGAGGTACTGCGAGTGCGCTGCGACCGTGACGTAGGAGACGTAGACCGCGCCCGCGACGCCTGCGAAGAACGCGGTGATGACGTAGACGCGCAGCCGCACGAAGCCGACGTTCTTGCCGATGCTTTCTGCAACCGCCGGGTTGGCGCGGATCGTCGTCAGTACGCGCCCGTACGGGGACTCAACCAGCCGCCAGAGGATGATGACGCAGATGATGGTGACGGGGATGCTGAACAGGATGAACTTCTCGGCGGTGTCGAACGCGTAGCCGAAGATGACCGGACGCGGCACCTCGCGGATGGCCAGCGAGCCGTTCGTCATCCACCGCCATGCGAGGACCACCTGCGAAAGGCTCAGCATGACCGTGACGGTTGCCAGCACGAAGAAGTGGCCGCGCAGCCGCAGGATGGGAGAGACGATGAACGCCACGATGGAAGCGACGATGCCTGCGACGATGATGGACGGCCAGTAGGGGAGGTTGAACACCTCGGCGCCGGGCGGGGGGTTGAGCGTCTCCGTCGTAAGGACGGCGAACGCGTACGCGCCAACGCCCATGAACCCGGCGTGTGAGAGGCTCATCAGCCCCGTGTAGCCGACCGACATGTTCAGCGAGGACGCAAGGATGGAGAAGACGCTGGCGACGACGATGAGATGCGCCATGTATTCGTCGCTCAGCCCCCACTCGAACCGCCACAGCAGGGAGAGGACCAGGATGAAGAGCGCGAACGCACCCAGGCCGTACCGCCGCTGCAGGGCTGCGATGGCCAGCACCGCGACGCTCCCGATGGCGTGAATCGTGGTCACGTGCACGCCGGTCCAGTGCCCGGTGGCGAACGGGATCAGCGCCAGCAGCATGAGCGCGCCGAAGCCGATGAGCACGCGGCTGGAGGTCACGACAGCGTGCCAGCCCTCTAGGACCTCGACTGCTTCGGCCTGCCCCTCGTTGACCTCTCCGTCACTGAGTGCTTGCGGTTCCTGTGCGTCGGTGGTCACAGCAGCCTCCGCAGTTCGCGGTGTTCGCGCGTTCCCAGAAGTCCGTAGGGCCGGAAGAGGATGACGAGCAGCAGCAGGATGAACCCTGCGGGTATCGCCCAGTTGCCGCCGAAGTAGTAGCTCGCGATGGTCTGGGCCAGCCCGAGCGCCAGTCCGCCCACGACCGCGCCGGGCATGCTGCCGATACCGCCGATGATGACGCCGCCCGCCGCCGTGATGGCCAGCCGGATGCCGACGTTCGGGATGACGCCGCCCTCGTACGTCTGCATCACGCCGCCGATGCCGGCCAGCATGGAGCCGAGCACGAATACCATCAGGTAGACCTGCGAGGCGTTGATGCCGACCGCGACAGCGAGGTCGGGGTTCGATGCGATGGCGCGAATCATGCGGCCCCACTTCGTGTATCGGAAGAAGAGCGTCACGGCGACAACGAGGATGGCGACCAGCACGATGGTATTCACCGCGTGCCACTTGATGAACAGGTCGATGTCGAGCGCTTCGATCTGCAGGTTGAAGGTTGGCAGCGGACCGCCGGGCCGAGGCAGGCGGGCGGTTGTGCGTGCGATGGTGAGCAGCAGGCCTTCGAAGAAGAAGAGCGCCGCGAGCGAACCGAGGAACGAGACGAGGAAGCCCGCGCCGCGCACGCGGAGCCGCCGGTAGACGGCGAGTTCCATGAAGATGCCGGAAGCGCCTGCGAAGATGACTGCGATGGAGGCCGCAAAGAAGATGGGCAGCCCCTGTTCCTGTGCCAGCCACCATGTCGAGTAACCAGCTATGAGGAACGCCGCGCCGTGCAGCACGTGGAAGATGCGCACGGTGTTGTAGATGACGGCGAACCCCAGCGAGAGCAGGGCGTAAATCGCCCCGAGCGAGAGGGCGTTGATGCCTATCTGGATGAAGGTTTCCACTGAGAAGTCTTAGGGGCTCCTCCAACCGGAGGAGCCCCTTGTTCAGTCATTCCCTACTGGATGTCCCGGTACGGCTCGATCTGCGGGACGAGGTTGACGAACTCGCCGTTCACGACATGGCCGATACCCGGCGGCGCCCAGGCGTCGCCGCCCTCGTCGAAGACCCAGAGTCCGGCGAGGCCGACGATCTCGTCGACCTGCGCGATATGGTCGCGCATCGACTCTGAAGAGGTTGCGTCTGCGCCCAGCTTCAGCGCCTCAGCGATGACGAGCGTGCCGTCGTAGAAGTGAGTGGCGTAGGTGTCGGGGTCGTTGCCTTCCTTCCCCGCGTAGCAGTCGATGAAGCGAGGCGCTCGCGCGTCGGCTTCCTTGTCGAACTGACCCGGGGCGGAGTAGACCAAGCCGTTCGCGGCTGCGCCGGCCACGTCGATCAGTTCCGTGTTGCCTTCGGCTCCGCCGCCGGAGATGGTGTACGTGGGCTGGAGCCCCTGCTGGGCCATCGTGTTGATGATGAGGCCCATCTCCTTACCGAGCGACATCAGCTGGACGACGTCCGGCTCGGCGGCCTTGATCTTCGTGATCTGCGTGTCGAACGACACGTCGTCCTTCTGGAACGTCTCCTCGGCCACGATCTCGAAGCCAAGCGCGTCGGCGAGCACGTGCAGCCGGTCGACCTGCAGGTCGATCGAGTCGTTGCCCTCCTCCTTGATGTAGGCGAAGCGCAGGCCGTTGAGGTCTTCGCCGGAGCCGCCGGCGTAGTCGTCCAGCCAGCGGATCAGCGCGTCGGCGTTGAGGGTGGTGTTCAGCGCGTTGCGGAACACCCACGGGCTGTCGTAGGCGAACATGGGGTTCTGGATGCCGGAGCTGAACAGCACCACTTCGAGTTCGGAAGCTACCGGCTTCTGAGCGAGGCCGATGCCGGTGAAGATGGTCATGACGACTGGAGCGTCGTTGACCGTGGCGAGCTTGCGGAGTCCGGAGACGCCCTCCGCCTGGTCAGCCTTCGAGTCCTCGGGGAGAAGTTCGATGGTCGTGTTGCCGAGTTCGCCGCTGGCGTGCACCTCGTCGATGGCGCACTGCATGGCGGAGACGAGCCGCCCCCAGCGGGCGTAGGAGCCGGACTGCGGAACGGTGAAACCGAGCTTGAGCACCTGCGGCTCAGGCGTGGGAGTAGGCGTCGGCGGCACGGGCGTCGGCGTCGGGTCCGGCTTGTCGTCCATGGCCGGAGCTGCCGTAGGCGTGGCGGTCGGCGGCACGGGCGTCGGCGTCGCGGTCGGGTCTGCCCCGCACGCAACGACGATGAGCGCCGTGCTCATCAGCGCAGCGAACGCCAACAGGATTCTTGCGCGAATGGGTCCGAAGTGCATCAGGTCCTCCCCCTGCTATCCATGTAGTCTCCTCGTCCGCCGTTCACGGCATAGAGGCGGCAAACGCATATCAGCCACGAGCGTTAATGTCAAGTGAAAGATTTCACTTTACGAGGGATTTCGCGTTGGCAACGCGACTCCGCGCACGCGGCGCCGAGAGGGGGCCTGTGCTGCCGATGACTTGACAGGGCGCTGCGCTTATGCGATCGAGATGATCAGGTTCCCGTAGTCGTCGACGAGAGCCTGCTGACCGGGGTAGACCACCGTCGTGCTGTCCAGCTGCTCGACGATGGCAGGGCCTGCGACCTCGTGGCCGGGCGCGAGCAGCGTGCGCTCGTATACCGGCGTCGGCGTCATGCCGGACGCGCGGTCGAAATACACCTCGCGCTCGCCGATCTTCGCGCTGTCCGCTGACCCCGTAGCGCGCTCGTGGCGCTTCATGGAGAACTTCGGCACCCGCACCGTCGCGCGGACGCGGTAGTTCACTGCCTCCGCCGGCTCGGTCTTGGCGCTGTGCCCGAACAGCTGCTCGTGCGCCTGGTCGAACCGCTCCCGTATGTCGGCGATGGCCTGCGCGCTCAGGTTCACGTCGTCGCCGGCGGGGACGTTCAGCTCGTAGCCCTGTCCCTGGTAGCGCAGGTCGACCGAGAACGTGCAGCCGATCGAGTCCTCGTCGAAGCCGTCCGCCTTGAACTCGCCGATTGCGTGGTCGCGCAGCGCCGCGAAGATGGAGCCGAGCTCGCCTGCTCCCAACTGCTCCAGGTCGGTCAGGCGGGAGCGCACGAAGTCGCGGCGCGGGTCCGCCATGATGAGGCCGAGCGCCGAACTTACGCCCGGCATCGGCGGCACGACGACCTTGCTCATGCCGAGGTCGGCGGCGAGCCGTCCGGCGTGCACCGGCCCCGCGCCGCCGAAGGCGACGAGCACGAAGTTGCGGAGATCGTACCCGCGCTCGGTGGAGACCTCGCGGATGCCTTCCTCCATCTTCGCGTTGATGATGCGGATGATGCCCTCCGCCGTTGCCATCGGCTCGATGCCGAGCTGCTTGCCCATGTCGGCGACGGCCTCGTACGCCTTCTGCCTGTTCGTCTTCACCTTCCCGCCAAGCAGGTACTCCGGGTGGAGGAAGCCGAGCAGCAGGTTGGCGTCGGTGACGGTCGGCTGAGTGCCGCCCTTGTCGTACGCGACGGGGCCCGGGTCTGCGCCCGCGCTGTGCGGACCGACCTGCAGCGCGCCGCCGCCGTCTATCCACGCGATGGTGCCGCCGCCCGCGCCGATGGTGTTGATCATCAGCATGGGCGCCGCTATCTCCCAGTCGCCGATGAGTACGGACGTCTGCTCCAGCACGGAGCCGTTCTCGCCGAGCGCGATGTCGCTGCTCGTCCCGCCCATGTCGAACGACACCATGTTGGAGAAACCGGCGGAGTCGGCTATCTGCATCCCCGCTTCTGAACCGGCGCACGGGCCGGAGAGCAGGGTGGTGATGGGGATGACGCTCGTTATCTTCGCGACGCCCCCGTTGCTCTGCATGATGTACAGCTGCTCGGTGGTGATGCCGAGGCCGCGTAGCCCCTCGGCCAGCTTGCCGAGGTAGTCGATCATCGCGGGAGCGAGCCGGGCGTTGGCAACCGTCGTGCTTAAGCGGGGGAACTCGCGTATCTGCGGCAGTATCTCGGACGAGAGCGAGACCGAGCCGTCCGGGAACTCCTCCTTGATCATCTCGCCCAACGCGCGCTCGTGCTCCGGGTTCAGGAACGAGAACAGCAACACGACCGCGACAGACTCCGCACCCTTCTTCTTGAGCCGCTTCACGGCTTCACGCGCCTGCTCCACGTCCAGCGGCTTCTTCACGTTGCCCTGGTAGTCGACGCGCTCCACGACCTCCTCGCGCAGCCACGGCTCCACGGGCGGGTTCTTCTCCACGTAGATGTCGGACAGGTCGCTGCCGAACCGCGGGATGTGCCAGACGTCGTTCACGCCGCTGAAGCCGTCAGTGATGAGCAGCCCCACGCGCGCGCCTTTGTCCTGCACGAGGATGTTCGTGCCGACCGTCGTGCCGTGGGTGAACGAAGCGACTTCCTCGGCCCCGAGGTTGGCGTCGAGCAGTTCGCGCAGGCCGTCGATGATTGCGCGTCCGGGGTCCTGGGGAGTGGACGGGACCTTCAGCACGTCGACTTCGCCGGACTCATGCTCGAGCACGACCATGTCGGTGAACGTTCCGCCCGTGTCTACTGCAACCGTCTTCATCTGGAATCGGCCTTCCTTGCGTGGGATCGAACGCGAACTATAGGGGTGCGCAGGCGTTCGCGCAAAGCGCCGCGCAGGTTTGACAGCCCCTCGCGGCGCGCATAGGTTATCACCACCCATGCGGGAGGGACGGTAATGCCGACGGACGTCATCACACAGGAAGTCATCCGCGCGCGGCTGGACGGCATCGTTCGCGAGATGCAGGCTGCCGTCCTCCGCACCGGCTACTCCACCATCATCCGCGAGTCGCACGACTTCTCAGCCGGTATCACCGACCGCGAGGGGAACGTCGTTGGCCAGCACTCGCCGCTGCCCACGCATCTCGGCGCCTACCCGGACTGCGTGCGCGGCGTGCTCGAGTTCTACGACGTCGAGGACATGCGCGAGGGCGACTGCTTCCTCACGAACCACCCGTACCACTCCGGCTGCCCCCACCCGAGCGACATGGTCGTCGTCATGCCCGTGTTCGCCGGCGACGAGGTCATCGCGTTCTGCGCGAGCATGGGCCACAAGGTGGACATCGGCGGGCAGTCGCCCGGCTCGCGCAACGCGATAGCGCGGGACCTGTTCGGCGAAGGACTGTCAATACTGCCGGTGCAGTTCATGCGGGAGCGCGTCCTGCACAAGGAGGTCGTCCAGTTCCTGCGTTCCAACACCCGCACGCCGGAACTTGTGTTGGGCGACCTCGAGGCGCAGGCGGGCGCACTCTGGAGTATCGGTGTCCGGCGTCTCAACCACACGGTGGAAACCTACGGCAAGGAGGCGGTGCTGGACGCCTTCAAGGGCATCGGCGACCGCACCGAGGTGCGCGCCCGCCAGGTGATCGAGACCTGGCCGGACGGCACGGTCGAGGTCGAGGCGTTCATCGACGACGTCGCCAACCCCACCGAAACGATCCGCATCCACGTCGCGGCCATCAAGGAAGGCGACCGGCTCGTCATGGACTTCAGCGGCTCGGGCGACCAGTCGCTGGGACCGGTGAACGCTCGTCCTCCGTTCGTTCGCGGCATGGTGAACTACGCCGCGATAGCGATGATGGGCTCCGACATGCCGAACAACTACGGCCTCGCGCGCACCATTGAATGCCGGTTCCGCGATGGCAGCGTCATCTGCCCAACGTTTCCCGCGCCCGTGGGCTTCTACTCCATGACGATGCCGGTGGTGGAGGACGTGGTGTTCGAGGCGCTGAGCAAGGTTTCGGGCAATCCCGCGGTGGCGCACAACAGCGTTTCCGGCATGGTGGTGCTGGGCACGAGCGGCCCCGCGGCGAAGCGTTACGTGCAGTACGAGATCATCGTCTCCGGCAACGGCGCGTACGACGGCGGCGACGGCTACACTGGCACCGCGCATTCCTGGACCGGCGGTGCGAAGTACACGGGTGTCGAGATCATCGAGTCCGAGTTCGACGTAGACATGGAGCAGTTCTGCCTCGTGCCGGACACCGGAGGTGCGGGGAAGTACCGGGGAGGCCTCGCGTTGCGGCGCGAGTACCGCGTGCGCTCGCAGGCGCAGTACGCGGGTGGCACGCCGCGAACTCTCGCTCCGGCGCGCGGCGTGAACGGCGGGGGCAACGGCAGGCCGGGCCGCGTCGTGATGAACCCGGGCACCGACAGCGAGAAGGCCTACACCGGAATTATCTCCAACGTTCCCATGGCCGCGGGCGACGTGGTGCGCATGGAGACTGCCTCCGCCGCGGGCGTTGGCGACCCGAGGGAGCGTGAGCGAGAGCGCGTCGCCTCCGACCTCCGCAACGGCTACATCTCCGTGGAGACGGCGCTCGACGTGTACGGCATGAGCAGGGAAGAGGTCGAAGCCGCGGTCAGCATCTGATATCGGGAGGCAGGCTTGCGCATCCTCGTAACTGGCGGGCTGGGAGTGAACGGGTGCTGGGTCACCCGCGACCTGCTCACGATGGGTCACGAGCCCGTCGTGTTCGACAACCGCCCCGACTTCACGCTGCTGCGCGACGTGAGCGACGAGTTCGCGTTCGTGCAAGGCGACATCACGTCGCTGGAGCAGTTGGACAACGCATGCAGGGAGCACCGCATCGAGCGCATCTGCCACCTCGCCGCAGTCTACCCGGACACGGCGGACGCCGACCCGCTACTCGGCTTCTCGGTCAACGCGCTCGCGACGGTCTACGTCCTCGAAGCGGCGAAGCGGAACGGCATCGACCGCGTCTCCTTCACGAGTTCGATAGGCGCGCTCTCGCGGATGACGGAAGAGCACCTCGAACCGCAGATGGTTCCCGTGAACGAGGACTTCCCGGCGTATCCCATGGGGAGCGTCTATGGCGCGGCCAAGACGGCCTCCGAGCTCATGGGCATCCAGTACAAGCGGCTCTTCGGCATCGACTTCGCGGCCATGCGGTTCGCCGCCATCTATGGCCTCGGTAAGGGCGCGGAGCGCCACGGCAGCCACAACATGATCTGGGGCGAGCTGATACGGAGCGCCGTCGCGGGGCGTCCCATCGTCATCCCGCAGGGCGGCGACCAGCGGCTCGACCTCACCTACGCGCGCGACGTGGCGCAGAGCGTCGTCAAAGCGTGTGTCGTGGACAGCTTCGAGGGCCACGTCTTCCATATCGGGAGCGGCCGCACGTACACGCTCAACGACTTTGCGGACGCCATCCGTACCGTCATCCCCGGCGCCGAGATCGAGGTGGGGCCGGGGCTCGACCCGCGCGGCATGGGTCCGCTGGCGTACTATGCGCTCGACATCAGCCGCGCCCGCCGCGAGTTGGGCTACGAACCACAGTACCCGCCGGAGGCGGCGATACGCGACTGGCTCGAATGGACGGAACGTCTGGAACTGACGGAGGGTTAGGCGCATGACGACGTGCAAGGCTGCCGTTTTCGTTGGAGCGAACAAGCCGCTGGAGGTGCAGGAGTTCCCCGTGCTCCCGATGGAGCCGGGCGGGGCGATCGTGCAGATGCAGATGGCAGCCATCTGCGGCACGGACGTGCACGCGTGGCACCTAGACGCGACGCCTGCTCCGATGATCTTCGGCCACGAGAACGTCGGCGTTATCGCGGAGATATCACCGGAGATATCGACGGACGTGCTCGGCGAACCGCTGCGCCCCGGCGACCGCGTCATATTCCGCGACGCTCCGTGCGGACGCTGCTTCCGCTGTGCGGTGGGCGAGTCGTGCCAGAACACCCGGTCGTACGGAACAACGCTGTGCAACGAACCGCCGTACCTGCGCGGTGGATTCGGACAGTATATCCAGTTGAGCGCCACCCCATGGATGCTGCGCGTCCCTGACGACATGTCGAACGAGCGCGCGCTGCTGAGCGTCATCGGCAACCATACGGCGCTGAACGGCGTCGACCGCATCGGCGGCGTCAACCTCGGCGACACGGTCGTGGTGCAGGGCTCCGGCCCCATCGGCATGGGCGTGCTCAACCAGGTGCTGCTCGGCGGGGCAGGGCGGGTCATCGTGGTCGGCGCGCCAGAGAGCAGGCTCGAACTGGCGCGCGAGCTCGGGGCGAGCGAAACGGTGGACATCACCGAATGGAACACTCCCGAGGCGCGCATCGAGCGCGTGAAGGAACTGACGGACGGACGCGGCGGCGACCTCATCGTCGAGGCGTCCGGCGGGCTGACGGCGTTCCGCGAAGGGCTGGAGATGGTGCGCTTCGGCGGACGCTACCTCGTGATCGGGCAGTGGACGGACTATGGCCTGCTCGAAGCGAACCCGGCCCTGCTCACCCGGAAGGTCATTCGGGTGCAGGGTGTCTTCTCGGCGGGCCCGAGGCATATCATCCGGTCGTTGCAGGCCATGCGTACAATGGTCGACAGACCGGTGGAGAAGCTCATCACGCACAAGTACGAACTCGAGGACGTGAACGAAGGTTTCGAGGCGCACGAGAGCCTCGAAGCGATGGTGGCGGTGATACTGCCGAACGGCGAACCTGCGCGATAGGAGAGCGGCGATGGCCAAGGGTGGGTTCAGGATCATCGACAGCGACATGCACATCATGGAGCCGCCGGACCTGTGGCAGCGGTACACGGACAAGAAGTACCGCGACTACGCCCAGGTGGGCGTGACGTCGGCGAACGTGCGAGACCTGCGCACGGTCCATCCTGACGGCAGACCGTGGGGAGCGCCCGTGCGTGCCGCGAGCAGGCCGAGCCAGGCAGGCGGCCACAACTACGAGCGCAACCAGAAGTTGTACGTGACCCACGCGGAGCGCGGATGGTCCACTGAGGTGCAGCTGGAAGCGATGGACGTGGAAGGGCTGGACGTCGCGGTGCTCTTTCCCACGCGCGGGCTGCACACGCTGGCGGAGCCGTTCATGGACCCGCCGTTCGCTGCGGCGCTGGCGCGGGCCTACAACGACTGGCTGTACGACTTCTGCGCCCCGGCGCCGGACAGGCTCTTCGGCGCGGCGATGGTCTCGCCGTTCGACATGGACGATGCCGTCGCCGAGGTGGAGCGCACGGTGAAGGAGCTGGGCTTCCGCACCGTGTTCATGCGCTCCAATCAGATGACGGACAAGCCCTGGCATGACCCGTTCTACGACCCGCTGTGGAGCGCGCTCGAAGAGTACGACATCCCCATCGGGTTCCACGAAGCCTCGTCGTCCGGCGCACGGCAGGCGGGCGACCACTTCGGGTCGAACACCCTGCTGCGCCGCGTGTTCGCACAGCCGGTTGAGCAGATGATGGCGCTCGCCAGCTTCTGCGGCGGCGGCGTGCTGGAGCGCCACCCGAGGCTGCGCGCAGCCTTCCTGGAGGCCAACTGCGCCTGGGCGCCATGGCTGCTGTGGCGGCTGGACGAGGGGTACGAGCGGGAGGCGGACGTATTCGTCCCCGAGCTCACGATGGCGCCGACGGAGTACTTCAAGCGCCAGTGCTGGATATCCGTCGAGCCGGATGAGGAGCCTGCGAAATACGCCATCGACTGGGTGGGCAGCGACAAGATGGTGTTCTCCACGGACTACCCGCACGGAGACTCGAAGTACCCGTACGCGGTATCCAGCTTCATCGAACTCGATCTCCCGGACGAGGACAAGAGGAAGATCCTCTGGGACAATTGCGCCGAGCTCTACAACCTCGCGGAAGTCCCGGCCAGCGTATAGACAAGCAGAGAGACAGGAGGACGGCAATGGCCAAGGGTGGGTTCAGGATCATCGACAGCGACATGCACATCATGGAGCCGCCGGACCTGTGGCAGCGGTACACGGACAAGATGTACCGCGACTACGCGCAGGTCGGCGTCCTGTCTGCGAACGTGCGCGACCTGCGCACCATCCATCCGGACGGCAGGCCGTGGGGCACGACGACAGGCGTGCGTTCGACCAATCCGAACCAGGCGGGCGGGCACAACTACGAGCGCAACCAGAATCTCTATGCCAGCCACGCGGAACGCGGCTGGTCCACCGAGGTGCAGTTGGAGGCGATGGACGTGGAAGGCTTGGACGTTGCGGTGCTCTTCCCCACGCGGGGGCTGCACACGCTGGCCGAGCCGTTCATGGACCCGCCGTTCGCAGCCGCGATCGCGCGCGCCTACAACGACTGGATGTACGACTTCTGCGCTCCGGCGCCGGACAGGCTTCTCGGCGCGGCGATGGTCTCGCCGTTCAACGTGGACGACGCCGTTGCCGAGGTTGAGCGCGCGGTGAAGGAGTTGGGCTTCCGCGCCGTGTTCATGCGCTCCAACCAGATGACGGACACACCCTGGCACGACCCGTACTACGACCCGCTGTGGAGCGCGCTCGAGGAGTACGACATCACTATCGGGTTCCACGAGTCGTCCTCGTCGGGTGCGAAGCAGGTGGGCCAGCACTTCGAGCCGAACTTCATGCTGCGCCGCGTGTTCGCGCAGCCGGTTGAGCAGATGATGGCGCTCGCCAGCTTCTGCGGCGGGGGTGTGCTGGAGCGTCACCCCAAGCTGCGCGCCGCCTTCCTGGAGGCGAACTGCTCGTGGGCGCCGTGGCTGCTGTGGCGGCTGGACGAGGGGTACGAGCGGGAGGCGGACGTATTCGTCCCCGAACTGAAGATGGCGCCGACGGAGTACTTCAAGCGGCAGTGCTGGATATCCATCGAGCCTGACGAGGAGCCTGCGAAGTACGCGATCGACTGGATCGGCAGCGACAAGATGGTGTTCTCGACGGACTACCCGCACGGGGACTCCAAGTACCCGGATGCGGTGTCCAGTTTCCTCGAACTCGGTGTCTCCGATGAGGACAAGAAGAAGATCCTCTGGGACAATTGCGCCAACCTGTACAATCTCGCGGAAGTGCCGGCAAGCGTTTAGCACAGGAAGGAGAAGCCATGACCACGGTAACGACTGAGACGGCCCTGGACCGGTTCATCAAGCAGACGCGCGAGCTGTTCGCCAACGAGCCGGACCCGGAGAAGCGCTGGGTCGCGCTGACGCCGGTGCTGCAGGAGTTCCTCGCCGACCCCACCGTGCAGGAGGCGTCGAAGAAGTGGCCGGTGAACGTGTTCACCGACCGCGCGGAGAACCTGCTCTTCTACGAGGACCCGGACTACGGCTTCGTCGTCAACGCGCTGAAGCGCGAGCCGACGGGGAGGCCCGTCGAGCCCCCGAAGCACCCGGGCTGGCGCGGCATCCACGACCACGCGCACATCTACACGCTCTACGGCGTGCTCGTGGGCCACGAGATGATCGAACGCTACCGCCCCGTCGAGGGCGCCGAGCGCCGCTCGGACTACGTGCCCATCGAGGAGGTTGGCAACTTCAAGGTGGAGCCGGGCTGCGTGGACCTGGTGCGCCCGTACGAGATCCACGCGGAGCGCAGCCTCGGTGAGGAGACGTGTGCGGTCATCATCCGCAGCCAGAAGTCCGGCGACTTCATGCAGGGCCGCTACAACCTCGAGACAGGAGCCTACTGGGAGGGCCTCGGCCCGATCCAGCGCGAAGTGGAGATGTTCCCGGAGGACTAGGACGTCCTCATACCTCGAACGTCATATACAGCGACAGACCACCTCGCTTGCAGGCGAGGTGGTCTTCGTTTGTGCGCCGGGGCTGCTTGCGGTAGTCTCCGGTGCGCAATCCATCCGGGAAAGGGGCGGGATGAAGTACCAGGGGAAGGTGTCGCTGCAGGCCACGGCTGAGACGGTCTGGGACGTGGTGCTGGACATAGAGCAGTTCGCGGACTGCATGCCCGGCATGCAGGACCTCGTGAAGATAGACGACCGGACGTTCGAGGGCGGCATGAGCGCGAAGGTCGGGCCGGTCGCGGGCGACATCAGGTTCCGCTCGCAGATCGTGGACGTGGACCCCCACGTGAGCCTGACCGCGCACGTGGAGGGCGAGGACTCGCTGACGAAGAGCACGATGACCTCCGACATCACGATGACCCTCGTTCCGGATGGGAACACGACGGAGCTGGCATACACGGCCGAGGTGAACATCAAGGGCCGCCTGGGCATCGTCGGCGACATGATCCTGCGGGCGACCGGCGTGCAGGTCATCGACGAGTTCTTCAACCGCTTGCGGAAGAAGGTGGAAGTCCCGGTTTAAGGAGGCGCTGACAGTGCAGAAACGTTCCTACGACGTCGTTGTCATCGGCGGAGGCTCCGCAGGGTGCGCCGCCGCAGCCAGGTTGAGCGAGGACCCGGACAGGCAGGTGCTCCTGCTGGAGGCGGGTCCTGACCCGCATCCCATCCCGGAGGAGATAGCCGACGGCAGCCGGGTTGCGCGCGTCGTGCTGGAGTCGCCGTACGTGATGCTCTATCCGACGCCCCGCGCAGGCGACGGCAGCACGTTCTACAAGGTGAGCGGACGCGTGATGGGCGGCGGCTCCTCGGTCAACGCGATGGCCGTCGTCCGCCCCACCAAGCACGACCTGGACACGTGGGCCGATCTCGGTAACCCGGGATGGTCGTTCGACGAGTGCCTGCCGCTCCTCCGCAGGATCGAAACGGACTCGGACTACGGCGGCAACGAGATCCACGGGGAGGACGGGCCGCTGTACGTCTACCGGGCGTTCAGAGTGGACGAGGAGGAGAGCGCCGACACGCCGGTGCGCGCGTTCATCGCCCGTGCCCGGAGCATGGGGCTGCCGATGTGCCCCGACCTGAACGTGCCCGCCCCGTACGGCATCTGCAGTTCCGCCTACAACGTCAAGGACGGCGTGCGGCAGAACACGACGGTCGCGTACCTCGACCCCGCGCGGGGACGCCCGAACCTGAACGTCATCGCGGACGCACAGGTGCAGACGCTCTCGATCGCGAACGGTCGCGTCAACGGCGTCGTCTACAAGCGCCAGGGCGAAGTCAGCACGGTGTCGGCGTCCACTGTCGTGCTCTGCGCGGGCGTCTACCACAGCCCGCAGATCCTCATGCTCTCCGGCATCGGCCCGGCGGGCGAGCTGGAGCGGCTGGGCATCCCCGTCGTGCAGGCGCTGGAGGGCGTGGGCGAGAACTACCAGGACCACGCCACGATCGAGATGACGTTCGAGGGGAACACCGATTTCAATCCGGACTGGGTCATCCCGCGCTTCCGCCTGATGTACAAGAGCGACCCGAGCAGGCCGGACGGCGACTTCCACATCTTCCAGCGCCCGCCGACAGTGGTGGAGGGCTTGAAGACCATGTGGCCGGTGTCGGCCAACCTGCTGGAACAGCGGGACAGGGGCCGCATCCGCCTCGTGAGTACAGACCCCGAGGACCTGCCGGAGATCGAGGACGCGATGCTGCGGCACCCGGACGACCTGAAGGCGATGCTCACGGCGATGGAGTTCATCTACGAGCTTACCCAGCACGAGTCGATGCAGGAGTTCTACGGCCCGCTCATCTCCCCGACTCGTGACGAGGACTGGGCCGAGTTCGCCCGGAGCGCGCACGGCAGCTACCACCACGGCGTCGGTACGTGCAAGATGGGCCCCACGTCCGACCCCATGGCCGTCGTCGACAGCAACCTGAAGGTGTACGGGATCGACAACCTGTACGTGGCGGACGCCTCCATCATGCCCGTCGTCCCGCATGCGAACACCAACGTCACGTCCATCATGATCGGCGAGCGCCTGTCCGACGTCGTCAAGGGCATCGTCGCGTAGGGCTTGCCGGACGCCACTTGCCAGACGGAGTAAGATAGCGGCACAAAGAACGAGGAGGATGCCATGACCACCGAGACGCAGACGACGCCCCAGACGTCCACGTTCGCCATCAAGGGCCCGTACCTGTCGGCGGGACGCACGAACATCGACCTTGCCCGCACGGACCTGCTCTGGCTGAGCTTCAAGGTCAACGCGGAGGGCGGCGAGAATGCCGTGCACGCCCACACGGACGAGGACCACGCGTTCGTCATCCTGGAAGGCGAAGTCACGTTCTTCGACGACAAGGGCAACGGGAAGGTGCTCGGCGAGTACGAGGGCATCATGATCCCGAAGGGCGCCTACTACCGCTACCTGAACACCGGCGGGCGGAACCTGTTCATGCTGCGCGTCGGCGCGCAGATGGACACCAGCGAGGGCATCCAGACGCGCGTGAAGCCGGACGGCGACGCCATCCCCGCCGACTCCGCCGAGAACTTCCACGTCGACCCCGTGGCCATCGAGGGCAAGTTCTTCGGCGCGAAGTAGGGCGTCCCAACTATGTAGTGATGGTGGCGGGCGTTCCTCGGGACGCCTGCCGTGCTATCCCAGGGCGCGCCAGACGCGCTCGGTGAGGAGCGGCATGTCGACGCCGCTCACGTCGGCGCCGGAGCGGGCGAGCGCGTCCGCGACGGCGTTCGTGACCGCCACTGGCGCGGCGACCGTCGGCAGTTCTCCGATGCCCTTGATGCCGAGCGGGTTGGTCGGCGACGGCGTCTGCTGGTTCTCCAGCGCGAATGAAGGAAGGGACTCGGCGATGGGGATGCCGTAGGTCATGAAGCTGGCGGTCTGCGGCTGGCCTGCCGCCGTATAGAGCATCCCCTCGCTCAGCGCCTGGCCGATGCCCTGCGCGATGCCGCCCTGTATCTGCCCACGCACGATGACCGGGTTGATCATCGGGCCGCAGTCGTGCACCGCGGCGTAGTCGGTGAGCCGCACGTCGCCGGTGCCCTCGTCCAGCTCGACGACCGCGACGTGCGCGGCGAAGCCGAACGGGTTGGCGGGCAGCTCCCACTCCAGTTCCACGGTGATGCCGTTCGCGGGGATCGCGCCGCCCGCGGCGTCCAACCGGCGTTTCACCTCCTGCAGCGCCACGTAGGCTGCGTTGCCGCCGACCGCGAGGCCCCGGCTCGACGTGGTGCCACCGCCAGAGGCGAGCTCGTCGGTATCGCCGTGATGGAGTTCGACCATCTCCGGGGCGACGCCGAGCGTATCCGCCGCGATCTGCGAGAACGACGTGGCCGTGCCCTGTCCGTGCGGCGAGACGTCCGTGACGATGACGACACGCCCGTCCGGCTTCATCTCGACGCGGGCGAGGCTCTTGCGGACGTTCGCCTTGCCGCCCGACGCCTTCGTGACCGTCGCGACGCCGATGCCGGTGCGGAACGGGCCGCGCTCGGATGCCTGCCGCTCGCGCAGACCGGCGTACCCGGCCATGCCGAGCGCACGATCGAATGCGGCGTGGAAGTCGCCGGAGTCGTAGAGCAGCCCGGTGGCCGTCTCGTAAGGGAAGGCGTCGGCGGGGATGAAGTTGCGGCGGCGTATCTCGGCGGGGTCCATGCCGAGCCTGCGCGCGGCGTCGTCCATGATGCGCTCGATGGGCACCGCGGCCTCGGGGCCGCCCGCGCCGCGGTAGGGGCCGGTGGGCGGGCGGTTCGTCGTTACGCCGAGGCACTCCACGTCCATCGCGGGGATGGCGTACGGCCCGGCGACGCGCTGCACGGCGTTGCCGAGCGGCCCTCCGCTGGACGTGAGGAAGTAGGCGCCCATGTCGGCCAGCATGCGGATGCGGACGCCGAGCATCGTGCCGTCCGATCGCACCGCGGCCTCCACGTCCGCCGTGAAGCCGCGACCGTGCGACGCGAGCGTGCTCTCCGAGCGCTGCTCCGTCCACTTGACCGGCGCGTTGAGCTGCACTGCCGCGTACGCCGCCGCGACCTCCTCCGGCCACACCTCGATCTTGCGCCCGAAGCCGCCGCCCACGTCCGGCGTGATGACGCGCACGTCCAGGTCGCCAGGGAGTAGCATCGCCAGGAACGTTTTGACGCGGTGCGGCACCTGCGTCGATGTCCACACCGTGAGCCGCCCGCTCTCCGCATCGGGCGCAATGACGATGCCGCGGGTCTCCATCGGCATCGCCACGAGGCGGGGTATCTCGTACGAGGCCTCGACGATCGCATCGGCGTTCTCGAACGCCTCGGCGACGTTGCCCGCGCCCGCCTCCGTGCGCATCACGACGTTCGTGCCGATGTCCGGGTGCAGCGGGTCCGCGTCCGACGCCGATTCGCGCGGGTCGAGCAGGGGAGGGAGCGGCTCATAGTCGACGGCGATACGGTCGCGCGCGTCGAACGCCTGGGCCCGCGTCGACGCGACGACGATCGCAACGGGCTGGCCAACGTAGCAGACACGGCCCTTCGCGAGGACGGGGTGCTCGGGGACGGGCGTCTCGCCCATGCCCTCGCGGCGTATCGCGCCGATGTCGGGCACGACGCCGTCGAGGTCCGCGCCGGTGTAGACGGCGGCGACGCCGGGACTCGCGAGCGCGTCCGCGGTGTCGATCGAGCGGATGCGGGCGTGTGGCTCCGTGCTGCGGAGCACGGCGGCGTGGAGCATCCCGTCCAGCTGGATGTCGTCGACGAACGTGCCGCCGCCGCGCAGCAGCCGCTCGTCCTCCATGCGCGCCATGCCCTGGCCGCGGTAGGTGGTCATGGTTACTCCACGGGCAGGACGGGCATGTGCACCTGCACGTAGGTGCCCGGTATCTGTTGCCAGCAGATGAAGCGCAGGTCCTCGTCGTGCGGGTTCGTCGTCTCGTGGCGCGTTCCGGCGGGGATGCAGGTGAAGTCGCCCGCGCGGACGCGGACACGCTCCTCGCCGATGACCTCGACGCCCTCGCCGCCGATGTAGTAACGGACGGCGTCGCCGGAGGTCTGCGGCGCGCCGTTCTCCGTGTGGGCGGCGACGTTCTCCATGAACAGCTGGAACGAGTAGATGTCGAAGCCGAGCTCCGGCGACATGATGTGGTGCCTGCCGGGGCCCCACTCCATGATGGGCGCCTCCTCCGCCGGAACGTGGAGGCGCTTCTGCTCGCGCCTGCGCTGCATCTCCAGCGCGACGCGCCCGAACGCCATCTGCTCCTCCAGGTAGCGGAGGTAGAGCGGCCACGGCTCAAGCTTGCCGAGTTCCTCGTCGGAGAGGTCGCTCACCTCGGGGGCCTTGTGCGGCGCGGTGAAGTGCACGAACGGCGTCGGCACCTGCCGGTACGTTCCGGGGAACTGTTGCGCGGCGAGGAAGACGAGCGGCTCCGGGTGCGGGTTCTCGGTGCCGTGCCAGATGTTGGCTGGGACGTGGCAGAAGTCGCCGACCTTCACGTCGAAGCGCACGTCCTCGATCAACTCCTGGCCGCCGCCCTTGACGTAGAACTTGAGCGCGTCGCCGTGGGTGTGGTAGCGCTCCGAGCCGCCTGCGCGTCCCGACGTGAAGACGTGCAGGTTGTGGACGTTGAAGCCGAGCTCCGGCCCGACGATCATGCGCTGGTTCGGCCCGGCGTTCGGCACGTCGGCCTCCTCGGCGGGGACGTGGACGCGGCCTAGCCGCCTGCGCTTGTCGAGCGCGAGCGCGGCGCGCCCGAAGTTCACCTGCTTCTCCATGTAGAGCGCGTACAGCTCATCCGGCGTCAACTGCGCCAGCTCCTCCGGCACGATCCCTGCTGTTGTGGCCATCCGTTCCTCCGTGGCGTCGAGCGGACGCCTGTGCGTGAGGCTAGCAAAACCGGCGCGACAGCGAAAGTTCCGGGGGGAAACGCTGTTCATTTCGGCTCATCCGTCCGGATTCACCTCTGGAACATGGCCGGCGGATGAGCTGCCGTACTGGTCAAAACCGCTCATCCGCCGCTCATTTCAGGTCAGGAACGGCTCATTTCGGCTCATTCCGGTCCACCCGTGCGGGTGGTGGCTGTGGCTACCCCGGACCGTCGCTTCGCTCATGGAACCAGCGTACGCGGGCAGGGGGCGATCGCGGAAGGGGCGGGTGTCGCGCGTCGCTATTGGACAAAGCGGTCGAGGTCGCGCAGTCCAGTGGCGTCGTAGAGAAAGGCCTTGACGTCCTGGTCGAGCGCCTCGACGCGACGGATGAGGCTGAGTATCACGTCAGAAGTCCCGTACCCGTACCAGTCGACATATCCCGCGTCGTGAATGGTGTCGATGAACTGCGGGTCTCGCATGATCAGGTCGAACCGCTCCTGCCAGTACTCCCTGAGCACGCCGGGCACCCCGGCAGGAAGGATGAACACGCGCGTAGCGTCGGCGAGGCGCAGGTTGGCCTGCAGCGCCCGCAACCGCGCCTGCTGGGCCTGGTCCAGATCGAGGCCGGTCAGGTCGAGGATGGACGGCAGGGGACCGGTGTGTCCGAGCCGCGCCAGGTATCCCGTGTCGAACGGCTTCGTGATGTAGAAAAGCGGGACGATGCGGCGCTGGTCGATCCACCAGGGGGCGACGGCGCGAACGCGATAGGAGTCGCAGTGGCCGGTCAGGTCGAGTTCGCCCCTGTCGAAAGCCTCCATGATGTCGACGGTGCCGGGATAGTCGTAGATCACGCGGAAGGGCCCGCCGTTGTCCGCAAGGAACTCGATGACAGGATCCGTTCCGGGCTCGTACGTGGCGATCCGAAGCGGCCGTCCCAGGCCCAGGACCTCTTGCCACGAGGCCGCGACGCTGCGGTCGACGCAGTACGCGTCGCTGTCCGGTGTGAAGGTCGGCGAGCCCAGGATGTGGACCTCATCGAGGTCGAAGTTGCGGATGTCGCCGACGACTGCCTGACGCCGGAGCCACCGAGGGTGTACGACGCTGACAGTGAGGGCGTCAGGCTTGGAGTCCAGGACTGCGCGGAGGCCGAGGTACTGCGCCGCGCCGGTGACGTTCTCCACCTCGAAACGCGTGCTCTGGGGAAAGTAGCGCTCGGCGGTTGCTGCCACGAACCGGGGAAACGCGTCGTACGAGCCGCCACTCGCGCCGGTGACGATCCGGACCGTCTTGTCCTTGAAATACTCGTCCGGGTTTATCGGCGTCGGCGTTGGGGTGGGAGTAGGCGTATGAGTGGGGGTAGGCGTCGGCGTAGGAGTCGGAGTTGCGGTGGGAGTGGGAGTTGCGGTGGGAGTGGGAGTTGCGGTGGGAGTGGGAGTTATGGTGGGGGTTGGTGTCGGAATCGATGTCGGGACCGCTGTGGGTATTGAGGGAAGCGTGGACGTGGGGGAAGGCGTCGGAACGGCGGGAAGCGGCCTTGCCTCCGGTGCGTGGACCGTCGCCTCGACGTCGGGCCCCACGGTGGGCGTTGGTGCAGGAGGTGTCGCGGTTGGCGCCGAGAGCGTGGGCGTCGGCGTGGCCTGAGAGCACGCCGTGAGTGTGGCCGCCAGAAGTAACAGGGCAAGCGTAGGCAGTGCGGACGTTCGCAAGAGGGCGGTGTCTCCTCACTCCAACCGGCAAAGTTCCTCGATCTCCTCACCGTCGAAGCCCTCGGCGCGCGGCCTGATGAGGTCGACGGTACGGAGCTTCTGGGAGGCCGGTCGGGCCGCCTGCGGGGGTTCACTGCCCTCCATGAGGTCTCTGGCCGCGCGGATGAGTGCGCGGCGCACGCGGATGATGGCGGAGTCGGACGAGCCAAGGTGCTCCTCCGTCCTGTCGACGATGCTCCCCATGCCCTCCTGGGCGGCGAGGTCCTGCGCCTGGAGCGACTCGATGCCGGTGAACGTCTCCGTCGCCTGGCGCTCGCGGTCTATGAGGTAGTCGTTGGCCATCGTCTGCACCGGCATGAACGTTCCCGGCACCACGGCCCCGCTGAACGCCTCACAGGCGTCGCGTTCACTCTCCGTCAGGGGCGATTCCAGCGCCCAACTGACCGAGAAAACGGCAGTGGTGTGGTCGTCGACCGCAGACCAGATGAGCCCTCTGCCGAGGCGTGTTTCGCCGTCGTCCCGCACGCCGCCGAAGATGTTCGCGTGCGGGAGCAACCAGTGCGTGATGCGCCAGTAGAAGCTGTCCTCCTCGGCGTCGCGCTGCGTCCCGATCATCACCCCGTAGTCGGTGTCGCGGAGGCAGAAGCGGGGAGAGAGGTCGCTGATGAAGTACTCGACCAGTCTCGAATCGAACTGGAGCCTGGAGCGCAGGCCGTCGAAGAAATCGGCCGTGCGGCGGAACGCCGGGACCGTGGTGTGCAGGAAGTTGGAATGGCAGGAGTCGATGCCGCCCTCGAGCCCCTGCACCCAGTTGGCGAACTCGTACCGCTTGGTCACGTAGACGTGACCCTCCGGCAGCCCTATCCACTCGATGCCCGGCAGCTCGGGTTCCAACTCCGGCGGGCCGAGATAGGCGAAGACGACCCCGTTCGTCTCGCGGCACGGATAGCTGGTCGTGCGCACCTTGGAGGCGAAGTTGCTGCCCGCAGGTTCGCTGGGCATGTCGACGCAATGGCCCTCGACGTCGTACTTCCACCCGTGGTAGATGCAGCGCAGGCCGTCTTCCTCGTTGCGTCCGAAGAAGAGACTCGCCCTGCGATGGGGGCACGCCTCCGCCAGCAGGCCGACCCTTCCGCTCGTGTCGCGGAACGCGACGAGGCGCTCGCCCATGAGCTGCACGCGCACAGGCGGGCAGTCGGGCTTCGGGAGTTCAGTCGACAGCAGTACGGGGTGCCAGAAGCGGCGGAGCAGCTCGCCCATCGGCTTGCCCCTGCCGACGCGTGTCAGGAGTTCGTTGTCCTCGACGCTCAGCACGAGGGGATGATACCTAACTACGCAGTGGAGCTGCGGCTTGACACCTAACGATTTTATCGGTAGGTTGCCTGCCATGAGCACACAACAGCACAACACCGCAAAGCAGATCATCGACCGTTTCGGAGGGCAGTCCGCGCTCGCGGGCCTGCTGGGCAGGCGCCAGAGCACGGTGCAGCACTGGGCCAGGACGGGGAGGGTCCCCGCGCAGTGGCACGAGACGCTGCTGACCCTCGCCCGGAGGCGCGGCATCGGACTCGAACCGCGGGACTTCATGGAGCCGACCGCCAACGGCGTCGAACCCGCAGACGGCAAGCTCGGCGTCCTGATGGTGGGGCTGGGCGCCGTATCGTCGACCGTCATCGCGGGCGTCGAGCACATCCGCCGTGGCTCGGGCGAACCCGTCGGGTCGCTCACGCAGATGGCGACCATCCGCCTCGGCAGGCGCACCGACAGCCGCGCGCCCCTCATCAAGGAGTTCGTCCCGATCGCGGAGCTCGACCAGCTGGTCTTCGGCGCATGGGACCCCATACCGGACAACGCGTATGAGGCCGCGCTCAGGGCAGGCGTCCTCGACCGGTACGACGAGATCGAACCTATCGCCGACTACCTCAGGTCGATCGAGCCGATGCCAGCCGTATTCGACCAGGACTACGCCAAGCGCATCGAGGGATCGAACGTCAAGGCTGTCGGGAGCAAGCTCGACGCCGTCGAAGCGATCAGGGAGGACATGCGCCGGTTCAAGGAGAAGAACGGCTGCGACCGGCTCGTGATGATCTGGTGCGCTTCCACCGAGAAATTCATTACCGAGGAAGAGATACACGAGGACATCGAGGGCTTCGTGTCCGCGCTCCGGGCGAGCGACCCGAACATCGCGCCGTCGATGATCTACGCCTACGCCGCGCTGCAGGAGGGCGTCCCGTATATCAACGGCGCGCCGAACCTGACCGTGGACATCCCGGCGCTCGAGCGGCTGGCGCGGGACAGGGGCGTGCCCATCTGCGGCAAGGACTTCAAGACCGGTCAGACGCTCGTGAAGACCGTTATCGGCCCGATGCTGAAGGCGCGGATGCTGGGGCTGAACGGCTGGTTCTCCACCAACATCCTCGGCAACCGCGACGGCGAGGTGCTCGACGAGCCCGAGAACTTCCGCACCAAGGAGGAGTCCAAGCTCGGCGTGCTGGAGCACATCCTGCAGCCGGAGATGTACCCCGGCCTCTACGGCGACGCCTACCACAAGGTGCGCATCAACTACTACCCCCCGCGCGGAGACGCCAAGGAGGGCTGGGACAACGTCGACCTGTTCGGGTGGCTGCGCCATCCCATGCAGATGAAGATCGACTTCCTCTGCTCCGACTCCATCCTCGCCGCGCCCATCGTGCTGGACCTCATCCTCTTCATGGACCTGGCGCAGCGCGCCGGGATGGGGGGTATCCAGGAATGGCTGTCGTTCTACTTCAAGAGCCCGCAGCACGCGCGGAACCTCTACCCGGAGCACGATCTGTTCATCCAGCAGACGAAGCTGAAGAACACGCTGCGCTGGATGATGGGCGAAGAGCAGATCACCCACCTCGGCCTGGAGTACTACCACCAGGACTGACGCTCCTCGACCGCCTGAGGCATCGGAGGGTCTGTTCCGCGAAGTCGGAGGCATGGTGAGACACGCACGGCCAGATACGCTGCAGCAGCTTGAGCCTGTGCTGCAGAGGCTGCGTGGGCTCGAAGGCATGCGTGAGCGGAGCCTCGGCGTCTTCTACGTCAAGTCCAGGGCCTTCCTGCACTTCCACGAGGACCCCGCGGGAACGTTCGCGGATATCCGGAGCGGGCCGGACTGGGTCCGGTTGCCGGTGATGACTCCGGCGGATGCCGATGACGTCGTTCACGCAGCTTCGAGAGAACTCGGGATATCGACGGATGATCAGTGAGGCGACTCCCCCCGGGCTGGTGATCTTCGATTGCGATGGCGTGTTGGTCGACAGCGAATCGCTCATCGAGACTGCGTTCCTCCGGGCGCTGGGGCGCTATGGCCTGCGGTTGATCCCAAGCGACTACCACGGGTTCTTCAAGGGCCTGACGGTGAGCCGCACCGCAGACGTCGTACGGGCACGCTGGGGAGTGTCTCTCCCCGGGGATATCCGCGAGGTCATCGATCAAGAGGAATGGGAGGAGATGGAGCGCGGACTGCAGGCAGTTCCGGGGGCGGACGACGCAGTGCGTTCAGTCGTGGCCACGGGGATGGCAGTCTGCGTCGGCTCCAATGGGTCGCCCGACGCGATAGCACAGCGCCTGGGGCTTACCGGGCTCTACCACTGGTTCGAGGGCCGGCTGTTCAGCGCGGCGATGGTGCCGCACGGCAAACCCCACCCCGACGTGTTCCTGTACGCGGCGGAGACGATGGGGTTCACTCCCGCTGAGTGCGTGGTCATCGAGGACAGCGATACGGGCGTTCAGGCCGGCCTAGCGGCCGGGATGAGGGTCCTGGCCTATGTGGCAAGCCCGGTCAACAACGTTGACGGCTCGAGGGCAGTTGTGCGGTTCACCGATATGGCTTTACTGCCTGCACTGCTCGGGATCGACGGAGCGGAGCGGGCGGAATGAAGACCCAGAATGGCTACAGGGATATCCCTAGCGGGAAGACTGTCCCCAAGCAACCTGACCTCCGGGCGCTGTTCGTCGATATCGTCACTGCGAATGAAACCATCCGTACCCTGACCGACCGGCTGGCGGAGTTGGGGTTGCCAGACTCCTACGTCGCTGCTGGATGCCTCTGCCAGACCGTCTGGAACCACGTAAGCGGGTTCCCGCCGTCCTACGGCATCATCGACTACGACATCTTCTACTGCGACCTCAGCGACCTCAGTTGGGAAGGGGAGGACCGGGTTATCCGGCGTTGTGCCGCGGCTTTCGGGGACTTGGACGTCGATGTGCAGGTGCGCAATCAGGCTCGCGTACATCTCTGGTACCCCGAGAAGTTCGGCGTTCCCCAGGAGCCGTTGCACAACACGTGTGAAGGCATCGACGGCTTCCTGACACGATGCTCCGCCCATGGCCTGCGCAAGGTAGCGAGCGGCGGTTACGATGTGTACGCCCCATTCGGTTTCGACGAGGTTTTCGCGATGGTCGTCCGCCCCAACCGCGTCCACAACCTGCCGCGGGAATATCGAGAGAAGGCTGACCGCTGGGAGCGGACGTGGCCTCGTCTCACAGTCATGCCATGGCAGAATGACGTCGGGTTGCACGGACCCCAAGGAGACACCTGATGCCACCCTTGTACACCGCAGCCCTCTTCGACCTCGACAACACGCTCTGGGACCGCGACGCCGCGATACGTGCGACCGGTCGGCTGCTGCACGAGACGTATCCCGCAGTGCGCGCCGTCACGACCGCCGATGAGGCGGAAGCGAAGTTCGCCGCGTTCGACGAAAGAGGCCTGGCAGGGAGGGAGCGGCTTATCGCCCGCACGCTCGAAGAATGGCCGGGCATCGGGCTGTCGCCTGAGGAGCTGGCCGCCTGGTACCTCAAGTGGTCCCGCCTGGTGCTGCCGCAAGACCCTGACGTGCTTCCACTACTGCGTGACTTGAACGCGGCAGGCGTGCCATGGGGCATAGTTACCAATGGACCTTCGTCGGGGCAGCATATGACGATCAGGTCGCGCGGGCTGGAGGGATTGACCGGGTGCGTCATCGTCTCAGAAGAAGTGAGCTGCAGGAAGCCGGACCCCGCGATATTCCGCAGGGCGCTCGACTGCCTGGGCGTGCCACCTAGCCGCGACGTGCTCTTCGTCGGCGACGACGTGGCTGCGGACATGGTCGGTGCTAAGGGCGTGGGGCTCTCGACCGCGTGGGTGTCGAACGGGCAGCCCTGGCCGGATGGCGTCGAACTGCCGGACCATCAGGTCAGCCATGTCAGCCAGGTCGGACCGCTCCTGCTGGGCTAGAGGCGCGTTGAGGACGGCCTCGCTCCGCCCTGGCTGGGTAAGGATGTTTGCACTCCCGTGTGATAATGGCGGGAGCATCAGCGCACCGGGGGCCGACCCCTGCGACTCGAGGCCGTTCGACTTCATGAACACCCAAACCGACTCCTCTCCGCAGCGCGCTGGAATCGCCGAGTGGACCGATCCTGAAGGTCTGCGTCATGCGGCGGCGATCTCCGTGTGGGGACGTTGGTTGATCCTGGTGGTCGCCCTGGCCCTGATGGCTTATCGCCCGGACTACACGCCTGGCATCCAGATCTCTTATACCCTGCTCGCTCTGCTTGCGATGTCCTACAACGCCTACGTCCACTTTCTGCTGCGGACCGGCAGGAACGTGAAGTGGCAGAGTCTGCTCGTGCTGAGCGCGATGGACGTGGCCCTGATCACGGGGGGCGCCGCCGTGGGTGGGGGGCTGGCGACGTTGTGCTTCCTGCTGTACTACCCGGCTCTGGCTATGTTCGCCGTCATCTTCGCTTCTTTCAGGATCAGTTTCGTGTGGGCGACGATGGCTGCCGTCCTTTACAGCGCGGTGGCCCTGATGACCGGAGAGGGGCTCGACGTGGCTGAGAAGGAAGAGAAGGTGCTGATCGCGAGGATCACTGCCATGTACGGAGTGGTGGTAGTGGTCACGCTGATCTCGGGGTTCGAACGCATCAGGAGACTGGAAGCCGTCGAGCGGGTCCGGGAGCAGGAACGGGAGCGCCAGCTCCAGACGGAACGGCTCCGGCTCTCGCAGATCATCCATGACACCATCGGCCAGTCTGCGTACGTGCTCAGGCTGGGTATCGAATCGGCCATAGAAGCCGAGGACCCATCGAACCGGGAGCAGGTCGCCCGACTCCAGGCGATGCACGCGCTGTCGCGATCGACCATGTGGGAGCTGAGGCACCCCATAGACATCGACCTCATATTCAGGGGCAGAGGACTCGGCACGGTGCTCGAGGCGCACGCCTCGACCTTCACCAACATCACCTCGATCCCCACCGAGGTGGTGTGCTCCGGCGAGGAGCCGCCGCTCTCCACGGTGACCCGGGGGTTGCTCTTCGCCATCGCTCATAACGCGATGGCGAATGCGCTTCGGCACTCGTCTGCCGGGAAAGTCACCATCACGCTCGACTTCCAGGGCGACGCGCTCCGCATGTCGATATCCGACGACGGCGTCGGCCTTCCGTCCGATTACGCGGAGCGCGGCCGCGGCTTCACGAACATGGAAGCGGACGCCGCGCAGATGGGAGGCATGCTCGAAGTGTCTCCGGGCGAGTCAGGACGCGGCACGACCGTAACCTGCGTGGTCCCGTACGAGAACGTCCTGGACGCTTCGTGAGGAGACGGCGGCACGTCCTACCGCACCGGACGCCGGTACCAGCCTGCCCAGAATGCCTTACGTCGCCGGAACAGCGCGATGAAAAGCGGGTTGGTCCAGATCAGTGTTTTCCACAGCGGCCACTTGTCGAAGCGCCGCGACGACGCTCGCACGCGCGGCTGCTCGATGAACCGCACGGTGCCACCCGCGCTCCTGGCGAACCGCTCCAGGCCACGGTAGAAGTCCGCGTCTTCGCCTATCCACGTTTGCTCGTCGTATCCGCCGACCTGTTCGAAGACGTCCCTCCGGCAGAATTGCGTCGCGCCCTGCACCAGCCGCATCCGCCGCGCGAGCAGCCGCCATGCGCACAGGTAGAGTCGCATGACGCGTTGTCGGGGACGGTATTCGACGTCCACGCCGCCGCCCACGCAGGCAGGGTCGCTCATCGCCTCCCGGATGGCCTCGAGGAGGTCAGAGGGCAGGAGCACGTCCGCGTCGACGAACACCAGCACGTCGCCCTGCGTGTGACGCGCTCCGGTGTTGCGGGCCCGCGCGATGCCCTGCACCGGCTCGTGCACGACCGTAGCGCCCCTGCTCTGTGCGAGGTCGGCTGTCTCGTCGGTGCTGTTATTGTCGACAACGATCACGTCGACCTCAGCGCCGGAGCGAAGGCGCAGGTGTGCTGCCGCGGCCTCGATGGCGTCCAGCGTCGCCGGGAGGTAGTCGGCCTCGTTGAACGCCGGGACGATGACGGTGAGGTTCATGGAATGGCGAGGCCGCTCCGGCTCACAGGCCTTCGGCGTAGGCCGAGTGGAACGTATCCACGCCTGCGCGGAGGGCGCCGTCCGGGTCGCGGACGATGGCGACCGGGCTTGCGAAACTGGCGAAGCCGCCCTGCACGTGGCCCTCGCCGATGACCTGGATGTGGTGCCCGCGCCGTTCGAGCTCGGCGACCACGTCGGCGGGCAGGTTCCGGTGGGCGAGCGTGGCCGGCTGCGAGCAGTCGATGCGGGGAGCATCGATCGCCTCCTGCGGCCCCATGCCGAAGTCGACCACCTTGGAGATGAGCTGCGTGACGCAGTTCGTTATCCGGCGACCGCCGGTTGCGCCCACCGCCATGCGAACGCCGTTGTCGTCGAGCACGAGGGCAGGGGTCATGTTGTTGAGCGGGTACTTGCCCGGCATGATCGAGTTCACGCGCCCGGGCACCGGATCGAACCACATCATGCCGTTGTTCATCACGACGCCGGTGCCCTTCGGCACGAACCCGGAGCCGAAGCCCGCCATGAGCGTGTTCGTGAGCGACACCGCGTTGCCCTCGCCGTCGATGACGCACAGGTGCGTCGTGCCGGAGTCGAGCGCGGGAGCGCTCGCAGGCAGCCGCTCACCCGGCGTGGCCTTGTCGAATGCCCACGGGTCGCCCGGCTCGATGGGGCCGATGCGCTGCATGTCGATCAGGCCGCGCCGGAGGTCGGAGTAGCCGTTGGAGACGAGGCCCTGCCACGGCACGCTCACGAAGGCGGGGTCGGCGAGGTACGTGAACCGGTCGGCGTAGGCGAGGCGCGCGCTGCAGATGTAGGCGTGGAGCGCATCGGGCGAGTTGTGGCCCATCGAGCGCACGTCGAAGCCGTCCAGCAGGCGCAGCGTCATCGCGGAGGTCGTTCCAGCGCAGGCGAACGGCGGCACGCGCACAGTGTGACCGGCGTACAAGAACTCCAGCCCGTCTTCCCATACGAACGGACGATACTCCGCGAGATCCCGTTCGGAGAGGATGCCGCCGTTGTCGCGGATGCCGGACACGAGTGCGCTGGCGACGTCGCCGGTGTAGAACGCCTGCGGACCGTCGTGTCCGACGGCCTCCAGCACGTCGGCAAGCTCCGGCTGCCGGAGGAACGAGGGAGTGGTCGCGTCGCCGGCGGGCAGCCGGTCGCCGGGCATGAGGATACGGCGCAGCTCCTCGAACGCGAAGAGCCGGTGCGAGAGGAGCCCCCACGAGTAGATGTTCTCCCAGCCGGGCGAGTGGCCGTCCCGCGCGAGAGATACCGCTGGCGCGAGCACCTCGCGCAGCGGCAGCCTGCCGAACAGCCGATGCGCCTCACACAGTCCCGCGACCGCGCCGGGCGTTGCGATGGACCGCGGCCCGTCGAGGTTCTCGTTGTCGACGACGCCGGGCCAGCCGAAGTTGCCGACGGCGGTCTCGCCGGTCAACTCGTACATGTCGGGGCGGGCGTCGAGCGGCCCGCGCATCGGGAAACCCACGACGCCACCCCGTCCACCCACTTGGTAGACGAGGTAGCCGCCTCCGCCGATGCCGCTCGACTCCGGCTCGACCACGCCGACAGCGAAGCACGCCGCGACCGCCGCGTCGACGGCGTTGCCGCCGCTCTCCAGCATCCGCAGGCCGGCCCGCGTGGCGTGGACGTCCTTCGTTGCGACCATGCCTTGCGACGCGCGCGCCTCGCTCTTGCTGATGGTCATCCGGGTCGGTGTGGCGTCGGTCATCTTGCGTCTCCGACAGGGGATGGCGCGAGTGTAGCATTCGGAAGAGAACCGGAGTGTTGACATGCATAACTGGCCAGTACGACAATCTAGCCAGAAGAACTGGACAGGAAGTGTTCTATGACCGAGTGGCAGTTGCAGGATGCGAAGAACCGGTTCAGCGCCGTGGTCGACGCTGCGCTGGCGGGCGCGCCGCAGTGCGTGACCCGTCGCGGGAAGCCTGCGGTGATCGTGCTGGCGGTCGAGGAGTACGAGCGCCTGCGCCGCGTCGAAAAGGCGGAGGCGCCGTCGTTCGTGGAGATGCTGCTTGCCATTCCAAAGGACGGCGAGGAGTTCGAGCGGCTGCCGTGGAAGTCTCGAGAGATCGAGTTCTGATGTTCCTCCTCGATACCGACGTGATTTCAGCGTTGCGAAAAGACGAGGGGGTATCCAACGTCACCCAGTGGATGTCGGCACAGCGCATGTCGGACCTGTACATGAGCGTGGTGTCGGTCGCAGAGGTGGAGCGGGGCATAGCCCGCCAGCAGCGCCGCAACCCGGAATTCGCGCGGACCCTGGCTGCGTGGCTGGACACTGTGCTGGCCGTGTACGGCGACCGCATCCTGCCTGTCGATCTCGCTGTCGCTCGGCGCTGGGGCATCCTGTCCGGCGCGCTTGGCCATGACAACGCTGACCTGCTCATCGCTGCCACGGCCCTCGAACACGGCTTGACTGTGGTGACGCGCAACGTCCGGCACTTCGAGCCTACCGGTGTCCCGGTCCTCAACCCCTTCTAGCTGGGCGTCTTACTCCCCCGCCGCATCGAGGCCGAAGTTGGCTCGCCAGACCATCTCGATGCGCTTCATGTTCTGCGTGGAGAGCGGACCCTTGCCGGAGCAGGCGGAGTTCTCCTCGACCTGGCGGGCGTCCGAGAAGCCGCCGAGCACCGTCGACACACCATTGAGCGAGAGCACGAACCGGAGCGCGGCCTCAGCAAGGTTGTGGTCGTCCTCCTGGGTATCGGGGCTGAGGTTTCGCGAGAGAAAGCTCAGGGCCCGCGCGCAATGGAGCCCCTCCGCGTCGACTTCCGGGCTGCGCGACCCTCGTGCAAGGGGGTGCGCCGCTCCTCCCTCCGCCGCGTTGTCGGTCAGGAACCAGCCTGCCAGCGGAGAGTAGATGGCGGCTCCGACGCCGTTCGCAGCCGCATAGTTCAGGATGCCGTCCCAGTCGGCATCGAACCGCATCCCGTCGGGCTTGACGCTGGCTGACGGGTTGAGCAGATGCACCGAGACGTTGATCAGGCTGAAGACGCCGGTGTCGATGAGCTGGCGGGCAGCGTCGCCGTCGCCCCCCCGCGTGATGAAACCGATGAAGCGCGCCTTCCCGCTCTTCTGAGCGCGCTGCAGGCCTTCCAGCGCCCCGCCGGGCCTCAGGTAGTCCTCGATCCAGAGCCGGGCGTAGGCGCGGCCTGACAGTTCGGGACGCTCCATGAGCGGGCCGTTGTGGATCTGCAGGAAGTCGACGTAGTCGACGCCGAGCCGTTGCAGGCTCTCGTCGAGCGATCGGGTCACGTGGCCGGCGATGTCGTCCAGGTTCTCGGCGCGCACTTCGATCTTCGTGGTGAGGTACGGCCGGAAGGCGAGCTCCTTCATCAACCGACCGAGGTTCGTCTCGGAGACGCCGTCGCCGTAGTCGGGCGACTGGTCGAAGTAGTTGATGCCCAGCTCGATGGCGCGTGCGACGGCCTCGCGCTGCTGCTCGGGCGTGCCGCGCACCATCAGCCCTGCATTGCCGCCTCCGCCGAACCCGATCTCGGAGATCTGGACACCGGTGTTGCCAACTTCTCGGTATTCCAACGTTGCCCTCCTCGTGTGTAAGGGGAACAGGGACTGCGCCTGCTGCGGGGCAGTTTAGGGGAGAGGACGTCTGGCGGCTACCGGGCAGCCAGCCTACGCCGCCGGCGCCGCGTGGACGCGGTCGAACTGTTCGGTGACCTCGGAGGACGGCGGCGACGTGAGCAGCGTGACGACGATGGCGACGGGTATCGCGACGATGTAGCCGGGCGCGGTGGCGATGGCCATGTCGAATATCCCCCATGGGCCGCCCGAGGTGAACTGGAACACGCTGACCGTCGTCGCTCCCGTCACGATGGCGGCGAGCGCGCCCGGGAAGTTGAACCTCCGCCAGCAGAGCGCGAGGATGGTCACCGGCCCGAACGAGGCCCCCATGCCGCCCCACGCGTAGGCGACCAGGCTCGCTATCGAGTCCGGCCAGGTGACCGCCAGCACTCCCGCGATGCCGCCGATGACCAGCAGCAGCGTGCGCCCCAGCCACACCCTGCCGGACGCCCACAGCACGCGCACGTGCTCCAGACGGCGCCCGAGCCGCCTGATGAGCGGAACGTCGTCCGTCGCGATGGCGGAGCCCAACAGCAGTTGCGAGTCCGCCGTGCTCATGATGGCGGCGACCACGCCCGTGAGCAGCAGGCCGGTGAAGAGTGGGATGAAGAACGCCTCGGACACCACGAAGTAGACGCGCTCCGGGTCGAAGAGGCTCTCGCCGCCCAGCAGGCCCATCTCCATGAGGGCCGGGCGCGCCACGATGCCGAACAGGAACCCGAACGAGAAGATGAGGACGATCCAGGTGAGGGCGAAGTTGCGGCTCTGGGTGACCCGCCCCTCACTCTCTATCGCCATGAAGCGCTGCAGCACGCGCTGCGACCCGAAAGCGCCCAGCCCCCAGCCCGCGGTGGAGATAACGAACACGGCGGTAATCATCTCGTTCCCGGCGCCGGTGAACGGGTTGAGGAACCCCGCTGGCTGTCCCTCCCCGCTGAACGGCGAGGTGGTGGTGAAGATGAGCGTGAGCGGGAGGATGATGAAGCACGAGAGCATCACCATCGACTGGAACACGTCCGTGCGGGAGACGGCCATGAAGCCGCTGATGAACGTGTACGACGTGACCGCGGCGAGCGTGATTAGCACGCCGATAGTGTGCTCCACGCCGAAGATCGTCCCCAGCAGTTTCGTGCCGCCGATCAGCCCTGAGTTGACGTAGAACATGATGAACAAGAGCGTCAAGGCCGCCGACACCGTCCGCAGCGCGCCCACCCTGTCGGCGAAGCGCTTCTCGAAGAAGTCCGGCAGCGTGAGCGACTCCGTTGCTATCGTGTAGCGCCGCAACCGCTTCGCCACGAACGTCCAGTTGAACCACGCGCCCAGCACGATCGACACGAGCGTCCACAGGTGCACGGTGCCCTCGGAGAACGCCAGGGCCGGGAAGACGAGCATCGTCCAGCCGCTGGTCGTGGACGAGCTGGCGCTGAGCGCCGACGTGAAGCTGCTCATCCGCCTGCCGGCGAGCACGTAGTCGGCCATCTCGCGCATACGGACCGCGCCGACGAGGGCGATAGCGATGAGCGCGAGGAAGTACGCAGCGAAGACGGCGATGATGACGGGTTGGACGTCCATGTGTCTCAGTGCGCGTTACGCGCGGGCTCTCACCGTACCAAGAAACGGGGAGGTTCGTGAACCGTCCCCTCCTACCGTTTGCGGTCTCAGTCCGTCCGAGCCATCCTGAGAGATACTTCGACTCCGCTGCGCTCCGCTCAGCATGACAGTGGGCTTACGCGCCGGTCCGCCCGACCGCCCGTGCGAGGAGCGCGGCGGCGTCGACGCCGGAGGGCAGGGCGTCGCCGCACCAGACGGCGTACTGGTCGGGGCGCACGAGGATTAACCTCGACTCGTACGCGGCGCGGCCCTCGTCGAACGTGTCGCGCACGACCTTCAGCGGGACGTTCAACGCCCGTGCCGCGCGCTCGAAACCGGCGACCGCCTCCTCCGGCGCGTCGAACGCGAGCAGCGTGAACCACGCGCCGAACTCCTCGTGGACGCCGCGCCCCGATGAGAGGACGCCGGGCGGCACGTGGTGTCCGGCACGCGCAGTGAACGTGTGGCTGCCGTGCGCGCTGCACACGCCGCCGGGCGGCCCCCACACGACGGGCGAGCCCTCGTAGTTCGGCTCGTAGGTGCCGACGCGGGTGCCGCGCCCCATCCGCTCCCACGCCTCCTGGAACTCCGCGACGTCGCGCTCCGGGCTATATCGTTCGAGGAACTCGCGGTCCGACCTGATGCCCGCCGCGATGAAGTCCTGCCCCGTCTCCCAGAAGACGGCGCGCCGTTCCTCGCCGTAGGAGTCGAGCAGCGACTCGCCGCCCCAGCCCTGCAGCACCGCCGCGAGCTTCCAGCCGAGGTTGACGATGTCCTCCAGCCCGTTGTTGAGGCCGAACCCCCCGTAGGGCGGGTGGCTGTGCGCCGAGTCGCCCGCGATGAAGAGCCGCCCGCTGCGGTAGGCGTCCGCCACGAGCACGCGCAGGTCCCAGAACCCCACGTGGTCGAACTCGGCGTGGAACCGGAACCCCGCGGCGCGGTCCAGCAGCGCCTGGAAGTCGTAGTCGTCCAGGTTGGCGTCATTCGGCACCGGCGCGTGGAAGAACCAGCCCTCGCCCACGTCGACGCGGCCGAAGAACATCCAGTAGCCCTGCAGCTCCGGGTCGAGCGCACGGTACGTCGTCACCTCCGGGAAGCGCTCGAACGCCTCGTGCAGCTCGCGGGACCGGAACACGGCCAGCAGCATCTTCTGGTCGAAGTCCTCGCCGCTCGATGCGATGCCCGCCGTCTCGCGCACCAGCGACCGTGCACCGTCGCAGCCCACGACGTAGTCCGCCTCGAGCGTCCGACGCTCACCGCCCGTGCTGAACGGCTCGTCCGGCGCCGCGGTGAACCCGCCCCACGCGTAGCCGTCGCGCTCGCCGCTCGTCTCCACGATCTCGACGCGTACGCCGTGTTCGTCCTGCTCGACGCTCTCGACGTTCCAGCCGAACAGCCCCGTGACGCCGGGGAGCGTCGCCATCTTCCTGCGGAGCACCGCCTCCGTGCAGTACTGCGGCAGGCGGTCGTTCTGCTCGTAGTAGAAGGAGCGGACGGTCTCGCGGCCCGGCGGCAGGTACCAGTAGTCGCTCATCAGGTGCTTGTAGGCGGTGACGCCGGCGATGGGGTAGTTGTTCGGCATCACGCGGGCGGCGCGCAGCTCGTCGACGATGCCCCAGAAGTAGAAGTGCTCCAGCGTGCGCGCGGTGAGGTTCTGCCCCTTGGGGATGCGCTGCGGCTCCGGGAAGCGCTCCACGATCGCGCACGAGACGCCCCGCATGCCGAGCTCGACGCCGAGCGCCACGCCCACCGGCCCCCCGCCGACGATGACCACCTGGTAGCGCTCAGCCATGCCTCGCTCTCTCTCTCGCGTTGCTCAGGCGGCAATCTACCACACGCCCCGTGCCGGTACCCTGTGGTAGCATCCGCGCCATGGCGGACGACGCACAGATGCAGGCGCTGCGCGAGCAGGTGGCGCTCGCCAACCGGCTGCTGCACCACTACGGCCTCGGCGCGTACCAGGGACACGTCAGCGCGCGCGTGCCCGACTCCGACCTCGTCCTCATCCGCGCGACGCCCAGCGTCAGCCTCGAGCGCGTCGAGGCGGACGACCTCATGCTCATCGACCTCGACGGCAACGTCGTGCAGGCGAGCGAGGCGTACCCGGGGCGCGTCCGGTCATGGGCGCTGCACACGGAGATCTACAAGGCGCGGCCCGAGGTGAACGCCGTCACGCACACGCACCAGAAGTGGTGCACCGTGTTCGGCCTCGCCGGGCACGACGTGCTTCCCGTCATCCACCCGCCGACGGCCTCCGTCGCGGCTGAGCGGTGGCCGGTCTACACCGGTCCGCCGGACGCCATCGACTCGCAGGAGAAGGGCGCGACGGTCGCCTCGTGGCTCGGGGGGAACGTCGCTTGCCACCTGCGCGGACACGGCATGGTGTTCGTCGGCACGACGGTCTCGAAGTCGATGCTCGCCGCCGCCGACGCCGAGGAGCAGGCCGAGCTCACGTGGCGCGCGATGCTGGTCGGCACGCCGGAGTGGATCGAGGACGAGTATCTCGCCGCAGACGTGGCGAAGCGCTGGGAGCCGCCGAAACCCGACGTGCGCGACGGCGTCGCCCGCGGCGAGTGGGGCAACCAGGAGTGGCTGGACCAGCACCGCGACGCAGCCTACGTCCGCCACACGGGGCTCTAGTCATGGACGATAACGCACTCGCAGCCCTGCGCGAGACGGTGGCGATATCCCACCGCCTCCTCTACCTCACCGGCCTCGGCACGACGCGCGGCCACACCAGCGCGCGCATCCCGGACACCGACACCTTCTTCATCAAGCCGTGGCCCCACATCCAGATGCACCGCGTCCGGGCCGAGGACCTCATCGTCATGGACCTCGACGGCAACATCGTCGGCGCCGGCGACCGCCAGATCACCAAGGTCAGCGAGTGGCCGATCCACGCCGAGATCTACCGCACGCACCCGGACGTCGGCTCCATCATCCACACCCACCAGAAGTGGGCGACGATGATGGGCCTCGCGGGCGCGACCATCCTCCCGCTCCTCGACCCCGAGCTCGCGACCGCCGTCGCCCACGAGCCCGTCATGTACGACGAGGACAAGGCGCTGATACGCAGCGTGGAGCAGGGCAGGGCGGTCTCCGCGCGGATGCAGGGCGCGAACGCCTGCCACCTGCAGAACCACGGCATGGTCTTCACCGGCCCGAACGTCGAGACCGCGACGATAGACGCCATCGCGACCGAGCACCTGGCGGAGATGACGTGGCACGCGAAGCTCATCGGCACGCCGGAGGCGATGTCGTCGCTCGTGCTGGAGCCGGCGCTGGCCCGCCGCTCACGCGGCGAGGTCTCGGAAGCGTGGGAGCACTACTGGAAGTGGGTCGACGCCAACCCAGAGTCGCTCAGGCCGCGGTCGGCGGATATCTAGGGGGGAGCTCCGGAGTCAACAGATGGCTCCAAGATGGCTGGGTCCCAATTCTCAACTTCAACTAACCTCAAATTTTGCGTTGCGAGGAAGCCCTTGAAATCCTCCATATAGTTGTCCATTGTTTCGATGCCTACGATTCTTGACAACTCCACGCCAGAAGCCGTAAGTGCAACTCCGTGTACCTTGAACTCTCGAGGCTGCCATTGACCTATTGGGGAGAATACCCATCCTTTGTTTTGGAATGTGAATGGTAACAGAGGTTGCTGTTGTGAACTCATGATCGATAGACGGTAGTCGTACCAAGAGTTGTAGTCAGAGATAATCAAGCCATGCTCGTTCAATCTGTTTAGGTTGCCGAACTCTAACCCAAACTTCCCCAAGGAATTGTTTCCCGCCGTTCCGCTCAATGATGGAACTCGAGCATCGATTGTATGAATGCCGAGCTTGACCGCTATACATGCAGAGCACAGCCTTGTGAAGAGTTGGGCTGTTCGTTGATCCAGGTTCCTCAGCACGTCAAGTGTAAGTAGAGATACACTCCCAGGGCGCTGAATCTCACCAGCAAGCACTTTCGCCCAGAGCTCTTGCATCTCATCCGAGGAAACGTCTTGTACTTCGTTGAAGAAACGCGCAGTCCAGTCATGGTTCGGTTCAGTGTTGGGAACTTCTCCATCACCGAGTGCCAACGCTGCGTGTTGAACTACTGCTTCAGTATTGCTAAGGCGTTTTGCTTCTTGGAATTGGATCCGTTGATCGATAGCCTGCCCGATTTCAATCTCGCCCGGCACAGCCTGACCAGGCGAAACCATCAAAGCCCGAGCTTCAGCCTGTGCGGCGGCGATTATACGCATCGTATCTGCTTGCCCTTCAGCCAGGATTCTGCGGGCATCAGCTTCGCGGCGGGCTTTGGAGCGAGCAAATACGTGGCCGGCTACACTACCTATGCCACTCGCCGTGTAATCGATAAGTTTCTCAATGGCACGACTGTTGAGGTTGATTTCCAATCCGTGTCCCCCTACTTCCCCAGCACAGCCTCTCGCAGCGCTGCGTTAGCGCGGGTCTGCCAGCCGGGACCGTCCGCGCGGAGGCGGGCCACCACGTCGGCGTCGAGGCGGATCGTCACGCGCGTCTTGGGGTGCTCCTTGCGGAGGTGGGGCGCGATGGTGAGCCTGCCCTCGCGGTAGGCTTTCACGATCTGAGGCACAACTTCTATGGCGGGGCGCATGCGGGCAAAATCCTCGTCAGTCGCCTCGTATGCGTCCGGGTCCAGGGCGATGCCTCTCCGGATCTCTTCTTCTTCTTCCGGCGTCGGCCAGATGGTTCCAGGCTTAAGTGGTGGCATATCGTCTCACCTCTCCAGGGGTGGCCTTGCGCAGGCTGATGATGCGGGTGTCGTCTCCGCGTATGGTGAATACCAAGAGATGCAGGCGATCGCCGATGAAGCCATAGGCGCGGTAACGCTCTTCCGCATGGTAAGGGTCCGGCTCCAACTTCGCGGTGTCCCAATCGAATGCATCTGCCTGTTCGAAGTCTGCCCTGTGCTTGCCGAAGTTGGTTCGGCGCTTCGTCTCGTCCCATTCGTAGGTCATGTCTAGTGTATGTACACCTGCGGGTGATGGTCAACGCGAGGCCGAAGCCTCTGACCTCACCCTAATGCCTCGTGGGAACCTTCGCGCAAGCCCCGCGTGTCACAACGGGGCAGGGGGTTACCCCCCGTTCCGGCTCGCCCGGCGTACGTCCTTGCGGACCTTGCCGTCGGCGGTGAAGAGGTCGGGCCAGCGCTCGCGGAGCTCCGCCGCGTGCTCCTGCGTTGCGCGGGCGACGGGCGGGAACGTCGCGAGGCGCTCGAAGGGGCGGCACGCGTCGATGATCATGCGGTTGTTGTAGTAGCGCGGCCCCTCGTCGCCGGCGTACGCCATGGGGTCGAGGGAGGTGCTCCACATCCGCTTCACGATGTCGATGTCGTCCGTCACCTCGGTGCGTGTGCAGAGCGCCCATAGCACCTCGTTCGTGTCGGTGGGGTCGATGTCGTCGTCGACCACGATGACGAACCGGTTGGCGTACGCACCCGCGTGCACGGCGGTCGTCGCGTGCCCCACCTGCTTCGCGTGGCCGGGGTACATCTGCTTGATGGAGATGACGTTCAGGAAGCGCCCGCCGCCGGCCTCGTGCGACCATGCGCCGACGACGCCCGGCACCCCCGCGCGCTCCAGCTCGTTCCAGAGCATCGCCGCGCGCAGGGGGCTGCGGAAGTACGTGTTGTCGTTCGGCGGCTTGCCCGGCAGACAGCCCATCACGATGGGGTCGTTCCGCCAGTTGATCGACTTCACATTGATGATGGGCATGTCGCGCTCGCCGCTCGCGTAGTAGCCCGTCCACTCGCCGAACGGCCCCTCCTGGTGGAACTGGTCCGGCGGTATCTCGCCCTCGATGACGATCTCCGACGTCGCGGGGACGGGCAGGCCGGTGAGCGGCGCGGCGACGACGTCCAACGCCTCGTTGCGGATGCCGCCCGCGACCGCGAACTCGTCCTCGCCGTAGTCGACCTCCAGCCCGCCGAGCAGCAGCAGCAGCGGGTCCTGCCCGAACGACACTGCCACCGGGCACGCCTCGCCCTTCGCCCAGTACTTCTCGCGGATGAGGCGTCCGTGCTTGCCGGGCGAGATCATGATGCCGAGCGTCTTGCTGTCGTGCACCTGCACGCGGTACGTGCCCGCGTTCACCCAGCCGGTGTCCGGGTCGCGCATGATGACGATGTTGCCGGTGCCGAGGAAGTTACCGCCGTCCTCGGAGTGCCAGAACGGCGCGGGGAACTGCGTCACGTCCACCTCAGCGTCGACCTGCCGGTTGTCGAGCACGGGCCCGTCCTCGACCTGCCTCGGCGCGATGGGCGAGAACTCCTTGAGGCGGTCGCGCCACGTGCGGACGAACTCCTGCCGCGTGAGGTGCGTGGGGAGGTCGAGGCTCAGGCAGATGCGCGGCAGCGACGTGAGGACGTTCGAGATGAGCCGGTAGCTCTCCGGGTGGCCCTTGATCTTCTCGAAGAGCAGGGCGGGGTTCTCCATGTCCCACTGGTAGAGGTCGGTGAGCCCGCCGATCTCGAGGTTCGGGTCGGCGCCCTCGATGCGGGTCAACTCGCCCATCTCCTCGATGCGCCCGATCCACTCTCGCAGGTCCTGCACTGGCATGTCGCCCTCCTTGTGTCCGGGGATTGTACCCGAACGACGAATCGTCCCGTTATTCCCGTTCTCCACTCCGTCATTCCAGCGCAAGCTGGAATCCAGGGTGGCCCTCAGGTCACGCGACGGGACTTACGAACACCGAAGAGCCTCATGCGCATGTTGGGGCCGGCGGGTAACCCGCACGCCCGAAACCTGTTCGAGGTCATCAGCGAGATGCAACGCCACGAGGGTGTGCAGCTCGAAGTGCGCGCGGTGCGCTAGCCCCTTACACCGGACTCGGCAACCCGACGCCCGGGATCTCGAGCGTGCGCGCGTCCATCCAAGGCCCGAGCTCCTCGATCCAGTCGGCATCCGCGGGCATCGTCCCCGACGCCGAGCGTATGTGGTACCACTCGGGCGTGTCGACGCAGGGCGGCTCGACGTCGTCGTCGCGCAGCGCCTTCACCGCGCCGAGCAGGCATCGCCGCATCCGGATGATGGCGGCGTCGGACTGGCCGAGGTGCTCGTGGGAGCGGTCGGTTATCGAGCCCATCGTCTCGGTGACGGCCTGGTCCTGCAGCGGGATGGTGGGGATGCCGGAGAACGTCTCTGTCCGCTGGGCGTTGCGGTCCTGCATGTAGTCGTTGTGCCAGTTCGCCTTCGGCTGCCACCGCCCCATGCCGTCCGCGGTCTGCTCCTCGAACGCGCCGACCAGCGCGCCGGTGATCCCCCGCCACATCCCGCTCTGCTCCAGTGGCTGCACGGGGTTCCATCCCACCGTCCACACCATCGTGTTGTGGTTGTCCAGCGGCACCCAGATGTGGCCGGGCACCAGCCCGTTGGGGCGGCTGGGGAAGAACGTGTAGAACGGGAAGAGGAAGTTGCTCACCCGCCAGTAGGTCGACGCCGTGCCGCTGTCGGCCTGCCCGGCATCGATGTCGCCGTACCGTCCGCCGTACATCATGCCGTACCGCGTGGTCACGACGTCGAGGAGGGGAGGGTGCTCCTTCCGCCAGGTGTGGACGGCGTCGGCCCTGCGTTCCAGCACGCCGTGCAGGAACCCGGAATGGCTCGTGTCGATGTCGCCCTCGAGGGCCTGCACCCAGTTGCAATGACGGTGGAACGGCGACATCTGCCGGTGCTCCGGCGGCACGTCCATCCACTCGAAGTGCGGGAGCGGCGGAGGCTCGGCGCGCGGGCCCATGTACGCCCATATCATGCCCGCGGCCTCCCGGCACGGGTATGCGGACGGCCTGATCTTGTCCTTGAACGTGCTCATCTCCGGCTCATTCGGCATGTCGACGCAGCGGCCGGTGATGTCGAACTTCCAGCCGTGGTAGATGCAGCGCAGGCCGTCCTCCTCGTTCCTGCCGAGGTAGAGCGACGCGCGCCGGTGCGGACAGCGCTCCGGCAGGAGTCCCACGCGTCCGGACGAGTCCCGGAAGATGACGAGGTCCTCGCAGAGCAGGCGCACCCGCATCGGGTTGCCGTCGGGCTCCGGGAGCTCCTCGGAGAGCATGACCGGTATCCAGTAGCGGCGCACCAGGTTGCCCATCGGCGTCCCCGGCGAGATGTCGGTCATCAGTTCGTTCTCTTCAACGCTCAGCATGTCGGCCTCCCTTCGTGGGGCCTCCTGCACCGTGCGAGAGGCCCCGTTCCGGTATCTCTGCCTAGTCGGCTGCGGCGCCGACGATCGACTTGAACATCTCGACTCCCTCCGGCGAGAGGGTGTCCACGATGCGGTAGTCCGACACGGCCTGGTCCTCGTAGACGGGCACCGTCTCGTAACCTGCCGCGGCCGAGAGGGCTACGAACTCGGGGTCTTCGAACATCTGCCTCGATGCGTGGATCCACGCGTTCTGGATGTCGCGCGGGGTCTCCGGCGCCAGCACCATCATCCGGTTCGTGCTGAGGCTCGGGGAGCTCTTGAGCCGGAGAATGTCGATCTGCTCCTGGGTGGGGTTGATGCCGGCCAGCATGCTGACCTCGCTGGGCTGCGGCCCGGCGAGCAGGGCCAGCTCTTCATCGGGGATGGGGAAGTTGTTCCAGTAGACGGGGACGAGCGTTTCGCCGTCGAACCAGTCGGGATAGATGGTCCGCGCAGAGTCGCTGCTGCACTCGACGACCAGGTTCGTCTCGCCCCGGTTGAAGGCGGACAGGTTGTCGGTGGTGCCGGCGTATCCAAAGATGACGTTGACCGGCCCGCCGACCAGTTGCACCCACTGCATCGCGGATGCGGTGCCGCCGGGCTCGGAGCTTGCCACCTTGAACTCGATGCCCTTCTCGATAGCCTCCTCCCACGAGCTGGCGAGGTCCTTCCGGATACAACCGTAACTGGACGATGAGCCTCCGTTGGGCGCCGCGACGAAGGTCGCGGTTCTGAGATCGAAGCCGGGAACGTCGGTGCCCAGCAGTTCGCGGATGGCGAAGCGCGGGTGCAGCTGTCCGACGGTGAGGCCGTTCGGCTCCGAGCGCATGACGTGCTGCAAGGCCCGTACGCTGCCGCCGCCGGTCAGGTTGCGGACGACAAACTCAGGGTTCCCTGGCAGGTACTTTTCGAGGAAGCGCGTGGAGATGCGCCCGATCGTGTCGTAGCCGCCGCCCGGTGAGAACCCGACGATGAAGCTGACCGTCTGCCCTGCGAAGTGCGAGGTCAGATCGGTCTCCGGCGGTGGGAGTGGGGTGGGAGTCGGCTGCGCCACCGGCCGTGGCGTCGGTGTCGGTGGGGGAGTGACACCGGGCGGGAGAGGTGTGGGCGTCGCCGCCGGCGCAGGTTCTGCTGTCGCCGCCGGCGCCGGGGCCGCCGTTGCCTGCTCGGGGACCGGCGTCGCAGTGGGCTGGGGCGCTGCCGTTGGCGTCGGATCGTCGCCGCCGCAGGCCGCGAGGACGATCGACGCTGCCAGCGCCAGTATCCCTGTCAGAAGCACTCTGCTTGCAGTCTGCGTCATCGCACACACTCCTTCATCCGTGAGTTTGCCTATGCGATGCGGTCCTCACTCGAAGAGCCTGAAGACCACAGGATCGTTCCACAGGGTGTCGAACAGCATGCCGTAGACACCGATGATAACCGCGAGGAAGAAGATCCCGCCAAGCGCAGCTTGCCATATCTTCACCTTGGCGAACATCAGCAGGTAGCCGAACGTCCACAGCGGCAGTGTAACGTGCCAGCCGACGAGCCAGATACCGAGCAGCAGGACCACGAGCGCTCCAGTGATGGAGAGGAACCGGAAGAGAGCAGCCCGCTGATCGTCTCCCATGTAGAAGCCGAGGTCCATGATCTGGCCGCTCGACTCCTCCTCCCGCCGGACGCCCCGGTACCGCTCGGGCTGCGTCCCGAGGGCGTACCGGATGAGGCCGAATACCCGTATGAACCAGAGCGGAGCGCCGATGCCGATGGCGATGCGCGGCATGAGCGCCGACGCGGTCGTCCACTCCCGCGACTCCCACAGCATCGTGCCGAACATCACGCCCACGATCGCCAGCAGCACCATCTCGCCCGCAACCTCGGGCCGCGTCAGCCTCCGCAGGAACCCGGGAGAGGGGGCTGGCTGCTCGGATGTCTCGGCCTGAGCGCTCTGTTGCCTGTTCTCTTCCATGCCAGTCTCTCGTGTCCTACTCCGCCGCAGCTTCCTTGAAGCCCTGCGTCTCCGCCACGGCCTCCGCCTTCCGCTGGGTCTTCGCGGTCCAGAAGACGAGTCCGAACCCGATGAACAGGATGATCAGGAACTGGGGCCGCATGAGCATCTCCCAACCGTACGCCTGGGAGGCAGTCCAGAGGTTCTTCTCCACCGTCGGGATCAGCACGAGCGCGATCAGGATGGGCGTCCTCGGCCAGCCGTAGGCCTTCATGAACAGTCCGAGAGCGGTGAACACCGCCACGATGAGCAGGTCCGTCATGCTGCTGGACGACTGGAATGCCGAGAGCAGCACTACGCCTGCCACGAACGGGGCGATGAGCGTGGGCCGGAGCGCGGTGAACTTGGCGATGGTCCCCGCGAACAGGAACATGATCGGCACGACCACGATGTTGGCGAGCGCTATCGTGAATACCAGCGCGATGGTGATGTCCAGGTGCTCGTTCAGCATGGACGGGCCCGGCACGAACCCCAGCAGGATGAGCAGCGCCAAGAAGATCGCCTTTCCGCCGGAGCCCGGGATGCCGAACGCCAGCGTCGGGATGAGCTCGGCCCCGTCGATGGAGTTGTTGGGCGCGTCCGCCGCGATGACGCCGCGGATGTCGCCGGTGCCGAACGTCTGGGTGGCGCCCTTCTCCGTCTGGCGCGCCTGCGCGTACGAGATCCAGTGCGCCGCGCTGGCGCCGACGCCCGGTATGACGCCCACGATGACTCCGATGATCGAGGAGCGGACCATCAGCAACTTGTGGCGGAACGCCTCCCGCATGCCCTCCAGCGCCTGCTGCTGCGACGCCTTGCCGTGCAGCACGTCCTCGGCATGTTCGCGGGCGATCGCCTTGTTGCTGACCACCAGCCCCACCACCTCCGGCACGGCGAACAGACCGACGACCGACGGGATGAGCGGCACCCCGTCCCACAGGTAATCGATGCCGAAGTCGGTGCGGACGTTCTCGCCCGTGAACGAGTTGCCCATGCACGCGATGGTGATGCCGAACGCCGCGGTCAGCAGTCCCTTCACCAGCGCGCCGCTGCTCACCACGGCAACCGCCGCGATACCCGCGAGCGACAGCAGGAAGAACTCCGCCGACCCGAGCAGTTTGAGCACCTCGCGCCCGACGGGCAGGAACGCGTAGAGCACTGCCGCTCCCACCAGGCCGCCGACCAGCGTCGTCGTGTAGCTCGCGCCGAGCGCGTACGCAGCCTTGCCCTGCTGCGCGAGCGGGTAGCCGTCGAGGATCGTGGCCTGCGCGGCGCGCGCTCCGGGGATGCCCATCAGGATGGAGGGCACCGGCTCCGTGATGTCGCCCGCGGCGTCCTTCGCGGTCACCAGCACCAGCGCGACGAGCGGGTCGATGCGGTGCGCGAAGCCGAGCAGGATCACCGTCAGGGGCAGGTTCGTCCCCGGCATCAGTCCGCCGAGCAGTGCGTAGGGGATGACGAGGAAGAACGCCAGCAGCGGTCCGAGGCTGAACAGCTGTTGCAGCGCGCTTGTGGTGGCCTCGATCATCGGCAGTGCCCCTGGGCGTGTCCTATGGCCAGTTTGTGACGCGTTCCTGTCTCCGGCGCGCGGATTATACCCCGCTTACGCGCTGCCCGTTCGTGGCGAGCCTGTCGGACCATGCGGGGCGCACAGGCGTATACTCCCGCCTGAACCCACGATGCATCAGGGGAGGTGCACGATGACCCTCGAACGCGAACGAGTCGCCTACACCGACATGCGGGACTTCATACGCCTGCTGGACGAGAAAGGACTCGTGCATCACGTCACGGCGGAGGTCGACCCCGTCTTCGAGCTGGGGGCGGTCGCCGCGCGCTCGCTGGAGCGGCAGGGCCCGGCCATCATCTTCGACAACGTGAAGGGCTACCCGGACAAGCCGATGGTCGTGAACCTGCTCTCCACCATCGAACAGGTCGCGCTCGCGTTCGGCACCGAGCCGGACGAGGCGAAGATACACGAGCGCGTCGTCGGCGGGATGGACCACCGCATGCCGTCGATCGAGGTCGACTCCGGGCCATGCAAGGACGTCATCGTCACCGGCGACGACGTCGACCTCGACTTCATCCCCACGCCCGTCTGGCACGAGCACGACGGCGGACAGTATCTCGCCACCACGGCAGGCGTCGTCACCCGCGACCCTGTTACCGGCATCCTGAACATCGGCCTCTACCGCGCCATGATCAAGGACAAGCAGACGCTCAGCCTCTCCGGCGGCGTCCGCGGCAGGGACTCCTCCACCGGCCCCGGCGGCGGGGACCACATCCTGGACAATGAGGCGCAGGGACGCCCCACGCCCATCGCCATCGTGATGGGCACCGACCCGCTGGTGACGCTCGCGGCGGGCAGCCCCGTCCGGCCCAACAGCGGCGAACTCGAAGGCTCCATGGAGTACGAGGCCGCGGGCGGCTGGCGCGGCGAGGCAACGAAACTCGTGAAGTGCGAGACCAGCGACCTGCTCGTGCCGGCGGATTCCGAGGTGGTCATCGAGGGCGAGGTCGTGCCCAACGATCGCACCGAGGAAGGGCCGCACGGCGAGTCCACCGGCTTCTACGGTCAGAACCTGGCTGCGTTCGTCATCAAGGTCAAGGCCATCACCCACCGGAAGGACCCGCTGACGTACGGGCTCATCTGCCAGCGCGTCGAGGACTATCCCCGCCAGCTGCTGCGCTCAGGCTCGATGCAGTCCCGGCTTATCGAGCGGACGGGCAAGACGAACATCCGCGAGGTCTACTTCCCAGAGGTTGGCCGCCGGGGCATGCTCATCGTGTCCGCGGACATCCAGCACAAGGAGGAGCCGCGCGAGATCATGGAGGCCATCTGGGACGCCGAGGCGTGGCGCTGGATCATCGTCGTTGACGACGACTGCAACGTGCGCGACTGGGAAGAGGTGATGTGGCGCGTCGTCTCCGCGGCGGAGCCGGACGACCACGTCATCTTCGGCCGGGAGTTCGAGCCGACTCCGCGTCTGCGGGGCGAGGTCGACTTCACCCCGCCGAGGCGCGGCATGGGCATCGACGCCACCATGAAGTTCAAGGACAACGACTTCCCGCCCGTGAACAAGGTGAGCCGCCACATCATGGAGGGCGTCACCGCCCGCTGGGACGAGTTCGGCCTGCCGTAATTCGCTTATACTGCGCCCAGCGACAGGAGCGTGAGCACAACAGGGGAGGTGCGCCATGTCCGGCTACGTCGATGCAGATGGTCACGTGATCGAGAACGCCGTCGAGATCTTCCAGTATCTCGAAGCGCCGTTCGACAAGATGCGGACGCCGCTCAACATCCTGCCGGACGGCGACAAGTTCCACTCGCCGAGCGTGCAGAGCGCCAACCCGGCGCCGGGAGCGTTCGAGCCCGCCGACGCGGCGAAATGGACATCGTTCATGGACCTCACCGGCACCGATTGGGCCGTCCTCTATCCCACACGCGGCCTCTTCTACGGGCGCATCGTTTTCGAGGAGTGGGCCATCGCGTACGCCAGAGCGTACAACAACTGGCTCTACGACAAGTTCGTGAAGGAGAGCCCGAGACTGCGGGGCATCGCCCTGCTGCCGATGCAGGTCGTCGACGAAGCCGTCGCCGAGCTCCGCAGGTGCGTTCGCGACCTCGGCATGGTCGGCGGCATGATCCCGTCCAACGGCCTCATCAAACACATCGCCTCCCGGGAGTACTGGCCGCTCTATGAAGCCGCCGAAGAGCTCGGATGCGTACTCGCGGTGCACGGCGGCAACTACGAGCGCCTTGGCTTCGACACGATGTCCAACTTCCCGGCGTCGCGTGCGCTCGGCATGCCGATCCCGCTGCTCAGCGGCATGACCGGCATGATCGTCGACGGCGTGCTCGACCGCTTCCCGGACCTGCACTTCGGGTTCATGGAGGGCGGCACGGCGTGGATCCCGCTGCTCATCGACCGCCTCGAACGCGAGATGGGCTACGGCGGGCTGGAGTTGCCCCATCACCCGGAGGACTACTTCCGCCGCGGACAGGTGTTCATCGGCTGCGAGGGCAACGAGAAGGCGCTCTCCTACGCCATCGAGCGCGTCGGGCCGGAGCCGTTCATGTTCGCCTCCGACTTCCCGCACGAGATCACCATCGAGAACTGCATGGAGGAGATCGACGAGATCCTCGAGCGGGAGGACATCAAGGAGGAGCACCAGATGCTCATCCTCCGTGAGAACGCCCGCAACATGTACGGCGAGCCTTAAACGCCCGCTAACCCACCTCTGATGCAGGGGCGCCCTTCGCGGGCGCCCCTGCTCGTTGCTGCACAGGCAGGGACCTCGCACCCGCGCCTGCTTCGTCAACCCCGCGAAGCGGGAATCAGGGTGACCGCAGGTCACGCAGTGGGCAGGGCGTAGAATTATTCCGTGACGCTCCTCCAGACACAGGCAGAGCGCGACCTCCTGGCCGATGCGCTCGGCGATACGCCGGAGACTGCCATCCCGGCCTGCCTGTTGCAGCGCGGCCTTGCTGATGCGTACGTCACAGGTGCGGCGCCGCTGTTCGACGGTGTGGTTGTCAGGTCGCACTCATTGCCGCACGAACCGTGGTGCTTCGGCAGCGACCCGTCCGCCGTGTGGGAACTGCTTCGCTGGCTCAAGGACTGGGGCCGGGAGCCGATGTCGCCCAACGTGTCGGCAGACCTCGCACTTCCGCTCGCAGGACTTATGGAGCGTGAGGTGGGTGTCAGTGTCCGACACTACGGCGACGTCTACCACACGCTGGAGGGACCGGTGAGCGAGTTCACTGTCCCCGAGGTGCGGCTGCTGGACTACGGCGACACAGGTTTGCTATTCGCATACCGATACAGCCTTTCGGGAATGGGCTTTGCAACACTCAATGACCTGCTGACGAGCGGGCTGACAGCTGGTGCAGTGGTGGAGGGCTGGCTGGTGGCCGTTGCATACACGAATGCCGTGACGGCGCGGTACGGTGACATCGGCGTGGCCACCGACGAGGAGTGGCGTGGGCGGGGCTTCGCCTCCGCATCCGCGAGCATTGTGGCGCGACGGCTCCAGGAGCGGGGACGGACTCCCGTATGGAGCGCTGGGGAGGGCAACGCGGCGTCGCTGCGCGTGGCTTGGAAGCTCGGCTTCACGGAGGTATCGCGCCGCGTCTATCTCAACACGTAACGCGTGCCTCGAGCCCTCAACCCCCGGCTCCTCCGCGATGCGCTGGCTGACCCGGTGCTACAGCAGCGACTCGCTGTCGAGCAGCGTTCGGGCCAGGTCGTCGTCGCTGGTTGTGACTGCGACGATGGCCTGTCCTGCCAGGCGGTGCATGATGTGGATGGTGCGCACGTTCAGATCGTGCTGCTCGAAGAGTTGCGCGACGCTTGCGAGTGCACCGGGCCGGTCGGGCAGGTGGAAGACGACGGCGTCCGACGTCACCGCGCGCAGGTTGGTCTTGAGCAGGGCGAGCAGCGCCGCGTCGTCGTCGCTGGTGGTCAGCGTGATGATGCCCAGTTCGCCCGCCTGCCGCCCGTCGATCGATTCGATGTTGATCTCCTCGTCGGCGAGCGCCGCGGCGACGCGCGCCAACTGTCCCGGCCTGTCGGGCACGATGACGATGATGCGGCGCTCGCGCGCCGGTTGGTCCGTGGGCTGCTGGTTCATGTGTCGTTTGGCTGCTGCGTCAGGCAATCGGCGATGACCTCGTCGATCATCTCGCGGGTGACGTGGGGCATGGTGATCAGGTGAGCGATGTCGCCCAGGGGCGCGAGCTGCCACTGGAAGAGCACCTGCGGGGCGGGGCGGGGGATGACGACGATGGGGCTGTTCCTCGTACGCCAGGCGGGGATGCCGTTCGCGTTGAACCGTTGCACGGCGTATTCGGCTGTGTCGAGCATATCCGCGACGATCTGCCGGAACCCCTCCCGCCCGTGCCTGGTCAGCGAATACCAGATGATCATCGGGGTGACCGCGTTGCGCGAGCCGAGCAGCGTCGTGTCCAGGGCGCCCACGTACTCGATGGCTCGGCCGATCTGCGCGGTGTACTCCCGCCTCGTTATGACGACGCCGCAGGGCAGCGGCGACCCGATCATCTTGTGGCCGGATACCGCGATGCTGTGTATCCCGTTGTCGAAGCCGAACGGCTGCGGGTTGTCCACGAACGGCAGGATCATCCCGCTCAGCGCCGCGTCGGCATGGATGTAGTAGCGCGTCAGCGCCAGCTCCTCGACGATGCCCCGGATGCGTTCGAGGTCGTCGACGGCGCCCTTCATCGTGGTGCCGATGTTCGCCACGATCAGCGCCGGCGCGTCGCGGTTGATGCGGATCGACTCGCGCAGGTCGTCGTAGTCGATCTCGCCGTTCTCCTGGCTGCGGATCATGATGTTGCGTATGTTCAGGATGTGCAGGATCTTGAGCACCGAGTAGTGCGTGTCCTGCGAGAAGTAGGCAACCGGCTCGTGCAGCATCTCGCGCCCCACGTAGATGCCGTACATGTTGCCTTCGGTCCCGCCCGCGGTGACGTACCCCCAGGCCTCATCCGGCGGCAGCCGCATCAGCTCGGCGACCGTGCGCACCACCTCGCGCTCCGTCTCGTGCGTGTTCGCCCGGTAGCGCGAGTAGCCGAACGGGTCGCCCACGTTGTTCGCGGCGAAGCGCAGCAGGGGATAGAGCGCGGAGTAGTCGAAGTCCTGGTTGACCGGGTAGCCTGCGAAGAACGGCCCCACCAGTTCGAACTCGGAGAGCACCTGGTGGATGCGGCGGTCTAGTTCAGCCTGGCTCACGGCGGGCAGCATAGGCAGTTCCACGAGCGCGGTCAACGCCGGACTACCCGGTTGGTAGCGCAGGGTATACTGATACGGACGCGCACAGCAGGCGCAGGAGCGGTGAGATGGCGATCGAGAGTTTTCCGAACATGAAGGTCCCGCTTCGGGTCGAGCCGAACGGCGCCGTGCGCGTGTCCGGCCCGCAGACACGCGTCAACTTTGAGTTCGTCGTCTGGTCGCACAAAGCAGGAGAAACACCTGAGCAGATCAAAGAAGCGCTCCCTACGCTCGAGCTCGCGGACATCTACGCCGTCATCGCCTACTACCTTCGCAACACGGAGGAGGTGGAGGCGTACCTGCGGGAGGTGGAACGAGCGGAAGAGGAAGCCATCGCCGAGATCGATGCTCGCCACCCCGACAACGCGTCGATGCTGGAACGTTTGCAGGCACGCCGCGACGCTGCGAAGCAGGAGCAACGGGCTTCCTAGATGCTTCGGCTGGCAGCGGACGAGAACTTCCGCGGGGACATCGTTGAGGGCTTGCGCCGACGGCATCCTGAGCTGGACATCGCGACGGTGCAGGAACGCGGACTGCGAACTGCACCTGACTCCGTCGTTCTGGAGTGGGCCGCCAGTGAAGGACGTGTGCTGTTGACACACGACTTGAGCACGATGGGCGTCGCCGCGTACGAACGGGTTACTGCAGGGTTGCCTATGCCGGGCGTTGTGTTCGTCCGTTGGCGGTACCCCATGGGTCAAGCGATAGACGAACTCGAATTGCTGGCAGGAGCGAGCCTCGACAACGAATGGGAGAACCAGGTCCGCTACCTGCCAATGCGCTAGCCCCCCAGCTCCTCCGCGATGCGGCGGCTGAACTCGGCGCGGATCTCCTCCGACTTGCGCTTCACCGCCGTGTTGCCGAGCGTCGCAAGGCGCCCGTACAGGTTGAAGTCCATCGCGTAGTTCACCTCGGTCTGCCCCGGCGACGGCTCGCTCAGCTCCAGCGCGAGCCGGTTGACGTGGAGACGGTTCCCCATGCGGTCCTTCCCGTTGCCGCTCACGGCCACGCGCCGCCCCTCCTCCGCCTCGTCGATGCGCATCTCCATGTCCAGCGTCACCTTGAACGGCCCGACGCGCTGCGTCATCCGCGCGCGGTACGCGCCACCGCCTGCGTCCTCGATACTCTCGCAGCCCGGCAGGCACTTCGCGACGCGGGGCAGGTCCCAGAAGAACGCCCACGCCTCGGCGGGCGACGCCTGCACCTCGAAGCGGTCGGTCAGCTCCACGAGCCGTGCTCCTTCGCTGCGGCTTGCACCGACCGCAGGATGCCCGCGTAGCCGGTGCAGCGGCAGATGTTGCCGCCCATGTAGCGGATGATCTCCTCGCGCGTCGGGGCCGGGTTCTCGTCGAGCAACGCCTTCGCGAGCAGGATCATGCCGGGGGTGCAGTAGCCGCACTGGAGCCCGAAGTTGTCCACGAACGCCTGCTGGATGGGATGCAGCCCCTCCTCTGGCGTCAGCCCCTCGATGGTGAGCACATCCACGCCCTCCATCTGTCCTGCGAGCATGCTGCACGAGCTGACCGCCTTGCCGTCGGCGAGCACGGTGCACGCGCCGCAGACCCCGCTGTGGCAGTACTCCTTCGTGCCGTGCAGTCCGAGCCGGTCGCGCAGCAGGTCGAGGAGCGTCGTCGAGGGCGGCACGTCGAGCGAGAGCGTCTCGCCGTTCACAGTGAGGGTGACGTTCATGGCCGCGCTAGTATACCCCGCTAAGTCCTAGTCGTTCGGCACAGGGGGCTTGGAGTTCGCCGATGTTGCAGTAGATGGTTACGCCGTTCACGACGAACGTCCACACCGCTTTGCCGTCAGGGTTCAGCCCCAGGCGGGAGTCTTCCGGTTTGATCTGCAATGGAGTGGGCGTTGGGGTGGGTTCCGTGGACTTCCAACTGGACTCTCCTCGGAACGTGTACCAGTTCCCGTACCGCAGGCACTCTTCCAGCGTGGTATACCACTGGTCCTCGTTGCCAACGTCGCCGCGGTCGTCCGCTTGGGAGCACCGCACTTCAATCGAGGGATCGGCAGTAGGTTCGGGCGTTGGCGTTGGCGGGATGATGATTGGGATGGTGGTGGGCGTTGGAGTGGGGTCGCCAAGGCGAAGTATGGGAGTAGGAGCCATGCCTGTCCCGGCAAGCACGGGAGTAGGTGTAGGAGGGACCGTGGCGTTGTCAATGCGGGGTGTCGGAGTAGCAACCGTGGATTCCTTAGCCTGTTCGCGTGTTGGGGCTGGCGCGGGCATGTCCTCGTCGTCCGATATCAGGTTCTCAAGGAACTCTTCAACTCTCGTGGGCAGCCCGAACTCGTCGTAGTAGAGGTAGGCGAGTACGAGTAAGACGACTACCCCTATCGCAACCAGCCACCTCACTCTGATCGGCCCTCCAGCCCCTTGATGACCTTGTGCGGCGTCAGCGGCACCTCGTGGAAGAGCACGCCAGTCGCGTCGTAGACCGCGTTGACGACCGCTCCCGGCACAACCACCGAACCGATCTCGCCCATGCCCTTCGCGCCGAACGGCCCGCCCTCGAACGGGTGGTCGACGTAGCGTGGGGCGTACTCAGGCATCGTCTCCATCGTAGGCAGCGGGTAGTCGAGCAGCGCTGCGTTGATGAGCTGCCCGCCGTCGTCCCAGACCAGTTGCTCGAAGAGCGTGGGGCCGATCTCCTGGCCGATGCCGCCCTCCAGCTGCGTCTCGATGGAGTGCGGGTTGACCGCGGTGCCGGTCGTCGCCGACGCAGCCGCCTTCACGACGCGCACCGTGCCCGTCTCCGTGTCGACCTCCACCTCGGCGGCGCACGACGCGAACGTCCAGAACGTCGAAGCGATGGGGTACGACTTGCCGTCCGGCCCCGCGTACATGCCGCCGACCACGCAGTCGCCGGTCGCCGCGAGCGGCGACCCCACGCGCTCCACGAGTTCGCCGTATGTCACGGCTGCGCCGCCGTTGTCCGCCTGGGCGATGCCCTCGGGCGTGAACGCGAGGCTGCCCGCCTCGCGTTCGAGCAACTGCGAGGCCGCTTCGAGCATCTGTGGCTTCAGGTTGTCCGTCGCTTCGACCACGGCGCGGCCCATGTGGTACGTGGAGCGGCTCGCCGTCGTCGAGCTGTCGACCGGCACGCGGTACGTGTCGCTGTGGACGATGCGTATCGAGTCCAGCCCGACGCCGAGCGCGTCACCCGCGATCTGCGCCATGACCGTGTCCGACCCCTGACCGATGTTCACCGTGCCGATGCGCACCTCGAACACACCCTCCTCGACGAGCGCGACCTCCGCGCTGTTCTCGGACATCTCCCGCGCGGGCGTGAGCGTGTACTTGATGGTGCACGAGACGCCCCTGCCGCGCAGCTTCTTCCCCTCCGGGTCGACGGGCAGCGGCTCATCCCAGCCGATGGCCTCGGTCGCCTGTTCCAGGCACTCGTGGGAGTGCGCGGAGCGCAGGTAATCGCCCGTGACGTGGATGTCGCCGTCGCGCACCAGGTTCCTGCGGCGTATCTCCAGCCGGTCGATGCCGAGGTCGCGCGCGATGCGGTCGAACTGCGCCTCGTACGACATCGTGTGCTGCGTCGTTGGCAGCCCGCGGTACGGCGAGGACGGCGGCTTGTTCGTGTAGACGGCGTAGCAGTCGACGCGGGCGTGCGGGATGCGGTAGGGCCCCGTTGCCACCTTCAGTGTGTTGTTCGCGCTGCGCGCGCCGCTGATGGCGTAGCCGCCCACGTCCACCCAGAACTCGTTGTGCCGCGCCACGATAGTGCCGTCGCGCTTCACGCCCGTCCGCATCCGGTTCCGGTATGCCGGGCGGATGAACGTCATGAACGTCTCTTCCTGGGTCATCACGTAGCGCACCGGACGCCCGGCCAGTTTCGCGGCGGCGGTGATGATGCACTCGATGCGGTCCCGGCTCTTGCTGCCGAACCCGCCGCCCACGTACGGGATGATGACGCGCGCCGGCATCTTGAAGATGCGCTCCAACTCCCGACCGAGCGGGAAGGGCGACTGGCAGTTCGTCCACACCGTGATCTGCCCGTCCTCCACCTGGGAGATGACGGCGTGCAGGTCCAGCGCGCAGTGTTGCACCGGCGGCGCCAGGAACTCGTCCTCGTAGACGAAGTCCGACTCCGCGAATCCCTGATCGACGTCGCCGCAGCCGATGGTCGCGTGGTGGCAGACGTTCGTGCCCTCGATGGGCCGCAGTTCCGGCGCGATCGGGAAGAACTCCTCGTGTACCTGCACTGCCCCCTCGGCAAGCGCCTGCGGCACGTTCATCACGGCGGGCAGCTCTTCGTACTCCACGTCCACGAGTTCGGCGGCGGCCTCCGCGGTGTCCACGTCGTCGGCGACGACCACCGCGACGATGTCGCCCTGGTGCCGCACCTTGTCCATCGCTACGAGCGGAGCGTCGCGGTAGACGAAGCCGTACACTTCCTCCATGTCCGGGTCGGCGCGCACCTCGTCGCGCGTCAGGATGCAAACGACGCCCGGCGTCGCACGCGCCTCCGACGCGTCGATTGAGACGATCCGCGCGTGGGGCAGGGGGCTGCGCACGACCTTGGCGTGCGCCATGTCCGGCACGGTCAGGTCTGCCATGTACTCGATGCGACCCGCCGCCTTGTCAGGCGCTTCAAGCGACGGCATCGACTGGCCGACGAGGCGGGTTACGTTCGGGCCCGTTGCAGCGCACATGTCAACGCTCGCTCCACCACTATCCTGAGTATCCGGCGCTTGTACCACTCGGGCCCGCGCAGGTCTTCCATCGGGTCGGCCTCTTCCGCAGCCGCAGCCGCGATTTCCTTGATGCGCTCCGCAGACGCCTCGCCGCCTACCAGCGCGCCTGCCGCGTTCGCAACGACAGGCACCGGTCCCGCCGCGCCCATCACGACGCGCGCCGCCGTACACGCGCCCGACGGGTCGACCGTGACGAGCGCGGACGCGTTCGCCACCGGCTTGTTCTCCGGCGACCCGACCGTGAACTTGACGTGGCAGCCGCCCGTATGCGGCGGCGGTTCCGGCACGTCGAGCCCCGACACGATCTCGCCCTGTTCCAGGACGGTCTCGTACGGACCGGCGTAGAACTCGTCGATCGGTACGCTGCGCTCACCGGAGACGCCCGCGATGCGCACAACCGCGCCGGACGCCGTGAGCGCCGTCGGCGTGTCGGTCTGCGGCTCGCCGTACGCGACTGCTCCGCCGACCGTGGCGACGTTCCGCACGCGCACGTTCGCCACCTGCGATGCAGCCTCCGCGAGCAACGGGTACGCCGCGCGGACGCCGTCGTCCAGTTCGAGGCTGCGGATGCTGGCGAGCGCGCCGATGTGCAGGCCGCCGTTACGGCGCAGGCCGCGCATCTCCTCGATGCCGCCCAGGTCGACGACACACTCCGGGCGCACGACGCCCAGCCGCAGCATGACGACCGCCGCGCTGCCGCCTCCGAGCACGAACGCGTCCTCGCCTCGCTCGGAGAGGACGTTCACCGCCTCCGCAACGCTCGCGGGCCGTATGTACTCGAACGGGCGCATGGCTACGGCGAGCGCCGTATCACGTTCTCCGCGAAGCTCTGCAGGTACTCCTTGCGCGCCTCCAGCGTCTTCGGCAGGTTGTAGAACGTCATACCCACGTAGTCGATGCCGTGCTCCGCGATGGCCCCGAACTGCTCCAGGCAGTCGTCGCCGTTGCCGGTGACCGCCCAGTCCTCGACCTTCGAGTCGGAGTCGATGTTGATCTTCAGCATCGTGTCTTCCTGCATGTTCCACGTGCTGTACATCCTGTACGACGATGCCGCCGCTTCCTGCGCCTCCGCAGCTGCCGTCGCCTTGTCCTTCCCGTAGGCGACGCCCCGCGTGAGCGTGAGCCGTCCCGGCCCGTTGCCGGAGGCCGCCCGCTCCTCGCGGTAGGCGGCCGTGACCGTACCGAGGTCCGAGAGACCCACCTGCGGTGCGATATAGCAGGCGTCCGCGATGCGGGCGGAGCGCCGGACCGCGCCGTCGCTCTGGCACGCTATCCATATCGGCGGGTGCGGCTGCTGCACTGGAGCGAAGCCCATCTTCGCCTCGCTCACCGTCCAGTACCGCCCCTCGTAGTTGACCTCGTCGCCGCTCCACAGCAGCTTCATGATCTCGATCGACTCGGAGAGGCGCGGCACGCGGTCCCGCCGCGTCGCCCCGACCGCTCCCAGCTCCGTCTCGCGGTAGCCGATGCCGACGCCGAACGTGAGCCGCCCGCGGCAGATGTGGTCGAGCGTCGCCACGTCCTCGGCTATCTGCACCGGGTTGTGCAGCGGCAGCAGCACGATGCCGGTGAGCAGCCGCATGCTGCCGGTCTCCGGCGCGAGGCGCGCCAGCACCTGGAACGGCTGTGGCCAGATGGTGGGGTGCGACACCCAGTGCTGCGGCATCGTGACGGCTGAGAAGCCGCTGTCGCGCGCGACATGGCATATCTCCACCAGCTCGTCTATCTGCTCGTAGAGCGGACGCGTGCGGTCGGTGAGGAAGGAGCGAAGGTACAGGCCGAATTCCATGGAATGTTCCGTCGTGAGAGGTTGGTAAGAGAGCCTATCAGACCGCACGCCCGCATGGGGAGACGGCTAAGCGGCGGGTGAGGGTGAACCGGCGGAGGTGCCGGGGGCGTGTCAGGTCCCTTCCCCCTCGACGGGGGAAGGCTAGGATGGGGGTGAACTGCGGAGTGGGACCGCCATCACAGGTCCGGCGGCGTCACGAACGCACACTCCGGCCCAACGGCCCGGCTGAGCCGGTGGTCGATCGTCACGAGCGGACAATCGAGCGTCTCGGCCAGCGCGACGTACCACGCGTCATAGCAGCTGAGGTTTCGGCGCAGCGCCCACACCCGGTCGGCGTATGGTGCGAAGGGAGCGAGTTCCAGACGGAGCCTCGACAACTCTTCCCGTGCGCTTGTCGCGCCTGCTGCTGCGAGGTCCCCATTCAGTTCCATTCGCCTGAGGACGCTGTGGACCTCGGCGGGCATCACGTGGGGGCTGTGGGTTCGCTGGTTCCGGATCAGTTCGCGTACCCAGACTCCGTCGGGGCGTCGGCCAGTAACGAAAGCAACTACAGCAGAGGCGTCAACGACGATCATGTAGTTTTTCTTCATCCAGGGCTGCCAGGATGGTTTCCCGGGAAACGCCCCGGCCTGATGCATCCACGCGCTCGCGGATCTGGTCGAGCAGCATTTCGTAGGAAGGCTCCGATGCGATGCGCTCCAGCTCCTCGTGGAGGAACTGTTGCATGGACTGGTGTTTCAGCGCGGCGCGGGAAGCCAGTTCGTTGCGCACTTCCTCGCTGACGTTTCTGATGGTGATCTGTACGGCCATGACGCTCCTCCTGCCTGCTGTGCAATCATAGTGCCAGCAATGCCAGCACTATGCAAGCACCCCTCACCCCAGCAGGAACGACCGCACCGTCGCCGCGTAGGCTTCCGGCTGCTCGAGGTGCACCCAGTGACCGCCGCCCGGCAGCTCGACGAGACGGCAGTCCGGTATCGCGGCCTCCATCCGCACGGCGACGTCGTGACGCAGCAGCGTGCTGTCCGCGCCCCGCACGATGAGCGTCGGCGCGCCGACCCCCGGCAGACGCTCCCACACGTCCGGCCTGTCGTACTTCGTCACCACGTCGCGGCTGCGCTTCCACGTAAAGCGCCCGTCGTCCAACTGCACCGCGAGCGCGTCCACGTCGCGTTCCAGTTCCGCGTCCGAGGCGTTCGGCTGGCGCGAGCGCAACCGCTCTACGACCGCCGCGCGGTCCGCGTAGAAGTCGGTCTCGTCCTTGTAGCGCGAGATCATCGCGACAGAGCCGGGGTTGTACGAGTCCGGGTCCATGTCCGTGATGACCAGCTTCGAAGCGATGCCGGGGTTGTCGGCGATGCACATCCACGCGTTCTTGCTGCCCGCCGAGTGCCCCATGAGCACGGGCGCATCGAGCCCGAGGTTGCGGACCACGTCCCGCGTCTCGGCGATGTAGTCGGCGAGCGAGTACGTCTCCGCGCGCGGGCTGTCGCCGTGGCCCCGATGGTCGAGCGCCATCACGTGGAAGTCGTCGCGCATCGCCTCGGCGAACGTCCCCCAGAGCGCGGCGGAGTCCTGCAGGCCGTGCAGCAGCAGCACGGGCGGCGCGTCCGGGTTCCCCCAGTCGAGATAGTGCAGGTCGAGGCCGTGTGCTTGCACGGTGTGTTCGGTCGGGGGAGTGGTCATGGTGTCGCGCTCCGTTGCGTGGGTTGGCGGGCGTGAGGGTAGGGAGTCGCGGGGCGCCGCGTCAACCGCATCCCTCGTCATGGCCCGCCCTCCACCATCGTGGTCGCCCTCCCATCGTCATTCCCGCGAAGGCGGGAATAGAAGCGGCGCCGTACCCCCGCCTTGCTACCGGCGGCATCGAGAGACGAGAATAGCGGCGTGGGCTTCTTCTCCCGTCTCAGGAAAGTACTGACTGGCTGGTACGTCGTCGCGCCGCTGCTGGCTGCTTTGGGCATAGCGGTTGGTGTGTGGGCGTTCGCCAACGCTACTCCCGGACAGCCCAGGGTCGGCATCATCGACATACCCTTCACGGTGATCACCGAGGACTCGGCCTACGTGATGAGCAGGCTCCTCGACTACGCTCGCCGGGACGATTCCATCCAGGCGGTGGTTATCAAGCTGACCTCCCCCGGAGGAGGCGCCGCGGCCAGCGAGCACCTCTACCTCGAGACCCGCAGGCTCCGCGCGGAAAAACCGGTTGTGATGGTCATGAACGGGCTGGTTGCCAGCGGCGGGTACATGATGTCCATGGGCGCCAGCCACCTCTTCGCCAAGCCATCCTCCCTCGTGGGGAACGTAGGCGTGGTCTCGGGAGCCGACCCATTGATCCCTCCGGTGCCCGGCGAGGATGTGGTGTTCAGCGGTCGGCATAAGCTGGATGGCGCTTCGAGGAGGGACTGGATCGGGATGGTGGACGAGCTGAAGTCGGCCTTCGCGCAGACGGTGGTCAGCGAACGGGGGGACAGGCTGCGCATCTCCTGGGACGAGTTGATCGAGGCACGGATCTACTCGGGCCTGGACGCTGTGCAGCTGGGTCTTGCCGATGAGATCGGCAGCGACAGCGACGCCATCGAGAAGGCGGCGGAACTGGCAGGCATCTCCAACTACGGTTTCGTGGACGTCAACCTGGAGTTGCAGATCGAAATCATCCGGGAACTGCAGCGGATCCTTGAACCTCTGGACGGCGGTGATGGGGCCAACCTGGTCGACGCCCTCGACCTCCTCTTGCCTGACCTCGATGAGGGCGACCCCGTCCTGGAAGCCTTCCTGGAGGAGAACGGCAACGGCGTGTCGGGACTGCAGGCCTTGCGAGGACTCATGCTCGACCGCCAGTTGAGCACCGACCAGGAAGACCCTCTGCCGGACTTTCCCTTGGGGATAGGCCAACCGAACTTCTACTACCTGTACGTGGGAAATGCTCCGTAAACTCGCACTCCTCGCCCTCTTGCCCGCATTCGCTGCTGTCGCTTTCGGGGTAGCCTTCCTCCTCTTCTATCGAGGGGGGTACGAACCACCGCCTCAGGTGGAGATTCCCTACGAACAGATAGCCGCACCCCGTCTCCCGGCGGATGCATCCGCGGACGCGCCCGTGACTCAGGTGAAGCGGGGCCTCATGGTGGTGGACGCCATGCATGGCAACGCGTTCACGGAGAGTGAGTTCTTCACCCTCAGCTCGCGGGTCGCCAACCGGGGGTACGACGTAGAGTTCCTCGGCGGGTTCACTCCCTACGACGAGAGTGTCCGCCGCCACCTCCTCGAGGAGGACCTGCGGCGCGCGGACAGCCTCGTGGTCGTCCTTCCGCAGTTGGAATACTCCGAAGCCGAGGCCGCCCTCGTGGAACGGTTCGTGAGCAAGGGCGGCAAACTCCTGCTGGTGTCCGATCCTACTCGCTCCCAGCGGATCAATACGCTGGCCGGAAGGTTCGGATTGGAGTTCCGGCCGGACTACCTCTACGACATGGTCGAGTACGACCTGATCTTCCAGAACATCATCGTGAGCGAGTTCCAGCCCGATGAACTGACCGTAGGCCTGGGTTCGATAACCCTCTACACCGCCGGTTCGATCCGCTCGTCAGGCCCCGGGCTGGCGTTCGCCGGCGCCGGTACACAGTCGTCGCTGGTGGAAGACCTGGAACAGCTCTACCCCATCGCGGGGGGCGACAGCCGCAACGTCCTGGCGATAGCCGACCTGACCTTCATGGTCCCTCCCCAGGACTCCCTGCTGGACAACGACAGGCTCATATCCAACATCGCCGATTACCTTACCTCGACCGAACGGCAGTACGAGCTGGCGGACTTCCCGCACTTCTACGAGACCGGCTCGGAAGCAGGCGCCGACATCCTGCTGGGGAGGGAGTCTCTCTGGGGCATCGGCATCGACATGAAGAACGGCCTCTCCACCTACGGGATCTCTTCCGAGGTCCGCGGGGTCGAGGACCTGAGCCGGGACACGGTGTTTCTGGGGCTGTATGAGGACGCCCTTCCGATGAGCCGGTACCTCCAGGCCGCCGGAGTGCGTATCGGCGACACCCTGGGCACTCCCTTCACTCCGGACCTGGACCCGGAGAGGACGTCCGTTACCGTGCTCGACCAGAACCAGGACAGGCACGTCCTGGTGGTGCTGGCGGATAGCCCCGGAACATTGGCTGGTGCGGTCGACCGCTTGCTCGTTGGCGAGTTCAGAAGTGACCTGGTGACTGATTACGTGGGGGTAGGCAGGTAGTTCATGAAAGTACGACTCGGCTCCCTTATCCCGATGCTCCTGGTATCGCTGTTGCTGGCTTTCCTGGCCGCTTGCAGCGAGACCGCCGATACGCAACCGGCGACGGCGACCCCGGATGCGCCACCCGCCTCGGCTGTCGAGCCGCTGTCGGCCGGGGACCGGATGGCCATGGATGCGTTTGCTGACCAGCGGCAGGCCATCGATGAGGAGTGGGACCGGCTCCATCAGGACTTTGACGGATGGCGTGCAGGACTGACCTCCTGCCACCGAAGCTCGGTGCATGAGGCCTTGCAGGGCTTTGCCGCCGGGTTCGCGGAGGTAACGGCGCAGGCCGGAGACCTTCCCCGGGCCACGGTCACCAGGGAGATCGCCGACATAGTCATCGCAGCCGCCGAGGATGAAGAGGCGGCCTTCCGACAACTGCGCGACCGCTGGCAGCCGGATGACATCTCCCTGTTCGAGCAGGTTGAACAGCGGCGCGACGGTTCCGCTCAGGCCCAGAGGGATGTGCAGGACAGGACTTTGGAGCTGCGGGAGCAGTTGGAGGCAGCTGCCGAGCCTGGGGAGCAAGCGGCCTTGGTGAGGTTCTCAGTCGCCCTCGATGCCGTCAGCGACGACTGGAATGAGTTCCATGACGCCTACGCCGGACTGCAGGAGGCGGCGGTCCATCTGGACCCCTTCGCGGTCATCGCTGAGCTCGACGGGCTCATCGTTCAGTTCGACGCGATTGTCGAGACCGTCTCCGGGCTCTCTGCGGAGGGCGCCACCGAAGGCGTTGCCGGAACGCTTCAGGCTGTGGCGGAGGCCGAGCGCGAGGCCCTGCTTGCGGTGCATGCCAGGATGCAGGAGAACCTTACCGCTCTCCTCGAGGGCCAGAGCCCGCTTCCGCACCCAACGGGACCGACCGGTACACCCCTGGATGAGATGGAGGAGATCTTCGAGGAGAGCGAAGCTGTCCTGGAGCAGGTCAGCCGGACCGTCAGGTTGCTGGTCGACGACGACCCGGAGGAGAAGCTGGCGGAGGTCGCGAACTTCGCGACCCACTACGCGGCCCTCGTCGTGAAATGGGACGCCTTCCACGAGCGCTACGCCGACTGGCGCAGGACCGACGGCGGATGCGACCGCACGGACGTGCTCCAGTCCCTGGACGGGTTCAACCTGCGCATGGGCGGCATTGGCCGCGACGTGCGAAGTCTTCCCCGGTCCAGCTACCTGCTGCCCATGTACAACCTGCTGGTAGAGGCGGTCGAGAGAGAAGAGGGGGCGATCCGCGCTCTGCGCAACTCCTGGCGTCCCTTCACCGTCGACGCCTTCAAGACCGTGGACCAGGAACGCGTGACCGCCGACAGGCTGCGCCGCCAGGCCGCTGTCGGCCTGCAGGAACTCCTCGACCGCTCCTGATTCGGACGGAGCCCAGCTCCGTCGTTCCTGCGAAAGCCCGTGCTTTAGCGCGCAACCTCGCATCCCCGACGCGGTGCGCCAGCACCCGTCATTCCCGCACCGGCGGGAATCCAGAGTAGTCGGGCAGGCCACGTGGTGGGGTGCGTGGCGTGGGGTGCGCTTGACCCCTTCCCCCTTGATGGGGGAAGGCTGGGATGGGGGTGAACGGGCGGTGCTGTCTGGTGTAGGGGCGTCCCTTGTGGGCGCCCTTCAGCCCCCGCTCATGGTGAGTCTGTCGAACCACCCGTCATTCCCGCCTGCGCTGACAGCGGAGCGCATACGACAGCGGGGCAGGGTGGCCCGGATTGTCATTCCGAGCGAAGCCGTCGACGCAGTCGATGGCGTAGCCCCGCGCTTCAGCGCGCAGAATCCTCTCGGGCCCTGCCTGCTCACCTCTCCCTCGGGGAGAGGTCGACGCGCTTGCGCGGCGGGTGAGGGCGATATCGGACGTGGGGCGCAGCCCTCGTCGTTCCTGCGTAGGCAGGGACCTTGCAGCCCTGTTGTCCGGTGCCCAACTCCCCTCACACCACCGTGACCGGGTGCGGCACTGCCGCCCAGAAATCGTAGCCCCGCTCGTTCCACTTCATCGTGTCGGGCTCCGGCTGCGTGTTCCCGGCGCTGTCCGTCGCCCGCATCGTGATGGTGTGCTCGCCCGGCGTCGCGTCCCAGATGAACTCCCACCGGCAACCGCCCCTGGGGATGTTCGGCTCCTGGATGCAGGCGTCGGCCCACGTCTTCCCGTCGTCCAGGCTGTACTCGACCCGGCTGATGCTGCCGTGGCCGGACCACGCGAACCCCCGGACGGCCTGCGTCCCCGCTGTCAGCTTGCCCGGCCACGCCATGGCTATGCCGGAGCGCACCGGCGTCGTGGTGAGGATGGGGCCCCAGGCCGGCGGCTCGGGCGGGAAGTCTGGCCCTTCCAGCACGTACTCTTCCGTGTTCCGCATGACGTAGATCGGTTCTTCGCACACGACGATCTTCCCGACCCACTTGATGCTGTTGACGCCGACCCATCCGGGCACGATGACTCGCGCCGGGAAGCCGTGGTCCGGCGGAATGAGGTCGCCGTTCATCGCGTAGGCGACGATGGTGTCGGGTTCCATCGCCTTGGACACGGGCATCGGACGCTCCACGGCGGCCTCATCCAGCCCCGTCGGCATAACGTCGACGGCCGTCGGCTTGATGCGGGCGCGTTCGAGGATCTCGCGCAGCGGCACGCCGGTCCACTCCGCGACGGCGTACGACCCGTAGCGCCACGGGCGTCCCTTCGGCATCTCCCCCTGGTACTCCTTGAAGAAGATGCGGCCGTTGCCCGCGCACTCGATGAAGCGTGTCACCGTCACCGACGGCATGCGCAGCAGTTCGTCGTAGCTGATGCTCAGCGGGTTCTCCACCCCCGGCCCCTCGACGCGGAGCTCCCACGTCTTCTCGTCGATGATGGGTGTCGGCCCGTGGTTCCGGATATAGAAGAGCGATGCGGGCGTCAGGTACCCGCGTCCGTACAGGTTCTCCCAGCGTGTCTCCACGCAGACGTCGTGATGGAAGAACAGGTCGTCCGGCGTCGGCTTGACGTGCGTGCCTTCGGGGGTGGGCTTCGAGTCCATGGGTCCCTCCTCGTTCATCTGTGGCGGGGGCATGAAAAAGCCCCGCAACCTTGGGAGTGATGCGGGGCAGGGGTGTCCGAGCCGGTGAGGTGCATACAACAACACACCCCGGCTTCATGGGCGCAACAGCTGCTACATGCGCATGCGAAGGTCACCTGGACACCTCTGGCGATTGGGGACTGGCGATTGGCGCAACCCTAATGATGCGCCCCTCGGCGTGTCAATCCCCGTCGCGGAGAGGGGGTCCGCTTCGGTTTGAGGCGCCTTGACATGGGGGGAGGAGCTTCATACGCTCGCCTCATTGGCAGGGCGTTAGGAAAGCGGAAGAGCGCAGGGCGAAACAGGAGGCAGACATGACGAACGCCAACGACCAGCAGCAGGTACCGGCCAACCCCTACCGCCGTCCGTCCGCCTACGAAGAGTGGATCAAGGACACGGGCCTTCCCATCCACCGGGGGTACTTCATAGAGGACGTGCGGACCGTCGACGTGGCGCCGTGGGAGGAGCGCGGATGCAGCGCCGCCTTCTTGGTGCTGGCAGGCCAGGAGGGAGTCACTGAGGCGCGCGTTACCGAGATCGCACCGGCCACGACACTGCCGCCTCACCGGTTCGTGCTCGACGAGGTGATATACGTCGCTGAGGGGCGCGGGATGACCACGATCTGGGCCGGCGATGGACCGAAGCGCACGTTCGAGTGGGGAAAGCACAGCATGTTCATCGTGCCGCGCGGCTACCACCACCAACTGGCTAACTCCAGCGGCTCGCAGCGCGTGCGGCTCCTGCACTACAACTACCTCCCGATCTCCATGAGCATCGTGCCGGACCCCAGGTTCTTCTTCGAGAACGACTTCGTGAACACGGAGATCATGGGGGAGGGTGACCTCTACTCCGAGGCAACCTCGACTCCCGTCGATCACCCCAGGGGGCAGGGGCGCGTCATCTGGAACGGACGCTTCTTCCCGGACATGCTCGCCTGGGACAAGCTGCACACGTATCAGGAACGCGGCGCCGGGGGCCACCGCGTGGGCGTCATGTTCCCCGGCTCAACGATGTGGAGCCACATGTCTGTGTTCCCGTCCCGCACCTACAAGAAGGGCCACCGGCACGGCCCCGGCGTGGTCATTGTGATTCCGGGCGGCGAGGGATATTCCATCATGTGGCCCGAAGGCGGCGAACGCGTGGTCATCCCGTGGAGCGAGGGCAGCGTGTTCGTGCCCCCCAACCGGTGGTTCCACCAGCACTTCAACATCGGCGAGATGCCTGCGCGCTACCTCGCGTTCCACGCTCCGCGCGGCACCGGGCAGAGCGAGCGGGTTCAGTACCAGAATGACCAGATCGAATACCCGGACGAAGACCCCTGGATCAGGCAGAAGTTCGAGGCCGAGCTCGCGGAGCGAAACCTCACCAGCCTCATGCCGGAAGATGCCTACATTGACAAGGACTATCGGTTCGCCTACGAGGAGGAGGACTGACGCGCGCATCTGATACCGCTTGGCACAACACCGGACGGAGCGAGCGTCGTGGAGTGCTCTCAGGCCGTTGCCTGCTGCTGTCCGCCCTCTTGCTGCTCGTAGCCGTCGTCGCGGGCTGCGCCGCGCCCACTCCCACGCCGGGACCGACGGCAACCCCGGCACCGACGAGCACGCCCACCCCGACGCCGACCCCAACGCCGACGCATACGCCCACGCATACGCCCACGCCGACCGCTACTGCGACTTCGACCCCCACGGCCACGCCGACTGCAACACCGACCCCGGTGCCGACCGCTACGCCCACCCCGACGCCAACGGCGACCGCGACTCCCACGCCGCGCCCGACCGCCACGCCAACCGCAACCCCGACGCCTGCTCCCACCGCGACGTCCACACCCGTGCCGACCCCGACGCCCGTACCGGAGCCGGTGCTGTTCGCTGATGCTCGTGTAAGGGAATGCCTGTTCGACCCGGCGTGCAGCGGACTCTTCATCTCGGGAGCTGTAGTGAAGTCCGAGGCGATGAACACTGGCAGGTACTGGGTGGACGCCCGGTTGCCCACGCGTACGCAGGAGGTGGTCCGCACGCAGGTCATGCCCGAGCTCCAAACGTGGACGCATCGTGAATGGACGGAATCCGATGAGCAGGCCGGAGCGTTGCAGTGGTACGAAGGAGACGCCTACTTCGGTCGGTGGTGCGGCAGCGATGACGATTGGGCCGGATGCGCGGTGTTGGGAGGAGACATCATCGGCTTACGCAGGTATGCCGGCGGTCCCGATGGCGAACAGGTGATCATCCCCGCGCGGGTGATGTATGAGGTAGGGCTGCACGAGGCCATGCACGCGCTCTACGCCGCCGAGCACACGCAGAGCGGTCTCATGTGCGCTGAAGACGGACCGACGCGGCGGGCGACCCGGACCTGCGGCGCGGTCGGCGCCTACATTGCCCAGCCCTGGTTCTGGCCGCTCCGCCTGCACCCGAGAGAGGAACAGGTCTACACGCTCTACGGCAACCCGCTCCTCGAGAACGGCATGAGCAAGGAGACTGCCGCTCTGCTCATCGGAGAGCAGTAGACAACGCACGCTTGCTATACTGGGCCGCACAGAGCAGAACATCGTGGCATCGAAACGCAAAAAGAACACACCGCAGCCCCTCACCGGCGAGGCCCTCGTGCGCGCCATGGTGGCCGACGAGAAGCTCGTCAAAGAGGCGAACGAGGCGTTCGACCGTCATCGGGCAGGAGATGATTCTCCCGGCATCTTTGTTCCTGGGGGAGCTATCAAGGCATGGTTGGACGACCCGTCGCGTCCTGACCCTCTGAAGATACCGCCTCTCTCGCCTGAAGAAGAAGTAGACCCCGCTCACTCGCGCCTGATGGAAGAACGTCAAGACATGGCTGAGAAGCAGGGCAGGAAGCCTCGGAATCTCACCGGCGACGCGTTGCGTCAGGCCATGCTCGCGGATGAGGAACTCATCGCGGGGACGCTCGACGCCTGGAACCGTGCTGAGGCGGGGGAGCCTGCATATGTAGTAAGCGCGATTGCAATCAAGGCTTGGTTGAATGACCCATCCCGACCACGCCCCATTTAACGTTGTTCTCAATCCGCGTGCTAGGAGTTTCCTCGACAGCCTCTCCCCGAGGTCCTATGGGCGTGTCATGGCGACCGTCCACGACCTCGTAGACGATCCACATCCCGACGACGAGGCCCGTCTTCCCATGCCGTTTCCTTTCCCGTTCGGCACGCTTGCCTACAGGGCCAACGGCTTCTTCATCACGTACCGAATTGAGAATGTCGGAACGATACGTGTCCTGAACATCGCCTGGGAGAACCCCGACTACTGGGGCTGATGCCCCTCCGCTTGCCCCGTTACCGCTCGGGCGGATAGCATCGCCTGCGCTATGAGACCCTTCCGCTTACATGAACCCACGACCACCCACGAGGCCGCGTCCGCGCTCGCCGACGCTGGTGGCGGTGCAGCGCTCTACGCCGGCGGAACAGAGCTGCTGCTCGCCATGAAGTCCGGCCTGCTCGCCTACGACACGCTCATCAACGTGAAGAGCATCCCCGGCCTCGACGCCGTATCCGCGGACGGCGACAGCGTCGTCATCGGCGCGAGCGCCACGCACAGCGCGGTCGAGCACGACCCGCTCGTGCGCGAGCGCCTGCCGCTGCTGTCGGAGGTCGAGCATGCCGTGGCGAACCTGCGCGTGCGGAACGTCGGCACGCTCGCGGGCAACCTCTGCTTTGCCGAGCCCCACTCCGACCCTGCGACGCTGCTCCTGGTCTACGAGGCCGAGGTGGACGTCGCGGGGCCGTCCGGCTCGCGGCGCATCGCCGTCGGCGAACTGCAGACCGGCTCGTATGAGACCTCGTTGGAGCCGGACGAACTGCTGACCGCCGTTCGCGTCCCTGCCTTTCAGGCAGACGTGCGCGCCGCTTACTCGAAGTTCGGCTACCACCACCGCCCGACGCTTGGCATCGCCGCTGCGCTCACCGTGCAGGACGGCGTCGTCGCTGACGCCCGCCTCGCTCTCGGCTGCGTCTCACCCGTCGCGCGGCGGCTGTCGCGCTCCGAGGACGTGCTGCGCGGCGAGCGCGTCGACGCCCTGACCGAAGGCTCCTCTGTGATGCGCGAGGCGTCACGCCTGGCGTCGGAGGACGCCGACGCGGTCGAGGACATGCACGGCGGCGTCGACTATAAGGAGCACCTGGTGCGCGTCTTCCTGGAGCGGACATTGCTGCGCGCACTGGCGAAGAACGGAGGCGGCGATGCCTGATGCGCAGGACACACTGGCGGTCGTATTCGAGCTGAACGGCGCGCCGGTCGAGGCCACTGTCGAGCCGCAGACGCCGCTCATCGACCTGCTGCGGGATCGGTTCGGGCTCACGGGCACGAAACGCTCGTGCGACGTGCAGGTGTGCGGGGCATGCACGGTGCTGCTGGACGGCGCTCCCGTCAGCTCATGCACGGTGCCGGCCTTCGAGGCGCGGGGCAGGGCGGTGCTGACAGTGGAAGGCTTCGCGGCGGATGAGGGTGCGTCCCCGCTCATTGAGGCGTTCGTCAACAATGCGGCGTTCCAGTGCGGCTTCTGCACGCCCGGCATGCTGCTCGCCGCGAAGTCTCTGCTCGACGCCGATCCCGCTCCTTCCGAGGATGCCATCAAGGACTACATGCGCGGCAACGTGTGCCGGTGCACCGGCTATAAGAAGATCGTGGAGGCCGTCCACGAAGCGGCGGAGGCAGGCCGATGACGACGCGCGAGTTCAAGACGGTTGGCACGGCGGTGCGGCGGGTCGACGCGGACGACAAGCTGTCGGGCCGCGCGCAGTTCACCGGCGACCTCGAGGTGTCGGGCATGGCGTTCTGCAAACTCGTGACGAGCCCGCTGCCGCACGCGCGCATCACGCGGGTCGACGTAAGCAGGGCGCGGGCGCTCCCCGGCGTCTACGCGGTGCTCACCTCCGCTGAGCTCGTCAACATGGAGACGCACTACGGCTCCGACAAGAAGGACCGCCCCGTCATCGCCATCGACAAGGTGCGCTTCCAGGGTGAGCCTGTCGCGGCTGTCGCCGCCGTCGACCTCGCGACCGCCGAGGCCGCCGTTGAACTGGTCGAGGTCGAGTACGAAGAACTGCCGACGGTCACTGGCATCGACGAAGCGCTCGACGAGTCAGGCGAGCCCGTCCACGAGTCCAACTTCTGCCACGAGTACGGCTACGAATGGGGCGACGTGGACGCCGCGTTCCGCGAGTGCGACCGCGTCTTTGAGGACACGTTCGAGTTCCCGATGGTCTACCACTACGCGATGGAGCCGCACACCTGCATCGCCAGCTACGAGCCGGACCGCATCCGCCTATGGACGTCGGCGCAGCACCCGTTCCTCGTGCAGGCGGAGATAGCCCGCCTCTTTGGACGGCAACTGGATCAGGTGCAGGTCGTTGTCCCCTTTGTTGGCGGCGGCTACGGGAGCAAATCGTACACAAAGATAGAGCCGCTCGTGACGGCGCTGAGCCGCGAGGCGGGCAGGCCGGTGCGACTCGCGCTGAGCGTCGACGAGGCCATGCGAACAGTGCGCCGACACGCCGCCCGCGGGACCATTCGCACCGGCGTGATGAACGACGGCACCATCGTCGCCCGCGAGTGCACCGGCTACGTCGACACCGGCGGCTACACCGACAACGGCGTCCGGGTGACCGAGCGCTTCGGCGACCGCATGCCGGGCCCCTACTCGCTGGCGAACGTCCGCGTGAAGACGTACGGCCTCTTCACGAACTCGACCCCCGCGGGCTCCTACCGCTCCATCGGTGGCCCGCAGGCCATCTGGGTATGTGAGTCGCAGATAGACGTGATCGCCCACGCGCTGGGTATGGACCCGTTCGAGTTCCGTGTGAAGAACCTCGTCCAGGAGGGCGAGGAAGTGCGGCGTGGGAGGCGCCCCATCGAGGGCGACCTCGAGTATGCGCTGCGCCGTGTCGCCGACGAGTTCGGCTGGGACTCGTGGACGCCCGGTTCCACGCCGCCCGGTGTGAAGCGCGGCATCGGCTTCGCCTGCGGCGTGACCAACTCCGGCGCGAGCCCCACGTCGACGTCGCTCGTGCGCTTCCACGCGGACGGCAGCGCCACGGTCTACATCGGCAGCGCCGAGATGGGGCAGGGGTCGCGCTCGGTGATGGCGCAGATCGCCGCGGAGGAGCTGCGCATCCCCTACGAGAAGGTGCGCGTCGTCGCGTCGGACACCACGGCGGTGCCCTGGGACCGCTCGACCGGCTCCAGCCGCTCGACCACGCTCATGGGGCTCGCCGTGCACGACGCCGCGATCGACATCCGCCAGCAGCTGCTCGACCTCGCCGCGGAGCACTTCGAGGCGTTCCCGGAGGAGATCGAGGCCGAGGATGGACGGGCGTCGTTCAAGGGCGAGTCCATCGCCTTCGCCGCGCTCGTGCGTAACATGTTCGGCGGCTCCGGCGGCGAGCTCATGGGCAGAGGCTACGTCACCCCGAAGCACGCCAGCGGCAAGCTGCGCCAGGACCCTGTCTTCTGGGAAGTGAGCATCGGCGCGGCGGAGGTGGAGGTCGACACGGCCACCGGCGAGGTGCGCCTGCTCCGCTACTACTCAATCTCCGACCCCGGCAAGGCCATCAACCCCAAGCAGGTCGAGGGCCAGGACGAGGGCGCGGCGATGCAGGCCATCGGCCACACGCTCTACGAGGAGATGCTCTACGAGGACGGCCAGCTCCTGAACCCGAACCTCGTCGACTACCGCGTACCCGTCTTCACCGACCTCCCGCACGAGTTCGAGACGGTGCTGATCGAGAGCGGCAACGGGCCCGGCCCGTACGGCGCGAAGGGCGTCGGCGAGGGCGGCATCGTCTGCGTCGCGCCCGCCGTGGCGAACGCTGTCTTCAACGCCACGGGCGTCCGCATCTCCACGCTTCCCCTCACCCCCGAGCGCGTCTGGCGCGCCCTCCACGAGGCCGGGCAGGCATAGCCTGAGCGCTGGCTACCCCTTCAGCCGTGGTACGATCGCGTACACCGTCACAACCGCGGCGTTCTCGAAGTAGTACGCGATCAGGAAGTCTTCTGTGGCATAGCAGATGCTGTCATAGCGGAAGGGGAATCCGACAGCGAGCTTGGTAAGGCCATCCTCGTAAGGGTTGCCCATCAACACTTCAATGGCGTTGTCAACCTGCTCTTGCTGTTCAGCAGGCAGGCCCTCTTTGAAGCGTCGCGCGCCTGAGTCGAGGAATGCATCAAAGGCCACGGAGTTGCCGTCGAATCTCCTCGGAACTTCCGTGGCGGATGTAGAGCCCCTTCTCCCCGGCTGCCTTTCGCCGCTGGGACTCTTCGTACTGCGCCCGGATGTCGTCAGCCCTGCTCAACGCCTCGCGGCGCAACGCCTCGCCTTCCGGCGTCAGTCTGACCTTCTTGCGTGTGTTCGCCATCGCCAGCCTCCACGCTCACGGATGAGCGCAGCGCCTAACATTCTACCATCGCCCTCTGGACGCCCCTGACCGTGTCACACACGGCTAGCTGGCCGTTCACCCCGGGGTGCCGAACATCTCGATGGGCGTCTGGCGTGGGCCGTAGCCCTGCCAGTACTCGCCCGTCTCCGGGCGGTAGCGACCCTGCAGGTGGTTGCCCGCCTTGTTGCTCCGGATGATGACCGCGATCGTCTTCTCGCCCACCGTGTTCTCCCGGTGGATCTCGTACGGCCCCACGAGGTCGATCTCTCCGGGTCCGCAGTACTTGTTCGACGCCAGCGTGATCTCGGCGTAGTCGGGGCGCGAGCCGTCGTCGTGCCGGTCGTAGCGCTCGATGTTCTCGTGGCCGTCGAGCACGCCGTAGAGCGTGTAGATGTACCCATGGTCGTGGATGCCTGAGAGCCTGCCCTGGCGCGCCTCGCCCTTTACGAGGCCGTTGATCGCGAAACCGAAGTCCGGGTCCTCGTAGAAGATGAGGTTCTCCCCGCGGCCCTCCTTGGCCACGCAGTCCGGCCAGTTCTTCGACGCCTCGATGACCGTCGGATCTGCGAGCAGTTCGGCCAGGATGGGCGTGAGCGCCTCCCAGCGCGTTGGCAGGTCGGGCTCGCTCGCGAACAGCTCACGGGTCTTGCTGATGAACCGGTCCAGTGCGTTCTGCGTCCTCGTCTCAACGACCATGGCGGCCTCCTTGTGCGAATGGCTGCTTCTGCTGGCAGTGTGCGCCCACCGCGAGGCGTAGTCAAGCGTGCACGCTACGTACGACAGGCGTATGGTTGCGGCGCGGAACCTGAACCATAGGAGGGAGCCATGACCACCGACGCCGATGCGGCCATCAAGTACGCGCCGACGCCCGAAGGGTTGGAGGACTTCACGATACCCGACCCCTATGCCGATTGGCTGAAGGCCGAGGGCGTGAAGGTCATCGTCGACTACGCCTTCGACGACATCGCGAACGTCGAGCTCGGCCCATGGCAGCGCAAGGGCGGGAAGGGCGCCGTCATCAACATCCCGTACCACGTCCTCACCAACGACACCCACATCGTCGAGATCGACCCCGGCGGCAGTTCGGAGCCCGAGCACCACGTCTACGAGGAGTACGTCTACATCATCTCCGGGCGCGGCGCGACCAGCATCTGGCCGCAGGGCAGCGAGGACAAGAAGACGTTCGAGTGGAAGAAGGGCAGCCTCTTCTCGATCCCGCTCAACTGCTGGTACCAGCACTTCAACGGCAGCGGCACGGAGCCCGCGCGCTACCTCGCCGTCACCACCGCCCCGCCGAACATGCGCCTCTTCAGCGACAACGACTTCATCTTCCAGTGCGACTACCCGTTCCGCAGCCGCTACAGCGGCGAGGACGACTTCTTCAGCGGCAACGGCAAGCTCTACAACCGGCGTGTCTGGGCGTCCAACTTCATGCCGAACGCACCCGACATGGCCCTCTACGCCTGGAACGAGCGAGGCGCGGGTGGCATCAACTCCATGTTTGAGATGGCGGGCAACACCTCCAAGGCCCACATCTCCGAGTTCCCCGTCGGCACCTATAAGAAGGCGCACCGACACGGCCCTGGCGCGAACCTTGTGCTCCTCAGCGGCGACGCCGGCTTCTCGCTCCTGTGGACCAGGGACGACATGTCCGACCTCCGCAAGGCCGACTGGAAGGTCGGCTCCCTCGTCATCGTGCCGAGCGACGGGACGTACCACCAGCACTTCAACTCCGGCACACGGCGGGCGCGCTACATGGCGCTGACCCCCGGCACCCACGGCCTGCGCGCCGGAGTCCCGCGCGGCGTGGACGGTTCCCGGAGCTTCAAGGAAGGCGGCTACCAGGTCGAATACGAGGACGAGGCCCCGAAGATCCACGAGATCTTCGAGGGCGAGCTGGACAAGAACGGCGTCACCTGCCGCATGAAGGCCTTCATCTCCTACTGCAAGGGTGAAGTCGGCCCCACCTCCGCCAGGGACGCATAAGGAGCACTCACCATGGACTTCGACCTCACCGGCAGAGTGGCCATCGTTACCGGCGGAGCGCAGGGACTCGGCTTCGCCTGCTGTACCGAGCTTGCGAAGCACGGCGCCGACATCGTCGTCGTCGCGCGCGAACCTGAGGACGTGACCGGCGGCCGCGCGCGGCCCCACGCGCCGGTGAGCGACGGCGTCGCCGCGGTCGAGGCGCTCGGACGCCGTGCCCTCGGCATCACCGCCGACGTCCGCGACAAGGCGCAGGTCGACGCCATGGTCGAGCGCGTGCTCGCCGAGTGCGGGCGCATCGACGTCCTCGTGAACGTCGTCGGCGGCAGCTGGGGCGAGACGTTCAAGGCGGGGCCGCTCATGGAGCTGACCGAGCACGACCTCGTCGAGGCGTACCGCGTGAACGTCGTGACGATGTTCCAGTGCAGCGTCGCGGCGGTCCCCGCGATGAAGCAGCAGGGCAAAGGCTCCATCGTCAACATCGCCTCGGTCGCCGGACGCTCCCCCAGCCCGGATTCCCCGGCCTACGGCGCGGCGAAGGCGGGCGTCATCAACATGACGCTCTCCATGGCGCAGGCATGGGGGCCGGAGGTGCGCGTGAACGCCATCGCCGTCGGCGGCATCGAGACGCCCCACCGCCCGCGCTGGCGCGAGGACTCCTCCGCGGCGTACCTCCCCGGCGGCGTCTCCGCGATGGGCCGCCTCGGCAAGCCGGAGGAGCACGCCGGCACCGTCGTCTGGCTCGCCTCCGACTACGCCGGCTACATCACCGGCGAGGTCATCGACGCCAACGGCGGCGCCCGCCGCTAGATTCTCCGTGTAGAATCCTCCTCGCGCCTGCACGCATCTCGATAGTTCGCAGGTGCGAGACTCTGAAGATGCGGCGTGGCCATGCATAACATACTCGGATGGCTGAGCTGGCTGGTCACGGTCCGCCCGTGGCTTACGCTGCTCGTGCTCCTCGTCGTCACCGTCGTGATGATGATGGGCTCGAACCTGCGCGAGGCTCCGCTGGACACCGAGGGAACGCTTCCCCGCGACAGCGACGTCGCCCGGGCCATGGCCGAGATCGACGAGCTCTTCGGCGACTCCGGCGAGGTCAGAGTGGTGACGCTCCTCTTCCGCGGGGATGCGCTCACGCCCGGCGGGCTCTCCCAGATGGACGCCCTGCTCGCCGGTATCGCTGGTGATCCGGAGGTGGCGGGGATACTCGCGCCGACTGCCCCGTTCTTCGCGCCCTCGCTGCTCGTCAAGGCCGGGCTCCAGGTGGCCAGCCTGGAAGGCGTCACACAGGAGCAGATCGACGCTGCCAAGAACATTCCGGGGATCGGGGAGACGCTCGCCGTGTTGACCGGGACCGACACGGACGGCACGCCCGTCGCGGTGGGGAGCATCCGCCTGCACGACACGGGCGACGAGCGCGTCGTCGACGCCGAGCGGAGGATCAACGAGCTGGCGATCGGGGACGAGGGACCGCTGCGCGTGAGCAGCATCTCGTTCGTCGTCATCGAGGACGACTACAAACGGGGCACCGAGGGGATGGGGCCGCTGATCGGGCTGGCGCTGCTGCTCATCGCGGCGCTGATCGTCCTCTTCATGCGCTCGGTCTCGGACCTGCTGCTCACCCTGCTGGGGCTCTTCATCGCGATGATGTGGATCGTCGGGATAGAGGGCTGGCTCGGGCCGGGAGGGCTCGGGCTTGTCGGCCCTCCGAACACCCTCACGGCGATGGTGCCCATCATCGTGATCGGCCTGACGGTGGACTACGCGATCCAGGCCGTTTCGCACTACCGGGAGCAGCGCGTTGCCGGCGAGGCGGTTGCGAGCGCCGCACGGGTGGGACTGCGGAACGTCACCGTTCCGCTGATGCTGGCAGCCGCGACGACGATCGTCAGCCTGCTGGTGGGCCTGTTCTCCCCGGTCGAGATAGTCGGCGACTTCGGCATCGTCGGCGGGCTGGGCGTGGGGCTGAGCCTCATCGTGATGCTGACCCTGATCCCGGCCGGTCGAACGATCATCGACCGTCGGCGCGAGGCCCGCGGCAGGCTGCGGCCGGCCCGCCCGATCTCGCAAGCGTTTCCCGGCATCGACCGGCTGGCGGAGCTGCTCGGCAGACAGGTCACCCGCAGGCCTGCGCCCTACATCATTGGGGTGCTGGTGCTGACGCTCGCGCTCGGCTTCGCGGCCAGGGGCCTCCATTCGGAGTTCAGCATTCGGGACCTCCTGCCCAGGGGCGGCACCGTGCTGGAGGACCTTGGCACGCTCGACAGGGCCGTCGGCGGCTCGACGGAGAACACCAGCGTGCTCCTTCGGGCGGAGGCGACGGAGACCCGCACGCTCCTCAACCTGCACGAGTTCAGGGACGCCTTCCTGGACGAGCAGCGCCGCCCGGCTGCTGCAGCGGGCCCGCTCCAGATATCGTACGAACTGCTCGTCGAGGACTGGACGACCGACAGCGGAGCGCCCGGCGACAAGTATGACCCGCAACTCGAAGCGCTCTTCCGGCAGGCCACTGCCGGGGTACGGCTCGACGGGGCGCTGATGCAGCAACTCCTCGACGAGATCGAAGCGAGAGACCCCGCCCTGAGACACAGCCTGGTCAACGACCATGCCGGCGTCGACACGATACTGCTCCAGTTCCCGGCTTCCACCGGCGACCCCGCCGCGTCGAAGGGGTTGCAGGAGGACGTCGAGACGGTCTGGGCCGGCGATGACGACGCCCTCACGGCGACCTCGGACAGCATCATCTCGTTCGTGGTCACGGACACCATCAGGGACCGGCAGACCGAGTCGATCGGCACGACCATCGCGGCTGCCCTCGTGGTCCTCGCGCTCTTCTTCTGGCTGACGGTGCGCCAGCCTGCGCTCGCGGTCATCGCGGTCGTCCCGACGGTGCTCGTCCTCGTCTCGGTGCTCGGCACGATGGCGCTGTTGGGCATCCCGTACACCATCACCACCTCTATCATCACGGCGCTCTCCATCGGCATCGGCGTGGACTACACCATCCACATGATCCATCGCTACCGCGAGGAGTTCACGCGCTTGCGCAACCCGGAGCGGGCGGCGGTCCGGACGCTCGCGACTACCGGCTCGGCGCTGCTGGGCTCCGCGCTGACGACGGCGCTCGGCATCGGGGTGATGGCGTTCTCGCCGCTCGCTGCCATGCAGCAGTTCGGCATCACGGCGGCGATCACCATCGCGTACTCGCTCCTCTTCTCCGTCCTGCTGGTGCCGCCCGCCATGACGGTCTGGGGCGCGTTCCAGAACATGCGGCTGCGCTCGGCGACCGAGCGCCAGTGGGCCGAGCTCGACGTGGCCATCGAGGAGATATACCACCGCCACGAACACGACGAAGGCTCTGCGTAGGCTTCCGTCATTCCCGCACCGGCGGGAATCCCTGGCGACCGCGAAGTCGCACGTGCGCGGGCAGCGCACGCGGGGGGCGGTGGTGGAGGTGGGGATTGTCATTTCGAGCGCAGCCGAGAAATCTCTCGGTTGTTCGATCCCCTCTCCCTTGAGGGGAGAGGGTTAGGGTGAGGGTGAACCGGCGGGGAAGGTGGGGGTCTGGTGTAGGGGCGCCCGCGTGGCGTTTCCTGAGAGATTCCTCGACTCCGCTGCGCTCCGCTCGGAATGACAAGCAGAACGGGCACCCCACCTGCCCCTCGCCCTCTGGGAGAGGGGAACGCACTTCAGTGCGGGGGTGAGGGTTGCCTGACTGGCGTATAGTATCCCCCGTAACCCGGACTTGACGGGAGGACGCCCATGGTCATCAAGGACGAAGCGCCGAACGAAGAAGCGGTGTGGGAGCCGATCCCGTACCTGGGACGCAGCGTCCGCGTCGTGGGCGACTGGGTCTCCGTCGACGCGGCGCAGACCCCCCACGAGAAGAACAAACGCGGCGAGCTCGGCAAGCCCCTCCACAACTGGTACTTCAACCGCACCTCCCGCGACCCGCTCGGACGCATCGCGACGGCCAACGCCTCGGCCGACCGGCGCAACGCCATCGAGTCGCACATCGCCGGGGCCCCTCGCGGGAAGATCAACCCGGAGCGCACCGGGGTCGTCGACCCCAGGGTCATGACCGAGCACATCAAGCGCGTCGCCAAACACCTGGGCGCGTCGGACGTCGGCATCATGCGCGTCCACCCGTCGTTCCTCTACAAAGAGGGACGCTACCCGGACGACGGCTCGGGGGTCGGCGGTCCCAGCGGCATGGTGTGCGCGGAGGAGACCGCGCGGCGCTTCCCGTACGCCATCGCCTGCGTCTACGCGTGGGACTACGACATGGGCCGCGCGCACCGGCACCGCATCGGTGACGCCGCCTACCACTTCGGCGCGGAGTCGCTCCGCTCCACCTACGCCAACCTCGCGGGCTACATCCGCGAACTCGGCTACGGCGTGGCGACGCGCGTGGCGACCCCCATGCCCGTGGCGCTCGGGGCGGGGCTCGGCGAGATCGGCAGGCACGGCATGCTCATCACCGAGAAGTTCGGCGCCCGCGTCCACCTCGGCGACCCCATCCTGACCGACCTGCCGCTCGTGTCCGACGAGCCCATCGACATCGGCGTCGAGGACTTCTGCAAGGTCTGCCGCAAGTGCGCCAACACCTGCCCCACCAACAGCATCTCCACCGAGGGCAAGGGCGTCGTCAACGGCGTCGAGAAGTACAAGATCAACTGGGAGACCTGCTACCGGCTTCGGCCCCACGTCATGGAGTACTGGGACATCTGCATGACCTGCGTGGCGGTCTGCCCCTACACCAAGCCGGACGTCTGGTGGCGAACGGTGGCCGTGCGGACGATCAAGTGGACGCCCATCCCCCTGCGCGGCCTCGTGACCCGTCCGATGAAGTGGATAGACGACCGCTTCTGGGGCAAGCTGGGCCGCAAGCGCGTGCAGTGGATGAGCCACGACTCGGGCCGCCTGAAGCTGCCCGACGGGACGGTCATGCCGGAGGAGCCGGAGCGCGGCTACTACTACCCGCTGAAGGAGAACACGCGCCGCTTCGACATCCTGAAAGAGAAGCTGAAGAGCAAGGCGTAGGCGATGGGACTCCTCCGCTGGCCGCTGCGCCGCTCGCGCGACCCCTACTGGGACGCCTTCGTCAACAGGCCGCTCGCCGACCCGGCGAACGCCATCACCGAGGCCATCCGCCGCGCGCCGGAGGGACGCATCTTCCCCGTCCGCAGCGACCTGCCCGAGCCCGCCCGCCTGCTGCAGGACCTCGATCAGCTCGTCCGGTTCCTGGGCGGCAGCGCCATCGGCGTGGCGAGCACCGACACCGCGTTCCTCCGGCCTGGCGACGACGCTGACCCCGCCGAACTTGCGGAGGACCATCCGCTCACCGTCGTGATCGCCGTGCACGCCGAGCACCACCCGGACAGGGTGAAGGGCATGGCCGCGCAGCACGTCCTGCACGAGTCGGCGTCCGTCAACTTCAGCCTCGCTGCCTACATCCGGGAGCTGGGCTACCGGGGAACGGTCCGGCCCGTGGACTCGGCAGCCGCTGCCAGGGCAGCCGGTCTCGCGCCGGGGCGCCACGAGTACGTCGGCGACGCAGTGCTGACGGACATCCCGCTGCCCACCGGCCTGCCCGGGGCGTAGCGGAGGGACTTGCACATGACCACGGACTCCCCCTTCTCCAGTTACGTCATCACCGACCCCTGCATCGGCGTCAAGGACGGCACGTGCGTCGAGGTCTGCCCCGTCGACTGCATCGCCTCCTCCGACGACGAGCCCCAGTTCTTCATCGACCCCGCGCTCTGCATCGCCTGCGAGCAGTGCGTACTCGTCTGCCCCGTCGACGCCATCTACCTCGAACACGAGGTGCCGGAGGAGTGGAAGGACTCGATCGAGCGCAACCGCGTCTTCTTCCTCGAGGCGAAGCAGGACACGCCCGCCGTCTCCGTCGAGTGGGCCGAGCGGCTCATCCGCTCCGCCCTCGCCCGCGCTGCCGAGCTCGGCCTCGACGTGAGCGTCGTCGTCGTGGACGGGCGCGGCGAGCCGGTGGCCTCCTCCCCGGCATCCTCCGATGAGCCCGCCAAAGCGCAGAGCGCCGACCAGGCGACTTCCGGCGAGCTCTCCAGGACGCAGACCGCCGCCAACCGGGCGTACACCGCCGCCGGCTTCGCCCTCTCCACGTCGCAGCTCAATGAGCGCTCCCTCGAACGCGCCCCCGAATCGCTCGACCGCTCGCGGCTCGTCGCCGGGCCCGGCGCCATCCCCATCGGCAGGCCCTACGTTGTCGGCGCCATCGGCGTCGCGGGCGGCACCCCCGAGCAGGACGAGCAGTGCTGCCGCGCCGCCGTGACGGGAGAGTAGGGGGACCCTCACCCACGCGCTGAAGCGCGTTCCCCTCTCCCTGGGGGCGAGGGGAGTCAACGCCCCCCACTCCTCCCCGGGGCTGCGAGGTTCCTGCCTCCGCAGGAACGACGAACTCCGGTACACGTTCGTATTCACCCCCATCCTAGCCCTCCCCCATCGAGAGGGAAGGGACCGAACAACCCCGAGATAATTCTGCGCGCTGAAGCGCGGGACTCCGCTCGGGATGACAACAACCCTCACCCCGCTCCGCCGGTTCACCCTCACCCGCCGCTGCACGGCGACCTCTCCCCTCAAGGGAGAGGTGTTCCACAGGCTCTGCATCCTCTAGTCCCCCGTGAAGCCGCTGCGCGCGGGACGTTGGAAGAGGGGGCGGCGTGCGGGGCATCGGCAGGTCTTGTCGAGGTTCATGAGGTCACCTTCCGCCCAGGCGTGAGCTATGGCGAGGACGATGCGGCGGGGATCGGGCACGCGTCCGGTCTTCGCGCACTGACGGAGGTAGGCGTCCACGGGAACAGGACTGAGCACGGGGACGCTCGCGGCTCCCACACCCTCAAAGAGGTCCGCGACGTCGGGCGGATGCTCGCCACGCTCAACGGCAGCAGCCCAGCGGTCGGCGTAGTCGCCGGCGATCGGGATGAGTTTCGCCTGCACGGCCAGACAGCCGAGGTAACGCTCGATGGCCCTGATGCCGCTTCTCATCGCTGTTGCCTCACGAGGGTGACGGCGCTCTCCAGCGTCTCCACCTGGCGACGCAACTCGCGCCGGTCGCGGACGTTCAGGGACAGCGAGAGGGCGGTCTTCAAGGCGCGCTGCCTGACGTTGGGGTCGGGGTCGTCCAGCAGTTGTTGCAGCCGGACGACGCTCTTGAGGGTGAGTCCTTCCAGTGCGTTATAGGCGAATTCCGCGATGTTACGCCGGACGCGCTCCAATTCCTCGCGGAAGACGGGGTCGCGCATCCATCGCGTAAGGGTCATGCGGGCTATGCCGGCGGCGCGCGCGCCCTCTGAAACGGTGGGCTCCGACGCGATGTAGGGCAGGGCTACCTGCTGTCGCGGGGAGAGGGCGTCGTTCTTCCTGTCTGTCACTTTCTGCAACATCATGCAACATGCCTCCTGGTTATTCGGCGCTACGTCACCGGCGATGGCCGGAGGGTCGGCAGGCCGTCGGAGACAGGGTAAGGAGGCAGGGTTCGTCCGGGCAATGGGCAGATGTCACAGTGGTGATGGTGAGTCTGATAGGATGGCGGTATGCAGGCGTCATCCTGCAATCGATACGGCGAACAAGGAAGTAATTGGATGAAGGATTACGAAGCAATCGAGGTAGCAAACCTTACCGAGTTGAACAGCCAGCTGAGTTCTTATGCCAAGGAAGGCTACAAACTAGAAGCTTACTCGGCAGGCACGGTCGCAGATACCCTCGGTAACCTGCAACTGCGCCACTTCGCCATCATGAGCCGGGACGCTGTCCCTCCCTTCCCACGACCAGGGTTATAACGATGACCGTCCAACACGAGAGATTCTCCAGCCGGGTTGACTCGGAACTGCTGGCCGCCCTGCGCGAGATCGCCAAGAGGGAGGGACGCTCCCTCAACGCGGTGCTCGAAGACGCCATGCGCGACTACATCGCGGCGCGCCGAGTTCGGCCTGTCGACCTCAACGAGTGGTGGCCGCCTCATCCCACGGCGCGGTTGGCGGACGGCGTGAGTCTTCGACGTGAGGACATGTACGAGGATCGGGTGTAGACGGTGTCCCACCCGTCATTCCCGCGAAAACTGGAGTCGCGCAGCCTTGGAGGAAGGGTAGCGGAACTGACCGGAGTAACCGCCCAGAGAGAACATGAAGCCATCGGAGCGGATCAATCGTACTTACACCCTAAGACACGAGAGTGTAGAAGTACTGCTTCAGGACGACGACCCAGTTCAAGTTCCGATTCAGGCTGACCTCGTGCTGTCACCTAACCCGCATGTCGTGCTGCGCTGGGAGTTGCCATGGACGAATACCAGTGCGGGCTTGCTGAACGGAATACACGCGAAAGGCGAGGCGGTGGTTCGCCTCTCCAATGGCAGAGCACTAGATGTGTTGCCGGGGGGAGATGAACTGCTGGGAGGAGGGAAGATCAGGAGTTCGCTGGTTCCTCGGTCAGACGTAGTGACGGTCTTGGAGGAGAGCAGTTCCATGGTGCGGTGTAAGTTTGCTTTGGTGAACTTCCCTAGCATGTGGGGGGAACAAGATGATCATCGACCTGATCCAGCGAATCCACAGAGGGGGTGGATGTACCCGCGCTTCAGCATGGAGGCGGGAGGGTGGTCGGTGGACCTGATCGCAGTGGACGGGTTGATGGGCGCACATTATGCCCTGACGCGCCGGGGAGGCTCGATCATGAGCCATATAGGGAGCATCACGCGCACGACTAGCAGCGAGTTTTCTCTGGACGACCTCACGGAGTTGCTGGGAAAGCTGCACCTGTTTCTATCCTTCGCTCGTGGTGGGTACTGCGGGTTGACGCTGCTGCACGGTTACGATGCGAATCGTCGCCGCGTGTGGGAGCAGTGGGGGACATATCGAGTAGAACCCTGGCGGAGAGAGCTGGTGACGTGGGCTGTTCCAGACCATAGCCATGCCTTGGGTGGTATTTTCGCAGGGCTGTGGGAACAGATAGAAGATGTGGAACAGGCGATACGTTGGTACCTGAGAAGCAACGAGAGTAATGAGGCGGAGGTGAGTGTCGTGCTGTCCCACGCGGCACTGGAATATCTGGCGTTCAAGACTGCGGGCGAGAGGAATACAGGGGAAAAGGAGGGAGATTGGATAGCGCGGTCGTTGAGACACAGCGGGATTGACCCTGCCCTCCCTGCGTACTGTTGGGAGCTAGGACGAAGTCAGCAAGTGGAGAACTGGTCGCATGGCCCGCACGCATTGGTCGCTATCAGGAATGACTTGATCCATGCCGAGAGAAGGAGAGGGCACCTCTCGAATGCAGCTCTGGTGGAGGCTCGTAACCTTGGGTTGCATTACGTGGAGTTGATGCTATTGGCACTAGCGGGGTACACGGGGGAGTACGTCAACCGCCTGAAGACAAGGCCATCGGACGGCATGCGCTTCGAGAAGGTGCCTTGGGCGGCAACGTGATTTCTGCAACGCGCTTGGGAAGTACTCCGACGATACTTGGCTCGCTTGTAATCACTCAGGGATTCAAGGTGAGCCAATACATGTGACACGCGCCACTTGCGCGGTGCAACGCCCCTGTCGCACGATGGTAGGGTGGGGATCAGGCGCGGTTTATCGGTCTGCTGGGCACGGGCTCGCCATTCCGTATCCTGGTGAGCCGTTCGGTTACTTCTGCCAGATTGTTGTTGTGCAGGCGCTCCAGCTCCCTGACGACTCTCGTTTCAACGCTACCGTCGATGACTTGGAAATCGCTCATGCGCACCTTGGCCAACGAGTCTCTACCCCTGCATACGTGGTAGTGCGGCTCGCCATGGTCGTCGTAGTAGACAAACGCCTTCAACCGGTTCATCAGATCGAAGAAATTGGGCATGGCCGACTAGATTTCGCCAGTCAGCCTCATGTACATCGTTTCAGGGCACAGGTCTACTATGTAGTCCCCGTCCACCCACGCGACTGCGCCTTCTTCCGTTATGGCGACGCTCTCGAAGAAGCTCCTGTCCACCCACTTCGCGCACGCCTTCCAGTCAGCCATGTGCGAAAGGTCCACACTGCCCTCAACGCCGTCGGCATAGCGGACCCAGATGCTGTAGCCGTCCCGGGGTTCTACAGCGGTCACACGATAGTCCCGTGTCTTTGTGGCCATCACCGGCACCTCACTCCTACGGTCATGGCGAACCACTCCTGAAACGAGTATCGCACCCTGACAGCCCCCCGTCCACTGATTGAGCGGGCAGCGAGTAGGGACAGGAATGACGAGTAGGGGCGGGAATGACGGCTGGAGCATTGATTGTCGGAACTGTGACACGCGCCCCTTGCGCGGTATGACGCCCCTGCCGCACTATGGTAGGGCGCGATAGAGAACGCGCACATCGACCCCTGCGGACGAGCCGCAGGAAGAACGCTGCCCCCTCAGCGAAGAGCACGAGGGGGCTTTCTGTGTTAACCGGCATCCCGGTCCTGGATTCCCGCCTTCGCGGGAATGACGGATGAAGCGGGAATGACGAGTGAAGACGGGAACGGGACATTATCCGGGTGAGAGAGGTGTGGTAGCCGTGGCAGAGGACTTTACACGATACGCGAACGACCCCGTCGGGTTCGTGACGGACGTGCTCGGCGACGCCGGAACGCCGTACTCGAAGCAGGCCGAGATGCTCGAAGCGCTCGTCGACCACCGGCGGGTCTCGGTCGTCGGAGCGAACGGCTCCGGCAAGGACTGGGCCGCCGGGCGCGCCGTGCTCTGGTGGCTGGAGACGCGGCCGGAGAGCAAGGCGCTCACGCTCGGCCCGAGGCAGCGACAGGTCGAGGAGATCGTCTGGCGGGAGATGCGCGAAGCGTACGCGGCCGCCGCCGACGTGCTCAGCGGGAGGATGCTCACGAACGCATACCGCATCGACGAGCAGCGGTTCGCGCTCGGCTTCTCCACGAACAACGCGCTCAACATCCAGGGTTTCCACGCGGCGGAGCTGCTCGTCGTCGTCACCGAGGCGCACGCCATGCCGCAGGCGCACGTCGACGCCATCAAGCGGCTGCAGCCGGAGCGCCTGCTGCTCGTCGGCAACGCGCTGTCACGAGACGGCGAGTTCTATGCCTCCCACCACGCGAAGCGCAGCTTCTACCACCGCATCGCCATCTCGGCGTTCGACACGCCCAATTTCACCGGCGAGGGCGGCGGGAGGCGCGGCATGATCACGCCGGAGTACGTCGAGGAATACGCCATGGACTACGGCGAGGACCACCCGCTCTACGCCGCGTCCGTCCTCGCCCAGTTCCCCGACGCGCTCGACGACTCGCTCGTGGGCCGCGAGGCGGTCGAGTCCGCGATGGAGCGCTGGGAGGCGGATTGCGGGACGGGGCAGGACCACCTCTCCCTTGAGGGGAGAGGTCGCCCCACAGGGGCGGGTGAGGGTGAACCGGTGGGGAACGGGGATAGCGAGCCTCACACCACCCCCGACCCCGGCAGTACCCTCACCCCAGCCCTCTCCCCTTGTAGGGAGAGGGGGCCCGAAGGCGAGCCCGTCTACATCGGCGTGGACGTGGCGCGGTTCGGCTTCGACAAGTCGGCCATCTGCGTGCGGCAGGGACAGCGCGTGCTATCGGTGCGCTCGTTCGAGCGCATGGACACGATGCGCCTGGTGTTCGAGGTGCGGCGCGCGGTGCGAGAGTGGAACGCGGAGGCGATATTCGTGGACGAGGGCGGCGTCGGCGGGGGCGTCGTGGACCGGCTGCGAGAACTTGGCGAGCCGGTCTACGGGGTGCACTTCGGCGGCGGGGCGCGGCGTCCCACGCGCTTCTTCAACCGTCGCTCGGAGATCTTCTGGGAGCTCCGCAGGCTGCTGGAGAACCGGCTGATCGCCATCCCGCGCGACGAGGAGTTGGCCGGTCAGCTGCTCGGGCTGCGCTACGACATATCGAGCTCCGGCCAGGTGCGGCTGGAGGGCAAGCCGGAGATGCGCAGGCGCGGCATGCCGTCGCCGGACAAGGCCGACGCGCTCGCGCTCGCATTCCTCGTCCCGCCGTCGCTCGGCATCTGGACGGGCGCCGAGCCCTTCCTGCGCGACCCCCCGCCGCGGCCGACCATCGAGGCGTTCGGCTACGACCATCCGCCCCCGTACGCGGAGCCGCCGCCCCCAGACGAGGATGAGGACGACAGCGCGGAGCGGAACCGGCTGGGGGTGTGGTAGTGAGGCCCTTACGTGTCCGACTTCAGCAGGGCGGGGAGGACGCGCGTGTTCCAGTAGTCCTTGCCGCCAGCCTGGCGGAGTTCCTCGACGAGTTCCGCCGTCTCCAGCCCAAAGGCGTCGGCCAGTTCGGAGGCGGTGCGCTCTCCGGCGAGCGCGGTCACGGCTGCGCGCAGCTGCATCACGTACTCCGCAACCTCGTAGGCGGCGCGGTCGGATGCGGAGCGGGCCTGCAGCGCCTCCAGCTTCTCCAGCCATTCCAGGCCCCGCTCGGCCTCGTCGAACCGGTCGTCCAGCGCGTTGGTCGTCGTCATCGGGCGTCCTCCGTTCGCATCAGCGTATATCAGGACGCGGGCAGGGGCTGCAAGCCGGTGAGGGTTTATGATAGCCCCATGACTGACCAACCCTATCGAGTGATCGACTGCGACGGCCATCTCATGGAGTCGAACGAGGAGCTCGGCGAGTACGCCGCCGACTCGCTCCGGGCGCCGCTCACGAGCAAGATGGTCAAGCTGGCGACCGCCGGACGGATGATCACGCAGGACGGCCCGTTCCCGTCGCTGGACGGCATCCACAACTACGCCAGGGGATGGGGAGGGCGGTTCAGCTGGCCGCGCACGATGGCGAGCGAGGAACGCACCGGCTCCGCCGGGGACTGGTCGGCCCTGCTCGACAAGACCGGCATCGAGCGGACGGTCATCTTCCCCACGCGGGGCCTCGCCGTCGGCATGATCCGGACGCCCGAGTACGCCGACCGCCTCTGCCGCGTCTACAACGACTACGTCCACGACCGCTACCGGAGGGCGGACGAGCGCATCCATCCCATGGGACTCATCCCGATGGTCAGCCCGGCGCTGGCCGTCGAGGAGCTGCGCCGCGTCGTGCTCGACCTCGGCATGCCGGGCGCGATGCTCCCCGCCGCCGGACTGCCGCTGCACCTCGCGCACGAGTTCTGGTGGCCGGTCTACGAGGAGGCGGCGGACCTCGGCTGCGTCCTCGCGCTGCACGGGGCGTCGCACCATGGCCTGGGGCTGGACTCGTTCACCGATTTCGTCGGCTCGCACATCCTGCACCACCCCGTGCCGCTCATGTACGCGCTCGTGGGGCTGGTCTACCACGGCGTGCTCGACCGCTACCCCGGCCTCAAACTGGCGTTCCTGGAGGGCGGGGCGGGCTGGCTCGTGCCGGTGCTCGACCGCGCGGTGCGCGACGACGAGTTCTTCGGCAGGGTGGCGAAGCGCCCGTTCGACGAGTACGTCACGAGCGGGAACGTCCTCATCGGCTGCGAGGGGAACGACGTGAGCCTGCCGTACCTCGCCTCACGCGTCGGCATCGAACCGTTCGCCTACTCGTCCGACTACCCGCACGAGGTCGACCTGCCCGGCGCACAGCACGAGATACGCGAGACCGTGGAGAGCGACGCGCTCACCGACGCCCAGAAGCGCGCCGTGCTGGCCGGGAACGCCAGCCGCTTCTACGGGTTCTAACTCATGTTCCTGATGCACGTCATAACCGCCTGGGTCCTCTGGAGGATCTTCTACTGGAAGTGGCCGTACGCGGTGGCGCTCGCCGTGATCGCCGGGGTCGCACACCTGACTATGGAATCGCTCACCGGCTCCACGTTGACCGCCATACTGGTGGTCGTTCCCGCACTCATAGTGGTGGCGTGGTCCTGGAACCGGGAGTCCATCCTTCGTCCAACCAGCAGCGGCGGCGGAGCCTATTCGTACCGCCTGGACGACGAGGACGCCGGGCGCGCCGCGGACGACGACGGGTCGCCGGGCCGGAGCGGCGAGAGATAGATGAAGGCGATCGTCGTCAGGGCGTTCGGGGGGCCGGAGCAGCTGCGCCTCGAAGCGGTCCCCGATCCGGTGCCGGGGCCGGGCGAAGTGCTGGTGCGCGTGCACACCGTGTCGGTCAACACGACGCTGGACGTGCACCTCGTCGCGGGCGAGGCGGGCATGGCGCCGGCGCTGCCGTTCACGCCGGGTGTCGACCCGTCCGGTGTCGTCGAAGCCGTGGGCGAGGACGTCACGTCGGTGAAACCCGGCGACCGGGTCGCGGCCATCACCGAACTCTCGACGCTCGGCGGCTACGCAGAACTGGCCGTCGTCCGCGAATCGCGCGTGGCGCTCGTCCCGGACGCGGTCGACTTCCCGACGGCGACCGTCGTGCGGCGGCACTTCGGCATGGCCTACTCCATAGTCGCCGAGTCCGGGCTGCAGGCGGGCGAGAGCGTCCTGGTGATGGGGGCCGCGGGCGCGCTGTCGACGTGCATCATCCAACTGGCGAAGGAGGCGGGGGCTACGGTCGTCGCGGGCGCCGGGAGCGCCGGGCGCGTCGCGGCTGCGATGGGCATGGGCGCCGATCACGGCATCGACTACCGGCAGAACGACCTCGTGGAGGGAGTCCTCGCGGCCACGGACGGGCGAGGCGTCGACGTCGTGTTCGAGAACCTCGGCGATCCGGTCCTCTGGCCGAAGGCGATCGAGAGCATGGCGGTCGGCGGGCGTCTCCTGACGGTGGGGACGCATGCCGGAGACGGCATCCTGCCGCTGGACGTGCGCCGCCTCTACCGGAACCGGCTGCGCGTCATCGGCGGGCTGGGCGCGGGCTCGCGTGGCGACGTCTTCATCGACGACGCGATGCGCGGCGCCGCGGAGGGGCGCTACCGCGTCCTGATCGACCGCATCATGCCGCTGTCGCAGGCCGCGGAGGCGTTCCGGCTCGTCGCCGCGAACGCGGTCATCGGCAAGGTGGTCCTGGAGCCGAAGGTGGGGTAGGGCATTGTCATTCCGAGCGAAGCGTAGCGGAGCCGAGGAATCTCTCGGGCGAGATCCCCATTGCAGACGAACGTTCCCCGAGAGGATGTTGCGCGCTAAAGCGCGGGTCTCCGCCTGCGGCTGCGCTCAACATGACAACCCATCCCCACGCCCCGGGTTCACCCTCACCCGCTGCTGTGCAGCGACCTCTCCCAAGGGGAGAGGTGAGCTGCGAGGTTCCTGCTCTCCGCGCGCGCTTAAGCGCGGGAACGACGGAGGCTAGAAGCCGTAGACGGCGCGGGGGTTGGCGTCCAGTATCTTACTGACAACGTCCGGCGCGACGGTGCCCTGCTCCTGGAAGATACGCATCGCCTCGATCTCGGACGACTGGTCGGTGTGGCCGTAGTCGGTGCCGATGAGGAGGTTGTCCTCGCCGGCGTACTCGACCAGGTAGCCGATGTCGTCGTCGGTCTGGCAGGTCACCCAGATGCGGTTCTCGGCGAAGAGGTTGTCGGGCGCGGGCCTGCCGTGCCGTCCGGGGAAGCGGCGTCTCAGGTCGTTGACGACGTAGGGCGCCCACTGCGCGGCGGCCTCGACGAAGGCGATGCGCAGCCCGGGGAACTGCTGCGGGATGCCCGCGAGTATCCACGAGTGGCAGGCGGCGACCGAGAAGATGCGCATGGAGGAGAACGGCGAGCCGCCCGGGCCGTGGTTCAGCAGGCCCTCCATGAGCGGGTTGCCGTTGCCGATGTGGACGGTGACGGCCATGTCCAGTTTCGCCATCTCCTCGTAGAGCGGGAAGAAGTACTCGTCCTGCAGGACGCCCTCCTCCTCGACGCCGCGCATGAAGACGCCGTTCGCGCCGTGCTCGGCGGCCCAGTGCAGCTCCTTGATCGACTCGTCCATGACGGAGAGCGGGAGCACGGCGGCCCAGCGCAGGCGCGCCTCCGATTGCGTCCAGATGTCGGCGAGCCATCGGTTGTAGCCCTTCGCCAGAGCGACGCGGGTCTCGTCGCGGTCGGCGAGCTTGCGGAGGAAGATGGTGGGGTAGAGCATCTGGTAGTCGATGCCGAGTTCGTCCATGTGGCGCAGCCGTGCGCCGACGTCCTCCATGTGCTTGGAGGCATCCGGCGTCGCCATCATGCGCCCGGACCGTTCCTGCGACGCGGCCATGTCCGCCGAGACCTTGGTGGGGTCCCACTCCTCGCGCTTGCCGATGGGCTGGCGGACCGTGCCGCGTATCACCCCGTCGATCTCCCAGTAGCGGACGTCGTTGCCGGACGCATCCGGCTTCGTGATCATGACGGGCCGCAGGTTCTGGTCGGAGGGCGGGATGAAGTCCCAGGTGCGTTCCGTTTCGACGACGTGGGCGTCAGCATCGATGACTGCCATGACGGGCCTCCTTCTGCTCCGTTGCCGTTCAGCCGCTTGACGGGTGCACGTTAGCACAAGGGGGCGCGGGAGGGTAGGATGCGCGTGCGCGAGGGCGCGTTGAGGAGGGAGCGCATGCTGTTGCAGGACCGGGTGATCATCGTGACGGGAGCGGCGTCGGGGCTGGGGCGCAGGTACGCGACGCGGCTGGCGGAGGAGGGGGCGAAGCTGACGATTGCAGACATCGCCGACCTCTCGAAGACGACGTCGCTGTGCGAGGCACGAGGCGCGGAAGTGCTGCCGCTGCGCGTCGACGTGTCGTCGGAGGAGGACACGCTGGAGATGGCGCGGCAGACGCACGAGCGCTTCGGGCGTATCGACGGTCTGCTGAACAACGCGGGCATCACGACGCGGCACGGGCTGGAGTACGCGTCGCTGATGGACGTCGACATGACTATGTGGGACAGGGTGTTCGCGGTGAATACGCGCGGCACGTTCCTCGGTATCCGGGCGGTGTACCCGTACATGCGGGAGCAGGGCTCCGGCACCATCGTCAACGTGAGCTCGGGCAGCACGCTCCGCATCGCCAGGTCGGCGAACGCGACGAACGTTCAGTACGTGGGGTCGAAGTCGGCGATCACGGGCATCACGCGGGCGGTGGCACGGGAGCTGGGGCAGTACAACATCAACGTCGTGACCGTTGCGCCGGGCAACACGACCTCGGACACAGAGGAGCCCCTACCGGCGGAGGAGGCGTACCCGGAGCCGGAGTCGTCGCTGCTGCGCCGCGGGGTGCCGGACGACCTCGCGGGAGTGATGGCGTTCCTGTTCACGGACGACGCGCGGTTCATCTCCGGGCAGATGATCCTGGTGAACGGGGGCAGGGAGACCTGGTGAGGAGGGCAACCCTCACCCGCCGCGCTATGCGCGTCGACCTCTCCCAAGGGGAGGTGGGAGGAGGCGAGGCCTCCCGCTCTCCGCGCGCGCTAAAGCGCGGGAACGACGGAATAGGGGCAGGATTCACCCTCACCCGCGCTGCGCGCGACCTCTCCCCTCAAGGGAGAGATAAGAAGGAGACGACCGATGGCAGACATCACACCGGATGAGCTTCGGGGGCTGGCGAAGGTTGCAGGGCTGCGGCTGCTGGACGAAGACGTCGAGCCGCTGACGGTGCAGTTCAACGCGCTGTGCGAAGGGCTGGAGGTGCTCGACGAGCACGACGTGTACGGGGTCGCGCCGCTGCCCGCGCTGCAGTATCCGGCGGAGGCGCCGGGGTCACCCTCACCCGAGGGCGAGGTGGAGGGAGCAGGCGCAGGCCCTTCGACAGGCTCAGGACGAGCGGGACCTAAACTTACGGAAAGTTCCGATCACCCGATGGCGTACAAGCCGATCACGGAGCTGGCGCACCTGCTGCGGACCCGGCAGGTGTCGTCGGTGGAACTGACGCGGATGTACCTGGACCGCGTCGAGCGCTTCGACGGCGACCTGCGCTCGTACGTGACGGTGACGGCGGAGCTGGCGCTGGAGCAGGCGGCTAAGGCCGACGAGGCGCTGGCGCGGGGCGAGGCCACAGGCCTGCTGGCGGGCATCCCGCTCGCGCACAAGGACGAGTTCTACACGAAGGACATCCTGACGACGTGCGGCTCCACCATCCTGTCGGAGTTCGTACCGGACTTCGACGCGACGCCCATCGCGCGGTTCCACGAGGCGGGCGCGGTGATGCTGGGCAAGCTGAACATGACGGAGTTCGCGTCGCCGGTGACGTGGGTGTTCCCATACGGCCAGCCGCGCAACCCGTGGAACCTGGAACACGACGCAGGCGGGTCCAGCACCGGCTCAGGCATCGCGGTCGCGGCGGGCCTCTGCGCGGGGTCGCTGGCCGAGGACACGGGCGGCTCGATACGGCGTCCGGCGTCGTGCAACGGCGCGGTGGGGATACGTCCGACGCTCGGGCGAGTGAGCACGCACGGGATGATCGCGAGCAGCTGGAACCAGGACACGGCGGGGCCCATCGCACGGTCAGTTGCGGACTGCGCGCTGCTGCTCGAGGCGGTCGCCGGGTTCGACGCTAACGACCTGATGTCGGCGCGGCTGCCGGTGCCGTCCTACTCCTCGTGGCTCGACGGCGACATCCGCGGGATGCGCGTCGCGGTTATCAAGGAGGCGATCGACGCGCCGCACCTGGACCCGCGCATCCGCCAGTTGACGCTCGACGCCATCGGCGTGCTGCGGTCGCTCGGCGCGGAGGTCGAGGAGGTGTCGATGCCGCTGATGACGATGACAGGGCTCATCAACAACGCGCTGCACTCGCCGCGCGTGGCGCTGCAGTGGACGCACCTCAACGCGACGCCGGAGCTGTACGACGCTGGCGTGCGCCGGAACACGCTCATCTCGGCGCTCGTCCCGGCGTCGACGTACCAGCGGGCGCTGCAGCTTCGGGGGCGCTTGCGGGCGCAGGCGCTCGGGATACTGGAACGCTTCGACGTGACGGTGGCCCCGGCGTACGCGCAGTTCCCGCCGCGCATCGCGGACACGAAGAGCGAGCCTCCTACGAAGGAGGCAGCAGTGGAGCAGATGCGGAAGTACGGGTTCCACACGCCCGCGAACTACTCCGGCGCGCCCGCGATGTCGGTGCCGATGGGGTTCTCCGACGACGGCTTGCCGATAGGGCTGCACGTGATGGCGAAACGCTTCGACGAGACGTCGATCTTCCGCATCGCGCACGCCTACGAGCAGGCGACGCCCTGGCACACGATGCGTCCGCCGTACGGGGCAGGTTGAGCAGGGCATGGCCCTGCACCCACTCTCTAGGAGGGCCCTCACCCACGCGCTAAAGCGCGTTGCCCTCTCCCTCAGGAGAGGGGTACATCGTTAGCGCGTGTCGGCGAGGAGGGCGCCCGCGCCTTCGATGGGGTCGTGGATGCCGGCGAGGGCGAGGGCGCGCCAGAGGGTCGCGGTGTGGGAGGTGACGACCGGCTTGCCGATGATCTGCTCCAGGTTCTCGGCGACGGCGATGGCGTCGTAGTTCATGCAGCTCACGAAGAGGGCGTCCGGCCAGAGCGCGTAGGCGTCCTGCCAGGCATCCAGGCAGAAGCTGCGTATCTCGTCCGGCGTCACGCGGCAGTACTCTTTCCCCGACGTGAGGCCCATGCCGCGCATGAGGACGGGTTCGATGCCGGCCTCGCGGAGGTAGGCCGCCTCGTGCTCGTTGTGGCTGTCGACGTAGGGGCTCGTGAGGACGATGCGCCGGGCGCCGACATGCTGGAGCGCTTCGACGCAGGCGAGCATCGTGGAGGTCGCGGGGATGCCGGTGTTCGCCCAGATGTCGTCGCAGAAGGCCTGGTCCTCCTCGAAGCCACGCATGGCGCCGCTCACGGTGCAGCAGTAGGCGATGGCATCGACGTCGGCGGTCGCAAGTTCTTCGATGGCGCGCGGGGCGTTCTGCTCCATACGGATGAGACCGTCCGGCCCGCCGGTGTGGAGCATGCGGGAGGTATGGAAAGTGACGCCGGGCGGCGCGAGCTGGTAGTAGCGCGGCTCTGTGACGACCTGCCCGCTGGTGGTGATGAGGCCGATGCGCTTGCGCCAGAGGAGTGGTTCCATGGTCGGGCTCCCGGGGACTACGACATCCCATAGAGGCGGAGAGCGTTCTCGCGGAGGACGTTGCGGCGGAGCGTCTCGTCGATGTCTTCGCGGGCGAGCAGCTCCTGCACGTTGTGGGGGTACTCGGAGTCCCAGTGAGGGAAGTCCGATGCGAAGAAGAGCTTGTCCTTGCCGATGACGGAGGCGGTGTAGGGCAGCATCTTCTCGTCGGCCTCGGAGTGGAAGTACCAGTTGCCCTGCTGCACGTACTCGGTGGGCGACTTCCGGAGCATGGGCGCCTCTTCGGCGCCGCGTATCTTCCATTTCTCGTCCATGCGCTCGAGCCAGTAGGGCACCCAGCCGCACCCGGCCTCCATCCAGCCGACACGCAGGTTCGGGAAGAGCTCAGGGATGCCGGCGAACATCATGCTCACCATGTGGCGGAAGAGGCCGACCGGGAAGCAGAAGGTGTTGACCTCGATGAAGCGCTGGTAGTCGTCGGCCGCGAGGTGGTGGATGCCCTGCGTGGAGGAGTGGACGGCGAGCATGACGCCCAGGCGCTGCGCCTCCTCGTAGAGCGGGAAGTACTGGGCGCGTCCGAGGGGCGGGTGTGCGCCGATGGCGGAGAGCATCGCGCCGGAGTGTCCGCGCTCGGTGACGGCACGCCGCAACTCTTTCACGGCCTCGTCGACGTCCTGCAAGGGAAGGAGCGCCACGCTCTTGAGCCGCGGGCTGACGGTCGTGAACTCCTCGCAGAGGAAGTCGTTGTAGGCGCGGCAGACGGCGACCGCGACGTCCGGCTCCCAGATGAGCGCGGCGGTGAAGCCGATGGAGGTGGGGTAGAGGATGGCGGTCTCCATGCCGCCTTCGTCCATGGCGTCGAGCCAGGTCTGCGCGTCCTTCGCGACGGAGCCGAGCCGCCCGCCAAGGTTGATGTCCCAGTAGTTGTGGCCCGCACGTATCTGCCCGCCCCGGGAGCGGTAAGGCTCGTCCATGTAGGGGCGTATCTGGTCCTCGGACTCGGTTACGTGCCCGTCGCCGTCGACGATGCCGAATGGTGTCTGCATGGGGGGATGTTACTCCACGCGGTAGACTCTGCGCATGGCAGGGAGGTTCAGCGCGCTGCGGCATCGGGATTTCCGCCTGTACTGGGTGGGATTCGTCATCGCCGTATCCGGCCAGCAGATGCAGTGGATGATTGAGGGCTGGTTGATCTACCAGCTCTCCGGCTCCGCGGTGCTGCTGGGTGTGAACGGCATCGCGCAGATGATTCCCTCCGTCGCGCTCACGCTGTTCGGCGGGGCGCTGGCGGACAAGTTCGACCAGCGGAAGCTGCTCATCGCGATGCAGCTGCTGTTCATCGTGGTGCTTGGGGCGCTGTCCGTGATTGGACTCACGGGCGGGCTGACGGCGTGGCACGTGATAGCGGGAGGGTTCGCGCTGTCGGCCATCGGCGCGTTCGAGGGGCCCGCGCGGCAGGCGATGTTCCCGCATCTCGTCCCCCGCGATTCGATGCCGAGCGCGGTCGGCCTGAACGCGATGATCCACCCGGCGACGCGCGTGGGCTCGCCGGTCATCGGCGGGCTGGCCAGCGAGTTCGTGTTCGAGGCGTCGGAATCCGCTAGCGTTGCGGGGGGCGTGGTCTTCGCGATCACGGTTGTTGCGGTGGCGGTGTACGCGGCGCTGCTGTGGCGGGTGCACCTGCCGCCGGTGGTGCGGTCGCGGGGGCGGAACGTGCTGGCGGACATGGCGGCAGCGCTGGGTTACATCCGGCGCGAGAAGATATTCCTGTTCCTCATAGGCACGGCGTACTGGAACATGGCGTTCGGCGTGGCGCTGAGCGTGCTCTACCCGATATTCGCGAAGGACGTGCTGGGAGTCGGACCGGACGGGCTCGGCTACATGTGGGGAGCGACAGGCATCGGGAGCGTGACGGGGGTGTTCATCGCGTCGAGCATGACCGCGCCGAACCAGCAGCGCGCGCTGTTCACGAGCGGCGCGGTGACGATGGGAGTGTTCTCTATAGCGTTCGCGCTGTCGGAGTGGTACTGGGCGTCGCTGGGGCTGCTGTTCGCGTACGGCACGGGAGCGTCGATGGTGAACGTGGCGGTGCAAACGAACCTGCAGATGCTGGTGGCGAACGAGTTCCGGGGACGCGTCATGGGGATATGGAGCATGGTGCACACGAGCGTCCGTCCGCTGGGGGAGCTGCAGTTCGCCGCCGTCGCTGCGCTGGCGTCCGCGCCGGTCGCGGCGATCGTGGGCGGCGTCGCTGTGCTGGCGTACACGCTGGGCTACCTCTTCCGGAGCGGCCAGGCGCGCTGCCTGCAGGACCTGCGTGCGGGAACGCGGACGGTGGAGGACGGGTAGGCACGTGGTTCGACAGGCTCACCATGAATGGAACCCGCCAGCGTGGTAAAGTGGGGCGCACATACTACTGAGGCTGACGGGAGGAACAAAGATGGCAGTCGTTGACCTGCGAGAGGCAGAAGTTCCCGACAAGATGGATATGTGGGAGGCGGGCGATCCGTACTTCGACTGGATCGAACGCGAGGGCGTCAAGCGCATCGTCGATTACAAGTTCGAGGACCTGAACGAGGTCGAGCTCGGCGACTGGGAGCGGAAGGGCGGCAAGGGTGCGGTGATCAACATCCCGAACCCGATGCTGCCGAACGACGCGCACCTGGTGGAGATCAGGCCCGGCGGCAAGTCGGAGCCCGAGAGCCACATGTACGAAGAGGTGATGTACGTGGTCTCCGGCCGCGGCGCGACGAGCGTGTGGCTGAGCGAGGGCCAGAAGGCGACGTTCGAGTGGGCGGCGGGGAGCCTGCTGGTCATCCCGCTGAACGCGTCGTACCAGCACTTCAACGGCAGCGGCACGGAGCCCGCGCGCTACGTGTCCATGACGAACGCGCCGCCCGTGATGCGCATGTTCCGCAGCAACCAGTTCGTCTTCAACAACCCGTTCCACTTCAAGGACCGCTTCTCCGGCGAGGACGAGGACTTCTTCAACGGGCAGGGGACGCTCTACCAGCGGAAGGGGACGAAGTTCGGGACGATGTGGAAGACGAACTTCGTGCCGAACGCCGACATCATGAAACTGTGGAAGTACCGCGACCGCGGCGCCGGCGGCATCAACACCCACTTCGACCTCGCGGGGAACGTGACGGGGGCGCACATCTCCGAATTCCCGGTGGGGACGTACAAGAAGGGCCACCGCCACGGGCCGGGCGCGCACCTGGTGATCCTGGGCGGAGTCGGGTTCTCGGCGCTCTGGTGGGATAACGATAACCCCGAGTACGAGATCGCACCCTGGAAGAAGGGCGGCATGATCATCGTCCCCTCCGATGCCACTTACCATCAGCACTTCAACACGGGCCCTGAGCCCGCGCGCTACCTCGCGCTCCGCAGCGGCGATGGCCAGCCGAGCCAGTGGGGCGAGTCGAACGTCAGCATCAAGGAAGGCGGGATGCAGATCGAGTACGAGGACCAAGACCCGGAGATCAACCGCATCTTCGAAGCCGAGCTTGCGAAGCACGGCGTCATCTCCCGGATGAAGGCGTTCATCCCGTACAGCAACGGCATAGTCGGCCCGACGAACGAGCGCGACACGTAGGCCAGACGAGAGCACAGAGTGTGATGGAGGGGCAGCCACATAGGCTGCCCCTCTTCATTACGTCAGCAGCAGGTGTGTGAGCCAGTCTTCGAGGAGGGTGCGGAGTTCGCCGGCGCATTCGCGGAGGCCGTGGCCCGCGCGGGGGTAGGTGACGAGCTGCTTCGGGCCGGGCGCCCAGTCGATGATGGTCTCGGCGTTCACGAGCGGGAGGACGGCGTCGGCCTCGCCGTGGACGACGAGCAGCGGCCTGTTGCCGAGGAGCGCCGCGTCCTCCGCGCCCATCGTCTGGCTCGCGAGCGCGGCGACGCCCCGGGCGTGCGTCGTGTAGCGCGACGCCGATATGACGACGCCCCCGCCGAACGAATGTCCGACGAGCGCGACGCGCGGGTAGCCGAGCGCGGCCATGTGCCAGACCGCGCAGAGCACGTCCAGCGTCGACTCGTCGAGGTTCGCGGGATGGCGGTAGTTGACGCGCAGCGAGGCCACGCCACGCGCCGCCAGGCGGACGGCGAGGTCGCGGTAGAGGCCGTTCGCAGGACCATCGAACCCGCCCCTCGCGCCCGCGGCCCAGACGACGCCGACGCCGCGCTCGTCAGTGGGGCGGTGCAGGATGCACGATACGTCGCCTCGCGTCGTGTGGAGCGACACGCCGTCGCCGGGTTGGTCGTCGAGGGCGGGAGCGCCGTCCGCGCCGAGCAGTTCGATGGAGTAGCGCTCGTAGAGCGGGGCGCTGCGGTCGTCGTCGGGAGAGAACATGGGGGCATGTTACATGGATGCGCGGGATGCACAGGATGGGTGTGACTGTTGACCCTCGCCGTGCAGGGCGTAGAGTATGGCGCAGCGAGGAAGGGCAGGGATGAGGATGACAAGCGAGGAGGCGCGGCATGACAACGACAGTGGACGTGAAGAGCTTCGTTGACGAGTTGGTGGCGGACGTGGTGGAGCCCGCGGCGGACGCGCTGATGGAGACGCGGTACTTCCGCGACCTGCGGGCGGGCACGCTGACGATACGGCGGCTGCAGGGGTACGCGCTGCAGCACACGTGGTTCAACCGCGCGCTGCTCAAGAGCGGAGCGATACGCATGATCAAGGCGGCCGACAACCCGCGCGCCTTCAAGGACATGATCGCGGGCATCGTCGCCGAACACGACCACCCGGACCTCTGCCAGGAGTTCGGCATCAACATCGGGCTGACCAATCGCGACTTCGAGGAGATGGTGCCGGTGCACGAGGTGCTGCTGCACACGAGCGTCATCGTGGCGTCGTCGCTCATCAACACGTGTCCGGCGGCGGGCAGGGCGTCCGGCCTGACGAACGAGACGATGGTGCAGCGGTATTCGACCGAGCTGTTCAACTACCTGCAGGAGGCGCCGTACAACATCCCGGCGGAGCACCTGGAGTTCTTCCGCATCCACGGCATCGTCGACGTCGACCACGCGGCGGAAGCGGCGGAGGCGGTCGTCAGGTTGATCCGCGACGACCGCGACATCGAGATGGTGCGGCACATGGCGGAGACGCAGGTGCGGCTGAAACTGGGCAAGTTCGAGGGCATCTACGACGCGTACGCGTAAGGGTGCGTCCTTCTGGCGGGAGGACCTTGCGTCCCCCACTCCTCCCCATGAAGGCCCTCACCCGCGCGCGCATCGCGCGCGCACCCTCTCCCCCAGGAGAGGGGACTAACCAAAAGGAGACAGCGATGCAGGTGCGGAAGATCAGCGAGGTCGAGAAGGAGCCGGCGGCAGGGCCGTTGTTCACGAGCGACGACGTGGCGCGTCAGCCGCTCGCGCCGGACAGCAACGACTTCAACGTGAGCGTGGTGAGTTTCGGGGTCGGTGTACGGAACAAGTTCCACTACCACGAGAGCGATCAGCTCCTCATCGTGACGGAGGGCCGCGGCGTGGTCGTGACCGAGAGCGGCGACAGGGCCGAGGTCGAGGCGGGCGACGTAGTGTTCGCGCCCGCGGGCGAGAAGCACTGGCACGGCTCGCTGCCGGACACGTCGTTCGCGCACATCACCGTGACGCGCAAGGGCGGTCAGACGACGCAGACCGAGGAGTAGGCGTCAGTTGAGCGGGTGGTCCGCGTAGCCGACCTCGCAGGTGGTATACGCGGGGTGCTGCCCGAGAAGGGGGCGGAGGCGCGACATCTGCTCACTCAGGCCGGGCGTTGCCTCTCCGGACTGCAGCGTGTCTTCGGTCTCCCACAGCATGACGATGGTCCCGCGCGTGCTGCCCTCGCGCATCAGGTATGCGCCGTCGTAGCCGGGCAGCCTGCGCATCTCCGGCACGACGAGGCGTTCGAAAGCGTTCTGTGCGTCGTCGAGCGCAGGGCGGGCGTGGACCTCGAAGGTGATGACTCTCGCGTGCATGCGGGGGACTTTATCACGTGGTTCGACAGGCTCACCACGAACGAATCAATCCCTGGAAGCGCCGCGCCTATGAATGCTTGACGATACTAACGTGGCGCGTTATTGTTCTCTTGTGGACCGCTTCAGAGACAGGGACGCAGAGCGGCTCTGGGAAGGAGTATCGGTACGCCGCCTGCCGCCTGATATCCAGCGGCGCGCCCGTATGCGATTGCAGCGAGTGGTTGCGGCGGCTTCCCTGGTAGACCTACGCACGCCGCCGTCGCACCGGCTCGAAGCACTACACGGTGACCGGGCAGGGCAGCACAGCATCCGCATCAACGACCAATGGCGCGTGTGCTTCATCTGGACTGATCAGGGAGCGATGGGGATTGAGATAGTCGACTATCACTGATGTCCGGCAGAGGCGATGCATAGACAAGGAGCGTAAGGGCGTGACCATGGGGCCGATCCATCCTGGAGAGCATCTGGAAGAGATACTGGAGGAGCTGGGGATCAGCCAGTACCGGCTGGCGAAGACGATTGGGGTGCCCCCGATACGTATCAACCAGATAGTTCATTCCAAGAGGGCGATCACGGCGGACACGGCCTTGCGGATAGGCCGCGCACTGGGGACGACTCCAGACTTCTGGCTGAACCTCCAGCGTATGTACGACCTCGACGTGGCCCGCGCCTTGACCGACGTGAGCAGCATCGAGCCGCTCGTTGCGGCGGAAGTGTAGAGGGGTTTCCCCTACAGCCCCTTGACCCTGGGCGCGACGTCTGCGGCGAGGAACTCGGGGACGGTGTCGTCGTCGAAGTCGAGGTGCTGGAACTGCACCTCGCTGAAGCCGAGCTCCGCGAGCCTGCCGAGGTGGTCGATGGCCTCCTCCGCTCCACCCGCCGGCTGACCGCGCTCACGTACAGCGGCCTTCCGTGCCTCGAGAGCGCCTACTCCCGCCATCCTGGGGAAGCGGTCCATGTTGCGTTCGATGGTCGCGTCGTCCGGGCCGACAAACGCGAACGTCATCATTGTCTTCCTGAGCGACGCGGGATCACGACCGAGCGCCTCGCAGTGCGCGTCGAGGACGGCGATGCGCTCGGCGAGCGTTTCCAGCGGAGCGGCGACCGTGTTCCACTCGTCGGCGTACTGCGCCGCGTACCGCAGGGTGCGCTTCGGTCCGTTGCCGCCGACGAGCAGGTACGGACGCCCCGGCGCGGGCTTCGGGAGCACGTCGATATCGCGCAGCTGGTAGTACCTGCCGTCGAACGAGACCGGCCCCGGCCCCCACATCGCCTTCATCAGCTGGATGGCCTCGCCCAGTCGCGCGGCCCGCTCGGCAGGTTCGGGGAAGGGGATGCCGTAGGCGTCGTGCTCCGGTTGGTGCCATCCGTTGCCCACGCCCATCACGAACCGCCCGCCGCTGAGCAGGTCGATCTGCGCGGCCATCCGGCCCACGTCGACGGGATGGCGGAACGTCACCGGCGCGACGAGCGGCCCGAACCGGAGCGTCGACGTCTCACGAGCCGCAACGGCGAGGGACGTCCACGTCTCCAGCGACGCGCGCTGGTCGTTGATGAAGTAGTGGTCGGAGCGGAACACGGACGGGAAGCCGAGCCGCTCCGCGAGATGCAGGATGTGCAGCCACCGCTCCCAGTCCAGGTCGTGCTGTCCCTCCACCATCAGGCCAACGTCCATGAGCACCTCGCTCCGAGATAGTTGGCCGTTAGTCTACGGGAAAGGGCAGGGACAGGAAGCCAAGGCACGCATGACGACTCTTTACGCGCGGTGTAGGATTGCCGCATCCGAAAGTACGTCGTTCACAAGGAGGGCTGCGATGGCAGAGCGCGTGTGGGAGAAGTACCTGAGCGAAGCAGACTTGGAGCACGTCGCGGCGAGCGGCCACAAGACCCGCGGGTTCGGGTCGCGGCCTGCGCTGCTGATGATCGACCTCTACCGCTGGGTTTTCGGCGACAAGCCGCAGACCGTGCTGGAGGCGAAGGACGAGTGGCCCGGCAGCTGCGGGCTCGCTGCGTGGGAGTCGCTGCCGCACATCCAGCGCCTGCTGGCCGCCGCGCGCGAGACGGGCATCCCCGTGGTCCACGTCACCGGCCTGCCGGAGAGCGAGTCCGGCGTCATCGGCTGGGCGTCAGCGGGACGGAAGGACTCGGGGCGCGCGGGCTACATGGGCGGCGGCGCGAAGCGCGAGGGGATGTACGACATCATCCCGGAGGTCGCGCCGATCGAAGGTGAAGTGTTCCTGAAGAAGACGTCGCCGAGCGCGTTCTGGGGCACGCCGGTCACCGGCCACCTGACGGCGCTGGGCGTCGACACGATCATCGTTGCGGGCGAGAGCACGAGCGGCTGCGTCCGGGCGTCGGTCGTCGACGCGTGCACGAACCGCTACAAGGTCGTGGTCGCGGAGGAGTGCGTGTTCGACCGTCACGAGGCGCCGCACGCCATCAACCTGTTCGACATGAACCAGAAGTACGCTGACGTCATGCCGCTCGACGAGATCATCGAGTGGATGAACCAGTGGCAGGCGCCTGAGGGCTTCGGCGACGCCGAGTGACGATGGGGAGAACCGAGCGAATCACGATAATCACCCTGGGAGCCATTATCGGGGTGGCTCTGCTGGCGCTGATGGGATTGATGTGGGCAGTCCTCAACGACGTGCGCCAAGCCGTCTCGTCTGTTGACGGCGTGGTCAAAGAGATTGCCAAGGTGCAGGGAGTACAAGAGGGGGTTCTGAACCGCTTGGACACACTCCCCGGCCTGAGCGACGACGAAGGTACGACGGAGAGTGTTTCAACCGCCTCTGGAGTGATACGACCGGGCAGGCCAAGTGTCTCTGCCCGGGGACTCTGGGACGATTTCGATGCCAACCAGGTGCGAGCGTACGAAACCTACACTGAACCGAGAGTCTGGGCTGTATCGGGGACGATGGACTCGGTGCAGTACGGGGATGACGGCTACATCTACGTTGGGCTGAATGGCCTTGTGAAGGTCGGTTTCCGCAGGGACTATGAACGCGTATGGCTGGACGAGATAGACAAGGGCCAGCACCTCTGGTTCGAATGCGAGGTACGGGGTCCGGACGAGGACGGCCTGATAGTCTGCATCTCGCCGAATGATTAGAACTCGTGGAGTGTGCGCCGACAGCGCACATGTGACCTGCCGGTCACCTGGATTTCCGCCTTCGCGGGAATGACGGGCAGGGCGCGGGAATGACGGGTCAGGAGGAGCGTATGGGACGGTTGGACGACAGGGTGATCATCGTGACGGGGGGCGCGGCCGGCATCGGCCGGGCGTTCGCCGACGGGTTCGTGCGCGAGGGCGCGTCCGTCGTGTTGGCGGACATCAACGGCGAGCAGGCCGAGCGCTCGGCGGAGGAGCTGCGGCAGGCAGGCGGGCAGGCGATGGCGCTGACGGTCGACGTTTCGGACCAGGCGCAGACCGAGATGATGGCGTCGGAGACGCTGTCGCGCTTCGGCAAGATAACCGGACTCGTGAACAACGCGGCCATCGCCATCCGCGTGCGCCACACGCGCGCGCCGTTGGAGGAGATACCGCTGGACGAGTTCGACCGGATGCTCGCGGTGAACCTGAAGGGCGTCTTCCTCTGCTCGCGCGCGGTGCTGCCGCACATGAAAGAGCAGGGCTACGGGAAGATCGTCAACATGAGTTCCGGCACGTTCTTCAACGGGCGTGAGAACCTCGTGCACTACGTGGCGTCCAAGGGCGGAGTCATCGCGTTCACGCGGGTGCTGTCGCGCGAGGCGGGGCCGTCCGGCGTTCGGGTGAACTCGATAGCACCGGGGCTGACGGCGAGCGAAACGGAGGAGCACGACCTGGAAGAGTTTGCGGTGCGCATCCCGAACCGGTCCATCAAACGCATCGAGGTGCCGGAGGACCTGGTAGGCGCGGGCATCTTCTTCATGTCGGCGGAGAGCGACTTCATCACCGGCCAGACGCTTGCGGTCGACGGCGGCGTCGTGGTGCATTAGGAACCCTCACCCGCGCGCTGAAGCGCGTTTCCCTCTCCCTGGGGGAGAGGGATGCTGGATTCCCGCCTTCGCAGGAATGACGGGAAGAGCGGGAATGACAGGGGAAGATGAGAGTGACGATAGAACGAGAGGTAATGGCATGGGACGACTCGACGACAGGGTGATCATCGTGACGGGCGGAGCGCAGGGCATCGGGCGCGCATTCTCGATGCGGTTCGCGGAGGAGGGCGCGCGGGTGGTCATCGCGGACATCAACGGCCCCGCCGCGGAGAAGACGGCTGCTGAGATAGGCGAGGCGGGCGGCGAGGCGATCGCAGTGCCAACCGACGTGTCGGACCACGAGTCCACCGAGGCGATGGCGCAGGCGGCGCTCGAGAAGTGGGGACGCATCGACGGCCTCGTGAACAACGCGGCGGTCTTCCAGCGTCCGCAGATCACGCGGGGAACGGTCGAGGAGATCACGGCTGAGGAGTGGGACCGCGTGATGGCGGTGAACGTTCGCGGGCCGTTCCTCTGCTGCCGCGCGGTGCTGCCGCACATGAAGTCGCGCGGCTACGGCAAGATCGTCAACATCAGCTCCGGCACGTTCTTCTCAGGGCGCTCGTCCACGCAGTACGTGGCGTCGAAGGGCGCCGTGGTCGGCATGACGCGCACGCTCTCGCGGGAGGTGGGCGAGTACAACATCACGGTGAACTCGATAGCGCCGGGCTCGACGGCGAGCGACCCGGACCGCGACGAGTCGAACTACCAGGGCCGCGTCCCCGACCGCGCCATCAAGCGCATCGAGCGTCCGGAGGACCTCGCGGGCGCGGGCGTCTTCCTGATGTCGTCGGACAGCGACTTCATGACCGGCCAGACGATGATCGTGGACGGCGGCGCCGCGCTGAACTAGGGGCCCCGTCCGCCATTCCCGCGGAGGCGGGGATCCAGAGTGACCTTCAGGTCACAAGGTTTCGAGGTGCTACACGATGGACTCCGTATTCGACGCCTGGCGCGAACAGATCGAAGCGCACGAGCGCGACACCGCGGTGCTGCGCGGCGACGGACACGGACATGGGCACGGTCACGGCGGCGGTCATGGACACGCACGCCGCGCCTTCACGAACGCCAACCGGCCCCTGGATCCCTACCGCGCCGACGACCCGGTGCTGAACGGCCTCTACTCCGTCCTGGGGAGCGACGCCGACGTGCTGGACGTCGGCGGCGGCGCAGGCCGGTACGCGCTGCCACTGGCGACCCGGGCGAAGCACGTGACCGTTGTTGAGCCGTCCGGGGACTCCCTCGAGATGCTCACGACCCGCGCCGCCGAGGCCGGACTCGCCAACATCACAGTCATCAACGAGCCGTGGGAGGATGCCGAGGCGCCCTCGGCGGACGTAGTGCTCTGCTCGCTCGTGCTGCACCACGTGCCGGACGCCGCGCCGTTCGTAACGAAGATGCAGGAGCACGCCAGGGAGCGCGTCGTGCTCGTGGAGATGATGGAGACGCCGGGCGCGCTGGAGGTGCCATTCTTCGAGCGAGTGTACGGCTCGGCCCCGACGCCGCTGCCGGGGCTGCCGGACGTGCTGCACCTGCTGTGGGCGATGGACATCTTCCCCGACGTGATGATGGTCAGCGCCGACGCAGCCGTGCTCGACTCGGACCGCGACGCTGCACTGGAGCAGCTGCGGCGTCGACTGGGCGTGAGCGAGGGAACCGAGGCCGACGATCGCCTGCGCGCTGCTGCGGGCGAACTGCTGGAGGAGACTTCCGACGGCTGGATAGTCCGGAGTGTTTCCCCGCGTCGGCAGGCCGTCGTGACGTGGAGACCTGCGTAGCTAGTACAGAATCATGTGCGTCGGCACTAACCGCTGTTCCACGGGGTCGACCGCAAGGGCAAGGCCTTCCAGCGTGTAGGCGCCGAGCAGGGCGGGGCCGTCGTCTTCTCCGAAGATCACGAGCGTTGCTACGTCCTCGCCGTCGACTCCTGCTCGAGCCTCCCCGTACTCTCGATCGACCCGTCTCCCATCGGCGAGCAGGAACCTGCGTGTGCCCAGGGGCGTAACGCCCAACTCATGCAACAGACTCGCGGGCAGCGTGGTGTAGGCCGCACCGGTATCGACCGTCGCGACTACCTCCCTGGACAGTTGGCCGTCCATGCTGGATATCCGCAGCGGCCAGTTGAAAGTTCCCATTCAAGGACCTCGCCGTCCGTTCTGTGGGTTCATTGTAAACGATGCCTCGTGACATCTGCTCCTTACGTTGCGCGTGCTGCTCGCGAACAGATACCCTCATCCAGACGCGGGTGTGACCTGCCGGTCACTCTGGATTCCCGCCTTCGCGGGAATGACGGGTGGGCGGGAACGACGGTACAACGACGTAAGGAGAATCGCATGGGAGAGATTGTCTGGGCTGCAGGATCGGTGCATGCGCCGCAGTTGCTGACGAGGCCTCCGCAGGAGGACCAGGCGCAGTTGCAGGCGGGGATAGACGCGATGGGCGTGCTCGGCAGCGAGCTGGACGCCACCCAGCCGGACGTGCTGATCCTCATCGGCATCGACCATGTCGAGACGTTCTTCCCCGGCTCGGTGCCCGCGTTCGCGGTCATCACCGGCGAGACGGCAACGGCGGAGTTCGCAGGACACGAGTACGAGGTGCCCATCCACCAGGAGCTGGCGCTCGCGCTGCTGAATGGCCTCGTGGAGGACGGCATAGACCTCGCGTACGCGCACGAGGCGCTGCTTGGCCACGCGTTCGCAACGCCGCTGGAGTACATCCACCAGGGCAGGGCGATTCCCATCGTGCCGATGTTCGTGAACGTCTACCTGCCGCCGTTGCCGACGACGCACCGCTGCATCCAGGTCGGCGAGGCGATGCGCAAGGTGATCGAATCGAGGCCGGAGAAAGTGGCGATACTCGCGAGCGGCGGGCTGTCGCACTACCCCGGCACGTGGAAGTACTTCTACCCGGAGTACGAGTTCGACCACTGGGTCATCCAGGAATTGGAAGAGGGCAGACCGGAGTCGCTGCTGGAACTCACCGGCGAGCAGTTGGACGAGGTCGGCAACACGGAACTGCTGCCGTGGCTGATCATGTTCGGCGCGACCGGCAACCGGCGCGGGGAACTGCTCAGCTACCAGCCGACGTCGCACCACGGCCACGGCGTCATGCGCTTCATCCCGGACCGTGGCGGGCGCGGGCAGGAGCCCCGCGAGATCCCGAAGTTCGGCGGCTTCGAGTTCAAGGGGCAGGGCTACGAGTTCTACAAGTACCCGACGTTGGAGACGTACCCGTTGAACAAAGCGCTGTTCGAGTTGCGGCGCGATGAGAAGCTGCGCGCGCGGTTCGTGCGCGACATGGACGGCGTGGCGGCTGAGCTGGGCGTAACAGGCGAGCAGGCGGCGGCGCTCAAGACGATGAGCACGGACGTACTCGCGAAGGCGGGCGCGCACGGCATCCTCGCCATCACGACGACGCTCACGCTACAGCGCTCCGCGAAAGAGGCGGGCATCGAGATCACGTCGGTGGCATGAGCAGGGGAAGGGCACGCCCTTCACCCATTCCGGGGTACTCGAATGACTACTGACGCGCGCCCCCGCTGCCCGTGGCCGGGCGCCGACGACCTGATGCTCCGCTACCACGACGAGGAGTGGGGCGTCCCGACGCACGACGAGCGCACGCTGTTCGAATTCCTGGCGCTGGAGGCGGCGCAGGCCGGCCTGTCCTGGCGGACGATACTCCACAAGCGCGCGGCGTTCGTTCGAGCGTTCGACGGCTTCCACCCGGAGCAGGTGGCGCTCCTGGGCGACGCGGATATCGAGCGGATGCTGCAGGACCCCGGCATCGTGCGGAACCGGCTGAAGCTGCGGGCGATCGTCCACAACGCTCAGCGGTTCATCGAGGTGCAACAGGAGTTCGGCAGTTTCGACGCCTACCTCTGGGGCTTCTTCGGCGGCGCGCTGCCGAGGCCGGACGTGCTGACCGGCGACATGGTCCCCGCGACGACGCCGGAGTCCGACACGCTCTCCGCGGACCTCAAGAGGCGCGGCTTCAAGTTCGTGGGCTCCACCATCGTGTATGCCTACATGCAGTCGGTCGGCCTCGTGAACGACCACCTCACGGGTTGCTTCCGCGCACCGTAGGCTAGCGCTCCTCCTGCTCGCGGAGGATGAGCAGGGTCGTGGGGATGCCGGCTGCGATGATGAGCAGGATGGCCGGCATCGCGGCGCGGGCAAAGAACGCCTCCGACGCCGCGCTCCAGACGGACGTGGCGAGCGTGCGGAAGCCGGTGGGGCTGAGGATGAGCGTCGCGGGCAGCTCCTTCATCGTGAGCAGGAATACGAGCGCGGCGCCTGCGGCGATGCCCTTCGAGAGCATCGGCAGCGTCACGAGCCGGAAGGCGTGGAACGGCGTCTTGCCGAGGCTTCGCGCTGCCTCCTCCAACCGGGGGCTGACCTGCTTCAGCGCGGTCTGCGTCGCGCCCACGGACGCCGGAAGGAAGAGGACGACGTAGGCCGTCACGAGGAGGAAGGTCGTCTGGTAGACCGGCGTGAGGACGGATGCGCCGAAGAAGACGAACGCCAGCGCAACCGCGAGGCCGGGCAGGGCGAACCCGACGTAGGCGAGCCGCTCCAGTATCGAGGAAACCCACCCGGGATAGCGCACCGTGAGGAGTGCGACGGGAGTGGCGGCGACCGCGGCTGCGGCTGCGGCGAGGGCGGAGACATAGATGGTGCTGAGGGTGTTGCTCCATAGCAGATCGAGCGGTTCGCCTGCGGTGACGCCGCGCACCACCCAGTAGACGAGGAGCGCCATCGGTCCCGCGAGCGAGAAGAAGACGACTGCCGTGGCATAGAGCGCGGCGGGCCACCGCCAGCGTCCGAGATTCGCGGTGTGCGGCACGCGCTGCGCGCCAGGCGTGACGCGGTGGTAGACCGCGCTCCCTCTGGTACGACTCTCGGCGATGAGAAGCGCGATGGCGAGGGCAGTCAGCGCCAGCGAGAGCGCGGCGGCGATGCTGCGGTCGAACGCGGTCTCGTACTGGATGAAGATGACCCAGGTGAACGTCTGGTAGCGCAGCAACGAGACGGCACCGAAGTCGCTCAGTGTGTAGAGCGCGACGAGCAGCGAGCCCGCGACGATGGCCGGTCGCAGCAGGGGCAAAGTTACGGAAAAGAACGCCTCTGCGGACGATCTGCCGAGGCTGCGCGCGGCCTCCTCCATCGCGGGGTCCATCCGTTGCATCGCGGCCTTGACCGGCAGCATGACGTAGGGGAAGGAGAGCAGTGTGAGCGTGAGCGCCGCGCCGGGTAACCCGAAGATGGACGGCAGGCGGTCGACGCCGAACGGTTCCAGCCAGCCCTGCGCCATACCCTTCGGGCCGAGCGCGGTGATGACAAGCAGTGCGAAGACGTAGCTGGGGATGGCGAGCGGCAGCGCGGTGAGCATGCCGAACACGCGCCGGAAGGGCAGGTCGGTGCGGAGCGTCAGCCACGCGAGCGAGACGCCGATGGCGGCGCAGGCGGCGGTGACGATGCCGACGAGCAGGACGGTGCGGAGCAGGATGCCGAGCGTCCGCATGCTGAAGAGCACGTCCAGCCCCGCCGTGCCGGACTCGAGCGTCCGCACGAGGAGGTAGACGGGCGGGAGGAGCATGAGGAGCCCGATGGCTGCGGCGGGCAGCCAGATGAAGACGGGCGGCATCCTGACAGGCCGAACCCTGTGCCGCTCCTCGGGAGTGTTCGTTACGCTCTGCACTGGGGCTATCTTTCACGCTGGCGGCGGCTGGCGCAAGACATAAGAAGCGCCCCGGCACGCCGGGGAGGATCGGCGGCCGGGGCTGTATCGGAAAGCGGGAGCGTGCTACCTGAGGGCTCTCCCCACGGCTGTGGCGGTGCTGAGCAGCAACCACCACACCGCACGTCCGCCAACCCGTACCACGCGCAGGCCCTCCGGCAGGGTGGAGGACCTGCGCGGCGTGTCGTGTCCGCCGCCACTCGCTGGCGCGTCGGTGCGCGGCTGTTCACACGTAACGTCTCTCCACAGCAGTATCTTGGCTGCGATCATGTCGGTCTCATGGAAGGCGTGCGCGCACCAGCTCAGTTCGTTCCAGCGTTCCAGCATCTCGTTCCAGCACGCCTCGCGGTCGTTGTGTGCCGTCTCCATGGCGTACATCCTCCCCTCGCACTACGGCAGCGCGCGGAGGTCGCGCAGGATCGCGGTCGTACCTTCGAGGTCTGCGAGGTCTGCGAGCGCGATGTCCGGCCTATTGATCTCATCGAGAGGAGTCAACAGGCGGTTGACCTTGACGCCTTCGACGAGCGGGTACTCGAACGTCTGTCCCGCGAAGAACTGCTGGGCGACGGCTCCGAGGAGGAACTCGACGAAGCGCTCGGCGTTCTCGCGGTTCTCGGCAGTGCTGAGGATGCCCGCACCGGAGACCATGACGAGTGCGCCGGGACCGCCGCCGGACGGGTGGTAGTTGCGCGCGGCGAAGTCCTCGCCCTCCTCGGAGATGAAGCGGTAGAGGTAGTAGTGGTTGACGAGCCCGATGTCGATCTCGCCCGCGGCGACGGCGGCGACCTGCGGCGTGTTCTTCGGGTAGATGGTTGCGCCGTTGGCGACCATGCCCTCGATCCACTCGGCGGTCTTCTCTTCGCCCCACAGCTTGCGCATGCCGGTGACCATGGTGAGGAACGAGCCGTTGGTCGGTGCCCAACCGACGCGGCCCTTCCACTTCGGGTCCGTGAGTTCGAAGATGTCGGCGGGAAGCTCGCCCTCCGGCACCCGGTCCGGGCTGTAGACGAGCACGCGCGCCCTGCCGGAGACGCCGGCCCAGAGCCCCTGCGGCGACCGCGCCCACTCCGGCGAGCGCTGCAGGATGTCGGCGGGCAATGGGGAGAGCAATGACTCGACTGCGCCGAGTCCGCCGGGGTCCTGCGCGTAGAAGACGTCAGCGGGGCTGTTCGCGCCTTCCTCGAGGAGCGTGGCGGCGAGCGACGCGGTGCCGCCGTACTTGACCTCGACGTCGATGCCGGTCACGTCGGCGAACTGCTGAATGATGGGGTCGACGAGGCTCTCGCCGCGTCCGGAGTAGATCACCAGCGAACCGTCGCTCTGGGGTACCGGCGTGGGCGTCGCCTGGGGTTGCGCGGTCGGTGTGGCGGTGGGGTCGGCGCCGCACGCAGCCACGGCTGCGGCAGCGATGACGAGCGCTACCGCGGCGAGCGCTGGCCTGAGGTAGAAAGGGAGGAATCGCATGAGGTTGTAGCTCCTGAGAGGTATTAGGTTGACCTGTGCACTTAAGTTAGTATGCACTAACTTCAATGCGGAGTATATGCAACACAAACCAGTTGTCAAGGGGTGCTAGCGAGGAATGTCCGGGCGCTTGCGGCGGATCAGCCGGGGTAGCCGGGCGGAAGGAGGTTGGGGATGGAGTCGCAGATGGCATAGGCCGTGCCGCACTCTGCACAGGTGAGCGAGCCACTGACGACATCGTCGCCGTCCGCGCGCTCCACGGTCAGCGTGAGCGGCGCCTTGTCGGCGGGGCAGGCGAGGATATCGATCAGGTCGCGGTGCATCGAGGGCGCTCCGGTGGTTGGCAGCGAGCATGATACAGGAGGCAAGCATGCGCGGGAGGAGTTGAGGACACGAGACGGACCGGACGTTGCATTGCACGTTGGCACGGACTACTATGCGCCCACTAGACACGACCCAGGCCGACCGAGTGCAGCGAGCGTGACCCTTGAAGGGGGTTGGCGATGGCCCTGCCGAGCGTCCCAAGGTCCGTGGGTACGGCGTCGACGGCAACGTTGATGCCGTTTTCGGCGATGAACCGCCTTCCCCTCTGCTTGTTCGTATCACCGCCCGAGCGTCGACGCGCCGGGCGGTTTCTCTTTGATCGATGACGAAGTCCTGTGGACCGGAGCAGGCGCGAACGTGCTTCGGCGGGAGATGAATGTCGGCCTGACAGAGGAGGGCAGTGATGACAGAAGAACTGAAGGTCACGCAGGCCTCGGAGGACCAGGTCGCCGCCAACAGGGCGGCCCAGCATGGCTACGAGAGTTGGATCAGGTCCATCGGCATCCCCGTGCACGAGGGCTACTACCTCGACGACCTCCGCACCATCGAGCTTGGATGGTGGGAAGAGCGCCAGTGCAACGCCGCGTTCCTCCAACTGGAGGGACAACAGGGCGTGGCGGAGGCGCGTGTAACCGAGATCGCCCCCGGCCAGACGCTCCCGCCGCTGAAGTTTGCGCTGGACGACGTGGTCTACGTGCTGGAGGGCCGTGGCTTCTGCACCGTCTCGTCGGACGACGGCCGGAGCTCACGGACGTTCGAATGGCAGAAGCACAGCCTCTTCCTGCTGCCCCGGAACTACAGCCACCAGCTCTCCAATGCACAGGGAGACCGTCCCGCGCGGCTGCTGCACAACAACTATCTACCGGTTGCGATGGTGGGAGTGCCCGACCCGGAGTTCTTCTTCAACAACCCCTCGGCTTCCGGCGCAGACCGGCTGGTGGGCGAGTTCTACTCGGAGGCGAAGGTGCACAACCGGCCCATCGCCAACGGCCGCGTTCGCGCTCAGTGGATAGGCAACTTCTTCCCGGACATGCGCTCCTGGGACAAGCTCGTGCCGTTCTACGGGCGCGGCGCCGGGGGCACGACCGTGTTCATCGAGTTCCCCGATTCGCCGATGACCTGCCATATGTCGGTGTTCGACGCGGGCACCTACAAGAAGGGCCATCGCCACGGGCCTGGCTTCGTGATTGTGATACCTCGCGGCGAGGGCTACTCCATCATGTGGCCGGAAGGACACGAGAAGATCATCATCCCGTGGCACGAGGGCAGCGTCTTCGTGCCTCCGGCACGGTGGTTCCACCAGCACTTCAACGTGGGTGAGGAGCCGGCGCGTTACCTTGCGCTCCATCCCCCGCGGCCGTTCTCCGGCACGGGAGAGCGTGTCGAGAACCCCGCCGCGAACCAGATCGAGTACCCGGACGAGGACCCGTTCATCCGTGAAAAGTTCGAGGGAGAACTCGGCGCACGCGGGTTCAAGAGCCTCATGCCGGAGATCGCGTACCAGGACCACAGCTTCGAATGGGACTACAGCGCCGTCGAGGCGCAAGTGAGGGCATCGCAGACGTAGGGAACATAAGCCTGAGATGAGAGGAGGGCTCGGCCATGAGCTTCAAGGGGACTCTCGTAGCGGCATTCCTTCTGACCTGTCTGTTCATCGTGGCGTGTGGCAGTGAGGCGACTCCCACACCCACCCAGCCACCGCCTACCCCGACGCCTGAAACCGCGGCCCCGGCAGCGCCGACGCCCACGGCCATGGCTCCCGGCGAACCGACACCCACACCCGCGCCGGACGCCCCCGCTCCCACGGCAGCGCCGCCCACCCCAACACCCACGCTGGCGCCGACGCCCACACCGCCGCCGTCGTTCGACGCGGAGGCGCACTTCCGCGGCAAGACGATCAGGCTGATCGTGGGCTTCAACCCCGGCGGCGGCACGGACACGCAGGCCCGGTTCCTCGCAGCCAACCTGGGGCGTTTCATCCCGGGCAACCCGCGCATCGTCGTCTCCAACCACACGCCGCAGATGGCCGCCTCCAACTTCGTCTGGAAGTCCGAACCGGACGGGACGGTGCTCCAGTACACAGCCGGCACCCTGATCACCGACTCCTTCGAGCCCGAGGCTGAGTTCACGGTCTCCGAATTCGGCCTCATCGGCGCGCCCCAAGGCGGCAACCCCTTCTGGGCCCACCGTGGAACGCTCCCCTACACGGACATCAGAGATGCGATGGGGAACCCGGATGGCGAACCGCTCATTCAGACGGGCCCAGGCAGCGCACCGGAAGTGACCGGCAGCGCTCTCGGCGGGATGCTGATAGCCGACTGGCTCAACCTGCCCATGGACTACAGGGTTGTCGCTGGCACGGGCACGGAGCAGACGCTTCTCATGATGGAGCGCGGCGACATCAACGCGATGATCGTCTCGCCTGGAAGCTCCTGGTACACGCTGCCCGCCCGGCGTCCCGGCTGGTTCTCCAGCGGCTTCCTGAAGCCCTTTGCGAGCCTGCTGGTGCCGGGACAGGAGATCCACGCCAACGCGGAAGTCGAGTTCACCGCGCCGCACGCGCGGGAGCTGCTCGAACCGGACCAGGCGTCCCTGTTCAACGCGCTCACGTCACCCCAGCACATCGCGTTGAAGCACTTCGCCGGCCCGCCCGGCATGGACCCCGCCGTCCTCGCGACGCTGCGCAAGGCATGGGACGACGCGAACGCCGACCCGGAGTTCAATGCGGACTTCGCACGCATCCTCGCCACCGAGGTGTCGTCGGTGCCGGGCGCACGACTCCAGCAGATATACACGGACACGGTCAGCGGTTACCGGGTACACCTCGACTCGCTCGGCGAGATACAGGAGAGATTGTTCAGCAAGTTCATCGAGTGACATGAGCGCCGGGCCGGAGTGCACGAGGGCCTGCCGGAGAGGAGCAGATGCCTGATTTCAGCCAGGTGTTCGTGGGACTCGGGCACCTGGGGACCTCCACCTACTGGATCACGTTCGGGGCCGCCGTCCTGATCGCAGCGGCCGCGGGCGTGATACCGGGACTGTCGGCGCCGTTGCTCATGGCGCTGGCCATTCCGTTCGTCGTCTTCACCATCGACGACCCGGTCGTCGGTATCGTCTTCCTCGCGACCATCACCGGCGTCGAGGAGATGCTGGACGTCCTGCCCATCATCGCGATGGGCCATCCCGGGGGCGGGCAGGTCACGTTCATCGAGGGCAGACCGCTCTCGCAGCGGGGCCAGGCCGCACGGGCGCTGGGCTTCGTGTATGTCGTCTCCGCGATAGGCGGTGTCGTCGGCGCCGTCGTCCTGCTGCTCACCATGCCTGTCCTCAAGCCGTTCATCCTCTCGTTCGGGTTCGGGGAGATCGGGGCGATGGGCCTGTTCGGTGTGGCGCTGGTCGGCGCGCTCAGCCGCGGGGCGATGATCAAGGGGCTCGCCGCCGGACTGCTGGGCATCCTACTGGCCACGGTGGGCACCGACCCGTTCACCGGAACGGACCGCTACACGCTCGGCTCCCTGCAACTCGACTCCGGCCTGCCGCTCATCGCCATGACGGTAGGGCTGTTCGCCCTGCCCGAGATGATGGACCTGACGATGACCCGCCGAGCCCTCGCGTCTTCGAGCGCCGCGCTGAATGTTCGCGAGGTGTTCGCCGGCGCCGCCCTGGCGTTGACGAAGACGCCGCTCATCATCCGCCACTCGATCCTGGGCGTCATGATGGGCGCCATACCGGGCGTGGGTGCGAGGGTGGTCTCCTGGCTCTCGTACGGCGTGGGGATAGCGCTGAGCAAGGACAAGAGCCAGTTCGGCAAGGGCTCGTTCGACGGGCTGGTCTTCTCCGAGTCCGTTCAGAGCTCGAAGGAAGGTGGACAGGCGATCCCGACGCTGGCGATGGGCATCCCCGGCGGCTTCAGCTGGGCGTTCGTACTCGTGGCGATGCTCGCCTACGGCATCTCGCCCGGACCGCCCATGCTCACCCGCTTTGCGGACATCACCACCCTCATCGTAGTCAGCCTGGTGCTGGGGAACGCCGCGCTGGCCATCGTCGGACTGCTCGCCTCCGGTCAGCTGGCGAAGCTGAGCCGCATCCCGTACCCGCTGCTCGCCGCCGCCATCATTCCTCTCGCGTTCCTCTCGTCCTTCCAGGACATGCGCCACTGGCTGGCCATCCCCATCGTCCTGGGGTTCGCCGTGGTCGGGATGCTGATGAAGTTCTTCCGGTGGCCGCGCCCGCCGATGATCCTCGGCTTCATCCTCGGCCCCATCATCGAGCACAACCTGATGTCGGCCGTCAGCATCCACGGTCCGGTCGGAATGCTGACGCGCCCTATCACCATCACGCTGATCCTCCTGTCCATCGCCGTCGGCCTGGGCTTCGCCTTCCTCGCTTCCAAGAGCGAGTCCACCGAGCGGATGATGACCCAGCCAGGCGGCGCTGCGCCGTCCGGCGGGAGCCCCGACCCACCGAACAGCCCGAGGAAGCAGATACACATCGTGTGGCGCTCATGGGAGCACCTCTTCCCGCTCGTGGTGATGGTAGTGGCGCTGGTCTTCATCATCGAGGCGATCGACTTCCCGACGAGGGCGCGGTCCATGCCGATGATGGTGGGTATCGGCCTGTTCGGGCTCGCCTGCATCCAGCTGCTGCTGCAGCTCCGGGGAGTCAGTTCGGGCGACATCCTGGACCTGGGCATGATGAGCAAAGCCGATGAGCAGCGCCGCACGGGCAAAGTGCTGCTCGGCCTGCTGGCGATGTTCGTTCTGATATCGATAACGTTCGGGCTGAAGTGGGCCGCGATCACACTCGCCCTGGTCTTCCCTGCAGCCATTTCAGGGAGGGGATATGCCAAATGGGGCCTGCTCACCGGCGGCTTCATCACGGTGCTGGTGATCGGTCTCTTCGACAACGTCCTGTTCGTCATCTGGCCGCAGCCCGCGGTGTGGCTGCTGCTCAAGGACCTGTTCGGCTAGCGGGGCTTTGCTCCTTGCCCATGGCGACTGGTAGGATGAGTCAGAATTGACTCACTCCATGACTCACGGAGGCTGTATATGAACCAACTGACGGTCAGAGGATTCGACGATGCGCTGAGCGACAGCATGCACCGCCTCGCGAAGCGCGAGGGCATCTCCCTGAACCAAGCCGCCTTGAAGCTCATGCGGAAGGGTGCCGGCCTCGCGGATGGCGGCGAGAAAACAGACAAGATCGGTAACGAGCTGGACGAATTCATAGGTAGCTGGACGGCTGAAGAAGCGGATGCCCTGGACGCTGCTTTACAGGAGTTCGAGACCATCGACGAATCGGCCTGGGAATGAGGCTCCTGCTGGACTCCAACGCTTACTCGCTGTTGGTGCGCGGCCACGGGCAGACTGCGGACCTCGTACGCGAGGCTGAGGAGGTGTTGTTCTCAGCCGTTGTGGTGGGTGAACTGCTCTTTGGGTTCTGGCGAGGTGAACGCTTCGAGCAGAATATTGCCCAGCTCAGTGCCTTTCTCGACGGTCCGCGCGCGTCCTTCGTGCCCGTTGGACCGGTGACAGCGGACCGCTACGGCAGGATAGCAGCGTCCCTGCGAGCGAAGGGCCGCCCCATCCCGACGAACGACATCTGGATCGCGGCGCACGTGATGGAGACAGGCGCTGATCTCGTTTCAGCCGACCGGCACTTCGAACACGTTGACGGGATACCATGGACACGGCTCAGGGTGGGTTGACTCCCGCGCTCACCCCGCGAGTTCCTGTTCCACGATGTAGCGCAGCACGTCCGACAGCAGGAAGACCACGATGCCCAGGATGACGACCGTGTTGACGTGGCCGAGCGCGGCGACGACAGCGCGTAGGCGTCCGGACTGGACGGCGACGGCATCCGCGATGCGCCTGCGCCTGCGGATGGCGATGAAGAACATCCATGCGGAGAGCGCGACCTTGATGGCGAGCACGGCGGCGTAGCGTGCGGTGGCGGTCGGCTCCGAGATCCGTGAGAAGAAGAGCACCGCGCCGGTTACCACGAGCGTCCACATCGCGAGCTGCACGAGCCCGCCGAAACGTTCCGTCGCGGCGCGCGCGCTGTCGGAGGAGAGCGAGCCGCTCGTGACGGCGGGGCGCAGGACGAGCAGGTAGAAGATGCCGCCTCCCACCCATGCCACGGCGGCGATGGCGTGCGCCCAGCGGGCGGCGAGCAGAGCAGCGTCGGTCATAGCGGGCGGCATGGTAGGGGAGCGCGGAGCGTTCGGCAACGCAATGTGACATCCCCCCCTTACGCCAACGTCCTGCGGACGGGTACGCTGTCCCCGATGAGGACCCGCTTCCTTCTGCTGCTGCTTCGTACAGGACCCGCGCCTATCGTTACTCGGGAACAACGAGCGGGAAAGAGCGGCTATGGGCGGGTCTTGCGCGGTGATAAGCGGTTCTGAGCGGTCCGGGCAACCTGAGCGCGTGCGCGGAACTAACGGTGGATGTAAGCAGGATGAGCGACGATGAGCGGCTATGCCCCGTGGCACGGAGTTCAGGGGCAAGGCGCAGCAATCGATGGGTGATATCGCTGGCGCGGGCGCGAGGCGTGTGCGTACTATGAGTTGACTGAATCGGAGGTGCTTGATGGCTGGCGTTGCCCTGTACCACTGGGTGGGGTGAGGAACGTGCAAGACGGCGAGGGCGGCGCTCTCGCAGGCGGACATCGCGTTCACGGAGCGGGACTTCTTCAAACAGCGTCTCTCCCGTGAGGAGATCGAGACGTTGCTGGGCGGCGAACCTCCGAGCGCGCTGTTCAACCTGAGGTCTGCGACCTTCCGCAAGAGCGGCATCGACCCGGAGTTACTGACCGAGGAACGGATGCTGGAGCTGCTCGTGGAGGAGCCGCGCTACTGGAAGCGTCCGGTTGCGGTGGTGGACGGCAGGTTGATAGCGGGCGCGAACGCGAAGCAGTTGGGCGCGGCGCTGGGGTTCTGATGGCGATACGAGTGCTGCCTGCGGGGGTTGCGGCGCGGATCGCTGCGGGGGAGGTCATCGAGCGCCCGGCGTCGGTCGTGAAGGAGCTGGTCGAGAACTCGCTGGACGCGGGCGCACGTGCCATCGGCGTGGAGATACGCCACGGCGGACTGGCCTCGATACGCGTGACCGACGACGGCTGTGGCATCCCGGCGGACGAGGTGGCGCTGGCGTTCGAGCGCCACGCGACCAGCAAGCTGGCGTCGGTTGAGGACCTGGGGGACATCGGCACGCTGGGGTTCCGGGGCGAGGCGCTGGCGAGCATCGCGGCTGCAGCGAGCGTGCGCATGACGACGCGCACGGCGGATGCGGAGTCGGCTGCGGCGGTCGAGTTGGAAGGCGGCGCCATCGTTCGGCAATCGGAAGCGGGCGCCGGTGTAGGGACGACGATCGAAGTCGAGGCGCTTTTCTCGACGATACCGGCGCGGTTGAAGTTCATCCGGTCGCCTGCTGCCGAGACGGCGCGTGTGCGGCAGACGGTGGACCACCTGGCGATGGCGCATCCGCACATCCAGTTCTCGCTCAAGACGGACGGCAGATTGCAACTCTCCACGTCTGGCAACGGCAGCCTGCGCGACGCGGTCGCTGCGGTGCACGGCGCGGAGCTGGCGCAGGCGATGATCGAGGTTGGCTCGTGGACGGGCGCGTATCCCGTGTGGGGCCTCGTGGGAACGCCGGAGCAGAGCCGCGCGAACCGCACCGGGATCAGCCTGTTCGTGAATAATCGATGGGTGCAGCATCGCGCGGTCGGGATCGCCATAGAAGAGGCGTATCGCGGCCTGCTGATGGAAGGGCGGTTCCCGATAGCGGTCGTGTTCCTCGACGTGCCGCCCGGCGAAGTGGACGTGAACGTGCATCCGAACAAGCGCGAGGTGCGGCTTTCGCACGAGGGCGATGCGTTCTCCAGCGTGCAGCACGCAGTACGCGATGCGCTGCTCGCGGCGTCGCCCATCGCCGAGGGAGAGGGGCTGCTGTCGCAGGCCGTGGCTGCTCCGCCGTCGCTCCAGCCTGAACTCACTTTCGCAACGCAGGAGCGTGAGCAATCGCCGCTGCCTGAGCCAGCGCCTGTCGCAGAGGAAGCGCATGCGCCGCTGGTCCTTCCTCTCGGCGCGTCGCCGCTGTCGCGGCTGCGGGTGCTGGGGCAGGTCGCGAACACGTACATCGTTGCTGACGGGCCGGACGGGATGTACCTGATCGATCAGCACGCGGCGCACGAGTCAGTGCTGTACTACCGGCTGCTGCGGCAGTGGGCGGACAGCGCGCCGGAGGTGCAGCCGATGCTGGAGCCGCTGGCGATGGGCCTGACGCCGCAGCAGATGGACGCGCTGGGCGAAGGAAGGGTGGTGCTGGAGCGGTACGGCCTGGTCGTGGAGCCGTTCGGCGACGATACCCTGCTGGTGCGCGCGGTGCCGGTGATGGCGCGCCGTGTGGACGCGGTGAAGCTGGTTACCGAGGCGCTGGACGGCTTCGCGGCGCGGGCCAACGGCGTGGACACACATCTGTCGGCCGCTGCTTCCATCGCGTGCCACAGTGCGGTGCGGGCAGGGCAGACACTCGACCCCCAGGAGATGACGGCGCTCGGCGAGGCGCTGGCGTCCGAGATGAACCCGCAGCACTGCCCGCATGGCAGGCCGACGGTGATCCGTGTCTCTACTGACGTGCTCGGGAGGCAGTTCGGGAGGCTGTAGATGGGTGTGGCGCTCGTGCTGGCGACGCGGAACCCGGCGAAGGCAGACCAGCTGCGCGAACTGCTGGCCGGGCTGGACGTGGAGCTGTCGGACGGGGCGTCGTACCAGGATGCGCCGGACGTCCAGGAGGAGGGCGGCTCACACCTTGCGATAGCCATCGGCAAGGCGGTGGCGTGGTCGCGGGCGCTTGGCGCGCTCGTGGTGGCGTCGGACGGCGGGCTGAGCATCCCCGCGCTCGGCGACGGCTGGTCGAGCCTCATCACACGACGCGGGACGGGCGTGGACGTGCCGGACGAGGAGCGCGCGCGGCGTCTGCTACGGCGTATGCGCGACCTCGAAGGAGAGCGTCGCGTGTGCTGGTGGACGGAGGCGGTGGCCGTGGCGCGTGCTGGCGAGTTGATCGGCGCGTGGGAGGCGAACGGCCTGGAGGGGTACATCGCGCACGACTTCGTCCCACCGGAGGGCGGCACGAATGGGTTCTGGGTGGGCGGCCTCTGGGTGACGCGAGACGGCGTACGGCGCTGGGCGCTGACGGCGGATGACACCGAGCGGCTGGGCGATCCATGGATGTCGCTGCGCGAGCCGCTGCGGGGGTTGGTGAGTCGGCTGGGGTAGGTTACGGCAGGCGCACGCGCCCGCCGCCGCGGCGGATGAGGCCGTCGCGTTCGAGTGCGGCGAGGAGGTCCGGCAAGGAGACCGGGCAGGGCGCACCGGACGCGGCTTCGGCTTCGCGGAGGACGGCTTCGAGTCTAGACTCTTCGATGCCGCTGTCAGGCTGCTCACGCAGGTGGTCGATGATGCGCCCGCGGAAGTAGCGCGCCGAACCCTGGAACCTCGACTGTCGCGGCGCGTAGGGGACCGACGCCTCGGCAAGCGCGGGGTCGCCGCCGGACTGCAGGTGCGGCGCGGCCGCGCAGTGCGGTCGGAGCGGACAGAGCATGCAGCGCGGCTGGCGGGCCGTGCAGACTGTCGCGCCGATGTCCATCAGCGCCTGGTGCCAGTCGGCTGGACTGATGGAGCTGTCCGGCTGCGGCAGCAGGGATTCAGCGAGCGGGTGGAGCGCGTCGCGCGTTGGGGCGTCGACGCCGTGAACGGTGCGGCTCAGCACGCGGTAGATGTTCGTATCCAGCACCGCGACGGGCTCACCGAACGCAAAAGATGCGATGGCCGCGGCGGTGTAGGGGCCGATGCCGGGGAGTTTCCGCAGTTCGTCGACAGTACATGGCAGTTCGCCGCCGTGACGCTCCACGACCTCTCGTGCGAGCCTGTGCAGGCGGACGGCGCGTCCGTTGTAGCCCATGCCGGCCCAGAGGCGGATGACGTCGGCGGGCTGGGCGTCGGCGAGCGCCAGGAGCGTGGGGAAGGCATCCAGGAAGGCGTGGTACTTCGGGATGACGCGCTCCACCTGGGTCTGCTGAAGCATCACTTCCGAGACGAGGATGGCATAGGGATCAGTGCTGCCGCGCCAGGGGAGGACGCGGGCATTGCGCGCGTACCAGGCAGCAACGGCATCGTGGAGGGCGTGGGCGTCGACCATCGCGCTACGAGGTCGTGAGCAGGCCGTCGAGGATGTTGCGCAGATCATTCGCGGAGACGGGGCCGATGAGCTTGCGGACGATGCGTCCTTCGGCGTCGAGGAAGAACTTCTCGGGGACACCGCGCACACCGTAGGAGACGGCCGTCGTGCCGCGCGGGTCGAGGATGTTGAGATAGGTCACGTCGTAACGCCCGATGTGTTCCTCGGCATCCGCGGGGCGGTCCCAGACGGCGATGCCGACGAACTCGACGTCCACGTTGTCGTACTCGCGGTAGACCTGCGCGAGGGCTGCGGCCTCGATACGGCACGCTGCACACCACGACGACCAGAAGTCGACCATAACGACGCGCCCGCGCAGATCTTCCAGGTCCACACGCTCCCTGGAAACGAGGTCGTACCCGCCGAACCAGGGCGCCAGGCGCACGGAGACCTGCGACTCGCTCGACTCCTCGTGCACCAGCACGCCGCCAGGGTTGTCGTCGGAACGGAACTGTCCCCAGAAGAGCAGGGCGATGATCGCGAATACCGGCGTCATGGCCAGCAGGAAGAAGAGAAGGCGTCTTCTTCCGGAGGCAGGCGTATCGCTGGGTGGCGCGTCGGCCCGGGGCGTTTCGTCGGGGGATGTCATGGCGCGGTCAGGGTTAAGGGTAGCACCCCGCACTACCGGCGGCGTCTCAAGAGCCGGACAACGACGCTCGCAATGGCGACCACGACGATCGCCAGCACGGCGATGAAGACAAGTGCGCTCGTGCGTCCGCCCTCCGACTCATCCGGGGGTGATACCGGGACAACCGGCTCGAGGGTCGGTGAGGGAAGCGGTGTAGAGGTGGGTGGGATGGGCGTCAAAGTTGGCAACAGCGTCGCCGTGGCGGTCGGCGTCAGCGTGGGTGTGGGAGTTGGGGTGGGTGTGGGTGTTGGAGTGAGTGCCGGAGTGGACGTCGCCGTGGCGGTCGGCGTCAGCGTGGCTGCGGGAGTTGGCGGCGCAGGGGTTGGGGTTGGCCTCGGCGTGGACGTTGCCGTAGGTGACGGAACAGGGGTGGGAGTGGGGGCAGGCAAGGCAACCCCGCACGCGGCGACGTTCTCAGCCAGCACGAACGCCGGAGACCAGTTGGACAGGGGCATGCCGTCACTGCGCAGGACCCTTACGGCCAACTGCACGCGCTCGTGGTCCCCCCAGAGCGAGCGGCCGAGGCTGTTCATGTCGATGCTGAAGCGGCCTCCGGCCCTGGTGATCCTGCTGTCGGAGAAAGGCACCCGGTACAGGTGCTCCGCTGTGAGCTTGCGGAACTCCAGTTGGAGGGTCCCATCGGCTGAGGGCCCCTGGACATCCAGGGACAGTCGCCGCTCGTAGGTGTTCGATGAACTCCGCACGGCACAGAAGGGCGGTTCCGGGTCGACCGACTGGATAGTCACGGGATGCTCAGGCAGAGGTGCGGGCTGGACGGCTGTGCTGTCCCCGGCTGGTGTCGGGTTGTCGAAGGGGTTGCGGTAGACCAGCACCCTCCCGCGGTTGATGTCGGCCATGTACAGGTTGTCGTTCTCGTCGAACGTGGCCGAGTACGCCATCGACCAGAGATCGCGGAGGTACGCGTCCGGATGTGTACCCCGGCCCAGCGGGTCTTCGTAGATGCCGGCGAACCTCCCGCCCCCGTACATGTTGTACCCAACCACCATCCTGTTGGAGCTGTCGAAAGCAGGCTCCCACGTCGATGCCCGCCGGGGCCCCAGGTGGGTGTTGTCGATAGTCGTGTGCGGTTCGTAGTCACTGACGACGAGGTTGTGCCCCCGTCCTCCGTGTTGCTCGAATGACTTGCTGGCACGAACCCCGAAGAGCGTCGTGGAGTTGTCGAACGGCAGGTCTTCCGCACGGAAGACCAACAGCCGGTGGTTGCCATCGAATTCGAGGGCATGGTCGGAGACGTACAGGTTCCCGGACCGGTCGAGTGACAGGGCGCCGGGGAAGCAGAGCATGTCCATGGTGACATTCTGGAAGACGCTCCGATCGGACGCTTGGTGCGCTTGCAGGTCGGCTCGCCGGTTGCACTTGGTTCCGGTCGCATCGACCTGTCCCAGTATGACGTCGATGACCGGCTCGATCAGAGGGTCCCGGATGCGCAGCACTCTGTGGTTGTCCGTATCGCTGAGCCAGAGGAATCTTCCTCCCTCGGCCGGCGCCAGTCCAAAGATGCGCCCTCCGGTCCGCACGCTGCTCCTGCTTCCCAGCACCGGGTAGGAACCGGTTCCGGTCCAGAGCGTGGCCACGGGAGCGGAAGACCCATCCAGTGGAAGCTGGTAGACGTCGATGAAATGCCGTCCCTCCCAACTCAGGCTCCACAGTCGGCCCGCGTCATCAGCCTTGACCCTCCCGCAGCAGTTGGCCCGCGGACGCCACTCCGTGTTGCCGACGGCGCCGTCCGCCTCCTGGCCGTTGGTGAGTCCTTCCAGGCCGTTCCAGTACAGCAGGCGCTGGAAGTCCGGGACAACGAGTTGGTCCTCATAAACGGCAACTCCTCTCGGAGTACGAAGACCTTTGAGACCCTGGTTGTTGTACTCGCCAGGCGGGTAGAACAGGCGTTTGTCCGCTTGGAATGCCCGCGCACGAAGGTCGCCCTGGCTGCCGATGGGGATGCGGAGCACGTCCTGCGGGCCTGCTGCCAGGGAGACCAGCATGTTGTCCTCGGTATCGAAGGCGATGCCCGTCGCGTCCCAGATCGAAGGCCATCCCGGCACGCTGCCGAAACCGGGCCCGCTGCCTTCCTGCGGTTCGTACGACGGCTTTCCGATGAACGCGAGGAGTTCAGAACCATTCCAGCCCCACAATTCGACCATGCCGTTGCGCTGGTCGTTGACCCAGAGGCCCCTGTCGTGGGGGTCGACCTCGATCGACACGGGGTTGTTCAAGCGCGACCCGATGGTGGTATCGGCTTCCATGCCCGAGGTGAAAGGCGGGTGGAAGACGAGGACCCTGTTGTTGTCAGTCTCCACAACGTACAGCCGCCCTCGGCTATCGAACCTGAGCGCCGAGGGTGTGTGGAAGGAGCGCATCGAAGTTCCCGGGGCGGTACCTCGGAAGTCTTGCTGCCCCAGCACCAGGTCCGCACGCTTTGCGATCTCCCCGGGCCCACTGCTGAGGGGGAAGCGCAGCACACGGTTGTTGCCGCTGTCCGCCACCCACAGGTTGCCGTCGGCGTCCAGTTCTACCCCGGCGCCGTACAGACCATCAACGAACCGGTTGCTGTCCGCATGGAAGCAGAGCGTTTCGGCGGTCGCAGAGTCGAAATTGCCCCGGTTGCACATCATGCTGGAGAAATCCCGCTGCCCCCAGACCTCGTCGGCGCGGGTGTCGGACCCGAAGGGGTCGTCGTACCGCAGCACCCGGTTGTTGTAGGAGTCCGGCACGTAAAGCGCACCGTCGCTGTCGACGGCCATGGAGGCTATCGACTTGTGCTCGGTCGGGCTCTCCGATACATCAGGGATGCCGCACAACGTCTCGGCGCCGGCAGGGGCTCTGCGAGGAAAGTTCTGCACGCCGCTGTCCCCGTTGCAAGCGCCATGATCGGACGCGGCCGGTTGCCCAATGACGATGTCGGCGCTGCACGGACTCTCACCCGCGTAGCACTTCTCGAGGTCGATACCGAGGATGCGGCTGTTACCAGCGTCCCACACGTATGCGCGTCCCGGGGCGGTGGAGCGGTCGACGATGACACCGCCGGGGTTGAAGACTTTGAACGGCACGATCTCGCCGGAGGCGATCTGGGAAAAATCAGCCTTGCCGAGTATTACGTCCGCCCAGAGATCGCCGGCCCTTCCGCGGACCGGTTGTCCCAAAGGAGCTTCGACGATTGCGTTAGTCGTACTCAGGGTGCTGAAGTCTGTTACACCGACTGCCTGTGCAAGGGCGGGGTCACCAGGAAACGCACTCGTATGGACCAGATGGAACACAGAGACCGTAACCACGGCTGCTGCTACCAGCGCAGGGATGAGAAAGGGCAGCAGTCTGGGAAGGCCGTTCATGTCCCTAATCTAGCATGGGCGGCGGTGGCGGTTACTCCAGGGCAGCGGCCCGAGCATACGCCGATTAGAATCGGGCGTATCCCAGAGAGCAAGGAGAACGTCACGTGCAGAAGATCACGCCGTGCCTGTGGTTCGACAAAGATGCCGAGGAAGCGGTCAATCTGTACACCTCAGTGTTCGAGAACTCCGAGATTACGTCCGTGAGCCGCTACAGCGAGGCGGACGCCGCAGTGTCGGGACAGCCGGAGGGTTCTGTCCAGCTCATGACATTCACGCTGGAAGGGCAGGAGTTCACCGCGCTGAACGGAGGGCCGATGTACCAGTTCTCTCCGGCGATCTCGTTGCAGGTGACGTGCAAGACGCAGGATGAGATCGACGCGGTGTGGGAAGCGCTGAGCGAGGGAGGGGAGGAAGAGATGTGCGGCTGGCTGCGCGACCGGTTCGGAGTGTCGTGGCAGGTGATGCCTGAGTCTCTCGGCGAACTGCTGAGCGTGACCGAGCCCGCGCGGACGCGGGTCTGGGAGCGGATGCTGCAGATGCGGAAGATCGACATCGCGGCGCTGCGGGAGGCTGCTGAAGGCTGACCCGCCGCAGCGCCGCGGTAAGGCGTGCGGCCTACTGGTCTGCGCCGGAGAGCTCGTGGGCGACGATGGAGGCCTCGCCGAGGGTCATGACCGTCTCGGTGGTGCTGCCGCAGACGACCTCGTAGCTGGAGGACATCACGCCGGATGTGGCCGACGTGGTGCTGCCGCCCTCGGAGACCTCGTAGACCTCCGCGCGGCCCTTGGGGCCTTCGATAACCGTTATGAGTTCTCTGTCCGCCATGGGTGGTTCCCTCCCGGATGGTTGCGGTTGCAACGTGTGGATACGCGCGGGGTCAAATATACCACCGAGCGTCCGCCATTCAAACGGACGCCCGGTGGTATCTGAGCGGCAGCCGGAGGGAAACTAGAAGTTACCCCGCGAGAAGAGGCGACGGACGTTGCCTTCCATGATGTTGTACTTGTCCTCGTCGGTCAGCCAGTCGATCTGGTTGAGGATGACGGGGGCGATGTCGTCGGTCTCCCAGCCTTCAAGGTCGCCTGCGGGCACTTTCTTGCCCTTCTCCCACTTGTAGTCTGGATGGACGGACGAACCGCTGCCGGGGTTCTCCGTGCCGAACACCACGCGGTCCGGGCCGCAGATCTGCAGGCAGTAGTCCAGCGACTCCTTGGTGTAGAGGGCACTGTCGTAGTACATGCGGCGCATGCTGGTGTCGAAGTCCTCGAGGTCGGGGTTGTTCTTCATGGCGTTGTAGCGGTTTACGCGCCAGCGGCCGATCTGGTAGGGGACGGAGCCACCGCCGTGGCCGACGATGATCTTGAGGTTCGGGAAGGTGCTGAAGACCTTGCTCGACGGGCGGGCGAGGTTCAGAACGGCCTGGGACTCGGTGGTGATGAAGTGCTGGCTGTAGTGTTCGCGTGGATCCTTGGACGAGGCGGAGTGGATGAGCCCGGGAACGTCCAGTTTCTCCATCGCCTCGTAGAGCGGGAACCAGTACTCGTGGTCCAGAGGCGGGGTGTAGTTCGGGTCGGCGGGGTTGCCCTGGCCCTCTTCGGGGTCGGGGTTGATGAGACAGCCGATGAAGCCGAGCTCGTTGACGCAGCGCTCGAGTTCAGGGATGACGTGCGAGGCGTCTTTCGCGCCCGTGACGTGCGGCAGGCCGCAGATGCCCCCGAAGCGGTCCGGGTGAGCCTTCACCTGGGTTGCGATGACGTCGTTGTTCATCTCGTTCCACCAGTGGACGATGCTCTCCGGCTTCTCGGAGTGCATCAGTTGGAACGGACGGGGAGAGAGTATCTGGACGTCGGTCTTCACCTTGTCCAGTATCTTGATGTTGTTCTGGGCGTACTGCTCGATGCGTTCCTCGGAGATGGGGCTCTTGCCGTGGTAACCGCGCCCTGACAAGAGCGACGCTTTCGCTGCGTACAGCTCAGGTGGGGCCACGGTATGGCCATGCATGTCTATGATTTTTCGTCCGTCAAGCATCTCTTCTCCTCATGTTGTGGATTGCAGCCAAGGCCATGGTTAGGGCTGCGGGCGGATGTCGGGCACCTGCAGGTTTGCGCCACCCATCGATATTGGTTTATATGGGCGCAGGGTGGAAATCAAGGGAAATTAGGTGTCAAGAGCGGAGGCGCTATCGAGACGCACGATGAACAGCGAGCCATACTGGATGCGCGCGTCGTTTGCAGCGCGTGGTAGACTAGGCGCGAACTGAGACCGAGTAACGCTTTCGGCGGGCGTACGCGTCCGCGAGATTCTGCACAACGGAGGTCAACGATGGCCGAGATAGTGCTTGGAGCAGGAACGTCGCACAGCCCCATGCTTGCGCTGAATGCTGAGCAGTGGCCACGCTATGCTGTGGGCGACCTGCGGCACCCGGAGCTGGTCTTCCCACCGGAGGGCTGGGCGATGCCGTACGACGAGGGGCTGGCACGCGTGCCGACGGCGGTGAAGGAGAAGCCGCTGACGGACGAGGTGTTCTCGGCGCAGGTGGACGCCTGCCAACGCGGTATCGCCGAACTCGCGCGGACGTTCAGCGAGGTGAAGCCGGACATCACCGTCATCATCTCCGACGACCAGGACGAGTGGTTCTTCGAGGACAACATGCCGACCTTCTCGGTGTTCTGGGGAGACTCGGTGCCGATCAAGCCCCGATCGCTGGCAGCAGGCTTCCGTGACCCGGACATCACCCAGTCCATCGCCGACGGCTACGGCGACGTAGCGATGGACGTGCCCGTGGCATCCAACCTGGGACGGCACGTGATCGAGCATATGATCCAGAACGACTTCGACGTCTCGCACTTCACCTATCTGCACGACACTTACGGCGGGCAGGTCGCGCGGCGCTACCCGAAGGAGAACGGTGAATTAGACTCCGTGCGCACCACGGCGCCGCGTGAACAGGGGCTCCCCCATGGGTTCGCGTTCGTGGTGAAACGGCTGTTCGACAACGAGCCGCGCACCATCCTTCCCATCTTCCAGAACACCTGCTATCCGCCGAACCAACCGACCCCCAAACGGTCGTTCGAGTTCGGGCGCGCGGTCGCGAACGCGATCCGTGCATGGGACAGCGATGCGCGTGTCGCGATCATCGGATCCGGCGGGCTGAGCCACTTCGTGGTCGACGAATGGCTGGACCGCACAGTGCTGAAGGCGCTCGAGGAGAAGGACTCCGAAACGCTGATGACCATCCCGCGCAACCACCTCTACTCGGCGGCATCCGAGACGCAGAACTGGATTGCGGTTGGCGGCGCGATGGCGGACACTGACCTGAACTACGAGACCATCGAGTACGTTCCGGTCTACCGGACGCCCGCAGGCACCGGTGGCGGTTGGGGGTTCGGCCGCTGGACCTAGGCCAACGCACGCACCACGTGAACGGAAAGCGCCGGTGGACATCCACCGGCGCTTCTGTTTGAGCAAGAGGTAGATACGGGACTCAGACCGTCTCGAACTCCACGGCGTACAGGTTCAGGTCGGAAGACCGCTTGGACAGATACCGCATCTCGACGCCGACGACTTCGTTGGACTCGTTATAGTCGAGCACCACACCCGGAGAGACCTCTTCTGATTCAGCGATAGGCGAATCGTCAAGCCGCAGGTAGAGCGCGTCGGATTTCTTGTCGACGTTCAGTTTCATGCCCGGCCTCTCATGTTCCTATCGAAGAATACGCTCACCACTCGCCATGGTACAACACGCGTGTTGACGACGACCCGCAGCATGCGATTGCCGCGTTCAGGGACCGGCCCGAAGAAGCGTTCAATCTCTCCATCGTTCGGGTCAGGCACGCGCGACGCCGGTTCTGCCAACACGCTGCCGACCCACTCCATGGAAATCCTGCGTTCTGCCATCACATGAATTGCATGGCCAGTGAATTCCAGTGGCGTTGATTCTGAAGACGTCATTAGTTCGCCGAGACGGTGCGGAAGCGCGCGACGGCCACGCCGAGAAACACGGCGGCGAAGAGCCCAAGCGCGAGCATGTTCACCAGCACGTCCTGGCCGTCCGCGCCGAAGAGCATGAGCTTGTTGAACGCGTCGTTCGCCCAGCCGTGCGGCGTGAGGCGTCCGAGCGCCTGCATCCAGTCCGGCGTGATGAAGAGCGGCCACCAGCAACCGCCGAGCGGCGCCAGCGTCAGCGAGGTGAGCACTGCCGCGGACGACGCGCTCTTCACCGTGCGCACGAGCGCCGCGAGCATGACGCCGAATGCGGACGACGCCACGGCCATGAATACGGAGACGATGACGACGGCCAGAGGGGAGGCGCCGAAGTCGATGGAGAAGGCGAAGATGCCCACCACCCACAGGAAGAGGAGTTGGAGCAGCCCGCGATAGAGGCTCGCCAGCATCTTGCCGCCGACGATGGAAGAGCGGCGCACGCCGTTCGCGAGCAGGCGCTCCAGCGTCTGGGTCTGACGCTCGCGGGCGATGGCTTCCGCTCCCAACGCGGCAGCGAAGAAGACGAACATGGTGAGGTATCCGGGCAGGGTGAAGTTGGTGGCGTTGAACGGCTCCACACTGCCCACCTGCTCGGTCGTGAAGACGATCGAGGGTGGGGCAGCACCGAGTTCTCCGAGTTTGACGAGGTCCAGCGATCCGAACCCTTCCAGTTCGGTCACCCCCCGTGCCGCGAGGCTGAGCGTGCCGATGCGCCCGCCTATGGAGCGCGCGAGCCCGCCCAGCACGGCCTCGGTCTCGGGGTCGCCGTCGGCGGTGATGACCAGTATCTCCGTGCCTTCTCCGCTGAAGATGCGCTGCGTGAAGTCCACGGGAAAGAGCAGGTAGCCGGGGATACGACCCTCATGGAGCGCCAGCCCGGCATCCTTCGGGTCCCATTCGTCCACGCCGGTGGCTTCGGTGACGGTGAGAACGTCGATGACCTCGCGGGAGAAGCCGCTCTCCTCCTCGGTTGCGACAGCCATCCGCAACTGTTCATCCTCAGGGCCGAGGTCACCGAGCGCGAGCGAGAAGGCCACGATGAACAGGATGGGGAAGAGCAGGGCGAAACCGAGAGCGAACCTGTCCTTGAAGAAGAGACGTGTGTCCTTCACCGACAGGAGCCACGCTTGCCGTGCGAAGAGGCGCATCACTTCGCCTCCGACGATACGCGGAAGAGTATGCGCGCGACGACGAGGCAGGCCACTGCTACGCCGCCCATGAGCGCCATCTCGAACGTGGCGTCCCCGAGCGTTGCCGTCTCACCGAGGATGCCCTCATAGGCGTCGATGGCGTAGCGGTTCAGCGTGAACCTGCTGAGGAGCTCGAGCACGCCGGAGTCGCCGATGGGGAAGAAGGTGCCGCCGAACACGGTCATGAACATCGTGATGAACACGGCGCCCCACGTGGCCTGGTCCTCCGTCCGCGCAACCGTGGCGATGACGAGCGCTATCGCGCTGGCAGCCCCGGAGACCACGAGGGCCAGCACGGCGCTCTGCACGAGGGCGACAGGCCCCGCGATGCGGAGCACGACGAACGCCAGTACGAGCAGAACGACCGTCTGCAACATCCCGCGGCTGACGCCGGCCAGGAACTTCCCCGCGAAGAGTTCGCCGGTTTTCAACCGGGTGGTGAGCAGTCGTTCCAGCGTGCCGTTGCGCCGCTCCTCGATGAGCGTCTGGGCGTTGAGGGTCACGGAGAAGAGCAGGAACATGACGATGACGCCGGGAAGGAGGCGGTCCAGGATGTCCTCCTCGTCGTCCTGCTCGGTGAGCGTCTGGTTGACGACGCGTACGGGCGGGTCCCTGCGCGCATCGCCGAGGAGGACCCCGGCGTGGAGTTCGACCTGCTCGGATGACACGTTTTCGCTGACGAGGGCGCCGAGGGCGCGGCGCAGTTCGTATTCCGAGGCGAGGCCGTCCGCCGCACCCTGGACGATGGCAGCGGTTATCTGGCCCGCGTCGCCGCCGTTGCCGCGCCGCTTGACACGTACGACGGCCGGCGTACCTGACTCGAGCGCGCCGGTGAACCCCGCAGGGATGACGAATCCGGTAAGGACGGCCGAGCGGTCGAGCGCGTCGTTGAGTTCAGCCTCCGTGTACCGTCTCACGTCGAGGCCTTCCACGTCTTCGATGCGCTCGATGAGCTTGCGCGCGGCGTCGCCTCCGTCGAGGTCCGCGACGTGGGCAGTGGAGTTGAACGACGCCCCGCCGCCGAACACGCCGATCATCAGGGCGAACAGGGCGATGGGGAGTGCGATGCTGAACGCCAGCGCGCCCCGGTCGGCGAGGAAGCGCTTGACCTCGAGGAGCGCAAGCAGGAACGGACGGGCCATGCTAGTCGCGGAGGCTCCGGCCGGTGAGGCTGAGGAAGACCTCTTCGAGGGTCGTGGTGTCCGTGTCGCCAATCTGGGCCTTGAGCTCGGCGGGTGTGCCGAGCGCGATGATCTGTCCCTCGTCCATGATGCCGATGCGGTCGCAGAGGCGGTCGGCCTCTTCCATATAATGGGTCGTGTAGAGGACGCTCATCCCCTCGCCGCGCAGGGCGAGGACAGTGTCGAAGATGTGGTTGCGCGACTGCGGGTCGATGCCGACGGTGGGCTCATCGAGGAAGAGCAGCCGAGGCCTGCTCATCAGGGCGATGGCGATGTTGACGCGGCGCTTCATGCCGCCCGAGTACTTGCGGACGGCGTCCTTCGCACGGTCAGTGAGGCCGACGCGCTCGAGCACATCCGCGGCGCGTTCCTTCGCTTCGCTGCCGGAGAGTCCGGCCATGCGTCCGAAGAAGACGAGGTTGTCGGTCGCGGAGAGTTCCGGGTAGAGGGCGAGTTCCTGCGGACAGACGCCGATGAGCCTGCGCACCGCGTCGCTCTCTTTCGCCACGGAGTGTCCGCCGATGGTCACGTCGCCGTCGTCCGGGTCGAGGACGGTGGAGAGCATACGGATCGTGGTGGTCTTGCCTGCGCCGTTGGGACCGAGCAGCCCGAATATCTCCTGCGAGCGGACGGTGAACGAGACTGAGTTGACGACCTGGACGCTATCGAAACTCTTGGTGAGGCCGGTGGCCGCGAGGAAGTCTTCCATGTGAGCCATGGTATCAGAGCGAGAGACTCGTTCCTTAGTCAGTTCGGCGCCTGGAAGTCGGGGACGCCCTCTGCGACGGCGGACGTCCAGCTGTCGAGGTCGGTGACCCAGCCGTAGCGGCGCTTGATGGCGAACAGTGCCTGGTCGTGCGTCTCCGGGATGATGCCTCCGCAGCAGTCCTCGATGAGGACGGGGAAGTACTCGTGGAAGTAGGCGTCCCGGGCGGTCGCCTCGACGCAGGTGGGCGTCCCGATGCCGGTGATGAAGAGGTGCCGAACGCCGAGGCGCTTCAGCACGAGGTCGAAGTCCGTTCGCTGGAACGCGCTATAGAGGTTTTTCGCGATGACGTACTCGCCGTCCTGCGGGGCCAGCTCCTCGACGATCTCTCCGCCCCAGGTGCCGTCGATGCCGACGGCGCGCTCCATCGCCGGGTCGCTCAGGTCCGCCCGGTAAGCGGCGCTCTTCCAGTACCAGGGCGAGTCGGGGCCTGCGCGCAGCATCGGGTCGGCAGGGATGACCATGCGCGTGAACAGCACCGGCATGCCCGCCGCACGGGCGTACGCCAATGCTCGCTGGATCGTCGGGATGACGCGCCTGCCGTGCTCCGTATCGACGCCGGTGAGGTCGAAGAACCCGCCCGGTTTGATGTCGTAGTTCTGCATGTCGATGACGCACAGGGCGCTCTTCGACACCTCGAAGTCGATGGCCTCTGGTTCGGCTCTCAGGTTCAATTGCATCATGGCCTCCGCTGCGGCGTCTTTCCGTGACGGTATAAGCGCTCCTCGAGGGTGTCAATCGGACGGATGCAGGACGTTCTCCCCACCGGCAACACGGAGTGCGGAGGCGAACGCCTCTATCGCGCGAAGCGGGTCCTCGCCTGCGAACTGCACCCGCGCGATGAAGTGCCGCGCCGGTGCACGCTCCGCGAAAGCGAGGGCTCGTTCGGCTGCCTGCTGCGGCGTGCCGTGGGCAACCATGGCGTCGACCAGCCGGTGCAACTGCTCCGTCGAGAGATCGGACACCCGCGAGACACCTTCGAGCGAGGGCATGCGCTCGCGCATCAAACGGGAGTAGACCCTGTTGCGGTTCAGCAGCCCGGAGAGGGCGTACCGGGCAGCGCTCTCGTACGCACGCTCCTCGGAGTCCGCCATGAATACGGGTAGCCCCAGCGCCACCGGGATGCTGTCTGCGTCTCGCTGCGCTTCGCGGGCGCCGGCTGCCACGTGGTCCATCGCTACGGCGACCACTTCGGGGTCGACGCCGACCATGGCGTAGACGCCGTCGGCGGCAGCGCCTCCAGCCTCGAGCATCCTTGGGCTGCTGGCGTTGATATAGACCGGCACGGGCGCCGTGAGGGCGAACTCGGAGTCGAGGGTGCGGCGGATGGTCTCCGCTGCGTCGGCCAGCTGGGAGGCGGTTGCTCCGGGCTGATCAAGGTACTTCACTGCGAGATCGCCGCTGCCGACCATCAGACAGGCACGGCCCGGCGCGGCTTCCGCCAATGTCGCTGCGAGGGACGCCAGTACCTTCGGGTTGCGCGAGACCGGGTTCGTGACCGACGGGAACAGCGTTACGCGCGTCGTCTGCTGAGCAGCGAGCACGAGCCGCACGAAGACGTCCCTGCCGGTGTGGTGGTGGTCCGGCATCCCCACGCCGGAGAAGCCGAGTTCCTCCGCCCTGATCGCGAACCGCGATGATTCGGCAAGCGGCAGGTCGGTGGCGTCGTTGACGTCGATGCGGAGGCCTGAGGTCGATGTGGGGTAGGGCATGAGAGGCTGCCTGCCACAGAATTCCGGTCACGCCAACCATACCAGCGCCTGCACGGTGCTCCCATCGGAGCGAAGCCGGTATCCTCTCACCGGAGCAATGCTGCCATGTGCGGGAGATACAGCCTCATATCGGACATAACGCAACTCGCGTTACGGTTCGAGTTCGAGGCAGGCGGCCTGGAGCAACCTCCCCGCTACAACATCGCGCCCACTCAGATGGTGCTCACCGTCGGGAACGGCAAACCGAGACATGCCTCGTACATGCGCTGGGGACTGGCGCTCTCCGGGACCGGGAGCGTCTCCGCAGGCGCGCCGATGATCAACGCACGCGCGGAGACCCTCTCCGAGAGGCCGAGCTTCCGTGCCGCGCTGAAGGAGCGGCGATGCCTCATCCCCGCCGACGGCTTCTACGAGTGGCAGCGTACCGGCGCCGGCCGGTCGCCGGTACGGGTCACACTGGCCTCAGCGGAGCCCTTCGCCTTCGCCGGTCTCTGGGAGACGTGGCGCGACCCGAACGGCGACACCGTTGGGTCGTGCACCATCATCACGACACAGGCGAATGAGCTGCTCCGGCCCATCCACGACCGGATGCCGGTCATCCTGCCGAGAGACCTGGAATCGCTCTGGCTGGACGACGGGATGCAGGACCCCGCTGCGCTCGGCAGCCTGCTGGTCCCGTACGACTCCGATCAGATGGACCTCTACGAGGTCTCAACGCTGGTCAACTCTGCCTTCAACGACGGCCCGGAACTGCTGGAACCTCCGCAGCAGGCAAGGCTCCTGTAGCGAACGAGGAACGGGGCAGCCATGAGGCTGCCCCGTCCGGTCTATCCGCTGCGGGATGCGTCTAATGCTCCCGGCCATCTGAGAACCACTTGCCCTTCCTGAGCGCGCCGCCGCTGTCGATCCGCTTGCCGGAGATCTGGTACTCGGCCTTGATGCCTTCCCATTCGCCCAGGCGGGCGCCGGAGCCGGAGAGCACTGCCTCCACGTCAGGTTTGCGGGGCGTCGTGCCGCGGTAGGGGCCGCCCATCTCCTCGTAGCCCGGGTACATGTAGTGCTCGCAGGGCAGTACGATGGTGCCCTCTTCTTCGCGGTGGACGTTCATCGGTTCGCCACCGTCCTCGACGACAGCCGCCTGTTCGTCGAGCATGCGGCGGAACATGATGATGCCGACGTCCGTCACACCGAGACGCTCGGTCGTACGGTCGGAGACGGCGCCCTGGATGACCCACGCGACCTGGTCCTGCGCGGCGACGTAGTCGCGGATGATGCGACCGTTCTCGTCGAAGAGAGGGCGCTCGTCGTAGGGGATCTCGGTCTGCGGTTCTTCGCCCTCGTTGTACTGCCGGTAGTTCGTGATGATGTGGTAGGTGTGGGTGTCGTCAACGGGGACGCGGATCTCCAGGCCGTGGCTCACCCGGAGGATGTTGGGGAAGAGGATGGGGTGGCCGATGGCCCAGTGGTCGTCGCTCTCCTGTTCGTCGCCGACGAGCCTGCGCTTTATGACGCCGTAGTCCGTGACCTCGAAACCGATCTTGCGGTGGTCGGCCCCGCGCGCGCCGACGGCGGTGTTCCACGCGTCGCGCTCTTCGGGGGACTTGATGCGGTTCATCTGCCAGCCGCCCCAGTAGCGGTGGAGCCACTGGAAGTGCAGTGGGTCGAGCGAGTTCTCCTGGCACTGGAGCCAGTTGCAAGGGAGCATCGTCCCCCAGTTGTCCTTGTGGCCTTCCCAGTTGAGCACGTCCCACTTGGGGAGGACAGGAGCGGGCAGGGGCCCCATGTAGACGAAGACGAGGCCGCCGAGCTCCTCGACGGGGTAGGACTTGATGCGCACCTTGTCCTTGAACTTGGAGCCTTCGGGCTCTGACGGCTGGTCGACGCACTGGCCGTGCTCGTTGAATATCCAGCCGTGGTAGGCACAGCGGATGCCGTTCTCTTCGGGGATGCCGTAGGAGAGGTTGGCCTTCCGGTGCGCGCACGACGGCTCGATGCAGCCGACGGTGCCGCTGGCGTCGCGGTAGAGGACGAGGTCCTCGCCGAGGAGGCGGATCTCCTTCGTGGGAGTCTCGGCATTCAGCTGCACGCTCCCGGCGATGGGGTGCCAGTAGCGGCGCATCAGCTCGCCCATCGGCGTGCCGGGCCCGACCTTCGTGAGGCGTTCGTTCATCTCCTGCGTGAGCATGGCCGTCCTCCCTCGTCGAACTGCGTCTCAATCGTATGTGCGGTCAGGAACGCGGTCAATGTGAATGGCCGGGGAGTTCCCCCGGCCATCCCTTGCTTACGTGGACGAGACCGAAGCGGTCTTGAACTTGAAGTCGCGGTCGGTGTAGACCTCCGGCGCCATCTTCGACTCGAGGCCCCGCTCGGCCAACTGGTTCTCGAAGTACTCGCGAATCCACGGGTCTTCGTCGACGTACTCGATGTTGACACCCTCGGCGTTGCCCTGTTCGTCCTCGTCCTTGCCGAGGAACTGGACGGGCGGGTGGAGCGCGAAGTATCGCGCTGCCTTGAGACCCAGGTTGAAGTGCTGGTGGAAGTACTGGTCGGGCGGGGTGACGGCGCTGCCTTCGTGCCAGGGGTAGACCTTCTTCTCGCCCCCGTCCTGGGGCCACATGATGGAGTAGCCCTCGCCGCCGGGGATGACGATGAGCCGTCCGGGGCCGTGCCGGTGCGCCTTCTTGTACGTGCCCGGAGGGAAGACGGACATGTGCGCCGATATCTCCGAGCCGGGGACGTACATGGCGATCGACGACCCGCCCGCGCCTCGGCTGCCTGCCGCGGTGAGCTTGTCCCATGCAAGCAGGTCCGGCCAGAAGTTGCCGCGCCAGACCGTGCCGCCGACGGCGCCCCACGCGCTGCCGAAGTCTTTCTCGACGTCCTTGGCCTCGGAGAAGAAGTCCTGGTCTGCGTCGTCGAGGATGCTCTTGTTGACGTGGGGGTTGTTCATGAAGAACTCGGGGTCGGGGATGGTGCTCATCGCGATGGGGAGGTAGTTGAAGAAGAGGAGGCGCACCGGCGTGTTGCCCATGTTGCGCAGCTCGCACCACGAGTTGCGGGGGATGACGAACACGCTGCGGTCCGACCACTCGAAGTCGCGCTTCGCGTTGCTGATCTCGCCCCAGACGGAGGCGAAGCCCCGGCCTGCGAGGACGTAGACCATCTCCTCCACACCCAGTTTGAAGGGGCTGAGCGATGCTCCGGCCGGTATCTCCTGCACGCGCGCCTCGGTGACGCCTTCCATGTTGGTGAAGCGGACGAAGGCCGTGTCGCAGCCTCGGACGTCCCAGTAAGCGAGGTCGAGGGTGCGGAGGTCTTCAACGTAGCAATCGGAGAGCACGGGTACGCCCTTGGCGGCCTGCTCGTCGAGCCAGTTGTCGTGGGTGAAGTAACTGCGAACCATTGTGCTCTCCTTCTCTCTTTCTGTTCAGACAGGCCGCCTGCGGCAGGCCTCAGAGGGCGCGTACCTCCGTCATCGCCTCGTCCAGGAAGACACCGTAGATGTCGTCAGGGTCGGCCTGCATGGAGTCGCCGGGGCTCTCCGGGCCGAACGGTGAGTCGATGATGGTCACGGGGACCGTGCCGGCGGCGAGCGGGCCGGCGACCTGCGCCGTCGCGCCATTGGCAAGCTCGACCTTGTCGCCTGCTTTCAATGTTTCTGCGCCCATCAGCCGGACACCCCCTGAGCGATCTCCTTGTTGCGCTCATCGGCATCTTCGCCGCCCTCGACACCGCGCTGGTTCATGATGGGGCTGTACTTGCTCGCCATGCCCTGGCGCTCGAACGCGAACGCCTGGCCGCCGCCGAGTTCGGCACGCTTCGACCAGTGTTCCGTATCCATGCCGAGGTAGACGTTACGCTCCGGGTCGCGGAACGTGTTGATGGGGTCGCCGCCGTCCTCGACGATGCGTATCTGCTCCTCCAGCATGCGGCGGAACATGATGACGCCCTTGTCCGAGCGTCCGAGGTGCTCGCCCGTGCGGTCGGCGATGAGGCCCTGCGTGATCCACGCGGCGACGTCCTGCGCCGAGTTGGAGTCGAGTATCTCGAAGCGGACGCGGCCGTCCTCCTTCAGCTGGATGAGCGGCGGGTGGAAGAGAGGGATGTCCTCGTCGCGCTGGTCGGGGTCGTCCTTCGACACCTTGGGGTGGCACATCACCCACCAGTGTCCCGTGCGGTGGTCGTCCAGCGGCACACGGATCTGGAACGAGGGACCGACGCCGCGCGCGATGCCAGGCGTGTCGCCCGGGTCTTTCCACGAGTCGAGCGCGATGCCGCTGCCGCCCTGGCGCAGGAAGTACGGGAACACGATGGGGTGGCCCTGCGCCCACTCGGGGTCCTCGTAGCCGCCCCCCTTCACGAGGCGGCGCTTGATGATGCCGTACTCGAACTTGTCGAAGCCGATGCGCTCGTTCTCGTAGCGCGTGCGCACCTTGTCGCCCTGGCCGTTCATGATGGCGACGTAGTTGCCCCACTCGCCGTGCAGCCACTCGGAGTGCACCGGGTCGAGCGAGTTCTCCTGGCACTGCAGCCAGTTGCAGGGGAGTTCCGTGTAGCCGATGTCGCGCACGACCCCGTCGATGGAAAAGACGTCCCAGCTTGGCAGGAGCGGAACAGGGGAGGGACCGAGGTAGGCGAAGATGAGGCCCGCCTTGACCTCCAGCGGGTACGCCTTGATGCGCACCTTGTCCTTGAAACGGTTGTCCGGCGCCTCGGTCTCCTCGTAGGGCTGCTCCAGGCAGCGTCCGGTCTCATCGAACATCCAGCCGTGATAGGGGCAGCGGATGCCCTCGTCGGTCGGGATGCCGTAGACCATACCCATGCGGCGGTGGGGGCAGTAGTTGTCCACGAGCCCGAAGACGCCCTGCTTGCTCTTGTAGAGGATGAGGTCCTCACCGAGCAGCCGGATGGGCTTCGTGGAGCGGTCGTTCATCATGGCGACGGCGGCGATGGGATGCCAGTAGCGGCGCATCAACTCGCCGGTGGGGGTGCCGGGGCCGACCCTCGTCATGCGGTCGTTCTGTTCAGCGGTCAGCATGCATGTACCTCCCTGCATGGGACGCGGATTAGACGTACGTGCGCGGAGTGTAGCAGAGAACGGCGGGGCGTGCGCTCTGCAGAGGTGATCGGCAGGTTGGAGCGGGAGACGGGACTCGAACCCGCGACATCTTGCTTGGAAGGCAAGAGCTCTACCACTGAGCTACTCCCGCTGGTGACTCTCCCATTATAGCGGGGCATACCTCTACGGAGGGCGCTCGCTTGTTTGCTGGCGCACTCGCCGCGTCTCCACGCCGAACGTGGTGACGATGAGCGCGGCGGCGATAAGGAAACCGGACACGGTGATGAACGCTGCCTGGAACCCCGCGTTGTCGGCGACCGAGCCGATGACGATGGGGCCGAACACCTGGCCTGCGATCATCGAGAGCGACCAGACGCCGAGGAACGCGCCGCGGCGGTCGTCCGGAGCAAGGTCCATCGCGTAGACCTGGTTCGTACCGGTTGCGAATGCCTCCGCAAGCCCGAAGGCCAGCACGGCCAGGAGGGCGCTCTCGAAGTCGGACATGCCGGACATCATCCACACGGTGAGCGACGTCGCGAGGAGGGCGAAGATCAGCGTGCGCTTCCGCCCGATGCGGTCGTTCGCGATCCCGGCGGGGATGGCTGCGCCGAGTGCGAGGATGCCGGAGAACATGAGGAGCGTGCCGACCCGCGCCTCGTCCAGTCCGGCGGCGTTCGCGCCCTGCACAGGGAAGAACGTGCGGAACACGCCTGTCCCTCCCGTGACGAGGTTGACGGAGAACGTCGCGATGATGAGCACGAGAAAGGCCCGCGACCGGAACATGGCGAGGTTCAGGCGTTGCAGGATGCCGCCTCGGCTCGTGGGATTCGGAGCGGGTCGCGGCCTCCCGCGGGAGTCGCGCACCCAGAGCAGCGTCACGATGATGACCCCCACCTTGCATGCCGCGATGAACAGAAAGACGTCGCGCAGGTCGCCGGTAACGGCGACGAGCCCGGCCACCAGCGGACCGAGGAGGGTCCCCGCGCGGGATGAGGTCTGCCGAAGCGCAACGGCTCTTCCGCGCGTCGCGAGCTGGGTGTAGTCGGCCATCAGGGCGTTGGAGGCGGTCATCCATGCCCCGATGCCCAGGCCCGCGAGCAGTTCCATGAGAAAGTACTGGAGATATGCAGTCGAGTTGAACTGACCGATGAGAGCGATGATGTGGATGACCGCGCCGAGGATGACGAACCACTTCCTGCCGAAGCGGTCGGTAAGGTAACCGGTGAGCGGGCCGGTGAACGACCGCGGCGCGGCGCTGACGGCGGAGACGAGCGCAACCAGCAGGAACGACTCGCTGAGCTCGTAGGCGAAGAGCGGCCTGACGAGCCACAGCCCGCCGGTGCCGAACCCCCAGAAGAAGAACATCAGGAAGATGGGCAGCGTCCTGGGCGTGAACAGGTCTATGAACCGCTCGGAGGACGAGGAAGAGCGCATCGCGGGGCGATGGTACTACGTTGGAGCACAGGTAGAATCCCTGCAATGAGTACACAGGACGGACAGCGCGGCGTCATCGGCGGGCAGGTGATGCGCTTCCAACGGGTCACGTCGACGATGGACGTGGCGTGGCAGCTCGTGGAGGCGGAAGCGCCGCATGGGATGACCGTGGTGGCACAGGTGCAGACCGCTGGGCGCGGGCGCTACTCGCGGCGGTGGGTGTCCGGCGAAGGCGACAGCCTGCTGACCTCGGTGCTGCTGCGGCCTCCAGCGGATGCCGCGCCGCTGCTGAGCATCGCGGGGGCGCTTGCCGCGGCGGACGCCGTGCGGGCGCTGACGGGGCTGGCCTGCACCTTCAAGTGGCCGAACGACGTGCTCCTGAACGGCAGGAAGGTCTGCGGCGTGCTCACGGAGGTCCGCGCGGACACGGACGGCAACGTTATCGCTGTGCTCGGCGTCGGCCTGAACGTGAACCTGCGCCCCGAGGAACACTCCGACATAGCGGAAGGCGCGGCGAGCCTGGCATCGGAGATGGGGATCGAGTTTGCGGTTGCCGATGCGGAGCAGGCGTTCCTCGCCGGGCTGCGCGAACGCTATGCGCAGCGTCTCGACGCTCCGCAGGCGCTGGTCAGCGACTGGTCGGCACGGCTGTCGACCCTCGGCAAGGAAGTCACCGTGCGTCGACAGGACGGCGCGGTGCACGGGATAGCGGAAGGCGTGGACAGCGAAGGACGCCTGCTCGTGCGCCTCGCGTCGGGCGACGTTCATGCGCTGCGCGACGGGGAGATCGCGGCAACCTGACGCGGGGGTAGGAGCACCCTTATCCGGCCTGCACCTCGTCTCGTGTGCGTTACAATGACGGAACAGTCCCGATCGGCGTATCCCATGAGCAACGCACGAGAGCAATCGCTTGCCCGCCAGCGCATCGTCGCGGGCAGCCGCATGCGCCTGGAACGATTCCTCCAACGCAGGGGCTACCAGCCGATAACGACACCGATGCTCGAACCGACCGACCTCTTCCTGAAGAAATCGGGCGGCGAGCTCGCGGCGCGCATGTACTCCTTCACCGACCCCAGCGGGCGGCGCGTGAGCCTGCGCCCGGAGTTCACGTCGTCGGTCGTGCAGGCATTCGTGGACGGCGACCTCCCCGGCCCGCTGCCGCAGCGCTGGTGCTACTCAGGGCCCGTTTTCCGCTACGAGACTGGCGGCGATTCCGGGGAGTTCGAACAACTCGGCGCAGAGCTGATCGGCGCAGGAAGCGTCGCGGCTGACGCGGAGATGCTCGCGCTCGCCGTGCAGGGGCTGACCGTGCTGGGTGTGCGTGGCCACCGGCTGCGCATCGGGCACGTCGGGGTCGTGGCGGCGATGTACGCGGCGCTCGGACTCTCCGAGCGTTCCAGCGTGTTCCTGATGGGGAGCCTCGCCGCGCTGCGCTCCGGCAGCGAGTCTCCGGAAGACGTGCGCGCGAAAGCGGCGCGGCTTGGGCTGCTCGCGCCGGAGGCGAACGAACACGTCTCGCGCATCACGCGGGAAATGGCGCCCGAGGACGCCGCGGAGATGGTGCGCAGTTTCGTGGGACAGGGCGTTGCCGGATCGACCGGGCAGCGCACGCCCGACGAGATACTGCGGCGCTACCTGAAGAAGCTGCGGCTGGCCGACGAGCCGGGCGCATTCGAGAAAGGACTCGCCCTCTGCGGCGAACTCGCCCGAGCGGCAGGGCCCGCGGCACGCGTTCGAGGCCGGCTCGCGCGCATCGCGTCGCGGTTCCGTATCCGCAAGAGCGTCCTTGCTCCGCTGGAAGGCTTGCTTACGGCGCTCGAACAGTACGACCTGCGCGGCGTGCCGATCGTGCTCGATCTCGGGCTGGCGCGTGGACTGGCCTACTACACCGGTCTGCAGTTCGACATCGAGCACCAGCGGGTACACGGCACGCACGCGCTCGGCGGTGGCGGACGCTACGACGATCTCATCGCCGCACTTGGTGGGAAGCGTTCGACACCGGCGATAGGGTTCGCCTACGGGCTGGACCACGTGGCGCGCCTGCTCCCGGCGGGGTTCGCCGATGACGACCTCGATGGCCCGGCGCAGGTGCTGGTGACGGCGCAGGAGACCGCGTTCAGCGAAGCCGTGGCCACGGCGGAGCGCCTGCGTGCGCAGGGCATCCCCGCGGAACTAGACCTGGAGAGCAAGAGCGACGCCGCGGCTGCGAAGTACGCGAGGCAGCGCGGCATCGAAACGATCATGCGGGTAGGGCAGGACGGCCGTGTTGCAGAACAGTTCGTCTAACGGCCAGGTGCGTGACCGCCTGCGCCTCGCCATTCCGAGCGACGGCGTCATGTACGAGGGCACGCTCGATTTCCTGAGCGCAAGCGGCATGCGCGTGCGGCGTCCCAACCCGCGCGGCTACACCGGAGAGATGCGCACGCTACGCGGCGTGGAGGTCGTCTTCCAGCGCAACTCCGACATCACGGCGCGTGTGGAAGAGGGCGACGCTGACCTCGGTCTCGTGGGGTTCGACAACTTCGCGGAGACGCGCATAGACGACGGCGATGCGCTCGTCGTGATCGAGGCGCTGGGCTACGGCCACTGCGAACTCGTGACGGCGGTGCCGGACTCATGGGTGGACGTGGAGTCGATGGCCGATCTCGCCGACCTCTCCATCGATTTCCAGGAGAGCGGGCGCGAATTGCGCATCGCGACGAAGTATCCGGTGCTCACCCGCCGATTCCTGCACCAGCACGACGTGAACTACTTCACGCTGAAGCGCCTCTCCGGCGCGGTGGAACCGACTCCCGCCATCGGCTACGCGGACTTCATCGTCGACCTCACGGCGAGCGGTCAGACGCTGAGCGAGAACCACCTGAAGCGCGTTGCGGACGGCACCGTGCTCGAATCGGAAGGGGCGCTCATCGCCAACCGTCGGATGCTTCGTGAGCACCCCGAGCGACTGGAGACGGCGCGCGAGATCATCGAGCGCATCGAGGCGAGCCAGTCGGCGTCGACCTACTCGCGCCTGACGGCCAACATCGAGGGCGAGAGCGAGCAGGCCGTGGCCGCGAAGGTGCTGGAACTGCCGGAGGCGAGCGGCATCAGCGGTCCGACGATATCACCGGTGTACTCGCGCGACGGCCGGCAGGTGTACTCGATAACCGTGTCCATCCCCAAGCGGGACCTGACCGCGGCGGTCGACCACCTGCGCAGCATCGGCGGAGCCTCGGTCAGCGTGTCGGACGCCGTATACCTCTTCCGTGAGGAGAGCAACATCTACGCACGACTGCTCGACGCGCTGGGACTGTCGTGATGCGCGTACTGCGCGGCATCGACGCGGGGCTTGCAGCACTGACACGGCGTCCGGGCTACGAAGAGCCGAAGCTGACGCCCGCGTCGGCTGCGCGCACCGAGGCGCTGTTCGGAGAGCCGCTCACGGCGACGCAGGCGGTCGAACGCATCGTCGCCGACGTACGCGCCAACGGAGACGCAGCGATACGGGACTACGCCCGTCGCATCGACGGCGCGGAGTTGGACTTGTTCGAAGTCCCGCGCAGCGCGTGGGAGGACGCTGTAGGCGTCATCGGCGCCGAGTTGCAGGAGGCGCTCGCTGTCGCTGCTGGACGGATACGCGCGTACCACGAGTCCGCGATGCCGCGTGCGTGGGACGACGCCGGCGCGGGCTATGGACTGCGGAGCGTCGCCATCGAGCGCGTGGGCCTCTACGTGCCCGGCGGCTCTGCGGCATATCCCTCGACGGTGCTGATGTCGGCGATACCCGCGAAGGTTGCCGGCGTACCGGAGGTCATCGTCTGCACGCCGGACCCGTCATCTGTGACGCTCGCCGCGGCGCTCGCCGCAGGCGTCGACCGGCTGTTCGGCATCGGCGGAGCGCAGGCGATAGCGGCGATGGCGTTCGGAACGGAGAGCGTTCCGCAGGTCGACAAGATATGCGGCCCCGGCAACGTGTTCGTCTCCATCGCCAAGCGGCTGGTCTACGGCCACGTGGACATCGACGGCCTCTACGGCCCCACCGAGACGCTCGTCATCGCCGACGACACCGCCACGCCTGAGGTCGTCGCTGCGGACCTGCTTGCGCAGGCTGAGCACGACGAACTGGCCTCACCCATGCTTGTGACAATGAGCGAGTCTGTCGCAGATGAGGTCGAACGCGAGCTGGAGCGCCAGGTTGCGCTGCTTGAGCGCGAGCCCATCGCCCGCGAGGCGCTGGCGCGCCAGGGGACGATCGTCGTGGTGGACAGCATCGAGGAAGCCGCAGCGGTCGCCAACGCGTTCGCACCTGAGCACCTCTGCCTGCTCACCGCCGATCCACGCGCCTGCGTGGGACTGATACGCAACGCGGGCGGCATCTTCGTCGGCGAGACCTCGCCCGAGGTCATGGGCGACTACACCGCCGGGCCGAGCCACGTCATGCCGACGGGCGCCACGGCGCGCTTCGCGTCGAGCCTGGGCGTGCACACCTTCCTTAAACACGTGCCGGTCGTTGGCCTTTCGTCGAAGACGGCGCGCGAGATCGGCCCTGCGGCGTCGGCGCTGGCGCGAGCGGAAGGCCTGACGGCACACGCCCGCGCGGCGGAGCTGCGGCTGGAAGGCGCGGGGCAACCGTCTGGAAGGAGGCGCTCATGACGGGCCGGAACATACTCGATTTCGTGCAGCCGCACTGGCGCAACCTCGACCCATACGAGGCCGCGGAGCCCCCGGAGTCGCTCGCGGAGCGCGGCGGCGTCACGGAGGCCGAGGTCGTCAAACTGAACGCGAACGAGAACCCGTACGGGCCGTCGCCGAAAGCGCTCGAGGCGCTGAATCACTCGGCGCGGGCACACATCTACCCGGACCCGGCGCAGATCGCGATGCGGCGAGCGCTCTCCGCGTACACCGGCGCCAGGCCGGAGCAGATCGTCGTGGGGAATGGCAGCGACGAGATCATCGACCTCGTCTTCCGCGCGACGCTCTCACCGGGCGACGTGGTCGTGAACGCCCCGCCGACGTTCGGTATGTACGACGTGACGGCGAATATCTGCGGCGGGGCCATCGTGGAGGTCGAGCGCGACGAGCACTTCGATATCGATGTGGATGGCATGCTCGCCGCGGCGGAAGGCGCGAAGCTCATCGTGCTCGCGTCGCCGAACAACCCCTCCGGCAACGGCACGCCGGTCGAAGACGTCGAGCGGTTGCTCAGCGCCGACTGCCTCGTCGTCGTGGACGAGGCATACGCCGAGTTCGCCGGGCGCAGCGTCCTGCCGCTCGTTGACAAGCACCCGAATCTCGTCGTCCTGCGCACGATGAGCAAGTGGGCAGGTCTGGCAGGACTGAGAGCAGGCTACGGGGTGATGAACGAGGAGTTCGCCGAAGTGCTGATGCGCGGCAAGCCGCCGTACAACGTCTCCCAGGTAGCGGAAGCGGCGCTTCTGGCATCGCTGGAGGACGCGGAGATACTGGACGAGCGTGCGCGCCTCATCGTGCAGGAGCGTGAGCGCATGGACGCCATCCTTGCGGAGTTGCCGGGGGTCGAACCGCTGCCGTCGGATGCGAATTTCATCCTCTGCCGCCTGCCGGAAGGACGGGGCAGGGCGATCTACGACGCGCTCGCCGACCGCGGCGTGTCGGTGCGATACTACTCACGCGGCAAGCTCGCCGATTACCTGCGCGTCAGCGCCGGAACGCCGGAGCAGACCGGGCGTTTCATCGAGGCGCTGCACGCAGCGCTGCAGCAGACAGCATGACGGACCGCATCGGAACATACAGCAGGACCACGGGCGAAACGTCCGTATCAGTCACTATCGGGCTGGACGGCACAGGGCAGGGGAACATCGCAACCGGCAACGGGATGCTGGACCACCTGCTGAACCAGCTCTCCCGCCACGGCCTGTTCGACCTCGATATCGAAGCGACCGGCGACAGTGCGCTGACCGGCTGGCACCACACCGTCGAGGACTGTGGCATCGCCCTCGGGCGCGCGTTCGCCGACGCCATCGGCAGCGGCGCGGGCATCCGGCGCATGGGCCACGCGCTCACGCCGCTCGATGAGACGCTCGCACGGGTGGCGCTCGACATCAGCGGACGCGGCTACGCGGTCGTTGACCTCGGCGTCAGCGGTACGACCATCGCCGACCTGCCGGGCGACCTCGTGCGCCATTTCCTGGAGTCGTTCGCGGTGGAGGCGCGCATCACGCTGCACGTCCACGTCTTGCACGGCGTCAATGCGCACCACAAGGTCGAGGCGTCGTTCAAGGGACTCGCCAAGGCGCTGCGCGACGCCGTCGAGATCGACCCCCGCGCGAGCGGCAGCACGCCCAGCACCAAGGGCGTCATCGGGTAGAGAACACGCCTCACTGTTTTGCGTTTGGCAGGGTACTCTAAGGAACGCGACTAAGCCGGCCTGATATCTGCCTGGTAAGCCTCGATGACCGGGTTCGCGAGGAGCTTGTCGCACATCTCGTGCACGTCGCGGTGGGCCGCTGATTCGTCCGGCGCTTCGACATCCAGCGTGAGCATCTTGCCGACCCGGACGTCGCGCACGCCTTCGAACCCGAGCGAGTGCAGGCTGCCGAGCACGGCGTTGCCCTGCGGGTCGTTGACGGCGGGCTTGAGCATGACCTGGACGCGGGCGGTGAAGCGCATCACGCGCCGCTTCCCGAGCCGCAGGATTCGCCGCGGGACTCTGAGTCCGGGCCGTTGGCGCGATGGTCGTCGACGAAATTGCGCATGGCGTCGGTCTCGCTGGGCGTTACGACATACCGCCAGCCCCACGCCGTCAGTTCGATCTCGCCTTCGTCGACCTCAGCGTGCGGCTGCAGCACGTAGCAGTCAGGGAAACCGGGCAGCGATTCGACGAACGCCTGCAGTTCCGTGCGCTGCGAGTCGCTGGCGAGTTGGTAGTTGAACACGACCGCGCCGTTGCGGAGATTGCGGACCACGGCCTCGTCGGCCACCTGCTCCTCGTGAACACCCCAGGCAGCGGCCTCAGCCCAGCTGGGGCCGGACGTCGGCGGCGAGGTTTGGTATTCGGCTCTCTCTCCGGGGGCCAGCAGGTCTCCCTCCTGGATGGCGAGCTGCGTCCCCGCGATGTCGCGCGTTTCAGGCGCAACGGGGTCGGGAGTTACTCCGAACGAGGGCAGGGCGAGCCCTGCGATGAGCGCGATCGCGATCATCAGACCGCCGACCATAAAGAAGCGGCGCTTGCGTGCGCGTTTCGCCTGGGAACGCTGGCGGCGCTCCTGGCGTGCCGTGGTACGGCGTGAGGGTCCCCTGCGGTCAGGGGCGGGGCGGATGGGTTGCGCAGGCTGCGCGGCGGGCTGCTGCTGGTCCTCGTCTGCCAAGTGGGGTGTCCTTCAGGTGTGGTGATGGTGCGGAGCGTGTCAGGCGGCCTGGCCGGTAAGCTTCCGGTAGGCCTCCCAGTAGCGCTCCGTCGTCTTCTCTACGACGTCGTCCGGCAAGGCAGGTGCGGGCGGCGTGCGGTCCCAGTCCTTCTGGGTGAGGAGCCAGTCGCGCACGAACTGCTTGTCGTAGTTAGGCTGCGATTTGCCGGGGTTCCAGCCACTGGCGTCCCAGAACCGGCTCGAGTCAGGCGTGAGCACCTCGTCGATGAGGATGACCTCCCCATCGCGCATCCCGAACTCGAACTTCGTGTCGGCGATGATGATGCCGCGCTCCGCGGCGACGTCGTGGGCGTGCTGGAAGACGGCGAACGAGAGGTCGCGAAGCGTCGTCGCCATATCCGCGCCGACAAGGTCGGCCATCTCCTCGGTGTTGAGCGGCTCGTCGTGGCCGATCTCAGCTTTCGTCGTGGGCGTGAACATGAGCTCGGGGAGCCTGCTGCCGTCCACGAGGCCGGACGCCATCGGGACGCCGAACATCGTGCCGGTCGCGTTGTAGTCGACGAGCGCCGAGCCGGTGAGATACGCGCGCACGACGCACTCGGCGTCGATGCGCTCGGCGCGCTTCACGACCATCGCCTGTTGCGCGATCTCCGGCGCGAGGCCCTCCAGTAACGGATGCCCGGCGAGGTCGCCCAGCTGGTCTTTGTCCTCCGCGAGCGCGATGAAGTGGTTCGGCACGATGTGACGAGTCTGGTCGAACCAGAACTTCGACATCAGCGACAAGACGCGGCCCTTGTCGGGGATGGCGGTGGGCAACACGACGTCGAATGCGGAGATGCGGTCGGTGGCGACCATGAGCAACAGTCCGTCACCGAGGTCGTAGGTGTCGCGCACCTTGCCGCGGTAGAGCCGGTCGGGCAGTGGCGTTTCAAGCAGTGGCATGATCTCGCTCCCGTATGGAATTAGCACTCGCGGCGATGCCGGCGCGCTCGAACAACGCGTCGACGTTCGCCGTGTAGTAGCCATAATCGAACAGTTCGGCAAGCTGCGCCGCGTCGAGGTGCGCCTGCACGTCGGGGTCACCCTTCACGAGTTCACGGAAGTCTCCGCCCTCATCCCACGTTGCGGCAGCGTGACGCTGCATCATGCGGTAGGCGCCCTCTCGGGGCATCCCCGCCTCGATGAGCGCGAGCATGACGCGTTGGGAGAAGAGTAGTCCGCGCGTCGACTCGATGTTCGCCATCATGCGCTCCGGGAAGACGCTCATCCCGCGTACGATGCCGGTGAAGAGATCGAGGATGTAGTCGAGCGCCATGCAGGCGTCCGGCAGGATGATGCGCTCCGCCGAGGAGTGCGAGATGTCGCGCTCGTGCCAGAGGGCGACGTTCTCCAGCGCGGTGAGGGCGTTGCCGCGGATGAGGCGTGCGAGGCCGCAGACGCGCTCGGAGAGGTCGGGATTGCGCTTGTGCGGCATTGCGGACGAGCCGGTCTGGCCTGCGCCGAACGGCTCCTCGACCTCGTGCACCTCGGTGCGCTGCAGGCCGCGTATCTCGGTCGCGAACTTCTCGAGCGACGCCGCGGTGACCGCGAGCGCCGTCATGAAGTTGGCGTGCCGGTCGCGCTGCACGATCTGGTTGGAGAGCGGCGCGTACGGGATGCCGAGCGCCTCGCAGGCGTACGTCTCGACCTCGAGCGGGACAGTGGCGTGCGTGCCGACGACGCCTGATATCTTGCCGACAGACGCTTCCTTCGCGGCGCGCTCCAGGCGGCCGCGGTTCCGGCGCATCTCGTCCCACCAGAGCGCGAGTTTCAGTCCGAACGTCGTCGGCTCCGCGTGCACGCCGTGTGTGCGCCCCATGATGAGCGTGTGTTTGTGTTCGAGCGCTCGCTCGGCGATGGCGTCGATGAGCGCGTCCACGTCCGCGAGCAATATCGCGGCGGAGTCGCGCAGTTGCAGACCGGTCGCAGTGTCCCACACGTCGTTGGACGTGAGACCGTAGTGTATCCAGCGCCCCTCCGGGCCGAGGCCTTCCGTCACGGAGTAGAGGAACGCGGTTACGTCGTGCTTCGTCTGCGCGAACTTCTCGTCCAGCTTCGCGACATCCCATGAGGCGCCGCGTATGCGCTGCATGTCCTCCGTGGGGATGACGCCGAGGCGTGCCCACGCTTCGCAGACAGCGATTTCGACGGCCAGCCAGCGGTCGTACTTGCCCTGGTCGGTCCAGATCTGCTTCATCGCCTCGCGAGCGTAGCGGTCGATCATGGCCTGGCCTGCGCGTGCATTCGAGCGTATTCCAACACGGGGAAGAAGTCGGGCAGTTCCCGGTAGGCGATGCCGCGTTCGCGGCAGATGCCCGCAAGCGGCTCGCGGGCGAAGACCATGTCGGCGCGGGCGGCGGGGCAGGCGTCCGAGACGCCGTCGCCGATGTAGACGACGTGCTCGCCGTTGCTGCGGGAGCGCTCCAGCGCCATGCACTTGCAGTTGCCGGGCCACCACGCGCACGACTGGTCCGCGAAAGCGTACTCGTAGGTCTTGGCGTCGGAGCCGTGCGTGCGCACCGCGTAGGACTCCACGTCCACGCCGTGTTCGTCGAAGAGCGCTTTCACGTAGTAGTCGAGCCCGTGGCTCGCAACGGCCAGGCATATGCCGTGCTCTGCGCAGTATGCCGCGAGTTCAGCGAATCCGGGGCGCAGTTGCGCGTTGGAGCGGACGTAGTCCGTCTGTTCCTCGACCGTAGCGGTCATCTGGCGGAACGCGATCTCCTGGTACTCGGCGAGCGATATCTCGCCGTCGGCACGCCGCTTGCTCACGTCGCGCCAGTGGACGACGCCCGGTTGCGACACGTCCGGCTGGAAGCGTTCCAGCAACATCTGACCGACGTTCTGAACGGCGGCGGTGTCGTCGAAATCGCAGAGGATGATCATTCGGCGGGGCGTTGCAGGCCTCGTTCAGCGCTGGCGGAGCCGCTCGCGGTACTGCTCCACCGCATCTCTGATATTAGCATACTTGATGCCCAGGACCTCGGCCGCGAGCAGGGCCGCGTTCCGCGCTCCCCACGCCCCGACGGCCACCGTCGCGACGGGTATGCCGGGCGGCATCTGCACGATGGAGTAGAGCGCGTCGACGCCCCCCAGTTCGCTCGACGCGATCGGTACGCCGATGACCGGCAGCGTCGTGTGCGAGGCGACGACGCCCGGCAGGGCGGCTGCGCCTCCCGCTGCTGCGACGAACACCTCGACGCCGGTGCTCGGGGCGTTCTCCACGTACTCCTGCACCTTCTTCGGGTTCCGGTGGGCCGACGCGACGATGAGTTCCGCCTCGACGCCGAGGTCCGTGAGCGTCTTGAGCGTGTCCTCCATCACGGGCTGGTCGGTTGCGCTTCCAACGATGATGCCGACTTGTGGCACGGGGCTTCTCCTGTGGGTGGTTTGGGGACTGGAATCAGTAATCTATCACGCGCGCCTCACTCCGCCGCGAACGCTGCGATGTCCGTGCGGTGGTGCTTTCCCTCGAACGTTATCTTCTCCGCCGATGCGTAGGCGCGAGCGCGTGCCTCGGCCATCGTCGTGCCGAGCCCTACGATTGTCATCGTGCGTGAACCTCCGGTGACGAACGCACCCCCATCGGCAACGGCAGTGCCCGCGTGGAAGACGAGCGCACCGCGCTCGGCCTCTCTCAGCCCCTCGATACGCTTGCCCGTCTCGTGCGGGCCCGGGTATCCGCCGGGAACCAGCACCACGCCCGCGGCGCATGCGTCGCTCCAGCGGAGGTCGATCGAGGGCAGTGAACCGTCCAGCGCCGCCTCGACCACGTCCAGCAGGTCGTTCTCCATGCGTGGGAGGATGAGCTGCGCCTCCGGGTCGCCGAGACGGGCGTTGAACTCGATGATGAAAGGGCCGTCTTCGGTGAGCATCAGCCCGCCGTAGAGGACGCCGGTGAACGGCGAGCCCTGGCGCGCCATCTCGCGGATGACCGGCTCGATGCACGTCTCTCGTATCTGTTGTTCCATCGCGGCGTCCCACCAGGGGGGCGGGCTGTAGCCGCCCATGCCGCCGGTGTTCGGGCCCTGGTCGCCGTCGAAGACACGCTTGTAGTCGCACGCGGGCACGAGCGGTGTCGCGTACGCACCGTCCGTGAAGCAGAAGACGCTGAGTTCCTGCCCCACGAGGCACTGTTCGATGACGACGCGCTCACCGGACGTCCCGAACGCGCGCTTCTCCATCGCGTCGTCGACGGCTTCGAGCGCCTCTTCGATGCTCTGCGCCACCACGACGCCCTTGCCCGCCGCCAGGCCGTCCGCCTTCACGACGATGGGCGCACCCTGCGAGCGCACGTACGCCCGCGCGGCCGCGGCGTCGTCGAAGACCTCGAATGCGGGCGTCGGCGCTCCGGCGTCTCGCATGATGTGCCGGGCGAACGACTTGCTGCCCTCGATGCGGGCGGCGGCCTGCGTCGGCCCGAAGATGCGCAGCCCCTCTTGCCGGAAGCGGTCCACGATCCCGATGGTGAGCGGCAGCTCCGGCCCGACGATGGTGAGGTCGATGCCGTGTTCGTGGGCAGCGGCCGCGAGAGCGTCGAGGTCGGTCACGGCGATGGGAACGTTCGTGGCGATGGCGGCGATGCCGGCGTTGCCGGGCGCCACGAACAGTTCGGGGGTTCGGGAACTCTGTGTGAGTTTCCAGAGGATGGCGTGCTCACGCGCGCCGCTCCCGACGACCAGTACCTTCACTCCCTGTCCCTCGATTGCCGCAACATGACGACCGCGATGACCAGGCAGACGATGCCGACGCCCATCGAGAGCAGGACGGTTGGCACGTCCCACTCACCCGCGATGCCCATGGCCAGGCCGCCGATGATGAACGTGATGCCGAAGGCGCCGAACACCGTCCGTACCGCGCGCCTGAGGTTGACGATGCCCATCGCCCCTACTCCCACTCGATGGTGCCGGGTGGTTTGCTCGTGATGTCGTAGACGACGCGGTTCACGCTCTGCACTTCGTTGACGATGCGGTTGGAGATGCGTGCGAGCGTCTCGTAGGGCAGGCGCGCCCAGTCCGCGGTCATCGCGTCCTCGCTCGTGACCGCGCGGAGCGCCACGACGTGCTGGTACGTGCGGAGGTCGCCCATGACCCCGACGGTCCGCGTGTCGGTGAGGACGGCGAAACTCTGCCAGAGCTGGTCGTAGAGTCCGTCGCCCTTGATCTCGTCCATCACGATCCAGTCGGCGGCGCGCAGCGTTTCGAGTTTGTCGTACGTCACGTCGCCGATGATGCGGATCGCAAGGCCGGGGCCGGGGAATGGCTGGCGGTTGATCATCTCCGGCGGCAGGCCGAGCTCCGCGCCGACGAGACGAACCTCGTCCTTGAAGAGGTAGCGCAGCGGTTCGACGAGGTCCAGCTGCATCCGCTCCGGCAGCCCGCCGACGTTGTGGTGCGTCTTGATCTTGTGCGATGCGCTGTGCTCGGCGGTCTCGCTCTCGATCACGTCCGGGTAGAGCGTGCCCTGCGCGAGGAAGTCCACCGCTCCCATCGTGCGGGCCTCCTCCTCGAAGACGTTGATGAACTCCGCGCCGATGGTCTTGCGCTTCTGCTCGGGGTCCGTCACGCCGGCGAGTGCGGAGAGGAACCGCTCGGTGGCGTCCACGTAAACGAGATTGAGGCCGAGGTTGCGCTCGAACACGGCGCGCACGCGCTCCGGCTCCTCGCGGCGCAGCAGGCCGTTGTTGACGAAGATGCACGTCAGCTGATCGCCGATGGCCTCGTGGACGAGCCGCGCGGTCACCGCCGAGTCCACGCCGCCGGAGAGCGCGCAGATGACCTGCCCGTCGCCGACCTGTTCGCGGATGCGCTGCACGGTCTCCGCCACGAAGTTGCCGGGCGTCCACGAACCGGACGCGCCGCAGACCTTGTAGGCGAAGTTGCGGATGATCTCCGCGCCCTGTGGCGTGTGGGCGACCTCCGGGTGGAACTGGATCCCGTACATGCCGGCGTCGTTCGCCATCGCCGCGATGGGGGAGTTCTCCGTGTACGCGACGGCCCGGAAGCCGGGAGGCATCGTGGCGATGCGGTCGCCGTGGCTCATCCACACGGCGGTCTCGCCGTCGAGCCCGTCGAAGAGTGGGCTGGGGTCGTTCTTGTGGACGACGGCGAAGCCGTACTCGCGCTCCGTGGCAGGGATGACGCTGCCGCCGAGCTGGTGTGCCAGCAATTGCATGCCGTAGCAGATGCCGAGCACCGGGACGCCGCTCTCGAATATCCACGGCTGGGCCAGCGGCGCGCCCTCGCCGTACACTGACGCAGGTCCGCCGGAGAGGATGATGCCTTTCAGGTCCAGCCCGTCGACGGCCGCGCGGGGAGCGGTGGCGGAGATGAGTTCGCAGTAGACGTTCTGCTCGCGGACGCGGCGGGCGATCAGCCTGCTGTACTGCGAGCCATAGTCGATGACGGCGATGCCTTCGGGCTTCAGGGGTTCGGACTCGCCGATGCTCCGGCGAGCGCCGGATGCTTGCTCACGTTCCTGGGCGATGCCGAGGTAGGTGGACACTTCAACGTCGCCGCTCGTCGACACCCGGTGCGTCCCGTCGGTGAGCGGCGGTGGGGCGTTGTCGTTGGGCGAGTCCATGCGGTATATCGCAATTTAGTATGCCGCACGGCCAGCGGTCAACGCGCACGGACATGTGACACGCGCTACTTTCGCGGTCGTCCTGCGTCCACGTACGCTGTTCTTGGTGTGACGCCCTGCGTAGCGGAAGGAGCGAAGTAGACCGCATGGAGCAGGTGGGCCGGAATGAACGGGAAAAGGCTGCTGTTGGGCCGGAGTGGGCTGCGGATGGGCTGGTTTGGACCGTCCGACAGCCCATCTCAACAGCCCTGCACAGAGGTGGAACCGGGGCAGGTGGACCGTTTGGACTGCATTTCCCCCCGAGTGTTCACCTTCGCGCACGCGCGCAGGAAATCTTGAGGGAAGGAGCGAAGGAGGCCGGTGCTATACTCGGAAACGTCTTGCCCCTAAGGACGGTCCCCTGATGCCTCTCGCCCCCGACAACCCCAACAACCGCTCCGTCGCGTCCATCCTGCTGCGTGAGGGCGGCGTCATCGCGTTCCCCACCGACACGGTCTACGGGCTCGGCGCGTCGGCGTTCAACCACGCGGCGGTCTCCATGGTGTTCGTCATCAAGAACCGCAGCAGGGACCAGGGACTGCCGGTGCTCATCGCATCGGAGTCCCAGCTGCCGGAAGTGGCGTCGGAGGTGCCGGACAGCGCCTACGCGCTCGCGGAACGCTTCTGGCCGGGTGGGCTGACGCTCGTGGTGCCGCGGAACCTGAACGTCCCCGCGCTCGTCGCGGGCTACGGCGACACGATAGCCGTGCGGCTGCCGGACCACCCGTGCCCTCAGACGCTCGTGCAGGCGCTCGGGAAACCCATCACCGGCACGAGCGCGAACCGCCACAACGGGCCGGAGCCGTCGAGCGCGGCCGAGGTGCAGCGGCAGCTCGGCAACCGGCTCAGCATGATCCTGGATGGAGGCGAAAGCCCTGTCGCGGTCCCGTCCACCATCGTTGACACCACACAGGACCCGCCGAAGGTGCTCCGCCTCGGCGGCATCACATTGGAGCAGATGCGCGATGTCTGCGAGATCGCAGGCCCGGACGCGCCTGCCTGCTGACACGTACCCGATGCCTGACGCACCCTGGACACCCGACAGCCTGCGCGCGCACCAGCCACTCGTCGAGCAGGCGCTGCGCGCGAGCCTCGAGCTCCCCAACGACCCCACGCTCCCGCTCTACCGGATGATGCGCTACCAGCTCGGCTGGATAGACACCGCAGGCGAGGAGCGCAACGTGGAGACGGTCCGTACCCTCGGTGCGCTCTGCCTCGAAGCGGCGTCGTCGCTGGGCGGCGACCCCGAACAGTGCGCCCCGAGCGCGGCTGCCATCGAACTGCTCGGCGAGTCCGCCGCCGTCCACGAGGAGATGCAGACCGCAACGCAGCAGCGGGCAGGGCAGGACGCGGTCTGGTGGGTATGGGGCCCGGCGCAGGCTATCAACGCGGGCGACGGCCTTTATGCGCTCGCACGACTCTCGATACTGGACACGCTCAGCGGCGATGCGGCGGCGCGCCTGCCCGCAACGCTCACGGAACTGGACACCGCCGCGCTGGAGTACTACCAGGGTCAGTACCACGACCTGCAACTGCAGGAGCGCGTGGACGTGACCGAGCAGCAGTACATGCGCATGGCGCGCGGCAAATACGGAGCGCTCACCGGCGGCGCACTGGCGCTCGGCGCGGTCGCGGCGGGAGCGGACGAGGCCACGGTGCTGGCGTTCCGGGAGGCCGGCATCCAGATGGGAGTGTCGGCGCTCATAGCGAGCGAGGAGCGCCTCTTCTGGGGCGAGAGCGGAGAGACAGGGCGCGCGCTGAACAAGAGCAAACTCTACCCGGTGGTTGCCGCGCTGCAGCATGGCACACTCGCGCAGAAGCGGGCGCTCGGCGGCTACTACTTCAAGCGCGTCATGGAGCCGGACGATCTCGCGGGCATCCGCGCGGTGCTGGAGGACGCGGGCGCCCGCCGGCTGACGCGCGAGGCGCTGGACCGCGCGAAGCGCAGCTCCATCGTCGCCCTCGAGAAGACCGACCTGACGATACTCCAGCTCGACGACTGGGGAGAGATCGTCAACGGACTCACGGGAGAGCCATGGGTATGAAACGAACGCTCAGGGATTTCGACTGGCAGGGGAAGCGGGCGCTCGTCCGCGTCGACTTCAACGTGCCGTTCGAGCGCGGCACGACGCGCATCTCCGACGACGTGCGCATCCGCGAGGCAGTGCCGACGATCGACTACCTGCGCGGGCAGGGCGCGTCGGTCGTCCTCTGCACGCACCTCGGGCGTCCCGACGGCAAGCGCTCGCCAGAACTCGAACTCGGCCCCATTGTCGAACGCTTGAGCGAGCTGCTCGGCGCGCCGGTCGGCTACGTGCACGACGCCCCTGGTGAGGAGGCGAAGGTTGCTGCGGGTGCGCTGGGCGCGGGCGGCGTGCTGATGCTGGACAATATCCGCTTCTGGCCGGGCGAAGAGGCGAACGACTCCGGGTTCGCGGCGGCCCTCGCGTCGCTGGCCGACGGCTACGTGAACGACGCGTTCGGCACCGCGCACCGCGCGCACGCGTCGACCGAGGGCGTGGCGCACCATCTTCCCGCGATGGCCGGCCTGCTCATGGAGAAGGAGATCACCTTCCTCGGCGGTGTGCTGGAAGACCCCGCGCGCCCGCTCGCGGCCTTGCTCGGCGGAGCAAAGGTCAGCGACAAACTGCAGGTGCTCGGACGGCTCATCGGCCATGCGGACGGGCTGTTCGTCGGCGGCGGCATGGCGGGCACGTTCCTCAAGGCTCAGGGCTACGAGATAGGCGCCTCGCTGCTGGAAGAGGACCTCATCGACTTCTGTTCCGAGACGATGGAGCGCGCCGCCGCGGCATCGACGCCCATCACGCTGCCGGAGGACGTCGTCGTCGCGGAGCGGATCGAGCCGGACGTGCCGGCGTCGGCTGTCGGCATCGACGAGGTACCCGCCAACGCCATGATCCTGGACATAGGACCGCGCACGGCTGCGTCCTACGCCGAGCGGCTGGCTGCGATGGGGTCGGTGGTCTGGAACGGACCCATGGGCGTGTTCGAGGTGCCGCCGTTCCACGAGGGGACGCGCGTCGTCGCGGAGGCGCTGGCGTCGAGTAACGCGGTCACGGTCATCGGCGGCGGCTCGACGGCGGAGTCGGTCGCCCACCTGGGACTTGCCGAGCGGATGTCGCACGTCTCGACAGGAGGCGGCGCGTCCCTGGAGTTCCTGGAAGGCAAAGAGCTGCCCGGTGTCGCCGCATTGGACGACGTGTAACACCTTGCGTTGAGGAGAAGACGTGCCAACGCCATTCGTAGCAGGCAACTGGAAGATGAACCCCGCGTCCGTGACAGATGCCGAGACGCTCGCCTCGGAGCTCGTGGAGGCCGTCGGCGGCATTGACGGCGTGACGCGCGTCGCCTGCCCGCCGTTCGTGGCGCTGTCCACGGTTGCGGGCGCGCTGGCTGGCTCCGGCATAGGGGTCGGTGCGCAGAACGCCCACCCGGAGGCGAAGGGCGCGTTCACGGGCGAGGTCCCGCTGGGGATGCTGAGCGGGTTGTGCGCCTACGTCATCGTCGGTCACTCGGAGCGCCGCCAGCTCTTCGGCGAGACGGACGCATTCATCAACTCCAAGGTGCAAGCCGTGCTCACGGCAGGACTGATGCCCATCCTGTGCGTTGGCGAAACGATGGACGAGCGCGACTCAGGCCGCGCGAAAGCTGTCGTGCGGCGGCAGGTGTCGGCGGGACTGGCGGGCGTGGAGCCTGAGCAGGCTGGCAGCATCGTCGTCGCCTACGAGCCGGTGTGGGCCATCGGCACGGGCAGGGCGGCGACGCCCGAGATGGCACAGGAGATGTGCGCGGTCGTGCGCTCCGAGGTGGGCGCGGCGCTCGACGCGGACGGCAGCGCCGTGCCGGTGCTCTACGGCGGTAGCGTCAACCCCGGGAACGCCGACTCGCTCGCGGCGCAACCGGATCTCGACGGTGCGCTCGTGGGTGGCGCGAGCCTCGTCGCTGCGGACTTCGCCGCCATCGTCAGGGCGTTTGTACCGGCTTGATCATGGCCGCGCCGCGCGTGCTCTTCATCGTCGGGCCGACCGCGAGCGGCAAGACTGCCGCGTCGCTGGAGTTCGCTGCCCACGCGCACGTCGAGATCGTCAATGCGGACAGCCGCCAGGTATACCGGGGCATGTCCGTCGGCACGGGCAAACCGGCGCCTGTCGAACTCGCCTCCGTCCCGCATCACCTCATCGACGTCGCTGCCCCGGATGAGCGCTACAACCTCGCGCGCTTCCTCTCAGAGGCGCGCACTGCCATAGCCGGTATCGCCTCGCGTGGCGCAACGCCCGTCGTCGTGGGTGGCACCGGTCAGTACGTGTGGGGACTCGTCGAGGGCTGGCATGCCCCCGCCGTGCCGCCCAATCCCCAACTGCGAGCGGAGCTCGCTGAGGAGGCGCGGCGCAACGGCCCCGATGCCTTGCACGAGCGCCTCCGCGCCGTCGACCCCGGTTCCGCCGCCGCGATCGACCCGCGTAACGTGCGGCGTGTCGTCCGTGCGCTGGAGGTGTGGCACGAGACAGGCGCGCCATTCTCACGACAGCGCCGGAAGTCGCCGCCGGACTTCGAGCCGGTGCTGCTGGGCATCGCGCCTGAGCGTGTCGCGCTGCGCCATCGCGCCGCCGAACGCGTCGACGCGATGCTGAGCGGCGGTTGGCCGGAGGAGGTACGGCAACTGCTGGACGCAGGCTACGGGCCGGAACTACCGTCGTTCTCCAGCGTCGGCTACCGGGAGGTCACGGGATACGTGCAAGGTGAGATGACGCTCGAAGAGACGGCGGAGCGGATCAAGAGCGCAACACACCGGCTGGTCCGTCGGCAGGCCACGTGGTTCAAGGCAACCGACGAGCGCATCGCGTGGAGCCCTGATCCGTCCTTGCTCGTGGCGCGTGCGCTGACCGTCATCCCCGCGCTTCACGGGGCACGCCTTGACGGAGCGCGCCCGCTCGTAGGAACCTAGCAACGCTCCTCAACGCCCCCAACGGGGGCGCCTCGATGAGGAAATCAACACGACGAGAGCAGGTGATATGGCAGGCTATCTCGACCCCAACGACCCCGTAGTGCAGGCGTTCGCGAAACTCGGCACGACGCCGGTGAGCGACGCGATGGACAGGCTCGGCCTTATAGGCCAGTGCTTCGGAATCAAGCCGGTCGACCGCGACTTCACGCTCTGCGGGCGCGCCCACACCGTCCGCAACGAGCCGATGACCGCAGGCCACAAGGGTGAGAGCGTCGGCGACTACATCGACGAGGTTGCCCCCGGCGGCGTGGTCGTCATCGACAACGGCGGGCGGCTCGACGCCACGGTCTGGGGGGACATCCTCACCATCATGGCCGACCGCAACAACCTCGGCGGCACCGTCATCCACGGCGTCTGCCGCGACTCCAACCGCGCGCTGAAGCTCAACTACCCCATCTTCTCCCGCGGCACGTACATGCGCACCGGCAAGGACCGCGTCCGCGCCGACGCCTACCAGGAACCGGTGTCGCTCGGCGAGGTCCGGGTACTGCCCGGCGATCTGCTGCTCGGCGACGGCGACGGCGTGCTCGTCATCGCGCAGGAGCACGAGCAGGAAGTGCTGAAGGCCGCGCAGGAGATCGACGAGGCCGAGGAGCGCATCCGCAACGAGATCATGCTCGGCGGGCGCCTCGACGCAGCCCGCGAGAAGTTCCGCTATCACCAGCTGCAGAGCCGGGTGTAGGAGAATCTCAAGGACTGCCGTGAACGACCTCCGGTTACCATATGCACTCGATGCTGCAGGCCATGTCGTTCATGTTGACCAAGTGCTTCGTGGCAAGGACTGTGCCTGCTGCTGCCCATCCTGCAAGCAACCTGTGCTTGCACGGCAAGGCGAAATCAGGAAGCACCACTTCGCGCACATAGGCCTAAGGTGCGATCCTGACGGGCAGCTTCATGAGACAGCGAAACTGCTCGTCTATGAGCGCATCGCTGAATCTATTGCACAGGGTGAAGCTGTACCTGTCCGATGGGATTGTCCCATATGCCTGCTGAAGCACGAGCGGAACCTGTTCGATGCGACTGGGGCTGACCAAGTCTGCTGTGAATACCGATGGGCGGAGAAGAACATCCGTGCAGACATAGCCCTCCTGTCAGGGTCAGCACCAGTCGCCCTGATTGAAATCGTCGTCACGCACGAACCTAGCGAAGCCTACAGTGACAGTGGCATCCCGGTGCTGGTGATTAGACCAACTGCAGACAAACTGGAGACACTCACCAGCGGACCCCTAGCACTTGCAGCTACTCGCAACTACCCTTGCCTCGACCCGCCGTGCAGTAGCTGTAGGCAGACGGCATCCTCCTACCCGTACATTTGTGAGAAGTGTTCTTGGTCTGAGCACCCGCGTTGTGTGCTGTGCGATAGGCTACGCCCTCACCAGCATTGCCAGCACTGCAATGCCGTCATGCTTTCGGGTGTTCGATTGTGTCTAGGTTGCCTTGCGGTGCTGAGTCCCACAGAACAAGACCCACGACTATCAGCGCGGGCAACCCCACGCAAAGAGGCATGGTCTTCACCTGATATCCCGGTGGGGGTGGGGAGCCGCGACACCTGTATGTGTGGGAAGCCAAAATCAATCTGTGGCCACTGGCCCAAGGCTCTCGCTGGAACTTGGAGGGAGCCGCATAACAGAGGAGGTATTTGAGCGATGCAGACTTCCATTCCTTGCGTATTCATGCGCGGCGGCACGTCGCGGGGGCCGTACTTCCTCGCGTCCGACCTGCCGAGCGACCCTGAGACGCGCGACAAGGTGCTGCTCGCGGTCATGGGCTCGCCCGACGACCGGCAGATCGACGGCCTCGGCGGTGCCGATCCGCTTACGAGCAAGGTGGCCATCGTCAGCCCCGCGACGCGTGAGGACTGTGACGTCGACTACCTCTTCGCGCAGGTGGTGGTGAACGAGGCGGTCGTGGACGTGAGCCCGAACTGCGGCAACATGCTCGCGGGCATCGGACCGTTCGCAATCGAGCACGGGCTCGTCCCCGCCACTGGTGATGAGACCGTAGTGCGCATCCACATGGTCAACTCTGGCGACAGGGCCATCGCCCGCATCATGACGCCGGGCGGGCAGGTGGAGTACCAGGGCGCCGCGCGCATCGACGGCGTGCCCGGCACCTCCGCCCCCATCATGATCGACGTGGAGGACACGGCGGGCTCGTTCTGCGGTGCACTCTTCCCCACGGGCAACCGCGCCGACGTGATCGACGGCGTCGAGTGCTCGCTGATGGACAACGGCATGCCGGTCGTCGCGATGCGCGCTTCCGACCTCGGACGCACCGGTTACGAGACGCGTGACGAGTTGAACGCGGACACCGAGCTGAAGGAGCGCATCGAGAGCATCCGCCTCAAGGCGGGGCACATGATGAACCTCGGCGACGTGACGGACAACGTCGTCCCCAAGATGTTCTTACTCGCCCCTCCGGTCAGTGGAGGGGCCATCTGCACACGCTCCTACATCCCGAAGGTCGCCCATGCCTCCATCGGTGTTCTCGCCGCGGTGACGGTCGCGACCGCCGCCGTCTTCCCCGGCACGACGGCCTACGACTACGCGGTGCGTCCCGAGGGCCGCCGCAAGATGCTGCTGCTGGAGCATCCCACTGGCGACTTCGCCGTCGAGATCGAGGTGGGCGGCACCGAGGAGGAGCCGACCATCGAGCGCGCCGCGCTGCTGCGGACAGCCCGCAAGCTGATGGAGGGCGAGGTCTACATCCCCGCTGAGGTCTGGGAGGGAAAGGGCGCACTCGCCGGAGCGGCCGCACGATGACCGAGCGCGAGATACGCCTCATCGCCGGACCTGACCCGGACCCCAAAAAGCCGGACCTGCAGTTGCCTGCGAACGCATGCGACGCGCACTGTCACGTCTTCGGCCCCGGCGACACGTTTCCTTACCATCCGAACCGGTCCTACACCCCGCCCGACGCGCCGAAGGAGGCGCTGAAGGCGCTCCACGACCACCTGGGCATCGCTCGCGCGGTCATCGTCCATGCCAGCTGCCACGGCTCCTACATGGACGCGACGCTCGACGCCATCGCATGGTCGGAGGGAGCGTACCGCGGCACGAGCATCGTGGAGCCGGACATCAGCGACGCGGAGCTGCAGCGCTATCATGAGGGCGGTATCCGCGCCGTGCGGTTCAACTTCGTGCGCCACCTCGAAAGTGTGCCTGAGCCGGACGTCGTCAAACGGATGGCGGAGCGCATCGAACCGATGGGCTGGCACCTCGTCGTCCACCTCGACGCGGAGGACATCGTTGAGTTGTCCCCGATGTTGCTCGGGCTGCCCGTGCCGTTCGTCATCGACCACATGGCCCGGGTGAAGGCTGGCGACGGTTTGGAGCAGACGCCGTTCCAGGAGCTTTTGCGGCTGATGGAACGCCCGAATGCGTGGGTGAAGATATGCGGCGGCGAGCGTGTTTCGACCGACGGGCCGCCGTTCACGGACTCTGTGCCATTCGCACAGGCGCTCATCGCCGCCGCGCCTGACCGCGTGCTCTGGGGCACCGACTTCCCACACCCCAACGTCCGCCACATGCCGAACGACGGCCACCTCGTCGACCTCTTCGGCATGTACACGGACGACCCCGCCGTCCAGAAGCAGATCCTCGTGGACAACCCGGACACGCTCTACTTCAACGTCAACTGACATCCGCCGACAGAACGGGGAGGCCGGAAGCCTTACAATGAAAGGCGGAGGCTTCCGATGCCGCGTCTGTCCGCAGCCCGCCCCCGGTCGGGTCCAACACCCTTTGCGTGGTTGAAAGTCGCCTGGCTTGCGATGAGCGCCCTGTTCATCGCTGCCGGTATGGCCGGCGTTGCGCTGGCCCAGGTCCAGCCGCGCGAGGCGCACGTCGTCGAGGTGGACGGCATCATCAGCCCCATCACCGAGCGCTACATCACCCGCGCGCTGGAGGAGGCGGAGCGCAGCGGGGCCGAGGCCGTCGTCATCACGCTCGACACGCCCGGCGGCCTGCTCAGTGCAACGCGGGACATCACGGAATCCCTGCTGGCCGCGCCCGTGCCGGTGATCGTCTACGTCTCGCCGCAGGGAGCGCACGCCGCGTCCGCCGGGACGTTCGTCACTGCGGCGGCGCACGTAGCGGCGATGGCGCCGGGCACGAACATCGGCGCGGCGAGTCCGGTCAGTGGACAGGGCGAGGACATCGATGAGACGCTCAAGGACAAGGTGTTCGAGGACACTGCCGCCTTGATCCGCGCTATCGCCGAGGTGCGCGGCAGGCCGTCCGAGCCGCTGGAAGCGACGGTGCTGGAGGCGGAGTCGTACACGGCGGAAGAAGCGGTGGAGCTTGGCATCGTGGACGTCATCGCGGTCAACGTCAACGACCTGCTGAAGCAGGTGGATGGGCGTACTATCGTCATCGTCACGGCGAGCGGCGAGCAGAGCGTGACGATGCATACGGCCGATGCCCCGGTACGGAACATCCGCATGGGGCTGTTCGACCGCATCTTCTCCTACATCGCCGACCCGAACATCGCGTTCCTGCTCATCTCGCTCGGCGGGCTCGGGCTGTTCGTCGAGTTCTGGAACCCCGGGCTCATCTTCCCCGGCGTAGCGGGGCTTGTTGCGCTCGTGCTGGGGCTCGCGGCACTGGGGAGCCTGCCGGGGAACTGGGCGGGCGTGGCGCTGATCCTGCTGGCGTTCGTGCTGTTCAGCATCGAGTTCAACATCGACGGGTTCGGTGTCGTTGGCGCGCTGGGCGTGGCGAGCCTCGTCCTCGGCGGCATCCTGCTCTTCTCGCACTTCGGCACGCCCTCGCCGGTGCTCCCGGACATCAGCGTGAGTTGGTGGGCCATCACGCCGGTCGCGGCTGCCATGGGCATCGCCGTCCTGCTCTTCTCGCGAGAGGTGGGACGCGTGCGCCGCGAACAATTCAGACGCGGCACGCCGGAGCCCATCCTCGTCGGCATGACTGGTATGGTATCGGCGGCGCTCTCGCCGGAAGGCAAGGTGCGCGTGCGGGGAGAGACTTGGAACGCCCGCGCGCTGGACGGCTCAAACATCGAGCGTGGAGCATCCGTCGTTGTACGGGCGGAGCACGGCCCGCTGCTGGAAGTGGAACGAACGGAGACAACGCAGACAGAGGAGACTCGGAAGGAGTAGGCGCATGGCTAACTGGGGTATCAACGTCATCAAGCAGTATCAGCGGCTCGTGGTGTTCACATTCGGTTCGTACACGGGCACACGTGGACCGGGCATCCGATGGCTCTGGCCGTTCGTCAACAACGGCTCGTCCACTGCGGACCTGCGGGAGATACCCGTGCCGATCCCGCGGCAGACGAGCATTACGAGGGACAACGCACCGATAGACATCGACTTCTTCGTCTACATGCGCGTCATCGAGGACAGGCCGCAGGACACGATCCTGAACGTGAGCGATTTCGGCGCAGCCGCGCAGGCACTCTCCATGACGACGCTTCGCGCGGTCGTCGGCGAGATGGACCTGGACGACGTGCTCTCCAAGCGCGAACGCATCAACTCCCAGCTCCAGGTGAAACTGGACGAGGTGACGGTGAACTGGGGCGTGAAGGTGACGCGCGTCGAGATCAAGGAGGTCGAGCCGCCGCGCGACGTGCAGGACGCGATGAACCGCCAGCTCTCCGCCGAGCGTACGCGCCGCGCCGCCGTTACCGAGGCGGAAGGTGAACGCGACGCGGAGATCAACCGCGCGGAAGGCGAGCGGCAGGCCGCCGTGCTGCGGGCCGAGGGCTCCAAGCAGGCCGCGATCCTCGAAGCTCAGGGCGACCGCGAGGCCGCGATCCTGCGCGCAGAGGGATTCAGCGTGGGCATGCAGCGCATCAACGAAGTCGCGATGCAGGCCGACCCCCGCACGATGAGCCTCCAGTATTTCGACACGCTCAAGGATATCGGCGGCAGTCCTTCCACCAAGTGGATCTTCCCGATGGAGTTCACGTCCATGCTGCAACCGTTCCTGCAGGGAGCACAGGCCACTCCCTCGGGCAGCAGCGAAGAGTAGTGAGGGCAGCGTTACACGGCAGCGCAGCGGCGGCGGCCATCCTCGCGATGGCCGTCGCTCTGCTCGCCGTTGCTTGTGGCGGGCCCGAACCGACGCCAACCCCATCCATCACGGCTGAGGACGTGCGCGACAGCGGGGCCGAGACGCTGCGCAACCTCTCCACCGTCCACTTCCGCGTAACGCATGAGGTGGGCGGCACAGACATCGGTTTCTCCTCGACCCTCACTGAGGCAGAGGGCGACGGCCTCTTCCCCGACAAGGCAGAGTTCGTGGCAAAGGCCACCAGCGCACTCTTCGGCAACGCCGCGCTGGAACTGGATATCGTGCAGTATGGCGAGATAACGCACTTGCGTGACCGCATCAGCATGGTCTGGCAGGCGCTCCCAGCAGGGACGCTCGCCATCAATTTTGCGAACATCAACGGCAGCATCGCGGACGCGCTCGCCTCGCTTGGCGAACTCGACCTCACCGATGGCGGCTCGGTAGACGGCGCACCCGTCCATAAGCTCACCGGCACGACCCCCTCGACGTCGATGCGCGGGCTCGTGCCCGGCGCACCGGAAGGCGAAACGCTGCACATGGAAGTCTGGATCGGACGTGACGACTACCTCGTCCGAAAGGTGCGCCTGACGGGCAGGCTGGTGGAAGCCGACACGCCGGACATCGTGCGCGTGCTGGAGCTCTCCCGGTTCGACGAGCCAGTCACCATCGAGCCTCCGGCCTAGGCAACGGAATGGCCTCTCCGGAGTCCACTCGCATGCCGCTCCGGCTCTCACCCAACGCCACACTCGTAGTCGTCTGCGCGGGTGTGTTCCTCGCCTCGCTCGACCAGACGTCGGTGGTCACCGCGCTCCCGGCCGTGATGGTCGACCTGGGTATCAGCATCGACCGCCTGAACGACCTCGCGTGGGTGGTGACGGCATACCTGCTTGGATTCACGGTAGCGATGCCGCTGCTGGGACGGGCAGGGGACGTGTACGGCTACCGTCGGCTCTACCTCGGCGCGATGCTGCTCTTCGGCGTGGGCTCCGCAGCCGTCGCCCTTGCCCCGAACCTCGGCTGGCTCATCGCGGCGCGCGTCGTGCAGGCAATGGGGGGTGGCGCGTTGGTCCCGGCGGCGATAGCGCTCGCTGGCGAAGGGCTGTCTCCGGCGCGGCGAGCGATCGTGTTCGGCATCGTCGGCGCGGCGGCTGAAGCGGGCGGCGTGCTCGGCCCGCTCTACGGCGGACTCATCGTCGACTGGATCGGGTGGCGCTGGGTGTTCTGGAGCAACCTGCCGATCGTGGCCGTGCTGGCGGTGGCGCTCCTCGGTATGCCGGAAGCGGGGCGCTCCGGTGGACGGCTGGACGTTACCGGCGGTGTGCTGCTCGCAGGCGGGCTGTCGCTGGTGACGGGAGGGCTCGCACAGCGCTCACTGTTCGGCGGAGGCTCCGCGCTGCCGTACGTCCTCATCGGAGTGGGTGTGCTGCTGCTGGTGGCGCTGCCGTTCGCGGAGCGGCGAGCGCTCGCGCCGGTCGTGAGCATGGCGCTCTTCCGGGCGCGCAGCTTCGCCGCGGCGATGAGCGCGCAACTGCTGGCCGGCGGCGCGCTGGTGCTCATCCTCGTGACCGTGCCACTGATGACCGACACCGTACTCGGCGAGCCGCCGCTGGAAGGCGGCCTGCGGCTGATGCGCTTCACTGGAGCGATACCTGTCGGCGCGCTGCTGGGCGGCTATGCCGCGTCGCGCATCGGCGTCCGTGTTCCGGCGCTGGTGGGTCTCGCGCTCGCAGCGGCCTGCTTCATGCTGCTCACGACGTGGGACGAGACGATAGCCGACCCGCGCCTCACACTGCACCTGGCGATAGGCGGCCTCGGTTTCGGGCTGCTCATCGCGCCGTTCACCGTAGCGGCGGTGGAGGCCGCAGGGAATGAATACCGCGCAACCGCCGCTGCGTGGATAACGGCGTCGCGGATGTTCGGCATGACGGCGGGGCTCGCGGCGATGTCCGCGCTGGGCGTGGACTACCTGCAGTCGCTCGCCGGCGGCCTGCCGGTGCCGATACAGCTGCCGAGCGAGAGCGCAGCCGCGTTCTCGGAGCGCGTCGCCGCGTACGAAGAAGGCATCTCCAATGCGTCGTTCGACGTCTTCAGGCTCTTCTTCAGGTCGGGGCTGGTGCTCGTCATCCTTGCGGCGGTGCCGTCGCTGTGGATGCGCGGCGCGCGGCGCGGCTAATGGCCGCCGCAGAGCGTCTGCCAGAGAAAGCCGTCCTCCCGCAGCAGCCGAGCCGAGCCTGACGGCCCCCACGTGCCCTGTCCGTACGTCTCCGGCGGGCTCGATTCCGGCGATTCCCAGCATTTCAGGAGCGGGTCGACGATGTTCCACGCCTCCTCGATCTGGTCTGCGCGGATGAAGAGGCTGGCGTCGCCCTCCATCGCATCCTCCAGCAGCCGCTCGTACGCCTCCGGCAGCTCCTGGCCGAGGCGGAGTTCGTCCTTGTAGTGGAAGTTCAGGTCCACCGGATGGGTGATGAACCCGGCGTCCACCGCCTTGCTGTCTATCTGGAGGTGGACACCCTCGTCCGGCTGAACGCAGATGGAGAGGATGTTCGGCGCGAACCCGCTGCCGCCGAGGCGTTCAAACATGGATAAGGGCGGGCTCTTGAACTGGATGATGATCTCAGACACCTTCCCTTCCATCGCCTTGCCGGAGCGGAGATAGAAGGGCACGCCCTGCCAGCGCCAGTTGTCCACGTACAGACGCAGCGCGGCGTAGGTCGGCGTCACCGAGCCCGGCGCGACGCCCGGCTCGTCGAGGTAACCCTCGTACTGGGCGCGGACGGCGTGCTTGCGGAACTCCTCCGGGGTCCACCGGCGTACTGCGCGCAGCAGGTCGCCTTTCCGGTCACGGACCGATTCGGGGGCCAGCGATTCGGGCGGCTCCATGGCCACGAGGCACATCAGTTGCATGAGGTGGTTCTGGATCATGTCCCGCACGACGCCTGAAGCGTCGTAGTAGCCCGCGCGGCCTTCCACGTCCACCGCCTCGGACACCGTCACCTGCACGTTGTCCACGTAGTTGCGGTTCCAGAGCGGCTCGAAGATAGCGTTGCCGAAGCGCAGCACCAGCAGGTTCTGCACGGTCTCCTTGCCGAGATAGTGGTCGATGCGGAACGTCTGGTCTTCGCGGAAGACGTTGTGCAGTGCACGGTTCAGCTCGCGCGCGGACTCCTCGTCCTTACCGAACGGTTTCTCGATAATCACCCTGCGCCAACCGCTCTCCTCCGTGGTGAGCCCCGCGCCGCGCAGTCCTTCAGCCGCCAGGCGGTGCAGGGAAGGAGCGATGGCGAAGTAGAAAAGGCGGTTCGCCCCGCCGGTTCCCTCGACATCGATGAGCTTGCGTTCCAGTTCTTCGAATGCCGCTGCGTCGCCCAGGTCCCCGCAGACGTAGTGCATGCAATGTGCGAATTCCGTCCACTCCCCTGGTGCTGCTTTCAGCCCGCCGAGGTCGCGGGCGCCCTCGCGCAGCAGGTCACGATAGGAATGGTCGTCGTGCTGTGCGCGGGCGAAACCCACAACGTTCACTTCGTCGTTGACGCGGCGCTTGCGGCGCAGGTTGTAGAGCGCAGGGATGAGTTTGCGCTGCGCGAGGTCGCCGGTACCGCCGAAGATGACGATGGTTGTCTTGGTCATGGGTGTCGGTTAGAGGCTTCCCAACAGGCGCAGCACCGCAGCCTCCGCGTCCCTGCCCAGATTGATCCGGACGACGCGCCGCCCGGTCTCCTTGAGCGCCTCGTAGTCGCCGATGGCCTGGGCCGCCGCGAGGGTGCCGAACCCGAAGCGTTCCCCCGGTATGGGGATGTCCGAACGTACGTCGGCTGCCATCTGCAGGAAGAGGCCCGTGTTCGGTCCACCCTTGTGCAGCTGACCTGTAGAGTGGAGGAAGCGCGGACCGTAGCCGAGCGTCGTCGCGATGCGATGCTTGCGCATGGCGTACTGGCGGAGCATGTTCACGGCGTTCGTTACGCCGTCGGTCTCCTCGACGTACGCCATGATGGAGAGGTAATCGCCTTCGGCTGCCTCTCCGAGCAGGCCGGTGACCGAGCCTTCCTCCGCATCAGGCAGCGCGCCTTCGTTCACGTACGTCTCCAAGACGCGGTTCGTCACGTCCTTCGCCTGCTGGACGTTCGGCTGATCGAAGGGTTGGATACCGAGCAGGTGCCCGGCAACCGCGGTGGCCATCTCCCAACGGAAGAACTCTGCGCCGACGTCGTATACGTCGTCCATCTCCAGCGTGATGACCGGATGGCCCGCATCCCTGATGCGTTCCAGTCCCACGTCTGCCGCCGCGTTGTCGCCGCCGGAGAGGCGCACGTGCACGAAGAGGCGGTCGTCGCCGTACGCATCAGTTTCGAGCAGCGGTTCGTTGACGACGGGGACGATGCCCTTGCCGTCCTTGCCGGTGCTCTCCGCGATGAGCTGTTCTACCCAGAGCCCGAAACTCGCGACCTCCGGCGATGCGACGAGCGTGAGCTTGTCGCGTCCCTGAAGCGTCAGCCCCCCGATGGCAGCGCCTAGCCAGCCGCCGGGATTGTTCCGGACGCCGGCCCCGGCCTCGCAACGTGCGGCCATCTGCGAGACGCGGTCCAGCAGTTTGCCACAGTCCATACCACAGAGTGCGGCGGGCACGAGCCCGAAGAACGAACCGACGGAGTAGCGCCCGCCGAGGTCAGGGGGGTTCTCGAAGACGCGGCGGAAGCCCTGCGAAGCTCCAAGCGCTTCCAGCGACGTCCCCGGATCCGTGATAGCGACGAAGTGCTTGCCCGCGTGCTCCACGCCGACCGCACTTTCCACGATGGTGCGGAAGTGCTTGTAGAACGAGTTCGGCTCTATCGTGCCGCCGGACTTGGAGGAGACGATGAAGAGCGAGCGCGCCGGGTCGATGGAGCGCGTTACGGTGCCGATCCTCGCAGGGACAGTGGAGTCGAGCACGGTGAGAGCGGGAAACCCCGGTGCGCTGCCGATGCACTGCCGCAGCACCTCCGGTCCCAGGCTGCTGCCGCCCATGCCGAGCAGCACCACGTCCCTGATGCCCTCGTTGCGGACCTCTTCTGCGAACGCACGCAGGTCGCTCACGTGTTCCGTCATGTCGCGCGAGATGGTCAGCCAGCCGAGCCGATCGGCAATCTCGGTGGGGTCGTCGTTCCAGACCGTGTGGTCCTTGTCCCAGATGCGCGCCATGACGTTGCTGCGCGCGAGTCGCGTCAGCGCATTCGTAACTGCTCGCTGATGCGGCCCGAGGGGAGATGTGGGTTGTTGCGTTCGTTGCGTCATGCGTGTCCGTCGCTTCTGCCGTTCCGTGTTACAGACCGGGCGCAGTATAGAGCAAGCGTCATAAGACTATGCTCCTCCGCGCACGAGCGATTCGGCAGCCTCTGCAACGCGTTCAGCGGTGAGGCCGTATTCCTGGTAGATGCGCTGGTACGGGGCGGACGCACCGAACGTGTCCACTCCTATCGAGATGCCGTCCGTGCCCACGTACCGCTCCCAGCCGATCGTGCGTCCGGCTTCGACCGACACCCGTGCCGTGATCGATACGGGCAGTACAGTGTCGCGGTACTCTTTCGGCTGCGCGTCGAACAGCTCCCACGACGGCATCGAGACGACCCGCGCCGCGATATCCTTCTCAGCGAGCACCTTGCCCGCATCGAGCGCGATCTGCACTTCGGAACCCGTCCCGATGAGGATGACCTCCGGGTTCTCGGATGACTCCCAGAGCACATAAGCCCCCCGCAGCACACCGTCAGCAGACGGATACACGCTCCTGTCCAGCACAGGCAGCCCCTGGCGTGTGAAGACGAGCACTGTGGGACCTGTCTTGCGTTCGATCGCGGCGCGCCAGGCCACTGCGGTCTCGGTAGCCTCCGCCGGGCGCAGCACGACCATGTTCGGCACGCAGCGCAGCCCGATGAGCTGTTCGACTGCCTGGTGCGTCGGGCCATCCTCGCCGAGTCCGATAGAGTCGTGCGTGAACACGTAGATGACGCGCTGCCCCATGAGCGCGGCGAGGCGCATCGGTGGGCGCATGTAGTCGGAGAAGATGAGGAACGTCCCCGTATAGGGGATCACCCCGCCATGCAGGGCCATCCCGCCCGCGATGGAGCCCATCGCGTGCTCCCGCACGCCGAAGTGCATGTTGTGCGGCGCGACTCTCTCGCCGTCTGCATTCATGTATTCGCGAAGCATGGTGTTGTTGGACGGCGCAAGGTCCGCGGAGCCGCCGACGAGTGTGTGCAGGCGCCCCGCTATCGCGTTCATCACGCGTCCTCCCGCCTCGCGGGTCGCAAGCGGCTTCTCTTCATTCGCGAAGAGATCGTCGAGTGCGTCAGCCCAGCCTTCGGGCAGATCACCGTTGAGGTCTGCTTCCAACTGCGCGGCCTCGGTGGGGTAGGCAGCGCGGTACTCAGCCAGGCGTCGCTCCCAGTCGGCCTGCGCGTCGGCCCCGCGCTCCAGGGCGAGGCGCATGTGGTCGAGTGCCTCCTGGGGCACGATGAACGGCTCGTACGGCCATCCCAGTGTCTCACGGGTGAGCGTCACCTCGTCCGCGCCGAGCGGAGCCCCGTGGACGCCGCCCGTGTTCGCCTTGTTGGGGCTGCCGTAGCCGATCGTCGTCTGCGCCACAATGAGGCTGGGACGTTCACGTTCGGCCTGCGCCTCGCGCAGCGCGGCTTCGACGGCTGGCAGGTCCATGCCGTCTATGGGGCCGACGACGTGCCAGCCGTAAGCGCGGAAGCGGGTGCCCACGTCCTCAAGGAATGTGACGTCCGTGTCGCCCTCTATCGAGATGCCGTTGTCGTCGTAGAGGTAGATGATCTTGCCGAGCTTGTGCGTGCCCGCGAACGATGCGGCCTCCGATGCGACGCCCTCCATGAGGTCGCCGTCCGAGCAGATGCCGTAGACGTAGTGGTCGATGATCTCGTGCCCCGGCCGGTTGTAGCGCTCCGCAAGCAACCGCTCTGCGTATGCCATGCCAACACCGTTCGCGAACCCCTGGCCGAGCGGGCCGGTCGTTACCTCGACACCAGGAGTCAGGCCGTACTCGGGGTGACCGGGTGTTCTGCTCTCCCACTGCCGGAACTCGCGGATGTCGTCGAGCGTTACCGGGTAGCCGGTGAGGTGCAGCAGGGAGTAGATGAGCATGGAAGCGTGGCCAGCGGAGAGCACGAAGCGGTCGCGATCAGGCCAGGACGTGTCGGCAGGATTGTGCTTCAGAAACCTGTCCCAGAGCGCATAGGCCATGGGTGCAGCCCCCATCGGCGCACCGGGGTGTCCGCTGTTCGCCTTCTGGACGGCGTCTATGGAGAGGAAGCGGATGGAGTTGATGCAGAGTTCGTCGGGGGGAGCGCTCGTCCGGGTCGTCATGCCGCCTCCAGTGGACAGGGTGCTATCCCCATTCTAGCGAACCTGCGCACCGGCGGGGGAGCCTTCAAGCCGCAGTAGGGCTGTGCTTGTGAGAATCGGTTGAGGAGAGTAGAAATACGAAGACAACTTTGGTCTCGCATCCTGACTGAACACAAAGGAGCACGCGATGCTGTTCATAGACAATCAGACCGTCCAGCAGATCCTCACTATCGGCGACGCCATCGATTCGCAGGACACCGCGTTTCGCGGACTGGTCGACGGTGCAGCGATCCACCGCCCGCGCATCGACATGTACGTTCCCACCGGTAGGGAGGAGGACTACTACCGATGGGGCACGATGGAAGGCGCGAGCCGCGACCTCGGCGTGTTCGCCATCCGCATGAAGTCGGACATCGTCTCCTGGCCTGAGGACGAGAACGGGAACTGGACGGAGGAGAAGCACTGCGTCGAGCCCGGCACGTACTGCGGGCTCATCTTCCTGTTCAGCACCGTTAACGGCGAACCGCTCGCCATCATCAACGACGGCGAACTCCAGCACATGCGCGTCGGCGCGGGCGGAGGGCTCGGCACACGCTACCTCGCACGCGAGGACTCGCGCGTCGTAGGGATGCTCGGCTCCGGCGGCATGGCGCGCACCTACCTCAAGGCGTTCTGCAACGAGCGTCCAATCGAGAAGGTACGCGTCTACAGTCCCACCAAGCGCAACCGCGAGGCGTACGCCGCCGAGATGATGGACCTGCTCGACATCGACATCGAGCCGGTCGACGATCCCGAGTCGGCCGTCCGCGGCGCAGACATCGTCTCCACCTGCACGGATGCTATGCAACCCGTGTTCAACGGCGAATGGCTGGAGCCGGGGATGCACGTAACCAACCTAGGCGGCTACGAGCTCGACGAGACCGTGTTCAAGAAGGCGAACGTCATCATCCGGCAGGGCATCGCCGGCGCGAAGCTGGAGGAAGACCCACGTATCCAGTATGGACGCGGCCACAGCCCTGTGGCGTTCGTGGCGGGAACCGAAGAGGAGATGAAGCGCCTGCCTCCAAGCGGAGGGGGTATGCGGCGCTTCAGCACATCCTCCTACCCAACGTTCACCGACGTCGTGAACGGCGTCGTGGATGGGCGCACGTCGCGCGACGACATCACGCTCTACCTGAACGGCGGCAACCAGGGCCTGCAGTTCGCCGCCGTTGGGAAGGTGGTCTACGACAAGGCGCGCGAAATGGGCCTCGGCCACGAGATGCCGACATCCATGTTCCTGCAGGACATCCGCGACTAGGCCAGGCGCTTCTCGTAGTAGACCAATGCGGGCGCAGAAGTGCCGAACGGTTCGGTGGGCATGTACCCCAGATGCTCGTAGAGGCGAATGGCGTCCGTCATGTGCACCGTGGTGTCGAGCACCATCCGTGTCGCACCGCGTTCGACAGCCATGCGCTCCAGCCGGGCCACGAGTCCAGTCGCGATGCCTCTGCCACGCTCGTCAGGGATGACGTACATACGCTTCAACTCGGCTGTGGCGGCATCCCGTATCCGTAGGGCGCCACACCCAACGGGGCGACCATCGCGGCGAACGAGCAACATGGCTGCGATGTGCTGGTGTACGGCCTCCCCGGTCCAGCCCGATTCCTCGACCGTATTCAGCGACAGGAACTCCGCCTCATACGCAGCGAGGAGCGCCGCAACCTCCGGGACATCCGGTGTGGCGGGTTCGAACGTGATGCTGGCAGGCAGGATGCGTTTCTCGTAGCAGACGGACCACCATTCATCGACGTGTTCACCGTAGGGTGGTACGTGCGTATAGCCGAGCGCCTCGTAGAAACGCATCGCGCGGTGCTGGCGGTCACCGGTCTCCAGCAAGATGCGCGACATCCCGTGCTCGGACGCGGCCCGCTCCAGTTCAACAATGAGTGAACGCGCCATTCCGGAGCCGCGCTCCTCGGGTAGGGCGTAGATGCGGCGCAGTTCGCACTTGGTGTTGTCGAGGAACAGCACGCCGCCACAGGCGACCGGAACACCGCCGCGTCGCGCGACGAGGAAGACGCCGTTGAAAACTGCTTTCATCTCCGTGCTCAATGCGCCGGTGCTGGCCTTCGTTCCCTTGTAGAGGTCCGCCACCTCCGCATCGAGCATCGCCATAAGCGCCTCGGCGTCCGGATGGGCTGGCGCCACTGCCTCGAATGTAACTGCGTCTGCCATCATGCGCCTCCGTAACGAAAAGAGAGGGGCCGGTGTACCGGCCCCTCTCAACGATTCGCTGGTGCCCTTTCGGGTCAGTCCTTCTCGTTCTCGAACTTGTAGTTGGGGTCCGTGTAGCACGCGGGGGGCATCTCGCTCTTGAGCCCTCGCTTGGCCAGCTCTGCCTCGAATCGCTCTCGGATCTCCGGCGCCTCCTGGTGGTACTCGTACTGATCGGCGGAGCGGTCGACATTCTCGTCCACGAAGCCCGTGAATTGAGGCAGGGGGTGGAACGCAAGGTAGCGCCCCGGTTGTTCGCCCACGTTGAAGTGCTGGTGGAACCAGCGGTTCGGCGGCACGAAGATGCTGCCCTCGTGCCACGGGATGAATACTTTGTCCTGCCCTTCCGGCCACATGACCGAGAAGCCCTCGCCCGCAGGGATGACGATGACGTAGGCGGGGCCATGGCGATGCCCCTTCTTGTACGTCTTCGCCGGGAAGACGGACATGTGCGCCGTCAGCTCGGAGCCGGGGTACTGCACGAACACGGTCGTGCCGCCCGCGCCGCGCCCTTTGAACGGGACGAGCCTGTCCCAGGCGCGCATGTCAGGGAAGAAGTTGCCCACCCAGTACTGGCGCACCGCACCGCGGCCGGACGGATCGTTGTCCACTACGACAGCGTCGGAGTAGAACTCGTCAGAGGAGATCAGCTCCTCCTGCGGCTGGAGCGGTGTGTTGAAGAAGATGTTCGCGTCCTTCGCGGCCGACATCGCGATGGGCATATTGTTGTAGTGCAGCAACCGCGCGGGCTGACCGCCGGACATGCTCGCGTACTCCACCCAGTAGTTGCCGGGGATGCGGAACATCGCGTGGTCGGTCCACTCGAACGAGTGCTTCTCGCCGCCGTCCTTCCAGATGGTGGTGACGCCGCGCCCGCTGAGGACGTAGACGACGTCTTCCAGCGTCATCTTGAACGGCGGGACGGAACCGCCCGCGGGGACCTCGGTGATACGTGCCTCGGAAACGCCCTCCTGGCCCGCAAGCTGCAGGAACGCCGCGTTGTGTCCGCGCTCCTTCCAATAGCCGAGCTCGATGGTACGCCCGTCCTCGATGTAGTAGTCGCGGTAGATGGGGATGTCCTGCGCTTCCATCCACTGGTCGTAGAACTGCGGCCTGCGGACATAGGTCTGCTGTGCCTGTGCGGGCGCGGTTGCCATACGTGGTCCCTCCTGAGCGTTACGCCGGTGCAACTGTACGGGAGCACGGGTGGCGTGTCAAAACGCACGAGACGCCGTTCGCGTATCCTGCGCCCATGACCACCACCGTCGGATTCGTAGGGCTCGGACGCATGGGGAAGCCCATGGCGCTGAACCTGCTCAGTGCCGGATTCTCCGTGCTGGTGCTGTCGCGCTCCCGTCCTCCGGTCGAGGCGCTCGTTGCCGCAGGCGCGGAGGAAGCCGCTTCGCTCGCCGATATGGCAGTGCGTGCGGAAGTCATCTGCACGTGCCTGCCGGACGTGGCGACTTCGGAGGCCGTTTACCTGGGCGCGGACGGACTCGCCGCCAATGCGCAGGCAGGGCAGGTCCTCATCGAGCACAGCACGATCGCGCCGTCGCTCGCGGTGCGCGTGGGCGATGCCACGGCTCAACGCGGCGGGGGTTATCTCGACGCGCCGGTCTCCGGCGGAGTGGAGCGCGCCGAGAGTGGCACGCTCACCATCATGGCGGGCGGGGAGGAGCGGCACTTCGAGGCGGCACGTCCGGTGCTCGAGGCGATGGGCGCGAGCCTGAACCTCGTGGGCCCTGTGGGGCAGGGCAGCGTCGTCAAGCTCACGAACCAGCTCCTCGTCGGTATCCACACGATGGCAGCCTGCGAGGCGTTCCTGTTCGGCACGTCAGCGGGAGCGGACGGCCGGCAGCTGCTCGACGTGCTCGCGACCTCCTGGGGCGCCAGCGGCATGCTCGCGCGCAACGGGCCGATGCTGCTCTCCGGCGACTACGGCTCGCTCGCGCCGGTGCGCCTGCTCGCCAAGGACCTCGGCTTTGTGGAGGACGCTGCTGCCGACCTTGGCGTTCCGCTGCCGCTCGTACAACGGACGCGCGCACTGTTCGATGAGGGCATGGCTCGCGGACTGAGCGAGAGCGACATCTCGGCGCTCATCACGCTGCTGACTTCGCAGGGCGAGGCGGGCTAGGACGCTTTGAACAGCAATCTTCACCTGAGAGATGCTTCGACTCCGCTACGCTCCGCTCAGCATGGCAGATGGGCCCTGAGTCCCGTCAGCACACGTTCCGCAGTGAGCGGCAGGTCCTTCATGCGAAACCCGGTGGCGTCCCGGACGGCATTGGCGATAGCGGGCGCGACAGCGAGCAGCGGCACCTCGCCGATGGCCTTCGCGTTGTACGGGGCCGCTCCCGCATCGGATGTCACGAGTACCGTCTCCAACGCAGGGAGATCGGCGACGTTCGGCAGCTTGAAGTCGGCCAGTGAGAGCGTTGTGACTCTGCCTGCGTCCGTCAGCAGTTCCTCCTGCAACGTGTAGCCGAAGCCCATCACAACCGCGCCGTTGATCTGGCCCTGGTGCGCGATGGGGTTGATGATGGTGCCGACGTCGTGCGCGCTCGTGAACCGCAGGATCTTGACCTGGCCGGTCTCCTCGTCGACCTCAACCTCCGCCACCTGAGCGGCGAACGCCGTGTGCTCCGGCTGACCGATGACCTGCGAATGTCCCCTGCCGTTGATGGTTCCGCCAGCAGCCTCGACCACGCTCGTCCACGATATGGATTCGGTTCCGCCGTGCCATATCTGCCCGTCCTCGTTGGTCAGCGCATCGACCGGCCAACCCGTCTGCGACGCGGCGGCCTCGAGCAATGCGCTCAGGGTGGCTTCCGCCGCCTCGTGTACCGCCGGGATTGCCATGCGCGTCGTGCGGCTGCCCGCGACGCCGGAGTCAAAGGGAACGGCGTCGGTGTCCCACACCTGCACGTCCACGTTACCAACATCCACGCCGAGCACCTCGGCGGCGACCTGCGCGAATATCGTGTATGCACCGGTGCCCGGCTCGAAGATGGGCGTCCTGACGACCACCGATGCATCGGCATTGAGGACGACCTCCGCGTAGGACTCGCCGCCGCCTGCCGGACGCGCGCACATGGCGATGCCCCTGCCGATGCCGGGGCGCCTCGGTCCGCCGTAGCCGCTCCGCTCGACTGCCGCACGCAACGTCTCCTCAGCTCGCACTTCCCCGAAGAGCTCGTTCATCGGTGTGCGCTGGCCGTCTTGCAGGATGTTCTTGAGACGGAACTCCACCGGGTCCATCTCGAGGCGCCGCGCGATCTCGTCCAGGTGCGACTCCATCGCGAAGGAGCCCTGCACCTCGCCGGGACCGCGCATGTAGCCTCCCGGCAGATTGTTCGTATAGACGTGGTACTGTTCGAAGCGCGCGTTCGGGATGTGCCAGTTCGCCGCGATGCGGTCGACTCCCGCCAGCGCACCCAGCGGCATCAGTCCGGCGTAGGCGCCGCTGTCGAAGTACATCTCCTGCAGGTGCGCCGTGATGTGGCCGTCGCGCGTCACGCCGGTCCTGACGCGCATCACAGCGGCGTGCTTCGGATTGCCCGCGCCGAGCTCCTCCACCTGGTCCATCACCATCTTCACCGGACGGCCCGTCCTTACGGAAAGCAGATAGGCGAGAGGTTCGTCGAACGGCGCGGTCTTCGACCCGAAGTCGCCGCCCACGTGAACGGGGTGAACGACGATGGATTCCTCGTCGGCGCCCACAGCGAGGGCCAGCGCCTGCCTGAGTCCGAACGGGGTCTTGTTGGACGACCACACGTGCGCGCGTCCATCGCTCTCCACCGAAACGACGCAGCAGCGCGGTTCGAAGAATGCCGGATGCGTCCTGCTGCAGCGGTACTCGTCCTCGAAGACGAGTTCGGCCTCGGCAAATCCGGCATCCACGTCACCGATCCCGAACGTCGCGCTGAAGAAGACGTTGGCCGGCTGCGCGGGTGGGCGGCGGAAGCCGTCGTATGCGCCCATATCGGGATGGATGAGGCGCGCGTCCGGCTGTGCCGCCTGTTGCGCATCGAGCAGCGGCGTCATCTCTGTGTACTCGACGGCGATCATGCCGGCAGCGCGCAGGGCTGTCTCTTCGTCGTCGGCAGCAACGACCGCGACCTTCTCGCCAGCGAAGCGGACAACGTCCTGCGCCAGCAGCGGCACGTCGCGTACCTGGCGTCCCTGCAACCGCCCAGCGACATCGGCCCCGGTCAGCACCGTATGGACGCCGGGAAGCGCTTCAGCCCGGGAAGTGTCAATGGCCCTGATACGAGCGGCGGGGTAGGGGCTGCGCAGCGCCTTTGCCCAGAGCGTCCCTGGCGGGCACACGTCGAACGCATAGAGCGCACTGCCGGTCGTTTTGTCCGGCCCCTCGGTCCTGCCTGCCGGATGGCCGATGACCCTGAAGTCCGCCACAGCTAACCCTTCGTCACTCTTAGTCCCTGAAGAGGGGAAAGACCCTGAGCGCGTTGTCATGGACGAGCTTGCGCTTGTCGTTGTCGGTCAGAAACTCGATGGAGTCGATGACCGGCAGCATGTCGTCGGCGGGACGGCCGGTGTCGGGGTTGAGGACGCCGGTGCCGCTGCCGGGCGACTCGGTGCCGAAGCACATCTGATCGATGCCTTTGTGCTTCATCGCCGTCGCAAGGTAGTCCTTGTCATAGGCGCAGGTGTCGAAGAACAGGTTGTCGGCCCAGGTGCGCTGCTCGTTCTCGTGCGCCGGCATGCCCACGTTGCCGATGCCGACCTGCCCGCCGCCCGCGACCCCGGACGACTGTGCTCGCGGGATGAACCGGCTGAGCGCACCGCCGCAGTGGCAGACGAGCACCTTGAGGTCGGGGAACCGGTCGAACACGTCGCTCTGTTCCAGCAATTGTGTGGCGAGCGCCTGTTCCGTCATGAAGTTGTACTGGTAGCTGTGGGGGATGATGGTGAGACGCGGGTCGCGTGAGATGGAGGCGTGCACGATGAGCGGCGCCTGCAGTTCCGAGGATTTCCGGTAGATGGGGAACCAGTACGGGTCGTTCATGCCCGGCGCTCGCCGGTCGCCGCCGGGGTCGGGGTTGACCGTCGCCGCGACGAACCCGAGTTCGCTCACGGACCGCTCGAACTCGGCGACACAGCCGCTCGTGTCGTTGGCGTAGTCCACGCCCACCTGCGGCAGCTGCGCAACGCCGACGAACCGGTCCGGGTACATCTCGCACGTCTGGTGGATGACGTCGTTCGTCACGGCTGTCCAGTGCTCAACGATGTGCGGCATCTCCCAGTGCATCATCGCGACAGGACGCGGCGAGATGAACTGCACCTCCACGTTGCGCTCGTCCATCATCGCGAGGTGGCGGGCCTGCGCCTCTTCCATCGCCTTCTCCGGTATCTGCAGCGAACTGCCGACCGGTGTGCGCAGGGCAATCATGTTATAGGCATAAGCCCGGAACTGCACAGGCGTGGAGTGGTGGCCGTGAACGTCTATGACCTTGTTGCCGTGGAACATGACGCAACCCCCTCGTGTGGCGTGTGGCGCAGTCTAGCAGGGTCCCCCAGGGCTGCGAGGTTCCTGCCTTCGCAGGAATGACGACAGCCGGATCTACCCGAGGCGGCATCATTCGGCATCAATTGGCCTCATTCACTCGGGGTACCCGCCCTCCAATGGGGCCAGGGCGGAGCCGAAACGAGGCCAGAACGAGGATGAATGATGCCGGAATGAGGCCAAATGGAGCCACCTGTTGGCTGGTCGCACCGGACATTGCGTCCACACCCGCGTTGCCATGCCACATGTGAGGCGCCATAGGCTCTCAGATTACCGCCGGTGAGGACCACAGCGAAAGGGCTTCGTGTCACTCACCGGCGGAGTGCAGAGAGACACCGGACCTGGCTCATCCCTCCAACAGCGGCGCTACGCTGAAGATCACCTGGAACGGTTTGCAGTAGATGATGACGGAGTTGTAGTCGTCCGGCGACAGGCCTTCAGGCAACGGGTAATTCTGGTTGCCGATGTTGCCCTTCAGCTTGCCCAACTCCACGTACTCTCCGCTGTGCACGTTACCACGGCTCATCGGGTCCGGGTGTGACGCGAGGATGACGCGCAGATCGGGCCCGTTCGTCACGCGGAAGTCCTCGAAGCGGAGCACGTGCGAGCCGTCCGGCAGCTCGTAGAGGGTCGCGGAGCCCTCACCCTTGTGGAAGCTGTCCGCGTCGCGGAACATGCCACGCTTGAGGGCTACAGGGCCGCTCGGCGCCATCATCTCCGGCATCATCGTGGCCACCTGGGCCATCATCTCCGGGGTCATGTTCTGCATCACGCCGGCCATCATCTCCGGCGACATGGTCGCCATCGCTTCGGCCACCATCTCAGGCGTCATCCCGGGGACTGCCTCGGCCATCGTCTCGGCAACCTCGGCCCGCATCTCCGGCGTCATGCTCTGTATCGCCTCGGTCATCACTTCCGGCGTCATGCTCTCCATGACCGATGCCATCATCTCGTCCGCAGTCAGAGGCAGCGCCTCGGGCATCGCCTCAGACACCTCTTCTTCCATCATGGCCATCGTGGTCATGGTCTGGTCCACCTGGGCGCGCGTCATGCCTTCCGGCACCAGGGCGCCCACGCTGTACGGGAACTCTTCATCCACGGTCTTGTTGATGAACAGCGGTGAACCGAGCCACCATGCGAGCGCCAGCACGGGTATCGCAACGATAACGGCGGCGACGATGAGACGTCCTCGGTACTTGCGGATGAACTGCGACACACCACCCATCATGCACCCCCTTGGCTCTGCGAGTCCTCAATTACAGTTTACGACGTCCCGGCCGCACCGGATTCAGCGTGCGAGAAGGCTGAAGCAGGCCGGGGCCTTCCCCGAGAGGTGTTTGTGCGCTGCCCGCGCACTCTAGGTTCCCGCCGGTACGGGAATGACGAGGCTTCCTACGGGATCAGCAGCACTTTGCCCGTTGTGAGGCGACCTTCCAACTGCCGGTGCGCCTCGGCCGCTTCAGACAGAGCGAAACTCGCGCCGACGCGAACGTTGAGCGCGCCCTCCGCGAGCCAGCCGAATATCTCGCTCGCGCGCCAGTCGATCTCCTCTCGTGTGAGCGCATAGCTGGCGAGGGTGGGGCGGGTAAGGAACAGCGACCCCTTCGCGTTGAGCAACTGCGGGTCGACCGGCGGCACGCGTCCGCTCGACTGTCCGAAGAGCACGAGGTAGCCGCGCGGCGCGAGGCAGTCCAGGCTGCCGTCGAAAGTGTCCTTCCCCACGGAGTCGTAGACCACGTCCAGCTTCGCGCCGCCGGTGATGCGGTCGACCTCCGCAACGAAGTCCTGCTGTGTGTACAGGATCACGTCATCTGCTCCGGCCTCGCGCGCCAACTGCGCCTTCTCCTCCGTCGAGACCGTGCCGATGACGTGCGCGCCGCGCATCTTCGCCATCTGTGTGAGCAGCAGGCCGACGCCTCCCGCGGCTGCGTGCACGAGGCAGGTGTGGCCCGGCTGCAGCGGGAAGGTCGATGCCATCAGGTAGTGCGCCGTCATCCCTTGCAACAGCACCGCTGCGCCTGCGGCGTCGTCCACGCCTTCCGGCAGTTTCACCAGGCGGTCCGCAGAAACCTTGACGTACTCCGCGTACGACGCGCCTGTACCCGTATAGCCCGCGTGCTCGCCGACCACGACGTTCGTGACGCCCTCGCCAACCGCGACGACTTCTCCCGCACCCTCCTGCCCCGCGATGTGAGGCAGCGCGACGTTGTACGCGCCGGTGCGCTGGTAGGTATCGATGAAGTTGACGCCGCACGCGCCGAGCCGCAGGACGGCCTCTCCGGGCCCGGGCTCAGGCTCGGGGATGTCCTCGTAGCGCAAGACTTCGGGGCCGCCGAACTCATGGAACCGGACTGCCTTCACGCTCTCCTCCTTGGCCGGTGCTGGTGCTGATGAGCGCGCTACAGTGTGCCATCCGGCACCGTTCCGCGCCATCGCTGGAGGTACAACAGCATCCTGCAATCGCTGCAAGACGGCGACCAACGGAAGGAGATCCTTCTTCCGCTTCGCCTTCTGAATTCCCCACCGGAACGTGGGTCTTCCGCATTGCGTGTCGAATCTCCTGAATGGTACCGTTTCACCATCCTCAGGCGGGTGCCGCGCGCCCGGAAGGAGACGGACATGGCAGCATCGACCACAACGAACCCCGCTACCAGGCTCGGAGGGTTGGCCCTCTTAGCCGGGGTCATCATGCTAGTGCTCGCATCGCTCATCTTTCCCGGGGGCGTACTGCTGGACCCGGTGGACCAGACCGACTTCCCTGTTGCCCTCGATGCGATGGCCGATAATGCGAGCCTTGCGCATCTGGCGTCCATGGTATCGATCATCGGGATGTTCCTCTACGCGTACGCTGCCCTCACGTGGCTCCGCCTGTCCAAGCAGGAGGGGCTCGGAGGTTCGCTCCTGCGGCTTGGAGTGTTCGCGAGCCTGTTCGGATGGGCCCTCTACGCCATCGCGATGGGCATGCGGCACTTCAGCATCCACCTGATGCAGCGCAGCATGGAAGCATCCGGCGCCGACCAGGCGTTCTTCGCAGACCTTGCCCTCAGCGTCTACGCACCGATGGCCGGCGTCGTCATAGCCCTTGTTGCCGTCTATCCCCTCGCATCCATCCTCGTTGGCCTCGGCCTTGGCTCCCGCTTCGGGGCGATGAGCATCTACAAGCTGGCTTCCTACGGCCTTGCCCTCATGGGGGTTCTGGCGGCCATCAACTTCCTGGTCCTCCAGCACGCCCCGGGGATCGATCCCATCGTGATCCTCAGGATCGACAACGGGATGCTTTCGTTCGGTTCCCTCTGCTTCATCATCATCGGGCTGGGGATGTACCGGGGTCAGAGCGAGCTTACTTCGGAAGACTAGCGCTCTGCTCGTACCGGGCAGCATCGAATTCAGGGGCGCCCATGTGGGCGCCCCTCCTTGTGCTAGCATTAATCCATGAGATCCCCGCATATCGCCGCCCTGGTTCTTGTCGCCTGCCTGACTCTCCTCGCAGCCTGCGAATCCCCTCAACCAGCCCCGACTCCCACGCCAACGCCCGAGCCGACTCCAACGCCTGCGCCGACGGCAACACCAACGCCGGAACCAGCGCCGGAGCCGACTCCCACGCCCACGACAGTTCCCACTCCGGCACCCGATATCCCTGCGGCGAAAGATGCCTTCCGGGAGGACGACTGCCCCTTCAGCAACGAACCTGGCACCTCCCTGTGGGCTGCCGAATGCGGCTACCTGACCGTCCCCGCCGACTACGACGACCCGAACGCCGGAACGTACGAGATCGCCGTGGCCATCTTCCCCGCGACCGGCGAGCGGACCAGCGACGTCCCGGTCATCTACCTGGACGGAGGCCCCGGCGGGAACGCGCTCGAGGGACTGGAGGTGAGCGGCGGAGTGGTCCTGGAGCCGCTGAACGAGAGCAGAGACGTAGTCGTATTCGACCAGCGCGGCGTGGGCTTCTCCCGGCCAGAGCTCGGCTGTCCGGAGACGCGCGAACTCACCCGGGAGCTGATAGGCCAGGCGCTCCCCATCGCGGAGGAGAACGAGCTCTGGTCGGATGCACTCCAAACGTGCCGGGACCGTCTCGTGGGGGAGGGGATAGATCTTTCGCTGGTCAACAGCGCCGCGAACGCAGCCGATGTCGACCGTCTGCGCATTGCGCTCGGTCATGAGCAGTGGGACCTGTACGGGTCGTCGTACGGGACGAGATTGGCGCAGAACGTGATGCGCGACTTCCCGGACGGCGTGCGGCGCGTCGTGCTGGACTCCTCTTATCCCCTAGAGTTCGACCTGTTCGCTCGGCTCGCTTCAGGCTCCGAACGATCATTCCGCCTGCTGCTCGACTCCTGCGCGGCGGACAGCGCCTGCAACGAGCACTATCCCGATCTCGAAGACACGTTGATAGAGGCGTTCGAAAGGCTCTCGGCTTCACCGGAGCCGGGCGAGGCATCGTTCTCGCTCGATGGCGAACGCGTCGATACGCTCATGACCGGCGAACGCCTCGCCTGGCTCGTCTTCGAGGCTTTCTACCAGACGGACGTCATACCCTGGTTGCCGGAGATCATCACCGAGGCCGCGCAGGGGAACGTGGAGCCTGCGAACCTCATGCTCTCCAACAGCCTCATCAACGACGCGTTCTTCTCGTTGGGGATGCACCTCTCGACACGCTGTGCGGACGAGACCGCATTCACGACGAAGGAGGCCATCGCCGCCAGTATTGAGGCCAGTCCACTGTTCGCCCGCCTCCAGGACCCTGAAGGGACGTACGCGCAGGATGCGATCGATACGTGCGCTCTCTGGGACGTGCAACCGTCCCCGCCGGTGGAGAACGAGCCTGTGCGGAGCGACATCCCGACGCTGGTCCTCGCGGGCGAGTTCGACCCTGTCACGCCGCCTTCCTCAGGGATGGCGGTCGCGGCGAACCTTTCCAACGCCACGTTCGTCGAGTTCCCAGCGGTCGGGCACGGCATCATCCTCGAAGGCGACTGCGCAAAGTCGATCATCAACGCGTTCCTCGACGGAGAAGACGCACCTGGCACATCGTGCGTATCGGAGGAGTTCTCCTCTCCCGCCTGGGTGGCGCCCCTGGGGGAGATAACCCTTACGACGGCGGATTCCCCGTTCGGAGTGAAGGTCGCGGAACCCCAGGGCTGGGAGCCGCTGGAGAATCAGCCGGGCAGGTTCCTCCGGCATGAGATAGCCGGTCCTCTGCTCATACAGACTGTCATCCCCGGGGTGACAGTCGATCAGTTCGTGGAGCAACAGATCGGCAGCATACCGGGGGTCGAGCCGGAAGAGCTGGACGCGGTTTCCGTTCGCGACCTGAGCTGGCGTGTGGTCCTGATCGAGATCGACGGGAGATTGCAAGCCATAGCAGCAGCCCAGGCTCCCGCATCCGATACTGGCGCCACCAGCATATTCCTCGCAGCGGTCATAGGGTTCCCGTACCAGCGCGAGGCGGTGCTGGACGACCTGTTGCTCCCGACGCTGGAAGTGTTCGGTTCCTAGCAGGCCCGCTCAGACGAGCAGCCGGTAGACCGGCGGGGTGAGGATCCCCGCCACGATCGGGAAGGGCAGGTTCACGAGCATCCGGCTTGTGGTAAACGCGCCTCCCAGGAATGGCAGCTCCCACATGACCGTGCGCGAGAACGGGATGGTGTTCCACGCCGTGATCAGCGCCGCAACCGGCCCGACCCCCGCGCCTGAGAGAAAGATGGACGCCGCAAGCGGAATCACGACGTACGGCCCGCCGGGCACCAGCGCGCCCACAGCTGCGCCGATGAGGATGCCCGTGAAGCCGGACTCGTCGCCGATCCATCGAGTGATGACCTCCTGCGGCAGGATGACCTGCGTCATCCCTGCGAGCACCATCCCGAGCACCAGCATCCGGGCTACAGTGCGCAGCAAGAGGGCGCTCGTCTCCACGCCATAGCGGGCACCAGCGAAGCCGTCCTTGCGGAAAACGAGGAACAGGGTCAGGGCCACCAGCCCGGCAAGGAGATAGAGCGTCATTCCGCGTCCTCCCGCTCCGACGCTCCGATACGCGACCGTGCCGCCTCCTGAGCGCCGCGCGGCATGAGCCGGAAGACGACAGGCACGAGCAGCGTCCCCACGCCGATCAACCAGAGCGTAGAGAGCGTCTTCGCGAGCGCCAGCGGTACGCCCAGGAACGGCAGCTCATAAACGAGGAAGCGATTGGCAGTGAAGATGTTCCGCGCAACGGAGAAGGCGGAGATGGAGGCGATGCCCGCGCCGCCGTGCATGAGCGCCGCCACGATGGGGTACATCACGTAGGGCCCGCCGGGCGAGAGCACGCCCGCCGCCGCGCCGATCAGCACACCCTTCACCCCTGCCTCGTCGCCCATCCAGCGTCCGACCACCCTCGGTGGGAAGAGGACGGTGAGCATCCCGGCCAGGATGAAGCCAAGGAAGAGTGCGGGGGCAGCCTGCCGGATGATGAACAGGGAGTTCTCGCCGCCCTCGCGCAGACCGTCCACGCCGTGCAGGATGAACGCGGCCAGTGAGACGACAGCCAGCAGGCTCACCATCGTGATGAGCGTGGTGTCGCGCCACCACGATTTCTTCTTCTGTGGTTCGCCCATGCGTGCTCAGTTCAGAACGTGTCGGGCGTCCGATTGTAATCGCTCCGGCTGAGACAGCGCTTACTGGATGTCCATCCGGCTGAGACGCCGTACGGTGAGGAGGAAGAACACCACCGTCACCAGTGCCGCACCGACGAGAGCAGGGGTCATCGCGATGGTCAGGTCTTCGCCGAACACGTCGTTGATCCCGTACGCCGTGCCGAAGATGTAACTGCGGATGCTCAGGTAGCGCGTGCCGCTCAGGAAAGTCGTGATGAGCGCCTCCCAGAGCAGTACGTACACCAGGCCAAACCCGAGCGCGCGTGTCGTGAGCAGCCCCAGCCAGGTGAACGCGGAGGCGTAGGCCACGACGCCGACGACAACTCCGACGGCTGCGGCCAGCGGAGCGTTCCCGGTGCCGTCCGGGTCCATCATGGTAATGACTGCTGCGACAGCAGCCATGAGCGGGGCGGCGACAACCACGGTTGCGGCGAACTTGGCGAGCACGATCGTCCAGCGCGGCACCGGTTTCGTGGTGAGCAGGCTCAGCGTGCGGTCTTCCACCTCGTTCCCGAACGCGCCGGTCGCGAGCACCATGACGGTGATCGGAAGCGTGACGGAGATGACGAGCCCGCCCAGCACGGGCCCAATGAGCGTGCCCTCCTCCGCGACGGTAGAGTCGAGGATGACCGCGAGCCCCAGGGGGAGCAGCGCGAGGATGATGAGTAGCGCGAGCTTGCGCCTCGTGACTGCCTGGCGCAGCGCCAGCATGAAGAGCGCTCCGATCACCGCTGCACCACGTACGAGAAGACGCTCTCCAACGAGTCGTCCAGCGGTTCGATGCGGTAGAGGCGGCTTCCGATGTCCTGTGCGAGCCTCGGGGCCATGCGCTGCAGCTCGGCAACATTGCGGGTCAGCACCTCTATGCTGCCGCTCTCGTCCAGCGAGACGGACTCCACCGAGTCCAGCACCACGAGCGCGGCGGCCATCTCCCGCTGCTTCGACGCGCCGATGCGCACCTGGAACGGACGCTCGTCCAACTTCTCGCGTATCGCATGGAAGTCGCCCGCCGCCGCCAGCTTGCCGCTCACGACGAGCAGGATGCGGTCGGCCAGCGCCTCGACCTCTTCGAGGATGTGGGAGGAGATGAGGATGGCCTTGCCCTGCGTTGAGAGCCGGGCCACGAAGTCGGCGAACTCGACGCGCTGGCGCGGGTCGGTGCCGTTCAACGGTTCGTCCAGTATCAGGACGTCCGGTTCGTGCACGATGGCCCCCGCAAGCCGGATGCGCTGCCGCATCCCGCGCGAGTAGGTGCCGGTGGGCCGGTGCTGCGCGTCCTCCAGGTTCGCCGCGTGGATGGCGCGGTCTACCGCCGCCTCGTCGTTCATTCCCTGCAGGCGTGCGGCCAGCCGCACGAAATCACGCCCGGTCATGAACGGGTAGAGCACGTCATGCTCCAGCATCACGCCGATGCGCCGGTACAGCCCGATGTTGCCCTGTACCTCCTCGCCGAGCACGCGCACGCTGCCGCGCGACGGTTTGACGAGGCCGCACATCATGCTCAACAGCGTCGTCTTCCCTGCGCCGTTCGGGCCGAGGATGCCCGTCACGCCAGGGTAGACGTCGAACGAAGCCTCGTTCACCGCAACGACGCTGCCGTACCACTTCGAAACGTTCTGCACCTCGACGGCCGGTCCGGACGCGGTGGTCATAGCCGTATCCTCCGGTAGCGGTGCCACAGCAGCAGGGCAGGGATGCCCGTCCACAGCACGTACACGCCGATCGGGAATGCGTCATGCAGCTCGGCGACGGCCATCGAGGATGGAGAGCCTTCCCCCGGCTCGAGGTCTACGTCGAACACCATGTTGTTGAGGTTGTCCGTAACGCCGCCCAGGTTGAGCAGGCCGATGTAGGGCGCGAGGTCACCCACAGGACGCGTGCATTCCATCGTGCTCGATACGGTCCCTCCATCCTGGATGAACCCTTCGGTCGTGCACTCCTGGAAGGTGAGCCCGTCGCTGATGGAGTTGAGCAGCAGCCATGCTGCGATGATGAACGCGGCGGCATAGGCGCGTCGCGTCGTGAACGCGGCCACGGCCAGCGGCCCCACCGAGATGAACGTAGCGATGAGCACGCCCATGAACAGGATGCGCGGCACGTCCTGCCAGTTGTCGCGGATGTAGTCCACCTGGTCGTTGGCCGTGAGGATGAGTCCCGCCTGCAGGACGATCTGTCCGGCGTAGACCAGTACGAGCACGATGGCGAAGAATGCAAGGAAGCGCGCGATCAGGTAGTCGGTCGACGTAAGCGGTCGGACCAGGTAGAGCGGGAGCACGTTGTCTCTGCGGTCGGGGCAGAGCAGCTCCGGCGCCATGATCGCCCCGAAGATGATGAGGATGACGCTCACGATCGAGTAATAGTCGGCAGGGCCGGGGATGAAGTCCGCACCCGCCTCGCCGATGAACGCGAGGATGATGACGAATACCACTGCGGGTGTCATCACCGCCAGGAACAGGCCGACGGGCAGTATCTTTGCGCGGCCTCCGCGCCCGATGCCGAGCACAGTGCGGACGCCGTTCTCGAAAAGCGCCAGCCGTGCCCGGTTGCGCCCTTCGCGCGGCCCGGTGTACCGCTGGTATCCGAGGTCGAAGACCTCCGCTTCGCGCGCCCTCACGCGGGTCTGCTCCTGAAGATGTCGGTGAGCGTGCGGCGCTCGGGCGAGAGCCGCCGTATGCGCGCGCCGGACTCGACCGCAGCGTCGCGGATGAGGTCGTAGTCGGCCTCGCGCGCCTGTTCGATGATGAGCAGCTGCCCGTCGTCCGACGCCAGCACGCCCTTCGCGGCGAGTGCCGTGACGAACTCCTCGTGCCGGTCGGCGACTTCGATGAGCAGCGTCTCGGTCTCCTCGGTGAGCTTCGCGACAGCACCTTCCTGCGCGAGCACGCCGGACTCGAGCACGATGACGGAATCGGCGGTGCGTTCCACGTCGCCCATCAGGTGAGTGGAGAGCATGACGCTGATGCCGAACGTGTTTGCCGTGCGGTGGATGAGGCGCAGCATCTCCTGGCGCCCGTCCGGGTCGAGGCCCGCGGTCGGCTCGTCCAGCAGCACCAGCACAGGGTCGTGGACGATGGCTTGCGCGAGTTTCACGCGCTGCTTCATGCCCGTGGAGTATTCGCCGATGGGCCGGTATCTCTCTTCATCGAGCCCGACGTGACGAAGCACGTCAGCGGCGCGGGTCCGCGCCTGGCCCGGCGGGATGCCGCTCACCTGCGCCATGTGCATCAGGAACTCGGAGGCGGTCATGCTCTTGGGCAGGCAATCGTTCTCCGGCATGTAGCCGATGCGGGCGCGTCCCTCGGTGGAGCGGTATGGCTCCTCGCCGAGCAGCATCGCCGAGCCGGAGGTCGGTTGGATAAGGCCCAGGAAGAGCTTCATCGCGGTGCTCTTCCCTGCGCCATTGGGGCCGAGCAGTCCGGTCACGCCTTCGTTCACATCGAACGACACACCATCCAGGGCAACAGTGGAGCCATAGTGCTTGGTGAGGTTCCGGGCTTCGAGAAGAGCAGGCACGGGGCGAGTATACAGGATGCCGCAGCGATGCAGCCCGGACGGCTTTCGCCTCCAGGCACTACCAGATCGACTGCACCTGCGGCGATGCGGCGATGACCGGGTCCCGCGTCACGACCGGCACGCCGAGCGCCAATGCCTCCGCCGCGATGAGCTGGTCGTGCATCTCTGGGATCTCCGGCAGCCGGTCGAGCAACTCCAACTGCGTCCTGCCGAGGTCAGATAGGCGTATGCCTCGCACCGCTCCCAAGGCATTGAGCAAGTCAGCAGGCGTATACGACCTGCCCATCTTTACGGAAACGTAGTACAGCTCAGCCAAGGCGATAGCAGGCACGATGAGCACCGCTCTGCCTACCAGCGCCAACTCGAACACGGCTGCCGCAGCAGGGGAGAGCCGATCAGAACGGCTGATATACCACCATAGAGCGTTGGTATCTACCACGAACCTGAGAGGTGCATCCGATTCGCTCTGCGTCATAGGTCATCCGGGATGCGTGGTTCCCAGATCTTCTTCGCTTCCATGAAGTCTTCCCAAGTCGCGTCAGGCAGGTCCAGCATGTCCCTCAGTGCCGAGAGTGGTAGTTTCTTGGCCTCCGCCTCGGCGTCCACGGGCATCAGCTTGGCGCAGGGTTTCCCACGGCGCGTGATGATGACCTCCTCGCCGTCTTCGAGACCGTGGAGTATCTCGCTGACCTTCGCCTTGAACTCGCGCACGCTGTATGTAGTCATTTCACCATACCTCTCGTGACTACATTCTACATGCCACCTCTCGTGACACAACCCGGCGTGTAGGCCCCACGCTATACTTTCGTCATGCACCGCCCACCGCGATTCGTCATCGCCACCCCCATCTGCGACGGCCACGACGTCGCCGCCGCGGCCATCACCCGCATCCTGCGCGCGCAGGGAACGGAGGCGGTCTACGTCGGCTTCAACAAGAGCGCCTACCAGATCGCCAAGGCAGCGGCCGAGGAGGACGCCACCGGCATCGCGGTGAGCACCTACAACGGCGGGCACATGTCGTTCCTCCGCGAGGTGCTCGCCGAGCAGGCGCGGCAAGGTATCACCCACGTCCCCCTGTTCGCCGGAGGCGGCGGCACCATCCTCGAACGCGAGGTCGCGCCGCTGATGCGGATGGGCGTGACCAAGGTCTATCGGCCGCCGCTCGACCTCTCCGAGGCCGTACGCGACATGACCACGCTCGCGAACGAAGCCACGGGCGAGCGTCCTGTCCCCTCCGCGAAGGGCGCAACGCCGTTCCGTATGCTTGCGCAGCGGCTGACCGCCATCGAGTGGGACAGCGCGCAGCCGGCAGATTCTCAGGCGAATGGCAAGCCCGTCGTGTGGGGCATCGGCGGACGCGGCGGGGCAGGGAAGAGCACGCTCATCGACGAGCTGCTGCTGCGGTTCCTCCGTTCAACGGAAGGACGTATCGCCGTCCTCACCGCCGACCCCACACTGGGCGACCGCCTGCGCATGGTGCACTGCTACTCCTCCCGCGTTTTCGTGCGCTCGGTCAGCGTCGGCCCCGGCGATTCGACCGAGGCGAAGACCGCTCCGCTCGTCGCCGAGCTGCGCGCGCACGGCTTCGACCTCATCCTCGTCGAGTCCGTCGGCCTCGGGCAGAACGAGCTTGGCGTCGCGCCCGTCGCCGACGCCTCTGTCTTCTGCATGACGCCGGAGTACGGCAGCGACGTGCAGCTGGAGAAGGAGGCTCTCCTGCGAAGGGCAGACCTCGTCGTGATGAACAAGCGCGACTTCCCGCAGGCCGAGGCGCGCTATGCCCGCGTCCGACGGTTCGTAGGTGACGACGAGCGCGTCTTCCTCACCGAGGCCAAGCGCTTCGGCGATGCAGGTGTCACCGCGCTCTTCGAAGAGATCGCCCGCCGCTCAGGCCTCCACCCCCATCCTAACCTTCCCCCATCGAGAGGGAAGGGACCAGGCTGGGGCGAGATTCCGCCGCCGGTGCCGTTCAGCCGGCGCGGCTACCTCGGCACAGTCGTCGACGCCCATGAGGCGTACTACGCCGAGGCAGAGGACGAGGCGGCGCTCGCGGCGAACGGCGGCGCGTCGCGCGACTACCAGGCGGAGTTCGACCGCATCTGGCAGACCTACGGATTCGACGGCGACCTCTCCGGCGCGATCGTCGAGGACGGCATCGCGTACCGCGAGACGCCGAACGGGCGCGTGCCCGTGGCCCGCGAGACCACGACCGGCCTCTGGACACCCGTGCTCGGACTGCCGGACCGCGACGCGAGCCCGCGCCAGATCGTGCGCTACCTCTACACGCAGAACCTCCCGGGCGCGTTCCCGTTCACCGAGGGCGCGTACCGCTTCCGCCGCCGCGACGAGGACCCCATCCGTATGTTCGCCGGGCTCGGGATGCCGGAGACGACGAACTCCCGCTTCCACCTGCTCGCCGCCGGACACGGCGCGCCGCGACTCTCGACCGCATTCGACTCGCTCACCCTCTACGGACTCGACTCCGACGAGCCCGGCGCGCTCGCCAAGGTCGGGGAGGGCGGCGTCGCCCTCGACACGCTCGACGACATGCTGCGCCTCTACGACGGCTTCGACCTCTCGCGCACGTCGGTGTCGATGACCATCAACGGCCCCGCGCCGACGCTGATGGCGATGTTCCTGGTCGCGGCGCGCAGGCGCGGGTTCGACTGGAAGTCGCTGCGCGGCACCGTGCAGGCCGACATCCTCAAGGAGGTGCAGGCGCAGAACGAGGCGCTCTTCCCGCTGGAGCCGTCGCTCCGGCTCATCGCCGATATGACCGGGTACATGATGGGGGAGGCGCCGGGCTGGTACCCGCTCTCCATCTCCGGCTACCACATCGGCGAGGCGGGCGCGAACCCGGTACAGGAGCTCGCGTTCACCCTCGCGAACGGCCTCACGTACATCGAGACGCTGCGCGCGCGCGGGCTGCCCATCGAGGAGTTCACGCGCCGCTTCTCGTTCTTCTTCACGTCAGGCTCCGAGCTGGAGTTCAACGTGCTGGGGCGCGTCGCGCGACGGGTCTGGGCGGTCGCGCTCAAGCGCTGCTACGGCGTCGAGGGCCCCGGCCTCGCACTGCGCTTCCACAGCCAGACGTCCGGGCGATCGCTGCAGGACTCGGAGCCGCTGCACAACCTCACCCGGGTCGCATTGCAGGCCGAGCACGCCCTTCACAACAACACCAACTCGCTCCACACGAACTCCTATAAAGAGACGTACACGACGCCCCAGGAAGACGACGTCCTGCTCGCGATGGGCAGCCAGCAGATCCCGCTCGTCGAGAGCGGCGACTTCGGCTACATCGAGAACCTCAACCAGGGCGCGTACGGTCTGACGTTCCTGGAGGCGGAGGTGGAGCGCGCCGTGCACCGCATCTTCCGCGAGATCGACCAGCAGGGCGGGGTGCTGCCCGCCATCGAGAACGAGTACTTCCGAACGGCCATCCAGGAGGAGGTGCAGCGCGAGCGCGGGGCGATGCGCGACGGCAGGCGCCGTATCGTGGGCGTGAACTACCTCACGAGCCGGGACGGGGCGAGGCCGCGCGGCGAGCTCGTGCACATCCCCGTGAGGGCGAAGCGGGCCCAGGCGGCACGCACCCGCGCGTTCAAGCGCGAGCACGCTGCCGACGCCGAAGCTGCGCTCGAACGGCTGCAGGCCGCCGCCGTCTCCGATGCCAACGTCTTCGAGGCCTTGCTCGACGCCGTGGAGCACGCCACCGTCGGCCAGATCACCCACGCCCTCTGGGAGGTCTGGGGCCGGTTCAGGCCCAGCATGTAGGGGCCCAGCTCCTCAACTCAGCGAGTGGTTGACGACCGGCACCATCGCCGAGAGGTCGACGTGCGACTGCAGCGCCTCGTTCACCTGCGCCAGCGGGTACTGGTGCGTGATCATCTTCTCCACCGGCACGTCGATGCGCGTCCGCATCAGCCGCATGGAGCGGATGATGTTCTCCACCTTCGAGCCGACGACGCCCGCGACGGTGAGGTCCTTCGCCGCGATGCGCGAAGGGTCCATCTCCACGGAGGTCGGCAGGATGAGGCCGATGACGAGGTACTTGCCGCCGTAACGCACCATCTGCAGGCCCTCGTGGACGGAGGTGCGCGCGCCGGACGCCTCGACCACGAGATCCGGGCCGCCGCCGGTCAGCTCGCGCACGCGCTCGATACGCGACTCCGGGGTGGGGTGATCGGCAAGGTCGATCGTCTCGTCCGCGCCGAGTTCGCGAGCGAGCGACAGCCGGTGTGACGGCGCGCCAATCATGATGGCGCGCGCCGCGCCGCGGGCCTTCGCCTGCACCATCGCGCCCATGCCGATGGGGCCGGAGCCCTGGATGACGACCGTGTCGCCGGGGTCGGGCGCGTTCAGCTTTCGCAGGCCGCTCATCGTCGTGTGGTTGCCGATGACGGACATCAGCGCGCGCTCCGTGCTCATGTCGTCGGGCACACGCATGATGGCGGGGTTCGGCTCCAGCAACAGGTACTGGCCGAAGCCGCCGCGCAGCATCGTGCCGGCGGATGGGTCTACGTGCGAGTTGCCGTAGTGGATGGCGTTCGTGCAGCGCAGCCCCATCAGGCAGTTGTAGCAGTGGCCGCACGGCGCGGAATGGAACAACACGCGGTCGCCCTCGCGGAGCGTCTCGCCGAGGATGTCCGTGCGGATGTTCGCCCCGAGCCCTGCGATGACGCCTATGTTCTCGTGTCCCCAGATGATGGGGTGCGGCGCGTTCGGGTTGTACCAGTTGTGCGCGTCCGTCCCGCAGACCGCGGCCATGCTCATCTGCACGAGGATGTTGTCCGCCCCCACGTCCGGCACCGGGAACTCCTGCACTTCCAGCGGGCGCTCGGCCCCGACGAACACCGCAGCCAGGCAACTCTCCGCCATGACGCACACTCCTCGATCAGGCTGGCGCGAGTCTAGAAGCGGGCAGGGGGAGCGTCAAACGACGCGGCACGACTGCCGCACCGTCCGCTCCAGGCAGCCTGCACGAAAGTCCGGGATGGAGAATGCGGTCCAAAACGGTCCATCCCCCCAGGTCCACTCCTGGAACCCGCGGCTTCGATGGGCCGTCCAACGGTCCATAGCAGCCCATCCACGGCTCATACCGGTCGGGAACAGTGCTTTTCGGCTCATTCCCGGTCGTCCTTCCCCGGTGGGTCTGGAGCCCGCAGCCGCTACGCATCACCCGCAACAGACAGCGTACCCGGTGATGGGAGGAACGCGAAAGGGGCGCGTGTCACCAGCCCTCACCCACGCGCTGAAGCGCGTTGCCCTCTCCCAAGGGGCGAGGGGAAGGGTCACCCGAAGCCCTCACCCCCATCCCAGCCTTCCCCCGTCGAGGGGAAGGGGCCAGGCCGCCACCAGCCACTCCCGGCCATGACGCACACCTCCTCGATCAGGCTGGCGCGAGTCCAGGAGCGGGCAGGGGGAGCGTCAACAACCCGTGAGGCTATCCGGCGCTCGGTTGGGGGCGCGACATCATCCGCTTCACCGCGTAGACGACCCCGATCGCCGGGATGACCGCGAACACCAGCGGGAGCTCCCAGTCTCCCTTCACTGCACCTCCGGCGATCAGCAGCGCCAGCGCCGCGTCGGCTGCCACGTTCACCGCGAGGAGCGCGGCGACGACGCGGACCCCCTTGATCGAGAGTTGGGGCTGCGTCACCAGCACCAGCAGCCCTATGGCGGCGAGCGGATGCAGGAGAACCAGCACCGCCCGTTCCCCCAGGCTTCCTGCGTCCGCGAACGAGCCCACCAGGGCCGTGAACGCTGCCAGGGCCATCTGGAGCACCGCGAGAATGAGCATCACTACCCGGAATATCCTCATGGCACAACGGTAGGCATCCGGCGGCAGGGGGTCAAGGCGAGCCCTCGACGCGAATCGTGACGACGTCGATGCCGTAGTACTGCCGGTGCTGCACCCCGGACGCGTAGTGCCGCAGCAGCCGGAACGACATTTCGCCCGGGTCTGCGATCGCGGGTTGCTCTTCCAGGTAGGCGAGCCTGTCCTGCAGGTTCTCCCTGCCGATAGCCGAGGCGATGAATTCCAGTTCGACAACGCCCGCGCCGGGACGCACCGAGACCTGCAGCGACGGCGTTCTGCCTTCACCTGCGCTCTCGTTCGACGGCACCAGGCTGGCGACGGCCTCTTCGCCTGCCGATCGCAGGCGCATCGCGGAGGCCTCGTTCCACCGCAAGCCGGACGCGACGTCAGCCAGGAACGCGTCGACAGCGGGAAACGCGGAGTCATCGAGCGTGACCTCGAGCCGCTTGCCCCGGCGGCCGCTGAGCTCGATGAATGTCGTGAGCAGGAGCGCAACGAGCAGCCCGGCCACCACCGGGTTCCCGACAAGCGAACCCCACGACGGCCCGATCACGAGTTCGACGACGTTCAGGTGTTGCATGCCGATGCCGACAGCGAACGACAGGCCGATGACGAGCACCTTCCGCTGATCAAGGCCTTCCTGCGTGGCCGTCTGCAGGCCTCCAACGAAGTACAGCCCCAGCAGCAGGAGCAGGTATGCGCCCATGACCGGGTCGGGGACGGTGAGCAGCAGGGCCGTGAATTTCGGCAGCAGCGCAAGGACAACGAAGACAGCCGCGACGGCGAAACCCACCCTGCGCGCCGCGACTCCCGTCAGAGCGATGAGCGAGGCGCCGAACGACGAGTAGGCCATCGTCGGAGGCGTCCCGGCTATGCCCCCCAGCAACATGCCGATGCTGTTGGCGCCCACCGCGCCCTGGACCTGCCGGAAGTCGATCGCCTGCTGCCGTCGGTGGGAGGCGTTCTGGATGACGACGTTGTCACTTATGCCCTTGAGCGCCAGCACCAGGGTGAGGATGGCGAAGGTCGGCAGCAGCGTCCAGAACTCCTGGCCGAACGCCAGGTCGAACCCGGGGAATTGGAGGTCGGGGATGCCGAACCAGGGCGCGTCGATCACACGCTGGTAGTCGTAGATGCCGAAGAGCGCCGCCACGACGCAGCCGGCCCCGAGGCTGATCAGCGCGGACCATACCCGCCACATCCCGGAGGCGCGCAGGGCGAGCGCGGCTGCTACCGCCAGTGTCACGAGGGCCACGATGGGGCCCGACTCCGGAGGTTCCCCTTCCGGTACGTCCGCCAGGCTGTCGAATACGACCGGGATGATCGTCGCCGCGATCACCATGAGCACGGTGCCTGCCACCAGCGGCGTGATGATGCGTCTCAGCACGGGGAGCCACGCAGCCACCGCGAACTGGAAGAGCGACGACACGACCAGGAGGGTCGCCAGCAGGGCAGGGCCGCCCTGCGACGCCGCCAGGGCAGTAACCGCGACGAACTGGATGGTCGGCCCCGTGACCACCGTCAGCCCGCATCCGAAGCGCCATAGCCGGACCGACTGGATGGTCGTGATGATGGCGTTGATGATGAACGCCGCGAAGACCGCCCACGTCAGGTAGCCGTCGTCCTGCTCCGACGCCCGCACGGTGAGGATCACGACCAGCACGGTGGGCGGCAGGATGAGCAGGACGTACTGAACGGCGACCCCGAGCGTCAGGGGTAGAGGACACGGTTCGTCGGGCTCGTACCGGATGTGTTCGTTGACTCGCACGCCTCACTCCATGCCGATGCGGCGGCATGGTACGCGGTCGGGGTTCCGTGGAGGAAGTGGGGCGCGTCGCTGAGCCCCGTGCGTTGCCGGAACACGCGCGCTCCCATAACATCGCGCCGCACGACCGTGCGGAGGGCCCCCAATGGACATCGTCAACCCCATCGTCAGGAACCGGATGCGCGCAGGACTGGAGGACTCGGACGCCTTCTGGGACAGCGCCGCGCGGGAGCTGCCCTGGCTGAAAACATGGGACACCGTCTACGAGGCCGATTACCCCTCGTTCCGCTGGTTCGTCGGCGGGCAGACCAACCTCTCCTACATGTGCGTCGACCACCAGAACGCCTCCGGCCGGGGCGGACACGCGGCCTTCATCTACGCCAGCGAGCGCGGCGTCCGGCAGGTGCTCACCTATGCCCAGTTGCAGCGGCGGGTGGAACAAGCGGCAGCCGCACTGCGCGGCATGGGGCTCCGCAAGGGAGACCGCCTCACCATCTACATGCCGAACGCCCTCGAAACGACCATCCTCATGCTGGCGACCGTCCGCATCGGCGCGATCCATTCCATCGTCTTCGCCGGGTTCAGCGCGCCCGCGCTGGCCGACCGCATCCGCGCAAGCGGCTCGCGGCTCGTCTTCTCCGCGGACGTGGCCTACCGGCGCGGCGGCGAGGTGAACCTCAAGAGCATCGTCGACGACGCGCTCGCCCTCGGCTGCGACACCGTCGAGCACCAGGTCGTGCTCCTGCGCAATGAGGACGTGCCGATGACGAGCGGGCGCGACCTCTCCTGGGACGAGTTCATCGAGCGCGGCAAGGGCTACAGCAGCGCTATCGAGCCGATGGAGGCGAACGAACCCGCCTACATCCTCGCCACGTCCGGCACGACCGCCACCCCGAAACTGGCCGTCCACACGCACGGCGGCTACCCGGTCGGCGTCTACAACCAGGGCAAGTGGTGCTTCGGGCTCAACGCCAACGACGTCTGGTGGGCGACCTCCGACCTCGGCTGGGCCGTCGGCCACTCGTACATCGTGTACGGCCCGCTGCTGTTCGGCGCGACGTCCATCCTCTACGAGGGCGCGCTCGACTATCCGGGGCCGGACGTCTTCTGGCGGCTCATCGAGGAGTTCGGCATCACGGGCGTCTTCACGTCGCCCACCGCCGTCCGCCTGCTGATGCGGTTCGGCGAAGAGCCCGCCAAAGGCTTCGACCTCTCGACGCTCATCCGTATCGTCTGCGCCGGCGAAGTGCTGAACCCGCCCGCGTGGGAGTGGCTGCAGAAGCGCGTCCTGGAAGACCGCATCCCAGTCATCGACAACTGGTGGCAGACGGAGACCGGCGCGCCGGTCGTCGGCAACCCGTACGGCATCGCGATGCTGCCGCAGAAGCCGGGCTCCGCGGGCGTGCCGCTGCCCGGCATGGACCTCGCGGTGATGACGCCGGAAGGACAGATGTGCGAACCGGGCGAGAAGGGCATCCTCGTGCTGCGCCGCCCGTTCCCCAACCTGACGCCCACGCTCTGGGGTGACCCGGAGCGCTACGGCAACGACTACTGGGAGCGCGTCCACGGCGTCTACTTCACCGGCGACCTCGCGGAGATCGACGAGGACGGCTACGTCTGGTTCTCGGGCCGTGCCGACGAGGTGATCAAGATAGCGGCGCACCGCCTCGGCACCATCGAGGTCGAGTCCGCGTTCCTGCGCCACGACGACGTCGCGGAGGCGGGCGTCACCGGACGCCCGGACGAGCTGCGCGGCGAGGTCATATCGTCGTTCATCGTCCTCAAGGAGGGGCGCACGGCAAGCGACCAGCTGCGCAAGGAGCTCATCGAGACCGTCCGCCGGGAGCTCGGCCCGTTCGCCGTCATCGGCGAGGTCAACTTCGTGAAGATGCTGCCCAAGACGCGCAGCGGGAAGATCATGCGCCGCGTGCTGAAGGCGGTGACGCTCGACACCGACCCCGGCGACATCACGACCATCGAAGACGAAGGCTCCGTCGACGAGGCCCGCGCAGCCTGGCAGGAGATGAAGAGCGAGGTCGGCGGGTAGGACGCCATGAGGGGAATGTCTGGTCCCCTCTCCTTACAAGGGGAGAGGGCTAGGGTGAGGGTACTCTGGGGCGGGGGATGGAGGTTGTCATGCTGAGCACGGCCGACGACCGGGCGCGCGGCCTCATGGTGGGGACCGCGGCAGGCAACCTGCTCGGCATCACCGTCGAGGGCCGCACGAAAGACGACGTGCGCGATCGCTTTCCGGACGGCGTGCGCGACATCACCGCCAGGCCCGGCTTCCCGGATGACGACGACCTGGCGCAGTCGCTCATCGTCGCGGAGGCTGCAGAGGAAGGGCCGCTCGACGTCGAAGACCTCGGCCACCGCTTCTGGGAGTGGGGCGAGATCACGGGCTCGGCATGGGCAACCTCACGCACCAGGTGCTCGCGCTCTTCGGCGGAAGCCCTCCCCGGCGCCTAGGTTGGGGCACGCTGGACGACGTGCGGCAACCCCTGGGAATGGCGATCGAGGACGCCTCGCGGGAGGCGTGGGGCGGCAAGAGCGCGGGAAACGGCGCCCTGATGCGCTGCGCGCCCATCGCCGTCCGGTGGCGCGACGACCCGGTAGCGCTCGCCCGGAACAGCGTCGTCAGCGCCGTGCCGACGCACTGGGACCGGCGGTGCGGGTGGTCGTGCGTCGCACTGAACGTTGGCATCGCGGCTGCGCTGCGCGGCGAGACGATGGATGCGGACGCGCTCATCGCGGCATCGGAAGAGGCAGTGCTCCCGTCGCTGCCCGAGCTGTCCCGGTACGGGTACGAAGCTGGGATGCCGCACAGCGTACGAATCGCGATAGCGCAGGCCGCCAGCCTGGAGATAAGCGAGATCGAGTTCGACGGCTGGAACCTGGGGTTCACGCTCCTGGCCCTGCGGGCTGGGCTCATCTCGCTCTGGCGCTCGCCGGACTTCGAGCAGGGGTTGCGCGCCGTGGTCGAGGCGGGCGGCGACACCGACACGAACGGCGCTGTGGCGGGCGCGGTGCTGGGCGCGCGGTTCGGCCTCGACGCCATCCCGCAACGCTGGCGCGACCGCATCGCTGAGCTGCGCGAAGGGCGCACGCCGCTCGAGGAGTACGCGGACATGCTGACCGCGGCGCGAGGCAGGGAATAGCCCCTCTCGCTTGACACTCCAACGGCGTCTGCATACTGTCCCGCACGTGGCGCGCCGCATGGTGCGCTCTATCCCGGAGGTGTGAGATGGCAACGGCAGTCAGCAGCGTAACGCAGTACAAGATGCTCATCGGCGGCGAGTGGGTCGACGCCACGTCAGGGCAGACCTACGACTCGATGAACCCGTACACCGGCCAGACGTGGGCGCAGATGCCGGACGCGCAGGCGGAGGACGTCGACCGCGCGGTGCAGGCGGCGCGGAAGGCGGTCAAGGACCCGGCGTGGCGCGGGATGGTGCCCGCACAGCGCGGCGCGTTGCTGCGAAGACTCGGCGACCTCGTCGCAGAGAACGCCGAGTACCTCGGCCAGATCGAGACGCGCGACAACGGCAAGCTGATCCGCGAGATGTCCGCCCAGTGCAAGGCGGTGCCGAGCTACTTCTACTTCTACGCCGGGCTCGCCGACAAGATACAGGGCGCGACCATCCCGCTGGAGAAGACGTCCGTCTTCAACTACACGCTCCGCGAGCCGATAGGCGTCGTGGGCATCATCATCCCGTGGAACTCGCCGCTGCTGCTGCTCTCGTTCAGCCTCGCCGCGGCGCTCGCGGCCGGGAACGCGGTGGTCGTGAAGCCGTCCGAGCACGCGTCCGCTTCGACGCTGGAGTTCGCGAAGCTCGTTGAGCAGGCGGGATTCCCGCCGGGCGTCTTCAACGTCGTGACGGGCTATGGGGCCGTGACGGGCGCGGCGATGGCGAGCCACCCCGGCATCGGCAAGCTCTCGTTCACCGGCGGCCCGGAGACGGCGCGCAAGATCGCGGAGCAGGCTGCGCTGAACCTCACGCCGACGCTACTCGAGCTCGGCGGAAAGTCGCCGAACATCGTCTTCCCGGACGCCGACCTGCAGAACGCGGTCAACGGCACCATCGCGGGCATCTTCGCCGCCGGAGGCCAGACGTGCATCGCGGGCTCGCGCCTGCTGCTGCACGAGGACATCCACGACGAGTTCATGGAGCGGCTCGTGGCCCGCACCCGCGACATCAGGATGGGCGATCCCGCAGCGATGGAATCGGAGCTCGGCCCACTCGCGACGACCGCCCAGCTCGCGAAGGTGGAGTCGTTCGTGGAGAGCGCACGAGCGGAGGGCGCGGAACTGGTCTACGGCGGTTGCCGACCGGACTCGCCGGAGCTCGCGGCGGGCTGGTTCTACATGCCCACCATCTTCGGCGGCGTGCGGAATGACATGTACGTCGCGCAGGAGGAAGTCTTCGGACCGGTGCTCGGGGTGCTGCGCTTCCGCGAGGAGGAGGAAGCGGTCGCGATGGCGAACGACACGCGGTACGGCCTCGCGGCGGGCATCTGGACCGACGACATCAAGCGCGCGCACCGGCTCGCCCGCGACCTCGACGCCGGCACCGTCTGGATCAACATGTACCGCGCGCTGTCGTATGCGTCGCCGTTCGGCGGCTACAAGGGCTCCGGGCACGGGCGAGAGCTGGGCGTCGAGGCCATCAACGAGTTCACGCAGGTCAAGAGCGTCTGGGTCGAGCTCGCCGAGACGACGCCGGACCCCTTCGTGCTCCGGATCTAGGGGGCCCTTTACCCGTCAAGGGAAGGGGCAGGTGACGCGGCCTCACACGAAGAGTTCCTCAAGCGCCCAGCGCTTGCGGATGATCTCCGTCTCGTAGAGGTAGTCCACGACCGCGCGCACCGACGCGCCGTGCACGTCGAGGCCCTGCGCCCGTGGGAAGAGGCCGATGCGCCGCAGGTCGCCCGCGAGCAGCCCCTGGTGGACGGAGTCGTCCGGCTCCTCGTCCATGTAGATGGCAGTCGCCTCGTCCATCGCCTTGCAGACGGCGTCGGCGAGGCCGGAGTGCTCGGCAGCGGACTCCTCCCTCATCACCAGCAGCGTGTTGATGGGGAAGACGCCCGTCTCCTCGTGGTACCGCTGCAGCAGCGGGTAGGGGTCGCCGACCAGCAGCTGCACGTTGTCGGCCTGCGCCGCGTTGCCGCCCGCAACCACGAGCGCGTCGAGGTCGCCAGCCGCGAGCCGTGCGTCGAGGTCCGACATCTGCTCGCGGGCGAAGCGCTCCGGCTTGGGGTAGGGGACGCCGCGCAGCGAGTCGTTCTCGCCCTCGACCCAAGTGATGCTGTCAGGCGCAACGCCGTGGTGATGCGCGAGGATGCCGCGCAGCCATACCGCTGGGTTCGATGCGAACCCGAGCGGCACGCCGACGCGCTTGCCCGCGAGGTCGCCGATCCCGGCGATGCCCGCGCCGTCGTTCACCGTGACGCCGGTGAGCGGGAAGAAGAGGTTGGGAAAGATGGGCAGCGCGACGAGGCGGACGCCGTTGTCCTTCGCCACGATGAAGTTGCCGATGGTCAGCTCGCCCACGTCGTACGGGCGCGTCGTCACCATCGCGGGGAAGATGGGCGCGGGCGCGGGGCCCGCGTCCACGAGCTCCACGTCCGGGTAGTCGACGGCAACGCGTCCGCTGAGCAGGTGTCGTGTGATGAGGCGGTTCCCGACCGCTACCGAGACTCCCATTACGGCGTCGGGGTCATGGCGGCGGAGAAGATCGCGCTGCGCCCGCTCTCAACGTCGTAGCGGTGGCGTTGCACTGTGTCCAGGTCCATGCTCGTGATGCGGCAGTAGATCGTCTCGTCGGTGGGCGAACCCTGCACGCTGTGTATCTCGCCGGGCAGGATGTAGTGGACGTCGCCCGGTCCCTGCTCCATGGTCTGCACCAGTTGGAACGACGGCATCTCCACGTCGTCGCCCGTGTGCACGTAGGCGTAGCGGCTCTGGGTGTTGCCGCCGCTCTTGACGCCGTAGGCGACCCAGCAGTAGCCGTGGTCGTGCGGAGCGGGGCGCTTGATCTCCTGCGGACCCTGGCGGTACGCGAGGACGACGAAGCCTGGGTTCGGGTGCCCGTACTCGGTGTCCCGGTAGATCTCGAACGTGCCGTTGCCCTCGCCGAACTTCTCGCTGTTCTCCGGCCAGCCGTTCTCGAACGCGCGGCGCAGCAGCGCGGCGACGTGGTGCGCCTGCTGCACGGAGTCGCGGTGGGTGGCGAACACCTCGCGGAGGTCGGCGATGAACTGCTGTTCGGTGTAGACCGCGGTCTGTGTCATGTCGGTTCTCCTCTCTGAAGTCCTGCCTGTAACGGCGGTAGTTTACGTCTCCAGCGTCGTCTCGAAGAAGAGGTCCTCGACGGCGAGCGGCTCCGGGATGAGGCCCTGCTCGACCTCGTAGCGGATGAACCGTTCGAGGTTCGCACGGTTCGCGGCGACGCCGGTCGGCCACGGGTCTGGCCCGAGCACGCGGCGCTCCTCTTCCAGGTAGTGGCGGCCCCACGTGAGCCTGCTCCAGTTGGGGTCGTCCATGAAGTGCGTCCACTGCCGCTTCGCCTGCTCGAAGCCGTCCAGCAGGCTCACCGGCGCCCACGGGTGCTGCTCCGCCACCTCCGATTTCATCGCCACCACGTGCATGATGGGGTAGAAGCCATTGCGCTGGTAGTAGCTCACCTCCTCGGCGCGCGGGTCGTCGAACAGCCTGCCCACCTCGGACGCGCCGTCCAGGTACGGCTGGGGCGGGCGCGGCGACAGGAACGCCGACACCTCGCCCGCGACGAGCGCGTCGCCGAGCCTGCGGCCCCGGTCCATGCGCTCGATCGCTACGCCGGGCGGCGGGTCGAACGCGACCGGCTCGTCGGAGGTCGTCACCCAGGTGACGCCGTCGAGCGGCACGTCATACTCGCTGCCGAGGTCGCCCTTCGCGAGCACGGAGAGCGTCGTCTGGAACGAGCGGAGCGCCACGCGCTTGCCGATGAGGTCTTTCGGTTCACGGATGCCGGACTGCGTGTTCACGTACATCTGCGACTGGCTGAACAGCCGACGCGGGAAGACGGGGATGGCCGTGAGCGCCGCGCCCCGCGCCTTCGCCATGACGTACGAGCCGAGCGACAGCTCGCAGACGTCGAACTCGCGGTGCAGCAGCATCCGCTCGTGGCGCCTGCCGCCCACGTCGTCCTGCCCGACGATGAGGACGGTGGGGTCGATGCCCTTGGGGCGCACGGTGCCTTCCACCCACGGCACGTGCCTGTCGTAGTGTTCGAGCGCGATGCTCAGGGGAACGTTTGCCATTTAGATCTCCTCTCCGTACTCGCGCGCCATCTCCCGGATGTGGGTCTCCTGCAGCAGGGTGGACCGGCCGTTCTCCCAGAACGGCTCGCCATCCAGCTCTATCGTCTGGTCGGATACGTAGGCGGAGAGGGGAGAGGGTGTCCTGCCGATGTGGAAGTGCATCACGTCCTGGTTGCTCTGCTGTCCGGGACGCTTCGTCGCCTTGGGATGGAACCCGCCGTGGAACGAGTCGAGCGCGTAGGCGGCCTCGGTCCCGTAGCGCGCCTCGCTCACGTCCAGCAGGTGCTGCAGCTGTGCGCTCGTCCAGACCGTGTTGCCGGTCGGGTCGTCCTTCTGGTTCTCGCGCGACGGCTCTTCCCGCCATTCGATGCCCTTGAGCGTGTTGTCCCGTATCTCCAGCAGCATCGGGTTGTGGAACTGCTCGCGGTCCGCCATCCCCGGATGGTCGAACGCGACGACGCCGTTCCCATCCGCGCTGCCGATGGGCGCGTACACCTCGCCGGGGAAGACGCGCTCGGAGCGGCTCATCTCCGCGTCCTGCACGAAGAAGGCGCCCGCAACCTCGCTCCCCGACGCGACGCGCCCTGTGACCTCCGTGCCGCGCGGGCTCGTGACGCGGTAGGTCGATGCCTGCGCCGTACGCTCCTCGATGCGGTGCGCCAGTGCCATGACGAGACGCCAGTCGAAGTGAGCGTGGGGCGTCGTCATTCCCTCAGAGGCGCGGATGCGGTTGTTGATGCGCACCAGCCCCGCCGCGCCGTTCGCCCGCAGATGGTCGAGCAGCACGGCGCGGTTCAGGTTGCAGTTCATCAGCAGCTTGTCGGCGCCCAGCACGGCGCCCGCGACCGGGGCAGGCAACTCTTCGACGCGGCCCAGCGAGTCCACCCAGAGCGAGTAGGGGACGCCCCCCGCCTCGGCGATGGCCTGCTCCAGCAGCGCGGCGAGCTCCGGGTCGAGCGCGCCGCGCTCGTTCAGCAGCAGCACCGCCTCCCCCGGTTCGACGGTGGCGCAATGCCTGATGAGGTTCGTTACGCCCGTTTGAACGGCTGCGGCATCGGCCATAGCGCCCCTCCTGAATATCTAGTTGAGCCCGTAGAAGCGCTCCGCGTTGCCGTGCAGGATGGCCGCCTTGTCCGCGTCGGTCAGCGACGGGTTCTCGCGGATCTCCGCGATCTCCTCCTTGCACGTTTCGTGGTTGACTTCGTGCGGGAAGTCGGACGAGAAGATGAACGCCTTGTTGCCGGCCACCTTCACCGCGAAGGGGAGCGTCAGTTCGCCGCCCTCCACGCCGACGTACACGCGGCCCTCGTCGACGTGCTTCAGGATGTAGTCCGTCACGGACTCGCCGTCCTTCAGCTGCATGAACCGCTGGTTCGGGTCGTACTGGATGTGGCTGTCCCACGAGCGCTGGAAGCGCTCCAGGCAGCCCACGAACCAGGCGCAGCCCGCCTCCAGGAAGCCGTACTTCGCGTTCGGGTAGCGCTCCAGCACGCCGTTGAAGACGATGCCGGCGAAGTTGACCATCTGGCCGAACGGGTGGCCGAGCGCGTTCACCGGCGCGTAGGGGCTCATGTCGTCCAGCCCCATGTGGTCGTGCACGCCGCCGTGGATACCGATGGCGCAGCCGAGGCGGTCCGCTTCCTCGTAGATCGGCCAGTACTTCGGGTCGCCCAGGTGGTTCTGCAGCTGGAGCGCGCCGGTGCCGGGGAGCATCGCGCCGGAGAAGCCGAGCTCCTTCACGATGCGCCGCAGCTCGACCGCTGCCTCCGTGGGCTCCTGCAACGGGATGAGGCCCATCGCCTGGAAGCGCGGGTCCTTGCTGACGTACTCGTCATACACCCAGTTGTTGTAGGCGCGCGCGAGCTCGATCGCCCAGTCGCGGCTGACGACACGCCCGAACGCGAGGCCGTTGGACGTGTAGAGCACCGTCTTGTCGACGCCCACGTCGTTGAGGAAGTCGAGCCAGCCCTCTCGGCCGACGCGCGCGAACGCCCCCTCCGGCAGGAAGTGCCGGTTGGCCGCGTGCAGGTGGTCGTTGGGCGGGAAGGGGCCGCGCGTCGTCACGAAACTGCGGTCCCGGTAGTCCTCGGGCATGCGCGCCCAGATGGCGTCGTGGTCCTCGACCAAGTGGCCGTCGCCGTCAACGATGCGCTCGATGTTTTCAGTGACCATGGCTCTTATCTCCTTGGAGTCTGCCTGGGTTCGTGCCTAGTTCGCCGCCAGCCGGTAGAAGCGGGCGGCGTTGCGGTACATCACCGCTTCCTTGTCGTCGGCGGACATGTCCGCGTTCTCACGCAGTTCGTCCAGCTCCGCCTTGCAGGTGTTGGCGTCCACCTCGTGCGGGTAGTCGGACGAGAACAGGTACGGCTTGTTGCCGGTGAGGCGCACCGCCTCCGGCAGCGCGAGCTCGTCGCCCTCGACGCCGACGAAGATGCGGTCCTCGTCGATGTGGCGGCAGATGTAGTCGGACACGCGCTCGCCTTCGCGTATCTGCAGGAAGCGGCCGCGCGGGTCGTACTGGACGTGGGACGCCCAGGATCCGTTGAAGCGCTCCATGCAGGTGAGCAGCCACGCCGCGCCCGCCTCGAGGAAGCCGATGCGGACGCCCGGGTACTTGTCGAACACGCCGTTGAAGATGATGCCCGCGAACGCCACCATCTGCCCCATCGGGTGGCCGAGCGCGTTGATGGGGGCGTAGGGGCTCATGTCGTCCATCAGGAAGCCCTCGTGCGCGCCGCCGTGGATGCCCAGGGCGCAGCCGAGACGTTCGGCCTCCGCGTAGACGGGCCAGAACTTGCTGTCGCCGAGGTGCGGCTGCTGCGCCCCCGTGGACGGCAGCATCGCGCCGACGAAGCCGAGCTCCTGCACGATGCGCCGCAGCTCCTCGACCGCCGCGTCCGGCTCCTGCAGCGGGAGCAGGCCCATCGCCTGGAAGCGGTCGCCGCGCCTCAGGTAGGTGTCGTACACCCAGTTGTTGTACGCCTGCGCGAGCATGACGGCCCAGTCGCGGCTCACGATCTTCCCGAAGCCGAGGCCGCTGGTGGTGTAGAGCACCGTCGAGTCCACGCCGACCTCGTCGAGGAACTCCATCCAGCCGTCCGGCCCCACGTTCGCGAACGCGCCCGGAGGCGTGATGTGCCGGTTCGCCGAGTGGAGGTGGTCGATGGGCGGGAACGGGTTACGCTCCGACCGCGCCTCGCCGAAACTCTTGCCCTTGAACTCGTCCGGCATGTACGAAACGATGCCGGAGATGTCCTCCATGATGTGGCCGTCGCCGTCGATGATGCGTTCCAGGTTTGCCGTAGCCATTCCTGCCTCCTGCTCCAGTCCCCTCTCCCTCGAGGGAGAGGACGGCGCGCTTCAGCGCGCGGGTGAGGGTGAACTCCCGCGCGGATTGTACGGCGGGCGCGCGCAGGCGGCAAATCGCGCCCACGCGTGGACGCCGCACGCGTTCCCGCGCATAATAGGGCGCATCCTGCGCCGCTGTGCGCACGTCCACGGGAGGCTTATCAATGGTAACGAGAACCGCAGGTCTCGCTGAATGGCAAGAGCCGGAAGGCATGAACAAGGCCGGCTTCGGCTTCTGGAAGACGCCGAAGTCCCAATACGACCTCTTCATCGAGTCCCAGGGCATCGACATCCACCGCGACATCGGCGTCCGCCGCATCCAGGACCTGCCGCTCAAGCCGTGGAAGCGGCTCGGCGGCAACGGCGTCGCCATCCAGCTGCTCGGCACCGAGCACCTCTGGGGCATGTACGTCGTCGAGGTCCCCGGCGCGGGCGCCCTCAACCCTGAGAAGCACATGTACGAGGAGATCTACTACGTCGCCGAGGGCAGGGGCTCCACCGAGGTCTGGCAGGAGAGCAACCCCAACAAGAAGCAGGTCTTCGAGTGGAGCGCGGGCTCGCTCTTCGGCATCCCGATGAACGCCATGCACCGCCTCGTCAACGCCACCTCCAGCCCGGCGCTCCTCCTCGCCGCCACCACCGCGCCGAACATGGTCAACCTCGTCCGCGACCCCTCCTTCGTCCTCAACAACCCCTACGAGTTCACCAACCTCTTCGACGCCGAGGACGACTACTTCAAGCCCGTCGAGGACATCCACGCCGACCCCGTTCGCGGCCTCGCCATGCGCCGCACCAACGTCATCCCGGACATCATCAACTGCCACCTCCCGCGCGACAACCGGCGCTCCTTCAGCTACCGCCGCGTGGAGCCGCACATGGCCGGCGCGAACTTCTACATGAAGATAGGCCAGTACGAGACCGGCCAGTACTCCAAGGCGCACAAGCACTCGTCCGGCGCCATCCTCGTCTGCATCAAGGGCAAGGGCTACAGCATCACCTGGCCTGACAGGCTTGGCGAGCGCCCCTTCGAGGCCGGCCTCGGCGAAGAGGTGAGGCGACAGGACTACGAGCCTGTCGGCATGATCAGCGCCGCGCCCATGACCGGCGACTGGTTCCACCAGCATTTCGGCACGTCGCCCAACGGCATCCGCTTCCTCATCTTCGACGGCCCCTACGGCCCGGGCATGCGCAACGGCGCAGCGCCCGGCTCCGAGTCCCGCGACGGCGGCGCGCAGGACACGCGCGACGGCGGCAGGGCTATCGCGTATCCGGACCAGGACCCCGCCATCCGCGCCGAGTACGAGCGCATGATCGGCCTCGAGGGGCTCGTGACCACCATGCCGGAGTGGGCCTACACCGACTACACCCCGCCCCCCGGCGCCGCGGACGTCGGCGGCTTCTAGGAGTTAGTCGGCCCGGTGGCGAAGAAAGAGGCGCTTGCCCGCGTCAAGATCGACCACCTGCTCGGAGAAGCGGGCTGGCGCTTCTTCGACGACGCCAACGGGCAGGCCAACATCTGCCTGGAGCCGCAGGTCAAGCTCAAGAAGGCTGACCTCGACGCGCTCGGCGACAACTTCGAATCGGAAGCCGAGGGCAAGGGCCGCCGGGGCAAGGGGTTCATCGACTACCTGCTGTTGGACGACCATGGCTTTCCGTTCATCGTCCTGGAGGCGAAGTCCGAAGATCTGAACCCGCTGGTGGGGAAGGAGCAGGCGCGGACGTACGCCAGTTCGCAGAACTGCCGGTTCATCATCCTCTCGAACGGCAACCTCCACTACTGGTGGGACCTGGAACGCGGCAACCCGCATACCATCACCGCGTTTCCCACGCCGGACTCCGCCGACGCCCACCGCAAGGTGAAGCCCGACCCGCAAAAGCTCATGGACGAGCAGGTTGGGAACGACTACATCGTCCTCTCACAGCGCCCGAACTACGCCGCGGACGCCGCGTGGAAGAACGAGGCCGAGCGAGAGGGCTACATCGAGGCGAACAACCTCCGCTTCCTGCGCTCCTACCAGTTGAACGCCGTCCACGCCCTGCAACGCGCCGTGAAGGGCGGCGCGGACAGGTTCCTCTTCGAGATGGCCACCGGCACGGGAAAGACGCTCACTGCCGCCGCCGTCATCAAGCTCTTCCTGCGGACCCGCAACGCCAGCCGCGTCCTCTTCCTCGTGGACAGGCTCGAACTGGAAGACCAGGCGGAGCGCGTCTTCACCCGGCTCTTGTCGGCGGACTACACCACCGTCATCTACAAGGAGAGCCGCGACGACTGGCGCAAGGCGGAGATCGTCGTCAGCACCGTCCAGTCGCTCCTGTTCAACAACAAGTACCGCTCGCTCTTCTCGCCCACCGACTTCGACCTCGTCATCTCGGACGAGGCCCACCGCTCCATCAGCGGCGACGCTCGTGGCGTGTTCGAGTTCTTCACCGGCTACAAGCTCGGCCTCACCGCGACCCCGAAGGACTACCTGCGTGGCGCGAGCAATCGGAAGGACCCCCGCGAGTTGGAGCGGCGCATCATGCTCGACACGTACCGCACCTTCGGCTGCGAGAGCGGCGAGCCCACCTTCCGCTACTCGCTCCTCGATGGCGTACGCGACGGCGTGCTCGTCAACCCCACTGTCGTAGACGCGCGAACGGACGTGACGACCGAATTGCTCTCGGAGGAGGGGTTCGTCGTCTCCTTCATCGACGAGGAGACTGGCGAGGAGACCGAGGCATCCTACGGGCTCCACGAATACGAGAAACGCTTCTTCTCCGACGAGACTGACCGCGTCTTCTGCGAGACCTTCCTCAAGCACGCCCTGCGCGATCCTTTCAGTGGGGAGATCGGCAAGTCCATCGTCTTCGCAGTCAGCCAGGACCATGCCGCCCGTATCACGCAGGTGCTGAACGAGATGGCGAACGTGATGTTCCCGGGCAGGTACCACTCTGACTTCGCCGTACAGGTGACCTCGCAGGTGCACGGCGCCCAGGAGTTCACCCGCCGGTTCTCGAACAACAACCTCATGGGTCAGGCCAACTTCCAGCCCGCGTACAAGACGAGCAAGGCCCGCGTCTGTGTCACCGTTGGCATGATGACCACAGGGTACGACTGCCCGGACCTGCTGAACCTCGCCCTGATGCGCCCCATCTTCTCGCCAACCGAGTTCGTGCAGATAAAGGGACGCGGCACGAGGCCGCACGACTTCGCGCGGGAGTTCATCGGCGGAACGCTCGCGGGTGGCGTTCCCGCCGCGAAGAAGACCACGTTCAAGCTCTTCGACTTCTTCGCCGTCTGCGAGTACTTCGAGAGTGAGTTCAAGTACGGCGAAGTCATCGAACTACCCGCCTTGCGGCGTGGGGAAGGCAAACCGGAGCCCGGTGGAGACGATGGTGGGACAGTGGTCTACACCGGAGGCTACGACCATCTCGGCCCTGACCAGCTCAGCGACCTGCACGTCCATCAGGTCGGCGCGGAAGGCATGAAGATAGACCGGATGCTCTTCGACCACTTCGCCGAGGCTGTCCGCGCCGACAACGCCGTCGCCGAAGCGGTCGAGGCGGGGCAGTGGGACAAGGTTATCGACTACGTCAACAGGGAGCTGTTCAACAAGCCGGAGGAGTACTACACGCTGGAGAAGCTCCGCGCCGCTGCCGCCGTCGACCGCCGCCTCACTCTGCGCGAGATATTGGAAAAGGTGTTCGACCTCATCCCGCACTTCAAGTCCAAAGACGAGTTGCTGGAGGATGAGTTCAACAGCTTCATCGCCCAGCACCCGCCGGAGGAGAGCGCGGAGTCCGTCGTGCCCATCAAACACTTCTTCAAGGCGTACGCGACGGACGGCCTGCTGCGCGAAGCCATAGACCAGCGTAAGTTCGCCGTACTCGCAACGCACCCGGCGTTCAGCCGCGACGACTATCGCGCCGTGCCGGAGGAGTATAGGGAGCTCGTGCCCGAGTACATCAAGGACTACGTCTCGTTGAACCAGTTCGCCGCCTGAGGAGCCCCATGCTCGACGTTGACACCCGCCGCCGCATCGACACCGCCCGCGACGTCCTCGTCGGCAAGGTGCCGGACCCCAAGAGCCAGGTGGAGCAGATCACCATCGCCCTCATCTACAAGTTCATGGACGACATGGACGCGGAGAACGAGGAGTGGGGCGGCGAGCGCGAGTTCTTCGCAGGCGAGTTCGAGCAGTACCGCTGGGCCAACCTCGTGCGCGGCGGCCTCGGCGGGCACGAGATGCTGAACCGCTACGCGGAGGCGATCACCCGGATGCCGGAGAACCCGCGCATCCCCCCGCTCTTCCGCAGCATCTTCAACAACGCCTTCCTGCCGTACCGCGACCCCGAAACGCTCCGCCTCTTCCTCCGTGAGATCGACGGCTTCGAGTACAGCGACTCCGAAGCGCTCGGAGACGCCTTCGAGTACCTCCTCTCCGTGCTCGGCTCGCAGGGCGACGCCGGCCAGTTCCGTACCCCGCGCCACATCATCGACTTCATCGTCGGCATCCTCGATCCGAAGAAGGACGAGAGCGTGCTCGATCCCGCCTGCGGCACCGCCGGGTTCCTCATCTCCGCGTACAGGCACGTCCTGGACGCCAACGCGGACGGGGAGGGCGGCAGCACGTTGACGCCCGACGAGCGCGACCGGGTCGTGCGCAACTTCACCGGCTACGACATCTCGCCGGACATGGTCCGCCTCTCCCTCGTGAATATGTACCTCCACGGATTCGCAGACCCGCGCATCTACGAGTACGACACGCTTACGAGCGAAGAGCGCTGGGGCGTCCACGCCGACGTCATCCTCGCCAATCCCCCGTTCATGAACCCGAAAGGCGGCATTCGCCCTCACAAGCGCTTCTCCGTGCAGTCCACGCGCAGCGAGGTCCTTTTCGTCGACTACATGGCCGAGCACCTGACGCCCAACGGGCGCGCCGGCATCATTGTGCCGGAGGGCATCATCTTCCAGACCCAGCGGGCCCACACCCAACTCCGCAGGATGCTCGTGCAGGACTACCTCGTTGCGGTCGTCTCGCTCCCCGCAGGCGTCTTCAATCCTTATTCCGGCGTGAAGACCTCCATCCTCGTCCTGGACAAGGCGCTCGCCCGCAAGACGGACGCCGTCGCCTTCTTCAAGGTCGAGAACGACGGCTACGACCTCGGCGCGCAGCGCAGGCCCATCGATGCGGACGACATCCCTCTTGTCCACGCCGAGATCGCCGAGTACCTCCATCGAGCGGCAGGGGAGAGCATGGACGGCTACGCGCCGGAGCACGGCTTCGTTGTGGAGAAGTCGCGCATCGCCGAGGGCGGCGACTACAACCTCAGCGCCGAACGGTATAGGGAACGAGAGGAACGACCCAGCACATGGCCGATGGTGAGGTTGGGAGAAGTCGTCGACCTCATCAGAGGTGTCACGTTCAGGAAATCTGACCAGTTGGAAGGCCCAACAGAAGGGTCTCTCGCAGTAGCAACAACCAAAGCCGCTCAGGAATTTGGCATCGTGCATGATGCCTTGTACCACATACCAAGACGTTTGCTGAAGAACACGGATAGCCTCATTCGTGAGGGCGATATCCTCATGTCCACTGCCAATAGTCTCAATCTACTCGGAAGAACAACACACGTCAGAGAAGTGTCCGTGCCAATGGCATTTGGCGCTTTTATGACACTCCTGAGGCCGCATCCCAATATACTTGACGGATATCTCATCCACTGCCTACGTACACCACAGGCATTTGGCTTCTACAGACAGCATGCCAATACCACAACAAATATCTCAAACCTCAACACATCATCGCTTGCAAGTTTCCAATTCCCGCTCCCGCCACTCGACGTCCAGCGCGAGATCGTGGCCGAGGTCGAGGGCTACCAGCGTGTGATCGACGGCGCACGAGCCGTGCTTGACGCCTACCGCCCGCATGTGCCGGTCGATCCGTCGTGGCCTCTAGTGCGGCTGGGAGATGTGGCAGAACTAGCTCGAGGCGTCACTTACACCAAAGGCGATGAGGTTGAAGCTGGAGGTCAGCATGTATTGCGAGCAAACAATATTGACGTTAGAACCTCTGCGTTGGATTTGTCTGAAGTGAAGAAGGTGTCCATAGATGTTAGGTTTCACGACTCCAAGAAACTTCGTGCCAATGACATATTTATTTGCCTTGCCAGTGGAAGTGCAGAACATATCGGGAAGGTCGCTCTGATTCCGCATGACACCGATTACTATTTTGGTGGATTTATGGGTGCCATTAGGGTTAAGCGGAATGGCGCGCAAGCCGCTTATCTGTTTAACCTTCTTCGACAACCAGAGTTCAATCAATTCTTGCGAGTTCGAATTGCGGGAGCTAGTATCAACAACCTTAGCGCCAAGATACTTTATGATTATAGAATACCTCTTCCATCTCGCACTGAACAGGAAGCCATTGCTGTCGAATTGCAAGCGGAGGAGGCATTGGTCGAGGCGAATCGAGATCTCATCGGGCGCATGAGGTCGCGGATAGCGTCGGTGGTTGGTCGGGTGTGGGGTGAGGAGTAGCGAGAGGTTAAGTGAGGAGAAAGTCTTTGACGGCCAGTGCGACCGTAGCGCCTACTGCAGAACCTCCACCAAATGCACTAGCTAGCGTAGCCCCCCCTTGGGCTCGTATTCGGAAACGCTTTGCCGCCTCCGTCGCCAGCTCGGACTGCTGGATTCTCCATTTGCGGTCGGCCTCTTGCACTGCAAGGATGTGTTGCCTATCGAGTGCTTGATTCACTATTCCGTATATGAACAGCAGCTCCCTGCTTGCTGTACGCACCATAGCCATGCCTCTCCACAGCGGCATAGGAGGCATCTCATCTATCGGCCACTCTGAACCGGATTCAATGTCATGCAAACCGACCGGCACGCCTAACCTCTCACCTGAGTGTTCCCTACGCCCTCACCACAAGGACCTATCGTAGCGCGCCCCCACTCGCATCGGGTAGGGGCGTGTGTCACATTCTTCTGACACCGGCCACTTACGCGCTCGGCCATGCGTTCGCTACGCTGGTCGTATGACTGTCGTTCACGCAGCACCCATAGACCGCGTCTATAGCTCAGCCCCGCTGCTATCGACCAGGTCTATGGCTCCGGCGGCGAAACTTCGTTTCTTTGGCCCTCTTGGACGCCTTGGTCGCGGGAAGCAGGCCACGGCCACGGAAACAGCCCGAACCAAGGTGGCCAAGGGGGCCAGATGCGGTGCTCGATTTACTCGTAACCGCACGACCAAGGGGGCCAGAATTCATGCATCGTTGGCCCCCTTGGTCACCCTAGTCCCGGATGTCCTGCAGGAACCACTCCGTCGGCAGTTCGCGCCCGAGCCCTTGCTCCTTCGCCTTGCGGTAGACGACCTCGCCGACCGCCGCGAACTGCAGCCCCTGGTTGCCGGAGTTCAGGTAGAGCGTGATCTGGTCCCGCGACGTGCGGCTCACCCGGCCACTCGCGAGGTCGTTGAACGTCGGCGTCTCGTCGGTCCCCCCGGCGTTCACCCGCGCCTCGCGCAGCCGGGCGGGGAGGCGCTCCTTCTGCTCGTCCGTCCCCCCGATGTAGTCGCCACGGTTGTACCCGTCGCCCATGCTGCGCACGTCCTCGTTACTGGGCCGCGAGTGCGCCACGCCCTGTTTGACGGTGACGTCCGCGCGCTCGAACACCCGCGCGTCCAGCTCGCCGCGCACGTCGGTCACGTGCTGCCCGGGCGAGAGCCAGTCGCCCTTCAGCGCGGGCTCCATCGCGTTCGTGCACGCGGAGACGATGTCCACGTCCTCCACCGCAGCCTCCGGCGTGTCGACCGCGCGCACCTCGAGCTCCAGCTTCGCCGACATCTCCTCCGCGTAACGCTCGCGGTTCGCCTTCGTGGGGCTGAACACCTTCACGCTGCGGATGTCGCGCACCGCCGCGAACGCCTCCAGGTACGTCCGCGCCATGCCGCCGGAGCCGAGCATTCCCACGGTCTGCGAGTCGGGCCGCGAGAGGTACCGTACGCCGAGTCCCGCGCCCCCGCCCACGCGCATGTGCTGCAGGATGCCGTCGTTGATCATCGCCAGCGGCTCGCCGTCGCGCGTGCTGAACAGCATGATCAGCCCGCAGTATGTGCCCGGCTCCATGCAGTACTTCTCTTCCTTCCAGTAGCCGTGCTCGTCGCGCGGCCAGTAGAGAATGTCCGATTTCATGCGGATCGCGAATACGCCCAGCGCGTCGCTGGCGCCCTCCATCGTGCCCCAGCGGTAGTACCCGTCCGGGCGCTGCGCCGGCATGTACAGGTCGATGCGGGGCCGGTGGACGGACTCGCCAGTGGGCAGGCCACGGAACGCGTAGTCCTGCGCGTCTATGCACTCGTCCATCGGCAGCAGCCGCTCCACGGTCGCGTTGTCTATCAACAGCATCTCATCTCTCCTTGTTGTCCTCTCCGTGTCCTAGTCCACCGTCGGGGTCTGGTGTTCGAGGAAGATCTCCTTGCGCTGCTCGCCGGACTGCTCGACCGCCAGCAGCAGTTCGATCGTGGCGTTGCCCCAGCGCGCGTGGGCGGGCAGGGGACGTCCGGTCGTGATGGCGTCGTAGAACGTGTTGAGCCGTCCGTCGCGGCCGTCCTCCACCGTCACGAGCGGGATCTCGGAACGCTCCTTGTTGCCGTAGACGGTGAGCCCGCCCGGCGAGAGCCGCACGTCGGCGTCGTCGAAGCTCACCATGAGCGGTCCGCCGAGCAGCCAGCCTGCGCTCGATGGGCCGGTCGGCGGCTCGGGGGGGCCGGCCCTGCCGAGGCCGTACCGCTCCGCACGCGCCGCCGCCTCTTCCCAGTCCGGGTCGGTGGCCTCGTCCTGTTCCCGGCGCGCAGCGGCGTGCTTCTCGGGGTCGGGGAAGATGCCCTCCCTGCCGACGCCGTGCATGAACTCGCGCGAGTCCCAGTGGTCGTAGCCGCTGTAGACGGCGGTGCAGAAGACCCCGTTCTCGAACTCGAGGTACGCGGCGTGCGCACCCGGCACGCGGCGGGCGGGGTCCCACGCGGAAGACGTGCCGCGAACGCTCCGCACCATGCCGCCGCCTATCGTGCGGATGATGTCGAACTGGTGCGGCCCCTGCCGCCACAGGATGCCGCCGCCGGGCCCCGGCGTCAGCTCCTCGCGGGAGCGGGGACGGTACAGCCAGTCCTGGTAGCGCCAGTGGTGCATCATCCGAAGCTCGCCGAACTCGCCCGTGCGCACCATCTCGCGGATGCGGAGCACGCGCGGCTCGAAGCTGTGCTTCACATTCACGCCCAGCAGCACGCCCTGCCGTTCCGCCGACTCCGCGAGCGTCGTGCCCTCCTCCACGTTGATCGTCATCGGTTTCTCGATGAGCACGTGCTTGCCGTAGGACATCGCGAGTTCGCAGTGCTGGGAGTGCAGTATCGTCGGTGTCGCGATGTAGACGAGGTCGATGCGCGGGTCCTTGCACATATCCTCCGCGTTCGTGTGCGTATCCGCGTCCGGGAAGTCCTGCGCGAAGCGGCCGAGAATCTCCGTGTCGAGGTCCGCCGCCGCGATGATCTTGAAGCGCGGGTTGAACGCCATCCGCGGGATCATGGCGACCGCGGCGCCGCCCAGCCCGATGATGCCGATGCCGAGCACGGTCGAGTTCTCAGTGGTCATGCGCCCTCCTCCAACGAGGCTCCGGATGCGCGGAGGATAGCATCTGCAGAAGCAGGGGGAACGGAGCAGGTCAAACTGTGCCATCTGCCCCTTGCCGTGCCATGCACTACCGTCCTACGATGCCGGTGTATCGGGGCTCGCACAGACTCTTCTCGCTGCCAAGGGAAACGCTCATGACCTCGCAAGACGGAATGGCCCAACTCTCCAGAGCTGTCAGCAATCTGTCCGACGCGATGAATCTCATGTTGGAACACCAACAGGAGTATGACGCGTTGGCCCTTCTTCATGATGAGAAGATACGCACGATCGATGAGGAGATACGTGGCATACGCCTGCGACTCGGAGAGAACACCGCCCGTATCCGGGAACTCATCGCTACGGCTAACCAGATGCAGGCAGAGATTACCCGCCTGGACTCTGCCTCCTGACTTCCTGCCTCGGTCCCAACCGACTCTGTCTTTGCCTTGCGCCGCCCCGCGTCCTATGCTTGCGGCGCCACAGCAGATACACGCGCGGCGGGCAGCCGCACAGGAGACGAACATGGCAAGCATCGTCCTCGGCATCGGCAGTTCGCACGGCCCCTCGATACAGACCGACCCCGTCGGCTGGCCGCGCCTCGGCGACGCCGACACACGCGACCCGCGCTTCGACTACCAGTCGCTGCTCGCCAACGCGCCGTCCGACATCGAAGCGCAGCTGACGCCGGAGAAGCAGCGTGAGCGCTACGACGCCGCACACGCCGCGATCGGCAAGCTGCGCACCGCGCTCGACGACGCAAAGCCGGACGTGCTCGTCGTCATCAGCAACCCCCATCGCGTGTGGGCGGACGAGACCCGCGCCGTCTTCGCCGTCATGCGCGCCGAGTCGCTGCCGGTCGCCGAACGGCAGGGCTTCGACCCCGATGCACGTTTCCGCTCGAACGAGGAGCGCCGCGCGCCCGTCATCAACGACCGCCCCGGCCAGCCGCAGCTCGCCGAGCACCTCATCACGGCGCTGAACGACGACGGCTTCGACGTCGGCTGCGGTGACGGCGTGCGGGACGGCCACGCGCTGGACGACGCGTTCGCCTACGCGCACCACTTCGTCATGCCGGACGAGGATCTGCCGGTCGTGCCGTTCATGGTGAGCCGCTACCTGCCGTACCAGGCGAGCGCTGCCCGCTGTTACGCGCTCGGCGGAGCGCTGCGCCGAGCCGTCGAGTCGTGGGATGCCGACGCCCGCGTCGCGCTCATGGCGTCCGGCGGACTCAGCCACCAGATCATCGACGAGGAGCTCGACCGGGGCGTCATCGCCGCGCTGGAGAGCGGCGATGCACAGGCGCTCGGGGCGCTCGAGCGCGACCGCCTCAACGGCGCCCCCGGCACGCCGGAGATACTGAACTGGGTGGCCGTCGCGGGCGCGATGTCCCCGGGCACCATGACGCTACTCGACTACCTCCCGTGCTACCGCTCGATGGCAGGCACCGGCCACGGCCTCACGTTCGGCGTCTGGTAGGCAGGGCAGAAGCAGCGCTAGGCGACCCGGAACCTTTTCAGGGCTTCCTCGCTCGGAGTCGTGCCGAGTCCCGGCTTGTCGGATAGCTGGACGAAGCCGTCCTGCACCTGCGGCGGCTCATCGAGAAGCGTCCCCGCCAGCTTCATGAAGAATATGTTCTCCGCGGGAAAGACGTTGAGCTCCGGCATGGCCGCGCGGAAGTGCAGGGACGCCAGGCTGCCGACGTCCGTCTCCGAACCCACGCCGATGAAGCAGGGAACGCCGTGAGCGTCGGCGATGTTGATGATGCGCCGCGCCTCCCGGTACCCCATGTTCCCAACCTTCAGATTGAGCGCAGCTGCCCCGTGGCGCAGGTAGTCGAAGGCGCTCTTCGCTGAGTTGACCCAGCGGTCGACCATCACCGGCACCGGCGATTCCTCGAGCAGCCGTCTGCTCTGCTCTCCGAGGTCGAGCGGGCAGGGGTCTTCGAAGAACCGCACACCAACCTCGGCGAACCCGTGGGCTGCCCACAACGCGTCGTCGAACCCGTAGCCGCTGTTGGCGTCGACCCAGAGCAGCATTTCGTCTCCGACAGCGTCGCGGAGCAGGCCAAGAGCTGCCACGTCCTCCCTCGCGTTGGTGCCAACCTTCACCTTGATCGCCGTGAACCCGTGTTCCTCTGTCGCTGTCCGCGTCTCCTCCAGCATCCCTTCGACGGGGCCTCTGTTCAGCAGCCACGCAACAGGCACACGGTCCGTCCAGCCGCCGAGGTACTTCCAGCAGGGGACACCCGCGCTCCGGGCCTGGAGGTCGCACAGCGCCAGCTCGACCAGCGAGCGCGAACTGCCGCTCGCGGGCACACGCCCGAGCTCTTCCAGCAAGCGTTCGGACCGCAGAGGGTCGGCCCCCAGGAGCAGCGGCTCGTAGACCTCGGCCAGGTGCCTGACGATGTCCTCCGCGACAACCCCGGACCACTGCGGGCTCGCCAGCGCCTCGGCCCAGCCGTCCACGCCCTCGTCGCTCACGATACGAAGCAGCACGAAGGTGTCGCCGTCGCTGACGCGCGACGCCCAGGTGATCGGGACTCGGTACGGGACGTGGACCACGTGGGTTTCGAGGCGAGCGATCTTCATGGCCTGCACCACTCGACGACGCATACCGCATCTGGATTCAGCCCATTATGTACCCCAACAGGCGATCTCGCCCGTGCGGGCGGCGAGAAGCCGCCAGCCTCTGAAATCCGGTAGGCTTGTGGGCGGAAGACTCGCCCACCGAAGGAGGGCAACAGCCTTGGAACTCACCGAAGCACTCCCGTTCCTGGAAGCGAACCATCTCGCCGTCGTCAGCACCGTAGGAGCGTCCGGGCGCGCGCAGGCCACCGTCGTCAGCGCGGGATTCGTCGACGGCCAGGTCGCCTTTGTCTCGCGCGGCGAGACGGTCAAGGTGCGCAATGCCCGCCGCAGCGGCCAGTGCTCTGTCACGGTCATCAACCCGGAGAACACGCGCTACGTGACAGTGCAGGGCCCCGCATCGGTGCACGGGTGGGACGACACTGACGAGGCCACGCTGCTCGGCCTGCTGCGCAAAGCCTATAGCGGTGCGGGACGTCCGCCGGAGCGTTGGGACGACTTCGACGCCGCGATGCGCGACGAGCAGCGCACAGTCGTGTTCGTCACGCCGGAGCGCGTCTACGGCAGCCTCCGCGTGCGCGCCTAGTCGGACATGACCTCCATCTTCGCGCCCGCCTCGGTGTAGACCACCTCAGGCATCGTGGAGGCTACGCCGTTCTGCCGCAGCTTCTCCTCGAAGTGCTGCCGTACGTACGGGTCCTCCAAGTGGTAGGGGATGGCGTTGCCGCCGTCCGTGATGTCGGCGTGCTGCCTGATGAGTTTCCCCTCCTCCGCGAAGTCGTTGGCGCGGTTGCGGCTGGACTCCGGGTTGCCTGGCATCGGGCCCGTGTAGTTGAAGACGCGGAACGGGTCTTTCCCGACTGCAAAGTGCTGGTGGAACCAGTTGGACGGCCCCGGTGCGGCGCTGATGAGCCCGCCGGGCACGTACTCCTGTATCTTCACCAGGCCGCCCTTGCCGTTCTGCCACGGCGTCAGGCCGCCTTCGTTGCTCGGCCACGTCCACGAGAAGCCCTCGCCCTTGCAGCAGACGAGCACCGCGCCCGACGCGTGTGCGTGCGCCTTCGCGTACCGCCCGCTGGGGTACTCGGCGAGCCATCCCTGGATCATCGTGTTGCCCACCTGGTTCGGAGCGACCCACCGGAAGCCGGGGCCACGGTTGTTGTCGAGCGGCAGGTAGGCGTTCTGTATGTCCGGCAGCAGGTTGGACGTCACCATCGCGCGTCCGCGGACCGGCTGCGGCTCGATCTCGTCGTTCGGGTTCCAGAAGTCCTCGAGGTTGCCGCCGAGCCGGTCGTCGAAGTTGAACTCGCAGTTGAAGACGAAGTTCATGTTCTGGAACGCATTGATCGTCCGGGGCGCGGAGTTGACCGCGAGCAACAGGGCAGGCGCCGACGACGCGTTGATGATGCGGAAGTTGGCGTTCAGCGGTATCGCGAACAGGCTCCACGGCTGCCACTCGAACGCGGTCATCGCCGTATCGCCGTTCCGCCACACTTCGGTGCTGCCGCGGCCCTCCAGCACGATGTACCGCTCCTCGTACATCTGCCGTTGGGGGTGCAGCGCGCCGCGCGGCGGCACCTCCACCACGAACATGCCGGTCGCATTGTTCGTACCCGTCACCTGGATGTACGTGCCCTTGCCGCCGACGCGCTTCCATTCCGCTCGAGGCAGCTCGCGGGAGTCGCGCACGCCCACGCCCTTGAAGACGGGGATGCCCTCCGACCGCTGGAACTTCTCCCACGCAGTCGCCAGCCGCACGGTGTAGCTCGTGCTGCCGCCTTCGCCTTCCTTGTGCCATCCGGCGCGCTGGTTCCCGGTCGGTTCCACGTACCTCGGTTGCGTCATCGCGTCCCTTCTCCTGTGTGTATGAACGTAGTCATCTCCGCACTTCCCCGTCATTCCCGCGCTTCCCCGTCATTCTCGCGAAGGCGGGAATCTCGCAGCGGGTGTCCGGGCTTGCAGCGCGAACTAGCGCTGCGCTCCGACTGTCACGTCGTGTATCTGCTTGAGGATATCGTCGTCGCTCTGCGTGACGTCTATCTCGGCGCGGAACGGCTGCGGCCACTCCACCGGCAGGCTGTAGTAGATCTCCAGCCGGTTGTCCTCCGGGTCGCGGAAGTACACGCTCGCCGTGTTGCCGTGCGTAACGACCGAGTCGATCTGCACCCCGTCCTCGACGAACCGGTTGTGGAACTCGCGCACGTCCTCGACGTTGTCCACGTGGAACGACATCTGCTGCACGATCTTCACGTCGCCGTCGCCGGTCCTGCCGGGCATGAGCAGCAGTTCGTGGTGCTCCTCGCCCGGCCGGGCCGAGAGGAACACCATCCCGCGCTCCGGGCTCTCGTCCGTCACCGTCATGCCGAGCACCCGCGTGTAGAAATCGCGCATCGTCGCTAGGTCGTTCACGAACAGGCCAACGTGCCCAAGCGATGTCACCTTCGCCATCATTACACCTCCAGAGGTCCGTCATTCCCGCTTCTTCCCGTCATTCCCGCGAAGGCGGGAATCCAGAGTGGCCCCCTACCACGCCTGTCCACGCGTGAGGGTATCCGCCGCCTGCCTGCCGCGCAACGCTAACGCCCGTCCACGCGACGGCCCACGAAGACGACGTCGCGCTCCACCTCGTCCAGCTGCGCCGCGCCCGGCAACAAGCCCCACCGCTCGAACCCGAATCGCCGGAACAAGGCGAGGCTCGGTTCGTTATGGCCGAAGATGATGCCGACCAGCACCCGGAGCCCCAGGCCGGGCGCTTCGGCGATGGCCTTCTCCAGCAGCGCCGCCGCCACGCCCTGCCTCTGGTGCGCGGGCGCGATGTACACGCTGACCTCCGCCGTGATGTCCCACGCGGGACGGTTGTAGAACGCGCCGAGACTCAGCCAGCCCGCGATCTCGCCGTCACGCTCGTCGACCCACAGTGGATGGCGGTCCGGCGTGTGCACCGCGAACCAGGCGCGCCGCGATTCGACCGTGACCGGCTCGAAGTCTCCCGTCGCCAGGCGGCCCGGCACGGCGGCGTTGTAGATGGCGACGATGGCAGGCAGGTCGGCCTCAGTGGCGATGCGTATCATGCGCTTGGGAGCATCGTCATTCCGAGCGGAGCGCGGCGGAGTCCCCGCTCACTCGGAGGCTGCCTGCGCGAGCAGGTCGCGGGAGTCGAAACCGCCTTCCAGTATCCCGAAGATGATCTCCCACGAGCCGCCCCGGTTCACGAGGCACGGCACCTGGTGGTTCTGGTCCGGGCTCTGCCAGACCGTACCCGGGAACACGAGTGCGTACCGCTCCAACTCTTCCGGTATCCCGTTCGGATGCTCCATCAGGTACTCGGCCTGGCGCTGTCCCAGCAGGCCGTCGATGCCCAGGATGAGCTCCACCATCGGCTCGCCGATGAGGTCCTCCGACCCTTCGGGAAACTCGCCGCCCCGGATGTTCGCTCCGGTAACGACCGGCATCTCCGGATCGTCCCGCACGAGCGTCCAGCCTTCGTCTGCCTTGTCGTTCCGCAAGCGGGCAGGGCCGGCGGCTGCAGCAGAACCGCCCAGCGCGCCTGCAAGTGCCTCGCGCAGCCCGGCGGGGTCGTCCACCCATGCCTGCGCGGCCTCTTCCTCTATGTCCGGCGGAAGCGCGGCGGTCACTGCCCCCGCGAACTCCAGGTACCAGCCGGGAACCTCTGTCATTCCGTTACCTCCCGGTCAGGCGCGCCGTCGTTGCCGCGCCATCCGCGGGTGAGTATCAGCCAGCGCCCGCTTGCAGGGCAAGCGCAGACAGTCTCCTTATGGTTCCGTAAAGACCCCCAACAGGAGTATGATTCCACTTGGTGTAATTTCGGACGACAACTGAGCAGGAGGCGGCATGACCCAGAGGCGCTACTACGACGTGATCGTGATCGGTGGGGGCTCGGCGGGGTGCGTGGCCGCATCCCGGCTCTCCGAGGACCCCAACCGGCAGGTGCTCCTGCTGGAAGCAGGGCCCGACCCGCAGCCGCTCCCCGGCATCATCGCCGACGGACGCAGCAACAATCGCCCGATCCTCGAGTCCGAGTACGTCGTCATGTACCCCACCAAGCGCAAGATCGACGGCAGCGAGTACTACCCCCTCAGCGGACGCATCCTCGGCGGCGGCTCCTCCGTCAACATGATGGGCGTCGCACGTCCCATGCAGCACGACCTCGACCGCTGGGAGTCGCTCGGCAACCCCGGCTGGTCGTACGAGGACTGCCTGCCCGTCCTCAAGCGCATCGAGACCGACGAGGACTTCGGCGACCAGCCCCACCACGGCAGTGACGGCCCGCTCACCGTGAAGCGCCGCATCGACTTCGAGGAGGAGCTTGCGCCGCCGATGCAGGCGTGGGTCGACCGTGCGAAGTCCCTCGGTTACCCGGTCATGAAGGACGGTAACGGACCTGAGCGAGCGGGCATCGTGGCCTCCGCCAGCAACGTGAAGGACGGCATCCGCCAGTCCACCGCCGTCGCCTACATCGGCCCGGCGCGCAGCAGGAGGAACCTGCACATCGTGGCTGATGCGCCGGTGGTCTCGCTCAAGCTCAACGGTCGGAAGATCGAGGAGGTGCTCTACGAGCAGGGCGACGAGGTCTACTCCGCCGCCGCCGACACCTTCATCCTGAGCGCGGGCACCTACCACAGCCCCCAGATCCTCATGCTCTCCGGCATCGGCCCCATCAGCGAGCTGGAGCGCTTGGACATCCGCGTCGCGCATCCGCTGGAGGGGATAGGCCGCAACTACCAGGACCACGCCGCCATCAACATGACGTTCGAGGGCAAGACCGACTACACGCCGGACTGGGTCGTCTCGGGCTTCCAACTCGTCTACAAGAGCGACCCCAGCCTGCCGACCGGCAACTTCCACATCTACATGCGCGCGCCCGTCGGCGTCGAAGGCCTCAAACCCATGATGCCCGTGGCGATGAACCTCGTGGAGCAACGCTCCCGTGGGCGCATCTACCTCGCCTCCACCGATCCGCACGAGCTCCCCATCGTAGACGACGGCATGCTCCAGCACCCGGACGATCAGGCCGCGGTGCGCTCCGTGATGAACTTCATGTACGAGTTCATGCAGGACGACCTCATGCGCCCCTTCTACGGCGACCTCATCCTGCCGACGATGGACGAGGACTGGGTCGAGTTCGCACAGTCCACCTACGACAGCCACCACCACGGCTCGGGAACCTGCAAGATGGGTCCCGCAAGCGACTCGATGGCTGTAGTCGACAGCCGTCTCAAGATGCACGGCATCGAGAACCTCTACGTGGCGGACGCTTCCATCATCCCGACCGTTCCGCACTCGGCCACGAACGTCTCCTGCATCATGATCGGCGAGCGTGTGTCGGACTTCGTCCGCGAGGCGGGCAGGTAGATCTGTGGCTGACGAAGCGGAACCGAAGGGCTACGTCGTCCCCGGCATGACCTACCGCGACGCGGCAGCCGCGATCGACTGGCTCTGCGACGTGCTGGGTTTCGAGCGGCGGCTTGTCGTGCCGGACGGCGAAGGCGGCATCGCACACGCGCAGCTCACGATCGGCAAGGGCATGGTCATGCTCGGCTCCTCGAGGGAGAACGACCCCGGCGCCATCGTCTTTCCCGCCGAGCCCGGAGGCAGGCTCACGCAGGCGAACCTCGTCGTCGTCAGCGACATCGAGGCGCATTACGAGCGCGTGAAGGCCGCTGGCGCGAACGTCGTCATGGAACTCCAGGAGCAGTTCTACGGCGGCAGCCTCTTCGCCGTACGTGACCCGGAGGGCCACCTCTGGCACGTCGGCTCCTACGACCCCTGGGCCTAGTGGGAGTAAAGTAGGATTGACTCATGGCCGTGACTAAACTGAAGATACACGTTCCCAAAGCCGAACTCGCCGCGTTCTGCAAGCGCTGGCAGATCACTGAGCTCGCCCTGTTCGGCTCGGTATTGCGCGACGACTTCCGGCCTGAGAGTGATGTGGACGTTCTCGCGCGATTCGCTCCCGCCGTGCACCACAGGTTCGCCGACGTCTTGAAGATGGAGGAGGAACTATCAGTTCTGTTCGGCCGCAAGGTTGACTTCGTCTCCTGGGAAGCAGCGGAGCGCAGCAACAACTACTATCGCCGCAAGGCAGTCCTGGAGTCTGCCCAGGTCATCTATGACGCAACATGACGACAGGGCTTACCTTGCCGATATGCAACACTACGCCCGTCGGGCGCTCAGGCTGGTACGCAGCACCACGTTCGCTGAGTTACCTGCCCTAATCGCTCAACTCGAACCGCTGCTCCCTGAGCAGGGCTCTTAGGGGCCTCGCCCCTACGTCTCCATCAACCCGCGTTCGGACGGGAAGAGCGCCAGCAGCCCGCCGTCGACGTTGATGTTCTCGCCCGTGACGAACGCCGACATCGGCGATGCCAGGAACAGCACCGCCCCTGCCTGATCGGTCGGCTTGCCCCACCTGCCGAGCGGGATGTTCTTCGGCTTCTCGGCGCGCGGCGCCGTGCTGCCGCCGGGCGTCGTGCCCCGGTTGTCGCCGGTCTGGGTTGGCGTGATGGAGTTCACGCGGATGCCGTACGGCGCAAGCTGTATCGCCATCGTGCGCGTCATCTGCAGCACCGCGCCCTTCGACGCGGAGTACGCGATGAACCCCGCCTTGCCGCGGTGGCCGGTCGTCGAGGCCGTGTTGACGATGGCGCCGCCCTCGCCCTGCGCCACCATCCGGCGGGCGGCCTGCTGGCTGCACAGCATCGTCCCGTCCATGATGACGGACTGCACCCACTTCCACTTGTCGTACTCGATGTCCAGCAGGCCCGCCTCGTTGTTCACGGCGGCGTTGTTCACCAGGATGTCGACGCGCCCGTACTCCTCGTCCACCCGCTTGAACAGGTCCTCCACCTGCTCGGGAGACGAGATGTCCGTGCTCATGCCTATCGCATCGCCGCCCTCCTCACGGACCGATGCGGCGGCCACGTCGGCGCGGTCGTCGAGGAAGTCCACGCATACGATCTTCGCGCCCTCGCGCGCCAGCGTCCGGCAGATCTCGCCGCCGATGTTCGGTCCGCTCCCCGTTACGACCGCAACCTTGCCTTCCAGTAGCATCGCCGCCCTCCTGCAACACGAGTACATCCTGCGCCTACCAGCGCAGGCCGCATCCTACCACCGACGCACGCCGTGCGCCGCCGCGTGCTAGTATCGCGCCGGAATGCACTAATGAGACTCAAGGAGGAGGGTCACATGATTATCGACATCCACGGACACCTGAACGCGCCGCCCGAACTCTACGCCTACAAGGCCGGACTGCTCTCGAGCCGGGGCGCGTACCAGCACTGGGGCGGGATACCGGACGAGAAGCTGCGAGCCGTAGTGGAGAACCACATCTCCACGGTGCTGGACGCCGTCGGCACGGACATGCAGTTCCTCTCGCCGAGGCCGTTCCAGTTGATGCACTCGGAGAAGCCGGGCAGGCTGGTGGAGGCGTTCTGCCGCGCCAACAACGACCTCATCGCAAAGACCGTCGAGATGTACCCGGACCGCTACCAGGGCGTTGCCGGGCTGCCGCAGCTCCACGGCGAGCCCGTGGACGTTGTCCTGGAGGAAGTCGACCGCTGCGTCAACGACCTCGGCTTCATCGGCATCATGATCAACCCTGACCCGTCGGAAGGGCTCGACAATGACACGCCGCCGATGGGCGACGAGTACTGGTACCCCCTCTACGAGCGCATGGCGAAGTACGACGTGCCGGCGTTCGTGCACTCCGCGTCCTGCAAGAACGTCCGTGAGTCGTACACCGGCCACTTCATCACGGAGGAGAGCATCCAGACCGTCTCGATCTGCGACTCGACCGTGTACGACGACTTCCCGACGCTGAAGATCATCATGTGCCACGGCGGCGGCTCCATCCCGTACCAGATAGGGCGGTGGCGCGCACTCCGCTGGCGGCAGCCCAACGTCAAGCCGTTCGACGAGAGCCTGCGCCAGCTCTACTTCGACTCCGTCCTCTACAACAAGGAGGGGCTGGAACTGCTCTTCAAGATCGTGGGGACAGACCGCTGCATGTTCGGCACGGAGCGGCCCGGCACCGGCTCGTCGAAGGACCCCAACACCGGGCTCTGGCTCGACGACCTCAAACCCGTCATCGAGGACATCGACTGGCTGACCGACGATGACCGCGCCAACGTCTTCGAGAACGTCGCGCGCGAGTGTTTCCCGCGCTTCGGCGCAGCGTAGGCGGGCAGGGGACGCCGCCGTCCCCGTAACCGCACTGTACGGAAAACGGAGGGCGTCGTCCTGGCGCCCTCCGTTCACACCAGAAAAACCGACCGCAAAATTGGGGTCGATAACATCTCGCGCGTTTCCCTCACTGGTCTTACAATTCGTAACTGTAGTTGAACGGAGGTGGCGCATGGTCGCACCGCGGGAGTGGAAGTCTCAGGCAGCCGAACAGATCCAGTTGATGGGAGCCGGTGGCAGCAGCGAGGTACTGTTCGGCGCAGGCAAGCGACTCATGCCTGCCGACGAGATGCTGCCCCGCCAGATGCGCCAGGAGGCGCTGCGCCGCGCGGCCAGACCGCAGGCGTCCCCGCGTCCGCGCTCCATCGGGTTCCGGGCCTGGCTGCACCGCTAGCCTCCACGCGCTCTCCCTTTCGCCCCATCGCCTGCGCTCCTCTCGGAGGGTTTGATCTGCGTGCGTTTCGCCGCGAGTGCTACACTGGCAGGCGGTACAGGGAGGTGATTCCGTGTTCCTGGGCCCTGAGTCCCCACAGAGAGAGTGGAAGTCGAATGCTGCCGACCAGTTGCGCCGTATGGGCCTCGGTGATCAGGCGGAAGCGCTGTACGGGGTCGAAAAGCAGGAGAGCCCGCTGGAGGAGATGACGTCTGCCCAATTGCGTGAAGAGGGCAGGCGCCGCGCGGCAAGGCAACGTCCGAAATCACGCTTGGCGAAACTGCGAGCGTGGTTCAACCTCTGACCCCAACGCCCTAGTGCGTGTCGAATATCTCTTGGTAACGCGCGATGGCTACGAGCGCCGCTTCACGCTCCTGTGCCGTCGGGTTGCGCGGGTCCCGCGCCTTGGGCAAACGCCCCAGCCGCAGCATCGCGGCGCGCAGCAGCACCCGCGCCTTGATCGCGTCCAGGTTGCTCCCTTCTATCGTCAGGTCGTTCGCGTTGGGCGGCATCGCGCCCTCAGGGTCGCCCCGGCTTACCCGCGCGACCGGCATCCCGCTGTAGACCGCGATGGCGAGCGCCGCCAGTTGGCTCGGCAGCGCTGAGCCGGTGCCTGCCGCGCCCTCCAGCACGAACCCGTGGAAGCGGGGAGAACCCGGCTCGTCCGACGCCTGCTGCGTCAGCCCCCGCTCGATGCGCGCCATGACGTCGACCTCCACCTCCGGGTCCACCGTGTCCTCCTCAGCCATGTAGTGGCCGTACTTCACCATATGCACCGGTGCGATGGCGTCGCCCCGCAGCGAGCCGTCGTCGTCCTTGATGCGCACGCTGACTGTCCCGGGAGCGTCGGCATACTCCTGGAAGACGACCTCGGCAGGCAGGCCCTTCACCGCGACCTCCGAAGAACCCGTCGTACGGTACGCGGGACGGAACCAGACGCGCACCGTTTCACCCGCGCTGCCGAGCACGCCGCCGTGCCCGCCCGTCGCGCGGTAGCCGCCGGGACGCGCGTCGCCCTTCTTGAACGTGCGAGCCGCGAATATCTGCTCGTCCACGATGCCGACCGCGCCCAGCCCCGCGCCGAGGCCCGAGGTGATGTAGCGCGCCGCGTCCACGATGTTCCGATCGCCGTCGTTGGCGAGCGTTCCGTGCGCCCGCTGCGACGATATCCCCACGAAGGGCAGGTCGGTGTCGAGCACGAGGCTCAGCCAGTAGAGCGTCTCCTCGACGTGCGGGCTGCCCTCCAGCCAGATGAAGCCGTCGTACTTTCCGGAGTCGATCGTCTGTTGCACGATGTTGACGGCGCGTGCCATCGCAGCGTTCGACAGGAACTTGCCGAGCGGGCGCGGGCTGTACGGGAAGAAGTCGCGCCCCGCCGTCTCGCCCTGCTTCAAGTACCCTGCCGGAGGCAGCACGCGCACGAAGTCGTAGTCCGCGATCCTGTCCAGTTCGCTCGCCGCACCGTCATGGCCGCGCCCGGCAAGCCCGCGGTCGATCTCCTCGAACAGCCGCGACGCGTCGGGGAAGAACGTCTGCCGTCCGCCGTAGTTGATAGCCGCGTTCGTCAGGTCGGCGTCCTCGAACGGCGTGCCGTCGGCCGAGCCGTCGGAGCGCCGCGCCATGTAGGGCAGGAGGTACGCGCCGTCCTCCGGGTGCAACTCCACTTCGTAGTACTCTTTGCCGTCGTCGTGGTAGACCTCGGCAGCGTCGGACTCCAACGGATGCGCGCTGAACTTCGCGATGCGCACCCGCACCGGCTCGTGCAGCCGCTGCGGTACGAGGTGATCGAAACGCCCTTCGATCTGCGGCTCGTCCGCCTTCCGCCCCTTGTTGCTCGTAACGAGCGTCGGCGTGTTCGCTATCGTCGAACGCGGCCCCGAGAACACCGCTATGCGTGGCTTCGCCATCAGGTCATCTCCTGTTCGGTTCCCTCTCCCTACAAGGGGAGAGGGCTAGGGTGAGGGTACTGTGGGAGGCTAAGTGGTGGGTGCCCCTTATCCTGTGCTTCCTGTCCATCCCATGTGAGTAATCTCTACCCGCGCTTCGCCTTACTCCGCGCCGACTCGTAGAACGAGAGGAAATCGTCCACGCTCGTGCGCGCTATCGTCTGGCCGATGAGGTCGAGCGGCAGGTCGTCCAGCCGTTTGAAGCGCACGCACGACTTCCCCATGTCCAGCCGCTTGCCGCTCGCCGCGTAGGCGGACGTGAACCACTCCAGCGTCTCCGGGTCGCCGTAGACGTTGTTCAGGTAGATCGCCATGTACCGCTTCTGCGACGCAAGCGCCGCCAGCTGCAGCGCCTGCTTGTTGTACGTGACCGGGTAGCGGCTGAGCGGCACCACGTAGCCGATCATGCCGAACTGCATGCACTCCTCGTAGCCGTCCGGCAAGTGCTCCAGCACCACCCGGCGCACGGCCTCTATCGCCTCGCGCCGCTCCTCCGGCAGACCGGCGAGGTACTCCTCAACGGTTCCCGCGTCGCTCTTCACCATCTGCGCTCCTCTCGACGCGCCGCTCGCAGGTGTTGACACGGCGCGAAAGGTGTAATCTTCTGCCATCCGTCTGCGGGAGGGACAGCCATGCCCATCATAGACGCTGACTGCCACGTTATCGAAAGCGACCAAGCCTGGGAGTACCTGGACCCGGGCGACCAGCAGTACAAGCCCACTTCGATGTTCGATCCCAACCGGCCCGACAGGCCGATCTGGATAATCGACGGCAAGGAACGCCAGCGACCCTTCGCCACGAGGGGCACCGGCGCGGTCGCCGAGCAGCTCTCCGGCTTCTCCGAGACGTCGCAGGAGGCACGGACACTCGCCGACATCACCGCGCGCCTCGCCCACATGGACGAGCTCGGCGTCGACGTGCAGGTGCTTTTCCCCACCATCTTCCTCACCCGCATCTCCGAGAACCCGACGGTCGAGCTCGCGCTCACCAAGAGCTACAACCGCTGGCTCGCCGACATCTGGGCCGAGGGCGGCGGGCGCCTGCGCTGGGCCGTCGTCCCGCCGCTGGACTCGATGGACGAGGTGGAGGGACAGCTCCGCTACGGCAAGGAGCACGGCGCGTGCGCCATCTTCATGCGCGGATACGAGGGCGCCCGTCGCCTCGTCGACCCGTATTTCGACCCCCTCTACGAGGCGGCGCAGGAGTACGACATGCCGGTCTGCATCCACGCTGGCTGCGGCAATCCCGCGTTCGTCGAACTGACCGAAGCCGACGCCTACTCCCGCAACAAGCTGCCCATCATCAGCGCGTTCCACTCCATGATGTACCGCGGGCTGTGGCAGCGCTTTCCGCGCCTGCGGGCCGGCTTCATCGAGGGCGCGGCCAACTGGGTGCCCTACATCATCAATGAGGTGCAGCACCGCGCACGCCGCGACGGCAACGGGTTCGACTCCGACAACCTCATGGCCGACAGCCGCATGTACGTCACCTGCCAGACGAACGACGACCTGCCGTACATCTTCGCCAACGCCTCCGAGGACAACTTCGTCATCGGCTCCGACTACGGCCACTCGGACACCTCCAGCGAACTGGAGGCGCTCAAGTCGCTGAAGACGAGCGGCCTGCTGGAACCCCGCGTCGTCGACAAGGTCCTCTCCGACAACCCCGCGCGCCTCTACGCCATCGACTAACAGGCAGACGGCAACTTCGTCATTCCAGCGGAAGCTGGAATCCAGGGAGCGGCGCGGTGAGCCGCTCGTGGGTGGCAGGCACCCCTTGTGGGTGCCCGTCGGAGCGCCCATAAGCGCCCTCAGCCCCCTAGAAGCAGGGCACGTCGATCTCCGCGACGCGCTCGTACGCCTCGGGATGCGACCACAGGTAGCCGATGTAGTCGTTCAGGTTGCCCATGGGCCTGCCGTTCGGCCGCATCTCCGCCGCGCGGGCGAGATTGCCCACCACCACGTCCGCCGCGTATACGTGCGCCTCGTAGTGGTCGATCACCTCATCGGGGACGCTGATCGTCCGCAGGTACTCCGCGTAAGCGCGGAAACTCTGCTCCAGTTCCGAGAAGCTTGATGTCGACACGTTGAAGTCCGGCCTGTTGCTGCAGACGTCCTCGACGTACTGCGCAACGAGGTCCGGCGTGGGCGTCGGTTCCGGCGTCGGCGTGGGAGTCGCGGTAGCCGTTGGACGTGGCGTCGGAGATGGGGTAGGGGTTGGAATGGATGGAGGGGTCGCTTCAGCAGCCGGCGCAGGCTCCGGCGTAGGCGTTGCCGTAGGCGCAGGCGGTTCCGGTGTCCACGTCGGCAGCGGGGTCGGCGTCCAGGTGGGCTCGGGTGTCCACGTCGGAACGGGCGTTGCGGTGGGGGGAGGAGGCAGGCATGCCGCCAGCACGAGTGGCAGCAGGAACAACGTCAGGGCGAGGGAGCGGATCGTGGGCCTCCGGGGGTGCGTGGACCGAACGCCACCAGTATATCGAACCGCCCTCCGCCGGTGCCTACAGCCGCCCGAACTCTCGCGGCGTGGGTTTCGGGTCGTTGAACGCCGGAACGGCAACGCCGAGCCGCTGCAGCATCGTGAAGTCGTCGCGGTCGCCCCACTGCTCCACGACGCGCCCGAGCTGGATGCGGTACACGTCGATGCGCCGCCACCACGACAGGTTCGCTCGCGGCGACGTGCCCATGCCGATGCCCTGGAACGTGCCGGTGAACGATATGCACGCCGCCACACGGTCCTCCGACGCGATGAGGTCGTCCACCGTGACGTGTACAGACGGGAACGCCATCCGGGTCATCGTCACCAGCTGCTTGATGGGCTCCGGCCCGAACGGGTCCTCGAGGATGCCGGCGATGTGGAGCTCCACGTCCCGCGCGTACATCTCGTCGATCAGGTCTATGCGGCCGTTGTTGTATATCTCCTCGTACAGACGGCGGACGAACGCCTTGTTCTCCTCTGACATCGCGTCACTCTCCTCGGTGGACTGCGGACTCCCCTGCGCGGCGCATTGTTGAGGGATGCGTCCGCCACGTCAAGCGCGCGACGGTTGACGCGCCGTGCTATAGTGCGCGTACCCCCGCCAGCGCCTTCCGTCATTCCCGCGCAGGCGGGAATCTCGCAGCCCCGGCGGGGCAGGAGGCGTCAGATGCTCACGATAGGCACGAACGACGGCATCGTTGCGCTCGAGAGGAAGAACGGCGCGTGGGAAGTCGCCGCCAAAGCGTTGCCCGGCGTGCGCGTCGAGGGCGTCTGCGCCACCGACAGCGGCACAATGGCCGCGACCGTGGACGGCGTCTTCGAGAGCGGGGCGGACCCCGCCGACTGGAAGCAGACCTTGTCGGACGTCGACTCCCGCTGCGTCGTCGTGACGCTGGACGGCACGGCGTTCGTGGGGGCGGACAACGCGATGCTCTTCCGCCGCCGCGCCGCCGAGGAGCAGTTCTCCGAGGTGGAGAGCTTCAAGGACCTGCCCACCTACGGCACGTGGACGTTCCCCGTGAACCCCCATATGCCAAACATCCGCGCCATGGTCGCCTCGCCGACCCAGCCTGGCCGCGTCTACGTTGGCGTGGAGGTCGGCGGCGTCATGCTCACCGAGGACGGCGGAGAGACGTGGCAGGAGGCCCGCGAGAGCATGCACCCGGACATCCACGGCCTCGCCGCGGCGCCGGACGACGGCGATCACGTCTTCGCGGTCACGGGCGTCGGCTTCTACAGCTCACGGGACGCCGCGCGCTCCTGGCAGTCCCGCTGCAACGGCATGGAGACCATGTACACCGTCACGCTCGCGAACGACCCCACCGACCGCCAGCGGCTCTACGCCGCGGCCACGCTCGGCAGACCGCGTAACTGGCGCGATCGGCCTGAGGGCGCGGTCGCGAAGGTCTACCGCAGTGACGACGGCGGCTCGGAGTGGCGCTCGCTGATGGACGACGGCCTCGTCGAGTCGGTCGAGGCCCTCGCCGTCGACGCGGACGGTACGGTCTACGCCGGCACGCACGGCGGTGAGGTACTCGCCCGCACCGCAGACAGCGGCGAGTGGAGCGTCATCGCGGACGGCCTCGCGCCGGTCAACTGCATCTCGGCCTAAACCGCATCCCGATCAAGACGTGTAGGAGCACCCCTCGTGGGTGCCCCTCTTCATGCCCCATGATCCGTCATTCCCGCGAAGGCGGGAATCCAGAGAGTGGCCTCAGGGCCGCTCCGGGGCGGGTGGGTGGGAAGAACTACCCTCGTCAGGCGGGACCGGCTACCCCCGGCTGCCGCCCGTCGACGGATACAACTGCAGATTGATCCCGTTCGGGTCCTCGAAGTAGATCGTCTTCTGGCCCTGCCGCTGAGTAACGTGTACCTCGACGCCGCGCGCCTGCAGTCGCGACTCCGCCTCGTCGATGAACTCGGGCGACGCGGTCACAGCAAGGTGGTTCAACGCCCCGATGGTGTCGCGAGCGGTCCCGCTCACGCCCGGCGCTCCCTCGAAGAAGTCGAGCGTCCCCTCGCCGCCGAGGTCGAACGAGTAGTGCTTGTGGCCCGGCTCGTCGTTCACGATCTTGCGCACGGTCACGTCCAGCATCTCGCCGTAGAAGCTGGCCGTCTCCGCCATGTCCTTCGCTATCGCCGCCACGTGGTTCACGCCGCTGATGCCCATCCTGGACCTCCTGCGCTTCGATTGCTGCCCACATGGTACGACGCCGTGCAAACCCCGTCATTCCACGCCTGCCCGTCATTCCAGCGGAGGCTGGAATCCAGAGACGCGCCTTTGGCGCCTGCGTGCGCTATGATGCGCACAACACCGCAAGCGAACGCATCACGCGGGAGGTGAACGTCATGGCGCGCATCCGCCACATCGCCATCGGCACGGACGACCCTGAGGCAACGGCAAAGTTCTACATGGAAGGGCTGGGGCTACAGCAGGTCGGCAGGGTGGATTCGCCGACCGCGGAGGGCTACTACCTGAGCGACGGCCACGTGAACATGGCCATCCTCAAGTGGCGCCAGGAGTGGGCTTCCGTCACGGAAGGAGCGCCCAAGCGCACCGGCGTCCACCACATCGGCTTCGGCGTCGAGGACATGGACTCCGCGCAGGCGCAGGTGCTCTCCGCGGGCGCCGTCGAGCACGTCGAGCCCAGGATCCGCGAGGAGTACAACCAGCGCAGGCCGGATGAGACGGGCGGCGGCAACGTCGAGGTCAAGTTCACCGGCCCGGACGGCGTCACGTTCGACCTCTCCGTCCACGGCTGGGCGGGCACCGATCAGGCCGCCGGGTAGGGCGCGCTAGTACCCGTACCAGGGATCGTACTTGCGCACCGTCTCGGTGAATTTCCGCGTGCCCGGCGGCCACATGATGCGCCAGTGCGTTCCCTCACGCACCATCTCTTCCACACGGGCCTCGAACTCACCGTCGGTGTACTCCACGATGATTCCGACCACCGCGTTCTTCCCGAAGACGCGCTGCGTGCCGATGTCCATCTTCTCGATGACGCGGCCCTCGGAGAGGCCGTCCACGATTTCGCGCCATGCCACGGCGCCCAATGCTTCCGCCTGCGCCTGGCCGTCCCTGTCGAGCAGCTCGAACGCAGCCTCGTAGTCACGGTCCTGCGACGCCTGGTAGAGCGCCTCGAACGTCCCGCGCGGCGACTTCACGATGGAGGTCGCCCCGAACGCGAGTCCGATCAGTTGCCCCACGAGCACTGCCACGAGCGCAACCAGCACGAGCGCCGTCCAGTGCTCGACGGCGCATATCCACCGCAGCCCGCTGCGTACGCTCGTCATGGCCTATGCCTCCGCCGCTGCCCGCAGCCGTGCCGGGAGGGGAGGCTTGCGCGAGCCGAGGAAGAGGAGCGCACCCAGCCCAACGACAATCGCAACTGCAAGGAACGCGCCGGTGTAGTCGCCGTACCGGTCGAACATCCATCCCGCGAGCGATGGGCCGATCAGGGGACCGAGCATGACGAGTATGTTCGAGTAACCGGCTATCTGTCCGAACTGGCGGCGCCCGTAGAAATCGGCGCGGATGGCCATCATCAGCGGGCCGCGCGTGCCCCAGGCCAGGCCGTGCAGCAGCGCCGCCACCACGATGAATACGCCGCTGGTCGCGAAAGCCAGCATCAGCATCGCGACCGCGTGCATGACCATGCAGATGGCCGCCAGTCGCGCCTTGTTGTAGCGGTCGCCGATGTACCCGCCTCCCACCTGGCCGACGATGCTCGTGATGGTCACGAGCGTCAGCACCGCCTGCGCGGACGTCTCGCTCCACTGCAGTCCCTTCACGAGGTGGGGAACGAGGTGCACGAGCACGGCGAACACGGCGATAAGTGCGACGCCGTGCCCGAGCGAGACGTACCAGAAAGAGCGGTCGCGCATCGCCTCGCTCACGGTGAAGTTGACCTCGCTGAAGTCCTGCGCCGGCGCTACGCCAGTCGTGGAACGAACGTCGGGCGGCTCGCCGTCCGGCAGCATGCCGTAGTCCTCCGGGTAGCCGCGCAGCAGTTGGCAGAGCGGCAGCCCAATGACGAGCACAGCGATGCCGGAGCCGATCGCCGTCGCTTCCCAGCCATGCAGGACGAGCGACCACGCCACGATCGTCGAAAGCACCCCCGCGAGCCCGATGCCCGTCGAGCTCAGTCCCAGCGCGAGCGCGCGCTTGCGGCGGAACCAGCGTGTCGTCACCGTGGTGAGCGTGAGCCAGCCCGACAGGTTCGACCCGACGGACATCACCATGATGACGATGAAGAACATGATGAACGTGTCCGCGAAGGGCAGGGCGATGAAGCCCAGCCCGAAGGTGAGCGTCCCGACCTGCATGATTGCGCGCGGGCTGAACTTGTCCAGCAGCCAGCCGTGCGCCGGGCTCAGGATGCCCGCGAGCAGCAGCGAGCCCGAGTAGGTGCTGGCGATGGCGAACGTGCTCCAGCCGTGCTGCTCCTCTATCCGCAGCAGGTACTGGCCGAACGTGAACCCGAACGCCGACCCGGAGAGCCCGTGGAAGAGCACGGACGACAGCACGATCCACCAGCCGTAGAACGGCATGTTCAATCTGATGTGCCTTATCGCCGTGGTCAACGCCGCTCAGCCGCCTTGCCGGGGTTCACGCGCCATCGGAGCCGAGTCCCCACGATTCCCAGCCCGCCGCCTCCTGGCGCGCGAACAATTCTATCTTGCGCTGGTGGGGGAACATCTGCTCGATACGGCTGCGGACTTCTTCCGGTTTCGCGGAGTGCGGGCCGCGCCGCGCGCTCACGAGCTGGCGGATGTTCCGTGCCCCGCGTGGCTGCGGTATCGCGCCGCGCTTGAAGACGAGGCATAGTTCGCACTGGCTCAACGTGTAGAAGCCGGGGTTGACGCGCTTCTTGTCCCACACGAACGCCACCGTCGCCCAGGCGAACCCCCATGCCTTGCCCAGCTCGATCGCCTGGTCGAGGTGCGGGTTCGTCGCCCACATGAACAGCAGGCTGTCGTCTGCCGCGATGCCGGGCACGTCCAGTTGTTTCAGGTCGTCCAGCGTCACGGTGGGGTAGTGGCGCGCTGCGCCGCCGGTGTCGCCGCTGCCGGGGCCCGCGTGCTGCAACTGCCCCTTGTAGTCCCACGGCGGGTCCGCGTAGATGACGTCGTAGACGCCCGTGGGCAGCGGCGGGAACGTTCCCGCGCCTTCTGCTCGTGCGCGTTGCTCCTGCCCCATCTGCGCGATGGTCATGCTGACCACCTGGCGTGAGCCGGTTGTTGTGAGTGTGGTGAGTCGAGCGGCGGCATGCAGGCCGCTATCCCTCGAACACGAGCGACTTCACCACCACCGGGATAGCCTCCACCGACTCCAGTTGCTCGCCGAGGTCGATGAAGTTGAACTCTCCGACGTTGATGCCATCCACGACGATGACCTCCGGCTCCACCTTGAACTCGTTCTTGAGCATCGCCCCGACGAGGCCGGCCACGTCCGCGCTCAGCACGATCGTCCAGACGTGGTCGTGGAACGGCGCGAGCGCGCCCGCTATCGCGGCGCACATGGACCTGATGGAGTCGTAGGTCGGGACCACCGGCCCCAGCACCGCCAGCGCTATGTGCTTCCCGATGTCCTGCTCTGCGATGTCCAGCCGCTCGAAGCCCCGCGCTATCGCCTGCTCGACGGCCTCCTGCGTCAGGTCGTTCGGGTCGGCGGGGAGGTAGGCGGGCACCACCTGCAGGTCGAGGTACGGCAGCAGTTCGGAGTTCGATACGAACACCGTGCTGGACGACACCTGCACCGTGTACTGCGATGCGCCGATGACCGTCGCGCGGATGCGCTCCGCGCTTCCGGCGAGCGGGATCCCGAGGGAGGGCAGACGCCGCCGCACCGCCGCGCCCAGCAACGGCCCCATGTCGCCGTAGTCCTGCTGGTCGTAGTCGTACACGTACTCAGCGACGCCGCCGGAGAATCCGATCTCGTCTATCGGTTCGTCGAACGAGATGGGACCCGAGATGACGAGGTCCGACGCCAGTTGAGAGTACTCGCTGCGGCTCAGCGCCTCGAAGAGCAGGTCGGCCAGTTTCTCGGCGACCTTCTCCTTCTCCTCTTCTTCCATGCGCTTGCCGACCTCGACGTCCACGCCCACGCTGTGGGCTATGGTGCGCCCCGCCTCCTCGATGCGCTCGACGACGCTGTTCGAGTCCCACGCGATGAGGCGAGCGCCGACGTTGATGGCCATCGTCTCCGCGACTTTGCCGTTCTGGACGATGGCGATCTTCGTGGTGCCGCCGCCCATGTCCACGTTCATCCCCGCGCCGATCTTCAGCGAGCGTGCTGCCGCGCCAGAGCCGTGCGCGCCGAGGATGCCTTCCAGGTTCGGCCCTGCCGTCGCACAGACGAACCGACCGCCCGCCGCGGCCAGCATCCGGATGATCGCCTCGGAGTTGTGCTTTCGCACGGCCTCGCCGGTGCAGATGACCGCGCCGGTGTCGATGTCGTCCGCCTCGAGTTCGGCCTCCGCGTAGCTCTGCTTCACGAACTCGCCGAGCGAGTCCGTGTCGATCGTGTCCGGGTCGGAGTAGGGGGTGAGGAGGATGGGTGAGCGGTAGAGCACCTGCCGGAACACCACCTCGAACTCGCTGGACATCTCAGTGCTGCGCCGGCGCATCACCAGTTTGGAGAACATGAGGTGCGAGGTAGACGAACCGATGTCGATGCCCACGCTCGTCAGCCGCAGCCAGTCCGGGTTTATCGGGAAGCCATCTTCCGCGATGGAACCGAAGATGACCTCGTCTTCTGCGCCGTAATGTCCGTGCTCCCAGGGATCGTCGTGCATGGGCCGCCTTTCGGATATCGGAGCGCAGAGGCGTCCGCGTGTGCCGAAACGGGGCACAACCTACGGTCAACCGCCGCGCATCCGGAGATGGAGCAATCTTATGCCTGTGGGCGTCCGTCGGCAAGGCGAGACCCCGATTCCCCTCTCCCCGGGAGAGAGGGTGTCCCCATAGACGTCTCCGCTGCTCCTCCATCCTGTCTCATTAGCAGAGGCGTTCCTTGACGCCCCAGCGTTCCCGATAGTACAAAGCAAAGGTGCACGGCGCGCCCACACCCATACGCGCCCCCAGGAGGAATGACACATGACGCAACTCAGCCCCAAGCCGGAAGTCACCGCCGACCAGCCCCGGCTCACCAAGATCAGCGCCTACGAGGCCTTCGTCGAGAGCGAGGGCATCCCCAACATCACCGGTTTCGCCGTGGACGACCTCCGCACCGTCGAGGTCAAGCCGTGGGCCCGCCTCGACTGCCTCGGCGCATACATCAACCTCGACGGCAACGGCGGCACCAACGACGCCTACGTCGCCGAGATCCCGCCCGGCGGCAAGATGGCTCCGGAGAAGCACCTCTTCGAGAAGAACGTCTACGTCCTGCAGGGCAGGGGCGCAACGCTCGTCGGCAACGACCCCAACAGTCGCACGTCGTTCGAGTGGAAGGAGGGCAGCATCTTCTCCATCCCGCTCAACGTCTGGCACCAGCACCTCAACGGCTCCGGCGCGGAGCCCGCGCGCTTCCTCGCCGTCACCACCGCGCCCATCACCATGAACCTCTTCCACAACCCGGACTTCATCTTCAGCAACCCGTTCGTGTTCGAGGACCGCATCGGCGACTCCCGCCAGTACCAGGGCGAGGGCTACATGTTCACCGGCAACACCGGACGCGTGAACGTCTGGGAGACCAACTTCATCCCGGACATCGAGACGTTCACCACCTTCTCGTGGAAGGAGCGCGGCGCGGGCGGCTCCAGCGTCATGTTCGAGTTCGCCGATAACACGCAGGCAGCCCACGTCTCCCAGTTCCCCGTCGGCACCTACAAGAAGGCCCACCGGCACGGCCCCGGCGCGCACGTCATCATCATCTCCGGCCACGGCTACAGCCTCCTCTGGCCCCGCAGCGGCAGCGTCCCCGACGACGTCATCCGCGTCGACTGGAAGCCCGGCGCGATGGTCGTCCCGCCGAACGACTGGTTCCACCAGCACTTCAACGGCGGCACGACGCCCGCACGCTACCTCGCGTTCCGCTGGGGCTCCCAGAAGCACGGCTTCAGCCTCGGCGTCGCGATGGAGGGCGAGGCTGACGTCTCCGTCAAACTCGGCGGCGCGCAGATCGAGTACGAGGACGAGGACCCCTGGATCCACGACACCTTCGCCGAGACGCTCGCGAAGGTCGGCGGCGAGTCCAGGATGGCCGACTTCATCCCTCGTCTGCGCGAAGGGTAGGCGTGGAGCGCCCCATCCAGAACTGCTACTGGGTGGAGCCCGGCAAGCTGCTCGCCGGGGAATACCCCAGGGAGCCCGACCACGCACCCTCGCTCACGAAACTCCGCGCGCTGAGGGACGCCGGCGTCTCCGCGTTCATCGACCTCACCGAAGCGGTCGAGGCGCAGGCGTGGGGCTGGGTGAAGCCGTACGACGACATGATCGACGGCGCGACGCACGAACGCTTCCCCGTCGCTGACATGGGCGTGCCCGGCTCGCCCGCACTCACGACCGCCGCACTCGACGCCATCGACCGCCACATCGCGGAGGGGCGCACGGTCTACGTCCACTGCTTCGGCGGGGTGGGGCGCACCGGCGTCATCGTCGGCTGTTGGCTCGTGCGCCACGGACGCACCGGCGATGAGGCGCTCGAACGGCTGGACGAGTTATGGCAGGACTGCCCCAAGTCGTCGCGCCACCCGCGCTCGCCCCAGATGCCGGAGCAGATGGACTACATCCGCACCTGGCGGGAGAACACCTAACCCAACGCCCTCTCCCGTCATCCCCGCATCTTCCCGTCATTCCCGTGAAGGCGGGAATCTCGCAGCCGGTGGGGTGTGATGCGCAACACCTAACCCAACGCCAAAAGATTTGGCTCCGCCGACGACGTGACCTCCCACCAGTTCGCGTCGAGGTCCGACAGCACGAACCACGCCTCTCCGCCGTCCTCGCACACCTCGCCGAGGTGCGACACGCCCGAGCCAACGAGCCGCCCCAGCGCGTCGTGCGCCGACAGCACGTCCACCCGGTTCCCGAGCCGGAGCGCATACCGGTTCACCGGGCGCAGCAGGGTGCGCCCCTGCGTGGCGGGCAGCACGACGATGTACCACGGGTCCTCGCCCGCGCCGATGTACGTCGAGATGTTGCCGCCGCCCACGATCTGCAGCCCCAGCACCTCCGTGTAGAAGCGGTTGCTCGTCTCCTTGTCGACGCACTGCATCGTCCCGTGCGACAACGCCTGCGGCACGTACCCGCGCCCCGGGAAGCGCTCCGCCGCCAGCGGTTCGTTCCAGTGCGGGGCCGCGATCTGCCGCCCGTGCAGCGCAGCACGCGGGTTGTAGTGCTCGATCTCGATCGTGTTTCCGCCCGGCTCGTCGATGTACACCGAGTACGCGAAGTGGCTGCCGCGCGGCCCGTCGATGAGCGTCAGCCCGTACCGCTCCCGGTGCTCCTGCAGATACGCCGCCGCCGCGTCGATCTCCGTGTGCTCCGAGACGCGGAAGCCGTAGTGGTTCGCGTGCGGCTTCACCGGCGCGTCCGGCCCGCCCTCGTGCACGACGAGCGCCCACGGCGTGTTCGGGTGCTGCACCACCGCCGCGCCGTTCTCGCGCAGCACCACCTCCGACGCCAGCAGGTCGGTGAACACCGGCAGCGTCTCGTCCAGCGAGCGGCACTCGTAGTGGCCGTGGCTCAGCGATTCGGGTTGCAGCAGCGGCATCGCGGTACCTCCGGGGGGACTGCGCAAATGGTACTACGCACCGTGTATCCTGTTCCTCCCATGGACGAACTCACCGAACGCACCCAGCTCGCCGTCCGCATCGTGCGGGAGATCGGCGCGCACGCCATCACGTACTACCAGCAGCAGGACATCGGCCTCGACTTCAAGCCGGACCGCTCGCCTGTGACCCGCGCCGACAAGGAGGGCGAGGAGATTGCGCGGCGCATCCTCGACGCCGAGTGCCCCGCTGACGCCATCCTCGGCGAGGAGTACGGCGCGAAGGACGGCACGTCCGGCTACCGCTGGTACCTCGACCCCATCGACGGCACGCAGTCGTTCGTCCGGGGCGTCCCGCTCTTCGGCTGCATGGCCGCGCTCGAGCACGACGGCGAACCCGTCGCCGGCGCCATCTGCTTCCCCGCCCTCGGCGAGATCGTCTACGCCGCGACAGGGCAGGGCGCGTGGTGGGCGAACGCTATCGGCGCCCCGTCCGACACGCTCGACGTGCGCCCCGCGCGCGTCTCGTCCGTTGCCAATCTCGGAGACGCTCTGTTCGCCTCCACCGGCTTCCACGACTTCGCCAACATCGGCAAGGCGGAAGGAATGGCGAGGCTCCTCGCCGCAGTCAGCATGGCGCGCGGCTGGTCCGACTGCTACGGCCACTACCTCGTCGCGACGGGCAGGGTGGACGTGATGATCGACCCCTACATGAGCGTCTGGGACAACGCGCCCCTGCTCCCCATCGTCGAGGAGGCTGGCGGACACTTCACCGGCCTCAACGGCGCGCACACCATCCACGAACCCAACGCCCTCTCCACCAATGGCCTCCTCCACGACGCCGTCCTCGCTCTGCTGGGATAACGATTCCGTCATTCCCGCGAATGCGGGAATCCAGAGTGACCGTCAGGTCACACGGTTGGGTGGGGATGTGTAGGGTGCCTGATGTAGGGGCGTCCCTCGTGGGCGCCCTGTTCGTTCCCCTCTCCCTTGAGCGGAGAGGTCGCCGCACAGCGGCGGGTGAGGGTGAACCGGTGGGGTTGGTAGGTGGGGTGCGCCTCCCTCAGAACATCCGCCGCACCCACCTCCATATATCCACCACCACGTCGACCGCCCGGTAGTTGTCGAGCCACTGCGCGCCGTGCAGTGCGTACTCCTGGAACTCCTTGAGCAGCGTCACCGGCACGAGCCACAACAGCGACCGTCGCATCGTGAACTCGTAGCCCGGCGCGTAGTGGCGCACGCCCGCTACGAACACGAACCAGAACTCGAACACGTTGGGGAACGCCAGCAGCACCTCCCGACTCCCCAGCGCCTCGAACGCCAGCACGCCCACCATCCGATACGCGAACAGGGCCACCGCTATCGTCCGCACCGGCCCCTGCCACCGCCACGCCACCCACAGGAACGTCCCCATGTACGCCAGGTCCAGCCACTTGTCGAGCGCCTGGTAGTTCTGGACCCCGCCCAGGTTGAGCAGGTTCATCATGAACAGGTCGGAGAAGTCGATGAGGATGGCGAGCAGCGACCCCGCGAACGCCCAGCGCAGCACCAGCAACGCCCCCGCGATGCGCACCGCCGCGATGATCAGCTCCTCCGTCGTCATGTCAGGAAGGATACGTCAATGGGTTTCGTCATTCCCGCGAAGGCGGGAATCTCGCAGCCAGGAGGTATGGGCGGAGCACATGCTCACCTCTCCTGAGGGAGAGGTCGGCGCGCGGCAGCGCGGCGGGTGAGGGCCGGTGTAGGGCATCCCTTGTGGGTGCCCTGTATCCCACCTCTCCTGGGGGAGAGGTCGGCGCGCGGCAGCGCGGCGGGTGAGGGTCCTGCGGCGGGGCCGGGCTACCTCCCTAAACGGCGTACCGCCGAGCGAACAAGAGCGCATCCTCCGGCGACGCCCCGTTTGCGATGGCGTGCCCGTACGTGGATGCGAACTCGATCGATTCCCGGGCCGCGATCGCATGTGCGCAGGCCTGCGCGTAGGCGCGGGCCCACCCTTCCGACGCACCGATGATGAAGCAGGCGATGCCGTATGCGGCAGCGTAGACGATGGAGTAGGCGTTGGACCTGCCCTGCGCTACGCTGTCGGCATAGGCATCGCTGAGGGCGTACGCTTTCTCCTCGTCCATACCCTCGTTGATGGCGTACGCGTACACGGCGCCGAAGTCGTTGGCCCTGCTCTGGTCGATGACCCCTCTACGCACCATCGCCCTGAGAGCTCTGTGCGTATCGACTCCAGCGTCGGTCCTGGCCGCCTTGCGCCCCGCCTCCGCCGCTCCCATCAGACCCACCAGCCGTTTCAGCATCGTCTTCCACCGCTCCTTTCCCATCATTCCCGCTTTCGCGGGGTCCACCCCCATGGAGGACGCACCTTTCGTGAGTGCCCTGTGCGACCATCGCTTCCACTGACCGTTACACCGCGTACCGCCGGGCGAAAGCCCGCGCATCCTCCGGCGATGCTCCGTCGGCGATGGCGTGCCCGTAGACGGCGGCGAATCCCATCGACTCCCGCGCCGCGATCACGTGCGCGCACGCTTGCGCGTAGGTGCGCGCCCACTGTTCGGACGCGCCGATGAGGGTGCACGCGACGTTGTAGGCGGCGGCGTAGACGAGGGCGTACGCCTTCGACATGCCCTCGGCGATCATCCTGGCATATGCTGAACCAAGGACGAAGGCGCTCTCCTCGGATATCCCTTCGAGGACTGCATAGGTGTAGACGACGCCGAAGTCCATGTAATCGGGGTTGTCTATCGCGCGCTCGTAGTCCTCACGGGTAGGCTTCTCGCAAGTGCCTGGTGAAGAGATCTCCGGGCCGATGACCCTCCAGCACGCCGCCTCCGCCGCTCCCATCAGCATCAACAACCGCTTCAGCATCGCCGTTCCACCACTCCCACTACCACCTCTCCACTTAATGGTACCACTGGATTCGGGGGTGGGAGTGGACATGTCATTTCGAGCGGAGCGCAGCGGAGTCGAGGAATCTCTCGACATATCTCGTCATTCCCGCACCGGCCGGGAATCCTAGGTGCCGACAGGGCACACGTGCGCTGGGCAGCGCACGCGGCGGGGCCGTGGGGTGACGCCTGGTGTAAGGGCATCCCTTGTGGGTGCCCTGTGTGATCCCTCTCCCCTGGGAGAGGGTGCCGCGCTTCAGCGTGCGGTGAGGGCCTTTGGGTCGGGTGCAATACTCATGCCACTGCCGTCTGCCCCTTACGCCATCGCACCAGCCCCGCGTACTCTGTCTGCATGACCTCCGCACTTCCACCAACGCAGCGCCACCCACCAAACGAAGCGAGGGTTGACCGGAATGGGCTGGATTGGACCGCAAAAGACCCCCGAAGGACCACGGATGGGCTGCTATGGACACCGGAACGGTCCGTCCGCCAACCCTGTTTCAGGAGTGATTCAGGGCAGGTGGACCCGAAATGGACTGCTGGTTCCCCCCGGGAGTTCCGCTTGCCCGCCGGACGCGGCGCAGGATAGCCTTGCGCACAGGAGAACGGACGCATGGACGACCAGCGCAAACGTGAACTCGCGGGCGGGATGAACGAGCTCGCCCAGCGCTTCTGGGCGGGCGAGGCGGAGATCTGCCGCGCCTTCTGGGGCGTGCCCCGCACCACCGAGGAGCAGGCACACTGGCTCCGCCTGCAGGTCTACAAGGAGATGTTCGGCTCCGGCCTCTCCGGTCACGCCGACGGCATCATCCGCGGCTTCATCGAGAAGCTCTCCGAGTCGCTCCCGCACGCCCAGACGAAGGAACAGCGCGACGAGTTCGAGCGCGACATCCGCGTGCTCGGCGAGGAGTTCAACCACTACCGCCTCTTCGCCGACATCCTGGAGGACGCCACCGGCGAGCCCGTCCGGCTGGAGAAGCTGCGCGGCTGGCAGTTGCCGGAGGACGCCAAACTCCAGAAGGTGCGCCAGTCCGCACGTGAGGACCAGGGCCGCATCGGCGAGGCCGCTATCGGCTTCACGGAAGGCGGCGGCGCGTCGTTCTTCTACGAGGGCCGCAGGATAGGCGGCGACCCCCTCTCCGACGCCATCGCCGCCGCCTGCGCCATCGTCTTCGGAGACGAGACCGAGCACGGCGAGCACGGCGCGTCGGAGTTCGCTCATAACCTGCACACCGAGGAGGAGTGGGCTGAGGCGCGCGACATCGTCGTCGCCATCTGCCAGCAGCGCCTCCGCATGCGCTACGAGATGTTCGGCCTCCCCGTCGACGAGGCCCGCATCGCCGAGATCACCGAGGGACAGATCGAGCCCCTCAACGTCTACGCCTGATCCCCGCAGGAGAAACCGCATGACCACCACAACCGCAGCAGACATGAAGGCTGAGATCCGCGCGCTCGGGCAGTGCTTCTGGGCCGGCGAGGCCGAGATCGCCCGCAACTTCCTCACTGCGCCGCACGAGCCCACGGACCACGTCCACTGGCTGCGCCACCAGTGCTACCGCGAGCTGCGTGGCCCCGGCCTCCTGAAGCGCGCGCACAGCCGTGTCCAGTGGATCATCGACAACATCGGCGACAGCCTCCCCGCCGCCGAGTCGAAGGAGGGCAGGGACGAGTTCGAGTACCAGTTGGAGTCGCTCCGCCAGGAGTTCACCCACTACCGCCTGCTCGCCGACATCCTGGAGGACGTCACCGGCGAGCCCGTCCGCATGAGCGACATCGACGGCCTGCGCCTCCCCAGCGACGACCGCATCGAGGCGATGCGCAGCCGCCTCATCGCCGAGAACGAGCGCATCGCCCACATCGCTTACAGCTTCGCCGAGGGCGGCGGCGCCGGCATCTTCCACGCGGGCGCAGCGCTCGAGACCGACGACCCGCTCCTGCTTCGCATCCAGCACGCCTGCCGCATCGTCTACGACGACGAGGTCGGCCACGGCGAGCACGGCGCTGAGGCTGCCGAGAATGCGCTCAACACCGAGGAGGAGCTGGAGACGCTGCGCCGCATGCTCATGGAGATCTGCACGGAACGGCTCCGCATGCGCTCCGAGATGTACGGATTGGAGCCGGACGAGGCGCGCATCGCCGAGATCGCGAGCGGACAGATCGACCCACTGCCGGTCATCTGATGGGACGCTTCGACGGAAAGACCGCTGTCGTCACCGGCTTCGGCTCAGGCATCGGACAGGCGGCCGCGATGCTGCTCGCCGCCGAGGGCGCTAACGTCGTCGGCCTCTCGCGGAATGCGGAGGCAGGCGAAGCAACCGTCGCGGCGATACGCGGGCAGGGCGGCGAGGCAACGTTCGTCAGCACGGACGTGCGCTTCGCCGGGGAGGTCGACCACGCGTTCGAGGAGGCGGTCCGCCACTACGGCGGCGTGGACATCGCCGTGAACTCGGCGGGCATCCGCGCCACCGGCCCCGTCACCGAGACGCCGCCCGAGCGCTGGGCCGACGTGCTGGACACCAACCTCACCGGCACCTTCCTCGTAGCGCGGGCAGCCGCGCTCCGCATGAAGGAGCAGGGCAGAGGCGGGGCCATCGTCAACGTCTCCGCCATCTCCGGCTTTCGCGGCCCGTCCTCCCGCGTGGCCTACGGAGCGTCCAAGGCGGGCGTCCACAACCTCACCGAAGCGATGGCGCTCGACCACGCGGGCGACGGCATCCGAGTCAACTGCGTCGCACCCGGCCCGACGCTCACGCCGATGGTCGGCCCGGTCACGGACCAGGCGCTCGCCGCGTACGCGAAGCGCGTCCCGCTCGGCAAGGCCGGCGACCCGGAGGACATAGCCGAAGCCATCGCCTTCCTCGCCTCCGACGCCGCCAAGCACGTCACCGGCGCCATCCTGCCCGTCACCGGCGGCGCCCACCTCAACGTCTGAAGGAGGCCCTTTCCGTCGTTCCTGCGAAGGCCCGTGCTTTAGCGCGCAACCTCGCAACCCTCGTGAGGAGGACAGCAGGGAGCGCGCGGCGAGGGCCCCCGGTGGGGTATGGTGGTGTCTGGTGTAGGGGCGTCCCTTGTGAGCGCCCATCGGGGAGTGCAGAGGGGCTGGCTCCTCTGCCGGGGGCGCGGGGGTGTCCCCCGCAAGCGCTCGGGCGGGTGGGAGGGAAGAACTACCCTCGCCAGGGCAAACTGGAGAACAAGTCAACAAGGAGCAACGATCTCTCATGGACGAAGACCGCACCTGCGCCACCTGCATCTACATGGACGAGCGCATGGACCCCGCCTTCAGCGAATACGCGGGGCTCTGCCGCTCCAACCCTCCTCACGTCAACGAAGCCGGCATCGCCATCTGGCCCTGGGTGCGCGCTTCCGACTGGTGCGGCGACTGGGACGACGGCGAAGAAGACGACGACGAGGAGATCGACATAGGCTGACGCCTCGCCCTCCACAAGCAGGACGCAGCCCTGATTCCAGGACCAACGCCAACTGCAAATCTTGTCATTCCGAGCGGAGCCGTCGGCAATAGCCGAAGGCGGAGCCGAGGAATCTCTCGCTGTCCGATTCCCTCTCCCTTGAGGGGAGAGGGTTAGGGTGAGGGTGAACCGGGAGGAGCGGGGCGGTTGGGCAAACGGAAGGGGCGCCCCGAAGGACGCCCCCGCTGATTCGATACCCAGCGCAGCCTTACCGGCGCGGGTCCGCCTCGAACGCGTAGTAGTGGCCGCCCTTCGAGACCGGGGGCAGCCCGCTGACCGCCTTCTGCCACGACTCCCCGCCATCCTCCGACCAGAGCACCTCGCCGTTCGACGTGGCGGCGAACACCTGCACGGTGCCGCCAGCCTCCTCCAGCGTCATCGCCTCGACGCTCGGCACGAACTTGTCGGTGAGACCGGGAGCGCTCAGCACCTCCCACGTCTCCCCCGCGTCGCGGCTGCGGGAGATGCGCGTCTCCGCCGTGCCGTTCTTGCGCCACGCGCCGGGGCTCTCCTGTCCCGCCGTGATGAGCATGTAGGACGGGTCGCTCGGCTTGTAGACCAGCTGGTCCGGGTAGCCCCCGTACTCGCTGCCCCGGCTGAAGACGTTGTCCCACGTCGCGCCGTAGTCGCGCGAGAGCCACAGCCCCATGCCGCCGGTCACGAACATACGCTGCGGGTCAGCGGGGTTGGAAACGAGCCGATGCACGTCGTTGTACATGCCCGGTATCTCGGTGAACGAGTCGCCGCCGTCGTCGGAGCGGTACAGCCCGCCCTGTTCGATGCTGGCGTACACGATCCCCGTGTCGTCCGGGTGGAAGCTGATGTGCTTCAAGTGCGCGACGTGCGGCGGGGCAGGGAAGCGCCACTCTTCCGTCTCCTGGGAGTGAAGCGCGGGCTTCTCCGTCCACGTCAGGCCGAGGTCGTCGCTCACGTACAGGTGCGCGGGCTCCGTCCCGGCGAACACCCGTGTCGCGCCGTTCACCTCGGCGACGGAGAGGCTGTAGATGTCTTGCGCCGTGACGCCGACGTCGCGCTTCTCCCAGGTGTGGCCGTCGTCGTCGCTGGCGTAGATGCCGCCATGCTCGACGCCGCAGAACCACACGCCGCTCTTCGGGTCCTGCACCAGCGCGTGGATGTGCTTGCCCTCCAGCGCTCGTTCCGTCTCCGTCCAGCCCGCCGCGCCGCGCACGATGCGCACCACGCCGTTCACCGTGCCGACGAGCGCCTCGTCGCTCGGCGCATCCGCCGCCAGTATGTTCGAGCCGCCGCCGTGTGAGACTCCTATCGTCATCGCTGCTGCCTCCTAGTGTGCTCTGGCGAAAGTATATCAGGATGATGTCATTTCCCGTGGCTAACGCCTTTCTAGGCAGTCACACGAAGCATGTTGCAGAAATTGGCAAGCAAGGCCGTGTCACTCTTCTGCAATGGCTCCTTGAAGTGCATCAGGCGATTTCGATAGTTGCGAATTCCATCCAGCCCATCAATGAAAATTTTGCGGTCGTAGGGTAGATTGAGTCTTCCCCAGTGATTAGGATATTCAAGTATTCGCTGTATTTCTCCTAATGTCAAATCGCTTAGTTTTATAGCTGATCCATCAACTGGAATCTCTGCATCATTCAGAAATTCAGCGATGCAATCGCTTGGCAGATGTTTCTCGATAAGTGAACGCAGATGTCGTTCGATTTCACCTATGCGCATAAAGGGTTCAATTAGAACTGAGAATTCGTTGGCGAGATCCCAAGGTGTGACGATTCCCTGTAATCGCCTCTTTCGTCCAACCACCAAGACGACTTCGCTTCGGTTCAGCTCAGGTATGATTGATACCAAGTCATCATCTATGCTCACAATGGGTACCTTCTCGATACAAACGCCCACTGCTGCAGTTACAGGCGTTCCTTTCATTAGGGCCTGTGTGATTGATTTGAATGATACAACTCCCTTAATGTCGTGCTGTTTTGCTTCGTCATGACTAGCTACCACCAACTGAGAGTAGTCATACATAGACATCTTAGTCAATGCTGCACTAATGGAATCTGTGTGAGACACTCTTTCAACGTTTGTCTTGGCAGATTCTAACTCCGAAACCCTAAAGCTTGGTTCCGGCAGGTTACCATCTACTTCTAAGTCTTGTATCTGTGCAATCACGTTACCTGAGGTTGGGTCTAGAAACTCGTCTGCCACTTCAGTTCCAATGGATTCGCTTGGGGAAGAAAGAGCAAATACTATTCGAGGCGTCCTCAATGGCATATCTGCATTGACTGGTGGAGTGGCGACCAATCCAAGTTCACGTAGAGTACTATTAATCTCTTCAAGCGCCGTAGCCCTGCGCCTCATGTATCCGAAGGCACGCAGTAGGCTTTCACCCATGCGATGTTGACGACGCCCGGAGGCCAACTCGTCACGAATGGCCTCCAAGTAGTCGCGCCCTGGGTTCTCTTCCATGCGCCGAGTTCCTCTAGTGGTCTATCTTCCGCTCTTCCAGTACCTCGACGCCGTACTCCTCGCCGTACTCCTTCGGCATCTCCACCTGGTGCGTCAGCTCGACGTCCTTCCCGGTCTTGGTGTACTCGGTGATCGCGAGGCCGACCTCGAGGGTCGCCATGCCCCACGCGCCGCTGTGGAAGACCGGCTTGTCGAGCCGCACCGCGTTGAACAGCTCCTCCAACTCCTGGTCGCGGTGGAGCGGGTCGGAGTCGACGATGAGCTCAGTAAGCCCGTCGTCCGTGTACTTGTAGAGGCCGTCCGGACCCTGCCGTAGCTCGCCGAACTCGCAGCTCACGATGACGATGCCGAGGTCGTTCGGCTTCCACTGCTCCGGCCCGTGCTCGCGCCGGAAGATAGCCGACTCCGCCTCGCCGCCGATGCGCAGCGAGAGCTTCTCCGCGTCCTCGGGGCGCGTCCCTGCCGCCATCGACTTGCGGATCTCGTTCCGCTCGCTTGGCGTGTAGCGTGTGTTCGCGTCGCCCCACGGCACGAGCTCCGACGCCACGAAGTAGCCGTAGCCGTTGTGGATCGCCACGCCCGTCACCCCGCTCTCGAACTCCAGGAACGCGGCGTAGTAGCCGGGGATGGAGCGGTACTTCATCCACTGGCCGTACATGCCGCGCACCCTCCGCACCTTGCCCCCGGCGATGAGCCGGATGCTGTCGATCTGGTGCGGCGTCTGCCGGTAGACGAGCCCGCCGCCCTGGTCGGGGTCGAGTTCGTCGGCCGTGCGCGGGCGGATCACCCAGTCCGTGTAGGCGATGGCGTTCACTGCGCCGAGCGCTCCCATCTCGCCGGACGCGACGATCTGGCGCATGAGGCGGATGTGCGGCATGAAGCTCTGCGTGTGCCCGGCGACGAGCTTGACGCCGTTGCGGTCGCACGCCTCCACCATCTCCTCCGCCTGCCGGATGTCGAGCGCCATCGGCTTCTCGACCACGACGTGCTTGCCGTGGTTCGCGGCCAGCACGGTCATCGGACCGTGGAAGCGGTTCGGAGTCGATATCCACACCGCTTCGACGTCCGGGTCCTTGCAGAGTGCCTCTGCGCTGTCGTACACCCGCGCGGTCTCATAGCGCGCCTGGAAGCGCTCGCGCACCGACGGGTTGACGTCCGCGCCCGCGAACAGGTCGATGTAGGGAGCGCGCTCCATCGGCGGCAGCATCTCCGCTGCGCCCACGCCGATGCCTATCACGCCCAGTTTCAGTGGCTTGGTGTCTACGGTCGTCATGCTCTCGTCTCCTCCGTTACCGCCGGACTGCCGGCTTGCTTAGACAGACACCGGCGAGAAGTTGCGCGCCTCGCCGTACCGCTCGTGCACCGGGACCTGGTGCTGCATCTGTATCTCTCTGCCTTCCGCGCCGGACTGGATGATGCCGAGCACCACCTCCAGCGTCGCGAGGCCCCACTCGCCGGTGTGGAAGATGGGTCTGTCCTCCACCACCGCGTCGTACAGTTCCTCGAGCTCCGCGCGACGGTAGCCGGGGCCCATGTCGCGGTCGACGGCCAGGTCGATGGTGTGCGTGCCGCGGTCGTCGTAGAGGATGAGGCCGCGCGGCCCATGGCGGATGTCCCCGCGTTCGCATGTTGCGATGAGCAGGCCAAGGTCCTCAGGCACCCAGAGCTCCTCGTTCTCCGCCTTGAACACCTCGCGCTCCTGCAGACCGCCGATGCGCAGCGCCTGCTTGTCCTCGGACTCATCGCGGGTGCCCTCGCGCATCTGGCGTCGAACCTCGACGCGCTCCTCGGACGTGTAACGCTGCCTGTCGTGCCCCCACGTCACGAACTCCGCGCCCATCACGTAGCCGTAGCCGTTGTGGCAGACGAGCGAGGTCGTGCCGTCCTCGAATTCGAGGAACGCAGCGTAGTAGCCGGGGATGGGTCGTTCCGGCATCCACTGGCCGGTCGAGCCGCGAACGCTCTTCACCATGCCGCCGCCGAGCAGGCGCACGCTGTCTATCTGGTGCGGCAGCTGGCGCATCGGCAGGCCGCCGCCCTGTTCCATGTCCAGCTCCTCCCACGTCCGCGGGCGGAGCATCCAGTCCGTGTAGGCGAACGCATTGATGGCGCGGGCGCGCCCGATCTCGCCGGACTGGATGATCTTCCACATCGTGCGGACGGGCGGGGTGAAGCTGCGCGTGTGCCCGGCGAGGAACTTCACGCCGGTGCGGTTCGCCGTCTCCACCATCTTCTGCGCGTCTTCGAGGTTGAGCGCCATCGGCTTCTCGACCACAACGTGCTTCCCGGCCTCCATCGCGCGGATCGAGTGCTCGGCGTGGAAGCGGTTCGGTGTGGAGACCCAGACGGCTTCGACCTCCGGGTCCGCCAGCATCTCGTCGTAGTCGCCGTAGCCCTTCGCGTTGTAGCGCTCGGCGAACCGGTTCAGCGTGTCTTCATTGATGTCGCATCCGGCCACGAGCCTGAGCTCCGGCATCGCCTCCATCGCGGGCAGCATCTCCGTGCCGCCGACGCCGATGCCGACCATCGCGAGTCCCAACCGTCTCTTGCCCGTCATGTATCCCTCCGTGGTGAAGCGCGGCCAAAAGAACATCGCGGGACGCGCCATGCGAAACACTACATGAACGGCAGACGCTTCTCAACCGCGAGTGGGGAAGGCAGCGTAGGGGCTGGGGAGTTACGTGCCGAGCGTGGTCGTGGTCGCGAGGGCGACAAGCGCGGCGGCAATGACGAGCGTGATCGAACCGATGAGCGCCAGTTCGCGCTTGAGGCTGCCTGTCGGGGTCATGCCCGCCAGTGGACGCTCGCGGCGCTGTGCTCCCACGGCGCGCGCCTGGGGTGCGGGCGCGGCTACTGCACGGGGCGCCGGTGTCGCTGGTGCAGGGGAGGGCGCTGCCTGTGCGGCCTCCGCGACAGCAGCAACGGCTTCCGGTTCATCACCAGGAGCGTCGTCCTCCGCAGGCGGGGGAACGTACGCGGCTTGCGCGAGCGACGGGCCGGTGACCCGCGCTTTCCGGCGTGCCCGCTCCCGTGCCTTCGCCTGTCCTGCTGCCGCTCTGCTTCCCGCTTTCTTCCGTGCCATGAGTAACCCGCCTCGTTAGTTCAGGGTCTGGGCCGTCGCGACGATGACCTCGGTTGCCTGGTCTATCGTCAGCATGTCGGTGTTGAGCACCTGGTGATAGTGCCGCGCTTCCTGGGGGTCGATGTCGAAGAAGCGCCTGAAGTAGGCGATGCGCGCGCGGTCGTTCTCCTGGATGTACCGCACCGCCTCTTCCTCGCTGAGCTGCTCGCGCTGCCTGATCCGCTCGACCCGCACTTCCATGGACGAGATGAGTCCCACGTGCAGCGTATTGGGCACGTCGCGCAGGATGACGTTGGAGCCGCGCCCCGCGATGACCACGTTGCCCCCGCCCGCGATCTCGTGGATGACGTCCGAGGTGACCTTCAGGAGATTCTCGTCGTCCAGTTCGCCGGAGCCGTGGCTCTCTTCCGGGAAGTCCCGGTACTCGCGCACCAGCAGCGCGTCGAGCCCGCCGCCGAAGTAGGGATCGGCCCCGCCCCCGGCGAGCGCAGAGCGCTCCAGCACGGTCTTCACGAACCCCGCGATGCGGTCCCCCAGCCCCGGCGCACGCTCCGTACGCTCGGCGACATCCTGTTCGGACGCACCCATCTTCTTCGCCGCCTCGGCGAGGATGGTGCGGTCAACGTGATCGATGCCGAGTTTGTCGGATATCTTCGGCCCGATCTCTATAACGCCACTGCCGATCAGTCCCGTAACGGTGATGACGGGCATATCTCGTAGTCCTCCTGGACTCATTCGGTACGGGGAGCGTCCATCTCCCGCAGCATGTCTATCATTCTAACGTCATCCACGTCGCCGTGGGGCGCCGAGAACCACGCATCCAGTATCTCTATGGCTTCGTCGGGAGAGGTGGAGCGCAGGCTCATCGCCAGCACGTTCGCGTCGTTCCAGCGCCTCGCGCCGTCCGCGGTCTGTGCATCCGTGCAGAGGGCCGCGCGGACGCCCGGCGTCTTGTTCGCGGCGATGCTCACTCCTGTGCCCGTGTAGCAGAAGACCACGCCCTGCTCGCAGTCTCCGCCGGCGACGCTCTCGCCGACCGCGCGCCCCACGACAGGCCAGCTCGGGTCGCAACCCTCGCCAAGCGCGCCCATAAGGCTCAACTCATGGCCCCGGCGCAGCAGTTCGTTCACAACGTAACTCGTGAGGTGCGTCGCCTCGTCGCTGCCTACGGCTATCTTCATCGTTCGTCAGGCGCGGGGATGTGCGTGCTCGAATGCTTCGCGCACTTGGCTGTCCGTCAGGTGCGTGTAGACCTGTGTGGTGGCGATACTAGCATGGCCGAGCAATTCCTGGACATGCCGCAGCGGCGCGCCGCCGTGCAGCAGGTGGGTGGCGAAACTGTGGCGCAATGTGTGCGGCGTGAGCTTCCGCTGGATATCCGCTCGCGCCGCCGCCTTCTTGAGCACGAACCAGTACCCCTGGCGCGTCATCGGATGCCCGTGCGCGTTCAGGAAGAGGGCGGAAGGCACGGGTCCCCGGCGCCTGGCATGCGCCAGCAACTGCAGTCTCACGTCTCTGACGTACGACGTGATCTGACGCACGATGCCCGGGTACACAGGCGCGAGGCGCTCCTTGCCTCCCTTGCCGAAGACGCGTATCCAACCGCCGTCCAGGCTCAGTGCGGAGAGTTCCAGTCCCTGTGGCCCGACGACCTCCGACACGCGCAGACCGGCGGCATAGGTCAGCTCCAGCATCACCCGGTCCCGCACGCCTTCCGGCCCCGGACGCTCCGACGCCCCTTGCAGCAACCGCACAACCTCACGTTCCGAGAGCACGTCGGGCAGGGTGCGGGACGGTCTGCGCGTCTGCATCCGCTCTGCGGGGTTCGTGTCTATCACGCCTTCCTCCAACAGGAAGCGGAAGAACGAGCGGGCGGCCGCGATCTTCCGTGCGAGGCTCGTACCCGCGTAGCCCTGCTCTCCGAACGAGAGGCGGACGTCCTCGATGTCACTCGGGCTGATACTCGACCACCGCACATCCCGGCCATCCCCGACGAGCGCCTCCTGCAGCTGTGCGAGGTCGCTCCGGTAGGCGGCGATGGTGTTGACCGAGAACCCGCGCTCAGCCCGCAGGTGGCTCAGGAAAGCCGCTATCTGCTGGTCCGGCGCATGTGTTGCAGTCGTCATGGCTGGTAATTGTAGGCAGGGTGGGGCGCTGGCGTAGCCGGTTTCGCTCACGGAAAATGCGGAGTGCGGAGGGAGGTCTCTGCGCGGAGCGACGATGACTATCTCCTACGGCCCATACGCATTCGACTCCCCGTTCATCACATGGGTGGGCCTTTTCACGATAGCGGGCATACTCGTCGGGGGAGTGCTCTTCGCCTGCGCGATGCCCCGGCAGGGCGCATCCCGGCGCACGTCGTTCAGACTCGTGCTCATATCCGCGTTCGGCGGGCTCGTCGGAGCGCGGCTCTTGCACATCCTTGACTACCTGGACTTCTTTACCGGCGCGCCGTTCCACATCTTCTACCTGTGGGAAGGCGGCTACTCCCTCTGGGGCGGCGTACTGGGCGGGCTCGCGGTGGGGCTTTGGAAGGCCGGCAGGGAGGGCCTTGAGCGCCTCCCCGTAGCCGACACGGCGGTGCTCCCCGGCCTCGTGGGGCTCGCCATAGGACGAGTGGGTGGCGTCATCGGCGGCGACCCGCCCGCGACAGGGTCCTCGCTGCCGTGGGCCATCGTCTACGACCACCCGGACTCGTTCGCCTTCGCCGGGGGAGCAGCCGTACACCCGGTAGCGCTCTACGAGATGCTGCTGAGCCTCACTCTTGCCCTGTGCATCCTTCGCAGGGCAAGACGCCTGCCGGAAGGAGCAGCGATGCCGCTGGCGCTGGCCGCGTGGGGAGCGGGGCGGTTCGTCATCGCGTTCGTCCGGCTCGACCCCGTGACGTACGGGCTCCAGCAGGCGCAATGGATGGGGCTTATCGTGGTTGTCGTCGTTGCCCTCGGGGTCTTGTGCTCCCGCCTCAGAGCGCGAGGCGGGGACGGCCCGACGGCGCGTAGTCCCTGAGCGTCATGCGCAGGCGCTCGTCGCCGTTCCAGTGGTCCACGTCCAGCGTGTAGACGAGGTCCGCCTGCCCAATGCCGCGCTCCCACTGCTGGTTGAACGCGACCGCTTCCCAGACCGCGCCGCCGGAGCGAACGTTCAGCCGGAAGTGTTTGCCCTCTGCGCCCATCTCCGACGCTCGCAGCACTTCCACTCCGCGGGCGAGAAAGACCGGCGCGGGATTGCCGATGCCGAACGGCTCCATGCGGCGCAGGCCCTGGAACGCCGGCCCCATCAGTTCGTGCGGCTGTGCCTCTGCATCGACGACCCCTTCACGCATCGGTGGGGCAGCGCCGACGCGCTCCGCCGCGATGCTCACGAGCCGCTCCTGCAGTTCCGGCAAGGCGCCCATGCTGCAACGGAACCCCGCCGCCTGCGCGTGCCCGCCGAACTGAAAAAGCAGCCCTTCACACTGCGCCAGTGCGTCCGCCCAGTGGAACGACGGCGCACTCCGGCAACTCGCCATCACCTGCTCGCCGTCCATGGCGTAGACAGCCGCCGGCGCGCCGAATTCCTCTGCGAGCCGTCCGGCGACGAGGCCCACGACACCGGGGTTGAAGTCGGGTTCTCCCACGAGGATGAGCGGCGGTATCTGCGCCGGCAGGAGCGCCCGCGCTCGCTCCAGCGTCTCGTCGGTCAATGCGCGCCGCTGCGTGTTGTAGTCGTCCAACTGGCGCACGAGTTCGGCAGCCCGCGCTTCGTCGTCCGTCAGCAACAGGTCGAGTGCCGTATCCGCGTGGTCGAGTCGCCCTGCGGCGTTGATGCGCGGCCCGATGGCGAAGCCCAACGTCTCCACATTCGCGTACTCCGGCGTGACCCGTGCCACGTTCAGCAGCGCCCGCAGGCCGATCGAACCCGTCCGCTGCAGGTCGCGTATGCCGTGGTGAACGATGTAGCGGTTCTCGCCGAACAGCGGGGCCATGTCCGTGATGGTGCCTATGGCCGCGAGCTCCATCAGTCCGGTGCGCCACTCCTCGCCGAACTCAGGACGCAGCACCGCCTGCGCCAGTTTCAGCGTCATGCCGACGCCGGTCAGGTGGTCGAACCCGTACGTGGAGTGCGGCGCCCTCGGGTTGATGATGGCGACGGAGCGGGGTAGAGCAGCCGTCGCGAGGTGGTGGTCGGTGATGATGACGTCCACCCCGAGTGAACCAGCGTAGGCCGTCTCCTCCGCATTCGTGACGCCGCAGTCCACGGTAACGATGAGGCTAGCGCCCCGCTCATGGAGTGCAGCGATGGCATTGCGGTTGAGTCCGTGGCCCTCGGTCACCCGGTGCGGGATGTAGTGCAACGTGCGCAGCCCGTACCGGCGCAGCGCCTTGACGAGCAACGCAGTGCCCGTCACGCCGTCCGCGTCGAAGTCGCCGTAGACAGCCACGGTCTCCCCATCGCGCCGCGCTGACGCGAGCCTTTCGGCTGCGCGTTCGATGTCCGGCAGCGTGTCCGGGTCCTCGAACAGGCTGTCGGAGACGTTCAGGAAGTCGCGGGCCTCGTCCACGTCGTGGATGCCGCGGCGGCGGAGCAGGTGCGCGATGATGCCGGGCAGGGGGGAGAGCGGCGAAGGGTCGGTCGGCTCGGCGATACGCCAGTGCTGCCGCTTCCCGATGAGCACGGGGGGGGCGCTAGACAACGCGCTTGAAGATCAGCGAGGCGTTGTGCCCGCCGAAGCCGAGGTTGTTGCTCATCGCAGCATTCACGATGCCTTTCTGCGCGTGGTGGGCGGTGTAGTCCAGGTCGCAGTCGGGGTCCGGGTTCTCCAGGTTGATGGTGGGGGGGATGGCGCTGTCCGCTACCGCGAGCACGGAGATGGCCGCCTCGACGCCGCCGGCCGCGCCAAGCAGGTGGCCCGTCATGGACTTCGTCGAGCTGATCTTGATCTTGTATGCCTCGTCGCCGAAGACCGTCTTCAGCGCCTCGGTCTCGAGCCGGTCGTTCATCGGCGTGCTGGTGCCGTGCGCGTTCACGTAGCTGATGTCGCTCGGCTCCATCCCTGCCTCAGCGAGCGCGTTTATCATCGCCCGCGCCCCGCCTTCGCCATTGGGAGAGGGTTGGGTTACGTGGAAGGCGTCCGACGATGCCCCGTAGCCCGCGAGCTCGGCCAGCGGGGTCGCGCCGCGCCGGAGCATGCTCTCTTCGCTCTCGATGACGAGCACGCCCGCGCCCTCGCCCATGACGAACCCGTCGCGCTCGGCATCGAACGGGCGGCTCGCGCCTCCCGGATCATGGTTGCGCTTGGAGAGCGCCATGCACGCATTGAACCCGGCGACGGCGATGGGGCAGATGGGCGCTTCCGTGCCGCCCGCGAGCGCGATGTCTATCTCGCCCCTGCGGATCATGGCGGCAGCGATGCCGATGCTGTCCGCTCCGCTCGCGCACGCCGTCACCGTGCAGTAGTTGGGCCCCTTCGCACCGTACAGGATCGACACCTGCCCGGGGGCCATGTCCGCCAGCATCATTGGAACCAGGAATGGATTCACGCGGTCCGGCCCCTTCTCGTGCAGTACGGCCCACTGCTCGGAGAGCGTGAGGATGCCGCCGATGCCGCTGCCGATGACTGAACCCACTCGCGTGGCGTCCACGCTGCCGTCCTGCAGGTCCAGGCCCGCTTGCTCCATCGCCTGCGCGGTTGCGCCCACTGCCATCTGCGCGAAGCGGTCCAGCCGCCGCGCCTGCTTGCGGTCCACGTACGCCGTGGGATCGAAGTCAGGCGACTCTCCGGCGATGGTGGTTGCGAATCCCTCGGTATCGAACGCGACGATGGGGGCGATGCCGGACTTGCCCTGCAGCAGGTTCTTCCACGTCGACTTCGTATCGACACCCACAGGGGTAATCATGCCGACGCCGGTTACGTAGACCTTCGTTGTCAAGCGTTACTCCTTATCCGGCTCGCTCCGCTCTCGTCCGAACGGGCAGGGGGAAGGGGTTGTCTGATTCTAGGGGCGTCCACGGCGGGCTACAAGCATTCCGGCTCATGCCAGTAGCTCTTCCTCGTAGGACTGGCTCCGCATCATCTCGTTGATGTTCCGCGCCGTGTGGATGAAACCGATGTGGCTGAACGCCTGGGGGAAGTTGCCGAGCGCCTGTCCGGTGACAGGATCGTGCATCTCCGCAAAGAGGCCGAGGTGGTTGGCGGTGGCGAATACCTCGTTGAAGTACGTCAGCGCCTCCTGCGTCTCCCCTATAGTCATCAAGGCGCCGATGAGCCAGAAGCTGAGGATGTAGAACGCGCCTTCCTCGCCAACGAGACCGTCGTCCGTGTCGTCGATCCGATATCGGCGCACGAAGGGGCCGTTCGAGAGCTCCATCTGGATACGGCGGACCGTGCAGCGTATACGCGGATCGTCCGGGGGTAGGAAACCGAGGAACGGGATGAGCAACGCGCTCGCGTCCACGGCCTCCGATCCGTACGCCTGCACGAAGCTGCGTTTGGAGTCAGACCAGCCCTTGTCGAGCACCTCTTCACGTATGAGGTCCCGCTGCCTGCGCCAGTGCACGATGTCGCCCTCGAATCCATGGCCCTCGGCGAGTTTCGCCGCCCTGTCCAGCGCCACCCAGCACATCACCTTGGAGTAGACGAAGTGCTGCTCCGGGCCCCGTACTTCCCAGATGCCGCGGTCCTCCATGTGCCACATCTCAGCCGCGAGGTCCGCCATATGTTTGAGCAGTCCCCACGCCTTGTCCGACAGGTTCCCGGAGTAGCGATGAAAGACCGCGAGGCTCAGCGCGACCTCGCCGAACACGTCCAACTGGCGGTGGAACGCCGCGCCGTTGCCGATGCGCACCGGGCTTGAGCGCGCATAGCCTTCGAGGTGATCGAGTTCGATCTCTTCCAACTCGCTCTCAGGCGCGATGCCGAAGAGTATCTGCATCGATTCGATGCTCATGGCGCATTGGTCGACAACCCAGTCGATGAACGCCTCTCCCTCGTGTGGGTCGCCGAGGCGGTAGAGGATACCGAGCGTCCAGGCGCTGTCGCGCAGCCACGAGTACCGGTAGTCCCAGTTCCGCACGCCTCCGAGCGATTCGGGCAGGGACGTAGTCGGAGCAGCGACTATCGCCCCCGTGGGCTCGAAGATCAGCATGTGCAGCGTCAGGTAAGAGCGCACCACCTCGTCGCGCAGGTAGCCGTTGTAGCCCAGCTTCGCCACGCTCGCCTGGTCGTGCCGCATCGCGCGCTCCAGTTTGTTACGGCAGTCCATCGCAGTAACGGAAGGCAGCCGCCCAAGCCCGAACGCCACCGCAAACTCTACGTGTTCACCCTCCCGCACCGTGAATTCGGCGAATGCCTGTTCACCGCCGTCTTGTGCAGGTTCGATGCTGAAGGGCAGGTCGCTGACAAGCGCGAGAACGCCATTCGGATGACTCGCAAGCACGCCGTTGCGAGTGACGCTGAGAGTAGTCGCGCCTCTGGCGTAATCGAGCCTCGGCTGAAAGACGAGCCGCAACGCGATGCTGCCGCGGACGCCCTCTACGATGCGGATGATCTCGTGCGGCGCGTCCGGGCTGCGCGCCGGGGCACGCGTCATGAAATCGCACACCGTCGCTGCCCCGTCCTCCGCCTCGTACAACGTCTCGAGGACGGTGGTGTCGGGCAAGTAACGCTGTGTGACCGCGTAGATGCCCTGACCGCTCAACGAACAACGCCCGCCCTTGGCGTCGTCCAGCACTGCCGCGAACACGCTCGGAGAGTCGAAACGGGGGAAACACGCCCAGTCTATGGAGCCTCCACTGCTTACGAGCGCGCAGGAGTTCATGTCTCCTATCAGTCCGTACTCGTGGATAGGGAGGTATGGCACGTGACAGCTCTGTTAGCCGGGTTGCCTCTCGCCTGCGCTGCGCGCAGGCGGCTCTCCGCAGCCCATCAGTCCAGAGAGATGGTACGTAGGGACCGCCGGTTTCCGCGCTGTTCGAGGTAACCGGCGCGGCGGTCTGTACCGTGGCTGAACACGAGCAACCAGCCGTCATCGACAGCTTCGTCGAGAACGCGGTACTTCGTCGTCAGCGTCTCTTCCGGGTGCCGGTCGCTGGCGGCGATGCAGTCCGGCTGCAGGTGGTGGTGCGTCGGAACGAGGTCGCCCAGGAACGCGACGCGCTCGCCCCCGTGCGTGATGACCACGATCTGGTGCCCCTGGTACGGCCCGCTGGCCCGGCGCACCTGTAACCCCGGAACGATGGTCACTTCGCCGTCTACCAACTCCATCTTCTTGCTATCCACCAGGGGGTTGTAGTCGTTCGGCACATAACCGTTCACATGCCGGTCGGTAGGGGAGATCGCCTCCTCCAGCGCCTCCCGCTGCACGAAGTACGTCGCCTTGGGGAACGTGGGCACGAACTCGCCGCGGCGGTTCGCTCGCGTGCACCCCCCGGTGTGCTCGAAGTGCAGGCTGGTCAGCACCACGCCGTGTATGTCGGCGGGTGTCAGATCGTGCGCCTTCAGTTCCGAGAGCAGCTGGCTCGTTGAGAGGCCGAGTGCATCCCGGTCCTCGGCAGAATGCTTTGCGCCGGCGCCCGTATCGATGAGGTAGTTGCGCTCGCCGACCCGGACCAGCAGGCAGTTGAGGTTCAACTTGACCCGGTTCCTTCGGTCGGCGGACATCCAGTCCTGCCAGGTACTTTTGGGCACCTGTCCAAAGAGCACGCCTCCATCGATCTTGAACGTGCCGTCCGATATCAGGTGCACCCTTGTTCTTCCGCTCATAGGAAGCCTCACCAGCGAAAGCGAAATCGCGCGGGATGGGTCCGATCAGCCACGCTCCCTCCCGGAGCGCATATGCTTACGCATCCTGTAGTTCCCTGGGCGCTTGGGAGTGGCCGCGCGTACAGCGTGGCAGACTCTAGGGGCGCTAATCTGTCCTGTCAATGGCAGGATTCCTCCGTCCACTCGTATTGCCGAACCGTTGCGATGAGCAGGGAAGCAGCAGATATTCGATCTCTATGAACGGAATCGCTACGTACGGCTGCCGTTGCACGGCGGTTTCAGCCAGGCCTCATCCCCGTAGAATCCGCACGGTGCATTGAGAGTGTGTCTCAAACAGGGCGAAACAGCCTGAATTCGGGCATCGGGAATGCGTGAACGGGGGTATAAGGGGCAGGGCTACGGGTAGGAGACGAGACCCTCGATGATGTGCACCGGCTCGCGGTAGTGAACCACACGCGGGTCCTCCACGGTCTGGGCCAGCGATGCGCCGGGGGGCACCATCGGGTAGACGTTCTCCTCGGGCGATATGCGGAAGTCGATGAGGTAGGGGCCCGGGTGCCGCGCAGCGGTCGCCAGCGCGATACCGACGTCGTGCTTCTCCTCCACGCATACGCCGGGGATGCCGTACGCCTCCGCCAGCTTCACGTAGTCCGGCCCACTCATGGACACGGACTTGTAGTGATGGTCGTAGAACAGCTCCTGCCACTGCCGCACCATGCCGAGGTAGCCGTTGTTCATGATGCAGATCTTCACGGGCAGGTGCTCCTGTGCGATCGTCGCGAGCTCCTGTAGTGTCATCTGGAAGCCGCCGTCGCCGCAGATGCCCCACACCCGCGAGTTGGGACGCGCGACCTGAGCGCCGATCAACGCCGGCACCTCGAACCCCATCACGCCGAGCCCGCCGGAAGAGACGAACGAGTTCGGCGTCGGCATGAACAGGAACTGCGCGGCCCACATCTGGTGCTGCCCCACGCCCGTGATCACGACCGGGTCTGTGTCGTGCTCGACCAGCTTGTTGAGCTCCCGCAGCACGTACTGCGGCGTGACCACGTCGCTCTCCGGCACGTCGATGCTCGGATGCTTGTGCTCGAGGTACTTCATCCGGTCCAGCCATTCGAACCGCGTGTTGCGCTCCAGCAAGGGAAGCAGCGCATCCAGCGTGGCCTTCACGTCGCCTGTCAGGGCCACCTCGGCCTTGACGTTCTTGTTGATCTGCGATGCCTCGATGTCCAAGTGGATGATCTTCGCGTTCTCACCGAACGTCCCCGGTCGGCCGATGACACGGTCGTCGAAGCGCATCCCGATGCCGACGATGACGTCGGCCTCGGTCGTGGCGAGGTTGCTCCAGTACATGCCGTGCATGCCCAGCATCCCGTAGCCGAGGTTGTGGTGGCGGGGGAACGCGGACGTGCCATGCAGCGTGTTCAACACCGGCGCGTTGATGTGCTCGGCGATCTCCCGCAACTCGTCCCACGCGCCGGAGATGTGCACGCCGCGCCCGGCTATGAGCAGCGGGCGCTCCGCCTCGTTGATGAGGCGCGCGGCCTCACGCACCGACTCTTCATCCGCGACTGCGGGCGGGGAGGGATGCCAGGCGTCTTCCAGCTCCTCGAACAGGAAACTCTCCGCCTGCACGTCCTTCGGGAGGTCGACGAGCACCGGGCCCGGACGCCCTTCCTGCGCAACGCGGAACGCCTCGCGGATGGTGGGAGCGATGTCCTCGGGGCTCATCACGAGGTAGGTCTTCTTCACGACGGGCGCGGCCATCCCGCAGGTGTCGCACTCCTGGAACGCCTCCGTCCCCATGAAGGGACGGGCGACCTGTCCCGTGATCGCCACGATGGGCGTCGAGTCCATCTTCGCCGCGGTGAGCCCCGTCATCAGGTTCGTCGCGCCGGGGCCGGATGTAGCGACGCAGACGCCTACGTCGCCGGTGAGCCGGGCGTAGGCTTCCGCCGCGTGGGCTGCTGCCTGCTCATGCCGGACGAGCACGTGTCGGATCTGTGGATAGTGCCAGAGCGCGTCGTAGAAGGGGAGGATCGCTCCTCCCGGATGGCCGAAGATGACGTTGACGCCCTCGTTGATGAGGGCTTCACAGACGACGCTTGCGCCTATCTTCTGCATGGTTCCGTCCATTCCTGCCTGCGCGGGCGGGCAGGAAGCCCTGGTGCGCAAATGAATCGGCGATTCCAGAGGATTATCGAAAGGCCGCAACCAGCAGGCCACGGCCTTGTAAATCGTACCCCGCACTCCTGTGAGTGTCAACGAAATGTGATCGTTAACTGCGTGTGAAATAGCACCGGCTACAGGCCGTAGAGCCTGCGGGGGTTGTGGTCGAGTATCTTCTCAACCGTACTCGAGGGGAGTTGGCCCTCTTCCCGGAGTCGCTGCATCGCCAGGATCTCCGACGACGTGTCGTCGTGGCCGTAGTCGGTGCCGATGATGATGTTGTCGTCGCCTGCCGTGTCGATGACGTACTGCAGGTCGTCGGTGGTCTGGCACGCGACGTACATACGGTTCTCGCGCATGAGCGTGGCGCCGGAGAACTCTCGCCCGTTGTTGCCGAACCGGATCGACAGGTCGTTCAGCACGTATGGCACCCACTGGGCGCTGACCTCGACGAAGCACCAGCTCAGATCGGGGAACTTGTCGGGCACGCGCCGCATTAGCAGGTTGTGGAACACGCTGATGGGTGGCAGCTTGAACCGCAGCCCGTTCTCCTGCTGGTCCCACATCCCGAAGTTGCCGACCGACGCGTGGATACAGATCGGCATGCCCAGCTTGCTCGCCTCCTCATACAGGGGGAAGAAGTACGGGTCCGTGAGGCTGAGCCCGGCATCGCCCGCACGCAGGTACACGCCGCACGCCCCGTGCTCTTTGCCGTAGTGGGCCTCCTCGATGGCCTGATCGAGCCTGTAGACCGGTGCGATGACCGGCCAGCGGAGCCGCCCCCGTCCCATCTGCCAGACGTCACCCATCCAGCGGTTGTAGCTGCGCGCCAGCGCGTAGTCCACCTCCGGTCGGGGGCTCAGCGGACGCAGGAAGAGGGTGGGGTACAACACCTGGATGTCCACGCCCAGCTCGTCCATATGCGCCAGACGGGCCTCGACGCTCGCCATCTCGCGCGACTCGTCGCTCGTGCCGGTGCCCTCGTTGGTGTTGCGGATGAACGCCCTACCGGTCGAGCGGTCGCCGATCAGCCAGTAGCGTCGGACCGGGGCGTTGGGGTCGGTGGTGGCGACGCTCAGGGGACGGAACTCACGCTCCTCCTCCCGCATGTAGTCCCACGTGTGCTCATTCTCAACGACATGCGCGTCCGCATCGATAACCGCCATCGTCCGTCCTCCTTCCCGCCCGCGCGGGCGGGTTCCGCGCGTCATCCTTATCGCCTGTCGCCATCTTACGCGACGGGTCAACAAGCCCCGGGACTGTCAACGCGCGGCGTTGCCCGCTCATTACGTGTGAGGCTGCGCTAGACTGCTCTCGACGTGAGTTTCGCCGCCGACCTTCACCTCCACTCGCCCTACGCCATGGGCACCAGCTCTGCGCTCTCCCTGCAGACGCTCGCCGCCTGGGCGGACGTCAAGGGCGTGGACGTGCTCGCGTGCAGCGACTTCACACACCCGGTATGGCTTGCCGAACTGAAGCGCAGCCTCCGCCCGGCCGGCGACGGCCTCTTCGAGCTGACCGATCCGCCGGAGCGGTACGACGTACGGGGCCGCGGACACCTGGCGCGATTCGTCCTCGGCACCGAGGTGAGTTGCGTCTACTCCCAGGACGGACGCTCCCACCGCCTCCACCTGCTCGTACTCGCGCCCGATTTCGACGCAGTGGACGGCATCTGCAAAGCCTTCGCTCCGTACGGTGCACTCGCCTCGGACGGACGCCCCACGCTGCGCCTCTCCGGACGCGACGTTGTCGAAGCCGTCCTCGCCGTGGACCCGCAATGCGAGGTCGTCCCCGCGCACGCATGGACGCCGTGGTACGCGCTGTTCGGTTCCAGGAGTGGGTTCGACTCGCTGGACGAGTGCTTCGGCGACATGGCCGGGCACGTTCACGCCATCGAGACCGGCCTCTCCAGCGACCCCGCCATGAACTGGCGCGTGCCCGAACTGGACGGGCGGACGCTCGTCTCCTTCTCCGACGCGCACTCCGCGCCGCGGCTGGGGCGCGAGCTCACTGTGTTCGCCGGAGAACCGGGCTACGGCGCGCTCATCGAGGGATTGAGGACGGGCAGGGTGGAGTGGACGGCGGAGTTTTATCCGGAGGAAGGGAAGTACCACCACGACGGCCACCGCAAGTGCGGAGTCAATCTGCCTCCGGGCGAGCACGACGGGCGATGCCCTGTGTGCGGACGCAGGCTCACCCTCGGCGTGCTGCACCGCGTCGAGTCGCTCGCACAGCGTCCCCCGGAACCCCTGACCGCTGACCCGGACGGTACGCTGCGCGGCACGGAGACCGAACGCCCGCCGTTCCGGCGGCTCGTTCCGCTCGCGGAGGTCGTCGCGGAAGCGCTCGGACGCGGCGTCGCGAGCAAGGCCGTCCAGCGGACCTGCCTCGACCTCGCCGCCCGTGTAGGCTCCGAACTGCACGTCCTCACTGCAGCCGGTCCGTCGGAGATAGAGCAGGTCGCGGGCGATCGAGTCGCGGAAGGAGTGATGCGGGCCCGCCTCGGGAACGTGCTCGTACGACCCGGGTTCGATGGCGAGTACGGCACGGTGCAGATCTGGGACGATGACAGCGGGACGTTGACAGGCGGGCAGGGCTCGCCGGAGCATCATGCGGTACGCCGTCGTAAGACTGACGCGCGGCAGAGCAGGCTGGTTTTGGAGTAAGCACGGCAGATATGGACGACGTCATCACGATGGAAGAGATCGGGATGGTCTATGACGTGACCGACGCGCTCGGCATAGACCGCGAGGACCTGAACATCGAACTCGGCAAGGAGGACCCCGGCTCGTGGAGCAGGGCGCCCGGCGGCATGATGCGGCGCGAGGTGATAGCCATCACGCTGCCGCTCTCGACGCCGCTGGACGAGTGGCTGCCCCAGCTCGAGGCCGGACTCCGCGAGCTGTTGGAGGAGGAGCGATGAAAACGACAACACGCCTGCGCGAACTCCTGTCCGGCGAGCGGATGCTGCTCGCTCCCTTCACCTACGACGGCTTCACGGCGCGCATCGCCCAGGAGGCGGGGTTCGACGCCGTCTACATGTCCGGGTTCGCGACCTCCATGTCCAGGGGGTTGCCGGACGTCGGCCTGCTCACGCAGACGGAGATGGTGCAGAACGCCGTGAGCATCGCCTCGGTCGTGGACGTGCCGGTCGTCGCCGACGCGGACACCGGCTACGGCAACGCCATCAACGTCCACCGCACCATCCGCGAGTACGAGCGGGCAGGCGTCGCGGGCGTCCATGTCGAGGACCAGGTCGCTCCCAAGAAGTGCGGCTTCTTCGAGGGCAAGCAGGTCATCGACATGGATGAGGCGGCGGCGAAGATACGCGCCGCCGTCGAGGCGCGCTCCGACGACGACTTCGTCGTCATCGCGCGCACGGACGCCCTCGCCGTCAACGGCTGGGACGACGTGGAGCGCCGCTGCCGGGCATTCGTGGACGCGGGCGCTGACCTCGTGTTCGTGGACGGCATCCGCACGAGCGACGATCTGCAGGAGTTCGCGCGGCGCCTCGGCGACCTCCCCCGCATGTACAACGGCGAACTGCCGCCGGATGAGGTCGAGGCGCTCGGGTTCAGGTTCCAGATACACCGCGGCCCCATCTTCTCCCTCTATCCCATCATCAAGGAGATGATGGTCGAGCTCCGGCAGAGCGGACGCATCTCGGCGATCGACCGCTTCGGCACCGGCGGGGAGTTGCGCACGTCCATCGCGGACGCGCTCGGACTCGGCGCCATCACCGAGATGGAGAAGCGCTACGCGGTGCGATAATGTGCGCCCTGAAGGGCGCTTGGGAGAGCGAGCATGAGCGGAATCACGTTGGAAGACGCGAACAAGGTCATCGCAGCCGCGATCGACAAGGCGCGCGAACTCGGGTTCACGATGGCCGTTGCCGTCGTCGACCTCCAGACGAGCCTCGTAGCCTCGGCGCGCATGGACGGCACGAACCCGTTCACGCCGGACGTGGTGCGGGGCAAGGCCATCGCAACCGCCGTGACGAAGGGCACGCCCAGTGGCGTGGCCGCGGGACGCTTCCCGCCGGGGTTGCTTGACACGGTGCGCGACCTCTATGGCGGACGCGTCACCTGGGTACAGGGAGCGGTGCCGCTCTACAAGAACGGCGAACTCGTGGGGGCGGTCGGCGCTGGCGGCGGACCGCCCGACAAGGACGAAGAGGTCGCGCAGGCTGGCGCCGACGCGCTTGCCGGGTAGGGTAGAGTAAACGCGCAGCCGCGGGCGGTAACCCGCGCACGGAGAGCGTATGGCAGCGCTGACCCAGGCCAGGATAGACGAAGCCGCAGCAAGGGCTCGGATGAAGGTCGATCTGCTCCAGGAGTACCTGGAGTACGTCTACTGCGTCCGCCCCGGTGAAGTCGGCATGCTGACCTGCAACGAGGGCGAGACCGTCCGTGAGGTGCGGCAGAACCTGATGCTCGCTGCGGCGGTCGCAGGTGAGCCCATAGGCATCGCCCTCAGGCGCAACCCCAGGGCTGTCTGCTTCTGGCTGGAGAAGCGTCGCAGGGGAAGGCCGCGGAAGGCCGGATGAACGCGCTCGAAGGACTCCGAGTCGTAGACCTCACCACCATCGTCTCCGGCCCCTACGCTGCCGCCATCCTCGCCGACCTTGGCGCGGACGTCATCAAGATCGAGCCCCCGGGCGGAGAGAACTCTCGGCGGTTCGGCGAGGACCCGGCGCTGATGATGGGTTCGCTCACCGCCCATATCATGAACCTCCAGCGCAACAAGCGCGGCATGGTTGTCGATCTGCGCAGCGAGGGTGGCAGGGAGGTGTTCGAGGGCCTCGTCCGCTGGGCGGACGTTGTTGTCGACAACTACCGTCCCGGCGTCACCGGACGGCTCCGCATCGACTACCCATCGCTCAGGGCGCTCAATCCCCGCATCGTCGCCTGCTCCATCACCGGCTACGGCCTGACCGGGCCAGGGCGCGACAGAGCGGCGCTCGACGCCACCGTACAGGCGTTCGCGGGCGTGATGGGCATGACCGGCGACCCCGACGGCTCGCCCGTGCGCGCGGGCCCGCTCTACAGCGACCTCTGCGCCGGCATGGCCGGAGCGCTCGGCATCCTCGCTGCGCTCGCATCGCGGGAGCGGACGGGCGAAGGCCAGCACGTGGACATATCCATGCTCGACGTGCAGATGTCGCTCATCAACTACCACGCCGTCATGCACCTCATGTCCGGCATCCCGACGCCCCGCACCGGCAACGAGATGAAGCTGCATGTTCCCTACAACGCCTACCGCGCTACCGACGGCTGGATATTCATCGCCGTCTCTATCGACCCGCACTGGACAGCGTTCGTGGAGACGCTCAACGCCCCGGAGACCGGACTCGAAGGCCCCGCCCGCGAAGCCGCCGCGTCGCTGCAGGACGAAACGCACGTCACGAGGGCAGGGCGCATCGCCAACCGAGATCGCATCAACGCCGCCCTCGAGACCATCGTTGCGACGCGTTCCCGCGACGAGTGGGTGACCACGCTCAACGCCGCGGGCATCCCCGTCGCGCCCGTGAACACACTGGACGAGGCGGTGCAGGACCCACAGGTGCGATCGCGCCGCATGATTGTGGACGTCGAGCACCCGGAGGGCGGCTCTTACGAAGCGACCGGCAACCCGTTCAAGCTCTCCGGTGCGGGCGAGGAGCGGTTCACGCCGCCCCCGACGCTCGGCCAGCACACCGCGGAGGTGCTGCGGGACGTCCTCGGTTACGACGACGAGCATATCGACGCGCTCTATGGAGACGGGAGCGTGGGCTGACGCCGCTTGACACACCGGCGCGCGCCTTGTCCAATCCCACCATGTTGCTCGAACAACAACCCGGCACCCTGAACGACATCCGCCTCGCGGTGCGCGACGTCTGCAAGAAGTACGACGGCGCGTACTGGCGCGCCCTCGACAAGGACGGCGCGTACCCTGAGGCGTTCGTGCGGGAGCTCACAGAGCTCGGCTGGCTCTCCGCGCTCATCCCGGAGCAGTACGGCGGCGGCGGCATGACCGTCACGGAGGCGAGCGTCATCCTGGAGGAGATCAACCACTCCGGTGGCGACTCCGCAGCCTGCCACGCGCAGATGTACATCATGGGCGTCATCCTTCGCCATGGCAGCCCGGAGCAGCAGGCGCGCTACCTCCCCGGCATCGCAAGCGGCGAACTGCGCCTGCAGGCGTTCGCCGTCACTGAGCCCGACGCCGGCTCCGAGACCACTCGCATCTCCACCACCGCCGTCCGTAAGGGCGACAGGTACGTGGTCAACGGTCAGAAGACGTTCATCTCGCGCGTCCAGCAGTCGGACCTCATGCTGCTGCTCGCCCGCACCACGCCCTACGACGAACTCGAGAACAAGACGGAGGGCCTCTCCGTGTTCGTCGTGGACATGCGCGAAGCGGGCGACAGCCTGCAGGTCAACCCCATTGAGATGACGTTCAACCGCCACACCAACCAGCTCTTCTTCGACAACATGGAGATTCCCGCGGAGAACCTTATCGGCGAGGAAGGGAAGGGCTTCCGCTACATCATCGACTCCTGGAACGCCGAGCGCATCCTCATCGCCGCCGAGGCCATCGGCGACGCGCGCTTCTTCATCGAGCGCGCCGCCGCGTACGCCAGCGAGCGCGTTGTGTTCGGACGCCCCATCGGCGCGAACCAGGGCGTGCAGCTCCCCATCGCGCAGGCGTACGCCCACACCGAGGCCGCCGACCTCATGCGCTTCGACGCCGCCGCGAAGTTCGACCGCGGCGAGCGCTGCGGGGCGGAGGCCAACATGGCCAAGCTGCTCGCCTCCGAGGCTGCGTGGGAGGCGGGCAACGCATGCCTCAACGCGCATGGCGGCTACGGCTTCGCGAAGGAGTACGACATCGAGCGGAAGTTCCGCGAGACCCGCCTCTTCATGACGGCTCCCGTCAACAACAACCTCGTCCTCGCATACCTGGGACAGAACGTCCTCGGTATGCCCCGGTCGTACTGAAAAAGGACCCATGGCCAACGACGCTCTCGTCCGCTCCTGGCTCTACGTCCCCGCCCATAAGGAACGCATGATCGCCAGGTCGCTGGAACTCCCGGCGGACGCCGTCATCTACGACTACGAGGACGCCGTGCCTCCCGCGGAGAAGGTGGGTGCACGCAGTGTGCTCTCCGAGGCGCTCCCGGCGGTGCCGCCGGAGGGCACACCGCGCAGGTACGTCCGCGTCAACAACCCCCGCCATGAGCACCTCTTCGCCGACGACCTCCGTGCCGCGTTGGAACTGAACGTGGAGGGCATCTGGCTCCCCAAGGTGGAGAGCGCCGCCCAGGTGCAGGGCGTCAGCGCCGCGCTCTCGTACGAGGAGGAGCGCATGGGCGTCGAGCCCGGCACGACCCGCCTCGCTCTGCTCATCGAGAGCCCGCTCGGTGTCGTGAACGCCTACGCCATCTGTGCCGCCGACCCGCGCATCATCGCCGTGCAGTTCGGAGGCGAGGACTTCTCCCGCGAGATGGGCCTGCCTCTCGTTCGCACTGGCGAGGCGAAGGAGCTGCTCTACCAGCGCGCCGCCGTCGCCACCGCGTGCGCCGCGGCAGGCGTGCAGCCCGTCGACGTCATCTGGACGGAACTCGACAACCTCGAGGGCCTCGCTGAAGAAGCCGCGCAGGCCCGGCGCCTCGGCTTCACTTCCAAGGCAGTTATTCACCCGTCGCAGATCGAGCCGGTCAACGCCGCGTTCAGCCCCACGCCGGAGGAGATCGCCTATGCGCGAGAGGTCATCGCCGCGCTGGACGAGGCTGTCGCGCAGGGCACCGGCGTCCTCAACTACCACGGAGCGTTCCTCGAGGAGCCCGTCATCGCCCGCGCCCACCGCACGCTCGAGCTCGCCGAACGTTTCAACGTGCAGTAGCCGCAGGACAAAGTTGCGCAAGGGTTCGTTGGACAAGCAGCGGACGCCGGTCTACATTTACCCCCGACGCCGCACCGAAGGAGGCGAACGATGGCCGACCAACAGCGTGAAGCACTATCGCCCGGCGAGTTCATCGAACTGCTGGAGCAGACCCGGGCCGAGTTCCTCGAAGGCAAGTCGCCGTACCGCGGCGACGGCATCAGCGGCAAGTCGAAGGAGGAGATCGCCGCCTCCAAGCGCCGCTTCCACACCGGCGGTGACCCCAATCATCGATTCGAAGGCGAGCGTTACCTCCACGTGACCGACAAGGCGATACGCCGCAAGCAATTGCGGAAGCTCGTGGACGAGGGCGGCCAGACCACCGTCGGCGGCCCGATGCCCAGCCACCCCATCCTCGCCCGCTGGCACTCCCAGGAGATGGGCCTCTCCGACGCCGAGATCGACGCCTTGGAGAAGGAGGACACGCCTGCCGAGACACTCGTGAAGGAGGGCTGGTGGTTCGACCTTCAGCGCTCCAACCCCTGGCCCGTCGCGCTCAGCAGCGCGCTCGTTGGCGAGGGCTCCAAGCGACTCCCCGGCGCGGTCGAGCACTTCGAGAAGCTCGTCGCCGACGCCCGCGAGCACTATGCCTCGCTCGGCGTTGAGAACGTGGACCGGGCGGTGCAACTCCTCATCGAGCACGCACCGTTCGGCGCCGACATGGAGCACGCCATGTTCGGCGAGGAGGTCGTACGCGAGACCGCCACGACCGCCGAGATCCAGGACGAGATGCGCCGCGCCTTCATCCTCACCATGCAGCGCAACGCTCGCGACAGGGTCTGAGGCACATGGGCAACCAACCGCCGTTCAGACCGGATGAACTGCTCACCCCGCCGATGCAGGGAACGGTGTTCGTCCACTTCCTCCAGCGCGAGAAGATCCGGAAGTACTCCGCCGCGCCGCCGTTCCTGCACGCGCTCATCCGCGGCGAGCTCTCCATCGAGGAGCTCCGCATGTGGGTGCAGGACCTCTATCCGTACTGGAACGAGGGGCTCGTCTTCTCCACCGGCGCGGTCTACATCAAGACCAACGACGAGCCTTCCCGGACGCAGATGCTCCGCCGGATGGTTGAGTTGGAAGGCACGGAGGTCGTCAACGACCTCATCGGCGCAACGACCCCCGCCTACGAGGAGCTGTGGCTGCGGTTCGGAGAGGGCATCGGCGTCTCGCGGGAGGAGGTGCTGGAGTGGCGTCAGTTCACCCGCACCTACTTCTCCATGCGCACCCTCATGACCTACTCCCGCTACTGGGACTGGACGTGGCTGGACGGCATCGCCACCTGGTACGCGGCGGACCTCTATTGGCGCGAGTACTACGGCGCGGTGCGACAGGCGCTCGTTGACAGGTACGGCGTCTCCCCGGATGCACTGGAGTTCTTCGACGTGCTGCTGGCCGACCTCGCGACGCACCTGCCGTGGGAGGAGGAAGCACTGGCGTACTGGGCGTGCACGGCGGAGCGCCAGCTGACGGCCGCCCGCGCCTTCCGCGAGCGCTTGGACATCGAGTACCAACTGCTCGTCGCCCTCAACGAGGCCCGCACCGCGGAACGCCTTCCGTTCCAAGTCCCCGCCTGATCCCCTCTCCGAGCCTCATTGCACAACCGCCTGCGCCAGCCTTACAGTACCCCCATCCCCGGAGGGAGGACCCGCATCGCATGAGCATCAAGACCGGTTGGGAAGGACGCTACTTCGATGACCTGCAGGTCGGCGACGTCTACCGCTCGTCCGTGGGCAGGACGCTGCTGGAAGCCGACAACACCTGGATGACGCTGCTCACCAACAACGACAACCAGATCCACTTCAACACCGAGTACGCGAAGAACACCCAGTTCCAGCGCCCGCTGATGAACAGCCTCGTCACGCTCGCCGTCGTCACCGGCCTCACCGTGCCGGACGTGAGCCGCAACGGCATCAACCTCGGCTGGGACAAGGTGCGCCTGCCGCACCCCGTCTTCGCGGGTGACACCCTCTGGTCCGAGACCGAGGTCATATCCACCCGCGAGTCGAAGTCAGACCCACGGCGCGGCATCGTCCACATCAGGACGCGCGGCCTGCAGCAGGAGGGCGTCACCGTCATCGAGTTCGAACGCGACATCATGGTCTGGAAGCGGGAGCACGCCCCCAGCAACGACGTGTTCCCCGAGCCCGCCACACAGACGGCGTAGGAGGCATCCCATGGCAACCGGCATCACGAACGCGCTGGTCGACTACGCGCAGAACCTCAAATACGAGGACATCCCGCCCGAGGTGCTGGAGCGCACGAAGCACATGCTCCTCGACTTCCTCGGCGTCGCCTACGGCGGGCTGCGCACCGGCGAATCGTCTGGCCCCGTCATCGACGGCGTGCTGGACCTCGCGTCGGGCGCGGCAGGGGAGAGCGCTGTGCTCGGACGCCCGGAGCGGCTCCCCGCGCACTACGCCGCGCTCCTGAACGCCACGTTCGCCCACAGCATGGATTTCGACGACACCCACCGTGACGCCGTCATCCACATCGGCACGCCGCTCTTCGCCACACTGCTTGCGCTCGCCGATGAGCACGAGGTCAGCGGGCGCGACTTCCTCACCGCCGCCGTCATCGGCTACGACGTGACGGGCAAGGTCGGCAAGGCGCACGGCGGCTCGGTGCACGCGCGCGGCTTCCACCCCACGGCCACCACCGGCATCTTCGGCTGCTCCGCCGCGGGCGCGCGCCTGCTCGGTTACTCCGCGCAGCAGACCGCGAACGCGATGGGGCTGAACGTGAGCCAGTCCGCCGGATCGACCCAGTTCCTGGAGAACGGCTCCTGGAACAAGCGCTTCCACACCGGCCTCGCCGCCCACAACGCCGTGATGAGCCTCGTCATGGCGCGCCACGACTACCTCGGCGCGACATCCCCCATAGAGGGCAGCCGCGGCTATTTCGCGCTCTACGCAGGCGAAGGAGCGGACGCCGGGCGCGCACTCGACGGCCTCGGCAGCGACTTCGAGGTGATGAACACCGCCGTCAAGCCGTACCCGTGCTGCCGCTACAGCCACGCCACCATCGACGCCGTCGCCGACATCGTCCGCGCCGAGTCGCTCGCCTCGCCCGACATCGACGCCATCGAGATCGCGATGGGCGAGACCGGCTACGGGCTCGTGGCCGACCCGGCGGAGATGAAGCGGGTACCGTCCAACGTCGTCGAGGGGCAGTTCAGCGTCTACTTCGCGGCTGCCGCAACGGCGGGGAAGGGCGCCTACGCCTGGGACGCCTACGACCGCCTGAGCGACGCCGAGGTACGACGCCTGATGCAGCGCACGAGCGTTACGCTCGACGCACGGTTCGGCTCCGGCATGGAGTCCATCATCTCCCTGCGCACGGCGGACGGGCGCACCATCGAGCGCAACGTGCCGTACCCCAAGGGCGAGCCGGAGAACCCCATGACGTGGGAAGAGATGCAGGCCAAGTTCACCGAGTGGAGCGGGCCTGCCATCGGCGTGGAGCGCGCGGCGCAGGTCATCGAGAGCGTCGCCTCGCTCGAATCGCTCTCCTCCATGAGCGAACTCACCGCCAACCTCGGCGCATGATCCCCTCTCCCTACAAGGGGAGAGGGCTAGGGTGAGGGTACTGCGGTGGCGGTGTGGCGTAAGGGCCGCATCTGTTGTACGGGCGCCCCTTGTGGGTGCCCGAACGGAGGAACACCATGCCTGACAGGCTGAGCGGGAAAGTCGCCGTCATCACCGGCGCGGCGAGCGGGCAGGGGCGGCTCGCCGCCCAGCTGTTCGACAGCGAGGGCGCAGCGCTCGTGCTCGCCGATCTCGACGCCGACGGTCTCGAGGAGACCGCGGCCTGGCTCACCGGCGCAGCCGCGCCGCCCGTAACCGTCGTCGGCGACCTTACGCAGGAGGACGCGAACGAGCGTCTCGCGCAGGCCGCGCTGGACGCCCACGGACGCATCGACGCGCTCTACAACGCCGCCGGTCTCGTGCGCTTCAGCCCCCTCCACGAGACGACCCTCGAAGACTGGCGGTTCGTGCTCGACCACGAGCTCACGATGGTCTTCCTCACCTGCAAGCACTTCCTGCCGTCCATGATGCAGGCGAGCAGGGGCTCTATCGTCAACGTATCGTCCGTCTCCGGCTACTCCTCCGGCTCGAAGCGGCACCCCGCGCACGCGGCGGCGAAGGCCGCCATCGCCGGGCTCACCAAGCAGGTGGCGGTCGAGTACGGCCCGTACGGCATCCGCTGCAACGCCATCGCGCCCGGCTTCCTCGTCTATGCCGAGGGCCAGCGGCGCATCGCGGGTCAGAGCGGCTCCGGCCCGCCGAAGGATGCCGTCCCGCTCGGCAGGCACGTCGCGCCCGAGGACACCGCCCTCTGCGCCCTCTACCTCGCCTCCGACGAGTCCGCGATGGTCAACGGCCAGACACTCGTCGTCGACGGCGGCCGCTCCATCACCTGACCCCTTCCCCGTCATTCCGAGCGAAGTCGTCGACGCAGTCGATGGCGCAGCCCCGCGCTTCAGCGCGCAGAATCCTCTCGGGTCGTGTCCCCACCTCTCCCTTGAGGGGAGAGGTCGCCGCGCAGCGGCGGGTGAGGGCGTCTGGTCCCTTCCCCCTTGACGGGGGAAGGTTAGGATGGGGGTGAATCAGAGCCGCGTCCGGTGTAGGGGCGCCCCTTGTGGGTGCCCGGCCTTATCCCCTCTCCCTTGAGGGGAGAGGTCGCCGCGTAGCGGCGGGTGAGGGTGAACCCTATAGGAAGTGCAGAGGGGTACTCCTCTGCCGGGGGTGTGGGGGTGTCCCCCACAACGCACCGGGCGAGTGGGTGGGAAGAACTGCGTCTGCCGGGGGACCGGAGCGACCCGGCGCGTGCCGCCCCCCAACGTGCTAACCTAACCCGCCATGAGCACCACCAACGCAAACACCGCAGACATCATCGTTATCGGCGCGGGCAACGCAGCCCTCTGCGCCGCACTCGCCGCCCGCGAGGCCGGACGCAGCGTCGTCGTCCTCGAGAAAGCCCCGGAACCCATGCGCGGCGGCAACACCTACTTCACCGGCGGCGCCATCCGCTTCTCCTACAGGGGCATCGACGACGTCGTCCAGCTCGTGCCGGACCTCTCGGAAGCCGAGCTCGACGTGATGGAGGTCGGCTCCTACACCGAGGCCAAGTACTTCGAGGACCTCATGCGGGTGACGGAGGGCCTCTCCGACCAGGAGATGGCCGACACGCTCGTGCGGCAGTCGTTCCCCACCATGAGGTGGATGTACGAGCAGGGCGTGCGCTTCGTGCCGTCGTGGACGCACCAGGCGTTCAAGGTGGAAGGCAAGTTCCGCTTCTGGGGCGGCCTCTGCCTGCAGGCCGTTGGGGGCGGGAAGGGCCTCTCCGACCAGTTGTTCGAGATCGCCATCGAGCGCGGCGTCGACATCCGCTACGACCACACGGCGATGCGGCTGGAGCAGGACGACTCAGGCCGCGTGAACGGCGTCACCGTGCGCACGCCTGAGGGGCGGCAGACGCTCACCGGCGGCGCGGTCGTGCTCGCGTGCGGCGGCTTCGAGGCGAACCCGGAGATGCGCGCGCGCTACCTCGGCCCCGGCTGGGAGCTCGCCAAGGTGCGCGGCGTCCGCTACAACACCGGCGACGGCCACAAGATGGCGTTCGACATCGGCGCGCAGGCGTTCGGCCACTACAGCGGCTGCCACGCCGTCGCGTGGGACCTCAACGCCCCGCCGTTCGGCAACCGCTCCATCACCGACCTCTACCAGAAGCACTCGTACCCGTTCGGCCTCATCGTGAACGTGGACGGCAAGCGGTTCGTGGACGAGGGCGCGGACTTCCGCAACTACACCTACGCCAAGTACGGCAAGCAGATCCTCTTCCAGCCGGAGCGCGCAGCCTTCCAGCTCTTCGACCAGAAGACGCTCCACTTGCTGCGCGACGAGTACCGCATCCCCCAGGTGACGAAGGGCGAGGCCGACACCATCGAGGAGCTCGCCGACCAATTGGGCATCGACCCCGAGGGGCTCGCGCAGACCGTCGCGGAATACAACGCCGCCTGCCAACCCGGCGACTACAACCCCACGGTGCTGGATGGCGTCCATACGGAAAACATCGAGCCGTCCAAGACCAACTGGGCGCTCCCGCTGGACACCCCGCCGTACGAGGGCTACGCCGTGACCTGCGGCATCACGTTCACCTTCGGCGGACTGCGCATCGACCGTCGCGCGCAGGTCATGGACACCACCGACAACCCCATTCCCGGCCTCTATGCAGCGGGCGAGATCGTCGGCGGCCTCTTCTACCACAACTACGCCGGCGGCGCGGGCCTCATGCAGGGCTCCGTCTTCGGCAAGATCGCTGGCTCCTCAGCCGCCGAAGACGCGGGGTAGGCCAAGCCTCGTCATTCCCGCATTTCTCGTCATACCAGCGAAGGCTGGTATCCAGGATGCCCGACAGGGCACATGGGGGTGGGGTAGGGCTGGCGGCTGGTGACACCGCCCATTGCCTCACCGCGCTCCCGCTGCCTACGCTGGTATAGTAGCCCGCTGCATCCGAACCCGGCCCTACGGGGTCCACGAGTGAATGTTGCGGAATGTTACAGCCTGCCGGAACGCATGCCGCCCCGCCGCTCCTGCAGCCGTCGTCGGCACTCCTGACGAGGGCATCGCATCAGACAACACGGCGCTCGTTTGACACCCCCCATGGCGGCGGGTATGTTCGCCGCGCGGAACACTATCGATCCCGGAGGAGGGCGAACCCATGGCAGGCAAAGTGCAACTCAGCTTCATATCGGCGAGGAACGAGCGCATCGCCAAGCTGCTTGACGGCGAGGTAGAGGTAGAGGGCGTTGACCTCGTCTGGACCAACTCCGACCCTTCGGAGACGTTCTGGCGGCAACTGAAGTTCGAGGAGTTCGAGGTCTGCGAGATGTCGTTCTCCTCGCTCCTCATCGCCAAAGCGCGCGGCAGCGACATGGTCGCCATCCCCGTCTTCCCGTCGCGGCGCTTCATGCACGCGCAGCTCTCCGTCAACGTCGACTCCGGCATCGAGAAGCCGAACGACCTCTACGGCAAGCGCATCGGCGTCGGCGAGTACCAGCAGACCGCGTCCCTCTGGACGCGCGGCGTGCTCCAGCACGACTTCGGCGTCGACCAGTTCAGCGTCGACTGGTGGATGGAGCGCTCCGAGGAGCTGAGCCACGGCGGCGCGACCGGCTTCAAGCCGATGGAAGGCATCAAGTTCAACCGCATCCCTGAGGACAAGAGCCTCGCCACGATGCTCGCCCGCGGCGAGCTCGACGCCGCTCCCATAGGCCGCGCCTTCTCCAACGAGAAGAACGTCATCGACCGCTCGACGACCATCCGCCCGAAGCCCGAAGAGTTCGCCAAGGTCAAGCCGCTCTTCCCTGACTTCATGGCGGAGGGCAAGCGTTTCTTCGAGACGCACGGCTACATCCCCGCCAACCACTGCTACGCCATACGCGGCGACATCCACGAGAAGTACCCGTGGGTCGCCTTCAACCTCTACGCCGCGTTCGTGCGGGCGAAGGAGGAGTGGTACGCCGAGCTGTCCAGCCGCGTCCCGAGCGACCTCATCTTCGGCCCGCAGTACATGGCGCAGACCCGCAAGATCTTCGGCTCGGACCCGTTCACCTACGGCCTGAAGGACAACCAGAAGATGATCGACACCATGATTGGCTTCTCCCACGAGCAGGGCTTCATCCCCCGCAAGCCGGACATGGAGGAGCTCTTCGCCCCACCCATGCTCGACCTGTAGGCACCCGTCATTCCCGCGTAGGCGGGAATCCAGAGCGACCGTCAGGTCGCACCTGGACTGGTGCGGGGCGCCCCTCGTGGGCGCCCTGCCTGCATCCCCTCTCCCTTGAGGGGAGAGGTCGCCGCGCCAGCGGCGGGTGAGGGTGGAACCGGACGGAACGCAGTTCCGTCGTTCCTGGGAGCTCGCGCTTTAGCGCGCAACCTCGCCCGGTGTAGGGGCGTCCCCCGCGGGCGCCCTGCCTGGCTCCCCTCTCCTGGGGGAGAGGGCAACGCGCGTCAGCGCGTGGGTGAGGGCCTGCGCCGCCTGCAGCTGACGCCCGCCGGTTGACCGGCGCGCGCCCCCTCCTTAGCATCGTTATATGGCCGATCCGGAACCGAGCCGTGCGCTCTTCGCTGACCTCTACGAACTGACGATGGCGCAGGCCTACTGGCAGCACGGCCACAACGCCCCCGCCACCTTCAGCCTCGCCTTCCGCAACCTCCCGCCGGACCGCGGCTACGCCGTCTTCGCCGGCCTGGAGGACGCGCTCGATCATCTGGAGGCGCTTCGCTTCACCGATGCCGACGTCGCCTATCTTCGCTCGCTCGGCCTCTTCGACCCCGCGTTCCTCGACTGGCTGCCGTCGCTCCGCTTCACCGGCGACGTGCGGGCGATGGGCGAGGGCGAACTCGTCTTCGCGGAGGAGCCCGTCATCGAGGTCACGGCGCCCGTCATCGAGGCGCAGCTCGTCGAGACGGCCGTGATGAACGCCATCGGCCTCCAGACGATGCTCGCCACGAAGGCGGCACGCGTCATGCACGCGGCGCAGGGCAGGGCGATCGTCGAGTTCGCGGCCCGGCGCACCCAGGGAGAGGAGGCGGCGGACCGGCTCGCCCGTGTCAGCTACATGGTGGGGTTCGGCGGCACGAGCAACGTCCTCGCCGCCGCCCGCTACGGCATCCCGCCCGTCGGCACGATGGCGCACTCGTTCATCTCCAGCTTCCCCACCGAGGCGGAGGCGTTCGACGCCTACGCCGACTCCTTCCCGGACACGAGCACGCTGCTCGTCGACACCTACGACACGGTCGAGGGTGTCCGCCGCGCTGTCGAGACAGGCAACCGCCTCCGCGAGTCCGGCCACGCCCTGCGCGCCATCCGCCTCGACAGCGGCGACCTGCTGGCACTCTCCATCGCGAGCCGCGAGGTCCTCGATGAAGCCGGCCTGACGGACGTGCGGGTCTTTGCCAGCGGCGGCCTCGACGAGTTCGATATGGAAGCGCTGCTCGCAGCCGGAGCGCCGATCGACGGCTTCGGCATCGGCACCAAGCTCGGCGTTTCAGCGGACGCGCCGTGGATGGACTGGGCGTACAAGCTCGCCGAGTACGACGGTGCGCCCGTCCTCAAGCTCAGCGAGGGCAAGGCGTCGCTCGCCGGGCGCAAGCAGGTCTACCGCCGGACGGATGCGGATGGGATGTATACAAGCGACAACCTGGCGCTCGAGGATGAGCAGCTGGCGAAGGGAGACGGCGCGCCGCTCTTGACTGAGGTCATGCGCAACGGCCAACGCAACGGCCCGGCGCCAACGCTGCCGGAACTGCGGGAGCGCTTCGCCGCCGGCTTCGCGCGCCTGCCGGAGCGGTACAAGGCGCTGCGCTCGCCCGAGGTCTACCCCGTGCACCACACCTGGGCGCTCGAGGAGTTGCAGTGGGGGGCGACGCAGAACACGCTCGCCCGGCAGCAACGCTCCCCCGGATAGGCCTTAGGCCCCGTCGTTCCCCGGCTTCAGCGGGCGCGAAGGCAGGAACCTCGCTCGGGAAGAGGCATGGGCGGGGCGTTTGGTCCCCTCGCCCTTGAGGGGAGAGGGCCAGGGTGAGAGTGAACCGGCGGTGTGGAGTGGGGCTTGTCATGCTGAGCGAAGCCGCAGGCGTAGTCGAAGTATCTCTCGGGGTGTCTGCTCACCTCTCCCTCGGGGAGAGGTCGGCGCGCTTGCGCGACGGGTGAGGGTTGCCCTCGTCGTTCCCCCGCTTCAGCGGACGCGGAGACAGGAACCTCGCTCGGGAAGGGCATGGGCGGGGCGTTCGGTCCCCTCGCCCTTGAGGGGAGAGGGCTAGGGTGAGGGTGAGGGTGAACCGGCGGGGTGGAGTGGGGCTTGTCATGCTGAGCGAAGCCACAGGCGTAGTCCCGCGCTTTAGTGCGCAACATCCTCTCGGGGTCTGATCACCTCTCCCTCGGGGAGAGGTCGGCGCGCTTGCGCGGCGGGTGAGGGTTGCCTCCGTGGGGCGGCCGCTACTCCTCCGCCAGCGCCTCTTCCGTCGTCGTGAGCACCGCGCCGTTCAGCTCCATCAGGTGCAGCGCGCGGTCGCCGTCGCCGGGCTCCACGTTCACCGCCGCGACCGCATCCGTCAGCACGTACGTCTCGTAGCCGTTGGCGACCGCGTCCACGACCGCGTCCACGACCGTGTTCACAACGCAGTAGTCGGTCGCGAGCCCACCCACGTACACCCGGTTGATGCCCCCCGCCTTGAGCTGCACGTCGAGGTCGGAGTCGATGAAGCCGGAGTAGGCGTCCTTGTCCAGACTCGCGCCCTTGCGGATCACCCGCGTCCCCTCGGGCAGGCCGAGTTCCGCGTGGAACGCCGCGCCGTGCGAGTCCTGCACGCAGTGGTCCGGCCACTGCCCGCCCTGCGCCGCGAACGACAGGTGCCCCGCAGGGTGCCAGTCCTGCGTCGCGAACACCTTGCCGCCCCGCTCCGCGAACGTCCTGGCGGTAGCGCCCATCTTCCGTGCCACGGCGTCGCCGCCTATCACGCCCAGCGAGCCGCCGGGACAGAAATCGTTCTGCACGTCAACGACGATCAGCGCGTCCAGGTTCGTGATCCGCATGGTGCCCCTCCTCGCAGGCGACTCCCCTCTATGGTACCTCCTCGTATCCCACCTCTCCCTCAGGAGAGGTCGACGCGCTTGCGCGGCGGGTGAGGGCCCTTGTGGGGGGTGAGAGTACTCCGGGGCGGGGCAGGGGGCCTGGCATGCTAGAATGACCTCCGAGGCACGGCTCATGCAGTTCACGAAACTCCAGGGCGCGGGCAACGACTACATCTACGTCGACGGCCTGCACGAGCAGCGCGACTGGCCGGACATCGCGCGGCGCATATCCGACCGCCATTTCGGCGTCGGCGCGGACGGCCTCATCGTCGTGGCGCCGTCGGAGCGCGCTCCCGTCCGGATGCGGATGTACAACGTGGACGGCTCCGAGGGCGAGATGTGCGGCAACGGCATCCGCTGCTTCGCCAAGTTCGTCCTGGAGCGCGACATGGTGCCCGCCAACGGCAGCACGCTGGACGTGGAGACAGGCGCGGGTGTGCTGAACATCGCCCCCCACTGGAGCGGCGACCGTGTCGTCGGCGCGCGCGTCAACATGGGCGAACCCATCCTCCGCGCCGTGGACGTGCCTGTCGACGTCTCGAAGATGGGCCCCAGCGACTACTCCGCGCTGGACGTCGGCCTCGTCGAATCGCTCGGGCTACGCCCGGACGAACTGGCATTCGATGCGCCGGTCGAGGTGAACGGCGTCACGTTCGCGCTCACCGCGGTCTCGATGGGCAACCCCCACGTCACGGCCTTCATCGACGAACCCGTGAACGACGTCGAACTGGACAGGCTCGGCCCCCGCATGGAGCACCACGAGGCGTACCCGCGCCGGATTAACTTCCACCTCGTCAACTATGTCGGCCGGGACCATCTCATCTCGCGCACGTGGGAGCGCGGCTCCGGCCTGACGCTCGCCTGCGGAACCGGCGTGAGCTCCATCGTCGTCGCGGCGCGCCTGCACGGCATGGTGGACGACGAGGTACGCGTCGAGGTGCCCGGCGGCGAGCTGACCATCACGTGGCCCGGCCACGGTCCCGTCTTCATGGACGGCGACGCCGTAGAGGTCTTCTCCGGCGACTTCCCGCTCTGAGCCCACGCCTCCGCCGCACGCTTGTATAATCGCCCCACGCGCCCGGCCCGGCGCTCACGATTCCTGACTCAACCGGAGGTTCCTTCCGTATGCAACTCGCCAACCGGCTCGACCAACTCCCGCCGTATCTCTTCCTGGAGATCAGCCGGAAGATCGCGGAGAAACGCGCCCAGGGGATGGACGTCATCAGCTTCGGCATCGGCGACCCCGACATCCCCACGCCCGAGCACATCCTGACCGCGCTCAAGAAAACCTCCGACGACCCGCCCAATCACCGCTATCCCGAGTCCGACGGGCTGCCGGAGATGCGACAGGCCATCTCGCGCTGGTACACCCGCCGGTTCGACATCGAGCTGGGCGACAAGGAGATCGTGCCGCTCATCGGGGCGAAGGAGGGCATCGGCCACATGGCGCTCTGCCTCATCGACCCCGGCGATATCGCGCTCGTGCCGGACCCCGCGTACCCGGTCTACTCGGTCGGCACCATGTTCGCGGGCGGCGCCTCCTACATGATGCCGCTGCGAGAGGAGAACGCCTTTCACCCGGACCTCTCGCAGATACCGGAGGACGTCGCGCGCAAAGCGAAGGTGCTCTGGTTCAACTATCCCAACAATCCCACGGGCGCGCTCGCGACCCCCGAGCTGTTCGAGCAGGTCGTGGCGTTCGCGAAGGAGTACGACGTCGCGGTCTGCCACGACGCCTGCTATTCCGAGGTGACCTTCGACGGCTACGTCGCGCCGAGCTTCCTGCAGACGCCCGGGGCGATGGACGTGGGCATCGAGTTCCACTCGCTCTCCAAGACGTACAACATGACGGGCTGGCGCATAGGCATGGCCGTGGGCAACCAGCAGCTCATCGACGCGCTCGTACGGGTGAAGTCCAACCTGGACTCCGGCATTCCGCAGGCGGTGCAGTACATGGGCATCGAGGCGCTGGACAACACCACGCCCGAGTGGCTGGCCGCCAACAACGAGATATACCGCAGGCGGCGCGACCGCGTCGTCGACGCCCTCACGGCCATCGGCCTGCAGGTGAACCGGCCCAAGTCCGGCTTCTACATCTGGGCGCGCTGCCCGGACGGCTGGACCTCAGCGCAGCTGGCCACCGAGCTGCTCGACAAGCATGCCGTAGTCGTGACGCCGGGACGGGGCTACGGCGAGGCGGGCGAGGGCTACATCCGCCTCTCGCTCACGACGCCCGACGAGCGGGTCGACGAGGGTCTGCGGCGGCTCGAGGGCTGGCGGCTGCCGGACGCGCCCGTGGGATAGGACACGAGCGCCTTCTCCGTACCGGCAACGGCAGGTAGAATCGAATGCACCAAACCGGAGCGGCTCACTCATAGCACGGCGATCGAGAACGGTGGAAACGGCCCAGACGCCCGAGCAGGCGCTGCTCGTGGGCGTAGGCATCAAGGGGCGACGCTCGCCCTGGACGGTTGCCGACTCGCTCGAAGAGCTCGCCCAGTTGGCCGACACCGCGGGCGCGGAGGTGGCCGGATCGGTTTCCCAGCAACTGGAAGCGCCGTCCCACACCTACGTCGGCAAGGGCAAGCTGCAGGAGATAGCGGACGCCCGCCGCGCCATCGGCTTCGGCACCTTGATCTGCGACGATGAGCTGACGCCCACGCAGCAGCAGAACCTCGAGCGCGCGCTCGGCGAGCGCGTGAAGGTCATCGACCGCACCGCGCTCATCCTCGACGTGTTCGCACGACACGCGAGGACGCGCGAAGGGCGCCTGCAGGTGGAACTGGCGCAGGCGGAGTACCTTCTGCCGCGCCTGGCGGGCCAGTGGAGCCACCTGGAGCGCCTCGGAGGCGGCATTGGCACACGGGGCCCCGGCGAGACGCAGATAGAGACGGACCGGCGGCTCGTCGGCCAGCGCATCCAGCGGCTGAAACAGGAACTGGAGAAGGTGCGGCGGCATCGGGCCCAGTACCGCGCCCGCAGGCACAGGAACAGGTTGCCCGTGGTGGCGCTCGTGGGTTACACGAACGCGGGCAAGAGCAGCCTGCTGAACGCGCTCTCAGGCGCGGGCGTGCTCGCGCGCGGCCAGCTGTTCTCGACGCTCGACCCCGTGACGCGCAAGGTGCGCCTGCCGGACGGAGGCGAGGCGCTGCTGACGGACACGGTGGGCTTCATCCAGAAACTGCCCACGACGCTCGTCGCGGCCTTCCGCGCGACGCTCGAAGAGGTGCAGGAAGCGTCGGTGCTGCTGCACGTCGTCGACATCTCGCACCCGAACGCAGCGGAGCAGGTGGAAGTGGTCGAGGACATCCTGCGCGACCTGAAACTCACCGACACGCCGCGCGTGCTGGCGCTGAACAAGGTGGACCTGCTGGACTCCGGCAACGGCGCGGGTTCCGTGCCGAGCGTGGAAGGCATCAAGGCGGTGCTGACGTCGGCGGTGAGCGGCGCGGGGCTGCACGAGCTTCTGCAGGCAGTGTCCACACAGGTGAACGATGATGTACCATCCGGCGCCGAACCGGCGCTTGCAAGCGCGAAAGCCAAACGAGGAGCGACCCACAGGGATCATGGCTGACGACGAACTCTTCCAGCTGCCTGAGCATCCTTTCTACAGTTGCGAGGAGGACTGCTTCCTCGTTGCCGACGGGTCGCAGATGGGCACGGCGGCAGCCGTACTGGCGCTGGAGCCGCTGCTCAAGCTGATGGTCGGCGAAGGCAACATCTTCGAGCGGCGTCCGGTGAAGGTCGCTGAGAAGGACGACCTGCACGTCAGCGTGGAATGCGAGGGCGGCGAGGTCGTGCACATCGACTTTGACGCGCTCACGGCGCGCAAGACGACGCCGCAGGGCGAGTTCCTGTACCGGGGCGGTCTCGAGGACGCCAACGAGGGCATGGGGTATTTCCCGGCGCGCTAGACCGCGTTTCGCAGCGCTGTCTGACCTGCGGGTCATGTCGAAGCCATTCAGGCGCCTCCGGACAGGCTATCCGGCCATTCCCAGGCTTTATGGCGCACTATTCTCGTTATGTAAAGTAGATGCAGTTGCAACGCCGCCTTCCTCCCTCCAGCCATCGGCTCTCCTCCCCCCTTCCGGCAGCGGCGTCACGTATCCTTGGAAGATAAGGGTCTGTTGGAGCGTTCGGAATGGCGAGGCAGTTGTCCGGGATGCGCGCAGCGGCATATACCGCCGTCGCGGCTGCGGCCATCCTCGCCGGGGCCGGATGCGCGCAGGAGGAGCACAGCGAGTTCGTCGAGGTCGTCGAAGTGCTCCAGGAAGACTTCATCGACCGCGACAAGCTCTCCGCCACGGAGATGGAGCGTGCGGGCATCGAGGGGCTTCTGGAGTACCTCGACGACCCCTACACCTCCTACCTCGATCCCGAGCGCTACGCGGCGTTCAACCTCTCGCTCGAAGGAGACCATCCCGACTTCGAGGGCATCGGTGCAAGCGTCACCGAGGTGGACGGCCAGATCATCGTACTGGGGCCGCTCCCCGGCTCACCCGCCTTCGAGGCCGGGCTCATGCCGGGCGACATCCTCGTCAGCGTGAACGGTGAGTCCATCGAAGGACGCACGATAGAAGAGACGGTCGCGCTGATACGCGGGCCGAAGGGCACGGAGGTCGTGCTCGGCGTCTCACGCGCCGGCATCTCGCGACCCGTGGAGGTCCCCATCGTGCGGGACACGATAAGCGTCAGCTCCGTGCATTCCCACATCCTCCCCGGCGGCTTCGGCTACATACGCCTCTCCTCGTTCGATGCGGAGTCCGGCGCCGATCTGCGGACCGCCATAGCCGATCTGCGCGATCTCGGCGCTGAGGGAATCGTGCTGGACCTGCGGAACAACGGAGGCGGACTCGTGACCGCTGCCGTGAGTGTCGTCTCCGAGTTCGTCGAGGAAGGCGAAGTCATCCGCTGGGTGGATGCGAACGGCAACGAGACCGTGGAGCACGTCACAGGAGAAGGAACGGCCTACGACCTCCCGCTCGTGGTGCTCGTGAACGGCTTCAGCGCATCGGCGTCGGAAGTGGTGTCGGGAGCATTGCAAGACCACGAGCGCGCCCGTATCGTCGGCACTCGCACGTTCGGTAAAGGCGCGGTCAACCTGCTGCGCGACCTGGAGTCCGGCGCGGGGTTGAACCTCACTATCGCACGCTGGCTCACGCCGGACGGACGCACGATCGAAGGAGAAGGCATCGAGCCGGACGTGCGCGTCGGACGCGAGGTGAACGTACGGGCGCAGGGGCGTATCGGCGAGCTGACACGGACCCTCTGCGCGGCCTACGCGGAAGAGGCCGTTCCGCTGGATGGGTCCGGCGAACTCACGGACGCACTGGAGACGCTCTGCAGCATCCAACCCGAGCAGGACCCCGTCTCCTACCCCGACGATCAGTTGGAAACCGCGGTTGCCGAACTCGAACGAATGACAGGCCGTTGAGCGATGCCTCCCAAACGCAAAAAGAAGAAGCAGCCGGAGCAGCAGAAGCCCGGTCGACCGTACATACGGACCGTGGCGGACAACCGGCGGGCGCGCTTCGATTACGACATCCTCGACCGCATCGAGGCCGGCATCGCGCTGACCGGCACGGAGATCAAGTCCGTACGCGATGCACGGGTCAACATCCGCGACGCCTATGCGCAGGCACGCAGCGGCGAGATGTGGCTCCACAACATGCACGTCGCCGCATGGACGAGCGCAGGGCCATGGGGGCATGAGCCGACGCGCTCGCGGAAGCTGCTGATGCACTCGGGCGAGATAGAGCGGTTCAGCCGCGCGGCGGGGCAACGCGGCCTCACCATCGTCCCCCTGCGCGTCTACATCAAGGGACACCACGCGAAGGTGGAACTGGCCCTGGCGAAGGGCCGCCGCCGCTACGACAAGCGCCAGGCCATCATGCGGCGCGAGTCCGACCGGGAGATTGCGCGCGCCCTCCGCCGGGAGGCCTGACTGACACGCGCCGTTTGACCACCCCCTGCCCTCGCTGTACGATAGTAGTGCAACTGGTCTGCTGTGGGGATGCGTGGTTTCGACAGGGGATCAGCTTGGCAGGATTGCAGGCCGAGTTCGCCGCCCACTCGCTAATCAGACGGCAAAACATCAACTGCCGACGAACCAGTCGCACTGGCTGCCTAAACAGCGTAGCCACGCCCCGATAGCCCACTCCGGCGGCTAACGGAAGCGTCATACAGCCGGGGTGCAGTGGCTCCGATGCCGCTGCGAGCCACTCAAGACTTCGCGGCAGGTGGCGGGACGGCCCGCCGGTGGGCCCGACCCAGTCACCCAACCAAACGCCGGCTAAGCCTGTAGTACATCCGCGCTGAGCGTCTTCTGGACGGGGAGTTCGACTCTCCCCCATCTCCACCACAGACGGGCCACGGGCTCAGACCCCCTTGGCTATGCAGAGATCGGAGGACCTGGGATGACAACGAAGGCACAGCCGAAGATGACCCTCGAGGCGAGTCACTGCGACCTATCTCCCACCGGGGCGCACCACTGGATAGTCGGTTCACCCAGCGCCACGATGGCCGGTGAGTGCAAGTACTGTCACGAAGCGCGAGAGTTCCACCCGTTCGAGGACAATATCGGCTTCAACAACAGCCCCAAGAGGAACCGCTCGGCAGCTGTCACAGGCGAATAACGCCCGCTCGCATCCGCCGCATCCCCCAACGTACTGACGGTACGCTGCCTTCCGCCTGGCAGGCTGGCGATGCCAGGCTGGTTCGTTCCCGTATAATCCGCGCCATCCCGCCCCTGAGTGAGGAGGCATGGCCTCTGCGATCCTGCGCGTGCGCGGACTGGTGATGGACTTCGGCGGCGTGCGCGCCGTCGACAACTGCTCGCTCAACGTGGATGAGGGCTCCATCACCGGCCTCATCGGACCGAACGGCGCGGGCAAGACGACGCTGTTCAACCTCGTCGCCGGTTTCCACAAGCCGACCGCGGGGCGGGTCACGTTCAGGGACGAGCGCATCGACGGGCTGCCGTCCTACCTCGTCTTCCGCAAGGGCATCGTCCGGACGTTCCAGATACCCCGCGAGTTGAAGCGCATGAGCGTCCTGGAGAACCTCATGCTCGTGCCGTCCGACCAGATCGGAGAGAGCATGTGGCGCGCTGTCGCGGCACGCTGGCTCGTGAAACGCCAGGAGCGGGTGATAGAGGCCCAGGCGCGCGAGGTGCTTGAGTTCACCGGGTTATCGGAGGTCGCGGACCTCCCGGCGGAGGGGCTCTCCGGCGGGCAGAAGAAGCTGCTGGAACTGGCGCGCACGCTGATGGCGAAGCCGCGCATGGTGCTGCTCGATGAACCGGGCGCGGGTGTGAACCCCACGCTGTTGAGGCGGCTGGTGGACGGCATCCGGCGGGCGCGCGAGGAGCTGGGAATCACATTCCTCATCATCGAACACGACATGGGGCTCGTGATGCGCCTGTGCGACCACGTCATCGTGATGAGCGAGGGCTCCGTCCTCACACAGGGAGCTCCGGCAGCCGTACAGCAGGACGACCGCGTCGTCCGGGCGTACCTGGGAGACTGAGCGATGCCGCTCCTCGATGCCACGAGCGTACGCGCCGGATACGGCGACACCGAGATATTGCACGGCGTGGACATGCACGTGGATGCGGGCGAGATCGTGACGATCATCGGTCCGAACGGCTCCGGCAAGTCCACGATGATGAAGTCGATCGTCGGCATCGTGCAGGCGTCGGCGGGAGAGATATGGTTCGATGGCCGGCGCATCGAAGGTCTGCGCCCCGATCGACGCATCCCGCTGGGGCTCTGTTACGTCCCGCAGACCGATAACGTCTTCCCTACCTTGACCATCACCGAGAACCTCGAGATGGGCGGCTTCCTGCGGAACGACAAGCTCGACGGCCGTATCCGGGAGCTGTTCGACCTGTTCCCCGACCTGGCGGAGAAGCGCAACGCGAAGGCCGGCGCTCTCTCCGGCGGGCAGCGGCAGATGATGGCCGTGGCGCGCGCCCTGATGCTGGAGCCGAAGCTGCTGCTGCTGGACGAGCCCACCGCCGGACTCTCGCCCCTGTTGATGGGAAGCGTGTTCCAGATGATTCAGAACATCAATGCCACCGGAGTCGCGATCCTGATGGTCGAGCACAACGCGAAGAAGGCGCTCTCCATCTCGCACCGGGGATACGTGCTGGCGGTGGGCGAAGTGCGCCTGGAAAACACCGGGCCGGAGCTGGCCAACGACCCGCAGGTGGGCCGGCTGTACCTGGGGAACGAATAGGGAACGCGATGTTCATCACGGCACGCACGATGAGAAGTCCCGCGGTAGTCCGGGCGAGCCGCGTCGCGCAGGCTGTGCTCGCCATCGTCTTCGTGGTCCTCGCACTGAGCGAGATCGGACTCGCGGTGAACGGCATCTTCCTCGGCAGCGTCCTTGCGCTCGGCGCGGTCGGCATCACACTCGTCTTCGGCGTGATGCGGTTCGCCAATATCGCACACGGCGACATGATGACGATGGGCGCCTACGTGGCGTTCTTCCTCCTTGTCAGTGTCCTGCCGGAACACACAGGGCTGGGGCCCTTCACGTTCGGATTTCCGCTGCTCATCGCGATCCCGGTGAGCATGGCAGCAGTGGCAGCGCTGGCCGTGGGGATGGACGTGTTCGTTTTCCGCAGGCTGCGCCTCCGTCGGGCGAACATCGTGACGATCGAGATAGCCTCGCTCGGCCTCGCCATCGCGATACGCGGCTTCGTCCAGATGATCTGGGACACGCCGGTTCGCTACTTGCCGAACGAGGGTCGCCCGCACTTCTCCCTGCCCGCCGACGTCAGCATCGCACCGAATCACCTGTTCGTGAGCGGCGCTGCACTCGTGCTGGCGATCGCCCTGCATCTGCTGCTCACGCGCACGAAACAAGGCAAGGCGATGCGCGCAACCTCCGACAACCCTGACCTGGCACGCGCCAGCGGCATCGATACGGACCGCGTGCTGCTCTGGACGTGGGGCATCGCCGGAGCGCTGGCAGGCGCTGCTGGCGTGCTGCTCGTCATATTCAACGCAACCTCCCAGCTGAAGCCCACCACCGGCTTTCAGCTGCTCGTTCCTCTTTTCGCGGCAGTAGTCGTAGGGGGCATCGGGAACCCATATGGCGCGTTCCTGGGGGCGATGCTCATCGGCATCTCGATGGAGGTATCCACGGCGTGGGCGCTGCCCACCTACAAGCCCGCCATAGCGTTCACCGTGATGGTGATCGTGCTGCTGTTCAGGCCGCGCGGGCTCCTGGGGAGCAAGGGCTGATGCTGGAGTTCCTTACCGCATTCGCCATACTGGTCGGCATCTACTCGGTGTTCGCCCTCGGGTTGAACGTGCACTGGGGATACACGGGACTCTTCAACATCGGGGTGGCGGGCTTCTTCGCGCTCGGCGCTTACGCCGCATCGCTCCTCACCATCCGCCCGCCGCTCTCTGACCAGGGCGAGGACTACCTCTACTCCGGCGACCTGGCGAACCGCCTCGACTCCCTCCCCGTCATCGGAGTGCTGGACCTCTGGTTCGTCGCCGCACTGATAGCTGCGTCGCTCGTGGCAGCCGCTGTCGCCCTGGTCGTAGGCACGATAACCATCCGGCTGCGCGGCGACTACTTGGCGATAGCGACACTGGGGATCGCCGAGAGCGTGCGCCTCCTCTTCCTCAACGAACGCTGGCTGAGCAACGGGAGCCGTGGCCTCTACACGATCCCTCGCGTGTTCGGCGACGTCGTCGCCCCGCAGGACTACGACCGCGTCTACCTCGTGGTGGTGCTGGCCGTGTTTGGACTGCTGTTCGCAGGGATACGGGCGCTGGTGCACTCGCCGTGGGGACGCGTCCTGCGCGCGATACGGGAGGACGAGGTGACCGCGGAAGCGAGCGGCAAGCACGTGTTCCGCTTCAAGCTGCAGGCGTTCGTGCTCGGCGCGGTGATCATGGCCATCGGAGGCGCGCTGTACGCCTTCAACTTCCGGGCGATCTCTCCCATCACGTTCACCCCGCTCCTCGGTACGTTCATCATCTGGGCGATGCTGGTGGCGGGCGGAAGTGGACGTCTCTTCGGACCGATCGTCGGCGCGTTCGTCGTATGGGGCATCTGGAGCGGATCGCAGTTCCTGCCCAACCTCATCGAACTGCTGCCGGAGGCGTTGAATGCGCCTGTCCTGGACGCATTGGACTCCGTAGGACTGCCAAACATCCGCTTCTTTGCGGTTGGAGTGCTCGTGGTGCTCGTGCTGCTCTACGCACCGGACGGCATCACGCCGGGCATCGCACGGCTGCGGGAGCGCCTCGCCGTTCGCCGGCGGCGCCAGGCTCGGACATAGAAGCAGGCAGCACCGTCCCGGTGCTGCCTGCCACTGCCTGCTCTATATGGCGAGAGGGCTATTGAGAGATGACACGCTCGGTGACGAGCTGCCCGCCCGCAATCTTCCAGATCTCCATCGCACCGGTCACGTCGCCGTTCTCGTCGAGGTCAACCGGGCCGCTGGCGCCCTGGTAGTTGATCTCCTGCCCGTCGCGGAGCAGTTCCAGTGCCCGCTTGATCTCAGCCTCTCCGGGGCCCACCTCGACACCCGGCGGCCCCGCGACCGCGCGCATCGCGTCTCGGACCGCAATGGGGTCGTCCGAGTCCGCAGCCTCTATGGCGAGACCGAATATGACCATCGCGTCGTAGGACTCCCTGATGAATGGAAGCGTGCTGTCCCCGTACGCGGCGGCGTAGTCGCTGGTGAACTGTGCCGTAGCCGCGCTCTCCACAGCGCCGGGTGCGGTGCCGTACATGCCCTCGAGGCTCGCTGCCCCCACTGCGGTTATCAGCTCTTCAGACTTGCTTCCGTCCACGAACAGGAACGTGTCCGCCGCTCCGCTATCGATCGCCTCACGGATATAGACGCCCGCGCTGACCGGATAGCTTATGGCGACCAGCACGTCAGGACCGTTAGCCGTTGCCCGCGTGAGTTCCGAAGCGTAGGAGGGCTGGCCCGATTCGTGGGAAACCGCCGTCACCTGCCCGCCCAGCGCCTCGAAGGAAGCTGTGAACTGGTCGGCCAGTCCTTGTCCGTACGGGTTGTTTACGAACAGCACACCCGCGCTCCGGTAGCCGAGTCCACTCGCGAGGTTTGCGAGCACGACGCCTTGGAACGCATCGGATGGAGCGGTCCGGAAGATGAAGTCGTTGTCCTCCAGCACCGTCAGCGCCGGTGAGGTCGCGGACGGGGATATCTCCGGCACCTGGTTGGGGATGGTGACGGCGTTCGCAACAGCGAGCGTGATCCCGCTGGCCAGCGGCCCGATCAGCGCGGAGACGCCGTCCACGTTGACCAGCTTGCGCGCGGCGTCAACGGCTGTGACGTCGCTGGTCGCTCCGTCCTCGGAAACGACCTCGATGTCGCGTCCACCAAGCACGCCGCCTGCGGCGTTGAAGTGCTCCGCGGCCAGGAGGACAGCGTCGTTCATGGGGCCGCCGAACTCGCCAAGGTCGCCGGTGAAGTCCATCACCGATCCCACCTTGACCGGCTCAGACTCTCCACACCCAACAAGAAGAACGCTTAGAGCGGCTATGACGATCCCGTACTTGATGCGCTTCATCTTTACCCTCCGAACGAGTTCTGGCGTTGCTCACCATTGAACGAACATAGGCATGACGACATGGACGTACTCGCCGCCGTCGTCTACGGGGCGAATCACCCCGGGGCTCGAAGAGGTAGTCATCTCCAGAGCCACCTTGTCCTTACCGATGACGCTGAGCACGTCGCTCAGGTAACGGCTGCTGAACGCGATCTTCCCTTCCGCGCCCTCAACATCCGCTTCGAGGTTACCCGTGTTGTCGCCGACCTCTTCCGCCCGTGACGATATCGTGAGGGCTCCCGGCGCGCCGCCCTCGGCGCTCATCTGCAGCCTGATGATGCCGGAGCCGTCCTTCGCGAAGATGGCCGCCGTTCGGGTTGCACGCTGCAACTCGTTCAGCCCGATGATGGCGCGCGTGCCGTGCTCCTGCGGGATGAGTTGCGCGTAGTTGGGGAACGTCCCCTGGATCAACTGGGAAACCACCTCGATGTTCTTGAACCGGAAGAGGACCTGGCTTCGCTGTGTCGTGACCACGATGTCGACCGGGTCGTCGCCGTCGAGGAGGCGCTCGATGTCGGAGAGCGTGCGGGCCGGAACGATGACTGAAACCTTCTCGCTGGCGGGCTCCAGGAGCTGGGCCTTGCGCACTGCGAGGCGGAAGCCATCAGCGGCAGCGAACGTCACGTTCGTGCCGTCGAGCTCGATGTTCACGCCGGTGAGCACCGGACGCGAGTCCTCGACCGCCGCGGCGAGCACCACCTGATGGATCGCGTCGCGCAGCGCCCTGCCCGACATCTTTGTCGAGACGCCCTGGTCTATGGCGGGGATGGGAGGAAACTCCTCGGCAGCCGTACCGTTGATGTTGGCCTTCGTGCGGTCGCCCTCAACTGAGATGCCGCCTCCCTGGGAAGCGGTCTGTACCTTGATGGTCTGCCGCCCGAGCGAGTTGACGAAGTCGGTCAGCAGTCTCGCCGGGATCGTTACCGCGCCCTCTTCCTGTATGTCAGCGCCTATCCACGTGCTGATGGCAACTTCAAGGTTCGTGGCGGAGAGCTTCAGCCGGCCTTCGTCCGTGGCGAGGAGAACGTGCTGCGTGATGGGGAGCGTCGTACGTGTAGCGACCGCAGGTTGCACGATGCTGAGTCCCTGGCTGAGATTCTCCTGTAGGCAGTGTAACTGCATCTCGAAACCTCAATACGTTGTGGTTTTGCGGAAGGAAACCTCTGCCGCACTGGCAGCGCAGTATAGGGGACGCGCCGAGAAGGGGTCAACGAACAGAGAGAGGAAAACCGGCGATCGCTGGCAGTGGGGCGAAGTTCGTGCTGGCCGCTCGCGGTTCCTACTGGCTCGACAGGAAGGTGACGAGCGTGTCCAACTCTTCGGTGGAGAGCTGGGTTGAGAAGTCCTGCGGCATCAGGCCGTCCTCGTAGCCTTCGATGACCTCGGCGGACGGGTCGAGGATGGACGTGCGGATGTAGTCCGCGCCCTTTGCACCGATCCCTGCGAGCGCAGGGCCGTCGCTGCTGCCCCTGGACTGGGGGATGCTGTCCAACTCGTGACAGGTGGCGCAGGCGTAGGTGATGAAGAGCACCCGGGCATCGTTAGCGCCGCCGCCTGACTGAGCAGGCGTGGGTGTCGGAGTCGGCAGGACCTCCACGTCATCGGGCGGCTCGCAATCGGCTCCTGCTGCGCCAACGATCTGCCCTTCCTGGGCAAGGTAGCACTCGGGTGTGGCAACTACGCCGGTTCCCCCGCATGCCGCAAGAACGGCGAGTAGGCCCAGGGCTGTGAAGGTGAACAGTATGGGAAGTATTGGACGGCGGAGTCGCACGCGGCCTCTGATGTCGGAGGATGAAGGGCAGTTGTGATTTCTATCACGTTGTATCACCCGCCGCTTCGCTGTGTCAAGGAAAGACGCCGGGAGCAAGTCCTGGTCCACCACGGTGCCGGACACAAAGAGAGGCGGGTCGGCGTTATCTCCCCAGATCGCCGGTCCGCCTCTCCTTACGTCAGGAGGCGTTGCTCAGCTTGCCCGCTTGACCTCCAGGGTCTCCCCCGGAGCAAGTGCAACGCGCCGGACGTTGATGCCGAGCTTGAGGAGCCAGTAGCCAAGCGTGGCCTTGGACACCTCCAACTCAGCCGCCGTGGCCGAGAGGCCGTTCTCATTGATCTTCTCAGGCAACAGACGTTCGAGCGGTTGATGGAACCGCTCCTCCACCTGCCGCATGAGCCGGGTCTTGCGCGCCATGTGCTTACCCTCCTCCTTACGGAATGTTGAGACAGATTCTACACCTTCGAATGACACTCATGCCAATGTTTAGCATACGACTTTTCCGGACTTTGTGTTATCCAAAGACTTATACAAAGTATAAGAAACGTCCAGAACACACTCCTGCCCGCTCCGCTTTCGGGTAGAATACGACCTCGCCAGCCCATGCTGACGCCCAGACCCCTGAGGTTCTCTCCCTTGCCTGACGAGCTGATCGTCCTGCTGACCGCGATGACGCCCATCGGCGAGTTGCGCGCCTCGATACCACTCGCCATCACCTCCATGGACATGCCTTGGCCGCGGGCGCTTGGCCTGTCGATCGTCGGGAACATCGTCCCGGTGCCGTTCATCCTCTATGCGCTGCGTACCGTCGGCGCACGAGTGGAAGCGCAGCAGAACATCGTCGGCCGCCTCCTGCGCTGGCGCACTTCCCGTATCCAGCAGTCCTGGGGCCCGCGGGTGCGGCGCTACGGCTTCTTCGGCATCGTCCTGGCTGTCGCCATCCCCCTGCCGCTCACCGGCGCATGGACCGGCGCACTCATCGTCTGGACCCTGCACGAGCCGGTGCGACGCGGCCTGCCCGCCATCGCGGCAGGGGTCGTGATAGCAGGCATCATCGTGACGGCCCTGACCCTCGCCGGCATCGAGATTATCCGCCTCACGTAGGCGTACACCTACGAGGCGTACTGCCACGAGCCCCTTGACAGACGCACTCGTACCACTGCCCTACCCTGCCGCCCGAGGCGGCGCTGTCCCCAGCCGTATACAATCGAGATTGACGGCGACCGGCCGCACGGAAAGAGAACGTTGAATCCCTGGGCGAAGACGAAACGCAATCACGGGTTGGAGCACGCGACCATCTCCCTTCTGCTTCTGCCGTCAGTCAGCGGCAGGCCGGTGGCGGGCTATTCGATACCGACCGGGTTCCTCGTGCTCGGCGACATCCCCACGCAACAGGTCGAGGAGTCGGCGAGAGAAGCGCTCCGGCGGATGCAGGCGGGAGAAGGCAACCTGGCGGTATCCCCGTTCTGCGGGACCAACATCGTCGTGGGCGCGGCCCTCGCGACGATGGCGTCGCTGGGAGGCTATCGCATGGCCGGAGGCGGCAGCCGGGGGCTGAGCCGCGCCTTCTCCAACACCATGTTCGCGATCGTGGCGTCACGTCCTCTCGGGCGCCTCGTCCAGGAGCGCTGTACGACGTCTGCCGATGTCGGTTCGATGTCGATCCGCAGCGTCACGCGTCACCGCCTCGGACCCGTGACGATGCACTGGGTCGCGACACGGTTCGGAGCCTGAGCCGCCCCCGTCCTCTAGCGGCCGACGAACACCGGGGGGCGCTTCTCGACGAACGCGGTGTGCCCTTCCCGCCGGTCCTCGGTGAGCGCGAGCATCGCCGAGCAGCGCTGCTCGTACTGGATGCCCGTGTCGAGGTCCACGTCCATCGCAACGTTGACGGCGTTCTTGATGCTCGCGAGCGAGAGCGGCGGCAGTTCCAACAGACGCGCCGCCCAGGCTCGCGCCTCTTCCAACAGTCCGCCCGGGGACGCCACCGCATTGACGAGTCCCCACTCGAGCGCGGTTTGCGCATCGATGAACCTGCCGAAGAGCATCATCTCCTTGGCGCGCGCGGGGCCGATGAGACGAGGCAGTCGTTGCGTGCCGCCGGCGCCCGGCAGGATGCCGAGCGTCAGTTCCGGGAGCGCCATTCGCGCTTCGGAGCTCGCGATCCGCAGGTCACACGCCATCGCCAGCTCGAGGCCGCCGCCTGCCGCGACACCGTTGACCGCGGCGATGCTCACCTGGTTGAGGCGCTCCAGCCGCCGGAACGTTGGAGAGATAACGGCCGAGGTGCGCGCCAGGGAGAGGTCGTCCAGGTTCTCGGCGCGCTCTTTGATGTCGGCGCCGGCGCAGAACGCGCGGCCTGAGCCGGTCACGATGAGCACACGGACCTCGTCGTCAGTCTCCAGGCGTGTCACCAGGTCCTGCAGCTCCTGGGTAACCTCTCGGCTGATGGCGTTCAGACGTTCCTGGCGGTTGAGTGTCAGCACGCCGAGCGGCCCTTCGGTCTCGAACTTGATCGTCTGGTACGTCATGTGATCGCATCGCCTCCGCTGGGTGATTTCAAGCGCAACCGGGGCGCACGGAGGGTTGATTGACCCCCATGCGCCCCGGCACTATAGTCGAAGAGAGGCCCCAGTAGCTCAGTAGGATAGAGCGGCTGCCTTCTAAGCAGCGGGTCACGGGTTCGAATCCTGTCTGGGGCGCCAGTCCCCCGCCTCACACGTCCATCTGCTCTCCCAGGTCGAAGTCCACGCCTTCGAAGAGCGGCATCGCGGGCTCGGCCGAAGGTTCCCGGCGCATCTCCACCTGCATCGCGCGGAGGAGGCTGATGGCCACCTCTATGTACTCGGCCGTCAACGGGACCGAGAGCCGCCGACCTGCAGCCGTGATGTGCAGCCCGTCCGCAGCCGGCTCTTCAGCGGGCGCTTCAGGAGCGACACCCGGAGATTCGACAGCAATCCTCTGGCGCTTGCCAGAATGTTCTGCCATTCTCTCTGCCTTGGCCGGCCTGCCCAGCACCCGTATGGCATCGGTCAGGTGCTTCTGGATGAGCGGAGCGCGCTTGACGATCTCATCCCGGGGGGCGCGGGAGATCTCCTCCAACCCCACCAGGAGGCTCATGTCGTCCGGCACCTCTCCCTCGAACCGCGTGTAGAGCTGGCTCAGCAGTTCGACGCGCTGGAACGCCTCGGCGGTCGCTTCCAGACACTCCTCTGAACTGGCCGGGTGCAGGACCCGCTGTGCCAATTGAGAGATGCGCAGCTCGCCGCGGCCTTCCACGAGGCCGAAATCGCGGAGCGCTGCGACCTTCGCGAACAGGGTGCCGCTCCCCTCGGCCATCCCCAGTTCCCACGCAAGGCCCTTCACGCTCACCGTCCCCTTGAACTTGTTCAGGATGCGGTTCGCTATCTCCACCGCGTCGCCGAACCTGATGTCCGGGTAGCTGTACTGGCCCAGTCTCGCCATTTCCTCTCCCTCCGCTGCTGTTCATTCTGCCGCAACGCAGAGTTGTTCTGCGCGCTTGAAGGATTCTGCAGGAGTGGAACGGATAAAACAATAGAGGAATGCTGCAGATTTCTCTGTGTTTCCCTACCGATTTATCTGGAAACTGCTACGGGCACTCCTGTGAACTGCTGCCGGAGTCTCTGTTTATTCCTGCGTTCAGGCGTGCTCTGAGTGCCATCGAGGGCTTGCGCGGTCCCCCTGGCCTGTGGTGGGGCTTCGCGGGAACAGCGCTCCGGAGGCCGCTTTCCGGGCGCTGGATGACCTGTGTGTCGACTTCACCTCGTAGAATCGCTCTACGGGGCTCCTGGGCCGCCAGGGTTGTCCCGCGATACCTTGAGATTTACGATTTACTCGTAGAATCGACTCTCGCACGAGACGCCCAGGAGGGGATCCATGGTCCAGGTGGGTGACGCCGCCCCCGATTTCACTGCCGCAGACGACACCGGCGCGGAATTCACGCTCGGCTCGCTGCGGGGCAGCAAGGTAGTCCTCTACTTCTACCCGAAGGACAACACTCCGGGCTGCACGCAGGAAGCATGCGATTTCCGGGACCTCTCCCCTGCCCTGTCCGGGAAGAATTCCGTGGTCATCGGCGTCAGCACTGACAGCGTGCGGTCCCACCGGAACTTCAAGAGCAAGTACTCCCTGCCATTCACACTCGTCGCCGATCCCGAGAGGGAGATCGTCAACACGTACGGGATATGGGTCGAGAAGAAGAACTACGGACGTTCCTACATGGGCGTGGCGCGCACGACTTTCGTCATAGACGAAAACGGCATTGTCGAGCGCGTCTTCGAGAACGTGAAGGTCAAGGGCCACGCCGGCGCAGTTCTTGAATCGCTCTAGCGCAGCCCATCCCGCTTCTGCGCCCGGTCGGGGGTGCAGCGCCCACGCGCTTCGGCTGGCCGGGTTGGCAGTCGCCTTGCTCCTTGCGCTGCTCTCTGTCGCTTGCGCACCCGGCGAAGGTGAAGGCCAACCTGCCTTGCTGGTGGGTGTCGCTGCGAGCATCCAGCCGGTAGCCGGAGAGTTCGCGGCACGGTTCGAGTCCGAGCACGGGACCTCCGTTACGCTCGTTACCGGCGCATCCGGCACACTCGCTGAACAGCTGCGCCAGGGCGCGCCGCTCGACCTCATCGTCTCAGCCGACAGCCGCTACACCTCCGCCCTTACCAACGACGGATTGCTGGTCCCTGCGAGCGCCACCGTGCTCGCGACAGGCGAACTGGTCGCGATCACGAACCTCGACCACGAGGCGGACGATGTTGCGTCGCTCTTCCGCAGCGGTGCGGTGCGACAGATAGCCCTTGCGAACCCCGATATCGCACCGTACGGGGAAGCGGCGAAGCGCTATCTCCGGGATACTGACCTCTGGGAGGAGTCGGCCGGCAGGATCGCCTACGGCGAGAACGTCGCGCACGCGTTCCAGTTCGTGGTGAGCGGCAACGCGGAGCTCGGTTTCGTTCCCCGTTCACTGATCATCGCCTCGGACGCTCGAGGCATTCGCGCGCTGGCCCCGCTGCCGCCGGAAGCGAGCGCCGGTCTTCAGGTCACCGCGGGCGTGAGCAGCGAGTCAGGCGCGGCAGAAGCAGCAGAGCGCTTCATCGCGTCGATGTCCGGAGCACAGGCCGTCGAAACGTGGGTAAGGTTCGGCTACGTACCCTCGATTGATAAGGTTGACGGCACGGAGTGATCGATGGACTGGGACGCCCTCAGACTGAGCCTGCAGACCGGCATAGCAAGCACGGCGCTTGCGTTCGTGGTCGGCATCCCCATTGCCTGGGGGCTCTCACGCCTGCGCGGATGGGTGCACGACCTTCTCTCCACCGCGGTGCTCATCCCCATGGTGCTGCCTCCCACGGTGCTCGGCTACTACCTGCTGGTCGCCGTGGGGCGCAACTCGCCCCTGGGCGAAGCGCTCGACGCGGTGTTCGGGTTCACGTTCGTTTTCCAGTGGAGCGGAGCCGCGCTCGCAGCCTTCTTCGTTTCCGCTCCCTTTCTCATCCGCACCGCACAGGCCGGGTTCGAGTCGGTGGACCACACGCTGGAAGACGCCGCTCGAACCCTGGGGCAGACGGAGCGGACCATATTCACCCGCATAACGCTTCCCCTCGCCTGGCGCTCAGTGATGACCGGCGTCAGTCTCGCGCTCGCACGGGCGATGGGCGAGTTCGGCGCAACGCTCATGGTGGCCGGAAGCATCCCCGGGCGCACGCGCACGATGCCTATAGCCATCTACGAGGCTGTCCTGACGGGCCGCACGGACGAAGCGCAGGTGCTGGCGCTCGCACTGACACTCGCTGCAAGCGGTCTGCTCGTCGCCGTTGCGTTCGGCATGCACAGGAGAAGCATGCGCTGGCGCTAGCACGAGGAGGACAGGCCAACGCGCCTTCCGAGGACACGCGCCCCTTTCGCAGTCGCGTTCCGCTTGCGTACCATAGTCCCGTCGGGCTGGACACCCCGCTGCGCGGGAGTTACGGCCGGACAGAGAGGAGGTAGGCTCAAAAAGGCTCACAAAGGCTCGGATTTCGCGTTGAAATGAGCCTTTTGAACCCCCGGAGGCTCACGCCGGAAGCCCAGTTTTACGAGTGGATCCTGGCCGGATGAGCCGAAATGAGCCGGTTTTTCGATGGATTTCTTCGCAGGCGCCCTCTCTGCGCTCCGCACAGCCCGCCTGCCGGAGACTGAGCAGTTGCATGGAGAGAGAGCCGGGTAGAACCCTGGAACTGGGAGCAGAACGATGCGTGCCGCGATGCAGAACATCAGTTGGGGGACGGCGGGTCCCATCCTTGCGCTCGTGGGATCGCTCGCGGTCGCAATCGTCGGTGCATTCATCACCGGAAGCGAGTTCGGCACGGTGACACAGGGAGTGGAGTCCGTGTCCGCTCAATCCGGCAACTTCCTCGGCAATCTCGGCGACCTGTTCCCCTTCGGGTTCGCGTTCAGCGCGGGGATGGTCTCTTCCGTCAACCCGTGCGGCTTCGCCATGCTCCCCGCCTACCTCGGCCTCTATCTGAGCGAGAGCGAAGGCGGAGAGGCCGCTGCCGGCGGCGTCTTTTCGCGGTTGCGCCGCGCCCTGCTCGTCGGTGCGACAGTGTCGGTGGGATTCGTCGTGCTCTTCGCAGCCGTCGGGACCCCCATCGGACTTGGAGCGCGCGGGATAGCGGACGCCTTCCCCTGGATCGGCCTCATCATCGGGGTGCTGCTCGTCGTGGCCGGGGCGTACCTCCTCTCCGGCGGCAAGCTCTACAACAACTTCGCAGCGAGCCTCTCCTCCCGGTTCGGCAACGCGAACAGCAAGAGCGTACCGAGCTACTTCACGTTCGGCCTCGCCTACGGCACCGCCTCGCTCAGCTGCACGCTGCCCATCTTCCTCGCCGTCATCGGCGGCACGTTCACCGCGGAGACGTTCCTGGACTCTGTATGGCAGTTCGTCCTGTACGGGCTCGGCATGGGCTCCGTCATACTGGCGCTGACCATAGGCATGGCGTTGTTCAAGGGCACGGTGACCGGCGCTCTGCGGAAGGCGCTCCCGCACGTCGGCACGATAAGCGCCGTGATGCTGCTCGTCGCGGGGACGTTCATCGTCTACTACTGGCTGACGATCGGCGAGCTGCTGGAGCGCATCCGGGGCGCGTAGTCCTGCTTGGCCATTCCCTGTCCCATACAACCCCGCCTGACAGGAAACCCCTCCGTGGTTTGGCGGCCTGTTAAACTGGCAACGTGCGTACGCGGCCCCTTAACGCCCTGTTAAGCGTTCACTTGTACGATGGCCATACAATTTTCGTAAACCCTACAGGGCGTACGGGCCCTGAACGGAGCCGACTCGCATGACGAACCGCTCTGTGCTGGTGGTGGAAGACGAGGAGAACCTCGTAGAGGCGCTCCGCTACAACCTCGAACACGAGGGCTACACGGTGCTGACCGCCCCGGACGGCGGAACCGGACTCGAAACCGCGCGCACCGCCCTTCCGGACCTCGTCATCCTCGACGTGATGCTCCCCAACCTCGACGGCCTCGAGGTCTGCCGCATCCTTCGCCGCGAGACCGACGTGCCCATCCTCATGCTGACCGCGAAGGGCGAGGAGATCGACCGCGTCGTCGGATTGGAGATCGGAGCGGACGACTACGTCACCAAGCCGTTCAGCATGCGCGAGCTGATGGCCCGCGTGCGCGCCATGCTCCGGCGCCCGCGGAAGACCGTTGCCGGCAGTATGGCCGAACCCTTGCGCTCGGGCTCGCTCTCCGTGGACGTGGATGCGCACCAGGCCTCGCTCAACGGCGAGGAGTTACGGCTCAAGCCTCGCGAGTTCGACCTGCTCGCCCTCTTCATGCGGAACGCCGGCCGCGCGTTCACGCGCGACCAGATACTCGAGCAGCTCTGGGGACATGACTACATCGGCGACGTCCGCACCGTGGACGTGCACGTGCGCTGGCTCCGTGAAAAGATAGAGGCTGATCCCTCGACTCCTGCTCGGATCATCACGATCCGGGGGCACGGCTACCGGTTCGAGGGCTGAGGTGAGCCTGCATGGCCGGATTGAGAGGCGCCTCGATCGTCTTGGGAACGCTGACGCTGCTCTCGTTCATCGCTGGACTGTTGGCGGTCGCTGCGTCAGAGCCGCCGATCGCCGTCCTCTGTTTCCTTGTGACCGTGGTCCTGCTCCTGCTCATGGCGCGGGAACGCAGGGCCGGCGCAGCCGCTGCGAGAGAGACCCGCACGGCCATAGCCGCCATGCGGCGCATCTCCTCAGGTAACTTCGATGTGCGCCCGGAACGGCTCACGTCGACCACGCTGAGCGGCCTGCAGGCCCCATTCGCCGCGATGACGGAGGCGCTCGCCGCCCTCTTCGCACAGCTCGCCGACCGGCGGGAACAGCTGACCGCCGTCCTCGACACCATGGCCGATGGTGTCATCCTCCTCGACCCCGAGAACCGCATCGAACTGTCCAATCCCGCGGCGCATGAGCTGCTCGCGATCGAGGTTCCTGTCGGCACGCCGCTGAGCTCCGTACTGCGCGACTACGAGCTCCGTGGCCTCGTGACGCTCTGCAGGGGGTCTGGCGAGCGCCAGCACGCGGAACTCTCCCTCCCCAGCCCCCGGCGGAGCCTCAGCGCAACCGCGACCCCCATCACCACCGAACTCGGGGAAACCGAAGTGGATGAACCGGGGACGTCCGTCCTCCTTACGCTGCATGACCTGACGCCCATACGGCAGTTGGAAACCACGCGGCGGGAGTTCGTCGCCAACGTCTCACACGAGCTGCGCAATCCCCTGGCGTCGGTGAAAGCGATGGTCGAAACGCTGACGGACGGCGCAGCAGGCGACCCGGCAGCCGCTGCCGATTTCCTGGGGCGCATAAACCGTGAGGTCGACCGCATGAACGCCCTCATCAACGACCTCCTGGAACTCTCGCGGATCGAGAGAGGCCAGGCAGACCTGCACCGGGAGCCGGTCGATGCCGCCGCCACGATCGAAGCCGTTCGCGCCGACCTCGAACACCGCATCGCGGAAACGGGTGTCGCCGTGACCGTCAGCGCCGCCGAGGGCGTGGTCGCGATGGGAGACGCGGAGAAACTGCGCCAGGTCGTATCCAACCTGCTGGACAATGCGCTGAAGTTCACCCCGCGCGGCGGGACCATAGAGCTGTGCGCGGACAACTCGGAGCGGGACGGCGTCCTCGTCCAGGTGCGGGACAGCGGTCCCGGCATCGCGCCGGAGCACCTCCCCCACCTCTTTGAGCGCTTCTACAAGGCTGACCGCTCCCGCCGCGACCAGGGTACGGGCCTCGGCCTCGCGATAGCCAAGCACATCGTCGAGATGCACGGCGGCGAGGTCGGCGTCGAGAGCACCCAAGGCGCCGGCTCCACGTTCTGGTTCACACTCCCACGCGCGGCCTGATATCTATCCCTACTGGAAAGCGCTCAACCCCTCTTAACGTCTCGCTAAAGAACACCGGCGCTCGGCGTTAATCTCGCCTCCCTACGCTATCGACATAACCCCGACTCCCAAGGAGGCAGGATGATACCGACCAGATACCTCAGATTCAGTGGGCTATTGCTCCTCCTGGCAGCGTTCGCCGTCCTCGCCGGTGCATGTGGTGATTCCTCGCAGGACAGCTCGGACACCCTTAGCGGCACGATCCAGATCGACGGCTCCTCTACCGTTTTCCCTGTAACCCAGGCCGTCGCCGAGGAGTTCCGCAAGGAACAGCCCGACGTGCAGGTCAACGTCGGCGTCTCAGGCACCGGCGGGGGGTTCAAGCGCTTCACCGTCGGCGAGACCGACATCTCCAACGCTTCCCGCCCCATCAAGGACTCCGAGGCCGAGGCAGCCGCCTCCAACGGCATCGAGTTCATCCAGATGCGTGTCGGCACCGACGGGCTCTCCGTCATGGTCAACAACGAGAACGACTTCGTCGACTGTCTTACCGTCGGAGAACTCAACGAGATCTGGAAGCCCGGCTCCACCATCAACAACTGGCAGGACGTCCGCGCAGGCTTCCCCGACCAGCGACTTCGCCTCTACGGACCCGACACCGACTCCGGAACGTTCGACTACTTCACCGAGGAGGTCAACGGCGAAGCCCAGGTCTCCCGCGCGGACTACACCGCCTCCGCCGACGACAACGTCCTCGTCCAAGGCATCGCAGGCGACCGCGGCGCCCTCGGATACTTCGGCTACGCCTACTACCAGGAGAACCAGGACAGCCTCAAGATCGTCGCGATCGACAACGGCAGTGGCTGTGTCACTCCTGAGCCCTCCACCATCGAGGACGGCTCTTACTCGCCGCTCTCCCGGCCCCTCTTCATCTACGTCAACGTCGCACGCCTCGAGAAGCCCGAGGTCCGCGCATTCGTCGAGTACTACATGGAACACGGCTACCAGCTGACTGAAGAGGAGGGCTACGTGCCCGTCGAGCGCAGCATCTACGAAGCCAACAAGGCTGCGGCCGGACTCTAGAGACGGCTTTCCCCCACGGGGCGGTGGCCTTCCTCCCACGAGCACAACGCTCGATGCGCCACCGCCCCGTCTTCCCTTTCCTGCCGGGGCTAGACGAGACGAGGACAAGTGATAGACACTACCCCACGAGATGGCCTTGCACCACAGATCGGACAGTGCCAACCAACCATGCAGTTGAGCCGCAACCGCAAGCGAGGCGCGCTGCAGGGGCGCATTGTGCACTGGCTCTTCTTCGCTTGCGCGGCGATGTCCGTTGTCACCACTTTCGGTATCGTCGCAAGCCTGCTGAGCCAGTCCCTCGGCTTCTTCCGTGAGATTCCCGTCTGGGATTTCCTCTTCGGCACAACCTGGTCCCCCATCCTCAAGGACGCGGAGGGCAACCGGCACTACGGCGTATTGCCGCTGGTGAGCGGTACGCTCCTCGTTGCCACGATCGCGGCGTCGGTTGCAGTTCCGGCGGGGTTGGCCATAGCCATCTACCTCTCCGAATACGCGCCTGACAAGGTCCGCCGCACTATCAAACCGGTCCTCGAAGTGCTGGCAGGCATCCCCACCGTGGTCTATGGCTACTTCGCGCTCACGTTCGTCACCCCGCTGCTCCAGACCCTTCCGGTCCCCTACCTGCAGGAGAACCTGCTGGTCTTCAACGCGCTGAGCGCCGGTCTCGTCATGGGCCTGATGATCATCCCGATGGTCTCGTCGCTCAGCGAGGACGCGATGGTTGCGGTGCCCCGTTCGCTCCGCAACGCAGCCTACGCGCTCGGTGGAACGCGGTTGGAGGTCTCGCTCCGCATCGTCGTGCCCGCCGCGTTCTCCGGCATCATCGCCTCGTTCATACTGGCATTCTCACGCGCCATCGGCGAAACGATGCTGGTAACCCTCGCTGCCGGCGCGACGCCGCGCCTCACCTTCAACCCCGTCGAGAGCATCCAGGCGATGACTGCGTTCATCGTGCAGTTGGCGCTCGGCGAGACCCCGCACGGCTCACTGGAGTACAACACCATCTTCGCGGTGGGACTGCTGCTCTTCTTCTTCACGCTCGGCATGAACGTGCTCGGGCACTTCCTCGTCCGCCGCTTCCGGGAGGAGTACTAGCATGGCCAGGGCAGAGATTACGGCGCTGCTCAACCCGCGCCTCGCCGTGCGCAAGCGCATCGGCGCGGTGGCCTACGCCGTCTTCATACTGGCCATCCTGATCGGCCTCGCCGGGCTCGCGGCGCTGCTCCTGCGCGTGCTCTGGCAGGGTGTTCCCTGGCTCAGCCTGCACTTCCTGACGGACTACCCTTCCCGCTTCCCTGAGCAGGCGGGCATGAAGTCAGCCATCTTCGGAACGATATGGATCATGGGATTGACCGGCCTCTTCACTGTCCCCGTGGGTGTGGGCGCGGCTATCTACTTGGAGGAGTACGCCCCCAAGAACTGGTTCACGCGCATCATCGAAGTCAACATCTCCAACCTGGCAGGGGTGCCCTCTATCGTCTACGGCCTCCTCGGACTTGCCGTCTTTGTGCAACTGCTTTCGATGGGTCGAACCGTGCTCGCCGGAGCGCTGACGATGTCGCTCCTCGTGATGCCCATCGTCATCATCGCCTCCCGGGAAGCGATCCGCGCCGTTCCGTCGACCTACAGGGAAGCGTCGTATGGCCTGGGGGCTACGAAGTTCCAGACCGTCAAGGACGTCGTCCTGCCGCACGCGGTGCCCGGCATCATGACCGGCACCATCCTCGCCATGTCGCGGGCCATCGGAGAAGCGGCGCCCATGATTGCCATCAGTGCGCTCGTCTTTCTCACCTTCATCCCGACCGACCCCCTGGACGAGTTTTCGGTGATGCCCATCCAGATATACAACTGGGTAAGTCAGCCCAGGCCCGAGTTCCGTGGCATCGCCGCGGCAGGCATCATCGTCCTGCTGTTCGTCCTGCTTTCCATGAACGCTCTGGCCATCTACATCCGGAACCGTACGCAGAAGAGGTCTGAGGAATGACAACGAGGGAAGCCACTGCCACCGACACGACCCTGAGCGTGACGAACCTGGACATGTACTACGGCTCGTTCCGGGCGCTGCGCGACATCAATCTGGACGTGACCCGGAACAGTGTCACCGCGCTCATCGGTCCGTCCGGCTCCGGCAAGAGCACACTGCTGCGCTGCTTCAACCGCATGAACGACCTGATTCCCGGCGCGCGGGTCGAGGGCAAGGTGCTCTTCAACGGCGACGACATCTATCACCCCAGCATCGACCCCACGGAGATACGCCTCCGCGTCGGGATGGTCTTCCAGAAACCCAACCCCTTCCCCAAGTCCATCTATGACAACGTCGCGTTCGGACTCCGCATCAACGGCTTCAAGGGGAACATGGACGAAGCGGTCGAACGCTCGCTCCGCAGGGCTGCTCTCTGGGATGAAGTGAAGGACCGGCTCAAGGCAAGCGGCCTCACCCTCTCCGGCGGACAGCAGCAGCGCCTCTGTATCGCGCGCGCCGTCGCGGTCCAACCGGATGTCATCCTCATGGACGAGCCCGCCTCCGCTCTTGACCCCATCTCTACACTGGCGATAGAAGACCTCATGCGCGAACTCAGCCGGGACTACACCATCATCGTCGTCACGCACAACATGCAGCAGGCTGCGCGGGTGTCGGACTGGACCGCCTTCATGACGATGGGAGAGGACAGAGCGGGCTACCTCGTAGAGGTTGGCAACACCCACCAGATATTCACCAATCCTCGGGATGAACGCACCGAGGGATACATCACCGGCAGGTTCGGCTAGCCACGCGCTGGGTGTGCAAGGAGGACGTGATGATGGAAAGACCCATGGGCAGACACCAGCGCGCGGAGTTCGACCGGGACCTCCAGAACCTCCAGGACGACCTCCTCGCGCTTGGCAGCATGGTGGAGAAGGCAACCTTCCTGGCTGTCGAGGCGCTCAAGACCCGCGACCTCGCCCTCTCCCAGCAGGTCATCAAGGACGACGACATCATCGACAGGAAGCGAGCCGAACTCGAGGAGCGCGCGGTCGACCTCATCGCCATCCAGCAACCCGTCGCGTCAGACCTGCGCATGCTCATCGCCGCCCTGCACGTCTCGATGGAGCTCGAGCGCATCGGCGACTACGCGGAGGGCATCGGCAAGATCAGCGTCATGATGGGCGACCAGCCGCCGATCAAGCCGCTGGTCGACATCCCGCGCATGGCCGAGAAGGCCAACGCCATGCTCCGCGCTTCCCTCGACGCACTGGTGAAGCACGACATCGACAAGGCGTACCAGGTGCTGGCCGACGACGACGAGGTGGACGCGCTCTACGACCAGGTCTACCGCGAGCTGCTCCTCCTGATGGTGCAGGACCCGAAGGTCATCGAACGTGCCACCCACCTGCTCTGGACGGCACACGACCTCGAGCGCATCGCGGACCGGGCGACGAACATCGCTGAGCAGGTCGTCTACCTCGTCACCGGCAAGCAGGTAGACCCCGGCCGCGCCTCGCGGTACTAGCCCGCAGGCCGGCCCTTATCCCGCAACCTGCAGGCTCAGGCTGTCTTCCAGCATGACGCCTCCGGTGGCGTACGGCGAGTGGTCGTTCGCATTCAGCGTCACGCGGACCTCATGTGTTCCGGGCGCGAGGCCGTCCAGGTGGAACCACTCGCTGTAGACGCGCGTCTTGACGCCGTTCACGTATAGGTGGGCGTGGCCCTCGCCAGCAACGTGCTTCGCGCCGGCGTTCTCCGGCGCGAAGCGGAACCCATGCGTGACGATGCGCAGGTTATGCCCGCTCACGCTGTCTGCGATCACCTGCAGCGACACGGACATTCCTTCCGGCGCCTCGACCGGCATGGCCATCGTTCCGTCGTGGGTGTGCGGGCCGGTCCCGGGGGGATGCGTGTGCGGTTCGACTTCGGCACCCCCACCAACGATCCCGCACCCCGCCGAGAGCATCCCGGCGACGAGCAGCACGGTGATGGCCTTCTTTATCGATTGCATACCTGGTTACCCTGCCTTCCACGGCCTACCGAACAGGACCCGCCTCACGACGCCCGCCGTCGCTTGCGCGGAGCGAACACGAGCCACAGGATGGGCAGCACGATCCCCATGGCCGCAATAAGCGCCGCCCACGGGAACCCGCGACCGCTCTCGCGCACCTGCACGGGTAGCGTCAGCGACGACGGCCCCAGCTCAGAGTCGATATTGATCACGATGTCCCAGCGCCCCGGCGCATCCGGCATCAGCACCGCCACGTACTCGTTCACCGGTGCTCCTCCCTGCCGCGCCGTCTCCGGCCCGGTCCGCGCGCCCTCGCGCGACGCCAGCACGACGATGCGGGGTGTATAGCTGCGGCCGTCGCCCGTAGCCGGATCGACAACGACCGTCACCTCCAGGGATCCTACGAGCGGCACGGCCTCCACGAGCAACTCGTACGGCCCGCTCGTGCCCTTGAACAGCGTCTCGCTGCCCTCGTGCGTCGTGTGCGCCGACACAGGCAGCGCGCTGCACGCCATCGCCGCCGCCACCGCCGCGAATGCCAGCAGACGGCCGCGGCGCATTCTCCCGCCCAACGCCATCGGCTCTACTTGGCTTCCCCCAAACGCAGCACCGTGTTGAACTCTTCCTCGGTAACAGGGGTGATCGAGAAGCGATTGCCGCGCTTGAGCACCACCATCTCCGCGAGCGCGGGCTCCGCCCGCAACTCCTCCATCGTGACGATGTCCGCGAACTTCTGGTCCGCCTTGATGTCCACCATGTACCAGAGCGGCTTGTCGGGGGTGCTCTTCGGGTCCGGATGGTCGGAGTCGGGGTCCCACGCCGTATGGTCGGGGTACCCTTCCCGCACGACGGTAGCGATGCCCACGACGCCTATCGGTTTCGCGCTCGAATGCCAGAACAGCAGGCGGTCGCCGGGTTTGATGTCGTCGCGCAGCCAGTTCCGTACCTGGAAGTTGCGGACGCCGTCCCATTCGGCAATGCCGTCGCGTACCAGGTCGTCGTAGGAGTAGGTCGTCGGTTCGGACTTGAACAGCCAGTAGCGGGGCATGGTGCTCGTCTCTCCTCTTCCGGGTTCGCCTGTCGCTTACGCGAAATGCGGCGCGACTTCCTGTGCGAAGCGCTCCATGACGCGCGCGTCGAACGGGCGAGGCGTCATGAGGATGAAGTGGTCGATGCCGGCGTCCACCCACCTGCCCAACTGCTCCGTGATCTCCCCGGGCGAGCCGAGCAGCATGCTGTCGCGGAACTGCTCTTCCGGCGTTGCGTAGTAGGAGGTCTCCTGTGTCGCGAGCGTAGCGCCCCGGGCGACGGTCGCCTCGATCTCGGACGCATCGTCGCTCAGCTTGATCTGTATCTGCACGGAGTGGCGCATGCCGGAGAAGTCGCGGCCTGCCTCGTCGCAGACCGCCTGCATCCGGCTCAGGTTCACCTTCGCTTCTTCTAACGGGGCGATCTGGTTGTAGTCGGTGGCGTGTTTCGCAGCTATCTGCATCGTGCGCTGGCCGCGTCCCCCGACGATGATAGGCGGGTGCGGCTGCTGCACTGGCTTCGGCATCTGCGGCGCCTCGTCCAGCGAGTAGTACACGCCCTGGAACGAGGCAGGCTCCTCGGTCCAGATCGCCTTGATGACGGAGAGCGCCTCGTCCAGCCGGTCGGCGCGCTCCTTGAACGGTGGGAACGGGATGCCGTGGACGTCGAACTCGTGCTTGACGTTGCCGCTGCCGATGCCCAGCTCCGCCCGCCCGCCGGACACGTGGTCGATGGTATTGACCATCTTTGCCGTTATGACAGGGTGGCGGAAGTTGTTGTTGATCACCAGCATGCCCAGCCGCAGATTCCTGGTGTGACCGGCCATCGCCGCCATCACGGTCAGACCATCGAGTCGCGCCGGAGTCGTTCCCCGGCCAGGGTTGATCTGCATCAGGTGGTCCGACGGATAGAACCCGTGGAACCCGAGTTCATCGCAGGTCTGGCATATGTGCAGGAAATCGCTCCACTCGAGTCCGGAGCTCCCGCCGACGCTGAAGAGAACCTTGGCCATGTGCGCCCCTCCTGTGGTGTCGGGGAGCATTGTACCCGCTCACCGCCGCGACGGAGCAGAGGTTCATTCCGGAGAACGCAGAACGAGGGGCCGGGCAGCAGCCCGACCCCTCCCTGTGCAGATCTGTCTGTCGAACGCGCGCTAGACCGCCATCACCCCGACGCCTGCCGTCACCAGCGAGGCCGACACCCAGCGGGAGCGCCCTTCCCGCCTGCCCAGCACCGCGCGCACGCTCATGCCGCTCGCCGCCACCCAGAACAGCAGCAGCACCGGCCTCGTCGACATGATCGCCGAGCTCAACGATACCGGGCCCAATTCGAACGCCTTGAGCGCCACCACGAACGCGAACAGGATGATTGCCTGCGCCAGGCCCGTGGAGATGAGCGCCGGCCGCGAGGTCAATGCCGTGTGCAGGCCGGAGGGGTTCCTCCACAACGAGGTGCTCATCAACCAGGGGATCGAGAACATCCAGGACACCGCGTACATCTGCAGGATGGACATCTGTCCCGTCGCCGCCTTCGCCAGCACCGAATACGTGGCCATGCAGAAGGCAGCCCCCAGGATGACCACCAGCGTGCGGTTCAGCCTGATGCGCGCGCCCGGCAACGACTGATACCACGACGCGACCATCACCCCACAGGTCACGAGGAGCGCCGCGCCTGCTTTCACGGGAGTCAGCGCCTCGCCCAGGAACACGATCGCCATGCCGAGCACGAACAGGGGGAAGGCGTCCATGATGGGGACGATGCGTGAGATGTCCGCTTCCCTGCGGAACGCGTAGGCGCTGAGCAGTTGAATGGCCGCGTGCGACGTTCCCGCAAGGGCCATCGCGAGGACGGGCCACGAGAACCAGTCCGGTGGGTCTGCGAGCAGGATAACGCCGGCGATCAACCCGTGCGGGATGCACGAGAGTGCCGAAAAGGTCACCGCCCCATCAACATGGCGGTCCAGCACGCGCTTCTGGATCACCGAGTATGCGGTGAATGCCACAGCGGCAGCAAAAGATAACACTACCCAATCCATCTCTGTCTCCCCTTACTCGCTTGGGCTGTGCTATGCGCTGAACCAGGTGCGGGCACGTCTGTATCGCGTGCCCGATTGGGGCGTCCGCCCAGGACTGGAGCGGACCGGCGGTACGGGAAGCCCGCCGGAGCCGAGGCGCCAAAGCGTTATTCTGTTCCCTCTTCGTTCTCCTCGCTGTCCGGGTTCTCTTCCGAAGCCTCGGCTTGCACCAGGGCTTCCAGGTCAAGTACCTCTCGGATCCCCGCGTAGTTGACGCCCTTGTCGGATAGCTCCGCTATGCGTATCACGAGACTCACATCAACGTCCGAGTACAGCCGCGTACCTCCCTCCGTACGCTCGGGCTCTATGAGCCCCGCCGACTCGAACGCCCGGAGTCGGTGCTCCGGCACGCCGGTGAGTCTTGCGACCACGCTGATCGGGTACTTACCCGTGTTCTCATCCGCGTCGACCACAAAGGAAATCTAACAGCGCCAGACAGATTATGCAATAGTCACTTTCAGGATTTCAGCCGGTTAGTCTTACGTTAACCTATCGGTTGCAAACAGGTTACATCCCCGCCGCCGTCAGAACACCTCTTTCTCTCGGAGGAGACCACCTGCATACCTCGCTGAAGGTGAAGCGCGCACGCGGTACACTTGGAGCATGACCACCCGCGTCCGAACAGAACCGCGCGCGCCGGAGTTCGCGAACCGCCTCGGCGCCCTGCCCGCACAGCCTGGCGTCTACCTGATGAAGTCCGCCAGCGGAGGGATCCTGTACGTCGGCAAGGCTGCGAGCCTCCGCAACCGCGTGCGCTCCTACTTCCAGACGCCGTACGGTAAGGAGCTGCGCATCCAGGCGATGGTCCGCCACATCGCGGACTTCGAGTTCATCGTCACCGAGTCCGTCCAGGAGGCGCTGCTGCTGGAGAACCTGCTCATCAAGCAGCACAAGCCCTTCTACAACGCCCGGCTCAAGGACGACAAGACCTATCCCTACATCAAGATCGACCTCGCCGAGGAGTTCCCGCAGGTCTATTTCACCCGACGGGTGCTGGCCGACGGCGCGCGCTACTTCGGGCCGTTCGCCAGCGCCAGCTCCGTCCGCAAGACGATGGACCTGCTCAAGAAACTCTTCCCCTACCGCTCCTGCACCAAGACCATCACCGGCAACGACGAGCGCCCATGCCTCGAGTACTACATCCATCGCTGTGTCGCTCCGTGCATCGGGGCGGTGGACGCAGGCGGCTACGGCGAGGTGATACGCCAGGTGCTGCGCTTCCTGGAGGGCGACTCCGAAAGCGTGGAGATGGAGTTGCAGGTGAACATGGAGCGCGCGTCCGAGGCGCTCGAGTTCGAGCGCGCCGCCGTCCTCCGCGATCAGCTCCGCGCTATCGAGTCCGTCTCGCAGAACCAGAAGGTCGTCTCGAACCGGAACGAGGACTCGGACGTCATTGCCCTCGCCTACGACAAGGGCGAGGCGTGGGTCGAACTCTTCCGCGTACGGCGCGGCAAACTGATCGGGCGCGACCACTTCGTGATGGAGGGCGGCGAGGCGGAGGACGAGCCGGCCTTGCTGGAGCAGTTCGTCCAGCAGTTCTACGAAGCGTCCACGGACGTGCCGGGCGTGTTGCTCATGCAGCACGACATCGAGGACGCGGAGGCCATCGCAGACTGGCTCAGCGGGAAGCGAGGGCGGCGCGTCTCGATCTACCGCCCCCAGCGGGGCGAGAAGCGCCAGCTCGTGCAGATGGCGGCCGCCAACGCTGTGGAGGCGCTCACACAGAGGCGTATCCAGTGGCTCCACGAGTCGGACAAGGTGCTGCAGGCGCTGGCGGAACTGCAGGAGGCGCTGAGCCTGCCCGAGCTACCACGGCGCATCGAGTGCTACGACATCTCGAACATCCAGGGCACCAACTCGGTCGGCAGCATGGTCGTGTTCGAGAACGGACGCCCGAAGAGCGGACACTATCGCCGGTTCCAGATCAAAGGCGTCGGCGGGATAGACGACTACGCCTCGATGCAGGAGATGCTGCGTAGGCGTTTCCGACGGCTCGGCGAGCAACGGCGTGCCGAAGCGGAAGCCGGTGGAAGCGCTCCCCTGCCCTCCGATGCCGCGGCGGCCGGTGAAACCGAAGGGGCGCCGGCCGCCGGGCGCAGCACCCAGAACTCATTCGGGTTCGTACCCGGTCTCGTCGTCATCGACGGGGGTAAGGGACACCTGAACGCTGCGCAGCAGGTATTCCTGGAACTGGGGCTGACGGACATCCCGCTCTGCTCGCTGGCGAAGCGTGAGGAGGAGGTGTTCCTGCCGCATGTGCCGGAGCCGGTGCTCCTGCCCCGGCGCTCGCAGGGGCTGTACCTCGTGCAACGCGTGCGGGACGAGGCGCACCGCTTCGCCATCACGTACCATCGCCAGCGACGCTCACGGGCAGCGACGCGCTCGCGGCTCGACGACGCGCCGGGCATCGGTCCGAAGCGCCGCCGCGAGCTGATACGCCGCTTCGGGAGCGCGGCGGGCGTCCGCGCCGCGAGTGTCGAGGAGTTGGCCGGCGTCAAGGGCATGAGCCGCGCTTCGGCGGAACAGTTGAAGGCGTTCCTCGGGGGAGACGACGCTCCTCCCCCACAAGCGCAACCGGAGGAGATGGAGCGATGAGCACAGACCAGAACGACAGCAGGCCGCCGGTCTGGGTGGGGCACGTTAGCATGGGGACCACGAACCTCGCAGAGTCGCAGACGTTCATGGAGCGGCTCGGCATGAGGCCGATGTTCCGCAACGAGTCCGTCGCCATCTTCGAGCTGCGGGGCGGGACGCACCTCGTGCTGGTCGCGGACGAGAACGCCCGAGCGGGCGACGCGCCGTTCGACCTGATGGTCGAGGACCTGGATGCCACGCACGCCGACTTTGCCGAACGCGGACTCTCCCCCTCCCCCATCGAGCGGGGGCGCATCCACAACTCCTTCACGGTCACGGAGCCCGGCGGCGGGCGCATCACCGTGAACTCCACGCACGTGTCGAGCCTGCCGGTCTAACGGCCTGGCCCCACCTCTCCCTCGGAGAGAGGTCGCGGCGCGGCGGGTGAGGGTGGACCGAAGGTCACGGCGCGCGACGCTTCACGAGCGTCTCCCTCGTGGCGAACGCCAGCAGCACGCCCGCTATCAGCAGGACAGGCGCGTAGACGATGAACGGCGCGGTCGTACCGACCGTGTTGAGGAGCACCCCGCCGAGCAGCGGCGCGCCGACGCCCCCGACCTCCGCGACCGTCCGGCGGAACGCCTGCAGACGGCCCCGCACGTGGTCCGGCAGGACGTCGTAAGTGCTCGCGGCGAGCGAGCCGAGCGACAGCCCGTTGCAGACCGCCATCACGCCCACCAGCACGACCAGTTGCGTGTACGTATCCACGAACGGCATGAGCAGGAACGCCACGCCCGGCAGGAACGTGCTCGGCACCGTCGCCCACTTCCGGCCCAGTTTGTCGAGCACGAACCCCGCGGGGAGGATCATCGCGAACACAACCCCGCCCGATATCGAGAAGAGCGCGCCGATCTGGGTGGGCGTCAGGCCCAGCTCCGCGTCGGCGTACAGCGGCAGCACGCTCTGCAGCGTGATGCGGAACGTGAACCCCGCGAACGTCGCGAGGACGAACACCCAGTAGCTCAGGCGCAGGCCGGGTTCGATCTGTTTGAACAGCTCAGCGAAGTCCCGGACGCGCTGCACGATTCCCCCGCGAGCAGCGCTCGCAGGCTTCGATGCGGCGTGAGGAGCATAGGTGTCGTGCGCGAACAGGCCGAGAGCGACCGCGATACCGGTCAGAGCGGCAAAGCCTACGAACGTCGCACGGAAGTCGATGGCCTCCGCCAGGAAGCCGCCGAGCAGCGGGCCGATCGCCAGCGCTCCGGAGTGCATCCCGTGGAAGCCGCTGAGCACCCTGCCCCGCTGGTCGAGACGCACGAGGTCGATACCGGCGATCTCACGTCCGAGCGCCCACAGGCTGTCCCCTATCCCCACGACGAACGTGGCCAGGAGGATGGGCCAGAACCATGGTGTGACCGCGCCGGCGAGCGCGCCGAGCAGGACAAGCCCCGGCCCGCCGATGAGCATCTTCCGGGTGCCGAAGCGGTCGACCAGCACCCCCGCGCCCGGGATGCCGAAGAACCTTCCCAGGGCGTAGGCGGTGACGACCTGTGCGGCGGCGCCGGGGCTCACGCCGAAGTGGTCGACGAGCACCGGCGTGACCGGCAGCACCATCGCCCAGCCGGAGCCGGAGATGAGCGTTCCGGCGTACAGGTTGCCGAGGCCGCGCGCCGTGGGGCTGCGGAGCAGCGCCGCCGGTGAGCGAATCACCGGCGGCCTCCGTCATGCCGGCGGAGCGTGATCAGGAGACTGCGGCTTCCTGCCAGGGCGGCGCGTCCGCCCACGGACGGAGGAACTCCACGAGCCGCTCGATGTGCTCCGTGCTCTGGCCCGCTTGCGATGGCGCGTACTTCGCCATCCGCGCCGGGTTGCTGAGCGCCGGCCACTTCTCCAGAGGCAGGTGGATGCACTTGTTGACTTCCTCGTCCCGCACCACGCCCATCGGCTCGCCGCCGTCGGCCACGATGTCCATCTGCTCCATGAGCAGCTTCCGGTAGAAGATGACGCCGCGGTCGGACTCGCCGAGGTGCTCGCGGTGACGCGGGGGGATGACGCCCTGCGTGATCCACGCGACGAAGTCCTGGTGGTTCACGAGGTCCTCGATGAGGCGCCCGTCGTCGCCGTAGAGCGGCACCTGGTAGTACGGGGTCGTCTCCTGGGGGACCACCGGCTGCCCCGGCGCCGTGCGCAGGAAGAACCAGGTGATGTGGAGGGTGTTCTCATCGTCAACGGGAGTCCGGTACTGCAGCGAGCCGCGCACGGTGCTGCCCACGAACAGGATCTGCGGGAACATGACCGGGTGCCCTATGGCCCAGTCGGCATCGTTCTCGTCGGTGCCTTCGACGATGCGGCGCTTGATGACGCCGTACTCGAACAAGTCGAAACCGATCCTCTGGTGCGGCCTGGGGATCACGCCGAACTCCTCGGCCTTCGCCAGCCCAAGGCGCACCGCCTTGTCGTGTTGCTGGCGGACGCCCCAGTAGCCGTGCAGCCACTCGAGGTGCACCGGGTCGAGCGAGTTCTCCTGGCACTGGAGCCAGTTGCAGGGCAGCGGCGCAAGCGCGACCTCGCACCAGATGTCGTCCCACGTGAACGGTTCCCACATCGGGAGAAGCGGCGCGGGCTGCGGGCCCATGTATGCGAACACCATGCCCCTGAGCACCTGGACGGGGTAAGCCGCGACCTTGACCTTCTCCTTGAAGCGTCCGTCCGGGTGGACGGTCTCCTCGAAGGGCTGCTCGATGCACTGGCCGGTCTCGTCCATCATCCAGCCGTGGTACATGCAGCGGAGACCGTTCTCCTCCGGTATGCCGTAGGAGAGGTCGACGCGGCGGTGGGGGCAGAACCGCTCGATGAGGCCGATCGTGCCGGACTTGTCCTTGTAGAGGACGAGGTCTTCGCCGAGGACGCGCACCGCCTTGGTGGGGCGCTCGTCGAGCTCGCCGGCGGCGGCGATGGGGTGCCAGTAGCGGCGCATGAGCTCGCCCATGGGCGTGCCCGGGCCAACTCTCGACAGCCGTTCGTTCTCCTGGATGCTGAGCATGCTCTACCTCCCTGTGCTCCATGCGCTTCCGTGCCGTTGGCGGGATTGTACCGCAGACGGCAAGCGCAGGCGCAGTATCAGTCCCTTCCCTTCTTCCGTCCGTTCTTCATTCACATCCGCACTCCTGAGCAGTAGTGTCATCCGCAGCCTTGCCGCCTTGCTCCAGCAGGCCATGACGCGGCTCCGGGGGCAAGGCATCAAGGTTGCAAGGCGGCGGAGCGGTGTGTTGCCGGAGGGACCAGAGCCAGTATCCCCTGCCGCTGAGGCCACCTTTGCCAACACGAGTAGTAGTCACATGACAGGCGGCGCGAGCGCGCTGAAGTTGAGTTTCGGATATACCGAGCGCCGCGGCGCGTTCTATGAGATCGGCCGCAGGCCTGGGGCCGTGAGCAAGGGCGGTCGTAAGAAACCGGACAACCTCCACCGTTGCATCCGTATGCTGAGGTGCGGACGCGCCGGGGTTGCCGAGGGCGAGGAGGCGCTCGTGGGGGATGGGGTCGCGCCATGCGATAGGCGGGGCCTCGTGGAAGTTGAAGGGTATGGGCGGCAGAGCGTCTTGCATGGGCGGGCTGAGGGGGACGAGGAAGCGGGCCCGTTCCTCACCGACGAGGGCGATGGTGAACACGGTCCCGGCCATGCCGAGGCGGGGCTGCATGTAGCGCGCGGCGGACTGGAGGGAGTGCGCGGGGTTGTGGGCGAGGGCGAGGACAGCGGCGCCGGTGCGGGCCGCGAGGGCGTTGAGCATCCCGGCGACGCGGGCAACCCTGGTGTTGTGGATGAGGGCAAGGTGCTCGATCTGGTCGACGATGAGAAGCGCGGCGCTTCCGCGCGTGATGAAGTTGGCGAGCCGATTCATGACGACGGGGAGCGATGGGCCGCGAGGCGGTTCCTGGGGTTTTGGCGGAGGCGGCGGGGGCGCGTCGGGGTCGAGAAACGTGGGAGTTTGTTCGTAGCGGTCGTGCAGGCGCGCGGCCAGGGACACGGCTTCGAGGTCCTCGACGCCGTCTTCCTCTGAGAAGTCAACGAGGTGGACAGGAACAAGGACGTCGGCGTGGTAGATGAGGCTGAGGTCCGCGCCGAGGGCCCTCAACCGAGGGAGGAGAGAGGCACGGGGATTCTTGAGCGGAGCAACGATGACCACCGGCGCCCTGACGAATGCGGCACCGGGCTGGTCAGGAGTGTCCGCGCCAAGGGAGACACGTGCGGCAATATCGAGCGCAACGGCGGTCTTGCCTGAGGCCGGGTATCCGGCTACGACGGTGAGTTCGCCCATGGGGATGCGGTTGGGCCAGAGCCAGTCGGCGGGTTGAGAGATGAGGAGCTCGTACGGACTGAGGCCTGTGGCGAGGGCGCCCGTGGCGGTCTGCAGCGCAGACGCGGGAGGGAGTCCGCGCCGAGCGAGGGCCTCCTCGATCCTGTGCGAAGGGCATCCGGAGGAGCACGTGAAGGAGAGCCCGATGCCCGGCTCGTAGTAGACGCCGAGCGTTGGGACGTATGGGTTGCGGTGCACAGGACAGTGGAGCCGTTCGGTCGGCACAGGAGCGCAGCCGCAGTCCGGGTTGCCGCAGCGGAGGGCGCGTCCGACGCGGCGGAGGTAGGCCTCCTCCTGGGGCGTGGGTACGGATGGGGTCGTCATTCGACCATGATATCGGGTGTCGTGGCGGCGACAGAAGGGGCAAGTGGCAGAGAATCGGGGGTAACCCTCACCCCCAGCCCCTCTCCCAGAGGGCGAGGGGAGCAGGCCTCCCCCACGCCACGCCCCGCCGCCGCGTGACCTCCCGACCGCACTGGATTCCCGCTGGTGCGGGAATGACGACTCCGGTGCTAGACGTTCACGGAGTACGGCAGAGTGATCTCGTCGCCGACCGCGCCGCGAAGGCCCCAGTTCTGGATGGGCGACTCGAACAGCGTTATCTCCACGTCCCGCGGGTCGATGCCCAGGTTCTGGTGTATCCGCTGGATGAGGAGCCGGATGAGGGCGCGTTTCGCCTCCGCAGTGCGGCCCTCGAACATGGATATCTCGATGATGATGTAGCGGTCCGACCGGTCAGGTGGGTGCACGAAGTCCTCGCGCTCCAGCGGGAAGAAGCGATGGAACCGCTTGTCCGGCGGGTACGCGAGCGCATCGACCACACACGAGTGGATAGTGTCGGAAAGTGTGTTCCTGATGGGCGCCAACTCTTCCCTGAGTCCGAATATCCTGGTCTGTGCCATTGCGATTGCCTCCTACATCTGTTGTCTGTTCGGGTCCTATATGCGACAAAAAAGAACCACTGCCCCAAGAGGCGTGGTTCTACAGGTGATGCACGTCGCGCCTCATGGGACGCCCGTGCCGTTTGTGTATCGCTCAGCCGTGCGACAGGGCTCCCGCTTCTGCGAGCGGAAGCCACCAGCGATTCTCCTTGCCGTACGGTCTGTACATCAGCAGACAGGGTAACACCTTTGCAAATCCGCGGAGTGTCCCGGAGCACATTTGATATTCGGTGTGAGTCAGACGCCTGCTCGTCGCGCATATAATCCGGCGCATCCGGTCTGCGAGGAGGGCGCGATGCCACTCGACCCTGACGTGAAGGCGGCGCTCGACAGGAGAGCCGCAGCGGGCGGGCCCGCCCAGTACGAGATACCCCCGGCGGAGTTGCGTGCGAGGCAGGAGGCGCTGCAGCGCAAACCCGGGCCGGAGATCGCAGCGGTGAGCGACCACCTCGTGCCCGGGCCGCACGGCGACGTGCCGGTGCGGGTCTACGTCCCGAAAGACCCTCACCCAGGGGGAGAGAGGGGGACACTGGATTCCCGCCTGCGCGGGAATGACGAGGCGGGGTTGCCCGTGTGCATGTGGTTCCACGGCGGCGGCTGGATCTACGGCAGTATCGACTCCAACGACGCGAACTGCCGCGAGCTGGCGAACAGGGCGGGCGTCATCATGGTGTCGGTCGACTACCGCCTCTCTCCTGACCACAAGTTCCCCGTACCGTTCGACGATTCTTACGTGGCGACGGCGTGGGCCGCGGCGAACGCGGCGTCGCTCGGCGGCGACCCGTCGCGAGTGGCGGTGGCGGGGATGAGCGCGGGCGGCAACCACGCTGCAACGGTGGCGCTGCGGGCGCGCGACGAGGACGACGGGCCGAAGCTCGTGCACCAAGTGCTTATCTACCCGGTGCTCGACCGCGACTTCAGCCGTCCGTCGTACGCGGAGAACGGCGCCCCCTACTACAACCTCTCCCTCGAAATGGTGCGCTACTGCTGGGACTGCTACCTGGCCAACGAGGCGGACGGCGACAACCCGTACGCGAGGCCGATGGCGGCGGACGATCTGTCCGACCTGCCGCCGGCGTTCGTGCTGACGGTCCAGTACGACCCGCTGCGCGACGAAGGCGAGGCGTACGCGGAGCGGCTGCGCGCCGCGGGCGTGCCCGCGGATGTGTCGCGCTACGACGGCGTGGTGCACGGGTTCTTCAACGCGGGCATCCCGTTCGAGCGAACGTGGCAGGCGATGGACGAGGTGGCCGCAGACCTTCGGAAGGCGTTCGGCACGGCGTAACGCGTATACTCCGGCGCAGCAGGTTTGCAGGAGGCGCGTCATGCCGCTCGACCCTGAAGCGAAGGCGTCGTTGGAGAAGCGCATCGAGATGGGTGTGCTCGAGCCGCACGAGTCGAGCCCGGAGGAGGCGCGCGCGCTGCAGGCGGCACGGCCGAACCTGCCGGGGCCGGAGATGGCGTCGGTGAGCGACCATCTCGCGCCGGGGCCGCACGGCGACGTGCCGGTGCGCGTGTACGTGCCGGTAACGGACGACGCGGGGCCCCTGCCCGTCTCCATGTGGTTCCACGGCGGCGGCTGGGTTATCGGCAGCGTCGAGACGAACGACGCGACGGCCCGGGCGCTGGCGAAAGCGGCGGGCGCCATCGTCGTGTCGGTCGACTACCGGCTCGCGCCGGAGCACCGGTTCCCCATCCCGTTCGACGATTCCTACGCCGCAACGGTGTGGACGGCGGAGAACGCGGCATCGCTGGGCGGGGACTCATCGCGGCTGGCGGTCGCCGGCGCGAGCGCGGGCGGGAACCTCTCGACAACGATAGCGCTGCGGGCGCGCGACGAGAACGGACCGCGCCTCGTGCACCAGTCGCTCATCTACCCGGTGACCGACAGGGACTTCACGCGACCGTCGTACAAGGAGAACGGCGAGGGCTACGGCCTTTCGCACGCCTCCATGGTCTGGTTCTTCGACTGCTATCTCTCCAGCGAGGCCGACGCATCCAACCCCTACGTCGCGCCGATGCTCGCGGAGGACCTGTCCGGCCTGCCGCCGGCGTTCGTGCTGACGTGCGAGTACGACCCGCTGCGCGACGAGGGCGAGGCGTACGCGAAACGGCTGCAGGAGGCGGGCGTGCCGACCAGGCTGTCGCGCTACGACGGCATGATCCACGCGTTCTACAACGCGGGCATCCCCTTCTCCCGCACATGGGACGCTATCGACGAGACGGCGGGCGAGATGCGGAAGGCGTTCGGCACCGCGTAGGGGGCGATTCACCCCCATCCTGACTCACCCCCATCCTAGCCTTCCCCCATCGAGGGGGAAGGGACCAAGGGCACCCACAAGGGATGCCCCTACACCGGGCTCCCCCCAAACCCCGCCGAGGGCTCTCACCCGCCGCCCAGCGGCGGCACCCTCTCCCTCAGGAGAGGCGAGACCCTCCGCTTCCCCCAGCCCCGTGTGACCTCGCGGTCACTCTGGATTCCAGCCTCCGCTGGAATGACGGAGGTGGTTTCTCGCGTATACTCCGGCGCATCCGGTCCGAAGGAGGCGCGGCGTGCCGCTCGACCCTGAAGCGAAAGCCTCGTTGGAGAAGCAGGCCGCCATGGGCCTGCCCGCCCAGCACGAGGTGAGCCCAGAGGAGGCGCGCGCGATGTCGGAATCGCAGCCGCGCATCCCCGGGCCGGAGGTCGCGTCGGTGAGCGACTTCGCTGCGCCAGGGCCGCATGGCGACGTTCCCGTGCGGGTGTACGTCCCTGTGACGGACGACGCGGCCCCCCTGCCCGTGTGCGTGTGGTTCCACGGGGGCGGCTGGGTGGTCGGCAGCATCGCAACGAACGACCCGACGTGCCGGGCGCTGGCAGATGCGTCCGGCTCCATCGTCGTGTCGGTCGACTACCGGCTCGCGCCAGAGCACAAGTTCCCCACCCCGCTCGACGACTGCTACGCGGCGACGGAGTGGGTCGCGGCGAACGCGGCGTCGTTCGGCGGTGACGCGTCGCGGCTGGCGGTTGCGGGATCGAGCGCGGGCGGGAACCTCGCGGCAGCGGTGGCGCTGCGCGCGCGGGACGAGGGGGGGCCACGGCTCGCGCACCAGTCGCTCATCTGCCCGGTGGTCGACACCGACCTCGAGCGCCCGTCCTACCTTGAGAACGGCGATGGCTACGGGCTCAACTACGACACGATGGTCTACTTCCTGCAGTGCTACGTGCGCGACGAGGCGGACGCGTCCAACCCCTACGTCGTCCCGATGGCGGCGGACGACCTGTCCGGTCTGCCGTCCGCGTTCGTGCTGACGTGCGAGTACGACCCGCTGCGCGACGAGGGCGAGGCATACGCCGGGCGGCTGCGCGAGGCGGGCGTGCCCGTGAAGCTCAGCCGCTACGACGGGCATATCCACGCGCTGTTCAACGCGGGCGTTCCGTTCACACGGACGTGGGACGCCATCAACGAGGCGGCAGGCGAGCTGCGGAAAGCGTTCGGCGCTGCGTAATCCCTCGAGCACCAGCCCCCGCCCGCCGGGGATACCGCGCTTCTGGCCGTCGCACCGCGTCTTCTACGGGTGGGCCATCGTCGGAGCGGCGTTCGTCGCGACGTTCGCGGAGGTGCCGGCGTTGGGGCCGGTGCTCACGGTCTTCGTCAAGCCGATACAGGACGAGCTGGGCTGGTCGTACAGGGTGATCGCGCTCGGGTTCCTCATCGGGAGCGCGTCGGGGGCGATCGCATCGAGCGTCACAGGGTGGCTTGTCGACAAGTACGGGCCGCGCGTGGTGGTGGCGTTGGGTGGCTTGGCGCTCACGGGTGCGCTATTCGGACTGTCGACCATACAAGAGCCGTGGCACTTCTGGACGTACTTCGGGCTGGCGCGAGGGTCAGTGACAGCGGGCGTAGAGATAGGGGCGTCGGTGGCGATAGCGAAGTGGTTCGTTCGGCAGCGCGGGCGGACGCTTGCGGTGAAGGCGATGGGCCATCGCGCCGGACAGGTGGTGCTCCCCATCGTGAGCTTCCTCATCATGGACGCGTCCGACTGGCGGACGGCATACGTGGCGCTGTCCGGGTTCGCGTGCCTGGCCATCATCGGGCCTGCCCTGCTGCTGATGCGCAGCCAGCCGGAGGACCACGGGATGCTGCCGGACGGCGCGACCGACCTGCGCGACGCTCCGGGAGAGCGCGGGGCGCAGGCGCAGGTCGTCCTGGAGGAGTCGTGGACGCTGCGGGAGGCGAGGGGCACGCGGGCGTTCTGGCTCATCACGGTCTTCCTCGTCTGCACGCCGTTCGTGCAGGGGGCGACGAACCTGCACATGGCGCCCATCTTCCACGACCGCGGGTTGAGCGAGGGGCAGGCGGTAGCAGTCGTGGCCATCTTCGGGATGTCGTCGGCGTCGTCCATCCTGCCGACGGGGTTCATCATGGAGCGCGTGCACGTGCGCCTGGGCGCCATGGTGCAGGCGGTGCTGGTGCTGACGACGATGGTGCTGCTGTTGATCCCGGCGGGCGGCTTCCCCCTCGCGGTGCTCTGGGCGATGCTCTTCGGCGTGGCGGCGGGGATGCGGAACATCATCGAGATTCTGCTCTTGGCGAACTACTTCGGGAGGACGTCGCTGGGAGCGATCAAGGGGTTCACCGCCCCGTTCCGCATGATCAGCCCGTTCGGGCCGTTGCTCGCGGCGCACATCCGCGACGAGACGGGCAGCTACACCGGGGCGTTCCTGTTGTTCGCGAGCGTCGCGGTGCTGATGCTGCTGCTCATGGTCTTCGCAGCGCAGCCGACGAAGGCCCCGACGGAGCCGCAGCCCACGGGGTAACTGCCCACTTCCTTGTCCCCGGCCTGCGAGATTCCCGCCTTCGCGGGAATGACGGACAAGCGCGAGCGCGTAGTATAGTTACCGCCGAGAGGCGAACGGTGCAGACCAACACCCTCGCCCGCCGCTGCGCGACGACCCGTTCGACAAGCTCAGGGCAGGCTCTCTCCCAGAAGGAGAGGCGATCAGGAGTTGGGGATTTTGCGTAAAGGAAGGTCAGAGCCATGGCGACGTTTGGTGTGATCGACGCTGATACGCACGTGGACGAGAACGAGGCCACGTGGCAGATCCTCGAGGAGAAGGGCTCCAAGTACGTGCCCGTATCCATATCGCCCGACGCGAAGGTGGAGGCCGCGGTTGCGGACCGTCCGGAGGCGCCGGGCGTGCGCATCGCGGGAGCGCTCGGCAACCGCTGGTGGCTGGTCGAGAACCGCCTGCAGCCGCGCATCATCCGCGACGAGGAACACCATCCGCTGCGCGAGCACCGGGAACTCGACGACGCGGCAGGCGTCGCGGGGCGTCTGAAGGACATGGACAAGATGGGCGTGGACGCCCAGGTCATCTTCCCGACGTTCTTCATCCGCTACGGCGCGCAGGACGTGGAGGCGGAGGCGGAGCTCACGGGCGCGTACAACCGCTGGCTCGCCGACCGCTGCGCGATGAGCAACGGACGCCTGCGCTGGGCCGCGGTGCTGCCCTGGCTCGACCCCGACAAGGCGGTCGCGGAGCTGCGCTGGGCGAAGGAGAACGGCGCGTGCGCCATCTTCAAGCGAGGATTCGACCTCGACAAGCCGGTGAACGACAAGCACTTCTTCCCGGTGTACGAGGAGGCGGACTCGCTCGGCCTGCCGCTCTGCATCCACACCGGCCATCCCCTGCCCGGCCGCGAGTGGGACCGGGGCTTCCCGGTGATGGCGGCGTTCATGGCGGTCGTCTCCAGCAGGCTTCCGAGCAAGTTCCCGAACCTCAAGTTCGGGTTCATCGAGGCGGGCGGAGCGTGGATCTCCTACGCGCTCTCCAACCTGGGGATGGTGCAGCGGTCGCTGACGCTGCACGACCGCTCGGCGACGTTCGATCTGCAGCGCGACCTCTTCAAGGAGGACCGGCTGTACGTGACGATAGACCCGATGGACCAGATCGAGCACCTGCTGGACTTCGGCACCGAGGACAACCTCATCATCGGCACGGACTACTGCCACTCCGACCCGTCGGCGAACCTCGCGGCGCTCGACGAGGTGAAGAAGTGGGCGAGCGAGGGCCGCATCAGCGATGCCGTCGCGCGGAAGATACTGGAGACGAACGCCAAGGAGTTCTACAACCTCTAGGGGCGTTCACCCTCACCCGCCGCTGCGCGGCGCCCTCTCCCAGGGGGAGAGGGCACCAAACCAAGGGCACTTCGTGCCTCGGCCCGCTGTGCATCCTCCACGAGCGGCCCGCTGCGCCGCTTTCTGGATCCCAGCTTCCGCTGGAATGACGAGAAGGGGGCGCCCGGTAGGCGCCCCTTCTCGTACATCTCGCTGTGCGACGCATGCCCTACTGGTTGAGCGTGGCCTGCGCCTCCGTCCAGGGCTTCTCCCCTGCCCACGTGCTCAGCACCTGCTCAATGGTCGACACCAATTCAGGCGGCTCGCCCTGCTGCAGCGGCATATAGCGTGTCATCCACGTCACATCGGAGAGCGCCTGCCAGCGTTCGAGCGGCAGGCCGATGCACTTGTTGACCTCCGGGTCGCGCACGACGCCCATCGGCTCGCCGCCATCCTGCACGATGCCCGCCTGCTCCTTCAGCACCTTGCGGTAGGATGATGCCGCGGTCGGACTCGCCCAGCTTCTCCTTCTCGCGCTCGGCGTTCGGGCCCTGCGTGATCCACGCGACGAAGTCCTGATGGTTCACGAGGTCAGGGATGAGCGTGCCGTCCGGCTCGTAGAGGTCCACGTACCAGTACGGCACCTTCTCCTGCTTCGGGGGTTCGGCGCCTTCCGCGGCACGGTAGAAGAACCACGTGATGTGCATCGTGTGGGTGTCGTCGACCGGCACGCGGTACTGGAGCGTGCAGTTGACGATGCTGCCGACGAACAGGACGTTCGGGAAGAGCACCGGGTGGCCGACCTTCCAGTCGTGGTCCTCCTCGGTCGTGCCCTCGACGACGCGGCGCTTGATGAGGCCGTAGTCGAAGACGTCGAACCCAATCTTCTGGTGCCTGCGCGGCACGGTGGGGAACGAGTCGGCCTCGGCGAGTCCGAGCCTGACCGCCTTGTCCTGCTGCTGGCGGACGCCCCAGTAGCCGTGCAGCCACTCCAGGTGCACCGGGTCCATGGAGTTCTCCATGCACTGCAGCCAGTTGCATGGCAGCTCGACGATGCCGATGTCGCTCCAGCCGCCCTCCCACTCGAACGTTTCCCAGTGCGGGAGCAGCGGTGCCGGCTGCGGCCCGAGGTAGGCGAACACCAGCCCGCCGTACGACTCGACCGGGTACCCGGCGACCTTCACCTTCTCCTTGAAGCGCCCGTCCGGGTGCACCGTCTCCTCGAACGGCTGCTCGATGCACTGGCCCGTCTCGGCCATCATCCAGCCGTGGTACATGCAGCGCAGGCCGTGCTCCTCAGGGATCCCGTACGAGAGGTCGACGCGCCGGTGGGGGCAGAAGCGGTCGATGAGCCCGAGCGTGCCGGACTTGTCCTTGTACAGGACGAGGTCCTCGCCGAGGACTCGCACGGCCTTGGTGGGGCGGTCGTCCAGCTCGGCGGCTGCGGCGATGGGATGCCAGTAGCGCCGGAACAGCTCGCCCATCGGCGTGCCGGGCATGACGCTGGTGAGGTCTTTGTTCTCCTGTGCGGTCAGCATGAGGCGGAACCTCCTTCGGTGCTGTGGACGGTCGCTAGATCCGGGACGATTGTAGCGCAGGCGGGAATGTTCCGCGCGTGCGAGGGGAAATGGAGACGGCTATGATGCGGCAACGAGTCTGGAGCAAGGGCGCGCAGCATGCCCGGCAACCTGCCATTTGTAAGCCTCGGCATCGTCGGATGGGTCGCCGGCTATGGCGCCGGGTGGCTCCTCGAATGGGTGGGTGGCCCGGACTTGAAACTGCCTCTGGCGATCGCTTTCGCCGTGGTTGGCGTCCTGCTTGGCCTTCTGTCCATGGAGGGGGAGCAGATATGGGACATCCTCTCCGCGGCGGCAGGCGCAGGGCTCGCTGCAGGGGCATCCTGGCTGGCTGGGCTCGCAGGCTGGGAGCCGTTCGGCAGGGACTCCGTGCTGCAAGCCGCAGTCATCGGCGGGGCAGCAGGATGCGTCGTCTGCAAATTGCTGCGGTGGCGCGCCGAGCGGAGGCGGAGGAAGGCCATAGAGGCAGCTGGCGGGACTGTGGAGGAAGGCTTCAAGCCGACCAAGGCTTCCTATCTTGTCTACTTCCTCGTCTGCCTGCCCGCCTATGGGCTGATCATCTACTGCTTCTACGTCCGCTTGGTCGCGTCGTAACGCTCTACGGAGGCGCATGCCTCAGGGCGCCGGACTCGAGGTCGCCAAGGATGGTGACGATACTGCTGCTCGCTATCGCATAGCCGGTGCCTTCCACTGATATCCCTCCCGATCGGCGTATCACACTGGTCGGTATGCCGACGACTTCTCCAGTTGACAGCGATACGAGAGGGCCGCCGCTGTTCCCGGGGTTGAGCGGTGCGTCAGTCTGAACAACGTGCGCCCCGTGCTCATCATCGAAGAAGGTCCGCGACACGATCCCGCTCGTGATCACTGCATCGTTGCTCCCGAGCGGGAACCCGACGGCTATGACGCGCGTTCCCGCAGGAGGCTGTTCGGGACTCATCGAGATGGAGTCGAACGACGACGAGCAGCACACCCGGAGCATGGCCACATCTTTCTCGGCGTCGTAACCAAGAACATCTGCATCGTAGGTTTCTGGACCGACAGCAACCCTGACGTTGTTCAGGTTGGAATCGATGACGTGGTAGCTCGTCAGCACCAGTCCGCGCTGGCCGTCGGCGCGCACGAAGAAGCCTGACCCTTGCGCCCGCTCTGTCTCCACCTTCACTACCGCCTGTTTCGTAATGGCAAAGTAGTCCGGCGTGGGCGTGGGTGTGGGGGTCAGCGTCGGAGTTGGACTGGGCGTGGAGGTAGGAGTTGGCGTCAGCGTCGGAGTCGGCGTTGGGGTTGGCGTGGAGGTTGGGGTCGGCGTGGGCGTCGGGGTTGGCGTTGGGGTGGGTGTTGGGGTAGCCGTAGGAACCGGGTCTGTGCTCGCGGCGCCGGATCCGGACCAGGGACCGGACCCGGCGCCGCTCAGCGCCCGCACCTGTACGTCGTACATCGTTGCTGGTGTCAGGGCGACGATCCGAATCCTGCGTTCTACGTGGCCGGTGTCCAACACTTCGACCCATGGCCTGGACTCGGTGCGGAAGCGGTACTCGTATTCAAGGACCGGCAGGTCGCTGACCGGCTCTTCCCACGACGCCTCAACGACCGTGGTGCCCAGGGACTCCACCACTGGCGCCGTGGGGGCCTCGGGCGGAGCGGGAGTGGGCGTCGGGGTTGGTGTCGGGAACGGGGTTGGAGTCGGAGTCGGAGGGGCACAAGCCGCAAGGAACGCGACTGCCAGGGCTGCTATCGGCAACGAAACCGGTCCGTATCTAGCGTTGCTTCTCTTCATCCCCGGCGGGCCCCCGGTCTCACCGTTTCCCGGGTTTCCGGGGGTGTACCTGAGAGAGATTATAGCCAACCGAGGCCTGCTTCTTGAGACCTGTCGACCTTCCGTGGCTGGATGTTACGGCCACCCTGCCCCGCCGTCGGCGCGCTTGCTCTATAATCCGTCGGCCATGCACTGGTCTGACGTTGTCATCGAGAGTCTCCGCGAGCACGAGGTCTGGCACGCAACCTACGTGCCGGACGCCATCAACTGGCAGGTGCTCTCCAAGCTGGAAGCCGACCCCGCGTTCACCGTCGTGCCCGCGTCGCGGGAGGAGGAGGCGGTCGGTATCGCCGCGGGCGTCTACGCCGCAGGCGGGCGCGCGGCGATGTTCATGCAGAGCAGCGGCTTCGGCAACACGATCAACGCACTGGCACAGCTGCTCACTGGCTACCGCATCCCCGTTCCGCTGTTCATCGGGATGCGCGGTGGGTTGAGCGAGTTCAACGAGGTGCAGGTGCCGTCCGCGCGCCCGATCCCCGCGATCCTCGACGAACTGCACATCCAGCACTACGCGCCGGAGCGCGAGGACGAGGTGCAGAAGTACGTCGACGGCGCGATCGAACTGGCGTACGCGAGCCGCATGCCGGTAGCCATCCTCTGGTACGCGCAGCTGGTGGGAGCGAAACGTGCTACGTCGTGACGGCATCGCCGCGCTGGTGCACAGGGTCGATAACGAACCCATCATCGCCAACCTCGGCCCGGCGACGTTCGACCTGTACGCATCGGGCGACCGCGACGCGAACCTCTACACCTGGGGCGCGATGGGGCTGGTGTCGTCCATCGCGTTGGGGGTGGCAATGGCCGCGCCGGACCGCAAGGTGTTCGTGATGGACGGCGACGGCTCGCTGCTGATGAACCTCGGCTCGCTCGCGACGATAGCGCGGCAGGCGCCGCCGAACCTCGTGCACATCGTGTGGGACAACCAGATGTGGTACGAGACGGGCGGCCAGCCGACGCACACGTCGACGGGGACAGACCTCGGCGGGATCGCCCTCGCGGCCGGCATCAAGAACGTCGCCCGGGTGGCGACGGTCGAGGCATTCGAGGAGGCGCTCGACGAAGCGATACGCGAGCCTGGGCCATGGTTCATCCACGTCGACATCGAGGAGACGGGCGAGCCCCGGCAGCGCCCGAAGGTCGTCGTGGAAGAGAACCTCGTGAAGTTCCGCCGCACCTTCACCGGATAGGCTGCCCGCCCTCCGTGCTGACGCTCGACCGGTGCTCCGGAACGCCCGCCGCGCCCGGTCGGAACGCGAAGAGCGCCCCGCCTTCCGGACCGATCTCCTCGCCCGGCACGGCCTGCCTGCTCGACGAGGTGACGTACGCGGTGGAGAGATCATCGTCCCCGAAGCCGATGCTGGTTATCTTGCGCGCGGGAAACTCCACCCGCGCCACCTCTGCGCCCGAGGAGTCGTACCGCACGACGGACCAGCCGCCCGACAGCGCGACCCACAGGCAACCGTCCACGTCGAGCGTGATGCCGTCGGGCGAGCCGCCTTCCTCCGCGGAGAGGTCGATGAACACGCGCCGGTTGGAGACCGTCCCAGAGTCGATGTCGTAGTCGAACAGGGCAACGCGCTTGCCCCGGGTCTCGGCGACGTAGAGGAGCCGGTCGTCGGACGAGAAGGCCATACCGTTGGGCATCTCCAGCCCGCTCGCAAGCTGGGCGACTGACCCGTCCGGCCCCACCGAGTAGAGCGAGCCGGTCCCGCCTTCAAGGGGTATAACGCCCGCCACGACGCGCCCCGACCGGTCGGCGACGACGTCGTTGAAGCGGGCCTCTCGCTCCCCCGGCAGCCCGTCGATGACGAGCCGGACGGGCCCGCCGGCCTGCGCCGCCCCTACCCGCGTGCGGTCCATGAACAACAGCAGCGAGCCGTCCGCCTGCAGCGTGAACGCGTAGAACGACTGGCCCTCGACTACCGCCTCGACCGCCCCTGCAGCCGGGTCCAGACGGTGTACGCGCTGCGACCGGTTGTCGGTCCAGTAGAGGCGCCGGTCGTCGGGGTTCCACAGCGGGTTCTCTCCGACGATGTCCGGGTTCCTGGCAACGATTGCTACTTCCTGGTTCGCCATTGCGTTACTCCTGAGAGGAGGCGGAATGAGAAGGAGCCGCCCAAAGGGCGGCTCCTATCGTAATGGATGCAACCGGCGGTTACTTGGCCATGGCCGCGTCGCCCACCGTCTCCATGATGAGCCTGGTGACGGTGTACGGGTCCATGTTGGCGTTCGGGCGGCGGTCTTCGATGTAGCCCTTGCCCTCGACCTCGACCTGCCAGGGGATGCGCACGGAAGCGCCGCGGTCGGAGACGCCGTACTTGAATTCCTTGTAGGAGGCGGTCTCGTGGAGACCGGTCAGGCGCTCCTCGATGCGGTAGCCGTAGTTGGCGATGTGGAGGTCGTGGCGCGTCTTCAGCGCCTCGGCCGCGTCGATGTTCGGCTGGTAGCTGGCGCGCATGGCATTGGTGGAGAAGTTGGTGTGCGCCCCTGCCCCGTTCCAGTCGCCGCGCGCAGGCTTGGGGTCCAGCGTGGCGTTGATGTCGAAGTCCTCGCCGGTGCGGTAGAGCAGCCAGCGGGCGACCCAGAGCTGGTCGGAGACGTCGAGCGCGCCGAGCGGGCCGACCTGGAACTCCCACTGTCCCGGCATGACTTCGCCGTTGATGCCGGAGATACCCAGGCCCGCCTGGAGACAGTTCTCGAGGTGCGCTTCGACGACCGGGCGTCCGAACACCTCGTCGGCGCCGACCCCGCAGTAGTAGCCGCCCTGGGGCGGAGGGTAGCCGCCTTCCGGGAAGCCGAGCGGGCGGGTGCCCTTGAAGAACGTGTACTCCTGTTCGATGCCGAACCAGAAGTCGAGGCTTGCGTACTTCTCGGCAGCCTCCCCGCAGGCAGCGCGCGTGTTCGTGGGGTGGGGAGACATGTCCGGCAACAGCACCTCGGCCAGGACGAGGATGTTATCCCCGCCGCGGATCGGGTCGGGGCAGCAGAAGACGGGCCGCAGCACACAGTCGGACGCGTCGCCGGGGGCCTGGTTCGTGGACGAGCCGTCGAACCCCCAGATGGGGAGGTCTGCCAGCTTGCTGGTTTTCTCGATGACCTTCGCCTTGGAGCGGAGCTTCGCCGTGGGCTGAGTGCCGTCTACCCAGATATATTCCGCACGTATCATTGCAGTGGTCCCTCCTTCTTGTTCCTTTCTTGTCTCGTTGATTCCCGCCGCCGTGCGGCGGCACTCGCTACTCTTCGGTGATCTCAATGGTGTGGATGGCGTCGCCGGGTGTCCGCGACGCCTGGGGGTCGCGAACGCTGATGGACATCAGCACGTCCAATCCCTCCGTCACCTGCCCGAACACGGCGTGGCGGTTGTCCAGGTGCGGCGTCGGGCCGTGGGTGATGAAGAACTGGCTGCCATTGGTGTTCGGTCCGGCATTGGCCATGGAGAGGATGCCGGGCTTGTCGTGCCTCAGGCTGGGGTGGAACTCGTCCGCGAAGCGGTAGCCGGGGCCACCCCTGCCCGTTCCGGTGGGGTCGCCGCCCTGCGCCATGAAGTCCGGGATGACGCGGTGGAAGGTCGTGTCGTCGTAGAAGCCCTCACGGGCGAGGAAGACGAAGTTGTTGACGGTGTTGGGGACCTTGTCCGCGAAGAGCTCGATGACGATGTCGCCCTTCTCGGTCTTGAACGTTGCGGTGTAGCTCTTCTCGGGGTCTATCGTCAGGGCTGGTGGGGCGTCGTACTGTTGCGGCATCTGTGCTCCGTTTCTCGTATCGGACACTTCCGGCGTGGGTGTGGGAGGCGATGTGTCCTCCGCGCTGCATCCGGACAGGAGACCGGCCAGCGCAGCCAGCGCAAGAAGTGTCGTTAGGAAGTGTCTTCTCATCGTCCGGCGGCAGCGTCCCCGAGAGGTCCGAACGTGCTGCGTTACCGGAGAGGATATGCGCTGGCAGGTGGCGGGGCAAGCGAGAAAAGGGGGTGCGGCGCAAGGCGTAACGAAATCGTAACGAATAGGGCCGTGCCGCTACGTCAGTCGAGGCGGTAGAACGCCGCGGCGGCGCCGCTCAGCACGTCGGCGAGTTGCCCATCCGTCATCGGACCTGCCGCATCGATCGTTGCCTGAACCACCTGCTCGTACGACGCAACGGACAAGTGGTTCGGCCAATCGCTGCCGAACATCATGCGGCGGTAGCCAAAGAGCCGCACCATCGGCTCCACGAACAGTTTGAGATGGGCCGTGCTCCACGGCTCGGTGTCGAGCGTCACGAGTCCGCTCAGCTTGACCGAGACATTCGTGCACGGCGCGAGGTTGAGCATGTGGACGCCCCACGGCTCCCGCTCGCTCCGCGCGATGAACGGCGAGCCGATGTGCGCAAGGGCGATGCGCAGGTCGGGGACAGCCTCGGCCAGATCGCGCACGGAGGGGACCTGGCGCGGCTCCACGATGACATCCAGGCTCAGGCCGCGTTTCCCCGCCTCGCGAAGGCCCGCCAGCACGGCGGGCTGCGTGAGCCAGTGGTTGTCTTCCTCACGGTACGCCGGGAGGCAGAGCCCGCGTGCCTTCTTGTTGCGTTCCAGCTGTTTGAGCCTCTTGCCAAGGTCCCGCGACGTAACGTCCGCCCAGACCGTGGCAGCGGCCACGAGTTCGTCATCCGCTGCGGCGGAAAGCACCGCGTTCGTGGCCTCGTCGGAAGGCTCGGGCTGCACGAGCACGGTGCGTTGCACGCCGTTGGAGGCCAGGAGCGCGGCGAACTCCTCAGCGTTATCCGGCGCTGCGGACTGGCGATGGGCGTCTACGATGGGCGGGAGGTTCATGGTTCCGTTGTGGGGCGAAGCTGCTGCTATGGGCGTGGGGGCTCGCCCTATCCTAGCATGGTCGGGCTGCAGCCGGAGCCTCCCGCGGTCTCAACGCCCTCCTAGTCCTCCATCTGCCCTTTCAATGCGCTTATGCGCTCGATTTACGAGTCATAAGTCCTGACAACACCCACCGTTCCGGGGCCGTGAACGCCTCACTGCGCGGCACGAATGCGCGTGGAACACGCACTGACAAACTCCTCCCAACGCACCCTATGGCTGGATCCTAAAGCGTTCAGACCTTGCTATCGGAATCTGCGCTGGACTTGTCGGATTCAGCGCGTTATGCTCTGCGCTCAAGGGCAGCTCTCCCAGTCCGGCTGCTCAAACAGGAGGTAAGTGGGATGCCCACTTTCGACATCGTTTCCATCGGCGAAGCCCGCGCCAACAGCGCAACGGGCAAGCGCGCGGCGCTGCTGCAGGAATACATCGGATATATCCAGCGCGTAGCCCCCGGCGAGGCAGGCAAGCTGGAGGCCGGAGAGGGCGAAACGACGCAGGCCATCCGGCGCAGGCTCAACGCAGCCGCGCAGGCGCTGGGCAAAAACCTGGACGTTCGCAGGTCAGCCACCACCGTCTACTTCTGGACCTCGGACGGCCGACGTCGCGGCAGGCCCCGCAAGAACCCCGTCGCCTAGTCACCCCTACCCACTCCCGCATCTGCGCAACGTCTGCTTCAGAAGGAGCAGATGGTTGCGCTGTGCACGTATTTTCCGTTCGCCTCAACCGTCTTCGAGAGCGCGGGAAATGCGCCCGACGACGGCATCGCTTAAGCGCGTGCGGACGTTAACCCCCGCGAGCCGCACTGCTGCTACGATATAAGCACGGGCAGCAACGCTGCACACGCACAGTACGAAGCACCGGGAGCCGGAGTGCGCATAGCCATAGCAGCCGACCACGCAGGGTTCACGTTGAAGACCGACGTTGCCGCGATGCTCCGCGCATGGGGCCACGACGTGCTCGACCTCGGCGCGCACGAATTCGACCCGGACGACGATTACCCCGACTTCGCCGCGCTCGCCGCCCGGGCGGTCGCGGACGGAGACGCGGAGCGCGGCGTCATCGTCTGCGGCAGCGGGGTCGGCGCGAGCGTCGCGGCGAACAAGGTTACGGGCGTCCGCGCCGCGATGTGCCACGACACCTACTCGGCACACCAGGGAGTGGAGCACGATGACATGAACGTGCTCTGCATCGGCGGACGCGTCATCGGACCGGAGACGGCCCGGGAGGTCATCTCGGCCTTCCTCGGAGCCTCGTTCACCGGCGAGGAGCGCCACGTCCGCAGGCTGGAGAAAGTGAAGGCGCTGGAGCGCAAGGCTGCAGCGGGAGCGTGAATTCGCGAGTGGCATCAGGAGGCAGCATCATGGAGAACACCATCCGCCGGAACCTTGCGCTCGGACAGTCCACCTGGGTGGACTACATCAGCCGCAGGATGCTGGTGAACGGCGAGCTGAATCGGCTCGTGGAGGACGGCGTCACCGGTCTCACGTCCAACCCCACCATCTTCGAGAAGGCCATCTCCGGCAGCTCGGACTACGACGCGGCGCTCGCCGGGCTGTCGAGCGAGGGGAAGAGCCCGACGGAGATATTCGAGGCGCTCGCTGTCGAGGACATCCGCGCCGCCGCACAGGCGCTCCGCCTGGTCTACGACGCGGCAGACGGACGCGACGGCTTCGTCTCGCTCGAGGTCGCCCCTACCCTCGCCTACGACACGGAAGGCACCGTACGCGACGCGCGCCGTCTCTGGGCGGCAGTCGGAGAGCCGAACGTGATGATCAAGGTGCCCGGAACGCCTGAGGGACTTCCCGCCATCACGCAACTCATCGGCGAGGGCATCAACGTGAACGTCACGCTCATCTTCGCGCTGGACGCCTACCAGCATGTGATGGACGCCTACATCGCCGGGCTGCAGGCGCTCGCGCAGCGAGGCGGCCCGCTCGGGCGCGTCGCGTCGGTTGCGTCGTTCTTCGTGAGCCGCGTCGACACGGCAGTCGACAAGGCCCTCGAAGAACGCGGCGCAGACCCGTCGCTGCAGGGCAAGGCGGCAGTGGCGAACGCCCGCGCCGCGTACGCCCTCTTCGAGGAGCGCTTCGCACGGGACGACTTCGCCGCGCTGAAAGCGCAGGGCGCGCAGGTGCAGCGTCCGCTCTGGGCGAGCACAAGCACCAAGAACCCCGCCTACCCCGACACGCTCTACGTCGATAACCTCATCGGCCCCGACTCCGTGAACACGATGCCGCCCGACACCCTGCAGGCGACGCTGGACCACGGCGTCTCCGAATTAACGTTGGAGGGCACCGAACAGGAGGCGAACGCCACCCTCTCCGCGCTCGCGGACGCGGGCGTGGACATGGACGCCGTCACGGACAAACTGCTCAGCGACGGCGTGGACGCGTTCGCCGGCTCGTACCGGCAACTGCTGGAGAGCATCGAGGCGAAGTGCGGCCTGCTGGCCCAGGCGCGCAGCTGATCCGGCGCGGGACCCCTTATCACAGGAGGAAGGCTATGGACATCGGTATGGTGGGGCTGGGACGGATGGGGGGCAACATGTCCGAACGCCTGCGCCGGGGCGGGCATCGCGTCGTCTCCTACGACCGCGACCCGGACACGCGCCAAGCAGCGGCGGCGTCCGGCTGCGAGGTCGTGGACTCGCTGGAGCAGTTCGTGGAGACACTGGAGGCACCCCGCGTCGTCTGGGTGATGGTGCCGTCCGGCAATCCGACAGAGGCGACCGTCGCCGCGCTTGGCGACGTGCTGGAGTCCGGCGACCTCGTGGTGGACGGCGGCAACTCGAACTACAACGACTCGATGCGGCGCGGCGAGTCCCTGCGGCGCAAGGGCATCGAGATGGTGGACGCCGGTGTCAGCGGCGGCATCTGGGGGCTCGCGGAGGGCTACTGCCTCATGGTTGGCGGGAGCGAGGAGGCCGTTGCACTGGTGGAACCCGTGTTCCGCACGCTCGCACCAACGCCGGAGAAGGGTTACGCCCACGTCGGGCCGCTCGGCGCCGGGCACTTCGTGAAGATGGTGCACAACGGCATCGAGTACGGGCTCATGCAGGCGTACGCCGAGGGCTTCGAGCTGATGCGCGCCAAGCAGAGCCTCGACCTCGACGTCGCGCAGATAGCCGAGATATGGCGGCACGGGAGCGTCGTACGCTCGTGGCTGCTCGACCTCACCGCCGCGGCGCTCGAAGAAGACGACTCCCTGTCGGCCATCGTACCGTGGGTGGACGACTCCGGAGAAGGACGCTGGACGGTGGAGGAGTCCATCGAGCTTGCGGTCCCGCTGCCGGTGATCTCGATGGCGCTCCAGGCGCGCTTCCGCTCCCGCGACGAGACCCAGTTCGGCTTCAGGCTGCTCGCGGCGATGCGCAACCAGTTCGGCGGGCATGCCGTGAGGCGCCAGTCCTAGCGCACCATGCCGGACGTGCGCGTCTTCCCCACTCCCACCGCCCTCACGCAGGCCGCGGCGGACCTCGTGCTGGCGTCGGCGGAGGAGGCGGTGCGCGAGCGCGGGCGTTTCCTGTTGGGACTGTCCGGCGGCAGCACCCCGGAAGCGCTGTACCGGAAACTCACCGGACCGCCCTACTCGACCGCGATGCCGTGGCGCGCCACGTTCGTGTTCTGGGGCGACGAGCGCTGGGTGCAAACCGGCCACCCGGACAGCAACCAGCGGATGGCAACCGAGGCGCTGCTCGCCCACGGCCCCGCCGCCAGGGCGAATATCATCCCTGTGCCGACGGAGAACGTTTCCCCGGACGAGTCCGCAGCCGCCGTCGAGGACGCGCTGCGACGCGTGTCCGGCGACGTGCCGGTGCGCCCGGACCTGCTGCTACTCGGCATCGGCTCCGACGGACATACGGCATCGCTCTTCCCTGGAACGAGCGCGCTGGAAGAGCGCGGACGGCTCTTCGTTGCCAACGACGTGCCGCAGATGGACGCGTGGCGCATCACGGCCACACTGCCGCTCATCAACGCCTCGCGGCACGTCGTTTTCCTCGCGCAGGGGCAGGACAAGGCAGAGGCTCTGCGGCTCACGCTGCATCCAGCGGACGGCGAACCTCCCCTGCCCGCCGCGCTCGTCGCGCCGGTCGACGGCACGCTGACGTGGATGCTTGATCGTCAGGCTGTTTCCGGGTTGGCCCAGTACTCTGGGTGATTGTCATTCCGAGCGAAGCGCAGCGGAGCCCGCGCTTTAGCGCGCGAAATCCTCTCGGGAGACACCCCGCTATTCCGGGTCCGTCCCCTGAGTCCTGCGGCGTGCCCGCCGCTCCGCTGCGCGCGACCGGGCAGCCGGTTGCTCCACCGGCCTGCTGTCGGCTCGCCGGGCGTCCTCCCTCCCCGAAGCGAGGTACGGCGGCCTGCGCCAGAGGAAGAGCGCAAGGAGCGCAATCACGATCATCACGGCAGAGACGAGATGCGCGACCGGCACGTCGCCCACCTTCCAATTGTCGATGCGCATGAACTCCAGCGCGGAGCGCTCCAGCGCATACCAGATGAAGTACAGGAAGAGCAGGTCGCCCTGCCGGAGGCTGTTGCCGAAGCGGCGGCCGACCCACAACAGCGCGATGACGCCAAGGAAGCTCAGCAGCGATTCGTAGAGGAAGAGCGGGTGGAAGTACGCCGCCGCACCGGAGTCCCACGGGAAGTGATGCTCCGGTCCAACCGGTATGCCCCAGGGGAGGCTCGTCTCCGGCCCGTAGAGCTCCTTGTTGAAGAAGTTGCCCCACCTCCCGACGGCCTGCCCTAACAGAAAGGCGGGCGCTCCGATGTCGAACCAGCGGAGCGCGCGAATGCGCTGTCCCCGTCCTGCGCTCGCCCGTCGGTTCACCCACCAGACGTAGAGCGCGAGGGCGAACGCCGCGCCCGCAATCGCGCCGAAGATGCCGATACCCCCGGCCCGTAACACGAAGATCTGCCCGGGGTTCTCGGAGTAGAAGCTCCACAGGTCGATGACGTGGTAGAGCCGTGCGCCAATGAGGCCGAACACGACGCCGAGCACCGCGATGTTCAGGACGTGGTCCGGGTTCTCGCCGAGGCGCTTCGCCTCCCGCTGCGCCAGCACGATGCCCGCGAGCAGCCCTGCCAGGATCGCCAGCGAGTAGAAGCGTATCTCCAGACCAAAGAGGACGAGGCCGCGAAACGTGATGTCGAAATCCACACTGGCTCCTGGGGTACCGGCTCACCGCGCATGGCACGGGCCGGGTGGGACTCGCGTCATTATAGTCTGCCTCGTGGTACGCTAGTCGCGTAACGATGCTCGTCGATGGTTCGAGAGGATGGCGATGACCAGTGTTGCTGAGATACAGCAGGCAATCATGAGCCTCACCAGGTCCGACTACGCCCAACTGAGGCGCTGGCTCAATGAATACGACTGGGCTGAGTGGGACCGGCAGATAGAGGCGGACTCAGTAGAAGGCAAACTGGACTTCCTCGTGTCCCAAGCGGCGGAAGCCAAGCAGCAGGGCACGCTGGAAGTCTTGTAGTGCATCGTACGACGCCTGACTTCTGGCGACTCTTCGAACAGTTGCCCGAAGCGGCCCAGCAAACCGCAAGACGCAATTTCGAACGCCTTAGAGAAAACCCACGACATCCCTCCCTACGATTCAAGAAGGTTGGGGGGTTCTGGTCGGCAAGGATTGGCCGCTCCTATCGTGCGCTCGCTGTTGAGGACGGAGAGGACTTCATCTGGGTGTGGGTCGGCGCTCATGCCGACTACGACAGGATGATTGGGCCGTAACCGGCTTTGACACCCCTGCCCTGCGCTCCTATAGTGCGGGCGCACATCCCGCTCCCGCCGCAGAGGTCGATTCGCCCCATGGGCGTCCTCTCATCGCAACAGATACGCGCCATGCTTTCAGACACCCCGCCGCTCGTCGCGGGGTTCCTGGACATCGACGAGCAGTTGCAGGCGAACGGCTTCGACATGACGCTGGAGTCCATCGCCGCCTTCTCCGGCGCAGGCCGTATCGGCGTCAGCAACGACGACCGCATACTCGCCGAAACGCAGGAGCTGACCTTTGATGCTGACGGCTGGGTGCACCTGGAGCCGGGCGTCTACGCGGTGCGTCTGAACGAGACCGTCGCCCTCCCCCGCAACGTCATGGCCCTCGCCAAGCCGCGTTCCACGCTGCTGCGGAACGGCGCCGCGGCGCACAACGCCGTCTGGGACGCGGGTTACACCGGCAGGTCGCAGATTCAGGTGGCCGTCTACAACCCGCACGGGCTCACACTCGCACGCAACGCCCGCATCGTGCAGATGGTCTTCTTCACGCTCGACGACGCGACCGAGACGCCGTACGCCGGCATCTACCAGGGCGAGGCGGTGACCTCCCCATGACCACGAACGGGACCGCCGACGTCGTCGTGGTGGGCGGCGGAGTCATGGGCTGCGCCACCGCCTGGTTCCTCGCGGCCGAGCACGGCATACGCTCGGTCATCGTGGAGCGGGACGCGGTCGCGAGCGGGGCGTCCGGCGGCGCGGCGGGCGAGCTGGGTGCGGTCGGCAGGCATCGCTACTCCATCGAGTACACGCGCTTCCTCCTGGACGCCATCCGCATGCACACGGAGATCGCCGAGACGCTCGTCGCCGAGTCCGGCGTCGACTACCTCTTCTCCGACATCCCCATCCTCCGTCCCGCCCTGGACGAGGGGGAAGCCCGCGACCTGCAGGCGCAGATGGGCTGGCAGCGCGAGATCGGCATCGACGTCGAATGGCTCGACGAGACGCAGGTGCGCACGCTCGGCACGTGGCTCACCGAGGATGCGCTCGGCGCGGCGTACACCACCGAGAAGCAGTTGGAGGCGTACCCGTTCGCGATAGCGCTCGCGCAAGCGTGCGAGAAGCGCGGCGTCGAGATACGCACCGCCGAGGTGAACGGCGTGCTGCGCGAGGGCGGTCGCGCGTGCGGCGTCACGCTCGCGTCGGGCGAGCGCATCGAGGCGGGCGCTGTGCTCGTCGCGAACGGCCCGTGGTCGCAGCACACCGCCGAGTGGCTGGGCATGGAGGTGCCCGTCGTCCCGCTGCGCGGGCAGATCGTGCACCTCGCTCCGCCCGAAGGCATGCCGATGCCGACGCACTCCATCTTCCACGAGACCGGCTACGTGCTCCCGAAGGCGGGCGGAGACCTGCTCGTGGGAACGACGGAGGAGCTGGTCGGGTTCGACCCCTACCCCACGATGGAAGCGCAGAACAACATCCTGGAGGCGGTGATACGCATCGCGCCGAACGTGCTCGACGCGCCGATACGCGACCTCACAGCGTGCCTGCGCCCCTACTCGCCGGACCAGATGCCCCTCCTCGGCCCGGTGCCGGGGACCGAATCGCTCTACCTGTCGACCGGCCACGGCTACAAGGGCATTACCCTCGCGATCATCTCGGGTAAGGCGATGGCGCAGCAGATAGCGACCGGTGCGAGCGACATCGACATCGCGCTGTTCTCCCCCGCCCGTTTCACGGAGGCGTCGTAGCCCGCATGGCAGGCGCCGACCTCAACGAGTTCACGGCATCCGAGCTGGCGGCGCTCATCCGCGAGCGGCAGGTCTCGCCGGTCGAGGTGACGTCGCACTTCCTCGAGCGTATCGCGAAGTACGACGGCGAACTGCGCGCGTTCATCACCACCGTGCCGGAGCAGGCGATGGCGGAGGCGCACCGCGCGGAGGCGGCGGTCATCGCGGGCGAGGAGTTGGGGCCGCTGCACGGCGTTCCGTTCGGCATCAAGGACCTCAACGCCACGAAGGGCATCCGCACCACCTATGGCTCACTGCTCTTCGGCGACAACGTCCCGAAGAACGACGACATCGTCACCGAGCGCATCCGCGCGAGCGGGGCCATCATCGTCGGCAAGACGAACACCCCCGACTTCGGCTGGAAGGGCACGACCGAGAGCACCATCGCGGGGCCGTGCTACAACCCGTGGGACACGACGCGCACCTCCGGCGGGTCGAGCGGCGGCGCGGCCGCGGCGCTGGCCGCCCGGCTCGTGCCGCTCTGCAACGGCGGTGACGCGGGCGGCTCCATCCGCATCCCCGCCAGCTTCTGCGGTGTCTACGGCATCAAACCCGGAGCGGGCCGCGTTCCCAGCGACTACACCTCCGGCACGAGCTGGGGTGGGCTGTCGCAGAACGGCCCGATGTCCACGAACGTGGGAGACTCCGCTCTGCTGCTGGACATCCTCGCCGGGCCGGACGCGCGTGACCCGCGCTCGCTCGGGCAGTCGAAAGACGACTACCTCGCGGCGATCGAAGCGCCGTCCGTGGACGGTCTGCGCATCGCGTGGGGCGGCGCGATGGACGGCCAGCCCGTCGACCCGGAGGTGCTGGCGCTCGCGCAGGCGGGCGCCGAGGCGTTCGCGGAGTTGGGCGCAAGCGTCGAGGAGGACATGCCCGCGGTCACGACGGACGACGCCATCTGGGCGTTCGTCACGTTCATGCTCACGGACCTCTGGATCAACCTCGGCCCGGCCATCGAGGGCGGACAGGGCGACTTCCTGCCGTCGATGCTGCTGAAGTGGCTCACCGACGCGAAGGCGTGGCCAGCGTCGCGCTACGCCGAGGCGCTGCACATGCGCGAATGGCACCGGCACTGGTTCGACGAACTGTTCGAGCGGTACGACGTCCTCGCGCTCCCGACGATGGCCGTCCCGGCGTTCCCGGTCGACCGTAATCCGAAGGCGATCGCGGGGCGGGACGTGCATCCCTCGTGGGGCTTCACGCCGTTCTGCCTGCATGCAAACCTTACGGGAAGGCCCGCAGCCAGCATCCCGTGCGGCTTCACCGCCGAGGGCCTGCCCGTTGGGCTGATGCTCGTGGGGCGCATGGGCGAGGAATCGACGCTGCTGCGGGCGTCAGCCGCGTTCGAGGCCGCACACCCCTGGGCCGACCACCGCCCGCCGGAGTTCCTCTAGCGCGCCTGCCCCGTCGTTCCCGCGCTTTAGCGCGCAACCTCGCAGCCCACCTCGCCCCCTGGGAGAGGTCGCCGCGCATGGCGCGGCGGGTGAGGGTGTACCAGACGCGGGGCGCACACGGGGAGGCGTGGAAGTGGGGGGATTGTCATTCCGAGCGGAGCGCAGCGCAGTCGAGGAATCTCTCGGGTATGTCCTCCTTACTGCGCCGGGTCCCCACCTCCCCCTATCACGTGGACGTGCCCGTGCAGCACGATCTGCGGGCCCGGCTCGATCGCGCCCATCTCCGACTCGACGCTAACGCCGAGCCTGCTCATGCCGCCCGGGTGTCCGACCAGCCGCACCCACGCGTAGCCGCCGTCCCCCACCGTGAACACCCCCGCACTCTTGGTCTGGTGCTCCTCGTCCCACCACCACGCCCGGTAGATGAGGCCGGGCTCCAGGGCCTGGAGACCCCTGACGACGAGCAGGCTCTGTCCGTCCGGCCTCGTGATGAGGATGCCGCGGGCCTGCTTCGCGTGATAGCGCCGGTCGTCCTGCGCCGTCCACTGGCTGCGGCCGGAGGGTTTCTCCGGCTCCGTGTCGGCGGACACCGGCTGCGCGGGCGTGAGTGCGGTCATGGCGACGCTGTCAGCGACCATGTCGCTGAGCCCCATGAGGTCGCTGCGGACGCCCTCCGCCTCCGCCGTTACCACTTCCACCTCGTCCTGCAGCTGCACCACGCGCTGCTGCTGCACCGTGGAGAATGCGCCCAACCCCATCACCGCCACGGCGAGCGCGGCGGCGACGCCCAGCAGGGCGAACGGCACGCGCGGCGCGGGACGCACGGCCGGCGCCTCCTCGAAAGCGCGCACGTGGCCCATGATCCGCTCGCGGACCTCGGCGCTCGGAACGGCGAACGTATGCGAGCCCGCGAGCCCGGCAACACCCTCCAGGTGCTGCTCCAGCAGTTCGCGGTAGCCTGGCTCGCGGTCGAGGGCGCGTTCGACGACCAGCGCGTCCGCTGCGTCCAGCGCCCCGAGGGCGTAGGCCGGCAGCAGGTCTGCTATCTCATCGCCGGGCTGGCCCGTCGGCTCGTCGGCCATCACGTCCCCTCCGGTGCGGGTGCATTCATCGTCTGCCTCAACTTGCTCAGTCCAAGGCGCAGCCGGGTCTTGACGGTCCCGAGGGGGGTCCCCGTGCGCTGCGCTATCTCCTGTTGTGTCGCGCCTTCCAGGTACGCCATCACAATGACGACGCGCTGCTCCTCCGGCAGTGCCCGCAGGGCTTCGCGCGCTTCGCCGACCAGCACCGCGGTGATCGCCTCGTCGGCAGTGTCGCCGTTGGACACGAGGCCGAGCGTCGCATCCTCCGGCGCCCTGTCCGCGTCCATCAGTGTGACGCGGCGCCTCCGGCGCACCTCGTCGATAACGCGGTTGTGTGCCAGGTGCAGGAACCAGTGCCGGAAGACGCCCTTCGCTGCGTCGAACCGCCCTGCCCGCGTCCAGAGGGCCATGAAGACCTCCTGGGCGAGGTCCTCGGCAAGCGCGTAGTCCCTGAGTATCCCGTACGCCATGCTGAACACCTGCACGCCGTAGCGGTTGTAGAGCTCTTCGAGCGAGCCCGCGTCTCCCGTTGCGACGCGAGAGGCCAGAACGGCGTCCGGTTGCGCAGTCAGGGAAAGGGACACGTTCTCACCGCTCGCCATAGCGCGGCTCACTCTCTCTATGTCAGGTACTACGATGCTCTGCGTGCTTCGGATTCATGAGACCTGCCAACCGTCGTAATTGTAGCGCGGACGGTGCAGAGCATGGGAGAATCCCGGCACCCCACACGAACGGAGGCAGGCGCGCGCATGGGCAAGCACGAGATAGCGGTCATACGCGGAGACGGCATCGGGCCGGAGGTCATCGAGGAAGGCATCAAGGTGCTGAACGCCGCGCAACGCCGGTTCGGCGTCGGGTTCACGTACACCGAGTTCCCGTGGGGCTCCGACTACTACTTCGAGCACGGCAGGATGATGGACGCGAACGGGTTGGACGCCCTGCGCGGGTTCGACGCCGTCTTCTTCGGCGCGGTGGGGCATCCAGACATCCAGGACCACGTCACGCTGAACGGCCTGCTGCTGCCGATGCGGCGCGGCTTCGACCAGTACGTCTGCCAGCGGCCCAGCATCCTGCTGCCTGGCGTCACGTCGCCGCTGCGGGGGATGGAGAGCGGGGACATCGACATGATCGTCATCCGCGAGAACACGGAGGGCGAGTACGCCAACGTCGGCGGCTTCCAGTACAAGGGCTTCCCGGAGGAGGTTGCGGTGCAGACGTCCGTGTTCACGCGGCGGGGCATCGAGCGGGTCGTGCGCTACTCGTTCGAGCTGGCGCGCTCGCGCAACAAGCAGCGGCGTGTCGCCTCCATCACGAAGTCCAACGCGCAGGGCTACGGCATGGTGCTCTGGGACGAAGTGTTCGACGAGGTTGCGGCCGAGTACCCGGACATCGAGACCGAGTCCCTCCTCGTCGACGCGGCGTGCATGAACTTCATCCGCCGCCCGCAGTCGTTCGACGTCGTCGTTGCAAGCAACCTGTTCGGCGACGTGCTCACGGACATCGGCGCCATCATCACCGGCAGCATGGGCCTCGCGCCGAGCGGCAACATCAACCCGGAGCGAGCCTTCCCCTCCGTGTTCGAGCCGGTGCACGGCAGCGCGCCCGACATCGCGGGCAAGGGCGTCGCGAACCCGATGGCGACCGTCTTCTCCGGCGCGATGATGCTCCGACACCTCGGCGAGACCGAGGCCGCGGACGCCGTCGACTCCGCCGTCGAGAGCGTCCTGCGCGACGGCGAAACGATGCCCGTGGACCTTGGCGGCTCAGCCTCGACCCAAGCCATCGGCGACGCCATCGTCAACGCCCTCGAACGCGCCTAGCACGCATGCGAGACTCCGCCTCCTCCGCCCTCGAGGGCTCCATCGACGCCGTCGTCTTCGACTACGACGACACGCTTGCAGACACCTTACTCGCTCGCATCGAGGCGATGCGCTTGACATTCGCAGAGGTAGGGTTGCCTTACGACCCGGCGGAGTTCGTAGAGACGACGCGCGGTTCCCCATTCCAACGAGCCTTCGATGAGATAAGCGACGCCCGGGGCTGGGACCTTATGGACGTCTATCGCCGTCACTACTGGAGCAAGGAACCCGGCTTCATTTACCTCTTCGATGGTGTGCGTGAGATGCTCGACGCCCTGCAACGGCGTGGCGTGCCCATGGGTCTGCTCACCTCGAAAGCGCACGACATCCTGGTCGAGGGTCGGCGCGCCGGCGCGGTGGTCGAGGCAGAGGAACTTGGTATCAGCGGCCACTTCCCGCATATCGTCGGCTTCGAGGATGTTACCCACCACAAGCCCCATCCCGAGGGACTGGAACGCCTGATGGCCCGCCTGGGCGCTACCCCGGACCGCACCCTTATGGTAGGCGACAGCTGGTCGGACGTTGAGGTCGCGAAGAACGGCGGCTGCTGGAGCTGCCTCGCAACATGGGGCCTCGACGACCCCACCGAGCAGACCTCCCGCGCCACCCCCGACTTCATAGCCGAAACCCCGGCGCAACTGCTCAACCTGCTCGCCTGACTTGTCTCCACCTCTCCCCCGGGGAGAGGTCGCCGCGCGACAACGCGGCGGGTGAGGGCCTGCAGAAGTGGGGCTTGGGTGGTGCTATTCCCGGTAGGACGTGTCCTTCCGGTCGAGCACGCGCAGCAGCCACTCCCACTCCATCGAGCCGTGCACCATCTCCAGCATCGCGGCGGTCTTCTCGATGGCAGGCAGCGGGGCCTGGTGCAGCGCCTGCCCCGTCGACTGCGCGAGCACCTGCACCTGGCAGGCGCGCTCGAGCTGCCACATGAGCGTCCACGCCTCCGCGACCGTCCGGCCCGCCGTGAGCAGCCCGTGGTTCCGCATGATCATCGCGTTCTTGTCGCCGAGGTCGGTCACGAGCCGCTCGCACTCGTCGGTATCGACGGCGATCCCCTCGAACTCGTGGTACGCGACGCGCTCGTGGAACCGGTACGTGTCCTGCTGCATCGGGAGCAGTCCCTCCTCCAGCGCGGAGACGGCCATGCCGTAGGGCGTGTGCGTGTGCATCACGCAGTTGACGTCGTGCCGCGCGCCGTGAACGGCGGAGTGGATGACGTAGCCGGCGATGTTGATGCGGTGGTCGTCGTCCTCTTCCCGCACCTTGCCGTCCAGGTCTATCTTCACGAGGTTGGAGGCCTTCACCTCGTCGTAGCCCAGGCCGTACTCGTTGATGAGGAACTGATCATCCGTGCCGGGCACCCGCGCGGTGATGTGGTTGTACACCAACGTCGTCATGCCGAAGTGGTCCGTAAGGCGGTACGCCGCGGCCAGGTCGACACGCGCCTGCCATTCCGCTTCCGAGTAGCCGTTCTTCGTTCCGGCCATGTCCGTTCCTCCTATCGCCGCCAGTTGGTCACCGGCTTCTCCAATTCTTCTCCGTCGACGTGGATGGCGTCGACCCGCTCGTTGAAGAAGCAGACCAGTCCCGCCACGCCGGCGGTCTCCGTGGTGGGATACTTGTAGCACCACGCGGCGTCTTCCAGCAAGCCGCTCTCCGTTTCAACGGAGTAGTAGTCCGCCTTCCCCTTGTACGGGCAACGGCTCACCGTCTCGCTGGGGAGCAGCAGGTCCATCCGCACGTCCATCTTCGGCAGGTAGTAGCGCAGCGGGTGGCCCGGCTCCAGCAGCACGACCGGCGAGGAGCTGTCGGCGACCTTCTCCACTCCTGCGTACACCTCGACGCGGCGCGCCGACCTGAACGTCTCGATGCGCTTGAACGGGTCCTTCGCGTGGACGAACACCTCCTCCTCTTCCTCGTACCAGGCGTCCATCTCGTTCCACCGGAACGCGAGCATCCCCGCGAGGAACGGCACGTCGTCCGCCGTCTCGGTGTACTCCCACGCGGCGCCCTCCGCGGAGCGCTCCCCCACCTGCACGTCGAACAGCGACATCGTGCCGCGAGCGTTCGTCTCGGTGCGGCCGGTCGCGGTGAGCGCGCCCTGCTGCACGTCGTCCTTCGGGAAGTAGTACACCGGCGGGCCGCCGCCGCGGAACAGGTTCGCTCGGGTGGAGTCGACGATGGCCTCGCCGCCGAAGAACACCCGCAGGCGCTTCGGGCTCGTGATCCAGCGCGGCTCCGGCGCAGTGATCAGCCGGTTGTTCTCGTCCAGGTAGTCCATGACGCCCTCCTCAATTGCCTGATGCAGGGGCGTCCCTTGTGGGCGCCCTTGCCTCCTTTGCCTCCCTATCCTGACCATCCTGTCCATCGATGTGAGTTTCCCGCCGCAGCGTCTCCGGTATCAGCGATATCACGATAACGGCGCCCACCAGGGCTGTCGCAGCCAGGAACCCGAACCCTACCGTGGCCGTGGAGAGCGCCGTGAGCCAGCCGAAACTCGCCGGGCTGAGCACCATCCCGCCCTGCGCCACGGTGCGCGACACGCCGAAGAACTTGCCGCGCGCTTCCGCGGGCGCGACGTCCGTCCCGAGCGTCTGCATGTTGCCGGAGATGATGTTCGCGGACATGTGTATGGCGATGAAGCCCGCAACGAACCACGCGTAGGAAGCCTCCGTATAGGCGATCCCGGCGAGGAACACCATCGAGGCGCCGGAGAGGATGAGGCCGGGGACGATGGTGTACTTCCGCCCGAACCGGTCCATCACGTAGCCGCCGGTGAAGACGATAGGGATGGCGACGGCGGCCATCGCGCCGCGCAGCACGCCGAGTTCGTCCGGCTCCAGCCCATAGGCGTACGCGGCGTAGACCACGATGACTCCTCCGCCGAAGACGCCGCCGCGCGTGACGTTCGCGAGGAACTGCACCACGAACACGGCGGGGATCGGTGCGGCCATCATGTGACGCCAGACCCCCTGCGTCGGCGCGCCGGAAGCGGACGCCTGCCGTGGGCTGGCCGGAGGCGCGGTCTCCCGCAGCAGGTAGAAGCTGGGGATGAGCGCGACGAGGACGATGGCCGCGTGCATGACGAACGGCGCCCACAGCCCCAGCAGCACCGCGGCGAACCCGCCGACGATCGGGCCGGAGAGGTTGCCGATCTGCTGCACGCCGAACATCTGCGTTACCTGCTTGCCGCGCTGGTTCGTCGCGCCCGTGTCGGCGATGACGGTGATGCGGCTCATCATCCACATCTGCTCGCCCCACCCTGCGATGAAGCGGTAGATCAGCAGCTCGACGTACGAACCGTCCGCGCCTTCCAGCGCCACCTTGGCAACGAGCAGTGATGCCGCCGCGGTGATGATGGGGCCTGCCAGCAGCACGCGGCGGCGTCCGAGCTTGTCGATGAGGAAACCGGTGGGCAGCGGCGCTGCGAACGTCCCGAGCAGCTGGAAGACGAAGACGAGCGCCGCGCCTTCCAGGTCGACCCCCATCTCCTGGGCCAGCTCCGGTATGACGGGCACGGTGAGGCCGAGCCCCAGGCCCATCGAGATGGAAGGCAGGTGCAGCGTGAGCAGCAGGTACGTCAGGTTGTTCTTCGGGGTCTGTGGGCTGCGCTCGGAGCCGGACGAAGCCATGGCGCCTCTCGAGGGGATGGTGCTGACGGCAACCTACGCCCTCAGCACGGGCAGGTCAAACCGCCTGCCCAGTACCTGCCATTCAGCCCCTCACCCGTCATTCCGAGCGAAGCGCAGCGGAGCCCGCGCTTTAGCGCGCAACCCCGCAGCCTGGTCTGCCGCCCTTCCTGAGGGAGAGGGCGGCACGCTTCAGCGCGCGGGTGAGGGCTGCCCCTTACTCCTCGCCGCGCAGCGTCTCGCGCGTGGCGATGCCGGCGAACAGTGGAATGAAGTCCTTGACCCGGGCGTCCGTGAACTGGTCCGCGGATGCGTAGAAAGTGCGGTGTACCTCTTCCTCCTCCACCCTGCCCGCGAACTCCCGCACGATCTCGGCGGCCTCTTTCTCCAGCCGCTCTTGCAGCGTCTCTTCCTCGTTCGATGCCATGCCAGACCTACCTCGTGAGAGATATTCGATCTGCGAGGCGCGCCGGTCCATCGCGTCTTTATCGAACCACGCGATGAGAGGTAAGAACGTTAACGGGATGTGAAGCGTTCGTTAAGGACGCAGCCTGCGGTTTCTCACGCTGCGGCGTTTCGCTTCGGCGTCGATCCGGGCGGCTGCGCGGTCCAACAACTCCTCGCGGGAAAGGCTGTCCGCAACGCGTAGCGCTATGCCGCGCGCATCGAAGTCTGCGACCACTTCCCGCAGCAGCCTGTGACGCCGTTCAACCACTGTTTCCGCGTGCGATTCCTCTTCATGTCTTACCGAAAGTAATCGCAGATACTCGCGGACCAGCGCCGACACGGTCGTGTCTAATTCCGCCGCGCGGACACGCGCGGAGCGGTATGTTTCGTCGTCTACAGCCACGGTGATGTTCTTCATCCCCTCAACTCCACAGCAACTGTGACACACAGTCTAACGGTGTTTGCACGCTTGTCAAACCGCACAGCCGGAGGCTCCACAGTTTTGCACAGCCTCTGTCATTTCGAGCGGAGCCGAGAAATCTCTCATGGGCACACCTCTCCCTCGGGGAGAGGTCGACGCGCTTGCGCGACGGGTGAGGGTGAACCGAGCGGGCGGTGCCTTGTCATGCTGAGCGGAGCGCAGCGGAGTCGAAGTATCCCTCGGGGGGATGTGCGGTGTGGCTGAGGACGCCCCCCTACGAAGGCAACTCGCCCCCGTACTCCTTCCACGCCGCGTGGTACTCCGCCGCAACTGCCTCGGGCTGATCGACCAGGAACGGAAACACCGGCGGGTACTTCGTCTGCTCGTACAACCCGGTCCGGACATTGGCGCGCGGCAGCGGCAACTTGTCGTTGCGAGACGCGTCGCGCAGGATGCCCTTCGGGTCGCCCCCATCCTCGATGACGGCGAGGTCGTCCATGAACTGCTTCCGCAGCATGATCACCCCACGGTCGCTCTCGCCCAGGTGCTCGTTCCACCGGTCCGACACATTCCCCTGCCCCACCCACGCGATGAAGTCCTGGTTCATGATGTGGCTCGATATCCAGCGCCCCGTCTCTTCGTCAACGATGGGCGAGTGCCAGTACGGGATGCGCTCCTGCTCGAACGGCTGCTCACCCGGGATCGGGTCGATGAACCACCCGACACTCAGCGTGTGCTCGTCGTCTATCGGCACGCGCCACTCGAAGTGGCCGGTGTAGAGCGCGTTCGGCCACAGGCACACCCGCCCCACCTTCCACAGATCGTTCTCCTCGTCCGTGTCCGAGCGGATGCGCAGATACCGGATGCCGAACTCGAACTCGTCGAAACCGATGCGCGTGTGCGTCGGCGAGTAGTCGGGGGCGCCCTTGAGGCGCAGCGACTGGTTCGAGTGCAGCCACTCGAAGTGCACCGGGTCTATCGAGTTCTCCTGGCACTGCAGCCAGTTGCACGGGACCTCCGAGAACACCACCTGCTTGAAACCCCGGTCGTAGTACCGGTCCCAGTCCCACAGCTGCGGCGCCGGCCCCTCACCGATGTACGCCCACAGCAGACCCGCCTTGGCCTGCACCCGGTACGCCGTCGCGCGCACCTTCTCCTTGAAGTTGGCCTCCGGGTGCACGATCTGCTCGAACGGCTGCCCGATGCACTTCCCCGACGTATCGAACAGCCACCCGTGGTAGCTGCACCGTAGACCGCCCTCCACCTCCACCCAGCCGTACGACAGGTCGGCCCTGCGATGCGGGCAGTGACGCTCCAGCAGTCCATACGCGCCGGTCACGTCCTTGAACAGCACCAGGTCCTCGCCCATCAGCCGGATCGCCTTCACCGGGTTGTCGTCCAACTCCCCGACGGCGGCCACCGGATGCCAGTAGCGGCGCATCAGCCGCCCCATCGGCGTGCCGGGCCCCACCTTGGCAAGCAGATCATTCTGTTCAGGCGTCAGCATCGAAAGCGGCTCCTCATCGCGACATTGGTAGCGGACGCCCTACGACGGCGCCAGCGCGCCCCCGTACTCCGCCCACAGCGCGTGGTACTCCGCCTCGATCTCCTTCGGCTGGTCCACCTGGAACGGAAACACCGGCGGATACGCCGTCGGCGCGAACTGGCCGATCTCATTGCGGATGCGCGGCAGCGGCATCTTGTCGTTCCGCGACGCGTCGCGCAGGATGCCCTTCGGGTCGCCCCCATCCTCGATGACGGCGAGGTCGTCCATGAACTGCTTCCGCAGCATGATGACGCCGCGATCGCTCTCGCCAAGGTGCTCGTTCCACCGGTCGGATACGTTGCCCTGCCCCACCCACGCGATGAAGTCCTGGTTCATGATGTGGCTCGATATCCAGCGACCCGTATTCTTGTCCACGATAGGCGAATGCCAGTACGGGATGCGCTCCTGCTCGAACGGCTGCTCCCCCGGTATCGGATCGAGGAACCACCCGACGCTCAGCGTGTGCTCGTCGTCCACCGGCACACGCCACTCGAAATGGCCTGCCGCGTACAGCGCGTTCGGCCACAGGCAGACGCGCCCCACCTTCCACAGCTCGTTCTCCTCGTCCGTGTCCGTGCGGATGCGCAGGTACCGGATGCCGAACTCGAACTCCTCGAACGCGATGCGCGTGTGCGTCGGCGCGTACTCCATGCTTCCCTGGCGGCGCAGCGACTGGTTCGAGTGCAGCCATTCGAAGTGCACCGGGTCTATCGAGTTCTCCTGGCACTGCAGCCAGTTGCACGGGATCTCCGAGAACACCACCTGCTTGTAGCCGCGGTCGTGGTACCTGTCCCAGTCCCACAGCTCCGGCACGGGCCCCTCGCCGATGTACGCCCACAGCAGCCCAGCCTTGGCCTGCACCCGGTACGCCGTTGCCCTGACTTTCTCCTTGAAGTTGGCCTCCGGATGCGCGATCTGCTCGAACGGCTGCCCGATGCACCGGCCCGTCGTGTCGAACAGCCACCCGTGGTAGCTGCACCGCAGTCCGCCTTCCTCCTCCACCCACCCGTACGACAGATCGGCCCGACGATGCGGGCAGTGACGCTCCAGCAGCCCATACCCGCCCGACACGTCCTTGAACAGCACCAAGTCCTCGCCCATCAGCCGGATCGCCTTTACGGGGTTGTCGTCCAGCTCCCCCACCGCGGCCACCGGATGCCAGTAGCGGCGCATCAGACGCCCCATCGGCGTCCCCGGCCCCACCTTGGCAAGCAGGTCGTTCTGCTCGGGCGTCAGCATGGCAACGGCTCCTCCGTTGGTCCCCTCTCCCTACAAGGGGGAGCGGGCAATGCGCTTCAGCGCGCGGTGAGGGTACTGTAGGGGGCGTGGCCTTGTCATGTTGAGCGGAGTGCAGCGGAGTCGAAACATCTCTCAGGGGTCTGATCCCCTCTCCTGAGGGAGAGGGTTAGGGTGAGGGCCCTGCGTGGAGGGGAGATGGGAGTGTCATCCGTCGTTCCTGCGCAGGCAGGAACCCCGCCCCACCTCTCCCTCGGGGAGAGGTCGACGCGCTTGCGCGGCGGGTGAGGGTGAAACTGAGCGGCGTGGAATGGACTTGTCATGTTGAGCGAAGCGCAGCGCCCTAAAACCTGCCGAAGAACTCCCAGATCGCCTCCCCGCCCGCGAAACCTGCGCTGCCGTCGACCGTCGGCCACTCGTGCCCGAAGTTGTCGATCTCGTAGTACCACACCTCGTTGCCGTCCGCACAGTCGACGTGCCGGTAGCGGGTCGTGTTCGCGTTGAGCGTATCCGTCTGTGTAGCCGAGCACTCGTTCCTCTCGCTCCAGTACGCGATGATCTCGTCGTGGGCGGGAGCTCCGGGGCCGCCGCCGGGGTCGACGATGCCGTCTACGGGCACCACCGTGTCGTCGAGCCCCGATATCTGGAGGAGCGGGAACGCGGCAGCGCTGTCCCGGTCCTCCCACGCGCTGCCCCACGCCGCCCCGACGACCGACGCCGCTCCTCGGAAGATGCCTGGCTCCTCCATCGCCAGCAGGTAGCTCATCATCCCGCCGTTCGAGAACCCTGCCGTAAAGATCCGCTCGGGGTCGAGACCGTGCTCACTCTGCAGGCTCCGCGCCAGCGCGCTCAGGAAGCCGATGTCGTCGTCAACTCCGGGGAAGGTATGCGCGTTCCAGTACGGCGTCCCTTCGTAGTTGCCGCTGCCCTGCGGGTAGACCACCGCGAACCCGTTGGTGTCGGCGACGCGGTCCAGCCCGGCCCATGCTCTGGTCTCGCCCGCGTTCCCTCCGTGACCGTGCAGGAAGAACACCAACGGAGCGTCCGCCGGCAGGTCCGCTGGCGCATGTAACAGGTAGCGCCGGGTCACACCGTCGTGCTCGAACGTCAGGAAAGAACTCGTATCGGTTGCGGGCTTCCCATCATCAGCGCCGGGCTTCTCCTCGCAGAACCCCCGGCACGTCGAGTCGTCGCCGCCTTTCGCGACACACGCCTCATAGCACGCTTCGGGGTCTGCGTCCTTCGCGACGCCGTCCTTGCTCGCGTCGTCCTTCGCCGGAGGCTCGACCGTGCCGCCCGCACAGAACGTGCTGCAGTTCGACTCGCTGCCGCCCTTCGCGATGCACGTCGCGTGGCACGTCGCGTAGTCCGCATCTCGCGTGTCCAGCGTCGGAGTCGGGGGCGGCTCCGACGCATCGCCGCAACCCAGCGTCGCGGTCAGCAACAACGCGCAGACTGCACAGAGGACGGACCGGACAGAACGTTGCATCGGCGGCCTTATCCCCTCTCCCTACAAGGGGAGAGGGTTAGGGTGAGGGTACTCTGGGGGTGCGGCTGGTGCGGGGTGGAACTTGTCATGTTGAGCGGAGCGCAGCGGAGTCCGCGCTTCAGCGCGCAACATCCTCTCAGGGTGTTCCCGTCATTCCCGCGAAGGCGGGAATCCAGGCGACCCGGCGCGGCTGGGCGTGGAGCGCCTGCCTCCCCTCTCCCGTTGGACGGGAGAGGGGCCGGGGGTGAGGGTCGGCGGGCGTGGGGTGGCCTGTCATGCTGGGTGCATGCGCGGCGGCTGAGGGTCGACTGCTGGGACAGTAGGCGCTCCCCCCTACCCAACCTCACCCAAAAACCTACGCCCCGTTATGCCCGTTCGAGCCCATCCGCGCCGCCAGCGCCTCCGCGTTCCGCTTCCACACCGACGACCACTCCTCCGACTTCGAAACGACCTCCTGCCACGCGCCGATGTGGTTGAAGACGTTGGCCGACGCCTCACGGACGACGTGCGGCGCCTCCGCGCCGTCCTGCACTTGCCGCGTCGCCTTCAGCAGCAGACGCCGCGACAGCGCGACCGCCTTGTCCGTGTAGCCGAGGTGCTCCGTCGTCCGGTCCTGTATCGCCCCCTCCCCCTCCGTCGCCCACATGTCGTGGACCGGGAAGCTCGGCCCCATGCCGAGGAAGCTGCGCGTCCGCATCTCCTCGCGGTCCTGCAGGTAGCGGTTCCGCAGGTTGCGCTCGTTCGTGTAATCGTCCTTCAGCCCCTCGAACATCGTGAGCCCGAGCGCGTTCTTCGGCAGCGGCCCTTCCGAACGCACCATGAACATGAACTTCCAGTGGTGCGTGTCGTCTATCGGCACGTGCCAGTTCACCCCGAACACGCCCGGGAACGCCGGGAACGACGCCAGGTTCGGGTAGATGAAGTTCGTGATGCGCACGTAGTCATCGCCTGCGTCCGTGTCCCGCACCGCGTAGATACGGATGCCGTAGTCCGTCTCCTCGACCTCGATCGTCGGCGACGGGTCGTCGCCCATCATGCGGTTGGACGTGGCGCCACCGCCCTGCACGTTGCCCGTCGCGACCCGGCTGCCGCTGGCGTCCTCCCTGATGAAGAAGTGCAGGAACGACAGGTGCTGCGGATCGATGTTCCCCTCGTTCCCTTGCTGATAGTTGCACTCGTGGTAGATCTTCGTGACGACGCGGTTCTCCGGCGCGATCTCCAGGAACTCGTACGCCGGCAGCAGCGGCGGCTCGCCCGGCCCCAGGTATGCGAACACGACGCCCGCCCGTTCCATCACCGGGTACGAGAGCAGTTGGATCTTGTCCTTGAACGTACTCCCCTCGGGCTCGCCCGGCTGCTCCAGGCAGCTGCCGTGGATGTCGTACAGCCAGCCGTGGTACAGGCAGCGCAGCCCGCCGTCCTCGATGCGCGCGTAGCTCAGGTCCGCCGCGCGGTGAGCGCAGTGCCGCGCCACGAGTCCGAGGCGGTCGTACTGGTCGCGGAAGAGCGTCAGGTCCTCGCTCAGGACGCGCACCGGCATCGGAGCGCTGCCCGGCTCGATCTCCTCCGCCAGCGCGATGGGCTGCCAGTAGCGTCGCAGCAGCTCGCCCGCCGGGTCGCTCGGCCCCGTGCGGCAGAGCAGTTCGTTCTCTTCCCTCGTCAGCATCGCGCACACCTCCACGGTCTGGGCGTTCTTCAACGATACGCGGAGTGTAGGAGCGCCGCGTCCGCCGGTCAACGCCGCCCAGCCCCGTCGTTCCTGAGAAGGCAGGAACCCAGCAGCCCACCTCTCCTGAGGGAGAGGTCGCCGCGCGACAGCGTGGCGGGTGAGGGCCCTCCGGGGAGCGGAGTAACATACCCAATGGAGGTTCACCGATGACTAACGGCAACAACTCACTCCTCGCCCACCTCGCGTGGAAACTTACCAACCAGACCGAGACACTCGCCACCGAAGCGCTCGGCTACATCCTCTCCCAGTCCTCTGCGGCCAGGCAGGCCCTGCAAGAGGCGATACGCACCGGGGGAGTGGACGTCGGCCCCTTGGCACAGGCGAACACCGAGGTCATTGGGAAGAAGAACGAGCGCATCGACCTTGCCGCCCTCGACGAACAAGGCTTGGAGCGCGTGCTCATCGAAGTCAAGTTCTGGGCTGGCCTCACCGACAACCAACCCAACACTTACCTCGAACGCCTGCCCGAGGACGGCGCCCCCGCCGTCCTCCTGTTCGTAGCCCCTGAAGCACGTTTGGAAACGCTATGGCCCGAAGTGCTCCGCAGAGCAGACACGAAGTTCAACCTGCACGAAGACGCCGCAAGCCGGGGCATCAAGAGCGCCGTCGTCGACAACAGCGAGCGTCGGCTGATGCTCACCAGTTGGAGGACGCTGTTGGGGAGCATGACCTCCCGCGCCAGCGTTGATGGCGATTCGTCCGCCGAGCGAGACATCCTTCAGTTGAATGCGCTTTGCGAGCGCGAGGACACAGAAGCCTTCCTGCCCTTACGCTCAGAAGAGTTCGGGCCAGCATTCCCTCGAAGGATGCTCAATCTACAGAAACTCGTTGATGATGCGACGGCGCGTGGGCGCAAAGAGGGATTCATCGACAACCAGGGTTTGCGGGTCACGCCCCAATCATACGGCTACGGCACTTGGATAAGACTCGGCAGTAAGGACACATCTTGGGCGATGGCATGGTTTGGTGTGGACTATCGGGCTTGGGCAAGGGATGAAGAGACTCCACTCTGGCTTAATTTCATAGACAGTTCCGACATGCCATTGGCGGACATAACTGAGAGGCTCGGCGGCTATCAACGCTGTTATCTCACGCTGCCCACCGGCGTCGAGTACGACGCAGTGCTTGACTCGGTAGTCGACGAGTTGCGTGAGTTCGCAGAGGAGATCAGCGCCACCCCTTAGCGCCCCCACTCAACCCGCGTGTGCGCCTCCCCCATCCTGCCTATCCTGTGCATCCATGTTGATGTCAGTACAGGTGACACGCCACGAAGTGCCCCGGCGTCTCCTCTTTCCACTCCGGCGCGACCTCCGCGCAGACGTCCTTGGCGAACGGGCACCGCGGGTGGAAGCGGCAGCCGGACGGCGGGTTGAGCGGGCTCGGCACCTCGCCCTGCAGGATCATCTCGTCGCGCTGCAGCGCCGGGTGCGCCGGAAGCGCCGCCGAGAACAGCGCCTGCGTGTACGGGTGCAGCGGATGCTCGTACAGGTCGTCCGTCTCCGCCCGCTCGACGATCTCGCCGAGATACATCACCGCAACCTCGTGTGCGAGATAGCGGACCGTCGCCAGGTTGTGCGACACCATCAGGTAGCTCACGTTGTGCTGTACCTGAAGGTCGCGCAGCAGGTTCATGATCTGCGCCTGCACCGACACGTCGAGCGCCGACACCGGCTCGTCGAGCACGATCAGCGACGGCTCCACGCTCAGCGCGCTCGCCATCGCGATGCGCTGCCGCTGGCCGCCGCTGAACTCGTGCGGGAACAGGTCGGCCTGCTCGGGGCGCAGTCCCACGTCGTTCAACAGCTCCAGCACGCGCTCGCGCGCCTCTTTGCCGCTCACGTGCCTGTTGACCACCAGCGGCTCCGCGATGATGTCGCGCACCCGCATCCTCGGGCTGAGCGAGCTCCACGGGTCCTGGAAGACCGCCTGCACCTGCATGCGGAACTGCCGCAGCTCCTGCCCGCCGAGCGCATGGATGTCCTGCCCTTCCATCGAGATGGTGCCGGCCGTCGGCCTTTCGAGGCGTAGCACGAGCTTCGCCGTCGTCGTCTTGCCGCAGCCCGACTCCCCGACGAGCGCGAGCGTCTGACCGCGCCGCACCTCGAAGCTGATGCCGTCGACGGCGCGCACCCAGCCCACCGTCTTCATCAGCACCAGCCCCTCGGTCACGGGGAAGTGCTTCTGCAGGTTCTCCGCTCTTACGAGGACGTCGGCTTCCACTTCTCCTCCATCAGCCAGCACGCGGCGGCATGTCCGTCGGCGCCGGTGAACTCGGCAGGGTACGCCTCATTGCACCGGTCGTGGACGTGTGGACAGCGCACCGCGAACCGGCAGCCTTGCGGCAGCGCGAACAGCGCGGGCGGCTGCCCCTCTATCGCCGTGAGCCGCTCGACCCGCTCCTCCATCTTCGGGATGGAGCCGAGCAACGCCTGCGTGTACGGGTGCGACGGGTTGTCGAATATCTCGTGGATGCTGCCCTGCTCCACGATGCGCCCCGCGTACATCACCGCGACGCGGTCGCACATGCGCGCCACGACGCCCAGGTCGTGCGTGATGAACAGGATGGCGACGCCCGTCGCGCGCTGTATCTCCTTCAGCAGGTTGAGGTACTGCGCCTGTATCGTCACGTCCAGCGCCGTCGTCGGCTCGTCCGCGATGAGCAGCCGCGGCTGGCTCTCGATGGCGATGCCGCCGACCACCCGCTGCTTCATGCCGCCGCTCATCTGGTGCGGGAAGTCGGAGAGTCGCCGCTCCGGCGCGGCCACGCGCATCATGCGCAGCACCTCCACCGCCCGCTCCCGCACCGACTGCCGCCCCCTGCTCGTCGTTCCTGCGGAGGCAGGAACCTCGCCCCCTGCCTGTCGTTCCTCGCCCCTGCTGCGGTTCGCCGCGATCGACTCCGTCAGCTGGTTGCCGATGGTGAACACCGGGTTCAGCGCCGTCTGCGGGTCCTGCAGGATCATGGATATCTTGCGCCCGCGCATCTGGCGCACGTCCGACATCCGCATACGCACGATGTCGTCCCCGTCCAGCACGATGCGCCCGCCCACGATGCGCGCGGCCTCCGGCAGCAGGCGCAGCAGCGACAGCGCGGTCATGCTCTTGCCGGAGCCGGACTCGCCCACCAGCCCCAGCGTCTCGCCCTCGCGTATCTGGAAGCTCACCCCGTCGACAGCGCGCGTCACCCCCCACTTCGTGAAGAGGTGCGTCTGCAACTCCTGCACGTCCAGAACGACGTTGCCCGCGTCCTGCTCAGTGCTGCCCGTCGTCTCTCTCACTCGTTACGTCCTCTGCTTGTCATGCTGAGCGTAGCGCAGCGGAGTCGAAGCATCCTCGGGGAGACACTGACGGAGCGCAGCCTCCGTCGTTCCTGCGAAGGCCCGCGCTTTAGCGCGCAACCTCGCAGCCCACCTCGCCCTCGGGGAGAGGTAATGCGCTTCAGCGCGCGGTGAGGGTGCTCCATCCTCACCCAACCCCCACCGCGAACCGCTCCTCCAGCGGACGCTCGACCTTCCACGGAACGTCCACCGGCTGGACGTACGCGTCGGAGCGGATCAGCTCGTAGTCGCCCTGCTCCCACACGCCCGGCGGCTCGACGCCCTCTTCCGCGAGTGCGATGGCGGCCTTGATGTACAGCTTGCGCGCCCTGATGATGGCCGCGTCCGTCGTGCCGAGATGCTCGATAGTGCGGTCGACGATGGGGCCCATGCTCTCCTGCACCGCGTTGTCCTGCACGAACAGCCCGCGGATGCCGGACCAGCTCTCCTTCTTCATCAGTTCGCGGTCCTGCAGCCACATGTTCTGCGGCCCCGCGTACTTCACGAACGTCTTCGGGTCGAACGCGTAGTAACCCCGGTACTCCTTCAACTGCTCCTTCAGTTCGTCGGACATGGGTTTCGTCTCGTTGAAGCACACGTCCCACGCCCAGCAGGTGCCGTCGTCGCGGGGCACCCACATATTCCAGATGCGGTTGTCTTCCCTGGAGAACGGCGGGTATGACGACGCGGGCATGATGTGGGGCGTTATCCGCACGTAGCGCTTGCTCTCGTCCGGCCCCCTGCGTATCGAGGCGTACCGAAAGCCGTAGGTGGTCTCCTCTATCTCCAGCTTCGGCCTCGTGTCGTTGAACATGAGCGTGTTGCCGCGCTGTGTGCCGGGAGCGGCCATCGGCCCCTCAGCGGTGTTGTGCAGGAACGAGGCGTGCACCGTGTCGATCCCGCCCTCCAGGCTCTGCAGCCAGTTCGCGTCCTGTATCCACTTCGCCATGATGCGGTTCGAGTCCGGCACCGTCGTCCAGTAGTAGAAGGGGAACGGCGGCTCACTCTCCGGAGCGCCCATGTACACCCACACCGCGCCTCCGTGCTCCCGTACCGCGTACGCCCCTGCCTTTACCTTGTTGCGGAAGCCGCTCTCCACCGGCTCCGTCGGCATGTCGACGCACCGGCCGGTGACGTCGAACTTCCAGCCGTGGTAGAGGCAGCGCAGACCGTCGTACTCGTTGCGGGCGAGCGCGAGCGACACCCCTCGGTGCGGGCAGTACTCGGAAAGGATGCCTACCTCGCCGCTCGTATCGCGGAACGCGACGAGGTCCTCGTTGAGCAGGCGGAAGCGCACGGGAGCGCCATCCGCCTCCAGCTCGGTGGAGATCAGCGCGGGCAGCCAGTAGCGGCGGAAGAGCGCGCCCATCAGCGTGCCCCTGCCCGTACGGGTGATGAGCTCGTTGTCAGCGTGGCTCAACATGCGGCACCTCCTTTACCCTTCATTGGCGCACGCGCATGGCGCGCCTGTGCCTCCGTGCGTATAATGCGCCCCTGCTCTTGCAGCCGTGCACCTCAATCTTAACGGGGGCGCACGGTTTCGCAACAGCATACGCTCATACGCGGCAAAGGGAGGCGTCGTGCGTACGGTCAGGAACCACACTCGTTTATTCATAGTGGTGGCGCTCAGCATGCTGCTCGCCCTGTTCGGCGCGGCATGTGACGGCGAAGACCCCACCGCAACGCCCACGCCGACCAGCCCACCCGCCCCGTCGGGCACGACCCCGGATGCGCCTGCCCCGGCGCCCGACCCGACAGCCACGCCTACTCCTGAACCCACGGGGCCTGCGGTCGACCGCGTCATCATGGCCGTCGGGTCGCCGGTCGACTTCAGCAACATCCGCCGCATCCCCGGTCAGGCCAGCAACTGGTACATCCGGCCCCATTACGAGTACCTCGTCGGCTTCGACAAGACGAACGGCGCCTACGTGCCCCAGCTCGCCACTGAGTGGGGCCTCGAGCCGGACGGCCATTCGTGGCGCTTCAAGCTGCGTGAGGGCGTGCAGTTCCACAACGGCTTCGGCGAGATGACCGCCGAGGACGTCCGCTTCTCCTGGCTCATGAACATCCTGCCCGACGACGTCGGCAGCGAGGCCCGCACGATGCGCGACATCGTCACCGACGTCGAGATCATCGGCCCCTACGAGGTCGTCTTCCGCACCGAAGCCCCGAATGCCGATGTCTTGGAAGTCATCTCCGAGATCCAGGGCGGCATGGAGATCGCCAGCAAGGCGGACTTCCTCTCGCGGGGACCCGGACTGCTCGCAAGCAAGCAGTCCTCCGAGTGGGGCGCCTATGAGGAAGACCCGCGCCTCGCCGAACTTGTCGACGGACGCGACCCGCTCGGGGACGAGGTCCCGCTCGCCGGCACCGCGCCCTACACCATCGTCTCCATGGACGAGCAGAGCGGCGTCGTCTACCAGGCCATGGAAGACCACTGGCGCGACACGCCCGACTTCCCCGAGTTCGAGTTCCAGTTCATCAACGAGGCCTCCACCCGCCACGCGAAGCTGATCGCGGGCGAGGTGCACCTCGCCAAGCTGCCCCAGGAGCTGATCGAGGACGCGGAGGCGCGCGGCTACGTCACGTTCGCCGCCCAGGTGCCCGCCAACCGCTACTTCCTCGCCTGGCAGGGCGTCTACGTACCCGCCGGTCCCAACCTCGCCAACGACCGCCACGGCGAGTGGAGCGGAGACCTCGCCCAGAAGGCCTACCCCGCCTACCCCAACACGCCCATCGCCAACCTGAACGTCCGCAAGGCGCTCAACAAGGCGATAGACCGCGACGCCCTCAACGACGCCTTCTTCGCGGGCAAGGGCCTCACCATGTACAAGAACCACTACCTGCCGGACAACGCCCAGCGCGTGGGATGGAACCCGGACTGGGTCACCCGCTTCCCGGACGAGTACGGCTACGATGAGGACGCGGCCAGCGCCCTCCTGGAGCAGGGCCTGCAGGAGCTTGGCATCGACCAGTTGCAGATAACGATCCAGCTCACCAACCTTCCCGGAGTACCCGCAGGTCTGGACGTGATGCAGGCCATCGCGAACTTCTGGCGCGACATCGGCGTCGACGTCGTCGAACAACGGGTCGACCCCGCCGAGTACCGCACGAAGCAGCGCGAGATGCGCTGGGACAACCACGTCGTCCCGGTCAACACGAGCGGCGCACAGCTGGTGACCGTGCACGTCTACGGCAGCTCCCTCATCCCCGTCCTCTACATCGGACTGCAGAACCCGGACGCCGAGGCGATCATGCGCGAGGCGCTCAACACCAACACCCCACAGGACCGCGACGACCTGCTGCGGGAGGTCGGCGACATGTACTACGACCTCCACCAGGACATCCCGCTCTTCTACCTGCCGAACGAGGTCGTCGCAGACCCGGACGTGGTCGCCGACTACATCTACTCCGGCATGGTCTCCGGCGCACCGGTCGACCACCTGGAAGGCCTCGTCGCCAAGTAACGACCGCTCAGGGGCGGGCTCCGTTCTGGAGCCCGCCCCCCCTTCTCTCCGCCAGTCCCGCCGTTCCGACCACACATCTGTCATTTCGAGCGAAGCGCAGCGGAGTCGAGACTCTCTCGGGGGTTCCCCGCTCACGGTGAGGCTGTCGAACCACGACCCTTCGCCGCCACTCGCGCATCTCTCCGTCATTCCCGCGAAGGCGGGAATCCAGAGGTGCCCGCCAGGGCACGCGGGCGCCACGGTGGGGCTGGAGGCTGCGGGATGTCTGGTCCCTTCCCCCTTGACGGGGGAAGGTTAGGATGGGGGTGAACCGGGGGGTTGGCAGCCCCCGGAGACAGGAGGCGCACCATGACCGAAACGAACGCCGCAGGCGAAGCAGCCTACGAGAAGACGATCAAGGACCCAACGCCCCTCGACCCCGATGTCGCCGCCGCGCGGCTCAAGGAGGTCAAGCGCATCTTCGACGAGCAGGGCGTCATCTTCTGGATCGGCTCGGGAACCCTCCTCGGCGCAGTGCGCGAGGGGCGTTTCATCCCCTGGGACGACGAGATGGACACCGCGGGCGTCATCGGGATGCACGGCCTCGATATGGACACGATCTACCGTGTCGGGGAAGCGTTCCGGTCATACGGTTTCTACCCGCGCATAAAGCCCAACGTCCGCCACGTCAGCGTGGCCCTCATCAAGGACGGCATCCGCACTGACTGGACGTGCCACAAGATCATCAACGGCAGGGCGTACGAGTTCCCCGGCGTCGAGTTGCCGCTGCACCTCTTCGAGAGCCTCGGAGAGATCGAGTTCATCGGCGAGCGCTTCCGCACACCCAACCCGCCCGAGGAGTACCTGCGCCGCAAGTACGGCCCCGATTGGCGGACGCCCAAGGGGCCGGGGTTCGAGTCCGACGTCGTCGGAGAGGTCGCGGAGGACGCGCTGCTCAGCCGCAGAGAGAGACTCCGCCGCAGGCTCTCCCTGGGCCTGCTGCCGCGCCCCAACGTCAGCGTGCAGGTCTTCGACCGCGACGGCGGTCCCGTGGCGGGCGCGGAAGTCGCCGTCGCGGGCCTTGGCCGCTCGAGGACCGACGCGCGGGGCGTCGCACGGTTCTACGTGCCGGGCTTCGCCTGCTATGCCATGACCGTTACCTACCCCGGACACAGGGAACTGCTGTACGAGGAGTTCCTCGACCCCGGCGCCGGCTACACCTATCACCCCGGCCCCATCGTCACGCCGGAGGAGCACTACAAGGCCGGCGTCCGCGCCATGGCCCTCGTCAGAACAGATGATGCGGTAACATAGCCGCCCAACGACCCATGCAACGCTACATCATCATCCGGCTCTTCCAGGCGGTGCTCGCGCTCATAGGCGTGAGCATCATCGTCTTCACGCTCGTCCGCATCACCGGCAGCCCGCTCGACGTGCTCGCCCCCGCTGACGCCACGGAGGAAGACCTCAGGCGCGTCGCCGCTCTCTGGGGCTTCGACAAGCCGCTCTGGGAGCAGTACATCCTGTTCGTCGGCAACGCGCTCCAGCTGGACTTCGGCCCCTCCATCAAGTTCCAGGGACAGAGCGCGATGGGCCTCATCGGCGACGCCATCCCCAACAGCCTGCAACTCGCCGGTTTCGCCATGTTCGTCAGCGTGCTCATGGCCGTGCCCATCGGCGTCGTCTCGGCGGTCAAGAAGGGCACCCCCATCGACATGATCGGAAAGATCATCGCGCTCCTCGGACAGTCGCTGCCCCCCTTCTGGTTGGGCATCGTCCTCATCTGGATCTTTTCAGTAAACCTGGGCTGGCTGCCGGTCTCCGGTAAGGGAGGTTTCACGCACATCATCCTGCCCGGCGTGGCGCTCGGCTGGTTCTCCGTGGCCGCCTTCATGCGCCTTACCCGCTCCGCGATGCTGAACGTGCTGGACAGCGAGTACGTAAAGTTCGCGCGCATCAAGGGCACGGCGGAATGGAAGGTCATCTGGAAGCACGCGCTCAAGAACGCCGCGATACCCCCGCTCACCCTGTTCGGCATCATCGCCGGCATCATGGTCACCGGCGTCGTGACGCTGGAGACCGTCTTCGCGTGGCCCGGCATCGGCCAGCTCGCCCTCACCTCCGTGAACGCGCGCGACTACTCCGTCGTGCAGGGGCTCGTCATCCTCATCTCCGCCATGTTCATCACCATCAACCTCATCGTGGACATCCTCTACGCCTACATAGACCCGCGCGTCCGCTACGGCGGAGGGAGAGGCTGACATGGCTGTCGCAACCTCCCCTGCCGCAGTCGCGCGAGTGCCCGGCGCCCGGATCGTCGGATGGGTCTGGACGTTCCTGCGCCGCTACCCCGTCATCCCCGTTGCCGTGCTCCTCATCGTCCTCGTCATCCCCGCCCTCTTCGCCGAACTCATCGCGCCGCACGACCCTATCGACGGCAACCTCCGCGCGCGCCTCCTGCCCCCCGCGTGGACGGACGGCGGCGACTGGAGCTACCCGCTGGGCAGCGACCGCCAGGGGCGCGACATCCTCAGCCGAATGATCTTCGGCGCGCGCACCGCGGCGCTCGTCTCGCTCGCCGCTCTGGCCGTCGGCGGCATCGTCGGCTCGGTGCTCGGCCTCGTTGCGGGCTACTTCGGCAGCTGGTGGGACCACGTCATCATGCGGCTGGTCGACATCAACCTCTCGCTCCCGCTCATCCTGCTCGCGCTGGTGCTCGTGGTGCTGTTCGAACCCGGCACGGCGACGACCGTCGCCGTCGTCGCGCTCCTGCTCTGGTCGCGCTACGCCCGTCAGGTGCGCGCGGAGGTGCTGACGCTCAAGGAGATGGACTTCGTCGCGCGCGCCCGCGTCGCGGGGGCCTCCAACCTGCGCATCATCTTCCGCCACATCCTCCCCAACGTCTTCAACACCATCATCGTCCTCGCGACGCTCCAGGTGGGGAACGTCATCCTGCTCGAAGCGTCGCTCAGCTTCCTCGGCGCGGGCATCCCGCCGCCGGACCCTGCGTGGGGCGTCATGGTCGCCGAGGGACGCGACTTCATCGTCACGTCCTGGTGGCTCTCCGTCATCCCGGGCCTCGCCATCATGTTCACGGTGCTCTCCATGAACCTCCTCGGCGACTGGCTCCGCGACTACCTCGACCCCAGGCTCCGCCAGCTCTAGGCTGCTCCCGCTCGCGGTGAGCCTGTCGAACCACCCCGCGAAGGCAGGAACCGCGCCTCACCCGCTCTCGGAAGCCGAACGCTCTGCTATGATGTGCCTGCTGCATGAGACATGCCCTGGGGAACTGGCATGACGACTGAACACGAACTGCTCGAACGCATAACCGTGCGCCCCGACGTATTCGGTGGCAAGCCCATCATCCGCGATATGCGGATCGCGGTTGAGCACGTCCTCGGCATGCTGGCGGCGGGCGACACGGCAGACGAGATCCTCGCCCAGTTCCCCATCCTCGAACGAGACGACATACAGGCATGCCTCTTGTTCGCTCACCGCACGGTGGCCGGCGAGCATGTACACGAGCGCATCCCCGTCCACGAGTGAAACTTCGTGCGCTTCCTCCTCGACGTATGCGCGTCGTCCCGAAGCATGTACGCGATGTTGACGGAAGCGGGGCACGATGTCGTCTCTGCTGTGGAGAGGGACCCGCGTGCTGCTGATGAAGAACTCCTGGCACTTGCAGCGAACGAACACCGGATACTCATCACTGAAGACAAGGACTTTGGCGAGTTGGTGTTCGTGCGCGGGTTGACGCATCCCTGCATCATCCGTTTCGGTGACATGTCGGTTGCCGGAAAAGTAGCGGCGATGCAGGAACTCATCGAACGCCACGCGGACGCGATGCGTGAGTCGGCACTGATCGTGGTCACACAGAACCGCGTGCGGGTACGACGCAGAGGAACATGACCCCTACGCTGCCGCAGGCGTGCGCAGACCGTACATCCGCGCGGCGTTCTTCCAGAGGATCGCCTCCAGGTCGGCGTCCGGCACGTCCTCGTTCTCGACGAGCTCCCGTATCTCCAGCGCGCACGTCTCCACCGTCACCTCGTGCGGGAAGTCGCTCGACCAGATGAACGGGTCGCTGCCGACCGTCCGCACCGCGTGCGCGAGGTCGGGCTCGTCGCCCTCGACGCCCACGAAGATGCGCCCTGCATGAACGTGGCGCAGGATGTTCTCCCGCACGCTCTCGCCGTCGCGCAGTTGCAGGAAGCGCCGGTTCGGGTCGAGCGGGGTGAACGAGTTGTAGGAGCCGTCGCCGCGCTCGAGCGCCATCAGGAACCATGCGACGCCGCCCTCCATGAAGCCGTAGCGCACGTTCGGGAACCTGTCGAAGATGCCGTTGAACAGCATGCTCATGAACGAGATCATGATGCCGAACGGGTGCCCCATCGCGTGGATCGCCGCGAAGATATTCAAGTCGTGGAAGCCCAGGTCCGGGTACGAGCCGCCGTGGACGGAGAGGCAGCACCCGAGACGGTCCGCCTCCTCGTGGACCGGCCAGAAGTGCTTCGAGCCGAGGTGGCCTTGGAGGCCGGTAGCGGGCAGCATTCCGCCGCACATACCCAGCTCCTCCACCGCTCGCCGCAGCTCCGCCGCCGCGAGTTCCGGCTCCTGCATCGGCAGCAGCGCCACCGCCTGCAGGCGGTCGTCCTTCTGCAGGTACTCCTGGTGTATCCAGTCGTTGTAGGCGCTGGTCGCCATCGCTATCTGGTCGAGGTCGACCATCCGCCCCACGGCGAGCGCGTCGGTCGGGTAGAGCACCGCCCCGCCGATGGACAGCTCGTCCATGAAGCGCGTCCACCCGCGCACCTCTTCCGGGTTGGAGAACGAGCCGGGCGGCGAGATGCTGAGCAGGTTGTGGTAGTTGTCCAGCTCCGGGAAGATGTTCCGGCGGCGCATCCGCTCCACCGCGCGGCTGGCCTGCAGATCGCTCGGCATCCGGTCGATGATCGCTTCCTTGTTCTCCAGCACGTGGCCGTCGCCGTCGTAGATCGGGCCGTTGTACGTCCGTGCCATCACACGCCTCCTTTGCTATCCCGTCGTTCCTGCGGAGGCCCGCGCTTCAGCGCGCAACCTCGCAGCCCTCTCCGTCGTTCTGCCCTTCTCGTCATTCCCGCGAAGGCGGGAATCCAGTGTGGCCGCCAAGCCACATGCGTCCCGTTCGGGGCGCCTCACCTGGCCATCTCCCTGAGGGAAGGGGGCGAACCCACCTCGCCCTCTGGGAGAGGTCGCCACCCGGCGGGTGGCGGGTGAGGGTAGCCCTAGTCGTACCACTGACCGGTGACCGTCTTGCCGTCCGCGACGCCGGGGTCGACGATCGTCGTCTTGAACGGCGGGAAGAGCACGTCCACGATGACACGCGGCGCGGGCGCGGGGCGAGTCCGCTCCGCGACGATCTCGTCGACCCGCTTCACGTGCGCCTCCAGCACGCCTGCGATGAACCGCGCGAACTCCGGGTTGCCGGACGCCCGTATCGCCTCCTCGTCTATCAGCCCCTCCACCGCGGCCTCGACCGGGTTCGCGGGCGCGGGAACGCCGCCGTGCACCATGCCGGGCGGGTTCCACGTCACCTCCGGGCGCATCTCGTCCGAGAAGTGGACCGACAGCTCGCCCGACTCGTGCGAGTGGCGGATGCCGACCTCGCCGGGGATGAGCAGCAGCGCCGTCACGAGGCACTTGTCGTTCTCGACCAGCGTGAACCACTTGCGCTTGTGCGCTCCGGGGATCGACTCGCCGCGCCAGCCCTGCAGGTCCGGTGGAAGCGTGTACGGATTGATGGCCATAAGTGCTCCTTCCTCTGCGCCCCTGCCCTCTTGAAGCCGGAGCGTCCGCATCGCCACAATAGCAACTGCAACGATGCGGCTATAAGATAGCGCGTAATCGGAGCGCAGTCCAAGGCTGGACACGGAGGACCCGCAATGCTGAGCACGGCAGACAACGAGATGCTGACGCAGGTGGGCAAGGGAACGCCGATGGGCGAACTCATGCGCCGCTACTGGCTCCCCGTCATGCCCGTCGAAGAGCTCGGCGGCCCCGACTGCGACCCCCAGCGCTTCCGCCTGCTCGGCGAGGACCTCATCGTCTTCCGCGACTCCAGCGGCGACGTGGGCGTCTTCTCCGAGACGTGCCCGCACCGCGGCGCATCGCTCTTCTACGGACGGAACGAGGACAACGGCCTGCGCTGCGTCTATCACGGGTGGAAGTACGACGTCAGCGGCCAGTGCATCGACATGCCGAATGAGCCGGGCGAGAGCAACTTCAAGGACAAGATCCGCGCGTGGGCGTACCGTGGCGCGGTCCACGGCGGCGTCGTGTGGGCGTACCTCGGCGAAGGCGACCCGCCCGGGCTGCCGGACTTCGAATGGACGGTCATGCCGGAGGAGCAGCGCAACTTCTCCCTCGCGCAGCGCGCCTGCAACTGGATGCAGGGCCTCGAAGGCGACATCGACACCAGCCACCTCTTCTTCCTGCACGGCAGGCTGGACCCGGACGGCTCCGGCAATACCGGCGTCTGGCACAACGACAAGCACCCCACGCTGGAGGTCGTCCCGACGAAGTATGGCGTCGTCTACGGCGCGAACCGCGAGGAGAACGAGGAGACCACCTACTGGCGCATAACGCAGTTCCTCTTCCCCATCTTCACGTTCTTCCCCGCCGCTCCCGACGGCACGGTGCCCGGCCACGTCTGGGTGCCGATGGACGACCACCACACGATGGTCTGGACGGTCTCCTGGCACCCCACGAAGAACGTCGCGGACAGCAGGCGGTTCGGCGTGCTCGGCAACGCGACGCATCCCGCAGGCGAGCTGCTGCCCGACACCGCGGGCCCGCTCGGACGATTCCGTCCGCGCGCCAACAAGACGAACGACTACGAGATCGACCGTGACCGGCAGCGCACCGAAACGTTCACCGGCATCGCCACCGTCTTCCTGCAGGACCAGGCCGTGACCGAGAGCATGGGCCCTGTCCAGAACCGCAGCATCGAACACCTCGGACGCTCGGACGGCATGATCATCCAGGTGCGGCGGCGGCTCCTCAACGCGGCGAAGGCGCTCCACTACGACAACGTAACGCCGCCGTGCGTCGAGAACCCGGAGTGGTACCGCGTGCGCTCCGCCATCGGCACGCTCCCCAAGGGCGAGTCCTGGTACGAGCACATGCACGACTGGCTCTACGCCAAGGTCGACGAGCCGCCCAACCTCGAACTCGCCATCCCGCGGTAGCACTGTCATGCTGAGCGAAGCTGAAGGCACGGCCTGAAGCGCAGCCCCGCGCTTTAGCGCGCAACATCCTCTCGGGAAGAACGTCGGGGGGACGGTTCACCCTCACCCGCGCTTTCAGCGCGACCTCTCCCCTCAAGGGAGAGGGGTTCCCCCGAGAGATTCCTCGACTCCGCCATCGGCTACCGCCGACGGCTCCGCTCGGAATGACAAGCACCGTCATCACCACACGCCGAGGTGCGGGGGGAGCGTGGCGGAGTCCACGTCATCGCCGGCGTCCGGGTCGTGCTCGTCTTCGTCGCGCGTAGGCGGAGGGACGGGGATGCCTGTGGGTGGCCGTGGACGCGCGCCTCCACCGGAACGCGGGAGGAGGAACGGCTCGTAGCCGGTCCAGATCTGGAGCGACGGCGGGGTCATGAATGCGAGGGCGAGCGCGTCGGCGCGGTCCGGCGACCGCAGCTTCTTCTTGCGCAGCTCCCGCTTGCTCTCCATCACCACCTGGCCGGAGCTGGAGACGTCGTAGCGCAGCGAGAGCAGTTGAGCGGCGAGCTCCTCGTCGTCCGGCAGCGCGATGAGGCGGTCGTTGATGAGACGGCGCAGGTCCCAGAAGAGCTCGGAGCGGTGGTTCGCGAAGCGCGTGGGATGGGGCGCCCTGCGTCCGAACTGCACGCCGTGGACGGGCGCGCGCAGCTCGCGCAGCCGGTCGGCGACGCCCCCGCCGACGCCGCCCTCATCCACGAAGATCGCCTCCGCGCCGAGCTCGCGCGCCATGAGATTGGCCTCCCCCGCCAGGCGCATGGTGTCGATGCGCTCGAACGACTTGAGCGCGACGACGCGCTGCCCCCGGCGCGCGCAGAGCACCGACTTGTCGTCGCCGAACCGGCCGACGTCCACCCCGATGTACACCGGCTGGCGGGCGTCGTCCTCTTCGGTCGGCGCGCCCTCGCCGGTGGGGGCGTCCTCGCGCATCGCGTCCTCGACCGCGGTGCGCCCGACGAGCGAGTCCTCCAGCGTGTCGGGGAACTGCGCGTAGACGGCGGCGATGAACTTGGGGTGGTCTTCGCCCCACTGCAGGGCCTTGTCGGCGATGTCCTCGGCAGTGATAAGGCCGGGCCGCGCGGGCTCCTCGCCGGTGAGGTTCGGCGTGTCGTAGGCGGAGATGCGGATGCGCTCGTAGTGGTCGCGCTTCCCGTGGTGAGACTCGTAGAACGTGCCGGAGGTGGAGAAGGCGTTGCCCGCCAAGAGCGTCTTCGACGCGTTGAGGCGGAGCGCGGCGTCGAAGTGGGACTCGCGGACCGCGTGCGCCTCGTCGACGATGAGCAGCAGTTCCGGCGAGTGGAAGCCGTGGATGTTGTCCGGGTTGTTCGTGGCGAAGCCGATGGCGAACCGCTCCGGCGAGATGGTGTAGCCGCCCTTCGTCATCTTCCCGCTCAGGGCGTCGCCCGCGGCCTCGACGACGGCGGCGAGCTCCCGCCAGAGCACCTCCCACACCTGGCGGTTGGTGGAGGAGAGGACGACAACCTTCGCCTGGGCGCGAGTCTCGACCCACCAGAGGATGAGACGGGCGAGCGCCCAGCCCTTGCCGCTCCCGTTAGCGCCCACGACGGACACGCGCCGGGACCCTGCGACGGCGTTCAGCATGTCGCGCTGCTTCGAGTACGGCTTCCCCGCCGCGCCGAGGACGTTCTCGACGAACCCCGCGGGGTCGTCCCGGTACTGTGGATAGCGGACCTCGTTGCTCATGTCATGCCTTCCGTTCGCTGCCATTCCTTCGTGATGCTTGGCGTGCCTCGTTAACCAAAAGAGCCCCGGCCTCTAGAGGCCGGGGCTCGTCCCCGATCCGTTCGCTCGCGCCGGCTGCATCAGCCGACCGCTATGTCTGCATACATGATAACCGGTGATATGTTGCTTGCGCAACTATAGGGTGTCGGTAGGCGTACAGGCGGCGTGGGAGGAGAGTGCTAGGATGGACGCATGCTGCATACAGGGGGAGCTAGAGCGGTCACCTCCCGCCCCAGCAATCTCGACACGAGTAGGAGTGAGTACCCGATGACAGAGGACCAACGGCGATATGCATTAGAGTATGTTCGGCGTCTCCGCGACTACATACCCGATGTTCAGTACGAGGAGATAGGCAACACCTTCCACTTGAACCGCCCTCAGAGGACTCGCTTCGGCACTGTCCGCTACAACATAGGCGACAGTCACGGGAACGCTCTGAAGTACACCGTCTATGCCTACCCGCAGTTCGACGATCCCGAGAGAAGGTTCATCAACAACAGCCGCTATGCCAGTAACCCTTCCAGCAAGCAGTGGCATTATGTCTTCAGCCCCAGCGACGAAGACGCAGTGGTTTACGCTCTAGGCGTGCACGAGTCGGCTTGCAACTCGCGCGAACCTCGTTAGCCTACTGTCTTAGCCACTTCGTTCCTGGGTGTCGGTCTCGGCGCCACAAACCATGCATCGAATCACACGCCCGCTATTCAGAAGCAGGGCCTCGTAGGTGTAGCACCAGACGCCATCGCGGCGCTGCCAAACGTGCTCGCAGGCGCCTTGGCGCCGACGAGTGAGCCAAGTCAGGATGCTCACGTTGCCTCCGTGGTCGGGCGAGCGCCAAGAGGGCCTGTAAGCCGGATTCTGTACCTCGCTAACGAGGCGGCGGCCATCTATCTGGTCCCCCCGTTGCCGGAAGGGATCGTGCGGCCTACCCGGGGACTGCAGCCGGGCGCTGCGCTCCGCAGAGCGGAGACGTCCCCCTATTTGGCCTTGCTCCGGGTGGGGTTTGCCAGCATCCCGGCTTGCACCGGGACCTGGTGCGCTCTTACCGCACCGTTTCACGCTTGCCTGTCCCCCGCGTCAGCGGGGCCATCGGCGCTGTGGTCTCTGTGGCACTTTCCGTCGCATCGCTGCGCCTGGGCGTTACCCAGCACCCTGCCCTGTGGAGTCCGGACTTTCCTCCCCGGCGATGCCGGAGCGGCCGCCCGGCCCTCTTGACGTGTTCAGTATACGCCCGCCGGGCCTCCCTCACCCGCCGCGCAAGCGCGTCGACCTCTCCCTGGGGGAGAGGTGGGGGCAGGCCGGGCGCCCACAAGGGACCCCCTACACCAGGCGGGGTTCCCGCTTTCGCATGAACGACGGGTGGTTCGACAGGCTCACCATGAGCGGGCGGTCCCGAGAGGATGTTGCGCGCTGAAGCGCGGGACTCCGCCTCCGGCCCCGCTCAACATGACAACGGCCACACCCCTGCCCCGCCACGCAGGAGAGGGGACCGGACGTCCTCCCGCCTTCCGCCTCTGGATTCCAGCCTCCGCTGGAATGACGGAATCTCTAGCGGAGGGTGATCTCCGGCTTGCCGCGCTTGACGGTGACCCTGGAGACGACGGAGCGGAGGAGGTCGCGGCGCTCGGCGGCGGGGAGGTCGTTCCACTCGTTGAGGACCTTCGTGACGTTGGCTTCGAGCCGGTCGCGGGCAGCCGCGCTGTCGCCCGCCTGCCGCACCTGCTCGCCGAGGTCGTGCTTGATGGCGCGCAGCTGCTCGAGGCCGCCGCGCAACGTGGAGAGGGACATCGTCCCGTTCGCCGCGCGATGCACGCCCTCCATGAACTGCTTGTCGAGCGAGTGCATCGTCGCCTCGGAGCGGGCCTTGTCGCCCGCGAGCCAAGAAACGTCGCCGGGGTCGTCGCCGCGCTCGCCCGCCGCGAGCCGCTCCCGTACGACGCGCACGACCTCCTCCTCGAGCTCGTCGGCCTTCATCGTGCGGTAGTCGCACTGGTTGCGGTTGATGCGCGACTGGCACTGGTAGTAGCGATACTGCGCGCGCGCACGCTCGCCGTCCTTCCGGCGCCACGTCTGGCGGCGCACGATTCCCATCATCCGCTTGCCGCAGTGGTGGCAGTAGAGCACGCCTGAGAGCAGGAACACGGGCGCGGGGCGCGAGGTGCGTTGCGACGGGCCCCGCTCCTGCAGCCGGTCCTGCGCGCGGCGGAAGACCATCGAGGAAACGATGGGCTCGTAGCTTCCCGGTATGCGCATTCCGAACCGGTGGTACGTGCCGATGTAGGCGGCGTTGCGCAGCACGTCCCGCACGGTCACGAGGCTCCAGCGGCGTCCGCTCCTCGTCCGGACGTTCCGTGCGTTCAGCGCCGCGGCGACCGACCGCACGCTGCCGCCGGGCTGCAGGTAGAGGCGGAAGATCGTCTTGACGACCTCCGACTCCTTCGGCGAGACGTGGAACGCGCCGTCAGCGGTGACGTAGTAGCCGTAGGGCGGCTTGCCGAGGGCGAGACCCTTCGCAGCCTTCGCCATCATCCCCGCCCTGATGCGCTCGCTCCGCTGCGCCGACTTCCGGGAGTTGCGCAGGGCGTTCTGCAACGGGTCCGGCAGGTCGAGGTCGTCGCACACGACCTTGGACGAGAGCGCGTCCATCTCCAATATGCGCTCCACCTGCTCTTCCAGCGTCGTGCCGAGGTGGCCCGCGTCCGGCGTGACGACGAGGTAGCCCTGGCGGTTCTCCCGGATAAAGTCCATCATCTCCTGCCAGCCCTCGCCGCCGCCCTCGCCCTTGAGGTCCGCGAACGTCCCGTGCGGGATGTGCCGCCGCGTCTCGCAGTACTCCTGGAACGCCTGCATCAGGGCTTCGCTGGCTGCGCGGGAATTCCGCGCTTCCGTGTCCACGGTGAAATAGCCGATAGCTCGCATCGCTCTACTCCATGCTGTCTTGCTTTTCGGGCCGGACTACTCCGGTAACAGGATGCGCCCGCAGTTCGGACATCGAACCGGGGCCGAGGAGGTGCGCACCTCCTGCGCCGTGCGCATCGGGACGCCGACGCGGCACGTGTTACATGCGTTGTTGTGCATCTGCGCGACGGGGTGCGGGTGGTTCCTCCGCACCTGCTCATACAGCGCGACCTCCGGCGGCGGTATGCGTCCGGTGAGGGACTCGCGCTGACCCTCGAAGTCGGCCACTTCCGCCTCCAGCCGCTGCTTCTCCGCCGTGAGCGACTCCTGTTCCGCAGCCCACGACACCTTCAGGGACTCCAACTCCTTCGTGGAGGCGTCCCGCTTGCCGCGCGCGGTGTCGAGCTCCACCATCACTTCGAGGAGCGCGTCTTCCTCGTGACCGCGCTGGCGCTTGAGCATGTTGACGTCGGCCTGGAGGTCCTGCAGTTCGCGGGGGTTCACGACCACGCCGCTATAGAGCCTCTTCTCGGCGGCGTCCACGCGCTCCGTGAAACCGGCGATGACCGAGTCGAACTCCTGCTGCCGCCCAAGCGCCGAGTCGACCTCCGCCTGCTCCGACGCCAGGCGCCGGGTCAGCGCGCGCAACTCCGAGTCGTCGCCGAGCAGCGGCGCGATCTCGCCCAGCCGCGTATGGCGAACGGCAAGCTCACCGTCCACCGATTGCAGCGCGAGTAGTTCGCGGGTCGCGGGCATGGAGCAATTCTAGGGAGCGGCGACCTGCCCGTACATGAAAAAGGGCTGCGCGTTAGCCCCTAACGAGCGCGTGGGGAGGCGCCTCGTTCTCCACGGACGTTCCCCGAGAGATTCCTCGACTGCGCCGCCGACTGCGTCGACGGCTCCGCTCGGAATGACAAGCAAGGGGTGCTGCGCTGCGCTCGAAATGACAAGCAAAGGGGCGCTGCGATCGGAATGACAAGCAAAGGAGCGCCGCGCTGCGATCGGATGACAAGCAAGGGGGCGCCGCGCTGCGATCGGTGGACAAGCAAGGGGGCGCCGCGCTGCGATCGGGATGGCGAATCGCCCGCTAACGGGGGCGCCACGCGATGCCGAGCGATGCGCCGAGCGCGTCCGCCACGACGTAGGCCGCCTCCTTCAGGTCCGGCGCGCGTCCGAGGAGCGCGTGCAGCGAAGTCACTGGCCTGTCACCGATGCCGCACGGGACGATGGGGTCGTAGGCGCGAAGGTCGGTGGCGACGTTGAGCGCGAAGCCGTGCATCGTGACGCCGCGCGAGACCTTCACGCCTATCGCGGCGATCTTCCCTGCGCCCGTCCAAACGCCGGTCAGCCCTTCCTCGCGATTCGCAGGGACGCCGTACTCGGCCAGCGCCGCGATGAGCGCGCTCTCGACCGCCTCCACGTACCGCCTCGGGCCGAGGCCGAGGTCCGTGAGCGACACGATGGGATAGCCCACGAGCTGTCCCGGCCCGTGGTAGGTCGTCTGCCCGCCCCTGTCGGTCTCGACGAGCGGGGCATCGAGCTGTGTGAGCACGTCCTCCGGCACGGAGCGCCGTCCCGCCGTGTAGACCGGCGTATGGCCGAGGAGCAGCAGCGTGTCCTCGCGATCACCGGCAACGCGCTGTTCGAGCAACTCGCGCTGCAACCCCCACGCCCAGGCGTAGTCGATGCCCTCGCCGAGCCAGTGCACCTCGCCGCGTCGTGGCGTCTTACCCTCTCTCCCCGCAACGTCCATCCGCCGGTTCACCCCCATCCTAACCTTCCCCCGTCGAGGGGGAAGGGACCAAACTACACCGTGAACCGCATCAGGTCTTCGCCGAAGGTCAGCGTTCTGTCGTAGTTGGCGCTGATGACTTCGCGCGACCACGGCTCGTCGACGTCGCCCATGTGGGTTGCGATGACGTGCGGGACCTCCGAGCGGGCGGCGACCTCCGCGAGCCCGTGCGGGCAGGTGTGCGAGTTGGCGATGCGCCGGGCGAACTCGGTGAGGTCCTCACGATCGACCTCGTGGTAGTCGCGTCCGTCGGGCGCGGGGCCGCCGCGGTGCGGCTGCGTGTACATCAGCTCGTGCAGCAACATGTCCGCGGATGCGGCAGCCTCGACGATGGCGTCGCTCACCGCCGTGTCGCCGGAGACGACGAGGCTGCTGCTGTCCTCTTCGAACACAAAACCGAGCGCGGGTTTCACGTAGCCGTGCTCGACCTCGAGCGCCGTGGCGCGCCAGCCGTTGCCTTCGACGTGGTCGCTGTGGTCCACCTCGACGACGCGCACGTTCATGACGTCCTCGCCCACGCGGTCGTGGAGGCGGCGGATGCGTATGTCCTCCTCGAAGGCGTGGACGAGCCGCTCGACGAAGTCCCTCGTGCGCGCCGGGCCGACGACGGTGAACGGTCGCTTGCGGTAGCGGATCCAGCCGGTGATGAGGACGTGGGCAAGGTCGATGGTGTGGTCGGAGTGCATGTGGGTAAGGAAGATGTAGTCGAGCTCGGTGGTGTCCTCCCCGATCTCCACCATGCGGCGCACGCAGCCGGTGCCCGTGTCGACGAGGACGGACTGCCCGCCGATGCGCAGGTGGTTGCTGGGCCCCGCGCGCTGCGGGCTGGGCTGGGGCGTGCCTGTGCCGAGCAGGGTCAGTTCCATGAGGTGTGTTGCTCCTTCAAGGGGCGTCGGCCACAGCATACCCCACCCCGGAGGGCCCTCACCCGCCGCGCAAGCGCGTCGACCTCTCCCTCAGGAGAGGTGGGTCAAGCTGGGCGCCCACGAGGACGCCCCTACACCAGGCACCCGAGAGGATTTCGCGCGCTGAAGCGCGGGCTCCGCCAAGAATGACACATCCCCACCCACCGACCCCACCGCGTGCGCTGCCCGCGCACCTGGATTCCCGCCGGTGCGGGAATGACGAGGCGCGGCTAGTGGTGGAAGAGGCGGACGCCGGAGAGGGCCATGGCGATGCCGTATTCGGCGCAGGCGGCGGCGACGTCGTCGTCGCGGACGGAGCCGCCGGGCTGCACGACGTACTTCACGCCGCTCATCGCCGCGCGGTCGATGTTGTCGCGGAAGGGGATGAAGGCGTCCGAGGCCATCGAGACGCCGGTGAGTCGGTCGAGCCATGCGCGGCGCTCGGCGGGCGTGAGGCGTTGCGGGACCTCCGCGAACGCGGCGCGCCACACCTCGTCCTCGGCGGGGGCGAGGTCGTCGCGCAGGAAGCCGTCGACGGCGTTGTCGCGCTCGGGGCGCCCGATGCCTTCCCTGAACGGCAGCCCCAGCGTCGCGGGATGCTGGCGCAGCCACCAGGTGTCCGCCTTGCTCGCGGCGAGCCGGGTGCAGTGGATGCGCGACTGCTGCCCTGCCCCGTTCCCGATGACCTGCCCGTCCAGCGCGAGGCACATCGAGTTCGACTGCGTGTACTTGAGCGTGACGAGCGCAACGGTGAGGTCGCGCTGCGCGGAGTCTGGCAGGCCGCCGTCAGCGCCCGTGACGTTGGCAAGCTGCGCGGCCCAGTCGGAGGCGTCGTTGCGCCCCTGCTGCATCCGCACGCCGAAGACGGTGCGCGTCTCCTCGTCGGGCGGCTCGTAGTCCGGATCGGCCTCCAGCATGCAGTAGCGTCCGCCCTGCTTGGCGGCGAGCAGCTCCGCCGCCTCGGGCGTGAAGCCGGGCGCGATGATGCCGTCCGACACCTCGCGGCGAATGAGGCGGGCCGTCGGCTCGTCGACGACGTCCGAGAGCGCAATCCAGTCGCCGAACGACGACACGCGGTCGGCGCCGCGCGCGCGGGCGTAGGCGGCGGCGAGCGGCGAGAGGGATGCGCCGTCGACGAAGTACGCCTGCGCGAGGGTGTCGCTCAACGGCACGCCGACTGCCGCTCCGGCGGGGCTGACGTGCTTGAACGATGCCGCGGCAGGCATGCCGGTCGCGGCGCGCAGCTCGCGCACGAGCTGCCAGGAGTTGAGCGCGTCCAGCAGGTTGATGAAGCCGGGCGAGCCGTTGCGGACCTCGAACGGGAGCACGCCGTGCTCGACGAATGCTCTCGCGGGCGTCTGGTGGGGGTTCATCCCGTAGCGCAGCGTGATGTCGGACTCAGGCATCGTTACTCCTCGTCAAGATCGTTAGCGTAACCACCCATCCCCGCCCCGGTTCACCCCCATCCTAACCTTCCCCCATCAAGGGGGAAGGGACCAGAAGCCCGCCACCGCTCCACCCCGGTTCACCCTCTCCCTAACCCTCTCCCCTCAGGGCGAGGGGACCAGACGCCCCGAGGCGAGGTTCCTGCTCTCCGCGCGCGCTGAAGCGCGGGAACGACGGCCCGCCCCACACACCACACACAGGGCCCTCACCCACGCGCTGAAGCGCGTTGCCCTCTCCCTCAGGAGGGGGGGGTCCGACACCCCAGGCGAGGTTCCTGCCCCGCGGGAACGACGGATCCACACGCCCTACCCCAGGCCGATGCTCTCGTCGACGACCTCGAGGCGGGCCTTGACCGCGCTGAGGAACGCGGCAGCCTCCGCGCCGTCGCAGACGCGGTGGTCGAAGGTGATGCAGAGGTTCATCATCGAGCGCACAGCGATGGCATCGCCCTCGACGACGACGGGGCGCTTCACGATGGCTTCCGTCGTCATGATCGCGGCCTGCGGATGGTTGATGATGGGCACGGAGACCACGGAGCCGAGCGCGCCGGTGTTGTTGAGCGTGAACGTTCCGCCCTGCACGTCCTCGATGCCGAGCGTGCCCGCCCGCGCGCCGTCGGACAGGCGGCGCAGCTCCGCAGCGATGGTTGCGATGGTGAGCGTGTCGGCGTCGCGCAGGACGGGCACCATCAGCCCGGCCTCGGTCGCGACGGCGACCGCGAGATTGACGCGGTTGTTGAGGGTGATGTGGCCGTCGTCCCAGCGGGCGTTGAGGCGCGGGTGCTCCCGCAGGGCCGCCGCCACCGCGGCGGCGGCGAACGGCAGGTAGGTCAGCGGTACGCCGTGCCGGGCCTCGAACGCGGCCTTGAGCGCATCCCGCGTCCGCACGAGGCGGGTGACGTCAACCTCCACCATCGACCACGCGGCGGGTATCTCGCGGGAGGAGCGCGCCATGTGCTCGGCGATGATGCGGCGGACGGGCGTCAGGGGCATCTCGGAGGTGTCTGCCGCCGGTTCACCCTCACCCGCGCTTTCAGCGCGACCTCTCCCCTCGAGGGAGAGGTGTTCCTTGTCCGCTTCTTCCGCCTCCTCGTCAGCGACGGCTTCCGCGACCGGCTCCTCCTCGACAATCTCTTCTGCAACCGGCGCTTCTTCCTCAGCCGGTCCCTGTTCAGCTTCCGCTTCCAGTGCGACTGCCGCCTCTTCCTCAGCAGCGTCCAACGCTTCCTCGATGTCCTCCTCAAACAGAGGCTGGTCCGCCGCTTCCTCCTCGACGTCTTCTGTGGCTTCCTCGGGTGCGGGCTGCTCCGCTACCGCCTCAGGCTCCGCTTCCACTTCTTCCTCGGGCGAAGCCTCCTCTACCGGTTCAGGCTCGGCTTCGGCCCCGGCAGCAGCCTCAGCCTCTTCCGGTTCACCCTCACCCGCGCTTTCAGCGCGACCTCTCCCCTCAAGGGAGAGGTGGTCCTCCTCCGCTTCCGGTTCCTCTGCTTCCTCCTCCTGCGGCCCGGCGGTCATGCGGCTGACGGCTTCGAGCAGGTCCTTGCTCGTGATGCGGCCTCCGGTGCCGGTGCCCCGGATCGTCGACAGGTCTATGCCGTATTGCGCCGACAGCCTCGCGACCAGCGGCGAGATGACGTGACTGCGGTCCGGTTCGGCGACGCTCGGCGCTGCGGGCTCGTGCTCCCGTTCAGCGAGCGCCTGCTCCTGGAGCGCGTCGGGGCGTCCCTCTCCGCGCTCCCCTGATCCGGTCGGGCCGACGCTGCGGACGCTGTCCATGAACTCGAACGTGTGATGCTCGGCTTCCTCGCCCTGCCCGCTCTCCGGCACGCCAGCGTCGGGCGCATCCGCTCCTTGTGCAGCCGGCATCGCCCACGCGCCGCCGACGCGCCCGGCGTCTTCTTCGGCGGAGTCACCCTCACCCTGGCCCTCTCCCTCGAGGGAGAGGGGGTCAGAGGACGCGGCGGGTTCAGCCTCGGCCTCGAAGAGGGGAAGAGCAGTGGGCTCCTGGTCCTCCGAGGCATCACCCTCTGCGGATCCATGCTCGGCCTCGGCCACATCCACCCCAGGTTCATCCTCACCAGCGCCTTCGGCGCGACCTCTCCCCTCAAGGGAGAGGTGTTCAGCGGAGTCGGGCTGGGAGGTCCCTGCCTCCGCAGGAACGACGGAACTGCGTTCCGCCCCGAGAGATTCCTCGGCTGCGCTCGGAATGACAGGGCTCCCGTCCTCGCCTTCGACCTCCATCTCGCAGATCGGCTGGCCCATCGGCACCGTCTCGCCCTCTTCGGCGAGGGCACGGACGAACACGCCCGTGTACGGCGACGGCGCCTCCATGCTCACCTTGTCGGTGACGACCTCGACGAGGGGGTCGTATCTCTCGACGTGCTGTCCCGGCTCCACGAGCCACTTGCCGATGACGCCCTCCGTCACCGATTCGCCCACCTGCGGCAGTTCGATGATCCTGATCATGCTCAGTACGCCACCAGTTCTCTGAGTTTGGCCGCTATCTTCTCCGCCGTGGGCATGTACGCCGCCTCCAGCGTGGGCGCGAACGGCATCGCCGGTATCTCCGGCCCCGCGCAGCGCATCACCGGCGCGTCCAGGTACTCGAAGGCGTGCTCCGCGATGAGCGCGCTCACCTCGGAGCCGACCGACACGGCGGCGTTGTCCTCGTGCACCACGAGCGCTTTGCTCGTCCTGCGCACCGACTCCAGCACCGTTTCCGTATCGAGCGGACGCAGCGTGCGGAGGTCGACAACCTCGACGCTCACGCCCTCGTTCTCCAGCTCAGCCGCCGCCTGCATGGAGTAGTGCAGCGTGAGGCCGTACGTGATGACCGACACGTCGGTCCCCTCACGCTTCACTTCCGCGGAGCCGATGGGCACGACGTAGTCCTCGTCCGGTGTCTCGCCGCGCACCGAGCGGTACGTCCGCTTATGCTCCAGCACGATGACGGGGTCGTCGTCGCGGATGGCGGCCTTCAGCAGGCCCTTCGCATCGTACGGCGTCGCGGGAGCGACCACCTTCAGCCCGGGCGTGTGCGCGAAGTACGACTCGACGCTCTGGGAGTGGTAGAGCCCGCCGCGCACGTGTCCGCCGTAGGGAGAGCGCAGCACCATCGGCACGTTCAGCTTCCCGTTGGAGCCGTAGCGGATGCGCGCGGCCTCGCCGATCATCTGGTTCACCGTCGGCCAGATGAAGTCCGCGAACTGCACCTCTGCGATGGGGCGCAGGCCGGAGAGCGCCGCGCCGACCGCGATGCCGGCTATCGACGCCTCGGCGAGCGGCGTGTCGACGACGCGCTCCTCGCCGAACTCGTCCAGGAAGTCCTTCGTGGCGAGGAAGACGCCGCCCCTGCGGCCCACGTCCTCGCCCATGACGAACACGGACGAGTCGCGCTCCATCTCCTCGCGCATCGCGTCGCGTATCGCTTCTATGACGGTGACGACTGGCATCGCTACGTCTCGCTCGTTACGTGGCGGAACACGTCCTCGTCGCTGGGGAACGGCGCGGCCTCTGCGGCGTCGGTCGCCACGTTCACCTCGTCGCGCGCCCGCTTCTTCATCGCTGCGTCGCGCTCCTCGGAGAGCATCCCCGTGCCGGAGAGCAGCGCGTGCAGCTTCTCCAGCGGGTCGCGCTTCCGGGCCTCCTCGATCTCGGCGGGGTCACGGTAGACGGTATCGTCGTCATCGCTCGTGTGCGGCAGGTAACGCTCGACGTCGAACTCGACGATGCTCGGCCCGCCGCCCATCGCCGCGAGCTGCACCGCGGTCGAAGCCGCCTGGTACGAGGCGCGCACGTCGGTGCCGTCGACCGTCGTCCCCGGCATCGCGTACCCCTCGGCCCGCAGCGCGTACCGCTCGATAGCCATCTGGCGCGACATGGGGACGGAGATGGCGTACTTGTTGTTCTCGACGAAGAAGACGATGGGCAGCTTGTGGATGGAGGCGAAGTTCATCGCCTCGTGCACCTCGCCCTGGCTCGTGGTGCCGTCGCCGAAGAAGCACGCCACGACGGTGTCCTCGCCGCGCATCTTCGCCCCGAGCGCCCAACCGACGGCCTGGGGAACGTGCGTGCCGATGACGTTGGAGTGGTTGATGAACTTCAACTCCGGCGCAGCCCCGTGTTGGGGGAACTGGCGGGCGCCGGAGAGCGGTTCGCCGTCCCGTGCGAGGAAGCCGCGCAACGAATCCTCCGCGGTCAGGCCGAGAGCTGTCGTTACTGCAAGATCGCGGTAGTAGGTGAAGCAGAAGAAGTCCGGCGCGTTCTTTCGGAGAGCCCAGACGGAGGCGAGCTGCGCGGCCTCGTGGCCCTGGCTGGAGGCGACGATGGCCGCCTTGCCCTGCCGGTTCATCGCCCACACCCGCTCGTCCAGCGTGCGGACGAGGAGCATGGTGGCGTAGATGTCCAGCAGGTCTTCCGTGGTCAGCGAATCTGCCGGCGCATCCGGGAGGTCGATCTGCAGTTCCGCATCTGCCATCGCAGTTCGATTATCCCACACCCACCGCTGCGCGCCACGCGTGATACGGGACGTTTTCGGCGCATTCGGCATCCCTGCCCGGTACAATCACCTCCTGGCAGGAGGGTGACCAGGGTGCAGCAGCCGCGCGACGTGCTCGTCCGGTTCCATGAGATCGGGCTGAAGGGCAAGAACCAACCGATGTTCGTGCGACGCCTCGTCGAGAACCTCGAACGGGCGACCGCCGGGCTCGACGTCGAGCGCGTGTGGGCGACGCGGATGCTGGTGCGCATGCGCCTCGCGCCCGAAGCGGACTGGGAAGCTGTCCGTGCGCGGACAGCTACGGTGTTCGGCGCAGTGAAGTTCAGCCTTGCCGCCCGCGCCGAGCCCGACTACGGGGCGGTCTCCGCCCTGTTGCACGAGACGGCGGATGCACGCTCCTTCTCGACGTTCCGCATCTCCGCCAACCGCACCGACAAGACGTTTCCCCTCACCTCCCACGACCTCAACGTTCGCCTCGGCGACGAGATACGCGAGGCCACCGGCGCGCGCGTCGACCTCTCGCACCCAGAGGCCGACTTCCGCGTGGTGGTGGGGCGCGACGACGCCTTCGTGTACGCGGACGACTATCGCGGCGCAGGCGGCCTGCCCGTTGGCACCGGCGGCAAGGTCGCGGTGATGATGTCGGGCGGCATCGACTCGCCGGTCGCGGCGTGGCGCATGATGCGGCGCGGCTGCAAGGCGTTGCTGGTGCACTTCCACGCCTTCCCGCTCGTGGAGGGGCGCTCCCGCGACAAGGCGAAGGAGCTCGCGGAGTCGCTCAACGGCTGGCAGTACGACACGCGCCTTCACCTCGTGCCATTCGCCGACGTGCAGCGTCGCGTGATACTGGAGGTCCCCGGGCCGCTGCGCGTCATCGCCTACCGGCGCTTCATGGTGCGCATCGCGGAGGCGATCGCTGCGCGGGAGGGCGCGCAGGCGCTCGTGACGGGCGAGAGCCTCGGGCAGGTCGGCTCGCAGACGCTTCGCAACATCGCAACGGTCGACGAGGCGGCGTCGATGCCGATACTGCGCCCGCTGGTGGGGCTCGACAAGAGCGAGATCATCGACCAGGCGCAGGTGATCGGTACGTACGAGACGTCGATCCTGCCAGACGAGGACTGCTGCACGCTGTTCGTGCCGCGTTCACCCGCGACCGCCGTCAGAACGGAGCAGATCGCGGAGCACGAGGCGCGGTTGGACGTCCCCGCGCTCGTCGCAGAAGCCGCGGCTGCCGCCGAGGTGTTCGAGTACCACGCGCCTGTTTGACGCGCCATGCGGCCGGTGATAACAAGCGGGGAAGTCTCAATAACCACGGAGGAAGCCCCATGTCACGCGAAATCGACGAAGTCAAACGGGAAGTCGCCATAGCCAACCGCGTCCTAGCGGAGATGGGCCTCGCCACGCATATCCTCGCCTCGCTCGGACACGTCAGCATGCGCGTCCCCAACCAACCGGACCTCTTCGTCGTGAAGGGGCGCGGCTACGAGACTGACGCCCTCGCCGTCGTGAGGCCGGAGGAGATGATCGTCGTCGACATGGACGGCAGTTTCGTCGACGGCCCCAAGGGCACCTCGCAGTGCTACGAGGTCAAGATGCACTCGTGCATCTACCGCGAGCGCCCGGACGTGCTCTCGGTCGTCCACACGCACCCCCGCTACACCAACGTGCTCGGCCTCAACGACGTGAAGCTCAAGCCGATGTCGAACGAGGGGCACCAGCTCGTGCGGAACGATATCCCCGTCTTCCCGCACTCCAAGCTCATCATCACAGAGGAGGACGGGATGCAGGTGGTCGAGGCCATCGGCAACAGCCCCGCCCTGCTGCTGCGCGGACACGGCGCGGTGACGACGGGTCGCAACATGGAGCAGTCGGTGATGAACATGCTGCACCTGGAGGAGCAGTCGCGCCTCAACTGGGTCGCGCTGGCGGCGTTCGGGCCGGACTACAAGGGCATCCCGGACGAGAGCATGGACGAGTTCGCCGCAGGCCAGGCCGCGATGCGCGAGGCGCCGCACCTCTCGCGCCCGCTCGCCAACATGCCGCCGGTCCTCATCGGCGGTGTCTGGAAGTACTACACGGAGCTGGTGAGCCAGGACCTGTAGGGGGCGGGCGACCGCTGGCCAACCCGATATACTTGCTCCCCATGAGCGAGCTGCGCACCCATCACCCGAGTAACCCTCACCCGCCGCACAAGCGCGTCGACCTCTCCCCGAGGGAGAGGTGGGATGCGAGGCAGGGCGCCCGCAAGGGGCGCCCCTACACCAAGCGCCGCCCTCCTAGCCCCACCGCGTGCGCTGCCCGCGCACCCTGGATTCCCGCCGGTGCGGGAATGACGAGGGCTGGGTCCTCGTTTGCAAGGGGCGAGGTTCCTGCCTCCGCAGGAACGACGAGGATTGCCCCATGAGCAACAAGGTACTCGTCGAAGTGGAGGACGGGGTCGGGACGATCACGTTGAACCGGCCCGGCCAGCACAACGCCATCGACTTCGAGATGTGGGGGTTGCTGCGCGACGCGGCGCTGCGGCTCGGGGCGGACGAGAGCGTGCGCGTGGTCGTGCTCACGGGCGCCGGGGAGAAGGCGTTCTCGGCGGGCGCCGACATCAAGGACTTTCCCGCGCACCGGAGCAACAGCGAGCTCGCCCGAGAATACGCCGACGCCTTCGAGGGCGCGCTCGACGCCGTCGAGCAGATGCCGAAACCTGTCATCTGCATGATCCGCGGGATATGCGTCGGCGGAGGCTGCGAGCTGTCAATGGCCGCCGACCTCCGCATCGCGTCGACCGGCAGCACGTTCGGGGTGCCGGTCGCAAAGATCGGCGTGCTCGTCGGCTACAACGAGATGCGGCGACTCTTACACCTCGTAGGACCCGGACACGCCGCCAACCTGCTGCTGACCGCGCGCCGCATCGACGAGCAGGAAGCGCTGCGCATCGGCCTGCTGACCGAGGTTGTCGAGGCCGATCGACTGGTCGAGCACACGTATGGCCTGGCAAGAGAGATGACGACCTACGCCCCACTTTCACAGTCCGCGCACAAACGCATCATCCGGACGGTCCTGGCCAAACCCAGTCTCACAGCCCTCACCGATGAGGAGCGCTGGCTGCCCCTCTCCATCTTCGATACGGAGGACGGACAGGAGGGCTACCGGGCGTTCATGGAGAAGCGCCCGCCGCGCTTCCAGGGGAGGTAGAACATGCCTCCGATGCCACTGGAGGGCGTCACCGTTCTCGACTGCACGCAGGTGATGGCGGGGCCGTTCTGCACGATGCTCCTCGCCGATATGGGCGCGGACGTCATCAAGGTGGAGAAGCCGGGCGGCGACGACTCCCGGCGCATGGGGCCGCCGTTTATCCACGGCGAGTCCGCGGCGTTCCTCGGCATCAACCGCAACAAGAAGAGCATCGTCCTCGACCTGCGGAACGAGGTCGACCGCTCGGTCTTCCGGCGCATCGCCGCGCAGGCCGACGTCATTGCCGAGAACTTCCGCCCCGGCACGATGGAGCGGCTCGGCCTCGGCCCTGTGAAACTGCGAGAGGAGCACCCGGAACTGATCTGGGTGTCCATCTCCGGCTTCGGGCAGACCGGCCCCTACGCCACCCGTCCGGGCTACGATCTGCTGGCGCAGGGCATGTCCGGCATGATGAGCGTGACAGGTTACCCGGCCTCGCCGCCGGTGAAAGTGAGCATCCCGCTCGCCGACCTGAGCGCCGGACTGTTCGCTGCCAACGGCGTCCTCGCCGCTTACGTCCACCGGCTCAAGACCGGTGAGGGGCAGGTCATCGACACGTCGCTGCTGGAAGCCGCGGTCGCTCTCACCGTCTGGGAGGCCGCGGAGTACTGGGGCTCCGGCGCCGTGCCCGGCCCGAAGGGGTCGGCGCACCGTCTCGTCGCCCCCTACCAGGCGATGCAGAGCGCCGACGGCTACTTCAACATCGGCGTGGCGAACCAGGCAAACTACGAGCGCCTCTGCGCCGCGCTCGAGCGTCCTGACCTGCTGACCGACTCCCGCTTCACGGCGAACCCGGACCGCGTCCGCAACTACGAGGCGCTAGCCGAGGAGATACAACGCACCACGCGCACGCGCACGTCCGCTGAGTGGCTGGCCGTGTTCGAACAGGCGGGCGTCCCGGCGGGGCCGATCTACGGCATGGACGAGGTGTTCGCGAACGAGCACGTCATGGCGCGCGGGATGGTGGCGCCGCTCGAGCACCCCGTGGCCGGGGTCGTCAACAACCTCGGCATCCCGGTCAAGATGTCGGCGACGCCGGGCCAGGTGCGCATGCCCGCCCCCACTCTCGGCCAGCACACGGAGAGCGTGCTGCGGCAGTTCGGGGTGCCGGAGGAGGAGGCGGGGGTGGTGCTGGAGCGTTCGTAGGTCCCGCCCTCACCCGCCGCGGAAGCGCATCGACCCATTCGACAAGCCCAGGGCAGGCCCTCTCCCGGAGTGAAGGAGGGATCAGGCAGGGCACCCACGAGGGATGCCCCTACACCAGGCCGGGTTTCCTGCCTCCGCGGGAACGACGAAGGGCGCCCACAAGGGACGCCCCTACACCAAGCAATCAGAGAGGATTCCGCGCGCTAAAGCGCGGGCTTCGCTCGGAATGACACGCGCGCTAGTCCTCGACGATGGCGAGGGCGCCGTCGCGGACGGTGACCTGACAGCCGGAGAACTCCATGCCCGCCTGCGCCGCGAGCACGTAGCGGTCGCCGACGGACTCGACCTGCGCCGGTCGCGGGCTCTCGCGGGCCCACTGCGGGCTGTCCTCGGTGACGATGCCGCCGCCACCGCCGGGGATGCCCGCGCCAGTCTCGCGCGCTCGCTCGTCCCCGCCACCGCTGCCCGGCCCCATGCTCAACACGCAGATATTGAACTCGCGCTCCTCCTCGGCGACGAACTTGGCGAACGCCCGGATCGAGAGCTTGGAGACGGCGTAGACGCAGGTGCCGATGTTGGGTGCGGCGCCAAGGCGCACCTTAAGCGTGCCCTGCCCGAAGTGGATGACGTGCCCGGCGTTGAGCGATTCCATGTACGGGAGCACGTGCTTGGTGCAGAGGAACGTGCCGCCGAGGTTGGTGCGCATCACCTTGTCGAAGAACGCCTCGTCCATGTCGCGGATGCGTGGCCAGCGGGGCGCGCCCTCGTGGAAATGCGTCACGATGGCGGCGTCGTTGATGAGGACGTCGATGCGCCCGTAGCGCCGGTAGACCTGGTCCATGAGCGAGCGCACCTCGTCCTCGACGCAGACGTTGGTGCGGACGGCGATGGCCTCGCCGCCGAGGGCCTGCACCTCGCCCATCACCGTGTCCATGGGCGCGACGTCGGCGATCGCGAGCTGCGCGCCCTCCTTCGCGAACGTCTTCGCCACCCACCGGCCGATGCCCTTCGCTCCGCCCGTGACGACGACCACCTTGCCCTCGACCGACATGTCGCACCTCCTATCGTGTTGCGTGCGCCACACCGCGGGAGTGTAGCGGAGTGGGGAGTAAGTGCAAGCAAGACAGAGCGTATTGATACTTCTATTGAGACTTAGCAAGGAACCACCATCGGCTAATATCGTAGGGTTGAAAATGGAGGTATCCCGTGCCATCGCTAACCGCCCGAAACGAACCAATGACGAATCAGACAGGACCAGCGTACCGGAGAGCATCGGACAGGCTGGGCATCATTCTCATCCTGCCAGCCCTGTTCTGCCTGGCAGTCCTTGCGATCGCCTGCAGCGCCGACCCCACTGCGATGCCGACTCCCACGGCCACTCCAGTCCCGGCGCCGACGGCCACCCCGACGCCGGAACCCGCTCCGTCCGACGAGGACCTGACCCACGCCTATGTGACGAAGGCCATCGACTACTACGGAAAGAACGGACGTGAGGCCACCGTCGAGTTCTACAAGTCCGAGGCGAGCATCGAAAACGGCAGAACACTGATCCTCATAGACGAGGCCGAAAGCGTGCTGCTGGCGTACCAGCCCATAGCCTCCCTGTCGGGTCAATACGTCGGCGCCGGGTCGCGATTCAGCGCCTTCGGGGGACTGATAGACCTGGCCACCGGAGAAGGCGACTGGGCCACGACCCGGGGCATCAACCCGGTTACCAAGCAGGAAGAGCCACGGCGGGTCCTCGCCGTCCTCCACGACGGACTCGTTTTCTCCTCCAGCCACTCGGCCCTGGTGGAAGACATCGCGGCTTCTACCCAGGAGTACGTGAACAAGGCGATAGACAGATACAACAACGAGGGTCTCGATTCCCTCATCGCTCACTACAACAGCCAGGGCAGCCTCGACGGACAGTTCTACCTGTTCCTCATCGGCGAGGACGACCTCTACCTGGCCCATCCCATCTTCCCTCACCTCATCGGCACCGACATCAAGGACGTGGTCGGCTCCGACGGGCAAGAGCTGGGTAAGGAGATAGCCCAGGCCACTGAGGAAGGCGCATGGGTCGAGTACCTGTGGCCGCACCCCGTTTCCCGCAGGGAACAGCAGAAGGTGACCTGGGCCGTCCGGCACGACGGGCTGATATTCGCCTCCGGCTACTACGCAGGCGAGCCCGAAACAGGCGACCCGGCCTGGCGGGACGCGGACCCGATGGAGTACACGGTCGAGTACGTGGAGCGGGCCGTGGAGCGTTACGAGCAGGACGGCCTCGAAGCCATGCTCAACTACTACAACAGCGTCGCCAGCTTCGAGGGCGAGTGGTACCTCTTCGCGACCGACGCCGCCGACATCTACCACGTCCACCCGCTGCTGCCGCAGCTCATAGGGACGGACATCAAGGATGTGGTCGGCTCCGACGGCTACGAACTGGGCAAGGAGCTGGCCAAGGCCACCGACGAGGGAGTCTGGGTGGAGTACCTGTGGCCCCACCCGGTAACGCTCAAGGAAGTCCCCAAGGTGGGGTACGCAGTACGGCGGGACGGGATGCTGTTCGCCTCCGGCTACTACGTGCGCGCCGAAGACCCCGCGGGCCGGACCGTCGACTACGTGCAGGAGGCCATCGACTACTACCAGGCCAACGGGCTGGAAGCCACGGTCGACCACTACAGCAGCGAGGGCAGCTTCGACGGCCAGTGGAACCTGACGCTGGCCGATGAGAACGACATCCTCCTGACCTCTCCCCTTGCCCAACACCTCGTAGGCGTCGACTTGAAGGAAGTCGGCGCGGGCAGGGTCCGGAACGTCGGCGAAGAGATGACGGCGGCCACGGAACACGGCACCTGGGTCAGCTTCGTTTTCCCGAACACCAGGTCATCGGAGACGCTATACGCGCACACGTGGGCCGTGCGCCACGACGGGCTGCTCTTTACGTCGCGCTACTACGACGACCAGCCGGGCGACCCCGCACCTTAGGGAGTTCCACGCCAACCGCAGTCAGAAGCGCGCGCCCCGTCCGGGCGCGCGCTTTCGGTACTCTCTCCCCCTGCTCCTGTTCACCCCCATCCCAGCCTTCCCCCATCGAGGGGGAAGGGGCCAGACACCCCCACGCCGCCACCAACCCTCACCCACGCGCTAAGGCGCGTTGCCCTCTCCCAGAGGGCGAGGGGGTCAGACACTACCCTCACGCAGGCGGTTCACCCCCATCGAGGGGGAAGGGGCCAAGCACCCCGCGCCGCATCTATCCCACCGGTTATTGCAGAGGTCTCTCAAGGAGCGAAGCCGGAGCCCTGCGGGCTACCTGTCCACGCGGCAGCTGACGACGTCTATGCCGTAATACTTGCGGTGGTGCACCGACGACGCGTAGTGGCGCAGGATGCGGATGGAGAGCTCCTGCTCGTCTTCCAGCGCCTGGCTCTCGTCCAGATAGGCCATCCGGTCCTCGATATTCCCTTGGATGACGTCGTCCGAAGCGACGACGATCTCGAGCTCGGCGGCAGCGCCTTCGGGGCGGATCGTCGCGACCAGCCTGCGCGTCCGACCGTCCGTGCCGCCGTTCTCTCCCTCCAGGAGGCTCAGCATCACCTCTTCTCCCACCAGGCGCAGCCGGTCCTTCCCCTCCTCCGTCCAGGAGTGCCTGTCGGCGAACCGGCCGAGGAAATCGTCAACGGCAGGGAGAGAGGACTGGGCCAGGTCGATCCGCAGTTTCCCGGGGCGGGAGCCCGACAGTTCGGAGAATACGGTCATGGCTATGGCCGTCATGCCGCCGAAGAAGAGCGTATTACCCACCAGCTGACTGGTGATCCCTTCGACGAACCCGCTGAAAGCCCCGGCGGAGAGGCCCAACACCATGGAAACGCCGGCGATGGTGGCCTTCTTCTGGTCAACCCGGCCCGTGAAGACCGTCTTCGCGCCTTCGACGAAGAGCATACCGAAGATGATGACGTACACCGCACTGACCACGGGGCTGGGAATGGCGACCAGTACGGCAAGCAGCTTGGAGAAGGGGGCCACCAGGACGGTCAACAGCCCCAGGTATATCCCGACGCTCTTCGCGGCGACGCCGGTAAAGCCGATGTAGACCACGGTGGCTGCCCATGGCGCGGCGACGGGCAATGTCCCCACGAAGCCCGACAGGAGGGTGCCCAGGCCGTACACGCCCAAACCTCCCTGCACCGAGCGGAAGTCGATGGCCGAATCGTTCCGGTAGGAGGCGCGATAGATCACCGACAGGTCCCCCACCGCTTTCATGAAGGCGGTGAGGTTCACGAATACGAAGGCCGGAAGCAGGGTCCAGAAGTCTGTGTCGAAGGTGAGGTCCAGCCCCGGCCATCCGAAGTCGGGCAGGCTCACCCACGGAGCGTCGACGATGATAGCCGCGTCGTAGTAGCCGAGGGGTACGGCCACCACCAGCCCGGCGGCCACGGTGGCCGGCAGTATCCACATGCGCCATGCCGGGGTCCCCTGCAGGGAGATGAAGACACCGACGGCCAGGGCAACCGCCCCCGGCGCCATGAAGAGCATGGTCGATGCGCCTTCCGGCGGGACGACGGCGGTGCTTATCACAAAGGGCATGGCCGAAGCCGCCACCAGCATGATCACCACCCCGCTCACCGTCTGCGTAAAGACCCGGCGGAGGGAGGCAAGCCGGAGGGTCAGAACGAGTTGGAGCAGCGTGGAAGCCACCAGCAGGCTCGCCAGCAGACGAGGCCCGCCAGCGTGGAGAGCCAGGGCGCAGACCGTCAGGAACGGAACGTTGAAGTTCGTGACGATCAGGCGGCCGGAACCCAGATACCGGAACCGGAAGGCGTGCAGGACCATACCTGCCCCGGAGGCCACGAGGGCGGCAAATACCGCCCACTCCAGGTAGGCATCGGACTCGCCGGCTGCCCGTATCACCAGCACCGCCAACATGACGAGGGCGATGGTGTTGGGTACGAATATCTGCGCCGCCGAAGTTACCGCCACCGATGGCGGACACTTCTCATCCGGTTCGTAGCGAATCGCGACTCACCTCAGGGTTTCTTCGCCCTACCCGCCCCAGCGGCACCTCGTAGATCATTATGCGGTTGCCGCACGTGTCGTCGAAGATGGCCTGCGCACCGCCTGCGGCTTCGATCGGTTTGATCGAGAACACGACGCCCAGCCCGGCGAGTCGTTCGTACTCCGCCTGGATGTCGTCGACCGCGAACGCCGCGTGCGGGATGCCTTGCTCGTAGATCGCCTGCTGGTACGCCTGCGCGGCGGCGTTGTCGTTCGGTTCCAGGAGCAACTCGGCAGCGTCCGGCGCCTCGGGCGAGACGACCGTCAGCCACTTGAACTGCCCCACGGGGAATTCTTCCTTCTTCACGAAGCCCAGCACCCCGGTGTAGAACGCCAGCGCCTTGTCCTGGTCGTTCACGTGGATGCTGGTCAGCTCGATCCTCATTCATGGCTCCTTCCTGTGCAGGGGGTGCGGCGGGGAGTGTACTACGGCAGGCGCTCCTCACGTCCCGGCCACCGCAGGGGCCCTCACCCGCCGCGCAAGCGCGTCGACCTCTCCCTCAGGAGAGGTGGGGACAAGCATAACCCGAGAGATGCTTCGACTCCGCTGCGCTCCGCTCTGCATGACAAGACTCCCAGCACCACACCGCCACACAGGGCCCTCACCCGCCGCGCGAGCGCGTCGACCTCTCCCTCAGGAGAGGTGGGGAGGCGAGGTTGCGCGCTAAAGCGCGGGAACGACGAGGCTCCGCGCCTCGCCCGCAGTACCCTCACCCTAGCCCTCTCCCCTTGTAGGGAGAGGGGACCATGCGCCCCGCCTGCCCGCTTGCGCGTGGTTTGCTATGCTACGCGCCGCCATACACCACAACGGCAGGAGAGAGAACACATGACCACCGCACCACGCGTCGTTGGCGCGCCCGTACCCCGCATCGACGGACGCGACAAGGTAACCGGCTCAGCCAACTACGGCGCCGACTTCGAGATCCCGGGCACGCTGTGGGCGAAGACCCTCCGCAGCCCCTTCCCGCACGCGCGCATACGCGGCATCGACACGTCCGCCGCGAAGGCGCTGCCGGGCGTCCACGCGGTGCTCACCGGCGACGACATCCCCGACAACATGCGCTGGGGACGCCGCATCGTCGACGTGCCCGTGCTCGCGCAGGGCGAGGTGCGGTTCGTCGGCGAGCAGGTGGCGGCGGTGGTCGCGGACGACGAGGAGATCGCGCAGCGTGCGCTCGAGCTGATCGAGGTCGACTACGAGGAGTTGCCCGCGGTCACCGACCCCGAGGAGGCGATGAAGAACGAGATCCTCGTGAACCCGGACATGCACGGGTTCAAGGGCCTGCTGTACGAGGTGAACGAGCCTACCAACGTCGTGGTGCACTTCGAGTGGGCCAAGGGCGACGTGGAGGCCGGCCTCAAGGAAGCCGACCTCGTCGTCGAGAACACGTACACGACGCCGTCGCAGCACCAGACGTACATGGAAGCGCACAACGCCACGGTGCGCGTGAACCCGGACGGCACGGCCGAGGTGTGGACGCCCGGCAAGGCGCCGTACGCGGTGCGCTCGCAGATCTCGGGGCCGCTGGGGGTCGAGCCGGAGAGCATCGTCTTCCACCCGGTGACCATCGGCGGCGACTTCGGCGGCAAAGGCTCGCCGATGAACGTCGCGCTGGGGTACGTGCTCTCGAAGGCTGTCGGCGGGAGGCCGGTGCGGATGGTGTTCGACTACGCCGAGGAGTTCCTGGCCGCGAACCCGCGCCACTACTCCAAGCTGCGGATGCGCACCGGCGTCAAGAAGGACGGCTCCATCACCGCACACGACGTGGCCATCGTGTTCGACAGCGGCGCTTACGCAGGGTTCAAGCCCGCGGGGCACCTCGGCGGCGCGAAGGCGGCGGGCGGACCTTACCGAACGGAAAACGCGCGCGTGGTGGAGGACATGGTCTACACGCACAACACGCCGTGCGGGCACATGCGCGGGCCGGGCGAGCCGCAGGCCGTCTTCGCTCTCGAATCGCACATCGACGAGGTCGCGAAGGCGCTCGACATGGACCCCGTGCAGTTCCGCCTGATGAACCTCGTCGAGGACGGCGAGCCGACCGCGCTCGGCGACGTGTTCGTCGAGAACCGGGCAGCGGAGGCGCTGCAGTCGGCGGTAGAGGCGTCGGGCTACAACGCGCCGAAGGCGGCAGGCGTTGGCCGTGGCGTCTCGGTCGGCGAACGCCCGCCGGGCGGCGGACGCATCAACTCGCAGGTGTCGATGGAGGCGGACGGCTCCGTCCTCATCACCACTCCCCTCTTCGAGCAGGGCGCGGGCGCGTACACGGTGCTCCAGCAGGTCGTGGCCGAGGACCTCGGCCTCCCCGCCGACGCCGTGCGGATGGTCGTCGCCGACACGGGCCTGTTCGACATGGACCAGGGCGTGGGCGGCAGCCGCGTCACGAACCTCGGCACGGTCGCCACGCACGACGCCGTCGGGCAGGCGCAGGAAGAGCTGTTCAAGCTCGCGGCGGAGTTGCAGAACTGGCCGGAGGAGAAGCTCGTCGTGCAGGGGCAGATGCTCGTGCGGACGGACACCGGCGAGTCGCAGCCGTGGAGCAACCTCATCGCGCGCGTGGGCACGCCCGTCGTCGGGCGCGGCGTCGCCTCGGGCGGCTACGAGAACCCGGTCACCGGCTACTGCGCGCAGATAGCCGAGGTCGAGGTCGACGCAGAGACCGGCCAGATACGCTTGACGAAGCTGACGACCGTGCACGACACGGGCACGATCATCAACCCGCTCGGCCACCAGGGTCAGATCAACGGCGGCGCCATGATGGGCATCGGCTTCGGTCTGCAGGAGGAGCTGGTGCGCGAGAACGGCTTCATCTCCACGCTGTCGTTCGCGGACTACAAGATACCGAACATCGCCGATATCCCCGAACTGACGACGGTCGTTCTCGACACGCCGGGCAAAGGCGTCGGGCCGTACAACATCAAGGCGATCGGCGAGAGCCCCAACGCGCCGACGGCGGCGGCTATCGCGAACGCCATCGCGGACGCCTGCGGGGTGCGCGTACGCGACCTGCCAGCGACGGCGGAGAAGGTCTACGAGGCGTTGCAGAATGCGTAGGCAGGGCCTCACCCTCACCCGCCCCGCTACCGCGCGGCGACCTCTCCCCAAGGGAGAGGTGAGGATACACGCCCGAGAGGATTCCGCGCGCCAAAGCGCGAGGCTCCGCTGCGCTGCGCTCGGAATGACAAGCCACCCTGCCCTACACCACGCGCGGCTCACTGGCCGCGCACTGGATTCCCGCCTACGCGGGAATGACGTTCACCCTCACCCGCCCCGCTACCGCGCGGCAACCTCTCCCTGGAGGGGAGAGGTTGCACATGGGCGCTCCGCGCGCTGGATTCCCGCCTTCGCGGGAATGACGAGGAAGGGCGGGAACGACGGAAGGGATACATGGATGAGCTACGACCCATAGGAGAGGTGGCGCGGGGCCTTGGCATCGCTCCGAAGCACCTCATTCCGTTCGGCGACACGAAGGCGAAGGTGTCGCTGGAGGCGATGCGCCCGGAGCAGAAGGGCAAGCTCATCGTCGTGACAGGGGTTAACCCCACGCCCGCGGGCGAGGGCAAGACGACCACGAGCGTCGGGCTCACACAGGGGCTGGGGAAGATCGGCAAGAGCGTCGTGACGACGCTCCGCGAGCCGTCGCTCGGCCCGATATTCGGCATCAAGGGCGGCGGCACGGGCGGCGGCATGGCGCGCGTCATACCGGAGGACGAGATCAACGTCCACTTCACCGGTGACGCCCACGCCGTCTCCTCGGCGCACAACCTGCTCGGCGCGCTCGCGGAGAACGTCATCTACCGCGGGCGCATCGCCGGCGCGAAGCCGTCCGACATCACCTGGCGGCGCGTCGTGGACATCGAGGACCGCGCGCTGCGCAGCATCGTCTCCGGCCTCGGCGGCTCGGCGAACGCTCCGTTGCGCGAGACCGGGTTCGACATCGTCACGGCATCCGAGATCATGGCCGTGCTCGCGCTCTCGTCCGGGCTGGACGACCTGCGCGTCCGCCTCGGCAGGATCACGGTCGCCACGGGCAGCGGCGGAGCGCGCGTGACGGCTGAGGACGTGGGGGCGGTCGGCTCGCTCATGGCGCTGCTCCGGCACGCCATCCTCCCGAACATGGTGCAGACCACGGAGGGACAGCCCTCGTTCGTTCACACCGGGCCGTTCGGCAACATCGCACACGGCTGCAGCTCAGTCGTCGCGGACCGGCTCGCGCTCGGCTACGCGGACTACGTCGTCACCGAGGCGGGGTTCGGCGCGGACCTCGGCTTCGAGAAGTTCATGCACATCAAGTGCCGCACCAGCGGGCTGCGCCCGAGCGCGGCGGTGCTCGTCGGCACCGTGCGGGCAATGAAGCACCACGGCGGCGTCGGGATCAAGGACCTGGACTACCCCGACCCGCTGTCCGTACGCATCGGCTGCGCGAACCTCCAACACCTCGTCGGCGTCGTGCGCAAGCTGGGCCTGCCGGTCGTCGTGGCCATCAACCACTTCCCGTCCGACACACCGGAGGAGACGGTGGTGATGCAGGACGCGGCGATCGAGGCGGGAGCGGCGGCAGCGGTCGTCTGCAGCGGCTTCGAGGACGGCGGCGAAGGCGCGGTCGAGCTGGCGGAGGCGGTCGTGCGCACCTCCGAGCCAGGGCCGCCCCGGGCACGGTGGCTCTACCCGCTCGACGCTCCGCTGCGCGAGAAGGTGCGTGTGCTCGCGGAGACGGTCTACGGGGCGTCGGACGTGCGCTGGAGCGCGCAGGCGTCGCGGCAGCTCGACCGGTTCGAGGAGCAGGGGCTCGGCGGCATGCCCATCTGCATGGCGAAGACGCCGCTCTCCATCTCGCACGACCCGGCGCTGAAGAACCGGCCCACGAACTACACTTTCGAGATATCGGACGTGCGGGCATCGACGGGCGCGGGGTTCGTCTACCCCATCGCGGGCAACATCGTCACGATGCCCGGCCTGCCCGGCACCCCGCGCGCGCTGGACGTGGACAGCAAAGGCAACATCACGGGGTTGTAGGGTCTCCGCCACTCCCGATCAGCGAACGAGGGAGGTTGCAGCGCATGGAGATACAACGATTCAGCTACGAGCGTCCGGACAACGACCGCGCGAAGAACCTGACGCCCCTCTGCCACACTGACAGGCTGTGGGCGGACATGCAGCTCGTGAAAGAGGGCGGCGAGAACAAGCTCCACAGCCACACGGTGAGCGACGGGTTCTTCATGGTCATCCAGGGCGCCGCGAGGTTCTACGGCGAGGGCGACGTCGTGCTGGCCGAGCTGGGGCCGCAGGAAGGGGTCGTCATGCCCCACGGCTTCAAGTACTGGTTCGAGAGTTCGGGGACGGAGCCGCTGCAACTGCTGCACGTCGCCGCCAGCGACCCGAACCTCCGGGACGTGCGCGTCGGGCCCAGCCGGGAGTAAGGCGTAGCGCCGCAGGGCCCTCACCCGCCGCGCTGCCGCACGACGACCTCTCCCTCAGGAGAGGGGCCGGAACAGGGCGCCCACAAGGGGTGCCCCTACACCAGGCGAGATTGCGCGCTAAAGCGCGGGCCTTCGCAGGAATGACGAACCCCCTCCACGCACCACACCTCCTCGTGACCTGATGGTCACACTGGATTCCCGCCTGCGCGGGAATGACGGGGGCTGCGCCCCGCGTCGGTCCACCCTCACCCGCCGCTGTCGCGCGGCGACCTCTCCCCCGGGGAGAGGTGAGCGAAGGGCGCCCACAAGGGGTACCCCTACACCAGGCGAGATTCCTGCCTTCGCAGGAATGACGGAGAGAGGGGTCTCTCCGTCAGAGGAGGGAGTCTGCTAGACCTTGGGGAGGCACTCTTTCCAGTCGGCGCCGGTGGGGAGGACCGAGGTGATCATGTAGGGGTAGTCGTGGGGCTGGTTCTCCTCGGGCGTCCAGGCGAGGCCCGGCGGGTCGCCGCCCTCCGCCATCGTGCGCACGGCCTCGAGCATGAAGCGGCGCATCGCGATGATGTGCATGTCGCTGGCGCCGAGGTTCTCCTGGCTCCTGTCGCTGATGGCGCCCATGCTCTCGGTCACCATCTTGTCCTGCGTGTGGTTGCGGGCGGCGACCCCGGACCAGTAGTCGCCCGACTTCTGCTCCTCGCGGCTCAACCGGTAGTTGTTAGCGCGGGTGTAGTAGCTCATGAAGTCGGGCCCCACCTCGGCGCGGTCACTCCGGGCGTACGAGTCGTCGACGCTCTTGTCCCACCAGACCTCGAAGTCGTAGCGCCAGTTGGTGTAGTCGTCCGCAGGCACCTGGTAGATGGTGTGCACGGCCTCGTTGTAGCCGTTGGGCGAGTCGCCGCGCGGCGTGTTGCCGATGCACGGCATGAGGAAGGTGTTGGTGCGCACCATCTCCCGGGAGTCGTCGTACGGGTAGATAGTCGCGGCGCGGACGCCCCACGGCAGCCTGTCGATGGCGACGCGCGCCGGACGCCTGCGCGCCTGGTTCATGGGGTCTCCCTCGCCGGAGATGCGCCGGTGGAGGTACGCCGAGTGGATGCTGTCGTTGTCACCCTCCAGCGCCTGGAGCCAGTTGCACTCGAGGAAGAGCTTGCTGCCGACGACGACGTGGTCGCGAGGCAGGGTGAACCACGGCAGGTTGGGCACCAGCGGCATCTTGTCCTTCGGCCCCATGTAGGTGAGCACAACGCCGTTGCGCTCCTCGCACGGATACGACTTGTGCTGGATGGTGTCCTTCAGCCTGCTGGTCTCCGGCTCGGCGGGGATGTCCAGCACCGTGCCGTCCGCGTCGTACTTCCAGCCATGGTAGACGCACGTGATGCTGCAATCCTCCACTCGTCCGTAGAAGAGCGACGCCCTGCGGTGCGAGCAGTACTCGCCCAGCAGCCCCACCCTGCCGTTGCTGTCGCGGAAGGCGACGAGGTTCTCGTTGAGCAGTTTGACGCGCACCGGAGCGCAGTCCGGCTCCGGCAACTCCTCGGAGAGCAGCGCCGGTATCCAGTAGCGGCGGAACAGCTCGCCCATCGGCGTACCGCGTCCCACGCGGGTCAGGATCTCGTTGTCCTCGGCGATAGACATGGCGCACCTCCGCTGGCGTTCACTTCTCCCGGCAGTACATGACGGCTGCCACTATAGCCCCGGCAGGATGCGTGTCAACGGCGTTCTTCCATGACGCGGACGGCGATGCGGAGGTCCCACATCTGCAGCGGGTTGAAGCCGGCCAGCTCCGGGAACTCGTCGACAGCCATGTCGTAGAAGTTGGCGATGGCGTGCGGCATCGGCACCGGCGGGTCTGCCAATTCTCCGGCGAGGTGGCCGTAGACGGTCTCGCGCTCCTCGGGGGTGTCTATCGTGGCGCCCCGCCCCGTCATCAGCCCGTCCGGGATGGAGGTCATCACGTCGAGCACCGCCTGCTTGTCCTCCTTGAACAGCCTCGCGGCATCGAACGCGGCGCGAACGAGGTTCTCCATGTCCCCGGCACGGCTCTCGAGCAGCTCCTCCGACGTGGTGTAGACGACCCCGCCCAGGAAGCCGAATGAGCCGATGTCGAGCGGCACGAGTCCCGCTTCGACCGCCGCGTCCGAGAAGAGGTTGGTGACGACGGCCGCTTCGCAGTCTCCGGCCACGACACGCTGCCAGGGCATCCACCGACCCTCCGAGTCCGGCACGAGGGCGAGCTCGAAATCGGTCAGCCCGGCGCGCCGGAGCCAGAGCGGGTCGATGAGGTTGGTAGGGCGGGCGTCGCGAATGGCGATGCGTTTGCCGCGCAGTTCGTCAAGACTCGCGACTCCGGGGCGCACATAGAGCCGCTCGTTGATGGTGGTGACGGCCGCCGCGATCGATACGAGCGGCATGCCCTTCGCGCGGTTGAGCTGCTGGTTCCAGTAGTTCTCGGCGAGCACCTCTCCCCTGCCGTCGAACAGCAACTCGGCGTACTCGCGGCCTTCGGGCCGCTCCAGGACGACCTCCGTGCCGTAGGCCGCGGCGGCGTGCCGCACGGTGTAGAGGTACGGCAGGCGGTCGGCGTCGCGCCACAGGACTCTGAGCGTGCCCATCGGTTCCCTCCTCTTTGCAACCTCTCGCGTACACCCCCATCCTAACCTTCCCCCGTCGAGGGGGAAGGGACGCGCTAAAGCGCGGGCTCCGCTGTCGCGTACGCAACCCTCACCCGCCGCCAGAGGCGGCGACCTCTCCCTTGGGGAGAGGTGGGCAGGCACTCCGCTCCGTCCTACCCCCACAGCACCCTCACCCTAACCCTCTCCCCTTGAGGGAGAGGGGATCAAACAGGAGTGACGCCCAGCCTGCTCTGCAGGCGGGGGTAGGCCTCCAGCGCGTTGTCCTGGAATATCCGGCGCTTCTCGGCCTCGGTGATGCCGGGGACGGCATCGACGTACGGCTTGGTGTCGTCGAAGTAGCGGCCTGTCCGCTGGTCGACGCCGCGCACGGCGCCGATCATCTCGGAGGCGAAGATGACGTTGGGCGCGCCCATCACCTTGACGAGGAAGTCGATGCCCTCCTGGTGGTAGACGCAGGTGTCGAAGTAGAGATTGGGGAGCAGCAGCTCGTCGAGGGGCGGCCTGCCCATGTCCTGCGCGATGCCCCGGTAGCGGCCCCAGTGGAACGGGACGGCCCCGCCGCCGTGGGGAAGCACGAACCTGAGCGTCGGGAAGTCCCTGAACAGGTCCGACAGGAGGAACTGCATGAAGGCCGTCGTGTCGCCGTTCAGGTAGTGCGCGCCCGTCCCGTGGAAGTTCGGGTTGCAGGACATGCTGACGTGGACCATCGCGGGGACTTCCAGCTCAACCATGCGCTCGTAGAGCCCGTACCACCAACGGTCGGTCAGCGGCGGGTCGGTCCAGTAGCCGTCGGTCGGGTCGGGGTTGAGATTGCAGCCGACGAACCCCAACTCGTTGACGCAGCGGTCGAGCTCCGCGATGCACTCCGTCGGCGAGACGCCCGGCGACTGCGGGAGCTGGCAGACGCCGATGAAGTTGTCCGGAAACATCGTGCAGACGCGATGGACGAGGTCGTTCACGGTGCGGCTCCACTGGATGCTCGTGCGGGCGTCGCCGAAGTGATGCCCCATCCCGCCCGCGGTCGGCGAGAAGAGCGCCACGTCCGTTCCGCGATTGCGCTGGAGCCTGAGCTGGCCGTTCTCGATGGTCTCGCGTATCTCGTCGTCGCTGATCGACAGCGGCTCGGTGAAGGGGCGTCCGGCGCTCTCGATCTGGCGGGCGCGCCATTCGCGCAACTGGCGCGGAGCGGTCGTGTAGTGGCCGTGGACGTCGATGATCATGGGCGGATTCTACGTCATGCGGCAGCGCGCGCACCGGCGCCCCTGCCCCGCTCATCGCGGCCTTGCGCATCGTCCGAGGCAGGCGCATGATGACGCCGCCGGTAACAGGAGGCATACGCGAAGCCGCTGGAGGAGGTGACTCGTGACTCTGCTCATCAACACGGAAGAAGCGCGGCGCGTCCTGACGATGGACGACTGCCTGGAGTATTTGGACACCGCGTACAAGGACCTCGCGAACAAGGAAGCGGTGACCGCTCCTCCGGGAGGCCGCTGGGACGTGTGGGTGCCCGTCGGCGACGAGAAGTACTATGTGTTCGGCACGCTGCAGGGCGCGAGCCGCCGCCTGGGCGTGTTCGCGATGCGGTTCAAGTCGGACATCATGCACTACCCGTGGGAGGCCGACGGCCAGACGCTCGACAAGTACTGCGTCGAGCCGGGCAAGTACTGCGGCATCATCATGCTGTTCAGCGTGTGGAACGGCGAGCCGCTGGCCATCCTGAACGACGGCCACATCCAGCACATGCGCGTCGGCGCGACGGCGGGCGTCGCGGCGAACTACATGGCGCGAGAGAACGCCACGTCGGTCGGCATGTTCGGCTCGGGCGGGATGGCGCGGACGTACCTTGAAGCGTTCGCCAAGGTGCGCAAGATCGACTACTGCAAGGTCTACAGCCCCACGCGCGCGAACCGGGAGAAGTACGCAGCCGAGATGAGCGACAAGCTGGACATCAACGTCATCGCGGTGGACAGCCCGGACCAGGTCACCGAGGGAACGGACATCGTTGCGGGGTGCACCGACTCGGCGCAGCCCATCATCCACCCGCAGTACGTCAGGGCCGGGATGCACGTGACTCCCGTCGTGCCGAAGGAGCTGCCGCCCGCGACGGTCGAGAAGTTCGACGTCGTGGTGCGCCACAACAACGGCGGCGCCGAGGGCTTCTTCGTCGGCGGAGACGAAGAGTACTCGGGGTTGCCGGCCGGGCACTTCGACAGCTCCTACCGGGGCGTAGACCGCAGCGACTCTCCGACGCTTGCCGATCTCGTGTCGGGGAAGGCCCCGGGACGCACGAGCGACGACCAGTTGACCTGCTACTACAACGTGCCGGGCTCCGGGCTGCAGTTCGCCGCGGTTGCCTACCGGACGTACGAGCTGGCGAAAGAGGCCGGACTGGGACGCGAACTCCCGACCGAATGGTTCCTGGAAGATGAGCGGGACTAGTCCCCTCGAAACCGGTGTGTTCGTCTTGACACGCGGGAGTGCGGTGTTCATCATGCGCCCAGCGCCGGACTCGGTGACGAAATCAGGACAGGAGGGCCTCATGAGAAAGCGAAACAGGATGTGGCGACTCCTTACAGGGCTGGCTCTCGCCGCCGGTCTGGTGACGGCGCTCGCCGCTTGCGGCAGCGACCCGACCGCGACGCCCACACCGGTGCCGCCGACCGCGACGCCAACGCCGGCGCCTGCCGCACCGTCAGGGACGGCTGAGCCGAGCGCACCGGCGACACCCACACCGGTCCCTGCGCCGTCGTTCGACGCGGAGGCCTACTTCTCCGGCAAGACGGTGCGGATCGTGGTGGCATGGGACCCCGGCAACAGCATCGACGCGCACGCGCGGGCAGTCTCGCGGGTGCTGCCGCGGTACATCCCCGGCAACCCGAAGTCCATCGTCGTCAACAAGGACGGCGCAGCCGGCACGGTCGGCGGGAACTGGTGGCACGAGAACGCCCAGGGCGACGGCCTCTGGCTGTTGGCCAACACCGGCGCGAACCCCATCTCGCAGATCCTGCGTCCGGGCGTGCGCTACGACTTCCGCGACTACACGTCGGTCGGCGGCATCATGCAGCGGACGACGATGTGGATCGTCTCCGGCGACGCTCCGTACAGCCGCATCCAGGAGGCATCGGGCGGCACGGAAGAGTTCACCGTTGGCCTGAACACCGAGTCCGAAACAGGCACGGCGAAGGCGCTGGCGCTGGCCCAATGGCTCGACCTGCCGATGCGGCCGCTGTACGGGATCGGCTCCGGGTTCGCGGCCTTCCTGACGACGTTCGACCGCGGCGACGCCGACAGCTACATCTCCGGCAGCGCGTGGTACCGGACACCCGGCTCGCGTCCGGGCTGGTTCGCCGACGGCGTCGTGGAGCCGTTCGCCATGCTGGGTTCGAAGGACGTCTTCGCCAACAACGGCGAGATAGACGTTCCGGACGACCTCCCACACATCAGCGAGCTGCTGACGGACGAGCAGATAGCGATCTGGTCCGGCATGAACCTGGAGGACACGGCGTTCTACCGCGGCCTCTTCACGCCGAAGACGATCGAGCCAGAGGTGCTGGCAGTGCTGCGCAAGGCGTTCGACGACATGTTCAACGACCCCGAGTACCAGGAGATCTACGAGAGCCTCGTCGGTCTGCCGGTCGACCAGGGCGGCAGGCTTGCGCCTGAGGTCGTGGACGCGGAACTGGAGAACTGGGCTGCGAACGCTGACGAGATCAAGGCGGTGTACACGCAGTTCCTTCCGCAGTAGACGTGCGAGTTGATGAGCAGCTGTGGCAAGCGCAGCTGCTCATCGCTGGCATTAACACTCAGCGCCTAAGGAGTCAGGCAGCGTGGCCGAGTACATTGCCGCCCTGGGGTTCCTCGGAGACCCGCTCTACTGGACGATGCTGGTGCTGGCCGTCGTGCTGCTGGGAACGATCGGCCTCATCCCCGGCCTCGGCAGCACGACCATCGCCGCCATCGCCATCCCGTTCCTGCTGTTCAACTTCGGCGACAACCCCACCGCCGGCATCATCTTCCTCGCGGCCCTCGGCGGACTGAACAACACGCTGGACTCGGTGCCCGCCGTCCTGCTGGGCTACCCGGGCGCCGCGACGCAGGTCACGTTCCTCGAAGGGCACCAGCTCGCGATGCGGGGACGGGCCGCCCATACGCTGGGCGCCATCTACGCAGTGTCCGCCATCGGAGGCGTGGTAGGCGCGATAGCGCTGCTCGCGATGATCCCGTTCATGCGCCCCATACTCGTCCGGTTCTCGTTCCCCGAGATCGCGGCGATGGCGATGTTCGGCGTGCTGATGGTGTCCGTCCTGAGCCGGGGCGCGATGATCAAGGGCCTCATCTCCGGACTGCTCGGCGTTCTGGTCAGCACGATCGGCACCGACGGCATCCAGGGCCTGCCACGGCTCACCTTCGAACAGATCTACCTGCTGGACGGGCTCCCGCTCATCCCGACGCTCATCGGCTTCTTCGCGCTGCCTGAGCTGATCGACCTGACCATGACGGGGCGTCCGGTCTCCCAGCCGGGCACCGTCAATACCAGGGAAGTGCTGTCGGGCGCACGATACGGCGCGAGCAAGTGGCGGGTGGCCATCCGCCAGAGCCTGTTCGGCGTGTTCATGGGGGCGATACCGGGGATCGGGAGCGCCGTCATCGACTGGCTCTCGTACGCGTTCGGCATCGCGCTGTCGAAGGACAAGACGGGGTTCGGCAGGGGGTCGCTGGACGGCGTCCTGTTCGCCGAGTCGGCGCAGAACTCGAAGGAGGGCGGGCAGGCGATCCCCACGCTGGCGTTCGGCATCCCCGGCGGCTCGTCGTGGGCCATCGTGCTCGTCGGGCTCCTCTTCTACGGCATCGCGCCCGGCCTGGGGATGCTCGACCAGCACCTGGACGTGATGGTGGCGATCGTGGTGACGCTGGCGCTGGGCAACCTGCTCATCACGATGCTGGGGACGGTGGCGACGGGCCAGATCGCCAAGGTGACGCTGGTGCCCTACCCGCTGCTGGCGGCCGCGCTGTTCCCGCTGGTGTTCATCGCGGCGTTCCAGTCGACGACGGCGTGGGGCGACATCCTCGTCCTCATCGGCGCGGGGATGCTCGGCCTCGCGATGAAGTGGCTTGGCTGGCCGCGTCCTCCGTTCATCCTCGGCTTCATCCTGGGGCCGATCATCGAGAAGAACCTGTGGACGGCGGTGGGCGTGTTCGGCCCGTTGGGGATGCTCACGCGGCCCATCTCGATCATCCTGCTCATCTTCGCGATCGTCAGCGTCATCTATCTGACGAAGGCGATGTCGAGGGGGACCGCGGTCGCGCAGATCGCTACGGCCGCCTCGCAGCAGGGAGGAGTCCCACCGGTGCAGGGCGGCTCGGGAGACGGCCCCCCGGCAGCTGTCGCCTCCGGATGGGGCAGGAGGCTCCTAGGCCAACCGCGTCCCCGGTGGACGTGGGACTCGCTCTTCCCTTTCGCGATGCTTGCCGTGGTCATCGCATTCCTCGTGGACGTCAGCGCACTGAACACCGGCGCCGCGAAGTTCCTGCCCCTGTACCTGAGCGCCGCCCTCATCCCGCTCATCCTCTACGAGACGTTCCGGATGAACGTGTACCGCTCAGACCAGGTAGACATCATGGACCTGGGGATGCGCACCGGCACAGACCGGGTCGCGTTCCGCGCGTTCCTTGGAATCTCGGCGTGGCTCGCCGCCATGGTCATCGGCGGCGCCATCGTCGGGCTCCAGTACGCCACCGTTGCGTTCGCGGTCCTCTTCGGGTTCGCGACGCTGCAGTGGCGAGGCCGCAAGCGGCTGTGGGCGCTGGTGCCCGGCGTGCTCGTGGCCGCAGTCGTGTTCGGAGTCCTGGACGCAATCATGCACGTCATCTGGCCTGACCGCGTTATACTCGATTGGCTTCTCGGGCGGTAAACCGCACCGCGACCGGCAAAGGAGGCACCCATGCGCCGCACAATCGTTCGACAGACCACAACCGCAGCCATCATCGTGGCGCTGGGACTGGCGTTACTCGTCGCTCTGCTATCGGGAGTGACGCCGTTCGGCTCCGAGGCCCGAGGGCAGGACGGCGATTCCGCACCAAGCGTCGCTGTCTGGCCGGGGGTCGGAGAGCTGCACAGCAGCAGCAGCTTCGCGATCATGGGCACCGGCTTCCAGCCGGGGCAGAAGATCCACGTGCTCGTCCAGACGAGCGTCGGGCGAGGCTTCGCAGGCACCGTCACCAACGAGATCACCGAGAACGTGCATCCGCCGATCGAGGCGGTCGACGAGTCGGGGAACTTCGCCGCACGCTTCGACATGGGCCGGTTCGAGCGCGTGATGTCGGAAGGGATCGCGGGCATCACCGTGACTGACGCCGACTTCAACGTGCTGGCGTCGACCCCCGTAGCCATGTGCGACCCGCAAGGCAGGTCGCGAGTCCTGGTGTACCCGCGCGGCGCCCCCGACTACGCGGCGAACCCGGACGACCCCCGCCCGAGCACGTACTGCGCCGGATTCTTCGAGTACCCGGAGCGTCCAGAGGCAGGCTAGTCCGCGCCTACACATGAGAGAAGAAGGGCCAGCGCATGCTGGCCCTTCTGTCGTGCGTGGAGGCGAGGCAGTCCTGGAGTCTCGCGAAGAGTGGTGGGCCGGGCAGGACTTGAACCCGCGACCAGACGATTATGAGTCGTCCGCTCTGACCAACTGAGCTACCGGCCCCAGGCACTAAGTATATGCGCTGCGCGGCGACCCATTCGACAAGCTCAGGGCAGGCTCTCTCCCTCAGGAGAGGTAAGGGGCGAGGTTGCGCGCTAAAGCGCGGGCCTGCGCAGGAACGACGAGCCGGACGCTTAGTCGGCTTCCGGGGGCATCCCGCGCATGACGGAGGCCACACGGTCGGAGGTGACGCCGGAGCTGTCCAGCAGCTGCCCGGCCACGTCCTCGGGGTTCTCCACGAGGGCGAGCAGCAGGTGGCCGGTGCCGACGGTGCGAAGACCGCCGTTACGGGATATGCGCACCGCCCGCTCGATGACGCGCTGGCAGCGCTGGGTCATGCTCGCGGTCCCGCCGAAGAGCGGCCCACGCCTGCTGATGATGTTCTCGATCTCGCGCCTGATGGAAGCGGGGTCGGCCCCGAGCTCCAACACTATGCGCGATGCCTGTGAGCGCGAGTCGCTCAGCACGCCGAGGAGCAGATGCTCGGTGCCCATGTTCGACTGCTCGAAACGCTTCGCCTCCTCCTGCATGAAGGAGAGCGCGCGCCACGCGAGGCCCGTGAACCTGCCGGGAGCGGCGTCCCGTGCCGCTCCGCCGCCACTCGAGCGTTGCGTCAGCGCCGCGGCAGCGCCCTCGTCCGGCGGAGCCTTGAGCAGCACCCGCAGGCCCAGCGTCCCGAGCAGCAGAGCGCCCAGCGACGTCGCGATAACCATCCGTCCGGGGATGCCGACCAGGAAGGCCGGCAGGCCGAGGAAGGTGCCGGAGTTGAAGCGCTCCAGCGGGATGAAGAGCATAAGCACCAGCGGCACTACGACGAAAACGTATATGAGCCACGAGTACCGCGCGCCGAACTGCGCACTGCCTCGAACGCCCACGATCATCGCACCGCCCACGACGATCCCGATGACTCCAACGAGTATCGTCCGCAGGTACGCGGCCAGACCGCTGAGCGCACTCGGGAGCGGGCCGTGCCCCAGGGTACGGTCCGTACCTTCTGCGAACCACATCGCCAGGAGCAGCAATACCCACAGGATTATCGAGGCCAGGATTACGGAGGTTGCCTGTCGAGCAGGAGACTTTTCGGTCATGTTCACACTGAGCGGCCGTTGCCGCGAGGTATTCTCAGAGACTCTACTTTACTCTCCCCGTACGACAGCGAGAAGGCGTCAGCCTTCCCTGTTTGGGGCTATTGGGAACTGCTCGGGCAAGCGTAGTTCTTCCCACCCACCCACCCGGTGCGCTGTGGGGGACACCCCCACGCCCCCGGCAGAGGGGTCCCCTCTGCACTCCCAGTCAGGTACCCAGGGAAGCCCTGAACAAGCGGACTCCCATTGAGAGATGCTTCGACTCCGCTCCGCTTCGCGCAGCATGACAACGCCACCCCACACCACAGGGCCCCACGCGCGCTGAAGCGCGCTACCTCTTCCCAGGAGAGGGAGTCCAGCCCTTCCGGTCTGGCAGCGCGACGGCGGCGGCGATAAGATGGGGCATCGTGAGAAGCGGGGGCAACGCCCGCCAAACGAAGGAGCCGATCGTCAAGATGACCGAAGCGAAAGCGTCCCGGATCGAGAAAGACACCATGGGGGAGATGGAGGTGCCGGCGGACGCTTACTGGGGCGCGTCCACGCAGCGCGCCGTGCTCAACTTCCCCATCAGCACCCTGCGCTACCCTCCCGCGTTCATCCACATGCTCGGCCGCATCAAGCGCGCCGCGGCACGGACCAACACCGCCCTTGGCCTGCTCGACCAGGCCGTCGCCGACAGCATCGAGGCGGCAGCCAACGAGGTGGTCGACGGCGATTGGGACAAGCATTTCGTCGTTGACCTCTTCCAGACGGGTTCGGGCACGTCGACCAACACGAACGCGAACGAGGTCATCGCCCGTCGCGCCCGCGAGCTGACGCCCGGTGTGAACGTCCACCCCAACGACCACGTCAATATGGCGCAGTCGTCCAACGACGTCATCCCGACGGCGAGCCATCTCACCGCCGCCGAGGCGCTCAACGGCGAGCTCATCCCCGCGCTCGAACAGGCGCAGGCGGCGCTCGCGGCGAAGTCCGGGGAGTTCTGGGAGATCATCAAGACCGGCAGGACGCACCTGCAGGACGCCACGCCCATCCGGCTCGGACAGGAGTTCGCGGGTTACGCCAGCCAGCTGGAGCTGAGCATCGCGCGCCTGCGTCCCCACGTCGAGGCGCTGTGCGAGGTTGCGCTGGGCGGCACCGCGGTCGGCACCGGCATCAACGCGCACGAGGAGTTCGCCGCGCGCACGTGCGCATCGCTCGGCGAGGAGCTGGGCCTGCCGGTCCGGGAGACCGCGCACCACTTCCAGGCGCAGGGCACGCAGGACACGATGCTCGCGGCCAGCGGGGCGGTGCGGAGCGCCGCGGTGTCGCTGCAGAAGATAGCGAACGACCTCCGCTGGCTGTCGTCGGGGCCGCGCGCGGGACTGGCCGAGCTGGAGTTACCCACCGTGCAACCCGGCTCCTCGATCATGCCGGGCAAGGTGAACCCGGTCATTCCGGAGTCCGTCGTACAGGTGGTCTGCCAGGTGATCGGCAACGACGCGGCGGTGGCGGCCGCGGCGCAGGGCGGCTACCTCGAGCTGAACACGTACTGGCCAGTCGCCGCGTATAACCTGCACCAGTCCATCACGCTCCTCGCCTCCGCGACGGCGAACTTCGAGGAGCAGTGCCTGCGCGGCATCAAGGCCACGAGCAAGGGGCCTGACATGGTGGAACAGGGGCTGATGATGGCCACCGGCCTGACGCCCGCCATCGGCTACGACAAGGCAACAGCCATCGCCAAGACCGCGGCTGCACAAGGGACCACAATACGGGAGCTGGCGAAGACAGAGGCCGGACTCACCGACGAGCAACTCGAAGAGCTGCTGGACCCCGCGCGCATGACGGCCCCCGGCATCGTGGAGGGCGCGTCGGGCGGAGGGGGTTAAGATCCGCCCTCACCCGCCGCGCTGACGCGCAGCGACCTCTCCCCCAGGGAGAGGTCAGGACTGGATTCCCGCCCGCGCGGGAACGACGGGATGAGACAGGAACGACGAGGATGAACAGGAGGTCGACGTGGACTTCGGCATCCAGATACGGGAGATCAAACCGCAGAAGATAGCGGCGGTACGGGCGAAGACCACCATCAACAAGGTGACGCCCAAGGTCGTCCAGTTGCTCCAGGAGACGGCGGACTATCTGGAGTCGGTCGGCGTGCGGCCCACCGGCCCCGGCTTCGGCGTCTACTACGAGGTCGGCGCGTTCCTCGTGGACGTCGAGGTGGGTTATCCGGTAGGCGTCGAGGTGGAGGGCAACGGGCGTGTGCAGCCGAACTCGCTCCCCGGCGGGAAGTTCGCCATCGCCCAGTACAAGGGCCCACACGAGCAGATCGCCGACGCGCACCGCGCCGTCCATACGTGGATGCACGTCAACGACGTGAAGTCCACCGGCGAGCCCGCCCGAGAGGTCTACCTGACCGACCTCCGCGAAGTCGGCGAGGGTGAGGAGTGCGAGGCGGAGTCCGTCTGGCCCATCATCCACGAGACCCGCGCCGAGCGACGGCGCCAGCAGCGGACGAAGGCCTGACCTTACGCAAAGGCATGACGATGCAATTCCGGTTCACCCCCATCCTAGCCTTCCCCCATCGAGGGGGAAGGGACCAATCACCCTTACCCGCGCTTTCAGCGCGACCTCTCCCCCTCAAGGGAGAGGTGGGATGCGAGGTTGCGCGCTGAAGCGCGGGCCTGCGCAGGAATAACGGAACAGGAAGGAACCTAGATGCAGCAGGCGATCACCGACCACGTAGACAGCCACCTCGACGAGACCATCGAGGGGTTGAAGCGGCTCACGCGGCAGCCGAGCATCAGCGCGCAGCGGCTCGGCGTCCTGGAGTGCGGCGAGATGGTGGTGGAGATGCTGCGCGACGCCGGTTTCGACGCGGGCCTCGTCCCCACCGCCGACCCCGGCTATCCGGGCATCATCGCGGAACTGAAGGGCGCGTCCGACAGGTCGCTGCTCTTCTACAACCACTACGACGTGCAGCCTCCCGACCCGCTCGACGAGTGGGAGACGCCTCCCTTCGAGCCGACCGAGCGCGACGGCTACCTGTACGGGCGCGGCATCTCCGACGACAAGGGGCCGATCGCCGCCCGCCTCGCCGCCATCAAGGCAGTGCGCGACACGATGGGCGAGCTGCCCATCACGATCCGCTGGTGCTTGGAAGGCGCTGAGGAGATCGGCAGCCCCGGCTTCCACGAGTTCGTGGAGCAGAACGCGGAGCGCATCAGGTCGGACGTCTGCATCTGGGAGGGGGGCGGTGTGAACTGGGATGGGCGTCCCATGGTCATGCTGGGCGTGAAGGGCCTGCTCTACGTCGAACTGGAGTGCCGTTCCGCCAAGACGGACTCCCACTCCTCCTATGCCCCCGTTGTGCCGAACCCCGCCTGGCGGCTCATCTGGGCGCTCAACACGCTCAAGGACGAGAGCGAGCGCATCGCCATCCCCGGCTTCTACGACCGCATACGGCCGGCGCTGGAGAACGAGACGAAGGCGATAGCCGCCCTGCCCGACACATCGCGCGAGTTCCTGCACGACCTCGGCGTCGAGATGGCCGTGGGCGAAGCGTCCGGTTACGAGTTCCGCCGCCGCCTCATCATGGAGCCGACGGCGAACATCGCCGGGTTCGGCGCGGGCTACACCGGCCAGGGCGCCAAGACCATCCTGCCCGCGGTCGCGCGCGCCAAGCTCGACTTCCGCCTCGTCCCGAACCAGGACCCGCAGGAGATCCTGCAGAACCTGCGGGAGCACCTTGACCGCAACGGGTTCAGCGACGTCACCATATCGAGCCTCACGTCGGAACACCCGGCGCGCACGTCGATAGAGGACCCGTTCGTGCGGCAGGTGGCGGACTCGGCGCGCCGCGTCTACGAGAGCGAACCGTACATCGTGCCCAGCATGACCGGCACGGGGCCGCAACATCCCGTCCAGCACATCCTCGGCGTCCCGGTGGCGTCGTGCGGCATCGACTATCCCGGCAACCGCATCCACGCGCCCAACGAGAACATCCGGCTCGACTACTTCCGACTGGGCGTGCTCCACACCGCGGAGCTCATCACGGAACTCGGCGCGTAACGCTCAAGCTCATGGAGGCGAACGCCGAGCAGCAGATAGCCGAGCTGGCCAGGCGCTTCCTGCCGGACGTGGAGCGCAGCCTCCGCGAGGCGGTGGAGGCGGGTGGCGAGCTCGCCCCCATGCTGCGCTACCACATGGGCTGGGAGAACCTCGAGGGGACGCCCACGCGGGGAGGCGGCAAGGCGCTGCGCCCCATCCTCTGCCTCGCGGCGTGCGAGATGTCGGGAGGTGACTGGCGCGACGCGCTTCCCGCTGCCGCGGGGCTGGAGCTCATCCACAACTTCTCGCTCGTCCACGACGACATCCAGGACGGCGACGAGACCCGGCGCGGGGCGCCTACCCTGTGGCACCTCTGGGGGGTGCCGACGGCGCTCACCGCCGGCAACGCCATGCGCGTCATCGCAGACCACACCGCAGGGGCGCTCACCGCGGGGGGCACAACGCCGGATGTCGCACAAGGCACCATCGCCGAGCTGACGAAGCGGTACCTGGAGATGATCGAGGGACAGTACCTCGACCTCTCCTTCGAGGCCGCCGAGCGCGTCTCCGTCGCCGACTACCTGGACATGATCGGACGCAAGACCGGCGCGCTGTTGGAGAGCGCGATGCACATGGGCGCGCTCGTCGCAACCGGCGACCATGCCACGGCGCGGGGGTTCGGCGAATGCGGTATGCGGCTCGGCCTCGCCTTCCAGGTGCGGGACGACTGGCTCGGCGTCTGGGGCGATCCGGCCTTCACCGGCAAGGCGGTAGGCGCGGACATCCGCAGGAAGAAGAAGTCGCTCCCGGCGGTCTACCTGTTCGACAACGCTTCGGACGAGGAGCGCCCGTGGCTGGAGGAAACATACCGGGCCGAGGAGATCGAGGGCGAACGGCTCGACGGCGTGATGGCGATGCTGGACCGCCTCGGCGGCGATGCATACGTGCAACGCATCGCGGAGGAGCAGGCCCGGCAGGCAGTCGCCGCTGTGGATGCGCTCAACATACCGGAGGAGTCGAAGCAGCTGCTCCGTGCGGTTGCGGAGTTCTTCGCCACACGGGATATGTAGTCAGAGAGGAGAACGCATGAACATCGACCTCGGAGCACTGAACTGGCTTGCCGTCATCGTGGCGGCGTTCGCGGGGTACGCACTGGGCGCTGTCTACTTCACCGTCCTGGCGAAGCCGTGGATGGCCGCAGCGAAGCTGACCGCTGAGATGCTGGAGGAGCGCAAGAGCGCGGTGCGGCGCGCCTACAGCACTGCCGGACTGGGCTCACTGGTCGGCGCAATCATGCTGGCCATCATCATGCAGGCGGTGGGCGCGGCAGACGTGGTAGAGGGGCTGCTGACCGGCCTCATCGTTGGTGTCGCCGTGACCGCCGTAGGGCAGGTCGCGAACTACGCGTTCGAGCACCGGGGTTTCAAACTGTACGTGATAGACGCAGGCTACGCCGTGCTGCAGATGCTGGTGGTTGGCGCGATACTCGGCGCCTGGCAATAGACCTCCATCCAAGGGTCAGCGTTCCCAATACTTTGTCTCAATAAACAGGGGGTTGCCCGCGCTGTTGTCTCAATATCCCTCACGGGGCCGCTAAGGCATTGACTCGGAAACACCCTCGATGCTACGTTGCTAGAGTCGTATCAACTCCGGCCGTCTCAGTTGCAGAATGGCCGTACCCCAGAGGATGAGGGCATGACGAGCACCATCGTAACCCGCTTGCGCATAGAGACGAACAACGCGCCCGAGTTCTACGACATCACCGAGAACGTCCGGTGGGCGCTTGCCGACTCCCGCGTGCGCGACGGGTTGCTGTGCGTCTACTGCGCCCACACCACGGCGGCCATCGTCATCAACGAGCACGAGCCTCTGCTGATCGATGACATGAAGCGGTTCCTGCGCAACATCGCGCCGGAAGACGCCTACTACGCCCACAACGACTTCGCCATCCGCACCGTCAACATGACGCCGGACGAGGTGCCCAACGGTCACTCGCACTGCGCCCACCTGCTGCTGCCATCCAGCGAGACCATCCCCATCATCGACGGCGAACTTGCGCTCGGCACCTGGCAGAGCGTGTTCATGGTCGAGCTCGACCATCCCCGGACGCGAGAGGTAATCATCAGCGTCTACGGCAGCTGAGGCCTCGCATGGCGCTGTCCCATGCCTCAGCCAAGCCCCCTTCCCTCGTAGAGTCCTACGCCTACTGCGCCGACCTTGCGCGCTCGCACTACGAGAACTTCACCGTCATCTCCCGGTTCACCCCCCGGCAGCACCGGCCCGCGCTCGAAGCGGTCTACGCCTTCTGCCGCCACACCGACGACCTCGGCGACGAGGCGGAGGGTGACCGGCTCGCGCTGCTCGACGAGTGGGACGCAGAGCTTACCCTGGCGTATGCCCTCACCCCCGCATCAAGTGCGGGGCAGGCTCCAACCCTCTCCCAGGGGGAGAGGGAGCAGGAAGGGCCCACGCACCCCATCATGGTGGCGCTGCAGGACACCATCCGGCGCGCGCAGATACCGGAGGAGCCGTTCCGCAAACTGATCGAGGCGAACAGGATGGACCAGGGGTCCGGGCGCTTCGAGACGTACGCCGACGTCCTCCACTACTGCGACCACTCCGCCAACCCGGTCGGGCGCATGGTGCTCCATGTTCTCGGTGAAGCGACCGAGGAGAACGTGCGGCTCTCCGACGCGACGTGCACCGCGCTCCAACTCGCCAACTTCTGGCAGGACGTAGCGCGCGACTACGCGATGGGCCGTATCTACATCCCGCTCGAGGACATGCGGGCGTTCGGCTGCACCGAGGAGCAGGTCGCCAATGGCGTCGCGGACAAGGCGTTCCGCGACCTGATGCGGTCCGAGGTCGACCGCGCGCAGGCGCTGTTCGAGGAGGGGCTGCCGCTGGCGACACGGCTCAGCGGACGGGCCCGGTTGGCCATCGCGCTTTTCAGTAAAGGCGGGATGCGCGTGCTGGACGCCATCCGCAAGCAGGACTACGACGTACTGAGCGAGCGTCCGGTCGTCACGCGCTCCCGGAAACTGTGGCTGATTCTTGCCACGGCCGCCCGCCTGACCGTGCTGCGCCGACCATGACGACCTCGACGGATAACGCCGCGCTCGACGCCGCGTACGAGGAGTGTCAGGCCGTCACAAAGCGCGAGGCGCGCAACTTCTACTACGCCTTCCTCACCCTGCCCCATCCGCGCAGGCGCGCCATCTACGCCGCCTATGCCTTCAGCCGTCTCGCCGACGACATAGCCGATGGCGAGGGCAACCCGGAGCAGAAGCGCGCCGAACTCGCCGCGCTGCGCCAACGCCTGCGGGACGCCTACGACGGCCAAGCAGAGGGGGCCATCCTCACCGCGCTGGTTGACGCCGCCGCCACGTATGACATCCCGGAGTCGCTCTTCCAGGACATCATCACGGGCGTGGAGATGGACCTGGAGCCCCGGCGGTTCGCGGACTTCGACGAACTGCGGCACTACTGCTACCACGTCGCCTCGGTCGTGGGGCTCGTCTCCATCCGCATCTTCGGTTACCGGGACGTGCCGCTCGCGCAGGAGACCGCGGTGGACTTCGGCCTGGCGATGCAACTGACGAACATCCTGCGGGACCTGCGGGAGGACATCGAGCGCGACCGCGTCTACCTGCCGCTCAACGAGATGGCGCGCTTCGGTTACACGGAGGACGACCTGCGCGAGGGCATCGTCCACGAGCGGTTCCGGGCGATGATGCGGTTCCAGGCTAACCGCGCCCAACGCTACTTCGACTCGGCGTCGCGGCTGATGCCGCTCCTGGAGCCGGAGTCGCGCGGCTGTGCGGAAGGGCTGCACCACCTCTACAATCGCCTCCTGAACCGGATGGGCTCGCGCGGCTGGGACGTCTTCTCGAAGCGCGTGAGCCTCTCGTCCTGGGAGAAACTCCAACTGACATGCAGACTCTGGACAACGGCCCGGCTCCGCAGCGTCCTGAAGCGCTGACCTCCGTCGCAGTGCTCGGGGGCGGGCTGGCGGGCATGGCCGCGGCGTGGCGGCTCGTCAACGCGGGCTACCGCGTGACGCTCGTGGAGCGCAGACCGTACCTCGGCGGCAGGGCTTACTCGTTCGTCGACCGCGAGACCGGGCAGGAGATTGACAACGGGCAGCACGTCTTCCTCGGCTGCTGCGACGTCTACCAACGCTTCCTTGGGGAGATCGGCTCTCTCGAATTGACGAGCCGCCAGAAGCGGCTGCACGTCGAGGTGCGCTCTCCCAACGGCAAGAGCGGCGTCCTCTCGGGGCTTCCCCTGCCCGCGCCGTTCCACCTGTTGCCGTCGCTGCTGCGCTACCCGCACGTCAGCATCGGCGAGCGGCTCCGCGCGATACCCGCGCTCGTCCTGATGTGGCTGGAGCGCAACCGCGATCGCCCGGCGCTACGGCGGCAATCGTTCCACCGCTGGCTGCGGTCGCACTGGCAGTCGGAGCGGGCCATCCACGCGTTCTGGGACCTGCTCATCGTCCCGGCGCTGAACGACTCGGCGGAGGACGTCTCCGCGAGCGCAGGGTTCATGCTCTTCCAGGAGGCGCTGCTGCGCGACCGGAACGGGGGCAACATCGGCTTCGCCAGGGCGGGGCTCTCCGCAATCATGGGCGACGCCGTGCGGGAGCGGCTCATGGACGCGGGCGCCGAGGTGCTGCTCGACAGGACGGCGGACGCGCTCGTCGTGGAGGACGGGCGCGTCACCGGCGTCCGGTTCACGGACGGCGAAACCCTGCCCGTCGACGCGTGCGTGAGCGCGCTGCCGCCGGACGGCCTGCTGCGCCTGCTGCCGGAGGAGGTGCGTGAGCACGCCGCCCTCGCTCCCGCCGCGACGCACACGTGGTCGCCCATCGTCAACCTGCACGTCTGGTACGACCGGCAGATCGCGGACTTCGAGTTCCTCGCGTTCGTGGACAGCCCCGTCCAGTGGGTGTTCAACCGCACCGAGATCGCGGGCCTCGAGGGACCGGGACAGTACATCACCGTGTCGCTGTCGGGGGCGTGGGAGTTCTGGCCGATGAGCAAGGAGGCGCTCCGCGAGACGTTCATCCCGGAGCTGGCGCGGCTCTTCCCCGCCGCGAAGGACGCCGAGATCACGCGGTTCGTCATCGTGAAGGAGCAGCGGGCGACGTTCCGCTCGCTCCCGGACGCGCCGGACAACCGCCTGCCGTCCGCCACGCCCCTGCCCAACCTCTTCCTCGCGGGCGACTGGACGGATACCGGCTGGCCTGCAACGATGGAGAGCGCTGTGCGCAGCGGCAATATCGCCGCGGAGGCCGTGAGGAGGGGACAAGGCGCGCGATGAACACGCTCGTGCTTGCGCCGTTCTCGAACGACGGGCTCGCCCGCCTCGCCGCGCTGGGCGGCGTCGTACACGAGCCGTGGACGGAGACGCGCACGCTCTGGGACCCGGAGGAGCTCGGCGCGCGGCTGACGAACGAGGGGTTCGACGCGCTCGCGGTCGAGGCCGACTTCCTGTTCGAAGAGCTGTTCGACGCCGCGACCGGACTGCGCATCGCCGCCATCTGCCGGGGCGACCTCCACCACGCCGACCTCGAAGCCGCGACCGAGCGCGGCATCGCCGTGGTGCGCACGCCCGCACGGAACGCTCAGGCCGTCGCCGAGTTCGCGGTCGCTCAGATGCTCGCTCTCGCCCGTCACACGAGTGCGGGCGAGCGGTACGTACGTGAGCGGCAGTGGGAGGACCCCACCGACCCGTACGTCCGCTTCCGGGGACGCGAACTCGCCGGAGCGACGCTGGGCATCGTGGGCTTCGGCGCGATAGGGCGCGCGGTCGCGCGTATCGCGGCCGGGTTCGGGATGCGCGTCCTCGCCTACGACCCCTACGTAAACGATGCCGAGGGCGTAGAGATGACCGACCTCGAAGCCCTGCTTGCCGCGTCGGACTTCGTATCGATGCATGTGCCGGACACGCCCGAGACGATGGGTATGCTGGACGAGGCCCGCATCGCGGCGATGAAGCCCGGCGCGTACCTTGTGAACGTCACCAACTCGTCAGTGGCGGACCGGGCGGCGCTGGCGGCGGCGCTCGCCGAGGGCAGGCTCGCCGGGGCGGCGCTCGATGTGCACGAGGCGCACCCCATCCCGCCGGACTCGCCGTTCATCGGCCTGCCGAACGTGCTGCTGACGCCACACATCGGCGGCGCGACGCAGGAGACGATAGAGCGCCACTCGGCGATGGTGGCCGAGGACTTCGAGCGCTTCGCACGCGGCGAGCAGCCGTTGCGGCTGGTCAACCCGGACGTGTGGGGGCGACTGCGGGGTTAGAGCTCCAGCGCGTAGAGTCGGGCGCAGTTGTCCCAGAGCACCTTGCGGCGGGACTCGTCCGGGATGTCGAGCTCGAAGAACTCGTCCATGGCGTGGGGGAAGGCGCTGTCCGGGTGGGGGTAGTCGGTGGAGATGACCATGATGTCGTTGCCGTAGCGCTCCATCACGTCCGCCGCGAGCTCCTCGTCAGCCTCCATGGAGAGAACGCACTGGCGCAGGAAGTATTCGCTCGGCTGCAGGGGCAGGTCGGTCTCCACGTACTTCGCGTGCTGGTCGTCGAGGCGGTAGAGGAGCCAGGGGAGCCACCCGCAGTTGGCCTCCAGGAACGCGACGCGGAGCGCGGGATGGCGCTCCAGCACGCCCGTCATCGTGAGCCCGGCCATCGCGCCCATGATCTGCGTGGGGAAGCTCAGCGCGTGCGTCATGGTGCGCGGCGACGGGTGGCGCAGGAACTTGCGGCTGATGTCCTCGCGGCCCGGCGCGGTGGAGGTGCCGTGCAGGCAGACCGCCGCTCCCAGGCGCTCGACCTCGGTCCAGAGCGGTTCCACCTCTTCGTCGTAGAGCAGGCGGCCGTTGACCGGCTCCGTGTGGACGGTAACGCCGACGAAGCCCAGTTCGGTCACGGCGCGGCGCGCCTCCTCGATGGCGAGGTCGAGCGCCTGCAGCGGCAACAGCGCGATCCCCTTCAGCCGCTCGGGGTCGGTCGCGCAGTAGTCGCGCATCCAGTTGTTGTACGCGCGGCAGAGGGCGGCGGCATAGTCCGGTTCGAGGTCGTCCAGCCCGACGATCCACGTACCGCCGTTGGTGCGGAAGAGCGCGGCCACGTCGACGCCCTCGATGTCCATCGCCTCGAGGGTGGTCGCGGCGTCGAAGCCATGCTCGAACGCCTTCACCTGGAACGGCGTCCGCTCCTTCTTCGTCTTCAGCAGGGCATTGGCCTTGGCGAACTCCGGCCACTCGTTCCAGAGCGGGAACGGCTTGCCGTCGATGACCCACGTATCGACGCCGGTGACGTCGCTGCGCTGCATGACCGGCATACGCGAGCGGAACGGCGCTTCGAGGTAGTCCTCGAAGAGGCTCGCCGGTTCGATGACGTGGATGTCGCTGTCGAGGACCTTGAACCCGTTCTTCATGGCGTCTTTCTACCGGAACCAGCGTACGGCGGTCAATGCGGCAGCGGCTAGCGGATGGTAGGCTTCCGCGCGTTATGGCGCGCGTGATACTCGTGCTGGACCTGGGCGGCAGCCGTCTGCGGTGCGCGGTCGTGCCGCTCGAAGGCGGCGGTGAACCCGTCGAAGTAGCGCACGCGCCCTACCCGGTCACGAACGATCGCGCCGGAGCGCTGGAGCACGCCTACAACCAACGACTGCTCCGGGTGCGGCTGCTGCGCGTGCTAGCGCAGGGAGCGCAAACCGCGGGGCCGGACAACGTGGCCGCCATCGCCGTGACGGCGCAGCGGCTCGCGACGTGCTTCTTCGACGCGGACCTCACAACGCTCAGTGCGGGCGCGAACAACGACACCCGCGCCGTCTTCCAGGGCGGCGCGATGGACGACGCCCATGGCGCGCTCATCCACCGCACGACGGGCCATCTGCCCTCCATGCTGTTCGCGCCGGCCAAGTACGCGTGGTGGCGTGAGAGCCGGCCCCACACGGCGCGACGCATCGCGAAGACAGCAGGGCTCGACGCCTGGGCCGCGCTGCAACTGACCGGAACGCTCGCCGAGACGAGGCTGGGCCTCTCGGAGTCCGGGTTGTTGGACGTGGCCTCGGGCGCGCCGGCGGAGACGATGCTGGAACGGCTCGGCGTGCCGGTCGGACTGCTCCCTGACGTGCTGCCTCCGGACGCCCTAGTGGGACAACTGACTGCAGAGGCAGCCGAGGCGGCCGGGCTGCCGCGCACGACGCCGGTCCACCTCACGGGGCCGGACTCGCACGCCGCCGCGGTCGGTTGCGGCGCGGCAACGGACGGTGCGGCTGCCTGCGCTGCGGGATGGAGCGCGCCGGTGCACGTGACGACCACGTCGCCAGCGTTCGATCCACAGGCGCGGACGTGGACGTCGCTGCACGGAGTCGGCGGCAGATGGACCGTGGAAGCGACCCCCGGCGATACCGGGCGCACGCTCGACGCGGTGCGGCGCCTGCTCACGCCCCGTGCATCGCTCGAGCGGTTCGACGCGCTGGCGCAGTCGGCCTTCGAGAGCGGGCGCCCTGTGACCGCATTCCTCGGCCCGCGCGCCATCGACCTCTCCAACCCCGGCATCACCATGGGCGGCGTGCTCATGCCCGCCCCGATCACGCACGGAGGGCTGGACGCAGCCGACATCGCCCGCGCCGCGTTCGAGAATGCCGCGTTCGCAGTACGGGAAAGTCTCGCGCTGGCGCGGATGGTCGCAGGGACGGAGCCGGGGACGTTCGCACTCAGCGGTGGGATGGCGGAGAGCGCCGTCTTCCCGCAGCTGCTGGCCGACGTGCTGGGCGAGCCGGTGCGCGTGCACAGGAACGCGACCGCCACCGGCGCAGCGTCGCTGGCAACGACGCCCGCACAGGAACTCGCGGGCCGCTGTGCCGACCTGGCGGCGAACGGCGCGAGCGTCGAGCCGGGTCCGCGCTCGCGGGAGTGCGGCGAGTCGTACGAGCGCTGGCTGGGGCTGCGGGAGCGACTCGACGCGCTGACGGAGGAGCTGTAGGAACGCCAGACGCCCCCGGACACCCTCACCCGCCGCGCAAGCGCGTCGACCTCTCCCCGAGGGAGAGGTGGGCCAGAGGGCGCCCACAAGGGACGCCCCTACACCGGACATCCCGCCCGCACACCCCGCCGGTTCACCCTCACCCTAACCCTCTCCCCTCAAGGGAGAGGGGACCTAACGCTCCCATACCTGCGCTGTGCGCTGCTATGCTTAATCTAGGATGGCCTCCAACGGAACGACATACGAGCAGTTGCGTCTCGAGGTGGTCGAGAGCGCGCGGGCGATGCACCGCAGCGGCCTCGTCGTGGGGTCGTCCGGCAACGTGAGCGCGCGCGTACGCGGCGAGGAGCTGCTGGCCATCACGACGGCGGGCAAAGACTACGAGACGATGGGCCTCGACGAGGTGGTTGTCACCGACTTCGAGGGCGACGCCGTCGAGGGCGACGGGCTGCCGTCGACCGAGATGCTGATGCACGTCGCCATCTACCGCGCCCGCCCGGACGTGCGCGCGGTGATGCACACGCACTCGGTCTACGCGAGCGCCCTTGCAGTGGCCGGAGAGCCGCTTCCGCCCCTGATCGACGAGATGGTCATCGTGCTGGGCGACAGCATCCAGGTGTCCGACTACGCGTTCCCGGCCACGGAGGAGCTGGGCGACGCGGTCGTCGCGGCGCTCGGTGAACGGAACGCGGCCCTGATCCGAAACCACGGGCTCGTCGGTGTCGGGAGCAGCCTCTCGGAGGCGCTGCACGTCTGCCAGCTGGCAGAGCACATCGCGCATATCTACGCGGCGGCGAAGACCGTCGGCACGCCCAGGCCCTTGCCGGACGAAGCTATCGTTACTGAAACGGCGCTCTTTCGGATGAGCCGGAAAGTGGAGAGCGCATGAAAATCCCCCCGTTCCTGCTCCGCAGGCTGTACGTGAAGGGCAGCCTCACCGCGACGGCTGATGGCTTCACGTTCCAGTTGCAGAACAAGCTGGGTTCCGGCTACGCAAAGCGCATGCTGCCGCTGACGCTGGACGGCGAACCGCTCGACCTCGCGGCGTCCACGTTCGAGATCGACGGCGAGGAGACCGCCTTCGACGCGGTGTCCGAGAGCGTGCCGTTCACACTCGCGATGAACAAGACGACGACCATCTCCTACCGCGGCGGGGCAGTCGCGCCGGGGCCGCACAAGGTAGGTCTGGGGTTCGAGGTCGCGGGGCTCGGGGAGCTGGGTTTCGACTTCTCCGACGAGGCTGCCGCGACGGAGCGCGGTGCGGGGTGAGCACGCCGCGCGCCGTGGCTGTCACCGGCGCGTCAGGCTACATCGGCACGCGCCTCGTGCGGCGCCTGCTCGAAACGCGGGAGATCGAGCGTATCGTAGGCGTGGACCTACTTCCTTCGACGGTAGAGGACGAGCGCTACACCCACGTCCAGCAGGATATGACCGAGCCGCTGGACGACGCGTTCGCCGGGGCGGAGGCGGTCGTACACCTGGCATTCGTGCTGCGGCAGCTCCGCAAGCGCGCGGAAGGCAGGCGGATCAATGTCGGCGGCGCCGGGAACGTGCTGCGCGCCTGCGGGAACGCGGGCGTGCGTCGCGTCGTTCTCATGTCGAGCGCGACCGTCTACGGACCGCGCCGCGACAACCCCGTCGCGCTGACCGAGGATGCGCCGGTCCGCCCTCCAAGGAGGTTCGCCTACGCGGAGGACAAGGCCGCGTGCGAGGCGCTCTTCCAAGTGTTCGCCGGCGAGCATCCGGAGGCGTGCGTCTCCATCCTGCGCAGCTGCGTCGTGATGGGGCCGAACGCGGCGAACTTCATCACCGTCGCGTTGGACAAGCCGCTGCTCATCGGAGTCCGGGGCGAAGACCCCCGGATGCAGTTCATCCACGAGGACGACCTCGCGGAGGTGCTGGTGAAATTCGCATCGGAGCCGCACCCGGGCGTGTTCAACGTGGGAGGGGCCGGCAGCGTACGGTGGAGCGAAGCCGTGTCGCTTGCGGGGAAGCGATTGGTCCGGCTCCCGGGCCCGCTCGCCTCCGCACTGACGGAGTTCGCGTGGCGCGCCCATCTGCAGAACGACTCCCCATCGTCCGGGCTGGGCTTCATCCGGTGGCCGTGGACGGTGAGCATGGAGAAGCTGACCTCGGAGACACGCTTCATGTGCAGGCACACCTCACGCGAGGCGCTGGAAGCCTATCTCAACCGGGGCGCGTGAGCGTGGCGTCCTTGACAGGAAAGGGTCGCGACCATAGCCTATTGTTGACTTCCATAGTCGACAATAGCACTCCCACCCACCGCCGCTGAGGCGGCGCCCTCTCCCGGAGAGGAGAGGGGAAAGAAGAAATGACGAACCGCACCGTCCAAGAACTCGCCGAGCAGTCCTATAAGTACGGGTGGACCACCGAGGTCGAGGAGGAGTCCGCACCGCCCGGCCTCAGCGAGGAGATCGTGCGGTGGATATCGGAGCGCAAGGGCGAGCCGGAGTGGCTGCTGGAGTGGCGGTTGAAGGCATACCAGCACTTCATGCGCCTGCTCGGCGACGCGCAACTCCCCACCTGGGCGAACGTCACTCACCCGCCCATCGACTTCCAGTCGATACGCTACTACGCCGCGCCCAAGCCGAAGCTGGAACTCGAAAGCCTCGACGAGGTCGACGCCGAGATCCTGAAGACGTACGAGAAGCTGGGCATCCCGCTAGAGGAGCAGAAGCGGCTCGCGGGCGTCGCGGTCGACGCCATCTTCGACAGCGTGAGCGTGATGACCACCGCAAAGGAGACGCTGGCGAAGTACGGCGTCATCTTCTCGTCCGTGTCGGAGGCGGTGAAGGAGCACCCGGAACTCGTGAAGAAGTACTTGGGCTCCGTCGTGCCGCACTCGGACAACTTCTACGCGGCGCTGAACTCGGCGGTGTTCTCGGACGGCTCGTTCGTCTACATCCCGCCGGGCGTCCGCTGCCCGCTGGAGCTCTCCACGTACTTCCGCATCAACGCAGAGGGGTCGGGGCAGTTCGAGCGCACACTCATCATCGCGGACAAGGGTTCGTACGTCAGTTACCTGGAGGGCTGCTCAGCGCCGATGCGCGACGAGAACCAGCTGCACGCTGCCGTCGTTGAACTGGTCGCGCTGGACGACGCGGAGATCAAGTATTCGACCATCCAGAACTGGTACCCGGGCGACGACAACGGCAAGGGCGGCATCTACAACTTCGTGACGAAGCGCGGGAAGTGCGCGGGCGACCGCTCCCGCATCTCCTGGACGCAGGTGGAGACGGGCTCCGCCATCACCTGGAAGTACCCGAGCGTGCTGCTGCAGGGCGACCACTCGACCGGCGAGTTCTACTCAGTGGCGCTCGCCAAGGGACGCCAGCAGGCCGACACCGGCACGAAGATGACCCACATCGGGAAGAACACTTCCAGCCGCATCATCTCCAAGGGCATCTCCGCGGGACACGGCAACAACACGTACCGGGGCCTCGTGAAGGTGATGCCGAAGGCGGAGGGCGCGGTCAACTTCACGCAGTGCGACTCGCTCCTCATCGGCGACCAGTGCGGCGCGCACACGGTGCCGTACATCGAGGTGCAGAACCGCTCCGCGAGCGTGGAGCACGAGGCGTCCACGACGAAGGTGAGCGAGGAGCAGCTCTTCTACTGCCAGCAGCGCGGCCTCGCACGCGAGGACGCGCAGTCCGTCATCGTCAACGGCTTCGTGCGGGACGTGGTGAAGCGGCTGCCGCTCGAGTTCGCGGTCGAGGCGGACCGGCTGCTCGAAGTCAATCTGGAAGGGACGGTCGGCTGATGCTGGAAGTACGCGGGCTGCACGCCGAAGTGAACGGCGTCGAGATACTGAAAGGTATCGACCTGAGCGTCGGCGTGGACGAGACACACGCCATCATGGGGCCGAACGGCTCCGGCAAGAGCACGCTCGCGTACGTGCTCGCGGGGCGTCCGGGCTACGACGTGACCGCCGGCAACGTCACGTTCGACGGCGAAGACCTGCTGACGCTTCCCGCCGAGGAGCGCGCCCGCAGGGGACTGTTCCTCTCGTTCCAGCACCCGATAGAGATACCAGGCGTGCGGATGGACCACTTCCTGCGCGCGGGCTACAACGAACTGCGCAAGAGTGCAGGCGAGGAGCAGTTGGACCCGCTGAAGTTCGACCGGCTCATCCGCAGCAAGGCCAAGGCCGTCGAGATGGAACCGGCGATGACCAAGCGCGCGGTGAACGAGGGCTTCTCCGGCGGCGAGAAGAAGCGGAACGAGGTGCTGCAGATGGCGGTGCTGGAACCGCGCCTGCGCATCCTGGACGAGATCGACTCCGGCCTGGACATCGACGCGCTCCGCGAGGTTGCGCGGGGCATCACGGACCTCAGCGTTCCCGGCACGTCCACCATCCTCGTCACCCACTACGACCGCGTCCTCTCCTACCTCGAACCGGACCACGTCCACGTGCTCATCGACGGCCGCATCGCGCGCTCCGGCGGCAGGGCGCTCGCGAAGGAGATCGAGGAGCGCGGCTACGACTGGATCGAGGCCGGAGCAGGCGTCTGACGCTCCGATGACCCAGCACGCGACCGTCACCGGATCCTGGTCCGAGCAGTTCCGCCGCTTCGAGCACAACGGCGCGGAGATCAGCCCGGCGTGGCTGCGCGACGTCCGCAGGAGCGCGTTCGGCGACTTCGAACGCCTCGGCTTCCCGACCGCCCGCAGGGGCAACGAGCCGTGGAAGTACACCAACGTCCGCCCGATAGCCGACGCGACCTTCACTCTCGCGGAGTACGCGCCGGAAGCGGGCGCAGGCATCGACTACCATGCGTACGAACTCCCCTGCCCGCGCGTCCACCAGCTCGTGTTCGTGGACGGCCACTACGAGCCGGGGCTCTCCACCGAACCGGTCAGCGAGGCCGGGCTGCACAGCGACGTCCTCGGACGCCACGGCGACGGCCCCGTCGTGGGGCGGCTCGCCGACGCCATCGAGTACCGCGTCCCGCTCGTGCGCGAGCACCTGGGGCGGCTCGCTCCGGCGCCGGGGAACGCGTTCACCGCGCTCAACACGGCGTTCCTGCGCGACGGCGCGTTCGTGCAGATACCGGACGGCACGTTCGTGCCGGAGCCGATCTACCTGCTGTTCATCTCCACCGGCGCACAGGCCGTCGTCACGCACCCACGCGTGCTCATCGCCGCGGGCGCGGACACCAGCGCAACCGTCCTCCAGAGCTTCCACAGCCTGGACGGCGGCACGTACCTCACGAACGCGCTCACGGAGGTCGTCACCGCCCCCGGCGCGAACCTCCGCCTCTGTACGCTCCAGTGCGAGAGCAACGACGCCTTCCACATCGCGACAACACGCATGGAGCAGGCGCGCGACAGCCGCATCGCCTCCGTCGCCGTCGATCTCGGCGGGCGGCTCGTACGCCGCGAGACCGCGACGCTGCTCGTCGCGTCCGGTGCGAGCGTCAATCTCAATGGGCTGTACTACGGCGCGGGCGAGCGTCACGTGGACAACCAGACGTTCATCGACCACGCCGCGCCCGGAGCGTCGTCCAACGAGGTCTACAAGGGCATCCTCGGTGACTCATCGCACGGCGTGTTCGCCGGTGGCGTGCTCGTCAGGCCGGACTCGCAGCAGACCGTGGCGCACCAGGTGAACAAGAACCTGCTGCTCTCCTCCGACGCGGAGGTGGACACGCAGCCGAAGCTGGAGATATACGCCGACGACGTCACCTGTACGCACGGCGCGGCAGTGGGGCAACTCGACGCCGACGCCCTCTTCTACCTGAAGAGCCGGGGCATCGGCGAGGACGTGGCGCGCAGCCTGCTGGTGCACGGGTTCGTGAGCGAGGTGCTGGACGCGATAGAGGACGGCGCGGTGCGGCAACACGTCGAGCAGGCCGTCGCCGACTGCCTGGGCGGGAGCCGGTGATGTACGACATCCAGCAGGTGCGGAAGGACTTCCCCATCCTCAACCGCATGGTCAACAACGTGCCGCTGGTCTACCTGGACAACGCGGCCACGTCGCAGAAACCCGCTTCCGTCATCGCCGCGCTCGTGGACTACTACGAGCAGTACAACGCGAACGTCCACCGCGGGGCGCACACGCTCGCGATGGAAGCGACCGTGGCCTACGAGGAGGCGCGCGAGAAGGTCGCCGCGTTCATCAACGCGCCGTCGCCGGAGAACATCGTCTTCGTGCGCAACACGACCGAGGCGATCAACCTCGTCGCGTACACCTGGGCGGCGGAGCGCGTCGGCGCGGGCGACCGCATCGTCACCACGGAGATGGAGCACCACTCCAACCTCGTGCCGTGGCAGCACGTCGCGCACACGAACGACGCCGAGCTGCGCCTGATGGCCGTCGGCGCGGACTACACGCTCGACCTCTCCGACCTCGACGAGCTGCTGAGCCCCAACACGGGGCTCGTGGCGCTCACCCACATGTCCAACGTGCTCGGGACCATCACGCCGGTGAAGGAGATCACGGAGGCGGCGCACCGCGTGGGGGCACGCGTGCTCGTCGACGCCGCGCAGAGCGTTCCGCACATGCCCGTGGACGTGCAGGAGATGGGCTGCGACTTCATGGCGTTCTCCGGACACAAGATGGCGGGCCCCACCGGTATCGGCGGGCTGTACATCTCGCCCGACGTCATCGACGAGGTCGAGCCGTTCCTGCGCGGCGGCGAGATGGTGCTCGAGGTGACGTACGAGAGCGCGACCTGGAACCGCCCGCCGATGAAGTTCGAGGCCGGCACGCCGAACATCGCGGACGCCATCGCGCTCGGCGCGGCGGTCGACTACCTGAGCGGTCTCGGCATGGAGCAAGTCCGCGAGCACGAGATAGCGCTCACCGGCTACGCGCTCGAACGCTTCCGCGAACTCGAGGACGTGGAGACGTACGGCCCGACTGACCTCTCGGTGCGCGGCGGCGTCGTCTCGTTCTACATGAGCGGCATCCACCCGCACGACATCAGCCAGGTGCTGGACAGCTTCGGCGTCGCGATACGGGCGGGGCACCACTGCGCGATGCCGCTCGTGCGCAGCAAGCTGCACGTCCCGGCGACCGCGCGGGCGAGCTTCTACCTCTACAATACGGAGCAGGAGGTGGACGTGCTCATCTCCGCGCTCAGGCAGACGATGGAGTATTTCGGCGATGCAGATGCCCGACAGGCTCGATGACCTCTACAAGGACATCATCCTGGACCACTACCGCCGCCCCCGGAATCAGGGCCTGATCCCCGAGCCGGACCTGCAGTCGACGGGTTTCAACCCGTTCTGCGGCGACCAGGTGGTGCTGACCATCAGCCTCGGCGGCGACGGGCGTATCAGCGAGACCCGGTTCGAGGGGGAGGGCTGCTCGATCAGCCAGGCGTCGGCCTCGATGCTCACGACGCACCTCGGTGGTCAGACGATCGAGGAGGCGGAGGCGCTCGTACAGACGTTCAAGGGCGTCATGCAGGGCGACGAGCTGACAGAGGAGCAGGAGGACGCGCTCGGCGACATCGTTGCGCTGCAGGGCGTGCGAGAGTTCCCCATCCGCATCAAGTGCGCCCTCCTCGGCTGGACGACGCTCCAGGACGCCATCGCCGACTACCGCAAGGCGCAGGCGGGCTGACCCCTACCCTTCGTCCTCCACGACGACCGCGGTCCCGTACGCCAGCAGTTCCGACGCGCCCTGCATCACCATCGACGTGACGAACCGCATGCCCACGATGGCGTTCGCGCCCATGGACTCCGCCTGCTCCACCATCCGTGCGATGGCCTGCTCACGCGACTCCGCCATGAGCCGCGTGTACTCCGTGACCTCGCCGCCCACGATGTTGCGCAGGCCGGCGACGATGTCGCGTCCGATGTTGCGCGCGCGGATCGTGTTGCCCTGCACGAGGCCTTTCACTTCGGTGATGCGCTTCCCCGGGACTGAGTCGGACGTGGCAAGGATCATCGGTCAACCTCCTCGAATCGCTCCGTCTTGCTCTCACGTATCCGGTCGCGGACGACCGAGGCCATCAGCACCACGAACCCGACGATGACGGCGGCGATGGAGAGCCTTATCAGGAACGGGACCTCGTCGGCAGCGAACAGCTCCGCCAGCGCGTAGTAGACCCCGACGCCGAGCAACCCAACCAGCCCCACCAGCAGCAGCCCCAACCCCACCGTTTGCATCTCGTTCACCTCCCACCGGGCACGCGGCCTGCTCCAAAGTGTAGCAGTGCGGCTGTGCAACCGTGAGGCTGCGTGGGTCTACCGCAGCTCCACTTCGGTCGCGCCGTCCCCGCCCCGTTCGCGGGGAGCGAATGCGTACGACGCCACTGTGCTACTGTCCGCGAGCCGCCGCCAGACCGCATTCCGGAGCGCGCCCGTCCCCTTCCCGTGCACGATACGAACGTGTGTAAGACCATAGGCAAGGGCGCTGTCGATGTAGGCGTCGAGCCGCTCGACGGCCTCGTTGGCGCGCTCACCTCGCACGTCCAGCTCGATGCCGGGCGCAGGAGTGGAGAGCGGGATCGAAACGTCGGAACGAGCGGAACGCTGCCCGCGCTCCTCCTCGATCGGCTCTCCCGCACGGCGCAGGCGCGACACGTCCATCTGCAGCCGCGCCGAGCCCACGAGCACCTCCACGCGTCCCGAGTTGTCGGGCTCGGTCAGCACCGAGCCCTTGATGCCGAGCGCGCCCACCTCCACCGTCTCGCCAACCGCGAGTTTCGTCTTACGCTCTGTCGGAGCAGACACGGCGCGTTTCCCCCAGACCCGCGAACGCAGCGCGCGCTGCACGTCGGCAACGTCGGCGGTCGCCGCTTCCATCACGCGCGGAGGCGGCGGCTCGCCGCGGAACGTCTGCCACTCCGCCGCGGACTCGGCCTGCCGCAGTTTCGCACGGACGCGGTTCGCCTCCTGGCGCAACTCGGCCCGCACCTCTTCCACGACCGACGCCTGCGCCGACTCCAGCGCCTCGACCTGCTTAGCGAGTTCCGCCGAGAGTTCTGCCGCCCTGGCACGTTCCGCCTCCGCCTCGTCCAACTTCTCCCGCGTCAGCGCGCGCTCCCAGCGGATCGCCGTCAGCAGCCCCTCGGTCTCGCGATGCACGGGACCGAGCCGTTGCTGCGCGGCCTCGATGATGCGCGCGTCCAGCCCCGTCCGCGCCGCGATATCCATCGCGTAGCTCCTGCCAGGCAGGCCCATCGTCAGCTTGTACGTGGGGCGGAGCGTCTGCGGGTCGAGCTCCACGCTGGCGTTCTCCAACGCCTCGTGCTCCTCGGCGAGCGCCGCCAGCGGACGGTGGTGCGTCGTGACGACGCACGGCACGCCCTGCTCCGCGAGATGCGCCGCAACCGCGCAGCCGAGCGCCGCGCCCTCCTCCGGGTCCGTCGACGTGCCGAGTTCGTCGAACAGAACGAGCGAGCGCGGCGTCGCGTGCGCCAGTATCCCGGCGATGGCCGTGACGTGCGAGCTGAACGTGGAGACCGCGTGTTCGATGCTCTGCTGATCGCCGATGTCGGCGTACACGCCGTCGAAGAGCGGCAGCGACGTCTGCGGCGAGCATGGGAGCATCAGCCCGCTCTGCCGCATGAGCGCCATGAGGCCGAGTGTCTTGAGTGCAACGGTCTTCCCGCCCGTGTTCGGGCCGGTCACGACGAGCACCGACATCGGCGGTCCGAGCGCGAGCGAGACAGGCACGGCCATCCCGAGCAGCGGGTGGCGCGCCTCGATAAGCCGCACGGCGTCGCCCTCCCCCACTGCCACGCCTCGGTACGTCCGGGCGTAGCGGGCCTTCGCGAGCGCGGCGTCCAGCCGCGCGACCATCTCCAGCGCGTGCATCGTCTCCGCCGCACGGCGCGCCACGCTCACGGTGAGGCGTTGCAGGATGCGGCGCACCTCCTCCTGCTCGGCGTCGCCAGCCTCGCGCCAGCGGTTGGTGCGGTGCACGTTCGAGAACGGTTCGATGAAGAGCGTCGCACCGGAGTCGGAGGAGCCGTGCACGATGCCGGGCATCCTGCCCTTGAAGTCGGCTTTCACCGGCAGCACGAGCCTGCCGCCGCGCACCGTGTAGAGCCGGTCCTGCAGCACCTCCACGCCAAGGTCGGAGTCGACGTACGCCTGCAGCCCGCCCGCGGCCTGGTGGTAGGCGTCGCGGCTCTCGGTGCGGAGCTGGCGCAGCAAGGGGCTCGCGTCGTCCTTCAACTCGCCCGAGGGCGTCAGCTTCGCGCGCAGCTCGCGCTCCAGCGGACGCAGGTCGGTGATGTTCCGCGTGAGGCTCCGCAGGAGCGGCGTCCGCGATCGGGCCGCGCCCCCGAGCGCCTTTGCCGAGCGGGCAGCGTCGAGCCCTTCGGCGACGGCGATGAGTTCGCTGCCGAGGAGCATGCCGCCCATCGCGGCACGCTGGACCAGCGGGCGCGGGTCGTTGGAGAGCGAGAGCGACGGGGACTCGTCGAGGAGCAGCGCGGCCTCGGCGGTCTCCTGCTGCAGTTCGGCGACAACCCCGGCGTCGTAGACGGGTGTGAGCGCCAGCGCGCGTTCGCGGGACATCGGCGTGCGGGTATGGCTCGCCAGCGCCTCGCGGATACGGGGGAACTCCAGCAGTTCCAGCGTCCGCTCGCGCAGTTCAGGCCCCGTCGCGGAGGCGGGCCGCACGTCCGGCAGGTTCGTCATCTTCCCCGGATTCTACAGGGGGCCGGTTGTTAACGTGTACGCACGCTTTTTCGCATGCTAAACTCAACCATTGCGCCATCGTCTGGGAGGACGCGGCGCGGAAACGGAGGCTCCGGGGCAACGTGCGGGTCATCGGGCTGACGGGCGGGATCGGCACTGGCAAGAGTGAGGCCGCGAGCATCCTTGCGAGCCTCGGCGCAGTGGTTATCGACGCCGACGCAGAGGGACACCGCGCCTACGCGAAAGGGACCATCGGCTGGAGGCGTCTCGTCGAGATATTCAGCAGCGGCATACTGAACGACGACCAGGAGATAGACCGCGCCCGGCTCGGGGAGCTCGTTTTCGCCAACCCGCAGGCACTCGCCTGGCTGAACGCCGCGATCCACCCGCTCATCCGTCAGCAGGTGGCGCGGGCGATCGAGCAACACCGGCAGAACGGCGAGCACGCCGTCGTCATCGACGCAGCGCTCCTCTACCAAGCGAAGTGGGACGACCTCGCAGACGAGGTGTGGGTCGTCTCGGCACCCCCCGCAACGGTGCTGGAACGCCTGCAGAAGCGCGGGCTGACTCCGGAAGACGTGCATCGGCGCGCCGAGGCGCAGAGCGGGGCCGAGGCCGCGCTGAACAGAGCAGACGCTATCATCGAGAACTCGGGCTCGCCGGAAGACCTGCGGGTGCGCGTTCAGGGACTGTGGGAAGAGAGAATCCTGTCCGTAAGGTAGTGCGACACATGGCGAACCAGACCCAGCTCTATCAGCAGCACAACATCGAAGAGTACTTCATCGACAAGGAGCCCTTCTACCTGGAGGTCGCTGACGAGATCGATATCTTCGAGGCGGCCTACGCGCAACGCGTGCCCATCCTGCTCAAGGGACCGACCGGCTCCGGCAAGACGCGTTTCGTCGAGTACATGTCGTGGCGCCTCAACCAGGCCCGCAAGCGTGACGGGCGCGCCGAACAGATGTCGCCCCTCGTCACCGTCGCCTGCCACGAGGACCTCACTGCGAGCGACCTGGTCGGGCGCTACCTGCTCGAACCGGAAGGGACGCGCTGGATAGACGGCCCGCTCACCCGAGCCGTCAAGCACGGCGGCATCTGCTACCTGGACGAGGTCGTCGAGGCGCGGAAGGACACCACTGTGCTCATCCACCCGCTCTCCGACCACCGCCGCCTGCTGCACATCGAGAAGATCGGCGAGGTGCTGGAGTCGCACCCCAATTTCCTGCTCGTCATCTCCTACAACCCCGGCTACCAGAGCGCGTTGAAGGACCTGAAGCACTCGACGCGCCAGCGCTTCATCGCCATCGAGTTCGACTTCCCGCCGCGCGACCTGGAAGGGCCGATCATCGAGCACGAGAGCGGCGTCGACCGCACCACGGCCCAGCAGCTCGCGCTGCTCGGAGAGAAGATACGCAACCTCATCGGCCAGGGCCTGCAGGAAGGCGTCAGCACGCGCCTGCTCATCTACGCCGGCAAGCTCATCGAGCACGGCATCGCGCCGCGCAGGGCGTGCGAGGTCGCTGTCGTGTGGGGTCTCACCGACGACCACGAGACGCAGGCGAGCGTGATGGAGATCGTGACCTCCATCTTCCCGTAATGGCGGCCACCTTGCAGACAACGCCGATACCGGCGGAAGCAGCCTCCCGCATCGAGGCGCTGCGCGTGGCGCTTGCCTCGCGCAAGCCGTTCGCGCCGTCTGACACGGACGGAGCGCGGCCTGCCGCCGTCCTCATCCCGCTGCACTTCCACGACGGCGAGTGGCACGTCATCCTCAACGTGCGCTCGCAGTTCGTAGGCATGCACCAAGGCGAGATCGCCTTCCCCGGTGGCAAGTACGAACTGACCGACCCGGACATGCTCGCGTGCGCCCTGCGCGAGGCGCACGAGGAGATGGGCATCGCCCCCGGGGACGTGGACGTCATCGGCTCGCTGGAACCTGTCCTTACTCGAACGGACTACCTCGTCTGGTCCACGGTGGGGGTCATCCCGCATCCGTACCGGTTCGAGGTCGACGAGAACGAGGTCGCCGAGATCATCGAGATCCCGCTCGACCACCTGCTGACCGACGCCGCGGAGCGCCACGAGGCGAGGCTCCAGCCGGACGGCAGCCTGCTGCAGCGCAAGGCGTACGTGCACGGCCCCAACCTCGTGTTCGGCGCGACGGCCTGGATACTCGCGCAACTGCTCGACCTGCTGCGGGACCTGCGCCCCGAAGATGCGGGGCAGGAGAAGGAGACGGCGTGACGAACGAGCACGACAGCGTCATCGAGGAGCTGAAGAAGCACCCGTCCGCCCTCATCTCCGCCTACGAAGCGGTCGCCGACGAGGTGACCGACGCACTGGGCCCTGCTCCTGCCCTGCGCTGGGCGCAGCAAGGCGTCCGCATCGCGTCGCAGGGTCCCCGCGCATGGGAAGCGGCCACGGAGTACTTCAAGGCGTCCCCGCAGGTCGTGCAGACCATCGGCTTCACCCAGTTCGAGCGGTGGGCCGAGAGCGGCATCGAACTCACCGCTGAGGCGCCCGTCATCGCGGCGTCGTTCTTCCGTGCCAGCCCGCGCGTCCTCCCCACCCTCGCGCCGCGCCACATCGCCGGATGGGCCGGGCTCGGACGCGGGCTCTCCAAGGGCACATGGAAATCGTCCAGCCTCGCGGCGCGCTTCTTCGACGTCAGCGACGAACTCGTGCAGCAGGTCAACTTCCACGAGCTGCAGCTGTTCGTCTCACTCGTGCAGACCCTTGCGAGCCGCTCCTACGACCTCGCCGCCGAGGCGCTCGTGCTCGGCCAGCGCGTTCTGCCCGCCGTCAGCGAGCGCGAGGAGCTGATCTCGCTCGCCAAGGTGCTCGCCGAAACGAGCTGGCGCGAGGTGCGCGGCTCGTTCGAGGCCGCGACCCGCGTCGGCAACAGCGTCGACCGCCGCCTGCGCCCGCGCTACTTCGCGCTCAGCGAGCGGCTCGCGCGCCAGGGGCTCGGCAACGTCTCCGCCTTCATGGTCGAGAGCGCGCAGTCGCTCGGCCTGCTTCCCCAGGAGTTGCAGACGATGGTGCTGGAGCGCGCGGAAGACCTCGCCGACACCTCCGCCGAGGCCGTCAGCGCCTTCCTGCGCACCGCGCCCAGTGTGCTCGACCGCATCAGCCCCGCGCAGCTGGACACCTGGTTCGGGCGCGGCCTCGAGTTCCTGAAGGAGAACCCGGACGCGGGCATCGCCTACTTCCGGCTCGAGTCCGCGCGCGCCGAGACGCTGCTCGACCAGCTCTCGTCCAGCATCGAGTTGGAGAAGGTGCACGGACTCCTCCGCATGTACTCCAACGCGCTCGCCGGCACCGAGGTCGAACTGCAGGAATCGACCGACATCACGCACCGCAACATCGGCTGGGTGTCGGTCGAGTTCGCCACGACCGATGGCAAGAGCGTCTTCCTGCCGCCCACGGTCGATCTGCGCGATACCAAGAGCGAGAACTTCGCATGGCTCAAGGTCGTCACCACGCACCAGGTGGGACACCTTGAGTTCCAGAGCTTCGACTTCGACTTCCACGCACCCTCAGCAGGGTTCAACGACTACCGCGAGGGCGTCGCAGAGGGTCTCGGCGCGATTCCGGGCACGACCGAGGTCGCCTCGTTCTTCGACCTCTTCCCGGTCCGCGCGATGGCCGCCGATCTCTTCTCAACCACGGAGAGCGCCCGCATAGACCAACGCATCGTGGAGCAGTACCGCGGACTCGCGCCGAGCTACGAGCGCGTGCAGAACGACGCCCTCGCGTCGCGCGGCCCCATCGAGATGATGCCGGCCCAGCAGGCGCTCATGGAGATGCTCATCCGGCAGAGCCTCGGGCAGACCAACACCCGCATCCCCTCCATGTACGCCGCACAGGCGCGGCAGCTCGCCGGTCTGCTGCGCAGCGTGCGCAACCGTGACGCCACGGTTGAGGACTCCGCCGAGGCCGCGCTTCGCATGTACTACGCGCTCTCCCAGGTGCCCAATGCATTCGTGCCGCTGGACGACTGGGAGGACGCCGACCTCTCCAACGCCGGGTTCGACGAACCGACGCTCGAAGAGATCGTCGAGCGCCTGCGCGCCGAAGCTGAGGAGGCGCAGGAGGAGGCGTCGGGCGACGAGTACGAATCGCCGGACGACGTCGACTACCGCGGCGACTTCAAGCCGGAGATGGTACAGCTGCTCGCCCAGATGCGCGGGCAGGCCGAGCCCGGCGAAGAAGACGGCTCCGAGAGCGCCCAGGGCATATCGCAGGCCGAACTCGAGCAGGCGCTGCGCGAGTCCACGGAGATCGACTTCGCCGACGACGCCGAGGTGACCACCGTCGCCGCCAACATGATGAAGGAGATGGGCGCGGACGCTCCGCAGAACCCCGCAGGCTCCGGCTACAACCAGATACCCCACGTAGACGAGGAAGGCGGGCCGCTCGAAGCGCTCGAGCCTCGCTCGTACGCTTACGACGAGTGGGACTTCCGCGCCAACGACTACCGTCCGCGCTGGTGTATCGTGCAGGAGCGTCTCGCCGTCTCCGGCGAGACCGCCTTCTACAACGAGACGATGCACTCCTACGCCGGGCTCATCGAGCAGATCAGGCGACAGTTCGAGTCCGTCCGACCGGAGATGTACCGCAAGGTGAAGCGCCTGCCGGAGGGCGAAGACGTCGACCTCGACGCAGGCATCGAGGCGCTCATCGACCTGCGGAACAACATGACGCCGGACGAGCGCATCTACTGGCGCCGCAACAAGGACGAGCGCGACGTCGCAGTCGTATTCCTGCTCGACATGAGCGCCTCAACCGCCGAGGCAGTCGAGGAGAGTTCACGCGAGTCCGACTGGAACGCCCCCGGCGACCCGGTCGCCTACACCGCGTGGCTCCGCGCCCGCAGGGGCGAGACCGCCCGCCGTCCCTACAAGCGCATCATCGACGTCGAGAAGGAGTCGATGGTGCTGCTGATGAATGCGCTGGAGACTATCGGCGACCGCTACGGCGTCTACGGCTTCTCGGGCTTCGGGCGTGAGAACGTCGAGTTCTACGTCATCAAGGAGGTCGAGGAGCTCTTCTCTGACCGCGTGAAGCGCCGGATGGACAAGGTCGCCCCGCTCCACGCCACGCGCATGGGCCCGGCGATACGCCACGCCACCACCAAACTGGCCAACGTGGACGCCAAGACCAAGTTCATGTTCGTCATCAGCGACGGCCGCCCGCAGGACCGCGGCTACTCACGCGAAGGCGTCGAGAAGGAGTACGCCGTGCAGGACACGCGCATGGCCCTCATGGAGGCGCGCAACATCGACATCACGCCGTTCTGTCTCACCGTCGACCGCAACGGCCACGACTACCTCCGCACCATGACCGGCGACCTCAACTACGAGGTGCTGCCGGACATCATGGAACTCCCCCGCCGCCTGCCGCAGCTGTACAAGAAGATCACGCTGTAGGGGCGATACGAGTACGCCAGCCGAAGAACTGTCCCGTGCCTGCGTTCCCGGCGCGGGGTAGCCCTTTATGTGTGACACGCGGTCATTGCCCCTTATTTGAGCGCGCTCTACACTCGTGGTGACGGTTGTTGTCGGAGGAGCGCATGAACATCAGGCTGCCGTTCCTGCACAGAAGCGTAGACGCCCTCGGTGAGGAGATCTACCGAAAGAAGATACGCCCGCTCGTCTACCCTGCGATGAAGGGCAAGGTAGTTGTCATTGACGTCGACAGCGGTGATTACGAGGTCGACGACGAAGACCTTGAGGCGACCACCAAGCTCCTGGCCCGCCGCCCCAACGCGCGCACCTGGGGAGAGCGCATCGGCTACAAGGGAGTAGAGGGTTTCGGCGGAGGGCTGATTCCGGATGACCATGATTAGTGGGACGGTGCGGGGATGGGAGGCGTTCGTGCCCCTGTCCATCGAGGACAGTGCGGGCGCAACGCAGCCATGTCTGTCCGTGCTGGACACCGGGTTCACTGGGTACGTAGTGCTGCCTTCTGCCGTCGTCCGCCAACTCGGGCTGACTAACCGAGGCAGAAGGAGAGTAACGCTGGCAGACGGTACCACACAGATGCAGAACGCCTACACTGCCTCAGTGGTCTGGCATGGCGAACGGCACATCATTCGAGTGTTCGAGATGGGTGACAAACCCCTCATCGGGATGCGATTGCTTACAGGCAGCCGCGTCACGCTGGACGTGGTCGACGGCGGCGCCGTGACCATCGAACCGCTCGCTGCCTAGCCATCCCTTCCCCACGCCTGCCATCTGCTAACATCCGCCTGCCATGGACTTCGAACTCGAATGGACGCCTGAGCAGGACGCGTTCCGCAAGGAGGCGCGCGCCTGGATCGAAACGAACGTCCCCGACATCCCCGACCACCCCGACCCGGCGAACCTCACCCGCGAGGAGTACGAGCTCCAGCGCGAGTTCGGGCGCAGGCTGGGCGCAAAGGGCTGGCTCTACCCCACGATGCCCGCCGAGTACGGCGGCGGCGGGCTCTCCATGGAGCTCGCCATGGCGCTGGAGGAGGAGCTCGACCGCTACAACATGCCCCTGCCGCCCTACTACGACACCGGCGGCAAGCTCGGCGGCGTCGCTATCCTCGTGTGGGGCACCGAGGAGCAGAAGGCCCACTTCCTCCCCATGATCCTGCGCGGCGAGATACGCACCTGGCAGCTGCTCACCGAGCCCGAGTCCGGCTCCGACCTCGCGAGCGTCCGCACGACGGCCATCCGCGACGGCGACGAGTACGTCGTCAACGGCACCAAGATATTCGTCGGCAGCAGTCACGGCGCCGAGTACTCGTGGATGATCGTCGTGACCGACCCGGACGCCCCGCGCCACGAGAACCTCGGCTGGCTGATGATGCCGATGGACCTGCCCGGCATCACCGTCGAGCAGATGGACCTCCTCTTCGTCGGCGGCGAGCGCGGGGCCGCGAGCGGCATCAAGAACACGGTCTACTTCGACAACGTCCGCGTACCCGCGTTCAACCTCGTCGGCGGCGAGGGCAACGGCTGGAAGGTCGCCGGAACGCACCTGGAGATCGAGCACGGCCTGCTCCGCAGCGCCGTCCGCGACGACCCGCTCACCGAGCGCGTGTTCGACTACGCCCGCAACGCGAAGCGCGGCGGCAGGCCGCTCCTGGAGGACCAGGACGTACGCGACCGCCTCGTCGACTTCTACATCGACGCGGAGGTGACGCGCCTGCTGCACTTCCGCAACTACGCCTGGCGCGGCCAGGGAAGGCAACTCACCTACGAGGGCGCGCAGGCGTACCTCTACCAGAAGCGCGGCCAGCTCTCCAAGGCGCGCGCCGTGCTGGACGTGATGGGCCCGCAGGCGCTCGTCGAAGCGCCCGACGAGTGGGCCGTCGCCGACGGCCACGTCGAGGTGCACCAGCGCGGTTCCATCGTCGACCAGCACCCCGGCGGCACCGCCGAGATACAGCGCGTCATCATCGCGCGGCGGCTCGGCATCGGGCGCGACGTGCGGGAGGAGCCGGGGAGGCTGCGCTAGCGATGGACCTGCTCCTGAACGAACAGCAGCGCATGCTGCAGTCCACCATCCAGGACCTGCTGCGCCGCGACTTCACCAAGGAAACGCTCGTCTCCATCGACGCCGGAACAGTTGACGTGGCGCAGGGATGGTCCGCCCTCGCCTCCACGGGCCTGCTCGGCAGCCTCGTGCCGGAGGAGCACGGCGGCGTTGGCGGCTCGTTCGGCGACGCGAGTGTCCTGTTCGAGGAGCTCGGCAGAGGCCCCGTGCCCGGCGCGCACTTCTCGTCCGGCGTCTTCGCGGCGCTCGTCCTGCAGGAGTGCGGCAGCGACGAACAGCAGGGCGCGCACCTGCCCGCCATCGCAGCAGGCGACCAGGTGTTCGCCGTCGCCGTCACCGAGCCCGAGTACGGCTGGGAGCGCGGCGACGTGCAGATGACCGCCGAGCGAACGTCGAACGGCTACACGCTCAGCGGCGTGAAGCTCCACGTCCCGGACGCCGTGCAGGCGACCCACCTGCTCGTCGCGGCGCGCACCGGCGGCGAGAACGTCGCGCTCTTCATCATCCCGGCGGATGCGCCTGGCGTCGCGTGCAGGACGCTCAGCGGACTCTCGACCGGCCTCGGCGAGGTCAGGCTGAACGGTGTCGCCGTCGGCGAGGATGCGCTGCTCGGCGGCGCGCCGGACGGCTGGGACGCGTTCGAGCGCGCGATGCTCAAGGCGACCGCCGTCCTCTCCGCGTACCAGGTCGGCGGACTGGAGAGCGTCTTCCAGATGTGCCTGGAGTACAGCCGGACGCGCCGCCAGTTCCAGCAGCCCATCGGACGATTCCAGCGCGTGCAGGACCACATCATCGACATCGTGAACCACCTCGACGCCGCCCGCTGGACGACCTGCGAAGCGCTGTGGAAGCTCGACACCGGGCGTCCGGCAGAAAGCGGCGTGCACATGGCCGCCGCGCTCGCGAGCGAGGGCTACTACCTCGCCTGCAACGCCGCGCACGACGTACACGCGGGCGTCGGCATCGTCCGCGAGTACGGCCTCACCCTGCACACCCGCATGTCCCGCACCCTCTACCACCACCTCGGCAGCCCCCGCTACCACCGCCGCAGGCTCGCCGGGGCGCTCGGCCTCTAGCCGGGCCTGCCCTGCCGATGCTCTCCCCGTACCGCGTCATAGACCTCGCCGACGACCGGGGCATCTTCTGCGGGCGCGTCCTCGCAGACCTTGGCGCGGAGGTGATCAAGGTCGAGCCTCCCGCCGGCGACCCTGCACGGCGCATCGGCCCCTTCTACCGCGACGAGCCCGGCGTCGAGAACAGCCTCTTCTGGCAGCTCTACGCCGCGAACAAGAAGAGCGCCGCGATCGACATCGAAGCGGATGCCGCCGCGCGCGACGCCCTGCGACGCCTCATCGCCTCCGCCGACTTCCTCGTCGAGTCGTTCCGCCCCGGCTACCTCGACGCGCTCGGTCTCGGCTACGACGACGTCCGCGCGCTCAACCCCGCGCTCATCTACGTCTCGATAACGCCGTTCGGGCAGGACGGCCCGTACCGCGACTTCGCCGCGACCGACCTCACCGGCTCGGCCCTCAGCGGGTTCGCCTACCTCACTGGCGACCCGGACCGTCCGCCGCTGCGCGTGAGCGTGCCGCAGTTCTGGACGCTGGGCGGCGCGGCGGGGGCGGCGGGCGCGATGACGGCGCACGCACACCGCCTCCGCACCGGACGCGGCCAGCGCGTCGACGTCTCGTGCCAGCAGGCGCTCACCCGCACGCTCTCGCACGCCCCGCAGTTCTGGGACATGAACGAGATCATCCTCAAGCGCTCCGGCCCCTTCCGCCCCATCGGCGACGGGCGCAACCTGCGCGTGAACTTCGAGTGCGCCGACGGCTACGTCAACTACATCCAGCCCGGCGGCGCGACCGGCGGGCGCGGCATGGCCGCCCTCTGCGCGTGGATGGACGAGCACGGCGAGGGCCACCCGCTCCTCAACGAGACCGACTTCGGCGCGTACGGCTTCGGCCAACTGCCCGACGACGTGCTCGACGCGATGAGCGAGACACTGGAGTCGTTCTTCCGCTCCCGCACGAAGCGCTACCTCTCCGAGGAAGCGATCAAGCGGCGCGTCCTCCTCTTCCCCGTGAACGACCCCGCCGACGTCTGCTCCTATCCGCAACTCGCGGCGCGCGGCTTCTTCCGGGAAACCGAGGCGCCCGACGGCGGCACGATGACGACCCTCGGCCCGTGGGTAAAGTCGAGCGAGCGCCCGCTGCAGCTCCGCCGCGCGCCGAGGCTCGGCGAGCACACGGAGGAAGTGTTGACGAGCGTTGGCCTCTCGCCAGATGAGATAGCAGACCTGCGCGCATCGGGGGCAGTGCGATGACCCAACCATCCGCCGGACCGTTCGAGGGGCTGCGCGTCCTCGACTTCTGCTGGGTCGTTATCGGCCCCATGACGACGCGCTACTTCAGCGACTTCGGCGCGGAGGTGTTGCGCGTCGAGTCGTCCCTGCGCCCCGACGTCATCCGACACGGCCTGCCGTTCGCCGAGGGCAGACCGGGAACGAACCGCAGCGGCTACTGGGCCAACTACAACAGCGGCAAGCTCGGCCTCGGCCTCAACATGGGCGACGAACGCGCACGTCAACTCGCGTTCCGGCTCGCGACCGAATGGGCGGACGTCGTCACCGAGAATTTCACGCCGGGAACGATGGAGAAGTGGGGACTCGGCTACGACGCGCTCCGGCAGCACAACCCCGGCCTCGTCATGTTCAGCGCCTCCATGCTCGGGCGCGGCGGCCCGTACGACTCCCAGCCGGGCTTCGGCCCCGTGCTCACCGCGCTCTCCGGACACACCAACTTCACCGGCTGGCCGGACCGCGTTCCCGTCAGCCCCTACGGCGCGTACACCGACTTCCTCATCCCGCACATCGCGTTCGCCGCCGTCTGCGCCGCGCTGGACCACAAGCGCCGCACCGGCCAGGGGCAGTACCTCGACCTCTCGCAGCTGGAGGCAGCGCTCTACTTCGCGGGGCCGCCTGTGCTCGACTACCTCGCCAACGGACGCATCCAGACGCGCAACGGCAACCACGACCCCGACATGGCCCCGCACGCCGTCTACCGCTGCGACGGCAACGACCGCTGGTGCGCCATCGCCTGCCCCACCGACGCCCAGTGGCGCGCCATCGCACAGACGATAAGCCGTCCCGACCTTGCGGACGACCCCGACCTCGCGACCCTCGACGGGCGCAAGCGGCGCGAGGCCGAACTCGACGCCGCCATCGAGGCGTGGACGATCAGCCGCTCGCCGGACGAGGTGATGCAGGCGTGCCAGACCGTAGGCGTCCCGGCGGGCGCGGTGCGCGACTGCCGCGACCTCTTCGACGACCCGCAAGAGGCGCATCGCGGCCACTTCGTGTTCATGGACCACCCGGAGATGGGGCGCTATGCCTCCGACGCCAACTGCTTCCTGCTCTCCGACGCCGCGCCGGAGTACCGCCGCGCTCCCCTGCTCGGCGAGCACACGGAGTACGTCATGCACGAACTGCTCGGCATGTCGGAGGACGAGTACCGCGCCCTGTCGGACGACGGCGTGTTCCAGTAGCGGAGGAGGCAGCACATGAGCAAGGAGACCTTCAGCGAAGCGGTCGCGTTCTTCCTCGACGTGGCGTCCCGAGTGCCCGACGATGCCTGGACGAACGAGGCGCTCGGCGTCTGGAACGTCCGCGACCTCGTAGGCCACACGAGCCGCGCCATCCTGCTCGCGGAGGAGTACGCCACCGAGGGAACGACACGAAGCGGCATCGGCACACCCGATGAGATCGCGGAGCGCGGGCGGCAGGCGGGGCGTGCCCTCGGCGACGACCCCAAAGGCGCGCTGCGTACGCTGACCGACCGCGTGCTCGCGCTCGTAGAGAGTCTGCCGGACGACCATCCCATGCACACACCGGGCGGCGTGCGTCCGCTCTCGCGTTACCTCCCCACCCGCATCGCCGAGTTGACGATACACACCGTCGATCTTGCCAACGCGTTGGGGATGGACGCCGAGCCGCCGCGGGAGTGCATCCGCGCCACGCTCTACGTCCTCGCCGACTACGCCGTGCGGGAGAACAGAGCCGTCGAGGTGGCTTTCGCCCTGACGGGACGCACGCCGCTGCCTCCGGGCTTCAGTGTCGTGCCATAGCCCGCATCGTGCCTTCGCCGTGATAGGCTTGCGAGTGACACCCCCGACGTAGGAGGACGTGCATGGCGGACAAGCCGCTGGAAGGCAAGGTCGCGCTCATAACCGGCGCGGGCAGTTCCATGGGCATGGGACGCGAGATGGCGCTCGCGCTCGCGGGAGCCGGAGCGCGTGTCGCCCTCATGGACATCGACGCCGACCAGTTGGAGCGCAACGCGAACGACGCCCGCGAGATCGGCGGCGACGGCTGCGCGCTCCCCGTCGTCGGCAGCGTCAACAGCTGGGACGACGCCCAGCGTGCCGTGAGCGAGACCATCGCGGGGCTCGGCGGGCTGCACATCGTCATCAACAACGCGGGCGTGCCCAGCCGCCGCCCTGGCGGGTTCTGGGAGTTGCCGCCGGAGGAGTGGGTGCACGCGCTCAGCGTCAACACGAACGGACCCTTCCTCATGGCGCGCGCCGCCATCGGCCACCTGCGGGAGCAAGGCTGGGGACGCATCGTCGGCGTCACGACCAGTCTCGACACCATGATCCGAAACCTCCCCTACGGCCCGTCGAAGTCCGCGCACGAGTCGTTCATCGCCATCATCGCCAAGCAGTTGGACGGCTCCGGCGTCACCGCGAACGTCCTCATCCCGGGCGGGGCCACGAACACCAACTTCATCTCGGACGCCGATGTACGCGACCGCGACGCCCTCATCCAGCCCGTCGTGATGCGCGCGCCCATCGTCTGGCTCGCCTCCGACGAGGCCGACGGCCTCACGGGGCGACGCATCATCGCCTCGAAGTGGGACGAGAGCCTGCCCATCGAACAGCGCCTGGAGGCCGCAGCGGCGCCCGCCGCGTGGCCCCAGCTCGGAAGGCCCGCTGGCGAACAGGGGCCGTAAGGAGCACACGATGACCACCAACCCGCACGACGAACTGCAGGAAGCAGCGCTCAACCACCTCTGGATGCCGACCCAGGACTGGAGCGAACTCGCCGAGAACGGCGTGACGTTCATGGACGAGGGCGATGGCGTCCGCATCAGGTCCGGCGACGGCAGGTGGGGCTACGATGGCATCGCCGGGCTGATGCTCGTGAACGTCGGCCACGGACGGCAGGAGATCGTGGACGCCGTCGCGGCGCAGCTGGGCAAACTGCACTACGCCAACACGTTCAAGTACGGCTCGGAGCCGGTGGTGCGCTTCGCCGCCAAGGTCGCCTCGCACACGCCGGGCGACCTCAACCGCACCTACTTCACCAGCGGTGGCTCCGAGGCGGTCGAGACCGCCCTGAAGATCGCCTACCGCTACCACTACAACCGCGGCGAGCCCGGCAGGCGCAAGTTCATCGGACGCGAGGGCTCCTACCACGGCACCACGCGCGGCGCGCTCAGCGTCTCCACCTCCGCCGCCCTCGACCGCCCCAGCTACGGCGAGATCCTGCCGGACAACTTCCTCGCCGCCCCGCAGCCCGCGTACTACCGCCGCGAGGACGAATCGCTTTCGCCGTCCGAGTTCAGCATCCGGTGCGCGCAGGCCGTCGAGGACATCATCGTCGAGGAAGGGCCGGAGACCGTTGCCGCCGTTATCGCGGAGCCCATTTCCTTCTCCGCCGGGGTCGCCATCCCCGCCCCCGAGTACTGGCCGATGCTCCGCGACATCTGCGACCGCCACGGCGTGCTGCTCATCGCGGACGAGGTCATCACCGGCTGGGGGCGCACCGGCAGGTGGTTCGGCATCGAGCACTGGAACGTCGTGCCGGACATGATGACGATGGCCAAGGGCATCACCAGCGGCTACTTCCCCGTTGGCGCGTGCGTCGTGCGCGACGCCGTCTTCGAGGAGTTCCAGGGCGGACCGGAGACGACCTACCGCCACGGCATCACCTACGGCGGACACCCCGCCGGCGGCGCGGCGGGCCTCGTGAACGTGGACATCATGGAGCGCGAGGACCTCATCGGAAACTCGGAGCGCATGGGCAAACGCCTCCTCGAGCGGCTCGAAGCGCTCCGCGACCGCCCCACCGTCGGCGACGTGCGCGGCCTCGGCCTCATGTGCGCCGTCGACCTCGTCTCCGACAAGGATGCGAAGACGCCCCTCGCCGAAACCCCCGGCGCGGTCGAAGGCCTCAACCAGCGCCTGCTGGACGGCGGGCTCTACACCCGCGCGACGCGCCAGGTCTTCTTCGCGCCCCCGCTCTGCGTCACCGCGGAGGAGATCGACGACATCGCGGACATCTTCGAGCGTTCCCTCACCGCCACGGAGCAGGAGATCGGCCTGGCGTGAACCGCCCGCGCCCCCTCGCGCGCAGGCTCACCGGACTGGCGGCATTCGCGTGCGTCGTGGGCGTATCAGCGCTCGCCGCCTGCGAATCCGCGCCGACTGCCACTCCTTTCGCAACGCTTGCGCCGTCACCCACGCCGACGGCCACGCTCACGCCTGTCCCGACCACTGCGACCCCCACACCAGACGAGCCCGCCCCTGCGTTCCTGCTCGACGCGCTGCTGACCGTGTTCGGCTACCGCCAGGACGGCACAGCGGAGGTCGAACTGTCCATCGAGCTCCGCAACGACAGCGGCGTTCCCGCCCAGAGGAGCCCCCTCGTCACGGTCGAGTGCGCGCTGGACGGCGAGCCGGTGAGCGGCTGCGGCGGCCCGCTGGACGACCTCGTCCTGCCGGACGGCGTCGGTCGAGAGGAAGCAGTCCTGCGTCTCCGGGCGCCGATGGGCACGGGACTGCGCGCCGTGCTGGACGACGGCGCCGGGTCGAACACCGTCGTCGTGCCCGAGCGCATCCTCGGAGTCGAGCGTGATGCCTGGGCGTGCTTCAGCGACAGGCCGCAACGCAGCGCCACGTATGAGAACGACTTCCTCGGCGGGTGCGGCGGGTGGACGTCCGGGACCGTCCTGAAGTGGGACCCGGACGGGCTGGTGCGCGCCTGGGCAGACCCAACCGGCGACGCGCACTACGTGCGCATCCTCGAACGAACGCTGAACGACCTCGCCCCGCTGCTCAACCTCGATCTCGAATGGGTGGAGACGGAGGCGGAGGCAACGCTCAAGGCGTACGTCGGCGTGCCGTCTGAACGGGCCGCGAGCATCGGCCTCGATGCGTTCTGCCAGGACACGGTCGGCTGCGGCGGGCCCGATTCCTTCGACGATGGCGCTATCACGAGCGCATCCATGAGCGTCTGGTTGAACAGCCCGCAGGAAGCCCCACTGACTGAAAACGAGATCGCGCACGCAACGCTGCACGAGGCCCTGCACGCGCTGACCGCGATGCACCACCGACCCGCCGTGCGCAGCGTCATGTCGGTCAACGCCGCGCTCCGTCTGCCGGGGCTCAGCGACTCCGACGAGGCCCTGCTGCGCCTGCACGCACACCCGCTCGTTCAACCCGGCATGACGATGCCCGAGGTGGAGCGGCTCATCGTCTTTGCCGGCGAGCTGCTCGACCCTCCCTCACCTGCCCCCGGCGACGATGGCATGCGGCTCGCCGAACGCGCCTACGCCGCGCTGCTGGAAGCAGGCTCGGGGCGCTTCGACGTTCGCGGCGGCTGGCCCGACAGGGGCTGCGAGCGGACATTCGCAGGCAGCCACGCGATCGGGCGGTTCGCAGGCGGTTACCCCAGCCTCGTCCGCTTCGACGGCAGCCCGGGCGACGTCGTCCTGGCTCACTCAGAGGCCGGGGGCTGGCAGGGTTGGCATCGAACATCGGGGGGATGGAAGAAAGGCAGCCTCGCACAGGTCTACGAGGCAACCCCCTGGCGCCTCGCATTCGCCGATCCCGTCGAGGTGCTCCTCAACGTCCTCGCCCACGCGGACCCCGGCGGCATCAACGTCACACAGCGCCCGCAAGGGACCGTCGAACTCAATGCAACCCTGCGGTACGTCCCGATGCTGGAGTGGGCGAACGGCGTCGTCCTCCGCGTCGGCATCACGCTCGACTCTGAGACGCACCGCGTCTCGGCCTACGACACGCACTGGGACTTCGACGCCCCCGAAAGCGCCGTCTGCACACGGTACGAGGTGCGCGCCACGAACGGCCGGTACGGCGTGCCGGTAGAGCTGCCCGCCGCGATCAGCGGGGATTTCTGATAAGTAGGAGGGGATGTCATGTTGAGCGGAGCCGGAGGCGAAGTCGAAATATCTCTCGGGGATGGGCTTGATGCCTCACGGGGCGTCTCCTGAGAGATTCCTCGGCTCCGCTGCGCTTCGCTCGGAATGACAACGGCCAACCCACGACCTCTTCGAGAGACGAAACTCACTGGTAGCCGAGGCGGGCGGCGCCGCCCCCTAGCGCCCGGCCAGTTCCGCTATCGCCGCGACCGCGCGCTCGACGTCGCTCTCGTTGTTGAACGCTGCCGTGCAGATCCGTATGCCCGCGGGATGCGCGACGTGGCGCGCCACGATGCGATGCGTCTCCCACAGCGTCTCGACGAACACCGGCGCTTCCCAGCCCTCGACGTTGATCACCGTGATGGCGCACGATGTCGGACCGTCGGCAGGCCCGGTGATGCTGACCCCGCCGATGCCGGACAGCTCCGCGCGCAGCGCCGCCGCGAGCCTGTGAGTGTGCTCCTCGACGCGCTCGGGCCCCAACTCCCGGTTGATGCGCACGGCCTCCGCGTACCCGGCGCGCTCAGCGACGCCCTGCGACGCCAGCGAGTACTGCCCCAGCCCCTGCCTGAAACCTGCACCTTGCCGCCTCAGGAGCGGCTTCAGCAGCTCTCTCCGGTCGGGCCGCACGTAGAACGCGCCGCTGCCCGTCGGCCCCATCAGCCACTTCTGCCCCGACGTGGCGTAGAAGTCGACTCCCATCGCGGTGAAGTCCATCGCGATGTGCCCCCCTGTCTGCGCCCCGTCCAGCAGCACCAGCGCACCCACCTCGTGTGCCGCCGCCACGATCTCCTCCGCGGGCACACGCAGGCCCGTTGTGAACATGATGTGGCTCAGCGCCGCCACTTTGACGCGGGAGTCCAGTCCTGACCGCATCGCCTCGATGCACGCGTCCGCCGAAGCGTCCGGCGGGACCGACGCGCGCCTGATCTCCACGCCGCGCTCCTCCAGCACCGCGACCGGCGAGTCGATTCCGGGGTGCTCCAGGTCGGTCGTGAGCAGCACGTCGCCCGGCTGCCAGTCGAGCCCGAACAGCGCGATAGCAACGCCCTCCGACGTCCCGTGCGTGATCAGCACGTCCGCCGGGTCGACGTTGTACAGGCCAGCCGCCTCCGTGCGCGCCTCCTCCTCGACCGCCGCCGCGAACGCCCGGCCCTCCGGCCCCGCGGGTCCACCTGCGCTCTCGCGCTCCCCGGCTTCCCGCATCCGCTCCACCACCTGTGACGGGCTCGGGCCGGCCCAGCCCGCATTCATGTAGGTCATCGACTCCATGCAGGCGATCGAGTCACGCAGCGAGGCGAAGTCCATCTGATACCCCCGGTTCTGCAGTCCGTATCCGTATGCTACCCCACGCCGCCTGCTAGAATCCGCACATCCTGTCCACAGGGAGAGCGCCATGGCGAACTACATCCTCCTGATGAAGCTCACGCCGGAGGGGCAGCACGCCATCCTGGAGAACCCGGACTCCATCGCGGAGGCCGCTGCCGAGGTCCGCGTACCGGAGGTGAACGGCCTCGGCCTCTACGCCGTGCTCGGCCCCTACGACTTCGTCAGCATCATCCAGGCGCCGGACAACGAGGCCGCGGCGCGCTACTCCGTCCGTCTCGGCGTCCACATCGGCGTGAGCATCACCACCCTGCCCGCCGTTCCCATCGCCCTCCTCCACGAGCGCGACGACCCGGACATAGACTCCCTTCTCGCGGGACGGGAAGCGCCGCTGAGCGAGCCCGCCGGGCCGTGACGTCCCCGCCGCCAGGGACAGGAGGCCCGTACAAGAGAACTATCCTCAACGCACCGTCTCCCTTGCACTCATGGGTCCGGCTTCTGGGAGTCGCTTCCGTTCTGTTGATGTGTGGACTGGCGGCATGCCAGTCGTCGTCCCCGGACATCGTGACGTTTTCCGCCAGGCCCGTTTCCACGTCGACGCCCTCTGCCCCCGCCCCTGATCCGGCAGTTCCTGCCATTCCCACTGCCGCCGCTTTCGCTCTCATTCCCACTGCCACCACTGTTTCTCCTTCCGGGCAGACACCCATTCCCGCTGCAACTCGCACACCGACCCTCATTGTCACGCTTGCTCCTACACTCACACCCGCCTCCAGTCCGAGCCCCTCTCCTACGCCCACGCCGACCTCTACGCCCACGCCCACCGCTACAGCCTCAACCCCTACTCCCACCTTCACTCCTACTCCTTCCCCGACGCCGACGCCGAACCCTGAAGACCTCGTGGTGTCGATCGAGTCGACGAATGTCGGCAGCTACGATTCGGACGGCTACGCGACCGTTCACCTCGTCCTCGGGTTGGAGAATCGGAGCGATCAGTCTTTCGGGCAGGTGGAGGTCGGCGTGACGTGCCCTGATGGCCGGGATTGTCCGGGGAGTGTGGAGTTCAACGAGGTCCCCCCTGGAGCCAGCGAACACATCCGCATGGAATTGAGACTTCAGCAGGGGGCCACCGACGTCACCGGCTTCCTGCGTACCACCGGTAGCGAGCAAGAGTGGACGGACGATGCCGCAGTTCATGTGACGATCGATGTGCCCACGAAGCAGCCCCTTGACTACACACTCGCCGTTCGAGCGGGTGTATCGGGGTACTGGTCGGATGGCACGGCAAGCGTCGAGGCCACGATGACATTGGAGAACAGCGGGTATCGACCAACGACACGTCCCGTAGGGGTCGCCATAGCCTGTTACAGGCACAACGACCTGCTGACCAACTGCGGAGAGCGGACGGCCGTCTCATTGTCGGACGGCCACGGTCCTGCCGACCACACGCTCACCCTCCGGGTCCCTATGGGGGTGACGCTGCAGGCGCGGGTCGAGGGCAGCGATAGCGGCCCGCAACAGATCGCCACGGTCCCTGAACGTATCCTCGGCGTCGATCGCGATGTCTGGGAATGCTTCAGCGATCGCCCCGGGCAGTTCACTTATGAGGCAGCAGGCGACAGGATCGGGGGATGCGGGGGTTGGGCGCTCGAGACAGTCAGGAAGTGGGCGATCGATCAGCCCATCAAGGTATGGGCGGACCCGTCCGGGGAAGACCTCTACATCGGCATATTGCGCGATACGTTGACGGAGTTGTCCCGCTTGATGGACCTCGACTTCCAATGGGTGACCGGCAAGGAGGGCGCGCAGCTCAAGGCATATGTGGGCATCCCTCCCAACGATCAGATCGCATCCTGCACGGAGTCCGGAGGCTGTGCGTGGAAGGACTCGGTCTCGGATAACGTCATCGAGGATGCCTCCTTCTCCGTTTGGAAGATCGACGACGCCCCGGATAATCGGCGCGAGCTCTTGCGCGCCAGGGGCGTAACCATGCATGAGGCGCTGCATGTGCTGGCTGACATGGTCCACAGGAAGCAACTGAGCAGCATCATGGGCAACGTGGGACTTGGCATACCCCCTCAGATGAACAGGATGGACAGGGACCTTGTCGCGCTGTACTCGCACCCGCTCATACGGCCGGGGATGCGCATCTCAGAAATCGCAGAGACCGTCGTGTTCGCAGATGACCTGCTGGACCCTCCGATCGACCCCTATGCCACTGCGAGAGGTGTCTGGCAACGGCTCATAGCGGCGCCTGCAAGGTTCAGACTCAGGATCTCCAAGAACTGTGACAATGGCGACTCGTACCCCCTCGATTGGGGTACGTATGAGAGGTACGTCAACAAGGGCGCCATGCGCTTCTACAACGACGACACAGACGTGGTGAAACTGCCGGGAACCCCGTGGCCTATATGGACGGACGACTACGCGAAAGACGTCGCCGTAAGCACATTGGACCACTATGCCGATCCCGGCCGGATCGCGGAGGTCCTCTCTCATACATACAGAGACGCCATCCGGGTTGAAGAGCTGTCCTCCGGGGATTTACTTCTCGAAGCGACCGTGGATCCGGGCAAGGGTGTAACGAACAGGATCACTGCAACTGTCGCACCGGGGAGCTTCGAGCTTCGTTCTTACGATTTCACCTGGCGGGACGAGCCGAATCGATGCTCCTACGAAGTCGAGGCGGTGAACGGCGAATACGGGTTCACGATCGACGTTCCCAGCATAGCGATGCTCCCTGACAGGTTCGACACGGGTTAGATCCTGACCGCCCTGCGCCTTCCCTCTGGGCACGGTCCCCGCATGGCACGTCCAACACCCGCCTGTTAGAATCCGCGCACGAACCGCATGACGAGACAACGCTACCGGGAGGAAGCACATGACCACCACGAATCTTGAGATCATCGTAGACGGCGATGGCCACATCATGGAAGACATCCCCGCCATGGCCGAGTACCTCCCGCCCAAGTTCCGCGACAACCCCGCGCGTAACCTCAACTCCTCCCTCTTCCCGCCGCTCGACCACCTCCACGCGGGACACTTCGTCGAGACCCCCGGACGCCGCGACCGTAAGGGCGCGTTCGTTGGCCCGGACGGCTGGGAGGTCTTCCTCACCGATGTCGGCATCGACGCCACCGTCCTCTACCCCACCACCGCGCTCTCCTACGGCAAGATCGTCAGCCGCGACTGGGCCATCGCCACCGCGCAGGCCTACAACGACTGGCTCTACAACACCTACTGCAAGCGCGACGGCCGCTTCCACGGCGTCGGCCTCATCCCCATGCAGGAGCCTGCAGAGGCCGTAAAGGAGCTCCGCCGCTGCGTGGAAGACCTCGGATTCGTCGGCGCGATGCTCCCCTCGTTCGGTCTGCCCGACCACCTCGGCTCCAAGATCTACTGGCCCGTCTACGAGGAGGCCGACCGCCTCGGCTGCGCCATCGCCGTCCACGGCGGAGCGCACAGCGGCATCGGGCTCGACCACATGAACGTCTACGCCCCCATCCACGCCCTCGGCCACCCCGCCGGACAGGCCATCGCCCTCGCGGGTATGGTCTTCAACGGCGTCTTCGAGCGCTTCCCCAACGCCCGCTTCGGCTTCCTGGAGGGCGGCATCGGCTGGTTCGTCATGTGCCTGGAGCGCTTCGACCGCTCCCACAGCACCCACATGGAGTACCAGCTCCGCGACGACGACATGCTCGGCCCCAAGATCGGCGACAGCGTCCACGAGTACATCCAGCGCCAGATCGACAACGACCGCCTCTTCATCGGCTGCGAGGGCGAAGAGCCCGCGATCGCGTTCGCGGTCAGCCAGGTCGGCAACAAGCCCTTCTTCTTCTCGACCGACTTCCCCCACGAGGTCACGACCGAGACCTGCCGCCACGAGCTGCAGGAGCTGCTGGACAACCCGCAACTCACCGACGAGGACAAGGAGGCCATCCTCCACAAGAACGCCCGTCGCTTCTACCGCCTGGGCGACGCGTAGCCAGCACAACGGAGCATGGCAACATTCACGACAAACCCCGTCATTCCAGCCCATTCCCGTCATTCCAGCGAAAGCTGGAATCCAGGAACGATTCGACAGTGAAGCGCAGGTACCGAACGACTTACGAGGTGTAGGAGAACATGATCCCAAGCCACGTCAACGAAGAACTCACGCAGGTCAGCGCCGGCACGCCGATGGGCGAACTGATGCGACGCTACTGGCACCCTATCGCCGCGACGGGCGAGCTCATGGAGCGCCCCACGAAGGCCGTCCGCATCCTCGGCGAAGACCTCGTCCTCTACAAGGACAGGTCCGGCACCCTCGGCCTCATCGACCGCTTCTGCCCGCACCGCCGCGTCGACCTCTCCTACGGCATCCCCGAGGAGCACGGCCTCCGCTGCATGTACCACGGCTGGATGATGGACGAGACCGGCCAGTGCATCGAGCAGCCCTTCGAGGAGACCGTCCACCCGGACGGGCGCTTCAAGGAGAAGGTCAAGGTCGCCGGGTACCCGGTGCAGGAGTTGGGCGGCCTCATCTTCGCCTACATGGGACCGCAGCCCGCGCCGCTGCTCCCCCACTGGGAGCAGTTGACCTACGACGACGCGGTGCGCGACATCGCCATCTCACACCTCCCCTGCAACTGGCTCCAGTGCCAGGAGAACTCCGTCGACCCCGTCCACACGGAGTGGCTGCACTTCTACTTCGGCAACTACGTCCGCAACGGCGTTGCCGCCGCGCCGGAGAGCCAGCCCAAGACCATCAAGATCGCGTTCGACGCCTTCGAGTACGGCATCATCAAGCGCAGGCTCCAGTTGGGCTTCCCCGAAGACGGTGAGGACTGGGCCAAGGGCCACCCCATCATGTTCCCCAACATCCTCTTCGTCGGCGACCAGGTCCGCACCACCACCCAGTGGCGCGTGCCGATAGACGACGAGAACACCTACCACGTCTCCTACTACGTCTACCGCGCCAGGCCTGGCACGCCCGTGCCGCAGCAGGACGTCGCGGCTTACCGCTACGTGCCGCTCTACGAGCCGGATGGGCGCTTCTACACCGGCGTCACCTTCAACCAGGACTACACGATGTGGGTCACCCAGGGCGCGATAGCACGGCGCGACAAGGAGATGCTCGGCCAGTCCGACGTCGGCCTCATCCTCTTCCGCAAGATGCTGCGCCAGCAGATGAAGGTCGTCGAGGACGGCGGCGAGCCCATGAACGTCTTCCGCGACCCCGCGAAGGCCAACCACATCGCCCTGCCCATGGAGAGCGTCAAGCACGGCATCAAGCCGGATGGACGCTACCGCCCCGGCGAGGGCGGCGACAGCCCCATCGTGCCCATGATCGAGGAGGTGCTCCGCACCTGGGTGCCCGAGGAGGTTGCCGCACAGCCGGCGGACCTGGAGCTCTTCTAGGGACAATCCTGTCTCAATAGGTGGTAACATCGCTCGCGCACTCGCCACGCAAAGGAGGCCCTATGTCCCGCGAGATCGACGAGATCAAGTACGAAGTCGCAATGGCAACCCGCATCCTCTCCCACATGGGCCTCGCCACCGGCGTGACCGCCGCCCTGGGACACGTCAGCATGCGCGTCCCCAACCAGCCTGAGCTGTTCGTCGTCAAGGGCCGGGGCTACACCATCGACGCCTTGGAGGAGATGCAGTACTACGACATGATCGTCTGCAACCTCGACGGCTACAAGGTGGACGGCCCCGCGAGGTCCACCCAGTGCTCCGAGGTCAAGATCCACTCCTCCATCATGAAGGCGCGCCCGGACGTGAACTCCGTCGTCCACGTGCACCCGCGAAACGTCGTCCTGATGACCGTGCTCGAAGAGCCGATCGTCCCGATGGCCCAGGAGGGTGCGCAGATGGTCATGGAGCAGCCCCACCCCATCTACCCGCACACCAAGACCGTCTGGAGCCACGAAGAAGGCCTCGAGCTTGCCGAGTGCCTCGGCGACCACAAGTTCGTCCTCATGAAAGGACACGGCGCATCGATGACCGGCAAGGACCCCCAGGACTCCGTCGTCAGCATGCTCCAGCTGGAGGAGCAGGCGCGCATGAACTACTGGGGCCTCGTCGCCAAGGGCTCCGACCACCCCTACCTCTCCGACGAGTTGGTCATGGAGTCGGTGAACCGCCCGCCGCAGCACGAGTACCCGCACTTCAAGGAGCTCATGCGCAGCATCGGCGGCAACCCCCCGCGCGACGGCGTCTGGAACTCCTACAAGAAGAAGGTCTCCGGCGACATGGTCGCCCCGTAACCGCTATCACCTCTCCCTCGAGGGGAGAGGTCGCGCGTGAGCGCGGGTGAGGGTGAACCTTGGGGGCGGTTGCATGACCGCCCCTTCCTCATTCCCGCCTTCTTCCGTCATTCTCGCGAAGGCGGGAATCCAGCACCCACTGGAGTTGATCGAGGGGCAGAACGGCTTCACGCTCAAGCCCAAGCCGATCGACCTGTCCAAACTGGGCGGGCTGCGAGACAAGATAGCTCCGGGCACTCCCGCATTCGACATCCGAAAGTTCCGGGACGAAGGGTATAACCCAGCGTCGTGACACGCCCCCATTGCGCCGACGCCACCTGCCTCCTTACCATGGTCCGCAGCGGCCGCCCCACCCATTCCCACCTCTCCCTCGGGGAGAGAGCCTGCCCTGAGCTTGTCGAACGGGTCGACGCGCGTGAGCGCGGGTGAGGGCCTTGAGGGGTGTGGGTGAGCCGGAATGAGCCGTTTTGACCCTTAATGAGCCGCCGGTGACCCCTGTTTGAGCCGCCCAACGGCTCACCCGAGGCCCATGATTTACGAACGGAAATGGCAGGATGAGCCGGAATGAGCCGCTTTTCCCAACGAAAACTTTCACCGGCACGGCGTCGCCCCCACCCCCATCGCACCTGCTTGCCAACGTGTGCTATACTGCCCCGCGAGATGAACATCGCCGTCACGATGTGCGCTTGTTGTTGTCGACCATAGGGCCGACAGTTCTCGCACGCCGTCAAAACTGCGCCCTTCTCAGCAACCCGGAGAAGGGCGCTTTGCTATACAGAAGGAGATCCAGATGACCAGCACCGCTCCCCGCCCCATCATCCGCGGCACCAAGACCGTCGAGGAGAAGCGCCAGTACGACTACTCGAAGGGCGTGCTCCCCTACATCCCCGAGGAGGTCGACGACTTCGAGACCGAAGCGACCCGCTACCTCAACGGCGAGTGGCCGTCCGAGGAGCAGTTCATCATGTACCGCCTCGTGCGAGGCGTCTACGGCCAGCGCCAGCCGGACGTGCAGATGATGCGCATCAAGATCCCCGGCGGCGCGCTCACGCCCGGACACCTCGAGGCGTTCGGCGACGTCGTCAGCCGATACGCGCCCCTCAAGAAGGGCCACATCACCACCCGCGAGAACCTGCAGGTCCACTTCGTCAAGCTCGCCGACACCCCGCACGTCATGCGCATCCTCGGCGACGCGGGCCTCATCACGCGCGAGGCGTGCGGCAACACCGTCCGCAACGTCGCGGGCGACCCCCTCTCCGGCGTGAAGCTGGAGGAGCCCTTCTACGTCGCGCCCTACCTTGCCGCCTACGCCCGCTACTTCGTCCGCCACGAGTACACGCAGGCCCTCCCCCGAAAGTGGAAGACCTCCTTCTCCAGCGGCGGCAACGACGACGTGGTCGCCGACATCCACGACCTCGCCTTCATCCCCAAACTGCGCGACAACGAAGACGGCGGCGAGCCGGAGAAGGGCTTCGAGATACGCATCGGCGGCGGCACGTCCATCATGCCCCGCATCGCTTGGACGCTGTTCGACTTCGTCCCCGTCTCCGAGTACCTCAAGGCCGCCGAGGCCGCGATCCGCGTCTTCCATCGCACCGACGAGCTCCGCAAGAACCGCATGCGCGCGCGCATCAAGTTCTACGTCGACCGCATCGGCATCGACGCCTTCCGCGAGGAGGTCGAGGAGGAGATGAGGCAGGACTGGGCGCAGGCCGACTTCGACCCCACGCCCTGGATGGAGCTCCCGCCCGAGATGATCGACGAGCCCCCTGCCCTCGTGCCCGTCGAGGCGCACGACGAGCCGGAGTTCCTCGCGTGGCGCAAGGACAACGCCCACCCGCAGCAGCAGGACGGCTACTACGCCGTCTACGTCACGCTGCCGCTCGGCGACATCTACGCGCACCAGTTCCCCGTCCTGGCCGACATCGGGCGGAAGTACGCGGGCGGCATCCGCGCGACCACGGAGCAGAACATCCTCTACCGCTGGGTGCCGGAGGGCCACCTGTTCGACGTGTGGGCCGCGCTCAAGGCGACCGGCCTCGCCGAGGACGGCGCGAACTCCATCACGGACGTCGTCGCCTGCCCCGGCACCGACAGCTGCAAGATGGGCATCACCTCCTCGATGGGCGTCGCCGAGGCGCTCCGCGACAGCATCCGCAGCCACGGCACGGACGACCCGGGCATCAAGGACCTCCACGTCAAGGTCAGCGGCTGCCCCAACGGCTGCTCCCGCCACCACATCGCCAACATCGGCTTCCACGGCGCGGCCACCAAGGGCGACGGCAACCAGGTGCCCGCCTACGAGGTCTTCCTCGCCGGCAACTACGGCAACCAGGACCCCGTCCGCTTCGGCCACCGCGTGAAGGCCAAGGTGCCCGCCAAGCGCGTCCCCGCCTTCATGGATGGCATCCTCTCCCACTACCAGGACAACCGCACGGACGGCGAGTCGTTCAACGATTTCGTCGACCGCGTCGGCACCGCCCCGTTCGAGGAGCTCGCCGGACAGTTCCGCGAGGTCGGCGCCCTCAACAAGGAGAACCTCGACACCTACATCGACTGGGGCAAGACCATCCTCTACAAGCTGGAGCGCGGCGAAGGCGAGTGCGCCGTCTAGCACCTCTGGTCCCTTCCCCCTCGATGGGGGAAGGTTAGGATGGGGGTGAACGGTATCAGGTGTAGGGGCGTCCCTCGTGGGCGCCCTCTCCCGTCATCCCGAGCGGAGCCCCGCGGAGTCCCGAGTTTAGCGCGCGGAATCCTCTCGGGTTGCCTTATATCCCCTCTCCCTCAGGAGAGGGTGCCGCGCAGCGGCGGGTGAGGGCCATGTGTGTAGGGGCGTCCCGCGTGGGCGCCCTTCCGTCATTCTCGCGAAGGCGGGAATCCAGCGTGCCCGTCAAGGCACAGAGGGCTGGGGGTGAGGGTTGCGCATGATTCCCCAGGGCTTCTCTGGTAGAGTCAGACTACTCACCCAGCCATTGAACAAGGAGGGAAGCCATGTCGGTAGAAGGCAAGGTCGTACTCATCACCGGAGGCGCGCGCGGGATGGGGCGCGAGATGGTCCGTGCGTTCCTGAAGGAAGGGGCGAAGGTCGTCGCAACCGACCTCTCGTGGGTACCCACCGGCGTCTCCAACGACGATTTCGACTTCTTCGAAGAGATCAGAGAGAACCCCAACGCTCTCGTCTGCACGATGGACATCACGCTCCAGTCGCACGTCGATGAGGCGTACAGGAAGACGATCGAGAAGTTCGGCACCGTCGACGTCATCATCAACAACGGCGGCACACGCCAGCGAGACCTCTACCTCGACACCCACGGCAGCGTCACCGTCCTCGAGACCGACATCAGCGAGTGGGAGAAGATGTTCGGCACACACGTCTTCGGCAACCTCCGCGTCATCAAGCGGTTCGTCCAGCCGATGATCGAGAAGCGCAGCGGCAGCATCATCAACTCCTCGTCCAGCCAGCTGCTCAACGCCCACGCCTCCGGCCAGGGCGAGCCCGTCTTCTACGGCCTCAGCCGTGAAGGCGCATACCAGCCCGCGAAGGCCGCGATGGGCTCCATGACCATCTACCTCGCTAAGGAGTTGCAGCAGTACAACATCGCTGCGAATGTCATGCTCCCCGGCCACACCGCCACCACCGGCTCCGACGAGCAGGAGCAGGTGCGCCACGAGATACGGATGAAGCTGGGACAGGAGCGCTCCAACTGGACCCCGCGCCGTGTGCGGGCCGACAACGTCGTCCCTCTCGCGCTTCACCTCGCCGAGCAGGACGGCAGCGGCATCACCGGGCGCTGGATCAGCTGCATGGGCTTCAACGAGGAGCAGGGCCTGGGCGGCTTCGAGACCTGGGGACATCCCGACGACGTCGCTGCGGCCCGCACCGCCGGCACGCTCTAAGCAGTGAGTGATCCCCTCTCCCTACAAGGGGAGAGGGTTAGGGTGAGGGTACTGCGGGAGCGGTGCGGCGGAGTCCCCCTACCCCGGAACCCTGAGCTTCGCCTCCGGGATCTCGTTGGACTTGGCGTTCAGCCACTCCTCCAGTTGGTCGAGCCAGTCCGCGCCCTTCGGCAGCGTCGCCGACGTCGTCCGCACGCGGTACCACTCCGGGTTGTCGACGCCGGGCGGCGTCACGCCCAGGTCACGGAACTCCCGCGCCGCGCGGATCAGCCTGCGCCGCACCCGGATGATCATCGCGTCGGACGTGCCCAGGTGTTCTTGCGTCCGGTCGTAGATCGCCCCCATGCTCTCGGTCGCGGCCTGGTCCTGCAGCGGGATGGTCGGGATGCCGGTGAACGTCTTCTCCCGCTGGGCCTCGCGGTCCTGCCCGTAGTGGTTGCTGCGGTTCAACGCAGGCCGCCACCAGGAGAGGCTGTCGGCTTCCTTCGGCAGGAACTCGCCGACGCCGCTGCCGCCGCGCGCCATCGCGCCCGTCGGCCCTGTCAGTTGCAGCATCGGCGTTACCGGGTTCCACTGCACTGTCCACACTATGGTGTGGTAGTCGTCCATCGGCACCCAGATGTGTCCCGGCACGGTCCCGTCCGGGTAGCCGGGGAAGAGCGTGTGGATGGGGAACATGAACTGCGTCACGCGCCAGTACGTCGTTTCGGGGTCCTCCTCCCGGTTCGCCGCGTAGACGACACCGTAGTTCGTCGGCACCACCTCCAGCTTCGGGTGCTTGTCCGTGTGCCAGACGCCCATGTATGGGGGGTCGTCCGGGTTCAGTCTCCCGTGCAGGAAGTAGAGGTGGCTCGTGTCGATGTCCCCTTCCAGCGCCTGCACCCAGTTGCACTCCCGCTGGAACGGCGTGAGCCGCCGGTGCGATTCCGGGACCGACATCCACTCGAGGTCGGGCAGCGGGGGCGGCGTCTCGCGAGGGCCCATGTACGTCCACACCATGCCGCCCGCCTCGATGCACGGGTACGCCCGCTGTCGCACCTTGGTCTTGAAGTTGCTTGCCGCGGGCTCGTTGGGCATATCCACACACTGGCCAGTCACGTCGTACTTCCAGCCGTGGTAGATGCAGCGGATGCCGTCTTCCTCGTTGCGTCCATAGAAGAGCGAGCACCCGCGGTGCGAGCAGTTCTCCGCCATCAGACCGACCCGCCCGCTTGTGTCTCGCAGTATGACGAGGTCCTCGCCCAGCAGGCGGATGCGCTCCGGGCTGCTGTCGCGGTCAGGCAGGTCGGATGAGCGCATGACCGGCGTCCAGTACTGCCGGATCATCTCGCCCATCGGCGTGCCGGGGCCAACGCGAGTCATCAGCTCATTGTCTTCACGAGTCAGCATCGGCTCCTCCCATGCAGCGCTCAGCGTTCCGTCCATATATGCGTCTGCCATGAATGTATGGATTGCCATTTCCCCTGTCAATGCGCGTGAATCGTACCGGCGGCTCCTTCTCGTGTCGCAACCCTTCCTCCCTCGTATTGACTTTGCATGGGGGCTGGGCTAGTTTCCCCCCTAGTTGCTATACAGTTGGCGGAGTAACCGCGCCGCAAGGAGAGACGGCCATGCTCAGCCCGGAAGATAACGCGTTACTTACTCAGACGGGGCCGGGCACGCCGGGCGGCGAGATGCTCCGCCGCTACTGGCACCCCGTCGCGCTGGCCGAGGAGTTGCCGCCCGGCGGCGCTCCGCTGGCGGTGCGGATCCTCAGCGAAGACCTCGCGCTCTTCCGCGACCAGTACGGCGAGCTCGGCTTGCTCGGCATCCACTGCTCGCACCGCGCGGCAGACCTCAGCTACGGGCGCATCGAGGACGGCGGCCTGCGCTGCCTCTACCACGGCTGGTTGTACGACGTCCACGGCAATTGCCTGGAGCAACCCGGCGAGCCGGAGGGCAGCACCTTCAAGGACAAGGTCAAGCACCTCGCCTACCCATGTGTCGAAGCCGGCGACCTCATCCTCGCTTACATGGGCCCCGGCGAGCCGCCGCTGCTCCCCGCCTACGAGTTCCTGTCGGCCCCCCGGGAGTCCGTCTTTACGTCCAAGGTGCTCTCCACGTGCAACTATCTGCAGGGCAACGAGGGCAACATAGACCCCGTGCACCTCTCCTACCTCCACCGCTTCCTGCGCGAGGACGAACGTGCGCGGGCGGTCGTGGGCGGCACGGGCTCCTCCAACTCCTACTTCACCCACGACGTGAGCCCGACGATCGAAGTGGAAGAGACCTTCTTCGGCCTGCGCATATTCTCCGTGCGCGACGGCGGCGACGGCGCGAGTTACGTGCGGGTGACCAACTTCGTCTACCCCAACATGGCGCCGAACCCGCAGGGCGTGGACGGCTTCAACATCAACTGGCACGTCCCCATAGACGACACCCACCACTGGAAGTTCCGCGTCAACTTCAAGCGCGGGGGCCCGCTGGACAAGGAACAGCTTCGTGAGGACTTCTATTCCCAGATGGGCGACGGCTGGGTGCCGCGCCGGAACATCTCCAACCGCTTCATGCAGGACCGGGAGGAGATGGTCGCCACCAGCTTCATAGGCATGGGCCGCTTCTTCGTCGTGCACGACCAGTACGCAACCGAGACGCAGGGCGCGATACAGGACCGCTCGGCGGAGCACCTCGGCACGACGGACAAAGCCATCGCCGCGCACCGCCGCCTGCTGCTGCAGGCCATCCGCGCCGTCCAGGAGGGTGACGACCCTCCCAACGTCACGCACGACCCCGCCCACAACGACTACGAGGACCTGATCTGCGCAGACGCCATCGTGCCCGCGGGCGAAGACTGGCGCGCATCGTGGCGGAAGTACCTGAAGATAGCGGCCGCCGCGCGCTGACGCGCATCCCCTGCCCTTGAACACAACACCGCACTACACGAACAGGGAGGAAACCATGATGCGGTTACGACGTACTTTGTTGGTGACACTGCTGGCAGCCATGACCGTGCTTCTGGCTGCCTGTGGAGCGGACCCCACCGCAACCCCGATACCTGCTCCCACGGCGACGCCTACTCCGCCCCCCGCGGCCGCGACCCCGACGCCGGTGCCTGCGGTCGCTACCCCGACGCCGTCGCGCCCCGAGTGGGAAATCCGGTGGGAAGAGACCATCGCCGCCGCGGAGGAGGAAGGCAAGGTGGTCGTCACCTCCTGTGGAGGCGAGGGCCGACGCCGCGCCATGAACGAGGGCTGGGCCGAGCAGTTCCCCAACATCACGCTGGAGCACCAGCCGTTCAACAGCCGCGACCTCTGGCCGCTCGTCGTCCGTGAGGCCGGGTTCGGACAGCACAACTTCGACATCCGCATCGGCGGCGCCGACACCACGACGTTCAGCGCTATGCACACCAACAGCACCCACGCGCCGCTGGACTTCGACGAGTGGTTCATCCTGCCCGAGGTCCGCGACCCGGACGTCTGGCTCGGCGGCATAGACGGCGTCTGGCTGGACAAGACCAAGCAGTTCGCCTGGCCCATCGTCCTTACCTCCTCGGCGGGAGAGAGCTTCTGGGTCAACCGGGACATCATCCCCGAGTCGGAACTCAACTCCGTCGAGCAGATCGCTGACCCGAAGTGGAAGGGCCAGATCATCGCCATCAGCTCGGAGGGCGGCGCCGCCCAGAACACGATGATGATGCAGATGCTCCAGTACGGAGAGGACTGGCTCAACGACCTCCTCGCGAACGAACCCGTCGTGATCCGCGACCACCGCCAGCAGATCGAGTTCCTGCTCCGCGGGCAGTACGCGATAGCGACGACCGTCGACACCAACGAACTGCGGGACTTCACCGCTGAGGGCGTCGACCTCAGTAACATCGCGCCGCTGTCGCAAGAGGCCCCGAGCCTCAGCAACGCGTGCGAATCGCTCCAGTTGCACAACAACATGCCCCACCCCAACGCCGCCAAGGTCTACGTGAACTGGCTGCTCACCAGGGAGCATCAGCAGTTGTGGAACGAGGTAGTTCCCACGAACAGCCGCCGCAAGGACGTCGAGTGCGGCCGCTGCAACCTGACCGTGACGGAAGAAGACCTCACGACATTCCGGCTCAGCCAGGACGAGGCGCTCGCAGAAGACCGCGCCCGGTTCACGGAACTGGTACAGGGCGTCCTGATACAGTAGGGCTGATCACTGCTGGTGAGGCGCGGTGCGCCTCACCAGCAGACGGCTTCCCGACCGGGCGAGCCACAGGCTGGGCCTGTGGCTCGCTGAGTACCACGCCGGGGTTTCAATGTCGGACAGCATCCTTCAACTAGACCGTGTGAGCAGGACCTTCGGCACGACCAAGGCCGTGGACCAGGTCTCGCTCGACGTGCAGGCGGGAGAGATATTCACGCTGCTCGGACCGAGCGGCTGCGGGAAGACGACGACCCTCCGCCTCGTTGCCGGCCTCGAGCAGCCGGACAACGGCGAGATATGGGTGCGCGACCGGCTGGTCGCTTCCGTCCCGCGCAACACGTTCGTCCCGCCCCACCAGCGCATGATGGGGATGGTGTTCCAGTCCTACGCCATCTGGCCGCACATGAACGTGTTCGACAACGTCAGCTACCCGCTCCGCATCCGGCGGATGAAGCGCGCCGAGATACGGGAGCGCGTGGAGCGCGTGCTCAACCTCGTCGGCCTGGACGGCCTCGAGTCCCGCCCCGCGCCGATGCTCAGCGGAGGTCAGCAGCAGCGCGTCGCGCTTGCCCGCGCCCTCATCTACGAACCCGCCGTGCTCTTGCTCGACGAGCCGTTCAGCAACCTCGACTCGAAGCTGCGGGAGCAGATGCGCGTGGAAGTGAAGCAGCTCCAGAAAACGCTCGGCATCACCGTCCTGTTCGTGACGCACGACCAGACGGAGGCGCTCAGCCTGTCGGACCGCATAGCGGTCATGAGCGACGGGCACGCCATCCAGGTCGCCGAGCCGAAGGTGCTCTACGAACAGCCCGAGGACTCCTTCGTGCGCGACTTCCTCGGCAAGATGCTGAAGCTCCCCGGCACCGTCGTCTCCGTGGACGGTTCCGGCAAACTCGAAGTGAGCATCGACGGCGGTTCGCAGAGCGTGATCGCGGGAGCGCACGTGTCGAAGGAACTGGTCGTGGGGAATGCCGCGACCATATCGGTGCGGCCGGAGGATGTGGTCGTCGGCGGAGAGCCCGGGGCCGAGTCCAACCTGCTGGAAGGCACGATCGAGAACCTGCTGTTCGTCGGCGACCGGTACGAGTGCTACCTGCGACTCGCGGGAAACGCGGTGATGATCTCGCTCCCACGCGACACCCGGAAGAAGGAGGGAGACACCCTCACGGTCTACCTGCCGGAAGGAGCGGTCAGCGCATGGCAGCCCGAATAGGCCAGCTGCGCCCGGCGCTCAAGATAGAGGTCAAGACTGTCCTCTTCATGATCGTCATCCTGTGGGTGGGCGTCATCGTCCTCTACCCCATCCTCCTGCTCTTCGTGGACAGCTTCAAGATCGGCGACGGCGTCTTCACTCCGCGCGCCGGATGGGGCATCTCCAACTGGGTATCCGCCTACCAGAACCCCGGTCTTATCCAGGCCCTGTGGAACACCATCCTCATCGTGGCCATCGTGCAGGGCGTCGCCACGCCCGTGGGCATCACGCTCGCCTGGCTCACGGCCCGCACCGACCTCCCCGGCAAGGAGTGGATAGACCTCGCCTTCTGGGTCGCCTTCTTCCTCCCCACGCTGCCCGTGGTGCTCGGCTACATCCTGCTCCTCGCGCCCGAGTTCGGGCTGCTCAACCAGGCGTGGGCGGCGGTGTTCGGCAGCAGCGGCCCCTTCAACATCTACTCGATGGCCGGCATCGTATGGCTGCACCTCGTCACGAAGACGATCGCCGTGAAAGCGATCCTGCTGCGGCCCGTCTTCCAGAACATGGACGCCTCGCTGGAGGAGGCCGCGAGGATATGCGGCACCAGCGGTCCGCTCACGCTGTTCAGGATCGTCATGCCCATCATGGCTCCGGCCATCATGACGGTCGTCCTGCTGGGCATCCTGTTCGGACTGGAGAGCTTCGAGATCGAGCGTGTCGTCGGCCCCCCCATCCAGTTCTTCAACTACGGGACGTTCATCTTCCGCGAGGTCGCCAAGCAGCCGCCCTCATTCGCCAACGCCACGGCGCTGGGCGTCTCCGTGCTGGTGCTGATGACGCCGCTGATCCTTCTGCAGCAGTGGAACGCCAGGCGCAGGCGCTACACCACCATCACCGGCCAGTTCAAGCCGCAGCTCTTCCCGCTCGGCAGGTTCCGCTGGCCCGCGTTCGCCGGTGCGATGTTCTTCATCAGCCTCATCACCGTCGTGCCGCTGAGCATGATGATGCTGGGCACCTTCATGAAGCTGTTCGGCTTCTTCGACGTGACCGGCTCCCCGTTCACCATGGAGAACTGGACGGACGTCCTGGGCGACCCCATCTTCCTCAGTTCGGTGAAGAACACGCTCATCATCGCGTTCGGGGCCGCGGGCGTCGCCATGACCGTCTACTCCACGGTCGCCTACATCGTGGTCAGGACCCGCTTCATCGGACGGCACGTCCTGGACTTCGTCTCCTGGATGCCCATCACCATCCCCGGCATCGTCCTCGGCCTCGGCCTCATGCTCGTGCTCCTGAACATCCCGCTGCTCCGGCCGCTCTTCGGCACCCACTGGGCGCTCATAGCCGCCGTCTCGGTGACCTCGATGACCATCGGCGTGCAGTTGCTTAAGAGCAACCTCCTGCAGATCAGCGCCGAACTGGAAGAGGCGTCGTGGCTCGCGGGCGCGGGCTGGTTCTACACGTTCAGACGCATCGTCCTTCCGCTCATGGCGCCGACGCTCATCGCCGTGGGAACGCTCGCGTTCGTCGGCGCGACCCGCGCGGTGAGCCACATCGCCATCCTTACCACGTCGTCGACCCGGCCGCTGGCCATACTCCAACTCGACCACATCGTCGACGGACGCTTCGAGGAGGCGTCTGTCGTCGGGGCGCTCATCGTCTTCATGACGCTCGGCATCGCCGTCGTGGCTCGGTATTTCGGCCTCAACATGGGCGTACAGCGGGGGTAGCGCATGGCCCTCTCGCGAACGAAAGCGCTCGACTACGCGGAGCGCCTCATCAACCGTCCGCGCGGCGAGACGCCGGTTACCATCAAGCGCAACAAGAACGGCTACACCCTGCTCTACAACCGCCGCGCGCTCACCAAGACGCACGCCTCCGGCGTCGGCGCGCTCCAGGCGCAGGCGATGGCCCTCGCGCTGGGCGTCGACCTCCCGCAGGAGATCGGTGACGAGGTGAGCACGAAGGTCGGCTCGGGCGTGCTCTACCGCGCCATCGGCGCGTCCTCGCTGGACCTGCGCCGCCCCGAGGCGCACGTCGTCCTCGATCAGTTGCTCGCCACCGCCGCGCTGCAGCGCGGCGTCTTCCGCACGCTGGAGATCGGCTAGAGCAACCGCTCCGGCGCGCCGGGCAGCCGTCTGGGGTATCATCGCCGCACCCTGCCCGTGCGGAGGCCTGCCATGCCCGACATCGAACTCTCGTTCGCCATCACCGCCTACGACCGCGTCATGCCCATGATCAACGGTGAGGTGAAGCCGGACGGCATCACGCTCGACTACCAGGGGATGCCCGGCGCCGTGCCGCGGGTCTTCTACGAGCAGATCAAGTACCACCGCTACGACGTCTCCGAGATGTCGATGTCGTCGTACCTGCGCATGCGGCCGCTCGGATTCCCGTACCGCATGCTGCCCGTCTTCCACAACCGCACCTTCTCCTACACCAATGTCTACATCCGGAAGGCGGCCGGCATCCGGCAGGACCACCCGGAGGACCTGAAGGGCAAGCGGTTCGGCATCGGCGACTACCAGCAGTCCGTCGGGTTATGGACGCGGGGCATCCTGAAGCTGGAGTGGGGCATCGAGCCGCAGGACATGACCTGGTTCATGGAGCGCAGCGAGCACTTCAGCCACACCGGCGCGTCGAAGGACGCCGGGCTCGGCCTGCCGGAGGACCTCGACCTGCGCCACGCGACCACCGACTTCAGCTCGATGTATCTCGACGGCGAGCTCGACGCCTCCATCGGCATCGGCTCCGCCCAGGGCTCCGGCATCGACCGCATGCAGAGCGTCAACCTGATCGACAACCCGGACTTCCCCACCCTCTTCTCCGACCCGAAGGCCGAGTCCGTCCGTTTCTTCCAGAAGCACGGCGTCTTCCCGCCGCACCACGTCACGGTCGTGCGCGAGAGCATCGTCGAGGAGCACCCGTGGGTGGCCGTCAGCCTCATGGAGGCGTTCGAGTCGTCCAAGCGGCTCGCCATCCAGCGGCTGCGGGCCATGCCGCCGACGCTCTACGTGTTCGGGCGGCAGTTCCAGCAGGAGGTCGACGGCGTGTTCGGGCCGGACCCGTTCGCCTACGGCATCACGGCGAACGCCAAGGCGTTCGACATGGCGCAGACGTTCTCCCTGGAGCAGGGGCTCAGCTCGCGGAAGCAGCCGTGGGACGAGATCTTCCCGGAGGAGGTGTTCTACCGGGAAGAGCGCTCCGCCTCGTCATCCGGCGGCGGTCATTAGGGAGCCCTCACCCGCCGCTGCGCGGCCTCCCTCTCCCTCAGGGCGAGGGGTCAGACGGGCGCCCACGAGGGACGCCCCTACACCAGGCGCGGTTGCGCGCTAAAGCGCGGGCCTCCGCAGGAACGACGGGGGCTGCGCCCCACGTCAGGTCACCCTCACCCGCCGCTGCGCGGCCTCCCTCTCCCTCAGGGCGAGGGGATTAGACAGGGCATCCACAAGGGGCGCCCCTACTCCGATTGCGGCGCCCTAGTGCGAGTGACCGTGCCCGTCGTCTTCGGCGAATACGTCCGGGTAGACGAAGGCAGCCAGCTCCTCGACGGCATCCATGAAGTGGTCGCTATCCGGGCTGAATGAATAGCCTTCGCTCAATACGAAGATGTGGTGGTCGATATGACTCACGTCCTGTACGAGGTGCAGTTCCGATAGCTCAGGGTCCGATATCACGCTCAAGACCGAGTCCGTGATGATGATGTCGGGTTCGAGCGCGACCACCACCTCCGGGCTGAGCACCCGGTAGCCGTCGTGGGTGGCTATGTTGTCCATCTTCAGCAGTTCGAAGATGTCGTCCATCAGCGTGTTTCCGCCAGGCGTCACCCAGTCTTCGGTATGGACGTAGGCCGTCCAGACCGGATCGACCGGCTCCATCATCGTCCTGATGGCGTCGAGGCGGGTGTCGAGGTCGCCTGCCAAGTCCGCATCTCCCATCCGCGGAGGCGGGGGCGTCGCGGTGGGAGTCGGGGTCGACGTCGGCTCCGGTGTGGGGGTGGGTGTGGCCGTTGGTTCGGGGCTACCGCACGCAGCCAGCAGAAGGAGCGCCAGGGCTAGTCCCAGAGAGGCGGCCGTTGCAGCCGTCTTTCGATACGGCGATACGTTACTCATACCCTCACCCACGCAACCACCCTCTCCCTAACCCTCAGAACCCTCACCCCGCATTTTCAATGCGCTCCCTCTCCCAGGGGGCGAGGGGGTCAGGCAGGGCGCCCACGAGGGACGCCCTTACACCAATACCCTCACCCACGCATTTCAATGCGCTCCCTCTCCCCTCGAGGGAGAGGGGATTATTCGGACTGGAGGGCGCGGATGAGTTGGAGGAGGGCGGCGGTGACGGCGCGGTTGCGCACGAGCGGGCGGCGCGAGGGGAACTCGTGGCGCACGACGCTCACGCCGCCGGGCGTCGAGACGCCGATGAAGACGGTGCCCGCCTTCACGCCGTCCTGGTCGCCCGGGCCGGCGACGCCGGTGACGCTGATGCCGCAGTCGGCGGCGTAGGTCCGGCGGGCGGCGTCGGCCATCGCGCGGGCGGTCTCCTCGCTGACCGCGCCGTGGGCGTCGAGCGTCTCCTGCGGCACGCCCGCCTGCGCCTTCATGTCGTCCGAGTAGGTGATGGCGCCGCCCTTGAAGTAGTCGGACGAACCGGGAATCTCCGTGAGCGCCGCGCCGATCATGCCGCCGGTGCACGACTCCAGCACCGCGAGTGTGTAGCCCTTCTCGCGCAGCAGGTCGCCGACACGCTCCGGCGGGTACTCCTCGTCGGTGCCCCAGATGTAGTCGCCGAGGGCCTCTCGCACCATCGTCTCGGCCCGGAGGAGGGTGGTGAGGGCCTCGGACTCGGTGTCGGCCTTGGCGATGCCGCGCAGGTAGATGCCGTCCTGCTTCGCGTAGACGCCGAAGTCCATGCCGGGGACGTCGTAGACGTCGCGCACCATCTCGTCGACGGCGGCCTCGCTCAGGCCGATCGTCTTGAACGTGCGGGCCATGATCTTCTGGCCGGGGAGGCGCTCCTTGAGGCGCGGGGCAATCTCGGTGGTCCACATGTTGGTGAGTTCGCGCGGGGGGCCGGGGAGCGTGATGAGGATCTTGTCGCCCTTCTCTATCCACCAGCTGGGCGCGGTGCCCATGGCGTTGCGGATGGCGGCGGCGGACGGGATGATGCCGGCCTGTCTGTAGTTCTGCTGCGGCATCGGGTTGACGTTGCGGCGGGCGAAGTTGTCCTCCAGCCACACCTTGAGCTCCGGGTCCGTGGTGATCTGCTCGCCGAGCATGTTCGCGATGCCGTCGCGCGTCATATCGTCGAGCGTGGGGCCGAGGCCGCCCATGGCGATGACGACGTCCGACCTGCGCCACGCGCGGTCGAGCGTCTCCGTGAGGCGCGTGAGGTCGTCGCCGACGATGGTGACGAACTTGAGCTCGAGGCCGAACTCCGGCAGTCGCTGGCCGAGCCAGGACGAGTTGGTGTCCTGGGTCTCGCCCATGAGGAGCTCGGTGCCGACGGCGATGATCTCGGTGTTCATGACTCCCTCAGCCCTGAGTGACAGTCCCGCGAGTATAGCATCGGGACACCCTCACCCCCGCGTGCACCTGCACGCACCCCCTCTCCCGCCCAGCGGGCGAGGGGGCAGATGGCAGCGGCATGAGGATGTTCCGGCTGGGAAATGCAGCTCATTTCCGCTCACCGGCTCTGATCTACTCCTGAAACCGGGGTCCCATGTGAGCTGTCCAACGGCTCATAACCGCTCATCCGCAGTTCATTCCTGTGCAATTCCCGTTCATTCCCGCTCGTAACCGCTCGCCCTCCGCTCGATCCGGGCGCGCTCCTCGATGCCAGTACGACGGTCATGCAACCAGCGTACGCGGTCGGGGTGCGTCGGCGAAAGGGCGGGTGTCACAAGGGAGGCTATGGCCTACGACGCATCAACTCGGTGACAATTTTTGCGGTTTCGTCTAGCCCCGGGAATAGAGTGTCCCTTGTTATCCCTACGGACCGGAGTTCCTCACGAAGACCAGACTTGTCTCTTGAGGGTATTGGAAACTTGTAATGAGCGTAAATCGGGATCCGAGCGTTGCATCTCAAGACCTCGTCTCGTTCAAATCTCTCATGAAATGCCGAAACGAGGAAAGCCCCCTCTTGTGCGCGAACTCGCTCGGACGACTGTTGGGGTTCCACTATAAGCACGCGATAGAAGTCTCCTATATCGATTCTCTCTTCAAAGTTGGGTTTTTCTTCTTGAATGAGCTGACAGAATCTCCTCATAGCCGCACGGTAGGGCGACACTGCAAACAAGTCTTTCCTCTGAGGGGGAGTCTCCTTTTCTTCCATCAGATCTTTACCCAAGAGCAAATCTTGGTGTTTTTGTGGTAGTCTAGCAAAGTTTGCCAGAACGCTAACTGTATCGCTGTTAAAGGACCTAACCATTGACCTCGGCACAGCAAAAATATGCAGTTGTCCGTTTCGAGTGTTACTTCCTCGGTGGCTTTCACATGCATAAAACAATCCAACTAGGGGGTTCTTTGATATATCCAAGAATCTAGTTCTCAATCCATAATGTTGTGCTAATACCCATTTGGATAGAGCAGAAGGCAAGCTGCTAAACTCTTCTGGCCGTCGCTTTATCAGTTCGTGGAGCATTTCGCTCTCATGTTTCGTCAGTTTGTCTCTCATAACGGCAGGGCGCAATTCCCAGCCAACTTGTGTCTCACCTCTGAAATAGAGCACGACATCCTCTTTGCGTAGTGCTCTGCTATAACGCCTCCTTAGGTCGCGAGCCACGCCTAGTAAATTCTCAATTGACGAAATCGGCGTCTCATCAATACGGAATTGACGTAGCCTGCTTGAAGGGCCATCCGCATATAGGATTGCCGACCAAGGCTCAACACCTGTGAGATCAGCTTTAGAAAGGTCAGTCAGCGTAAGGTCAGCCTCCAATAGATCCGCATCACGGAGATTCGTCTCCGATAAGTCAGCATGAGTAAGGTTGGAACGCCGGAGTCTGGCATTCTCCAGGTTGGCTTTGGAGAGTACAGCCCCGGCTAGATTAGCTCGCGTGAGGTCGGCAACAAATAGAGTGGCGCTAGTGAGATTGGCGCCGGTTAGAATTGCGTCTGTGAGATCAGCACCGGTCAAGTCGGCGTTACGGAGTTCGGCATTGGAGAGTTCAGTATCTGTGAGGTTAGTATTCCACAGGTCGGCACCGGGCAGTTTGGCATTTGACAAGTTCGCTCCAGAGAGGTTGGCATTCCAAAGGCCAGCGTTGGAGAGGTCAGCACGGGTAAAGTCGACATGAGTGAGAATGGCATCAGAAAGGTCAGCATCAGAAAGGTCAGCACGACTAAGGTTGGCGTCAGCGAGACTGGCATCGGAGAGGTCCGCATCGGAGAGGTCAACGCGAGTGAGATTGGCACCAGACAGGTTGGCTTTTGACAGATCGACGTCAGAGAGATCTGCATCAGTGAGGTCAGCGCCGGAGAGGTTTGCGCCAGAAAGATCTGCATCAGAGAGTTGGGCGTCGGAAAGGTTAGCGTTTGAAAGATCCGCACCGGCGAGATTTGCAGCGGAGAGGTTTGCGTCGGAAAGATCAGCTCCCGACAAATCTGGAATGAAGTCTTCACTTCGGCGCTGTGCATTCCAGTCGTCAACGCCTTGAAGAAGTAACTGCGTGTGTTCAGGGTTAGCCATATCTGAGACCTCTGCTTGCCGGAGAAATCGAATGTCGGAGGACGGCCCAACAGACTTGCTGTCCTCCAACCCGAGGGGCAAGAACAACTTAGCAGGGGGGCCAGCCGATTCACAAGCCATATTGCATCTAGTCTCACCGCCCCGCTGCTACACTAACCCCCTACACGTAACTCCATGCTATCCGCCTTCAACATCAGCAAGGCCTACTCGACCAGGACCCTGTTCAGCGGGCTCACGCTCAACGTCGATGCCGGTGACCGCATCGCGCTGATCGGCGCGAACGGCTCCGGGAAGACGACGCTCATGGACATCCTGGCAGGCGATACGCCGCCGGACTCCGGGAGCGTCTCCACGCGGCGCGACGTCTCCATCGGCTATCTGAAGCAGGAGCCCGCGTCGTTCGACGGCAAGCCGCTCCTCCGGGAGGTGCTGGACGCGAGCGCGGAGGTGATCGCGCTCACGGACGACATCGCCGCCACGCGGGAGGCGCTGGCGTCGGAGCCCGACCCGGCGCAGCAGGCTGCCCTGCTGGAGCGCCTGAGCGAGCTCGACATGGCGCTGGAGGCCGCGGGCGGCGACGACCGGGAGCACGAGGCGAAGACCATCCTCTCGGGCCTCGGGTTCAAGCAGGGGGACTTCCTCCGGCCGATGAGCGAGTTCAGCGGCGGCTGGGCGATGCGGGCGGGCCTCGCGCGGCTGCTGTTCCGGAACCCCGCCCTGCTGTTCCTCGACGAGCCCACCAACCACCTGGACCTCGAAGCGAACCTGTGGTTCGAGAAGTACCTGGCCGGGTTCCGGGGCGGGGTGCTCATCACGTCGCACGACCGCGCCTTCCTGAACCAGATCGCGACGAAGGTGCTCGCCATCGAGGAGGACGAGGTCGTGCTGATGAAGGGCAGTTACGACGAGTACGTCGTTGCGCGGGAGCAGGCGCTGACGGTCAAGATGGCGGCCGCGGCGCGGCAGGAGCGCCGGATGCAGAAGCAGATGCGCTTCGTGGAGCGCTTCCGCTCCAAGGCGACGAAGGCCACGCAGGTGCAGAGCCGCCTGAAGCAGCTCGAGAAGGTCCAGACCATCGAACTGCCGCGGACGACGAAGAAGGTGCACTACTCGTTCCCGGAGCCACCCCGCAGCGGCGCCGAGGTGATATCGCTGGTCAACGTCAGCAAGTCGTACGGGGATACAGAGGTGTACCGGCGCGTCAACCTGTCGCTGTCGCGCGGCGACCGCGTCGCGCTGGTGGGGCCGAACGGCGCGGGCAAGACCACGATGCTGAAGATACTCGCGGGCGTGCTGCCGATCGACGAGGGGGAGCGGAGGACCGGGCACAATGTCGTGACGTCGTACTACGCGCAGCACGTGCTCGAACTGCTCGACCCGGCCAACTCGATACTCGACGAGCTCCGGCATGCCGCGCCGGACGTGCCGGAGCAGCGCCTCCGCACCACGCTGGGCGGCTTCCTGTTCAGCGGCGACGACGTCCGGAAGCCGATATCCGTGCTGTCCGGCGGCGAGAAGGCGCGGGTAGCGCTGGCCAAGCTGCTCCTGCAGCCGAGCAACCTGCTCCTGATGGACGAGCCGACGAACCACCTCGACATCGCGTCGCGGGAGATACTCGCGGACGCCCTCGGGGACTACAAGGGCACGCTCTGCCTCATCACGCACGACCGCACGCTCATCCGGCAGACCGCCAACAAGATCGTCGAGATCGACGCGGGGGAGCCCACGGTGTTCCTCGGGGGATACGACGACTACCTGTACCGGAAGGAGACCGAGGCCGCCCCATTGACCGCCGGATCGGCGGTCAATGGAGTGGTCGACGCAGTCCCGGAGCGGGGCCGCAGGAGGCGCGGGCGTCCGCTCGACGACGCGGAGATCGAGCGCCGATCGCTGCGCAGCGAGGCACGCAGGCTGGCGATTCGGATCGAGGAGGTCGGCGCTTCGCTGTCCGACCGCGAGTCGCGCATAACGGAGCTGGAGGCGATGTTCTCGCAGCCCGACAGGTTCGAGGGCCCGGCACACCTGGCGTCGGCGGGCGAGGAGTACGGCGTGCTCAAGGAGGAGGCGGGGCTGCTCTGGGAGGAGTGGGAGCGGCTGTCGCTGGAGGCGGAGGCCGTCGACGGCAGGCTGGAGGGGCTGGGGGTGCGGTAGGGGGCCCTACGGGACGAGGGTGCCCGGCTCCGCCGACCAGACCCAGTAGCCCTTGCCGTTCATGATCTCCTGCGTGACGACCTCGCCCTCCACCACGCGGAAGCCGCGTTCATCGGCGCTCGTGCCCTCGGGAGCAGCTCTGTCTGCGCCGGGGACGCTCCGCACCCACAGGCTGCGCGCCGTGTCGTAGCCGTAGGCGATGCGCCACGGGATGCTGCCGAAGTAGTGGTCAGCCTCGCCGTCGCCGCCGTTCGGGCCCGGAGGCGTGTCCGCCGGGTTCTGGAAGATGTCTATCACGCCCAGCAGGTTCCAGCCGTGCCGCACCGGCGCGGTCGGCGGCGTTGTCGACTGCTCATGCTCCGGGATCAGCGGGCTGAGTGTCGCGTACGTCGTCGTGAACAGCCAGTAGCCGAAGCCGGCCTCGAACCGCGTCAGGTTGCCGCCCCATTCGCCGTCCTCGCTCACCACCGCCGTCAGCCAGTCGCCGTCCTGGTACGCCAGCACGGGCGAGACGCGCGCGCCAGACGGGATCACGCCGCCGAGCGACGGGTCTTCGGGCGTGCCGGGGAAGGAGATGAGGTTCCAGCCGGGCAGCACGTCCAGCTCGTACGGCTCGCGCTCGACCACCGAGAACGTGAACCCGAACGTGGCCACGTTGCCGGCGTCGTCGACCGCCATGTACTCGACCTCGTGCTCTCCCAGCGCCAGATCGCTGGCGAGGAGCGCGAACTTCGAGGCGTTCACCCGTGTGAGCAGCGCCAGCGCGTCGTTGTCGTCCAGCGTGACCGCCGCGATGGTCACCCCGGCGTGCGAGTCGGAGAACTCCGCGTCCGGGTTGCCGTTCGCCTCGCCGCAGCCGCCCTCCGGACAGACCGCGTACTCGTCTTCTTCCGCCGGGAAGCTGATGCTGACGATCGGGGCGGAGCTCTCCGTCTCGTCGTTCCGCTGTCTCCGGATCGGGTTCAGGGCGAACTCAGGCGTTGCGCCGCCGTTGAACTCATCGTCCAGCTCCAGCAGCACTCCGGCCTCGTGCATCTTCGTGAGGTCCAGAGCGTCGTCCGGCTCCGGTGGGCCTATCTCCGGCGTTCGCTGGTGCCTGGGCGGCGTCCAGCCGCCCGATTCGCCGATGTTGTCCTCGTAGTCGAACCCGTACACCACCAGTCCGAACAGCCCGCCGAGCCCGGTGAGGCCCGACGCCGGATACGTCCCGGCCCAGTGGGCATCGTAATCCTGCGCCGCGAGCGCATGGCCTGTCTGGAGGCCGCCGATGCCGTAGGCGTACGCGTCGGCGCCGCTCACCGTCACCTTCCCTGCCTCGATGCCGGTGAAGTAGACCACCGGGCGGCGGCGCAGGTCCTCGTCCGCGCGCACGTCCACCACGTACTCGCCGCGAGCGTTGGCGACCGGCCGGTCCTGCGCAGTTGCCGTCACGGTGACGGTGAAGCGCGGAGCGATGCCGTCGCGCGGCGTGAAGGCCTCGGTGTCGCTCGCGTTGCCCGCGAGGTCGAGCGCGCCGCCGGCGAAGATCGTCACCTCCGGCGTCTCGTCCGCCATCAGTTCGCGCGCCAGTTCGATGTAGATGCGCGTGCGCGTGTCCGGGATGAATTCGCGGTTGATGTCTATCGGCCAGTATCCCGCCTCCGCCAGCGCCTCGTCGTGCGTGCGGCCGTCCACGTCGACGTACCCGTCGCCGCTGTTGTCGCCGCTGCCGAAGGTGCTGAAGCTGTAGCTCAGGCCTCCCAGGACGTTCGAGACGGGCCAGAGCCGGAAGCTGAACGCGTCGTTCCCGGCGACGTCCTGGATCGGGTCCGTCCCCGGCTTCGTGTAGCTGACCGTAACGCGCTTCCCGCCCGTGACCGGCGAATCCAGCGTGAGCACCACCTGGCTGCCGTTCACGAACACATCGCTGACCGGGCGCTGCGCGCCGTCCACGAGAACGTCGAACGCGTTGTTCGCCGGCGTCGAGCCTCCGTCCAGCACTTCGTTGTAGGTCAGCCTGAGCGTCGTGCCTCCAACCTCCGCCCTGCGAAGCACCGGGGGAGTGTTGTCCACGTTCGGGTCGGTGACGGAGGTGGCGCTGCACCAGAGCGTACGGACCGCACCGGCCAGTCTCCTGCCGCTGCTGTTCTCGTACACGGCCACCACCTGCCCTTGCGCGTTGAACTGCGGCGTATCGTCCGTGTCCCAGGTGTAGTAGCCCTGGAAGCTGCCGCTCGTTTCGTGGTTGTCACCTCCGGCGACGTCGTCCGCGATAGCGGTGTATTCGAAGAGGCGTCCCAGGTCGACGTCGAAGTTCGGCGGGTAGAAGAGCTGCCGGTAGTAACCGATGCGCGTCCAGTCGCCGTCCACCAGCTCGTTGTGCGTGAAGGAGAACACGACTTCGTCGCTGGGTGGAGTTGCGCTCGTCAGGCGGCACTCGAGTGAGGCGTCGTCCGCCCGGATCGCTGGCAGTACCCTGGGCGCCGACGGCGGGTGCAGCAGGTACGGTCCGGTCACCGTGCCGGACACCGGAGTAGACGGCGGCGTGAGTGTGTGTGGACTCACGTTCCCGGTCGCCATCGCGCTCCCGAATCTGTCCGTGTCTGTGCCTGTGGACGCGTATCGCAGTCCGACCAGGATGGTCAGGTTATCGGTGTCTCCGTCTTTCATCTCGGCCTCGATGGCCCTGCCGAGCTGCGACCCTCTTGGGATGCTGTAGGACGACGTCGTTCGCTCCAGGTCCTCGACGACCAGCACCGTCCGCGCCGCGAGGATGGCGACCCGGTAGCCGTTGCAGTCGTGGGCGCTGAGCCGGTCCCAGGAGATGGAGGCCGCGCCGGTGGTCTCGTTGTAGTTGAACCTGAGGCTCGAGATTCTCGCGTCCGAGGCGGGCGGCGTGCAGGTCTGCGCCTGCGGCGCGAGCGAGGCTGAGGCGCGGGGCGCGGACGGCGCGAACGTCAGCCGCTGCGTCCCCGGCAGGGAGTTGGTCCGGCCCAGGACGGTCCTCATGAACGGCGGGGCGTAGTTCGGCTGGTAGACGCTGACCACCTCGTGACCGGCGACCCTGATCCGCTCCGGCGCGATCCCCGGACGCAGCGGCTCGGTGAATTCCGCCATGATCCACGAACGGTCGGCGACCTCCCCGCCTACGACCTTGCCCATCAGCGTGAGGTCCGGGTCGTACGCGATGCCGGTCCACGACTCGACGGTGGCGGGGTCCGTGTCGTCCACGGTGAACAGGTACGGGCCCGGGTATTCGTCGTCCGGCGCTTCGCTCACCGTCCGGTTGCCGGCGCGGTCGACGGCCGTTATCTCCATGAAGTAGGCGTCCTCGTCCATGCCGGCCCCGTCAGCCGAGAACGCGTACGCCACGCCCGGGCGGTCCCCCAGGAGCATCCAGTCCCCCGTTCCCGTGATGTCGTCCGCGGCGTTGGGGTCAGCCTTCTCGCCCCACACCTTCAGGTCGATATCCGCGGCCTCGCCGTTCACGCTGATCTGCCCGCCGGAGGCAACGGAGAGCGGCTCGCCGGTCGTGGCGTGGTCCTTGTCGCGGTTCGCCTCCGTGTAGTCGCCGTCCTCGGTTATCACGAGTTCGCCGTCGTGGCGGAGGCCCGCGTCGTTGTCGCGCACGACGAACGCGTACTGGAGGCTGTTGGAACGCAGGTAACTGAGGTCCTCCGGCGTGATGCCGGTCACGTCCGGCCCCTCGCCGTCCACGTCCACCGTCACCACTCCGGCGCCGGCGACTTCGATCACGAGGCGGTCGTCGTGCCGCGCGAGTATGGAGGCTGTATTCTCGTGCAACACGCCTGTGTCGTAGTCTCCACACGCCGGGCCGGGGTCGCTCGATCCGTTGGCAAGCGTCCCATCGGCATTCTCTTCCAGTGGATCGAGCACGCGCACGAACGCCTGGTAGTGCGTGATCCCGTTCGGAACGCCCGCTTCGGCCATCTGCACCGTGATGGAATCGTTGGAGCGCGGGTTCCGCACCGTCGCAACCGCACAGCCTCCCTCCTCCGGCGTCGGGGTCACCTTGTCGTTCTCAGCAGCGATGAGGATGGTGTTGTAGGCTAGGGGGTCATTGGAAACCCAGAGCGTCCCGTCGAAGAAGGTGTGTTGTGGCGAGACCACTCCGGTCTCCAGGTACGGGAGGTCGCGCTCGAGGTGCGAGCCCTGCGTACCCAGGTAGGATCCCGGGTTCAGCAGGGGGAGGTAGACGTCCGTCCGTTCCCCCCTGTCGTTGACGTAGGGTATCAACGCGTTCTTCTGGAGCTGGGCGTCCTCGATGTCGTCGAACACGCCGACGCTCAGGGCGCCGATGCTGATCTTCCCGTCGGTGCGGTCGAAGGTCGCCTGGCCGGAGGCGGGTAGCAGCAACAGCAGCGCAGAGAGCGCTGCCATGAACGCTGCGGGGAGTATGCGGGTCGCGGCACCGGGGACTGGTACGGCCAGATGTCTCACGCTGCTCCTGGGGACACGGAACTCGCGTCGAGGTCGTGTGGGCCGGTCCGCTGTGGGGAGTGGGCGGACCGGAAGTGATCCTTGTCAGCAACCGATTCTCCGGCACGGAAGCGCGTTCCTCAATGCGATAAGCGTGCGGGCAGATGGGAGTGCGGCACGGTTGTGCGGAGGCGGAGGCGGTGTGCTATCCTTTCGGAGGCGTCCCGAGTGCGGGGCGCTGTTATTGTGCTAGGAGACAGGCCCCCATGCACCTGGTGATCGACGGACACGGCTGCGACGCCGCGGAGCTCTCGGACGCGGAGCGCGTGCGGCGGTTCCTGGACGAGTTCCCGGACCGCATCAGCATGACCAAGATCACGCCGCCCGCCGTCTACACCTACCACGGCCCGACGCCGGAGGACTGGGGCGTCTCCGGGTTCGTCATCATTGCGGAGAGCCACATCAGCGTGCACACGTTCCCGGACAGGGGCTACGTCAACATCGACGTCTTCTCGTGCAAGGAGTTCGACGCCGACGACGCGATGGCGCAGGTGGGCGAGTTCTTCACGATGGCGAGCGTCCGCAGCTGGGTGCTGGACCGGGGGCTTGAGCACCTCGACCCCGCGACGGCCAAGGCGGTGGTGGAAGAAGAGCGGGAGACCGTCCGCCAGCGCGTCTAGCCGCACAGGAGAGCCGCCATGACTGAAAACGAGCGGCCCGCCCTCCCCGACACGTTCCTGATCCTCGACCCGGCCGAGCACACGCTCGACCGGTCGCGGTGCGTCGTGCTCCCCGTCCCGTACGAGGAAACGACAAGCTACCGCAAGGGGGCGCGGCGCGGACCGGAGGCCATCGTCCGCGCGTCCGCCGAGATGGAGGACTACGACGTCGAGCTCGGCTGCGAGCCATGCAGCGTCGGCATCCACACCGCGCCCGCGCTCGAACCGCCCGTGCTCGAATCCAACGGGGGGCCGGAAGCGATGGCGGGCCGCGTGCGGGAGGCGGTGTCCTTCTATGCAGCCCAGGGCAAGCTCATGGGTATGCTCGGCGGCGAGCACTCGATCACGTCGGGGGCGGTCGCGGCGCTCGCGGAGCGGCATCCGGGCCTGAGCGTCCTCTTCTTCGACGCGCAGGCCGACCTGCGCGACGACTACCAGGGCTGGACGCACAGCCACGCCTGCGCGGCGCGGCGGACGCTCGACCACGCGTCGAGCCTCACGCTCGTCGGCGTGCGCAGCATGACCGGCGAGGAGGCCGTGTTCGCGCAGGAACGGGGCGTCGCGCTCTTCCCGCGCGGCGCGGAGCCGATCGCGGACGTCGACGCCATCGTCGATACGCTCGGCGAGGACGTCTACGTCTCGTTCGACCTCGATGCGTTCGACCCGTCGTTCATGTCGGCGGTCGGCACGCCGGAGCCGGGGGGCATGGGGTGGTGGGAGGCGCTGCGCATCCTGCGCACCGTCGGTGAGTGCCGCCGCATCGTGGGGTTCGACGTGGTCGAACTCGCGCCGGACGAGGGGCCGGAGGCGTGCGCTTACACCGCGGCGAAGCTGGTGTACAAGATGTTCGGGTACGCGACGGCGCGCTCGTAGGCGTATGCTGACACCGACACAACGCGCGAGGCACGCACGAGATGACGCCTGAGCAGACGGTCTACATGGACCACGCGGCCACCACGCCGGTGCTGCCGGAGGTGGCGGAGGCGATGCGCCCGTTCTTCACCGAGCGGTACGGCAACCCGTCCAGCATCTACGCGCTCGCGCAGCAGGCGCGGCAGGCGCTCGACGAGGCGCGGGAGCGGTGCGCGGGGGCGCTCGGGACTCGTGCGGGCGAGATCGTCTTCACGAGCGGCGGGACGGAGTCAGACAACGCGGGCATCATGGGCCCTGCCCTCGCGCTCAAGGAGCGCGGGCGGCACGTCGTGACCACGTCCATCGAGCACCACGCCGTGCTGCACGCCGTCGAACTGCTCGAGAGTCTCGGCTGGGAGGCGACGTACGTGTCGCCGGGCCGCGACGGCATCGTGCGACCGGAGGACGTCGCGGACGCCGTCAGGCCGGACACGTCGGTCGTGAGCGTCATGCTCGCGAACAACGAGATCGGCACGCTGCAGCCGGTGGCGGAGACAGCGCGGCTCGTCAAGGAGCGCGCGGCGTCGGAGCGTCGCTTCATCGCCGTGCACACGGACGCGGTGCAGGCTGCGGGCGCCGTGCCGGTCAAGGTCGACGACCTCGGGGTCGACCTGCTGTCGCTGTCGGCGCACAAGTTCGGCGGGCCGAAGGGCGTCGGGCTGCTGTACATCCGTCGCGGCACGCCGTTCGCGCCGACGCAGGTGGGCGGCGCACAGGAGCGCGAGCGCCGCGCGGGCACCGAGAACACGGCGGGCATCGTCGGGATGAGCGTCGCACTGGAGCGAGCCGAGCGTGAGCGCGAGGCGAACGCGGCTACCTGCGCCGTGCTGCGCGACCGCCTGCTGAGCGGCATCCTCGAACGTGTGGACCGCGTCGAGGTGAACGGCGACACGGACGCGCGGCTGCCGGGCAACGTGAACCTCTCGTTCCACGGCGTCGAGGCCGAGCCGCTGCTGATGGGGCTCGACCTCGCGGGCGTCGCGGCGTCGAGCGGCAGCGCCTGCACGGCGGGGTCGCTGGAGCCGTCGCACGTGCTGCTGGCGCTCGGGCGCTCGAACGAGCTGGCGCGGAGCTGCGTGCGGTTCACCCTCGGGCCGGAGAACACGACGGAGGAGATCGACTACGTCGTCGAGACGATGGCGCACCTCGTGCCGAAGCTGCGCGCGCTGTCGAAGGCGGCGTCCCGGTAGCAGGCATGAAGCTCCCCGAGCCGGTAGCGGAGTTCCTGTACGAGCCGCCGGTCGCGCCCTCGCTCTGGCCGCGCCGGGTCTTCCACCTGGTGGCGGGCTCCACCCTCCCGCTCGGCATCCTCTTCCTGCCCCTCGATCTGGCGGAGTGGCTGCTCATCGCGGGGAGCCTCGGCGCAGTGCTGCTGGAGGTGCTGCGCGGGCTCGTGGGCAGCGTCAACGACTGGATGGTGCGCACGCTGCCGTTCTTCAAGGCGGCCGAGAACCGCCAGGTCACGGGCGCGACGTTCATGTGGCTCGCGGCCACGTTCCTCGTCTTCGTGTTCGAGAAAGAGATCGCCGTGCTGGCGATGCTCTTCCTGTCGGTCGGCGATCCGTTCGCGGCGCTCATCGGCGTGCGCGACCACCGGACGCGGAAGTTCGGGAAGTCGCTCGCGGGCACGACCGCATTCGCGGTCGCGGCGCTGGGCGCCGGGCTGCTCGCCACACTCCACCCGGACGTGCCGCTCGTGTGGTGGCTCGCGCCGGGGGCGATCGTCGCCGCGCTCACGGAGCTGGCGCCGGTCCCACTCGACGATAACCTCACGGTACCCCTCGTGTCGGCGGCGGTCATGGCGCTGCTGGCGATGGTGTAACGTAGCGTTATGCCTAACCGCCTCATCAACGAGACCTCCCCATACCTGCTGCAGCACGCCCATAACCCTGTCGACTGGTACCCATGGGGCGAGGAGGCGTTCGAGCGGGCGAAGGCCGAGGACAAGGTGGTGCTGGTCTCTATCGGCTACGCGGCGTGCCACTGGTGCCACGTCATGGAGCGTGAGTCGTTCGAGAACGAGGCGACCGCCCAGGTGATGAACGATCTCCTCGTCGCCATCAAGGTCGACCGCGAGGAGCGTCCGGACGTGGACGGCATCTACATGAGCGCGGTGCAGCAGCTGCACGGGCACGGGGGATGGCCGCTCAATGTCTTCCTGCTGCCGGACGGGCGTCCCTTCTACGGCGGCACGTACTTCCCCCCCGTGGACCGCGCCAACATGCCGTCGTGGACGCGGGTCGTCGCAGCGGTCAACGACGCCTACCGCAACAACCGCGACGCCGTGCTGCAGAACGCACAGGTGCTCACGGACGCGTTGCGGAACGCGTCCGGCGTCGCGATGGCGGACGAGGACGTGAGCGACGAGGTGCTTGCAGAGGCAAGCCAGGGGATCGTGGCGTTGCACGACGCGGAGCACGGCGGCTTCGGCGGGGCGCCCAAGTTCCCGCAGTCGATGCCGATGGAGTTCCTGCTCGCCCGCAACGCCCGCGCGTTCGATGCCGACGCTCTCGAAACGGTCGAGGCGTCGCTGACGGCGATGCACAACGGCGGCATCTACGACCACCTCGGCGGCGGGTTCGCGCGCTACTCCACCGACCGGTTCTGGCTCGTGCCGCACTTCGAGAAGATGCTGTACGACAACGCGCTCCTCGTATCGCTGTACACGCAGGCCTTCCAGGCGACGGGGAACCCGCGCTACCGGGAGGTCGTCGAGGAGACGGTTGCCTACCTGCTGCGCGACCTGCGCCACCCGGACGGCGGCTTCTTCTCGTCGCAGGACGCGGACAGCGAGGGCGTCGAGGGCAAGTTCTACGTCTGGACGCCGCAGGAGATCGAAGCTGTGCTCGGCGCGGAGGACGCCCGCTTGTTCCGCCGGTACTACGGCGTGGGTGTGCACCCGAACTTCGAGGGCCGCCACATCCTGCACGTGCGCGACAGCGCGGCGGCAGCCGGGCGCGAGCTCGGCGTCGACGCGGGTGAACTGCTCGGACGGCTGCAGCCGATGCGCCGCACGCTCCTGGAGCGGCGAGCCGAGCGCGTGCCCCCGGCGACGGACGACAAGGTGCTGACCGCGTGGAACGGCCTCGCTCTGCGCGCGCTCGCCGAGGCGGCGTTCGCGCTCGACCGGCCCGACCTTCGCGACGCCGCGGAACGCAACGCCGATTTCCTGCTGCGCGAGATGCACCGCGACGGACGGCTGCTCCGCACGTGGAAGGACGGGAAAGCGCACCTGCTCGCCTACCTGGAAGATTACGCGCTGCTCATCAACGGACTGCTCTCGCTGCACACCGCGACGTTCTCGCACCGCTGGCTCCACGAGGCGCAGGCTCTGACGGACGAGATGCTGGCGCTCTTCCGGGACGGCGAGGACGGAGCGTTCTACGACACCGGCACCGACCACGAGGAGTTGATCGTGCGCCCGCGTGACATCACCGACAACGCCACCCCATGCGGCAGCTCGGCTGCCGCCGAGGCGCTGCTGCGGATGGCCGTGCTCACGGGCGACGAGTCGCTTGCGCAAAAGGCGGAGCGCCTCATCCGTGGCGTGGCGCCGCTCGCGGTACGCTACCCGCTGGGGTTCGGGAACTGGCTGCGTATCATCGAACGCTACCTCGCGCCGCCTACGGAGGTCGTCGTCGTCGGGGAGCCGTCCGACGAACACACGCGCGCGTTGTTGGAGCCGCTGCGTCGGCAGCTCCCGACGTTCGCATTCGCCGGGCTGGCCCCGGACGAGGCCTCGCCGTTCCCCACGCCGCTGCTGGAGGGACGCGCTGACGCGGGTACGCCTACCGCTTATGTCTGCCACGGCTACGTCTGCGACCTGCCCGCCCACGACCCGGCAACACTCGCACTGCAACTCGCCGGCAACCCCTGACAGGCCACGCTTCTCCAACCCCCGGTAAACAGTTAGAATGCCGCAAGGCAGCCGATGCTCGAGCGTAACTTCTGGTTCAGAACCGCCATCGTCGTTATCGCGTTCAGCGCGATCATCTTCGTTGTCGACACCATGCGGCGGGTCTGGGACTTCCTCGGCGACCTGATCCTCGTCTTCTTCCTGGCCTACCTCGTCGGCTCGCTCATCATCCACACGGTGCGCTGGCTCATGCGCATCCCAGGTATGAAGCGGCCGCTGGCCATCCTCATCGTCTACCTGGCGCTCGGCGCCGTGGTTTCGGTCATCGGCGCCCTCGTGATCCCCGCCACCATCACCCAGATCATCGACCTGGCTGAGGTCATCCCCGACTACGTCGAGCGCATCCCCGAGTTCATCACTGCGGCAGAGGAGTACCTCGCCGGGTTCGACATACAGGTGGACCTCACCACGCTTCTCCAGATCGAACAGTTGGGAAGCATCGCCGCCAACCTGCAGGAGAGCATCACGAGCAACGCGATCGGGCTCCTGGGGAACGTCGTCTTCGTCATCTTCGCTATCTCGTTGATAACCGTCATCTCCTTCTATGTCGTGCTGGACGGCGGGCGCCGCCTGAACGAAGCGCTGAAGGTGCTCCCCCGCAACGCGGAGCGCGAGACGCGGTACGTCCTGGGAGTGATCGACGAGACGTTCCGCAGCTACCTCAGGGGCATGGTGCTCATCTCTCTCATCTACGGCGTGGGCACAGCATCGGTCATGTTTGCAACCGGCCTTCCCGCCGCGCTTCCCGTTGCGCTCATCTCCAGCCTGCTGCTCGCAGTGCCGTTCGTAGGAGACTGGCTGGCGCTCGCTCTCCCGCTCCTCATCGCGGCCCTCTCCGGCGACTTCGTCAAACTGCTCACGGTGCTGCTGGTGCTGCTGTTCATCCAGCAGGTCATGCTCAACATCCTCAGCCCGCGCATCCTCGGAAGCGCAGTGCGGATGCCCGCCATGCTCGTCGTTGTCGCGGTGGTGCTCGGCGCGCGGCTCGCGGGCATCACGGGAGCGCTCCTCGGTGTGCCGACCATGGGCGTCCTCTACACGCTCGCGGTGCATTACGGAATGGTCATCCGAACGCGGCGGGAGGCAGAGGAGCAGCGACGCATCCTGGAGAACAGGGAAGCGACCACGAGGGAAGCCGAATCGAGGGCGATCGCCGAAGAAGAGGCGCTGGCTGCACTGGAAGCGATGGCCGCTGCGGAAGCGCTCGCCGAGCTGGAGGCCGCCCAGGCCAACGAGGAATCCGAATTCCCGGAGCCGCAGGAGCCGGAGGAGGAGCCAGAGCAAGCACCTGCTCCTGACGAGGCCCCCGTGGCCGAGGCTGACGAACCCGCGCCGGAGGCTGAGGACGGATCGTCCGAGGATGAGACTCGTCCTGAAGACGACCCTCTCCAGCAGGGCGCACCCCGGTAGTCCACTCCGACCCTGACTCTCCCCTGAGGGAGAGGGGGCAAAATGCCCCCTCTCCCTGCGCTATCCTGACGAACCGTGATGGATGCCGGAGACTTCCTCGTACTGGACGTCGAAACGTCGGGCGGTTCGATGCAGAACTTCCCGGAAGGATTCCGGTTGCTCCTGACCGGCACGCGGCAGGACACGCTCTACGGCATGTACACCGCCGAGCCCGCGAGCCTCGCCCAACTGCACAGCCTCGTGGCCAACTTCGACGGCCCGGTCGTCACGTTCAACGGCGCGCGCTTCGACATCCCCATCCTCGACCGCTGGATGCGCGACACGCTGGGACTGGGCCTTGCCGTGCGACAGCACTACGACCTGATGATCGCGATCGTGCGGGCGGCGGGACGCCGCATCAGCCTGGACCGGCTCTGCGCCTACACGTTCGGTGAGGAGAAGGTGACCTGGGACCACCGGCAGAACGCGCACGCCTGGGCAGAGGCCCCGCAACGGCTGGTCGATTACAACCGCGTCGACCTCGACCTGACGCACGAGCTGTTCATGCGCGTGCTGCGCGGCGAACCGCTCTTCCTCGGCGACGCGACGGTAGTGTTGCCGCCGCCGGAGTGAGTCTTACCCGGCGACGTTGATGATGATGAATTGACTACGGAATCAGTCGCGTATCAACTCTCCGTGCGCGGCTGGTTCACCAGCGTAATCCCGTGGATAGTAGTGCCTATCCACAGCAGCGGGATGAAGAAGAACGGAATGATGAGGAAAAGTCCCGTTATTACCAATGCTGCCCATACCGCCACCGTCCATCCGGCCGCTGGCCACTTACCGATGAGCGCGTAGCCCAACGGCGGAAGTATCAGGTTCCCTATCCATCCAGCGTGTCCGTAGTTCATCAGGTGTCTCCATGTGGCAGGGATTCGGACTTTTGCAACGGATGCCGCCCTCCTAAGGGCGGTATCCGTCGCGGGTAAATCATGATGGACAGGATAAGGAGGTGTCAATTGGCGAAGAAGGGCAGAAGAGGCGGCGCCGGTGCGCCGCCTCTTCGATGCGGAACCTCGTAGACAACGAGCCCTAGAAGCCGTACATGTCCACCGTGCGCTCGCCCTGGTGGAGGCGGGAGATGGTGTTCGCTTCCTTCTCTTCGCGCGCCCGCGACTTCTCGAGCACCTCGCCGATGCGCTCCTGGGGCACGACAACGACGCCGTCCCGGTCGCCGACCACGAGGTCGCCCGGGTTCACCCATATCTCGCCGATGCGGATGGGGATGTTGATGGCGCCGTAGGCCTCCTTGTTCTTCGCGGTGCCCCTGATGCAGAGCCCCGCCGAGAAGACGGGCATGCCCAGCTCCTCCAGGATGGAGCCATCCCGCACGCAGCCGTCAATCACCAGCCCCGCGATGCCGACCTGCTGGGCGGCGTGAGTCATGATCTCGCCCCAGTAGCCGGCCTCGTGGAAGCCGCCCGTGTCCACCACCATCACCTCGCCGGGCTGCGCGTGGTAGATGCCGCGGTGCAGCCAGAGGTTGTCCTTCGGCGGCGAGAGCACGGTCATCGCCGCGCCGCATACGTACCAGTCGTTGGACACCGGCTTGATGTAGGACGGCAGCGCGCCGATCTGGCCTCCGGCCTCGTGCAGCGTTGCGGTCCCGATACCCCGGACAGCGTCAACGAGCGCAGCGTCCGGGCGATCTGTAAACTCCGTCATTGCTTCTCCTCCTATCGGGCGAGCATCTGCTCGTAGTTGATCCCCATCACTTCCACGACCGACTTGCCGTTCATCACGTCGCGGGCCATCGCCTGCTCGCGGGCGACGATGCTCTCCGCCTCGGGCACGACCTCGGCAACGCGGTCCTGCGGCACAACGACGATGCCGCTGTTGTCGGCGATGACGTAGTCGCCGGGCGCGAGGCTCACGCCGCCTATCTCGATGGGCTCGTTCGTCGACTCCTCGACGACGCGCCCCCGCGCGGTGAGCGGCACCGCCGCCCGCGCGAACAGCGGCAGGCCGAGGCCCTTCGCCTCGTCGACGTCGCGCGACGCGCCGTCGATGATGACGCCCGCGACGCCGCGCGTCTTCGCAGCGGTCGAAAGGATGCCGCCCCAGCCCGCCACGTCCGTCCTGCCGCGGTGGTCGCAGACGATGATGTCGCCCGGATCGGAGGCTTCGACGGCGGACGTGCCGAGGTGGCGCGTCGTGGTCTCGTTGCCCTTCGTCTTCAGTTTGAACGTCACGGCGCGTCCGGCTATCCGGCCCGTCTCGTACAACGGCAGGATGCCGAGGACAGTGCCCTTGATGCCGAGCTTATCCTGCGCGTCCGAGACGGCGCAGGTGTCCAACTCGCGCAGCCGCTCAACCCACGTGTCAACTGCCATCGCTTCCCCTCCCCTGCCGCCGGAAGCTACCCGCCGACGTACGCGATGAACTGGATCTGCATCTCCATGCCGCCCGCGAGCGCGTCGTACTGGATGGTGTGGCGCGTCGGGCGGTTCTCCTCGTCCGGGAACATGGCGACCCACTGCTCGTTCACGAGCGGCCGGATGTCGCGGCTCTTCACGTAGACGTTCATGTGTGCGATGTCGTCCGTGGTGCCGCCGGCCTCGGTCACGATGCGGCGGACGTGCTCGAACGCCCACTGCGCCTGCTCAGCCAGGTCGCTCGGCATCTCGTTGGTGTCGGGGTTGAGCCCGCTGACGCCGCCGGACGTCACGATGGGCCCTGTCTTCGTCGCCGGAGGGATGGGCTGACCGGCGTGCCAGTTGCCGGGGATGTGGATCACCTTCCTCGCCATGTTTCACCTCTGTTGATATGGGATCCGCGTTCATTCCGACCGTACGCTGAACGCCGGCCGCGCGCCGCAGGGGAGTATATCAGGGGACGCGGGACGGGTGTGAAGTCTGGCGAACGTCGATACTGCGCTACACTTGGATCATCTTCGTAAGCGGCAGGTAACCACCATGCCCGACCTGAAACTGACGATGGCGATGACCCCATGGGACCGCATCAGCCCTCTTCTGACCGGCGAGGTGAAGCCCGAAGGCATCACGCTGGAGCACTACGACATCCCGCTCCAGGACATCTGGCGCCGCCAGCTCCAAGGCAACGAGTTCGACATATCCGAGATGTCCATGTCCTTCACGCTGCAGGCCATCCCGCTGGGGTGGGACTACCGCGTCCTGCCCGTCTTCCACAACCGCACTTTCTCTTACGTGAATACGATGGTCCGCCTCGGCTCAGGCATCCGGCAGGACCACCCCGAGGACATGATCGGCAAGCGCATCGGCGTCGTCGATTACCAGATGACGGCGGCGCTCTGGACGCGAGGCATCCTGGAGCACGAATTCGGCGTCACCCCGAGCGCCGTCGAGTGGTTCCAGGGCAGACCGGACCCCGCCATCCCCGGCCAGACGGAGCCCTTCCGTGCGCCGGAGGGAGTCGTGATCAACCCGCCGCCCAACGACCTCGAACAGATGATGGCCGATGGCGCGCTCGATGCGATGTACTCGGTCCATCCACCTGCGAGCGGCCCGCTGGCCGACCGCTCACGCTTCGTTCCGCTGTTCGCGGACGGCGTCGCGGAGTCGGAGCGTTACTACGCCGGGACGGGCATCTTTCCCGCTCACCACGCGACCATCGTCCGCAAGAGCGTGCTCGACGCGCATCCGTGGGCGGCGAAGAGCCTGCTCGACGCATTCGCCGAGGCGCAACGGCTGACGATGGAGCGCGCGATGAAGGAGCCGCCGTCAGCCCTCGTCTTCGCGCGGGAGATGATGGAGCGCCAGCGTGAGACGTTCGGCGACAACCCCTACGCCTACGGCCTCGCCGCCAACGCGGCGACCATCGACCTGGTCCAGACCTTCGCCGTGGAGCACGGCATGACGCCCCGGAAGCAGCCGTTCGCGGAACTCATCGCGGCAGGGGCGCTGGACAGCTAAGCAGCGCCGGGCCAGTTTCATTCGGCATCGCAAGCCTCCGGTCCGGGTGGACCTGAGGGCGGAAAACTGCCGCCCCGCGACATATTCCTGCCACATTTCACCCCTACCGTGAGTGGTGTCACGGATCTCTCACGAAGGAGGTGAAGCGATGATCCGCATGAAGTCAGTGACGAAAAGGTTCCTGTCCTGGATAGCCCTGGGGGTCATGCTCCTCGCATTGATACTCACCGGGTGCACGGGCGACCGGGGATCGGAAGGCCGCGAGAACGGCGAGCGCTCCACGGTGAGCGAGAGCGTCGAGCGGGGCGAGGGCTCCGGCGGCGAGCACGGCTCCGGTGGCGAAGGCTCCGGCAACGAAGGCAGTGAAGGCAGCGAGTCCGGCGCATCCGGCGGCGAGGAAGCCAGCAGCGCCACTCTCGCGCCCGACCAGACCTTTGACGCGGTCCGCGGCGGCGCGCGGCTGGTCATGAACTACGACCCCGCGAGCAACGGCTTCGTCGGCACCGTCGAGAACACGACCAACAGCACCCTGACCAGGGTCAGGATCGAGGTCCACCTCTCCAACGGCACCGAACTCGGGCCCACCACGCCGGTAGACCTGGCCCCCGGCCAGATGATCCCGGTCACCCTGGCCTCGACGCAGGCGTCGTTCACCGGGTGGATAGCACACGCGGAGGTCGGCGGCGGCGAGGGCTCCGGCGGCGAGTCCGGTGGAGAAGGCGGCAGTGAAGGCGCCGGCGGCGAAGGGCACGGTCCCGGCGGCGAAGGCGGCAGCGAGGGCAGCGGGAGCAGCACCGAGATCGGGGAAGCGGCCATGGCCAGCTCGATCACGCCCCTCGACCAGCCGTGGAACGGCGTCCTCGGCGGGCTGGCGGTCTCCGCGCGGTACGACGCGGCAACCCAGTCCGTCCAGGCGACGGTGCGGAACACCACGTCGCAGACGCTCTGCTACGTGCAGGCCGAACCGCACCTGAAGTCCGGGACGCAGACCGTGGGCGAACTCGGCCCTGACAAGCTGGGCGACCTCGCTCCGGGTCAGCAGGCGACATCGAGCGTGTCGGTCTCCAGTGAGCCGAGCCTCGCGGGAGTCTCTTTCGACGGGTACGTCGTCCACATGGAAGTGTTCGACTGCGCCGGCCCCGGCCCTGTGCCGCACACCGGCGGAGAGGGCCCTGAGGGCGGCAGCGGCGAGGGCGCCGGTGGCGAAGGGCACGGTCCCGGCGGCGAAGGCGGCAGCGAAGGCTCCGGCAGCGAGTCCGGCGCATCCGGCGGCGAGGAAGGCAGTGGCGCCATGCTCGCGCCGGACCAGACCTTCGACGCGGTCCGCAGCGGCGCGCGGCTGATCCTGAACTACAACGCCTCTACCAACGCCTTCCTGGGCACCGTGGAGAACACGACCGGCAGCACCCTGACCAAGGTCAGGATCGAGGTCCACCTCTCCAACGGCACCGAGCTCGGCCCGACGACGCCGATAGACCTGGCGCCTGGCGACGTGGAGTTGGTATTCCTGCCCGCCACGCAAGCGTCGTTCACCGGTTGGGTGGCGCATGCCGAGGTCGGCGGCGGTGAAGGGTCCGGCGGTGAGCACGGCCCCGGCAGCGGCGGTGGCGAGTCCGGCGGTGAGCACGGTTCCGGCGGACGCGAAGGGAGCGGCGGCGAGCACGGCTCCGGCGGCGAGAGGGGCCGCGGCTAGGGCCGGACCGTGACCGGTATAATCCGGCCACGGAGGCACTCCGCAACGGACGCGGCGCCTGACAGGCGCCGCGTCCAACGTGCTCCGAGAGGACCAGCGATGAGCGGCACCGTACTGATCGTCGAAGACGATACGAGGATCGCGAACTGGGTGAAGGTGTACTTCGAGCGCGCCGGGTTCTCCGCCGAGGTCACCCATGACGGGGTATCCGGCCTCGAGTTGGCCCGCGACCTCGCACCGGACCTGATCATCCTCGACCTGATGCTCCCCCGGTTCGACGGCGTGGAACTGTGCAGGACCCTGCGCCGGGAATCGGACGTCCCGATCATCATGCTGACGGCCCGGGAAGCCCCCGTCGAGCGCATCGCTGGACTGGACAGCGGCGCCGACGACTACATCGTCAAGCCCTTCGATCCGGATGAAGTCATCGCGCGCGCCGGGGCCGTGCTCCGCCGCGTGAAGGGCAAGGTGCAGCAGGTGCTGACGCGCGGCAACATCACGCTGAACGAGACCACCGGCGTCGTGACGATCGACGAGGAGCCCGTGACGCTCAGCCAGGGGCAAACCGCCCTGCTGTCGACGTTCATGCGCCACCCCAACCAGCTGCTCACCCGCGACCAGCTGATCTCGCTGGCCTTCAACGACGAGTTCGAGGGGTTCGACCGCGCCATCGACAGTCAGGTCGCCCGCCTGCGGAAGCAGATCAACCGGGACGGCAGACAGCCCATCCAGACCGTCTACGGCGGCGGCTATAGGTTCGTGACGGAGGACGCGTGATGTCGCTGCGCTGGCGCATCATGGGCGCAACCGTCCTTATCGTCGTTCTCACTGTGTTGATCAGCGTCGGCGTGGGCTACTACGCGACGCAGTCCCGGCTGGACGTGTTCGTGGACCGGATAGGCAACGACGAGGCGGCGCAGCTGGCCCGGAACCTCAGCCGGGAGTACACCGAGACAGGCGGTTGGGGAACGGTGGACAGGGCGCTGTCGGAGGCCGGATACGCCTACGAGGGGGCACGGGAGAGCGAAGGGCATGGAGAGGGCGAGGAGGAGTCCTCGGAACTCTTCCACAACGACCAGGTCCGAGTCGTTGTCGCCGACGCAGACGGACGCGTGGTGAGAGACAACTTGTCCGTTCTGGCGCCTGGCGGCGCCGCGCCCGAGCTGGAGGGGCGCCGCGAGGCTGTATTCGACCTCGCCACAGACCGGCCCGTAGGCCACGTCTACGTGGACGTGAACCGCGAGTTCCTGTCGGCCGAGTCGCACGGGTTCCTCAGCACGCTCCTGTACATCATCCTGATCGGCGGGGCGCTGACGGTGGGAATCGCCATGCTGCTGGCCGCCTGGCTGTCCAAGCGGATCACGGCGCCAGTGACAGCCTTGACGGAGGCGACTGAAGCGATAGCCCAGGGAGATACGACCCGGCTGCCGGTCACATCATCGGACGAGTTGGGAAAGATGAGCACAGCTTTCAACCGGATGTCCTCCTCCCTGGAGACCCAGCGCGAACTGCGCAGGCGGCTGATAAACGACGTCTCCCATGAGTTGAATACGCCGCTGAGCGTGATCCAGCTGGAGGCGGCAGGGTTGCGCGACGGGCTCCAGAGCGGCGAAAGCGCGTCAGGCCACATCATCCAGGAGGTGGAGCGGCTGCGCGGCCTCGTGACCGACCTGAACTGGCTGGCGGAGACGGACCACGGCGAGTTGCGGCTCACGCTCGAGGCAGGTCCCATCCGTGAACTGCTCGCCGCGGAGGTGGAGCGCTGGCAGCCGCAGGCCGAGGCCCGACAGGTCGCTTTGTCGCTGGAAGCGTCCGACGATCTGCCCGAGATGCGCTTCGACCGGATGCGGATGAGCCAGGCGCTGGGGAACGTGATGAGCAACGCCATCCGCTGCACCGACGCCGGCGGGAGCATCGTGCTCTGGGCAGAGCCAGGGAACGGCGGAGCGCTGGCCATCTCAATCACCGACGACGGCATCGGCATTGATGCCGCGGACCTGCCTCACGTCTTCGACCGCTTCTACCGTACCGACCGGTCGCGCAGCCGCGGGATAGGCGGCACGGGCCTGGGGCTCGCCATCACATCGGCCATCGTCGAAGCGCACGGAGGCACGGTCGCCGTAGCGAGCGACGGGCCCGGACGGGGCGCTACCGTGACTATCCGTCTTCCATTGAACGAGCAGGCGTCTCCTGCTCCACCGTAGGCGTGTGCTCCAATTGGGGCCGCTCACGCCTGCTCGTGGCCCTGGTTATCTGCCCTGGGCATACGGTAGCCGACGCGAGGCTCGGCGAAGATGTAAGTGGGGTCGCTGCCGTCCTCTCCCAGCTTGCGGCGGAGCCTCCTCACGTGCGTCCGGAGCGTCCGCATGTCGCCGGATTTCTCGGGGCGCCAGATCCTTCGCAGCAGCTGGCTGTGCGTCAGCACCCGCCCGGCATTGGTAGAGAGTTGGTAGAGCAGACCGTACTCGGTGGCCGTCAGCTGCACACGACGGCCCGCCAGGGTCACAAGACGTTCCGCGTAGTCGATGGTCAGCGCCCTTAGCACGTAGGGCTCCGATGGTTCGTCCCGGTCGCGTCCCTCCTGCCTTCGGAGGGCCGCCCTGACCCTGGCCACGAGTTCGGTCGGTGAGAAGGGCTTGACGATGTAGTCGGACGCCCCGGCGTCGAAGGCCCGGGCGATCACATGGTCCTTGCCGTACGCGGACAGGAAGATCACCGGGACGTCGGCGATGCTGAGGATGTCTTGCAGCAGCTCGATCCCGTCGAAGCCCGGGAGCATCAGATCGAGGAGGACAAGGTGGGCCCCGTGCTCCCTCATCAGGTTCAATGCCTCCTCGGGGTCGGCAGATACTATCGGGCTGTAGCCGGCATCCGTGAGCACCTTCCGAACGTATGTCAGCGCCTGAGGGTCGTCGTCCACCACCAGCACCGGCTTACCGGCGCCCGCCTCCGACCGTACGGGACGGGAGGGCCGGCGGCGCTCGACGGCCGTCTCTTCGACCACCGGGAGTGTGAAAGTGAACCGGGCGCCGAGGCCAGGACCGTCGCTCTCAGCCCAGATGCGGCCCCCGTGGGCCTCGACGATACCCTTGCAGATGGCAAGGCCAAGGCCGGTGTCGCCTACCTGTTCCTCGGCCTCGTTCCTTGAGAACTTGCGGAACAGATACGGCAGCCGCTCGGCCGTGATACCGCTCCCCTCGTCCACCACGGATAACGCCACGTGCACCCCTTCCCATGCCGCGCTCACCTTGATCACAGACGATTCCGGCGAACGCCTGGAGGCGTTCGAGAGGAGATTGCCGATGACCTGGACGATGCGGCGCCGGTCTGCCATGACGAGGGGCAGGCCCGGGTCGACGTCGATATCGAGGCCGTTCCTGCCTCCCCCGCTGAGGAAGATGCTTCTCGCCCGGTCCACCAGCACGGCGACCTCGACCGGTTCGGGGCTGACCGACAGGGAGCCTGTCTCAATGCGCGCCACGTCGAGCAGGTCGCCGACAAGGTCGCGCATATTGTCGGCCTGATCGACGATGATCCGCATGAGCTGGCGTACCTCGGTGGGGTCGAGTTCCGAAGGGGTATCCAGCATCGTCGTTGCCGCGCCTCTGATCGAGGTCAGCGGTGTGCGCAATTCGTGGCTGACCATGCCGAGAAACTCCGCGCGCAGCCGTTCCATCTCCTCGACGTCGGCCATGTCCTGCATGGTGACGATCATTGACTCGACCGCGCCGTCGTCGGAAAGGATGGGAGTTGCGTTGAGCAGCACCGTGACGCTTCTGCCGTCGGCGACGCGCATGACGATCTCCTCGGCCCGGACCGTCTCATCGATCCTGAGCAGCTCCGCTATCGGGAACTCCTTCAAGGAGACCTCGCGACCGTCGGCGCGCGTGAACGTCAACACCTCCAGCAGTTGCTCGGGCGTCTGGTCGGAGTTTCGCAGGCTGTCCACGATCCTCCGGGCCTCCCGGTTGAAGGATTTCGGAAGTCCTGTCACGCTGTCGAAGACCACGACGCCGACGGGGGAGGTGTCGATCAGGGTCTCGAGGTCGGCCCTGGCACGGCGTTCCTCCCTGTGCCTGCGTGCGTTGGCGATGGCCATGGCCGCCTGTGAGGCGAACAGGACCAAGGTCTCCTCGTCCTCCCGGGTGAACTCCTGCCCGCGCTCCTTCTCGGCGAGGTAGATGCTGCCGACACGTTCGCCCCTGTGCAGGACGGGGGACGCCAGGAAGGAGACCTTTTCGCTCACCTCCAGCGGGGGCCGCATCTCCGGGAGGCCCAGCGACGTGATGTAGTCAAGCAGGTCGGGGACCCTTACGGGGCCGGGGATACTGCTCAGGTACTCGAAGTGCTTCGTGGACCCCGGGATCGCCCATACCCTTTCCGCTTCGTCCCTGGTCATCCCAGAAGAAAGGGAGTCCTCGGCGTTCCCGGCGGCGTCGTGCAGGACGATGACGCCATAGCGGGCGCCGGTGAGGGAGCGAGCAGCGTCAAGCACCCCCTGCAGCACGGAGCTGAAATCGAGGTCTTCCGTTATGCGGATGCTGGCCTCGCTCAGCCTGGACAGCCGCTCCCGCAGCTCTGCTATCTCCCGGTCGGGCCCGTCCGTCTGTGTCATCGGTGACCTCGCTCGCGGTGCGCTCGCATGGAGCGCGGTGAGGATTCGCAGGAAGCTGACGCGCATCCGTGCGAACGTCACCATACCGTAATCGGGTCACGCTCTGAAAGTCACCCCTGTGTCATCATTGTAGCCATCGCTGCCTTGCCCGGACCGGTGCGCATGCCGGGGCAACCTCCGGCATGCGTGGAGGCCATCCGATGGCAACGGGCAAGCTTCGGCCAGAGATGCAGTCCTGAGAGGACCAGTGGGTCACGTAGAGACGCTCGCGTCGGCGGCGGCCAGGCCGAAGACGCCACCGCGGAGGTGTCAGCCGGTAGACGCGTATCACATCATGGGAGACGGGTTCTCCCTCCTCTACCCCGGTCAACGGCCTCAAGGCCGTTGACGCCGCGCATGTATGATGAGGCCGCCGATAAGCAGCACTGCCCCGAGCACGATACCCGCCAGTGCTGCGAGCAATAGGTCCAGCAACTCAACCCTCCCTGATTAGGTGGGCAGTTTTGCCTCATGCCCAGGAGGTCCCCCGTGGGGAAAACCCCAGTCCCCTGTGCTTCCCCCACGAAGCCTCGATCCCCGCGGCAGCTACTCCGTCGACCAGCGAGGCGCAAAGGGCAGCGCTCACTCATCGTCCCGCCACGCCCATACAGGGCAGCAGAGGTGCGGGCCGATGCGCTCCAACATACGCCCTTCGGCATGAAAAAGGGGTGACTTTTCGATGAATATCGATTACGTTGCGATGACGTTTTCGGGGTTCTCGACACGCTCAAGGGTAACCCGCAGTCGGCAGGCCACGCCGGGCGGTCTCAGCGTGAAGGTCAGCTGAGCGCTTGCGCGTACCGCCCCAGCGCCCAGAGCGGGAAGTAGTTGCGATACAGGTGGTAGTTGATCATGAACGCAGCGCTCAGTTCGGGCCCCTGCGAGTTCGGGTCGTCGAGCGGTTCGTACCTCTCGGGCTGATTGCCGGGGCCGTAGCCGGGGAAGCCGCACCCCGTGAACTGCGGCTCGTCCCACGTTCCGTCGTCCTGCTGCCGCCGGAGGAGGAACTCGACGCCTCTCCGGACGGACTCGCTGAGCGCTTCACCCGCTGCGATGAGCGCGATGAGCGCCCAGGACGTCTGCGAGGGCGTGCTCTCGCCCTGCCCGCGCAGGGATGGGTCCGGGTAGCTGACGCAGGTCTCCCCCCATCCGCCGTCCGGGTTCTGGTGCGCGAGGAGCCATTCGACCGCGCGGCGCACGCGGGGCTGCGTCATGTCCACTCCCAGCGCCTGCAGAGCGGGCAGCACCGCGCCCGTACCGTAGACGTAGTTCACGCCCCAGCGTCCGAACCACGCGCCGTCGTGCTCCTGCTGGTCCCATATGTATGCCAGGCCCCGGCGTACGGGCGGATGGTCCATCCCGTAGCCCAGCATCCCGTACATCTCCAGCACGTGCGCGGTGACGTCCACGCTGGGCGGGTCCAGGAGCTCGCCGAAGTCGGCGAACGGGATCTCCGCCAGTTCGCGGGACTCGTTGTTCCAGTCGAACGCGGCCCATCCCCCGCTCGAGCTCTGCATGCCCGTCAGCCACGCGACGGCACGGTCGACGGATGCCGCCCTGGCCCGTTCGCCCGCGTCGTCGTTCATCCGCGTGAGCGCGAGGTCGGTCACGATGATTGCCGAATCGTCGATGTCCGGATAGTGGAGGTTGTCGAACTCGAACGCCCATCCGCTGGGTTCGAGATGAGGGCGGTAGACGGCCCAGTCGCCCTTGACCCGTATCTCCTCGCGGATGAGCCAGGCCGCGGCGCGCCGGATGCTCGGATGGTCCGGCGGCACGCCGGAGTCGAGGAGCCCGCGCATCGCCAGGCACGTATCCCACACGGGCGAGAGACACGCCTGCACCCTGAGCGCCCGGCCGTCTTCCGACGGGAGGCTCCAGTGCTGTCTGAAGCCCTCCAGCCCCTTCGCGACGACCGGGTGGTCCAGCCGGTACCCGAGAGCGCTCAGCGCGATGAGCGAGTAGACCCAGGGCGGCTGTATGCCTCCCCACGAACCGTCGGCTTCCTGGTGGCTGACGATCCAGTCGACCGCGGCCTCGAGCGCCCGCTCCCGCCTGGGGACGAAAGGCAGGTTGCAGTAGACGCGGAGCGCCTTGTCCAGGAGCAGGAATCCTCCCTTGAGGGAGAACGGCTTCGCCCTCCAGCGCGACAGCGTGAACGTGACGGGGCCTTCCGGGTAAAGCTCCATGACCCATGCGCTCTCGCGCGGCGGACGCGTGGGATGAAGCGTGAGGATGATGGTCATCGGCACGATGGTCGCGCGCGCCCAGCTCGCGAAACGGTAGATGTTGAAGGGCGCCCACTTCGGCAGCAGCATCATGTCCGGAGGCATGGCCGGCGTTCCCTTCCAGTCCCACTGGCCGAAGAGGGCGAGCCATATCTTGGTGAACACGCGCGCCCGGGGCACCCCACCCTGCGCCAGGATGAAGGCGCGCGCCCGCGCCATGTGGGGAGCGTCGGTGGGATCGCCGGCGAGCTTGAGCGCGAAGTAGCACTCGATGGACGTGCTCAGGTCTCCCGGCGCGCTGTAGTACATACGCCAGGAGCCGTCCTCGGACTGTCTGCGCCGGATGTCTTCCGCAACGCGGGGGATGCGGTCGCCCTCGTCCGACCCCATGAAGTGCGTGAGCATGATGTACTCCGCCTCCATGGTCGGGTTGGACTCCAGCTCCCCCCACCAGTAGCCGTCTTCGTGCTGCGTACGGAAGAAGTAATCCTGCGTCCGCTTCAGCGCCTTGCGGAGGCGGCTCTTCATGCCTTGTTCAACCAGGTTCGCCATGAGTCCGGCTCAGAGCTGACGAGCGAGCTCCGGAAGGATGCTCTGCACGGCCGTCTGCAGGGCGCGCGACGCTCCGCGCGATTTCAACGCCAGCGGAAGGAAGCTTCTGACCGCTGAAGGGTGCGACAGCGCCCGGACGGCGTGGGCCCACTCCCGCCGTCCGGCATCCGCGACGATGGTTGCGATGAAGGAAGGCAGCGGATAGTGCGCCTCGTCGAGCACCGCGCGGATGCCGATGAGCGGAACGCCTCTCGACGTTGCCTCCTCCGCGATCCAGCGTCCCTCCATGTCGACCACCAGCGCGCCGCTGCCGTAGAACGCTCTGCGCTTGGCCCGGGGCGAAAGGAGCGGTTCGTCCACGGTCAGCACCGGCCCTTCGAGGGCGGAGATGCCGGCCTGTCGCAGCAGCATCGCCGCACGGGTCGTGTGCAGAGCGCCGGGGACCGGTGCGCTTGCTCCGTGGAGGTAGGCGTTCGCCACAACGAGGTCGCCGGGATGGAGGTGTGGATCGAGCGCGCCCGCGTATCCCAGCGAGACCAGCAGCCGGCACGGCGCGGCGTCCAGGAGAGCCGCGACCTGCCCTCCCGCGACGCGTCCGATTCCCACGAGGCTCGTACGCGTGCGAGCATCGCCGTAACCCAGTCCTCCCAACTCCCGCTGGGTGGGGGCGATGGTCAGGAGCGGGGCGAGCGTGGTCTCAGTCTCCATGGCGTTCTGTTCCCGAACGGACCTGCAAGGCCTCGAAACGCTGGTCCGCCGCGGCAGCCGTATCGCGCCCGGTGAAGAGCACGCCGGTGATGCTGCGGTACGGGAGCGACACCTCACGCCCGGTCTGCGTCTCGAACAGCTGGACGAACGGTTCGCTTGCGCGCGCGTTCCGGTTGAAGAGATAGCCCGTCACAGCGCCGCCGTCGTCGGTGTGCACGGTGACGTCGCCGCGATACTGGAAGGCGCGCTCGACGAGTCCGGCCACGCCGTCAGCGTCTCTCTGGTGCGCGGTAGGGGCCGGTGCCTCGTGCTCGTACATGGCTCACAGCTTGCCGGTAAGCGTGGCGACGGTGGAGTCGCGCAGCCCCCGCCACGTGGTGAACGTCGCATGGACGGCGGTAGGTTCGTACCCGGAGTGCACCATGCAGTCCTGGCAGTGCGGGTTGCCGCTGCTCCGCCCGTACTCATCCCAGGGCGTCTCGTCCATCAACTCCCGGAAGGTGGCGGCGTAACCGTCCTGCAGCAGGTAGCAGGGGCGCTGCCATCCGAAGATCGTGTAGAGCGGGTTGCCCCACGGCGTGCACTCGAAATCGCGCTTGCCCATGAGGAACTGGAGGAACAGCGGCGACTGGTTGAACCGCCAGCGCTTCTTCCTGCCGGTGAGCACCTCGGAGAAGAGCTCCTGCGTCCGTTCGCGCTCCAGGAACGACTCCTGGTCCGGCGCCTTCTCGTAGCTGTAACCGGGCGACACCATCATGCCCTCGACGTCCAGGTCCATCATCGCGTCGAAGAAGTCGCGGACGCGCATCGGCTCGGACGTGTTGAACAGCGTCGTATTGGTGGTGACGCGGAACCCGCGCCGGACGGCTTCCCGTATCGCATCGACGGCGATGTCGTACACGCCGTCGCGACAGACCGACGCGTCGTGCTCCTCGCGCAGACCGTCCATGTGGACACTGAAGCTGAGGCGCTTGGAGGGAGTGAAGACGTTCTGCTCCAGTTTCTCCTTGAGCAGCAGCGCGTTGGTGCAGAGGTACACGTACTTCCTGCGGCGCGTCAGCTCCTCCACCAGTTCGCCGATGTGAGGGTAGAGCAGCGGCTCCCCGCCGGGGATGCTGACGATGGGAGCGCCGCACTCCTCCACCGCGGCCAGGCACTGCTCGACGGTCAGAGCGCGCTTGAGCACGTGCGGCGGGTACTGGATCTTCCCGCACCCCGCGCATGCAAGGTTGCAGCGCAGCAGCGGCTCCAGCATGAGCACGAGCGGATAGCGTTCGCGTCCCGCCAGACGTTGCTTGATCACGTGGGATGCTACTGTCCACGCCTGTGAGGCAGGCACTCCCATTGCGGTTGCGCTCCCCTGCGGTCCGGTTGCAGGCAGTCTAGCAGGCAACCGGAACGATTGTAGAATCGCCGCGAGAGACAACACCGTGAGTACACCTGAAGAGATCGAAGGACGCGTGCGGGCGGCACTGGACGGATTGGGCATCGCAGGCTGGGAGTGGATCGAGATCGATCCGCAGTACGCCGACACCGCGGACTTCTGCGAACGGTACGGGTACGACCTGCCCCACTCCGCCAACACGATCGTCGTGGCAAGCAAACGTGGACCGGCGGCGTACTGCGCGGGGATCGTGCGAGCGTGCGACCGGCTGGACGTGAACAAGCGGGTGCGCGGGCTGATGGGCGTGTCGCGGGCGTCGTTCGCCTCGGCGGAGCAGACCCGCGAAGTGACGGGGATGATGATCGGCGGGGTTACGGCGCTGGCGCTGCCGGAGGGGTTGCCGGTCTACGCCGACGTGCACCTGCTGGAGATGGACTACATCATCCTTGGAGCAGGCAGCCGGTCCGGCAAGCTGAAGATGGCTCCCCGGGAGCTGGAGAAGCTGCCGGGTCTGGAGTTCGTCGAAGGGTTGTCGCTCTAGCGTTTGACACCCCCCTACTCGCTCTATAGATTGCCGCCATCTTCCCCAGGCGAGGCGAGTCCGATGGACGACAGTCTGCGTGGCGCCGCCGCGATAGTCGGGATAGGAGAGCTGAAGCCAGAGCGCACCCGTCCCGGCAGGGACGCGATGAGCCTGCTGGCCGAAGCCGCCTACCTGGCTATCCAGGATGCCGGCCTCACCAAGGCCGACATCGACGGGATGATCGTCGACCCGGAGTTGGCCGTCGGGAGCGGCGGAGGGTACGCGGCCCGGATGGCCGAGTACATGGGCATCTACCCCACCTGGGCGACGGGTTGCGACGCCCAGGGCGCAGCAGGGGTTGCGATGGCGCTGCAGGCCGCCGCGTACATCAAGGCAGGGCTGGCGAGGTACGTCCTGTGCGGCATGGGCGCGGCCCTGGACCCCGCGGTGCGCCGCAGGCCCCCGGCCGGCGGGCGGACCGAGACCGCCACCACGGAGTTCCAGGCGCCGTTCGGCCCGACAGTCGCGGCGAACGGCTGGTACGCCATGATCGCCAAGCGGTACGAGGCGCTGTACGGGGCCACCGTGGAGAAGCGCGCAAAGGTATGCGTCGACTTCCGCTACAACGCCAACCACAACCCCATGGCGATATTCCACGACACTACCATCACGGTGGACGACGTGGTGAACTCCCGCATCGTGGCGGACCCGCTGCACCTGCTGGAGTGCGTCATGCCCTGCGCGGGGGGATGCGCGTTCGTCGTCACGAGCGCGGAGATCGCGCAGAGCCTGCCGCACAGGCCGGCCTACATCCTCGGCGGCGGCCTGGGGATACTGCGGGGCAACCTGACGCACGTCGGAGAGATAACGGTCAGCCCCGTGGGACGCGGGGCGAGCAAGGCGTTCGCCATGGCAGGCTACGGGCCGTCCGACGTGCAGGTGATGGAGATATACGACTCGTTCACGATCACGGTGATGTGCGAGTTGGAGGAGTCCGGTTTCTGCAAGAAGGGTGAAGCCGCCGACTGGATACAGGCGCACGATCTGACGTTCAGGGGCGACAAGCCCATGAACACGCACGGCGGTCAGCTGTCCTACGGACAGGCTTCGACGGCGGGAGGCTGCGCACAGGTCACGGAGTCCGTCCGGCAGATTCGGCGGGACGGCGGCGAGCACCAGGTGCCGGGGCCGACCGATCTGGTCTACGTCACCGGTTCCGGAGGCGCGTTCTCCCAGCAGTCCGCGATGCTGCTCGGCAGCGAGGCGACGCTGTAGCCGGGCCGGGCCGGGAACACGCGATGACGAGCGGACCCGCATACAACAAACCATTGCCCACCCCCAGCGCCGTGAGCCAGCCCTTCTGGGACGCCACGAAGGAGCACCGGCTGCTATACCAACGCTGCCGGTCGTGCGGCACGCAGGTGTTCTATCCTCGCGACGTCTGTCCGGGCCCGGAGTGCTTCGGGGTCGGGACCCTGGAGTGGGTGGAGTCCACCGGCAAGGGATCGGTCTACTCCTACACCGTCTCCTACCAGCCGGCGCACCCGGGGTTCGCTGACGACGTCCCCTACGTGCTGGCCATCGTGGAGCTGGACGAGGGGTGGCGGATGAACACGAACATCGTCAACTGCGACCACGGCAGCATCGAGATCGGAGCGCGCGTCGAGGTGGTCTGGGACGACGTTACGCCGGAGGTCACCCTGCCGAAATTCCAACTCACGGGCTGACCACCGGCGAGGCAGGCGAGCGGCGAGGGCAGGGTTGCCCCGCCGAACAGGGACGCGGACAGGAGTTGGCGTATGGCGCTGGAGCAAACAGCCCTCGGAGCCTTTCGGGTCCTCGACCTGACGCAGGGTCCGGGCCAGTACGCGACCCGGCTTCTCGCAGACCTCGGCGCGGACGTGGTGCGCGTCGAGCCTCCCGACGGCGGAGCGGCGCGGAGAGCATCGCCCTTCGCACAGGACCGGACCGGGCCGGACCGAAGTCTCGCCTTCCTCCACCTCAACTCCAACAAGAGGAGCGTCGTCCTCGACCTCGAGGTCGAGGACGACCGCGCTAAGCTGCTCGGACTCGCATCCGGCGCGGACGCGCTGGTGGAGGACTTCTCACCCGGCTACCTCAAAGGGTTGGGGCTCGGCTACCCACGGTTGCGAGAGGTAAACCCAGGGATCGTCGTTACTTCGGTTACCCCCTTCGGCCAGGCGGGACCGTACGCCGGGATGCAGGGGAGCGACCTGATCGCTCAAGCGATGTCCGACTGGATGTGGAACGTCGGCGACGAAGGTGACCATCCCTGCGCCGCACCGGGCGACCCCAGCACGCACATCGGCGGCACGCACGCGGCGCTGGGCACCCTCCTGGCCCTCTACACCCGCCGGGGATCGGGACGGGGCCAGCACGTGGACGTGTCGGTACATGAGGCAATGACCGCATCGGCATCCTCCTTCCCCATCGGACGCTTCTCAGCCGCTACCCAGATCATGCGCCGGATGGGGTCCCACACCAACGCCGCGGGCGTCAACTGCTACCCATGCTCGGACGGCTACGCCCAGATGAACATCCACTTCGCGCAACTGTGGCAGAAGCTCGTCGAATGGATCGACCACCCCGTGCTGAAGGACCCTTACTGGCTCAGCACGGAGGCACGCAGCGAGAGCGCCGAGGTAGCCGAAGAGATCATCAAGGAGTTCACCGCCTCGATGACAACCGAGGAGTTCGTGAGCGGGGGACGAGAGCGGGGGCTGCCCGTCGCGCCGGTCAACACGTTCTCCGACGTGCGGCGCAGTCCGGTCCTCCTGGGACGCAACTGGTTCAAGGACGTGGTCCACGCGGAACTGGGCGAAGTGAACATGCCCGGCTTTCCGTGGACGATGAGCGCCACGCCGCCGGAGTACTTCCGCTCCGCCCCGCTCCTCGGCGAGCACACCGGGGAGGTGCTGCAGGCGGCGGAAACCGAGGGGCGCCGGCCGGGCGCAGGAAGCGGGCGGCAGGAAGGCCCTCCCCTGAAGGGGGTCCGGGTCATCGACCTGACCCGGGCATGGGCAGGCCCTTTCTGCACGCGACTGCTCGCCGACTACGGCGCAGAGGTCATCAAGATCGAGTCCGGCAAGTTCGACACCCAGCGGGAGGGACGCGCCGGGATATACACGGAGCTCAACCGCAACAAGATGAGCATCACGATCGACCTTCACCGCCCGGAGGGACAGGGACTCGTCAAGCGCCTGGCCGAGCAGAGCGACGTCCTCGTGAACAACTACCGTCCGGGGACGCTGGAGCGGTTCAACCTCGGCTACGAGGAGCTCCGCAAGGTCAACCCGGGCATCATCGTCCTCAGCATGCCGGGCTACGGCAGCACCGGCCCCGGACGGCTGAACGCTTCCCACGGAGCGCAGCTGATGGCCGACTCCGGGCTGTTCTACATCTGGGGTCAGCCCGACACGCCGGTGGAGCGACGCGGGCGGGCAGCCATCCCCGACTTCCTCGGAGGCGCGCAGGGCGCCCTGGCGGTGACAGCCGCGCTTCACGCCCGGGATGCGATCGGGGCCGGGCAGGAGATCGAGATCGCTCAACTGGAGGCGCTCGTCGCCGCGCTGGGCGTGGGGCTGCTCGACTCCTCGGTCAACGGCCGCGACTGGCAGCCCTCCGGCAACCGGAAGCTCGATGCGGCGCCCTACGACGTCTACGCCTGCCGGGGACGCGACGCCTACTGCGCCATCACGTGCATGACCGATGAGCAGTGGGAAGCCCTGTGCCGCGCCATGGGCCGCGCCCACCTTGCCAACGACGCGCGCTTCGCAACCCTGGCGGACAGAGCCGGGAACGCGGATGCGCTGGACGAGATCATCACAGCGTGGACCGGTGACCTCACACCCCGACAGGTGATGCACCTCCTGCAGAAAGCAGGCGTGCCCGCCGCCGTGGTGCAGACCGGCGAGGACGTGTACTACGACGTCCACCTCCGTGAACGCGGCTTCGTCGTCCCGGTTGACGACCCCGAATCAGGCCCCATGGACGTCACCGGCCTCTCGGTCCACCTTCCGGAGACCCCGGGGCGGCAACAGATGGACGGCCGCCCGGTCTTCGGGGGAGCGAACGACTACGTGTTCGATACGCTGCTCGAACTCTCTCAGGAGGAGCGGCGGCGGCTCGAAGAGGCCGAGGCCATCGCCTGATCTCCCGGCGCCGAGCGCGTGGGCTAGGGAGCGTCGACTTCGTCCAGGAAAGCGCTAACGGCCTCCTCGAACGCCACCGGGTTGTCGCCGGGAACGCGGTGGCCCGCATTCGCGACTTCCACGAGCCGGCTGTTGCCGTTGCGCTCCAGCATCCGCTCCGCAACCTCGCTGCTCAGCACGTCGCTGCGTTCCCCGCGGACGATGAGCGTGGGACAGGCGACGCGCTCCCAGAGCTCCCAGCGGGACGCGGGGTCTTCTCTTGCGCCCTGCCGCTGAGCGCGGCGCGCCGGGTCCCTGAGGACGGGGTCGTACTTCCACGTCCACTTCCCGTCGGGGCGCTGCATGAGGCTGTGCCGCAATGAGCCCCTGATCTGCCACTCCGGGCGGAAGGGGCTGTATGCGACGACGCGCTGGACGAACTCCTCGTACGTGTCCAGGACGTCCTTCTGCGTGACGAAGTTGTTGACCGCTCGTGCGCCGCCGCCGGCCGGTTCCGGCCCGACGTCGACCACGACCAGCGCCTTGACCCTGTCCGGGTGGGCGGCCGCGTAGGCCACCGAGTTGCTGCCTCCCATGGAGAGACCGATGAGGACGAACGTGTCCATGCCCAGGTGGTCCACGAAGTTCGCCACGTCTCCGACGTAGGACGCGCGGTCGTACTCCCCGTTCGGCGCCCATGCGCTGTCGCCGTGGCCGCGCTGGTCGAGCGCGATGACGCGATAGCGGGTGCACAGCGCCAGCGCGGTGAAGTCCCACATGTGGGCGTTCTGGGCGGCGCCGTGCAGGCACAGGAGCCACGGCTTGTCTTCACTCCCCCAGTCCAGGTAGTGGAGGCGGATGCCGACGTCCGCGTAGCGGCTGGCGGGCAACCTGTGGTCCGCGATAGTGGTGCCCACCGTGGCTGCCGCTTCATGCAGTGACAGTTCGTTGCGCGTTGTCAAATCGCACCCCCGCCGGTCCTTTATCAGCGTCCCTTGAAGTCCGGCTTGCGCTTCTCCGAGAACGCGCGCAGGCCCTCCCGGGCGTCTTCGGTCCCGCGACCTATGTGTCCGAGCAGTTCCGACATGCGGACGGCGTCCCTGAACGACATCTCCCGCGACCTGTAGACGATCTCCTTGACCGCCTTCACGGCGAGGGGAGGGCTGGCCGCGATACGGTTGGCGAGGTCGAACGCGGCGTCCAGCAACTCGTCCTGCGGCACGACACGGTTGACCAGACCCCACTGCAGCGCCTGGTCGGCCTTGATCCGGTCGCCGGTGAGGAGCATCTCCAGCGCGGCGCCCAGCGGGATGATGGCGGGGAGACGCTGGGCAGCGCCCATGCCGGGAGGAAAACCGTACTTGATCTCCGGGACGCCGAACTCCGCATTCTCGGAAGCGATGCGTATATCGCAGGCCAGCGCCAGCATGCAGCCGGCTCCGATGGCATAGCCGTTGACCGCGGCGATGATGGGCTTGCGCAGCTCGAGGCCGTTGATGATGGTCAGGGGGCTCGGGTCCCAGACGGAGGTCGGCCCGCCGACGCGGCCGGACCGGGCGGCGTTCTTGAGGTCTGCCCCTGCGGAGAAGGCCCGTTTGCCCGCGCCGGTGATGATCGCGCAACGGAGTTCGTCGTCCGCCGCGTAGTCGGCGAGGCGGTCGTACAGGAGGTCCGTGGTCATCCCCAGGTTGAGGTCGTTGTCCCCTTCCATGGTGAGGAGCGCCACGTACCCCTGTTTCTCATAGTGGACTTCTGCCATCGAGGCACCTGCCTTCATCGTGGTCGGCGAACGCCGTGTGGAGGCTAGACCACACTCCGGGCGCGCAGCCCGGCGATCTCTCCGGCTGAGTATCCCAGACTGCCCAGCACCCGGTCAGTATGTTCCCCCAACAGAGGAGGCGGCCGGTGGTCTACAGGATCGACCGCGGACATGGTGAATGGGGGCGCGAACGAGAGCACCGGCCCCTTCTCGGGATGGTTGACCCGCACGAACATATCGTTCTCAACCATCTGGGGCTCGTAGAAGACCTCATCGCGCTCGAGCACCGGAGCAACCGGGACATCGGCCTCGTCGAGCAGCTTCAGCCATTCCTTCGAGGCCCTCGCCTCGAAGACCGCCTCGATAACCGGGTATATCTCCTCGCGGAAGTCCCTGGTGCCGTTGTTGGGCAACTGCGCGCGGGGGTCTTCAGCGATGTGCGGCAGGTCGAGCACCATGCACAGCCGGTAGAACTGGGCGGGCCGGAGCGCCGTCACGTTGAGGTAAACGTCGTCGGCGCACCGGTAGATGCCGTAGGCCGGCATCTCAAGTTCGCGAACGGGCGTGTCCGCGTTCTCGAACTTGACCAGGTTGGTCATCTGCATGGCTATCGCGGCGTGCAGGAGCGAGGTCTCGATCAGCTGCCCGCGTCCAGTCTTCTCGCGCTGGAGGAGCGCCAGCGTGATGGCGTAGCCCAGCAGCATCGGTATCGACGGGTCTGAGAGGAAGACGCCCGTGCTCACCGGCACGCCGTTCTCCCAGCGCCGGTACTGCGCGCCTGAGAACCCCTGCGTGAGCCGGTCGTAGCCTGCCTTGCCCGCGTAGGGGCCCTTGCTGCCGTAGGCGCTGATCGACGCGTAGATAAGCCGGGGGTTGATCGCCTGGACCGATCCGTAGTCGACCCCGAGCTTCTGCGCCGCGGCGAGCCGCATGTTGCCGATGAGGATGTCGGAGGACTCCGCGAGCCTCCTGAAGACCTCCCTGCCCTCCTGAGCGGTGAGGTCCAGCGTCAGGCTCTGCTTGTTCCGGTTCTGCACAACGTAACCCGTGCCACCGTCGGCGGCCGGATCGGCGGAAGCGGACCCGGCCGGCGGTTCGACCCGGATCACCTCGGCGCCCTGATCGGCAAGGTACACCGCCGTGCCGGGGCCGGCGATGCCCGTCGTGAGGTCGATGACCCTTATTCCGTCGAGTGCGTGAGGCATGATCCCCTCCCCGGCGCACGGCGTTCGGCAGCGGAATCCTTACAAGCCGTACAGGCGCTTCGGATTATCACAGAGGATCTTGTCGACGGCCTGCTGCGAGACCTCACCCGCGTCCACGCGCGCCTGGAGCGCTTCCTGGAAGTGGCGTTCCTGGGACTGGTCGGCGTGTGTGTAGTCGGAGCCCACCAGGATATTGTCCTCGCCTGCGAACTTGAGGATGTAGGGCAGGTCTTCATCCACGAGGCAGGTGACGAAGATGTTCAACTCCCGCAGCGTGTCGTGCAGGGTATCGAAGCCGTCCGGCAGATCGGCATAGGTGAGAGTCTTTGGGGACGGTCCCAGCGAACCCGGGTGATCAAGACGGCGCCTTATCTGGTAGAGCTCGTGCGGTATCCAGCCCGCCGCGGCTTCGATGAACCCCCACCGGATGTTCGGGTACCGGTGAGGCAGCTTGTTGAGCACCAGCGACGTGAACGTTTCGGGTAGATAGGCGAAGGGCACCCGCGGCCCTCGGAAATCGCCGTCCGTCCGGTTCTCACGGGTGTTGGGGATACCGCTGCCGATGTGCATGCAGACCGCCATCTCCAGTTCGTCCGCGGCCTCCCACAGCGGGTCGAAGTATTCGTCCGTGAAGTTGTGGTCGGCTTCCCGGTTGCCCTTCTTGAAGATGCCCACCGCCCCGTGGTCCCTGGCCCACCGCACTTCCTTTATCGCCTCGTCCATGTCCATCAGCGGAGGGAGGCACAGCCATCCCAACCGGCCCTCGGACTCGGCGCACCTGTCCCCTAGCCACCGGTTGTACGCACGTTTGAGGGCCACGTCTCCCTCCGCCCTGGTGGTGGGCTGAACGAGGAAGAGCGTGGGATAGATGATCTGGGTACGGACGTTGAGCTCGTCCATGTCCCGGAGCCGCGCCCCTACGTCGAGCAGCTCACGGGTCTCGGCGGTGGTCATCGTCCTCGAGTCTTCGCGGTGCAGCCGTGGCTGGCGGTCGCCGTCGATGACCCAGAACCGCTGCGTCGCCCTGTTGGGGCTGGGGTTGCTGGGATAGCCGACGACGGGCTTGAACTGCGCCTCGCTGGAGGCCATGTACTCCCAGGTGTCCTCGGTCTCATCGATGTGCGTATCGGCGTCTATCGTGGTCAGGGTTGTCGCGGCGGTCATCGTCGTCCTCAACCGGAAGCTATGAGATCGGTGCACCAATGGTACCCCGGAGGAGACTGTACTGCGAACGTTCCGGTGGGGCAGCAACATATGCTTTATCGCGGTTGGTCGACAGCCTCGAATTTGCCGACGCGGTGAATGCAGTCTATCGTCCCGTGTCGGAACCGCAGTTCGATCATGGAGGGACCAATGAAGTTCGTGATGTACAACGACAACGAGCCGGGGATCCTGACCGATGCGGGCGTTATCGACATCGGCGACCTCTGCCCCGGCGGCGGCCAGGCCGCGATCGTCCACCTGCTCACCAACTACGACGGCTTGAAGGCCCAACTCGATGCCCGCGCGGCCGAGGGGACGCCGGTCGCCGGCGCGCAACTGCAGGCGCCGGTACGCCCCGGCAAGATCCTCTGCATGGGCGGCAACTACCGCGAGTTCGGCGCACGGGAGCCCTCGCCGATGTGGGGCTTCACCAAGAGCCTCCACGCCGTCCTGGACCCGAGCGGCACCGTGGTGCTCCCCGACATAGACGCCAACATCTTTCACCACGAGGCCGAGCTCGTGCTGGTCTTCGGCAAGGGCGGCAAGGACATCCCCGCGTCGGAGGCCATGGACCACGTCTTCGGCTACACGGCAGGTGTGGACGTCTCGGCGCGGATGCCGTCGCCCGGCGGAGGCCGCGTGCCCAACACGCTGCCCGTCGCGGAGCACAAGTCGCACCCCACCTTCTGTCCCCTCGGTCCCTGCATAGTGACGAAGGACGAGATCGCGGACCCGGAGAAGTTGCAGGTCACCTTGAGCGTCGACGGCGAATTGCGCGTCAACTACAACACCGACGACCTCGCCCACTCCATCGCCGAGTCGATCGAGTTCGTGGCCGCTATCGAGGAGATCAGCCCCGGCGACATCCTCTTCATGGGCACCAACCACCAGGGCCTCGGCGCGATGCAGGACGGCGACACCATCGTGATGGGCGTTGAGGGCGTGGGCAGCTTCACCTTCTCGGTGAGCGACCCGCTCAAGCGCCGTTGGCCCAGGGGCGTCGACGAGGCGTCGGCAAAGGACGTGCGCGAGGGCGCCGGCGGCCCTGGCCGCCAGGCCCGACCCCTGCCCGCCGAATAACGGTGCCCGCCCTCAGTGCGTTTCGAAGATAGCCTGGTACTGCTCGACCTTTGCAAGCGTCGCGCTCCGCTCCCCGGGGGTCGGGTTGCGCGGGTCCTTTGCGAGCGGCAGCGGACCCAACTTCAGCAGCGAAGCCATCAGCAGAAGGCGGGCCTTGTTCGCATCGAGGTTCGAGCCCTGCACAAAAACGTCGCCCGGCCGCTGCGGCACTCGCCCGCCCGGGTCGGCGCGTCCCACCGTCACGGTGGGAATGCCATGAAACGCAGCGAGCCTCAGTGCCCTCATCTGCGATTCGGTCCCGACGCCGTACGGGTTGAGACCTTCCATGACGAAACCGTGCAGCTTCGGGACGCGCGGGTCGGCGCTGCGCCTGTCGGAGACGCCTTTCTCGATCCTCGCGATGATGTCCACTTCCGCGTCGGGGTCGCCTGAGGGGTCGACGGACATGTAGGCCCCGGACTTCACGATGTGGACGTACGGTACCGCCGCTGGCAGCAGGGCTCCGTCCCCGTCCCTGACGGGGATGAGACCGGCCTCCGTCTCGTGCGCCTCGGGGACCAGGTCCAGCCGGACATCGGATCCGGCTCCCCGCCTGTAGGTTGGGGCGTACCACAACGTCACCGGCGGGCCGATGGTGCCCAGCACGCCTCCGTGGCCGCCCGTCGTCTTGTACCCGCCGGGGCGGGCATCTCCCTTCTTCAGTTCACGCGCTGCGAAGATCTGCTGGTCGAGGATCCCGACGGCGCCCATGCCGTGCCCGAGCCCCGAGACGATGTAGCTGACCGCGTCCACGATGTTTCGATCGCCATCATTCGCCAGCTGCCCATGCGGCCGCTGCGCCGCCAGGCCGACGACAGGCAGGTCGGTGCCGGCCACGATGCTCAGCCAGTACAGCGTCTCCTCCACCGTGGGGCTGCCTTCGAGCCAGATGGCGCCCACGTACCCGCCCGGCGAAAGGGTCTCCCGGACGGCGTTGGTCACACGGGCCAACGCTCCCGGCGGCGGCTGATGCGATATGGCGGGCGGCTTGTAGGGGAAGTAATCAACGCCGGAGACTTCGCCCTGCTGCGTATAGCCGCCAGGGGGGAGCGCACGCACGAAGGTGTAGTCGGCCATGCGGTCCAGGATGCTGCCCTCGCCATGATCGTCGCGGCCGGACACGGTGCGGTCGACCTCCTCGAATATCCGCGAGGCGTTCGGGTAGAAGAACTGCCGCCCTCCGTAGCCCAGCCTCGGGTCATAGAGGTCGGCTTCTTCAAATGGAACGCCATGGGGCGTCCCGTCGGCGCGACGCCCCATGTAGGGAAGCAGGTACGGTCCGTCTTCGGGACGCAGCTCAACCTCGTAGTACTCCCTGCCGTCATCGACGTAGAGCTGCTTCGCATCCGCCTCCAGGGGGTGCGCTGAGTACTTGCGCACGCGCACGGTCACAGGTTCGTAGAGCGTCTGTGCCACCAGGTGGTCGTACCGGCCCTCCAGCGGCCTGTCGCCCGGTAGCCTGGCCTTGCGGGAGGTAACGAGAGTCGGGGCGTTCGCTATCGTCGAGGTGGGGCCTGAGAATACGGCGATCCGAGGCTTAGCCATGGCGTTCTCCAAGCCAACTTCCTTACGAATAAGAAAGTGTCTTCTGGTACCCCCGACAGGTACCATCTGCCAGTCCGTCACTGTTCCCCTGACATCTCACAGATGCACTCTGCGCCTCATAACGGCCTTGTTCATCCGTCCGTCTCCGTCCATTGACAGCCACCGCCATGCGCCGTAATATGCTCAAAAAAGTGGTAACTGATGTGGTAACTGAAACGGCAACCGTCACAAGACCTGCAAGGCTCTCCGCGACCTTCGTAAGGAACTGCCGAGCCCCCGGACGCTACGGCGACGGGCGGGGCGGGCACGGCCTGTCCCTCCTGGTCAAGCCAATGGTAGCAGGTGGACTCAGCAAGACGTTCAGTCAACGCCTCATGCTGAACGGCAAGACCATCGACATCGGCCTTGGACCCATCGAGTTCGTGTCGCTGGCCGATGCCCGTGAGCTGGCCATCGAGAATACCAAGCTCGCGCGCGCAGGGATACACCCCAAGGCGCACAGCCGGCGCAGGACGGAGGTTCCCACTTTCGCTCAAGCAGTGGAGTGCACCATCGCCATGCACGCCCCGAGCTGGCGGAATCCCCGAACGGCTGACCACTGGCGCTCCCGGCTGGAGACCTATGCCTGCCCTACCCTCGGCAACCGCCTCGTCGACGCCATCGAACCGACGGACATCCTCGGCGTGCTGTCTCCCATCTGGCACAGTCGCCGAGAGCAGGCCCGCAAGGTGAAGCAGCACCTTCACGCGGTGATGGCGTGGTGCATCGGCGAGGGGCATCGAGCCGACAACCCCGTCGACGCGGTAGGGTCCGCCCTTCCCCGGGGGAGCGCCCAGGTTGACCATCGACGGGCCCTGCCCTACGCGGATGTTGCCGGGGCGCTCGCCAAGTTATGGGAGAGCGACGCGGCAGAAACGACGAAACTGTGCATCGAGTTCCTCACGTTAACGGCCTGCCGTTCCGGTGAGGTTCGGGGAGCAACGTGGGAGGAGGTCGATGAGTACACCGCAACGTGGACGATTCCCAGTTTGCGCATGAAGGCCAAGCGCGAGCACCGCGTACCGCTGAGCACGCGGGCGCTTTCCATGCTGGACCTGGCGCGGAAGTACCGGGGCAAGTCCAACCTGCTCTTTCCGTCCGTCACCGACAGGATCATCAGCGACAACACGCTGAGCAAGCTGTTCAGGGACAACGAGATTCCCGCGACTCCACACGGAATGAGAACCTCCTTCAGGGTGTGGGCGGCTGAGCGTTCGGACGCACCGCGGGAGATCGCGGAGATGTGCCTGGCGCATGAAATCGGAACGCAGACGGAGACCGCGTACAGGCGAACGGACTACTTCGAACAGCGGCGTGGGCTCATGGAGGAGTGGGCGCAGGCGATACAGGCATAAGGGAATCCACCCTTACCGCATCGACTGTAGCGGGACCAACGCGAATCCCCACGCTGCAATCTGTGATCGCTACAACTAGCGGCCCTCAACCCATCCACTGTCAAGGGCCTGAAAGGGATTCATCTGCGCCGAAGCCGTGCCGACAATGTTACTCCCACTGATCATTGACAGGAGGTGCGGCAAATGGAAATGAGACTATTGCGGCTTCCAGAGGTCCTTGAGCGTATCGGCGTGGGACGCACGATGCTGTACCGGCTAGTCGCCGAAGACCCAACCTTCCCCCGGCCAGTCAAGGTGGGACGCAAGGTCGTCGCGTGGCGGTCCGACCTGCTGGAGGAATGGATCGTGAGCCAAGGGCAGCAGAAGGCCGCGTGAGGGCAGCAGGGATCCGTCATCTTCGCGAGACATGGGCGTACGTCTCCTGAGGCGTGGACCGCTGCACATCCACCCTGACGGCGGTCCTGCGCCCAAACGATCAAGACTGGCCCTGAGAAGAGCATCAGCGCTCCAACGATGCCGTACCCCCACGATTCGTTGACGACCCCTACCCGCGATGCCTCCGATGCCCAGACAAGCAGGACTATGCTAACGAGCACTGCAAGGCCACCCGCGTAGAGTCCAACAGCCCCATAGGATGCCTCTCCTGCTCGCGCTCACTCTTCTGGATGCGCTCGCCTCTGCCCTGATGGGCGGCTCATTCTTCCGTAGCGCATCAAGGATTCCGGCAAGCAGGTCGCAATGAGCCTTGCTGCTGACCATCGACATACTCAAGAAGAACGTGTTAAACGAGCAGGGCATAGAGGGCGATTCAGACGCCTATCCGGTACACGAGTTCAGCCGGTGCCTCGACAACGACCGTCAGCATGATCCCCCAGTAGGAAGACCATCCCGACGAACAGTGCGGCAGTCTTCAGCCGACCCACCAACTCCTTGCGACCTCAGCGGCCTAGCCGGTGTACCGACATAGCCCACGAATCTGCAGGTTCACCCGTATGCCGTCTCCAATGACGGCAATCGCTGCGCCGCGTGCGAGGCCAGGCAGGCCATCAAGGAAACCGCCGAGCTCATCCGGTCCCATGGTGTATCCGAGCGTTCCCGCGGATGTCGTAGCCCTCGTCTTCGAGGTGGTCGCATATCTCGGTGATCCGGTACTGAGCACCATCCTCCGGCTCTGGGATGACGACTCCTTCTTGGGCGCAGGCTACGGTTGCCATAACCGCAACCGCCACAACCGTCATCAGAACGGGAACGTTCCTCATCTGGTTGGCCTCCTTGGCGCGTCCGCGCGTGGCGGACACGCCTATCACTCTGACGGCCCGCCATATCCATCCCAAGTAACTCATAAGACCTGATAGCGAATCAGCTAATCTTAATAGTCATCTTACAAATTAGGTGATAGACTGCGGCTTCATGTTGCTGACGAGGTGCGGAGGGGCGGCTCCAGACCATAGGGAGGGCACATGACGGAGCCTGCACAGACGCTGGCGGCTGCACAGACGCAGCTCGCGTTCAGGAAGATTCCCCAGTGCTACGTTGAAGCGCTCATCAGAGCCGTGGCTACGATCAATCGGGGAGAACGCTGATGCGCTACCTGCTCTTCCTGGGGCTGCTCGTCTCCGTCTCGTGCGCGGAGTCCCCAACCCCCACAGCTCCCCCACCGACCCCAACGCCGCCCCCCACGGCCACTCCCACGCCCCATGACCCCTGTGCGTGGAAGCACCAGTCGTTCGATATCTGGTCCACCGTCTCCGAGAAGTCTATGAATATGTCCATATCCACCTCCGTGCAGTACTCCTGGTCGGAGCAGTTCGGCGTCGAGCGGTTCGAGCACACGCAGGCCCACCACCTCGATAGCGGTGAGCTCATCGGGCAGGACCAGGTGATCTACAAGGCCGGCGTGATCTACAGGCGCTCTAACATCCGCAGCGACCCTGAGGTTTTCGGCTCGTGGTGGATATCCGGGGACTATCCGCCCACTTTTCAGGGGTCAGCGCCATGTCTGGACATCCCCGATCCCGATGACGAAGGCCCACACTGGGTCGAAGAGGGCGAAGGCCTTCGGTCTGAGATGTGGGTTGATGAGCAGGGAAGACCGGTGCGTGCACAGGAGACGTTTGACGAGACCTGGGAGGGCACCCCGCATGTGCGCCATTACACCTATTCAGGTTATGGCGAGGAGAACGTCATCGAAGCCCCGGACGTGCCCGCGGAAGGCCGCTGATGCGGTACCTGTCCTCCTTGTCACGCTCTTCCTCGTCTCATGTGCTGATGACACTGCGCCGCGGCTGCTCACATCGGCGCCGCACGACCCTTGCGCGTGGACTCATGAGCCCCACGACGTAGAGATCTCGTTCAGCGAGACGGTCGACCGCAGGGGAATGACGGACCTGTTCGTCCGGTCGAAAGCCAGGATACATGGGAGCGACAAGTCTGAAGAGATGACCTTGCACACCCTGGGCGGAGAGGTTCTGGCCCGGGTGCAGATTATCGAGAAAGACCGGGTCAGGTACTGGCGTGAATCCATCGACGGTAACCCTGACAAGTTCGGACCGTGGAAGATACAACGCACCGACATGCCGGGGCGGTGGTTGCCTTGCCTGGAGCTGCCTGAGCCGGGAGATGCGGGCCCGCATTATGTCTACCAGGATGGTCCAGACCACCGTGTGGAGGTTTGGTTAGACGCTGGTGGACGTCCGGAATATCGCGTGGACACGATCGGCGAAGACCGGGAGATCGGGTATCGCTACACGAGCTTCGGTGGGGAGAGCGGCATCGAGGCGCCGGACGTCCCCTAGAAGATATCCACCGCCCATGAGAAAGCGTTGGCCAGCAACAGCCCGGCCATGCTCAGCATGGCCACCGCACGTAGGGCATCTCCCGGATGAGCGGGTACTGGGACGCCTTCCAGAAGACGTAGATAGCCCCGGCGTATAAGGCTATGAACAGCAGCTGCGTGCTCAAACCAACGACGAGGGCGACTCTTGCTGCGATGGCCGTCGATGCCGGTGTTATGAACGGACCTAGAATCAAGAGGGCGAAGTGGGTGGCCAGGAAGACGAAGACGCCCCCGGCAGCGATCAGGCAGATCCTTCGATTGCTCATCACATCCCCGACATCCGCCAAACGATGAAGGAGGCAATCAGCAGGCTGAAGCCGATCACGGACAGGGCGATGGTGAAGATGGTGAGCTTACTCATTCTCCAAACCGTCTTTCCGGGAACTCCAGGTCGAAATTGCAGCCCGACGCTTGGAGGATATCGAACCATTGCGGGTTCTCACGGGACAGGTTCAGCGTGGCGGTGTGGATGGCTGCCGTCTGCTCATTGGTCGGTATCGAGAACGCGCTGGGCATGCGGGCATCCAGGTCATGCTCCCGTATGAACTCCTCCATCGCATCCCAGTAGCCTAGCCGGGCTTCATGCATGGCTTCGAGCGCCTCGGGCGGTTCCGTGCCGAGGAACTCCCTCTCCCTGTCGATGTACTGGAGATACTCTCTCCATGTTTGAGAGGGATTCGTACGGAGCGCGCAGTAACGGATCGTGTATTGAGGCGTTGGTGTCGGTGTGATCGTGGGAGTAGCCGTGGACGCGGGAGTGGGGGGACCGACATTGCAGCCGCTGGCTACCACGACGAGCAGCGCGATGCCGATGACGATAGCGCCTGTGGCTATCCAGTAGGGTTCCTTGCGCCTGAGGGCATTCCCCAGGGCGATGAGCCCGCCGGAGATGGCGCCCATCCCCATGAGCAGCAGCCAGATCATGACGAAGCCCCCACGCCACGGATGACGGCGGTCATGACCGCGATGGGGGCGCACTTACGACAGAACGGAGAGCCCTTGGTGGGAGCCTTGCAGTAGCGGCACATAGCGCTCACTTGTTCGGCTTGGGCCGAACGATGGCCTTGACGACCTCTTCCATGCTGGCCGGGATGCCGGGGATGAATCTTCTGTGGGCGGCCGGTGGGCTTCTTCTTGCTCGTGTAGGCTCCTGGATGGCTTTGCGAAGGTGTGGATGTCATCGATGGCCTCGGTCAACGTCGGCACGTCATGCCTTGGTCATGGTCTGGAACGCGAGTGGTGCTCGCAGCCCAAACACTTGCCCTCCTGCGCTCCGTACTAGGTGGGGTGGACATGGGGACCAACGCTCGCATGGCGTTCCCTTGTTCTCTTGAACTCACAAGAACTGATACTAACCAGTCTATTCCTAATGCGAATCTTACATTGCAGTCGATAGAATGTACAGGTCGATTGGGACTTGGGTAGTGTCTCAGTTTAATTCGGAGAAGCGACTATGACTGGTCGGCTTGATGAAGATCAGAACGAACATCCCGAATCTCCAGAAGGAGAGCCTCGAGTACATCCACGAACTCCAGAGCTTTTGCGTATGGTCGTTCAGCGGTCTCGGTGCCTGCCGCTCCGAACCCGACCGTACTGGTACGGGTGATCGAAGTCTCCAGGAGGTATGACATGCGACCCAGACTGCTCACGATAGGAATCCCGGTCTTGCTGCTGTTCGTCGTGGCCATCGCGGCGATGTTCCTGGCGCGCGGCCCGGTGGCCACCGCGGTGTGCGATCCCGCGGTGCTGAGTGCGGACGCCACGTCGACCAAAACGAATCTCCTCGAACCAGACGAGCCGCCCATCACGTGGACCTATGAGTTCGAGGGCGATGACTCGTACGGCGAGGCCGTGATCAACGGCAACACCTATCGACTCATCACCAAGGACGGCATCCGGTACCACTACGTGGCCGGCCATTGGGGCACCCCCCAGCCTGCCGCACTCCTGGTGAACACCGGCTTCTGTGGGCCGACCCTGGAGCAAGGGGATGACCGGAGCGACGTGTACACCATGGGCATCTCGACCTATACGCTGGTCGGCACCGGGATCGTGGACGGCGTAAGGGTCAAGCGGTTCGACCGGGTGTCGGTCTCGACCGGTTCGGACCCGACTCCCACCCCGACACCCTGGCCGACCCCACACCCCGACCCTCTGGTCAACCAGCTGCTGAATGAAATCGCGCGCGAGGTCGACACGACCGACATCCCTCAAACCCTCAAGGATCTGACGCTCTATGTGGACTCGAACAACTTCCTCGTTCGGATGGACATCATGACGACGGTACTCCATAACGGCGAGGTCCTGCGGCAGGATAAGTTCGTCTGGCGGTACTCGGGTTACGGCGAAACGAACGTCATCGAGACGCCGGTCGTGCCAACGCCCACCCCGACGCCGACCCCGACCGCTACCCCACTACCTTGACCCCGGCAGGCAGCCATCAGCCGCTTCACGGCCTTCCCGGGCTTTCAAACTGAGACACTACCCAACTATGAACGGTTGCTGTCATAAAGCGCGGGTCGGGGCTACGGGTTGGAGCGCCGCGGGGACACAGGCCGCCGGGACAGATCCAACGGATTCGCATTGCGCCCGCGGGCTAGCCGGAACCCCGGTTTGGACGGCTCGGTGAAGGTGATAGCTTGGTAGAAGTTGTCCAAGGGCACGAATACACCGTTCTCTTCTGCCCATTTGCGCATACGCTGGTTGCAGGAGTGCGCCCACGACAGTATCTCGATTCCCCAGCCCCGCTTGTGCATACGCTCCAGCGTGCTGTGAAAGCCCGCTCCTTCGAGGTAGCCTGCTCCGTCACCTGTCAGCAGCACCACAATGCCGGGGTCGCCGTTGTAGTCTAGCGCGTCTTCGAGCATGCGCAGTTGCATCATCCTGTCGGGGGTTTCCTGTTCTCCCCTTTCAGGGATTCCTCGATCGAAGAGCTCGACCCTCACACCCATTGCTTCCATGCGGTTCCACAGCTGGCGCATCTCCGGCGGAACGGACCCTGCGGCGTACGCGCGCTCCAGGGGGCGGTCTGCTTGGGCTAGGCGGAGCATGTTGTCGAAGAAGATGCGCACCCGGTAGCGGGCGTCCGGCTCATCCTCGCGCTCCTCGGCGAGACGCTGCGCCTCGATGAAGATGTTGGAATTGTCCCAGTAGATGAAGACGCTCTCCATGTAGCCCTTCGCTCCTCGGTGCGCAAGGCGGTGGGCGCCTCACGCCATTTCCGACAGAATAGCACAACGGCTGTCCCTTCCTCTCCTGACGACCACCCTCAAGGAAACGCCGCGCCTTCGCAGCCATGCTCATCGGGCGCGTATCGCGCAGGGTCTGAGGCACGGCTATTCGATATGATGATGTGACCTCAGGAAAAACTGAAAGGCGGGGATGACAATCATGCTGCGTCAAATCGTTGGAACAGTGATTCAGGTGATCGCCAGTGCTGCAAAGGCGACGTGGGTCAAGAGTGATGTACTGACAACTCGACTCGCTGGCATTATCGCGCCCATCGCGATGCTTGTCGTTGTCGTCGATGTTGCCGCCGATGGAACGCGTCCGTGGAACGCCATCTGGGTCTACGTGGCTGCTTTCGTGCTCCTCACGGCGTGCGCGCGACAGATAGTAGGGTTCTTTCAAGACACGATTCGCCCGCTGGACGACTAGCTGCCCCGCGCTGCGATAGAATGCGGGAGTGCCTCGCTATCTTCATTTATGCAACAGGCCGTAACCTCTTCGTGTGGTCCGACGATGTGGTCTCCTACCTGAACAGCGAGCAACAGGCGGGAGCGTCACAAGTGGGGGCCTCAGCGGGATAGGGAATCTGGAGAAGGAACGTCGAAGGGCGCATTGCCACCAATCAAGCTGACATCAGTAGGATTGCTGAGCATTTGAACAGCGGTCAACAGCAGGGTGCCCCCAAACACCAGTAGTGTTCTCCTTGACCTGATTCTTGCGTATAACGGAGACCTCTCGCTGTAGCGAGGCTGCTGCAGTACCTTGCGTCTGCTGGAGGTTAAGAGTTGGATAGTCCTCGTCTACAGGACAACGAAAGCGAGCGCTCATCTAGGTGAGCGACGGGTGTCAGCGGGGGCGATCAGACTGAGACTCCGCGACCCACGGCGTAGCTCAGATTCCGCGCTGGAGGAGACAAGAATGCAGCGTCGCAGGACTACGATCGGGCGGGGCGCCTTTGGGCGCACAGTTTCGACCGACGAGCATGCGGCCGAGACTCTTGGGCGCATCCTCCGAAGGGGTCGGCCTCTGACGGAGGATGCCTTGTTCCTATGGATGCATCACGTCCTACGCAGAGACCACGCGAGCCGCGTCTATCAGAAGGTCTCTGCGGCCAAGGCGCTCGATGCGGCTACCGCAGCGCAAGATACCTTGGTCGAGGTGCTCCACGACATTCACGCGCTTCGAGAGGCCATCAGGGAACCGGCGTAGCCGATGTACTACCTGTTGTTCGTAGGGCTGGCGACCATCCTCGTCTACATCGCCGCCGGATGCACTACCCCAGAACCGCATGACCCGTGCGCATGGTACTCGGAGCCGTATGACGTCGTATCCGAGGGCGACGACTACGACCCTGTGTACTTCCGGGGCGGCGGCCACGTCAGGCGAGAAGTCCAGATCTTATGGCCTGACACGCTGGAGCATGTGACGACACGCGGTGAGACCGGGGCGCTGATACATCAGAGCCAGGAGATCAGCATGGACTCGACGGGGGACTACTACCGCCGCGAAACCCGCTACGACGACCCTGAGGTATGGGGGCCGTGGGGGCGCATCGATCCAGGTTACACGTTCAAGCCTGAGCCCCCCTGCTTCAATATCCCGGAGCTTGGCGACCCCGGACCGCACTATGTCAAGAAGCAGGAGGGCGACTTCACGGTAGAGATATGGGTCGACCAGAGTGGGTATCCAGTCCGTGGCATAGATACGACCCACTCGTCCGATTGGGATATCACCATCGCCTACACCTTCTCAGGGTTCGGCGAGCCCAACATCATCGAGGCTCCTCCCATAGGGGAGAATGACTGGTTCATCCCAGAGCCCTTCCCCATCCCCACACTGGAGCCTCCACCGGAGAAGATATTCATGTCACCGGACGAGCTACAGTACTAGAAGAACCCGCCTCCCCACAGCGCCCCTTCCACCAGGCGCGCTCCCGCGTTGAAGATGAACAGCGCTGCCATCAGGAGCAACGCCCACCGCACGTAGGGCATCTCCCGGATGAGCGGGTACTGGGACGCTTCCAGAAGACGTAGATGGCAGCTAGGTAGAGCGCCAGCCCACCAGCCCCGATTATCGTAGCCACTGCGATCGCGGCCAACGCCGCGATGCCGAACGAGGTATCGGTGGTGTATGGCCCTTGCAGGTTGATGACAAGGGCAACGAAGACGACCGTGACCACAAGCACGCGACGCTCAGGCCGACCACTCTGCCACCTCTCCAAACTTAGGGGGCCTTCCTCGAATGCGAGGAGGCCCCCTTCCTATGCCGTCTGTCTTGGACTAGGCCACCGTCAATCTAGTTCTCCCAAGACTCCAGTACCTCTTGAATCAAGCCAACCGCTATGTCTATGGCGCCCTCCATGTAGCCACCCTGAATCTCCGCGCCTATGTACTATGGAGACGCTAGCCGCCTGCTTCCTTTCGTGGCCTGCCGCGCCGGCGGCGCTCCGAGCCCCAGAAATAGACCGCGTTCGCCGTCTGACGGACGTCCAGGCTCGTTCCCAGCGCCTCTGCCGCGGCATTCAGCCTGCGCCGGAGCGCCTGAGTCGTCTCGCCCTCCGATACGGTCAGCCTCCCCGCCTGTCCGGGTGCCACGCGCTGGATGTAGCCGATGTACTCCTGCAGCAGCGCGGCGCGCTTTCCATTCGCGCTGCCTCGCCTCGCCGATCGAGATGATGTCGAACGTGGGCATGCCGTCCACCTCCTGATGCCGGCCGGGACAGCCTCCGCAGCCCGTCGGCGGGAACTGTAGCGGAGGCCGTTCCCGCGCGTCTCCCCACCGGAACACGCGCGCACCGTCCCCTACGGGAGTTCCCGCACGCACCCCCACATGAGCCATTACGGCTTTATCCGCACGCGTCCAGACTCGACTGACGTCACCACTCCGTCTGATGCAAGGAGGACCAGTGCGATCGCAGTCGGCCACCAGGACAAGGACCCCAAGAATGAAGATTCTCATCATGGCGACGGCGGCGCTGCTGCTGGCAGCGCTGGCCACGGCAACCGTGGGCAGCGCGGTCCTCGCCCAGGACGGCGGCCTCACCCTCGTCAACCACGACAGGGACTTCGTCGAGCGCAAGAAGAGCGGGGGCTTCGTCGCCCGGCCCGTCTTCGACCGGCAGGTGGACGCCATCCACTACGGCATCCGCCATCCCGAAACCGGCGACTGGATCGCTCCCATGTACCGCGTCCACTCCTCGGGCAATGCAGTCGAGGCCGGCTGGGAGTACGCCTGGTCGTACCCCGTGGTGCCCCAGCAGCCCGAGCTCTCCCGTGAGCAGGCGTTCCTGCTCGTCATCGTCGCCATGCACGGTGGCGACGCCCACACCTTCAACGTCGTCATCCCCATCTACCAGCCCACCAGCCTCTGGGACCGCGTCCTCGCCGCCCTCGACCCGGCTCGGTGGGCGCGGGCGTTCGCCGTCTGGATGGTCGAGGCCGTCCACGGCGCGCTCTGCGGCTTCGTCAATCAGACAACGGGCTCCGACGCCTGCGGCGCGGGAAAGTCCTCATGAACGACCTCCTCACCGGCACCCCCGCCGCGCTCACGTATGCGCATCCCATCGTCGTCCAGGCCTGGACGACGGTCTGGGCCGTCGCCTCCGGCGCCCTCGTCGTCATCATCGGCTGGATCGGCCTCAGCCTCATCGTCTCGGAGCACCTCGGCAGGCCCCAGGCCGGCTGGCGGGAACTCGTGCCCCGGCTCATGCTGGGGCTGGTCGCCGCCGCCTCGTCGCTCTGGTGGTGCGCCCTCGTCATCGACACCGCCGACGCGGTCACCGGGTTCATCGCCGCCGAGCTCGGCTTCACCGCCAGCGACCTGCTCCGCGCCTCGGTCGACACCCTGCTCGCCGCAGTCGAGGCCGGCAGCGTCGGCATGGCGCTGCTGATCAGCCTGCTCTACCTCGTCTACGGCTTCTTCGTCCTCTACGTCCTCGTGCAGATGGTGCTGCGCATCGCGCTGATTGACCTGCTGGTCGCGCTGGCCCCCATCGCCCTGGGGCTCTGGATACTGCCGCAGACGGCGGGATGGGGACGGCACTGGCTCCGCCTGTTCATGGCCACCGTCTTCCAGCAGGCGGTCCAGATCATCGCGCTGTCGATGGGCTTCACTATGCTCAACGAGTTCGCGGCCATCGGCTCCTTCGAGCCCACGCAGGACCTCGTCTGGAAGCTGATCCTCTCCGCGTCCTTCATCTACCTCGCCACGCGGGTGCCCTCGATGCTCGGCAACGCGGGCACCTTCGACGCCTGGCTCCACACCCTCTATTTCGGCCTCTCCCTGCCCACCACCGCCATGCGCGCCGCGCGCTCGGTCGGCCCGATGCTCGCAGGCGCGGCGGGCGGGCCGGGCGGCATCGCCGCAGGAGCGGCGGCGGCGCAGGGCGCAGCCAGCGGCATCGGCGGCATCGGCGGCGCCGCCGCCGGAGCGATGTCCGGCGGGGCAGCCGGGGCGGCGGCATCCGCCGCCGGGTCCGGGGCACGAACCGCGGGTTCGGCAACGGCGTCCGGCGCGGGACCCTCCGCGGCCGATGCGTCGACGCCGAGCGCCGGCGGCACGTCACCCCCGCGGAGCAGCGGCGAGTAGACGGCAGCCATGCGGGCGTGAACCGCCCGTGCACCCCACGCACCGAGGAGGTCGACCAGCCATGTGCCCATAGAACGAGCGAAGCGGCGGAACGGAACAGAACGAACGGACCGGGCGGCATGCCCGGCGAACGAGAGGAGAGCAAACGGAAATGGAACAACTGACGCAGACCATTTCGAACCTGGTGGGGATCCTGCTGGGGCTGGTGGGCGCGGTGGGCGTGGGCTTTTTCGTCTACGGGGCGTACCTCTACCTCACCGCGAGCGGCGCGCCGCACCAGATGGAGCGCGGCAAGTCTGCCATGATGACCGCCGTCGCGGGCATCGTGCTGGCCATGGTCGCCTACGGCGTCGTCGACCTCGTCATGAACGCCGTCGTCAACCCCCCGGTCACTCCGGACATCCCCGACCCCACCACCGGCACAACCGGAACGACCACGACCACAACCACAGAGGGAGGAGGCTAGGCCATGAGAGAGCACGAAGTACCCACCCACGTGCAGGCCGAGGACAAGGTCCTGCTCTGGTTCACGTTCCCCCAGATCGTCGCGGTCACGGCGGTGGGCGCGCTCGCCTACGGCCTCCACCGCTACGCGCCCATCCCGTCGCCCGAGGTCCGCATCGGCCTCGCCGTCCTCTTCGCGCTGGTCGGCCTCGCGGCCATCGTCGGAAGGGTCGGCGGCCGGCGGCTGCCGCTGGTGGCAGCCGACCTGCTGCAGTTCCGGCTGGGGGGCCGGTGCTACGCGGGGACGCCCGCCGAGCTGGCGCGCAGCGAGCCGCCCGTCCAGCCGAACGACAATCCCGGCCTGCTCCAGCAGATGACCGAGAAGACTCGGCACCGCCTCCGCAGGTTGCGCAGGAAGAGCGGCAGCCGCGGGCGTCGGAACGGGCGCAGGCCCCTCCACCCGCAGGGCTGGTTCCGGAACCGGCGCAAACCGCGCGACCGGAAGGACGGCAACGGCCCTCGTCTGGAGATGCGGCGGATCGCCCTGCTCGCGGCGGCCGCACTGCTCGCGGTGACCGCAGTGGCCGCATCCGAAACGCCGACGCCGACACCGGAACCAACGCCTGGACCGGGCACCCCCTATCCCCAGACGAGCCCGGAGCGCTGGCGCAACGAGATCGATTTCGACGCCCCCGGCCCCGTCCCCGGGCGGCGGCTCTTCATCGAACGGCTTGCCGTCTTCGAGGACAGGGCGACCGTCACCCTGCGGGCCGCCGCGGAGATCGACCTCAACGTGCAGGCGTTCGGTGGGCCGGGCGGCCGGGAGCTGCACTTCTCCAGGAACGCCCGCGTGAAGGCCGGACAGACCGCCTTCTACACGCTGCCGCTCTCGGGCGACGCCCCGTCGTTCACGTTCGCGTGGGTCGACACATCCGGCCAAGCCGGGGCGATCAGCCTGCAGGGCGACCAGCTTCCACACCCCCTACCGGTGGCAGAGAGCGAGCTCTGCGACATCCGCGTGACATCCGTCCGCCTGAGCCCCGGCACCATAACCGGGTCGCTGGCGGCTGGCGAGTGTGTAGAGAGGGTCGAGCACCCGATCGATCTCGTCCTGGTCACTGGAGAGGAGCACATCGCGGGCGCCATCATGACGAAGACCAGGGTGACGGACGTCTACGGCTCCGTCACAGTCTCGTCCGGTGACTCGAGCACGACCGTGAGACTCGACCCGCCCTGCAGCGTTTCCTTCCGGCTGACCGTGCCTCCGGGCGAGGCAGTGCACGAGCTGAGCATCGAGGCCGCCATGGAGGCGCAGCTGCGGGGCAAGGCACCGCCGCTGGTGGTGCTCACGCTCATACCGGAGCGGGAGGAGACACGTCTCGTGCCGGTGCAAGTGCTGCGGCCCGGCGTCAGCAAGACCGTCCGCGAGACGGTCACCGTCCAGCACGACGACGGAAGCACCTCCTCCCACGAGGTCTCGGCCCGCCTCATCGTCCCCAGCGAGATGATCACCGTCGTGCCGTCCGTCCTGATCAAGCACCCCGAGTACATCGCGGCCACGGTGAACGCGCGGGGCAGCGCCTACGGCAGCAAAGAGGAGGCGCTCGATTTGTCGCTCACGATCGGTGCGGACGCCCCTTACGCGCCATTCACACCGCCGGCGACGCCGGAGCCGACGCCGACCCCGGCACAGACCCCACTCACCGAGCAGGAGGGGGGTGGACTATTCGGCCTCCTCGGGTGGTTGTGGCCGTGGTGAGGCGCGTCGCGGCAGCCCTGATAGTCCCCGGCGCGGCGGCGGTCTCCGCCGCCGCGCACCACGAGGAGGAGACGATGCTCGCCGCTTTCGACAGCGCGCTGACCGCCATGGCGTACACGGCTGCGGGGCTCGCGCTCTTCGCCGTCGTCTGGGCGGGCTTCGTCCTGATGTCCGAGGGGAGCGAGCCTCGCAACTCGGGACGCGCGCGCAACGCCGTCGCGGGCGCGCTTGTGGGCCTCGCCGTCGTCCTCTCCGCCAAGGCGATCGCCGTCGTCCTGCGCAGCGGCATCGCCCCCATCCCTTGACCGCGCTCACAGAAAGGAGCACCACCTTGCGAGACCTCATCGAACGGACCCGGAGCATGACCCCGAGCGCCCTGCGCAGCTCCATCGTCTCCATCACCCGAAGATTGAACGCCGCCCTGCGACAACTACCTGAACGGACCAGGAGCATTGCGCACCGCGTCCTACGGAGGTGGCATGACGGCGCCTCACAGCCGAAGGAGCGCGTCCCCAAACCGCCCCTGCCGCTTCCCCTCTGCTTTATGCTCTCCCACCTCGATGACGACGGCCCCGTCCGCGTCGACGGCGTCAAGCTAGGCGTCTTCGAGGTGATGGGCCTCGAGCTCGACGAGCCGAAGCTGGGCGCCTTCGCCGGAGCGCTCAACGCCCTCGACTTCCCGCTCCAGCTCCTGATCCGCCAGCACCCGCCCGACCTCGGCCGGATGCGCGAGCTCCTGCGCGAGGCCGAGCCTCCCGGCCTGCCCCCGCAGACCGCGGCCGCCGCGGAGTCGCTCCGCAGCCTGCTCGGCGCCCTAGAGCACCGCGACGGCATCCTCGACCGCCGCTTCTACGCGGTCTGCCAGTTCGACCGCGCGGGCGACCTGCGCGGCCTGCTGGGCAAGGCCGGTCTCTCCGTCCACGCCCTCAGCGGCCGCGCGCTGCGCCTCTTCCTGCTCGCCTGCACCCTCGGCGGCTCGCCCGCGGACCGCGACGAGGACGAGCGCGTGGAGGTCACGGTCAACCGGCGCGAGATGCGCGTCGGCGGCCACCTCGTCCGCTCGCTCCACCTCGGGCGCTGGCCCCGCGCGCTCGCCCCCGGCTACCTGCAGGGGCTCATGGCCGCAGGCGTGCCCATGGACCTCGCCGTCCACCTCGGCCCCATACCGGCCGAGCAGGCCGCCCGCACCCTGGAGTGGCAGAAGGTGCGCTTCGAATCAGCCCTCTCCCTCTCCCTGCGGCGGGGACGCACCATGTCGCCGGAGGCCGAGATCGCCCTGGAGGACGTCACCCGTCTCCGCGACGAGGTCCAGCGCGGGCGCGAACGCCTCTTCCATACCTCACTCTCCCTCACCCTCCACGCGAGGGACGAGGCCTCGCTCAAGGAGATGACCGAGCGGGCGCGGGCCCACTTCGCCGCGACCCTCGGTAAGCTCGACACCCTCCCGTTCCGCCAGCGCGTCGGCCTCCTCTCCACCTTCCCCATCGCGATGAACGCCGTCGCCGAGTGGCGCTCGCTGGACACGTCGTCTATCGCCCGTCTCTTCCCCTTCTCGCCCCCGGACCTCGACACCCGCAGCGGCACCCTCTACGGCATCGATCTCCGCGCCTGCTCACCGGTCGTCTACGATCCGTGGGACGGCTCTCACCTCAACGCCAACACCGCCGTCCTCGCCCGCTCGGGAAGCGGCAAATCGTTCTCCACCAAGCTCGGCGTGCTTCGAGGATTAACGCGGGGGATCACCGCCTACGTCATCGACCCGGAGGGCGAGTACGCCGACATGGCCCGCGCCGCGGGCGGCCGCGTCCTCTCTCCCGGCGTGCCCGGCCAAGGCATGAACCCGTTCGTCATCGACCGGGGCGACGACGAGGAGCTCCTGCTCCGCATCGGCAGCCTCAGGAGGCTGATCGAGGTGATGGTCGGCGAGCGGCTCAGCGCTGACCGCCGCGCGTCCCTCGACCACGCGCTGGCGGGCTACTACGCCGCGACACGGGAGCGCACCGGCTTCCGCGACTTCTACGCCTATCTCCAGGATGGGGAATCGGAGGAGTTGGCCAGGATGTTGCGCCCCTTCGCGACCGGCAGCCTTCGCCACCTGCTCTCGGATGAGGGCGATGACATGCTCACCAACGAGGCGCTCGTCACCGTCTTCGACCTCCGCCTCCTCGAACCCGAGCTGCGTCCGGCGGCAGCCATGGTCTGCACCGAGACCGTTTGGGCGGCGGCAGCGCAGCACCCCAGGCCCCGCCTCCTCGTCGTCGACGAGGTCTGGTCCATCATGCAGCACCCGGAGGGCGCGGCCTTCATGGTCTCCCTCGCCAAACGCGCGAGGAAGCACCGCCTGGGCCTCCAATTCATCACCCAGGACGTGCAGGACCTCCTCTCGGAGGACTCCTCGCGCGCCATCACCGGCCACTCCGGCAGGGCGCTGCTCCAGAACGCCGCGTTCAAGCTCCTGCTCCAGCAGGACGCCGCGGCCATCTCAACCGTCGGCGACGCGTTCGACCTGCCCCCCGAGCTTCAGCGCTGGCTCCTCTCGTGCCCGAGGGGAGACGGCCTGCTGCTGGCGCGGGGCGGGCGCTACCCCGTCCGCATCGAGGCCACCCCCGAGGAGACCGATGTCATCGAGTGGCGGCCGGGCAGGCACTAGGCCGCCGGCTTCGGAAAGGAAGGACAGCAGATGCAACAGCCAGCCCATCGCGAACCAGGCGCAGGCGCGGCGCAGGGCCCACCGGCGCTGCTGGTGGTGACGCCACCGCGCACCGGTGAGCGCACGCTCCTCGGGGTCGAGAACCTCCTCGCCTCCATCGCCGTGCCCGAGCCGTTCTCCCTCGAGCTCGCAGGGGACGCCGGCGGCGTCACCCTGTATGCCCGCTGCCGGGACGGCAGGGCGATCAGGAGCCAGCTCGCGGCCCACTACCCCCAGGCCCGCATCGGGGAGGTCGCCCCCGGGGACGACCCGCTGCGCATGGACGGGGACGAGCGGGCGTGGACGATGAGCCTGCGCTCCGCCGGTCCCGAGCACGTGCCCCTGCGTACCTTCCGCGACGCGGACCTCACCGACCCAGGCTCCGATCCGCTGATCGCGCTGCTGGGAGCGCTCTCAGGCCTGCACAACGGAGAGCGTATTGTCGCGCGCCTGCTGCTGCGCTCCCTCGGTCCGAACTGGGCGGAGCACCATCAGCGACTGGTCAATGAGCGTCCGGCTTCCATGCCGGCCCAGTCCATGCAAGCCGGGGCCCCGCAGGCCGCCGGCGGCCTCGGGATCGCCATACTCAGCGTGGGCGCGTTCCTGGCGCTGACGGCGTACCGCTGGGTGCAGGGCGGCGAGACCTGGAAGGCCGTCCTCCTCGGGCTCGGCGCCATGGCGGGCCTCGCCATGGCGGGGTGGGTGAAGGCGCGCTTCTTCAAGCGCCCGCGAGCCTTCGATCCGAACCTCATCAGGGAAAAGGTCTCCCGCATCGCGTTCGACGGTGAGGTCCGCGTTACGGCCGTCCTGCCCGGGGACGCCTCCCCGGAGCGGGCGGAGGAGCTGCTGTCCGCCGTCGCGGCAGCCTACCGCCACTACGACAACCCCGCCGGTGCGAGCTTCGCCGTCGGGAAGATCACGCCCGCTCCCGTCCTCGACGTCTCCCCGGAGCCGACGCGGCCGGGGCTCTTCGGCAGGCGCAGCATCATCGGCGTCCGGGAAGCCGCCGCCCTCTGGCACCCGCCAGGCCCCGGCGACGAGTCGCCACTCGTCGAGCGCTCGGGCTCCCGCGCGCTTACGCCCGCCGCGCTCGATGCAGGCGGAGGAGCACCTGTGGGAGACACGACGGCGGGCAGGCCCCGGGAGATCCGCTTCCCTGCTGACCTGCTCCACCGCCACCACCTCTACGTCGCGCGCACCCGCATGGGCAAGTCCACGTTGATGCACCACATCGTCACGCACAAGATGCGCGAGAAGGCGGCGGGTCGCGACCCGGACGCCATCGTCGTGGTCGACCCCCACGCCGACCTCGTCGACGGCCTCCTTGAGCACGTCCCAGAGGGGCTCGTCTCACAGGTCCGGCTGATCGACCTCGCCGACGAGACCGGCGCGGCCGGCATCAACCTGCTGGACGCCCGCGTGTTCACGGACCGCGACCGCACCGCCGACGGGGTGGTGCGGGTCGCGCGCGGGCTGTGGGAGCAGTGGGGACCGCGCATGCAGTCAATCCTCGAGCACGTCGTCAAGAGCCTGCACGAGGCGAACACCCACCCGGCAACCGACCCCGCCGAGCAGTACACGATCCTCGACGGCCTGCCCCTCCTCTCGGACGCCCGGTTCCGGACGCGGGTGCTCGCCCGAGTGAGCGACCCCTACCTGCTGGAGTGGTGGGCGCGGGACTTCGGCGGCTGGCGCCGCGAGTACCGGGCCGAGGCGCTGGCGCCCGTCCAGACCCGCCTCGCCTACTATGCGTCGTCGAAGCGGGCGCGCGCCATCCTGGGCCAGCGCATCTCGACGTTCGACCTGCGGAAGACCATCCTGGAGGGCGGCATCCTGCTTGTCTCCACCGCGCAGGGCGCCGTGGGCCGCGACGTCGCCGCACTCGTGGGCGCGTCCCTGCTCAACCTCGTCGATGCCGTGATCCGCGAGCAGGGCGGCCTGCCATCGGCGGAGCGACGCGGCGCGCTCGTCGTGGTCGACGAGATGCAGTCGATGGCAGGCGTCGACTACGAGTCGATGCTCTCAGAGCTCGGCAAGTTCGGGGCGTCGTTCATACTCGCCACGCAGAGCCTTGCCAAGCTCGACGACATCTCCCGATCGATGCAGGACACGATCCTCGCCAACACGGGCTGCCTCGCCGTCTTCCAGGTGGCGGGCTCGGACGCCCGCAGGCTGGTCTGGGAACTGGGGCGCGAGCGCATCTCCGAGGACGACATCACCTCGCTGCCCGTGCACCACTGCTACGTCCGGGCCACCGTCGGCGGCGAGCGGGTTCCGGCCTTCTCGATGATGGTCCGGAGGCCCGACCCCGGCGACCCTGAAGGGGCGGCGCGCATCCGCGCGGAGACGGCCGCCTACACCACGACCGCCGAGGAGATCGCCGCCCGCGACCGGGCGCGGCAGCAACAGGTCGAGCGGTTCAGGGAGCAGCTGGCCGAGGAGGAAGGAGGCGATCCTCACGAGGGAGAATGGCCGGCCGCGCCCTCGGCAAGGCGGGACCAGACGAGCCGGAGACGTCCGTCCGATGAGGACGGGAGCGCATGAGTCGATCTGAGTGCGCGGGCGACCTCGTCCGTTGGCTCGCCAGAATGCCCTTCCTCGACCGGCTGGAGCTTACCGCCGTCTCCGGTTGGTCCCGCGGGGCGGTGTACGAGAGCCTCGCGGCTCTGGAGGACGCCGGGCTTGTAGCCGCCCTGCCGCACGCCTCGGAGGCCGTCGCTCCGACGCGGCGTTTCCACATCACCGCGAGGGGCCTGCACAGGCTTGCGCGGGATGAAGGCGCCCGTCCCGACGCACTCCTGCACTCCTGCCCGGTCTCGGCCCACTGGCGGCGGATCCTGATGGAGCGGCTCGACGCCGTCGCAGTCGTCCACCGGGTCGCGGCGGCAGCCGCGAACGCCGCCGGCGCGGTCCAGTTCCGCTGGTACCGGGCGGGGCCGCTGGACGCTGCGCTGCGGCTGCCGAGCCGGCGAACCCTCGGCATCGTGAGGCTCGGCTGCACCGCCGAACGGACGGCCTTCGCCCGGCGGCTCTGGAGACTCGCGCAGGGACCGGCTCCCAACGTCTCCCTGGTGCTGGTGCCGGACGACGTGCGTCTCCGCCAGACGCGCAGGCTGCTGGCGGCGCTCCCGCTGACGGCCCTCTTGGCGGTCGAGCGCGACGCGGCGGCCGCCGACGCGGACTCCCGCGTCTGGCGGACGTACTCTGGCGAGGCGGTCAGCATGCGGCGGGCGGTCGCCCGCTTGCGGGGCGGCGGAACCGTACCCAACGAGCGGCCGCCTTCGCGGAGCGTGATTCCCCCCGACATCGTGCTCGACCTCCCCGAGCGGGATGCTCCCATCTGGCTGCTTCCCGCGCTGCTGCGGCCCGCAGAGAAGCGCGCGGTCGACCTTATCGCCGACTGGCCGCTGATTGACGGGGGCGGCCTCCGGCGGCTGATGGGAGCCTCCTCCTCGCGGGTGCACCGGCTGCTCACGTCCGTGGAACGGCACGGCGTCGTTCAGCCGCTCCGCGTCGGTGGAGGGACACGCTGGGTGCTCACGGCACGGGGTCTGGGCTTGCTCGCCCGGCGCGATCGCGTCTCCGTGGGCGCGTCGCGCAGGCGGTGGAGCGTGGAGCCTAGCCGGTCCGGCGCCCAGCTGGACTGGCGCGACGTCTCTGGCTCGAGGAGCCGTCAACTGCTCAGGAACATCGAACACACCTCGGCCGTGCACGGGTTCATCGGCGCGCTCTCCGCCCAGGCCAGCTCTACGGGATGCGAGGTGGTCCAACTGGACCCGCCGCACCGGGCGTCGCGCTTCTTCCGATACGCGGGCTCCGTCCACTCGGTGCGTCCCGACGCCTTCGGCATCGTGCGCACCGCCACGGGGGACAGGCCGTTCTTCCTGGAATGGGAGCGTCGCGCCGTCAGACCAGCGACGATGGCCGCGCGCCTCGCCCCGTACCTGCGCTACTACGCATCGCGCCGACCAGCCGACGACCACGGTGTGGAGCCCATTGTGCTGGTCGTCTTCGACGACGCTCTGCGAACGACCCACTTCCTGCGCGTGGCACGTCGGGAGATGGCGGCTCACGGAGTGCGGGTGCCGCTGTGGGTTTCACACAGGGCAGCGCTCGAGGAGACCGGTCCGCTGGGCCGCGCCTGGATGGCGCCGGGCAGATGGGAGGGGGACTATGCCTTCGCCTGACATCAGAACGGACGCCGCCTCATCCCGTGGCGTTCCTCTGCCTGCGCCGTTCGCGCACGAACCGGATGAACTCCCAGATCGACTCCACGTCTTCAAGGGGAAGCCCGGCTACGGCGTCCCGGAAAGAGGCGTTCATCTCCCTGAGCACCTCCGCCTCGATTACTTCCCGACCGAGCAGCCAGTCCGTGCTCACCCCGCAGTGAAAGGCGAGCGCCACCAGGTGGTCGTGGGTGGGCTTCATCCTGCCCTTCTCCCATGCCCAGACGGCGTGGGCACTTACTCGGAGGGCCGAAGCGACCTCAGCCTGGGTGAGTTCCGCCCTGGCGCGGGCTTCTCTGATGCGAACTCCGAGGCCCTGCCACCGGTCGCCGAAATCTTCCGTCATCGCGTGAGCGCTCCTCTCCGAAACTGCTGGTCCTGCGCCACCGGAATAGAACATGCGTTCTTGCCAATGCTCGTATCCTTTGCATATAGTAATACCCTAAGTAACAGTTAGGGAGTTGGCGGTTGGTCCAGGGGAGAAGACGAACCGCCGTAATGCTCGGGACGCAGGCGCTCCCGGGAGGGGGAATTCAACGAGCTGTTCGCTCAGGAGGAGGTCCAAGTATGGAATGGCGCGATTCATCACCACGTCTCACGACCCGTTTCAACGGCCTCGTCGTCGCGGGACGCCCCATGCCGTATGGGAGCGGGGTCCTGCCGGAGGACTTCATCGAGCGGCTCCACCGGCTCAAGGAAGCCACCGGCCTCACGTGGAACGGCTTCGCGGAGGCCCTCGGCGTCGATCCGAAGCAGGTCTTCCGCTGGCGGCAGGGAACCGAGCCATGCGGGGGAGCGATGCGTTCGCTCGTCGGCCTGTCGGCCCGCGTGCCGGGGGGACTCGACATCATCATGGACGAGGGCTTCCTCGCCTCCCTGGAGGTCGGCCGATGCCACGCCAGCGTTTGACCCACCGACGTGCTATCCACGTTTTCCCCGAGGATTTCGCCGAAAGCCTGGAGCGAATCAAGGAGGCCGCCGGACTGTCGTGGAGCGAACTAGCGCGGCAGTTGGGGACGAGCCCGCTCACGGTCCGCCGCTGGCGCCAGGGAGTTCACCCCAACGCCCATCACCTCTTCGCCGTGATCGCCGTGGCGCGCGACCTCGACCTGAGCCACCTGCTGCCCACGGGTAGGCCGGCAGCGCCTGTGCGGCCAACCCTCTCCAGCCTCGGCGAGGTGGCATGGATCGGCGGCGTCAACGGCCAGCGGCAGGCAGACGTCCGGATGTGCGGAAGAGCAGCCCATGGGGGATGAGGTCCGCACCCTACGCCTAGCGCCACATCCTCCCAAGGGGACTCATATAGGATGCCCAGCAGCATCCCTGCTCACTCGCTCCCCAGGCGGAGGCTCTACCTCATCCTTGCCACGCTTCGCCAGACGCCCCCTTCAATGGCGGCGTATTCACAACGCCTCATGCTGAAATGCTCAGGCGTCAACGTCATAGGGGTATGAGCACCACCGGAGGACGATTGCCCAGTCCCCTTACGCTGTTTCTCCGCTTCGACATCCCTGTCCAAGGTGTAGGGCGACTAGATGACGCTCCACCCCAATAGGTGAGTGCCACCGACTCTGTTGAACGATTGCGCCACCCACACGAGGATGTCGACATCTTCTCGTTGGGCGAGGTGCCTGACGATTCACCAAGGTGTCGGTCGTCCGCAGCGCCTAGTTGGACTTCAACCTCTACCAGCCTGCCTTTCTTAGTTCTGTAGGAAATGTCCGCCTTCACGTCCGCAAATGGTTGTTCTCTGCCCTCAAGCGCCAGGTCTCCTCTTCTTTCCAGTCCCCACCGATTTCAGGGCTTTCAGCAAGTAAATCGCTCAGGTCTGACTCCTTCTCAAATAGCTCGCTCAGGTCTATCCGGTTGTAGAACTCCACCGTCATTCCCTTACTCTGCTATCAGTTCATGGTACTCGAGCCTGCGGCCTGACATGCCCACTGCCCATCAATCGCGTGGGTGACGGTCCTTCGATGACGGATGGCCTTCCACAGGCTGAACAGCCCCATCCTGCTGGCAAGCATCCCGAGCGCCAATCCCAGTGCCGAGTGGCGCATCGCAACGTCCACATGGCGACGGCGGCGATGGCGAGGCCGTCCCATCAGGATATTGCCCGCGGCATATAGTAGATTCGGTGCTCCCCGTGTGACCAAAAACGGATCCATCTCTCGCCTCTAAGCGTGGCGCCGCCGCCGTAAAACCCAAGCGGCACTCGGGTGTCCCCTTACGGCGGCGGCATGCGCACAGCTCCGCTCCTTCATTTCGCATTCCTGCAAGGTCGCCTGCGAACCGTTTCCTCGGGTACGCCGAAGTACTCCGCTACTTCCCAGAGGTAGACGATGCCCTGTTCAAGCGCCTCACTCTCGTCGATAAGCAGGGCGCCGGCGAACTCCTCGGCCTCCCGCTCAACGCGATGTCCAAGGAGGGTGTGCTTCTGCATCCATAAGTGGTTCCCCGGGTGCAGCAGGTTGTGCGCGATAGCGTGGGCTATAACCCACCGACGCCAAGGCGCATCGAGTCGCTGGGCCACTGCGATCGATTCAGTTAACAGCATCTCCTGCAGCACTTGGAACGGCCACGTCCATACCTCCAGACCAAGCTGGTTGGCCACCTCCTCTGCATCGACTCGACCGCGCAGGCCCAATGCGCGGCGGAAGTCAGCTCCTTTGCGCCGGGCGTGTGTCATTCTCTGGCCATCCCGCTCATCCGGCACATGCAAGGCGCGCTACATCGGACTTCTCCGATCGCGGGGCACCGCCCCCGGCGAATCGCCGGAAACCGGACTCCGTCAGCCGTCCTGCAAGTGTTGGCAGTCATCTCATCGACAGCAATCCTACCACGTTGTCATAAGATTATTATAAGTAATATCAGTATGGCAATGAACTCTTGTAAGTTTGTGCTCGTATCGATATCCTCGGCCCCGTTCAAGGGTGAACGTACTCCGAGGAGGGACGAACCGAACGGCAGTGGCGCGGGCGAACAGAACTCGGCTGAACCAATGACCTCACAGGGGGGAGCTTATGGGCAAGATGCTAATGGCCACAGCAGTTGTGATGGCGCTAGCAGTCATGGCCACCGCTGCCATCGCGGTATCGGCCCAGTTCGATGGCGGCGACTGCCGCAGCGAGCGCCAGGCCACCGTTCGTGCCGAGAACGAGTACACCGACCTGAGCATGGACGTAGATGACGAGCCCGACGACTACGTGCTCTGGGAGCAGTTCTACGAGGCAGGACGCAACATCGACACCGCGCACGAGGCGTACATGGATTGCATCTACGGTGACCCCCACTTTGTCAGGAACGCGCTGAAGCCGCAGCCCGGCAGCATGCTCTACGAGTACGAGTCCGACATCGTCGAAGCCATCGCCACACCGACAGACCTTACCCGGAGGGCGTTGCCGCCAGCACCGCCCAGCACGACCTACCACAACCCCATCCCGACCGCCACACCCAGGCCGCAACCGACCGTAGGCCCGGGTACTCCTACTCCCACCCCATTCCCCACTGCAACGCCGCGGCCCACTCCGACGCCGTTCAACAGGTCTGTCGACTGCGAGGTAGGAAGGGCCGACGTTCGCCTCCACTGGGAGGCCATCCAGGCGCGCAAGTCGGAGATTGCGCACATCAAGCGCGAGATTGCCAATGCGACCTACGAGGAAGGCTCAGGTGGACGTCTCGCTTGGCAAAAGGCTCTCGAAGCCGCCACTGACTATCTGGCGGTGGACTGGGCGCTCTACCACAAGGCTGTCGCGTGGCGGAACACGCACTGCTGACGCGGCGCAGGGCAGCGGTCCGGATACCTCCGCCGCCAACGAACAGCGAAGGCATCGTGGCATCGGGACCAGCTCAGGCCCGATTCGCGCCGGGTGTCCGGTCTTCCGCGCCCTCCCGGAGAGCGTGAACGCAACTCGAGTGAGGGACGAGCCGAACGACAGTGGCGCGATCGAACAGAAACTCCCGGGAAAGGCGCAGGCGCGCGGCAGCCACTCCGGAGCGTGCGCAGGAGCCGCAACCCGGCGCGGCTCCGAGCCCTGCGGACCTTCCCCGCTCCTCGCGCCGGTGGCCGCGGCTTCCGAATCTCGCGGACACGCTGGCCCTGGCCACCGCTGTCGCGGGACCGCTGCTCCTCTACGCCGCCACCATGCCCCGCACCGTCGCGCTCGAGGACGACGGCTGGTTCCTGATCGTGAGCGAGTTCCTGGGCGTCGGTCACCCGCCCGGCTACCCGGTGCACACGCTCATCTCCAACCTCTTCCTGAAGTTGCCGTGGGGGTCTCCCGCCTTGCTCGGCCACCTGTTGAGTGCAGCATTCGGCGCGCTGGCGTGCGGCGCGGTTTACGCCTGCGCAAGGTTGCTGGGAGCGGGAGCAGCGGCGGCGCTGACCGGCGCGCTGCTCTTCGCGGTCTCGGAGCACTTCTGGGCGCAGGCCATCATCACCGAGGTTTACACCCTGAACTCGCTCTGCTTCTTCGGCGTATTCGCACTTCTACTCCACCTGCGACGGCGGCCCGGCGATGGGCGCGCCTGGGCCGCCGCCGCGTTCCTCTACGGCATCAGCCTCGCCAACCACTGGCCACTGATGGCCCTGGCGTCGCCCGGCCTGCTACTCGCCGTGCTGCCGCTCTGGAGGGACGTTGTCCGGAGGCTGCCGCTGCTTGCAGGCGCCTTCCTGCCTGCCGTCCTCCTGCCGTACGTCTGGATGGTGTGGCGCTCCCAGCAAGAGCCGACATTCAGTTTCGCCGGCCCGCTGCGCACTCTGGACGACGTCGTGGGGCACGTCACGCGACAGGCATACTCAGGCGTCGACTCCAGCGTCTCGGCGGGGTGGCCGGACAGGTTGGAGTACCTGCAGTGGCTCGCCGCGGACGTCGTGCGGCAGATGACGTTGCCCGGCTTCCTGCTCGCGCTCGCGGGTCTCGCCGTGCTGCTTGCGCCCCCGCCCCGCGGACGCCGCGGGCTGCCCCGGCTCGAAGACCTGCTCGACTGGGCGGGACGGTCTGCAGGCCCGGCGGCCTTCCTCGGGTCGAGTGTCCTGCTCCTCCTGCTCCTCAACTTCGACTACGACTTCTTCCACGTGCAGGTGTTCCGGCCCTACCCGCTCATCTGCTACGGGCTGCTGGGGATGTGGGCGGCGGTGGGGCTGCAGCACGCGGCGCCCTGGCTGGCGCACCGTCTCTCCCGGCCTGCATTCCAACGCCCGCTCCTGCTGACCGGAGCGGTGGGGGCAGCAGGACTGGCGATGGCCGGCTGCTCGCTCTCGGCCAACTGGGACGCCAACAATCGCGCCGGGTCGGACTTCGCCGACCGCTACGCGGACATGATATTCGACGTACTCCCGCAGGACGCCGTCCTGATGACCTCGGGCGACGAGATCACGCTGCCTCTGGCGTACCACCACTTCATAGCAGGCCGGCGGCCCGACGTGCGCCACGTGGAGATGCACGGCATCGCATTCCCCGGCAACCTCTACCCCAACATCCCCCGCACCACCCTGGAGGTGCAGCGGCAGACGCTGCGGGCGTTCCTCGAAGCAACCGAGCGCCCCGTTTTCCATTCGTACAGGTCGCATATGGTGGGCCACGGCAGGATGGTCCGCGACTACGGATTCCTGCGCGAAGTGCTCGAAGGCGAAGACGTGGGCGACAGCATCCAGCTCCGCCCGGCCGAAGCGGCGGAAGCGTACTTCGCCGGCCTCTTCGGGCAGGAGTACCACAACGGCTGGGAGCTCGTCGCCCGCAATCACCAGGTCATCGATTACGCGCAGTACTTGGGTTTCGCGCTCCTGAGCGGCATCCCCGAGCTGGTGGAGCGCACCGCCCCGCTGCGCGAAATCGCCGCACAGGACTACTACGGACTCAACGGCATGGCGTCCGTCCTCGCCAAGTTCGGCAACGAGGAACAGCTGGAACAGGCGATGGCGATGCTGGAGATGGCGGAGCCCCTGCACGACGCCGCGCTCACCAAGCAGGCGGAGTCCTCCTTGTACAACAATATGGGGACCGTGCGCTGGCGACAGGGACGCGCGGACGAGGCTATCGCGTTCTTCGAGCGGTCCCGGGAGGTGATGCCGCACCCGGACAACCCCGGGGTGCAGCACCTGGAGAAGCTGGAGCGCTGACCGCGCCCTCAGCGCCTTCAGCCGCCTTCCAGCGCCACCACGTGGAGCACCAGGGTGTCGTCGTAGCTCAGATTGCCGGGGTCACAACTGCTCAGGTCATCGCCGTCTGCGCAGCCGTACGCCGCTCCCTCTTCTATCTCCACCGTGAATGGCCCCGTGTAGCCGGTGTCCGGCGTTACCGTCACCTCGTAGTCGCCCAGGGCGCCTCCGTCCACGAACGGGACCTGGCGGAAGTCCGTCTTCACGCCGTTCGTGATCGTCACCTCATCCACGGTCAGCCCGGTCACAGCCTGGTGAAGGATCTTGTCCGTGACGAACTTGATCCGCACCGTGAACGGTCCGCTCACGGGCTCCAGGGGGTCGCGGTACCACGGCGTTCCCTCCACCGGCGCCAGGTCCATGAACAGCCGCGGGCGCACGTGCTCCGCCTTGACGATTCGCGTGTATTGCACTGCGGCCAAGTTCGGGTTACCGTCGGCGTCCCTCACCGTACCAGCCGGGATGTCGATCGTGAGCGTGCCGGTGAAATCGAAGCCCGGTTCGATGTGCGCCTTCCACTCGCGCCCGTTCGGTTTGCTCATGAGCGGCTTCCAACGCTGTCCGTGCTCCACCACGCTGCCACCGTGGATTACGAGCGCACGCCGCGGCAACTCCGGCACGTCCCGGTCGAAGGTGATCGTCACCAGGAACGTCGTGCCGATGGCATCGGTCGATTCGCTCGTGATGACCGGCCGGAAATCGGACGGCGGGTCCTCCTGGGCGGCCACCGGCCGGACGCTGAACACGCCGGCCATGACCAGGACCGCGAGCAAGACGAGACCGTACCGTGCCAATGAAAGGACCTGCCAGCTCTTCCACATCGTCCTCATGATGCCCCTCCCATCCATGACTGGCCTTCAATTAGTTATACGTTTCGACACGGGCGGGGGATGCATCCAAGTTCACCGGCAGCCGGCGGTCGTGCACGAGCATGCACGGATACGGCTGGCCGGAGACCGCAACCTCTTCCTGAAGCTACCGTAAGCGCCGCCATAACGCCCGGCCTGAGAGTCTGCCGGACATGCATAAGATTCCATAAGCGCAATGACCGATTCAATGTGAGTTCTGTTAGATTAGAGGGTGAGGCGGAATGACGCATTCGGAAGTCGTCCCACAGAGGTTGCGCGTTGGCGAGAGCAGACGGACAGGAACAGGATGGCGAGGCTCTCAGGCAGCGGCTCTCCCGGTTGAGCGAGGCCAGCCTGCGCATTAACGAGAGTCTCGACCTGGACACCGTGCTCCAGGAGGTCCTCGACTCCGCGCGGACGCTAACAGAGGCCCGCTACGGGGTAATCATCCTCATCGACGAGACGGGACAGCCGGAGGAAGTCCTCACGTCCGGCCTGACCCCGGAGGAAACGCAGCGGCTGCTGAACGTGCCTCACGCGGCATGGTTCATAGAGCACCTCGGCAGTATCCCGGGACCGCTCCGTGTGCCGGACCTGCTCAGCCACATCAGGGGCCTAGGGCTGAGCGACCCGGGCCTGCCCGTGTCGGCGGGCGCCTTCCTAGCGGCCCCCGTCCGGCACCTCGGCGAGTGCGTGGCCAACGTCTACCTGGTGAAGCAGGAGCCCGGCCTGGAGTTCAGCAGCGAGGACGAGGAGACTCTCGTGATGTTCGCCTCCCAGGCGGCGCTGGTCATCGCCAACGCCCGCCGGCATCGGGAGGAGCAGCGGGCCAGGACCGGCCTCGAGACGCTGGTGGATACCTCCCCGGTGGGCGTGGTGGTCTTCGACGCAAGGAACGGCGAGGTCACGTCGCTGAACCGCGAGGCCCGCAGGATCGTGGCCGACCTGCTGCCGCCGGACGGGTCATGGGAAGAGGTGCTCAGAACATTGAGCTTCAAGCGTTCCGACGGGCGGGTCGTCTCCCTGCGGGAGCTTCCTCTCGCCCAGGCGCTGAACACCAGCGAGACGGTGCGCGCCGAGGAGATCACCATCGAGCTGCCCGACGGCCGGAGCGTTACCACTCTCATAAACGCCACGCCCATCCACTCGGAGCAGGGGATCGAGTCCTTCGTGGTCACCCTGCAGGACATGACGCCGCTGCAGGAGCTGGAGCGCCTGCGCGCCGAGTTCCTGGCCATGGTGAGCCACGAGCTGCGGACGCCGCTCACCTCCGTCAAGGGCTCCATCGCCACCCTGCTGGACCCCTCCGCCGCCCTGAGCCCCGCCGAAACGCTCCAGTTCCATCGCATCATCGCCGTGCAGGCCGACCGGATGCGCGAGCTGATCAGCGACCTGCTGGACGTCGCGCACATCGAGACGGGCACGCTGTCCATCTCCCCCTTGCCGACGGAGGTGGCCGCTCTGGTGGGGGAGGCCCGGAACGCCTTTCTGAGCGGGGGCGGCAGGAACGAACTCGACGTCGACCTCCCTGCCGACCTGCCCTGGATCATGGCGGACAGGCTCCGCATCGTGCAGGTGCTGGGCAACCTGCTCTCCAACGCCGCGAGACACTCGCAGGAATGGTCCACCATCCGCGTGAAGGCCGTCCGGGACGGTCCCTACGTGGCCGTCTCCGTGTCCGACAAAGGCCGGGGCATGGCGCCCGACAGCATCCCGCACCTGTTCAAGAAGTTCACGCGACTGGACGGCGGCGACCCCATGCACGAGACCCCAGGCTCGGGCCTGGGGCTCGCGGTCTGCAAGGGGATCGTGGAGGCCCACGGCGGCCGCATCTGGGCAGACAGCGGCGGGCCGGGCCTGGGCGCGCGGTTCACGTTCACGATACCGTCGGTGGAGGAGAGTGTGGCCGGCGTCGTCTCCGCTCCCCCGCAGCCGTCCGCACGCTCCCCGCGGCAGGTGGAGCGGACGCGCGTCCTCGCGGTGGACGACGACCCCCAGGCCCTGAAGTACATCCGCGACGCCCTGGCAAGGGCAGGCTACGAGCCAATCATGGCCAGCGTCGCGGAGGAGGCGCTCCGCCTCATGGAGGAGCAGAAGCCCCACCTGGTGCTCCTGGACCTCATGCTGCCCGGGACCGACGGCATCGAGCTGATGCAGGACATGCTCACCATCGCCGACGTGCCGATCATCTTCGTCTCCGCGTACGGACAGGACCAGATCGTCGCCCAGGCGTTCGACATGGGGGCCGTCGACTACGTCGTCAAGCCCTTCTCTCCCACGGAGCTTGCCGCGAGGATCAGGGCCTCCCTGCGCAGGCGCGCTGTGTCCGAGCCCTCGAAGCCCTATGCGGTGCGGGACCTTGCCATCAACTACGCCGAGCGCGAGGTGACGCTCGCCGGCCGCCCCGTGCGGCTGACCCCCATCGAGTACCGGATGCTCGCCGAGCTGTCCGCCAACGCCGGGCGGGTGTTGACCTACGCGCACCTGCTGCAACACGTGTGGGGCCCGGGGAACGACGGGGACGTGCGACCGATGCGAACGGTCATAAGCAGCCTGCGCAACAAGCTGAACGACAACGCGGACGCCCCCAGCTACATCTTCACCGAGCCTCGCATCGGATACGGCATGCCGAGGGCAGTGGAACCGTGAGTGCCCTGACAGAGCGGTTGCGCTCCTGCCGCCGGGGCTACCTGGCCAGCGCCCCCGTTGACAGCCCGCGCGCGAACGCCGCCACGGCCCAGACGATCGACAGGACGGCCAGCGCAGCCGCAGCCGACGCGCCCCGTTCCAGCCAGAACTCGCCAGCAAGATAACCCGCCGCCGACGCGCCCACGATCACGTACAACGCGTACAGCCCGAACGACCGACGCGGCGGCAGACGCCTCGACCGCCGACGGAACTCCACGTACTCCGGCGACTCCATCCGCCTGCCGCTGCGGAGATAGCTCAGGTACTCCGCGTCCGTCCGCGCCGCCTTGTCCGCGATGCATCTCCCGCACAGCGCCCGCACGTTCGTTATCGTGTCAGCCCCTCCCCTTGCCAGAGGCGTCTTATGGTCTACGTGGTAGTTGCCCTTCGAGTCGGAGATCGCCATGTTGCAGTAGACGCATCGCCCACGTTGTCTGATGAGCAGTGAGTGCCGCACCGCCGGGTCGCCGGTTAGCCTGCTGCGAGCGGGTTGTGGCGTTCTGTTCCGGGAGCCCATGAACACCATGAACGTGACGCTCGCGTCGAGCGCCCGCAGCAGCGCCGCGCAGGATATCCGCGCCGCCCTGAGCAGGCCTCCTGTCTTCGTCGACTGCGCCGTGACACACCTCTTCCGATCTCTCGGTGGCAGCCCTCCCTGCCGCACCTGTCGTGCGAACCGCCTTACCTCCTACAACCGGCGCGGCCGCCTGGTTGCGTTCACGATGACGAACCCCGCTAGCGCGGCTCCCAACACCAGGACTCCCGCGACCGGCAGCACCCACGCCGGCAGACCGCCGTCGTCCGGCATCTCCACAACCGGGACCACCGCCATCGGCGTGGCCGTCGGCGTGGGCGTCGGTGTGGGAACCGGCGTAGGCGTCGGCGTGGCCGTCTGGACGGCTTGCACGGGCGTGGCGGTTGGCCCCGGCACGGGCGTCGCCGTCGGCTCAGGCCCGGGTGCGGGCGTCGCTACGGGCTCCGGCATGGGCGTCGCGGCCGGCTCCGGCGTAAGCCATCGCCAGGGCTTGGGAAACGCTGTACGGGGAGTAGAAGACGTTGTCGTCGGACAAGGCCAGTTGGTGGTAGAGGTCCAGGGCGAATGCCGTGTTGCCTTCTACCAGCAAGGCCATGTCGCCGCCGTCTGCGTCCGGGGACAGGTCCCTCAGGTCCCTTGCCGCGACGGTGGGGTGTGGCGCCTCCGTAGACGGCGCTGGCGTTGCGGTTGGGCTGGGTGTGGGAGTTGTCCTTGTCGCGCCGTCGGCGGGAACGGTCGGCGATGCAGTGGGCGTGGGTGTGGGTCGGACCGACGTGGGGGTCGCCCCTTGTCCCGGCTTCCTTTCTGCGGCCGGAACAGGTGTTGGCTCGACTCCCACCGTTGCCGTGGGCGTAACTTCAGGCCTGCAGCCGCTCGCCCCCAGTGCCGCCAGAAGAGCAAATAGCAGGAGGATCCCCAAGGCGCCCAGCTTCACACCTCCCCTGCCCTCGTGAAGCGCTTGTCCGAGGGTGCACCGGACCCGGACAAGACTCCGACCAGGGATTCCGGGGCTTCGTTATAAGAATAATGTGAGACTACGGGAACATACCATGATTTTTCATAAGAACTACGCATTGCTTACGCATCCGGATGCCCTGTTCGAGCGTAGTACCGATTGAAGGCCAGCCTTGAACGGGAGGGCAACAGGAGGACGACGTGGCAGCGCTGGCAACTGCCCAGCACACCCCTGTTGGGCTGTCGCAAGTGAAGCCCTTGATGGGCATCTTCCAGTCCAGCTCGGAATGCGCTGTAGAAGGAGTGCCGCCTGGTGAATACGTGATTCCCTTGGGCGTACAGCGTCGGGGTCTTGAGGAATTTGGTGCTCACAGAATCATGCCTGGTCTGAATCGTCCCCCCCCCCATGCACGTCTGGCACTCGTGATCAGTACTCCGGAGAGCAGGCGTGTTGCTGATGAGCGACAGGTCCCGGCAGAGACCTAGGAACTCAATGACATCCACTAGGCCTACTTCCCCTGGTCACCGTCTGCTTCAAGGCAGCCGCCTCCGCGTGCCGGGCGCACTAGTGCCGGGTGCTTCCTCCTGCGCTTGCCGCTCACGAGGGAAGGTGTTAGAAGGGCCGTGACCGATCAAATGCCTACCGGGAGGCCCATGGCCCAGCTCGACATCTTCGTCAGTTTCGAGTTCGACAGAGACAACGACCTCAAGAACAGTTTCTACGAACAGGCCGAACGCTACGCCGAACACCGCATAAGGAACTGTTCGCTCAGGGAGGCGTATCCAACCGAGGAATGGAAGGGTAAGGCTCGGGCAGCGATCCTCGACTGCGATGTCGTGATCCTCCTCGTTGGCCAGGACACACACAACGCTCCGGGTGTCCTGACTGAGGTCAGGATTGCCTCACTCCCTCAAGAAGCCGGTCTTTCAGGTCGTACCGGCGAAGCGGACCTACACGGGTCTGCGGGGCTTGGCGCCTCCAATCCGGTGGAGGTGGAAGAACATCAACAGGCAGCTCGCGGAGTATGGATCCAGAGGCGGCTAGAATCGAACACCTGAAGCTCGTCCAAGCGGTGATCAGCAGGCTGGGCCGAAACTCTTTCGCCATCAAATCGACCGCTGCCGCTGCCTCCGCGGCACTCATTGCCTTCATCGCAAGCACGGCGTCACCGGCTGCTGCGTTCGCGGGACTTGTACTGCTGCCGCTGTGGGTGCTCGATGCGCGCTTCCTCGCCCAAGAGCGTGGCTTTCGCCGGTTTTACGACTCCGTCAGAAAGGGCCCTGCTGCGGACTGTGGCAGCGAGGGCTACTTCGAGATGAAAGCTCCACCTCCGGCCGGGAACTCCGACAGGGTCGTTGGGGTGCTGAGCAGCTCGAGCCTGTTCCTGTTCTACGTCCCACTGCTTGTATTGATCGGTGTGTCGTCCTTCGTCGCCTTGCTTTGACTCGGTGCCATGACTGGCACCACGGCTGTGTGGATTCCCACGACCCTGCACGGCTTCTCCCAAGCGCCCCCACTGAGCCTCACCCAGGACTCAACGTACCTCCTCGGGGCTAGAGTCGCCTCGCCAGCGTAGGTGCGTTCGCGCTTCCCCCTACAGGACATCGCCCGATTCGGTCCAGCATGGCGTCATAGGACGCGTACAGAGATTCGACTTCTGTCGGCAGGGTGCGACGTGGTCGTGGGCAAGGCCGCGGCCTATCGGACGGGCATCGCGTCCGTCGGAGAGCGAGCACTTTGTTGTGCGGGCTGGTTCCACCGTGGAGAGCCTGAGTCACGAGTGAAGGGTGGCATTTTGTACCCGCCCGCAGTGGGACCGGTATCCGCAGGACCGCGAGTGAACGGGTGCAATTTGCACCGGAGGGAGGCGAACCGATGGATGAGGCGGCGATGACGGTCGATCCAGACGAGGAGCTGGCGGACGGTCAGGACCAACGGCTCATGAAGCTGCTGCGTGAGACGGCGTCCAAGCTTGGGCGCAAGGGGGCAGCGAGGCTGCTGGACGTCGACCACCGAACCGTGAGCGCGTGCCTGGAATCGGGGCAGCTCTCGCGGCGGGTGGAGCGGGCACTGGAACGGCTGGTGGAGCAGGAGAGGATCGAGGGGGTGGCGTCGCGAGTCGGTGCGTTGGAGCAGATGGCGCAGGAGCTGCGTGACGCTGTCGGAGGCCTGCCCGAGATGCTGGAGACAGATTTGTGGTTGAGTTTGAAAAGAGTCTAGCCGGAGCGGTGAATATAGCAGAGGTAAGGCCGACACCAGAGGATCTATTAGACACGCCATCAGAGAAACGAGAAGAACGCAGGCGCAAGGCCGATGCGCGAGTCAAGAAGAATGTTCAGGACCTAGAGTCGCTAACTCAGAACCCTAAGGCAATTCTCGACTTGAAGGGTCCGCACAACTTGAGCATTTCAGACAGTGAGAAAACGTTGCCATATGCTACAATTACGAGTAAACCTCAGCTGTCAGGTTCGCAAGTTAAAAGGGTATTGACAGTTCACCTAACAGATGGTAGCGACATAGGCGCTGGAGTTCGCGAAGAGGCATGAAGCCAGAGTTTCCTAAGCCTCATTACGCGGCCGGTGGGGGATGATGGAAACAAGTCCGATCCAGAGCATTCATCGACTGCTGACGGTTCCAAACGCCAATGAACATGCACTGACGGGACGTGCCCGGCTCGTCAACACCAAGATACTACACCGGCGCCTGGCGGCGCGCTTTGCCGGCTGTGAAGGGCATGGCGAGAATCGTGGCCTCCAGCACTCTGCGGGTAACTCATTCGGAGGGAATGGGAGGTGGGAAGGTCGTCTGGCCACATTTGCACTGGCATGCCTCTGCCGTTCCTCTGTGCCACACCCGAGTCTTACAACTGTCACAGCTAAAATGTCGCTGAAGGTCGCCGATCCGAGCAAGGGCATCCTCGATTTCCACAGATGATGTCGCTCCTTGACTCGCGTGAGATTCGACATTCAGGGCTGCCTGCAGATCCGCTTCCATTAGTAGGAGGAGAGGGGACACCTGGTGATAGAGTGGCCTTGCGCGGTCTCTGAGGGTTCGCCGCAGTCCATTCATGACCTCGTCCGCCATCCGTTGATCGTTTCGCTGTCCTCGTCGGAATGGAAGTAGCGCCTCCAACTCCTCGCATGCTTCCTGAAGGAACTCCTCCAGGGCACGCCGGCCCTTCTGTGCAGCACCGACGCGGTCCCCAACTGACAAGTCCTCTCCCGCCTCGACGAGGAACCGCCCTCCGGTGTGCCGCCTTGTACGAGGGCCATCAGAGTAGGACCAGGACGTGAATTGCTCACAGACCCAAGACGGCGCGAGCCGATAGATCCGTTCGTAGAACTGCTCGTCGTGAGTCAGGATGATGAGTTGCTCGTCACCGAATTGGCTGACCAGCAGCTCGGCCAACCGCCCACGGTGGTCGCGGTCAAAGCTGTTCACAACGTCATCCAACACGAGAAAGCTGAGCTCGTCGTTGAAGGTTTCCGCCATGGCAAGGAACAGAGCAAGGCCCAGCGAATTCATATGGGATTCACTCAAGACACGATGAGGAGGCCGCTCCGTCTTACCATAATACTTGACCGAGAGCTCAATGCCTTTCTCCCCAACCGTCTCGACGGTTACCTCTCCAACACCCTCACCAGGGTGGAGAAAATGATAGATGTCAGCAGAGCGTTGAGAGATTAGTTGAATGATTCGAGTCAAGTAATCACGTTGGTGTTCCTGATAGCGAGTAAACACTTGGTCGGCAAGCTTGAATGCAGCAGCAGCTTGCGTATGCTTGCGCATAGACGAGTCCCATTGCTGGGCCTGCGCATGGAGGACGCCAATCTCGACAAGGGTCTGTTCGCGCGTCGTTGCTGTTGGGGGCATCGCCGCTTCTAAAGCCTCGCGCACCTCCGCTATCCAGCCAGACACCTTGAGTTGATACTGCTCGGCAGTAACACGGCTGACAGATGTGAGCGCCTCGACGTTCCGCCCAAACTGATCGTGCGGACTGCACGGTGCAGCGGGAAGGGCCAGGCCCTGCTCTTGCAAGCGTTGTACAAATTCTGAACGCTGAACATCTGCAGAACGCACCTTCCCAACGAATGTCTGTATGCTCTTGCGCGCAGCGTCCAGGTTCCGAGCAGCGTTCTCCAACTCTTGGAGCGTGGCGGCGACTCGGTCCTTCAGGGCAGCCGCTTCGACTGGCTGACCGCACAAGGGGCACTGATTCAGCCCGTGCGAACCCGAGCCAAGCAACGGCTCGGCTGCTCGATAGAGACTCAACGGGAGAAGGTCCCTCTTCTCCTCGGCGATGAATTGATTCCACGAATCGATTGGATCAAGCACGAGTTGCTGCTTCGCCATCGCCTGAAGATCTGCGAGTGCGCTCCTTAGAGTTGCGGTACGCTTATCACTGGACTCCTCGGGCACAATAGCCGCGACCCACTCTGCTTTGAGTGCTTCAGATAGAGACTCGGGGGCCTGAACTCCAGCTGCAGTACACCTCTCCGTAAGGGCTTGAAGAACTCCGACGTCTGAGACGTCCGCGACAAGTTGACCTAGGGACAATTTCCTGGTTGCAAGTTCTTCGGCACTATTCCGGGTCGCATCCTCTAGCGCATTCTTTGCGTATTGCAGGTCGAGGCGTAACTGATTGATGGAGTCAAGCCCCAGAAGCTCTGCGAGGGCTTGCCACTTTTCCCCCTTGGTCTTGTCCACAAATCCAGCCAGGGTCCTCCCGCGCAACATGAACAGTTCCGACTTTCCAACCCGGAGCACCTCTGGCTGGGGAAGTCTATCGGCAGTAATCGACCCGCTAAACGACCCGTCTGTGCGGATGGCCACTGTTGTATCAAGGTCTTCGGCTGCTCCGGAGTGTCGAATGGCGTCGCCGCGGCCCTCTTTTCTGAGGAATTCAATCTGCCCCTCGAAGTACCACTCGATCGCGTCTGCAATGCTGCTCTTGCCAGTTCCATTGTCTCCTAGCACTACGCAGCTGCGACCGTCGGGAAGCTCCACCGTGAATGTGCCTGGGACGGCACGGAAGGCCTGCATATCGATCCTCGTTATGCGCTCACCCATCTAGCACCTCAGAAAACAGCGCTTGAATCCTCTCTTTGCGCTGGGTAGGGGGCACATTCACGAGAGCTAACAGCTCTTGGACAAGCCCCTCCGGGAGGGCATCCAACTCTGCGAGGGCTTCTTCCAAGAAGTCTGCGGCTTCGGGCTTCTTCATGCAAGTCCTTTCTACGACGGCTCTAACAAGAGACGACGGGCGCGGGGCCAAGCTTTACACGCTCCGCTTGCATAAAGGATAAGGGGTTCGCCACGCGTTGCGAAAGGTTCTGCGCACCCGCCTACAGCAGCGTCGGGGCGTAGACTCGGCCGTCCTTGGGGAAGTCAACGCAGAGAGCGTCCGCCTCAGGCTGACTAGGTTAGAGGGAATAGTCTATGCCCCCCGTACACGCCGGGATAAACCGCGACCTCGCGCGTCAGGCCGTGCTTCACGGTTCGCCCGCACACGCGGGGTAGTCACACACCTTGCGATACCTTCCAGAAGTGAGTAGGGGAGTGAGTAAGACCTGCCAAGTTACGAGCAAGATCGGAAATTCTTTGGTGGCCCGCGAGACCAGGAGAGCCGTTGGCGGACCTGCAACGAACGCCCCTATTTATGGTAACCCAAGTGGTAACTGGTCATCGCAAGACCGCATTTTACTCGTAGAATGGATTGATTTTGGTACCCCCGACAGGACTCGAACCTGCAACGCCCGGGTTAAAAGCCCGGCGCTCTGCCATTGAGCTACGGGGGCATCCCTAACAGGCTATCGCAAACTTCCATCCGTCCGCTCGTAGTGGGCCTGTCGAGTCCGCTCATGGTGAGCCTGTCGAACCACGCCCTGCCCTAGAAGAAGCCGAAACGCTCCAGCGGCCAGTAGCCGAACCACAGCTCGCCCACGATGTTCTCCGCCGGCACGAACCCCCAGCGGCGGGAGTCGTCGCTCTGCGCGCGGTTGTCGCCCAGCACGTAGTAGTGGCCTTCCGGCACAACGCGCTCGATGATGGTCTCACCGGACGCGTGCTCCACGTACGGCTCGACGAGCGGTTCGCCGTTGCGGTAGATCTCGCCGCGTTCGATTTCGATGGCGTCTCCGGGCTTGCCGATGATGCGCTTCACGAAGTACTGCCGCTCGTCCCTCGGCCAGCGGAACACGACCACGTCGCCGTATTCCGGCTCGCCGAACGGGTGCCACACCTCGCCCGGTGCGGCGCCCAGCCCGGGGATCCAGCGGGCCGCATGCTCCGCGTCGACCGTCTCGTAGGCGAGCTTGTTGACGAACACGCCGTCCTGGTCCTCCAGGAGGGGCTGCATGCTGGGGCCTTCCACCCGGTAGTTCTGCACACCGCCCTGCAGCAGCAGGATGAAGAACGCCGCGAGTGCGATGGTCTGGATGGTTTCGCGGAGGATAGAACGCATGACAGGGAACGAACGCGCGGCCCGGCGCGTACTCTTCAGTATACGGGACTGCCGCACAGGAGCATCGCCACGGGGACCGCGCCACGGTCAGGGACGCTATCCTTAACGAGACCCGCTGCGGACCACCGGCAGAACAGGAGAACACATGACCACCCTCACCACATCCGGAGCCAGAAAGACCATCCTGCTGCTGAGCGCGGCGCTGGTGATGGCGGCTGCATCGGCCGCATGCAACGGCAACGGTAACGGTAACGCGAACGGCGACGGCCCCGCGGCGACCGACCTGCGTAGCAGCAGCAGCACGATCGTCTACGACACGAACAGCGGCATCCACGCCGCTGGGCTCGGCACGGTCTCCGGCGAGCCGGACATCGCGGTCATCTCGCTGGGCGTCGAGGCGTTGCGCGACAGCGTGAGCGAGGCGCGGGACGACGCCGCACGTGCCCTCGCGGCCATCGTCGAGGCGCTGCGCTCAGCAGGCGTCGCCGAGGATGACATCCGGACGGCGCGCTTCTCCATCCACCCGCGCTACGAGTACGTGCGCGACGGCCAGCAGCAACTGCTCGGCTTCCAGGTGACGAACACGCTCAATGTCACGCTGCGCGACCTGAACTCCACCGGCGACGTCGTGGACCGCGCGGTGACCGCGGGCGGCGACCTCACGCGCGTTCAGAGCGTCGACTTCCGGATAGAGGACACCAGCGCGCTGGAGGAGGAGGCGCGCGTGCTGGCCATCCAGGACGCGCTGGCGAAGGCAGACCTCTACGCAGAGCAGCTGGAGGTCGTTCGCGGGCCGCTCGTCTCGATATCCGAGGGCAGCTTCAACGAGTTTGTCCCCGAGGCGCGGTTCGCAGTAGCGGCGATGGACTCGGCGGGCCCGCCGACGCAGTTCTTCGGCGGCGGGCTCGAGGTGAGCGTCCGCGTGCAGGCGGTGTTCGCTATCGAATAGCGAATGTCATTTCGAGCGGAGCGCAGCGTGGCAACGTGGGATTGTCATTCCGAGTGGAGCCGCCGGCTATCGCCGATGGCGGAGTCGAGGAATCTCTCGGGGGCGCCCCGACGTATGCAACGTCTCCCCGAGAGGATGTTGCGCGCTGAAGCGCGGGACTGCGCTTCAAGCTGCGCCTTCGACTCCGCTCAACATGACAACGAACCCTGATACGCGCCTACACCTCCAGCGGGGTGTCGTCCCGGTTGGCCCACTCGCCCATTGATCCGTCGTACATGCACACGGACTCGTGGCCGATGAGCTTGAGAGCGACCATGGCGTGCGACGCACGCACCCCGCCCTGTCAGTAGACGTGGACCGTCTTCTCCGGCGTGATGCCGAGACCGCGCGCTATCTCCTCGATCTCCGCTGCGGACTTGAACGTGTCGTCCTCCGCGACGAGGTGCACCCACTCCAGGAACGCGGCCCCGGGCACGTGCCCTACCCGCGCGTTGCCGCGCGAGTTCGCGCCCGTGTACTCGGCTTCCGTTCGCACGTCCCAGATGACGGTGTCGTCGGCGCCGATGGCCGCCTTGAGCTTCTCCACGTCCGATTCGATGGCATGGTTGGGATGCGGCGTGAACGTGACGCCACCCCCGCTGACCTGCGACGGACCGGTCTCGACATCGCGCCCCTCCGCGGTCCATTTGGTCCATCCGCCGTTCAGGACCCGGACGTTCGTGTGGCCGTAGTAGTTCAGCACCCACCAGAGGCGCGACGCGTCCCGGCTGTGGAAGCGGTCGTACCCCACGACGAGCGTATCGTCGCCGACGCCCACGGACTCGAACCACGCCTTCGCCTCGTCCGGCGGCGCAACGAGCCTCCGCTGCTCCGAGCCCTTGACCTGCCACGTCGGCGAGAGCGCCGCGCCGGGGATGTGCCCGGCCTCGAAGTCGCTGCCGTCCTCCGCCATCTCGATGACGCGCACGTTCGGGTCCGTCAGGTGCTCCGCAAGCCAATCGGTCTCGACGAGCAAGTCGTTCCGAGGGTAGTCAGCCATGTCCCACCTCCGCGCGGAAGGTTACGAGGCACGGCGCGAGGCGGCAAGCGCCTCCATCGTTCCCGCGCTTCAGCGCGCAACCTCGCAGCCCGATGGTGTGGTGGGACTGTCATGCTGAGCGGAGCGCAGCGGAGTCGAAGCATCTCTCGGGGAACGTTAGCTCACATGGAATGCCGCCCCGAGAGATTCCTCGGCTCCGCTCGGCCTGACAACCCGTCCTTATCCCCGCGAACGCGCGACAAGGTGTTCGACGTGGTGGTTCTCCTCGCAGTCCGTGGCGGAGTACTCCAGCTGCAGGGTCACGTGCCCGATGCCGTAGCCGTAGGCGATCGCGCGCAGCCGTGCAAGCATGTGGTCCTCGTTGCCGCGTTGGGCGGAGTCCACCAGCACGTGGGCGGTCATGGCGTCGTAGCCGGAGGTGATCGTCCAGGCGTGCACATCGTGGATAATGGTCACTCCCGGCACGTCCTCCATGTCGCTGCAGATGCGGTACATGTCCAGATGCTTGGGCGTGCCCTCGATGAGCACCTTGAACACCCGCATGAACAGCCCCCATGAGCTGCGCAGGATGAGCAGGCCGATGCCGATGCTCAGGATAGGGTCGACGATGAACCAGGGAGAGTCCGGAGTCGTCGCGAACGCGAGGATCAGCACGCCCGATACGACGACGCCGATGGAGCCGAACAGGTCCGCCATGACGTGCTGGAACGCCCCCTCGGCGTTCAGGCTTTCGCCTGCGGCGCGGTGGAGGACGTAGGCCGCCAGGATGTTGACGACCAGACCCGCCGCGCCGACGCCGAGCAGCAGCGGCCCCTCGACCTCCGGCGTCTCACGGATGCGGTGGTAGGCCTCGAAGAATATCCAGGCCGCGATCACCCACAGGCTGAGCGTGTTGAACAGCGCCGCGAGCACCTCGGTCCGGTAGTAGCCGAATGTGCTCTCGACCGACGCGGGCCGCTCCGCTATCCACATGGCGAAGAGCGCAAGCAGGATCGCCGCAGCGTCCGTGAGCATGTGGCCCGCGTCCGCGAGCAGGGCGAGGCTCCCGGACATTACGCCGCCCACCACCTCTACGAACATGAAGCTGGAGATCAGCGCCAGGGCGATGACAAGGCTCTTCTTGCTCGCTCCGCGCAGGTCGTGGGCGTGGTCATGGTCGTGATCGTGCCCGTGGCCGTGGTGGTCGTGTCCGCCGTGCCCATGATCGTCATGATCATGCCCAGCGTGCGCGTCGTGGTCGTGGCCTTCGTGGCCGTGGTCGTGCTCGGCGTGCGCATCGTGGTCATGACCCTCGTGACCATGATCGTGCCCGGCGTGCGCATCGTGGTCGTGGCCCTCGTGACCATGGTCGTGCTCGGCGTGCGCATCGTGGTCGTGGTCCTCATGGCCATGGTCGTGCTCGGCGTGCGCGTCGTGGTCGTGCCTTCGTGGCCATGGTCATGCCCGGCGTGCGCGTCGTGGTCGTGGCCTTCGTGGCCATGGTCATGCTCGGCGTGCGCGTCGTGGTCATGGCCTTCGTGGCCATGGTCATGCTCGGCGTGCGCGTCGTGGTCATGGCCTTCGTGGCCATGGTCATGCCCGGCGTGATCGTCGCCCTCATGCTCGTGGCGGTGTTCGGTTGTCACAACGACACGGCTCCTTTGCATGAAGACGGCGGCCCGGTGTCCCCAGGCCGCCGCCCAAGCTTCGTTACCGGTTATCAACCGGCACTATAGCACTGTCTTTGAGAGCTTTACGCTGCGTGGGGTGCGTGGTGCGGGTCGTCCGCGTCCGCGCAGTGCTCCTCGCCGTGCTGGTGGCAGTGCTCGGCTCCGTGCTCGTCGAACTGCTCTCCCCCGCCGAGGGCCGCGCAGGCCTCGTCGCCGTGGACGTGGCAATGGCCCGCGCCGTGCTCGTGGCAGTGCACGTCGCCATGGTTGTGACAGTGCTCGCCTTCATGCTCGTGGCAGTGGTCAGCCGCTTCGCTGTGGTCATGCTCGTGAACGTGAGTGGTCATCTTTCCTCCTTGAGTGCTCGTTCCTAAATCAGCCGTGGATCCACGAGAGATTGTTTACCCCTCACGTGTAAGTGTCAATAAGGTGCCGTTAACTGATACTTTGTTGCGATACCCCCAGCGAAAATCGCCAATTCCTAGGTAAGGGTTCCCTGCCGCAGAACGGGGCGTCGCGCCAGCAGCGCGCTGACCGCCCCCACTCCCAACACGACGCTGAAGGTAACGAGCGCTATCGTGTACGCCCCCGACGTTTCGAACACGTATCCCGCGAAGACCGGCCCCACCGCGTTCGACGCCACCACCGCCGGATGCGCGATACCTCGTATCGTTCCAAGCGAGTCGCGCCCGAAATATTCCGCGTAAACGACGGGCAACATCGCGAAAACGCCGCCGAAAACCATCGATTCCGCGAACGTGAAAACGGCCATCGGCACACCCGGGGGGATGAACCCGGCAGCGGCCATCGCAGCCGACGCCCCCGCCATGCACCCCGCGATAACGATGCGGTACGACGTGCGCCCCATGAACCATGCGGCAACGAACCCGCCGACGAGCATGCCCACCGCGTGGAACATCAGCACGGGCCCCACCAGCCCTTCCGCAAGACCACGGTCGAGGAAGAGCGGTATGCGATGCAGGCCGTAGCCGCCTCCCGCCACCATCGCGCCCATGTGCGCGAACAGCAGCAGCCAGAACGCCTGCGTCCTTATCGCCTCCCGTGGACGCCACTCATGTTCCGTACGCGCCTGTCGCGAATGCTCCTCCTGGATGGACAGCGGTGGGCGGCCATCCGGACGCAGTCCCACGTCCTCCGGCTGCCGCGAGACGATGGCGACGAGCGGGAAGAGCGACAGCAACGCCATCAGCGCGCCGACCATCCACAGCGCCTCCCGCCAGCCCATCACGGCGATGAGCGCCGCCCCGAGCAGCGGCCACAGCCCCAGGCCCAGGCGGCTCCCGTTCACTGCCACTGCCGTCGCGAACGCCCGGCGGCGTACGAACCAGTTGGCGATGACGGTATGTCCGCCCAGATTCTGGATGCTCATCAACGCCGTGCGCCCCGCCACGAGGGCTGCATAGAGACCGACAAGGCTCCCGACGAACCCCAGTCCCGCAACGGACGCCGCCATGAGCAGCCCGCCGCCTCCCATCACCAACCGTCCGCCATACCTGTCGAGCGCCCGGCCGACCAGCGGCCCGGCCAGCGCTGCGGCTACCGTCCCGAAACTGAACGCCCCGGAGATAGCCGTGCGCGACCACCCGAACTCCTCCGTCCACCGGGGGATGAAGACGCTGAACATCGGCGCGGCGACAGCACCGCTGATCGTCATCGTCATCAGCACGGCGGCGGCTACCACCCACCCGTAGTAGAAGGGTGTGCGCTGCGCGATGCCTCTTATCACGAGCGTCCCGGGCCCGGAGTGCTGCGGTCGCCCTCATCCACCGAGCGCTTTGCCAGCACCCCGCGTACGACGAACAGCAGCAACGCCGCGCCGATGAACAGCACCGGTGTGGAAGTGAGGAACGAACCGGCCCCGGACTGCCCGCGAGACGGTTCCGCCGAACGCTTCACCAGGGTTTCACGCGCGACGAACAACAGCAGTGCTCCAGCAAGGAGCAGCACCGGCGCGTACACGAAGAACGCTGTGCCCGCCCCGAACTGCACGGCGAGGAAGCCGCCGAGCAGCGGCCCGGTGATCGCGCCCACCTCGGCGACCGTCCGCCTGGCGGCCTGCAGCCGCGCGCGGATCGCGTCCGGCGCGACGTCGTACGTTGACGTTGCGACCGACCCCAGCGACAGCCCGTTCGAGAAGCCCATCAGCACGGCTATCGCGATGAGCGGCCCCATGGCGCCCGTGAACGGGATGAGCAGGAACGCGATGCCGGGTATCGCCGTGCTCGGCACAGTTGCCCACTTCCGTCCCACCTTGTCCACGATGAACCCCGCCGGGACGATCATCACCAGCGAGCCGATGGCGACGACGAAGAACAGTTCGCCGATCTGGCTGGGCTCAAGGCCGATCTCATCCATGTGGAGCGGCAGGATGGCCTGGTACGCCATGCGGTAGAGCATCATGCTCGCCGTGGCGAACACCAGCACGAGGTACGTCGCCCTGAGACGCGGGTCGATCTGCAGGTAGAGGCTGCGCAGGCGGTCGAACCGGCTGCTCTCCACAGGGACCGCTGCTGAGGAAGGTGCCGGGGATGGAGCGGCCGGCGGACGGTCGGCGCTGGGGATGAGCACGCTGACGAAGAAGACGAACGCCGCGATGCCCGTGTAGATGGCAAACACCACGGTCGTGCCCATCTCTTCTCCCACGGTCCCTCCCAGCCACGCACCGAGACCCATTCCCACGCCGTGGAAACCCATGAACCCGCTCATCAGCCGTCCCCGCTGGTTCGGCTTCACGAGGTCCACACCGGCGACCTCGCGCCCCAGCATCCACATGCTGTCCGCCGCGCCCGCGATGAACAGTCCGACGAGCAGCGGCCAGAACCACGGCGTCACCATGCCGACGGATACCGATAGCCCGATGATGACCGGTCCCCCGATGACCGCCGGTTTCGTGCCCAGTTTGTCTATCAGCGTCCCGCCGACCGGTTGCCCGATCAGCCGTCCCATCGTGAACGCGGTGACGACCTGCGCCGCGAGTCCTCCGGATATCTCGAACTCGCCGGAAAGGACGGGGATGATGGGGGGCAGCATCCCGTGAGCGAACCCGAGCAGGATCGTCGTCAGGTAGAGCATCGTCAGCCCACGGACAACCGGGCTCATCGCTCCTCCGCTCGGGGGACGGGAATGACGCCACTATACCACCGCGCTTCGTGCAGCCCTTGGGCTTGTCATTCGAGCGAAGCGCAGCGCAGCCCGCGCTTTAGCGCGCGAAATCCTCTCAGGAGTGCCCGCTCATAGTCAGCCTGTCGAACCATCCTGCGAAGGCCCGCGCTTTAGCGCGGAACCTCGTTCCCCACCTCTCCCTCGGGGAGAGGGTGCCGCGGAGCGGCGGGTGAGGGTCACCAGCCGTCCGCTATACTTGACGAGCGCGCCTTCCACTCCGGTCGCGCATCCCAGGAGATGACCGATGGCCCAGCCCGACCTCGCCAAACTCGTATCGCTCGCCAAGCGGCGGGGGTTCGTCTTCCCCTCCAGCGAGATCTACGGGGGCATCGGATCGAGCTGGGACTACGGCCCGCTCGGCGTCGAGCTCAAGCGCAACGTCAAGGAGGCGTGGTGGCGCGCGATGGTCTACGAGCGTGACGACGTCGTCGGCCTCGACAGCGCCATCATCCAGAACCCGCAGGTGTGGGTCGCCAGCGGCCACGCCGAGAACTTCACCGACCCGCTCGTCGAGTGCCCGGAATGCCGCAAGCGCTTCCGCCCCGACCACCTCGACGACCCGTCGAAGTGCCCGGACGACGGCGCCGCACTCTCCGATCCGCGCATGTTCAACCTGATGTTCAAGACGTTCGTCGGGCCGGTCGAGGACTCGGCGAACCAGGTCTGGCTGCGCCCCGAGACCGCGCAGGGCATCTTCATCAACTTCGACAACGTGCTCACCGCCATGCGCAACAAGCTGCCGTTCGGCATCGCGCAGATCGGCAAGTCGTTCCGCAACGAGATAACGCCCGGCAACTTCATCTTCCGCACCCGTGAGTTCGAGCAGATGGAGATGGAATTCTTCGTGAAGCCCGGTGAGGACGACTACTGGCACCGGCACTGGATAGAGCAGCGCTTCAACTGGTACAGGGACCTCGGCATCAGGGAGGAGAACCTGCGCCTGCGCGACCACGACCCGGACGAGCTCGCCCACTACGCCAAGGCGACCGCCGACGTCGAGTACAACTTCCCGTGGGGCTGGGGCGAGCTCGAGGGCATCGCCAACCGCACCGACTTCGACCTCTCCCAGCACGAGGCCGTCTCCGGCAAGACGATGAAGTACTTCGACCAGGAGGCGAACGAGCACTACTTCCCGTACGTCATCGAGCCCGCCGCCGGGGCCGACCGCGCCGCGCTCACGTTCATGTTCGACGCCTACGACGAGGAGATGGCGCCCACCGGCGACGGCAAGGAGGAGGTACGCACCGTGCTTCGCTTCCACCCGGACATCGCCCCGGCGCAGGTAGCCGTCCTCCCCCTCAGCCGCAACGCGAAACTCACCCCCACCGCCCGCGATGTGCACGCGCAGGTGCGCCGCGTCTTCCGCGCTCAGTACGACGACGCGCAGTCCATCGGCCGCCGCTACCGCCGCCAGGACGAGATCGGCACGCCGCTCTGCGTCACCGTCGACTTCCAGACGGTGGAAGAGGACCAGGCGGTCACCATCCGCAACCGCGACTCTATGCAGCAGCACCGTGTCCCCATCGCCGACCTCGCCGACGCCCTCCGCACCGCCCTCCGCGACATGGGCAGTACGCGGGTTTAGGATAGAAGCATGGGCGCTACGTACGCAGACCTCAGCCTCTCAGGGTCGTCCGCGTCGGACACCCTCCGGTGCCTCGTCGACACCGGCGCCACCTTCACGAAGATCCCCATGGCGCTCGGACAGCGGCTCGGCTTGGAGATCGTGCGGCAGGTGGAAGTCGAACTGGCCGACGGTCGTGTAACGGTCAGGCCGCTGGCGCTCGCGAACGCGGAGATGGAAGGCGTCAGGAGCCCCATCCTCGTCACCCTCGCCGAGGAAGCAGACATCCCGCTCATCGGCGTTACGACACTGGAGACTCTCGGCTTCAAGGTCGACCCCGTCGCCGAACGCCTCGAACCCCGCACGGCGATCGAATACTAGCCTCATGCGCCTGCTGCACCTCTCCGACATTCACGTCGGCGTCGAGTCGTACGGACGCCCCGCCTCCCAGGCCGACCTCGACGCGCTGCCGGACTGGTTCGCGCCCGGCGTGGACCGCGCGGAGTACCTCGGCGTCAACACGCGCCTCCTCGACTTCCTCGCCGCGATGGACTACGCCGTCGACTACGCCATAGACGGCGGCATCGATCTCGTCCTCTTCGCGGGCGACGCCTACAAGGCGCGCAACCCCACGCAGACCCACCAGCGCGAGTTCGCCCGGCGCATCGCGCGGCTCTCCGCCGCGGGCATCCCCACCTTCCTCACCATCGGCAACCACGATCTGCCCCACGTCGCCAACCGCGCCACCGCACTCGAGATCTTCCCCACCCTCAGCGTCGCCAATGTCACGGTCGGACAGACGCTCGAAACCCATCGCATCGCCACCAACGCCGGAGTCGTGCAGGTCGTCGCGCTGCCGTGGATACGCATCGGCCAGTTCATGAGCCGCGAGGAGACACGCGGCAAGACGCTGGACCAGATCAAGCAGGACGTCGAGGCGGGGCTGGTCACCTACCTCCAGGAGGAAGTCGACAAGCTCGACCCCGCCATCCCCGCCGTGCTCTGCGCGCACGTCAACATCGCCGGAGCGAAGACCGCCTCGGAGCAGTCGATGATGCTCGGGAACGACCACGTCCTCAGCCTCGGCACCGTCGCCATCCCGCAGTTCGACTACGTCGCGCTCGGCAACATCCACAAGCACCAGGTGCTCACGGAGCATCCGCCGGTCGTCTACGCGGGCAGCATCGAGCGCGTGGACTTCAGCGAGGAGCGCGAGGACAAGGGCTTCGTCGTCGCCGAGATAGACCCCGGCCGCCCGCAGGGCGAGCGCCTCATCGGCTACGAATTCGTGCCGACCCCTGCCCGCCCCATGCTCACGATACGCGTCCCCACGGGCCCGATGGAGAACCCCACCGAGGCTGCGGTGCAGGCGATCGCGGCGCATCCGGAGGAGGAGTTGGCGCGCTCCATCGTGCGTCTGCGGGTCGACATGCGCGCCGAGCAGGAACCCGCGTTCCGCGAGGCGGAGGTGCGCGCGGCGCTCGCCCCCGCGTTCTTCGTCGCGGGCATCGAACGCCGTGTGGAACGCGAGCGCCGGACGCGCCTGCCCTGGGAGGACGCAGAGCGCATCGAGCCGCTCGACGCCCTGCGCCGCTACTTCCAGTCGAAGGCCACCCCCGATGACCGCGAGCGCACGCTGCTCCGCTACGCTGAGGACCTGCTGCAGGAGGAACTGGCGGAGCAGGAGGGGTAGGCGTGGCGCTCTTGCGCACGCGGGTGTATAACTCTGCCGGATAACACTGGCGCAAGGAGAACGTGACATGACCACAAAGCGAACACTCGGCGTGGCGATGGCGGGCATCGGCGTGGGCGGCACGGAGATGCTTCCCGCCTTCGAGCAGATGGAGGAGATCGACCTCATCGCGGGAGCGGACATCAATCCGCTCACCAGGGAGCGCTTTCAGGCCCGCTACGAGGCGAAGGCCTACGCGAGCATCGAAGAGCTGTGCGAGGACGATGACGTCGAGGCGGTCTGGATCTCGACGCCCAACAGGTTCCACGCGCCCATGACCATCTACGCGCTCGAACATGGGAAGCACGTCGTCGTCGAGAAGCCGATGGCGCTCAACCTCGAAGAGGCGCAGGCGATGTGCGACGCCGCGAAGCGCACGGGCAACGTGCTCATCGCAGGCCACACGCGCTCGTTCATCCCGCCGTTCCGCAAGATGTACAGCATCATCGAGTCCGGCCAGCTCGGCGCGGTGAAGGCCATCAACTTCATGGCGTACACGGACTGGCTGCTGCGCCCCCGCGTCTCGGAGGAACTCGACCTCGCGCAGGGCGGCGGCCTCGTCTACCGTCAGGGCCCGCACCAGATCGACACCGTTCGCCTGCTCGGCGGCGGCATGGTCAAGAACGTGCGCGGCGTCGTCGGCCAGTGGATGCCGGAGCGCCCCATCCCCGGCTACTACTCGGCGCTCTTCGAGTTCGAGAATGGCGCCGTCTCCACCATCATCCACAACGCCCACGGCTACTTCATGGGCGCGCAGCTCGTTCCGTGGGGGCATGACCGCCAGCGCTACGACGAGGCGGAGCGCATCCTCGTGCGCGACGGCATGATCCACGGCACCCGCGACGAGGAGTCCGACAAGCAGGCGATCCGCATCGGCGGCGAGCGCGAGGTCGAGGTGTTCAAGCGCGAGGGGCAGAACCGCGACCCCGGCGGCGAGCCGTGGGTGCCCGCCGAGCCCGGCTTCGTGGTCGTCTCCTGCGAACGCGGCGACATCACCCGCTCGGCCTACGGCATCACCATCTACGACAACGAGGGCCACCACACCATCGACCTGAAGCCCCCCTCCGGGTGGGCGATGAACCGCCGCGCCGAGCTCAAGGAGCTGTACGACGCGGTCGTCAACGGCGCGCCCGTCTACCACACGCCGGAGTGGGGCATGGCGACGCTGGAGGCGACGCTCGCGGTCATCGAGTCCGGGAAGACCGGCAAGATGATCGAGCTGCAGCACCAGGTGCCCGTCCACCCGCAGTACGCCAACGCAAAGATATTCGACCAACTCCCCGCCGAGGCCGGCGTATTGGTGGCATAACCGGTACCCCGCCTCCCCTCCCTCCGCTATCGATACATGCGTTATCGATACAGGTTGCAACCGGCGGCTGGAAGGGTTACCCTCCGCGCGACGTAACGGCGCGACGCAGATGAGGGGACACTTCCAGCCGCCGGCGTCTCACTAAAACAGCCGCTCTCGCAGCGGGTATCAGGAGGGGGACATGTTCAAAGGCACCAAGGTTTTCGATGTCCATGGCCACGTATCGGCACCGGAGTCGGTGCGCACCTGGATCGTCGGGGGGTTCTCCTCCGGTCACGTGGGCGAGAGCCCGCTGAAGAGCGGCTCCGGCTCCGGGGCATTCAGCGACGAGGCGTTCGACCGCACGAACAACATGCACCGGGAGTACATGGACGAGCGCAACATCGACGTCCAGGTCATCGGCCCGCGTCCCTTCACGATGATGGGCTGGATGGCGCGGCACCTGATGACGCGCTGGACCGAGTTCACGAACGACACCATCCAGAGGCAGGTGGAGTTCGACCCGACCCGGTTCCTCGGCGCGACGATGCTGCCGCAGGACGCCAGCGCGGACGACCTCAGCCACTGCATCCCGGAGTTCGAGCGCAACCTGGACCGCGGCTTCGTCGGCACGTACCTCAGCCCCGACCCTGTCGGCGACCACAAGTCCCCCGGCATGCACGAGCCGTACTGGTACCCCGTCTACGAGATGTGCCAGGAGCGGAACGTACCTGTCTTCATCCACGGCACCAACTGCATCGACCCCCGAATCGCCCACATCCCCGGCAACTACCAGGTCGGCTTCGTCGTCGAGACGTTCCTCGCAACCCGTATCCTCGCCTACAGCGACCTCTTCTCGAAGTTCCCCGGCCTCCGCATCTGCATCGCGCACGCCGGCGGAGCGCTGGACCGGTTCATCGCCTCCTCCCGCCACCGCGGCAACTGGGAGGGCGACAACCTCTTCTTCGACACATGCACCTACGACATCGACTACCTGGAACTGGCCATCAAGCAGTGGGGCGTCGCCAACATGGCGTTCGGCACCGAGGCCCCCGGCTCCGGCCGCAACGTCCGGCAGGAGAGCGACCATCCGTCCCACACGGCGGTCGGCCACACCTCGGATGACCTGCTCCCGGTCATCGACTACCTGCCCTCGCTGTCGGAGGAGGACAAGCTCACCATCATCAACAAGAACCCGTTGAAGGTCTTCCCCTCATTCGCCAACGTCCCCGGCTAGGCAAGGACCCGACACGCACCGGAACGAAGGAGAGGGGCAGGAAATCCTGCCCCTCTCTCGCTCTCTCGCATCGCTTCATGGCAGACGCAGGACGAGGGGCGCAGCCCCCGTCATTCCCGCGAAGGCGAGAATCCAGAGTGCGCGACAGCGGAGCGCACACGAGGCAAGGTGGGGAGCGCTGGTGTCAAATTCGAGCGAAGCGCAGCGGAGCCCGCGCTCTAGCGCGGGAAATCCTCTCGGGTAGCTTGGTGTAGGGGCGTCCCTTATGGGCGCCCTTCCCCCACCTCGCCCCCTGGGAGAGGTCGACGCGCTCGTCGCGGCGGGTGAGGGCCCTACTCTTCCTTGGCCAGCCCGTGCGAATGGCCCATGTCGAGGTCCAGCGCCTTGTAGACCGGCTCGCCGTGGTCGAGCCTCCCCACGATCTCGTCCATGTGTTCGTTCGGCTCGTCGTCGAAGGCGCTCCCCATCCGCCGGAAGAAGTCCGCCATCGAGGCCGGGTTGGTGTAGTCGACGCCGTCCAGCAGCTCCGCCTTGTTGAGCTGATCGGGGGTGGGACGCGGCATCCGGACCTTGAACGTGGAGAAGAGCCGCCTCGTATCGGCGCTCCCGCAGCGACCGCACGCCGCAGCAGCATCCGAACGCATCGACCTGAAGAAAGCCGCCGACTTGGCCCCGCACGCGTTGCACCTGAACTCGTATATCGGCATGCCCTACGCCCGCTCCGTCCTGTTGCGCGCCTCCGCGAACTGCCGCGCGGCGACCTCGCCGCCCATGTAGCGGGGCAGCCCGTCCGGCGGCCCTTCGCGCATCGTACGCAGACCCACGATCTCCCGGTAGAACACCGTCGCGGGCTGCCCTTCGCGCTTCAGCATCCGCGCCCGCAGCACCTCCTGGAGCGCGCGCTCGATGTCGTCCGCCACCGTCCACGCCGCGCGGTAAGCGACGCGCCCCGTGTGGTCGACGATCCACGACATGTTCGACACGCCCCCGAACACCCGGTGCACCTTCCCCTGCACCGAGTCCACCAATATCGTGCGGTTGATGCCCAGCCGCTCCCTGAAAGAGCGCGCGTGCAGCACCTTCTGCTCGTAGTAGTGGATGGGCGGGTAGTACTCGCCGGGGTGCGCCTCCCGCGTGTAGATGAACAGGAAGTGCGCGTCGTCCGCGTACCTGCTCGCGAGGTCTTCCATGGACGGAGACTCCGCCACGCATGGCGGTCAGGTGACGGAGCCGAACTCGATCATCACCGGCTTGCCGCGCAGCGACGACAGCGTCAGCTCCCCGCCGTCCAGCACCGGCAGCGTGAAGTCCGGCATCGGCTCGCCGGCCTTCGGCGCGTTCTGCTGGAACTGCCGGTGCTCGGCGTCCTTCGGGTGCCACACCGAGAGGTTGTACGGCCCGCCGAGGAACTCCTCCGGCTCGTCCAGTTCCGGATGCAGCGAGAACTGCTCGGCAAGGCTCATCTCTGCCGTGCCGTTGGCCTTCGACTCTGCCGCCATCGCTGCACCTCCCGCGCTGCTCATGTCTCAACAAGGCCCATTCTAGCCGCCACGCGCAAGCTCCGCCTCATTTTCCGCTCGCCAGAAGAGCCGGAACCAGTCGTCGTTCTCGATCTTCGCGAACGAGGCGGTGAGCACGCCAATCTTGAACAGGTGATACGGCTCATCGCCGTCCTCCGGCGAGAAGCCCATGTGCTCGAGGAGCGCCGCAGACCATGCCTTGCGCTCGGCTTCGTCGGTCACCTCGATCGCGATGCCGGCCATCTTGAACTCGCCGTCCTTCAGCATCCGGTCGTGCACCGTGCTCATCACCATGCATCGGGGGTCGCGCTGGAGGTCCTTCGCCTTGTACGACTGCCAGATCATGCCCAGGTAGATCTCGCCCGCGAAGATGAAGAACTCCACCGGGCTGATGCGCGGGAAGCCGTCCCTGCGCGTTGTCCCCAGCAGCACCAGCCCCGTCTCGTCGAACAGCCCGCGCCCCAGGCGCGCCAGCTCCGGTGACGCCGCCTCGAACGCTCCCCACGACGCCGTCTCGCTCATGACGCCTCCCCGGCCTGCTCCCGCAGTTCCGCGAGCTTGTCGAGCGCCTGGCGCGGCGTGAGGTTGTCCAGGTCCATCTCCCGCAGTTCGGCGAGGATGCGCGACGCCTCCGGCGGAACGCCGCCGAACAGCGGCATCGCACTCTGAGGCGGGGCGCCCGGCAGCGGACGCCTGCCGCGAGCGCGGCCCTTCGCGGGCATGCCCTCGTGCTCCGCGAGCAGCTCCTTCGCCCGTGAGATGAGCGGCCTCGGCAGTCCCGCGAGCTGCGCCACGTGCACGCCGTAGCTCCTGTCCGCGCCGCCGTGCACGATGCGATGCAGGAAGACCACCTCACCGTCGCGGTCGGAGACGGCCACGCTCAGGTTGCGGACGCGCGGCAGGCGGTCGGCCAGTGCGGTCAGCTCGTGGTAGTGCGTCGCGAACAGCGTCCGGCAGCCGAGGCGGGACGCGTCGTGGATGTGCTCGGCCACCGCCTGCGCGATGGAGAGGCCGTCGAACGTGGACGTGCCCCGGCCAATCTCGTCCAGTATCACGAGCGAACGCCGGGTCGCGTGGTGGAGTATCGCCGCGGTCTCGACCATCTCGACCATGAACGTGGACTGTCCGGTCGCGAGGTCGTCCTGCAGGCCGACGCGCGTGAAGATGCGGTCGACCAGCCCCACGTGCGCCTCCGCCGCGGGCACGAACGAGCCGATCTGCGCCATCAGCACCGCGACCGCCACCTGCCGGAGGTAGGTGGACTTGCCCGCCATGTTCGGCCCCGTGAGGATCACCAGCTGGTTCTCGTCGGTGGAGAGGTCGGTGTCGTTCGGCACGAACGCGCCGCTGGGCAGGAAGCGCTCCACGACCGGATGCCGCGCGTCGCGCAGCACGAGCCGCTCGCCCTCGTCGAGCACAGGTCTCACGTAGCCGTAGCGAACGGCGGCCTCGGCAAGCGACAGCAGCGCGTCGAGCGTCGCGAGTGCGGCGGCGGTCGCGAGTATCTCCGATGCGTGCGACGCAACCTCGCGGCAGACCTGCTTGTAGATCGCCGTCTCCAGCTCCTGCAGGCGGTCTCCCGCGCTGAGCACGCGTTCCTCGTGCTCCTTCAGCTCCTGCGTGTAGAAGCGCTCCGCGTTCACGAGCGTCTGGCGGCGGACGTAGTCGTCCGGCACGCTCCCACGGTGGGCGTTCGAGACCTCAAGGTAGTAGCCGAACACCTTGTTGTAGCCGACCTTCAGGTTGGGGATGCCGGTGCGCTCGCGCTCCTTCCGCTCCAGCCCCGCGATGTAGGAGCGCGCGTCCTGCGCGGCCAGCCGCACCTCGTCCATCTCCTCCGAGTAGCCCTCGCGGACCACTCTCCCCTGCCCCACGTCGCCCTGCGGGTCGTCGGCGATGGCCGCCGCGATGCGCTCAACCGCGCCCGCGCACGGGTCCAGCTCCGACGTGAGCCACGCCAGGCCGTCCCCGGCTTCCTGCGTCAGTTCGCGCAGCGCCGGGACACGTTCCAGCGAGCGGCGCAGCCCCGCCAGTTCACGGGGGAACGCGACGCCCGTGGCGATGCGCTGCACCGCCCGTTCGAGGTCCGATACCTCGGCCAACTCCGCGCGTATGCGCTGGCGGCGGACGTCTGACGCGTGCAGCCACGCAACGGCGTCGAGGCGGCGCTCGAGCGCTTCCAGGTCGATGAGCGGCTGCCCGAGCCAGCGGCGGAGCGCCCGCGCGCCCATCGGCGTCTCGGTGTGGTCGATCACACTCAGGAGCGACTGCCCCTTCGCTCCCCAGCGCCCTCCCTCGAACAGTTCGAGGTTTCGCCGCGTCTGCGGGTCGAGCGCCATGAAGGCGTCGGTCGAGTACGTCCGCAGGCCGGTCAGGAGCGGCAGCGCTGCCGCGTGCGTGCTGCCGACGTAGTCCAATACGACCGCCGCCGCGGCCGTCGCGAACTCCAGCCCCTCGCAGCCGAAGGCGTCGAGCGAGCGCACGCCGAAGTGGTCGAGCACACGCCGCCGTGCGGCGTTGGGCGCGAACGCCGCACGGTCCACCCGCGTCACGTGGGACTCCGTCATTCCTGCCCCTTCCGTCATTCCTGCGAAGGCAGGAACCTCGCCCCCTTCTGAAAGAAGGAGCTCCGAAGGAGCAAGGCGCGCGATCTCCTGCGGCACGGCACCGGAGGGCAACTGTGCCACCGCGAACTCTCCGGTGGTGATGTCCACGAACGCGATGCCTGACTGCGCGCCGCCCGGTGCCACGGCCACGAGGTAGTTGTTGGCGCCGGAGTCGAGCATCCCCGGCTCGATGACGGTGCCGGGCGTGACGACGCGAACGACGTCCCTGCTCACGAGCGTCCTGCCGTCCGGCTCACTCGTCTGCTCCGCGATGGCGACGCGGTGGCCCTTCCGCACGAGCTTGGCGAGGTAGCCGTCCAGCGCGTGGTACGGGATGCCCGCGAGGGGGACCATCTCGCCCTGCCCCATGTCGCGCTGCGTGAGGACTATCTCCAGGTCGCGCGCGGCGAGCCGGGCGTCCTCGTCGAACGTCTCGTAGAAGTCGCCCATGCGGTACAGCAGCAGCGCATCCGGGTAGCGCGACTTGATCTCCAGGTACTGCTTGCGAACGGGGCTGGCCACGAAGGGATTCTAGTCAGCCAGCCGCCCAAACGGAATGCGGGGTTGACATTCGAACAGGATGGGATGGCAAGGGAGCTTCGTCGTTCCTGCCTATGCAGGAACCCCGCCCCTTCACCTCGCCCTCTGGGAGAGGTCGACGTGCGATAGCGCGGCGGGTGAGGGCAGAATCGGCGGAGCGGGCGCCTGGGACGTGTCATTCCGAGCGGAGCGCAGCGGAGCCCGCGCTTTAGCGCGCGGAATCCTCTCGGGATTCGCCCGCTCATGGTGAGCTTGTCGAACCACCCGTCGTTCCTGCGCAGGCAGGAACCCCGCCCCCCCTTCACCTCGCCCTCTGGGAGAGGTCGACGCGCGACAGCGCGGCGGGTGAGGGTTGCCGCCCCCTACCGCAGCGCGGGCCGGAGCGGGACCTCCTGCGCGAACTCCTCGCGCCACGTCTCCGGCTGCACGTCGATGTACAGCTCGATCTCGTTGCTGTCCGGGTCGAGGATGTAGAGGCTGTGCGTGTGACCGTGGTCGTTGTGGCCGACCACGCGCACCCCGGCCTCCTGCAGCTCGGCGAGCGCGTCCCGCAACTCCTCGTCCGTCGTGCCGATCTTGATGCCGATGTGGTAGAGACCCAGCCGCTTCCCTTCCGGGATGGGCTGCGCGTCCTCGCCTACCTGCATCAGATAGAGCTCGTGGTGCGTGCGCCCCGTGGAGTACATCGCCGTGTTGGGGCGCTGGCCCTCGCGGCGTATCTCGCTGAAGCCGAGTACGTCGGTGTAGAAGTGGCGCGAGCGTTCGACGTCCGCAACGAACAGCACAACGTGTCCGAGTTCCTTTACTTCCATCGGGCTGCTCCTTCGAGACGGCTACGCGCAGTTTACCGTACTCCCCGCTTATACCCCACCTAACCCACCGTCCTGCACGCCGTGGCCATCGCATCCAACGCGGGGTCGATCCGATCAAACAGGATTTCGCCAACCAGCCTCGGCAGCGCCAAGGCTGCCTCAATAGCTGCTACCAGGAATTCCGCTGGTGCGCGGAGTTCGTTCGGCAGTCCAGCCACCATCTCGTCCGTTACTTGTGACCAGAAGTCCTCCACCGCATCCCGAATGTTCTCTCCGACATCGAATGCCGTATCCAACACGAGGACTAGGTCGCAGAAGCTCGGCGGCAGCAACTGCAACACGACCCACACGGCGATGGCCGCCAGAACGAAAACTCCGACCCCAACTCCCGCCGCAGCCTTAGCCGATCTCACCCTACTCGTCTTCCTTCCAGAAGCGCTCCTCGTAGAGGTGCCAGTCCTGACCGGCGAGGCGCTCCTTCACGTCCTCGATCATGCCGGGGTTGCCGCAGAGGTAGATGGCCGTGTCGTCCTTCGGCAGGCTCCAGCGCTGCATGTACTCCTCAACGAGCGTGTTCACCCTGCCGGTGGGGCCGTTCCAGCTGCGGTTGCGCTCAGCCTGCGGGCGGCTCACCGTCGTCACGAACGTGACGAGTTCGGGCATCCGCTCGGCGAGCCGCTGGAGCTCCGAGTCGTAGACGAACTCGTCCTGGTGGCTGGCGCCCTCCATCACGTAGAAGTGGTGGCCGCGGATGTTGTCCTTCAGCGCCTGGCGGATCATGCTGACATAGGGCGCGACGCCCGTCACGGTGCCCAGCATGAGGTGGTGGTGGAACTGCGGCTGGAAGACGAACAGCCCCTTGGCGCGCGGGCGCATCGACACCGAGTCGCCGACGTGCAGGTTCCAGAGCAGCGGCGTGAGCTTCCCGCCGTACTCCGGCAGCACGTACTCGATGAAGAGCTCGATGAGCGACTCGTACGGCGCAGATGCTATCGAGTACGGACGCTCGATCCCGCCCGTCCCTATCGTGATGTACTGGCCCGGCTTGAACCGGAACGGTTCGTCGGGCCGGAGCCACAGCAGGAAGAGGTCTTCCGCCACTTCCTGCTTCTTGGCCACGTATGCACGCGGCAGATTCGCCAGACGGTCCTGCGCTTGCGTCATGTTCCTCCGTTATCGCTTGATCCCCTCTCCCTTGAGGGGAGAGGGTTAGGGTGAGGGTGAACCGGTGCGAGGGATAGGGGCGATACGAACGGGCGCGGCGTTCAGCCGGGGGATGTGATTCATGGGGTCCGGGCGGTCCGAGGCGTCGACCTCCACCGCCAGCTCGCCGAAGAGCGTCGTCAGCGACACCACGCCAACCGGCACGGCGTCCGAGAGCGCGACCACGCCGCGACGCTCGGCTCCGTCAGCCGTCGTCACCGAGGCCGCGTCGCCTTCGGCGAGCTTGGTGGCGGCGGCGTCCGAGGGGTTGAGCACGAAGCGCTCCTCTCGCTCGATGCGGTTGCGCTTGCCGACCACCGTCACGTTCGGCTTCCGGCCCGGCTCCAGGAGCACCCGCCCGTGCGCCAGCATGAGCGGATACTGCGGGTCGACCTCGGGACGCGAGTGCCACGCTACAGGCTGGAGTGTCGCCTTGCCGTGGCGGAACCGGTCCACGAACAGTTGCGGCTCGTCCGAAGCGCCCTCCGGCGCGCACGGCCACTGCAGGCCCGTCAGCACGTTGCCGGTGTACATCACCTGCGTCGGCTGCGGCTCGTCGCCGGGTGTTGTCACGATGTCCAGCCGCTCGCGGAGCAGCCGCTCCCACGAGATGCCCGCGTACTCGGGCACGACCTGCGCTATCTCGTCGAGCGCCTGCTGCGGGCCGTCCCAGGCGAAGCCCTGCGCTCCCATCGCTCCCGCGAGAGCACAGAGCACGTCGAGGTCGCTCCGGGAGTCGACGCGCTTGTTCTTCGCCACCCTGCGGAGCAGCTGCACGCGACGCTCGATGTTGGTGTATGTGCCCGTCTTTTCTGCCCAGACCTCGGCCGGGAAGACGACGTGCGCCCGCTCCGTGATCTCAGACGGGAACGCGCTCGTCGCCACGAGGAACTCCACCGCGTCGAGTGCGCCCATCACGTCGCCCAGCGTGCCGTCCTCGTAGTGGACGTGGTCGCCCAGCATCACCATCGCCTTGATCCCGCCCTCACGCGCCCGGGCGAAGAGGCTGCGGTTGCCGGGGTTGCGCTCGTCGGGGACGGGAACGCCCCACAGCGCACCGAACCTCTCGCGAGCGTCGGCCTCGTCGAGCAGATGGTGGCCGGGCAGCGACGCCGCCCACGTGCCCATGTCGAAACCGCCCTGCGCGTTGGCGCCCTGGTAGAGCGGGAGGATGCCCGCGCCGTGCCTGCCGATGTTGCCGGTGGCGACGGCAAGCGCAGCCACAATCCGCGAGAGCGTGCGGCGCGTGCCGCCGATCGAGCTGTCGCCGCCGAACAGCAGCGCGGCGGGGCCGGACTCCGCATAGAGGCGCGCCGCTTCTTCGATCTGCCCGGCGGGCACGCCGGTCTCGGCGGCGACGGCCTCAAGCGTAAACGGCGCGAGGCAGGCGACCAGCTCGTCCCAGCCCTCCGCGCGCTCGTTGACGAAGTCCATGTCGGCCAGCCCGTTGTCGACGATGCAGCGCAGCAGGCCGCCGAGCAGGACCGGATCGGTGCCGGGGTACGGCCTCAGCCAGAGCGACGCGTATCGGGTGAGCTCGACCTCGCGCGAATCGATGACGATGAGCTGCTGCGTACCGGCGCGGACGGCGCGCTTGACCGGCACGCCGACGACGTTCTGTTCTTCAGTAAGGTTTGCACTGACCACCATGACAACGGCGGAGTCCGCCAGCTCCCACGTGTTCATCGTTCCGGCGAAGTAACCGAACACGTCCTGCAGGCCCTCGACGATGCCGGGGCGGTCGTTCGACGCGACGTCGACGGCGTTCGAGCCCATGACGGCGCGGGCGAACTTCTGCGCCGCGTAGAGCTCCTCGTTGGTGTTGCGCGGGTTCGCCATCAGCGCGAAAGCGGCGCCCTTGTGCGGCGCGAGGCCCTCGGCAGCGGCGGCTATGGCCTCGTCCCACGAGGCCTCCTGCAGTTCGCCGTTCCGTCGCACCAGCGGCTTGCGGATGCGGCGTTTGTCGTTGACGTACTCGAACCCGAACTTGCCCTTGAAGCACGCCTGTCCCATGTTCGCGGGAGCGTTCAACTCCGGCACCGCGCGCACGACCCGCTCCCAGTGGTTGACCTCGTAGGTCATCGTGCAGCCGACCGGACACTCGGCGCAGACCGACTGCTCGACGCGCGCGGGGCGCTCCCACTTGTAGGCCGTCTCGGTGAGCGCGCCTACCGGGCAGACGTCGATGCACGCGCCGCAGAACTCGCAGCCGGACTCCAGCAGCGAGTCGCCCATCACCGTGCCGACCAGCACCTGCCCCGCGCGCTCCGTCATGCCTATGGCAACGTCGCCGCGCAGTTCGTCGCAGGCCCGCGTGCAGCGCGCACAGACGATGCAGAGGTTGTAGTCGCGGTCGTAGAACGGGTCCTTCGTCTCCACCTGCAGGTTGCGGTACTGGTACGTGAGCGGAGAGACGAGCTCCTGGGTGTGGAAGCGCGTCGTGTCCTTCAGCTCGCAGCGCTCGTTCTTCGGGCAGGTCACGCACCGGTCGACCACGTCGACGTGGCGGAGGCAGATGTCCTGCGGGCCGCAGAGGTCGATCCGGTGACAGGTGAGGCATCCGTGCGGGTGCTCCGACAGCAGCAGGTCCAGCGTGGTGTTGCGGACCTTGGTGGCGTCGTCGCCCTTCGTGTTCACGACCATGCCGTCGCGGACCGGCAGCGTGCACGAAGCGGGCGTCCCGCGCTGGCCCTCGATCTCCACGACGCACATGCGGCACGCGCCGTACGGCTTCATGCCCGGGTGGTAGCAGAGGTACGGGATATAGATGCCGGCGTCGTTCGCCGCCTGCACCACCATCTTGCCGGGCTCGGTCGTGACCTCCTGCCCGTCTATCGTGATCGTGATCTCGTCAGCCATGTCCTGCCTCACGTAGTCGGGGCGGTGGTTGAGGAGAGGAAGTTGTCATTCCGAGCGAAGCGCAGCGGAGCCGAGGAATCTCTCGGGCGCCTGACCCCCTCTCCCTACAAGGGGAGAGGGCTGGGGTGAGGGTACTCCGGGGCGGAGTGGGGTGGTACGAGCCTGGACTACGCAACGGTCCCCTCCCGTGCGACAGGTTTGGCCTCTATCTGCATCACGAAGTCCGGCTTCACCGACGCCGTCGGCGTGTCGCCGGACATCTGCGCGCCGCGCCGCGTCGACTTCGGTCCCACGAACGAGGCGAGCGCCGGTGCGCCCTCCTCGAGCTGCGCCTCGAATTCGCCGCCGAAGAAGCGCACCGCGCTCGCCACCGGGTTGTAGCCGAGCTGGCCGTGGCCGCAGAGCGAGCCGCCGCGCATGTTCACGCCGACGCGCTCCATCAATTCCATGTCGCCGCTGCGACCCTTCCCTGCTGCGATGCGTTCCAGTATCTCCAGGATGTGGCTCATCCCGAGCCTGCACGGGAAGCACTTGCCGCACGACTCCATCTGGTCGAACGCCACGAGCGTCCGCGTCAGGTCGACGACCGAGCGCTCCTCGTTGCAGACGATGAGTCCGCCTGAGCCGAACATCGCGCCCGCCGCGACCATCTCGTCGAAGTCGAGCACCATGTCGAACTGCTCCGCGGGCAGAACGCCGCCGAGCGGGCCGCCGGTCTGCAGGAACTTGAGCGCCCTGCCGTTCGGCTCGCCGCCTCCCATCCCCTCGATGACGTCGCGGACCGTCAGCCCGAACGGCGCCTCGACGAGGCCGGGGTAGCGTATGTCGCCGGAGAGGCAGGCGATGGCCGTGCCGCTGCTCTTCTCCGTGCCGATGCCCGAGAACCACTCCGCTCCCCGCCGCACGATCTCCGGCGCGTAGCTGAGCGTCTTGATGTTGTTGATGTTGGACGGCCTGCCCCACACGCCGTACGCCGCCGGGAACGGCGGGCGGAACCGGGGCATGGAGCGCTTGCCCTCTATCGCCTCCATCAGCGCGGTCTCCTCGCCCGCGACGTACGACTCGCCGACGAGCGAGACCTCCATGTCGAACGAGAACTCCGTGCCGAGAACGCTGTCGCCCAAGACGCCGTTGTCGTAGCACGCCTGGATGGCGGCGCGCGTCCGGTCTATCGGGGAGTCGTGGCCGTGGCGTATGAAGACGATGCCGTTGCTCGCGCCGGTCGCGTAGCCCGCGATGATGCAGCCCTCGACGAGCGTGAACGGGTCCGACTCCAGGATCGTCTTGTCGTTGAACGCGCCCGGGTCGCCCTCCTCGCAGTTGCAGAGGATGTACTTCTGGGGAGCGGGGTTGCCCGCGAGGAACCCCCACTTCATGCCGGTGGGGAACGCCGCGCCCCCGCGTCCGCGCAGGCCGGAGTTCTTGATCTCGTCGAGCGTCTGCTCCGTCGTGAGCGACGTCAGCGCCTTGTCCAATCCGGAGAAGCCGCCGCGCGCAACGTACTGGTCGATGTCGGTGGGGTCTATCTGGCCCGCGTTGCGGAGCGCGACGCGCACCTGGCCGCGCATCATCGGCAGATCTTCGAGCCGCGGAACGCCTGCAACGTCCGAGTCGACCGTCGCGAGCGCGAGGTCGGTCACCGCCTCCCCGCCAACGATATGCCGCTGCACGATGGCCTCGACCTGCTCGGGACGGACGTTGCCGTAGAGCACGCGCGGGCCGTCCGGCACGTGCACGTCCACGATCGGTTCCGCGTAGCAGAGCCCGGTCGTTCCGACCTCCGAGACGGTCGTTTCGACGCCCGCCCCTTCGACGGCCTCCCGCAACGCCGAGAGCACTTCGAGCGCGCCCACGGCCTCGCCCATCAGCCCCGTGCCGACGCGCACCCAGGGCCTGGCGTGCAGCTCGTCCCAGCGCGCCGACGCGCGGCGGGAGAGTGCTTCGTACGCTTCCGTCACGCGCCCCTGCCTCCGATAGGCCCACACTCCCCGTCATTCCCGCGAAGGCGGGAATCCAGAGTGGCCGTCAGGCCACGCCGTAGGGAGAGGGACTTGAGATAGTCAGCCAGCGTCACGCGCCCTGCTCCATATCGGCCGACCTGATCTGCTCGACACGGCTCACCGCCTCGTCGAGCGACATGCGTCCGGCCAGTTCGTGGTCGAAGCTCATCGCCGGAGCGTGCGGGCAGACGCCCAGGCAGGTGTTGTACTTCAGCGAGATGCTGCCGTCCTCCGTATCCCCTTCCCCATCGAGGCCGAGGTGACTCACGAGGCCCTGCAGGATGGGCTGCGCTCCGAGGACGTGGCAGGTCGGCCCCCAGCAGATCTCGACGGAGTGCCGCGCCGGGGGCGTGAAGCGGAAGTTGGGGTAGAACGAGGCGACAGCCCAGACCTCGTTGACGCTGGAACCGGTGCCCAGTGAGACCTCGTCGACGGCCTCGTACGGGAGGTAGCCCAGCTCGTCCTGGGCGGCGAGCAGTGACGACAGCATCGTAACCGTGGGCGAGGGTTGTTCCGCTATCGCCCGTCGCGCACGTTCACGCAGGGAGCCGGGGGTTGCGTTATCGGGAGCGCCATGCGGTCTGGATGTGGTCGTCATGGACAGCGTCTGTTCGTGAAATTCCTAACGAACGGTGTGCCGCATCGTAGCACGAGGGCAGACCACGGACAAGAACACTCCTTGCTACCTCGTCGTTCCTGCGCAGGCAGGAACCTCGCAGCCTTGTCATTCCGAGCGGAGCGCAGTGAAGCCGAGGAATCTCTCGGGAGTGCCCCTACGTTCCCCGGAGGCGCGGCTGCACCGGTGCCGACGTCTCGTACGTCACGAGCCGCGCGGTCGTCATGCCCTCGATGGCCCTGATGTCCCTGAGCATCTCGTCCGTCACGGGGTCGTCGAACCCCACGATCATCGTGGCCGCGCCGCGCGGGGCCGCGCGCCCCACCTCCATGAAGGAGATGTTCGAGTCGTGCTCGCCCGCTATCGTGCCGACCTTACCGATCATGCCCGGCTGGTCGGTGTGCGTCGTGAAGAGCATGTAGGGGGCGCTCGGGTCCATGTCGAGGGTGAAGTCGTTGAGGCGGTTCAGGTGCACCGTGCCGTGCACCGACGTCCCTGCGATGTAGACGGTGCCGCCGGTCGAACGCACCTCGACGCCCACCAGGTTCAGGTACTGCTCGGCGCCCTCGGGGTCTTTCTCCTCGACGATCCTGATGCCGCGCTCCTGCGCCATCGCCTGCGCGTTCACCAGGTTGATCCGCATGTCGGTCGCGACGCCAAGCACGCCCACCAGCGCCGCCGACGCGAGGATCTCCACGTCGTGGTGCGCGATCTCCCCGGCGACGCGGACCGCGACGCTCTCCAACTGGCCGTCGGTGAGCTGGATGGCGAGGCGTCCCATCGTCGTCGCGACGGGCAGGTAGGGGCCCAGCGCCTCCATGACCTCCTGCGGAACGAACGGCATATTGATGGTGTACTGGGCGGCGCCCCCGCTCAGGATGGCGTTCAGCTGTTCGACCACTTCCAGCGCGACCTCTACCTGCGCCTCCTCCGTGGACGCGCCGAGGTGCGGCGTGAGCACCGCGCGCTGCTCTTCGCGCAGAGGAAGGTCCTGCGGCGGCTCGACGGGGTAGACGTCCAGTGCCGCGCCACCTATCGCGCCGCTGGCAAGCCCTTCCTGCAGCAGCCGCTCGTCCACGAGACCCCCGCGCGCCGCGTTCACGATGCGGACGCCCGGCTTGAGCAGCGCGAACTCCGGCTCGCCGATGAGGCTCTTCGTGCCGGAGGTCAGCGGCGTGTGGATGCTGATGAAGTCAGACTCGCGGAGCAGGCGCTCCATCGAAACGGACTCGACGCCGAGGCCGCGCACCCGCTCCATCGAGACGTACGGATCGTACGCGACGACGTGCATCTGGAAGGCGCGCGCCCGGTGCGCGACCTCCGAGCCGACGCGCCCGAGGCCGATGATGCCGAGCGTCTTGCCGCGCAGCTCCACGCCCATGAAGCGCGAGCGCGTCCACTCGCTGCGGCGCATCGAGGCGTCCGCCTGCGGGATATTGCGGGCGAGCGAGATCATGAGCGCGAACGCGTGCTCGGCGGCGGCGATGGTGTTGCCCGTGGGCGAGTTCACGACCGCGATGCCGTGCTGCGTAGCGGTGTCCACGTCGATGTTGTCCACGCCCACGCCCGCGCGCCCGATGCCGAGCATCTTGGTGGCGTGCTCGATGATACGCGCGGTGACCTTCGTCTCGCTGCGGACGACCATCGCCTCGTAGTCGCCAACCATGGCGCACAGCTCGTCCTCGCTGAGACCCTTGCGGACGTCGACGTGATGCCCGGCGGCCTTCAGCCGCGCAACGCCGAGCTCGTCTATCGGGTCGGCTACGAGAACCCTGGCCATCCCTGCCTCCGCCGGGTCACGCCTGCCCCACCGCCGACGCCTGGCGTCCGAGCTTCGGCAGCGCGTCCTTCAGCGCGCCGAACACGTCGTCGATGTCCTCCTGGTTCACGTAGCCCATGTGGCCGATGCGGAACACACGCCCCGTGAGCAGGCCACGTCCCTCCGCCGCGATGATGTCGTAGTCGTCGCGCAGCATCGCGAGCAGCGCCTCGTCGGTGATGCCCTCCGGCACCCACGCGGCGGTCACGGTGTTGGAGGCGAAGCGCTCGTCCTTGGCGACCAGCCCGATGCCCATCGCCTTGAGGCCGTCGCGCGTGTACTGCGCTATCTCCTGGTGGAAGTCGTAGACCGCCTGCATGTCGCCGCGGGCGAGCATCTGCTGCACCGCGTAGTCGAGGCCGAACAGGAGCGAGATGGCGGGCGTCCACGGGGTCTGTCCCGCCTTCAGCGACTTCTCCGCCTCGGTGAGGCTGAAGTAGAACTTCGGCATCTTCGAAGTCTCCGCTGCCTTCCACGCGCGCTCGCTGAAGCTGATCATGGCGAGGCCGGGCGGGCACATCCAGCCCTTCTGTGAACCGGCGACCACCACGTCGAGGCCCCACTCGTCCACGGGCAGCTTGATGGAGCCGAGCGACGAGATGGCGTCGACGAGGATCATCTTGTCGAACTCGCCCTTCACGATGCCCGCGATGGTCTCGAGGTCGTTCGTGATACCGGTGGACGTCTCGTTGTGCGTGATGAGGACGGTGGTCACGTCCGGGTCGTCCTTCAGCGCTTGCCGGATCTGCTCCGGGATGGCGACGTCGCCGTCCGGGAACTTCAGTTCGTTGACGCTCGCGCCGTAGGCGGACGCGATCTTGAGGAAGCGGTCGCCGAAGTTGCCGATGGTGACGCCGAGCACGCGCTCGCCGGGAGAGAGCGTGTTGACGACGGCGGCCTCCATCGCTCCGGTGCCGGAGGACGTGAGGACGTACAGGTCGTTCTCGGTCTGGAAGGCGCGCTTGAGATTGGCGGTCGTGCGTCGGAGCATCTCGGCGAACTCGACGCCGCGATGGTCGATCATCTCCTTGCTCATCGCCTCGTAGACGTCCGGCGGGACGGGCGTGGGGCCGGGCAGTCGCAGGTTGGCCATCGGTGCCTCCTCTTGATGCGTCCTCTGCCGCCGTTCTGCAGTTCCGTCGTTCCTGCGGAGGCAGGAACCTCGTTCCCTTACGAACGGACAGCGTGGGCGCGGGGGTGCGTACAGAGCGGCGGCCCGAACTCGGAACCGCCTCCGCGATTATAGGCGTTGCGCGCTCCCTGCGACAAGCGTCTGTGCGCCGTTTCACAAACGCCACACCTGTCGTTCCTGCGGAGGCAGGAACCTCGCAGCCTGTTGCCCTCGTCATTCCCGCACCGGCGGGAATCCAGCGCACGCGGGCAGCGTGCACGGGGCGTGGCCTGGGGCTGGGTATGTCATTCCGAGCACAGCCGAGGAATCTCTCGGGGCTAGGCATCGACGCACGGTGCAAGGGGGAATCGCAGAGGTGAAGCTATGCTAGAATCCACGCCGCACCAGACCAGTACGGAGCTTTCGCATGGACATCACGGCCCGCGTTCGAGACCTTGCGGACAAGGCACAACAGCAGCTGCCTCACATACAGACCGAAGAGGCGACCAAGCTTGCCCTCATCAACCCATTCATCAGAGAAGTACTGGGGTACGACACGACGGATCTCACTGAGGTGGTGCCAGAGTACACCGCAGACGTAGGCGTAAAGAGGGGCGAGAAGGTGGACTACGCCATCTTCCGAGACGGTGAGCCGCTCATACTCATTGAGGCCAAGAAGGCAGGGTCTCGCCTCCACGAGGAGGAGCCAAGCCAACTGTACCGCTATTTCACTACGACTCCGTCTGCCCAATTCGGCATCTACACAGACGGCATCAAATACCTCTTCTACTCGGACCTGGAAAAGGACAACATCATGGATCATCGTCCTTTCCTGATCCTTGACCTGCTCGACGCTGATGCCGCTCCGGTGGACGAAGTCGCGAAGTTCGTCAAGTCAGAGTTCAATCCTGAGGCAATCCGCGCATCAGCAAACGAACTGAAGTACACGCGGGCCATCAAGAGTGAGCTTCAACAAGAGGTGACCAATCCGTCTGAGGAGTTCGTTCGGCTGCTCATGGGACGCGTCTATTCCGGGGTGAAGACCAAGGCGAAGCTTGAGCAGTTCACATCGATGACAAGGCGTGCTGCCCGCCAACTGATTCGGGATGAGCTCCGCGGAACTTTGAATACTGCCCTAGCCCAAGGAGATCCCTCGGCTCCGGAGGTCACCTCTGGTTCGGATTCAACCTCCGCAACCGAGGAGCCCGAAGACGACATCGTCACTACTGAAACGGAACTCAACGGATACTACGCGGTCAAAGCGATTCTTCACGCTTCAGTGGAACCGAATCGGGTTACGCTACGCGACTCAAAGCGGGCGTGCACCATCGTGCTCGACGACAACCAGCGCAAGCCAGTGTGCCGGTTCTGGTTCGACAAGAAGCAGAAGTACCTTGGCATCTTTGATGAGAACAAGAAAGAGACGCGTCTGCCTATCGACAGCGTGGATGAGATATTCGCCCACGCCGACACCCTGAGGGCAACTGCAGCGCGGTACTAGCCCTCCAGCGTCCCCTCCGCCTTGTACTCCTGGCCCAGCTTCACGTACTCGTCCGCGTTCATCTGCACGAGTTCGTAGTGCTTGTCGGTGAGCGGGCCGAGCACCTTCGCCGGGACGCCCGCGGCGATCGAGCGGTCCGGCACGTTGCGGCCCTCCAGCAGCACCGCGCCCGCCGCGACGATGCACCACGACCCCACGGTCGACTTGTCGTTGAGCGTGCAGTTGTTGCCGAGCAGGCAGTGGTCGCCGACCGTCTCGGCGTGACAGATCACCGCGTGCCCCAGCGTCACGTAGTCGCCGATGGTGAGGTCGCCGTCGGCGTGGCAGATGGAGCCGTCCTGGATGTTGGTGCCCTCCCCGATCGTCATGGTGCCCCGGTCCGAGCGGAGCACGACCCCCGGCCAGATCGAAGCGTACGGCCCGATGCGGACGTCGCCGACGACGTAGGCGAACTCGCTGACGAATGCGGTGGGGTGGACCTGCGGGCTCTTCCCTCCGAGGCTGCGCAGCATGGGGACTCCTTCCGGCGATGCCCGCTCGGACGGGCGCGCGTCTGGCAATGATAAGCGAGCGACGCACCTCGATTCCTGCCCGGACACGCGTTCGTCATCGTGGTGGATGCGAGACCCGTATGCGGTTCCCACGTATCGTTACTACTGCTCGCTCTTCTAAGGCTTGACGATGCCGTTCGATGATCTCGGCGATCAGAACTATGCGTTGTGCAACGGGAACATCCGGCAACCGGACCAAGCCCGCGTGTGAAACATCGTGCAGGTAGATCAACTCTCCAAAGTCGGTATCTATAGTGATCAACGCCCGGTCGGTCGACTCCGCCAATTCCAGCAATGCCCTGTCACCGGGGTCAGGACCCAGGGCCGTAGCCTCGACCACGTCATGTCCTTCGTTTCTAAGCCACTCAGCTAAGCGGCGTCCGGCGCATCGGTCTACAAGGAATCTCACGGAGACGCGACGGAGACAGGAGCCAGGGTGTCGCCTGCGATGACGGTGTGGGCATAGGCGATACAGGCGCGGATGTCCTCAGGCTCCAATCCGGGGTAATCGCCCAGCACTTCCTCTTGGGTGGCTCCCTGGCTCAGAAGGCTCAGAATGAGTTCCACCGATATCCGCATGTCCCGAACGATCGGCTTTCCGCCGAACACGTCGGGCCGGGCCGTGATGCGCTCCAACAGTGCTGCGGCGCCTTCCATGGTCTACCTCCCCGATCGCATCGTTCAGCTCATCAGTCCCGATTCTACTTCGGACTGTTCATAGCATAGCACCCTGCCGGCGGCTCTCCTTGAGTTGCCGTTACCGTATAATCCTCGCCCATGACCCTCTACGACCGGAAAGCCACGAAGAAAGCGCAGGAGGCCGAACTCGCGTGGGAGCACGACGAGTTGCGCAGAACGCTGGAGCGCGCCCCAGAGTCGCAGGAGCGTTTCCTCACCGTCTCCGGTCGTGAGATCGACCGCATCTACACCCCCGCCGACGCGCCCGACCTCGACTACGCAACTGACATCGGCTTCCCCGGCGCGTACCCGTTCACGCGCGGCGTCTACCCCACCATGTACCGCGCCCGCCAGTGGACGCGCCGCCAGATAGCCGGGTTCGGCACGGCCAAGTCGACGAACGAGCGGTACAAGTACCTGCTCGCCCATGGACAGACCGGCCTCTCCACCGACTTTGACCACCCCACCCTCACCGGCTACGACTCCCTCCACCCGCTCTCCGAGGGCGAGGTCGGGAGGCTCGGCGTCGCCATAGACACCGCGCGCGACATGTCCGACCTCTTCGACGACATCCCCATCGACAAGGTCAGCATCTCCCTCACCATCAACCACCCGGCCATCGTGCTGCTGTCGTTCCTGCTCGCGCACGCCGAGAAGGTCGGCGTCCCGTGGGACGCGCTGCGCGGCACGGTGCAGAACGACTCCCTCAAGGAGTTCCACGGGCAGAAGACGTTCGCGCTGCCGCCGCGCGGGGCGTACCGCATGACGATGGACGTGGTCGAGTTCTGCACCCGCAACGTCCCCAACTGGAACACGATCTCCATCTCCGGCTACCACACCCGCGAGGCGGGCTCGACCGCCGGCCAGGAGGTCGGCTTCACGCTCGCGCAGGGCATGGCCTACGTCGAAGGCGGGCTGCAGCGCGGCCTCTCGCCCGACGATTTCGGCCCGCGCCTCTCGTACTTCTTCGGCGTCCACATGGACTTCTTCGAGGAGGTCGCCAAACTCCGCGCGGCGCGGCGGCTCTGGGCACGGCTCATGAAGGAGCGCTACGGCGCAACCGACCCCCGAGCGATGCTCTGCCGCTTCCACTCCCAGACGCTCGGCTCGACGCTGATACGCGAGGGCGCGCTCAACAACCTGATACGCGGCACGACGCAGGCGATGGCCGCCGTCCTCGGGGGCACGCAGTCGCTCCACGTCAGCGGCTACGACGAGGCGCACGACATCCCCTCCGAGGACGCGATGCGGATGTCGCTCAACACCCAGCGCATCATCGGCAACGAGACCGGCGTCGCGAACACCATCGACCCGCTCGGCGGCTCGTTCTTCATCGAGAAGCTCACGAACGAGATCGAGGAGGAGGCGCTCGCCTACATCCGCACCATCGAGGACATGGGCGGCGGCGAGGGCGTGCTCGCGGGCATGTTCGCCGCCATCGAGAACGGCTACATCGAGCGCGAGATCTCCGAGGCCGCGTTCGACTACCAGGAGCGCATCGAGGAGCACGCCTACAAGGTGCTCGGCCTCAACGAGCACGAGGAGGACTCCGTCCCGCCGCCCGAGCTCTACGAGCACGACGACGATGAGGAGGAGCGCCAGATAGCGCGGCTCGAAGCCGTCATCCACGAGCGCGACTCCGCCCGCACCGAGGCTGCGCTCGATGCGCTGCGGCAGGCCGCACGCGGCGACGAGAACACGATGCCCTTCATCCTCGACGCCTCCCGCGCCGACGCCACCGAGGGCGAGATTATGGGCGCCCTCCGCGACGTCTTCGGCGACCACGAGGACCCGGGCATCTTCTAGCCATGACGACTTCCAAACCCACGAAAGTCATCCTCGCGAAACTCGGGCTCGACGGCCACGACCGCGGCATCAAGGTCATCGCCAAGGCGCTGGAGAAGGCGGGCATGGACGTCGTCTACATGGGCATGCGCGTCACGCCGGAGCAGGTCGTCGACCGCGCCCAGCGGGAGGACGCCGACGTCATCGGCATCTCGCTCCTCTCCGGCGCGCACAAGCCGCTCATGACGCGGCTGATGAAGGTGGTCGACGAGCGCGAGATGCGCGGCGAGACGCTCATCCTCCTCGGCGGCACCGTCCCCGACGGCGACCGCGAGGCGCTCGAGGAGATCGGCATCGACGGCGTCTTCCCCGTCGGCTCCAGCCTGCGCGACATCGAGGCGTTCATCAGGGAGCGCCTGTCGGACGGAGCGAAGCAGCCATGACGCTCGAGTGGCCCCCGGTCTACGACCGCTCCTACGTGCCGCCGCCGGACCAGGAGTACTGGGACCCCGCGCTGGAGACGATGCCGGTCGAGGACCGCGACGCCCTCATCGTGGCGAAACTCCAGCGGCAGGCCGCGTGGGCGCACGAGCGCTCGCCGTTCTACAAGAAGCGCTGGGGCGAGGCCGGATTCCACCCCGACCAGTTGAAGACGCTGGACGACGTACAGCGCATCCCCATCATCACGAAGGAGGACCTGCGCCAGGACCTCCTCGACAACCCGCCGTTCGGCAGCAATATCTGCGACGACTGGCAGAACATCCAGCGCATCCACGGCTCCTCCGGCACGACCGGCATCCCCACCGTGATCGCCATCAGCAGGGGCGATTGGGAGCGCATCGGCGAGGCGCACGCGCGTGTCGAGTGGGGCGCGGGGGTGCGTCCCGGCGACATGGTCTTCATGGCCGCCCCGTTCAGCCTCTACATGGGTGCGTGGGGGATGCTCGTCGGCGCGGAGCGCATGGGCGCCAAGTGCTTCCCCTTCGGCGCGGGCGCGCCGGGGCAGACGCGCATGGCCGTCCGCTGGTGCCTCGCCGCGAAACCGTCCGTCTTCTACGGCACGCCGTCGTTCTGCCTCTACCTGGCCGAGACCGCGCGCGAGGAAGGCGTCGACCCGAAGGAGTTCGGCTTTCGCACGCTCTTCTTCTCCGGCGAGCCCGGAGCGTCCATCCCCGCGACACGCCGCACGCTGGAGGAGGCCTACGGCAACCCGGTCATCGTCGACAGCGGCTCGACCGGCGAGATGTCGCCGTGGATGAGCAACGGCGGCTGCCGCTACAGCGACGGCGGCATGCACCTCTGGCAGGACATGGTCTTCACCCAGCTGATCGACCCCACCTCGCTGGAAGTCGCCCCGTACGGTGGCGAGGGCGTGCCCGTCTACACGCACCTGGAGCGCACCTCCCAGCCGCTCATCCGCTTCTGGTCCGGCGACCTCGCCAGCTGGACGGACGAGCCGTGCGCGTGCGGGCGCACCTACCCCACCATGCCGCGCGGCATCTACGGACGCGTCGACGACATGGTGGTCGTGCGCGGCGAGAACGTCTACCCGAGCGCGGTCGAGAACGTCGTGCGCGCCATCCCCGGCCTCACCGGCGAGTTCCGCATGGTCGTCTCCCGCGAGCGCCAGATGGACGAGCTGACCGTCCTCGCCGAGTACACGCCCGAGGCTGCTGCCGCCGAGGCCGGCATCGACGCCGTGAAGCGCCAGCTCCAATCGGACCTCGGCGCCACGCTCGGCATCCGCTCCAGCGTCGAACTCAAAGCCCCCGGCGAACTGGAGCGCACCCAGTTCAAGGCCCGCCGCGTCATCGACGAGCGGGACTTGTACAGGGAGTGATGGGGGAGAGGCTCTGTGCAGCCATTTGGGTTGGACTCACATAGAACGACAGTCTATGATTAGCAGCCCTGACCCCAATGGCGAATACGCAACGGAGCATAGCAATGCCAGACGAAAATCCCAATCGCTCATTTAGCGAGGCCGTTTTGCAGCGATTGAGCGAAGACGTTCGAGAGCTGTGGGCACCGCTGGCCGATACCTTCGACAGGGAAGGACCAGAATCCGTCAAGACATATTTGGACGGTGAAATGGAACGCCTAGGGGCAAGAGTGCAAGAGTTACTTGAAGACTTCCAGACGAGGTAGGACAGTGAGTAACGGTTTCAGCGTTCAAAGTGTCGAAATAGAGGGTTTCAAGGGATTCGCAGCATCCCAAGACATTAATTTCAAAGGTCGGCATGTATTCCTGCTTGGTCAAAACGGCAATGGTAAATCCAGCATTGTAGAGGCTGTCCGTTGGGGACTGTTTGGTTCAGCATTTCGACCCAATGAAGTTATCAAGAACCAGCACTACCGGGGGCCTTGCAGGGTTACGGTCAATTTGAATCGTGATGGGGAACCATGGGTCCTGCGGCGAACTTTGAATCTCGGAACTGGCAGCACTAGTGTTCCTGTCCTCACAGACCAGCATGGCAACCAACACAATATACGCGACATAATGCCACAACTTGATTCCTTGGAAGCTGGTGAGGGAACGCACATAATTTTCGCGCCGCAGTCGGCTCCACTCCAGAAACAACCGGAGGATCTAGACGCGTTTGAAAAAACTGTCTTCAACTATCTCGGCCTTACTCACCCACGAGCCCTATTGACCGTTCTTGACAACTTCCTAGAAGACCAAGGAGATCTTGAAGAAGAACTAGCTGACGATTTGACCAGTATACGAACCAATATCGACCAACATATAGCGGACGAAAGGAGGCGCGGCAGCAACATCGCCAACGCACCGCCTTGGGGCAGCGGTCCCGCTCCATCCATAGTTGCGTCAGAACAAAAGACTCGCCGTTTTATCGAAGAAATAACAGGATCCACCCCTCCCCCAGACTTGGAAGGCTTGTCCTTGGATGCTTTAGTAGAAAGTGCAGAGCAATTTCTAATCACTAGGCAAGCGCAAGGCCTTGTTGACCTCACCGCCCAGTCTGCGGACCTAGTGGATTCAAGAACCAATTTAGGGGAAGTCCGCAGCATTGGTCTAGCGATTGAGGAACAGCAAACCAGCATTCAAGACAAGAAAACTCAATTGGAACAACTCTATAAAGGTTTTACGCCTGCCGAGTTGGAGCAAGCCCTTGACGCCGCTAAGGCCAAAGAAACCCTCCAATCCATACAAGGTTCTATTGTGAGTCTTGCAGTTGATCTGGTCAACAAAGATGAATCCAATGAAGTGTCCTGTCCAGTTTGCGGACACTTGCACAACCGGGAAGAGTTAACTTCAGTTCTCCAAAGTGCCGTGAGCGCATCAAACCATTCCATAAGTGAAACGGTCGTGACTCTGCAAGGATGGCTTCAAGAATGCCAAAAAGTGCAAGGATTACTGACAGCAGCAGAAGCGGGCCTAACACCACTTCTACACAAGGCCGAAGAAGCACGACAACTGATAAATGACCAGGACAACGTAAGCCTCGCCAATGGGGTAACCATTGACCAATTGATTGAAGGGTACCTCCAGAAGGAATCAGCTCTCAATACCCAAATGGCTGATCAGGAAGCATGGGCCGAATCCAAGCATAGCGAACTAAACAAACTCAAAGAAGAGAATCGTTATCACCAAATCCAAAAACGCTTGAACAATCTACAGGCACAGCGCAGGGATCTAGAACAAGCGTTAGCTTCGCATAAATCTTTGGTCGCATTCGGCGAATCTGTTCGGGCGATTAGGGAAACAGTAAATTCTCTTCTCCGTGAAGAACTAGCACGAGATATTCCTCGCGTATCAGACATTCTTTCCACAGCTTTCAATGCCCTAGTACAGCATCCTTGGTATGACCGGCTGATAATCTCGGCATCTGCTCTCCCGAAGCTACAACTACGGGTTGCAAGCAGTCAAGATTCTACCAGCAGAGAAGATCCAACAGGCGTGCTCAATGGCCAAGCCGAAAGTGCCTTAAACATCGTCCCGTATTTTGCCTTTAGTCAGACGGCCGACACTCCCACAGAGGTCTATCTTGTCATGCTGGACGATCCCACTAGAGCCCTAGACACTTACCACATCAACATATTGTTGCAGCGGTTAGAAGAGCTTGGGCACAACGTGCAACTAATCGTTGCCTCGCAGGAAACCGAACGCTTTAGAGAAATTGTACCCAAAGTGTTCGACAAAGATAGCTACGTTGTCATTGAGCCCACTGGGTGGTCCCCAGATAGTGGACCGAGACTGAGTGTTTATGAATAGTACAGAGGTAGTCTATGCCTCTGAGTGCGTTGAGGACATGCGCCTAGATAGCTCTGCGGCTGAATTCGGATATAAGGTGCAAGCGCTCGCTGCACACGTATTGTTGCGGCTCAATTGGCAAGTGATGGCAATCAATCAGGTCGGACACCCAGACATTGTTGCAACAAGAGATATGCTCGAATTCCGATTTGAGATTGAGGCTGAGGTGGGCGGACCACGCCTACGTCAATTATCAAACGAAGACTTTGCTTCGCTAATTGACTCTTCTGGAGCTGTGGGCTACTTTGCCCTTGCCATCAGCTCTCCTTCCCCACGCTGGATATTGGTGCCGGCCGAACGACTACAGGCTAGGAACCCAAGTTCCAATGTACTGCTAGAATCGCTTAGCGACACGGATCTTTCGGATGCTTGGACACTTGAGTACTTGAACCTATTGAGTAGCGAGTGCCGGCGGATTCGGAGAGCTTCCTTTGCAACACTATGTGCTAGGGCGTTAGCAGGGCGTGCTCTCTAACAACGCCTAACCCGGGCACCGTCATCCTGAACCCCGCCAAGAGTGAGGCTCCTTCCTTGCCCCCCATGTGACACGCCCCTCTTGCGCAGACGACACGCATCCGGCCACACTGATGTCGTAGACCCTGCAACCCACGGACCCGGCCCACCCACCCAAATGGCTGTGTTGTGATGCCGAATCGCCATCGACCCCGAGGGCCTCGCATGATCAAGAACGAGCTGCAGTACCGCATCACTAGGGCGCAGGCGGACGGGCTGTCCCGTACCCTCGACAGCCTCAGCCGGGGCACCGGAGGGGCCTACTCTCTCATCGCCAGGGCCCGGACAGATGCGCTCAGGAGCCAGATCCAAGACCTGCAGGCCGAGCTACGCGACTACGAATCCCACTGAGGCCTCGCTGCGGCAGACGCGTGTCCACTCAGCAAACAGATGACCTCTTTGTGACATCCGCCTATTGCGCCGATGGCGTGCGCCCGCTCATACTGACATCGCAGGCGTCAGGAGAGTAGACGAATGACGACGCGGGTCGAAGGACCTATCGGGAGAGACGCTCCACTGGCAGAGCGGCGCGCGAAGCATCGCGCCCGTGCAGACGGCTTGCTGGAACACGCCGATGCGCTGTTGCGGAAGGACAAGCTGACCGCCGCCGACAGGTTGCAGGTGTCCGAGAGATATGGGGCGCCGTGATGCACACGCTGAAGGCGATAGCGGCGGCGCAGGGATGGGTGTTTCCGTAGGCCGCGTGCAGCCGACTCGATGAAGTCGTACCTGGGCCGCTTGTCGCGGGACGGCGACATCAACGTGCTGTTCAGAGCAGTCTCGGACTACCACACGAACTTCTACCAGGACCACGTGCCGGAGTACGACATGCGGCACGGCGTGGACACCGCACGCACGCTCAACACCAAGCTCTGGGCGGCGGCGGAGCTGATACCGCAGGGCGCATCGCCGCCGACCTACGTGGGAACGCTGCAGCAGTTGGAGCGGGACGCCCGCCGCCGGTCATCGCCGCGCTCACGCGGCTAGGCAACGCCACACGAACGCCCGCTTTAGTCCCATCCTGTCCATCCTGTTCATCAATGTGAACGTGTGACACGCCCCTCTTGCGCAAACGACGCGAGTATGTCATACTGATGACGTAGACCCCACAACCCCACGGACCCGGAGAGAGCGGACGAGCCGCTTGGCAGCACAAGGCCAGGCGGCTTTTTTTATTGTCCGCTGCAGACAACGTTAACCGGGTGGAGAAGGCCACAGCCATGTTCACACGCTTCAAGAACGACCCCGTCGGTTTCGTCAGGGACATCCTCGGCGCAGCGGGCAAACCCTACGACAAGCAGGTGGAGATACTCCGCGCACTCGCGAAGCACGACCGCGTCTCCGTTGCCGCGTGCAACTCCTCCGGCAAGGACTGGGCCGCCGCACGCGCCATCGTCTGGTGGCTCCACACCCGCCCCCACGCCAAGGTCGTCGTCACCGGCCCCACCCTCCGCCAGATCAGGGACATCCTCTGGCACGAGCTCCGCATCGCCGTCGCAGCCGCCGGCGACGTACTCCCCGGTAGGATCACCAATGACAAGTACGTCATCGACGTCGACCGCTTCGCCATCGCCTTCTCCTCCAACTCCCACCACAACATCCAGGGCTTCCACTCCCCCAACCTCCTCGTCGTCGTCACCGAGGCCCAGGGCGTCAAGCAGGCCTACATGGAGGCCCTCAAGCGCCTCAACCCCGCGAAGGTGCTCCTCATCGGCAACCCCCTCTCCCACGAGGGCGAGCTCTACGAATCCCACCACGCCAAGTCCGCCCTCTACCACCAGATCACCATCTCCGCCTTCGACTCCCCCAACTTCCGCCGCAAGCGCTTCCGCATCCCCGGCCTCGTCACCCCCGAGGACGTCGAGCACCACCGCCGCGACTGGGGCGACGACTCCCCGCTCTACGTCGCGTCCGTCCTCGGACAGTTCCCCGACGCCCTCGACGACTCGCTCACCACCCGCAACCACGTCGACCGCGCCATCGCCCGCCACGAGGAGACGGACGGCAGCGACGCTCCCACCGACGAGCGCGGCCGCCCGCTCCCCTACCGCATGGGCGTCGACGTCGCCCGCTTCGGCGCCGACGAGTCCGTCATCTGCATCCGGCGCGGCTACCGCGTCGAGCATCTCATCCCCCTCAGGCACGGCCTCGACAACATGCAGGTCGCCGACGAGGTGAAGGCGTGGGCCGACGCGCTCGGCATCAACACCGTCTTCGTGGACGGCACGGGCACCGGGACCGGCGTCGTCGACCGGCTCGGTCAGCTCGGCGTCCCCGTCATCGGCGTGGACGCCGGCAGCAAGGCGCGCCGCCCCTCCCAGTTCGCCGACCTCCGCGCCGAGATCTTCTGGGAGGTCGCCCGTCTCCTCCGCGAGGACGCCGCCTCCATCCCCAACGACTCCGTGCTCGTGGGCCAACTGCTCGCCCTCCGCTACGACGTCTCCTCCACCGGGCGCATCCGTCTGGAGAGCAAGTCGAGGCTCCGCAAGCGCGGCGTCCCCTCCCCCGACCGCGCCGACGCCCTCGCCCTCGCCTTCATGGAGCCCCCGTCCCTGGAGATATGGGTAGGACCGCCCGTCTAGAACCGATGAGGCAGTGCAGAACCAACCTGCGCCGCGCTATCCTTGAGAGCCCAAGGAGAACGAACCGATGACTGACGGCAGGATACTCTCGGGGATGCGCCCGTCCGGCAGGCTGCACCTCGGCAACTACTTCGGGGCGCTGCAGAACTGGGTGCGCCTGCAGGACCAGTACGAGTGCTTCTACATGGTGGCGGACGTCCACGCGCTCACGACACTCTCCGGCGACGAGGTGGGCTCCATCACCAACGACACGCAGGAGATGGTGCTCGACTGGCTCGCCGCCGGGCTGGACCCGGAGCGGGCCGTCATCTTCGTGCAGTCCCACGTGCCGGAGCACCTCGTGCTGCACGGCCTGCTCAGCATGTGCACCCCGCTCGGCTGGCTGCTGCGCGTCCCGACGTTCAAGGAGCGCGTGCGGCAGCTCGGCGAGGACGAGGAGCACGTACCGTACGGCCTCGTCGGCTACCCGGTGCTGCAGACGGCGGACATCATCATCTACAAGGCGGACAAGGTGCCGGTGGGCATCGACCAGGCGTCGCACATCGAGATCTCGCGGGAGATCGCGCGCCGCTTCAACCGCCTCTACGGCGAGACGTTCCCGGAGCCGCAGGCCCTCCTGACCGACCTGCCGATGATCATCGGCACCGACGGCTCCAACAAGATGAGCAAGAGCTTGGACAACCACATCGAGCTCGCGGCGGCGGACGAGGAGACGGCGCAGCGCACGATGACGATGGTCACCGACCCCCAGCGCGCGCGCCGCTCCGACCCCGGCAGGCCGGAGGTCTGCAACGTGTTCGCCCTCCAGAAGGTCTTCAACCCGGACAAGGTGGACGAGATACACCGGCTCTGCACGACCGCGGGCATCGGCTGCGTCGACGACAAGCGCGACCTGGCCGAGGGCATCAACCGCTACCTGCGCGAGTTCCGAGAGAGGCGCCGCGAGCTCTCCGAGCACCCGGAGCGCGTGCGGGAGATCCTGCACGAGGGCGCAAAGCGCGCGCAGGCCGTCGCGAACGCGACGGTGGAGGAGGTCTACGTCCGTATGGGGCTGCGGGAGGCATGACGGAGCGCCCTGCCCTGCCGGTCGCATCCGACGGAAGCGACGCGCTGCAGGTGGCGGTGCGGGTCGCGCAGGCGGCGGGCGCGGAGATCGAGCGGCGCCTCCCCGACACGATAGGCGCCGGCGCGAAGGAGCGGCTGGGACTCTCCACGAAGGGCGGCTGGAACGACCGCGTCACCGAGGTCGACAAGGCGGCCGAGGATGCCGCGCTCGCCGTGCTCACCCGCGCGTTCCCCGATCACGAGATCGTCGGCGAGGAGTCGGGCGCGCACGGCGGCGATTCCCCGTACCGCTGGTACGTCGACCCCATCGACGGCACGCGGAACTTCGCGAGCGGGCTCCCACACATCTGCGTCAGCGTCGGCCTCTGGGCGCACGGCGAGCCGGTCGTCGGCGTACTGCTCGACCCCATCCGCAAGGAGACCTTCACCGCGGCCGCAGGACGCGGGACAGCGATCAACGGGACGCCGGTGACGGTGTCCGACGAGAGCCGCATGGAAGAGGCGCTGCTCGGGTTCGACATCGGCTACAAGGGGCCGGAGGGCAAGCTCCTCCTGGCGGCAGTCGCCGAGCTGTGGCCGGGCTTCCAGTCCGTGCGGATGATGGGCTCAGCAGCGCTCGGCATCACGTACGCGGGGTGCGGCCGGCTGGAGCTGTACGCGCACCACTACGTACAGCCGTGGGACATCGCCGCCGCCATCGTCGTGGTGCGGGAGGCGGGCGGCGTCGCGACCGAGCTCAACGGCGGGCCGCTGACGCCGGAGAGCAGGAGCATCGCCGCGGGCGCGCCCCGCATCCACGAGCAGTTCCTCGAGGCAACGGCCGGCTCGTTATGGCGCGCAAGCGCCTCCTGATTCTGAGACATACTGTCTGTACGATTTGTAGAATGGCGGAACCATGCGTGCCATGTACGCGGCAAGAGTGCATCGGGCCAGGAACTTCTTCTACGGCTTTCCTGCGCCTCCGGTCTTCCGCTCCGTAGCGGAGATGCTGCTCCGCACTACCCGCAACTTCGTGCTGAACGAGGGTTCGCACATGGCCGCGGGGGTGGCCTACTACGCGATCTTCTCGCTCTTCCCACTCATGCTCGCAACCATCGCGGTCACCGAGTACTTCATCCACTCGGCAGACCTCCAGGAGGACGTGATCCATTTCATCGACCGGCAGCTGCCCGGCCAGGACCACGACTACGTCGAAGACCACCTGGAAGACCTGCAGGCCGCGAGAAGCGCGCTTGGGGCAGTGGCGCTGGTGGGTCTCATATGGGCGGGGAGAGCCGTATTCGGGGCAGTCCGCCGCGTGGTCAACCGCGCCTGGAAGATCGCCGAGCCGCCGCACTTCCTCATAGACCAGATCGCACAGATCGCAGCCTCCATGGGCGCCGTGCTGCTGTTCATCTCGGCGGCTGTCGCCGGGTCGGTGGGACGAGCGGTTGCATCCGAGACCGACCTGCTGCCCGTGTCGCTCCCGTGGGGGCTGTTCTTCAACTACCTTCCATTCATCGTGAGCATGGGGTTGTTCATACTCGTGTACCGCATGCTTCCGGATACGGAGGTGCGCTGGCGTGATGCGATAGCCCCGGGCATCATCGCCGCGGTCGCCCTGGAGATCACGAAACTCCTGTTCTCCTACTACCTGTCGAACCTCTCACGGCTGGACCTGGTCTACGGCAGCATCGCCACCGTCGTGGTCACCATGGTGTTCCTCTACGTGGTCTCGGTGATCCTGGTGTGGTGTGCGGAGTTCTCGAGTGAGATCAGGCGCACCGACGAGGCCCAGATGCTCAACCTGCGACGGGGGCTCCGGCCGGTGCCCGGCGGGCTGGTATCACTCGTACACCGGCCGAGCAGACGCCACAGAGAACTGGACGACGAAGGGCAGCTCTTCGCCTAGCCGCAGGGAGCGCTCAGACGCTCTCGTCGAGCAGGTTGATGACGACTCCGCTGGGGAGTTTCGGGTAGAAGTAGGTGCTCTTCCGGGGAAGCCGTATGCCCGCGCCGACCACGGCCCGGAAGACGTCCGCCGGCAGGCCCTTCACGAAGAAGGCGACCTGGCCCTCGCCGCGCTCCACCATCGCCATCGCCTCTGCGCCGTCGTGGACGTACTCCACGTGATCAGGGAAGGCGTCGTCGAACACCGGGCGGAACAGCATCTCCTGCAGCACGAACGCCTCAACGGAACGCACCTGCGTCTCCGGCGGGGCCTCGGGGTCCGGTTCGGGGATGATGTCGTTCGCAGGCGTGAGGAGTAGTGGAGGCTGCCCCTGCCGGACAACTCCCAGTACGGTCTGCCCCTGCCCCAGCGTGGCGACCACCGCGTCCAGCAGCGCCGGCTCGCCGGGGGGCGTCCCGGACGGGCGCGACACGAAGTAGAACGAGAGCAGCTGATCCAGCTTCGCCATCTGCGCGGGCGATGCGCCGTGGACGACGCGGTAGTAGGGCTGGATGAGCAGTCCGGGGTCGTCGAAAGCAACGAGGCCGGTGAGCACGAACTCCGCGCCGTCCTGCACCTCGTCACGGTAGACGAGCGCCGTCTCGTAGCGGTGGTGTCCGTCCGCGACGTACAGATTCTCATCCGAGAGCGTCCCGGAGACCGCGTCCACGGCGGACGGGTCCTGCAACACCCAGAGTGCATACCGCTCATCGCCCACGGCAAATTCGGCAGCGGGAGGGGCAGCGGCAGCCTCGGCGAGCGTCCGGGCGATCGTGTCGGTCTCGTCCCGGTAGAGCATGAGGATGGGGCTGAAGTTGGCGTGGGCGGCGCGCATGAGGGCAAGCCTGTCTTCTTTCGGACCGGCCGCCGTGTTCTCGTGCGGGAGCACGCCTGAGCCCAGCTCTTCCAGTCGCAGCGCGCCGAACAGGCAGTGACGCTCGCGCTCCGCGCCGCCTGCGGAGAACCGCTGGCGCAACAGGTAGTAGGCCGGGGCATCGTCGCGCGCGAGCACACCGCCGCTCAGCATCGACCGGAGGGCGGCGGCAGCATTGTCGTAGCGATCGGACGGCGGAGGGCCGTCCAGCTCCGCGAGCTCCATCCGCACCATGTTGTGCGGGCTGCGGTCGAGCAGGTCACGCTCGGCAGCCGGGGATATCACGTCGTAGGGGGGGCAGATGAGGTCGTTGAGCGGTCCTGCCGCCTCGGAGTATCGGACGGCTCTGAACGGTCGGAAATCTACCAAGGCTAAAGCCTCGTGAAGAGGGCGATGAAGCCGCCGACAGTAGTTGCCCAGACGCCTCCAATGAGCAGCAGCATGGTGTTGCGGAGGGAGTTCACCTCCAAGCGGAGCGCGGCCTGGCCCCCGGCAAGTTCGTTCAGCCGCTCATTCATATCTGCCCGGAGGTCGCCCAGCCGTTCGTTGACCTGCTCATAGGCGCCTTCGAGGCGACTGAGGCGTTCTTCCGTTGTCGGCGTCTGAGTTGTCATCGTGTCACTCCTTCGGATTATACCAGCCCGTTCAAGCAGAGCAGGACGTTGCCCCGCACGCTAGAGGACGCGGCAGCGAACGGGCAATGAGGGGATGTCACACCCTCTGCGCGAGGGGGTACAATGCGCGCGGTTGGAGATCAAACCGCCCGGAGGCGCTTATGGCCACGCAGAAGGCAGACGTTTACTACGACTTCCGTTGACCGTTCGTTTTCAATGCAGCCGTGTGGCTGGATAAAGTGACAGAAGCGATGGGCGGCGAGGCGCCGCTCGAGGTGACGTGGAAGCCGTTCTCGCTCGCGCAGGTCAACCAGAAGACGGGCGACCCCGACTACAGGGCATGGGCCGAGCCGGACGAGAACCTCGACCAGAGCCTGTGGGGACTGCGCGCCGGTCAGGCCGCGCGGCGCCAGGGCGAGGACGCGCTCAGGGCATTCCTTCCCCTGCTGCTCAACGCGCGCCACCAGGACCGCGTAGAGCTGAACGACGTGGCCGTGCTGCAGCGGCTCGCCGGTGAGGCAGGTCTCGACGTTGACCGGTTCACCGCCGACCTGAACGACCGCTCGACGCTGGACGAGATCGCCGACAGCCACACCCACGCCGTCGAGGAGTTGGGCGTCTTCGGGACGCCGACGTTCGTGTTCGAGGGCGGCGGCTCCGCGTTCCTGAAACTGATCAGGCCGCAGGAGAACGAGCAGGCGCTCAGCGCGTTCAACTCACTCCTGGGGCTGATGCGGGACGAGGTATTCGTCGGCGAAGTGAAGCGCCCACAGCCCCCGTGGCCCAAGGGCGTCTTTGACTAACGAGCCGGGCGGACACCCCCATCCTAGCCTTCCCCCGTCAAGGGGGAAGGGACCAAACGGGGCGCCCGAACACCCAGGCGAGGTTCCTGCCTCCGCAGGAATGGCGGAAGGTGCAGGAACGACAAGAGCAGTTGCCGCGCTCGAACGGACGCTTGGCGTGCGTTTCAAGGAGCGCGGCTTGCTGTATGAGGCGCTCGTACACCGCTCGTTCCTGAACGAGCAGGACGACCCGTCGCTGGCGAGCTACGACAGGCTGGAGTACCTCGGCGACGCGTTCCTCGGATGGGTCGCCGCCGCCGAACTGTACCGGCTCTACCCCCACTACGACGAGGGCGAGTTGACGCGCGCCCGCGCATCGCTCGTACGCGGCGAGACGCTCGCGGACGTCGCGCGCAGCCTCGGCCTCGGAGCATATCTCCGGCTCGGTCAGGGCGAGGAAGCGAGCGGAGGACGCGATCGCGACCGCAACCTCGCTGCGGCGCTCGAGGCGGTGATCGGCGCGGTGCTGCTGGACCAGGGCGAGGAGGCAGCCCGTTCGGTCGTCCTGCAATGGCTCAAGCCCCGGATCCAGGCGATGGGGGATACCGGAGCCGAGCGGGACGCCAAGAGCGCGTTGCAGGAGTTCCTCCAGGGACAGGGGCTCTCCCTGCCCATCTACGAGACGGTCTCGGACTCGGGCGAACCGCACGACAAGGAGTTCGTTGTGCGTGTACTGATCGACGGTCGCGTCATGGGAGAGGGCGCGGGACGCAGGAGGGCGGACGCGGAGCAGTCCGCGGCGCGCGAGGCGTTAGCAGCACTGCATCGTCCGAAATGACAAGTCCGCCCCCTGTCCGCGTCTTGTGAGCGGATTCCCGCCATTGATACCATGCAGCCTGCAAGTGGGAGGGCTGCCGCAGAGCAACTACCCGGACAAGGAACGATTCGCCCACGTGGTTTTCAACTTCCTCCGCCGTAAGGACAAGACGACACACGCTCTGGCCAGGACGCGGAAGGGCTGGGGAGGAGGGCTGGCCGCGTTGTTCCAGGGCGCGACGCTCTCGGACGACCGCCTGTGGGAAGAGCTGGAAGACGCACTCATCTCCGCGGACGTGGGCGTCGACACCTCGCTGGGGGTCGTGAACACCGTTCGCCAGCGCATCAGGGAAGAGGGCGTAGACGACCCGGACGAAGTCATCGAGTTATTCAAGGAGGAACTCGCTTTTCTCCTCGACCCCGAGGACAAGAGTTTCTGGGACTGGTACGACCAGGAGAACCTCGCCGCCAAGCCGTTCGTACTCATGATCGTGGGAGTGAACGGCGCGGGGAAGACCACGAGCATCGCCAAGATGGCGGCCCACTACCAGCGTATGGGGAAGTCCGTCCTCATCGGCGCAGGCGATACGTTCCGGGCTGCGGCTATAGACCAGTTGAAGGTTTGGGGAGACCGGCTGCAAGCCGACGTCGTCGCGCACCAGCCGGGCTCCGACCCCGGCGCCGTAGCCTTCGACGCGTATGATGCTGCGACGGCACGAGGAGCCGACGTTCTCCTGTTCGACACCGCAGGCAGGCTGCACACGAAAGCGCCGCTCATGGATGAGTTGCGGAAGGTGCGTCGCGTGTTCGAGAGCCGCGCCTCCGGAGCCCCGCAACAGACGCTTCTCGTGCTGGACGCGACGACCGGCCACAACGGCGTGGAGCAGGCCCGTCTCTTCCAGGAAGCCGTCGGCGTGGACGGTGTCTTCCTCGCCAAGTTGGACGGCACGGCCAAGGGCGGCGTGACGGTCGCCATCGCACAGCAGTTGCGCCTGCCCGTGGTGTTCATCGGCACCGGCGAGGGCACGGACGACCTGGCGCTGTTCGACACGGACGATTTCGTCGACGCGCTCTTCGGCGACGAACCGGAGGGGACCCACTGATGGGCATCTTCGATGCAGCCCTGTGGTTCCTTACCCTGGAGGCGTTCTCTTTCGCCGCGTTCCCCATCGCCTTCCGGGCGTTCTCACGCATGCCGGACCGCGGCTATGCCTTCTCCAAGCCGCTGGGGCTGCTGAGCGTTGGCTTCGTGGCGGGGCTCATCGGCATGAGCCGCATCATCCCCGTCTCCAATCTGTCCGTGCTGGCAGCGTTCGCGGTCGTCGTCGCCATAGGGGTGCTCGCGGTCCGCCGCTGGCGCCGCGAGATATGGGCGTTCCTGTGGAACAACCGGACCATCGTGCTCATGACCGAGGGGGTGTTCCTCCTCGCGTTCGCAGCCATGACGCTGTACCGGGCGATGGTCCCGGACATCTCCACGACCGAACAGCCGATGGACCTCATGTTCCTGAGTTCCACGGTCGCCAGCCCCTACTACCCGCCCATGGACGCGTGGTTCGCGGGCGAACCGGTCTCTTACTACTACCTGGGCTACCTGCTCATAGGCTCGGTGGCGTTGCTCACGAACACGATAACGCCCATCGCCTACACGCTGGGTCTCGCCACCTACGCCGCCTTGGCAGCGGTCGCGGCATTCGGTCTGACGTTCAACCTCGTACGGCTCTCACGGGGGTCGCTCGTGGCAGGAGCGTCCGCAGGGGCCGGGTCCGTCTTCCTGCTGCTGATAGCGAGCAACGTCCTGGGCGTGCTCGAACTCGCGTGGGCCTCCAATGCAGGGACGGCGTCTTTCTGGGCGTGGATAACGCCCAACGCAGACTGGTACAGGGACGCTCAGGCGTCCGCTTCGTGGCGCCCCGAAGAGTTCTGGTGGTGGTGGCGTGTGTCGCGCGCGGTGCCGAACGCGATAACGGAGTTCCCCGCGTTCAGCTTCCTGCTGGGAGACATGCACCCGCACGTCATGTCCATCGGGTTCGTTCTCGTGGTCATAGGCGTCGCCCTCCAACTGTATCTGCGGCCGGGGATCATCCAGCGCGACATGCTCTGGCGGCACTTCCCGCTCATCCTCGTGACCTGTGTGAGCGTCGGCAGCCTGGGAGCGATCAACCTCTGGGACCTGCCGCTGGGTCTGACGCTGGTTGGAGGCGCGGTGCTGCTGAACGCAGCGCGGAACGAACGGCGCATCCAGTTCGGACGTTCGCTGGCATTCACCGACCGTTTCCTCATTATCGGCACGGCAGCCGGCCCACGCGCGGAAGAGGACGTGAACACCGCGTGGCTGTACGCCAAGCAGGACAACAAGTGGCGCCTCGTGCATGGGATACAGGCACGGGGACTGGGCATGGACTCAGACTTCGGCGCATCGGTAGCGGCGCACGGCGACATGGTCGCTGTCGGCGCTCCGAGGGCGAACCTGGGCGGCCTCGTCGAGCTCTACGCCTTGGTCGATGAGCGCTGGACTCACGCCGCGACGCTCAGACCTGACGACGCAGAAGGCGTAGTGGGGTTCGGTCAGTCCGTGGCGATATACGGCGACACGGTCGTGATCGCCTCACTGGAAGCAGTCTACGTGTACACCGGTGAAGAGCGGGACTGGACGCTTGCGGCAAGACTCTACCCATCCGCTGACGACGCCCTGCCTACCCAGGTGGCGCTGGAGAACGACCTGCTGGCCGTGGGGATCCTGAGCTTCGACGGCTGGCTGGTGGACGTCTACAAGCGAGCGAACGGCGAGTGGACGCACTCGTCGGCGATACACCCCTCATTCACCGACACGAACCGTTTCGGAAGGAGCATCTCGCTCGACGCCGGACGCCTGGCGGTAGGCGGCGACGCGGTCGTAACAATATTCAGCGAGGCGCAGCGCGGCTGGGTGCCCCTGGCAACACTCGGATGCCCGGTGCCCTCCGCAAAGGAGTCTTTCGGCTCCGCAGTTGCGTTGCAGGACTACTACCTCGTCGTGGGGGCGCCGGGCAGCAGGGGCCCTGCGCCGAACGCAGGCTGCGCGTTCGTCTTCGAAGAGACGTCGCGCGGCTGGCGCTTCCAGGCAGAGCTGACCGCAGACGACACGAGTGTCGACACAGCGCTCGGGAGTGCGGTCGCCATACAGAACGACACGGTCGTGCTCGGGGCGCCCGGTGGAGGACAGGGCAGTATCTACACCTTCAACCGGGTCCTCGACACGTGGACGCACGAGAAGAAGATCACGGGGCGGTGGCGCCTGGCACGCGCCCTGCTTACGACAGCCCTGTTCGTGGCGGGCTCCATGCTTGCGGCGTTCCCGTTCCTGTTCAACTTCGAGAGTTCGGCAAAGGGCATCAGCCCTGTCCAGGAAGTGATGACCCGGCCTGCGCATCTCATGCTGGTATGGGGCGTCCTGGGCGTCCTGACCGTTCCCTTCTTCGTCGTGGCGATGCGGCACGTCTTCCGGCACGGGAACTGGAGCCTGCTGCGCTTCAGCATCCCCATGCTCATAGCGTTCTCGCCGGTGCTGTTGTGGATGCAGCCGCTGTACGGCATCCCCATCGTAGGCATCGCAGCGGTACTCTTCGGGTTCCACCAGATGGGTATCAAGCAGCCACGCGCGGACGAGGCGCTCTTCGCCTTCAACCCGCGTGTCACTCTCATCGCAGGCAGCATCGCGATCATCGGGGGGATCCTCTGGGACGGCATCGTGAACGGGGAACGAGGCATCGGAGGCGAATTGCTCGCCGTGGACCGGCTCATACCGGTCATCCCCCTGTCCATCATCGTGGGCCTTGCCCTGTACGGCGCGTGGGTGCTGGCCCACCGGGACAGCGAAACGATGCGCCGCTCCATCGACCGTGAGCGTTCGGCGGAGTGGAATTCGGTGATCCCCGGCCTCTTCCTGTTCGCTATCGCAGCCATGCTCGTCATGGGAGCGGAGCTTTTCCACGTGGTGGACATCTTCGGGGGAGACCTGCGGCGGATGAACACCATCTTCAAGCTGTACTACCAGGCGTGGCTGATCCTCGCCGTGCTGGGCGGCTTCTCCCTCTGGTTCATAACGGTCCGATGGAACATGAAGCAGACCATCGGCCGGATGAGCGGATACGCGGGGCTGGGGTTGCTCGTGATCATCTTCGTAGCAGTCTCCTACTATCCGGCGGCGGCAGTGGCCACGCGCATCACGGAGCAGGACAGGTTCACCCTCAACGGGACCGCGTACGTGGAGGTGTATTCGCCGGCCGACTTCAACACCATAGAGTGGGTACGCCAGAACACCCCGGGCGACGCCGTGGTGCTGGAAGGTTCCCTCGTTCCGTGCCCGGAGAACCCGGACGGCTGCAACGACTGGAAGCCTGAACTTACCCGGATAGCGTCCGCCACCGGGCGGCCCACCATCCTCGGTTGGGAGTGGCACGAGCGCCAGTGGCGCAGCAACGAAAGCGCCGATTTCGAGCGGCGCCAGCAGGACGTCCGCACCATCTACGAGACGGAACAGGCGGAGACCGCCGCTCTGCTCCTCGACAAGTACGGGGTAGACTACGTAGTGGTAGGACCCAGAGAACGCGCAATCTACGGTGAGTCCGGCATCCCGAAGTTCTCAACGCTGGGTTCCAGCGTGTTTGCAGACGGAGGCATCACCGTGTACCGCATCGACGCGGAGGGGGCGGCGTAAGTGCAAGCCGTGCGAGGCGCCCGATCGAGTATCGGGGCCATCAGAAGAGTGCCGTCACAGGCCCGCAGACACATCTCCGGTATCCGCCCACCCAAGACCTGGGAAGGATGGGCGATACTCGCGCTGCTGGTCGCCGCGCTCGTAACGCGGCTCTGGGACCTGGGAGGACGCGCGCTCCACTACGATGAGATCCTCCACGCCTGGTACTCGTGGCTGTACGCCGAAGGCGGAGGCTACGCCCATAACCCGCTGACGCACGGCCCGCTGCTCTACCACGTCGGCGCGGCAACCTACAAGACGATCGGCTCAGGCGAGTTCGCCGCCCGGCTGGCGCCCGCACTGTTCGGCGCCGTGCTGGTGGTGATGCCATGGCTCTTCCGCAAAGAGCTGGGGCGTTACGGGGCGCTCACGGCTTCCCTCTTCCTGCTGGTCTCTCCCACCGTCCTCTACTTCGCCCGCTTCATGCGCAACGACATCTACATGGCCGTCTGGGCGGTTGCGCTGCTGGCATTGGCGCTCCGCTACATGGAGCGACCGCGACCGTGGATGCTCTTCGCGTGGGCGGTGCTCTGGGCGCTGACGTTCGCATCGAAGGAGAGCGCGTTCTTCCTGGTGGGAATGTTCGGGCTCCTCCTGCTGGCGCGCTCAGCGCCCGCACTGGTGCAGTGGGTGCGGAACCTGCGCCCTCTCTCCCAGGCAGGCCCGGCCGCAGACCTGCTCATCGTGATGGGAACGCTGACCCTGCCGATGTGGGCCCCCATCGTGGGGCTGGTGCAGGACGCGTTCGGCTTCATCCTGGTGAACCCGGACGGCAACCACCCGCTGGTGCAGAGCGGCGAGATCTTCCGCGCCGACGAACCCACCGGCGCACCCGTGGGCGGCGCGAAGTACATAGCAGGATTCATCGTTCTGTCGCTGGCAGCCATATCCGTCGCGGTCGGCATGACGTGGAACAGGCGGCGATGGCCGCTGCTGTTCGGAACGTTCGCCCTGGTCTGGCTGCTGCTGTTCACCAGCCTATTTTCGAACTGGCAGGGGTTCTTCACCGGCATCTGGGGTTCGCTGGGTTACTGGATAGCCCAGCAGGGCGTCGAGCGCGCGAACCAGCCGTGGTACTACTACATGATCGGCCTCTCGGTGTACGAGTTCGCCATAGTCGTCCCCACGCTCATCGGCAGTGTCTACCTGCTGGCGCGGCGCCGGAACACGTTCGATATAGCGATAGTGGGATGGGTGTGGCTCTCCTTCGCCGTCTACTCGTACGCCGGCGAGCGCATGCCCTGGCTGCTGACGGGGATCGCCGTGCCCTGCGCGTTCGTCGCGGGCCGGGTAGCGGGGATGCTGGCCGAACACGCCGCGACGTCCGGGCGCACCAGGACCACCATCGCCACTGCCTACGTCGGCAGCATCGCACTGGGCGCAGTCGTGCCGTTCCTGGGGATACGCTTGATACTCGCCGACGAACCCATCCGACTGGAAGGCCTGCTCGCCGGAGTCGGCGGCGTCATCGTCGCAGTCGCGCTCATCTCCGCATTCCGGCCCGGCAGGCGGACCGAAGCGCCCGCTCCACCCGGTCCTGTTATTCCGGAGGCAACGACCGCGCCATTATTCCAGATGCAGGAGAGCCGCGCTGAGCGGAGAAGAGCCGCCCGAGGCGAGCGGCGGCGCAGGTTGGGCGCAGCGGTTCTGGGAGCATTGACGGCGATACCCCGCGCAGTCATTCGCTGCATAGCACTCGTTCTGCACGCGATCGCATCGCCTTTCCGGGGGATCTCGCCGCAACTGGCGCTCCTGGCCCTGGGCTTCCTCACCACGGCGCTGCTGATGACGGCGTTCGTCTCAGCCCGGGCGAGCTACTCCTATGAAGGGTTCGAACGCCCGCGCGAGCTGCTCGTCTACTCGCAGACCGGCCAGGAGACACCCTACGCCGCCGAGTGCATCGAGCGCTTCGCAGCGAGCGCCGGACTCGGACGAGGGAACGTACGGATACTCGCCGACGAGCACGACAACTTCGCATGGCAGTGGCGCTGGTACCTGCGCGACTACCCCTGGGTCACCTACCGGGCGTTGAACACCGACCCGGTGACCGAGCCGCCCGACGACCACCTGGTGATGATGAGCATCTGGTCGGAGGACGCCAATACAGAGCACCTCGAGGGCTACACGCGGCTGGGCGAACTGCACACGCTCTGGTGGTACCCCAACTACGCCTACGACAACCTCACGCCCGCCGACGTGTTCGAAGGAGTGACCTCCAGCGAAGGCTGGCGGCTGGTCGTGGACTACCAGCTGCGGCGCGAGGTCGGGTCCGAGATGCAGTACGCGCGGGGCGCCATCTACGTGCGGAACGACCTCATCCAGCACACACAGGGATGCGGGGCGTTCCTGAACGTTCAGAGCCGCGACGACATGGCGACAGGATGAGCCCTCCCCCCGGCAGAGAGCGCACGAGCCGGCAGGTCATGTCGCGGAGGACGCGCGTCCTGCTGGGCCTCGCCCCCACCGCAGGGTTCCTTGCGGTGCTCTTCTTCCTGTTCGTCCGCAGCGACTACCAGAAGTGGCTGGACGCGCTCTCGGAAGCGAACTACGCGTGGCTCGCACCAGCCCTCGCGGCCTATTTCGCATCGTTCTACCTCCGCGCGTTCCGGTGGCGGTACCTGCTCAGTCCATTCGCCCGGACCACAACGACGCGCCTGTACCCGGTGGTCATCGTCGGGTACATGGCGAACAACCTGCTGCCACTGCGTGCGGGTGAGTTCGTCCGCAGCTACTACCTCTCCCGCCGCGAACCGGTCAGCGGCGCAACGGCGCTGGCGACGATCATCGTCGAGCGCGTGTTCGACGGCCTGCTCATGCTGCTGCTCCTGTCCGCCGCTGTCCTCTTCCTGCCGTTCTCCGGGCTGCCGGAGGGTGTACGGGACGCCGTCGACATCCCCGTATGGGCGGCAGCGGCAGCCATGGTCGTGCCATTCGTCGGCGGGTTCGCGGTCATCGTCCTCGCGGCGCTGCATCCGCAGAGGTTCCTGGCGATGAGCAACCGCTTCGCGCGACGGCTGCCTGTGCCGGTGCGTTTCCGCGCGCTCATCAGCGCGTTCGCCAAGCGCTTCATCGATGGCTTCGAGGGGTTGCACAGGCCCGGCCGTCTCGCCAGGGTGGCCGTGCTGACGGTGCCCGTATGGGTTGCGGAGGGCGTCACGTACTACTGCATCGCGCTTGGGTTCGACCTGGACTCGCACCTCGGCAGCCAGTGGCTGCTCGTTGGCTCCATGCTGCTCATCATCTCCCTTGCGAACCTGGCCATATCGGTGCCGCTGTCGCAGGGAGGCGTCGGCCCGTTCGAGATCTTCGCGGCGCTGGCCCTCGTCGTGCTGGGCGTAGGCTCCGTTCACGCGTCGGCGTACGCCATCGTGCTGCACGCAGCCCTGCTGCTCCCCGTGATCGCCGTCGGGCTGCTCTACCTGGCAGTACGCAGCATCTCCCTGGGCGACCTGTTGCAGAGCCGCACCGAATCGACAGCGAAAGGACAAACGTGAAAGCAGGCATCATCGGCGGAGGCGCGGCGGGACTCGCGGCGGCCTACGAACTCGGACTGCGGGGACACCACGCGGAGGTGTTCGAGGGCGCGCCGTTCCTCGGCGGTCAGGCATCCACGTTCCCCGTGAACGGCGTTCCGCTGGAGCGCGGCTACCATCATCTCTTCCGCAGCGACGCGGCGATGATCGACCTCATGGGCGAGCTCGGGCTGTCGCACCGGCTGAAGTGGATAGACTCCAACGTGGGCTACTACGCACGCGGGCGGCTCTGGAAGTTCACCTCCCCGTTCGACCTGCTGCGCTTCCGCCCTCTGCCGCTGGTCGACCGCATCCGCCTCGGCCTCGTCACGCTCGGTCTGCAGCGCCGCAAGGAGTGGGCGTCGCTCGAACAGACGACGGCAACGGAGTGGATGCGCCGGAACGCGGGCAGCCGGGCGTACGACGCCATCTTCGAGCCGATGCTGCGCGGCAAGTTCGGGCGCTACCACGACCAGATCACGATGGCGTGGCTGTGGAACAAGTTCGCGCTCCGCACGGCGTCGCGCGGCAAGGGGCTGACTGGCAAGTTCAAGGAGCAGCTCGCCTACCCCACCGGCTCGTTCGGCGAGATATTCGACGTGCTCGGCGAGCGCGTGCGGGAGCAGGGTGGCGAGGTGCACATCTCGTCCGGCGTACGCCGCGTCGTCGTCGAGGACGGGCGCGCACGAGGGCTGGAGGTGAGCATCGACGGCGGAGAGCCGGAGCGGCGCGAGTACGACCAGGTGCTCTCGACCACACCGTCGTACATCTTCCCCCGGCTGGTGGACCTTCCCGAAGAGTACCTCGGCAGGCTCACCGACAAGATCTACCTCGCGGCGGTGCTGGTCATCCTCGTGATGAACCGCTCCCTCAGCCCCCACTACTGGACGTACGTGGGCGATCGCTCGCTGCCGTTCCTCGGCATCATCGAGCACACGAACTTCATCCCGCCAGAACACTACGGCGGGGCGCACATCGTCTACCTCACGAACTACTTGGAGCGCGACGACCCGCTCTATCAGATGACGCCGGAGGAGCTGTACCGGGAGTACGTGCCGCACCTGCAGAAGATCAACCCTGCGTTCGACGAGTCGTGGGTGACCGAGTTCCACCACCACAAGGTGGACGCGGCGCAGCCCATCGTGACGCAGGGCTACTCCGACCGTATCCCGGACCACCGAACGCCGATACCGGGGCTGTACCTCGCGAACACGACGCAGATCTACCCGGAGGACCGGGGCACGAACTACTCCGTGCGGATGGGTCGGCAGGTCGCAGCACTCATGGACGAGGACTCGCGGGGGTAGGGGCCGCTCACCCCTCCCCGCTCTCCGCGGGCTTCACCGGCGGCGTGGCGAAGTACATCGCCGCGGTCATCACGATGAAGATGACGGTGAAGACGAGGAACGGCACCGTGTAGGAACCCGTCCAGTCGAACAGGAACCCCGTGAGGACCGGGCCGGTGGGGCTGGCGATGCGGAACGGCGCGCCGAACCCCCGGATCGCGCCCAGGTGGTCGCGCCCGAAGTAGTCAGCCCAGAGCAGGTTCTCGATGATGTTCCCCGCGCCGATGGCAACCCCGAACAGCAGGGCGAACAGCACCGCCAGCGGATAGTTGTCCGCCACGAGCAAGACGAGCATCGAGAGCGCCAGCAGCCCGCTCATAATCATCGCCCCGTAGCGGATGTGCAGGTGCTCGAACACGAACCCCCACGGCAGACCCGTGAGCGCGGAGGTCGCGGCGAAGATGGAGAGCGTGCTCACCGCGAGGCCCTGCGCCAGCCCCCGGTCCTCGAAGTTCACCACCATGTGGAGGTTGACGGAGCCGAGCGCGAACCGCTCCACGATGACGAAGAAGAGCAGGAGCCAGAACGCGCGCGTGCGCTTCGCCTCCGCGAGTGTGAACGACACGTCCCGCACCTGCCGGGAGAGCCGTCCGAGCGAGCCGCGCCCTCCCCTGCCGCTGTTCATCTCCGCCAGCTCTTCAGGAGTCATGTTCTCCAGCGTCATCCCAAGGTCCTCGGGACGACGCCGCAGGTAGAGAAGCGCGGGAAGGATGATGAGGATGGCGGTGACGCCCGCGAGCGAGAGGAACGCGGCGCGCCAGCCTGCAATAGCCATGATCGCGAATATCGCCATCGGCATGATCGACTGCCCCGCGCGCTGCCCCATGCCGCGGATCGCTATCGTCCGTCCGCGCCTGCGGATGAACCAGTTGGAGAGCGCAACGCCGGTGCCGACCTGTATGCCCGCAAGCGCGGAGCCCCGGCCAGCGCCGAACGCCAGCCAGAAGTGCCACGGCTCGTGCATCCAGGAGAGGCCGACCATTGCGAGGGCGATGATGATGCCCGCAGCGACGACCACCATCCGCGCGCCGTAGCGGTCGAGCAGCCGTCCCGTGAGGAACTGCATGACTGACCCGGTCGCACTCCCCAGCGTGAACGCCAGCGAGATGGTGGCCCGGCTCCAGCCGAGCTCCTCCTCGATGGACGAGAAGAAGACGCCCAGCACGGGGCCGAACATCGGCGCCATGCCGAACGCCGCCACGGTGGACGCCCACACGATGGCCCAGCCATAGTAGACACGCTTGAACGGCCAGAGCCGGGGGATGCGAGGGGATGCTGCCGTGGGAGTGTCCATGACGGGATGCCCGCATCTTACGCCCGCGTCACGGAGCGCGCTCACTCCCACGCCCCGTATACTTGACGGCACACTCTGAGCGCGAGCAGCAGATGGCCGACGCCGCAACCACCGAGCGCGTGCGGGAACTGCGGGAGCAGTTGCACCGCCACAACTATTTCTACCACGTCCTCGACTCCCCGCTCGTCACCGACGCCGAGTACGACGCGCTCTTCCGCGAACTACAGTCGCTGGAGGAGGCGAACCCCGACCTCGCCGACGCCGGTTCGCCTACCCAGCGCGTCGGCGCGGCGCCCGCGCCCCAGTTCGACGAGGTGGCGCACCCCGTCCCGATGCTCAGCCTGGGCAACGCGTTCGACCAGGAGGAGCTCGAGGCGTGGCGCAGGCGCGCCGCCGGGATGCTGGAGCGCGACGACTTCGCGATGGTCTGCGAGCCGAAGATCGACGGCCTCGCCATCGCGCTCACCTACGAGGCAGGACGGCTCACCCGCGCGGCCACGCGCGGCGACGGCGTCCGTGGCGAGGACGTGACACTGAACGTGCGCACCATCAAGTCAGTGCCGCTCGTGCTGCAGGGACTCACCCTCACCCTAACCCTCTCCCATCAAGGGAGAGGGGACTGACGGTTCCGCCCCGCATGGAGGTGCGCGGCGAGGTCTACTTCCCGCGCGACGCCTTCCGCCGCATGAACGAGGAGCGCGAGGGCGCAGGCGAGCCGCTGTTCGCGAACCCGCGCAACGCCGCCGCGGGCTCGCTGCGCCAGCTCGACCCGCGCATCACCGCGTCGCGCCAGCTCGCCATCTGGGTCTATCAGTTGGGCTGGGCAGAGGATGCGGAGACGCCGCCCACGCACTGGGAGACGATGCAGTGGCTGCGGGAACTGGGCTTCCGGGTCAACCCGGAGATCGCGCGCTTCGAGTCGACGGACGGCGTCGCCGGCTACTACGACCGCTGGGTGCGCGAGCGCGACGACAAGAACTACCAGACGGACGGCGTCGTCGTGAAGATCGACCGGCTGGACTACCAGCGGCACCTCGGTTTCGTCGGACGCGAGCCGCGCTGGGCTATCGCGTGGAAGTTCCCGGCGGAGCGGGCCGTCACGCGCCTGCTGAACATCGGCATCAACGTCGGGCGCACCGGCGCGCTGAACCCGTACGCCATCCTGGAGCCCGTGCAGGTGAGCGGCGTCACGGTGAAGCAGGCGACGCTCCACAACGAGGACGACATCCGCCGGAAGGACATCCGCATCGGCGACTACGTGGTGGTGGAGCGCGCGGGCGAGGTCATCCCGCAGGTCGTCGGCCCCGTCGCGGAGCGCCGCACCGGCGAGGAGACCGAGTTCGAGATGCCGACGTATTGCCCGGCGTGCAACTCCGAGGTGACGCGGGACGAGGGCGCAGCGGCCTACCGCTGCGTGAATATCGCCTGCCCCGCACAACGGTACGAGCGCATACGGCACTTCGTGTCGCAGGCCGCGATGGACATCGACGGACTCGGCGAGAAGCTCGTTGCGCAGCTGCTCGGCATCCACCTCGCCTGCGACCTCGAGACCCGCCAGGTCTACCCGCATCTCTCGGAGGACCTGGCGGTCATCCGCGACCTGACGGACCTCTACGGGCTTACGCAGGAACAACTGGAAGCGCTGGAGCGCATGGGCGAGAAGTCCGCAAAGAACCTCGTCGATGCCATCGACGCGAGCAAGCAGCGCCCGCTGCCGTCGGTCATATCGGGGTTGGGCATCCTGCACGTTGGCGGGGAGACGGCGGAACTGCTCGCGCGGCGGTTCGGAAGCATCCCACGGCTCATGGACGCGTCGCAGGACGAACTGGAGGCGATACCCGGCATCGGCCCCATCGTCGCGGCGGGCATCGCCTCGCACTTCGCGAACGAGGGCAATCGGAGCATCGTGGAGGGGCTCCGCGAGGCAGGCGTGGCGCTTGAAGCGCTGGAGGGCGCGGACGCCGCACAGGCCGACGGCCCGATGCCGTTCGAGGGCATGCGGTTCGTCGTTACCGGGCGGCTCGAAGGCTTCACGCGCTCGCAGGCGGAGTCGTTCATCAAGGAGCGCGGCGGACAGGTCAGCGGCAGCGTGAGCAAGAAGACGAGCTACGTCGTCGTTGGCGAAGAGCCCGGCTCCAAGCGCGACGACGCGGAGCGGCTCGGCGTGGAGATCCTTTCAGAGGACGAGTTGACCGCGCTTGCGGAGGCAGGGGCATCAGGGGAGGCGCCGGATGCGTAGCGGGCTGCTGGGCCGCTTCATGCGACGCAAGACGACGGAGCGTGAGCCGACGCTCGTCATCGTGGGGCTCGGCAACCCCGGCCCGAAGTACGCTGGAACGCGCCACAACGCAGGCTTCATGTGTGTCGACCGGCTCGCCGAGCGCGCGGGCATATCGCTGAACGACAAGCGCAGGCCGGCGCTGCTCGGCGAGGGCCGCATCGAGGGCAAGCGCGTCGTGCTCGTCAAGCCGCGAACCTTCATGAACGTCTCCGGTGAGGCGGTGCGCTACGCAATGGACCGTTACCGCGTGCGGGCGGAGTCCGTCCTCATCGTCCTGGACGACCTCGACCTACCGCTCGGCAGGATACGGATGCGCGCGAGCGGCGGCTCCGGCGGTCACAACGGCCTCAACTCCATCAGCGCGGCGCTCGGCACGCAGGACTACGCGCGCCTGCGCATCGGCATCGGCAGGCCGGATAGAGAGACGATAGGCTACGTCCTGGGCGCGTTCACGTCGGACGAAGCGCCGGAGGCGGAAGCAGCCATAACGCGCGCAGCCGACGCCGCAGAGGCGTGGCTCGCGCACGGTGTCAACTACGCGATGGACAACTTCAACTGACCGTGCGCCTGTCCGTCCGCATCGCTCTTGCCGCGCTACTTCTCGCCGCGCCCGCCTGCACGGACGCAACGCCGGCGCCAACGCGCACGCCGTGGCCCACCGCGACGCCCATACCCCTTGCGACGGCCACGCCAACTCCAACGCCCATCCCGGCATCCACCCCGTTCGCCGAGGTTCCCGACGCTCCCGAACGCGACGACTTCGCGCTCGCGCAACGGTTCTCCGGCGTGGCGGCGGCTCCCCTGCCCGTCGAGACGCTCTACGCGAACGAAGAGGTCGGTTTCACACGACGGTTCATCGGTTTCAACCTCATCGCCAACACCACGTTCGAGTTCGACGCGACAGTAAGGCTCGTGACGCCCAACGCCGTCTGGTATTTCCGTACGGGCGCCGAGGTGGACGCCGAAGCGCTGGCCGAAGCGGCGGATGAGTTCGAGCGTCATATCCTGCCGGGTGTTCTCGGTCTCGTCCTGCCGGGTGGCGCGCTCCCCGGCAGGATCGCCGTCGTCCACGGCTCGCTGCCCGGCGTGGGCGGCTACTTCAATGGCGGCGACGTATTCCCTCGTGCCGTACGCGCGCATAGCAACGAGCGCGTAGGCCTGTATCTGAACGACGAAGCGTCCCTTGACAGCGACTCCTACCTCGCGGTGCTGGCGCACGAACTGCAGCACCTCGTGCACTGGCTCGCCGACCCCACCGAGTCCGCGTGGGTGCAGGAAGGCTTCTCGGAACTCGCGGCGCGAACGCTCGGGTACGACGCCATCCCCCTCCTCTTCTACCGCGGCAACCCGGAGGTCTCCATCCGCGACTGGCCCTCGCTCGATGAGGACCCGCTGCCCAACTATGCAGGCGCCGCGCTCTTTTCGGCCTACCTCGCAGAGCGTCTGGGCGCGGACAGCATCGCGGCCATCGCGGCGGAGCAGACGGACGGCGAGGACAGCGTGCAGTCAGTGCTCGACGCTGCGTACCCCGGAACGGACTTCGAGGCGCTCTTCGCCGACTGGCTCGCGGCGAACGCGTCCGGCGGCTCCACGCAACCCTACGGCTACGCCAAGGCATCGCCCACCGTCCAAGCGACACGCACGCTCACGGGGCCGGGGCGCGTCGACGGCGAGGTGACCCAGATGGGCGCGTGGCTGCTCGACATCGACGCGAGCACGCCGCTCGACGTGACGTTCACCGGCGAGGGGGCGACGCCGTTCCTGCCCGTGGGGCCGTACAGCAGAGAGGTGTGCTGGTGGGGCAACGCGGGCGACTCGCTCCACGCCAGCCTCACCCGGACGATCGACCTCAGGGACGTAGACAACGCCGAGCTGTCGTTCCGGGCGTGGTGGGAGATCGAGAGGCACTGGGACCGCGGCTACGTCTCGGTATCGACCGACGGCGGCGAGTCGTGGAGCATCCTGAGCGCCACGAGCACCACGACGGACGACCCCTTCCTCGTTGCGTTCGGGCCGTCCTACACCGGTTCGTCGCGGGGTTGGCGGCGCGAGACCGCCGACCTCACGCCGTTCACAGGACAAGAGGCGCTGCTGCGTTTCGACTACCTCACCGACGACTCGACCCATGAGAGCGGCTGGTGCATCGACGACGTCGCCATCGACGCGATCGACCTGTTCGACGACGCCGAGACGACCGGCGATTGGCAGGCCGAAGGATTCGTGCGCATCGGACGCGCAGGCGTCGAGCAGCGGTTCGCCATACGACTCGTCGAGGGCAAGGGAGACGCGGCAACCGTGACCCCGCTCCCCGTAAGCAGTGACGGCACCGCATCGTTCCGCGCCGACCGCCCTGTTACGATGGTCGTCACCGGGTTCGCGGACAAGACCTCCGAGTCCGGGAGGTTCGAGGTGCGCGCCGTGGAGTCCACGAACGGGAACAGCGGATGATCCCGCGGAGCACGTCCAGCCGGTGGCTCGCCGGGGCAGCGGTCATCGTCGCGCTGCTGGTGGTATCCAGCCTCGTTGTGGCTGTGCTGAACCGCGACCGCGAACCCGACCTCCTGCCCGAGGGATCGCCGGGTCGCGCCGTGCAGGACTATCTCCTCGTGGTGCAGGACGAGGGCATACGCGCCGCCAGCGCGCTGCTGAGCGAGGAGACGCGCGAGCGCTGCGACTGGGACAACCTGTCAGGCCGAAGCTTCTACGCCCCGCTTGGCTACTTCCCCTCGGACTCCTTCAGCATCCGGTTGCTGCGCGAGGAAGAAGATGAGGATGAGGCCACCGTCACGGTCGAGGTCACCGAGGTGGACACACCCGGCGACATCCCCTTCTTCGGCGGATCGGTCTCCGAGTACGAAACGACGTACGACCTCGTCCGTGAACAGGGAGAATGGCGGCTGAACTACCCCGGATGGTGCCCGGACAAAGCCACCCCCACACCCCCGGCAACGACGACCGCGGAGGAGCCGTAACGATGTTCACCGACTTCGATTTCCTCATCATCCCCATCGTCGCGATGCTGCTCCTTCTCGGAGGAGCGGCCAGCATCATCGCGCTGGCGCTCCGGTCGCGAAGCGACAGCGGCGACCCTGGCATCGGGACGACGCGCCGCATCTTCCTGTACGGGCTCGCGTTCGCCGCGCTCATCACCGCGGCAAGTGGTCTTGCCCTGCTCACCGGCGCCCTGCTCACCGCGATCTCCGGCGACGTCATCGCCGGTGAAGGCGCGAGCGCCCTGGCGTTCGGCATCGCCGCCGGAGGCGTCGGCTTCGCGGTGTGGGCCCTGCTCTGGCGCGCGGCGCAACGCTCCGTGGAGCGCCATCCGGCTGAGGCGGGAGCGCTCGGACGCAAGGTCTACGTCTACCTTGTCCTCGGCGCGGCCGCGATAACCATTGCGTTCTCCCTCACGCTGTTCATCGGCGACTTTCTGGACGACCGTGCGCCGAGCCTCGGCGATCTCGCCGTCCCGCTCGTCTGGGCCGGAGTGTGGGCATTCCACTGGCGCATCGAGTCGGCGGAGGGGCAGCGGTCGCAGGCGGCTGCAACCGCGCGGCGGATCTACCTCTACACCCTCTCCACCTACGGCCTCATCCTCCTTGCCGCCGGTGCCGCGATGCTCGGCGGCGCGCTGCTGGACGCCGGGTACCAGGTCGCGTTCGACGGCGGCGGCAGGTCGGACAACCTGCCGGAAGGCTGGAGTTTCATCATCGTCGGCGCGGCGCTGTGGGGCACGCACTGGCTCTGGTTCGCGCGCGGCGATGCTTCCGGTCTGCGGCAGGCCGTGCTCTACGTCGTGGGCGTCTTCGGCGGTACGGCGGCAGTCACGGGCGCGCTCTCCACGCTCCTCGTTATCTTCGCCAGATGGCCATTGGACCCTGAGCGGGGCAGGTCGGCCCTGGAGCACTTCGACTCCGTCCCGGAGACGTTCGGTGTGCTGCTGGTCACCGCCGCGGTTGCCGCATACCATCGCTGGACCGCACTCTCCGAGGCCGCACTAGCGCCCGGGCAGAGCGTCCGGGCCCAGCGGGCCTACCGCTACCTCTCCGCCGCCATCGGCCTCGGTACGCTCTGGGTCGCGCTCACGCTGCTCATCGCCGTCGCCGTGGGACTCGCCGTGCCGAGCGCGCAGGGCTCGTTCGCCGACGAGCGCTGGTGGGGCATGCCGCTCTCCATCGGCATCACGCTCCTCATCGTCGGCGCAGGGCTGTGGGGCTGGCACTGGCCGCGACTGCTGAGCGCGGCGCGTTCCGATGCGGACGAGCGCGCGTCGCTCTCCCGCCGCGCCTACCTCTTCACCGTGTTCGGCGTCTCGGTGGCAGCCGGTCTCATCTCGCTCATCACCATCCTCTACGGCGTACTGGAAGCGGCCCTCAACAGCGAGCTCTCCACCGCGGTGCTGGACGGCGGTAAGTGGGCGCTGGGCGTGGCCGTAACCGCTGCGGCGGTGAGCGTCTACCACTGGCTCGTCCTGCGCGAGGATGCAGCGGCAACGCCACCGACGGAAGAGCAGCCGTCCCACTCACCGGCGCCTCCCAAGCGCGTAACGGCGCTCGCGAGTGCAGAGGGCGCGGCCTTGGTCGATGCACTGGAGCGAGCGCTCGGCACAGCAATCGCACGTCGCATCCGCGCGGACGCCGCAGGCACGCCGTCGCTCTCCGACGATGAGGCGTTGGCTATCGCGGAGCGCATCCGCGAAGCGCCGGGGGAAGAGGTCGTGCTCGTGGTGGACGACGACGGCGTGCGCATCGTGCCGCTATAGGAACCACCCTCACCCCCAGCCCCTCTCCCAGAGGGCGAGGGGAGCCATACGCCCCACCCCGCCTCCGCACCGGGCTGCGCGGTTCCTGCTCTCCGAGCGCGCTAAAGCGCAGGAACGACGGGGTCATGTACCCTCCTGACCACCCTACGCCTGGGTGATACCCTTCCCGCATGGCCCTCGTACCGCTCGACGCCGCGCTCGCCCCGGACGACCTCGCACTGCTGCGCCGCCTCGGCGATGCTGCCGCGAACGAGGGCGTCGAGCTGTGGCTGGTCGGCGGGCCGGTGCGCGACGCTCTGCTGGGGCGTCCAGTGCTCGACCTCGACCTCACGTCGGAAGCGCCCGCCGCCGAACTGGGGCCCCGGCTCGCTGAACGGCTCGGGGGGACGTGCGGCGCGCGATCGGCCTTCGGCACGGTCAAGCTGCGGCTGGGCGGCAGGACGCTCGACCTCGCCACCGCCCGCGCCGAGGTCTACCCCTACCCTGCTTCGCTGCCGGTGATCGTGGCGCGGGCGGATATCGCGGACGACCTCGCGCGGCGCGACTTCGCCATCAACGCGATGGCCGCGTCGCTGCACCCGCGACGCTTCGGCGAGCTGCTCGATACGCAGGGTGGCGTCACAGACCTCGACGCAGGCGTCGTGCGCGCGCTGCATCGCGCCTCGTTCCGCGACGACCCCACGCGCATCTTCCGCGCGGCGCGCTACGTCTCCCGGCTGGGCTTCCAGATGGACGGCGCCACGCGCAGGCAGTTGCGGCGCAACCTGCCTCACGTGGACGCCGTCTCCGCCGCGCGGGTCCGACGCGAGATCGAGCGCCTGCTGGCCGAGGAGCACGCCGCGCGCGCCGTGCTCACGGCGGTGCGGCTCGGCGTGCTGCCCGCGGTAGAGGCAGGGCTTGCCGCTCCGGAGGTCCGCGCTGCGCTCAGGCGAGCGGACGCGCGCGGCTTGCGGGGATTGGCACTCCTCGGCGCGCTCACCTACACCTTGCCTATCGAACAGGCCGACGCCTTCCGCGAACGCATCGCCGCGACCAAGCGACAGTCGCAGGTGATGCGTGCCGTCGTGCGCCTCCGCGACGCGGAGCAGGCGCTGGTTGCGGCACGGCGTCCCAGCGCGGTCTCGGCCGTCGTGGGCGCCGCGCCCCGCGAGGGCGTGGAGGCCGCGTCAGTTGCAGCCGCGAGCGCGCCGGCGCGCCGCAACCTGGCGCGCTACCTCGACGCGTCACACCGCCGTTCGCCGCTGGACGGCCACAACCTGCTCACTCTCAAGGTGCCGCCCGGCCCTACTGTCGGCGCGATGCTGACTTCGCTGCGCAACGCCGTGCTGGACAGCGAAGTTCGCACTCGCGCGCAGGCGGAGCGCTTCGTGCGGGAGCGGCTCGGCGCAGGGGACAGCCATTCCCAGGAGTGGTGACGGGTTATGCAAATGGAATCACATACGCGCAATACGAGGGAGTTAAACCAATGAGCCGGACGTTCTTGGCTATTGTGGGCACTGCGTTGGTGCTGGTGGGGCTACTGCTGGTCATCACGTATCTGCTGCTCGAGCGGCGCGAGTCCGAATGGGAACCACCCAGAGCCGAGGGCGAACCCTTGGAGCTAACAGTCATCGAGGAATCTCCAGTGGCACCGGTTGAGTATTGGGACTGTGCAGACCGCCCGGTTCTTGTGGCGCGCAGCGATGTCGCTCAGCAGTTCTATGAGGAATTCGATGCGATTCTGATGTGGGCGAGTAATGAGGCTGATTGCCTCGACCCGGGCGTCTACGAGGAATACTTGCGCAAGCGGACCTCGCAGGGACGGGAGTGAGTCCCGAGCACCAGCAAGAGGTCAAGCGGGGATTGGTGCGCCCATGACCACCATCGGCGAGCTGAACGAACGTTCCCTGCACCGGGCGCTGAAGGAGCGCTACGCCGTCGCCGGAAGCGAGACCGAGCGCGTCGTCGACGGTTTCGTGACCGACGTGGTCGCAGATGGCCGCATCGTGGAGATCCAGACCGGCAGCTTCGGACCGCTCAGGAACAAGCTGGCGCGCCTGCTCGAGGCGCACCCGGTCACGCTGGTGCACCCCATCGCCGGGGATCGGTACCTCGTCAAGGTGGGGGACGACCCTGCCATGCCGCCGACGCGGCGCAGGTCGCCGAAGCACGGCTCGGTCTTCGATGTCTTCCCGGCGCTGGTCAGCATCCCGTCGCTGCTCGCACACCCCAACCTCACGCTGGAGGTCGTGATGACCGTCGAGGAGGAGGTCCGCGCACCCCGCAAGCGACGACACTGGCGCCGCGACTGGACCCGCGTCGACCGTCGCCTCGTGGACGTCGTCGAGACGCACGCCATCACGTCGATGGCCGACCTCTTTGCCATGGTCGACGCCCGTCTGCCCGAAACGTTCACCACGACCGACATCGCGGCGGCGATGCAGTCGACGCGGAACCTCGCTCAGAAGGCGGCGTTCTGCTTCCGCGAAGGCGGCGTCATCGAGATCTGCGGCAAGGACGGCAACGCGCTCGTCTACAGACGCGCGGGGTGATCGCGCGCCGCCTAGGCGTACTCGTCGTAGATGCTCTCGAACTTGCCGAGCTTGAACTTCGCCATGTTGCGGCAGACGGCGCGTACGCGCTCCTGCTCCTCGTCCGTGACCGCGAGCTGGGCTATCGCGTTCGCCGCACGCTCGGTGTGCTCGATATCCGCGCCCTTGTGGACGATGAAGAACTCCATCGCCTCCTCCGGTATGCCGTAGGAGCGCAGGTGGTTGTCGAACTCGGTCGAGTACCGCTGCACCATCGTCTCGTTGGAGAGCGCGTTGGCGCGCATCTGCGCCGGGGTCGCGAGGTACATGTCGTGCAGGCAGGCGGCGGTATGAGCAAGGCACCCGAAGGCGGGGAGCGCGTTCTCGAAGTCGTCGTCGTTGAGACCGAGCGCGAACCCGAACTTCTTGCACATGTCCGGGTGAGTGATCTCCTCGTTCAGCCCGCCCGCGTAGACGCGGAAGAGATCGTTGCGGGGCGCGGCCTGCACCGCGAGCAGCGCGAAGCCCTTGAGGATGGCCATGTTGTGCCGGTAATGCTGGATGGCGAACCCTTGCATGCGGCGCTTCGTGAGCGTGCCCGCGCGCAGGTCCGCGAAGTAGCGGCTCTCCAGCAATCGCTCGACGCCGGGCTCGATGATGTCGTTGATCACCTCGTCGACGAATGCCTTTGCGGGAGCGTCGGTGCTCATGGCCTTCCTCCTGTCCGGACGACTGCGGACGCCCGCATTGTGCTGGCGTCGGGGCGACGGGTCAACACGCGCACACAGGCGACACTCACTCCTTGCGCGACAGGCGTACGCTCCCGTACCGTGCAGCCGATGACCGAGTCCACCTACCGCATGCGGCTGCTGAGCGTGCACCCGCTCGACGCGCCGGTCGTCGCGCTTGCCGCAAACCTGGAATCTGACCGCGCGGGGCGCGGGCGGCTCACCGCGATTGGGGCGGTGAAGTGTCATGGCGAGCGCGAGCTCGACACCTTCCACGCCGCCGACGCCAGCGCGATGGTTGCGCTCGCCGGTTTCGCGGACGGCTCGCCCATCGTGGCGCACGGGCTGGCGGATGCGCTCGGAGAGGACGCGGCGTCGGCGATGAGCGCTGGCGTATGGGACGTACGCGAATTCGCCGAGCTGCTGATGCCCGCGAGCGCCGACGACTCGCTCGCGCAGTTGGCGGAGCGCTTTGGCGTGGGGGTCCACCCTCACCCGCCGCTGCGCGGCTCCCTCTCCCTCAAGGGCGAGGGGGACAGACTGCCTGCCGTCGACGACGCGCGGCTCACGTACGCCGTCTACCTCGCTCTCGTGAAGCGCGCGCAGAGCCTCGGGGCTGGACTCCTGCGACGTCTCGCCGACCTGCTGGCGCGGGCGCACAGCCCGCTCGCCGACCTCGTGTTCGCGCTCGCGGAGTCGCCTGCCGCAACCGACGCCGGGCCCATCGGGGGCATCGACCCGCAGGAGATCGCGCGCCGCCTCGACCGTCCCCGCAGCCTCGGCATGCCGAAGCCCACGAAACCGGTGACGCCGGGCGAGGTGCGACGCCTGCTTGCGAACGACGGCCCGTTCGCGCAGCGCTTCCGCCGCTACGAGGCGCGGGACGAGCAGGCGGAGATGGCGGAGGCTGTCGCGCGGGCGTTCGGCTCGTCGAATGCGGACGCGGAGCCGCACCACCTGCTCGTGGAGGGCGGCACCGGCATCGGCAAGTCGGTCGCCTACCTGCTCCCCGCCGTGCTCTTCGCGCTGCGCAACAACGTGCGGGTCGTCATCTCCACGAACACCATCAACCTGCAGGAGCAGCTGATCGGGAAAGACATCCCGGACCTGCTGGACGTGCTGCGCGGCGTGCCAGGGGTGGACGTCGCCAACTTCCGGTACGCCCAGTTCAAGGGCAAGGCGAACTACCTCTGCCTCCGGCGCTGGGAGGCGGCGGCGAACGGCGACACGGCGTCGCCCGACGACGCCCGCACGATGGCGAAGACGCTCGCGTGGCTCCGCGAGACGCGCACCGGCGACCGCGCCGAGCTGCGGCTCTCCGGCGCGGAGCTGGCGTCGTGGGACCGCATGAGCGCAACAGGGTTCTCGGCCTGCACCGGCGCGCGGGAGGGCGCGTGCTTCTACCGCCACGCCCGCGACGAGGCCGCGTCCGCGCACCTGCTCGTCGTCAACCACTCGCTGCTGCTCTCCAACCTCCAGGTGGGCGGCTCGCTGCTGCCCGACTACGACTACCTCATCGTCGACGAGGCCCACAACCTCGAGGCGGAGGCGACGCGCCAGTTCGGCTTCCGCGTCTCGCAGGCGACGGTCGAGAACCTCGTCGAGCGGCTCGGCACCGTCATCCACGGCTTCGGGACGGTCGTCCGCGCGAGCGCTATCGAGCAGTCGCGCAAGGAGAGCGCCGAGCTCCGGCAGAACGAGGCGCAGATGCCGCTCTACAAGGTGCGTGACGAGTGGGCGCAGCTGACGGCGGGGCTCGCGCGGTTCACCGCGGAGCAGCGCGAGTCCGACGAGGGGGAGATACGCATCACGACGGCGGAGCGCGCGCAGCCCGCGTGGTCGGCGCTCGATATCGCGTGGGACGGCTTCGAGCGCAGCGCCGCCGAGGCGAGCGAGCGCGCCGACGCCCTGCTGCGCGAGATGGAGAGCCTGCCGCCGGAGACCGCGCCCGTGCTGGAGCCGTTGAAGGGCGAACTGACCGAGTGGCTGGCCGACCAGGCCGAGGCGCGGCAGAGGATTCGCAGCTTCGTCTCCGAGCCGGACGCCGATACCGTCTACTGGGTCGGACGCGGCGATAACCTCTCGCTGAACGGCGCGCCGCTCGACGTCGCCCCGCGCCTGCACGAGGAGCTGTTCGCGCCGAAGCCGACCGTCGTCCTCACGAGCGCAACGCTCACCGTCGCGGGCGGCTTCGCGCACGTCCGCACCAGGCTCGGCGTCGAGGAGCCCGGCGAGGTCTGCCTCGGCTCCCCGTTCGACTACCGGAACGCCGCCCTGCTCTGCCTGCCGACCGACGTGCCGGAGCCGAACGACCCGCGCTACACCGACGCCGTCGCGAGCGTGCTGGAGCGCCTCGCGCACGTCGCCGAGGGCCGGACGATGGCGCTCTTCACGTCGCACGCCGCTGTCCGAGCGACCGCCTCGCGGCTCCGCAGGGTGCTTCCGAAGCGCGGCATCGGCGTGCTCGCGCAGGGCGTCGACGGCACGCCCCAGCAACTGCTCGCGCGCTTCCGCGCCCAGCGCAGCGCCGTCCTGCTCGGCACCGCGTCGTTCTGGGAGGGTGTCGACGTCGGCAACGAGACGCTCAAGGTGCTCGTCGTGGCCCGTCTCCCCTTCAACGTGCCGACCGAGCCGATCTTCGCGGCGCGCTCCGGGCAATACGAGCAGCCGTTCATGCAGTACGCGGTGCCGCAGGCCGTACTCCGCTTCCGCCAGGGCTTCGGACGCCTCATCCGCAGCAAGGGCGACCGCGGCGTCGCCGTCGTGCTGGACAGCCGCATCACGTCCAAGGCGTACGGGCGCACGTTCCTGAACTCGATGCCGCCCGCCACCATCGTCAAGGGACGCTTCGACGAGTTGGCTCCGGCGGTGGGCCGCTGGCTGGCGCTGGAATCGTGACCGCGACCGTCACGATGCGCGTCGAGGAGCCGCTCGACCTGCAGAGCTCGCTCACGTCCGGCCAGTGCTTCCGGTGGCGCGTCGACGCCGAAGATCGCTGGACCGGCGTGCTCAGCGGCAGCATCGTGCGCCTCGAACGGGCGCGCGGCGGCCTGCGTGTCGCGAGCGCTCCCGCCCCGCCGGACGAGACCGCGCACGCGCTGCGGGCGTACTTCCGCATCGGTGACGACCTCCGCGCCGTCCAACAGCGCATCGCGTGGGACGACAACGTCCGCGCGGGCATCGACGAGTACCCCGGCATGCGCATCCTCCGGCAGGAGCCGTGGGAAACGCTTGCCGCGTTCATCCTGTCGTCCACGTCCAACATGGTGCGCATCAGCCGCACCGTCGAGCTGCTCGCAACGACGTTCGGCGAGCGGCTGACGCTCGACGGCGCGGTGCGTCACGCCTTCCCGGACGCGGCGCAGCTCGCCGAGGCGGGCGAGGTGCGCCTGCGCGACCTCGGCTGCGGCTTCCGCGCGCCCTACCTGGCGCAGGCGGCGGAGGCCGTCGCCGACGGCAGGCTGGCGCTCGATGCACTGCGCGAGGCGTCCTATGACGACACGCTGGCCGCACTCACGGCGCTGCACGGCGTCGGCGAGAAGATCGCCGACTGCGCGATGCTCTTCTCGCTCGAGAAGCCGGAGGCGTTTCCGGCCGACCGCTGGGTGCTGAAGGTGCTGCGCGAATGGTACGGCCTGCCCGCGAACGCGAAGTACGCGACGGCGCGCGAGTGGGCGTGGCAGCGCTTCGGCGCGGACGCCGGCTACGCCAACCAGTACCTCTTCTGGCGCATCCGCCAGTCCACCCGCCCGCTGCGCTCCATCGCGTCGCTGTGAAGCCCGGTCTGGTGTAGGGGCATCCCTTGTGGGTGCCCACGGCCTTGTCATGTTGAGCGGAGCCGAAGGCGAAGTCGAAATATCTCTCAGGGAACGTTCGTGTATGGCGGGCGCTTCCCGGAGAGATTCCTCGGCTCCACTGCGCTTCGCTCGGAATGACAAGACAAGGCCCATGCTAGACTCCGCCCATGACCACCCCTGACCTCACCGGCAAAGTCGCCCTCGTGACCGGCGGCAGCCGGGGCATCGGGCGACAGCTCGCCATCGCGATGGCACGCCACGGCGCGACCGTCGCCGTCACCGCGCGCAACCTCGACTCCTCGCCCGGACGCGGCGGCCACACGCTGCGCGGGACCGCGGAGGAAATCGAGGCGGCGGGCGGCACGGCCCACGCCATCCCCGCGACGATCACCGACCCCGCCGACGCAGCGCGCCTCGTCGAGCAGACCGTCGAGCGCACCGGACGGCTCGACGTCCTCCTCAACAACGCGGGCGTCTACCCGGAGGCGCTCATCGCAGAGATGTCCGACGAGGACTGGCACGACAACATGGACGTGAACATGAACGCCGTCTTCTACGTGACGCGCGCGGCGCTGCCGGTCATGGCGCGGCAGGGCGGCGGACGCATCTACAACGTGTCGAGCGACCTCGCGATCAGGTTCGCTGTGGGGCGCGTCGCCTACTCCGCCGCGAAGGCCGCGCTCGACATCTTTTCGCAGGCGCTCGCCAAGGAGGTGCACGACCAGAATATCGAGGTCGTCTCATGGACGCCCGGCCACGTCCTGACCGACATGAGCTGGCCCCGCGCGAAGGAGAGCGTCGAGACCGTCGAGCCGTCGTTCCTCTGGATGCTCGCCCAGCCTCCGATGGCCCTCACCGGCCTCATCCTCCGCAAGAACGACTTCGGCAAGACCTGGGGCGAGGGCGTGTGACTATAAGCATATCCTTGGAGCAGGCAGCCAGAGGTCCGTAGTACAGTACCGCCATATTCACAACCCCGGTTTCGTTCCTGCACACAGGAGGCACTCATGGCTATTCCGGCCGAGAAACAACCTCACGTAGCTGCGTCCCGAGCCGTTTCCCATCCTCTGGACCCTCTGACGTCTGAAGAGATTGCCGGGGCCGCCGCCATCCTCAGGGCGCAACGCCGATTGGGCCCGCGGGTACGTTTCGAGACTATCGTCCTGCAGGAACCGTCCAAGGACGTCGTGCTCAACTATGAGCCCGGCGGCGCCATCTCCCGCAATGCCTTTGTGGTCATCCTCGACAATGAGGACGGTTCCACCTACGAGGCCGTGGTGTCCCTGAACGAGGGACAGGTTACTTCCTGGCAACACGTTCCCGGTGTACAGCCCCGGATAATGTTGGACGAATTCTTCGAGTGCGAGGCCGCCGTCAGGGCAGACCCCGAGTTCCTGGCCGCCCTGGCGAAAAGGGGTATCACCGACCCCTCTCTCGTGATGGTCGACCCCTGGTCGGCCGGCTACTACGGCTACCCTGACGAGGAGGGACGTCGCCTGGCCCTGACCCGCAACTTCCTTCGTTCCAGCCCCACCGACAACGGCTACGCGCGGCCCATCGAGGGGCTCAGTGCCTTGGTGGACCTGAACTCCATGGAAGTCATGCGCGTGGACGACTACGGCATCATCCCCCTGCCTCCCAAGGCTGGCAACTACGCCGCCGAGTTTGTCGAAGAGTTCCGGAAAGACCTCAAACCGCTGGAGATATCCCAGCCCGAGGGGCCCAGCTTCACGGTAGACGGTCACGGCGTTACCTGGCAGAAGTGGCACCTGCGGATAGGCTTCACGCCCCGCGAAGGGCTGGTGCTCCATACCGTTGGCTACGAGGACCAGGGCCGGGTACGGCCCGTCCTCTACCGGGCGGCCCTGTCCGATATGGTCGTGCCCTACGGCGACCCCGGCAAGGACCACTACCGCAAGAACGCCTTCGACGCCGGAGAGTACGGCATCGGCTCCCTCACCAACTCCTTGATGCTGGGGTGTGACTGCCTCGGCGAGATCTACTACTTCGACGCAACCCTGAACGATGGACGCGGCGGCGCCTTCTCCATACCCAACGCCGTCTGCATGCACGAAGAGGACTACGGCATCCTGTGGAAGCACACCGACTGGCGTACGGGCCACGTGGAGGTACGCCGCTCCCGCAGACTGGTGATCTCCAGCATCGCCACGGTGGGCAACTACGAGTACGGCTTCTTCTGGTACTTCTACCAGGACGGGACGGTCCAACTGGAGATCAAGCTGACCGGCATCATCAATACCGCGGGCATCCCCGCCGGAGAGACCCCCAGGTATGGCACCATCGTCGCTCCCCAGTTGAACGCCCACATCCATCAGCACTTCTTCAACTTCCGGCTGGACATGAGCGTGGACGGCGAGGCCAACACGGTCTACGAGGTGAATACCGTGGCTGAGCCCCCGGGTACGGAGAACCCCCATGCCAACGCCTTCTACGCCGAGGCGACTCCCCTCAGGACGGAGCTGGCTGCCCAACGGGTTATCGACCCCATGAAGGGCCGGTACTGGGTGGTGTCCAACCCCGCGGTCAAGAACGCCCTGGGGCAACCCGTGGGTTACAAGCTGATGCCCGGAGAGAACGTCTTGCCTTTCGCCCACCCCGACGCCAGCATCATCAAGCGGGCCGGGTTCATGACCAAGCACCTCTGGGTGACGCCCTACGCTCCCGATGAACTGTCGGCCACCGGCCCCTATCCCAACCAGCATCCAGGCGGCGCCGGCCTGCCCGAGTACACGAAGAACGACCGCAGCGTGGAAAACACCGACTTGGTCCTGTGGTACACCCTGGGCTACCACCACGTGCCGCGTCCGGAGGACTGGCCCATATCACCGGTGGCCTACTGCGGGTTCAGCCTCAAGCCGGTGGGCTTCTTCGACACCAACCCCGTCCTGGACGTCCCGCCCTCCATGCACCACAACGGGGCGCACCATACCTAGGACAGGTCGGGTGCGGTCTCCCCGGAGGTACCGCCGCGATCGAAGAGTCGGCGTACGGGATGGTCAGGCGGCGATCCGGACGATGGCGTACATGTGGCGGTACAGACGGGCCGCCTGTCCGAGGGTCGTAAGGAGGCCGCCTTCGCCGGGAGTCGTGTGGTCGAATGCCACGAACTCGGTGTAGTGGACGTTGCCCCGCTCCCGGGTCGCTTCCACCAAACGGCGGGACTCAACCACCGGCACCATCAGATCGTAGCGGTCGTGCATCACGAGCAGGCGCGCCCGCACGTCGTCGATGTGATCGGAGGGCGAGAGCCTTGCCAGTTCCTCGCGGAAGTCCGCCGGCAGCGTCGCGTAGAGTTCCTCCGCCTCGCCGGGCTCGACGCCGTCCATCAGACGGGCGAGCGTGCGGGCTGATGACGACAGGGCGTCCAACTCGGCCGGCGTTGCGGGTTGGTCCTCGAGGTAGTGGCGGGTAAGGATATCGGCGTCCGATGGGTCGTCCAGTATCTGGATGAGCTCGGTGGCCAGCACTCGCTGCGTCAGCGGGTGCGGTTCCCACGCGGTGCGTTCACCTTCGTAGAGCACGCTGCGGGAAGCAGCCTGCAACACCAGCGACTCGGCGTCGAAGTAGGGACCGAAGGCGTTGACGAAGCTCACGCGGTCACGGATGTCCGGATCGGCTGCAGCCACCAACGCGAAGGAGGCGCCGATGCAGAACCCACCCAGCCCCACGCGCTCCGGGTCCACGTAGCCCTGCCCGGCCAGGTACCGGAACGCCCTCACCAGTTTCTGCGGCTCGGAGGAGTGGACGTCGGCGTGGAGTCCGATGTTGGGAGACCAGTGCATCATCGCCACGTAGCCCGCTCGCGCCAGGGCATTGCCCAGGTTGAGGACCCTCGGGTCTTCGAGCCCTGTCGGGCCACCCCCGAGGGAGAGCACCACTGCCGCGCGGGGCTTGCCGTCGGGCAGGCGGTAGATGTCCGCAACCTCGTCCCCGCCGGTCGAGCCATAGACGGTCTCGTAGCGGACCGGCTCGCCGGTGAACCACGATTGGGGTTTCACGGGCACATCCAACGTCTGCGTGACGAACAGCGCCGTGTGGAACGCGGTCCGTCCCTGGGGTGTGAGGACAGTGAACAGCAACAGCAGCAGCGCGGCTGCCGTCAGAAGCCAACACGTCCGGACCGCGATCCTGCGGAGCGGAGATCGCAGGCGGCCGCCAGTGCGCTGCATCACGTCGCTCCCGGCTATCCACGTCTACAGAGTGATGAGCAAAATGTATACCCCGGGGCGATGCCGGTCATCCTTGTGCCCAACCCCCATAGCGCTGACCGGCCTCGTCCTCCACAAGAACGACTTCGGCATCACCTGGGCGAGGGCGTGTGAGCGAAGACGCTAGAGGAACCGGAGCACCGCCCTACCCTCGGGGAATGAACGTGGCCTGCTCCTAGTCCCCTCCTTCACTTCTACTTCTCCTGCCTCTTCCATTGGCACTAGCGCTTGCCTCCTAAGTTGCCCAGAATGAAAACCGACGGCATCGGACTTCACGAAGTCCTCAACTGTCTTAATCGGTTGCCATCCCTTGCCCGCAAACCGGTTCTTGAGGGAGTTCCGGAAAAGATCCCAATCTATCATTTCTTCTCCCAAGATAAGCTGACCAATGCGATTACTCCTAAACCTGAAGTCTCCTCTCGGTGATACCTTCCATATTGCTTGTTTCATTTTATCGGAACCTTCAAGGTTCTTGGTTCCAAAGAATATCGCATACACAAGGCGGCCTTCTTCAAACAACTCAAAATGGATAACGTACTGCGCTCCATTGGCTTTGAGTTGCTTTGTGTACAGGTCAAAGAGAAAACTCTTCTTGTCTATGTTGTCGGGCATTTCTTTGGCTTGCCGCCATTCCGTGCAGCCGAACATAGCGTCCAAGTGCGGCTCGAAACTCGCATGCTCGATGTGCCGATTAATCGCATCGTACATGAAAGAGACATAGACTTCTGATTTTGGGTTGGCCAAGATTCGTCCTATGATCCTCATAGGCAAACCGGAGACGCCAAACGGGTCAATCATCACAAACGCGGGCGCCAACCTTTGCCTTTGTTGTTCGAGCAAGTCTAGGGCGTCTGATAATGTCTCGTCAAACTGAGCATTTATCACTTCATATTTGCAGTTTGCAGGTAAAGAGGCATCCCAATCTCTGAGCACTTCCAGCAAGTGATTATAACGAGCGGTATCTTTCTCTATGAACAAGTATCTTACTTCACTGTTTATCGCTGCCGTATGGCTAACCAGAGCATCGATAGCTATGACAGGTGACCCGCTCTCACCACCTTCATATTCACCGGGACCAGCAAAGGCGTCAATAACCAATACCCTGCCGTTCCATCTCGTCATTATCGGCAACCACGCGTCCAAGTAAGAGCGAAGGACTAGGTGTTTACCTAGCGTGTGAGGGCCAAGTTCCCACAAGGTCGGTTCTGGTGGCATGTTGACTATCGTCTCCTGGGGAGTCACTTATCTGGCGACCCCCATTGGCGCACGGCGACGCCCAACCCGCAAGGCCCCTGTGTCACTACCCGAGGTACAAATCTACGCCGGGACCCCCACCGGCATCCCGTCCCACACTCGTCCATCGAGGTCCCTGCCCGCCTTCTTCTTGCCGACGCGCCTGCCATCGGAGTCGAACGCGCCCCACTGCTTGAAGAAGAAGTCGACCTCCGCTGCGACGCACTGGTCGCGGAGCGAGCGGAACCACTCCGGCTTCGGACGCCGCGCGCCGGGGCCGCTCTCGCCGCCCGCGATCACCCAGTGGACGCCGGAGAGGTCAAGGTCATTGAGCGGGCCGAGCAGCGGCTCGCAGGAGAGGAAGCGCACGGCGGCGGGCACCCCGCGCAGGTCGTCGATGCGGCGTGTCCAGTACTTGTTCTCGACCGACACGCCGAGCCAGACGTTGGACGGCCACGGCAGATCGGGCGCGAGTTGTCTCGCGCGCTCCGCCCGCTTCGTGAGCACCTGGAACGTATGCTGCTCCGCCTCCTCCATAACGTCGAACACCTGCCGGATGTACGCCTCCGGCACATCCTCGTGGAAGAGGTCCGACATCGAGTTCACGAAGATGCGGCGCGGCTTCTCCCATTCCAGCGGTTGACGCAGACGCTCCGGACGCAGCTGCAGGTCGAACCCACGCTCGTAGGGATGTCCGGGTACGCCCCTGAACCGGTTGGCGAAGCGCATCGCGTAGCAGTGCGCGCACCCGGGCGATATCTGGGTGCAGCCCGTGACCGGGTTCCACGTCGCTTCCGTCCACTCGATCTTGGAGTTATCGCTCATGGCGCGTCATTATCTCCGCGTAGTCCGTCAGTGGGTACCCACACAAGGTTGTCTCCTTTGACCATTGCACCCGGACGCGTGCCAACCGCGCAACGGGCAGATGTCGCAACAGCAGACAGCCGCTTCTCCCTTCTCCCTCTGGGAGAGGGGCCGGGGGGTGAGGGTTGCCCCCACTGTGACACGCGCCCATTGCGCCGACGATGCCGCGCTGCGTACCCTGTCCTTGGAGGCCACGGCCCGATCCCGGGTGCCCCCTGAATGCCCTGTTGCAAATAGTTGCTTTCTGTTGCTTAGCAGTGGCGTCCTGTACTGATCGGTGATGCGGAGCGCAGCCCACTAGTTGCAGGCGGAAGGCCGGTCTACGAAGGAAATTCGGCAGATGCAGCAGAAAGCAACGAAAAACAGAAAAATCGCCCTCAGCCGTCGGTGAGGCGGGGCCGGCGCGCCAGGAGGATGAGCGTTCCGCCGACGGCGCTCAGCACGGCGCTGATCGTGAAGACGAGTATGTAGCTGCCCGTCAGGTCGTGCGACCACGCCGCCGCCAGTGGGCCCATCGAGTTGCTGAACATGTGCACCGGCGACACCATCCCACGGATGCCCCCGATGGACGCCCGCCCGAAGTAGTCCGCCCAGATGATGTTCATCACCGTGAAGAGGATGCCCGTCGCCGTGCCGAACAGCAGCCCGAACGCGTACGACAGCAGCGCGTTGTCCGTGAACAGGAACAGCGCGATGCTCGCCGCCATGAAGTAGTAGCTGATCGCCATCAGCCGCTGCACCGGCACCCGCTCGGCGGCCAGCCCCGCCGCGATGGAGACCGGCATCGAGATCAGCGGCGAGAGCGACAGCGAGATGACCGCCGCCTCGCTGGAGACGCCCACGTCGGTGAGGTAGGAGTACCAGTGGAAGTGGATACTCGTGGTCACAAAGCTCTGGATGCTCACCGCGGCCGCGATGAGGTAGAACGCCGCCGAGCGCAGCGCCATCCGGCGGTCGAACGCCACCTCGACGGGCGCCGCACGCCTCCCGGGCCCGCGCCCTGCGTCACGGATGTCCACGCCGTCCGGCAGCAGCCCGTGGTCCTCGGGCTGCCGCCGCAGAAAGAGGAGCGCGGGCAGCAGCGACGACGCCCAGACCGTGATGCCCATCGCCACCCACGCCGTCCGCCAGGAGCCGACGGTGAGGATGCGCTCCACCATGACGGGGAACGCGATCTGCCCGACGCGCTGGCCGAGGTTCGCCAGCGCCCCTGCCCTGCCCCGCATGACGATGAACCACTTGGGGATGACGACGCCGATGACCATGAAGAACGTGGACGCGATGACCGTCCGCCCGAGTATCTGGAGCGCGAAGTGGTGCCACAGCTCCTGTACCGCTCCCATGAGCACGAACGTGAGCCCCATGAGCGCGATGGCCACGGTCATGATGATGCGCGAGCCGTACCGGTCCATCAGCGGCCCGACGATCAACGAGGCAAGCCCGCCCATGAACGAGCCGATCGACATCGGCAGGGTGTAGATCGCGCGGCTCCAGCCGAACTCGTCCGTCATCGGCCCCTGGAAGACGCCGAGCACCGGGTTCGTCTCGACGCCGCCCGCGAACGATATGACCGAGAGGACGATGACGATGGTCCAGCCGTAGAACCACCGCTTCCGCCGCCGTGGGGGAGCCCGGTAACCCTCAGTCTCCTGCATGACCCTGTCTCCCTCTCCCCCTGGGAGAGGGCGCGCGCGCCGGTGCGCGCGGAGGTGAGGGTATCCGGGGAAGGGCGGAGGGCGGCCCCATCAGGGCACGACGATGATGAACTTGCCGAAGTGCTCCGAGCGCTCCATCTCCTCGTGCGCGGTGGCGGTCCCTGCCAGCGGAACACTGGCCTGGATCGCCGTCCCTATCTGTCCCTTCTCGGCGGCGTCGACGATGCGCCGCAGCTCGTCCGTCGAGCCCATGAACGTGCCGAACAGCCGCAGTTGCTTGCTGAACAGCTGCCCCAGGTGTATCTGCGCCTGGTAGCCCGCCGTGACGCCGCAGATCCCGTACCTGCCGCCGCGCGCCAGCGACGCGTAGGCGTCCTCGAAGAACGCCGCGCCGGTGCTGTCCACCACGAGGTCGACGCCGCGTCCGCCGGTCAGCTCCTTCGTCCGCTGCGCGAGGTTCTCCACCTTGTAGTTGATGGCATAGTCCGCGCCCAACTCCTTGGACTTGCGCACCTTCTCGCCCGTGCTCGTGGCCGCGATGCACGTCGCCCCGACGACGCCCTTGATGAGCTGGATGGCCGCGGTGCCGACGCCGCTGGACGACGAGAGCACCAGCGCAGTCTCGTTCGCCTGCAAGCGCCCCTCACGCACGACGATGCCCCACGTAGGGAGGTAGATGGTCGGCAGCGCCGCCGCGTCCTTGAAGGAGAGCGCGTCCGGTATGGGCACGACGTTCTCCGCAGGGACCGCAACGTATTCGGCGTTCGAGCCCTGCCGGTTCGTGCCGATCATCGAGGGAGGACTCGTGCCGCAGAGCGGGTTCACCACGACCCGCTGCCCGAGGCTGACGATGTCGACTCCTTCGCCCAGAGCGGCGATCTCGCCGGCGCAGTCGCCGCCCAGGATGCGCGGCATGTCCTCCGGCGCAACCTTCGTTCCGCGCAGTCCGGCGCGGGTGTAGAGGTCCAGCCGGTTCAGCGCCGATGCGCGCACGCGGACGAGCACCTCGCCCGGCCCGGCCTCGGGCTCCGGCATGTCGCCGTACTGGATGACGGAGGGCCCTCCGTGGTTCCGTATGAATGCCGCTTTCATACACCCCATCCTGGCCTTCCCCCATCAAAGGGGAAGGGATCATGCGTCTAGCTCAGGTGCTTGGCGTAGAAGTCGAACACCTTGTCCCAGCCGTCCTTGGCCTGCTCCGGACGGTGCGACGTGCCAGCCCAGTTGAAGAACGCGTGCCCCGCGCCGTCGTAGCGGTGGAACTCGTACTCCTTCCCGTGCTTCTGCAGCTCTGCCTCGATGGCGTTCACCTGCTCGATGTCCGGGTTGCCGTCGTCGTTCCCGAACAACCCCAGGACGGGACAGCCCATGTTGGGCGTCATCTCGATGACCGGCGTCGGCTGGTTCTCGTTGATGCGGTCGGGCGTCGGGATGACGTTGCCGCCCCAGCAGTCGACCGCCGCGTCCAGTTCGAGGTTGCAGCCCGCCATGTAGGCGACCCGGCCGCCGGAGCAGAAGCCGATGATGCCCACCTTGCCCGTCGCGTCGTCGCGGCCGCGGATGTAGTCCAGCGCGCCCTGCAGGTCACCGAGCACGAACGCGTCGCGCTGTCCGCCGTCGTCACGGATGCGGGCCGACATCTCGGCAGGCGTGCCTGGGCCCATGCGGTGGTGCAGGTTCGGGCAGACCGCCAGGTAGCCATGGTGGGCGAACCGGCGCGTCACCTCGATGCACCACTCGTCCCATCCGGGCATGTGGTGCGCCACGAGCACCGTCGCGAACGGGCCGGGTCCTTCGGGCCTCGCCACGTAGGCGTCTATCTCGTCGCCGTTGTGTCCGGTGATCTGGATCGTCTGTGTCGTCATTCCCGGGTGCAGGACCGTTACTGCTGCCATGCTCTTCCCTCCTCTGTCTTGCTCGTGCGTATCCTACTGCAAGCAGGCCTGTTCCACGCAGGCTGTCCAGCGCGGCTATTCCACGTAGGCGACTGCCTCTATCTCGATGATGAATTCCGGCCTCGCAAGGCGGGAGATGATCAGGAGCGTGCTCGTCGGCGGCTTTTCGGGGCGGTACTTCGAGCGCGCCTCCCGCACCGCTTCCACGTTCTCCTCGCCCACGACGTACACCGTCGTCTTGACGATGTCCTCGAACTTCCCGCCGACCGACTCGACCGCGGTCCGCAGGTTCTTCATGACCTGCCCGACCTGCGCCGCGGGGTCGCCGATGCCCACCACGTCGCCGTTCTCGTCCGATGCGGTCTGTCCCGCGATGAAGACCCACGGGCCGACCTTCACGACGTGCGTGTAGCGTCCGCCGTTCGGGGACATGCCTTCCGGTTGCAGATGTTCTACATTTGCCATTCGCTGCCCTCCTCTCTGTGTTGTTGCGTGACCGTCCTCGCCCTGACTGCACGGAGCATCGAGCCAGGCGAGCGTGGCCCGGCCGTGCTATATCCGGATGCCGAGCTCCCGCAGCGCAGCCTCCGCGCTGGAAGAGAGCGCCAGCCCTTCCACGACGCCCCGTGCGCAAGCATAACTCAGCGCGCTGAGCAGCTCGGCGGACGGCGCTTCCCCCTCCGCACGATGCGCTGCAGTCTCAGCGAGCGTCTCGTAAGAGCGGTCGAGACTCCAGTAGAAGGAGAGCAGGCGTGCCGCTTCCCATTCGGAGCGCGGTGGTGGAACGTCGCTCAGATCGGTGAGGGCGTTCACGACCTTCGTGTAGCGCAGGATGCCGGTGCGCTCGTTCTCCGGCGAGCCGTAGAAGCGGCGGTAGCGCAGCGCGTCGATGCGGCGGACGTAGTCTTCCTCGCCGTAGACGTTGCGCGGCAGCCACTCCGCCCGCAGGTCGAGCACCTCGTTCCCCGAGGCGTCGGTCACTGCCGCCGCAACCTCCGAGCCGATATACGGGTCGTACTCGTACTTGGCGGCGTTGCGGAGCACGGCCTCCTGGAGCGCCAGCGTCACCTCGCGCGGGATCTTTCGGTAAAGCCTGCCCTCTGCCGCGTCGTTGGTGTCGGCGCCGAGACCGCCGGTGTTGAAGGCGTAGAACTCCTGCCGCACGCCGTTAGCCTGCATCCTGCGAAGGATGTCGTACAGCAGGTTCGCGTTGTCGTCCTCCAGCCCGATGATGAACGGGTCCGAGAAGTACTCGACGTAGGGCCTGCCGATCGCGCCAGCCGCGGCGCCCATCTGCACCGCCTCGCCGTACATGAGCACGCGGACGTACTGCTCCAGGCTGAGCTTGCGCAGCGGAGGGATGACGGTGTTCTCCCGCATGACCGCCTGCCAGATGATGCGGTGCATGTGCCCCATCGGGACGTGAGCGGCCTCGGTCAGCGCGCCGCCCGTCACGCGGCTGATGACCTCGGCGACGCCCTTGCGCTGCAGCAACCTGTGCCGCGAGAGCACCATCCGCATATTCCGGGTGGGGTTCTGCGAGAAGTCCGGTTCGCCTGTCGCGGGGTCGGCAACGACGTTCTCCAGCGTCTCCTGCGGGTTAGGCTCGCCGGGCGCTCCGCGCACGACGTCGTAGGTCACGGGGTCGTCCTCTCGCGTGAGGCCGGACGGTACGGCGTAGAAGTTGTTCTCGGTGCCGTCGATGCCGTAGGCGTAGGAGACGCGCTGCCCATCCAGGTCCACGTCGACCGGTTCGGCGAGCGGCTGGAGCAGGATGATGTCGTCGTTCATGGGGTAGACCCCTTCCTCGGGGTCGGTCTGGAGCGAGAGGCGGGAGGCGAGTTCGCTGTTCGCCAGCTCGATCATGATGGTAAGCGTGCTCTTGCCGTGAAGAGACGGCCCGGTCGTGACGACGGCTGCGTTGTTCATGCTGCCGTCCAGCGCACGGATGCGCGCGACGCTCAACGCGGCCTGCAGCGCGAGCCCGCCGTTCATCTTCGTCTGGTGCATCGCGATGCTGAGCGGGCCCATCTTGTGCTCGCCCACGTAGTCGAAACCGAGGTGCAGCGAGAGCCCGCGCGTCGGCGCCTTGAACACGAGCCGTGTGAGGCTCTGCGCCGCTATCTCGTCGCGCACGTCGGCCGGCAGGTCGAGTATCTCCAGCCACTCCGGTATCGAGAACTCCACGATATCCGGCTCGCCCGAGCGTTCCCCCTCCGGCAGGTCGAACGTGAGTTGCCGCCACAGGTACGGCAACTGCGGGTAGCGCGCGCCCACGACCAGCTGCCGAGCATGGAACGACCGCCCCGGCGCATCGCAGATCCGGCGGTCGGACTGCACGACGGTCTCGCCCGCGTCGAGCCATTCGCTGAGCCTCGCGGTGATGACCGGCAGGATGCGGCAGAAGAGCCGCTGATCGTCGTGGCCGAACTCGAGGGAATCGCGGTTCGGCGTGAAGCCGTCCATCAGGTAGCGGGTGAGATGCGGCTGGCGAGCAACGCCGCGCTGGCTGTAGAAAGCGAACCCGCCGGAATTGAGCCGTACCACGGCCTCCGGGCCTGCGCGCCCGGCCGCCCTGCCCTCTGCATTCGCGGCAGCAGCCTCCTCCGCGATGCTTCGCCACTCGTCGAGCGCCGCACCGCGTTCGGAGTCAGGCAGCCCACCGATCTCCCGCATGCGGGAGACGAGCCATTCGTCGCTGGGGTTGAAGAGCTCGCTGCCCGGGGCGTGGCCGCGTTTCGCAAGGGCAATGAGTTCGTCGAGTGCGGTGCTGAACTCGGGCAGCACCTGGGGCGGGGTCTGGTCTGTCTGGCTCTGGGTCACGCTTCTCTCCGAAGAACGAGGCTTGCCCTCGGTCATCTGATGTGGTGCGCCCCATACCCTACTACGTTTAAGCGTGCCGTTGCCCGTTACGCGCCAACCCCGACACGCCGGTTAAACGAGAGAAGCCCGGCGTTTGCCGGGCTTCTCTGTACGTGCACAGGTGGGATGGCGTTACGCGGGTCCGGCCTTCGCCTTTTCCACCGCCTCCTCCATCCGGCGATGGAGCTCAGCCGCCAGCGGGATAGCCGGGCCGTAGCGGTCCGACTCCCAGACCGCGCCGCCCTTGTGGTACTGGGCACGGGTGTTCCGCGTCAGTTCAGGAACGTCCTTCGCCCAGTCGGGATTGAGCCACGCGTCCGCAGGTCTGCCGCCGCCGTACAGGATGGGTATCTCTCCCTCCTCGTGCGGAAGAGCGTCGATCTCCGCGTCGTCGCGGAAGACGTTCATCGGGTCGCCGCCATCCTCGACGATGCGTATCTGTTCGTCCAACTGGCGCCGGAGGAAGACGACGGGGATGTCCGTACGCCCGAGGTTCTCCGCGCTGCGGTCGGTCAGCGGGCCCTGCGCCCACCAGCCGATGAAGTCCTGGTTGAGGATGCAGTCGAGGATCGGCTTGCCATCCTCGTCGTAGAGCGGCACCTCGTAGTAGGGCACCTTGTCCTGCTTCGGCGCTTCGACGCCCGGCGGTGCAGCGTAGGTGTTGTAGGAGATGTGGTACGTGTGCTCATCGTCTATCGGCACGCGGATCTGGAACTCGCTCCAGGGGGCGCCTGCAGCGTTCTGCTCCGTGTAGAACGGGAAGATGACGGTGGAGTGGCGGGACTTCTTGTCTTCAGGCGCGCCGAGCTCCTTGGAGAAGATGACGCCCTTCTCCATGCCGTACTGCGTGGAGTGGACGTACAGGTCCTTGATGCCGACGCCCTGCTGCATGAACCCCTTGCTCATCTTCTCGAGGCGGTCGTGGTCGCCCATCTTCTCGAGGATGTACTGGAACTGGAAGCCGTGGAGCCACACGCCGTGTGTCGGGTCGCCGGTGTTCTCCTGGCACTGGAGCCAGTTGGCGTGGAGTACGGCGATTCCCATCTGCCGGACGGAGTTGGGCCAGACGAACAGGTCCCACGGAGGGAGCAATGGCGCGGGCTGCGGGCCCATGTAGGCGAACAGCAGGCCGCCCATCTCCTTCACCGGGTAGGCGGGGAGCTTGAGCCGGTCGGCGAACATGTCGCGGCGGGCCTCCAGAGGTGCGTCGACACATGCACCGTTGGAGTCGTACATCCAGCCGTGGTAGGGACAGCGGAGACCGTTCTCGTCCGGGATGCCCCAGCGCAGGTCAACAGCGCGGTGCATGCAACGCTGACCGATAAGGCCGATATTGCCGGACTTGTCCCTGTAGCAGGTGAGGTCCTCGCCAAGCAGGCGAACAGCCTGCACGGGGTCCTCGTCGAGTTTCGCGCTGGGCAGGAAAGGCACCCAGTACCGGCGCAGCAACTCGCCTCCGGGCGTGCCGGGGCCGACACGAGCCAACCGATCGTTCTGTTCAGTCGTCAGCATGTTCCACCCTCCCTGGCGGTTTCGGCGCAAGCATACCACTCCCCGCGCGCAAGCGCGCGCAAACCATGCGGCAGAAAGCCGTTCCTTACGGAAACAGGAAGACGTTGGGAGGAAACTGGTCGGGGAGCCGGGATTTGAACCCGGGGCCTCTACGTCCCGAACGTAGCGCGCTACCGGACTGCGCTACTCCCCGACGTGGGAAGCGGCCTCACGAGGCCGCCGTCTCGATTCTAGCACGAGGGGCTGCCGCGCGCTCCTACGATACCCGAGCCAGACGCTCACCGGCCTCGCGCAGGTCTTTCTGCGATTCGACGGACTTCCAGTACGCGCCGCTCTCGAATGCCGCCAGGCGGCCCTCCGACGCCAGCGCAGGGAACGTCTCCGTCTCGTGGTCGCCCACGTCCGGGAAGCGCGCGATAGCCTCCCGCGTCAGCACGTAGACCCCGGCGTTGATCCAGTACGGCAACGGCGGCTTCTCCCTGAAGCCGGTCACAAGTCCGCCGTCCGTCTCGACGATCCCGAACGGGCTGATCATGGGCGTGAGCAGGACGGTCGCGAGGGCCTCCGCCCGCTCGTGCACCTCGACCAACGGGGCGATCGGCTGGTCCGTGAGCACGTCGCCGTTCGTAGCGATGACCGTGGGATCGGACAGCCCGGCCTCGCGGTAGCCGTTCTTGTACGCGCCGCCCCGTCCGAGCGGCGACGCCTCCGCGATGCAGCGCACGTCCAACCCATCGACGCGCGGCACGGAGAAGTGCTCGGCGATGACCTCGTGCATGTACCCGGTGAGCAGGAACACGCGCTCGATGCCGTTCGCGCGCAGCCAGGCGAGGTGGTGCTCGACGATGGGCCTGCCGTTGATCTCCACCATCGGCTTCGGCCGGTCCTGTGTGAGCGGCCAGAGGCGTTCGCCCTTGCCTCCGGCAAGCACCAGCGCAGTCGTGGGTTGGGCTGTCGTACTCACGCCACGTAGTCTATCGGGCGGGCGAGCGGCGGGTAAACGCGGCTGCAGATGCCTTGTCCACAGTTGCGGAGCGCTCCTATACTCCCGCCGGAACCTGCCGTGGCCACCGCACCCGAACCCCTGCTTTCAGTCATCCTTCCGACGTACAACGAGCGCGAGAATGTGTCCGTGCTCGTGCCGAGACTCCTCGGCATCCTGCGAGACGTTTCCTGCGAAGTGATCGTGGTCGACGATGGGAGCCCGGACGGCACGGCAGACACCGTGCGTGAGATGGCGGCATCAGACGCGCGCATCCGGCTCGTGGAACGCTCCGCGAAAGCAGGGCTTGCCAGCGCAGTATTCGCGGGAGCGGCGGAGGCACGAGGGCGACTCGTCGCAGTCATGGACGCCGACCTCTCTCACGATCCTGAGCTCCTGCCGGAGATGCTCGCCCGCGCCGAGGACGGCTGCGACGTGATCATCGGCTCCCGTTACGTGCGCGGCGGGTCGTTCGCCAACCAGCCACTGGTGCGGCGGCTGATCAGCCGGGTGCTGAACACCGGCGTGCGCGTCATGCTCCTGCTGCCCCAGCACGACGTGCTGACGGGCTACGCGCTCTGCCGGCGCGAACTGCTCACGCAGATGCCGACGCGGTACTCGTCGCGCGGGTTCAAGTGGCTGCTGGAGTTGCTCGCGGTGTACCGGGGACTGCGGGTGCACGAGTCGCCCATCGTCTTTCAGAACCGCTACGCGGGAGCTTCGAAGGCGGACGCACGGGAGGCGCTGGCGCTCGCGGTACTCTGTCTGAAGCTGGTCCCGCGCCGGTTGCGCCGGGCTCCGGCTACTTCCGCATCCGCGACCTGATGCGGAAGGTGGCGAGGAACGTGGCCGGGGCGTCGCGCCACGCCTGCACCTTGGAGCCTTCCGCGATGTGGTGCCAGCGCACGGGCACGTCCACGATAGAGCAGCCCAGCCGCTCCGCGTGACCGAGCAGATCGAGGTCGAACGCCCAGCCATTCTCGCGGATGTGTGGGGCTATGGTGCGCCACGCCTCGGCACGCAATGCCTTGGCCCCGCACTGCGTGTCCGAGTACGGCAGGCTGAGGAACCGGCGCACCCAGAGCCGAGACGCCTTGCTGACGAACCGGCGCGAACGGGACTTACCCTCTTCCTCGTCCTCACCGTGGAACCTGTCGCCGATGGCGATGTCGTACTCTTCAAGCGCATCGACCAGCTTCGCAGCCTCCGGCGCGCGCACCATGTTGTCGGCGTCGACGAACAGGATGAGCGACCCCTCTGCAAGCGCCAGCCCCTCGCGGAGCGCCCCGCCCTTCCCGAGCGGCGCGGCAAACTCGGCAAGCCGCACCTCCGGCGCGGATGCTGCGACCTCCTCCACGACCCCCCGCGTGTCGTCGCGGCAGCCGTTCAGCACGACGACGATCTCGAAGTCGCCCTCGTACCAGCTGCGGAAGTGCTCGACGTACTCCTCCAGCGTAGGGCGTATGCGTTCCTGCTCGTTATAGGCAGGGATGACGATGGAGAGCAGAGCGCTCACGAGCGTTGTACTCCTTCGAGTTTGCCGTAGCTGTGGAGGATGCGCTTCACGCCCTGGTTGCCGGGGAACGCGACCGTCACCTCGTAGTCGCCGGGGCGTGGACTGCAGTCTACGACGATGCCGAGCCCGAAGACCGGGTGCGTCACCTTCTCTCCCGTCTTGAACGGCGGCGCCTGCACCGGAGCGCCGTCCGCACCAACAGCCGCGAGTTCCCGTTCGGGTCGGCCCATGCCGCCGTTCCCGAAGCGCTGCCCGCGCTCCGGAGCCTCGACAAGTTCGAACGGGATGTCCTTGAGGAAACGCGACCGCCGCGATGACCCGAATGAACCGAACATGCGCCGACGCAGCGACCGGAAGAGGTAGAGGCGGTCGCGCGCCCGCGTCATGCCCACGTACGCGATGCGCCGCTCTTCCTCCAACTGGTCGGGGTCGTCGATGGAACGCATGTGCGGCAGTACGCCGTCCTCCATGCCGGTGATGAACACGACGGGGAACTCGAGGCCCTTGATCTGGTGGAGGGTGATGAGCGTGATGTACTGCTGCTCATCCTCGTCCAGCACGTCCTGATCGGATACGAGGGCGATGCGCTCCAGGAAGGCCGGAAGGCTCTCCTCGGCGGGCGCATCTGCGAACTCGGCGCTCAGCCCGCGCAGTTCCCGCAGGTTCTCCAGGCGGTCCTCTGCGTCCGGGTCGTCGGACTCCAGGATGGCTTGGCGGAGGCCGGACTGCTCCAGCACCTCGTCGATGAGTTGCGGGAACTCCATCTCCGGTTTGAGGGCGCTCAACCCGTTCAGCAAGGAGAGGAATCCGGTGAGCTGCCGCCTCTGGCGCGCGTCGAAGGGCGAGGGGCGCTCCGCGTCGTCCTGCAGCAGTTGCAGCGCGGTGTAGGCGGGCACGTCCAGCGAGTTCGCCCACGCGAGCAGTTCGTCCACCGTGCGCTTGCCGATGCCTCTTGCCGGGACGTTGATGACGCGGCTGAGGCTCACTTCGTCGAAGGGGTTCTCCAGGAGGCGGAGATAGCAGATCAGGTCTTTCACCTCGCGCCGCTGGTAGAAGCGCACGCCGCCCACGATCTTGTAGGGCATGCCGTAGCGCAGGCACGCCTCTTCAAGCGCGCGGGACTGAGCGTTCACCCGGTACGTCACGACACAGTCGCGCAGCGTCACGCCTTCGTGCTCCGTGAGGCGTTGTACCTCGCGGATGACTTCCTGCGCCTCCTCTTCCTCCGAGTACGTATCGGCGATGCGGATGGGAACGCCCTGTCCGTTCTCCGTGAACAGCTCCTGCTCGATGCGCTGGCTGTTCGCACGGATGACATGCCGCGCAGCGTCCAGGATGGTACGCGTCGAGCGGTAGTTCTGCGAGAGCGCAACGATGGTCGCGTCCGGGTAGTCCTTCTTGAACGATAGGATGTTGCGGATGTCGGCATTGCGCCACGAGTAGATGGACTGGTCGGGGTCGCCTACGACGGCGAGGTTGCGATGCTTGCCCGCGAGCAGGCGTGCGATCTCGTACTGCGCGGTGTTCGTGTCCTGAAACTCGTCCACCATGAAGTGGATGAAGCGCTCCTGCCACCTGTCGCGTACCTCAGGTGCGCGCCGGAACAGTTCGACTGCTTTCCTGAGCAGATCGTCGAAATCCACCCCATGACTCCGAGCGAGCGACGCCTGGTACGCCGCAAAGACGCGGTGGATGACCTCGTCGTAGTAGCCGTCGGCTTTCGCTGCGAGGGCATCCGGCCCGAGGAGCTGCGACTTCGCCCTGCTGATGGCCGAGAGCACGGAGCGCGGCGGGAAGCGCTTGGGGTCCAACTGCAGTTGTTCCATGGACTGCTTGATCAGGTTCATCTGGTCTTCGTCGTCCATGATGACGTAGTCAGGTGGGATGCCGATGACCTCACCGTCGCGGCGCAGGATCGAGGCGCAGAGCGCATGGAACGTTCCGGCGGTGAGGCGCTGCGCGCCGTCGCCCATCAGCGCGGCGAGTCTGTTGCGCATCTCCCGCGCGGCCCGGTTCGTGAAGGTCACCGCGGCGATGCGCCAGGGGCTGATGCCGACGTGCCGGTTAAGGTAGGCGATGCGATGCGTGATGACGCGCGTCTTGCCGGAGCCCGGCCCCGCCACAATGAGCAGCGGCCCATCCACGCATTGGACGGCCTGGCGTTGCGGCGGGTTCAGCCCTTCCAGCAGTGCGTCGGTACGAGCCGTCATTGACTAAGAGACGCCATAGAGCGCATTGGGGTTGTCGCTCAGTATCTTGTCTATCGTCCGCGCGGGAATCTCGGTACGGGAGCGTAGCACTTCAACCATGTGCGTCTGCGCGGAGGGGTCTGTCCTCAGGCGGTCGGTCGTGCCGGGAACGTGGTGTCCGTAGTCGGTGCCGACCACGATGTGGTCCTCTCCTATCTTGTCCATCAGGTACGGCAGGTCCTCGCCCACCTCGTAGGAGACCCAGATGTTGTATTCGTCGAAGAGGCGCGGGCCGAAGAAGTCCGCGTCCTGCTTCATCGTGCCGGTGAGTTGGTAGAGGGTGAACGGTATCCACGACGCGCCTGTCTCGATGAAGCCGAAGCGCAACCCCTTGAACTGCTCCGGTATCCGGTTGTGCACGATGTTGCGGAACGCGGACAGCGGAGGGAGCCTGCCGTGGGTGAACGTGTGGCTCCGTGCCGGGTCGACGAGGTTGTTGAGGGCGGGCGCTCCCTGCCCCTGGTGCACGCAGATCGAGAGATCCAGCGCCAGCGCCTCCTCGTACACCGGGAAGAAGTAGGGGTCGTCGAGCATCCTGTCCTTCTCGATACCGCGAAAGAAGACGCCGCACGCGCCGTTCTGCTTACCGAACTGCACCTCGCGCACCGACGCGTCGATGTCCCGCAGCGGCGGAACGACGACCCAACGGATGCGGTCCTCCGACCTCGCCCACACGTCCGCGAGGTAGCGGTTGTACGCGCGTGCGAGAGCGACTTCGTAGTCGGGGTCCTCCGTGAGGAAGGTGAGGAAGAGCGTGGGGTAGACCACGTGGGCGTCGACGTTCGTCGCTTTCATGCCCTCGAAGCGCATGGGAAGATCGGTGAGTTCGCGCGCGGGCAGGTCCGGGTGGTAACGCATACGCGTCTGAGCGGTGGGCGTCACGAGCGAGCTGCCTGCTCGCCCAACAGCCTTCGGAACGATACGCCCGTCTATGAGCCACATATGGTCTCTGTCGCCGTACTGCGTGTCTTCCGGCACGCTGACGATGACCGGACGGCGGGGGCGCCACTCAGAGTCCAGGTAGTCCCACATCTGCACCGGTTCGGCGATGTGCGTGTCGGCGTCGAGTACTCCTGTCATGACGCGCCTCCTCCCGTTCGTGTCCAGACTTTCCCGACGGCGGCATTGTAAGCCAGTGACCCACCGCGATGCGCGTCCCGTATGGCAGCACGCGCCGGGCATTGTGACGCACCCTGCTTGACGCACTCCCGATCCCTCCCTACGATAGGTTGCACAGCCGACCGCGAAGAACGAGGACACGCAGATGACCACGACGCAACAGCCCCTCACCATCACCATCACCGAGAACGGCGCGAAGCACGTGCAGCAGTTCATGGCTGCAGAAGGCATCGACGAAGGCATCCTGCGCGTCGCGGTGAAGGGCGGCGGCTGCTCCGGCCTCACTTACGTGCTCGACCTGACGAACGAGGCGCAGGAAGGCGACAAGGTCATCGAACAGAACGGCATCACGCTCGCCGTGGACCGGAAGAGCTACGTCTTCCTCGCCGGTACTGAACTGGACTACTCCGGCGGCCTGAACGGCAAGGGATTCGTCTTCAACAACCCGAATGCCAAGAAGGCGTGCGGCTGCGGCACTTCGTTCTCCGTCTAGCCCCGCCGACTCCACTTGACCTGCCCTGTTATGCTCACGCCATGAGCACCGACACCGCAGCCCTCGCCGCGCTCACGGAACGCGCCGGTTTCACCGACCGCAGCGACTGTGGACGGCTCCGGATCACGGGCGCCGACGCGCTCGACCTCCTCAATCGCCTCACGACCAACAAGCTCGACACGCTGCCCGACGGTACGACGTGCTCGACGGTGCTGACGAACGGTGACGCCCGCGTGCTGGATCATCTGCGCCTCGCGGCAGTCGACGGCGGTATGTGGTGCTTCACCAGCCCCGGCAGGGCGGAGGACGTCGCCGACTGGATCGACCTCTACACGTTCGGTGAGGACATCACGGTCGTCGACGAGAGCAGCGAGACCACGCAGTTCACCGTCCTCGGGCCGCAGGCCGCCGAGGCGATTGCTGGCGCAGGTTTCCCAGTCCCTCCGCTCGACGGCATGGTCGCGCAAGACGGCGCAGTAGTCATAGCCTCGCCGTTCGGGGCTCATCCGGCCTACGAAATGTTGCTGCCGCTCGCAGACACTGAGCGCGCGAAGGCAGCGCTGTCGGCCGCCGCGCAGAAGGTGGACCCGGCCGTGTTCGAGGCGTACCGCATCGCGCAGGGCGTGCCCGTCTACGGCGCGGAGTTCGGCGCGTTCAACAACCCGCTGGAGGCGCGGCTGCTCGGCTCCATCAGCGACGACAAGGGCTGCTACACCGGCCAGGAGGTCATCGCCCGGCTCCAAACGTATCGCAAGGTGCAGCGGCTGCTCATGTCGTTCACGTCGGACACCCCTACCGTGCCGAGTGACGCGCTGGAAACCGACGACGGCTCGCCCGCGGGCGTCGTCACGTCGGCCTGCAGCATGGACGACGGCACAGCCGGGCTGGCTCTCGTTGCAGCAAAGCACGCCATCGCGGGGTCGTCGCTGCGTATCGCGGGCGGAGGCACAGTCACGCTGTCGGAGCCCGCATACGCGCTCGCGACAGAGCCGATGGAAGCGTAGGCCAATTGCCCAATACGACTGGATGCTGCGGCTGTAACCCGGCCAGGAGGGCCACCCCATGGACAGCCTCACAGTCCTTCGCTTGCTGAGAGAGGACGGTTGGGAGATTGCACGGATCAGAGGGTCTCACCACCAGCTGAAGCACCCCGAGAAACCGGGCACCGTCACGGTCCCGCACCCCAGAAAGGACGTTCCAACCGGTACGTTGAGAAGCATCGCTCGACAAACAGGGATAAACTCTCTGCGGAGGGGATAGCTGTGGAACGCAAGTACATCGGCCTTGTACACAAGGACGCCGACAGCGATTACGGGGTGAGTTTCCCGGACCTCCCGGGCTGTATCACGGCTGGGAGCACACTCGAAGAAGCCCGAGAGATGGCTGCCGAGGCGCTTGCGTTGCACCTTGACGGCCTCGAAGAGGACGGCGCTACCATCCCTCCCCCCAGTTCAGCAAACCTCGTCCTGGAACATCCCGACGCGGCCGACGCGCTTGCCGTCATTGTTGTGGAGGCCCTCCCTGCCGGCAGCGCAGCATCGGTTCACGCCTGACAAAGACCGCGTATCCAAGAATACTGCCGTGAGGCTCTCCGTGTAGATCATTCACGGGAGCGGCTGAACCAGGGCACGCCCATCCGCCCGAGCGTGTCGCCCTTTCCCAGTTGATAGCGGACGACGCCCACAACGTGGACCACCAGCAGCGCGATGAACACCTTGGAGAGCACGTTGTGCACCATGCGGGGCGGCACGTTCTCGATGTCCGCGGGAACGATACTGCCGGGAGCAAGGGCTATCCCACTCAACGCCAGCATCCCGATGCCGCTCGCCAGCAACGCGATGAGCAGTACGTACAGCAGGACGTGCGTTCCGGTGAACGCCCGCTCGTTCACCCGCGATAGCCCGGGCGGCGGCGAAGGCCGCCGGTGCACGGCGAGTGCCACGAGGCGGACGGCGGTCAGCGCGAGCGTCCCGAGGCCCAAGCCCACGTGCGCGTTGTACAGCGTGTCCTGCGCTTCGCCTTCGTCGATCCGCGTCATCGCCAGCCCCATACCCAACATCCCGAGGATCAGCAGTGCACTCGCCCAGTGCACTATCTGCGCGATGCGGTCGTACTCCACCGGGCTCCCACCCACCGCATACCTCCCTATCCCAGGTAGAAGTACTTGAACGACTCTGCGTAGGGGATGCCCTTCTGGGAGCCGCGGTCCTTGAGCCAGCCTCGCAGCCGATCCGCGAACTGCTGCTCCTCCTCAGACGGTTCCTCACTGCCGTTGGCCGGGGCAAAGCGCATCTGGCTGGCGTGCGCCTTGAGCGCGCTTATCTTCTTCTCCACCGTGTTCGAAACGTCGAAGTAGACGTCCGCGATGTCGTCGCGAGCGCCGAGGTAGACGTGCTCGACGATGTGCGCGTCCAGCCCTTCGTTGAGGGCGAGCTCCGGGAACATGTGTACGTCGCGCGCCGACGGGAACACCGCGTCCAGCGTCGCGTCGCCCGTGTTCCGGTGATCAGGATGGTTGATGTAGTGGCCTGACCAGCGCACCGTGGGGTTCTGCGTCACCACCGCGCTGGGCTTGTGCTTGCGGATGAGGCGAACGATGTCCTTCCGCAACTCCAGCGTGTTCTCCACCATGCCATCCTCGTAGCGCAGGAACTCCACCTTCTTCACTCCGAGGATGCGGCATACCTCCAGCTGCTCCTCCTCACGCAGCGTCGCCAACTCCGACGGCACGACGTTCGGGTCGGACGTGCCCTTGTCGCCGGAAGTAACGAGGGCGTAGACGACCTCTTTCCCTTCCGACGTCCACCTCGCGACACTCGCTGCACACATGAATTCGGCGTCGTCCGGGTGAGCAACGATAACGAGTATCTTGTGCCCCGGACCTTCGTGATCTTCCGGCCAGTCCGTCATTACAGCCCCAAACCTCCGTCTATGCTGAGCACCTGGCCCGTGATGTATGCGGCGTCCGCGCTCACCAGGAACGCGACGCAGCCCGCCACATCCTCCGGCGTGCCGAACGCTCCCAGCGGTATGCGCTCGCGTATCTGCGCCTGCAGGTCCTCCGGTATCGAATCCACCATCTGCGTGGCGATGAACCCGGGCGCTATCGCGTTCACCGTGATGCCGCGCGACGCCACCTCCCGTGCGACCGTCCGGGTGAAGCCGATGAGCCCCGCCTTTGCGGCGGTGTAGTTCGCCTGCCCCGGGTTGCCCGTGATCGCCACGACGGACGACATGTTGACGATGCGCCCGGAGCGCTGGCGCAGCATCGGGCGAATCGCCGCCTTCGTGCAGAGGAATGCGCCCTTCAGGTTCGTGTCGATCACGGCGTCCCAGTCATCCTCGGAGAGGCGCATGAGCAAGTTGTCGCGGGTGATGCCGGCGTTGTTCACGAGGATGTCCAGTCCGCCGAGCGCCTCCGCCGCAGCGTCCACCAGCGCCTCGGCCTGCACGGCGTCCGCGACGTTCCCCTGCAGCGTCACCGCGCTGCCGCCTGCCGCGGCGATCTCCGCCGCGACGGCCTCAGCTTCTTCCTGGCCGGAGTTGTAGTTCAGCGCGACGCTCGCTCCTTCCGAGGCGAGGCGCAGGGCGACGGCGCGGCCTATGCCACGGCTCGCGCCCGTAACCAGCGCCCGCTGGCCGCTAAGCCTGCTCACTGCCGACCTCCGCACGGACGAGCGCCTGCGCGAGGTCGTCACGCATCGTCTCCACCAGATTGCGGTCGAGCGCGAAACACGCTAGGCCGACGGAACGCGCGATGCTCTGTGCGGTCGAGCGCCCATGCCCCGCGATGACAACACCGTTCACGCCAAAGAGCGGTCCGCCGCCGCCTTCCGCCGCCGACGCCAGTCCCGCTATCGCCTGAACGGCAGGGCTGTCCGGGCCCAGGCGGCTTGCCAGGTAACGCCCTGCTGCTGCGGCCAGCCCCTCCGTGTACTTCAGCAGCACGTTCCCCACGAAACCGTCACACACGAGCACGTCCGCCTTGTTCGCGAATATCTCGTGTCCCTCGACGTTGCCCACGAAGTTGAGACCGCTCGCCCTGAACAGGGGGAACGCCTCCTGCACCTGCTTGTTCCCCTTCCCATCCTCCGAGCCAACGCTCAGCAGGCCCACGCGCGGCGACTCCTTGCCATGGTAGATGCGTTCGAAAGACGCTCCGAGCGCGCCGAAGCTGAGCATCTGCGCGGGCTTGCAGTCCACGTTCGCACCGAGGTCGATGATCGTCGTCTCCGGCGCGAGTCCGATGAACGGCCCGCCGAGCGTCGGACGCTCCAGTCCCGGGAACATCCCCAGCGCGAGGACAGCAGCGGCCATCGTTCCGCCCGTCGAGCCCATGCTGATGGCGGCGTGCGACTGCCCCGCCTTCACCATCCCCACCGCAACGGCGATAGACGCCCGCGGTTTGCTGAGCAGCGCGCGCGCCGGGGCTTCATCCTCCGAGACGACGCCCTCGGACGGCACGACCTGCACCGGCAGGCCGCTCGCATCGTGCTTCGCAAGCTCCGCCGTGACAGCCGCCTCGTCGCCCACGAGCGCTATCGCCGCGTCATACTCGCGAGCCGCGATCACTGCGGCCTCCACCGGAATTGCAGGAGCGAGATCACCGCCCATCGCGTCCAGTGCGATCGTGTACTTCGCCAAGTCTGTTCCTCCGCCGGTCAGGCGTTCAGCGCCACCGACGCGTCGCCTGTAATCACGTTCTCGCCGTCCTGGTTCGACACCGTCACCTCGTAGGTGGCAGTGGCCTCGTCCGACGCTTTGAGCGTCCCGGCCGCGCGCACCGTATCGCCTGGGAAGACCGGCGCGCGGAAGCGCGTCTTGAGCCTTCCGCCGCGCAGCCAGGCTCCGCCGAACGAGCGCGTCATCAACTCCGACACCAGCGCCAGCACGAGCATCCCGTGCGCGATGGTCCTGCCGTAGGGCGTGCCGCGCGCGAACTCCTCGTCCAGGTGCAACGGGTTATGGTCGCCGCTGGCGTCCGCATACTGTACCAACTGCTCCTGCGTTATGCGGCGCTCCACCGGCTGCAGGGTCTCCGGCGCGATGCTCATTCGCCCGCCTCCGGGATCGCGAGCGCCGCCCTGCCCTCGACCGCCGCCTCGCCGTCGAGCTCGCCGCACAGGTCCAGCGTCAGAAAGCGGGTCCCGCGCCGCACGCTGTTGGCGGCGACCGTCGCCGAGCAGCGCACTGCGGCCCCCATCGCGACAGGACGGGAGAACGTCAACTCCTGCCCGGTGTGCACGGCGCCTGCCGGCAGGCTGACGGCATCCATCGCCTCGGCCATCACCAACGCGGCCACGGCCATCGGCGGCACGAGCCCTTCCTCGGCGTAGAGCGTGTTGCCGTCGCCCACGGCCTGGGTGTAGGCGTCAGCCATCGCGGAGGTAATGACTATCTCCCGGTCGACCAGTGCGTGGCCGGGTTCGAGCATGTTGATGTCCATGTCTTCGTGCTTCCGGGCCGCGCCGGGCGCGGCGGAGGAGATTATAGAACCTGCACACGCCCTGCGCCTCCGCGTTGACGGAGCAGCGCCGCGTCCCCTACCCTTGAAGGACGTGGCCCGCTAGCTCAATTTGGCAGAGCAGCTGACTCTTAATCAGCGGGTTGTGGGTTCAAGTCCCTCGCGGGTCACCAGTCCCAACGCCGTTCATCCGGCGTCCTGTCCTCATCCTCATCCGGGCTTGTGCAAGGAGGCGTAACGTGTCGACGGTCAGTCTCGGGTTCCTCAGCGCGAACTCACGGGGCCACAGCACCCACTACGACGACTTCCTGCGCCTCGTTCCGGAAGAGGCCGACGTGCAGATCATCCCACTGAACCTCTGGCAGAACTCGCTCTACGACCTGGCAGGCAAGACGCGCGAACACATCGCCCGCACCACCGCCCTCGTCGCGGAACATGGCTGGGACGGCATCGCGCTCATGGGCGCGCCGATGCAGGTGCAGAACCCGGAGCACGTCGAGCAGTTGCGGGGCCAGTTGAACATCCCGGCCACGACGGCACTGGAGTCCGGGGCGGCGGCGGTCAAGGCATTCGGTGCGAGCCGCATCCTCCTGCTCACCCCCTTCGATGACGGCCTGAACGCCATGCTGCGCGAGTTCCTCACCGGCCAGGGGCTGGACGTTACCGTCCCTGAAACGAACCGCACCGACACCAGCCGCGAGGACGTCACCTCCACGGAGCGCAAGAGCGCGGACGAGGTCTATCAACTCGCGGTCGACGCATTCGAGAACGCATCGGACGTGGACGCGGTCTACTTCCAGGGTGCGCCGCTCAACCCGCTGCTCGTGGTCGAGCGGCTGGAAACCGACCTCGGTGTGCCGGTCGTCGCCAGCAACCCCGCGATGTTCTGGCACATCACATCGCTGCTCGGCCACCGGCTACCGTCGAGCGCCGACGGCTGCGGCAGGCTGCTGCGGGAGTGGCCGCAGCGCGTGTGACGCCCGGTCAACCGTTCGCCCGCATACAGACCGTGTGGGCAGGCGTACAATGAATGTGGATGAGTTAAGAGAGAGGGTGAGACCATTCTGCATAAGCACTCCTACGGTTCAGAGTTCGCGATCGAGCAACTCCCTGACGGCTGTGAGGAAACCTCTATGGGCTGGCTGTTCGGCGCTACACGGCAGTGGCGCGGGCCGGACGGTCTGCACGTTCGGGAGTATGGAGGAAGACTCCTCGCGCACTATGACCGTGTCGACCCGCGCCGCAACCTCGTCGGGCACTGGATAGCCGATGCCCCGTTCGAGCTGGCGCTCGGAAGCAGCGGTGTGGTGGGGATGCTCGCCAGCGTCACCGTAAGCGCCGCCTCGACCCTCGCCTGGATCGTCGCTGCGCTGGTGACCACCGTCTCGGCCAGCATCTTTGCGCGCACCCGCTTCTAGCCCTCCCTACCTGCTATAGCCCGACTCGTCCAGCGGCCTGTACGGAAGGCTGTTGAGCAACCAATCCAGCACCTGCTGGAAGTCGTGGAATGCCTCCAAGCGCTCCAACTCGCTGTACAGGGCATTCACGAGTCCCTGCAGGGTCTCCAGATCACGAACAGCGTTATACGGCTGGCGTGAGTACCGGTCCGCCGTCAGGGCCACGTACGCGCTGAACGCAAACAACGGGTCCGCGTAGAGGGGGAGCACTCCTCCACTGCTCACAACGTCCGTGCTCTGGCTCCAACCGCGGCCGCTCTCCGGCTCCACCCACCGCAGCTCCACCTGCCCCAGCGCACCTTGCTGATGGAAGTCGTCGTGCAGCTCCAGCTCGTAGAAGACGGTCGTCGCCGCGCCCGAGTAGACCTCGGCGAACTCTTTGCGGTCCTGCGTGAACGACTCGGCGGACGTAACACGGTTCTCGTAGCCGACGATGCGCCACGCCTGCACCGCATCCGCGTTCCACGTCACCTGTGCGCGGGTCTGATCGGCCACCGGCGAGGCGAGCGCCAGCCAGTTGTCGCGGCGGAACGTTGCGCGCGCCTGCTCTTCGTCGAACAGGTAGCGGTACCACCCGTTGCCGTGTTGCGCCAACTGCTCCAGCAGATGGTCGTTGTAGTTCTCGATGCCGACGCCGATGGTGACGAGCCGCAGCGGGTTCGCGCCGTCCGGTGCCGACGTGGCCTCGAGGATGGCGAACGGGTCGGTAGCGTCCACGTTCGCAACACCGTCGGACATGAGGATGACGTAGTTGAGCGCCTCCGGACGCTCCCGCCGCATGTCGTCCGCCAACTGCACGCCAAGGTCCAGCCCCGCCTGCACGTTGGTGCTGTTGTGCGGCATGAGCCGGGCGATGGAGTCGGTGACTGCACGGTCATCCGGCGATGCGTACTTGACCGTGAACTGGTGGAGCACGTCGGTCGTGAAGTGCACCACGGATATGCGGTCGTCCGCGTCCAAACTGCGCCTGATGGCCTCAGCGGCTGCACGGGCGATGGCGACACGGTTGCCCTCCCTCATCGACCCGGAGGCGTCGAGCACCAGCGTCACGTTGAGCGGGCCGTCCACTACCACTTCCGGCGCCTTGAACGCCACGCGCGCCATGTACCTGCCGCTGTCCAGCGGGTGCTCGATGAGGTCGGACGTGATGGCGAACCGGTCGCTGGCCGCAGGGGCGGCGTAGCCGTAGTCGAAGGCGTTCACCCACTCTTCCGCCCGCACCGACGCAGGGTCCACCCGGTAGCCGGCCCTTGCCCAGTTCAACGCCAGCTGGAACGACGTGCGGTCGGTGTCCAGGCTGAACGTGGACACGTTGTCCTCGCTCGCAGCGGTCAACGGCTGCCGCTCGTAGTCCTGGAACGTCGTGGCGCCGGGCTGGCGGGTCGACCGCTGCTCCGGCAACCCTGCGGCGCTCTCCATCATCGCCTGCGGCACGGGCGTGGGCGTCGGCGGGTAGGGTATGGGCGTAGACCGCTTCTCTTCCATCATCGCCATAGGAGTCGGAGTCGGCGCCGCACGGTACTGCTCGCCATCCACTCCGGCGACCCCCGGTATCCCGGGGGTGCCGGGTACGCCATCTGACTGTTCCGGGCCTGCCGCTCCGGAGGGGCCTTGAGGGCCAGCATCCTCCATCATCGCTGCCACCGGTGTTGGCGTCGCTGCGGCGGGTATAACCGTGGTCGTATCCGCGAGCCCATCCCCACCAGCCGCAGGCACCCCCCCACCGCTGCTGGTGCCAACCGCGAACCACACCGAGCCGCCCGCGACTGCCACGACTGCCACCGCGGCAGTTGCGGCGAGCGCCGGCGCGAAGCGGAACCCGTCAACCGGCGTGCCGATGTCGCGAAGCACCGCCCAGAGCGGCTTGGGGTCCTGCTCTCCAAGGCGGCTCTCCAACGCTCCCCAGAGATCGGGAACGGGAGGGGCGTCGGCTGCTCTGGAGGCGAAGTGCTCCTCCAGCAGACGTTCGATCTCCCTGTCGTTCATGTCGTTCCTGTTCATCGTTGCTCACCTGCTACGCCCTGCTCATCGCTCAACCGCTGCCGCAACGCCTGGTGCGCCCGGTGCAGGCGCGATTTCACGGTGCCTTCGTTCAAGCCCGCCGCCCGCGCCACCTCCTGCACCGACATCTCCGCGAAGTACCGCAGCGTCACCACCTGCCGGTGCTCCGGGCTCAGCCCCGCTATCGCCTGCTGCAGCGTCTGCCGCTCCAGCCGGGACTCCAGCGACGCTGCGGGGTCTTCCGCATCGCCGGGCCAGTCGCCGCCCTCGATGGGCGTCGTGACGACGTAGCGCCTGCGCCGCTGGTTCATCACCTCGTTCACGAGGATGCGCATGAGCCACGGTTTGAACGGACGGCCCCGCCGGAAAGTGCGTATGCCCTTCCACGCAGAGAGGAATGCCTCCTGCGCCAGCTCCTCGGCGATCGCACGGTTGCCGGTCATGTTGTATGCCGTGCCGAAGACCACGCCCTGGTACCGCTCCACGAGGTAGCGGAATGCGTCGCGGTCACCGCGCTGGCAACGCTGAACGGCCTCGTTCTCGGTCATGCCTGCTCCATGGCTCAGACATACCTCTCCCTCGACGGGAGAGGGCGCGCGCAGCGCGGGTGAGGGTGTTCACCGGTGATGCGAGCACGCTCTACCGGATACTATGCGCGCCCGACCGGAAAGGTTCCCTGCGCCCGTCTAGCCGGCGACATGCGGCTCGGCGAGCATGAGCGAGGCCAGCGTCTTCGCGTCGTTCAGTTCGCCTGCCCGCGCCATGCGCACCGCCTCGGCGAACGGCATGCGCTCCAGTGTGATGCGCTCGTCGTCGTCCGGCGCGAGCGGATTGGCGAACAAGCCCTTCGCCAGGAACGAGTGCAGCCGCTCCGTCATGGAGCCTGGCGCGGCGAAGAAGTTGCCGAGCTCGATCAGCTCCGCGGCGTCCAGCCCCGTCTCCTCGCGCAACTCGCGCCGCGCCGCGTCGAGCGGGGAAGCGTCTTCTTCCATGACGCCTGCGGGGAACTCCAGCAGTTCGCGGCCCGCGGCCTTCCGGTACTGGCGCACCATCACGACGTTGCCGTCGTCCTCCAACGGAACGATGACGACGGAACTCGGATGCTGCACGATATCGCGCAGCGTCTCCTTGCCGTCCTCCAGAACGACGCGCTCAACGCGCAGCGTGACGCGCCGCCCGACCAGTTCGCTCTCTATGGCGATAGTGCGCTCGGGCTCGTCAGCCAAGGCGGGCCTCGTCCGCGGCGAGCCGCCGCGCGATGTGCACGGACTGTTCCGCGCCGCGCCGCAGCCGGTACACGAGCGTCTCGTAGAATTGGTCCGGCGAGCCCGCGCGCAGGAAGCGGGCGCGGTAGGGGCTGCGCGACACCGTGACCGTGTCGCCCTTCCCCATGGGCACGTCGACGAACCCGTCCGCCGTCATGATGGCGTCGTGATCGCTCTTGATGGTCAGCTCGACGGAACAGTCCTCCGGCACGACGACCGGCGCATCGAGATCGCCGTGGGTCGCAACGGGCACGATCACCATGTCGCCGGACGCGGGGTACAGTATCGGCCCACCCGCCGCGAGCGCGTATGCGGTGCTGCCAGTCGCCGTGGAAACGATGACCGCGTCGGCCTGGTACGTGGTGAGCTCGACGCCGTTGACAGCGACGCCGATACGCGTGAGATGGGCGATACGCCCCCTTCCCACGACGACGTCATTCAGGACGGCGGCGGAGCCGCTGCTCTCACCTCCTGAGCCCTTGAACGCCTGCACCATGCGGCGCTCGTCTATCCACGTAAACCCACCCTCGAGGTACTGAGGTACGAGTTCCAGCGCGTCCGCAGCCTCGATCTCGGTGAGGAAGCCGAGGCGTCCGAGGTTCACGCCGAGGAGCGGAACGTCGGCCTCAGCAGCCATGCGCGCCGCCCGGAGGAGGGTGCCGTCGCCGCCGACGGTGATGAGCGCGGCAGGCGCGAGTTCCGCGAGCGTCGCTTCACCGGCCGAGGTGGACAGCAGCGGATGATGCGTCCCGAGGGCATCCGCCAACTCCTCGGCGAGCGGCCGGGCACGGTCTGAGACTGTGTTATAGAGGATGGCTGCCTGTGTCGGGTCTATCTGCACGTCATACCCCAGCGGTCATTATACGGGTTGGCCCCCCGTCATACGGGCTTGCCCCGCCGCTCATGGTGAGCCTATCGAACCCTGCCGCGACAGGATGGGCCGACCAAGATTTCAAACCGGCCCGGATCGGGGAATCTTGGCCGGGCATCCACGAGTGAACCGCATACCTGCAATGAAATCTTGATCTTCCTTGAATCGAGGCATTTCCCAGACCACGGCCTGCTTCCCGCGACCAAGAAACCAAGATTCCATCCAAAAACCAGTTCGCCGCCGAAGCCACCCTCACTCCAACCCTCTCCCCGGGGGAGAAGGAGCAGACCTGCCGAGACTGCGAGCTATAGACGCAATCCATGGGTGCTGTGCGTACGCCGACCATACAACCAGCGTACGCGGAAGGAGCGCGATCGCGAAAGGGGCGGGTGTCACAATGGGAAGCCCACGTTGGTACTCCGCGACGGATCGAATCGCGATGCCCCATACGGCCTGCGTTTGTGTAGAATCGGCAAGCGCCCTGTGCAGCCCCACATCCCGTCGGACCATCGCCCTGAAGAACCCTTGTACACCCGGAGCGAAGAGATGCCCCTGTATGAAGAGTTGAAGGTATTCTCCGGCAACTCCAACCCGGCGCTAGCCGCCGAGATCGCTGGTTACCTTGGGCTGCCGCTCAGCGAGCTGGAGGCGTTCAAGTTCAGCAACGACAACACCTTCGTCCGCATCAATGAGAACGTGCGCCAGCGTGACGTCTTCCTCGTGCAGTCGTTCTGCGTCCCCGTGAACGACCACGTGATGGAGATGCTCATCATGATCGACGCCGCCAAGCGGGCGTCTGCGGGGCGCATCACGGCGGTCATCCCCTACTACGGCTACGGGCGCACGGACAAGAAGGACCAGCCCCGCGTGCCCATCACCGCACGGCTCATCGCCGACCTGCTCACCACGGCGGGAGCCGATCGCGTGCTCACGATGGACCTGCACGCAGGGCAGATACAGGGTTTCTTCAACATCCCCGTGGACGAGCTGACCGCTCTGCCCATCATCGTTGACCACTTCACCGCGATGGGGATCGAGAACCCCGTCGCCGTCGCCGTGGACATCGGCGGATCGAAGCGGGCGCGCGACATGGCCGAGGAACTTGGCGCCCCGCTCGCCATCATCGAGAAGCGCCGCACGGGGAACAACGATAAGAGCGAACTGCTCAATATCATCGGCGAAGTGGAAGGCAAGACCGCCATCCTCATGGACGACGAGGTGGACACGGCCGGCACGATGGTGAACGCATCGGTTGCGCTGGAGAACGCCGGCGTGCTGGCGGTCTACGCTTCCTCCACGCACGCATTGCTCTCCGGCGGCGCGCCGGGACGGCTGAAGGGCAGTCCCATACGGCAGTACGTCTGCACGAACACAATCCCGATACACCCCGACAAGATGTCCGACAATATCAAGGTCGTCTCTGTCGCCCCGTTGCTAGGCGAGGCGATCCACCGCATCCACACCGGGACATCCGTGGGCGCCATGTTCCAGAAACGGACCCATGCCTGACGACCGTGCATATGCGCGGTACGACCTGGGCGTCTGCGCCTTCGTCGAGCCGGAGTCGGTCGGCCCGCCGGGCCGCCGCTTCTTCCGCCTGCGCGCATCCGGCGAGCACGGCTCAGCGCTCCTGTGGCTGGAGAAGGAGGAGCTGCACGAACTCGCCACCACCATCAAGCGGCTCCTCCGTACCGCCGTTCGCATCACCGGCGAGCCTGTTGCGGCAGCGAGCGCTGACACCCGCGCCGACCATGATCAGAAGGTCTTCGCGCTCTCGCTCGGCCACGACCGCTCGACCGGACGCTACATGCTGCTGGCGCAGTGCTCCGACGAGGAGGACGACGCTATCGCCCTGTGGATCGAGCACGACACGCTCGACTGGCTTGCCGACCGCGCGTTCGAGGTGTGCGACGCCGGACGCCCGCGTTGCGCGTTCTGCGGCGCGGCGGCCCCGGCTGACGAGACTCACGCCTGCCCGCGCGCCAACTGAGCCATGCCCCTCTACGCCGACTACCCTCACGCTGAGATAGCAGCGGGGCGGCACGACGTACCGCCGTCATCGCCTGACGCCGAGCGCTTCGTCTGCGAGGCGGAGATCGGCGACGGCTGGCTCCACCCCTACGCGTCCAACTACACGTTCGTCGTCCGGCTGTCGTGCGGCAACCAGGAAGGCTACGGCGTCTACAAACCGCAGGCAGGCGAGCGGCCACTGTGGGACTTCCCCACCGGCACGCTGGGCCGTCGTGAGTGTGCGACGTACGAGTTCGCGAAGGCGCTCGGCTGGGGATCGATACCGCCCACGGTCCTGCGCGAGGGTGAAGCGGGCGAGGGCTCGCTCCAACTCTTCGTGCCGCACGACCCCGACTCGAACTTCTTCACACTGCGCGACGACCACCCCGAGGAGGCGTTACGCCTCGCCGTCTTCGACCTGCTGGCGAATAACGCGGACCGCAAAGGTGGTCACTGCTTCCTGGGACCGGACGGATGCCTGTGGGCCGTGGACAACGGGCTCACGTTCCACGAGGACCACAAGCTGCGCACGGTGATCTGGGACTACTCCGGCGACCCCATTCCCCCTGCCCTGCTCGCCGACGTCGAACGAGTCGCCGACGACCTCGATGCAGGCGGCGTGTGCGCTCGGACGCTCGCCGCCCTGCTGGACGATGCGGAGGTGCAGGTGCTCCGGGAGCGGATGCGGCGTCTGCTGGCGGAGCCGGTGATGCCGTCGCCCCGCACCCGCCGCGACCTGCCGTGGCCGTGGCTATGACCAAATGCTATGAGTGTCTAGTCACGTATACAGATTTAGGATCTACTCCGCAGTCTTCAAGCATCGCAATCGCGTCAGATTGGGCTCCTCTACCGTTGTTTTTATCGTTCATAAATGGTGTGCCTTCAATCGGTTGCGGCCTGCGGAGCAGTTTTTCTTTTTCGCTTCCTTTGTTCGCAAGTTTTGTGGCTCTCCTAAATTTTGAGTCCTCAACGTTTATCAAACGGTTTGTGGCATATAGCCAACTTACTATCCCAGCAAGCAAATCTGGCCAAATGGTACCGCGCTTGATAGGTTCAGTCCACGGGTCAGGTTTCTCAGGGAATCTAATGACGATTCGCCCAAGGTAGTCGCTGTTCGGTACATACAGATCAGGCAAGGGAGTAGCGTTCCCTATACGATGGGCGGAGTCATTACTAGGAGGAACTGGGGGAGTTCGCTCTTGGTTTTTCCTTTCAAGTGCAGGAGTAAAAGATGGTTCATTTGCTTGTATTGCTGCACCTGTCTCCAGATTAGGTCGCCAGAGAAGCAGTAACCTCAAGGCAGACTCATGAACCGGGTCACTAAGGATTGAGATGCTTAGAATTCTCCGTTCATCAAGTGAGGCTTGCCGAAATATTTCATAAACTTCCCACCTGTCACCATTAGTGAGGATTGCATATTTTACTCCGGCCATATTCGAGTAGCGTGTCATCTGTTCGCGGTGTGATTCGAGACCCTCATCGAGCCTTTTTGCTTCTACGAAGGCGGATGGTGTGGGGCCTGCATTCCGCAAACCATAGTCGGCCTTGCCACTACTAACGGGGTATTCCGGTGTGACAAGCGCAGGGTCCGAAGTATCCCACCCGAGCGCAGTGAGCAGCGGGTCTACAAGCGCCATACGAGTGCGTGTCTCGTTCGCTGCCAAGTCAGTTCGGTGGTTACGTATGCGCTCTTTGAGTGTGTTGATAACGTCAACAAGGTCGTCCAGCATCATCTGCCTCCAGTCCAAGTGCTATATCACAAACAGATGAGGAGCGCGAGACGGGCTACTGCGCCTGCCTCGGAGGAGCGGCGGGCGCGCCTTCGGGCGGCGGGCCCTTGCCCAATGCGCGGGCGACGCGCGCACGCAGCTGGCGGATGGGGTACGTCTTCAGCGAAACGCCTGACGTGATGATCTCCACCGTCTCGCGCCTCCCCAGCACCAGCGAGCCGCGCCAGCGGCGCAACTCGCTCGGGCGCGGGGTCACGTCCTGCGCGGTAGCGAACGTCTCGAACTGCCTCCACTCCTTCGTCCGGGCGTTCCGGAGCATCGCCGCGCCTCCGGCCTCCTGCACCGCGAGTATGCCCGTCGCGAGGTCCCATACCCATGGGCCGTTGAAGACGGTGTAGTCGAACACGCCCCGAGCGGTCATCGCCATCTCGTAGCCCGCGCTTCCGGTGTTCCGCAGGTCGCCGAGGCGGCGGCGCATGTTGCGGCGGGGCGTGAACATCCGCAGGAAGTAACCGGGGACCGACGCCATCCGGCGGGGCGGGTCGGACGTCTCAATCATGAGCGGCGTGTCGTCCTGGAAGGCCCCGCCTCCACGCCTCGAGTGGATAACACGTCCGTCCGAGCTGCCGATATGCGGGATGTAGATGGCGCCGGCCACCGGCACTCCCCGCTCCAGCGCGCACACCATGCAGGCGAACATCGGCAGACCGTGCAGGAAGTTCGTCGTGCCGTCCAAGGGGTCGACCACCCAGGTGATCTCCTTCGGGTCGTCGCTCTCGGACTCCGTCTCCTCGGTGACGAGGCCGTGCTCAGGGAATCGCCGCGACAGTTCGGCGCGGAGGTACTCGTCCGCCGCGTGATCGGCGTCGGTGACGGGGTTCCGGTTGTTCGCGGACTTGTAGTCGATGCTCAGGGGCTGGTCGAAGTAGTTGAGGAGGATGGCGCCCGCCCCTCGGACGAGGTCGCACGCCTGCTGTTCCAACTCGGTGAGTTGAGCGTCGTCGAGCATGCCGCCTGCGCGCGTCCGCTGACGCGGACGCCGGATCGAGATTGGCCCCGGTGCTTGCACCGCTTGCGGGCGCGGCCATTGTACACGCGCCGACCCGAGCCGCCGCGTTGATATACTCGGATGGCATGGCTGACCTCATTGGCAAGCGCGAGCACAACGTCGTCATCATCCCCGGCGACGGCATCGGCCCCGAACTCACCGACGCGGCGCTGACCGTGCTGGAGGCGGTTGAGGAGGCGTCCGGCGGTTTCCACCTGAACCTCGACGTCCATCGCGGCGGCGCGGCGCTCTACCGCGAGACCGGCGCGAACCTCTCGGAGGAATCGATCGCAGCCGTCCGGGCTGCGAACGCGACGATGAAGGGTCCAGTGGGGCTGCCGGAGGTGCGCTTCCCGGACGGCACGGAAGCCGGGGTGCTCGGCGGCGTGCTCCGCACAGGTCTCGACGTCTACGCCAACGTGCGCCCCATCCGGCTGCTGCCGGGGGCGGAGGCGCCCATCAAGGCGGAGCCCGGCGAGGTGGACTACGTCATCGTGCGGGAGAACACGGAGGGCTTGTATCTCTCGCGCGGCAAGGGCGTGCAGACCAACGACGCGGCGGCAGACACGCTGCTGATCACGCGGAAGGGGACGGAGCGCGTCGTCCGGCGGGCGTTCGAGATCGCGCGGCAACGGAACGGAGCGCCGTCGGACGGCATCCGTCGCGTGACGTGCGTGGACAAGGCGAACGTGCTGCCGTCGATGGCATTCTTCCGGCGCGTATTCGACGAGGTTGCCCAGGAGTACCCGGACGTGCAGGGCGAGCATCTGTACGCCGACGCGGCGGCGCAGGCGCTGGTGGTGCGTCCCCAGCATTTCGACGTGCTGGTGATGGAGAACTTCCTCGGCGACATCCTGAGCGACCTCGGCGGCGGAACGGTCGGCGGCATCGGCCTCTGTCCCTCCGGCAACATCGGCGACGAGCACGCCTACTTCGAGCCGATCCACGGCTCCGCACCCGATATCGCGGGTCAGGACAGGGCGAACCCCGTCTCGCAGGTGCTCACGCTCGCGATGATGCTCGACTACCTCGGCGAGGGCGCCGCAGCGGAGCTGACCCGCCGTGCCGTGGAGGAGTCGCTCAAGAGCGGCGCGCTCGCCATAGGCGAATACGGCCAGCCGGTCGGCGGCACGCGCGCCGCGGGCGAAACGATAGCGAAGACCGCGCGGACGCTCCATGGCTGACGACGCGCGGTCCGAACAGCAGACCTACGCGTCATCCGGCGTCGACACCGACGAAGCCGCCAGGGGCCTCTCCGGTCTGCTGCATTGGGTCGCACAGACCTCTGCGTTCGCCGAGGGAGTCGGCACATCGCCCGTCCCCGGCGGCTTCTTCGCCGCCGTCCTCCCGCTCAACGAACGCCTCTCCCTCGCCATCTCGACGGACGGCGTTGGCTCCAAGAGCGTTCTCGCGCAGCTCACCGGCGACTTCGAATCGATAGGGTGGGACTGCGTCGCTGTCAACGTGAACGACATCATCTGCACAGGCGCGCGTCCCATCGCGCTCGTGGACTACATCGCGCTCCAGCACCCGCACGGAGAGATGCTGGCCGCGCTCGGCAAGGGGATGCGCGACGCCGCCGAGCGCGCACGCGTCGCCATCGTCGGCGGCGAGCTCTCCCAGCACCCCGACACGCTCACCGGCCCGCGCGAGGGGTACGCATTCGACATCTCCGCGACGTGCGTCGGCGTGTTGGAGGACGGCGCGGCGCCCATCACCGGCGCGGCCATCCGTCCCGGCGACGCGGTCATCGGCATGGCGAGCAACGGCATCCACGCGAACGGCCTGACGCTCGCGCGCAGCCTGCTGCTCGGTGGAGAGGCGCACGAAACCGTTGGCCTCGTGCTGCCGGAGTGCGGGCGCACCGTCGGCGAGGAACTGCTCCGCCGCACCCACGTATACGTGCCGGAGGCGACAGCCCTGCTGCGTGCCGGTGTCGACGTGCACGGCCTTGCGCATATATCCGGCGACGGCCTGCTGAACCTGCTCCGCCTCGACGCGGACGTCGAGTACCACCTCGATGCCCTGCCCGCGCCGCAGCCCGTCTTCGAGGTCATCCGGCGCGAGGGCAACGTGGCGCTCGAGGAGATGTACCGCGTCTACAACATGGGCATCGGCTTCTGCGCCGTGGTGCCCGCGCCGTCCGCCGGCGAGGCGCTCGCGGCGATCGCCGCTGCCGGAGGCGAGGCGTCGGTCATCGGGACGGTGCGCGAGGGCAGGCGGCGGGTCGTGCTGCCGCAACAGGGGCTGGCGGGAGAAGGCAGCGCGTTCACGCAGGTGTAGCGCGCGCCGACGCCGGCGCGGGCTGGTATCATGGGCGCATGCAAGTCCTGCTCGGTGGGCCCAGAGGTTTCTGCGCCGGGGTCGTGCGCGCGATAGACATCGTCGAACTCGCGCTCGAACGGTTCGGCGCTCCCGTCTACGTGAGGCATGAGATCGTCCACAACAAGCACGTCGTGGACAGCCTCCGCAAGAAGGGCGCCATCTTCATCGAGGAGACCGAGGAAGCCCCGAACGGCTCGACCATCATCTTCAGCGCGCACGGCGTGGCCCCGGAGGTGTGGAAGGCCGCGGAGGAGCGCAAACTGAACGTTATCGACGCCACCTGCCCGCTCGTCACCAAGGTGCACATGGAGTCGAAGAAGTACGCCCGCGAGGGCTACTCCATCATCGTCGTCGGTCACGAAGGTCACCCGGAGGTCATCGGCACCCTCGGGCAGTCGCCCGACGCCTCGCAACTCGTCGACAACGACGAGGACGCCCAGAGCGCGGCTGTCGCCGACCCCGACCGCGTCGTAGCGCTCACACAGACCACGTTGAGCGTGGACGACACGCACGAGATTATCGGCACGCTGCGGGAACGCTTCCCGAACATCGTCGCGCGGAACGACATCTGCTACGCGACGACGAACCGGCAGGACGCGGTCAAGGAGCTGGCGCAGCAGGTGGACGTGGTCATCGTCGTCGGAGCGCAGAACAGCTCCAACTGCAACCGGCTCCGCGAGGTCGCCGAGCAGACGGGCGTGCCGTCCTACCTGGTGGACGACGCCTCGGCCATCGACCCCTCCTGGCTCGAGGGAGTCGAGCGCGTCGGCATCACGTCGGGTGCGTCCACGCCGGAATCGCTCGTGGAGGGCGTCATCGACCTGCTCAAGCCCGACTCCGTCGAGACGGTCGAGGTTACCCGGGAGGACGTGGAGTTCGTCCTGCCGAAGCAGCTGCGCGGCGAAGGCGCCGAGCAGCCGGAGCGCCGGACGCAGATCAGGGGCGGCGCGGCCTAGGCGGCTGCTTCCTCCGCCCTACCCCACTATCAGCGCGTCTGATCCCCTGCGGTAGACCTGCAACGACTGCGCCGGATTGCGGTTCACCAGTTCACGGGCGTACATCGGGTGCGCCATGCTCCGCACCTCGTGCTCCAGCTCGTAGAGCGTCTCGCCCGTCTCGGGGTCGGTGATGTTCACGAACCGGTACTGCGAGGCGTTGCTCTCCTCCGTGATGAGGCCCATCCCCTGCAGAGCCTTGTGCGGGCCGGAGAAATCCGCGATGTAGACCGCGATGTGGTGATTGTCGTAGGGCCGCGTCTCGTCCGGGTCCTCGCGGAAGAGCATCGCCTGGTGCCTGCCCGCCTGCACACGCGCCGTCGGAGAGCCGCGGCGCTCCACCACGTCCGCCGTCGCGCCCATCACCTGCCCGTAGAAGCGGGCGATGCCCGGCGCAGTGCCTGCCGGAACGTTGAAGATGAGGTACTCCAGCCCGATGTTCGCGCCGCCCATGCGCTCGCTGTCGGCCGGATGGCAACGTATGCGGTTCCCCCATGGGCAGGTCACGTCCAGGTTGCGTCCTTCCCGCTCGACGGCGAACTGCGTGCCCTCGAACCGTGGAGCGAGTCCGTCGAGCCGCTCCTCCAGCCCGTCGACGTCCGGCGTAACAAGTCCGATGCGCCCGCGCAGCACCTGCGCCGAGTCCCGGGTCGGCAGGTGGAACTGCTCCCTGCCTATGTTCACCCACATGTTCTCCAGTCCCACCGTCATGTACGGGTCGCGGGTGTGCCCCATGCCGACGATATGGAAGAGCGTCGACATCTGCTGGTCGGGGACGGTCAGGTTGATGTGATCGAGGGAAACGATGTTGCCGAAGTCCTGGTCGGTGCGGTCGTAGTCCGTCATCTAACGCCTCCTCAGCATCCGTTATACGTCTGCGCGAACAGCGCGATTATAGGACGAACCGGAGCCTGTTGTGTTGACCGTCTTTCGGAGCCTCCCGGATAATCGCTCACAGAGGCCGCGCCGGTGCGGAGCGCACGGCGGGCGGGCGGCAGGCGGATGTTCGGAAGCGTCGCAACCAGCACACACTCCATAGACCAGTACGCCCCCTTCGTCGGCGACGCGGCCATCGAGTCGCTCCGCGCGGCAGCCGCGCCCCTGCGGGGCGCGCGCGTGCTCTACCTCTCCTCCCCGGCCGCAAGCGGCGCCGTGCGCCGGTTGCTCCAGAGCTCCGTCCCTCTCCTGGCGGACCTCGGCCTCAATATCCAGTGGCAGCAGGTACGGATAGCCGCCGAGTACGTGGAGATGGACCGGGCGCTCCGCCGGGCGCTCTCCGGCTATCCCGGGTGGCACGAGCACCGCGAGAGCGAATGGCGCGAGTTCAACCAGGGCAACGCGCAGATGTTCGACGAGGAGTTCGACATCGTCGTCGTGCATCACTCCGCATCGGTCGGGCTCCACGCGGCGCTCACGCAGCAGCACGGACACCCGCCGCCCGGCGTCTGGCTGTGGCATTCCCACCGCGACTACCGCAACGCCATGACGAACGCGTGGTCGCTCATCCGCCAGCACGCAGACGACTTCGACGCGTCGGTTTACGACTACAAACCGTTCATCCGGGACGACGCCCCGACTCCCCGCACGTTCGTGGTCGCGCCGGGCGTCGACCCGCTCAGCCCCAGCGCGCGCCCCGTGTCCGACGAGGTGCGGGAGACGATCCTCGCCCAGCGCGGGCTAAACGTGGACCTCCCTGTGATCGGGCAGATCGTACTCAGTATGCGCGACGACGACCCGGAACGTGTGCTGGACACCTTCGCCCTCGTCCGGCAGCACCGCCCGGACGTGCAACTGGTCATCACGAACCTCGTCACCGACGAACCGTCCCTCACGGAGAAGCTCAACGCGCTGCGGGAGCGGGCCCAACGGCTGGGCGGCGTGCTCGTGCTTACGGAGATGGACAGGGTCGGCAACGTTGAGCTCTCCGCCTTACGGGAAGAGGCCACGGTGCTCATCCACGAGGGCTACCCGCGCGGCATCTCCGTTGAGCTGCTGGAGGAGATGTGGCAGTCCCGCCCCATCGTCAGCGCCCGCAGTTCGGTTGCGGAAGCCCTGCTCATCGAAGGCAGAACGGCGCTGCTCGCCGACAGCACGGAGGAGCAGGCCGCCGCCATCGAACGGCTGCTGAGAAACCCCAGAACAGCGGCACGCCTCGGGCAGGCCGCGCACCGGCACGTTGCCAGGCGTCACCTCATCACGCACTACCTCGCCAACTACCTCAAGGTCTTCCAGCAGATGCTGAAGCGGCGACAACGGACCTCGAGGCGCTGAATGCCCACACCAGTCCCCATCACCCCAAAGGCGCTGCACGAGTACGAGCCGCACGTCGGCGAGGAGCGCATAGCAGAGCTCCGCGATCTCGCCGCGCCTCTGAAGGACGCGCGGGTGCTGCACCTGAACGCGACCGCATTCGGCGGAGGCGTCGCGGAGATACTCAACAGCTTCATCCCGCTCTTGCGCGACGTGGGCATCGACGCGCACTGGCACGTCATGGAAGCCTCTGCGGAGTTTTTCAATGTCACCAAGAGCATGCACAACGCCATGCAGGGCATGTACATACCCTGGAACAAGGCGATGGCCGACCTCTGGCGGGAGACCAACGAGGCGAACGCCAACGCGATGGACGGGAAGTACGACTTCGTCTACATCCACGACCCCCAGCCCGCCGGCATCCTGGAGTACCTGCGCGAGCGCGACCCGGCAATGCTCGGCGCGAAGTGGGTCTGGCGTTGTCACCTCGACACGACGGAGGCCCTCCCTGAGGTGTGGGGCTTCCTGCGGGGTTACATCTCCATCTACGACGCGCTCGTGTTCACCCTTGCGGAGTACGTCAAGGAGCCCATCGCCGGCCCCAAACTGGAGATCATCTGGCCGGCGATAGACCCCACGAGCACGAAGAACTCGGAGATATCGCCCGTCGTCATCCGGGACATCCTCGCCCGCTACGAGATCGATCCCGACCGGCCCATCATCGCGCAGATATCGCGGTTCGACCCGTGGAAAGACCCGCTCGGCGTGCTCGACGTTTACAAGACGCTCAAGGAAGAGTACCCGGCTCTCCAGCTGCTCATGGTCGCCGCGATGGCGAACGACGACCCGGAAGCGTGGTCGTTCTACGAGCGCATCGTGCGGAAGGCCGGGGAGGACTACGACATCCACGTGCTGACGAACCTCAACGGCGTCGGCAACCTGGAGGTGAACGCCTTCCAGAGCGCCGCGGACGTGCTGCTGCAGAAGTCTATCCGGGAAGGGTTCGGGCTCGTCATCTCCGAGGCGCTCTGGAAATCGAAAGCCCTCGTTGGAAGCGAGGCCGGAGGCATCCCGCTGCAGCTGGACTACGGGCGCGCCGGTCCCGTCGCAGGTACGACGCAGGAGTTCGTGGACGCCATCCGCGCGCTGCTGGAAGACAGGGAAGCGCGCCAGAAGATGGGGAGGCGCGGCAAGGAGCACGTCCGCGAGCACTTCTTGACGACCCGCCTGCTCAAGGACCACCTCCGCTTGATGAACTCGCTCGCCGGGGTAACATAGCGGCGCGATGACCGGTAGCAACGCAGTCCTGGGCATAGACGTCGGCGGCACCAAGATACTCGCCCTTGCCGCACGACCGGACGGCACGACGCTCGCGTCTGCTATAGCGGAGACGCCGTCGCGGGACAAGGCGGAGCGCGTCATATCCGCGATGGCAGAGACCGCCCGTGCGGCCATGGCGCAGGCGGGACTGGGGACGGACGACATCGGCTCCGCAGGCGTTGCCGCCGCCGGCGCCATAGATGCGCACGCCGGGACGATCGTGCACTCCCCCCACCTCTCCACGATGTCGAATACGCCCGTGGTGGCGATGCTCAGCCAGTTGCTCGGTATGCCGGTTGCCATCGGCAACGACGCGAACATCGCCGCGCTCGGGGAGCAGCGCTACGGCGCGGGCAAGGGCGTGCAGGACCTCGTCTTCCTCACCATCAGCACCGGCATCGGCGCCGGGGTCATCATCGGCGGCAAGCTCTTCACCGGGTCGGCCGGGTACGCCGGAGAGGTCGGGCACATGACGGTGGACGCCCACGGTCCCTATGGCGCGAGCACGACCCCTGGCGCATGGGAATCGCTCTGCTCAGGCACGGCGCTGGCGCGCATCGCAACCGAACGGATCACCGCCGGAGAGCGCTCCTCCATGAGCACCGCGCTGCACGACACCAATCAGGAAGGGCTGACCGCTCGCGACATCTTCGCAGCCTGCCGCTCGGGCGACGCACTCGCGCAGGACATCGTCGCCGACGCCATCGTCTACCTCGGCGCGGGCCTCACGAGCCTCGTCAACCTGCTCAACCCGGCGAAGATCATCATCGGCGGCGGGCTCTCCAACGAGTGGGACGCCTACATCGCCCCTGCCGTCGCGTTGATGCGCGAGCAGTCGTTCGCGGGGATCGGCAAGCTCACGCCCGTCGTCCCGCCCGCGCTCGGCGCGGAGGCGGGTGCGCTGGGGGCGGTCGCCCTCGCCAGCGATGCGCTCTTGCCATAGCGCACGCCACGCTCTGCTATACTCCCATCCGGCCTGCGCCCGGCTGCGGCGCAGGCCGGTAGTGTGTTATCGGGACGTTCCCCGGGAACGAGTAAGGAGTGTTGCGATGCCCGCTTACGGCATCGTCGGCGCCCAATGGGGCGACGAGGGCAAAGGAAAGGTCGTTGACTTCCTCGCGGAGGAGGCGGACGTCGTCGTTCGCTACTCCGGCGGCAGCAACGCCGGCCATACGGTCATCAACGAGAAGGGCGAATTCGCCCTGCATCTCATACCTTCAGGCATCTTCCGCCCGCACGTGGACGCGGTCATCGGCCCCGGAGTCGTGCTCGACCCCGTCGTGCTCCTGAGCGAACTGGAGAGCCTCAACGAGCGGGGCGTGGACACCAGCCGGCTCTTCATCAGCGACCACACCCACATCGTCATGCCCTACCACATCATGCTAGACCAGCTGGAGGAGCAGGCCCGCGGCAACAACGCCATCGGCACCACGGGGCGCGGCATCGGCCCCACCTACGTGGACAAGGTCGCTCGTACCGGCATCCGCCTCGGCGACCTCCTCGACGAGACGTACCTCGCATCCCGCCTGGAGAACGTCGTCGCACAGAAGAACCGCCTCCTCACCAGGGTGTTCGACGCCGAGCCGATAGATTTCGACGCCCTGCTCGCGCAGGTGCGCCAGTGGGGCAACGCGCTCCGGCCGTACGTCGCATCGGTGGAGCACCGCATCCTGGACAGGTTCGCACGCGGCGCACGCGTCGTGCTGGAGGGCGCGCAGGGCGCCATGCTCGACCTCGACCACGGCACCTACCCCTACGTCACGTCGTCGTCGGTCTCCATCGGCGGGGCATGCACCGGCCTCGGCATCTCGCCGCGCGAGATCGTCGGCATCATCGGCGTGTTCAAGGCGTACTCCACCCGCGTCGGCGCGGGACCGATGACCACCGAACTGGATGACGAGGTAGGGCACGACATCCGTGAGCGCGCCTGGGAGTATGGAACGACGACGGGACGCCCCCGGCGCGTCGGCTGGTTCGACGGCCTCGCAGCGCGCTATTCGGCAACCATCAACGGCTTCACGTCCGCCGTCCTCACGCGGCTCGACGTGCTGGACGGCATCGACCCCGTGAAGATATGCACCGCCTACGAGGCGGATGGCAAGCGCATCCACCGGTTCCCCAGCGAGCCCGGTCTGCTGGAGCGTGCCACGCCGGTCTGGGAGGAGATGCCCGGCTGGAGCGCGCCGACGGCGGGGATCACGGACATATCCCAACTGCCGCCGGAGGCGTCGGCCTACGTCCGCCGCATAGAGGACGTGATAGGCTGCCCCATAGACCTGATATCCACCGGCCCGCGCCGCGACGAGAGCATCGTCGTGCGGCCCATCATCCTGCGGTAGGAGCCACGAAGGAGAAGCGCGCATGAAACTCGGCTTTTTCAACGACTGGACGCTCGGCGTCGTGAAGAACGACACCCACATCGTGGATGTTTCGGAGGCGCTGGCGGGTGTGCACGCCCACGGCGCGCAGGAGATGATCAAGCTCGTCATCTCGCACTTCGAGCAGGTCCGGGACCCGTTCCAGAAGCTCTGCGACGTCTCGGAGGGCGTGCCGCTCAGCAGCGTGCGCATCCGCCCGCCCATCCCCCGGCCCGACCAGATCTTCTGCATGGCCGTCAACTACCTCGAGTTCGGCCAGCGCCCCATGCCGGAGATCGACTGCTTCCAGAAGTCGTCCGACTGCGTCATCGGCGACGGCGACACCGTCCACCTCAGTCCCGACTGCCACGCCACCATCTTCCACCACGAGGCCGAGCTCGCCGTCATCATGGGCTCGGAGGCGAAGAACGTCTCGCAGGACGAGGCGATGGACAAGGTGTTCGGCTACACCGGCTTCATCGACGTCTCCGCCCGCGGCTTCGAGCCGGGCGGGCGCACCAGTTTCTTCCAGGTGAAGTCCTGGCCCACGTTCGGGCCGATGGGGCCGTTCATCGTCACGAAGGATGAGATCCCCGACCCGCATGACGTGAGCCTGCACATCACGAACAACGGCGAGGACCGGCAGGCGTTCAACACGGACGACATGGCGCACAAGATCCCGGAATGCATCGAGTTCATCTCGCGCATCGCCCACCTGCGCGCTGGAGACGTGATCAGCACCGGCACGAACCACCAGGGACTCGGCGCGCTGCAGGACGGCGACCGCCTCGACTTCACTATCGGCGGCATCGGCACCCTGCACGTCAACGTGGAAGACCCCGCGAAACGCGAGTGGCGGCGCGGCGTCGACACGGAGATGGCGGAGCGCATGCGGCAGGCCGGCGGCTCGTCCATGGGGATGGGCCCGCGCTCCTGACCGCGAGCAGCGCTTCTGGTCCCCTCTCCCTTGAGGGGAGAGGGTTAGGGTGAGGGTGAACCGGAGCGGAGGAAGCGATGACGAGTGGCAACCCCGCGATACGCGTAGCAGTGTACGGCGCGGCGGGCCGCGTCGGGCGCGAGGTGCTTCGCGCCGTTGCCGGTGCGCCGGACATGACGCTCACCGCGGCTATCGACCGCATACCTGCCGGAGAAGTCGCGCCCCTGCCCGCCGACGTTCCCTACTACACGAACGTAGGAGAGGCACTGACGGCGCAACCCTCGGACGCTATCGTGGACTTCAGCCTCGCACAGGCGACGCTGGAGATGCTCCCGCAAGCGCTCGCGCAGGGCACGAGGCCCGTCATCGGCACGACCGGGTTCACGCCGGAGCAGACCGAGCGCATCGGCGCGCTCTGCGCTGAGCACAACCTCGGCGGCTTCCTCGCCCCCAACTTCACGATCGGCGCGGTGCTACTCACGAAACTCGCCGCCATCGCCGCACCGTACTTCGAGTACGCCGACATCGTGGAGGAGCACCACGAGATGAAGGTCGACGCGCCGTCCGGCACGGCGCTCGGCATCGCGAAGGCGGTGCACGAGGCGCACCCGGAGCGGTTCGCCCACAACGACCCGGAGCGCGAGCCGCTGGAGGGCACGCGCGGCGGCGACTACGAGGGCATCAGCATCCACGCAGCGCGCATGCCCGGACGCATGGCGCACCATCAGGTCACGTTCGGCGGGCCGGGGCAGACGCTCTCCCTTCGCCACGACACCACCGACCGCGAGTGCTACATGCCTGGCGTCCTCATGGCCGTCCGCAAGGTCGGCGGCCTCACCGGCCTCACCGTGGGGCTGGACAAGCTCATGGGGCTGTAGACCAACGTCTCCCGTCATTCCCGCGCAGGCGGGAATCTCGCATCCCACCTCTCCCTTGAGGGAAGAGGTCGCCGCGCACGCGGCGGGTGAGGGTGAACCGGTGGGGCGCGGGGCGTCCCGTCTGCGGGTTGAGGCGACGAGGCGGAACCCCACTCCCGCTCTGATATCATGTTACGCAGCAGTATGCGCCGCGTTCAGCGTGGCAGAGGAGACACCGCCGTGGCCCACCCGAGAGTAACCATCGTCGGCGCCACCGGTGCGGTCGGCAAGGTTGCCTTGGCCGTGCTGGAGGAGCGCGCTTTCCCCATGGAGAGCCTTCGGCTCACCGCGTCCCCGCGCTCCATCGGCAGGAAGGTGCTCTTCAAGGGTGATGAGCTCACGGTGGAAGCGACCACCCCGGAGGTCTTCGACGAGTCCGACATCGCCTTCATCTCCGCCAACGACGACATCAGCCGCGAGATGGCGCTCGCCGCCAGGGAGCGCGGCTGCGTCGTCATCGACGACAGCGGTGTCTGGCGCATGGACCCGGACGTGCCGCTCGTCGTGCCCGAGATCAACGCCGACGACGTGGACGCACACAGCGGCATCCTCGCCATCCCCAACTGCTCGACCACCCCGCTCGTCATGGTGCTCGACGCCCTCCGGCAGGCAAGCCCCATCCGGCGCGTCATCGCCGCCACCTACCAGTCCGTCACCGGCACCGGCTCAGCGGCCCTCGCCGAGCTGGAGGAGCAGTCGCAGGACTACTTCGCGGGCAACGAAGCCCGCACCGACCAGTACCCGCACCCCATCGCCTTCAACCTCCTCCCGCACGTCGGCTCCTTCCGCGACGGCGGCCACACCTCCGAAGAGATGAAGATGCTCAACGAGTCGCGGAAGATCCTGCACGAGCCGGACCTGCCCGTCTCGGCGACCTGCGTCCGCGTACCTGTGCGCGTGTGCCACAGCGAGGCCGTCAACGTCGAGTTCGAGCGCGCCATCAGTCCCGGCGAGGCGCGCGAACTGCTCGCGGGCTACTCCGGCATCGCGGTCGTGGACGACCCCGCAACGAACGCCTACCCCATGCCGCTCGACGGCGAGGGGCGCGACGAGGTGTTCGTCGGGCGCATCCGCGAGGACATCGCGCTCCCGAACGGGCTCGCGCTCTGGCTCGTCTCCGACAACCTCCGCAAGGGCGCGGCGACCAACGCGGTGCAGATCGCGGAAGAGATCGTGGCCCGCGGTCTCTGGCGCAGGGGCAAGGCCCGCTCCACGGCGGAAACGCTGGCCTGATCCCCTCTCCCTCAGGAGAGGGTGAGGGTGAGGGCCCTCGGCGGGGTGGAGTGGACGGGGTAGGCAGGGCGAGGGTGTCTAAACCAGTCCCTTCACTCCCCCAGGAGCACCCGCTCGTCGCCGACGCGTCGCGTGACCTTCTCGTCGTCCAGGTGCTCCAGCAGCGCGAGCGTGTACTTGCGCGACGTTCCCAGCAGGTCGCGCACCTCCGCGACCGTCACCCTGCCTTGCATACGCAGCAGCGACGTCACCTCGCCCGCGATGCGCTCGTACGTCGCGGCGTCGAACACGACGCCCTGCGACGCGCGCACGACGCGCCCCTGCTCCGCCAGCAGCGCCAGCAACTCCGGCTCTACCATCGGCGCTTCCTGTGGGAACGGGTCGCGCTCCAGCGTCGCGACGTACGTGTCCATCGCCACACGCTGCTGCGCCGTCACCTCGACGCTGTGCTCCGGCAGCCGCAGCACACCCCCCGACGCGCTCACGACGCCGCCCCCCACCAGCCGGTCGAGCGCGGGCTGCGCCGCATTGCCCCGCAGGCCGAGCCTGCTGCGCAGCTCCTCGCGTGTCATCCCCTCGCGCAGCGGAAACTCGCGATGGAACGCTCCGAGCGTTGAGCGTGCCTGCCCGCATAACCGCCCCCACCCTGCTGCCGTGTAGAGTTGCGTACCCGCCGTCACCCCCTCCGCACCGAGCGCGATCGCCGAGCCTTCCGCGACCGCCTCCCGCGCGAGCGCAAGCGCCTCGGCCTCGGAAACGTTGGCGCGGCGGGCGAGCGCTCCGACGCTCGCGGGCTCCTGGTCCTCGAGCGCCGACACCAGCTGCGCCGTAGGGCTCCCCTCGGCGAGGCGCGACAGCCGTTCGAACAGCGGCGCACGGCGGCGGCGGTGACGCTTCACGTCCACGTCCACGACCGTCCCGCCGCCGAGCGTGGCGTCCGCAGAGCGCAGCACGAAGTGGTCGCCGCGCACGACGGCAACCGGCTCCTCCAGCCACAACTGCGCCCACGCCTCTCCGCCGGGCGCAAGTTCGTCTTCCTCCAACAGCCGTACCTTGGCAGGGGCCTCGGCGGCGAACGCGTGGAACGTCGCGGGGAAGTTGTGACGGATGCCGTGCGGCGCGTCGCTCAGCATGTGGAGACGCACGTCGACCGCGCGCGTGGCTCGCAACCAGCCCGGCCTCGTCAGCACGCCCCCCCGGGCTATCTCCTGCGCGCTCACGCCACTCAGGTTCACCGCCACCCGGTTGCCGGGCGATGCTGTGTCGATCTTCTGCCGGTGCGACTGCAGCCCGCGGATGCGCGCCTGCACGCCGCCTGGCACGATCTCCACCGGCTGCCCCGTCTCCAACGAGCCGTCGATGAGCGTGCCCGTCACCACAGTGCCGAACCCCGCGACAGCGAACGAGCGGTCGACCGGCAGGCGCGGACGCCCCACGTCGCGGCGCTGCTGCGTCTCGTCCAGCGCGGCGTCTATCGCTGCCGCGAGTTCCTGCACGCCGTCGCCGGTCGTCGCGGAGACCGCGTGCACCGGCGACCCCGCGAGCGTCGTCGCCGCCAGCAGCTCTTCGACCTCCAACTGCACGAGCGCCAGGATGTCGGCGTCCGCAAGATCGGACTTCGTGATGACCGCGAGCCCGCGCCGAACGCCGAGCAGGTCGAGTATCGCCAGGTGCTCACGTGTCTGCGGCATCACCGATTCGTCCGCCGCGACGATCAACAGTGCCAAATCTATCCCGCCGACGCCCGCGAGCATGTTCTTGATGAAACGCTCGTGGCCCGGCACGTCCACGATGCTCACCTCGCGCCCGCTGGGCAGCGTCACCCACGCGAAACCGAGGTCGATCGTCATGCCGCGGCGCTTCTCCTCGGCAAGGCGGTCCGGGTCTATGCCCGTGAGCGCCTGTACGAGCGTCGATTTGCCGTGGTCCACGTGGCCTGCCGTGCCGATGACGTACATGCAGCGAGCATAGCAGTCTGGTCCCCTCTCCCTACAAGGGGAGGGCGAGGGTGAGGGTACTGCGGGGCGGCGCTCTGGCTCCCCTCTCCCGCTGGGAGAGGGGCTGGGGGTGAGGGTTGGGGTGGCGCGGGGGTGTCATGCCGAACGAAGCCCGCGCTTCAGCGCGCGGAGAGCAGGAACCTCGCCCCCGCGTGCCTGCCCCTCACCCTGCTATCATGCCTGAGCCCCTTCGAAGGCAACCTACTCCCAAGACATCCACCATGACGAGCGACGCATCAGCACTCCCCGGCCCCCGGTCGTTCCGCGCGGCCGGACCCACCTACATCGCCACCATCGCGGTCGGCCACGGGCTCAAGCACTGGTACATCGCCGCCTTCGCCGTCTTCCTCCCCCTCATCGTAGAGGAGTACGAACTCACCGCCACCGGCGTCACCGCTATCGCCATCATCAAGCAGTTCGGCGGCGGCTTCCCCAACTTCTTCGTCGGCTACGTATCTGACCGGCTCAGCGGCTATTGGCACCTGATACTCCCATTCTCGTTCTTCTTCGCCGCGCTCTTCATGATGCTCTCAGGCCTGGCTCCCTGGGTCTGGCCGGTCATTGCCCTGGCGTCCCTCGGCGGACTTGCCGCGTCGTTCTGGCATCCGCCCGCCATCTCCATGCTCAGCACGCGCTTCCCCGACCGTAAGGGGATGGCGATCGCCTACCACGGCTCGGGCTCGGGCGCGGGTGAGGCGCTCGGCCCGCTCGCGGTCGGTTTCATCCTCGCCTTCTGGCTCGCCGACGACTGGCGGCTCTACACCCTCCTCAGCTTCGCCCCGGCCGTCGTCATCTCGATCGGGATGTTCTGGCTCCTGTCAGGGGCGCCCAGGAAGCAGCCGGACACGCAGGCCCAGCTCCCCCGGCTGTCGGACCCCATACGCCTGCTCAGGTACCCGGTCTACGTCAGCCTCGCCTACGCAAACTTCACCCGCTCCTTCTCCCATTTCGGGCTCGTCAGCTTCATGCCGGTCTACCTCGCACTGGACGACGGTCTGAACATGGACAGCTTCGGCGTCGGTTTGCATGTCGGACTGCTCACACTCCTCGGCGTCGTCTTCGGGCCGCTCTTCGGCTACTTCTCCGACCGCATCGGCCGGCGGCTCCCCATCGTCACCGCCATGTTCGTCATCGGCGCGGGCATGTTGATCATCGCCGCCATCGGCGAGACTACCATCACGGTGGATTTCACCCTGCCGCTCACGTCTATCTCCATCCAGGCCGAGATACTCGTCATCACCCTCGCCCTTGCCTTCATCGGGCTCTTCCTCTGGTCGAGCCAGGACGTCGTCAACGCCACCGCCATGGACGCCTCGCCGCCCGGCCTGCAGGGTTCCACAGTCGGCATCATGTTCCTCAGCAGCCTCAGCGGCGCTACCGTCGGCGCTCTCGTGATGGGGGCCGTGGTCGGACTGACGGGAACGTACGAGAGCATCTTCTGGCTCGGAGGCGCGGTCGCCGCCCCCGGCGCGCTCATCTTCCTCTTCGCCCCGCTCCGCCGCACCTCCACCTGATCCCCTGCCCACCTCCTACGCGCCTTCCGCGACCGTGGTAGTCTGCGAATCCAACACACGCACGGAGGCAATGCCATGACGTCTGATAAGGCGCGCACCGAACGCATCCAGAGGGTCTACGACTCCAGGGACTACGACGAACTGACCACCGAGTACGACGGCTGGGCCACTGACTACGATGCCGACCTCGAATCGCTCGGCTTCATCGGCCCCCGTACCGCAGCCGAGATGCTCGCGAAGTACATCAGCGACCCCGAGTCCAAACTGCTCGACGCGGGCGCGGGCACCGGCATGGTCGGCCAGGAGCTCGCCCGGCTCGGCTTCAAGCGCATCACCGCGCTCGACCTCTCCCCCGGCATGCTGATGACCGCCAACGAGAAGTTCGTCTACGAGGAGCTCGTCGTTGGCGAACTCGGCAAGCCCCTCTCTTTCGAGACGGACGCCTTCGACTCCACGACGTGCGTCGGCACGTTCACCTTCGGTCACGCCCCGGCAGGGTCGCTCGACGAGCTCGTCCGTGTCACGAAGCCGGGCGGCTACATCGTCTTCTCCATCCGCACGGACTACTACACGGAGGGTGGCTTCGACGTGAAGCAGAATGCGCTGGCAGAGGCGGGCAAGTGGGAGCTCGTCGAACAGACGGACCCCTTCCAGCCCATGCCCAACGGCGAACCCGACATCTGGTACTACGTCTGGGCCTACAAGGTGCTCTGACCCATTCGTCGTTCCTGCGAAGGCAGGAACCTCGCACCCCACCTCGCCCTCCGGGAGAGGTCGCCGCGCAGCGGCGGGTGAGGGCCCGCAGCGGGGAGAGAGGGGCTGGGCGTGAGCTCCCCTGCTAGAATCTCTCCCGTGGGCCCCATCGCGATCATCGACTACGGCGCAGGCAACCTGCGGAGCGTCCAGAAGGCGTTCGAACGCCTCGGCTACCCCGCGCACTTCGTGTCCTCCCCCAGCGAACTCGACTCGGCGGCTGCCGTCGTCTTCCCTGGACAGGGCGCGTCGCCCCAGGCTGTCGCGGCGCTCAACGCCCACGGCATGGCCGACCCCATCCGCGACTGGATCGCTGACGGCCGACCCTTCTTCGGCGTCTGCCTCGGCCTGCAACTCCTCCTCGACCACTCCGAGGAGGGCGACACCCCCGCCCTCGGCATCGTGCCGGGGTACGTACGGCGCTTCGAGCCGGGGCTGAAGGTGCCGCACATGGGCTGGAACTCCGTCGCCCTCAGGCAGCCGCACCCGCTCTTCGACGGCGTACCGGAGGAGAGCTACTTCTATTTCGTCCACTCCTACTACGCTGCGCCCGACGACCCCTCCTGGATCGCGGGCGAGACGACCTACGGCGTCGACTTCACCAGTTTCATCGCCAGGGACAACGTCGTCGCCACCCAGTTCCACCCCGAGAAGAGCGGCGAGGCGGGGCTCATGCTCTACGACAACTTCGTCAAACACCTCGTGCAGGAGCGCGCCTGACGCTATGGAGATCATCCCCGCCATTGACCTGCGCGGAGGCGCCGTCGTGCGCCTCCTGCAGGGCAACTACGACCGACAGACCACGTTCGGCGGCGACCCCGTCGGCGTTGCGCGCGGCTTCGAGGCCGACGGTGCGCCCCGCATCCACGTCGTTGACCTCGACGGTGCGCGCGAGGGACGGCGCACGCAGGCTGCCGAGGTGCGCGCCGTCGCTGCCGCGGTCGGCATCCCCATCGAGCTCGGCGGGGGCCTCCGCTCATCCGGCGACATCGACGAAGCGCTCGCCGACGGCGTCGACCGCGTCGTGCTCGGCACTGCCGCCGTCGAGCAGCCCGCGCTCATCGAGCAGGCGCTCGCAGCCCACGGGCCAGAGCGCGTCGTCGTCGGCATCGATGCCCGCGACGGCATCGCCTCCGTCTCAGGGTGGACGGAGAGCGGCTCTATCCCCGCGACCGACCTCCTCGACCGCATGGCCGACCTCGGCGTTCGCCGCTTCATCTACACTGACATCACCCGCGACGGCACGCTCACGTCACCGAACTTCGCGGCTGTTGGCGACATGGTGGAGCGGGCCGAGGCTGCGGGTGGCGCGCGCATCATCGCCTCCGGCGGCATCGCGGAGATAAACCACCTCCGCACCCTCGCCAACCTCGGCGCGGAAGGCGCCATCATCGGCGTCGCCATCTACCGCGGCACCCTCGACCTCGCCGCAGCCGTCGCGGAACTGGGATAGAGCCCCTGCGCTCGGCGCAGCACCCGCTGAGGCGTGATAATCTAGCCGTTACGCACAAAACGCATCGCGGAGGATGATTGCACATGGCCGCTCCCCTGGTTGATTCCACACCAGCATTCGTCGAGGAGGCGTACGAGAAGATGGAGCAGCGGCTCCGGACCGTGCGCGACCGCCTTGGACGACCGCTCACCTACGCCGAGAAGGTCCTGCTCGGACACCTCGACGACCCCGGCGACGCCGACCTCCTCCCCGGCGAGAGCTACCTCAACCTCCGCCCCGACCGTGTCGGCCTCCAGGACGTCACCGGCCAGATGGCCATCCTCCAGTTCATGCAGGCGGGCAAGCCTACCACCGCCGTTCCTTCCACCGTCCACTGCGACCACCTCATCACCGCCTTCGAGGGCGCGCTCGCCGACACCAACCTCGCCAAGAGCGAGAGCCGCGAGGTCTACGACTTCCTCCGCTCCTCCGCGGCGAAGTACGGACTCGGCTTCTGGGGGCCCGGCTCCGGCATCATCCACCAGGTCATCCTGGAGAACTACGCCTTCCCCGGTCTCATGATCATCGGCACCGACTCCCACACGCCCAACGCGGGCGGGCTCGGCGCGTTCGCCTCCGGTGTTGGCGGCGCCGACGCCGTCGACGTGATGGCCGGCTTCCCGTGGGAGGTCCTCTACCCGCGCCTCATCGGTGTGAAGCTCACCGGCTCCATGAGCGGCTGGACCGCCCCCAAGGACGTCATCCTCAAGCTCGCCGGCATCCTCACCGTCTCCGGCGGCACCAACGCCGTCGTCGAGTACTTCGGCCCCGGCGTCCGCTCCATCAGCGCCACCGGCAAGGCCACCATCTGCAACATGGGCGCGGAGCTCGGCGCAACCACCTCCATCTTCCCCTACGACGAGCACGCCGCCGCCTACCTCCGCGCGACAGGACGCCCCGAGCTTGCCGACCTCGCCGACAGGTTCGCCCACCTGCTCGCCGCCGACGCCGAGGTCGAGGCGGAGCCGGAGAAGTACTTCGACCGCATCGTCGAGATCGACCTCGACACGCTGGAGCCCCACGTCGTCGGTCCGCACACGCCGGACCTCGCGCGCCCCATCTCTGAGCTCGCCGACGCCGTCATCAAGGAGAACTACCCGGACAAGCTCTCAGCCACGCTCATCGGCTCCTGCACCAACTCCTCGTACGAGGACGTCTCCCGCGCCGCAAACGTCGCCCGGCAGGCCGCCGAGCACGGCGTCGAAGCGGCAGTCGACTTCCTCGTCACGCCCGGCTCGGAGGCCGTCAACGCCACGATCCAGCGCGACGGACAGATGGCCGCCCTCGAGTCGGTCGGCGCAAGCGTCATGGCCAACGCCTGCGGCCCCTGCATCGGCCAGTGGAAGCGGCCCACCATCACCCCCGGCGACGTCAACTCCATCGTCACGTCGTTCAACCGCAACTTCCCTGCCCGCAACGACGCCAACCCCTCCACCATGAACTTCATCGCGAGCCCGGAGATCGTCACCGCATTCGCGCTCGCAGGTCGACTCTCCTTCAACCCGATGACCGACACCCTCACCGGCGCCGACGGCCAGCCCTTCAGGCTCGACCCGCCCGGCGAGGCGCCGGAGGTGCCGGAGGACGGCTTCGCGGGACGCGGTTTCGGCTACGAGCCCCCCGCCGACGACGGCAGCGCCATCGTCGTCAACGTCGACCCCGAGTCGACGCGATTGCAGGTGCTCTCGCCGTTCCCCCGCTGGGACGGCAGCGACTTCGAGCGCGTGCAGGTGCTCGTGAAGGCGAAGGGCAAGTGCACGACCGACCACATTTCGCCTGCCGGGCCGTGGCTGCGCTTCCGCGGCCACCTCGAGCGGCTGAGCGACAACGCCTTCCTCGGCGCGGTCAACGCCTTCACGGACGAGCGCGGCGAAGGCCTGAACCAGGTCACCGGCGAGCGCGCCCCCTTCCCGCAGGTCGCCCGGTACTACAAGGAGCACGGCCTCGGCTGGGTCGCCGTCGGCGACTTCAACTACGGCGAGGGCAGCTCCCGCGAGCACGCCGCGATGTCGCCGCGCCTGCTTGGCGCGAAGGCCGTCATCGTCCGCAGCTTCGCCCGCATCCACGAGACGAACCTGAAGAAGCAGGGCATCCTGCCCCTCACCTTCAGCGATCCGGACGACTACGACAAGATCTTCGAGGCCGACACCATCAGCATCACCGGCCTGGACGAGATCGCGCCCGGCAAGCCCGTCCGCGCCGTCATCCACCACTTCGAGGGCGGCGACGAGGAGATCGAGCTCACCCACACCATGAGCAGCGAGCAGCTCGAATGGTTCCGCGCCGGCGCCGCGCTCAACATCCTGGGCAAGTAGAGGCAGACCGCACGTAGGAGAGCCGCCATCATCGACCCCAACCTGCGTTTCGGCATCGCCATACCCCAGCGGTTCACCGGCGAGATCGATGTCGCCGTGCTGCCGCCGTTCTTCGCGGCGGTCGAGGAGTTGGGCTACCACAGCTGCTGGGTCGTCGAGCAGGCCATCAACGCCCACAACGACCTCGCCCCCATCCCCCTGCTCTCCTACGCCGCCGCCCTCACCGATAAGGCGCTGCTCGGCAGCTCCGTCCTCATCAGCGTCCTGCGCAACCCCATCAACCTCGCCAAGAGCCTCGCGACCCTCGACCGCCTCTCGAACGGACGTCTCATCGCCGGGGTCGGCATGGGGAACGCGACCGGCGCGCCCTTCTCCGAAGCGTTCGGCGCTCCGGCGGCGGGAAAGGCGTCCCGCTTCGAGGAGGGGCTCGTGCTGATGAAGCGACTCTGGACCGGCGAGCGCGTCACCTTCGACGGCCGCTTCTGGCAGCTCGACGACTGCTTCATCAGCCCGACGCCCGTGCAGCCCTCCATCCCGCTCTGGTTCGGCGGACACGCTCCCGCCGCACTCGACCGCGCCGCCCGGCTGGGCCACGGCTGGATGGGCGCAGGCGCCACGTCCACGGCCCGGTTCACGGAGGAGCAGGAGGCGATGCGGGCCTGCCTCGACGCCCACGGACGCGACCCCGCGACGTTCACGACGTCGAAGCGCGTCTTTGTCGGCGTGGAGGACGACCCCGACACAGCCCTGCGTCGGATGCAGCCCTGGTTCACGATGCACTCCGGCAGCGGACAGCGCGCCGAGCGCGTCGGCGTCTACGGGACGCCTGAGCAGTGCGCTGAGGGCCTCATGCGGATCGCCGACACCGGCCTCGGCCTCATTGCCCTCAACCCCCTCTACGACCACGAGCGTCAGGCCCGCCGCCTCGCCACCGAGGTGCTGCCTCTCATGGGGTTCAGCCTCTAGCCCCTACCGCGTCCCGCCCAGCTTGTGCAGCTCGTCCGGCAGCGTCGGCAACTGCACCGCGATGACGGCGGGTGACCCGTTCCGCGCCTCGGTGAGTCCGCGCCTCAGCGCGGGGCCGACCTCCGCAGGGTCGGTCACCGACTCCCCGTAGCCGTTCGCCACCTCCGCCAGCTTCGCGAAGTCCGGCGGCGGGTCGAACAACCCGCCCTCGTAGCCCGCCGACGCCGCGTAGCCGCCGGGGTACGCGCCGTCCACGCCTGCCGTGCCCGTGCTGTACGACTTGTTGACGAACACCACCGTCAGGAACGGCGTCTTGTAGTGCCCCGACGACCACAACGCCGCGAGCGGGCTGCCGAACATGAAGTAGCCGTCGCCGGTCACGAGCACCACGTCGCGGTCGGGCGCGGCGGTCTTCGCCCCGAACGCGGCGCCGGTGCCCCAGCCGCCCGCGCTGCCGCCGCTCTTGAAGTACGAGCCCGGCAGGCTGCGGCCGTGGTACGGACGGAACGCGGCGGTCGAGCTGAGCGTGTCGTCCAACACGATGGCCTGCTCCTCCAGCATCTGCCCGATCTGGTAGCCGACCCAGCGCGGGCTGATGGGGTCGCGCGTCGCTACCCGCATCGCGGCGTCCTCGTCCTGGTTCCGTATCTCCTGCTTCCGCTGCGCCAACCGCTCGCGCCGCTCCTCGATGCGGCCCATGTCTGCCTTCGACAGCATCCCCGCGGCCTGCTCGTAGACCGCGTCGGCGAACGGCCCCGCGAGCACCGGCAGCCACACGTCGGCGTGGAACTCCATCGTCTTGTAGCGCGACTGCACCGGGTCCGGGTCCACCCACGCGATCTTCGTGCCGGGGCGCGGCGCGTTCGACGGCGTGTATGGCACCGGCGTCTCGATGACGACCACCACGTCCGCCTGCGCGGCTGACGGCCCCGTGCCGTAGAGCGGGTGCGTCGTCGGGAAGTTCATCGTCATCGTGCGGTCCGAGTCCATCATCGGCAGCGCGAGCAGCTCCGCCAGACGGACGAGCGGCTCGACCGACCCGCTGTTGCGTCCCGACTGCCCGAGGATGACGACCGGGTTCTCCGCCTTCACCAGCCACTCCGCGACCCGCTTCGCGTCCGACGGGTCCGGCCAGGCGGGGCGCGCGATGCCCAGCTCGTCGCGGGTCGGGAAGCGCGTCTTGCCCGGCAGCGGCAGCATCGCCGCCTCCTGCGGCACCGTCATGTAGACCGGCCCGCGCGGCTCGCTCATCGCGACCTGCAGCAGGCGGCTGACGATGAGGCCGGGGTTGTCCGTGTGGTCGAGCCGGTGGTCGATCTTCGTGTACTGCCGCACGATCTCGCCCTGGTCGCGCGGCTCCTGCACCCACTGCACGCTGTTGCCGCGCGCGCCGCGCATCGAGCCCGGGTAGGCGCGCGGTCCGGCGCCTGCCGTGATGAGGACCGGGTAACTCCCCCGCCACGCGGTGTGGAGCCCGGCGCCGTAGTTGAACGTGCCCACGTCCACGTGCGCTGCTGTAGCTGCCGGCTGCTCGCGCACCATCGCGCTGCCGAGCGCGGCGTTCAGCGCCGAGCCCTCGTGCGTCACGGTGATGAGGCGCGGCGCGGGCCAGCCCTTCGCGGCGGCGCGCGCGACGGCCTCCTGGTAGAAGCCGATCTCGGAGCCTGAGACGAAGAAGAAGTGCTCCACCCCGCCGAGCTTCATCGCGGTCGTGATTGCGTCCGCCCATTCGTCGGCGTCGTGTTCGCCCCAGCTGGGGTCTGCTGCGATGGCGCGGTCTTCTACCATGACGGGCCTCCTGTGCGGTGGTGGGGTGGCTGCCGCAACGATACGGCGCGGGCGGCGGCGTGGCAAACGGCGCGGTGGGAAGCTCGGTGATAGAGTGGGCGGGATGGCGACCGAGCGACACGGGGAGGAATCGAGCGCCGGGGACGCCCCACTGGGAAGGTGGGGCGCGCTCGCGATCCGCGACTTCCAGCTGTTCTGGGCACAGGGGCTGCTGCAGGGGCTCGCGCGGAACATGCGCGAACTCCTCCTCGGCTTCCTGGTCTTCGACCTCACCGGCTCCACGCTGGACCTCGGCATCACCGGCATATTCATGACGCTCCCGGTCATCGTGCTCGGCCTCCTGGGCGGGGCGCTCGCCGACGCGGTGGACCGGAAGAAACTCCTCATCTACACGCAGGCAGCCAACTTCGCCGGATTGGCCCTGCTGCCCGTGCTGATATTCACAGGGGCCGTGCAGGTATGGCACCTGTGGCTGCTCGCCAGTTTCTGGTCCGGGATGAGCATCCTGGGGCGTCCGGCGGAGCGGGCGTTCCTGCCCCGTCTCGTGCCGAGGAGCCACGTCATGAACGGCATCACCTGGTTCGGCGCGCTGAGCCAGGGCACGCTGTTCGGCGGGCCGCTCGTCGGCGGAGTGCTCATCGCGCTGGTGGGCGTGGGCTGGGCGTTCGCGGTCAACGCCGCGTTCCTCCTGCTGGCCGTCTTTGCGACGATAGCGATCCGCACGTCCGGGGAGCAGATCGGGGAGGCCCGACGCGTATCGCTCGCGGCGATATGGGAAGGAGCGCGCTACCTGAGGACGAAGGAGGTGCTCTGGGGCGCGTACCTCATGGACTTCGGTGTCATGTCGTTCGGGTTCTTCCGCATCATCATGCCGGCGCTGGCGGAAGACGTGTACGGTGTGGATGCGATCGGCCTGGGGATGCTCGTTGCGGCGCCCGCGGCGGGCTCCTTCCTCGGCACCGGCATCCTCCTCCGCATGGGCGACCCGCCACGCAAGGGCGTCATGATCGTGCTCGCCAACGTGGGCTACTCGCTCGGGCTCTCGATGCTGGGACTCGCCGCGCTCGCGCTGTCGTCGTGGTTCTTCGTCGCGCTCGCCGTCCTGGCTTTCCTCGGCCTCATGGACGTCGTCAGCTTCACGGCGAGGCAGGCGCTCATCCAGCTCGTGGCGCCCGACTACTACCGTGGCCGCGTGGGCAGCTTCTCCTCGATCCTCGCCGGGCTGGGGAACGGCACCGGCTCGGCGGTCATCGGTGGGGTGTCATCGCTCGCCGGGGTGCCCGGGGCGTTCATCATCAACGGCCTCGTCTGCCTGAGCGTCACGACGGCATCCGGACTGACGTGGCGGGGCATCTGGCGCCACGACCAGCGCACCGAGGCCCCTGCCGACTGAGCGCCCGCCCCGCCCTACGCCGACGCCTTGCCCTGCGCGGCGACCGCCGCCACCGCCGCCTCGACCGCGGCCTGGTCGCCCAGGTAGCGGCTGCCGAGCGGCGTGAGATCGTCCGCGAGGTCGTAGACGAGCGGAACGCCGGTGGGGATGTTGAGGTCGATGATGTCGGCGTCCGAGATGTTGTCGAGGTGCTTCACGAGCGCGCGGAGGCTGTTGCCGTGCGCGACGATGAGGACGCGCTTGCCCGCGCGGATGTCCGGCGCGATGGTGCTCTCCCAGTACGGCACGAAGCGCGCGACCGTCTCCTTGAGCGCCTCGGTGAGCGGCATCTCGTCCGCGGGGATGGAAGCGTAGCGCGGGTCGCGCCCGGGGTGGCGCTCGTCGTCGGGCGTGAGCGCGGGCGGCGGAACGTCGTAGCTCCTGCGCCAGAGGAGCACCTGCTCCTCGCCGTGCTCGGCTGCGGTCTCGGCCTTGTTGAGCCCCTGCAACGCGCCGTAGTGACGCTCGTTCAGCCGCCAGTCGCGGATGACGGGGAGCCACATCAGGTCCATCTCATCGAGAACGATCCAGAGCGTGCGGATGGCGCGCTTGAGGACGGACGTATAGGCGACGTCGAAGGTGAACCCCTCCTCGAGCAGCAGCCGCCCGGAGCGTGCGGCCTCTTCCCGTCCGGTGTCGGTGAGGTCGACGTCGGTCCAGCCGGAGAAGCGGTTGGAGAGGTTCCAGTCGCTTTCGCCGTGTCGCAGGAGCACTACCTGGGGCATCGTTCATCCTCCACGTGGCGTATCAGGTGCATTGTGCCACAAGGCCCGCCCCTGCGGGTGAGGGGCGACGCGGGGCGCAGCCCCCGTCATTCTCGCGAAGGCGGGAATCCAGAGGCGGTGCGGCGGGGCATGTGCGCTTGTCATGTTGAGCGGAGCCGGAGGCGGAGTCCCGCGCTTTAGCGCGCAACATCCTCTCAGGTGGTATTGTCCCCTCTCCCCCTGGGAGAGGGCAACGCGCTTTAGCGCGTGGGTGAGGGCCTCCTCCGTGGGCAGCCGCGGCTGAATTTCGCGTAGCATCGGTATACACACCCCAGGAGGCCGAACGGTGGCGCCGAGCGACACGATCCGGCTGGACCCGATAGCGGTCATGTACCTGCGCGAGTACGAGCAGCCCAGCGCGGAGGCCTTCACCGAGCTGGAGGACGTCGTGGGCCGAAGGGGACGGCGCTTCTACGGGGTCTTCGATCAGGCTGCGGGAAGCTACCGCGCCTGCGTCCGGCGTCACGAGCACGACGACCCCGTCGGTCTCGGCCTCAGCACGGGCGCTATCGAAGGCGGGCTCTACGCGTACCAACGGCTGCGCGGCGACCACGATGCCCTCATCGCCCGCATAGCACCCACGTTCGAGGCGCTGGGCGAGCGGCACAGCGTCGATCCCGTAAGGCCTTCCATCGAGTTCTATCGCCGGTCCGACGAGTTCGTGCTGTACCTCCCCATCGCGGGATAGGCTGATGAAGGGCCTTGCGCGATGACCAGCCCTCTCCGCAGTCAGCGGGACACGTGGCACACTGCGGCTGAACGTGGAGTCCGTTCACGTTCCCGGACCAGGTGGCTCGCGCTTGCCGGCATCCTCGGCGCCATCCTGCTGGTCTGGGGCCTCTGGGCCTCTGGCGTCTTCACCGGGCCTGTGCCGCAGCCGGCGACACAGACGAACGCGCCAACGGATGCCGGCGACTGGGCGATGGCAGGCCGCGACGCCGCGCACACGGCAGCCGCACCGCTCCATGGCGGTTTCGAAGGTGAGGAGCGCTGGAGGTTCGAATCGGAGCATCCGCTTCCCGCCGCGCCTGCCGTCTCCGATGGACAGCTCTTCCTCGGCACAGGGGACAACCGGCTCGTTGCGATGGACAGCGCCACCGGCGATGTCCTCTGGGAACGCCAACTCTCTTCCGTGACGGTCACTACCCCTGCCGTAACGCCGGACGCCGTCTACGTAGCGGTTCGCGACGGGCGTCTGCTCGCGATGGACCGTTGGGAAGGCGCGGAACTATGGAGTTTCCAGGCTGACAGCGCATCCTTCGCGTCACCTGCCGTCTACCGTGGTGTGGTCTACGCGGGGTCGTGGAACGGCACGCTTTACGCCGTCGACGCTCAGACAGGAGAGCAGCTCTGGGCCTTCGCCGCCGACGGGAGTATCGTTGCGCCTCCGGCGTTCCAGGGCGACCTGATGGCGCTCGCCACAGACGACGGCCTCGTCTACGTGCTCGACCTCACAACCGGCAGGAAGCGCCTCATCTTCGATACCGTCAACGCCCTGGCGGAGAGTCCGGTCTTCACCGGGGACTACTTCCTCATCGGCACCGGCCGGGGGAGACTGGCGACGATCGACTGGAGCAAGCTGGAGTATCCGTTCGAGCGCGCGCTCCGTTCCTGGCGGCAGCAGTTCTTCATCTGGGGGTTGCAGCCGGAACCGCCGCTCCCCAAGGGGCTGGTCTGGGGACGGGTCCTCGCCCGCGACAGCGCCCTGAGCGGTCCGGCGGTCCTCGATGGCGTCGCATACGCGGGCAGCAGGGATGGAAGGCTCCATGCGCTGTCGGTCGCCGATGGGATCTTGCTGTGGGAGTACGACACCGGAGCGCTCATCCATGCTGCCCCGGCAGCGGCAGGCCGCTCTATTTATATCGGCAACGATGCGGGAGAGGTCCACGTCGTCGACAGGGCTACCGGCGAGCCAGCCCAGGTCATCCAGACGGGTGTCCCGGTCAACGGCCAGATCGTTGTAACGGAGCACGGCCTCTACGTCACCTCCGAGGAAGCGGGCACACTCATCGCCCTGCGCTAGCCCACGCCTGACCCCCACTGCCCTCGTCGTTCCTGCGCCATTCCCGTCATTCCAGCGCAGGCTGGAATCCAGAGGCGGTGCGGCGCGGGGTGCTTGTCATGCCGAGCGCAGCCGAGGTATCTCTCGGGATGGCCCCGCTCATGGCGAGCCTGTCGAACCACCCCTTCCAAAGTGTGCCAAACTGCGCCATTGTGGGCCACGCCACTCCTGCACGCGCTAGGCACGCCCTGACCCCCGAGCCGGGGCTAGCCTCGACGGCGGCGCGCCATCACCGACCAGCGTACGAGGTCGTGGGGCGATTGCGTAAGGGGCGCGTGTCAGTGGAGTGGGGAGCGCCAGGGCTCAACTAAGGGTCGTTCCACCAACTCAGTCCATACCTGATAGAGGTGGCTGGTCCTACCCGGCGTACGCGCCGGTTGGGTCGTTGGTCCTCCAAGTCGAGTGCAATAACAATACTCTCCGGCTTGGTTCGCCACCCGAGAGAGCGCGCCTTCACGACAATCTGTTGAGTGGTGAGCCAAGCAGTCTCGCCTTCAAGGATTTGGCATACAAGGTCTACGCTATCCTTCGCCGCCGGGAGACCCCATTCGGCCAAACCGAACGTTCCAAGACCAACCCTTCTAAAGACTGTCGGCTCATAATTTCCGAGGATGGCGTGCACTGCACGCTCTGTCATTCGGTTGTCGGGGGTTAGCTTATCGTTGACTCGGCGGGTGATTTCCATAAAGTGCGCGGAAGTCCCAATCTGTCGTACACTGGCCACGACGAAATGCCATCTCGGCGAATTGACCAACCACACATACCCTTCACTCTCGGTTGTTGCCACGTCAACGGCAAGCGCAGCAGATACAGCCGCTGCTTCCTCCTCATCGTTCGTGATATCTCCCACTAGGCGAAGGCGTTCGAGTGGTCCTCTTCTTCGGAGATACTCATGGATGCGCTTGGTTACAGTCGTCAGTTGGGAAGCTACTTCTTTAGAGGCATACACGATCCATCGATTGCTGGCCTTCTTGGGTAACTCAATCAATAGGGGTGACATCCACAGCATAAAAGCTATGGCCATGTCTGGACGGTAGCGTAGAGATTGCTTCCCTGAATCGAGCAAGGCAAGAACGCCTTCTTTCCGGAGGGCACCGCCCTGCCTAGCTACCTCCTCTCGTACCAGTGAAGTAAGTGTGCCGTAGGACTTGACCGAATCGATGCGCGGTCGAATTCGGCGAAGAGCCTTAGCTTGGATCTGCCTCACACGTTCACGGGTAATTCCTAGATCTTTACCGATAGCCTCAAGCGTCTCGACTTCTCCTGAGACAAGCCCGAAACGCCGCGTCAGAATCTCATGGTTCTGGTTTGATAATCCTCCACGCCATGAGCTTAGAGCTAGAATTGCATCTAGAGTTGACTCCCAATCCACCGGGGCCGTGGACAGCATTTCGTGCACGGTCGATTCGGAATGGCCAATTGCCAACTTAGCCTCCATCACTCACACGTAATTGCCTTAGGCGGATTCGACAGGCCTGGGGTCTTCACCCTAAGCCTGCTTCAGCCGACCTCGGTCAATGACTCTTCCGACGATGCCTGCGACTTCATCTGCGAATGTCTGGACAAGTTCAGTGTCAAGGCTACGGAGCTGGTTCAGGGTCTCGTTGTCGATGGAGCGGTTAGCTTCAGGAACCCAAAGTTCGGATGTCTGAGCCTGATGAATGCGCTCCTCGGCTAGCGACAGTGAGTCCGCTAGTTCCTTGCGGGCGAAGCGATATTCCTCGCCTGCTGAACGAGGAATGATACCCCAAAACATGCAGGCTTCTCGGAACACAATTTCCTCACCCCTTTGGTACTTCATCCACGCTCGACTGCGGAGTAGGCGTGCCAACACAGCCTCACGAGCGCGTTCTATCCTCAGTCGTTGACCATCTTCAGTCGACTGGCTGTCTCCAAGCAGGGCCAGCACATGGGAGGCGCCCTGTGTGGACAGCCGATAGGTTTTGCTTCGCGTCTGAAGCAACCATTTATGTTTCTTCACTATAGAATTCTGACCCATGATATATCGATAAATGACGTTAGCATCAGGGTATAAGTTCTCGTAACCTTGAAGTCCGAAATCCTCGGGGTATTCTTTCCAACAAGCGACTACAAGATCCTCTGCGCTAAACGACTGTTCTGGCCATCGTCTAAAGGCACTGACCAGTACTTTCTCGTGTTTCGTGATCATCAGCGCCTCACAACACCAGCTGTTTAGTTGCTCCGAATTCTTGCGTAAAGCTGTCTAGAATCTGCATCCGCAGCTGCGAAACTTCCTCTAGCACCTCGTTGACAGGTCGGCTCTCGACGCCGCGGTCGGCGCCTTGCATGGCCGCTTCTATCGCTGCGTCAGCTATCCTCTCCCCGAGATACATGGCCCATTGCTCCGACACTTCACCGTGTTGGTCATACACGAGTCGTGCAAGAGGGCTGGCCAGATTAATCCACCAGACGTTGTGCTCAATATCGACCTGTCGCTGAGTGACCAACCCACTATCCTTGTGGAATACGGGCGGCTCTTCGTCGTAGGGGGCCTTTTGTACTTCAGACAGGAGGTATCTCGGCCTGTTGGGACCTCCTGGGCCTTCTGGCGCTGGTACTACCGTTACCAAGCAGCTTGCTGCTGTCCCATCTCCTTCCTTGGCTGTCACGGTTGCAGTTCCTTCGCTGAGCCCAGTGATAACACCCGCAAGTCCCACTCGAAGAATATCACTGGAATCCGTGGTCCAGTTTACGCGAATCCCTTCATGCCTTTCGCCTGCAGCAGTGATTCCTGTGGCCCAGACATGACGACGTCGGCCTATGGGAACGTCTATAGTTGCGGCACTCAGTTCGATGCGATCACAATCGATTACCCTAAGTTCTATGCGATTTGAGACGACTCCCGTAGACGATTCACACCATATCTCAGCTGTTCCTGGCTGGTATGTATTGACCATGTCGGTAACGTTGCTATATGCGGCGATAGGTGGGTTGCTCGAATGCCAAACGACGCTGACAGGCCTGACCTGAGTGACATCATCGAGTCCAAAGAAGGAGGTTGAGAATTCCAATGGAACTTTGGCTCCTGCAACCTTCTCGTCTATGGCTATCGCTATTCTGCCAACTGGTGCGAGAGGAAGAGGATATCGAGTCCCTCCAGTTTTCTTGCCCCCACCTCCCCAATCTGGGTCATCGCCGGCACCTGGGCTAAGCTCGTCGACGATGCGGTTGATCCAACGATTCAACTTCGCCATCTGCTGGGTGAGGCGCCTTATCTTCTCCTCGTCTTTAGTTGCCTTATCCTGCACCATGGATGCCTGCTGAATCTTATCGGCATAGGTGAGAATCTGTTCCCCTACCCATTCTTCTAGTGCACGTACAAGCGGACTCTCCACAAGCGGACCACGTGTCTGTGATTCATAGGACTCTACCAACGCATCCAGCTGGCATTGCCCGTAGATGCGGTCGGTGAAAGGACCCTTGCTAACAAGTTCCCTAACTGAACGACTGCCTCGTATTCGCGAACCCTGCTTGAAGTCAATGGTGTGGCGTCCTTGCAAGGCCTTCATTCCTGGCATCTGCTTATCTGACGTACGGAGCTCTAGAGTGCCCTGCGCACCTCCAGCTGTTGTCGATACAGGAGACTGGCCAAAAGGATCGTTCAGGCTAAGTGGTATAGATACAGTTAGAGGTTCAGAGAATCCCTCATAGGGCGTGATTTCGTCTAAGGTGAGTGCGGCACCTCCATTTGACAGTTTCCCATTGGCTACGACAAATAGCTTAGTGGTCTCCAACGGCGTCTTACATTGTGGGTGGCTGCGCAGAGTATTTAGAATCAAACTATCATGGATTTGGAATGATTGTTCGGAACGGGCACCACACACGAGAGTAACACCGTCTGCCCTCTGAGCAGCGGCTTGGGCGGCCGCCGGGAGATCTGCAACCGAGAGACTCAATGCTCTGAGCCATTCATTGAGAGTGGAAGGTAGGTCCGTGCACGGCCGATCCTTAACCTCACCAATGTCGTCCAGCACGAAGGCTAGAGCGGGGCGACCGGGCTCTGCCAATCCGTACTCACTGCGGAAACCGTGCTTTATGGTTCGCCAGACCACGTCGCCCTTGAAGCCGCCGACGGCGAACAGCTTGCCCCCGTTACCGTGACCGCCGACGACATGAGTCCCAGATCCTGAGGCTTCAGGGTCACCGTACCGAGCGAGTTTGTCGATGAGGTCATCAGAGGTCATACCTACAAAGTCCAGACAAGCCAACACAGGCGATCCATCTTTGCCTGCGGGTGCAAGTATGACCACGACAACACGGTCCGCGCTCAGTGCTCCGGCTCTGTCGTAGGCGTCGCTAGAGTTCTTTATCCACTCAGGCAAGCCATTTCGCCAGCTAGCGAAGCTACGGGCGTCGACGATGATTTGGTTAGGGTCAACGTCAAAGTACTTGGTTGCGCCGTATGTAAGCATATTGTTCCTTCCAGTAGTTCTGGGGACTTAGAATGTTATGGACCTGTACTTATCGTTGTCAACTTATTTTCCATCGGCATGAACGAACCGACTCTTAGAGGCTGCCGCGTATAATTCTACCGGTTCAATAGTCACCCATTGACGGCCAAGTGACTCTGCCGCTGCGCCAGTCACGTTGCTTCCCCCAAATGGGTCTATCACCAAGTCCCCCGGTTCTGTAAGGAACTCGATAAAGAACTCAGCAAGCCGTGATGGCATCCTCGCTGGATGTGGTTGAATGCCAGTATCTCTGCAGTATTGCTGGTACGGGTCGGTGGCACTTGTGTTGGAAACTGTGATTACGTTGGAAGGGATGGCTCCTCCGTTGTCCGTTAGGAATGACTCAGCTCCAATAGAGTGTTCTGAGGGACGCTTGCCCGCATTGTAGTGCTGGGTTCGTAGAAGCCCTTGCATTGCAGAGCTATAAGGCGACAATACCCTACGGTTGTCCGCCTTGGGTCGTTCCGTTGGGGACATCCACCAAACGTTTGTGAAGGCATCCTTGAGGCGGGTTCGATCTACGTTGACCCATTGTGCTGGAGACGGAAGCCGCGCCGGATTGGCGCAAACAAACTGCTGGCACAGGAACAGGTCGCCATCCTTGCGAAACCTCAATAGTGCCTCTAGGGCCAGCGTTGACATGGTTGGATGACCTTGTTCCCAGGCATTGCCTATCTCAATGACGATCGACCCGTCATCGCGTAGGTATCTCTTGAACTGGGAAGCGAAGCTGGCGAGCCAATCAACATAAGCCTCACCGGTGAGATTCCCGTATGCCTTCTTTCGGTTGAGTGGGAACGGCGGGGAGGTGAAGATCAGTTGAGCGGAGGAAAGATACTTCTCAAACCGGGAGCTTTTGAACGCCTGCTCGGCAGTCCCGATGAACATGGTCCCCAAATCTGTCGAGTAGGCACGCCGGAGTCTGCGCTGCCGTTCTCGTCGTGGTGGGGCGTGGGTTGACTGCACTAGGGGTTGACTTCTCCGATCTGGCGTTTGCGGGGCTAGTATCACGCGAGCGAAGAGCAGGGTCAACTATGCCCCCCGCTGTGACACCCGCCCCTTTCGCGGTTGCGCCCTGCCCGCGTACGCTGATTGCATGACCGTCGTACCGGCAGCACCCATAGACTGCGTCTATAGCTCGCGGTCCAACCTATCAACGAGGTCTATGGGTTAGGGCGACAACTTTTGTTTTCGATGGCCCCCTTGCCCCCTTGGTCGCGGGAAGCAGGCCATGGCCTGGGAAACGCCCCCAACCAAGGCGGCCAAGGTGGCCAAATGGACAGGCCGGTTTACTCGTGGACCAGCGACCAAGGGGGCCAGAATTCACGGGTGTTGGCCCCCTTGGTCGGGCAGCGCTTTGACGTGTGTGGAGGCGGGTGCTATACCGCATCCGTACACGCGAGGAGGTAGACGCCATGGCAGACCGGTTGCAGGTCGTTGACGGAGACGGACACCTCGTGACGGACATCGCGGCGGTGGCGAGCCGTATGCCGCAGGAGTTCCTGAACCGCGCAGGCGGGAGCAGCCTCGGCAACATCTTCCCGCCGATCGATCATCTCCACGCCGCTCAACCGGTGGCCACGCCTCCGGGATCGTTCCCCAAGATCGGGGTCGAAGAGTGGCTGATGTTCATGGACGAGGTGGGCATCGACTGCGCGGCGCTCTTCCCTACAGGCGGGCTCTCCTACGGATATATCGTCAACAGGGACTGGGCCATCGCAGTCTGCCGGGCGTACAACGACTGGCTGTACGAGACCTACGTCAAGAGCAGCCCCCGGTTCGTCGGACTTGCCCTCATCCCCATGCAGGAGCCTGAGGAGGCAGCGCGGGAGTTGCGCCGGTCGGTGGAGGAGCTTGGGATGGCGGGCGCGATGCTCCCCACGCGCGGGCTGCCGAACCACTTGGGCGCTAAGGAGTACTGGCCCGTCTACGAGGAGGCCGACCGGCTGGGCTGCTGCCTCGCCGTCCACGGCGGCTCGCACAGCGGGATGGGCTTCGACCACTTGAACGTCTACGCGCCCGTCCACGCGATGGGACATCCAGTCGGGCTCATGGCCGCCTTCGCCGGCGTCGTCTTCAATGGCGTCCTGGACCGCTACCCCAACGCGCGCTGGGGCTTCCTCGAGGGCGGCGTCGCGTGGTTCATGCTCTGCATGGAGCGGTTCGACCGCTCCTATGAGACCCACGTCGACCTCGACCCGCGCGGCGAACTGCTGCGGTTGCGCGACGGCGAGCGCGTGAGCGACTACATCCTGCGCCACATCCACGACGGACGCCTGTTCGTGGGATGCGAAGGGACGGAGCCGCTCATCTCCGAGGCGCTGCGCCTGACGAGCGGGAAGTGCTTCGTCTTCTCATCCGACTTCCCGCACGAGGTCAACGCGGAGATCTGCAAGCACGAGCTCAGCGAGATATTCGGGAACGCGAAGATTACCGGCGAGGAGCGGACGGGCGTGCTCTCCGAGAACGCCCGCGCTCTCTACGGGCGTCCCGTCGCCGCAGGCCTCGCCGCCCACTAGGACTAACTGGGAGGAGTGAAGGGTGTTCGGTCCACCTCGCCCTCGGGGAGAGGTCGACGCGCTTGCGCGGCGGGTGAGGGTGTACCGGGTGAGGGCCTGAGAGCGAGGGTGAACCGGCAGAGTACCTGGTCCCTTCCCCCGTCGAGGGGGAAGGTTAGGATGGGGGTGAATAATGACAGTCATGGTTACGGGAGGATGCGGTCTCGGCGGATCGTTCGCGGTCCGCTACGCGCTCGACCAAGGTGAGGACGTCGTCGCGTTCGATATCGCCATCAAGACCGAGCTGCTGAACGACGTGAAGGACCGGGTGCGGTTCGTGAAGGGCGACATCTCCAACGCGTCCGAGGTGTTCGGCGCGGTCGCCGACAACGGCGTGCGGCGCATCCTGCACACGGCCAGTTTCCTGACCGGCCCGGCATACGACCGCCCGCTCGCTGCGGCGCAGACGATGGTCATCGGCACGCTCAACGTCCTGGAGGCGGCGCGCGCGCTGAAGGTGGAGCGCGTGGTGCACGTGAGCACCGGCAAGACCGTGCCGACCGCGCGCCAGTTCGCTGAGGCGGCTGGCTCCGGCAACGTGAAGATCATGCCGGACCCGTACACGAGCCATAAGGTAGCCACGGAGCTGCTCTGCAACGACTACCGTGGCTTGTATGACATGGACGTCGTCGTCATCTACCCCGGTCAGCTGTTCGGGCCGGGGTACGACTTCGCGGGGGGCTTCGGGCGCGCGCTCAAGCCCATCGTCGAGAAGTCGCTGCGTGGAGAGCCGGTGGTGCTCGACGGGTGGGACGCGGCCGCGATGTCGACACCCCGCGAGCTCAACCCCACGCCGCCCATCCGCACGGTGCCGGTGATGTACGCGTCAGACGCAGGCCGTGGCGAGATGATGGCAACGCTCGCGGACGACCTGCCCGCCAACCTCTACCGGCTCAATTCGAAGGAAGAGCTGACGATGTATGAGATAACGCAGATCATCATGCGGCTCATACCCGGCGCCTCGATCGAGGCGCCGGAGCCGGAGGTGCGCGGCGGGCCCGTCGACCCCGATTCCTCCGCGAACCGCGACTTCGGCTTCGTCCCCGAGTACGACATGGAGGCAGGGTTGCGGGAGTACATCGACTTCCTCCAGACCGGGAAGTACCGCAGGCTCCTCGGCTCCTAGCGGGTCCCGGCTCGGCCACAACCGGACTGAACATCGGTTGCGTCGAGGAGTAGTATTGAGACAGTCTGGCCGAAGGGTTCGCGAGAGGAGGCAGTCATGGCAACGCAGGTGATGACCAAGCGGATCGACGCCGACACGCACTTCAACCTGACCATCGACTACAGGGAACTGCGTGACATGGTCCCGCGTTCGGGCGGCGCCCTGATCGAGGACATGATGTATCGCGACGCGCTCCAGATCGTCGATCTGGATGTGGTCAGGGCTGCGATCGCCGGTAGGGAATACTCGCCGGACGGTCACGCCGGCGACCCTGAGCGCGACATCGAGGCGCGGCTCATCGAGATGGACAGGCTGGGCTTCGACATGCAGGTGCTCAACACCCAACGGGCGATGCCCAATCTGCTGATGCCGCCGGACAGCCCGCTGTGGCTCCGCACGGCGCTCGCGAAGCTCTACAACAACGCGGCGGCGGAACTCCAGGACCGCTATCCGGACCGCTTCATCTGCCAGATAACGGTCCCTTGGGACGACATCGACGAGTCCGTCAGGGAGTTGGAACGCGCCGCAGGGATGGGGCTCCGCGCAGTGAGCATCTGCGGAAGCTACCTGGAAGGGAACCTCGACGCATACGAGCTCTACCCGTTCTGGGAGGCGGTGAGCGACCTCGACCTCGCGTGCATGGTCCACAACTTCACGCAGGGGCATCGCGGTAACTTCTACGACCATCGCACTTCGTACCCGATGGTCGGCACAGAGCGCTATCACCGTCTGCACATCGGAACGTACGTCGGCTTCGGCGTCGACTACACCATCGCGTGCACGGCGCTGACACTTGGCGGCGTGCTGGACCGGTTCCCGAATCTCCGCTTCCTCTTCTTCGAGGCCGGAGCGTCGTGGATGGCCTACGCGATGCACGGGGCCGACCGGTCGTTCTACATCGAGCGCGCCTGCGCGCGAACGAACACGCGCCCCAGCGAACTGATCAAGCAACACTGCATGACCGCGATCGAGAGCATCGAGCCGCTGGAGCAGTTGGTGGAAGCTTACGGCGCGGACAACTTCGTCATCGGCACGGACTTCCCGCACCCCGAGTTCCAGCGCCTGCCGAACGCCACGACTAACATCACCGGGAGCGGTCTGTCCGGCGAGGACAAGGACAAGATACTCGGCGGGAACCTGGCGCGCGCCCTGAGGCTCTAGCGGTACACGAACGCTTATCGCGCCTGCACCTTCTCCGCCAGGGTCGCGATACGCTCTTCGAGCGGCGTGTTGAAGAGGCGCATGCCCTCTTCCCTGTCAACGAAGGCCACCTGACCCGGAACGGGGATGATCTGCTCCGATTCGGCACCGCGCACGATGCCGACCGGGTCGATGCCGTCCTGCACACGCGCTATCTGCTCGTCCCAGAGCTTGTGCATGAGGAGCACGCCGCGGTCGGAACTGCCGAACGTCATCTTCTCGAAGTCGGGCAGGCCGCCACGCTCTTCCCTGCCCTGGGTGCTCATGATCGCTTCGTCTTCCCAGATCGGCCCCTGGCGGAGCGGGTGCCCTGTGTTCCACCAGTAGCCAACGTCCTCGAACCAACCCTCGTAGAACGGGCCTCCGGCATCGGCGGGAGTGTCGGCGTGAAGCCTGCGGAGGGCGGCGTCCGATACCTGCCCGTCCGGGCCGAACGGCACGAAACTCACGCCGAACCACCTTGTCGTGTGGTCGTCCATGGGCACGGCCCAGTTGATGATGTCGGTCCGGGCACGCTGGCAGGGGAAGAGCGCGTGCGTCTCGTGGTACTCGTAGACGCCCGGGTTCCTCGTGTTCTGAAGGGTGACATAGCAGGCGCCCCAGGGCGTAGTCTCGAACCGGATGGGGGTGGCGGGATCGCCGTTGTAGCCATGATGGAGCGCGTGTACCGGTTCGCCGCCCTTGAACCATCCGTGGGCGACCTCGCGGTGCCAGACGTCCAGCACGTTGTCGAGCGTCTGCAATAGCGCGTTCGACTTCTGGATGCGGTTGCCCTTTCCGGCCACGCGCATGCCGTCCTGCCGGAACAACGCCGGGTACCGGGGGAACGGGGGCTGCAGGTCAGGTGGCCCCAGGTAGGCGAAGATCAACCCGCCGACCTCGACGCACGGGTAGGACGGATGCTTCACGGAGTTTCGGAAGCGCCGCCCCGGAGGCTCGCAGGGCATGTCGAGGCAGTTGCCGTCGCGGTCGTACAGCCACCCGTGGTAGAGACACCGCAGTCCCTCATCCTCCACGCGCCCGTAGACGAGGGACGTCCCGCGGTGCGAGCAGTGCTCCTCCAACAGTCCCGGCTTGCCCGTGGCGTCGCGGAAGAGTACGAGGTTCTCCCCCAACACCTTCACTCGCACGGGATTCTTCGCGCTGGGCCGCACCGGTCCCTTGCCGCCGTCGAGGTTCGCCGACGTCTCCACAGGCAGCCAGTACCTCCGGAACACTTCACCCGAAGGCGTACCCGGCCCGAGTTTGAAGACCTCGTCCATCTCCCTGTTGTTCAAAGGCACCGGAACCCTCCTCTGCGCAACAACAGTGGCCATCGACCGCGTTGGATGGGCCTGAGCATCTAGATCGGCACCACCTTCAGGTCCGCATCGTACTCGGGGTGCACAGGCACCTGGTGGCTGAGCTCGACCACCTTGCCCGTCTGGGACGACTCGACCATTGCAAAGATGGCCTCGGCAGTTGCCATGCCCCAGCGGCCTGAGTGGTAGACCGGCTTGCCGTTGACGACCGCGTCGTAGAGCTCGTGCACCTCTCCCCGGCTGTGGATGTTCGATTCGCCCGTGACCTCGCGCACGCCGTTGTCGTCGTAGACGAGGACGCCCTGCGAGCCGATGCGCATGTCGCCATGGTCGCAGGTCACAAATATCGTGCCCGGGTCGCCGGTGTCGTTGAGTCCTGAACGGTCGCCCGGCTCACGAGCGATCTGTCGTCCGAAGTTGCCGCGACCGCCGTCGGACCGGAGCGCATCCGCGAACTGTTGGGCCTCGATCTTCCCGCCGATGCGCAGGTCCTGCTTGTCCGATTCCTCGTTACGGGTACCGCTCTGCATCTCTTTCCTGATGCGCACGAGGTTCTCTATGGAGCTGCGTCCGCTGGCCGGTCCGTTGACTTCACTCAGCGTGAAGTAGCCATAGCCGTTGTGGGTGGCAGTGGCGACGGTGCCGTCCTCGAACTCGAAGTGGGCCGTGTAGTAGCCGGGCATAGGCCGCTCCGGCATCCACTGGCCGACCTTGCCCCAGACACGCTTGACCATGCCGCCACCCAGCAGCCGGACGGTGTCGATCTGATGCGGGCCCTGCCGGTACGGCACGCCGCCGCCCTGCGCAAAGTCGAGTTCGTCCGGCGTCCGTGGCCGCAGCATCCAGTCCGTGTAGGCGATAAGGTGGATGGCGCGCACGGCACCGATCTCGCCGGAGTCGATGATCTTCCGCATCGTCCGGTAGGGCAGCCCGAAGCTGGCGGTGTGGGCGCAGACGAGGTGCACCCCCGCCTTGTCACACTCCTCGACCATCTGCTCGGTCTCCTTGAGCGAGATGGCCATGGGCTTCTCGACCATCACATGCTTCCCATGACGGGCCGCCGTGATTGTGTGCTCGGCATGGAAGCGGTTCGGCGACGCGATGTAGACGGCATCCACGTCGGGGTCCTTGCAGATGTCCTCCGCGCTCTCGTACACCTTGACGTCGGGGAACCGCTCCTTGAATCGTTCCCGCGTGACAGGGACAACGTCGCATCCGGCGGCCAGGTGGACGATGTCCGGCTGCTGCACAACCGAACGGAGGATCTCCAGCCCTCCGACGCCGATGCCGATGACGCCGATGTTGATTCGCTTCGTGGTGCTGGCGGTCTCTTCTGCTGTCGTAACCATCGCGCCCTCCTTGGATGTGGTCTCCTCACCCGTAGGCGGATTGTGCGCCTTTTGCACTCAACCGTCGAGTCCACACGTTCAGCCCACGACGAAACGGGAGAACGCCTCGTTGCCGAGAAGGCGTCCGCCCTCGGTGAGACGGAGTGCGCCGCCGGCCCACTCCAGCAGGCCGAGGTCGATGCAGTCGGCAGTCGCGGTAGGAAACGCTTCGGCGATGCCCTCGCCGAAGCGCTCGCGGAACGCGTCATCCGCAACGCCGTCGTTGAGACGCAAGCCCATCATCATCGTCTCGGCCATCGCATCGCGACGGCTTACGGGTTCGCAATGGCCGGTGGCTGCTGCAGTAGCGATGGTGTAGGTATCGAGGGGGCCGTCAGCCTGCCAGGCGCTCGCGCGCCCGATGTACGTGCGCGGTGGGTTGATGTTGGCGAAGCGCACGCCGAACGCGTCGAGCGCGCCGACACCGTAGAGGTAGCTGTGCGCGCCGGGGCCGACGCCCAGGTACGGCAGGCTGCGCCAGTAGACGAGGTTGTGCTCGCTCTCCCTGCCCGGCCTCGCCCAGTTGGATATCTCGTACTGCTGTAGCCCTGCGCCGGCGAGCAACGTCTGCGCCCGGAGGTACATCTCCGCCGCGAGGTCGGCGTCAGGCTCCGGCGTACTGCCGAGACGCACTTCGGCCTCCAGTGGCGTGCCGGGCTCCAGCGTGAGGGCGTAGGCGGAGAGGTGGTCCGTGTCCAGCCGGATCGCCTGCTCGACGGAGCGCTCCCACGTGGAGACGGGCTGATCGGGCAGGCCGAACATGAGGTCGATGCTCACGTTGTCGAAGCCCGCGTTGCGGGCGTCGCGCACGGCCTCCGCAGCGCGCGCCGCGTCGTGGCGGCGTCTGAGCATCGCGAGTTCGGCATCGTCGAACGACTGCACGCCGATGGAGATGCGGTTGAACCCGGCGCAGCGCATGGCGAGCAGCCGCTCAGGGGTGCAGTCACCGGGGTTCGCCTCCGCCGTCGCCTCGGCGTCGCCGGAGAGGTGGAACGCATCGCGGATCGCGTCCATCAGGCGCTGGAGGTCGTCCGGCGGAAGGTAGGACGGCGTGCCGCCGCCAAAGAAGACGCTCGCAAGCGTTGGCCTGTCGAGCCACGTGCCCCACTGCTCAATCTCGCGCGCGAGCGCCGCAACGTAGGGGGGCATGAGGGCCTCGATACCCGCGTAGGTGTTGAAGTCGCAGTAGGGACACTTGGACTCGCAGAAGGGGATGTGGACGTAGAGCGCGAGCCCGCCGCTCAGGGGCGGTTGCCCGTGCTGCGTTGCTCCCGCCTCGCTCACTGCCCTGCCCTCCTGCTAGACGTTGAACAGGAAGTTGACGACGTCGCCGTCGCGCATCGTGTAGGTCTTGCCCTCGGTGCGGAGGAGCGCCTGCTTGCGCGCCTCGGGGATACTGCGCGTGCGGGCGAGGTCATCGTAGGCAACGACCTCGGCGCGGATGAAGCCGCGTTGGATGTCCGAGTGTATCTTGCCCGCCGCTTCCACCGCGCTCATGCCCTTCGTGATCGTCCACGCACGGGTCTCGTCCTCGCCGGTCGTCAGGAACGAGATGAGGCCGAGCAGGTCGTAGGAGAGGTTAATCATGCGGTCGAGTCCCGGCTCGCCCGCGCCGAGCGACTCACGGAACTCGGCCTCATCCTCCGGTTCCATCTGCGCGAGATCGGCCTCCAGTTTGCCGCAGAGCGCCGCGGCGCCCACGCCCGGCCGCGCGAGCCGTTCGCGCATCTCCCCCTCAATCGTGTCCGCATCCTCGATGGTGTCCTCGCCGACGTTGAAGACCACGATGAGCGGCTTGGCGGTGAGCAGTTGGAAGTTGTCCAGGAAGGGCTTCGCCTCAATAGGCAGGGTCTGCTCACGGACGGGCACCTCGTTCTCCAGCCCGGCGCGGATGAGACCAAGGACGTGCTGCTCACGCGTCAGCAGGTCGCGCTCCGCCTGCCGCGCCGAGCGCAGCTGTGAGGCGATGCGCTCCTGCCTCCGTTCAAGGATGGCGAGGTCGGAGAAGGTGAGTTCGAGTTCCAGCGTCGCGGCGTCGCGGTAGGGGTCGACCGTCTCCTGCACATGCGGCACGGAGGGGTCGTCGAAAGCACGCGCCACGAGCAGCAGGGCATCGCAGCGCTGGAGGAGGTTGAGATACTCGCCGCCGATGCCCTTCGTCTTGCCGAAGCCCTCCGGCGCGGCGGGTATGTCGATGTATTCGACCTCCGCGTGGACGATGCGCTTCGGTTTCGAGATCTCAGCGAGCACGTCGAGGCGAGGGTCCGGCACCTTGGCAACGCCGATGTTGGGTTGCGACGCACCGCTGCGGAAGGACGCGGTCTCGGCGTGGCCGCGCGTCACGGCGTTGAAGATGGTGGTCTTGCCGGAGAGCGGCAGGCCGAATATACCGATGGCCAAGGAGCGGACCTCACGAGGGGAAGATAGCGCCCCGCCACCAGCGGGACCGCTCTCGATTCTATCCCACCCTACCCGCCGAGCGCCTGCGCGGCGAGCACCACGGCAACGAACGTCAACAGGATGGCGGCAAGCGCGATACCGACAGGCGGACGTCCAAGGAACGCGAGCGCATCGTCCGGCCCGCGTTCACGTGCGTAGGCGCTGAGCAACAACAGGCGGGCCCAGCCTGTCGCCGGGGCAACGGCGAGGACGCTGGCGCGCCGTGCAAGCGCTCCAACGAGGCGTTCGAAGAAGGTGAATACGGCTTCCAGTGGCGTCTGTATCAGAACGCGTACGAGCGGCCCGGCCTTCCGATAGACCCAGTCCGTATCGATGGTGATCGTCGCCTCGCCGCCCAGCTTGCCTCGCAGCAGCCAGAAGCCCACCGCCGTGAAGCCGAGCATCTGGAGCGTCCGCACCACGTGGTCGGCGTAGTACGGCTCATAGGTGTTCGTGAACGGCAGCTGGTCGTACAGCGCGGTGGGGTACACGCCGATGCCGATGCACAAGGCTGCGGCCAGGACCATCGCCACGATCATCCCGCGGGGCACGGGGCCGACGTGGATGTCGTCCCGCCTCGGCCCGAACCAGGTGAAGTACGGGAGCTTGAGGCCGGTGTGCAGGAATGTCCCCACCGACGCGAGGTAAAGCAGGGCGACAGCCCAGTAGATGTGCTCTTTCTCAGCCCCGTAGATGACCAGCGACTTGGACACGAAGCCGCTGAACAGCGGGAACGCCGAGATGGCGAAAGCGCCAACCATGTACAGCACGACGACCAGCCGCATGCGGTCGGATATGCCGCCAAGGGCAGTAAGCGTGCGGCGGCCGGTGGCATAGACCGCTGCGCCGGCACCCATGAACAGCAGGCCCTTGTAGATGACGTGGGCGAAGGCGTGGGAGACGGCGCCGTTGATGGCGATCTCGGTGCCGATGCCCACGGCGGCCACCATGTACCCCACCTGGCTGATGATGTGGTACGCGAGCAGGCGACGGATGTCGTTCTCCAGCACCGCAAAGACGACGCCGTACAGGGCCATGATGACGCCGAGGAAGATGAGGATCTCCCAGCCGGGGAAGCCGCGCGCGAGGACGTAGACCGCCGTCTTGGTGGTGAAGGCGCTCAGGAACACGCTGCCGGTGACCCCGGCCTCCGGGTAGGCATCGGTCAGCCATGCGTGCAGCGGAACGATCGCAGCGTTGATGGCGAAGCCTCCGAGGACCAGCCAGCCGGCAACCGTGCCTTCTGTGAAAAACGAGAATTCGAGCGAACCGCCGGTCCCCAGGTGCCAGAGGACGCCAGCCAGCAGCGTGCTGCCGCCGACCATGTGCACGAACAGGTAGCGCGTGCCCGCGCTGCGCGAGCCGGGATAGCCTCCCGCCCAGACGAGGTAGGCGGACGTGAGCGCCATCAGCTCCCAGAAGAGCACCAGCGTCAGCAGGTCCCCGGCGAAGACGACTCCTATCGACGTACCGGCGTAGCCAAGAGCGGCAGCCTGCTGGTAACGGTCCTCGAGGTGCCAGGCGTAGATCCCTCCGAGCGCGGCGGCGAGCGCGAAGACGTACCCGAACACGAGGCTCAAGGCGTCGGCGCGCAGCGGCTCGAGTTCGAGGAAGAGCCAAGTGAACGTCCAGGAGTCGCCCGCGTCGAGGCCCCATATCAACTGGACGAGGACGAGCAGTGGCGCGCCGACCGCGACGGCCTTGCGGATGATGCTCACGGGGCTCAGCGCGACGAGCACCGCCGCGACGACCATGATGACGACAGGAGGGAAGACAGGAAGGAAGCTAGCCATGGCTTGCCTCCTCCGGCTCAGCCTCCACATGTTCGCCGGTGTACGGGTCGTCGTGCTTCATCAGGAAGGTGTGGCCGATCCACTTGGAGATGACGACGATGCCGATGCAGCCCACGAGGCCGAACCCCACCCAGAACAGGAGCAGGTCGCTGCCTGCGAAGAGGAACTCACGATGGCCGACGAAGAACAGCTCGAGCACGGCAGAGAGCGCGACACCGATGACGATTGCGATCAGGAGAGGACGGTCGATGATCATGGGGTCCCTCCGGCGAGCGCAACAGACTGCGGGAAGGCGGCATCAGCAACGGTCGACGCGAGTTCGAAGAAGCCGAGCGGCAGGTCCGGTGCGACGCCCCAGACCAGCGCCAGAACAGCCGTCACCGCGATGGGCGCGACCATGCGTATGTCTGCCTCGCCGTACCGCGTGTGGTCAGGCGACGAACGCAGGAACGCTCGGATGACGATGGGGAAGAGATAGCCTGCGGCGATCAGTCCGCTGACGAGGTAGACGATGAGGAATATCTGCTGGTCGACCTCCACCGCGCCCCAGCCAAGGTAGAACTTGCTCGTGAAGAGGATGAACGGCGGGATGCCGACCATGCTGAGCGACGCGAGTGCGAAGGAGCCCATCGTTACAGGCATCTGACGTCCGATGCCGTCCAGTTCGCTCACATTCTCCTTGTGGGTTCGCACGTGTATGGCGCCCGCCACGAAGAAGAGGGTGATCTTGGTGACGCCATGCCCCACGATATGGAGCAGCGCGCCGGTGAGTGCCAGCGGCCCGATGAGCGCGACGCCAAGCACGATGTAGGAGAGGTGGCTGATGGTCGAGTAGGCCAGCCGCCGCTTGAGGTTGTCGTGGCGCAGCGCGAGTATCGAGGCGATGAGGAGGGTTCCGGCGGACATGACGGCGAGCACGAGCCACGCGCCCATGTCGTCCAGCAGCGACGCGCCAAACACGAACACCCCTACCCGCACCATGCCGAACACGCCCGCCTTGACGACGGCGACGGCATGCAGCAGCGCCGATACCGGCGTCGGTGCGACCATCGCGCTCGGCAGCCAGCTGTGCAGCGGCATCACCGCGGCCTTCACGCCCACGCCCCCCGCGAGCAGCACGAACAGCCCCCACTGCTCCACGCCGTCCAACCCCGCGCCATCGAGGAACCCGCCCGCTTGGAACGTGGCATCAACGCCCAATACGTGCAGCCAGGCCGTCGCACCGATGAGCATCAGGCCGCCGGAGAGCGTGTACGCAAGGTACTTCCGACCGGCGACCAGCGCGGTCTCCGTCTCCCGGTGCGTCACCAGCGGGTACGTGAAGAGCGAGAGCAGTTCGTAGAAGAGGACGAACGTGAGCAGGTTCTCCGCGAGCGCGACACCCGCGGCGGCAGCGATGCTCAACGCGAACGCAGCGAAGAAACGCGTCTGCTTCTGCTCGTGTTCCCCCCTCATGTAGCCAACCGCATAGACCCCAGCCAGCACCCAGAGGACGGAGACGAGCAGCCCGAAGATCATGCCCGCGGGGTCAGCGCGCAGCGCGATGTCGATGCCGGGCGAGAGCTCCAGGAGCACCGTCCGGTGGATGCGGCCATCCAACGTGTCGGTAAGCATCAACACGGCGATGACCACCATGGCAATGCCAGCGATCGTTGCCCACATGTCGCGCAGGTTCGGCCAGCGTCCCGTAGTAAGTGACGCGAGCAAGGCGGCGCCCACCGGAACGAGGACGGCGACGAGCGGTAAGGCGGATGTGGTGGTCTCGTTCACGACACCTCCACTCCCGGCAGCAGGACGTGTTCCATGATGACGACGTTGAACACGCCGAGGACGACAGTCGCAGCGCCGAGCAGCACCAGCGGAAGCCAGACGTCCAGAGGGGCCTCCCGCGCCCGCTCCACTACGGGACGCATCGCCGGTTGCTCGGCCGGCTGCTGCGCGCTCTCCGCAGGAGCATCGTGTTCATCGTCGTGGTGAGCGGAGGGCTCGGGTTTCGCGGGGCGCAGGTAGACCTGCTCGAGCACCTTGAACAGGTAGACGGCGGTGAGCAGGCTGCTGAGCAGCACCACCGCCACGACGATCCACTGGCCCCCATCGACGCCCGCCTGCACCATGTACCACTTGCTGAAGAAACCCGCCGTGGGCGGGATGCCGACCATCGCCACGGAGCCAACGGCGAACGCGCCCATCGTCAATGGCATGCGCGGGCCCAGTCCCGCCAGGTTGTGGGTGCGCTGCAACCCGACGCGGAGGCGCACGGAACCCGCCGCCAGGAAGAGCGTCGCTTTCATGGCAGCGTGGTTGACGACGTGCAGCAACGCCGCGGCGAGCGCGAGCGGCGTGCCCAGCCCGATGCCGACGGCGATGAATGCAAGCTGGCTGATGCTGCTGTACGCCAGCATCCGCCGGATGTCCGTCTGCCCCGCCGCCGCGACGGAGCCGAACACGATGCCGATGAGGCCGAGGACGAGCAGCGCGTCGGCGATGGGGACGGTGCCGGAGAGGTACCCGGCCGGGAAGACGCTCAGGAACATGCGGAGCATCGCGTAGGCAGCAACCTTCGTCATCACGGGGGCGATGAGCGAGTTCACGGAAGAGGGCGCATGCTCGTAGGCGTCCGGCAACCAGAGATGCATCGGCACAAGCGCCATCTTCAGGCCGAGGCCGGTGAAGATGAACACCGCGCCCACCTGCACTGCCCTCGTGCTCTCCGCCTCTTCCAGCAGCTGGCGCGCCTCAATCATGTTCAGCGTCCCGGTCGCGAAGTAGATGAATCCGACGCCCAGCAGGTAGAACGCGCCGCCGATGGAGCCGATGATGAGGTAGCGGAAACCCGCAAGCATAGCCCTGCGTCCGCCGATGAAGACGAGCGCGTAAGCAGCGAGGGACGCTATCTCCAGGAAGACGAACAGATTGAAGAGGTCGCCTGTGATGACGATGCCGGTCAGTCCTGCCAGAAGCAGCAGCACCAGGCCGTAGAAGATGCCGGGGCGGTCGCCCGCCTCGCGCTCGGCCCAACGCCGTGTCGAGACCAGGACGAGCAGGGACACGCTCGTGACGACGAGGCTGACGAACCCCGATACTTCATCCATCACCCACTCGATGCCGATGGGCACCTGCTTGATGCCGACGGGCTCCCAACCTCCGAGCCAGTAACGGAACGCACCGTCGCGGAGCACCCGCTCAAGGGACAGCGCAGACGCGACGGTTGAGACCGCCACAGTCACAACCGCGATGACGAACGCGCTCTGCCGCCACTTCCGCCCCAGGATGGGAACAACGACTGAGAACAGCAGTGGCGCGCCGACGATAAAGGCGGGGAGTTGCTGCTCCACGGCTACTTCCTCATCTCGTCCAGCATCTCGCGTTCGTCGAGCGTCCCGAACTCACGGTAGATGGAGACGAGGAAACTGAGCGCCACGCCGGTGATCGCCACCCCCACGACGATGGCGGTGAGCATGAGCACGTGAGGCAGCGGGTTCACGAAGTCCTCCGGTTTCGCATGCTCTCCCCCGTGCACGTCGTAGAGGATGGGGAGAGTCGCCCCTTCCAGCAGGGAACCGCTGATGAAGAAGAGGATGATGGCCGACTGGAAGATGCTCAGGCCGATGACCTGCTTCACGAGGCTGCGTTTGCCGATCATGCCGTAGAGGCCAACGACGAGGAGTACCGCGGTCGCCCAGTACGGGAAGCGTGCTGCGACCTCGTCGATCATTGGCGCGAACTGCCCGCGATGAGGTCGTAGATGAGCACCAGCACAGATGCGACGCCCAGGAACACACCGATCTCGATGATGAGGATGCCCATCGCGCGATGGGTGCGGTCCTCGCCCGCGAACTGGTTGTACCACTCCACGGGGATTTGGGCGTAGTCCAGGAAGTTATCGCCGAGGATGAGCGGCAGGATACCCCCGAACATGTAGATGCCGAGGCCGATGCACGCCAGCCAAGTGAGGAGCCCCTGCGGTATCCGCAGGGCCGCCTGCCGGTTGCCCAGAGCGAGACGCACCAGCAAAAGCGCAGCCGCGACGATGGCTCCGGCCTGGAAGCCGCCGCCGGGGCTGAGTTCGCCGTGCAGCAGCACGTAGATGCCGAACACGATGATGAGCGGGGTCATCACCACCCGCGCGATGAAGTGGAGTATCACGCTGTCATAACGGTCATTCATCCCCATCCTCCTCGGGGACCCGGCGGCTGCGCTGTAACACGAGGAGAACGGCTAAGCCGGCGGTGAAGATGACGAACGTCTCTCCAAGCGTGTCGTAGCTCCGGAAGTCGGCCAGGATGGCCGAGACGAGGTTCGGAATCACGACCTCGGACTCCGTCAACTCCGTCAACTGCGGGGAGAGGCGCTCGTTCGCAGGTGCGTCAGGGGCCGCGCGGTCCGGCAGATCAGCCGACGCCCAGATGAGCAGGGCAACCAGCCCTGCGAGGAATGCCAGCATGAGCAGCTTCAATCCGGGGTCCTCCTGTCCACGACGCTGACCGCCCCTATCAGCAACACGCCGGTCACGCCCGCGCCCAGCGCCGCTTCGGTAAGGGCAACGTCGACTGCACCCATCAGCGCGAGGAGCGCGGCGGCCAGGAAGCTGTACACCGACAGCGTAGCTACCGCCGCAATCATGTCCCGGACCGAGAGGGCGATCAGCGCAGCAACCACGAGCAGACCGAACAACGACAACTCAAGCCACCAGATCATCCGCCGTCCCCCTTCCGCCAGGGCATCTGTCCTGTACGCAACGCGGCCCGGGTGAGCAGGTGTGCTCCAACGGGGTTCGCTATCGCAACGAAGACCAGGATGAGCGCGAGTTTGAGGCTCACCAGGGTGGCGCCCTGGTGGATGATGAGCCCAAGGAGCACCAGCGTGATGCCCAGCGTTTCCGATTTGGAGACGGCATGCACGCGGGCGAAGAAATCCGGCAGGCGCAGCATGCCCAGAACCGTGATCACCATGAAGACAAACCCCAGACCTATGAATGCGATGTCCAGGACGTCAAGGAAGTTCATGCGTCTTCTTCCTCCGTGCTCCGGATCATCGACCACAACTGGTGCTGGCGCGTCTCCAGGTACTTGCCCACGGCAACGGTGCCGATGAAGTTGAGCAGTGCATAGCTCAGCGCAAGGTCGACAAACATATCCGGCCGGTCGAACACGAACCCGGTGAGCACGAGTAGTACAACTGCGTTCGTACCGATCGCTCCTGCAGCCAGCAGGCGGTCGAACGCCGTGGGGGCAAACACCAGCCTGTAGAACAGACCGATGTTGATGAGGACGGCGCCGGCCAGTACGCCTGTGAACAGCAGGCTCACGGCAGCACCTGCTCCACGTCCACCACGTCCGTCAATGCCACGCTCTCCGGCGCTTCCTCGGCGAATATCCCGGCCACCTTGCGCTGGATGTTTCCCTCTTCCATACCCTGCCTGCTCTTGGCAGAGAGGCAGTGCACCATGAACGTCCCGTTCGAAACGTCCACCGTTACCGTGCCGGGCGTGAGAGTGATGGACTGTGCAAGTAGCACCTGCGCAGTTTCCGACTGCAGAGACGTCTCGAACTCCACGAGGCTCGGTTCCACCGGCAGCCGGGGATGCAGCACGAGGTAGGCGACGTGCAGGTTGGAGAGCGCGATCTCCCACAGCAGCCACGGCGCGTAGAGGACGGTACGGAACACGGCTGGGATGAACCACGAGGGCGGGTATGGCTTATGCCTGAAACGCGCTTCCTGGTCGCCTGCGAACAGCCAGTGGGTAAGCGCAGTCCCGGCCACTGCGGCGACCGCGCCCATGATGAGGAACTCGATCTCGGTGTGGCCGGAGAACGCGAACCAGACGGCGAAGAGGGCCAGCGTCTGCACTGTCCATCTGAACGTCTGGCGTAGCTTGGTGGGCCGGACATCCACCTGGGGGGGTTCGTTGTTCATTCGACCAAGGTCCGCACTACGCTCATGTTCGCTCGCCTGACGCGGGTAGGAGGCTACGAACGGCGCATGAGGACTGTCAAGGAGACAGGTTGCCTAAAGCGCCTCAGCCGCAGCCTTGATGGCGGCGATTCTTGCCGTTCCTGCGCGGACGGTCAATGCGCTCATGGCGCGCAGGAGTGTTCGCACGGGTTCGCGAGAACCTGTAACCTCTCGCAGGCAAGGAGGAAGTCAGTGTCCCTTACGTTCGAGATTGGCGACGAGTCCCGCCCGAAGGGGCATGCGCTGCTCTACTTCGGTAACCCGCAAGCCGGGTTGCTGGCGACGTACGTCGTCCTCTTGCCCGTAAAGATGGACATGAGCAAGTACCTGCCGCCCATGCTCGCGGCGCAGTTGGGCGGACTCGCGAGCGAGATGATCGGCGATGGGGGCGGCAGTTTCGCTGCGCCGCCCATCCCTGAAGAGGTGGAGTCGATCGAACCGCTGCGCCACCTGGCGGAGCTGCGTGGCGACGACTTCGTCTGGGGGGGCGACATGGTGCTGGGCGACCTGCAGGCCGCGATGCGGCAGGCCACCGAAGCCGTGCATGAATACGAAGCGCTCTACCAGCGCTACCTCGATGCCAACCCCCAACCTGCGCCGTCTGCCCCGGAACGCTCATTGCCCAGCGAGCCGGGAGACCCGGGCGGCAGCGTGCAGCAGGTGGTCTACGGACTGATGAGCGACCGCGACCGCCTCGCGGAGCTATCGAAGCTGGTCGGGACGATGCGGTTCGCGCTCGAGTCGCAGGACGATGGCCTCGTGGAGGAGACCAACGTCTCGCTGCATGCATTGGGACAAGCCCTGCCCGAGCGCTTCTGGGGCGAGCGCGTGCGCCGGGCAGCAAGGGATTCCTCCGACGCGGGAGCACGGCTCGCACAGCTGTACGTGGAGCGCTGTTACAAACTGCTGGAGGAGGACTTCGCCACCGTGCAGGCCCTCGAGGAGCAGATAGCCGCTCTCGCGGAGGAGACCCCGCCCCAGGGGGACCTCCGCAGCTGAAACTGCTGCAGCCTGTCACTCCGCGTAGGTCATCGACGCCCAGGTAGGCCCGGTCTTGACGTCTATCTGCACCGGTACGCTCATCTCCAGCGCGTTCGGCATCACGTCCTGCAACATCGCGACGAGCTCCTCCTCCTCCTCCACAGGCAACTCGAACAAGAGCTCGTCGTGCACCTGCAACAGCATCCTGCTGCGGAAGCCGTCCTCTTCGAGGCGGCGCTGGATGGTGACCATCGCCTCGTTGATGACGTCGGCGGACGTGCCCTGCACCGGCATGTTGAGCGCGATGCGCTCGCCCGCCTGGCGCACCGGGTAGTGCGGCGAGCGCAACTCGGGGATGTAACGCCGGCGTCCCAGGAGCGTCTCCGCGTAGCCATCCGCCTTCGCACGTTCGACGGTGTCGTCGAGGAAGGATTTCACCGTCGGGTAGGTGCCGAAGTACGACTCGATGAATGCAGCGCCTTCTTCGCGGGTGAGCTCGGTCTGCTGGGATATGCCGAAAGCGCTCAGCCCGTAGGCGACGCCAAAGTTCATCACCTTGGCGAGGCGCCGCATGTCCCTGTTCACCTCGTCGAGCGGTACGCCGTAGATGAGCGACGCGGTAGATGAGTGGATGTCCTCCCCACGCTCGAACGCAGCCATGAGCGCCGGGTCCTGTGAGAGATGCGCAAGCACGCGCAGGTCTATCTGCGAGTAGTCGGCACTGAGCAGCATCCACTCGGGGCGTTGCTCCGCGATGAACGCCTCCCTGACGCGCAGGCCGAGCGGCGTGCGGATGGGGATGTTCTGCAGGTTGGGGTCGGCGCTGGCGAGCCTGCCGGTGGCGGAGCCTGCCTGGTTGTAGGTCGTGTGGATGCGGCCCGTGCGCGGGTTCACCTGCTGTGGGAGTGTGTCCACGTAGGTGGACTTCAACTTGGTCAGTTCCCGGTACCGCAGGACGTGGCCGATCACGGGGTGATGGTCGCGCAGGTTCTCCAGGATCGACGCGTCGGTCGAGTAGCCCGTTTGCGTCCTGCGGCCCGACGGCAGTTTGAGCTCCTTGAAGAGCAGGTCCCCGAGTTGGGACGGCGAGTTGATGTTGAACTCGTGTCCCACGGCTTCGTAGGCGTCGCGCTCCTCTATCTCTATCTCGCCCGCGATCTCTTCATTCAGTTCGGCAAGCACACTCTCGTCGATGGCGATGCCATGGGTCTGCATACGCGCGAGCACAGGCACGAGCGGCATGGCATGCTGATCGTGGTAGGTCGTGAGACCATCGCGCTCCATGTCCTCGGCGAGCGCGCGCTGCAGTTGCAGCGTCACTGCAGCGGCGGTCGCAGCGTACCCCCCGGCCTCTGTCACCGGGACGGCATCGAACGTGATCTGCTTGCGTCCCGTGCCGGTCAGGTCAGTCAGCGCCTGCAGTTCGACGTTGAGCCGGTTGAATGCGAGCGGTTTGAGCGACAGCGCCTTCTCGCCGGTGAGATGCGCCGCGAGCATCGTGTCGAACGCGACGCTCACTGCGGTCGGCGACAGCCCGTAGTTGGACAGCAGCGTCAGTGTGAAGTTGAGGTTGTGCCCGGAGAGGGGTTTGCTCGTGAGCACCGGCAGCAGCGCGGGCAGCGCCTCGTCAACAGACAGATGTGCTCCCTCCGCATGGCCTACGGGCACGTAGAAGCCCTCACTCTCATCGACGGCGAATGCCAGCCCAACGAGTTCGGATTCCATCGCTCGAGGAACGGCCGCATGCGCCTCGACGACGAGCGTGTCCGCGTCGCGCAATCGTTCAACGAGCGCATCGAGTGCTGCAGGCGTATCGACGATGGTCGCCCGCGCGTCCGCCTCGAACATCGATTGCGGTTCGACGGGAGCGTCGCTTGCTGCGGGCTGCTGCTCGCCGGGGGGCGACGGTATACGCGCGACGAGGCTGCTGAACTCCAGCTCACGGAACACGTCCAACACCTCGTCGCGGGAGAAGCCGCCGAACGCTGCGGTGTCGAAATCGAACTCCGTCGGCGCTGCGGTCTCGATGGTCACGAGGTGCTTGCTCTTGAGCAATTGCTCCGTGTGCTCGCGCACGAGACCCTGGATGCGGGGCGGCGTCACCTCGTCCACGCGCTCGACGAGCGACTCGGCACTGCCGAACTCGCTGATGAGTTTCACCGCCGTCTTCTGCCCGATGCCGGGAACACCGGGGATATTGTCGGACGTATCGCCGGTGAGTGCCTTCACGTCGCGCTGCTGGGCGGGTTCGAGTCCGCCGTAGCGCTCGCGTACGGCATCCTCGTCGTAGATGCGCGTATCGCCGAATCCGGTAGTGAGCAGGACCCGGACGTGCGGCGAGACGAGCTGCAGTGTGTCGGTGTCGCCGGTGGCGATGAGCGTGTCCACGCCATGCTCGGTGCTCCAGGCCGCGATCGTGCCGAGCACGTCGTCGGCCTCGTAGCCGGGCGATTCGAGGACGGGGATTCGAAACGCATTCATCACCTGCTTCACGCGCTCGACGTTCTGCGTGAGTTCGGGTGGGATGGGGGGACGGGTTGCCTTGTAGTCCGCGTACAGTTCATCGCGGAACGTGCGCTCCGGCGTATCGAACGCGATGGCGACGTGCGTGGGCCTGTGGTCGGCAAGGGTCTTGAAGAATGTGGTGGTGAAGGAGTAGACGCCCCGCACGTCCTCGCCGGTCGCGCGGATGGTGAGCGGTTGCGCCTGCCGGAGCGCGAACCACGCACGGAAGACCATCGCGTGGCCGTCCATCAACAACAGCAGGGGCTCTTCTCGTTGGGCTGGAGATGCGGCTTCCGGCGCGGGTTCGCCGAACAGGGAGGGGGCGCCTGCCGGAGGAGACCTGCGGACCATGGTCATGCGCCTCGCAGCGGTTTGAAGAAGCTGTGCAGGAAGTTGCGCTGGTGGGCCCAGCGGTGCGCGCGCCGCACTGCCTCGTCGGAGAGCACGCCGGTGGCCGTGGTGACCTTTATCGCCTTGTAACCCTTTGCAGGCAGCAGAGGAGCGTCGTCAGAGACTGTGACGGCGTACCCCTGCTCACGGAGCCAGTCACGCAACGCCTCGTAGCCCTTTGCCTTGCGGTTGGGGGTCACGTAGACGTAGAAGTCCTTGGAACCAGCGACTTCATGGAAGTGCTCGTCGGCAACCTCGACGCCCTTGCCGGAGCCTTCACGGAGCTTCGCGCGGTTCATGCCCTGCCTGTAGACCATGCGCCGATTCTAGCAGCGCAGCGCACAATCGCCACGTACGCCAACCCGCTTCGCAGCAAGTGTCCCCACTTGGCCGGCGAATTCTGCGTCAACGATTGACAGCACCTACACCGGACAGATAGCGTTACGCAGGCTATCTGCCAAAGGTCATTAGTCGTCGTGTCAGCGAGGCACGGCGACAGATGCAGGGAGGTTTCTCGCATGGCAAAGAAGATTCAGATGTTTGCGGCCTTGGCGGCGTTGAGCTTGGTGCTCTCGATCGTCCTCGCTGCCTGTGGCGGCGAAGAGGAGCCGACGGCCACCCCGCGCCCGGCTGCGACGCCCACGCCAACGGCGGCGATGATGGCTGACGAGCCAACCCCAACGCCGGCGATGATGGCTGACGAGCCAACCCCAACGCCAGCCGCCAGCGGCGACACCGGCCCTGCCCCGACCCCGACGCCGGCACCCCGCCCGACTGCTACGCCATTGCCGGTCGACCCCGGGTTCGACGCCGAGGCGTACTTCTCGGGCAAGACCATCAGCATGATGGTCGGCTTCAACCCCGGCGGCGGTACCGACGCCCAGGCACGGTTCATGTCCCGTGCATGGTCGGAGTACATCCCCGGCAACCCGCGTATCGTTGTCAGAAACCTGACGCCGAACGTCGTGCAGCGGAACTTCGTCTGGAACGCCAAGCCGGACGGACTGACGATCTCCGTCGAAGCGACAGCCGGCATCTTTGACCAAGTCACCCCGGCGGCCCAGTACGACATGCGGGAGGTCTCCATGATCGGTGTGACCTCCGGCAAGGACCAGTTCTGGATGATCCGTGGCAACCTGCCCTACGACTGTGTCGATTCCGCATTCAACGCGACCGGTCCGGTGCTCACCATAGGCTCCAGTGTTCCCACTCCCGCTGACCTTGGCTCGCTGGTATCCATCCCATGGTTCGCGGACCACTACAACATCCCGCTTGAGATACGAAACGTTGCGGCAGCAGGGTCTGCAGAGCAGTACCTCATGCTGGAGCGCGGCGACGTAAACTCATGGACATCCTCCACCGTCTGGGCCCAGTTGCCCATCACGCGGCCCGGCTGGATCAGGGACGGCTTCCTGCGCCCGTTCGTGGACCTCTCGTTCCCCGGCTATGAGTTGGGGTCGAATGCAGAGGGGCCGTACGACTGCCCCAAGGCAGAGAGCTTCTTCGACTCGGACGAGATGCTTCAGGAATGGATCGCCATCACCGGTCCGCGCACCTACGCCTCGAAGAACATCATCGGCCCGCCCGGCATCCCGGCCGGTCCGTTGCAGGCATTGCGTGACGCGCTCACCGCGGCGATGAACGACGAAGAGTTCGCAACGAACATGACGAAGTTCACGGGCATCCCGAACAACTTCACGGACGGCGCAACCGCTCAGCAGGAGCTCCACGACACTACTGAGCAGTTCCTGAGCAACCTCGACCTGATCGCAGAGATCCAAGCGATCGCGTTCGAGAAGTACGTCAAGTAACCGATAACTCCTGGGCGTACGAGCTGGCCCACCCCGCGATATGCGGGGTGGGCCTTGCAATTGGCGTTGACACGCCTGCAATGAGCCGATAGGGTGCGCACGCCTGCGAGCACACGCTCACAAGGCGTGTTTGTGTTGCCAGCGTACGCAGTACCACGGGGAGGTTATCGGGATGCTGAACACGTTCAGGAAAATCGGAGCGATCGTGGCCGCAACCCTCGTTCTCTCCGCACTGTTCGCCGCGTGTGGCGGCGAAGACCCGACGCCCACGCCGCGTCCGGCTGCGACCCCGACACCAACGGCAGCGATGGCAGCAGAGCCAACGCCCACAGCGATGATGGAGGCACAGGCCACGCCGACCCCGCAACCCACCGGCGACACCACAAGCCCTGCCCCGACCCCAACACCTGTCCCGCGCCCCACCGCAACGCCGTTGCCGGTTGACCCCGGCTTCGACGCTGAGGCCTACTTCGCGGGTAAGACCATCAGCCTGATGGTTGGTTTCAACCCCGGCGGCGGCACCGATGCGCAGGCGCGCTACATGTCCCGCGCCTGGCCGCAGTTCATCCCCGGCAACCCCCGCATCGTGGTCAGGAACCTGACGCCGGTCGTGGTAGAGCGCAACTTCGTCTGGAACTCCAAACCGGACGGCCTGACGCTCGCGATAGAAGCGACAGCAGGCATATTCGACATGTTCACCCCCCAGGCCCAATTCGACATGCGGGAGGTAACGATGATCGGCGTCACCTCCGGTAAGGAGGGGCTGTGGGTCATTCGCGGCACGCTGCCATACGACTGCATCGACTCCGCGTTCGGGTCGACCGAGCCGGAACTGACAGTCGGCACGAGCGCACCGACGCCTGCGGACCTCGGTTCCATGGTGGCCGTGGGCTGGCTCGCTGACAAGCTGAACGTTCCGTTCGAGATCCGGAACGTCTCCGCTGCCGGCTCAGCTGAGCAGTACGTGATGATCGAGCGCGGCGACGTGAACTCCTGGGTTTCCGGCACGATCTGGGACCAGTACCCGCGAACACGTCCCGGCTGGACGGGCAGCGGCTTCATCCGTCCGTTCGCGGACCTCTCCTTCCCGGGCTTCGACCTCGGCCACAATGGAGAGGCCGACTTCCACTGCCCCAACGTTGCGGACGAGTACCTGGAGGGCGAGGACCTCGACCTGTGGGTCGCTATGCGCGGGCCCCAGGTATACGCATCCAAGAACATCATCGGACCGAACGGCATCCCGAACGAGGTAACCGCGGTGCTCCGCAAGGCACTCGCTGATGCCATGGCGAACGAGGAGTTCGCTTCCAAGATGCAGGCGTTCACCGGTATCAAGAACTCTTTCACGCACGGCGACGTCGCGCAGCAGGAGCTAGCCGACACGGTCAACTCGTTCATCGCTAACTCGGACAGGATCAACGAAGTGACGGACTTCGTGTTCGACAAATACGTGCGCTAGGGCGACCGTACAGAACGTCTGAGAGAGAGGCCTGCCGGATAGCGGCAGGCCTCTCCTGTTCCCTGCGCCAGGCTCACTTCCCTGGACCTACGACGCCTCCGATTGACAACACTCCCATCTGACCGATAGGGTTTTACATCGGCCTGCGGGGCATTCCCGGAGGCTCATTACATATAGTCGTTCTCAGACGATATGGAGGTTTCGGATGGTGAAGATGTCCGGGAAGATCGGAGTCATCGGAGCCCTCGGCCTGATGCTCTCCCTGATACTTGCTGCCTGTGGCGGCGAAGAGCCTACGGCGACTCCCCGCCCTGCAGCGACGCCGACGCCGACGGCGATGATGGAAGCGGAGCCCACTCCGACGGCGATGATGACAGAAGAGGCAACACCGACTCCCTTGCCGGAAGGTGTTACTGCGGCGCCGGCAACCCCGACTCCCACGGCACGCCCGACGGCAACCCCGTTGCCCGTCGACCCCGGTTTCGACGCCGAGGCATACTTCGAGGGCAAGACCATCAGCTTGATGGTCGGCTTCAACCCCGGCGGCGGCACAGACGCGCAGGCGCGCTTCATGTCCCGCGCGTGGCCGAAGTTCATCCCCGGCAACCCTCGCATCGTCGTCCGGAACCTGACGCCGGTAGTGGTGGAACGGAACTTCGTCTGGAATTCGAAACCGGACGGTCTGACACTCGCTATCGAGGCGACGCCCGGTGTTGCGGACACGTTCACACCTCAGGCGCAGTTCGACGTGCGTGAGTCAACCATGATCGGCGTCACCTCAGGCGGTGAGGGCGCCTGGGTTATCCGGGGTACGTTGCCCTACGACTGCATGGATACTGCCTTTGACTCGCCCGGGCCCGCACTGACCGTAGGTATCAGTGCTCCCACGCCCGCCGACCTCAGTTCCAATGTCTCCATCGGCTGGCTTGCTCTCAAGTACAACATCCCGCTGGAGATCCGGAACGTCTCTGCAGCGGGCTCGGCCGAACAGTACGTGATGATTGAGCGCGGGGACGTGAACTCCTGGGTTACAGGAACGATCTGGGACCAGTACCCCATCACACGTCCGGGATGGACGAGGGACGGCTTCCTCCGCCCGTTCGCCGACCTGTCGGTGCCCGGGTTCGACCTGGGGCATAACGGCGAAGCCGACTTCCACTGCCCGAACGTTGCCGACACGTACCTTGAAGGCGAGGACCTGGAACTGTGGCTCGCCATGCGGCCCCGGTCTGTCATCGCCAAGAACATCATCGGCCCGCCGGGGATGGCTCCGGAGGTAACGCAGACTCTGCGCGACGCGCTCGCGGCGGCGATGGCGGACGAGGATTTCGCCGCCTCCATGCAGGGCTTCACCGGCATCAAGAACCTGTTCACGGACGGGGCCACCGCTCAGCAGATCGTCATCGACATGGTGAATGGTTTCGAAGCCAACCGCGGCACGATTGACGAACTACTTGAGGAAGTGCACGCGAAGTTCGTCCGATAAGATGAACACGGGGAGGATGGCCTGATGGTTGTCAGGCCGCCCTTCCTGTGCATAGAATCCGCCCGCCCCTGAGTGCCGTCCTCGGCCCTGTTGGGGCGGGCGTTCTCGTTCCAGGACGCAGCCGGTAAACAGCGCTACGGCGCGCAGGGAGGCAACCTTTGGCTGAACTGTACAGCGAACTCGGGCAGGCGCTGGGTTATCTGGCCGACCCCCTCTACTGGATCGCGGTCGTTGTGGCGGTGTTCGTCGCGGGGCTCACCGGCATGGTGCCCGGCGCGTCCGGCGTCATCATCATGGCGCTCTCCATTCCGTTCATCGTCGAGTTCTTCAGGGGCGACCAGGCGGCGATCGGTCTCGTCATGCTCGCCTCCATGACCGGCGTGAACAACACGCTGGACTCGATCCCGGCCGTCCTCTTCGGCCAGCCTTCCGCAGCTACCCAGGTGACGTTCCTGGAAGGCCACCAACTGGCGCGCCAGGGCCGCGCAGCCCACACGCTCGGCGCTGTCTATGCGGTCTCGGCGATGGGCGGCCTCGTGGGCGCAATCGTCCTCGCGATCCTGATCCCGGTAGTGAAACCTGTCATTCTGCTCTTCGGCTTCCCCGAGATTGCGGCAGTGGCGTTCTTCGGCATCGCGATGGTGTCTGCGCTGAGCGCAGGGGCGATGGTGAAAGGGCTTGCCGCAGGTGCGCTCGGCATACTGTTCGGCACCGTGGGCATCAACGCCATCACCGGCGACGTGCGGTTCGTATTCGACCAGCCCAACCTCTGGGAGGGACTGCCGATCATCGTGGTAACGCTCGGCTTCTTTGCGCTGCCCGAGATGATCGACCTCGCCATCGCGCGTCGGCCCGTGGCGCCGCCAGGCTCTGTGGTGAGCACGAAGGAGGTCTGGCGCGGCGCACGTCACGGCTTCACGCGAGCGCCGATGGTGGTCCGCCAGTCCGTATTCGGTGTCGTGCTCGGAGCCATACCGGGCGTCGGCGCCGCGGTTATCGACTGGCTCTCCTACGCCTTCGGCATCTTCTGGACCAAGGACAAGAGCCAGTTCGGGAAGGGTTCGCTGGACGGCGTGCTCTTCGCTGAATCGGCGCAGAACTCGAAGGAGGCGGGACAGGCGCTCCCGACGCTCGCGTTGGGCGTTCCGGGCGGTCTCGCCTGGGCACTTGTGCTGGTCGCGATGATCGCGCTGGACTTCACGCCCGGACCCCGGCTCCTCGGCGATCAGGCAGACGTCACCATCCTCTTCGTTATAACGCTCGCCATCGGGAACTTCATCGTCACGATGATCGGCATCGTTGCGACCGGCCAACTGGCGAAGCTGACCCGTATCCCCTACCCACTCATCGGCGGCGTGTTCATCCCCATCTCCATCCTCGCCGCAGTCATCAACTGGACGACGTGGCTCGCTCTGCCGGTGATGGCGGTCTTCATGGGCATCGGCATCATGATGAAGCTGTTCCAGTGGCCGAGGCCGCCGCTCCTGCTCGGCATCATCCTCGGCCCCATCATCGAGGAGAACTTCCTCTCCGCCTTGAACGTGGTGGACCCGGTTTCGATCGGGGGTCATGACAGCGACGTGCTCGGCGTGCTGCTTCGGCCCCTCACCATTGCCCTCATCCTGATCGCGCTGGCCACCGCGTACTTCTTTTCCCGCGCCGCGGGAAGCCAGACGCTTTCCAGCGCGGCTGCACAGCCGCCTGCAGGCGGATCGGGCACCGGTGAGGAGGACCGCCCCAGCCTCATGAAGAGACTGGTCGAGGTCCGGAACTTCCCCATCTACCTGCTCATCGGAGGCGGCATAGCCTTCTGGTGGGGCAGCCTCGGCTTCGAGGCGACCGAGTCGTGGTTCCTCACGCGACTCATGGTCGTGTTGATCATCCTGCTGGCCTTGGTACAACTCATGTTCCACCTCCGGGAGCGCGGCCACCGGCACACCGAGATCATGGACCTCGGCATGCACAGCCTCGTCCTGCCGGGCGCCAAGCAGGCGGCGCTGCTCATCGCAGGTGGATTCATCATGTTCGCGCTGCTGACGGGCACCATCGGCCTGCGGTGGAGCGTCATGGCGCTGGCAGGCTACCTGCCGTTCACCCTGCTCGGACGAGCGAGCTTCCCGCTCCCCAAGGCGATCGGAGCCGGCCTCGTCGTCGGAGCGCTGTCCGGTATCGGCGCAGCACTCATAGGTACGGCGGACACCGGCCAGATCATCGCCACCGGCGTCGTTGTAGCCCTCACCGTTGCATACGTCCTCTCGATCGGGGCTCAGGGTGTTGGTGGCTTGCCGGGCATCCCGGGGGTCATGGGCGTCGTCGCACTGACGTTCTCGGTTGTCGTCGCCATCCTCTTCCTGGCTGGCTGGCCGAACGATTACGTGGGATGGGTATACCGGTTGGTACCGGGCGTCGCGCCGATGCTCCTCCTCTTCGCTCGCCCGGTCCGGGAGTTTCAGCCCCCTGCCTCCATCGAATGGCTCTTCTACTGGCGCGTGCTCGCGGCGGTCATCACGATGTGCTTCGTCTTTCTGTTCGAGTTCGTGATGGCAGACAACGTGCTGTTCGTTATCTGGCCGCAGCCGGCCCTCCTCGAGTGGATCGGGCGGGAGATACTCGGTACCGGCATGTAAGGACTCAGGTGTGGCGTGGCAACTGCGGTTGCCACGCCTGCCGCGCTCTGCTACCTTGCTCTCGTGGCTCGACGACGCGGTTCGTCCGCATATCCCAGACGACCCTCCGGCAGACCGAGGACGGGCGGAAGGCAGCGGGGGCAACAGTCCCCGAAGTTCCGGGCCGCGCTCTGCGCCACCTGCCTCGTCGACCAGTTCTACCCGGAGGTCGGGGCCGCAGCGGTCAAGGTGCTGCGCCGCCTCGGAGTGGATGTCTCGTTCCCTGAAGACCAGACCTGCTGCGGACAGATCGCCTTCAACGGCGGCTTCCGCTCGCACGCCGCCGAGGTGGCGAAGCACTTCCTCGACGTCTTCGAGAACGAGGAGCAGGTCGTCGTCCCCTCTGGTTCATGCGCCAGCATGATCAAGGTCTACTACCGCGAGCTGTTCGAGAACGATCCCGAAACACTGGAGCGCGCTCAGGCCGTCGGTGAGAAGACGCGCGAGCTCTCCGACTACATCGTCAACGTCGTCGGCACGTCGGACGTCGGAGCGGCCTCGGAGGGACTGGTCACGTACCACGACGCCTGCCACCTGCTGCGTGAACTGCGCATCAAGGACGCGCCGCGCGACCTCATCGGCGGTGTTCGAGGCGTCGAACTGCAGGAGATGGAGAACTCGGACGCCTGCTGCGGCTTCGGCGGCCTCTTCTCCGTGAAATTCCCGGAGATATCGACCGCCATCCTGGATGAGAAACTGAAGACCATCGCGGAGTCCGGCGCGGGCACTGTGGTCGCGAACGACTGCGGCTGCCTGATGCACATCCGCGGGGCGATGGAGCGGCGCGGTATGAACATACGCGCCATGCACATCGCCGAACTGTTGGCCGAGGACGGTGCATGATGGCGGAGGTCAAGAGCGCCGAGTTCAAGAAGGCGTCCGGCAGGGCGCTGCGCGATGAGAAGCTCCAGCACTCGCTGGAGCACGTCATGGAGCACTTCGTCGGTGCGCGCGCCAGCGTCATCGAGAACGACTTCGGCGATGAGAGTTGGGAGGCGATGCGCACCCGCGCCGCCGCGATCAAGCAGTCCACCCTGGAACATCTCGACTACTACCTCGACATGGTGGACAAGACCGTGCGGCGGAATGGCGGCCACGTCTACTTTGCGGACGATGCGGCCCAAGCGAACGCCATCGTGCTCGATATCGCGAAGCGCAACGGCGTGAAGACCGTCATCAAGAGCAAGTCCATGGTCTCCGAGGAGATGGGCGTCAACCACATCCTCGAGCGTGAGGGCATCGAGCCGGTCGAGACCGACCTCGGCGAGTACATCATCCAACTGGCGGGCGAAACGCCGTTCCACATCATCGCTCCGGCGATGCACAAGACACGGCAGGAGGTATCCACGCTCTTCCAGGAGTGGCTGAAGACGGCGCCGACGCAGGACATCAAGCGCCTCTGCGTCTACGCGCGCGACGCCCTGCGCGAGAAGTTCGCTGCGGCGGACATGGGCATCAGCGGCGCGAACTTCGTCGTGGCCGAGACCGGTACCGTCTGCCTCGTCACGAACGAGGGGAACGGGCGCATGACGACGTCCGCGCCACGCATCCATGTCGTCCTCGCGGGCATGGAGAAGATCGTCCCTGCCATCGAGGACCTGGCGCTCTTCCTGCGCCTCCTCCCGCGCTCCGCCACCGGACAGCGCATCACGAGCTACAACACGTTCGTGGGCGGCCCCCGCGCGCCGAGCGACGAGGATGGGCCGGAGGAGTTCCACCTCGTGCTCGTGGACAACGGGCGGCTCAACCTGCTGCGCGACGAGGTGATGCGGGAGGCGCTGCGCTGCATCCGCTGTGGCGCGTGCCTGAACCACTGCCCCGTCTACCGCAAGATAGGCGGACACGCCTACGGCTGGGTCTACTCCGGTCCCATCGGCGCGGTTGTCACGCCGCCGATGACCAACATGAAGGTCGCTCGCGACCTGCCCTACGCCTCCACGCTCTGCGGCACGTGCAAGGACGTCTGTCCCGTGAAGATAGACATCCCCCGCCTGCTGCTGCACCTGCGCCACAAGGTAGCGGAAGGCGCCATGGGCGAACGGAGCACGACTTGGATGGAGCGGCTGTTCGTGGGCCAGTGGCACGGCGCGATGCGGAACCGCAGAGCGTTGGAGGGCAAGGCGAACCTCGGCAGGCTGCTCACGCGTCCGTTCGCGCGCGGCGGCAAGGTCCGCAAGCTGCCGTTCGCGCCGATGGTGAGCGGCTGGACAGCGAGCCGCGACTTCCCCGCACCTGCCCCGAGATCGTTCGCGAGGCTCTGGCGGGAGGAACTTGCGGACGACAACGTTCACCTCAACGGGATGAAGCAGAGGTAGGCCATGCCCCCGACGCCGGAAGAGCACCCGAACAAGGCGGCTTTCCTGCTGCGCGTCCGCTCGGCGCTCGGACGCACTGAGCCCATCGTTCACATGCCGGACCACCCCTCGCTCAAGTCGAACGCCATGCGCCAGCAGGAGAAGGTGCGCACCATCGTTGCAAGGAACGAGGCGCGCAAGAGCTCTGCGTTGGACCGTCTCGCGCGGACCGCCGCGGCTGCTTCCTGGAACGTCCGCAGGGCGGGCGACGCGGAGGAAGCGGCGAGCATCGTCGCGGAGATCGCGCAGCTATCGGGAGTGAAGAGCCTCGTCCGCTCCGCCGAGGACGTGTTCAAGCGCGTGAACATAGACACCGCTCTTCGCTCAGTAGGCGTCTCGCCCACGATTCTCGCGTCCGGCAGGTCCCGGAGCCGGAGCACGCTGCGCGACATGGCGTTCCGGGCGGACATGGGCGTCACGGGCGTTTCGTACGCCATCGCGGAGACGGCGAGCTGCGCCGTCACACCGCGCAAGGGCGTGGCACGCCTCGCCTCGCTCGCGCCGCCCAGGCTCGTCCTGCTCATCGAGCGGGAGCAGGTGCTGGAAACGCTGGACGACTTCTTCGCCATCACTCGACTGAACCGAATGCAGGCGCGCGGGAGGACTGCCAACTACTTCAACTTCATCTCCGGGCCGTCCCGCACCGCGGACATCGAGCAGACGCTCACCATCGGCGTCCACGGCCCCGGCGAAGTGCACATGGTCATCCTCGGCTGACCGGGACTGACACAGGAGGCGGCGTATGCGCCTGGAAGGCAAGGTCATCATCGTTACCGGCGCGGCGCGCCATCTTGGGCAGGCCTACGCCGTACGGCTCGCGAAGGAGGGCGCGAAGCTCACCATCGCCGACGTGCTCGATTGCTCGGAGACGGCGCGCCTCTGCGAGGCCGAGGGCGCCGAGGTGCTCCCGCTTAACGTGGACGTCTCGAGCGAGGAAGAGACGATGGCGCTTGCGCGCCAGACCGTCGAGCGCTTCGGACGGATCGATGGCCTGCTCAACAACGCCGGCCTCATGCGGAACATCACCGGCCCCTCGCTTATGGATGTCGACCCGGACTGGTGGGACAAGGTCTTCTCGGTGAACGCACGCGGGACGTTCCTCTGCGTGCGCGCCGTCTTCCCCTACATGCGCGACCAGGGCGGCGGAAGGATCGTCAACGTCGGGTCCACCACTATGCTCCGCACCTCCAACAACGTGCGCGACAGCAACCCGCACTACGTCGCGTCCAAGGGCGCGGTGATGGCCTTCACCCGTGCCATCTGCCGCGAACTCGGTGAACACAACATCAACGTCAACACGCTCGCGCCGGGTGGCACGGACCAGGACCCTTCGCTCACCGGCGATGAGGCTACCGAGGAAGCGTCGCGGGCGTTCGGACGCCGCGGCGTGCCGAGCGATCTCGCGGGCACCGTGGCGTTCCTCTTCTCCGACGACGCGGACTTCATCACCGGCCAGCTCATCGCGGTCAACGGCGGCAAAGAAGTGTCCTAGGACTACCCCTTCCCGAACTCCGGCATGACGTGCTCCGCGAAGAGCGAGAGTTGCTCCTTGAACTGCTCCGCGGGCATGCCCTCCGGCCAGCGGAACATCACCTGGTCCAGGCCGGGGAACTCCGCCTCGTACGCCTTCAGTTCGCGGATGACCAGCTCCGGTGGGCCGCACAGCCATGCGCGCTGCCTCACGCCCTCCTCTATCGTCGGCACCCGTGCGGGTGCGCCGGGCGTGCCCCACGGACGCCCGTCTTCGTCGACATAGCGCACGAACCCGAAGGGCGCGAACCACTTGTACGCCTCGTCGTGGTAGGGGCGGACCTTCTCGACAGCCTCCTCCGGCGTCGCTGCGATCGACATCGCGACGCCGAGGCAAAGGTCCTCGCCGAGCTCCAGGTTCCGGCCCGCCTTCGCGGCCTCGTCCTGGTACGTGTGGAAGATCTGCCGCGCGAGCCGGTCGCCGTTCTGCGTGATCATCCCCTTGATGCCGTTCTGCGCCATGAAGGGGATGGACCGGCCGCTGGCTATCGCCTGCCAGATCTCCACCGGCTGATGGATCGGACGCGGCACCAGCGTCACCTCGGTCGGCTCGTAGCCGCGGAACTTCTGCGGCGCCGGGATGGTGTAGTGCTTGCCGTGATGGCTGAACGAGTCCTCGTGGAACGCCTTCATGATGACTTCCATCTGCTCCTCGAACAGCTCCCGGTTGGCGTCCTGGTCCAGCAAGGGAGCGCCGAGCGTTTCGACCTCGCGAGTCTGGTAGCCGCGCCCCACCCCGAAGACCACGCGGCCGTCGGTCATGATGTCGGCCATCGCGAAGTCCTCGGCCATCCGGATGGGATGCCAGATCGGGCTGACGTTGAACGCGCAACCGAATTTGAGGCGCTCCGTCCGCGCCGCCAGGTACGTCCCCCACAGGATGAGGTTCGGGATGACCTCGTAGCCCTCCCGCTGGAAGTGGTGCTCCGCGCCCCAGAGCGTGTCGAACCCGAGCTTGTCCATGTGCTGCGCCACGTCCAGCGACATCTGGTACGCCTTCACGATCTGGTCGTTGGAGAGGCGCCGCTCGTCCGGCGGCGTGCCGCCGAGCCCGACGTTGTCCAGTTCCGTGAAGCCGACGTAGAGGACGGAGAACTTCGTGATCATTGCCACCTGCCTCGTGCGGGATAGCGCGGAGCATACCAGAGAGGCGCGCAGGTTTTGGGCTACAGGCGCGCGATGCGCGGAGGGACACGCTGCCGCTCTCGCTCGATGACAGCCATGACCTCGCGCGCAGCGTTCTCCAGTCCGCCAGTCTCGTTGACGATGACGGCGTCGAACCACGCCGCGTCGCGCATCTCCTGCCGGGACGTCTCGACGCGCAGGGCTGTCTCCTCAGCGGACTCGGTATCGCGGCTGCGCAGGCGGCGTTCGAGCTCTTCCAGCGACGGCGGCGCAACGAAGATGAGCAGCGCTTCGGGCGCGAGCGAGCGGATCGACGCCGCACCCTGCACGTCTGTCCGCACGATGGCGTCACGCCCCTCGGCGAGCGCCTCGCGCACCGGCGCCTTCGGCACGCCGTACAGGTTGCCGTACACCTCCGCGTGCTCCAGCAGTTCGCCCCGCTCCAGCAGTTCCAGGAACTCGTCACGCGTATGGAAGAGGTGGTGCACGCCGTGCTCCTCTCCCGGACGCATCGCACGCGTCGTCGCGGTGATGGCCCAGAACACCTCCGGACGCTGCTCCCGCACGAGGGCCAGCATCGCGTCCTTGCCGACGCCGGACGGACCGGAGACGACGACGAGCAGCGGATGCGGTTCGGCAGCGCTCACGATGAACGGCGCCTCACGGCTGCGCGCCCTCCCCCAGCGATCCGAGGTCGTCCCAGAACGTCGGGTAGGAAACGGACGCCGTCTGCGCCGACTGGACCGCCGTTTCGCCTGAGGCGACCAGCCCCGCGACGCCCATCGTCATCGCGATGCGATGGTCCGCGTACGTCCGGTGCGTCGCGCCCTGGAGGGCACGCCCGCCCGTGATGCGCAGGCCGTCGTCCAACTCTTCGACCTGCGCGCCGGACCGTGAGAGTTCCACGCGGGAGGCCATCAGCCGGTCGCTCTCCTTCACACGCAGCTCGGATGCGTCGCGGATGACGGTCGTCCCCTCCGCGAAGCAGGCAGCGAGCGCAAGCACCGGCACCTCGTCCACGAGGCGCGGGATGAGGTCGCCCCCGATCTCAGCGGCGCGCAGGCTGCTCGACCGCGCCACGAGGTCGGCAACGGCCTCACCGCCTTCCGTGCGCTCGTTCTCGACGCTCACGTCCGCACCCATCATCGCCAGCGCGTCGAGGATACCGGTGCGCGTGGGGTTCACGCCCACGTTGCGCACGCGCACTTCAGCATCGGGATGGCAGACGCCCGCGACGAGCCAGTACGCTGCCGAGCTGATGTCGGCGGGGACGGCCACGTCCTTGGCGCTCAGCCGTCCGGGACGCACGCTCACCGTCAGCCCGTCCTCGACAACCTCCACGCCCATCGAGCGGAACATCAGCTCCGTGTGGTCGCGGGACACTGCGGGCTGCTCCAGCGTCGTCTCACCCTCCGCGAACAGCCCCGCGAGGAGGAGCGCGCTCTTCACCTGCGCCGATGCGACGGGCATGCGGTACTCGATGCCGTGGAGGCTGCCGCCGCGGAACGTGAGCGGTGCGAGCCTCCCCCCGTCACGTCCGTCCACCTCAGCGCCCATCAGGCGCAGCGGGTCCACGATGCGCGCCATCGGGCGCGAGCGTATCGAGCGGTCGCCCGTCATCACGGACATGAACGGCTGGCCCGCGAGCACGCCCGCCATCAGGCGGGTCGTCGTGCCGCTGTTGCCCGTGTTGAGGATGTCCGACGGCTCGGTGAGGATGCCGCCCCGCACGGTGAACGCGCCGTCGTCGTGCCGCTCGATCTGCGTGCCGAGGCCGCGCAGCACGCGGAGCGTGGAGGCGAGGTCCGCGCCGGTGCCGTAGTTCTCGACACGCGCTTCGCCGTCGGCGATGGCGTTGAAGATGGCCGCGCGGTGGGAGATCGACTTGTCGCCCGGCGGGGTCACGTCGCCGCGCAAGCGCCTGGGCCGCCGCACTGTCATCTGCATAGGGACTCGCTCCTGCGCCGGAAGGTGGGGCTATTCTAGCATCGCCAGGCAGCCGCCCCGCGAATGCATAGGCGCCTACTCGATGCCGTCCGGCAGCGTGAACCGGCCAGTGCTGTCGGTCTCGATCGGGAGCACACTGACGACCGCCGCGCGCTCGATCGGGCCGTAGACGTGAGGGAACGTCTCGCCGTGCGACTCCTCCTCCCGCACCTCCGACGTGAGCAGCACCGGGTCTATCACCAGCAGCACGAGCGCCCGGTGGCCGGCGAAATGCCTGCCAAGCACGCCACGCAGCTGATCCGGACGGCAGTTGTGGATGAACCCTTCCGAGCCCAGCGACTCCGCCTCGTAGAACGGCGTGTCCGATGTGCGACGCCATGCCTCCGGCGTCGTCACGTGCAGGATGTGGCCTTGCGCTATCATCTCCGGCAGTCTCCGTTCCGAGGTTCCGTCATGGCGCTTACCACACCGAACGACCGCACTCTGATCAACGTCATCGCTGCGTACGAGCGCGAGCTCATGGGCCCGAAACTTACCACGAATGAACTCGCCCGTATCGCCGAGTCCATGAAACGGATGATGCTGGACGAGCTCCAGTCGGCCAAGTCCGCGCGCTGACCACCGGACGTCTGCGACACCCGCCGTTGCCGCATCCCCCATCCGACACCTATCCTGTCGCAGCCCCGAACGCCGGGGCGATCCTAGGAGGTGCACCCAGTGCAGAAGTATCTCGTGCTCTATCACGCGTCGGCGGACGCCATGCAGGCGATGATGGACTCCAAGCCGGATATGCAGGCCGTCATGGCGGCATGGAAGGCGTGGGCCGACCGCTGCGGCGACGCTCTGGTCGAGATGTCCCCGCTGAGCCCCGGCGGGAGGATGACCGCGTCGGGCAGCTCCGCGAACGAGATGGGAGTGGTGACCTACTCCGTGCTCCAAGCGGAGGACCTGGAAGCCGCGCAGGCGCTGGTCGCGGACCATCCGCACCTCGACACTCCCGGCTGTGAGATAGAGGTCTACGGGACGATGTCGCTGCCCTGGGAGTGAACCCCGCCCTCACACGCCCCTGAGCGCATCCGCGATCGCATAGACCGGGCGGAAGACGTACCCCAGCGGGTTGATGTCCGTTGCGAACGTCAGCGCGACGAGCCCTATGAGCACGATCGGCCCGAAGCGCTGCAGTTGGATGACCGCCGGCCACCAGCTCCGGGGCGCGATGCCCTGGATGATGCCGCCGCCGTCGAGCGGCGGGAGCGGCAGCAGGTTGAACACCGCCAGCAGCAGGTTCAGCGCGACGCCGTACCACGCGATGATGCTCGCCCATGCCATCGGGGAGAGCGACTGCAGCTCGTCGCGCGTGATGCTGCCGTCGAGCACGCCGATGCGGAAGAGCAGCGCGAACGCAATGGCAAGGGCGACGTTCGCCATCGGGCCGGCGGCGGAGACCATCGCCATGCCCGTCCTGCCGGTCCGCAGCCGGGACGGGTTCACCGGCACCGGCTTGCCCCAGCCGAACCCCACGATGAGCAGCATGACTGTGCCCGCCGGATCGAGGTGCCGTTTCGGGTTGAGCGTCACCCGCCCGAGCCGGGACGCCGTGTCGTCGCCGAGCCGCAACGCGGTGACGGCGTGCGACGCCTCGTGGAACGTGATGGCGATGAGCAGCGAGACCGCGATGGCGACGAACCACACGAGCGCTCGGAACGGATCGTCGAAGAGGCCGGTGATCCCCGCCAGCAGCATCGCGCCCTAGTCGTCGTCCCAGTCGTCATCGTCGTCGGGCGGAGGCGGGGGCGCCGAGCGGGCGGCGCCGAACGACGGCTGCGGGACGGTTGCGCCGGAGCGCTCGCCGTCGCGCTGCCGGGGCGACTTGCGCGGCAGTTCGCGCAGCATCGCGAGCGTCTCGCGGAAGGCGTCGGCGGTCTGTCCCGCCGTGTCCACGACGAGCGCCGCCGCTCCGGCGTCGCGCAGCTGCTCGGCGTCCGCTTTCGCGGGCAGAGCGCCCAGGTGCACGAAGAGCCGCTTCGACGTCGCTCCCCGCACGCGGGCCAGCCGCATGAGCTGCGCCACGGTGAGCGGCGCGTCCAGCGAGACGAGGAAGCCGTCCACCGGCAACTGGTCGATCGTGCGCAGCAGGCTGTCCGGCAGTTCCGGCTGCACCTGCATGACGAGCGTGCGCCCCTCGCCGGAAAGCGCGCCCGCAGGCGTCGCGTCGGACGAGAACACCTGGAAGTCGGCCCCGCCGGCCTCCTCGGCCTGCCCTTCGTCCGTCCACACGCCGAAGAGCGTCTTGCCGAGCGCCTTGGTCGATGCGGTCATGGCCGTCTTCTTGGCGCTCCCCACGCCGGCGATCAGCGCGCCGTCGATCTCCGACGCCGTCACGACCCCGGCCTGCGCTGCGTCGCCCGCGGCGACCGCCCCCAGCAGCAGCAGGGGCGCGATGGACTCGCGCTTCGCGCCGCCGCCGAACCCCAGCGGCTGGCCTGCGCCCTTCTCGGCGCGTTCGAGTTTGTCTGTGAGTTTACCCATGGAATTCCCTCGTCCCTGCCTCCTCCCGGAGGCGCGATTCTACCAGCCGCCCCCTCCCTGTGCTACCCTCAGGCCATGGTCAGCAGTCCCCCATCCCGCGCTCCGTCCATGCCGCTGGTGAAGCGACTCGTAGCCGGAGGAGCGGGGTCGCGCCGCAGGGCCGCCGCGCTCATCATCGAGGGTGCGGTCTCCGTGAACGGACAGCCCGCGACGAACCTGAACCACCCCGTGAGCGCGTCCGACGCCGTCTCCGTGAACGGGCAGCCGCTCGCGCAGGCGGAGAAGCGCACCGTCTACCTGCTCCTCAACAAGCCCCGGGGCTACCTCTGCGCCGTGAGCGACTCGCGTGGACGCCCCACCGTGCTCGACCTCGTGCCGGATGCGCTGCGCGTCGCCGGGCTCGTGCCGGTCGGGCGGCTCGACGCCGACAGCACCGGCCTCCTGCTGCTGTCGAACGACGGCGCGTTCGTGGAGCGCGTCACGCATCCGCGCTACGGCGTCGTGAAAGAGTACGACGTCCTGCTGGACAGGCCGCTCTGGCCGCGCGACCAGGCGCGCCTGCTGGACGGCGTCGAGATCGAGGGCGGTCTTGCGCGGGCGCTGTCGGTTGAACCTGTACGCAGGGGCGAGGCGCGGTACGCCGTTGAGCTGGCGGAGGGGAAGAAGCGGGAGGTGCGGTTGATGATGCGCGCGGTCGGGCGGCGCGTGCTCCGACTGACGCGCGTGCGGGTCGGCGGGCTGCGGCTCGGCAGGCTGCCGTCCGGCAGCGTTCGTGAACTCTCTGCGCAGGAAGCGCGAAAGGCGTCGCATGGCTGACTCGGGAAGGCTCGTCTGGATAGACATGGAGATGACCGGGCTTGACCCGGACCGGCACGTGACGCTGGAGATAGCGACGCTCATCACCGACGCGGACCTGGAGGTGCTGGCGGAGGGGCCGGTGATCGCCGTCGCGCGCACCGACGACGAGATGGCCCGCATCGACGACTGGAGCCTGCGCACGCACACGGAGTCCGGTCTGCTGGAGCGGGTGCAGGCGTCCGCTATTGGCGTCGAGGAAGCGGAGAAGCTCACGCTCGACTTCGTGCGGGAGTGGGTGCGCGAGAAGAAGGCGCCGCTCTGCGGCAACTCGGTGCACCAGGACCGGCTCTTCCTGCGGGCGGAGATGCCCGCGCTGGAGGCGTACCTGAACTACCGCATCGTGGACGTGAGCACCATCAAGGAGCTCGTGAAGCGCTGGTACCCGGGCCTGCCGCCCCACCGGAAGCGCCGCGCCCACCTCGCCCTCGACGACATCCGCGAGAGCATCGAGGAACTGCGCTACTACCGCGAGCACGTCTTCGTGGAGTAGGCCGGAGCCAAGGATGTCAACGGGGGGCGCCGTTGACATCCTTAACCGGTTTTCCAGGAGTGGAGCGCGGGTCTGTTTTGACATTCTTAACCACCCTTCGAGGGGTATTTTCAAGGCCACGGCCTGCTTCCCGGCATTAAGGGAATAACAATCTCATCCGTTCACAAGTTCTGCCGGCGCGGTGGGTGTTTCATCCTGTTGCAAAGTGTCTCCTGATGGAAGAGACCAGTACCATGCGCCGGCACCGCTGTGGGTCCCCGGTATGCCGACGCGGAAGGCCTTGACGTTGCAGAGCGCGCGAGCCCGGACGAGCGTGGACTTCGAGAGGCCGATCAGAACAGCCTCCCGCTCGACGTCGGCGGCGGGGCGGGGGCCGTTGCCGAGAACTCGCATGAGGAGAGACTGCGCGGCGCGGGTCTTCGCGCCGTCGTTGGGGCGGGGTTGGGCGAGGGCCTCGAGGTGCGCGGGGAAGACGGGTTTGCGCCACGCGATGGTGAAGGCGTCAGCGGGCGGCAGGACGAAGGGGATGGCGGGGGCGTCGTCGCTCATGGCGGGGCGTAGGGGGACGAGGAAGCGGCGGTCGCCGGGTCCGACGACGGCGGTGGTGAAGACGACGGAGGCGAGCGCGAGCCGGTTCTGCATGGCGGTGACGGCGCGGGGGTAGTCCCTCGCGGGGTTGTGGGCGAGGGCGATCACGGCTGCGCCGGTGCGGGCGGCGAGAGCCTTGAGCATGCCGAGGACGGTCGAGAGGCGGGCGCGGTGCATGGCGGCGAGGTCTTCGACCTGATCGACGACGAGGAGCGCAGCCTTTCCTTCAGCGACGTAGTTGGCGAGTCGCCCCATGGTCTTGTCCAAGCCGGGCCAGGGAGCGGTGAGCTTCGAGCCTGAGTCCGGGGGCGGCCAGAACGGGTCCCGCACGGGGGCTCTCAAACCAATGGGCCTGGGGCGGCGAATGCGTCGCTCATTACCGTCGTTGTCGAATACGTATTCGTACTCGTCCTCCTCCTCATCGTCGTCCCAGTCCTTCGCACCCCAGTCGTGGTTGACTTCTTCATCGTCATCGTCGTTGGGCGGGTCGTCGGGGTAGTAGTCGGCGGGGTGCGTAGGCGAAAGGAGGTCGGCGAGGTAGATGCGGTCCAGGTCGGCGCCGAAGAGCCTGAGGATGGGGAGGACGTCGGACTTCGGGTTGTCGTCGAGGAGGGCGAGGACGACGGGAGTGGAGGGAAATGGGGAGTCCGGCTGGTCGGGAGCGGACGCGCCGCGCGAGACGCGGGCGGCGACGTCGAGGGCGATGGAGGTCTTGCCGGACGATGGGTACCCGGCGATGAGGGTGAGCTTGCCGAGGGGGATGCGGTTGGGCCAGAGCCAGTCAGGGGGTTGCTGGATGAGGAACCGGAAGGGTTGGAGCCCGGCTCCCTGCGCGCCCCCGGACGTGTAGAAATCGGCTGCGGGGGAGAGTCCGCGCTTTGCGAGCGCATCGTAGATGCGGTGGGGCATGCACGAGGGGCAGTGGAAGTCGATACGGTCGCGTCGCTCGTCCCAGACGACGGTGAGCGTGGGGGCTTCAGCGTGGCGATGGGAGGGACAGTGGAGCGTGGAGCCGGTTGCGCATTCGCAGCCGGGGACGCCGCAGCGGAGGGCGCGGTCGAGCCGGTTGAGGTAGGCGACGTCCCAAGGGGAGAGCAGGTCCGGCGATATGAAGTTGTCGGGTGCGGGTGCGGGTTGCGTAGTCATGCACCCATGGTAGGAAGGGGTGCGTTGAGGGCGCAACGGGCACGTGTCACAGATTCGACGTGGGTGAGGAGGATGGGCACGAGGAGGCGTCAAGCCTCAGGTATATCTCTTGGTATGGTTCGGTGCTCTCCCTTACCATGTGGCCATGGCCCTCGCGATTGACACCTCACGACAGCTCCGTTCCATTGGAGAACTGGGCGAACTTGTTCAAGCGATATCTGCAGCACCCGCAACTGAATCGGAACCTGATTGGCTTGAGTGGAAACGAGAGGCAGACCTCACTGAACGACGCTGGCATGCGCAACTCGCCAAGTTCATAGCGGGTTTTGCCAACCGCGAGCCCGCTGTCGCCAATCAGAACGCTGGCGGATGTGCCTACTTGGTCATCGGTGTAGAACCGGGAAATGTAAGTGGCGTCAGTCCCATCGACAATGCCATCCTGGATGCGGGCATCTCACGGTTTGTACGAACGCGATGGAGCCCCCAGTACGTTGGTCACAAGGGTAAACAGATACTAGTCATCACTGTTGAGCCTCCTGAGCGTGGCAGCCGGATCGCCGCGATGCTCACGGCCTACACATCGTCTGAGCGTGGCGCCTTTACATTTCGCAAGGGTGACGTTTTCCTGCGTCGCCATGGTCGTACGGAGTTGGCGGAGCAGGATGACTATGACATGCTTGTCGAGCGCTTCGCTGCGGACGCGGAGGAAGCTAGTGGCATGACTGTTGAGCCCCTTACTCCCGTGGCGGCAGTGCCGGTTGCATGTAGTTCTGATGAAGTGACGGCTTGGTGCGCGCAACAATCAAGTGTCCTCCTAGGGCCACTGGAGAAGCAGCCACAGCATGTATTCTCGGGACTGCTAGACAGGGAGTATAGGAGGCCTGGCGCATACCGAGATGAAGTAGTGGCTTACATCAAGAAGGCCGCTTCCCTTCTTCGCTACGAGGCCCATGCCAGGGCGCTGGCCAACCGAGTGCCAGGCATGCAGCTTGTGCTCAGTAACGAAACGGAGCACAACTTTGTAGCCGCTCGTGTCGAGGTAACCATCGATGGAGAAGTGTGGGCGTACCGACGTGAACAAGACGCGCGGTCAATGATGCCTACGCCTCCCAGTAAGTGGGGCTTGGGAGTGCTTCTTGACCCCTCGGCCATTGGCCGGATTGGCCCAACGAGCGGGCCATACATCGATAACTCTGAACCAACTCACATCGAATTCGATGACGTCGACCTTCGACCGAGGGGGAGAGTGCGTCTCGGTCCAGTACATTTGGTCTCGGATGCCGCGCTTGCTGGTAAGACCGTTACGGCGAGATGGACCGCTACGTCTACGAGTGTAAGCGGCGTCGCAAGTGGGGAGTTCTTGGTCAGAGTCTCACTTGAGGTTGTTTCGCCGCTCTCTCAGTGACGCTTCTCACCTGTCCGAAGCACGGGGCGAGGGCGCCCACAAGGGACGCCCCTACACCAGACACCCGTCCACCGCCCCGGTTCACCTCTCACCGCGCGCTGAAGCGCGTCGACCTCTCCCCTCGAGGGAGAGGGGATCAAGCTCCACCCCCTGCCCCGACGCGTGCGCTGCCCGGCGCACGTGTGCCCGGTCGGGCACGCTGGATTCCCGCCTTCGCGGGAATGACGGGGGCGAGGGCAGTTCGCGAACCGCCCCTACGACCGGGGCGGGGGTTGCGCGCTGGAGCGCGGGGTGGTTCGACAGGCTCACCATGAGCGGAGGACACCCGAGAGATTCCGGCTGCGCCACCGACTGCGTCGACGGCTCCGCTCGGAATGACAATGCGCCAAGCGCCCACTGACCCTCCAGCCGTTGCGATATGGACATATTAAGTGACCAGTCGCATAATGTGTCCATAATGGACAGCAGCGCCCCGAGAGTCCGGGGTAAAGAGAAACGAGGGTGTACGGCTATGAAGAGTGTAGGAGCGGCGCGTTTCAAGGAGCAGTGCCTTGCGTTGCTGGACCAGCTCGACGCCGACGGGCTGATCATCACGAAACGCGGCAAGCCGGTCGCGCGGGTGCTTCCCTACAACCGCCAGGAAGCCGAGCTGATCGGCAGCCTGCGGCACAAGATCGAGGTCAGGGGCGACATCTTCTCGACCGGCCTTCGCTGGGACGCAGATGCTCAACCTTGATACGCACATCCTCATTCACGCGGTCAGCGGCATGCTCCGCCCTGCCGAGCGGGGCTTGCTGGAGCGGAACAGGTGGTCTGTCTCGTCCATCGTGCTGTGGGAGCTGGCCAAGCTCGTTCAGCTGGGCCGCGTGGACGTGGACCTGGACGACCGGGAAGTAGTGCGTGTTTTGAGCCAGCTGCACGTGTGGCCCATCGACCTCGCGGTTGCGCTGGCCTCGACGCGCCTGGACTTCGACAGCGACCCGGCAGACGAGATCATCGCCGCCACCAGCGTCGTACACGGCGTCCCGCTGCTCACGCGGGACAAGGTGATGAGGCGATCGAAGGTCGTCCCGCTGGCCGGGTGAGGCCCCTCAGCCGCCGACCTTCCTGGTGAGGTTGCGCCCGAACTCCTGCATGATGCCGTCCGTCTTGCGCTTGATGATGCCCTGGCCGAACTCGCCGAGCTTGCCCATGATGTTGGCGTCCGAGTGCACGACGAGGTTGCTGCCGCCGTCGCCCGCGTCCTCGACCGCCATGTCGATCTTCACCCGGACGTTGCCCGGCACCTTGCGGTCCGCGCCTTCGCCGGTCATCGAGACGCGCATCGCGGCGTCGTCCCGCGAGTCCACCCACAGTTTGCCTACGAGTCCCAGCGCAACCGGCCCGACGCGCACCTTCACTGTCCCCGTGTACGACCCGTCCGTCTCCGCAACGTCAGACGCGCCGGGGATGCACATGCCGACGGCGGGGATATCCGTCACGAACGCCCAGAGCGCGTCCGGCGGGGTGTTGACCTTGTAGGTGTAGCTGAAGTCCATGCGATGCCTTCCAGGGAGAGAGTCGCCCCGCGCGGCGGCGAGGCCTCTCCCATGATAGCGCATGATGGGCGACACGCAGGCCCTCACCCGCCGCGGCAAGCGCGGCGACCTCTCCCAAGGGGAGAGGTGGGAGGCATCCCGAGAGATTTCTCGACTCCGCTGCGCTTCGCTCGGAATGACAATCCCAACACCACACCGGTTCGCCCTCACCCGTCGCTGCGCGTCGACCCGTTCGGCAAGCTCAGAGCAGGCTCTCTCCCGGGGGAGAGGTGGGCAGGCCGGGGGCTCGTGGTAGGCTGGCCTCCATGAGGCCGCTCCTCCGATTACTCCCCATCCCTGCCCTGCTAATCGTCGGGGCCACCGTACTGGCGGGGGTTGCGCCCTCCCCCAACGCTGCACTCCCGATGCTCGAACTGGAGCGGGTCTTTCCCGCGCTTGCGTTCGAGCGGCCGGTGCTGCTCACGCACGCGGGCGACGGCTCGGGGCAGGTGTACGTCGTGGAGCAGCACGGCGTCATCCACCGGATCGACCCCGCCGCGCCGGAGCGGACGGACGTGTTCCTGGACATCAGCGCCCGCGTGAGCCGTCGAGGGAACGAGGAAGGGCTGCTGGGGCTGGCCTTCGACCCCGGTTTCGTGGAGAACGGACGCTTCTACGTCTACTACAGCGCAGCGTCGCCGCGACGGTCGGTGCTGTCGCGGTTCGAGGTCGGCGGCAACGGCCTTGGCAACGCCGCATCGGAGTCCGTGCTGCTCGAGGTGCCGCAACCGTACCGCAACCACAACGGCGGCATGATCGAGTTCGGACCGGACGGCATGCTGTACGTCGCGCTGGGAGACGGCGGCTCGGCAGGAGACCCGCAACGGCACGGCCAGGACCTCGGCACGCTGCTCGGGACCATCCTCCGCATCGACGTCACGGCAGGGGGCGGCGCTCCGTACGCCGTGCCCGCCGACAACCCGTTCGTGGGCAAGGGCGGCGCTCGCGGCGAGATATGGGCGTACGGGCTGCGCAACGCGTGGCGCTTCTCGTTCGACCGCGAGACCGGCGACCTGTGGACGGGCGACGTCGGCCAGAACGCGCTGGAAGAGGTCGACGTCGTGCGGCGGGGCGGCAACTACGGCTGGAACGAGATGGAAGGCTCACGCTGCTTCCGGCCCGCATGCGACCCCGACGCCTTCGAGGCGCCGGTCGTCGAATACGGCCGCGACGCGGGATGCTCGATCACCGGCGGCTACGTCTATCGCGGGCAGCGTCTGCCGGAGTTGCGGGGCGTCTACCTGTACGCGGACTACTGCTCAGGCCGCATCTGGGGGCTGCGGTATGACGGCGAGCGCGTCACGGAGCATGCGCAGCTGGCCCGCGCGGAGTTCCAGATACCGTCGTTCGGCGAGGACGAGGCGGGCGAGGTCTACGTGCTGGGGTTCGACGGGGGCATCTACAGGTTCGCCGGGCCGCCAGCACAGCCGACGCAGCCTGCGACGCCGACGCGGACGAGCGCGCCCACAGAAACCTCTGCAGAACCCCGCTCTACCCCGCCGGTTCACCCTCACCCCAGCCCTCTCCCCTCAAGGGAGAGGGGGTCAGACACTCCCCTGCCCACGCCCACGAGCGCATCCGCTCCACAGCCGGCGCCGGAGCCTGCGGGCGGAACGCATCTCCCCGCGATGTCGTCAGGCAGGGACGCATGGCCCATCGTGGCAGCGATCGCGTTGGTCGGATTCGCCGTTGGGTTCCTCTACGCCTGGCGGCGGTACCGGAGGAAGCGGCCTCGCTAACCCGCTGCGCCGCGGCGGAACATCTCCACCACCTCGTCCGCCGTGCGGACGCGCGCGAAGATGGGGAAGATGCGCTCCATGAAGAGTTTGAGGTTCTCGTCCGGGCCGGAGCAGGCGTCGCTGACGACGACGATGTTGAAGTCGAGGTCGCGCGCCGAGTAGGCGGTGCTCGCGACGCCGATGTGGATCGCGCCGCCGAACAGGACAATGGTGTCGATGCCGCGCGTGCGCAGGCTCAGTTGCAGGTGGGTCTGGTGGAACGAGCTCCACCGGTGCTTGGGGATCAGGTAGTCGTCCGGCGTCGGCGCCAGCTCGTCGATGACCTCGGACGTCCAGCTGCCGTGGTGCACGTTGCGGAACGCCGCGGTGAAGCCCTGCTCCGGGTCCGGCCAGGGCTCGAGCGCGTAGTTCGTGTCGGAGTAGATGAGCGCCGAGTCCATCCCGTCAGCGCGGTGGTCCGCCTTCGGGTAGAACGAGGGGACACCGAGCGCCGACGCCACCTCGCGCACCTTCACGCAGTTGGCCACGATGGGCTCCATCCTGCGCTGGTTCTCCTCACTGGAGCCCCGGAAATAGACGTTGAGCATGTCGAAGAACACGAGTCCGGTCCTCTTCGGGTCGAGCGCGTCGTACGGCATCACAATCCTCCTTTGAGCGGGCGTCGGGGACGCGCCGTAGGCTATGGCGGGCTCACCCGTGCGTCAATGCGGCACGGGGCACCCTCACCCGCCGCTACGCGGCACCCTCTCCCAGAGGGAGAGGGGAAACGACCCTGCGCGCGAAGAGAACGCAATGCTCCATCGGCTTGTGGTCGGTGAAGTACACGACTCCACCCAGCTTCGCGCCTTCCTCCGGGATCAGGTCCAGGCCCAGGTCCGTCAACAGGGCGAGCACCTCGCCAGGGTCATAGAGCTGGAAGGTCCTGTCCTCGCCGTAGTGCCTGTCGTAGACCGTCGCCACTCCCTTCCCTGTCTTGAACAGGAGTTGGAGAACGCCGCCGTCTTTCAGCAGCCTGGCAAGCTCCGGCAGCGTCACCCTCAGGGCCGTGTCCGGATCGATGTGCTGGATGACGGCGTTGCACAGGACGAAATCGAAGGACGCGTCCGGGTACCCGAGCGGCTCGCGAAGGTCGGCCACCGACACCCGCCCGGCGATCTCCGGATGCAGCCTGAGCGCCTCTGCGATGTTCTCCTCGATGGCGTCCACGCCGTAGATGTCGTACCCCTTCCGCCAGTAGAGGAAGACGTCGCGGGCGCCCCCGCCGCAGCCGGCATCCAGCCCGCGCGACCCGGCAGGCACCAGCTCCATCAGGCGGTCTATCAGGGAGGTATCATCCCTGAGCCCCGGGTGGGAGGCGTTGTCGTAGACGGAGTGGATGAAGTTGTGGGCTACCTCGGCGTAACGCTGCGCGTGACGCGCGTAGAAGGCCGGAGAGTAGTCAGCATCCGCACTCATCGTTGAACATCACCAACCGAACTGTGGGCGACAGCTTACCCCATCTCTTCCACGGATACGGTACGCTGGCGCCGGGAGCAAGGAAGGGAGGCCAACGATGAGAACGACCACACGCCTGCGAGAGCTGCTCGCGTCGCCGGGCATCGTCCCCGCGCCGGGCGCTTACGACTGCCTCAGCGCCGCCGTGATCGAGCGCGCCGGTTTCCCGGTCGTCTATATGACCGGCGCTGGCACTTCGATATCCCGCACCGGCTACCCGGACATCGGCCTCACGACGATGAGCGAGATGGTCGCGAACGCCGCGGCCATCGCCCGCACCGTGAGCGTGCCCGTCATCGCCGACGCGGACACCGGCTACGGCGACGTGCTGCAGGTGCGCCGCACGGTACGCGAGTACGAGCGCGCGGGCGTCGCGGGCATCCACATCGAGGACCAGGAGTCGCCCAAGCGCTGCGGGCACCTGGACGACAAGCGCGTCGTGCCGCAGGAGGAGATGGTGCGCAAGCTCCACGCGGCGCTCGACGCCCGCGAGGACGACGACTTCACGGTCATCGCCCGCTGCGACGCGCTCGCCGTCACCGGTTGGGACGACGCGCTCCGCCGTTGCGAGGCATACGTGGAGGCGGGCGCGGACGTGCTCTTCCTCGAGGCGCTCCAGACGCGGGAGCAGGCGATGGACGTGACGGGCCGGTTCGACGTGCCCGTGCTCTACAACTTCGTCGAGACGGGGAAGTCTCCCCTGTTGCCCGTGTCCGAGCTGGAGGAACTGGGGTTCAAGCTGGTGATCTTCCCCATCAGCGTGATGCTCGCCGCGCTGAGGACGATGACCGACCTCATGCGCGAGCTGCGCGAGACCGGCACGACGGCGCACCTCGTCGCCGACCGCATGGTCAGCATCCAGGAGTGCTTCGACACGGTGGGGCTGTCGGACATGCTCGCGCTCGACGCGACGTACGCGGGGTGAGCGTTGGCAGGGGAGATGGCGATTACGCCGGGGTCAGACGTTGCCCCTTGGGTTGCGGTATGGGGTCGCCAAACTCGCGTGCTGTTTCGAGCCAGAGGTCCATGGCCTGGTTGATCTGCTCCAACGCAGCCTCTTGCGTGCTACCGTGGGCCATGCATCCCGGGAGTTCGGGTGCTTCAGCGACAAAGACGCCGTCTTCATTGCTCCAGTAGATGACGACCTCGTACTTGTGCACGTCACTCCTCCCCGCCGAGACGATTCGTCAGAACAACCTGTCGGACCTGCCGAACCTGGTAAGGCTTCGCATGGCTTCCGTCACGCTGCAGGTTGATCCGCTCGCGGACACCTTCTCTCCTGAAGGTATGGTGGCTTCCCCGCACCCGTTCTACGAATCCCAAGCGTAGCAGAAACCGCCGAAGGTCGTCGAAGCGGATATTCGCATCCGCTCGTCCGCTCAGTATCCTCTGCCATAGATCGCTATTCCGTTCCATCGTTGAGATGCCCGTTGTCGTCTTCGAGTGCGCTCACGCCGTTCGCGGTGAGCCGGCAAGAACGAACGCTACCCTCTCTGCCTGAGGTCCCGCCGCTGGAACAGCACGAATGACAGGCCGAAGAGGACCGCGGACAGCGCGAGCAGCACCGCGGCGTTTCCCCAGTCCATCCCGGTGTTGAGCGGGTCGCTGTCCAGGTAGTAGTGGAACGGCGATACCCACTCAACGGCCGCCACGGCGCCTGTAATGTTCGCCAGCGAGGTCAACAGGTGGAAGGCGAGCGCCGCGCCCGCCGCGCCGAAGACCGCGATCCCCGTTCGTCCCTTGCCTGCGCTCAGGGCCAGGGCGAGAGCGCCGAACACCAGCCCCACCAGCACCTGGAGCGCGGACGTCGCGGCTATGTTGCCTATGGACATCCCGAGACCGCCGAGCACCGAGCCGAGGGCCACTCCGGCAAACGTCGCAACCCCGACGGCGATACCGAACAGCACCATCGTCACGGCCTTCTCCATCACGATCCTGGAACGGCTTATGGGGTTGGCCAGCAACAGCCCCATCGTGCGGCGCGACTCCTCGCCAGCGAGCGCTCCGGCGCCCATAACGGCCGTGACGAGGATGACCGACAGGGGGGCCATCAGGCCGAACGTCTCCAACGTGTACCAGCCCTCCGGCGTGCCCAGGTCACCGCCACCGAAGAGCGCGATCAGCTCCTCCGGGAAGTTGTGGAAAGCGATCCGCGTCTCCTCCGGCAACGACGCATACATCGGCCCCAGCATGACACCCATGACCAGGAACATCGCGGCCGACGTGACGAGGAGCAGGGTCTGGTAGTCCGAGACGGTCTTGACCCATATCGATGAGACCCTGGCCGAACCGGCGAGCCGGCCGATCATCCTGTTGAGGAGCGGGTTGCCCCGGACCCTGTCCAGCAGCGAGGCGCCGACGGACTGGCTTCTGAGGTCGCGGCGATTGAACCCAACAACGGCGGCGACCAGGAGAGCGACAGACGCCGGGACCAGCACTGCGAGGTGTCCCCACGCGATGCCGTTGTAGACGGGCTCGCTGCCGTCGAAGTAGTACCAGGGGAACGCCTTGCGCAGGCCCTCCAGTCCCTCGACGAGGGGAAGGAGGCCCACCGCGAAGAAGGAGAGGACCAGGATGCCCGACGTCGCGCCCGTCGCCGTATCCCGGTTGCCGGTAACGGCGCCGATGGCCAGGGCAAGCATCCCGTAGAAGACGGCGTTGACGTACAGGTGGACAGCCAGGGCCTCCACGTTCAGGCCGCCGATCTCGACATCCAGCAGAGCGGCCATAGGGTGGACCGTGCTCCAGATGGCTGCGACGGCGAGGCCAGTGAGCACGACGAGGGCCACGGCCTTGGACAGCAGGACGTGCGTGCGGCTCCTGGGGTTTGCGAGCAGGACGTTCATGGTGCCGTTCCGCTCCTCGCCCGCGATCGCCGCGCTGCCCATGACGAGGGCCATGACAGCCACCACCACGGCGCCGAACGATCCGAAGACGTAGCTGATCGCCAGGCCCCCGACGTCGACGTCGTCCCCGATGCCGAGCAACGAGCGGAACGCCTCAGGCAGCTCGGTGTAGACGGTGAGGTCGATCTCCCTGTAGGACGCCATCCCGAACAAGAGCAGCAGCGTGAGGCTGGCTGCCGAGATCGCCCATCCGAGCCAGCGGTCTCGCGCCACCTTGAGCGATATGCTGGACAGCGCCATCACCCGGCCTCCTCGTCGGTGTGGTAGTACGTGAGGAATATCTCCTCGAGGTCCGTCTCGCTCGTCCTGATGTCCTCCACGGCGTACCGGTCCGTTGCGGCCTTCAGGAGCTCGCCCATGTCGCCGTCGAAGGACATCTCGACGTGGGCGCCGCTTGCAACGACGTTGCGCACGCCGGCCACGCCCTCGAAGACCGAGGCGTCCGCCTCCGAGTCGAGTACGAACTCCACCCGGCGCATCGCCTTCGACCTCAGCTCCGCAACCGACTCGACGGTGATGAGGTAGCCGTCGCGGATGATGCCGACGCGGTCTGCGACACGCTGCACTTCGGAGAGAGTGTGGCTGGAGAGGAAGACCGTGCGCCCCTGGGCCGTGACCTCGCGCAGCATCGTCTGGAACTCCCGCTGGACCAGCGGATCGAGTCCGGCTGTCGGCTCGTCCATGATCAGCAGGTCCGGCCGGTTCATGAAGGCCTGGATGATTCCGACCTTCTGACGGTTGCCCGTCGACAGGTCGCCCACCTTTCGAGAGAGGTCGGAGGCCAGTCGCTCGGCCAGCTCGTCAACGTAGGACCAGTCGACGCCGCCGCGCATGTTCGCGAAGTAGGTCAGGGTGTCCCGTCCCGTCAGGTTCGGGTACAGCGCAAGATCTCCAGGGATGTAGCCGATGTGCCTGCGTATCGCCACGGCATCCCGGTGCGTGTCCAAACCAAGGATGGTCGCTGAGCCGGCGGTGGGCCTGATCTCATCCAGCAACGTCCTGATGGTCGTGGTCTTTCCGGCCCCGTTCGGCCCGAGGAATCCGAAGACCTCGCCCTCTCTGACGTCCAGGTCCACGTCCTCCATACCACGGTTCTTGCCGTAGTACTTGGTCAGCCCTTCCGTGTGGATAGCTGCCCTTATCCCACCATCCGCCGTCGTTGCCATGTGGCTTCCTCCTGATGCCCCGTATGATAGGCGTAACGCGTCTGCGGCGCTCCTACAACATACCCGTACTGATGAGCCGCCCTGACCACGAACGGCTATACTGCGCCCGACCCCGACGTGACGCAGAGGAGGCCCGCTCCATGGCGCCCTACAAACGCATCTCCGGTGACTCTCACCTGGAAGTGGCGAACGAACGGTGGACGCACCGCATAGACCCCGAGTTCCGCGACCGCGCACCCAGGACGGTGAAACTCGGGACCGGCGCGGACGCGACGCAGCTGGAAGACCTGCCTCCCACCCAGAACCCGATGGACCTGTACGGCGGCAAGGGGCGCGACATCTGGTACCCCGGGGGACAGACCTACGAGTCCACGCCAGGCACCGGCCCGCCGCAACAACGTGTGCAGGAGCAGCAGAAGGACGGCCTCGACGCGGAGATACTCTACCCGGCCGTCGTCTGCGGCCCGCGTCTCTGGATGCAGGTGAAGGACGATGCCCTCCACCGGGCGCTCTTCCGAGGCTGGAACACGTGGCTCGGCGAGGAGTACTGCTCCGAAGCGCCGGACCGCCTGCTCGGCATCGGCGCGATCCCCGCCACCGGCATCGACGACGCCGTCGCCGAGCTGGAACACTGCAAGTCCGTGGGACTGACCGGCGTGCAGCTGATGACGTTCCCCAACGGCGGCGGCAAGCCCCTGCCGGAGGACGACCGCTTCTGGGCCACGTCGCTCGACCTGCAGATGCCGGTCTCGATCCACGTCGAGCTCGACCGGACCGGCAAGCGCGGCGGGAAGATGCTCGACTACCCCGCCGAAGACGACCGCGTGACCACGGAACTCGCGTTCCAGGTGCAGCGGTTCGCCGCGCGGGGCGGCGGCACGAACGCGGTGCAACTGCTGCTCTCCGGTCTGTTCGACCGCTTCCCGGACCTGCGCGTCTGCCTCGCCGAGACCTCCATCGGCTGGGTGCCGTTCTTCCTGGAGATCGCGGACGTGCGCTACAACCGCCACATCCACTGGGCGCAGACGATGAACGGCTTCACCCCCCTCAAGGCGATGCCGAGCGAACTCATCAACGAGTACTTCTACTGGGGCTTCCAGCAGGACCGCTCCGGGGTCGACCTGCGCCACCACATGAACGTCAACCGCCTCATCTGGGCCGCGGACTTCCCGCACCAGGAGTCGGACTGGCCGAACTCGGACATGGTGATGGAGCACAACTTCACGGGCGTTCCGGAAGACGAGGTCTACAAGATGATCGTCCAGAACGCCGTGGACTTCTTCCACCTGCCCGAGCGGAACTGAACGGAGGGCCACCGTGAGCGAGAGCGACGACCTGCAGAACGACCTCGTGACGGCGTCGACCATCATCGAGTGGGAGTTCGGCGACATCATCGGGCACGTTGGAGTAAGGCTGCCGAACGACGAGGGCATCGCGGTCAAGATGCTGCGCGCGCCGCAGCTGCCCGGAGCCGAGAACTGGATGATGCAGTTCGACATGGACGGCAACAAGCTCTCCGGCGACGGCACCGTGCCGGGCGAGGCCGCCATCTACACCCGCATCTTCCGCGCGAAACCGGAGGTCAACGCCATCGTCCACGCGCACGCCAACATGTGCATCGTGCTCGGCCTGGCGGGCGTGCCGATCGAGGGCGTCCACCTCGCCTCCGCGAAGTTCGGCGAAGGCCTGCCGGTCTACCCTGTCCCCACCTACGTCTCCGACGACGAGGACGGCGACGCCATAGCACGGACGCTGGGCGACGCGCCCGGCCTGACCATCAATGGCCACGGCATCGTGACCGTAGGCAAGAGCATCGATGAGGCGTGCTTCACGGCGGTGCACATGGAGCGGACCGCCAAGATCATCCAGGCCGCGCGCCTGCTTGGCTTCGAGCAGCCGGACGGCGCGTTCCGGGAAGAGATGGCCGGCAACGCCCGCAAGATGAGCGAACGGCAGGCCTCCATCAACCGGCCAAAGGTCGAGCACTCCGACGACTGGCGCTACTACACGAGGAAACTCGCCCGCGGCGAACCGTGGAACCGTGGCTGGACCTAGCCTGATCGCCCCACGGCGCAGGCGCACAAACCTCTTCTGGCCGTTCGACGCCTACTACGGCTGGGCGATCGCGTGGACGGCGCTCATCGTCTCCTTCGCGTCGTCCGTCTTCTACGGGCCGGTGCTCAGCGTCTGGTTCGAGCCGATCCGCGAGGAGACGGGCTGGAGTTCGTCGGAGATCGCGGCGTCTTTCACCATCGGCAGCTTTTCCGGCTCCATCCTCACCGCCGTCATCGGCAGGGTGATGGACCGCTACGGCACGCGCACCATCATGGCGCTCTCCGGCATGGTGCTCGCGGGTTGCATGGTGGGACTCGCGTTCATGCAGGCCCCGTGGCAGATGTGGCTCTTCTTCGGCACGGGACGCGCGTTCGCCATCGCGGGCGTGCAGATCGGCACGACGGTGGCCATCGCCAACTGGTTCATCCGCAAGCGCGGCACGGCCACCTCCTTCGCCGGGTTCGGTCTCCGCGCGGGGCAGGCGCTCGTGCCGCTCGCGGCGGCTGCCATCATCGTCCTGCTCAACTGGCGCTGGGCGTACGGCCTCCTCGCCATCTCCGCCATCCTGCTCGTCACCGCGCCCGCGCTCGTCTATCTCAGACGCAGACCGGAGGACTACGGCCTGCTGCCCGACGGCGAGCCGCCCGCTGAGCCAACGAGCGGCGGTGAGGGTGAGACGCGCGAGACGGAGGCCCAGTGGACGACGTCCCAGGCACGGAAGACGCTCGCCTTCTGGCTCATCCTCCTCACCACCTCCATCATGTTCTTCGCGCAGACGGCGACGAACCTCCACGCGGCGCCGCACTTCCAGACGCGGGGCGTCTCCTTCGAGAACTCGGTCGTCATCGTGTTCATATTCGCTGCCATCTCGGCGGTGATGACCGTTCCCTGGGGCTGGGTGATGGACCGCATCCACGTGCGACTCGTCATCGGGATGGTGTCGCTCCTCTACTTCGGCTCCATGGTCGTCATCATCAACGCGCATACGTTCGCGGGCGCCGTCCTCTTCGGCGTCGTGTTCGGGGTCGCGCAGGGGGGCTGGACCGTCAGCCAGCGCATCGTCGTGCCGAACTACTTCGGACGCCGCTCCGTGGGAGGCATACGCGGTCAGATGGGACTGATGACCGCGTTCATCAACCCCGTGGGACCGCTCGCCGCCGCCTGGATACGCGACCAGACCGGCAGCTACGAGCAGGCGTTCACCATCTTCGCGTTCATGTTCCTCGCCGCCATCGTGATGATGCTCATCGCCACTCCGCCGGTCCTGCGCTCCGCGCCGGCCCGGAGCACCGTGCGCAGCGCACTTCTGCTGTGGGCGGTGCTCGTCGCCGCGTACGCAGTGGCGCGCCACCTGCTCAGGGAACGCGAGGACGAGTGAGCCCCTCCCCGGCTGGGTGCTAGAATGTTCCCGCGCCTTCTCGGACGAGGGGCGTTCCTCCGAGAGCCACCGTAGCTCAGTGGCAGAGCAGCTGTTTCGTAAACAGCAGGTCAACGGTTCGAATCCGTTCGGTGGCTCCAGCCCACTCAGCCAGCCGCACTTGGCAGGCGGTCTGGGAATGATTGCGCCATGCTCGACGAAGACACCATCAGGATCGCCGTAATCGCACTCGTGGTCATCGCCATAGCGTTGCTGCCCTTGTTCCTGAAGTTTGCAAGCCCCAGGCAGGCGTCCTCCCGGTCGATGCCCGGGTATATCTGGCTCAACATCGTCGGGCCTACCCCGGACGAGTCTACGGAGGCCACCTATCGCAGCGCCTACCTTCTGCTGATGGAGGGCCTCCGCATGGAGTTGACGATAGCCAGCGTGGACCAGCCCAAACGTAGATATGGTCGCTACGGGGCGCCCCGCATGGGACAGAGGATCTCCTATACAACGGAGACCCTGCAGCCCCACCTGGACGACATCAGGACGATGGAGGACTTCAGTCGTCACGCAACGTACAGAGGAGGCTGGGCGACGTTCATGAAACTGGCTGTCCATCCGGAGGACGCGGAGAAGGCTGAGCGGGTAATTGAACGAGCAGGACTGACCGTGGAGCGGCCAACGAAGCCGCAGCCCTGGCACTGATAGCCATGGACGAGAGCAACATCGAGGTCTACATGTTCTTGCTCGCGGTCATCGCTGCTGCGCTGCTCATTATGTATGTGACCAGGCGGGGATGGCTGAGGCACGAGCCCCGGCGGACAGAATCCGGGTACACCTGGCTCGCAATCATCGGGCCGTCCAACGCCGAGTCCACGGAAGACACGTACAAGGGCGCGTACCTCCTCCTGGCAGCCGGACTCCGAATGGAACTGATGATGGCAGAGTTGTTCCATGAGCGAGGCCCCTACGTCGTGGCGCGCCCTCGCGTCACGGAGCGCACCACCTACTCGACGGAGGTTTTCCGGCCCTACGCCAGGGAGATCAGGTCGCTGGAAGACTTCGGGCGGTATGCGCCGTACAGGGACGACCGGATGATGAAGTTGTCCGTCCACCCCGAAGACGCGGACGAGGCCGTCCGGGTGCTCGAAGACACCGGGCTGACCGTCGAGAGGCCGCCAGGGAAGCACTGGTGGCACTAGCCGATTCCTTGTGACGCACCGGCGGAGCGTGAAACCGCCCGCTCTTCCGTAACGTATCATTTCACGCATGGACGATCACCCCAGCACCGCCTCCGCACCGGTTCGCGGAGCGCTCCTCGCGGGAGCGCTCTCCGCTGTCGTGGCCGCGCTCGTCTCGCTGCCGCTGCACTCGCCGCACGACGCCCTGCTGAACTCGGCGAGCGTCACCTGGGGCGTGCTGCTGCTCGCGCTGGTGAGCGGCCTCGTCTACCGGAGGCTGGCGGGCTCGCCGGACGCGCTTCGCCGCTTCGCCGTCGTCATGGCGGTCGGCTTCCTCGCGTGGGTGGCTGTCGCGTTCGCGCTCGGCACGATGCTGACGCGCATGGTCTCGTTCAGCGTGCCGCTCGCCGCCATAGCGTTCGGCGGCGTCGCCGTCCTCACGCCCCTGCTCTCGCGTACGCCGCTCGCTTCACGATGGCCGGTCGTTGTCGTGGCGCTTGTGGTCGCGGCTGCCGTCGGGATCGGCTTCGCCGGCCAGGGCGACCAGGAGAGCGGACGGCTGGAGCTGCCGCCCCGCGCGGAATACGACACGTATAGAATCGACACATAGCGCTTCAGGAGTCGCCGATGCCCACTTTCGCCTCTCGATACTCGAAACTCATCCTACCCCTGGCGCTCGCCGCCCTGCTCGCCCTCCCCGCCTGCGGCGCCGACCCCACCCCTACGCCCGTCCCAACCCCGACGGCGAACGTCGCCGCAGTCATTCCCACGCCGGCCCCCACCCCAACCACTGCCGCGATGTCCGATGCCACACCAACCCCTGTGCCCACCGCCATGCCGGAAGCCCCGGCTGAGGAACCCGAGCCTGCCGAGCGTTCGACCGGCCAGGTCGACGGCATCGTGTTCGCCGTGTCGGAGGGCTCCGAGGCGACGTTCTCCGTGGGAGAGGTACTGGCAGGCGTCTCGGTCCCCAACTACGAAGCCGTCATGCACACCACCGGCCTCTCCGGCGAGGTGCGACTCGACGGCGGCGCATCGGTCGTCACGGTCGACCTGCACAGCATGACGAGCGACGAACCGTTCCGTGACCGCTACGTGCAGAGCCGCATGTTCCCGGGCCAGCCTACCGCGAGCGTGACGTTCGGCGACCTGACCCCCCTGCCGGGCGGCTTCACGAACGGCGACCCGGTGACGACGGAGGTCACGGGCACGCTCAACATCAACGACATGGACGTGCCCCTCGCATTCGAGATCGAGGCCCGCGACGACGGCGACGCCGTCTTCGTGCTCGGACGCTCCATATTCACGTGGGACCAGATCGGCGAGCCGGTGCCGACCGCCCGGAGCGTCGTCAGTGTCGAGGACGAGGTCCGAGTCGAGGTGCTGCTCGCGCTCAAGCCGCAGTAGGCTGATGCCCTATCCCCTCCCCTTCGATGGGGGAAGGTGAGGATGGGGTGGGGCCCCTCCGCCTTGCACCGACGGGTGCGGTAGCGCATCATTGCGCCCGCACCCGATGTGATGGAGGGAGTCATGACCGCACCCAAGGTCGTCGTCTTTGCGCCCGGAGATGAGAAGAGCTATCGGCGGTTCGAGGAGGCCGGTTGCGAGATCACGCTCGGCAAGGCCTCATGGGCCGACCCCACCGGCAACACCACCGATGAGATTGCAGCGATGGCCGTCGACGCAGACGCGCTCGTCGGCACCTCCATCAAGGGCGGACGCATAGACCGCAGCGTCATGCTCGCGTCGGAGCAGCTGCGCATCGTCGCGAAGTACACCGTTGGCGTCGACGAGGTCGACACCGACGTCGCCACCGAGCTCGGCATCATCGTCACCCACGCGCCCACCGAGGCGAACTGGGGCGGCGTCGTCGAGACGACGATGCAGCAGATGCTCACGCTCCTGAAGAAGCCCCGCCAGCGCGACGAGGCGATGAAGCACGGCACGGCCTGGCGCACCCCGGCGCTCACCGCCACGCACATCGGGCGCCGCGAGGACGGCTACCCCGGCCTCACCATCGGCATCGTCGGCCTCGGGCGCATCGGCGGACGGCTCGCCCAGATGCTTGCGCCCTGGCGCGTTCGCATGATCGCCTACGACCCCTACCAGCCCATCGACCGCTTCATCCACGCGAACGTCGAGCGCGTCGACCTCGACACCCTCCTGCAGGAGTCGGACGTCGTGACGCTCCACGTCATCCTCACGCCGGAGACGCACCACATGATCGGCGAGCGCGAGCTTGGCCTGATGAAGCCGTCCGCCATCCTCCTGAACACCTCGCGCGGGCCCGTCATCGACGAGAAAGCGCTCGTCGCCGCGCTGCAGAACGAGACCATCGCGGGCGCAGGACTCGACGTCTTCGAGGTCGAGCCGCTGCCGATGGACAGCCCGCTGCGGGAGATGGACGAGCGCGTGCTGCTCTCGCCGCACGTCGCGGCGCACAACCACGGCGCGGGCATCGGCCCCGGCATCGAGTGGGGCACGGAGGACGTGCTGCGCGCCCTGCGCGGCGAGGTCCCCGAGCACGTCTTCAACAAGGACGTGATTCCCCGCTGGCGCGAGCGCTTCGAGGGCCGCGCCGTCATCTAGCACTGTCACAACCCCTAGGAGGGAGCACATGACCACCAACGGGCGCACCAGCAAGGCCGAGTGGGGCTCCGACGTCATCGTCGAGACGCTGCGCGGCCTCGGCATCGAGTACGTCGCGATGAACCCCGGCGCCAGCTTCCGCGGCGTCCACGACTCGCTCGTCAACTACCTCGGCAACGAGCGCCCCGAGCTCATCCTCTGCCCCCACGAGGAGATCGCCGTCGCCGTCGCGCACGGCTACGGCAAGGCCGCGGGCAAGCCGATGGCAGCCTACGTCCACAACGTCGTGGGCCTGCTCCACGCGACGATGGCCATCTTCAACGCGTCCGCGAACCGCTCCGCCGTCCTCGTGCTCGGCGGCACCGGCCCCATGGCCGCCGACGAGCGCCGACCGTGGATCGAGTGGATACACACCGCCAACGTGCAGGGCAACGCCGTCCGCGACTACGTGAAGTGGGACGACCAGCCCGCCAGCGTCGGCGCGTCGGTCGAGTCGCTCGTGCGCGCCTACCACATCGCCACCAGCCAGCCGGAGGGCCCGGTCTACGTCAACTTCGACGTCTCGACACAGGAGCAGCAGCTCACCGAACCGTTCGAGATGCCCGACCTCGACTCCTTCCCGAAACCAACGCGCCTCCAGGCCGACCCCGACGCGCTCGACCTCGCCGCCGGGCTCCTCGTGGACGCGCAGCGCCCCGTCGTTCTCGCCGACTTCCTCGGACGCTCCGAGGAGGCCACAAGCGGCCTCGTACGGCTCGCAGAGCTGCTCTCGCTGCCCGTCGTCTCCGGCGGCGACCTCTACAACTTCCCGTCGCGCCATCCGCTGAACGTCACGACGTCCAAGCGGCAACTGCTGCAGGAGGCGGACGTCGTGCTCGCACTCGACGTGTACGACCTCCAGCAGTCGCTCACCGGGCAGGACTACCGCGCCCGCCAGCTGCAGCACCTGCTGCCGCCCGGCGCGAAACTGATCGACGTGTCGCTCCGCCAACTCGCCGTCCGCAGTTGGACGGCGGACTACGGCGGCCTCTACCCCACCTCTCTCTCGGTGCAGGCCGACACCGCACTCGCCATCCCCGCGCTCGCCGACCTCGTCGAGCGCCGCCTCAACGACGGCCCCGACCGCTCAAGCGAGTTGCGCGAGCGCCATGCGCGCGTCGCCGCGCTGCACGACACGGCCCAGCAGCAGGCGGCGAAGGTCGTCGCGGACCGCTCCGGCGAGTCGCCCATCGCGCTGCCCTTCCTCGCCGCGGAGATGTGGGAGGTGATCAAGGACACGGACTGGGTGCTCGGCAACGGCAACCTGCGCGGCTGGACGGAGCGACTGTGGGACTACAACGCCCCGCACCAGGTCATCGAGTCGCGCGGCGGCGGCGGGCTCGGCATGGGCTTCGGCCACGCGCTCGGCGTCGCGCTCGCCAACAGGGACAAGGGACGGCTCACCATCAACATCCAGTCGGACGGCGACTTCCTCTTCACGCCCGCCGCGGTCTGGACCGCCGTCCACCACCGCATCCCCATGCTGGTCGTCATGTACAACAACCGCACCTACGGCAACGACCTCGGCCACCAGGGGCTGATGGCCGAGGTGCGCGGCAGGCCCATCGAGCGAAGGACCATCGGCATCGACATCGACGACCCATACGTCGACTTCGCGGGTATGGCGCGCTCGTTCGGCGCGTGGGCCGAGGGCCCCGTCGACAACCCCGCCGACCTGCGCGGCGCCCTCGAACGCGCCAGGCGCGAGGTCGTCGAGAACGGCCGCGTCGCCCTCGTGGACGTCGTCACCGAGGTCGGCGAACGGTAGTGTGACACGGGGCTGTTGACGCCCAGCCAGTTCCTGCGTGAGTCTGTGGCCTGGAGGCCAAAGTCAGTGAGTGACCGCAGGATAAGCAGGACGGAGTGGACAGCGATATGCGGAGCGCTCCGCAGTGCACCTCGCCAGAAGTTCAACATTGGTGCGCTGATGCGGAGTGCAGCGGACTACGCGATAGTAGGCAATAAACTCAGTGTTCGCTTTTCGAATCAGTCAAATCGTGAACGACTCGCTAATGAATTGCAGGATCTTCACCGCAAATCCCTAGTTCAACAAGTAGTACAGCAGCATTGTGAAATCTCCTTGGACATTCAACCGGATCTGCTTCAGATTAAGGACTACTATGTTGATACCATAAAACAGATTATGGAGGAGCGTGAGTTACAGGCGAGGCGTTCGACGCACAAGGTCCTTGCCCAAGCAACGGCTGAAGAAGTGCTCTGCTACACCAACTGGTACGTTGCAGGCGACGACCAGATTAGCTGGCGCAGATCAGACCGCCATTATCGATTCTCACGTTACATGACAGTGCTCGACCGATTGCAACAGCATGTCGTCACGCCCAGACTGACGCACGTAGACATTGGCTGTGGACCGGGCCTCTTCTCGTGGGTACTCTTGGACTGGGCACGACAGCACGAGCTGGGCTATTCAGGCCTTTCGCTGTACGGCTATGACCATAGTCCCGAGATGATTGCATTGGCCCAAGAAGTACAGTCGCGCCTTAGAGTATACGTGCGTGATACGCCCAGGATTGAATACTACCATGATTCTTCGAGTCTCTTCTCAGGGCTACGGGAGTCGGCTAAGATTGAGTCCCATTATCTGATTACGTTCGGGTACGTCTTGGCTGGAAGCCACGAAGACTATGCAATCAAGAGTTATGTAGAGATCATCAACCATATCCTCGATCTAACTCGTACTGACCGTAAATGTATACTTGCAGTTAGTGATGCAAGTTATCAAGGTGACTTTCGTGTTGGTTGGAATAAGCTAGTGAGTGAACTGGGCAGAAACCACATCGCGTTTACTGATGCGGTGGCTAGCACAGACGGGCCGAGTGACCGATACGTGCTATTATCGCGCAAGGAGGCATAGCCATGACCGAGCAGCTAACCCTCTTCTCCTCCGAGCCCAACCTAGTACAGCGGGAACCCGACGTGCCAGGCATGCACTACCTGTCCTCCTTCCTGACTCCCGAGGAAGAGGCCGAGTTCATCCGCCGCATCGATGAGAACGAGGGCGCGTGGCTTACCGACCTCAGCCGCCGAGTACAGCACTACGGCTGGCGCTACGACTACTCGGAGCGGACGATCACCGCGGACATGCGTATCGGCCCACTGCCGGACTGGCTGCAGGAGCTGGCCCAGCGTCTATACGAGACGGGTCACTTCGACCGGCCTCCCGAGCAGGTCATCGTCAACGAGTACGAGCCCGGCCAGGGCATTGCTATGCACACGGACCATTCCGGCTTCGGGCCCGCTGTGGCGATGGTGTCGCTGGGCGACGAATGGCAGATGGATTTCTCCCGGTCTGACGGCGACACTGAGGCAAAGTCTCACATGATGCTGGAGCGTGGCTCAGCCCTCATTCTGACCGATGAGGCCCGTAAGAAGTGGCGGCACGGTATCGCCAAACGCAAGACGGAAGGCCCTCGCCGTGAGCGCAACCGCAAGCGCCGCCTCTCCCTCACGTTCCGAACGGTCAACCAGCCGACGGACGCCAACTAGGCTTGCAAGAGGAGTACCCCATGGCAGACCTCAAATACATGCGGTTCGGTGAGCAGTCCCCCATCTCGCGGGGGAACGGCGCGATGACCTACCCGCTCGTCGGCGGTGCGGACGGCACCGAAGCCTTCACCGCTGGCATCAGCCACTTCCCGCCCGGTCTGAACGTGCCCATGCACTCACACAACGTCGAAGAGATGGTCACGGTGCTGGAAGGCTCCGGCGAGTGCGAGATAGACGGCGTCGTCAGGCCCGTCGGCCTCTTCGACACCACGTTCATCCCCGGCGACGTCACCCACTGCTTCCGCAACACCGGCGACGTGCCGATGAAGATCATGTGGGTCTACGCCTCCACGAGCGTCACCCGCACCTTCGCCGACACCGGACAGACCGTCGAGCACCTCTCAGGTGAGGACCTCATCGGACGGTAGCGTTCCCGTGTCATGTTGAGCGAAGTCGAAACATCTCTCGGGTAAGGACAGCCCTCGTCCCTACCTGCCGATCCCGTCGAGCACCCTGTTCGCGACGCCGGTGGCAACCCACGACTGCCACTCGTCCGAGTTGCGCAGCCACGTGAACGCAGCCTCGCGGTACTCGCTCTCCTGCAGCACGAAGAAGCGGAACCGCCCCTTGTACGTCAGCAGCTCGTTCAGCTCCTCCCGGTCCAGCGTCCATTCCTTCAGGAACGCGACCACGTCCGGCGAAAACTCTTCCACGTCCTTCCGCACGGCGATCAGCGACGACGAGTCCGGGTATTCGCACGCCTGGGTGATCTGCGATGCCGCGACGGTCGATGTCAGGCTGTCCCAGCAGCTCTGCGTCCAACCCGGTTCCCTCAGCTGCTCGAAGCCTCCCAGTTCCTCGAGGGTCGTGGCCAGCGCCGACGGCCACCAGTAGTAGAACAGGATGTTCTCCCGGTTCTCGAATGCCGAGACTATCTGGTTGTACAGCGCTTCCGGGGTCCGGGGGTCGACCAGCTCGACGTGCTCTTCCAGGCCGTACCCGTGCACCTGCTTCTCGTTGATGCGCGCGCACTCCCACTCTGTGACGCACGTGATGAGCCGGGCCTTGCCGCCGTCGGGTCCAGCAAAGAGCTGCTGGTGCTGCGATTCCTGCAGGCCCTGCACCCTGAAGAGGCCGGGGTTCGCGTTCGCGGTGTACTGCGGGATGAGGAACGCGCTCTGGGATACGACGCCCGCGAAACTGTCCCCGAGAGTCAGGATGGTGTTTACGTCGAACACGTCGTCCCAGACCGACTGGAAGGCCGGAAGCCGCACTTCCATGTGGATGTTCGTCAGGCCATTCCCCAGGTTCCGTATCGCTTGGGTCTCGGTGCCTGCAACGGTGAGCGTTCGATACCCGTAGCCGTACTCCAGGATCGTCCGGGCGATCGCGATCTGGAGCGACGCGGTCTCGATGCCCGGGTCTGAGAAGGTGAGGAGTTGCGCCCCCGGCACCGGGGTTGGCGTCGGCGGGAAGAGCGTCTGCCCGCTGCCGGAGTCCGACCACTCACCGGGCCCGCCCTGGTTCACCGCACGTACCTGCACGTCGTACGTCGTGCCGGACGTCAGGAGATCGAGCTCTGCCTGCGTCGCCGACACGATGGTGTTCGTCACCTCTGTCCACTCGTCGCCGAGGATGCGCGCGCGGTAGCGATAGTCGTAGTCGTTCACCGGCTGAGGGCCGGACGGCGCTCTCCACGTCACGAGGGCCTTGTCCGTGCCGTTCTGCTGGACGGTGGGCGCTTCGGGAGCGGTAGGCGTTGGGAACGGCGTCGCGGTGGGGGTGGGGGTGGCCGTGGGCGTCGGCGTCACCGTGGGAGTCGCGGTCCCGGTAGCCGTCGGCGTGGGCGTGAACGTCGGAGTATGTGTTGGCGTCGGCGTCGGCGTAAGCGTGGGGGTGGGCGTCAGGGTGGGCGTCGGCGTCAACGTGGGAGTAGGCGTTACCGTTGGCGTCGACGTGGGGGTTGGCGTGAGCGTAGGCGTCGGCCTCGCGACGAAGACCGGAACGGGCGTCGGTTCCGAGCACGCGGCGAGGGTCAGCAGAACGAGCGCCAGAAGGGGGACGGCGCTGATGAGGGGACGGACCATACGGCACGCTACCTTGGTGGGACTGTCCCTTAAGTATACCGGACGTCCTCCTGACACCCGCCTCATCCGGATACGCAGGAGCAACATCCCGCAAGGCTGGTAGAATCTGCTGCCGATGGCGCTTTCGAAAGAAGACAACGAACTGCTGACGCGCGTGGGGCCGGAGACCCCGATGGGCGAACTCTTCCGGCGCTTCTGGACGCCCGTCCTTCTCGCGAACGAGTTGCCGGAACCGGACTCCCCCCCCATACGGGTCAAGCTCTTCGGCGAGTTCTTCGTCGCGTTCCGCGACACCCAGGGCAGGCTCGGCCTGCTCGACGCCCGATGTCCCCATCGCGGCGCCGACCTCTCGTTCGGCCTCGTGGAGGAGGGCGGCATCCGTTGCGGACGCTGCTACTGGAAGTTCGACGTCGAGGGCAACATCCTCGACATGCCGCTCGAGCCGGCCGACAGCCCGCTCTGGAGGGAGGTGAAGGCCCCCGCGTTCCGCATCTCCGAGTTCGGCGGCCTCCTCTGGGGCTACGTCGGCCCGCAGGACGACGTGCCGGACCTGCCGGAGTTCGAGTGGACGCGCGTCGACTCGGAGCATCGCTACCTCTCCCGCTTCCTCGTCGAGTGCAACTACATGCAGGCCGTGGAGGGCGGACTGGACGCCGCGCGCGTCGCCGCGCTCCAGAAGGCGGGCGCACTCGGCCCGGACGACCCGATGGGCGAGGATGCCGCGCACACGGTGCAGGCGCGCGAGACCGAGTACGGCCTGCTCGTCGGCACGGCGGTCGAGTCCGAATCGCAGCAGGCGGAGATGTCCGTCGCCCAGTGGCTCATGCCGTTCTACACCACGCTGGCGTCCGGCAGGCGCGACATCTATGAGGGCACGGCCTGGGCCCCGATAGACGACCAGAGCACGATGGCGTTCGCCGTCACCTATAACCCGCGCAAGCCGCTCAGCAAGCGCATCCTTACCGAGATACGCCAGGGCAGGCGCATCCACCCGAAACTCCAGGAGGGCGCGTACCGGCGCGAGCGCAACCGCGAGAACGCCTATGTGCCGGAAGGCAAGGAGCGCCCCACCGACTTCGCATCGCGGTTCGAGACCTCGTTCGAGATGGCGCTCGCCTGCCAGGAGAGCATGGGCGCGATCGTCGACCGCTCGCAGGAGATGCTCGGCCCGAACGATGCCGCCGTCGAGGGGGCGCGCCGCATCCTCATGCAGGCCGCGGTCGACCTCATGGAAGGCACCATCCCGGTCATCGTCCACAAGGGTGAGGCCTACCGTGTCCGCGCCTACGCTGCGCAGATCGCCGACGCCGACGCCTTCGACGAGGACGAGCAGGTCCTCAGGGGCATCGCTCCCGAAGTCTGACGTGGCCGGCTACTCAGGCACGCCGCTCCCCCGGAAACTCGGCATCAAGCCGGGCGCGACGCTCTCCATCGTGGACGCCCCGCCGGGGTTCGACGCAACGCTCGGCGAACTGCCGGACGGCATCCGGCGCGCAGGTGACGCAGAGACCGGCGTCGACGTGCTCGTCGCGTTCCACGTCAGCCGCGATGCGCTCGAGTCGACGTTCGTCGCCCAGGCGCGCCGCATCGCCCCGGACGGCGGCTACTGGATCGCGTGGCCGAAACGCTCCTCCAGCGTGCCGACCGACCTCACCGAGGACGTGCTGCGTGAGGTCATACTCCCCATAGGGCTCGTCGACAACAAGGTCTGCGCCATAGACGAGACCTGGTCGGGCCTGCGGTTCGTCGTCCGCAAGGAACACCGCGCCTCCTGGCCTGCCTGATTCCCGCTCCCTGCAAAGGGAGAGGGTTAGGGTGAAGGCGAACGGCGGCCACGATCCCCGTCATTCCAGCGAAAGCTGGAATCCAGGTGACCGGCAGGTCACGTGCGCAGCCAGCGCACGCAGCTGGGCTAACGCCCTACCCCTCGATGGGGTACAGCTTCCGGACGTTCGTGTTCACCAGCTTGTGGATCGTCTCCGCCGGCAGGTGACCGAGGTTCTCCGCGAGCACCCGCCGCGAGTTCGGCCACGGCGAGTTCGGGTGCGGGTAGTCCGTGGACCACATGCAGTTGTCCTGCCCCCACCAGGAGAGCAACTGCCCGCCCACGTAGTCGTTGAAGAACGTGGCGTAGCAGTTGCGGTAGAAGTACTCGCTCGGCAGCATCGTCATCGGCATCGGCCGGGACTCCCTGAACCGCTTGAAGTAGTAGTCCCACTGCTGGAGCACGAACGGTATCCACCCGATCTCGCTCTCCACCACCACCACTTTCAGCTTGGGAAAGCGCTCGAACACGCCGGTGAAGATGAGGTCGAACAGCGAGTTCGTAACGCTCTGCAGCTTGAGGTTCACGGAGCCGCGGTGGGCAAGCAGGTGATTACCCCGCCGGTCGCCGAAGTTCGTGTGCGCGCTGTAGTCGAAGCCGGTCAGGATGTGCAGGTGCGCCGGCACGTCCAACTCCTGCATCGCCGCCCAGAGCTTGTCGTAGTGCGCGCTCGTGAACTGTAGCTCCGGTTCCGGGTACGGCACCTGCCACACGAGCGCGCCGTACAGCCCGCCCTCATGCGTCCGGTACAGCTCTGCAACAGCCTTGTCGATGTCGTAGGTGGAGATACACGGGATGCCGACGAGCCGCTTCGGAGCGATGGAGCAGTACTCCATCAGCCAGTCGTTGTAGATGCGGAAGCACGCCTCCTGCGCCTCCGGGCTCTCGAGGCTGAACAGCCGCAGGCCGAGCGTCGGGTAGAGCACCTCGGCGGAGACGCCGTCCGTCTCCATCTCGGTGATGCGCTCGTTCGGGTCGTAGCCGCCGGGGCGCTGGTCGTCCATCTCGGTGCCCGTCTTGGGGCGCGGAGGGAATTCGGGAACGTCGCCCTTCAGGTTGTCGGGCAGCTTGCTGTGCCAGAAGTCCGGCTCCTCCATCACGTGGGAGTCGGCGGAGATCAGCACCTCACCGGAGAGGTCGAGCACACCGGCCGGAGCATCCTGCGTCGTCGTCATCGCGAACCTCCTCCATACGGTCGGACGATGGCGCGAGCGTACGCCTGTCTTGGCCGGTCGTCAAACGTCAGCGGGCCGTCCACGCGAGGTCTATGTTGTACGTCGCGCCGGTGAGCGCGCTGCCCGCATCCGATGCAAGGAACAGCGCCAGCCCCGCGACCTCCTCCGGCTCGATGAACCGCTTGACCACCGCCTGCGCGAGCACCACCTGTTCCACCACGTCGTCGAGGCTCACGCCTGCCATCCGCGCGAGGTCCGGTAGCTGGTTCTCGACCAGCGGCGTCCGCACGAACGACGGGCAGATGGCGTTCGCAGTGACGCCGAACGCTCCCGCCTCCACGGCGGTCGCCTTGGTCAGCCCCACGATGCCGTGCTTGGCGGCGATGTAGGCGGACTTGTTCGGGCTGGCGATGAGGCCGTGCACCGACGACATGTTGATGATGCGCCCCCAGCCCCGCTCCTTCATCGTGGGCAACAGGTGTTTCGTCAACTGGAAGGGAGCGGTCAGCATGATCTGGAGCATCCGCGACCACTCCTCCTCCGGGAACTCCTCGATGGGCGCGACGTGCTGGACGCCCGCGTTGTTCACGAGGATGTCCACGCCGCCGTGCTCGCGCAGCACCTCGTCGGCCAGATACCGCGTCTGCTCCGAGTCCGAGAGGTCGGCCTGCACGAACGACCCGCCGATGGCCTCCGCGACCTTGCTGCCGGTCTCCGTGACGTTGTTGACGATGACGTGCACCCCCTCCTCCGCGAAGCGCTCGGCTATCGCCTTTCCGATGCCGCTCGCCCCGCCGGTCACGAGCGCTGTCTTGCCTGCAAGCGTTGCCATATCAGAGGTACTCCCTCCCCCCACTGTCATTCCACGTTCTACTGTCGTTCCTGCGGAGGTCCGCGCTCAGCGCGGGTGAGGGCTACGCCTCCGCCCGCGTCCGCGCGCTCCGTACCCGCACGCCCACCGGCAGCGCCATGCCGCCGAGCACCGCGCCAAGCGCCGCGAACGGCCCCGCAAGCATCCACCAGTCGCCGTTCACCGGAGCGTCGCGCAGTGGCATGGCCGCGAACGCGTACAGCGGCGCGATCACAACGACGATGCCGATAGCCGCTCCTGTGAGCTTGGCGGTTGCATCCACGCCTATCCGTCGCCCTACTGCCATCCCCGCCACCCACGGGAAGAACATCGTCCCGCACGTCCAGAACAACGCCGCCCAGTCGCCCAGCCAGTCGCGCAACGCGCTCAGCGACACGAGCGCCGCAGCCCCGAGCACTGCGATCGCGAGCGACCGCACGGCGAGTGTTGTCGTTCCCATGGTTGGCCAGCCTCCGCGTGCATGCTACCATCTACCTCCTGTGAGAGGCCCATCGCGCCTCGGCCCGCTGACCGGCGTACCGCCGTCGCGGGTGCGATTACTCATTCATTCCGGGGAGCGATGGCAACGCAGACGGTTCGCAACTTCACCCAGGCGGTTATCGAGAAGGCGCTGGCAGGCGAGGGCCTGGCAGCGGACGACGGCTACCGCCTCATGGCCTCGCGCGACCCCGCCGACCTCACCGCGCTCATGGCCGCCGCCTGCGAGTTGAACGACCGCGCCCGCCCCCACCGCCGCGTCACCTACTCCCGCAAGGTCTTCCTCCCCCTCACGAACCTCTGCCGCGACCGCTGCGGCTACTGCACTTTCGTGAAGGGCCCCCACCAGCGCGGCGCGCACACCATGACGCCGGACGAGGTGCTCGCCGTCGCGCAACGCGGCGCGGAGCTCGGCTGCAAGGAGGTGCTGCTCAGCCTCGGCGATCACCCGGAGGAGCGCCATCCCGAGATGCGCGCGACGCTGCGAGCGCTGGGCTTCGACTCTACGCCGGAGTACGTCGCAGCCATGAGCAGGCTCGTGCTGGAAGAGACCGGCCTGCTGCCCCACACGAACTGCGGCACGCTCGACCGCGACGAGATGGCGGCGATAGCCCCCTGGAACGCCAGCATGGGCATCATGCTGGAGAGCGCGAGCCTCCGCCTGCATGAGCCCGGCGGCCCGCACCACGGCACCGTGACCAAGCGCCCGGAACAGCGCGTCGCCACGCTGGAGACGGCCGCCGAGCTCGGCGTGGCGATGACGACCGGTATCCTCATCGGCATCGGGGAGACGCCGGAGGAGCGGGTCGATGCGCTGCTCGCGATACGCGACGTGCAGGAGCGCTGCGGCAACGTCCAGGAGGTCATCGTCCAGAACTTCCGCGCCAAGTCCGGCACGCGGATGCGCGGTGCGCCGGAGCCGTCCGCGCTCGACATGCTGCGCACGCTCGCCGTCGCCCGCCTGCTGCTCGGTCCGGAGATGAACATCCAGGCGCCGCCCAACCTGCAGGCCGACGGCTACGAGACCTACCTGCTCTGCGGCATCAACGACTGGGGAGGCGTCTCCCCCCTCACGAAGGACTTCATCAATCCGGAGGCGGCTTGGCCCGACATCGACCGGCTGCGCGACCTGACACGGGAGGCGGGCTACGAGTTGCGGGAGCGCACCGCGCTTTACCCCTCTCACATCCTCGACGGCGCGTGGGCGCGCTCGCCCCGGATCACGTCCCGCCTCGCGGAGTTGACGGACGACGACGGATATGTGAAACCGGAACTGGAGCGTTGGAATTGAGCGAACCGAACGTATCGAACGGACAGACGGAGCACGGCTGGCGCGGGCTGGAGTCGCTGCTGAGCAGCGTCCCGGCGGACATCGCCCGCATCCTCGCGAAGCCCCTCGAAGGCAGCGAGGTCACGGTGGAGGAGGGCGCGCGCCTCTTCGAGGCCGACGGCGCCGCGCTCCTCGCGCTGATGGCCACGGCGGACGAGCTGCGGCGGCAGGTCAATGGCGACCGCGTCACCTACGTCGTCAACCGCAACATCAACTTCACGAACGTCTGCATCAAGCGCTGCGGCTTCTGCGCGTTCAGCCGCGACTTCCGCGAAGAGGAGGGCTACTTCCTCCCGCTGAACGAGATCGTCCGCCGCGCTCAGGAGGCATCAGACCTCGGCGCGACCGAGGTCTGCATCCAGGCCGGGCTGCCGCCCAAGATGGAAGGCTCGCTCTACATCGACCTCACCCGCGAGCTGAAGGCCGAGTTGCCGCACCTCCACATCCACGGCTTCTCGCCGGAGGAGGTGCTGTATGGCGCCGTCCGCTCACGGGGCACCATCGAGGACTACCTGCGCGGGCTGCGCGACGTGGGCATCGGCTCGCTGCCCGGCACCTCGGCGGAGATACTCGACCAGCCCGTGCGCGATCGCATCGCTCCCGGACGCATCACCGTCGACCAGTGGACGGAGGTCATCACGACCGCGCACCGGCTCGGCATCCCCACCACGTCCACCATCATGTTCGGCCACGTCGAGACGAATGAGCACCGCGCCGCGCACCTCGCCTACCTCCGCGACATCCAGAAGGCGACCGGTGGCTTCACCGAGTTCGTGCCCCTGAGCTTCGTGCACGCGGAAGCGCCAATGTTCGTGAAGCAGATGTCGGACGAGATGCGCCCCGGCGCAACGGGCGCCGAGGTCGTGCGGATGCACGCCATAGCCCGCATCATGCTCCACGGCTGGATCGACAACATCCAGTGCTCTTGGGTGAAGGAGGGCCCGAAACTCGCCCAACTGCTGCTGACCGCGGGCTGCAACGACGTGGGCGGCACGCTCATCAACGAGAGCATCTCCACCGCCGCGGGCGCGTCCTACGGACAGCTCGTCCCGCCGTCGGAACTGCGCCGCTGGATCCGCGACGCGGGCCGCTTGCCCGTCGAGCGCACGACGCTCTACGAGACGCGTCGCGTCCACGAAGTGGAGCCGGACGAGCCTGAGCCCTTGGACCTCGCTGCCGCTCACCCGGAGCGCTTCGGCTCCTACCGCGAGCTCATCAAGCTCGAGGCCTTCCGCTACGAGGGGCAGCGCGCGCCGGAACTGGAAGGCCCCACGCTGCCTGAGGCGCTTGCCGCCGCGCAGGGATAGCGCCGTGCCACGAGCGCTTGCTGTCTCGGGCGGTGTCGGCGGCGCGAAACTTGCCCTCGGCCTGTCGCGCCTCCTCGCGCCTGACGAGCTGACCGTCGTCGTCAACACCGGCGACGACGAGACGTTCCACGGCCTGCACGTCTCCCCGGACGTCGACACGGTCGTCTATGCGCTCGCCGGGCTCACGAACCCGGACACCGGCTGGGGCGTCGCTGGCGACTCGTTCCGCGCGCTGGACGCGCTCGGCAGGCTCGGCGGCGAGACGTGGTTCCGGCTCGGCGACCTCGACCTCGGCATGCACCTGCGCCGCACTGAACTGCTCGCGGCGGGCTGCACGCTGACCGAGGCCACCCGCGCGATATGCGATGCCCTCGGCGTCCGCCACCCCGTTGTGCCGATGTCGGACGTCCCTGTCCGCACCATCGCGCAGACGGAGCACGGCGAGATGGCTTTCCAGGAGTACTTCGTGCGCCGCGCCTGCGAGCCGCGCATCACCGGTGTGCGGTTCGCGGGGGCGGAAGACGCGACGCCCTCCCCTGCCCTGAGCGATGCACTGGCGAACGCCGACGCCGTCGTCTTCTGCCCATCCAACCCGCTCGTGAGCATCGAGCCCGTGCTCGCCGTGCAGGGTATCCGCGACGCCATCGGAAGCTTCGCCGGGCCGCGAGTCGCCGTCAGCCCCGTCGTCGGCGGGCGCGCGCTCAAGGGCCCCGCCGCCAAGATGATGGCCGAGCTCGGCGAGGAGGTCAGCAACGCCGGCGTCGCGCGGCGCTACGCCGGGCTGATCGACGTGCTCGTGCTTGACGAGAGCGACGCCGCAGAGGCCCCGTCGGTCGAGGCGCTCGGCATCGCTGCGCACGTCGCCCCGACCGTCATGACAACGGACGCCAACAAGACAGCCCTCGCCCGCGAGGTGCTGGCGCTCGTGGCGCGGACGACCCAGCAACGGAGCTCGCGGTGACCACCTCGTTGCCCCATCCGCTTCGAACGCTCGTGCCGATGAAACCGTTGACCGAGGCGAAGACGCGCCTCTGGGACGACCTCCGCCCGCTGGAAAGGCAGGCCGTCGTCCTGCTGATGCTGGAGCGCGTCGTCGCCGCCGCGGTGACCGCCACGGCGCAGGGCGCGTGCGTCGTCGTGGGCGGCGACGAGGTCGTGCGCGAGGTTGCAGAGGCCTGTGGAGCGCGCTGGGATCCCGAAACCGCCGACGGTCTGAACGCGGCACTCTGGGTCGCCATGCGGGGTGCGTACGCCGACGGAGCGGAGGCCGCGCTCTTCCTGCCCGGCGACCTCCCGATGGTCCTCGACGAAGACGTGCGGACGCTGGTCACCGCGAGCGACGGCTACGCTGCCACGGTCTGCGTACGTGCGTCGAGCGACAGCGGAACGAACGCCCTGCTCCAACCCGCCGGTACGGCATTCGAGCCGCTGCTGGGAGAGCGCAGCTTCGACAAGCACTGCGAGGCCGCCGCCGCGAAGGGAGCAACGCTGGTCACCCCCGACCTGCCGCGCGTCGCGTTCGATCTCGACACCCGCGCGGACTATGAGTGGGCGAAGGAGAACGTCGTCGGGTTCGCGCAGAGCGTCTACGATTGGGAGACTTGGCTGAACAGGAGCGATAGATGACGAAACCGAAGATAGGTCTGCTGCTCGGCACGAGGGGGATGGTGATGCGCGCGCAGCGCGAGGGTACGCCCTACTCCGCCGAGGGGATGCTGACTCTCGCCGAACGCGCCGAGGCTGCCGGGCTCGACTCCGTCTGGGTCGGCGACAGTCTCGTCTCCAAGCCCCGGCTCGAGCCCGTGACCGCGATGTCGGCCATCGCCGCCCGCACCTCCCGCGTCCGCATCGGCACGGCGGTGCTGCTGCCCGCGATACGCCCCCCCGTCCCGCTCGCACACAGCATCGCCACTGCCGACATCGTCTCGAACGGACGCATCGTCATCGGCGCGGGCGTCGGAGGCGCCTTCAACGACGACCAGCGGCAGGACTGGACCGCCGCGGGCGTCGAACCAGAGAAGCGGGCCGGGCGCTTCTCCGAGACCGTCCGCCTGATGAAGCGGCTCTGGACGGAGGACAACGTCACGTTCGAGGGCTCGCACTTCCGGTTCGACGACCTCACGCTCGACCCCAAACCCGTGCAGCCCGGCGGCGTGCCGATGCTGCTGGCGACCCACTACCGCACCGGCTCCGAAGCGCAGGTGCGACGCGCCGCCCGCCACGGCGACGGCATCATCGGCATCACCGACGACCCGATCCAGTACGCGGAGACCATCGGGAAGGTGGACCTCGTTCGAGCGGAGATCGGACGCGACGCCGAGCCGTTCCAGTACGTCTACTACCTCACGATCAACCTCGGCGCCGACCGGCAGGCCGCCGAGGCCGAGGCGCACGACTTCCTCATCAACTACTACAAGGTCGCTCACTGGGGCAGTTCGTGGGGGCCGTGGGGAACGCCCGGCGAGGTCGCCCAGCGCATCCAGGATTTCGGCGACGCCGGCGCGGACACCGTCATCGTGCGCTTCGCCTCCTGGGACCAGCCCGGACAGTGGGAGCGCTTCGAGCAGGACGTCTGGCCCGCGTTCGCGTAGTATCGGGGCTGCTTCATCCCCTCTCCTGAGGGAGAGGGAAAAGCGCTTTAGCGCGCGGGTGAGGGCCCCGGGGCGAGGAGGGGATGTCGAAGCGCAGGATGCATAGGCCTCACAAGCGACAGGGAGACGAGAACCATGGCCTGGAACGAGCTGACCCCGATGGAGCGCTGGGTGATCGAGGAGAAGGGGACCGAGTACCCCTTCTCCGGCGAGTACGACGACTTCTACGAGCCCGGCACGTACGTCTGCCGCCGCTGCGACGCCGAGCTCTACCGCTCCGTCGACAAGTTCGACGCGCACTGCGGCTGGCCCGCGTTCGACAAGGAGGTCGAGGGCGCCGTCAACCGCCTGCCGGACCCGGACGGCTTCCGCACCGAGATCGAGTGCGCGTCCTGCGGCGGGCACCTCGGCCACGTCTTCATGGGCGAGGGCTTCACCCCCACCAACACCCGCCACTGCGTCAACTCGCTCTCCATGAAGTTCGTTCCGGCAACATGACCTGCAGCGGGAGCCTGATCCCCTCTCCTGAGGGAGAGGGAAACGCGCTTTAGCGCGCGGGTGAGGGCCCTCCGGGGCGGGGGAGCCTCCGACGAGGAGCAGAAGGAGCCTTATGAAGATCGACGTCCACACCCATACCTACTTCCAGGACTTCGCCGACTACCTGGCGACGCGCAACGAGTTCCCGAACGTCGTCATCCGGGACGGCCAGCTCATCACCGCGTGCTCGCCCGCGTACAGCATCGTCTCACCGCCAGGACACCGCGAGATTGAGGACAAGCTCACGGCGATGGACGCCATGGGCGTGGACTTCTCGATCCTCACCCACGGCATCCCCGGCCCGGAGCTCCTCGGCGGCGCCGAGGCCGACGATTGGGCCATCCGCATCAACGACTTCCTCGCCCGCGTCGTCGAGCAGTACCCCGGCAAGTTCGCGGCGATGGGAAGCCTCGGGTTCGGCGACCCGGACCGGACCATCGCGGAGGCCGAACGCTGCGTGAACGACCTCGGCTTCAAGGGCTTCCAGCTCTTCTCGAACACCCACGCGAAGCCGATCGACGCCCCGGAGTTCATGCCGGTCTACCGCCGGATCGCCGCCCTCGGCGTCCCGCTGAACCTGCACCCCACCTCTCCCCTGAACACCGCCACGATCGAGGGCACGCTCATGCCCGGCATGGGCTTCATCTACGACACCTCCCTGGCTACGGTGCGCCTCATCCAGTCCGGCATCTTCGACGACGAGCCCGGCTTCGAGCTCATCGTGCCGCACATCGGCGGCGTGATCCCCTACCTGGGCGGACGCATCCGCGCGAACGTCAAGGGCAACGTGAGGCCGGTCAGCGACTACTTCGCGCGGCTCTACGTCGACACCGTCGCCCACAACGACGACGCACTCGCGTACTGCTACCGCGTCGTCGGCGCCGACCGGCTGCTCCTCGGCACCGACCACCCGTTCGGCGACGGCCACCACATCGGCATGGTCGATCGCCTCGACTGCACCGACGACGAACGCGAGGCCATCTACCACGGCAACGCCGAACGCCTCCTCCGCCTGTAGCGTTCAGTCCCTTCCCCCTTGACGGGGGAAGGTTAGGATGGGGGTGAACCCTCCGGGGTGGGGTGAGAGGTTGGCAGAGCAGGGCGGAATAGGGTATGCAGTGGTGCTTGAAGGAGGAAGCCCATGACGACGAAGACAGCGAACACCCCGATGAGCGGCGGCAGCACCCCCAGCAACGCCGTCTACGGCTCCGACTACATGGTCGAGGTGCTGCGCGCTCTCGGCGTGAAGTACATCGCCCTCAACCCCGGCGCGAGCTACCGCGGACTGCACGACTCCATCGTCAACTTCGGCTCCGGCGGCCCGGAGATGGTCCTCTGCACCCACGAGGAGATCGCCGTCGCCGTCGCCAACGGCTACTTCCGCGTCACCGGCGAGCCCATCGCCACCGGCCTCCACAACGTCGTCGGCCTGCAGCACGCGTCCATGGCCATCTTCAACGCCTGGTGCGACCGCTCCGCCATCATCAACCTCGGCGGCGGCGGACCGCAGGACGCGAACCAGCGACGCTCGACCGACTGGGTGCACACCGCGCTCGTGCAGGGCAACGCCGTCCGCGACTACGTCAAGTTCGACGACCAGCCCGCCAGCATCGAGGCGATGCCCGAGTCGCTCCTGCGCGCCGTGCGCACCGCGATGACCGACCCCAAGGGGCCGGTCTACGTCTGCCTCGACAGCACCATCCAGGAGCAGCGCATGGACGAGGCGCTGCCCGTGCCGGACGTGTCGCTCTTCCGTCCCCCTGCCCCGCCCGCCCCCAACCCCGATGCGCTGGCGAAGGCGGCGGACGTGCTCGCCGGAGCCTCGTGGCCCGTCATGGTCGTCGGCGAGGTCGGACGCAACCCGTCGGCGCTGCCCGCGGTCGTCGAGCTCGCCGAGACACTGGCGTGCGCCGTCGTCGACGCGGAGGGGCGCTTCGGCTTCCCGAACACGCACCCGCTCGACCTCACCGGCGTCCGCGAGCGCGCGCTGGCCGACGCCGACGTGGTGCTCGCGCTGGACGTGCCGAGCCTCGGCGTGCCGCTCGGGCCGTCGGTGCGCGAGCGCGGCGCGCTCCAGCTCGCCGTGCCGCAGGGAACGCGCCTCATCCACGTCACGCTGCTGGACCAGGAGCGCCAGAACTGGGTGACCGACAACCAGTGGCTGCTGCCGGTCGAGGTGCCTATCGCGGCGGACACGGCGCAGGCGGTCCCTCTGCTCACGGCTGCGCTGCGCGAGCGGCTCGCGACCAACGCGGCGGTCGAGGAACGACGGGCGCGCGTGACGGCGATGCACGAGGAGATGCGCGCCGCGGCGGCGAAGTGGATGAGCGACAACTGGGACGCCGCGCCTATCTCTGCTGCGCGGCTCTACGGCGAGATCGCGGAGCGGGTGAAGGGCGTTGAGTGGGCGATGGTCAACTCCCACGGACGCCGCGTGCGCGACGTGCTCGAGATCACGGACCACGCCCACGAACTCGGCGGCGGACGCGGCGCCGGGGTCGGCTACGGCCTGCCGTCGTCGGTCGGTGCGGCGCTGGCCTACAAGGACACCGGACGGCTCTGCATCAGCGTGGTCGGCGACGGCGACTTCCTGATGACCTCGAACGCACTCTGGACCGCCGCGCACTGCGGCATCCCCCTGCTCGTCGTCGTCTTCAACAACCGCTCGTACTACAACGACGAGGAGCACCAGGAGCGCATCGCCCGCTGGCGCGACCGCCCCGTCGAGAACAAGGGGATCGGCATCCAGATCACCGACCCCGCGCCGGACTTCGCGACGCTTGCGCGGGCGTTCGACGTCGCCGGGTTCGGGCCCATATCGGACCCGGACGCCCTCGGCCCGGCGCTCGACGAGGCGATAGCCGTCGTCCGCTCCGGCAAACCCGCCGTCGTGGACGTGCTGATGCAGCCCCGCTAGGCCGGCCGCACCCAGACGCGCGACGCGACGTCCATGCCGAGCGAGACCTGCTGGCCGTCGCGGCTCACGTCGACGACGCCCCGGTAGTCCGCGACCTCCTCGATGACGATGCGCCTGCCGGGGAGCACGTCGCTCTTGACGAGGTAAGAGAGCAGCGGGAAGTCCTCGTCCGGGATGCGCGTCACGACGTAGGTCGGGCCCTTCTTCGCCTCGCTCAGGCGGAACGTGCCGGGGTCGGACGTTCGGAGCGCGGTGTCGTCCGCCTTGTAGATGGGGCGCCCGTAAGGGCAGGTATCCGGGTGGCCGAGCCGCTCCTCGATGCGCGAGAGCAGGTTGGGCGAGATGCCGTGCTCCAGGCTGTGCGCTTCGGCCTCGGCGAGCTCCAGCGGCACGCCGAGCACGTCGACGAGCAGCCGCTCCGCGAGGCGGTGGCGGCGCACCACGTCGCGGGCGCGCGCGAACCCCGAGGGCGTGAGGTCGATCCGCTTCTCCCTGTTCACCTGGAGCAGCCCGTCCTTCGCCATGCGCTGCACCATGCCGGAGACGGAGGCGAGCGTCGTGCCGACCTCCTCCCCCTCCGGGATGCGGCGCAGGTAGGAGGCAAGCTCGCTCATGTGCGGCTTCAAGCCGTCCTCTTGGAGGATGGCGAGCGAAAGCAGGTAGTTCTCCGCCGTGTGGGATATGCGCGTCGAGCCGGTCGACTGGCTTCGTGTTCGTGTCGTCATGCGGGTATTATCTCACAGGAGGAGACACCACATGCCCATACTCAACGGCCCGTCCCGCGGACCGCACGCGGGCGGCGCGCCGGACTCGCTCGGCATCCTGCTGCACGGCCTCGGCGCCGACGGCAACGACCTCATCGGGCTCACGATAGCGCTCGGCCCGCGCTTCCCGCACATGGCCTTCCACTCGCCGGACGCCCCCAACCCGTACGTCGAGGCAGGTTTCGGCCTGCGCTGGTTCCCGCTCGAACCGCCGGAGGAACGGATGGCGGGCCTGCGGGAGGCGGGGCGCGTCGTCGAGACGTACGTCGGGGAGCTGCTGGACGAGTACGCGCTGACCCCGGACCGCTGCGTGCTCATCGGCTTCTCGCAGGGGTGCATGACCTCGCTGTACGCTGCGCCGCGCATGGAGCGGCCCATCGCGGGCGTCGTCGGGCTCAGCGGATCGCTTCTCTTCCCGGAATGGCTGGCGGACGAGGTCCGGCAGAAGCCGCCTATCGTCCTCGTGCACGGCGACCAGGACGCGGTGCTGCCGCCCGAGTCCACGGCAAAGGCGGGGCAGACGCTCGCCGACCTCGGCTTCCCGGTCGAGGCCTACCTGCTGCCGGGCCTCGGCCACAGCATCGACGTCCGCGGGCTGGAGATAGCGTGCAGCTTCATCGAGCGCGTCCTCGCCCCGCCGGACGGCGCGGAGCAGTAGGCCACGGCACGAGAAGGCTGTGCTATCGTTATCTCAGGTTCTCCGGTCTCGTGGACGATCTGAGCGCAACGGGGAGCGCTGACGGATGAGCGCATGACAGACACTGAGATAGTCTTCCAGGTCAAGGAATCTCCCGAAGGGGGATACGAGGCGCACGCCGTCGGCCACAACATCTTCACGGAAGCCGATGACTGGGAGCACCTCAAGGAGATGATGCGGGACGCCGTCCTCTGCCACTTCGATGAGGGTAAAGCGCCGCGCACCATCCGTGTGCACCTCGTACAGCCGGAGGTCATCCGGGTTTGAGATTGCCCCGCAACCTGTCCGGGGCAGAACTCGCTTCCCTGCTTGCACGACGCTACGGTTACGTGGTCACCCGGCAGAGAGGCAGCCACATGCGGCTTACCTCGAACTACCTCGGCTACGAGCATCACGTCACCATCCCTCGCCACGACCCCCTCAGGGTCGGAACCCTCAGCAATATCCTCGACAACGTAGCGAACTATCTCGGAATGGACCCACGCGACTTGCAGCAGGAACTGCTGTAAGCCACATGTCGTTCCCGCGCTTCAAAGCACGCGGGTAAGGGCCCGCCAGGTCAGGACGCCTGGGCCTCGAGGGAGTACTCGTGGTACTTGCCTTCCTGGCCCGAGCCCCTGCCGAAGTAGTTCCACTGCGGGAAGTTGAAGTCGGACGTGATGGACCGGGGCAGGAGGAGCGCCGTCTTCAGAAAGGCCTTCAGGTCCGGCACGTTGTAGACGTTGGTCTCGAACCCCCACGAGTTCAGCCGGTCCACCAACACGCTCATCTGCGGCTTGTTCCACTTGACCGACAGCCGGTTGATGCCCCAGGACCGCAGCTCTTCCAGGCATTCCAGCCCCTCCTCAGGCCTGCTCAGCAGGAGGGGGACCATGGCATCGATGGGGACCTGGAAGATAGCGGAGGGGTAGGCGTCCTGCAGGACTGCGAACCCCTGCTTCCCCAGGACGTGGGCGTTGGCGTTGAACCAGACCCGGGAATCGTCGAAGCCGGAGCTCCGCAAGGCCGCCAGGCTCTCGTGGACCACCGACCCGCCTTCCTTCAGGTCCAGCTTGATCGATTTCCCTGAGGCTCCCACGGACTCCAGCACCTCTTCCAGCGGCAGCAGGTCTTCACGTCGACAGGGATGAGCGCCGTCCAGCGAGTCGTGCCGGAGCACCAGCTGCTCGGACGCCGGGTCCAGCCGTACGTCCGCCTCACCCCATTCCACGTTGGACGCCAGGAACTGGCGCATGTTGGGCGTGTCGTTGATCCCGTGCCACACGAGCTGGACGTGCCGCGGCAGGTGCGTCTCCTGGACCAGCCGCGTGAGGTCGTACGCGTCCCCGCTGACGGAGCGCGGCGGCAGCGCCTTCCGCTGGGACTCGAAGATCGTGTCGGCGTGAAGCAGCATGATCTCGTGGGAGGGATCGACCTCGGCGACCGCCGCCAGGTTGGCCGGCTCGTTGTCCACTGCGGCGAACACCCGGTATCCCGCTCGCTGGAAGTGCTGCACCCCGGCAGCCTTCACACGCGGGACGTTCCGGTCCCGGGGGCCTGGATTCATGTGCAACAGGTCGCTGGTGAACCGGACCTTGTACTCCTTGCCCAGCTCATTCAGACAGTCCAGCGTCTCTTCGCGGATCGCCTCTGTCCTGCCGGTGTTCAGCCCCACGAACGTATCGGGCTGCATCTGGAACCACCGCATGACCTCCATGACCCCGGAGAAGGGCCGGTGCGCCCACAGCACCGCATCCGGCGACCAGTACGCGCGCTCGTACCACGCCGCAACTCGCTCGCGATCGGCCGCGGGCAGCCCGAACCGCACTAGAAGCTCCCGGACGTTGTCCTCGTGCGTCGTTATTTCCGGTATGCGAAGGTTGCGGAAATGAGACGTTCCGTGGGCCGTGTCGTACGACTGGAGAACAGTGAGAACGAGGTAGCGCGTGTCCAGTATCGTGCCGTCTATATCGAACAGGATGATCAGCTTCTCTTCCGGGTACCGGCTGCGCATCACCTCATAGTGCGAAGCCAGCCGTTCCATCCAATTGACCGGATCCATTCAGTTCTCCGACCCGATACCGCCTGCCACAAGTAAAGCATAGCAGTATTAGCACCGGGTTTCCGAACTATTAACGACGGCGGAATTCGCGCAGATCCGGCGAGACGTTGAGCTGCGCGCCGGTGACGGCCTGCACGTCCTCAGGCGTGTAGCCGGGCGCGATCTCCGTGAGCAGGAAGCCCCGCTCCGTGATCTCGAACAGGCCCAGGTTCGTGGCCACGAGCTTGACGACGCCCACCGCGGTCACGGGCAGCGCGCAGCGCTCCACCAAGCGGGGCTTGCCGTCGCGTGTCGTGTGCTCCAGCGCCAGGAAGACGTTCTTCGCCCCGACGGCGAGGTCCATCGCGCCGCCGATGCCGCCGCCCTTCGCGCCCGCCACCTTCCAGTTCGCGAAATCGCCGTTCGCGGCGACCTCGTACGCGCCGAGCACGGTCACGTCGACGTAGCCCGCCCGGATGAGCGCGAACGAGTCCGCGTGGTCGAGGATGGCCATGCCCGCCATCTCCACCACGTACTGCCCGCCCGCGTTCACGAGGTTCGGGTCCTCCTCGCCGCGCTCGGCCAGCGGGCCGTAGTTCACCAGGCCGTTCTCCGACTGGAAGATGACGTGCCGGTCCGGATGCACGAAGTTGGAGCAGAGCGTCGGGATGCCGATGCCGAGGTTGACCACCCAGCCGTCGTGGAACTCCATCGCGAGCCGGTTGGCCATCGTCTGCCTGTCGAGGGGCTGTCTGGCCCCCTCTCCCCCTGGGAGAGGGCTGGGGTGAGGGTGTTCCGTCATCGCAACCCCTCCCCGTCATTCCCGCCCTTTCCGTCATTCCCGCGCAGGCGGGAACCTTCGCGCCCTTGGACGGAGCGCAGCTTCGTCATTCCCGCGAAGGCGGGAATCTCGCCTCGTCCCCTCTCCTGAGGGAGAGGGCAAAGCGCATCAGCGCGCGGGTGAGGGCCCTCGGTGGGTGGGATGCGGGGCGTCTGGTCCCCTCGCCCTTGAGGGGAGAGGGCTAGGGTGAGGGTGAACTGGTGGAGTAGCGTGCGCAGCGTCCTCATCGCTCGGGCGGCTCCTCCTGGATGCCGTCCGGCGGGACGGCGACGATGCGGTCCACGAAGATGCCGGGCGTGTGGACGTGGTCCGGGTCCATCGCGCCCTCCTCCACGACCGATTCGTCGACCTCCACGATGGTGACCTTCGCGGCGCGCGCCATGACGGGGCCGAAGTTCCGCTGGGTGCGGTGGTACTGCAGGTTGCCCATGCGGTCGGCGCGGCGTGCGCGGACGAACGCGTAGTCGGCGTGGAGCGCGGTCTCCAGCACGTACTCCCTGCCGTCGAAGACGCGCGTCTCCTTGCCGTCGGCCATCTCGGTCCCGACGCCGGTGGGCGTGTAGAACGCGGCGATGCCGGCCCCGGCGGCGCGGATGCGCTCCGCGAGCGTGCCCTGCGGCATCAGCTCTGCCTCGATCTTCCCCGCCTCGTACAGGTCGGTGAACGGCGACGGCACGGACGGGTGCGGCGACGCGGTGAACGCGGCGTGGATCTTCGCGACCCGCCCCTCCTTCACGAGCACGCCGGAGTCGATGCGGTCGTCCTGCCAGCGTCCGGGCGTATTGGAGATGAGCGTGAGCCCCTTCGCGCCCTGCCGGTAGAGCGCGGCGATGAGGTTGCGCGCCGTGCCGGGCCCGGCGAAGCCGGAGAGCATGATGGACGCCCCGTCCGGGATGTCGGCGACCGCGGCGTCGAAGTCGGGGTAGACCTTGTCGGGCATGGGGGCAACGTTAGCGCGAAAGCGCGGGGAGCGCCACAACTCGCTCATGGTGAGCCTGTCGAACCCCCGTCACCCCCGCGCAGGCGGGGGTGACGGGGGTTTGGGGGATGCATCCCCCAGCGTAACCCGGCCCCACCCCGCCTCGATTATAATCCCCCCAATGTCCGCCCTGGCCCTCGGCCTCGTCCTGTTCTCCGCCCTCTGCCACTCCACGTGGAACCTGCTGCTGAAACGCGCCGCCAATCCCGAGGTCTTCGCCTGGTCCCTCCTCATCGCCGGCAGCGTCGTCCTCGCTCCCCTGGGAGCGGTCCTCTTCTGGCTCTACCCCGTGCCGGCGGAAGGATACTGGTTCGTCCTCGCCACCGTCATCCTGCACGTCTTCTACTTCGCCATGCTGGGGAGGGGATACTCCCGCGGCGACCTGTCCCTCGTCTACCCCATCGCCCGGGGCATCGGCCCCATGCTCGTCCCGGTGCTCGCGGTCATGTTCCTCAGGGAGACGGTGGCACTGCCCGCCGCTGTTGGAATAGCCCTCATCATCGCCGGAATCTACATCGTCTCCTGGTGGGGACGCTTCCGGCAGGTGCTCTCCGACCCCTTCGCCCTCCTGCGGGACGGAGGCGTCGTCTACGCCGTCCTCACCGGAATCATCATCACCGCCTACACTCTGGTCGACAAGCAGGGAGTGGCCCACGTCCAGCCCTTCCTCTACATGTACCTCCAGACCATCGGAGCCGGCATCGGTCTTGCCCCCTACATCCTGCTCCAATACCGGCTGGCCCCGGTCAAGCGGGAGTGGCGGGAAAACTTCTGGCCCATCGTCGCGGCTGGCATCCTGGTATTCACCGCCTACGGAATGGTCCTCACCGCCTTCTCCATCTCCCGGGTCAGCTACATATCCCCCGCCCGAGAGGTGGGCATCGTCGTCGGAGTCCTGATGGGAGTCTTCATCCTCAAGGAACCCTTCGGCGGCGGCCGCCTCCTCGGCTCCGCCTTCATCACCGCCGGCCTCGCCCTCATCGCTGTCTCCCCCTAGCACCCCGACCCCAATCAACTGCGCTGGAGTCTTGTCCCAATTACCCTTCCCGTCATTCCCGCGAAAGCGGGAATCTCGCAGCCCTGCTCGATTCCTTCCCCCTCGACGGTGGAAAGTCAGGATGGGGGTGAACGGCCAAGGCGGAGCGATGGCTTGGTGTAGGGGCACCCCTTGCCCGTCATGCCAGCGAAGTCTGGTATCCAGCGTGGGCGACAGCCGACGCGGTCGTGTGGTGGACTCCCCTAGCTCGCTGCACGTAGCTCCCGTGTTCCATCCAACTCCGTAACTCCGTGGCTGAGCATGCACTCTCCCCATCGCTGTTGATTTTGTGACACGCGCCCGTTGCGCGGTCAACGCAGCCCTCCCTACGATGGGTGCATGACTACGCAACCCGCTCCCATGCCCGACAACCACATAGACGTTGACGACCTCCCGCCGAAGGACGCCGCATACCTCGAACGGGTCCGTTACGCCCTCCGTTGCGGCGTCCCCGGCTGCCAGTGCGCCGGCGGCCCTAAAGTGCACTGCCCCATCCACCCCAGCCCCTTGATCCCCACCCTGTCCGTCCACTACGACGAGGACACCGGCTTCTCGTTCGAGTGCACCCGCTGCTCCTCGAGCAACATCATGGACGCCCTTGCGAAACGCGGCCTCAAGCCGCTCTTGCAGCACTACACCTCCACCGGCGCGGTCGAGGCCGGACTCGACCCCTTCGCCCTCTTCATCCAGCAACCCCAGGACTGGCTCTGGCCCAACCGCATACCCCTGGGCCAACTCACCCTCATCGCCGGCTATCCCTCATCCGGCAAGACCTCCATCGCCCTCGACATCGCCGCCCGCGTCTCGCGGGGCGCAGCCGCGCCCGACCAGCCGGACGCCCCGTTCCCCGCCGCCCCCGTCGTCCTCGCCTCCCTCAACAGCAACCCCAAGGCCGACATCCTCCCAACCCTCCGCCTCTTCGGCGCCAACCTCGACTTCATCTACCTCGCCGACCTTCTCTCGCCCACGCACCGCCTCGACTACTACCCGGACGACCCGCCCAGCGGGAACGACGATGAAGAGGACGAAGACTTCGACGATTTCAACGTCAACCGCGGCACGCCTATGGGTCGCCCGTCGACCCTCACCGGAAAGCCTGGGATGTTCCCCCTGTTCGGAGAGCCCGATCCTCCGGCGCCGAAACTCGCCGCCCCCTGGCCCGGCCTCAGCCACGTCATGGGACGGCTTGCCAACTACATCGAGGCCGGAAGCGCCGCTCTCCTCGTCGTCGACCAGGTGGAAGACTTGGCCGCCATGCAGCGCGCCCAGGTCGCCATCGTCCTCGGCATGCTCAAGGCGCTCGCCGCCCGCTCCGGTGCAGCCGTCGTCGCGCTCACTCACAATCCGGCGCCCAACTACCCCCGCGCTGTCACCGCCATGCAGCGCCGCCTCGCTCAGGCCTCCGTCGTCTTCACCACCGCTGTCGTCGGACCCGGCGAGAGACGCTTCCTCGTCCCCCTCCGCCCCGCCATGAGCGACGACGCCCCCGCCATTCCTTTCGTGCTGCCGCCATCCCCCGTCATTCCAGCGGAGGCTGGAATCCAGAGCCCTCCTTCTGGCTTCACCGTCGCCTGGCGCAAGCCCGTCTTCCCTGCCCACATCGAGGCCCTTGCCACACCCCGCCCCAACGACGGCGCGAAGGTGCGCGCCGCCCAGGCATTCCTCATCCGCGCCCTGGCCGACAGCCCGCGTCCTGCCTCCGCCGTCGAGCGCGAAGCCATCCTCCTTGGCATCTCCAGGAGTGCCCTCCATCGAGCCCGGACAGCCTGTGGCGTGCGCTCCACCCGCGTCAGCACGCCCGGAGTCCCCAGCGGTAACGGCGCGTGGTACTGGTCTCTCCCGCGACACACTTTGCAACAGGATGAGACACCCCCTGCGCCAGCAGAAGTTGTGAAACCATGAAATCTTGTTGCCTTGTTCGCAGGAAGCAGGCCGTGGCCTTGAAAACCACCCATAACAAGGTACTCAAAGTACTCAAAACACGGGCCTCGTTTACTCCTGAGGCCATGAACAAGATTTCAGAGATCGAACCCCGTGAAATCTTGTCCTGCCCGCCCTGGGGGCGGCGCAGGGCGGGCTGTCTGGTCCCCTCTCCCTACAAGGGGAGAGGGCTAGGGAGAGGGTACTGCGGAAGCGGTGTGGGGCGGTGCCCGGTGTAGGGGCGTCCCTCGTGGGTGCCCTGTCTGCCCCGCGCTTTAGCGCGCACTCGCACCCCTGGGAGAGGGGAACGCGCTTCAGCGCGGGGGTGAGGGTTGGCAGTGCGGGGTGCCTGGTCCCTTCCCCCTTGATGGGGGAAGGTTAGGATGGGGGGTGAGCGCATACAATACTCCGGCTACGTTGGAGGTGAGAGCGTTGGGGAAGCTGGACGGGCAGACGGTGATCGTGACCGGGGCGAGCCGGGGCATCGGGGCGGAGATCGCGCGGGTGCTCGCGGCGGAGGGCGGCAGCGTGGTGTGCGCGGCGCGCACGCTCCGCGAGGGCGACCATCCGCTGGAAGGCTCGCTCGAACACACGGTCGCCGGCATCCGCGACGCGGGACACGAGGCGTCGGCGGTCGCGGTCAACATCTCCGAGGCCGACGAGTGCGAGCGGCTCGTGGAGGAGGCGCGGTCGCTGTACGGGCCGGTCGACGTGCTGGTGAACAACGCGGCGCTCTCGTACTTCCTGCCGGTGACGGAGTACGCGGTGAACCGGTGGATGCGCTCGTGGGCGGTGAACGTCCACGCGCCGTTCATCCTGAGCCGCCTCGTATTGGAGGACATGGTCCCGCGCCGGAGTGGCCGCATCGTCAACATCTCGTCGGTCGCGGCGATCGGGCCGGGGCACGGGCCGTACGTCGGCGAGGGCGCGGAGGAGTACCGGCTGAAGGGCGGCACGGGCTACGGCGCGCAGAAGGCTGCGTTGGAACGCTTCTCGCAAGGGCTGGCATCGGAGGTGTACTCGGACGGCGTGGGCGTCGCGGCGGTCGCGCCGTCGCTCATCGTGCCGACGCCGGGGACGGTATTCCACAACCTGGTGACGGGGTACGACGACCCGCGCGGCGAGCACCCGAACGTGCTCGCGCAGGCCGTGCTGCTGCTTGCGACGGAGCCGCTCGACGCGGTGAGCGGCCGGGTCTGCTACAGCCAGCAGTTGCTGCGGGAGTTCGGCTGGACCGAGGGCGGCAGCGGCCCCGGCATCGACGACGACCACCCGGTGAGCGGGTTCACGCTGCGGTAGGGGTGGCCCTCACCCACGCGTACACGACACGCGCCCTCTCCCCCAGGGAGAGGTGGGGGAAACAGGGCGCCCACAAGGGACGCCCCTACACCCGAACAGGGCCGCGAGGTTGCGCGCTAAAGCGCGAGCCTCCGCAGGAACGACGAGGCTTGCGCCTCGTCCGCGGTTCACCCTCACCCTAACCCTCTCCCCTCAAGGGAGAGGGGATAACTGAAGGAGAGACAAATGACGATGTGGGGAGCCAGGTTCTACGGGGACCCGTGCCGGGAGTGCGGGTACTCGTGGGCGATATCGCCGGAGGAGGCGACGGCGCTGATCCTCGACGCGCCGCGGCGCTACGCGGAACTGCTCGACGGCGCGGACGGGAGCGTGCGGCACCCGGACCTGACGTGGTCGGTCACGATGTACGTCGAGCACGTCTCCGACAACCTGCGCAACTGGGCGGAGCGCATCATGAGCGCGGTCGCGGCGGGGCAGACGACGCTGCGCCCCACCGACCAGGACGTCGTCGCGGCGGCGCGCGGGTACGAGAGCATGCCGCTGGCAACCGCCCTCTGGTCGATGAAGCACTCGGCCAACATCTGGGCGGACGCAATGGCGGCATCAGCCGGGCAGGAGATCGTCTTCTCGCACCCCACGCGCGGGCAGCAGTCGCTCGTCGAGCTCATCCTCACCGTCGCGCACGACACGGCGCATCACGAGTGGGACATCCGGCGGTCGCTGGGCTCGTAGACGATCTGGCGCATGCTCCAGGTGACGGGCGACCGGGCGTCGAGCCGCGTGCGTGCATCGAGGGTGTCGGCCAGCGCAGCGAGTTCTGACGGGCTCGACATATCCTGCACAGCGGGGTCGTCGCGGAGCGTGCGGAAGGTCAGGCTGAACATGGCGGCCGCATCCGCCACGGCGGCGGGGTGCGCCACGGCACGGCTGGAGCGGACGCGCAGGCCGTCCGGCGCGTCCATCGCGGCGAGTTGCGGGCCGACGTAGAGCGCCCCTCCCCTGCCCGCGATGGCCGTCTCGACGAGCGCGAGGTATTCGACTAAGACGGGGTCCTCGGTGTGGATGGCCTCCACCTCGTCGACGAGGAGCACGCCGCCCGGCGCCAGGAGCCCCGCCCACGATGCGAGGGCCTGCCGGGGATCGGGGAGGTGGGAGAGCAGGAGGTGGCAGAAGACGACGTCCGCGGGGTCGACCGGCGGCGGGCCGTCGGCAAGGTCATGCTGCACGAACCGCAGCGAGAGCGGAGCGTCGACGGCAGCGAGGCGCAGGAAGTGCTCCGACACGTCGACGCCGACCGTCGCGGCGGCACCGGTCACCTCATGCAGGAGCCGGGTCGTGTAGCCGGGGCCGCAGCCGAGGTCGAGCGCGAGGCCGGGGTGCGCGGGCGCGGCCTCAGCGATGAAGGCTCGCATCTCGGGCTCGAAGAAGCGCGCGACGACCGCCAGCCGTTCGCCGGAGTCGCCGAGTGCGTAGGCGTCGGTCATGGGACAACCCTCCGTAGTCACCCCCATCCTAACCTTCCCCCGTCAAGGGGGAAGGGACCACACGCCACACATCAGCCCACTCCCCCGCAGGCCCTCACCCGCCGCGCAAGCGCGTCGACCTCTCCCTCAGGAGAGGTGGGGGAGGCAGGGCACGCTCTTCCCTCAAGGGAGAGGGGACCAACGCCCCGAGAGGATGCTGCGCGCTAAAGCGCGGACTCCGCTGCGCTCCGCTCAGCATGACAACCCCCATTCCACACCACCGGGCTGCTGGATTCCCGCTCTCCGCGCGCGCTGAAGCGCGGGAATGACGGAAGTACTATTTGGGTGGGAGGCTGAGGGCGTAGGCGGCGCCGGTGGCAACCCAGTCCTCGAGGGTCGCGGCGTCATCGGTGGCTTCGGGGCCCACAACCACGAAGCCGCGCATGGGCCTGCCGGTGAACTCCATCCGGCGGGCGTGGGGCCTCGTCAGCGCGGCCTCGTACTCGTCCTTCGGAACGCGGACCATGAGGTCGCTCCCCATGACGCCGCAGGCCATGTTGCCCTGCAGCATGAACGCGACGCCGCCGAACATCTTCTTCCGGACTAGCGACGGCTCCGCGCCGAGGATGTCGAGCACGCGCTCGGTCAAGCGTTCATCGTAGGCCACGGGGCTCCTCCTCAGGCTTCGCGCGCCCGCTCCTGGTCGATGAGGACGCGCCGCAACAGTTTACCGGAGGCGTTCTTGGGGATGGCGTCGATGAACTCGACCTCGCGCAGCTGCTTGAAGGTCGCGACGCGCTCGGCGACGAACGTCATGAGGTCGGCGGCGGAAGCCTCAGCCTCGGCCTTCCGGACGACGAACGCCTTGGGCACCTCGCCGGCTTCCTCGTCGGCCTTGGGGATGACGGCTGCATCGGCGACGCCGGGGTGCTCCAGCAGCAGGCCCTCCAACTCGGCGGGCGCGACCTGGAAGCCCTTGTACTTGATGAGCTCCTTCTTGCGGTCGACGACACGCACGTAGCCGTCCTCGTCCATGCTTGCGATGTCGCCGGTGTGGAACCAGCCGTCCGGGGTGATGACCTCCGCGGTCGCCTCGGGCTGGCGGTAGTAGCCCTTCATCACCTGCGGGCCGCGGACGAGCAGCTCGCCGAGCTCGCCGGGAGGCAGGTCGCGCTCGCCCGTTTCGAGGTCGACGACGCGCTCCTCGGTATCCGGTATCGCGGGACCGATGGTGCCGGGCCTGCCGCGCTCGTCGGTGAAGTCGGTGTTGGTCATGGGCGACGTCTCGGTGAGGCCGTAGCCCTGGATGACGGCGCAGCCGAGCCGTTCCGCGAGCCGCGTCTGCAACTCGCCGGAGAGCGGCGCCGCGCCGCTGAGCAGGAAGCGCAGCGACGACACGTCGTACTCGTCGAGCAGCGGCGTGAGCGTCAGGCCGAGGCAGACGGGCGGCACGGTGTAGAGCACGGAGACGCGGTGCTCGGCGATGAGCGACAGCATCTCCCCCATGTCGAACCGGCCCATCATCACCTGCGTCGCCCCGGCGGCGATAGCGCTCAGCTGGAGGACGGTCATGCCGTAGATGTGGAAGAGCGGCAGGTGGACGAGCATGACGTCGCCGCGGCGGACGACGCCCTCCTCGCCGGAGCGCCCGAGGTTCTGCCGGACGTTGGTGTGGAGGTTGGCGTGGGTGAGCATGACGCCCTTCTGCAGGCCGGTGGTGCCGGAGGAGAAGGGCAACGCGGCGATGTCTTCGTACGAGTCGAGCGCGGGCTCGGGCGGCGGGCCGCTCTGCGCCTCGATGAGCGACCAGAACGAGGGTGCGGCGTCCGCTTCTTCCGCGATGAGGATGCGGTGTCTCACCTGCTCCGAGCCGGCGAGCGCGAGGTCGGCGGCGTCGGCGAGCGTGTGGTGGACGATGAGCGCCTGCGCGCCGGACGCTTCCAATTGGTAGGCGATCTCGCGCTCGCGATAGCCGGAGTTGACGGTGGTGACGGTCGCACCCGCCTTCAGGATGCCGAAGAAGGCGACCTCGAACTCGGCGCAGTTCGGGGAGAGGATGCCGACGATGTCGCCCTTGCCGAGGCCCATCGCCGCGAGCACGGACGCGAACCTGCCGGAGCAGTCGTCGAGTTGGGCGAACGTGAACCGGCGGTCGCCGTCGACGATGGCGGTGTCGTCCGGCCACTGCTCGGCTGCCTGCCGCAGCAGGCGCTGTACGGGCTCCGGGTTGTAGGGGGCAAGGGATGGGCGGCTCATGGGTTCGGCGTGAAACTAAACGACGCGGGCATAGCAGTCAACGCGGGAGCGCCAACCCTCACCCCCAGCCCCTCTCCCAGTGGGCGAGGGGAGCAAGGCATGACCCATCTACCCAACCCCGAAGTACCCTCACCCTGACCCTCTCCCCTTGTAGGGAGAGGGGACCAGACAGGGCGCCCACAAGGGACGCCCCTACACCAGGCGAGGTTGCGCGCTAAAGTGCGGGCCTCCGCAGGAATGACGGGACTTGCGACGCAGCAGTCTTATAATGCGTCTGTCAGTCCATGACCCGGCTTGGGTCAGAGGGGGAAGGCGATGGCATCCGAGGGGAAGGCGGAGGTATCCGGCGGGCAGCCCGCTGAGCCGATAGCGGTGGTGGGGATGGCGTGCCGGTTCCCCAGCGCAACGGGGCTTCCGGCGTTCTGGCGTCAACTCGAAGCGGGCGAGAGCGCGGTCATCGAGGGCGTTCCGGGCTCCGGCGTCGGTCGCGTGGGCTACCTGTTCCCCGACCCCGCGGTGCAGGCCGAGGCGTGCCGGTTCGGGGCGTACATCGACAACATCGACCAGTTCGACGCGGGGTTCTTCCGCATCTCCCCGGTGGAGGCGCAACTGCTGGACCCGCAGCAACGGCTGATGCTGGAGACGAGCTGGCGGGCGCTCGAAGACGCGGGGATCGACCCGGACACGCTGAAAGGCAGCCGCACCGGGGTCTACGCGGGGATCAGCAACAACGAATACCGGGGGCTCATCCTGGGCGTCAGCGACACCGCAGACCCCGCAGCGAGCCTCTACACGGTCACCGGCACGTCGTTCAACACGGCCATCGGGCGGGTGGCGTTCGCGCTCGGGCTGCAGGGGCCGGCGATCGCGGTGGACACGGCATGCTCCTCCTCGCTCGTGGCGGTGCACCAGGCGGTGACCGGGCTGCAGCGCGGCGAGGCCGACCTCGCACTCGCGGGAGGCGTGCACGCGATCCTGTCGGGTCGGCTGCTGGAGCTGCGGGCGAATGCCGGGATGCTGGCGCCGGACGGGCGGTGCAAGACGTTCGACGCCGCGGCGAACGGGTACGTGCGGGGCGAGGGCTGCGGCATCCTCGTACTGAAGCGGCTCAGCGAGGCCGAGGCGGACGGCGACCGGATATGGGGCGTCATCCGCGGCTCCGCGCTGAACCAGGACGGAGCGAGTCCGGGGCTGACGGTGCCGAGCGAGCCCGCGCAGGAGCAGGTGATCGAGGCGGCGCTGCTCCGCGCGGGGCTGGAGCCGTGGGAAGTGGACTACGTGGAGGCGCACGGGACGGGGACGCCGGTGGGCGACCCCATCGAGATGCAGGCTACGGGGACGGTGTACAGCAGGGGGCGCGACGCGGAACGTCCGCTCCTCGTGGGGTCGGTGAAGACGAACATCGGCCACCTGGAGTCGGCGGCAGGCGCCGCCAGCCTCATCAAGGTGATGCTGGCGATGAAGCACCGGGTCATCCCGAAGCACCTGAACTTCAGCACCCCGAACCCGGAGATCGAGTGGGAGCGACTGACCGTGCGGGTGGCGTCAGAGACGATGGAGTGGCCGGTCGTTCCCGACCGGCCGCCGCGCGCAGGCATCAGCGGCTTCGGGTGGTCCGGCACGAACGCGCACGTCATCGTGGAGGGCTACGGCGAGCCCATCGCCGCCGACTCGGGGAACGGCCTGCCCGCGGGGCCTTCGATGGCTGTCGCCATTCGGATGCCGGAGCCGGGTCACCCCCATCCTGACCTTCCCCCATCGAGGGGGAAGGGACCAGAGGAGCCGGAGTCGGCGGCGCGCGGGACGCGGCTGCTGCCGCTGTCGGGCAAGTCTCGGCAGGCGCTGCGGGAGCACGCGGAGCGGTACATCGCGTGGCTCGACGAGCATCCCGGGCAGTTCCCGCCCGGCAGCACCGCGAGCGACGAAGCGCTGTCCGACATGACGTGGACGGCGAGCGTCGGGCGGAGCCACTTCCCGCACCGCGCGGGCGTTGTCTTCCAAGACGTCGCATCGCTGCGCGAACGGCTGCGGGAGGTCGCGGAAGGCGACGACACGCCCGACGGGCCGGAGCCGCGAGCCGCGTCCAAGGTGGCGTTCGTCTACACCGGCCAGGGCAGCCAGTGGGTCGGGATGGGACAGGCGCTGTACGAGAGCGAGCCGGTGTTCCGCGCGGTGCTGGACCGGTGCGAGCGATGGGTGCAGGAGCATCGCGGGGCATCGCTGCTGGACGTGATGTTCGGCCGTCCGGGCGCGGCGGGCGATCTGGACGACCCCGCGTGGACGCAGCCCGCGACCTACGCGCTCCAGTGCGGGTTGACGGCGCTGTGGTCGAGCCTGGGCGTGCGTCCGGACGTGGTGATGGGGCACAGTCTGGGAGAGATCGCGGCGTCGCAGACGGCGGGCGTGTTCAGCCTCGAGGACGGGCTGCGGTTCGCGTCGACGCGCGGCGAGCTGATGGCGTCGCTGCCGGTGGCGGGAGCGATGGCGGCGGTGTTCGCGCCAGCTCCGCAAGTGGTTGTGGCGCTGGCGGAGTGGAACGCGGCGTCCGACGGGCTGGGGCTGAGCGTTGCGGCGGACAACGGAGCGCACCAGGTGGTGAGCGGCGAGGCGGGGGAGGTCGAGCAGATCGTGCAACGGTTCGAGGCGGAAGGGCTTCGGGTGAACCGTCTGCGGAGCAGCCCCGGTTACCACAGCGTGCTCGTAGAGCCGGCGCTGGACGACCTCGCGGCTGTGATCAGCGGCATCGCGGTCGTGTCGCCCACCATCCCGCTGGTGAGCAACGTCACCGGCCAACCCATCGAGCAGGGCGCGGTGCAGGACCCGGCGTACTGGCGGCGGCACGCGCGGCAGCCGGTGGCGTTCCGGGGATGCGTCGAGACGCTGGCAGAGATGGGCGTGGACGCTGTGGTGGAGCTGGGGCCGCACGCGGTGCTGGGACCGATGGCGAGCCTCGCCTGGCCGGAGTCGAGCGCCGCCCCGGCGGTGCTGTCGAGCCTCCACCGACCGCCGCGCGACCCGGCAGAGCCTGTCCTCGACTCGACCGGCGGGTTCGTTGAGGGGGTCGGGGCAGCGTACGAGGCGGGCATCCCGTTCTCGTTGGCGGGGCTGTTCACGGGAGAGTCGCGGCGTCGGGTCGCGCTACCCGGCTACCCGTTCCAGCGCCAGTCGCACTGGGTCGACGAGGCGAGACGTCGACGGCGAGCGGCCGCGGGGCATCCGCTGCTGGGAACCCGGCACGAGTCGCCTCGCGGCGAGATGCTGTTCGAGACGGAGACACTCCCGACCGACCCGGCATGGCTGGACGATCACCGGGTGTTCGGACGGGTGATCGCGCCGGGCGCGCTGTACGGGGCGATGGCGGCATCAGCTCTGGCGAGCGCACAAGGGTCAGTGGTCGTGGAGGAGATGCAACTGGTCACTCCGCTGGTCCTGCCCGAACAGGACGGCGAACAAGGCGCCGCGCAGGAAGGCCGGAGCGTCCAGATGGTGCTCGACGCCCCGGATGGTACGTCGCCGCGCAGGTTCGAGATATTCAGCCGGGGGGACGGGGAAGAAGGGTGGACGCTGCACGCGCAGGGACAGGTGTCGTCCGGGTCGGAACGGCAGTCCCGCGAGCGGGTCGATACGGATGCGCTCAAGGCCGGCATGTCGAAAGAGGACATCGCGGCGTTCTACCGGGCGCGCGCCGAAACGAACATCAACCTCGGCCCGCTGTTCCGCACGCTCCAGGGGCTCTGGTGCGGGGAAGGCGAGGCGGTCGGCGAGATCGTCCTGCCGGAAGCACTGGACGGCACGGGACTGCCCGTGCACCCGGTCCTGCTGGACGGCTGCTTCCAGGTGATGGCTGCGGCTCGGAACCGGGCGGGGCTCGAGGACGGGGCGACCTACCTGCCCTTCGGCTGGGAATCGCTCCGGCTGGCGGGGCAGTTGCCGGAGCGGGTGATCTGCCACGCGCGTATGCGGGAGAGCGCCCGTGACTCCGACGAGGAGAGCGCAGCCGCCGGATCGCGGGAGGTGTTCGCGGGAGACCTGCAGTTCTACTCCCCGGAGGGCGTCGAACTCGGCGGGTTGAGCGGGTACACGGTGAAGCGGGCGACGCGAGCAGCCGTGCTCTCCGGGACCGAGGGCGTGAACGACCTCCTCTACGAGGTCATCTGGCGCGACAAGCCCCTTCCGGAGGGGATGCCGTCCGCGGACTTCCTTCCGGGGCCGTCCACCATCGCGGCGGGTTCCAAGCCGTTCTCGCAGTACCTCGTTGCGGAGGGTGTCGGAGCCGATGAGAGGACGGCGCTGCTGACCGACCTCGAACGGTTGTCGTGGCGGTACGCACTCGCGGCGCTCGAGCAGTTGGGCTGGGAGCGAAAGGTCGGCGAAACGGTCGAGCCCGAACCGCTGCGGGAGCGGTTCGGCGTATCGGCGGAGCACACGCGCCTGTTCCGGCGGCTGTTCGAGTTGCAGGCAAGGGCCGGTATCGTGGAGGCGCAGGGCGACGGCTTCGTCGTACTGGTCGGTCCCGGCGACCCGCTGCCGGAAGCGGTGCCGAACGACCCGGAGGCGTTCGCGGACGAGATGGCGTCGCGCTACGCGCACGGCTCGGTCGAAGTCGGGCTGTTCCGCCGGTCCGCCAATGCGCTTGCAGACGTGCTCGTCGGGCGCGCAGACCCGCTGACGCTGCTGTTCAGCAGCGGAGAGCCGACCGCAGCCGACCTGTACATGCGTGCACCGGTGGCGAAGGCGGCGAACCGGATGCTGGGGGACGCCGTCGCGGCGCTGCTGGAATCGTTCCCGGAGGGACGGCGATTGCGCGTGCTGGAGGTCGGCGCCGGCACGGGGTCGGCGACGGAGCTGGTGCTGCCTGAATTGCCGGCGGGCCGTTTCGACTATGTCTACACGGACATATCGGCGGGCTTCTTCGCGGAGGCGGAGGGGCGCTTCGGCGGCAGTGAAGCGTCGATCGAGTACCGGGTGCTGGATATCGAGAAGAACCCCATCGCGCAGGGGTACGACTCGCACGGCTACGACCTCGTCATCGCGTCGAACGTACTGCATGCGACCCGCTACCTGGAGGAGACGCTCGGACACTGCCGCGACCTGCTCGCCCCATCGGGGCAGCTGCTGGCGCTCGAGAACCTTCGCGGCCAGGGCTGGCTCGACCTGACGTTCGGACAGCTGGACGGCTGGTGGCGGTTCGCGGACTCGTACCGTCCGCACCACGCGCTCGCCAGCCCCGCGGTGTGGCGGCAGGCGCTCGGCGACGCGGGCTTCGTGGAGGCGGAGGTGCTCGGGGTGGAGGCGTCAGCGTCGGCGGAGCCGGACAGGGGCGTCATCATGGCGCAGGGCCCGGCGGAGGTGATGGAACCGGCAGGGGTCTGGGTCCTCGCGGGCGACAGCCGCGGTGTGGCGGAAGAACTGGCAGCGGCACTCGAGGCACGCAACCAGACGGTGGTGCCGGCGGGCGCGGAGGTGGAGCCGGAGAGTCGGGAGTCGTGGCGGTCGCTGCTGGAAGGGCTGCCCGCAGACGTGCCGCTCAACGGCGTCGTGCATCTGCTGGCGCTGGACGGGCACGGCCAGGATGCCACGGCAGAGGAATTCGCACAGGACGTAAGACATGCGGCAGCGAGCGCGCTGGCACTCGCGCAGGGCGTGACGGACGCGGACGTGACCCCCGCGAAAGGGTTCTGGCTGCTGACGCGCGGCGGGCAGGTGCTGGAGAAGGAGCAGGGTGGGGAGATCGCCGGTGCGACGCTGTGGGGCTTCGGAAAGGTCGTGGCGCGGGAGGCGGTGCACCTGCAGCCGAGGATGATCGACCTCGATCCCCGAGCGCAGGCCCCGCTGTCCGACCTCGTCAACGAGCTGCTGTACCCGGACGCGGAGACACACGTCGCCTACCGTCTCGGGTACCGCCAGGCGGCCCGGCTCGTCCGAGCAGGCAGCGCAACCGAGCGGCTGACGCTGACGGAAGACTCGGCCTGGCTGCTGGAGCCGGATGCGGGCGGCGCGCTCGAAGGGTTGCAGATCGGGCCCTACCCTGCCCGACCGCTGGAACCACGAGACGTCCGCGTGGCGGTCGAGGCTGCGGGACTCAACTTCTGGGACCTGTTCCGCGCGCTCGGCCTCATCGACGAGGGGTTGCTGGGCGGCGAGTTCTGCGGCCGCGTGCTCGAAGTGGGCGCCGACGTGACCAGCGTCTCGGTGGGCGAGCGCATCGTGGGGCTGGCGTTCGGGACGTTCGGGTCGGAGGCGATCACGCGAGAGGAGATGGTGTCGCCCGTTCCGTCAGGCTTCTCCGCAACAGAACTTGCGACGATCCCGACCGCGTTCGTTTCGGCGGCGCTCTCGTTCGATCTTTCGGGACTAAACCCCGGCGACCGCGTGCTCATCCACTCCGGTGCGGGAGGCGTGGGACTGGCCGCCATCCAACTGGCGCAGGCCGCGGGAGCGGAGGTGTTCGCGACGGCGAGCGCGCCGAAGCAGGCGTACCTCCGCTCGCTGGGCGTGCGGCACGTGTTCGACAGCCGCTCGACGAAGTTCGGGCAGGAGATACTCGACGCCACGGGCGGCGAAGGCGTTCACGTGGTGGTGAACAGCCTGACGGGCGAGGGTTTCATCGACGCGAGCCTGTCGTGCCTCGCACAGGGGGGGCGGTTCATCGAACTGGCCCGGCTGGACATCCTGACCGAGGAAGAGATGGCGTCGGTGCGGCCGGACGTCTCCTACGCCATCCTGATGCTGGACGTGCTGAAAGAGCACGACCCCAAGACGCCCGGAGACGCCCTGCGGCGCGTCATGCAACAGCTGGAGGCGGGAGAGGTGAGGCCCCTCGTCCACAGCCAATGGTCGATGACCGAAGCCGGACCGGGGATGAAGTTCATGCGGGCGGCGCGGCACATCGGAAAGATCGTGTTTACGACGTCGCCCCTGGAGAGCGGGCGGCTGCGCGAGGACAGGACGTACCTCGTGACCGGCGGACTCGGTGGCATCGGGTGCGCGCTGGCGGAGTGGCTCGCGGAGCGGGGCGCGGGCGCGATCGTGCTGAACGGACGCCGCCCCCCGGACCCCGAGGTTGCCGAGGCGATCGACGCGTTGCAGAGACGCGGCGTCACCGTGCAGGTGGAGATCGCGGACGTCACCGACGCCGGCGCGGTGGACCGGATGCTGGAGCGCATCGACGCGACGCTGCCGCCGCTGGCGGGCGTCATCCACAGCGTGGGCGTGCTGTCCGACGCGGCGCTGACGAACCAGAGCTGGGAGCGGTTCGAGGAGGTGCTGTGGCCGAAGGTGCTGGGCGCCTGGCGCCTGCACCGCGCAACCGTCGGCCGGGACCTGGATATGTTCGTCCTGTTCTCGAGTGTGGCGGGCGTTCTCGGCAATCCCGGCCAGGCGAACCACGCCGCAGCCAACGCGTTCCTCGACCAGCTCGCCGGTCACCGGCGCGCGCAGGGGCTCCCCGCCCAGACCATCGCGTGGGGCGCGTGGTCGGGACTCGGCGAGGCAGAGGAGCAGCGGGAGCGCATCGCGAGGCAGCTGGAAGCAGCGGGAACGGGTTGGATCACGCCGGAGCAGGGACTGAAGGCGTTCGACCTGATGCTTCGGCAGGATATGAGCGCCGGGATGGTGGCGGCGGTGGACTGGCCGACGTTCGCGAAGAACCACGAAGAACGTCCGTCGCTGCTGGAGGACCTGCTGACAACGACCGAGGACAGAGCCGCGGAGGCAGCGGCCTCGCCGGGCGACGTCCTTTCCGGCCTGTGGGACGCGTCGCTGGAGGAGCGCGAGCAGATGCTGTCGTCGTTCCTGCAGCGGGAGTTGCAGGCGGTGATGCGCCTGCAGACGCCGCCGACCGCGTCGGTGGAGTTCTCCGAGTTGGGGATGGACTCGCTGATGGCGGTGGAGCTGCGCAACCGCGTGAACCGCGCGTTCGCCGGAGAATACGTGGCTCCGAACACCGTGGTGTTCGACTACCCGAGCGTCACGGCGCTCGCCCGTCACCTGGCGGGAGAGCTCGGGGAGCCCACAGAAGCGGCGCTCCCGGAGCGGCGTGCGCCGGAAGCGCAGACACGCTCCGGCGTACAGGATGGCATCGCCATCGTCGGGATGGCGTGCCGGTTCCCCGGCGCGGAGGACGTCTCCGACTTCTGGCGCCAGCTGATAGCGGGCGAGAGCGCGATCGCAGACGGCCGAGAGGGCTCCGGCGACTGGTATGGCGCGGTCGGCGACCCGGCGGCGAAAGAGAACACCTTCCTGCGGGGCGCGTTCGTGAAGGACATCGACCTGTTCGATTCCCGGTTCTTCCGCATCGCACCGATCGAAGCGCGGATGATGGACCCGCAGCAGCGGATGATGCTGGAGACGAGCTGGCAGGCGCTCGAGGACGCGGGCATAGACCCCGACCGGTTGCGAGGCAGCCGCACAGGGGTCTACGCGGGAGTGGGCGGCAGCGAGTACCGGGACCTCATCCAGACCAGCGGCAGATCCAACAGCTACCTGGGCACAACCGGCAGCGTGACGGTGGGGCGGGTTGCGTTTGCGCTCGGCCTGGAGGGGCCCGCGATGCCGATGGACATGGCATGCGCCTCGTCGCTGGCCGCCGTGCACCAGGCGGTTGCCGGCCTGCAGCACGGCGAGGTGGACCTCGCGCTTGCCGGCGGCGTCAACGCGGTGCTGTCCACCCAGGTCACGAGGTTCATGGATGACCTCGGCATGCTGTCGGCGAACGGCGAATGCAGAACGTTCGACGCGGACGCGGACGGCTACGTGCGGGGCGAGGGCTGCGGCATCGTGGTACTGAAGCGACTGAGCGACGCGGAGGCCGACGGCGATCGGATATGGGGGGTCATCCGCGGCTCGGCGGTCAACCAGAACGGCGCGAGCATGGGGCTGACCGTCCCGAAAGGGCCCGCGCAGGAGCGTGTGATCGAGGAAGCGCTTGCCCGCGCCGGCGTCGAACCGTCGGAGGTGGACTACCTGGAAGCGCACGGGGTCGGGTCGAACCTGGGCGACCCCATCGAGGTGCGCGCCGCGGCGGCGGTGTACGGCAGGGGACGCGAGGCAGACCGTCCGCTCCTCGTCGGGTCGGTGAAAACGAACATCGGCCACCTGGAGTCCGCTGCGGGGATAGCCGCCCTCATCAAGGCCGTGCTCGCGATGGAACACGGCGTGATCCCGAAACACCTGCACCTCGACAACCCGAACCCCAACGTGGACTGGGAACAACTCCCCGTGCAGGTGACCACAGGCACGACCGACTGGCCATCCGTTCCCGACCGTCCGCCACGTGCGGGGGTGAGCGCATTCGGGATGTCGGGCACGAACTCGCACGTCATCGTGGAGGGCTACGGCGAACCTGCGAGCGCCAACGGAGAGAACGGCAGGCCTGCCGGGCCTTCGATGCCGGTTGCCATCCCCGCGCAGGGGCCTGCCCTCGACGGAGCAACCGCCGGCCGAGAGACACGCCTGCTGCCCCTGTCAGGAAAGACAGACCGCGCCCTGCGGGAGCTGGCGGAGCGCTACATCGCCTGGCTCGACGAGCACCCCGAGCAGTTCCCGCCTGGCAGCGCCGCCAGCGATGCAACGCTGTCCGACATGGCCTGGACGGCGAGCGTCGGCCGCAGCCACTTCCCATACCGCGCGGGGGTGGTCTTCCGCGATGCCGCGTCGCTGCGCGAGGGGTTGTGGGCGGTTGCGGAACGCGGCGAGACGCCCGAAGAGCAGGAGCCGCGAGCCGCGTCCAGGGTGGCGTTCGTCTACACCGGTGAAGGCAGCCAGCGGATGGGAATGGCCGAGGCGTTGTACGAGAGCGAGCCGGCCTTCCGCGCGGTGCTGGACCGGTGCGACGCGACCCTGCGGGAAGCCCGCGGCGCCTCGTTGCTGGACGTGATGTTCGGTCGTCCCGGCGCGGCGGGCGACCTCGACGACCCTGCCTGGACGCAGCCCGCGGTCTATGCGCTGGAGTGCGCGTTGACGGCGCTCTGGTCGAGCGTCGGGGTACGTCCAGACGTGGTTGTGGGGCACGGCCCCGGCGAACTCGCCGCATCACAGACGGCGGGCGTGTTCAGCCTCGAGGACGGCCTTCGCGTCGCGGTAACGCGCGGCGAGTCGATGGCGTCCGGCGCGCCGAACAGCCTGGAAGCAGCCGTCGACGGCATCGCGCTTGCCTCGCCGTCGATACCCGTGGTGAGCAGCCTTACTGGAGAGCCGGGGGCCGATCTCGTAGTCGAGTTGAGCCTGAACGACGGTTTCGTAGAGGCGGTTGCCGGAGCATACGAGGCCGGGCTCCCGCTCTCGTTCCCGGGGTTGTTCGCAGGAGAGTCCCGGCGGCGGGTCGCTCTGCCCGGCTACCCGTTCCAGCGCCGCCGCCACTGGATCGAACCGCTCGAGCGGCTGATACCGGGCTCGGGCGGGTGCTGAGCGATGCAGATTGACACTCCATATACCCCTTGCTAGGGTGTCTGAACACGGGGCGCATCCCCCTACACACAGAAGAGGAGTTACCTAATGGCCACCACCGAAGAACGCATCAGGAAGCTGGTCGACGAGAACCTGGAGATTGAAGGGCGGCCGCTGGGCCGGGAACTCGACCTGAACTCGAGCCTGCGGGACGCCGGCGTCCCCTCGGCAGACTTCGTCGCCTTCACCAAGGTGGTCGCGGAAGAGTTCAACCTCACCTTCAGCCCCGAAGACTGCGTCAAGTTCCAGAGCCTGGGAGACCTGGTAGCGCACCTGGACTCCCGCGGCTAGCCCCCTGCGATCCAGCAGTAAGCAGAGGCTCTCAGGGGAGACGCGGGCATGATGATGGTTGCCCAGACTCCTCCCGAGAGCCTTTCGCCTGTTCCGGGCCCCTGGTGGAGTCCGTTCGCGACCAGGGTCGGCGTACAGGTCGTGCACGTTGTCCTGAGCCCCGATCCGGCCCGCGAGGCGGAGGCGTTCGGGTGGCTGGACGAGGCAGAGCGGGGCGCGTGGGAGAAGTACCTGCCCCAGCCGCGCCGCCAGTTCACCCTCTGCCGCGCCGCGTTGCGCGCCATCCTCTGCGAGCAGTTCGGCTGCCTGAACGACCAGCTTTCGTTCGGCGCATCCAGCCACGGGAAGCCGTTCGCGATAGCGGGAGGAGCGCGTCTTCCGCTCAACTTCAACGTCAGTCACAGCGGCAGCCACGGCCTGATCGCCCTGTCGGTGACGGGACGGTTGGGGGTAGACGTCGAAGAGCGCATCCGGAGACGCCACCTGGACGAACTGATAGAAGCGGTGATGGGGCCGGAGGAGCAGAGGGAACTTGCCGCTCTTCGAGAACCCGCTAAACTGCACCTGTTCTACCGCCTGTGGACGCTGAAGGAGGCGCTGATCAAGGCGCTGGGCACCGGGTTCTCCACTGATCCCTCCGGGTTCCAGACGCCTCCCGCGATGCGCAGGGGCGGCATGGCGGGCGTATTCAGCTTTCCGCACCTGCCGTCTGTCGCCTGGAGGCTGGAGGACATCGGGGACGAGCGGTTCGCCGCCGCCCTCGCCCATGAGTTGGAGAGCCCGTAGATTTGGCCGATAACCCGCAACCTGACTGGAAGATCCCGGAGCCTGTCTCTGTCCACGAGATTGAGATGGCCGATGGGACACGCATCTTCCTGCGGCGGCACGGCAACCCCGACGGCCCCCGGCTGGTGCTGAGCCACGGCAACAGCCTCGCCATCGATCTCTACTATCCCTTCTGGTCGCTGCTTACCGGCGACTTCGACGTCGTGGTCTACGACCTGAGGAACCATGGCTGGAACGCCGTAACGGACCTTGAGGAGCACACCATCCCCACGCTGATCGACGACCACGACCTCGTCATGGATGCGATCGACCGCCTTCTGGGGGAGAAACCGAAGATAGGGGTGTTTCATTCGTTCTCGTCCCTTGCGCCGCTGTTGTCGCCCACCGAAGGCAGCGGGTTCTCGGCCCTCGTCCTGTTCGACCCTCCGCTGTGCAAGCCGGGTGAGAGCTACGAGGCGTTCGACGCAGCGGTCAAACGCGCGTCGGCGTCAGCCCGCCGCCGCTCGCGCCGGTTCCGCAGCCTTGGAGACTTCGCCGAGCTCCTGCAGATGTCGCCGGTCTTCACACGTGTCGTCCCGGGAACACACGACCTGATGGCGAGGACGACGCTCCGCGAGGAGACCGATGGGGATGGCTACGTGCTGCGGTGTCCTCCCGAGTACGAGGCCCAGATCATGGACTACGCCCGGCTCTTCGCCGTGTCGGTGGACCTCGGGTCGCTTCAGTGCCCGACGAAGGTGATCGGAGCGGACCCGACGCTCCCCTTCTCGTACCTGCCGACGATGGACCTCAGCGACATGCTGAGCGTCGACTACGACTTCCTGCCGGAAGCGACACACCTCCTCCAACTGGAACGACCTGAGGAGTGCGTCGCAAAGATGCGCGAGTTCATTGAGCACGTTTCAGGGTGACGCGCCGCCGGCGCAGCACCGGCTGATGAGTCTCCAACGCGGGATTGTGACATCCGCCCCTTTCGCGATCGACGGTCCGCTTCCTAACCTCTTGTGACACGCCCGAGCAGTGAACGCGGGCGGTCCACAGAGAGGTGACTGGAAATGCTGACCAAGGTGAACACGTGTGCGTTGACCGGACTCGACGGGCAGATCATCGAAGTGGAGGTGGACGTCGCGCCCGGCCTGCCGCACTTCGTCGTGGTGGGGTTGCCGGACGCCGCAGTGCAGGAATCGCGCGAGCGCGTGCGCGCAGCTATCCGCAACTCCGGCTTCGAGTTCCCCATGCGGCGCATCACAGTGAGCCTCGCACCCGCGGACATCCGCAAGGAAGGGCCGTCCTACGATCTGCCCATCGCGGTGGGCATCCTCGCCAGCAGCGGGCAGATCGACATCATGCTCGGCGAGACGGTCCTCATCGGAGAGCTGTCGCTGGAGGGCAATCTGCGGCACACCGACGGCATCCTCCCCATGGTGGGCGTGGCGCGAGATAGAGGGATGCGGACGGCAGTCGTGCCCCAGACGAACGCGGACGAGGCCTCTCTCGTAGATGGAGTGGACGTGCTCGGCGCGCGTACGCTCCGCGAACTCGTGGAGCACATCAGGGGCGACGCGCCGATCCTGACGCACACGCCCACCGTGGAACTCTCCCACATCGCGCCTCAGGACTACGCCATCGACATGGCGGACATACGCGGACAGGACCAGGCGAAGCGCGCGATCGAGATCGCCGCCGCGGGCGGGCATAACCTCCTGATGACCGGCCCACCCGGCAGCGGCAAGACGCTTCTCGCACGAGCGATGGCCTCGATCCTGCCACCGCTCACCTCGACCGAGGCACTGGAAACGACGAAGGTGTACAGCATCGCGGGGATGCTGCGCGACGATACCCCGCTGGTCTCGACGCGCCCCTTCCGCGCGCCGCACCACACCATCTCGCACGCGGGGTTGGTAGGCGGAGGCAGGATCCCCAAGCCGGGTGAGGTGTCGCTGAGCCACCGCGGCGTGCTGTTCCTCGACGAACTGCCGGAGTTCGGGCATAGCGTCCTGGAGGTGTTGCGGCAACCGATAGAGGATAAGGTCGTCACCATCAGCCGGGCAAACGGCTCTGTCACGTACCCAGCCAGTTTCATGCTGGTGGGGGCCATGAACCCGTGCTTCTGCGGCAACTACGGCGACCCGAGGAAGGCTTGCACCTGCTCGTCGCAACTGCTCAGCCGCTACCAGAAGCGCATATCCGGCCCGCTGCTCGACAGGATGGATATCTTCATCGACGTTCCGCGGGTGGAATACGAGAAGCTCACGGGCGACGTGACAGGCGAGCCGTCCGCACGGATCCGGGAGCGCGTCTGTCACGCGCGCCAGGTCCAGCAGGCGCGGTTCCGGGAGTCGTGCGTACAGTGCAACGCGGATATGGGGCCGTCCGACGTGTGGCAATACTGCCGCATGGACGACGAGGCCGAAGGGCTGGCGCGAGCCGTGATGGAGCGCATGCACTTCTCCGCACGGGCGTTCCACCGCACGCTCAAGCTCGCGCGCACCATCGCGGACCTCAGCGGCGAGGACATCATCGGCATGCCGCACCTCGCGGAGGCGGTGCAGTACCGCCAGCGCGGGGCCGAATAGGAACGTACGTCAGACGCGGCGCAACGCTAAACTGTGCGGCATTCGGTCACCGTGCCGCCAGGAGGAAGCGTGAGGATAGCCGTCTGCGTAAAGTGGGTGCCCGCGATATCCCGCATACGCCTCGACCCGGAGACGAAACGCCTCGTCCGGGAGGGTGTGCCGAGCGAACTGAACGCCTACGACGTGCTCGCGGTGAACCGCGCTGTCGAGTTGAAGCAGGCGCTGGGCAGCAGCGTCGCGGTCTACACGATGGGGCCACCCGATGCGCGGCGGGGTCTCGTGCGCTGCCTGGCGATGGGGGGAGACGATGCGTTCCACCTGAACGACTTCGCGTTCGCAGGCGCCGACACGCTCGCAACCTCCCGGGCGCTGGCGCTCGCACTCTCCCGCGAGGAGTACGACCTCGTCCTGTTCGGCAACAACAGCGTCGACGCGGAGACCGGACAGGTCGGGCCGGAGGTCGCGGAGATGCTCGGCATCCCCCAGATCACAGCGGTCAGCCACCTGGAGGTTGCGGCAGACGGCACGGTCCGCGCGGAGCGCGCGCTGGAGAACGGCACCGAGGTTATAGAAGGAGCGTTGCCTCTACTCGTCTCGGTCATGGAGGGTGTCGCACATGATGCGCAAGCCCCTCGCGATGCAGTACGCGCCGCCGAGGAGCGCGCGATAACCGAGCTGACCGCCACGATGCTCTCCGACGACGTTTCGCAGTTCGGGGCAGCAGGCTCGCCTACGTGGGTCGCGGAAGTGCGGCAGATCGAACCGTCGCGCGAAGGCCGGCTTATCCAGGAAGGCAGCGTGGCAGAGATGGCGCGTGAGGCGGTCGCGGCGCTCGTTGAACGAGGCGCGCTCGACACCGACGCCGATGCAGCGGACGCCTCGGACACAGCAGCCGACACTCCCCGCCCCGGCGGCGGGCCGGAGCTGTGGGTGGTCGGGGAAGCAGATGAGAGCGGACTGCGGCCTGTTACGTTCGAGATGCTGGCAGCCGCGCAGCCGGTCACGGACGCACTGGGCGGCCTCGTCGCCGCGTTCGTCATCGGCGGGGAAGAGGCTGCGGATCACGCGGCAGCCCTGGGACGCGCGGGCGCCGACGTGGTGATGATCGCTTCCGGCGCCGGACTGTCGGCGTACTCCACGGCCGCATACACAGCGGTGCTGGCGGAGGCCATCGCCGAGCGGCGGCCGTTCGCCGTGCTGCTGCCTTCGACACCGAACGGCCGCGACCTTGCGGCACGCGTCTCCGCCCGGCTGGACCTCGGCCTCACTGGCGACTGCATCGGGCTGGACGTGGACGACTCGGGGCTGGCACAGCTCAAACCGGCGTTCGGTGGCAACATCGTCGCGCCCATCTACTCGCGCACGCTACCCAACATGGCGACTGTGCGGCCCGGCGTGTTCAGCGCCCTGCAGCCCAACCCGACCAGAAGCGTTCCCGTGGAAACCATGGAGGCAGCCGCCATACCGAGCGACGGCCTGGCGCGAGTGGCGTTCCACGCTGCGCCGGACGACGACGCGGCCGCACTGGACAAGGCGCGCGCGGTGGTCTGCGTCGGCATGGGCATCGGCGGGCCGGAGCGCATCGCGGACCTCGATGAACTGCGGGCGTTGCTGGGCGCAGACCTCATCTGCACGCGGGACGTGGTGGAAGCGGGGTGGATGCCACGGCAGCGCCAGGTGGGGCTGACGGGACGCTCCATCGCTCCCCGGCTGTACGTCGGAATAGGCGTAAGAGGCGACTTCAACCACGCGGTGGGGATACAGCGCGCTGGCACGGTGCTTGCGGTCAACAACGACCGCCGCGCAGCGTTCTTCCGCGGCCAGTCGGACATAGGCGTGATGGCAGACTGGCAGGAGTTCGTGCCCGCGCTCGTCGAGGAGTTGCGACGCCATCGCAACAGCGGCTGATGAAGAGCCGTCTGCTCGCATCCGCTCTCCTCGCCGCCGCCGTGCTGGGTCTCATCGCGACGCTGGATGCGGCGCTGGAAGAACCGCAAGCGGAACGACTCCCCATCGTGCCGTCCGAGGAGTCGCCGCTCGTCTCTGCCGAACTGCTGCGTGAGTTCGCCGGGTTCGCATACGCGGACCTCTCCGAGGAGGACTGGGAAGGGCTCGCTCTCTCACTGCTTCCGGGTAGCGAGTCAACGTGTCCGATAGAGTCACTCAGCGTTCATGCGGAAGCTGGGCAGCGCGAAGCCGGGGAGGCGATAGAGGCTGCTATCGCTCGTGAGGACGCAGGGCGCACGCAGTTCGTCCGTCTGCCCGCCGTCGAGTGGCATATCGCCGGCATGAACATGGAGGGCGGAGACGCCACGGTGCAGCGCCGCGCGCGGGCCCTTGGCCGCGACGCCGTCCCACCGCTCGTGCGCGAGGACCGCTGGGTGGTGGCGGACGGCGCATGGTGGCTGGACCCCGCAAGCGTCGCACCCGGCTGCGGCAGCGAGGTCCGTGATGAGAGCATGCCAGTCGTCGCGCGCTACGACGTGGAAGACGACGGTTCGTTCGAGCGGCCCCACCCGCCCGGAACGCCGGTGAGCGCCGTCTCGCCTGAAGGACGCGCAATCATCGTTACGCTCACGAGGGCGGAGCGCGGCGTCAGCCCTGCCCCCCCTCAACATGGCTACGAGCACGCATACGCAGAGGTGCGCGTAGAGTCGGCGGACGGGTCGCAACTCGGCCTGCCGCCCAGGTTCCACGCCGCATCGTTCGACGGCTGGTTCCTGCACGAGTCCGGCCCGGTGAGCACCGACGTCTGCCCCGGCACGGAGCACACCGGCGTCACGTGCCAGCTGATCACGGGCCGCTTCCTCGTTACAGCGGGCGACCCTTCGCCACGGCTCGCGTGGACGCTGGCGCGACCCGGCGAGCGCATCGAGGCTCTGGCATGGTGGCGCCTGCCTACGGCAGAACATGGCGGTGAACCACCGGTACGCGACCTCACTTCCGAAGAGACGGCACGCATGCTGAATGAGGCGTCTATCTCACCGGACGCGTGGCGCACCGACTTCTCACGCGTGGCGGCTGATCTGAGCGACGCGGTCGTCGTCGCCGGCGGGCGCGGGCCTATCCCCGTTATCACCGAACCGCGCTACGAGACGACCGAGCAGGCCGACGCGTGGACCAGCGACAACGAACCTGTGCTGGCAGCATTCGCAGGAGACGAGGCGCGGGCGTACCCGATACGCCTCCTGCTCCAGCACGAGGCAGTGAACGACTGGCTCGGCGGCTCGCCGCTGCTGGTCACGTACTGTCCACGCTGCAACAGCGCGGCTGTGTTCGAGCGCAACGCAGGAACGCTCACGCTGGAGTTCGGCGCCGCCAGTGCGCTCCGCTCCGAGAACCGGGTGCTCTTCGACCAGGCTACCGAGTCGTGGTGGCAACAGGCGACGGGCAAGGCCATCGCAGGTGAGTTCGCGGGGCTCCAACTACGGCCGGCGGAAGGCGCCCTCATCTCTTGGAGCGATTTCAAGCGCGCCTACCCGGACGGGACCGTCCTCTCCCGGTCATCGGGCTTCGATCTCGACTACGAGTTCAACCCTTATTTCAACGTCGACTTCACCCAGCCGTCTCCATCCACAGGCGAGATCGACCAGAGGCTGCCGCTCCGAGCGCGAGTGCTCGGACTGGTGAGTGACGACGACGCGCTCGCGGTGCCATTCTCGGAGCTCTTCTTCTCCGGGGTAGTCAATGTACAGATCGATGGCGCACCCGTGGCGATGTTCTGGCAACGGGGCACCTCGTCCCCGCTCAGCAGCGCGGACGTCGCACAGGGCCGGGACGTCGGGGCGGCCATAGCGTTCGACGCTCGAAGCGGGGACCGGACGCTCACATTCCGGTCAGAGCGCGGGGTGTTCACGGACGAGCAGACCGGCTCGACCTGGAGCATCACCGGGGAGGCGCTGAGAGGGCCACTCGCAGGCAACCGCCTGGACGTCTTCCCGCACGTCAACAGTTTCTGGTCGTGCTGGTCGGCGTTCCGGCCGGCGACGGCGGTATACGCGGCTAGCTGACGCTCCAGCCCGCGTCCACCAGCAGGTGATGACCGTTGACGGCGCCTGCTTCCCTGCTCGCGAGGAACACCACCGCGCCAGCGATCTCCTCCGGCTGCAGTCGCCTGCCGATGGGCGAATGGCGCAGGAAGTCGGCATCGCTGCGGGCGGAGTCGGGGTTTCGCGTCATGGGCGTGTCGGTGGGGCCGGGTCCCACAGCGTTGACGGTGATGCCCTGCATCGCCCATTCCGAGGCCAGCGACTTTGTGAGCGCAACCACGCCTCCCTTGGCCGAGACGTATACGGCACGGTTCGGGCCCGAGGTGACGACCAGCTGCGACGCGACATTGACGATGCGTCCGTAGCCCGCGTCCAGCATATGCCGGGCCGCGGCCTGCGCCGCGAAGAACACGCCCTTCACGTTCACGGCATGCACCGCGTCCCAGTGCTCTTCGGACACGTCCAGGGCGCTCATGCGGGAACTCACTCCCGCATTGTTCACGAGGATGTGCAGTCCGCCGAGGTCTGCGGCGATGGTGTCGAAGACCGGGGCGATGGAGGAGGCAATGCTCACGTCGAGGTCGTAGCCGCGCGCCTTGCCGCCTGCGGCCTCGAGCTCCCGCACGAAGGCGTCGACATCCGGGCGCTTGGCCGGGAGGTTCGTGACGGCAATGGTGGCGCCCGCCTGCGCGAGCGCGGCGCTGACGGCCCCGCCGATGCCCTGGCTGCCGCCGGTAACGACGGCAACCATGCCGTCCAGTCTGAAGGGCCCCTCTGTCATGGTGGGGATTATAGGCGCTGCGTGCGCCCCGTCCTACAGGTAGGTGAACCCGGCCGGAAGCGAGGCGTGACCGCCGCCGTAGTCGCTCTCCTTGGGAACCGGGTTGCGGAGTTCGTCGCGGGTCAGGTAGTTGTAGGAGATAACGCCTATGGTGGTTGCGGCCACGATAGCGGCCAGCAGTCCGAGGACGATGAGCGAAAGGTAGACGAGGCGAGCGTTGCGAGGCGCGGCGCTTGCTACGGACATGGGTGGTTGGGCCTCCGGCGGAGCATCGGTATCGTATCGAACCGTCCTCGTAACGCTACTATAGGCGGCGGCGCGCCGCAAGGCGTTGAGGCCCGCTTCTCGCCTGCGGATTGCCGGAAGAGCGAGCCTTAGCGACTGCACGTAGCGCGGCAGGAAGGGTATCGTTAAGAAGCAGATCCTCATCTGAGTGAAACGTGCCTCTCGATCCACTGACAACCGACCTCCAGGCCCAACGATTGATCGTCGGCGGCGTGTTCGTCGCCTCCATGGTCGTCGCGTTCGCCTTTCTCTTCATCACGCGCTTCATCACCCGCAAGTACCTTACCGGGGCCAGCGGAACCGACGTGAGCGGAACCGGCGTCAGCGAACGTACCTACCGCCTGGCGCACTCCATCATGCGCGCCACCTCCAGACCGGGAGCGCTCTTCCTCATCATCCTGGGAGCGATGGTTTCCCTGCTCCTCTGGCCGGACGCAGAACCCTGGCACGGCGAGATCACGACCATCGGTGGAGCCGCCCTCGTCATCGTGGGCGCTTTCGCCCTGTCCAACGTCTTCCTGGCCGTTGCGAGCTGGTACAGCCTCACGATCGCGATATCCACCAAAACCAACCTGGACGACCGGATCCTCCCGGTAGCGAGACGCGTGATCCCGCTGACCGTCTACGCCATCGGAGGACTCATCGTCCTGGACATGCTGGGCATCAGCATCAGCCCGCTGCTGGGCGGTCTCGGCATCACGGGTCTGGCGGTCGCGCTGGCATTGCAACCGACGCTCAGCAACTTCTTCGCAGGAACGAACATCCTCTCGGAAGGTGTGTTCACGGAGGGGGACTACATCGAACTGCAGGGCGGCCCTGCGGGGTATGTGCAATCGGTGGGACTGCGGAGCACGAAGATACGCACCTGGCTGAACAACGACGTCATCATCCCCAACTCCGTCCTGTCCAGCTCGATCATGGTGAACTACAGCCGCCCCGACCCGCGGATGAACGTCCTCGTCACGTGCGGCGTGAGCTACGACAGCGACCTGCAGCGCGTCAACGAGGTCGCACTGGAGGTCGCTCGCGAGACCATCGCCGCCAACCCCGAGGCAGAGAGGGAAGAGCCGTGGTTCGGGTTCGAGCGGTTCGGCGACTCCAACGTAGACTTCTGGGTCTTCCTGCAGGCGAAGGACCGGGTAGGTTCGTTCATCGTGACGAACGACCTCATCAAGCGGCTGCACACGCGCTTCAAGCAGGAAGGGATAGAGATCAACTACCCGGTGCGGAAGGTGGTGTTCGACTCCTCTGCTCCACCTGATGCGGTTCAGGGATCGGCAGGTTCGTGATCGGCCTGCAGGACCTGCTCGCGCACCGGGATGAAGCGCTCGCGCTGCTGGCGCACCGCCCTGCCTGCATCTTCACCGACATAGACGGCACCCTCTCCCCTATCGTCCCTGACCCCACGGCCGCCACGGTGCCCGCTGCGACACGGACCGCACTGCAAACGCTGGCGGAGCGGATCACGGTAGTCGCGCTGACGGGACGGAGCGTGGCACAGGCACAGGAGATGGTTGGCCTCGACACAGTGGTCTATTCCGGCAACCACGGGGCCGAATGGTGGGAGGAAGGAGCGGCGAGCATCGAACCTGCTGCGGAGCCGTACCTGGAACGCATGCAGGAGATCGCGAAGGCGGTGGAACGAGGCATCACCACCCCGGGTGCCCTCCTCGAAGACAAAGGAGTAAGCCTCTCCGTGCACTACCGGAATACGGCTGAGCCTGATGCCGTCCGGTCAGACATCCTCGACTTCCTCGATGCACACGCCAAGGGGATGAGCATCCGCGAAGGGAAGATGGTTGTGGAGGTGCGCCCACCGGTCGAGCTTTCCAAGGGCGAAGCGGTGCGCTCGTTCACACGACGCAAAGGGCTGGCGTCGGCGCTCGTGCTGGGGGATGACCGCACGGATGCGGAAGCCTTCGCGGTCGTCCGAGAGATGCGCGACGCCGGGGCCATTCACGGACTGTGCGCAGCGATCGCAACAGCAGACGCCCCTGCAGAGCTGCTGGCGTCGGCGGACTATGCGCTGGCGGATACGGCGGCGACAGGACGGTTCCTCACCTGGCTCTCGGGGGAGTTGTAGCGACGCCGAAGTGGGACAGATAAGATGGCCAAGCCGATGCCTATGAGATACCTCCCCTTGCTACTCCTCTTCGCGACCCTTGCCGCGTGCTCGCAGGGCAACGAGCCCGACGCCGACGCGACGGCAGCCGCAGCCATGGCTGCATCTCAAGCCACCGCTGAAGCAGCGCAGGAACGCGAGGACATAGAGGCCACGATAACCGCGGCCGCTCCGACCCCGCGCCCGTCACCCACTCCGACCGGGACGCCCACGCCGAAGCCTCCCCCCACGGCCACCGCGACCGCCACGTCAACCCCGACGCCGACCCCTACAGCGACGCCGACTCCGCGCCCCTTGCGGGTGGGCCCCTTCCCAACCCCAACGCCTGCTCCACCGCCGCTCGTCCTCGCCGACCCCTCGAGGCCACACACGGTAAAGCTGGCGGAACTCCTCAACGAGAGGAACCGGCTGCAGTATGAGATACCGGACTTCGCGGGGCAGCCGTCTTCCGAAGAAGTGAACGTATGGAGCAGGGCTCTCCGCGACTGGCTGGAGGCGCAGGAGGGCTACTGCGGAAACATCGAGTACTTCGAGCTCGAGCGGACGAACTGCAACCAGATGGCGGTAGATGCGCTGGAGATGCAGCGCGCGCTGTCCGGCTGGCAACGCCGCTCTTAGGCCTGTACTACCGAGGACCAGGCAAGCTCGCTAGAGGCTGAGCACGCTCGGCGCAAAGAGGTCCTCGACCTTCGGCTTATCCGCGATGAGATGCTGCTCGTGGAGAAAGTCGATGACGGTTTCGATCATGGGGCGATTCGCCTCCACCCCGTAGACGAACGGGTCGCCGTCGAGCAGCTTGCGGGTCTGCGCCATGTACTCCCTGCCGAACACCATGAAAGAGGGGATTCGCTCGTTGAGCGTGGCCTCGGCGCGCCGCTTGGCCCGTACGAAGGCGTCGTACAGGTTGAACGCGGCCCACGGGTACTTGTCGTAGGTCGACTTCCTGATGGTGTACATCTGCGTAGCCGGGATGAAGCCGTACCTCGAGTAGAAGCGCGACCCTTCCTCGATGAGGCTGGGAAAGAGCGGTTTGACCTTGCTCCAGTCACCGCTCCCGCGTATCCGGGAGGAGCGGTCGATGACATTGCCCTGAGCGCCCGCGCCTGCTCCCAGGCCGGAGACGGCGTCGATCCGGTTGCTGAGGATCATCGAGGCGAGGCTCTCCGTCTCCGGGATGCGCGCGAACGAGATGCCCTCCGGCGGCTCGAAGCCGGTCACACCGCCGTGGCTGAACTCCTCGCTGCGCTCCATGAACCAGTGGATGTCGTACTGCGAGACGCCGAAATCGTGTTCGAGCACGCCGCGCAGCCAGATTGACGCGGTCATCTGGTACTCGGGGACTCCCACGCGCTTGCCCTTCAGGTCGGCGGGGACGCTTATGCCGGAGTCCGCGTGGTGGCGGAGCTCGGCGTGCATGAACCGGCGCGACGCGAATACCGGCAACGCCACGGCGTCATACCCCTTGCTCCGGGCGATGATGTACGAGGCTACGGAGAGGGAGGAGACATCGAACTCGTTGAAGGTGAACTGACGCCAGTAGCCGGTCGAACCGTCGGCGCGTGTGGCCGTGAGCTCTATCCCCTCCGGCTTGACCTCGCCCTCGAAGAGCGGGTTGACGATGTCGGCGGGGCTCCCGATCAGGCTCATCTGGACGTCCGGCATGGAAGCACCTCCTGTCTGCGCTAGTGAGCAAGGTCCGATGGCACCGGCACCTGGTGCTCGAGCAACACCTCGCGCCGTTCACGGGCCGACTGCATCAGGCCCAGCTGGACCTCCAACGTGGCCATACCCCAGCGGCCATCGTGGAATATGGGCTTGTCGAGCACGATGCCGTTATAGGCCTCCTCGATCGTCGGGTCGCCGCCGCTTTCCTTCACTTCGATGGGTTCCTCCCGAAGGCCGTCGTCGTTGTAGACGTAGATGCCGTTCGGCGACTGGCGCAGCAGGCCGCGCTCACAGGTGACGAGCAACAGCCCGAGGTCGCTCTGGAAGCGCTGCCGCGGAGGGCCGGAGGGGGCTCCCCCACCCTCCAATGCGTTGCGTTGTCCCTGCATGCTGGCGGTCCGCATCTCATCCTTCGCCCGGGCCTGGTCCAACGTGCCGGTATTGATGCCGTTCCTGACGCGCGCCCGGTTCTCCGCCTGCGCTCCCGCCTCCATCTCCCAAGGCAGCAGCTCGTTGGCGAGGAAGTAGCCGTAGGCGTTGTAGACGATGGTGGCCGGCGTTCCGTCCTCGAACTCCAGATAGGCCGTGTAGTACCCCGGAGCCCCGGAACGCCCCTCCATCCATATGCCCGTCGTGCCGCGCACACTTCGGATGAGTCCGCCGCCGAGGAACCGCAGCGAGTCGATCTGGTGCGGGGCCTGGCGGAAGGCAACTCCCCCGCCGGTCTGTACGTCTACCTCCTCCGGCATGCGCGGACGGAGCATCCAGTCAGTGAACGACATCACGTTCATCGCCCTGATCGCGCCGACCTCGCCGGAGCGGACGATGCGCGACATCGTCTGGACGGGAGGGTCGAATGCGCGGGTGTGGCCTGAGAGCAGCTTGACGCCATGCTTGTCCGCCGTCTCGACCATGAGGGACGCTTCGTCCAGCGACAGGGCCATCGGCTTTTCGAGGACGATGTGCTTTCCGTGCTCGGCAGCGAGCACCGTGTGCGGACAGTGGAAGTGGTTCGGTGTCGCGATCCAGACCACGTCGACGTCAGGGTCCCGGCATATCCCCTCGACGCTGTCGTACGTCTTTCCGCCGAAGTCGCGCTGGAAGGCCTCGAGGGCCTGCGGGCGCAGGTCGGCTGCGGCCACGACCTCGACCCTGGGTTCGTCCCGCATCATGTTGAGCACGCCGCCGCCCGCATTGCCGACGCCGATGACGCCGAACCGCAGGACAGGCTGTCCGTTCGAGGAAGAGCTGGATGTGGTCACGATGATGCCTCCATTCAGTTGTCGAGGGCGTCGAGGTCGAGGAGCTGACGGCGGAGCCAGTCGGTGATGTCCTCGCGTTCGATGCAGTCCCGCATGAGGTCTGCCCTGCGCTTGCGCTCCTCCGGCGGCATCGAGAGCGCCTCGTCGAGCGCCCGAGCCGCGCCTTCGATGTCGGCGGGGGCAACGGGGAGCGCGCCGACGCGCAGCTGTTCGTAGGCTCCGGCGGACTCCGAGAGGATGAGAACGCCGTCCCTGCGGTTGACGATGGGGCCTTCCTTGGCAACGAGGTTCATGCCGTCGATGACGGCGTTGACGAGCAGTACGTCGTAGAGACGCATGCCGGCCATGGCCTGGGTGTAGTTGTTCTCGTAGAAGACCTGGATGGGCGTCCAGTCGTCCGTACCGAACCGGTCGTTGATGCGCCTGATGGCGGTGTCCACTTCCTCCACGTAGCGCTGGTACTGACGGATGTGCGTTCGGGAAGGGACGAGGAACGCGAGGAAGCGCACGTTGCCGCGCAGGTCGGGACGCCTGTCCAGCAACGTCTCGTAGGCCGCGAAGCCCCGGACGATGTTCTTGCTGGGTTCGGCGCGGTCCACCCGAACGATGGTCTGCCTGCCGAGGAGCGGAGTGAGCCGTTGCTCGTACTCGTCGGCGCGCGGGGAATCCGCGATGTCGCGCACCTCGTCGACGTCTATGGAGATGGGGTAGCAGCGAACGAGGGTGGTGCGTCCCTTGTAGTGGACACACGACGCGACACGATCGACGACGGCCCCGTCCAGGAAGGCATCGCAACTGCCGAGGAAGGAGCGGACGTCGCGCGGCGCCTGGAAGCCGACGATGTCGGCCTGGCAGAGGCTGTCGCAGATGGCGGTGCGGATCATGGCCGGAAGGAGCTCCCAGTAACTCGCGGTGGGCCACGGGATGTGGACGAACTCGTGGATGCGGGCGTGGGGCAGCTGCTCCCGCACCATGCCGGGGACGAGGTAGAGCTGGTAGTCGTGCACCATCACCAGCGGACGGGCGTCGGTCTGAGCCGCCTCGTCCACGACGGCGTCGGCGAACTCGCGGTTGACGTGGACGTAGCCGTTCTCCCAGGCGTCGTAGACGGCGGCGTCGACGCGGGGCGTGTACGGGGAGCTCCACATGTAGTGCTGGATGAACCAGAGGAGGGGATTGCAGATGATGTTGTAGTGCTTGTGGTAGGCGCGGCGGGGGGTGTTGATGAACCTTACGGAGACGCGCTGGCCGGGCAGGGGCGACGGGACCGCCCTGCCCGCGTTCGCCCGCGCGGCCCGGCGGTCGCCCTCGCTCATGGCCGAGGCGATCCAGGTGAAATCGACGTGGTTCGTGAGTCCGCTGAGCGCGGTCACGACGCCGCCGCTGCCACGGCGGGCCTGCAACTCGCCGCCGGACGCGACGTGGTACTCCATGGGGCCACGGTTGGAGACGAGGATGAGGCGCTGGTCCCGAAGCAGATCGTCTGCAAGGGCCTTCAGGGAGTCGCGGGCGTTCGTGGGGGTCTGCATCGGTGGCCTCTCCTCCTCGCTCCACACGCACCCGTAATCGCCGCCGTTACGCTGCTCTTGCCGGAGGAAGGGTCGCGGACACGCTTCATCGGCACGCTACCATACGGCTTGGGGAGGGTCAAACGAGAACTCACCCTCACCCGCCGCTCCGCGGCGACCTCTCCCAGGGGGAGAGGTGAGATATGGGCGCTGCGCGCGCTGGATGCCAGCGTTCGCCGGCATGACGAGTTTGCCATCATGGTCCGTGGAAGGGGTTGGGCCTCGACCGCCCTCGCCCGACGAGCGGACGCCGGGCAGGACATCGGCACGTCTTCTCCATGTTCTCGAACGGGTTGCCCTCCGCGTAGGCGTGGGCGATGGCCAGCACGATGCGTTCCTCCTCCGGGATCTCCTTTCTCCTCGCGCAATGCTGGAGGTAGCTGGTGATGGGACCAGGGTTGAGGATGGGAACGTGTACGGCTGCCGACGCCTGGAAGAGATAGGTGAGGTCGGGTAGCGGCCAGCCGCCCTCCATCGCGTCTATCCACGCCTCAACGTAGCGCTCCGCGATGGGTGCGAGTTTGGCCTGCGCCGAGAGGCAACCGAGATAGCGTTCGAGCGCCCTCACCCTGGCCCTCATCGCTGCTGCCTCATGATGGTGATGGCGTTCTCCAGCGTTTCGAGCTGCTGGTGGAGCTGGCGCTGCTCGCGGAACGACTGGGACATGGAGAGCGCGGTCTTCGATGCGCGGTGCGCGATGCCCTCGTTGTCGCTGTCCATCAGTTGCGCTATCCGGATGACGCCCTTGAACGTGAGTCCCTCCAACTCCGTGTAAGCGAGATCCGCGATGTTCCTGCGGACGCGCTCCAGCTCCGCGCGAAAGGCGGGCTCGTTCATCCAGCGCATGAGGGTGCGTTTGGTTATGTGAGCGGCCTGAGCGCCCCGCGTCAAGGTAGGTTCGGACACGATGTAGGGCAGCGCTGCGGACTGTCGAGGGGAGAGTGCGGCCTCTTTTCTGATGGTGACATTTGGTGACATTTGGTGACATGCCTCCTCCACGGATTCGGCCTGCGCCCCGGCGATGCCGCCGGTGGCGTTGGGCCGTCGATAACAGCGTACGGAGGGGCGGTTCGTCATCGCAACGGGCGGATGTCACAAATCTGACGTTGGGGCATAACCCTCACCCGCTGCTGTGCGGCGACCTGTTCGACAAGCTCACGGCAGGCTCTCTCCCAATGGGAGAGGTGAGGATATGGGCACGTTGCCTCTGGTCCTCTCCACTTGTAAGGTGAGGCGCCGGAGGACGAGTAGCGTGAGCGCACTGAACATCAGCAGCTTCATCTGGGGCATCGCGGACGACGTGCTGCGCGATGTCTACGTGCGGGGCAAGTACCGCGACGTGATCCTGCCTATGACGGTCATCCGCCGCCTCGATGCCGTCCTGGAACCGACAAAGGAAGCGGTGCGTGCCACGAAGAAGCATCTGGACGCCGCCGGTATAGCAAACCAAGATGGCCCGTTGCGCCAGGCCTCCGGCGAGTCTTTCTATAACACGTCACGCGTTCTGCTCGGCGATCTCACCTCGCGCACTAATGTGCAGCAGTTGAAGGCAGACTTCGAGGAGTACCTCGACGGCTTCTCACCAAATATCCAAGAGGTGCTGGACAAGTTCGAGTTCCGCAACCAGATCCCCAGGCTCGCGGACACGGGGCGGCTTGGCTTCCTCATCGAGAAGTTCACGGACAGGTCCATCAACCTCAGCCCGCGCCCCGTCCTGAACGCCGACGGCTCCGTGCGGCTCGAGGGGCTGGACAACCACGGCATGGGCACGGTCTTCGAGGAGCTGATCAGGCGGTTCAACGAGGAGAACAACGAGGAGGCCGGGGAGCACTTCACTCCCAGAGACGTGGTGCAACTCATGGCGCGCCTCGTGTTCCTGCCCGTGGCAGACGAGATCAGGTCCGGCACCTACCTCGTCTACGACGGCGCCTGCGGCACCGGCGGCATGCTGACCGTTGCCGAGGGCACGCTCATGGAACTGGCCGCCGAGCAGGGCAAGGACGTCTCCATCCACCTGTTCGGCCAAGAAGTGAACGGGGAGACGTACGCCATCAGCAAGGCCGACCTCATTCTGAAGGGCGAGGGCGCAGAGGCTGACAACATGCGGTTCGGCTCCACCCTCGCCAAGGATGCCTTCCCCGCCCAGGAATTCGACTTCATGCTGTCCAATCCGCCCTACGGCAAGAGCTGGAAGAGCGACCTGGAGGACATGGGCGGCAAGAGCGGCATCACAGACCCGCGCTTCGTCGTCGAGCACGGCGGCGACCCGGACTACTCCCTCATCACCCGCTCCAGCGACGGCCAGATGATGTTCCTGGCCAACATGTTGAGCAAGATGAAGTCCCCGAGCGAACAGACTCCGATAGGCAGCCGCATCGCCGAAGTGCACAACGGCAGTTCGCTGTTCACCGGCGACGCGGGGCAGGGCGAGAGCAACATCCGCCGCTGGATCATCGAGAACGACTGGCTGGAGGCGATCGTCGCCCTGCCGCTGAACATGTTCTATAACACCGGCATCGCCACGTATATCTGGGTGCTGAGCAACCGCAAGACGGCGCACCGCAAGGGAATGGTGCAGCTCATCGACGCCACCCAGTGGCGCCGCCCCCTCCGCAAGAACCTCGGCAGCAAGAACTGCGAACTGTCGGACGAGGATATCCGACGCATCTGCAACACGTTCTTCGCGTTCAACGAAACCGAGCAGTCGAAGATATTCCTCAACGAGGCATTCGGTTACTGGAAGGTCACCGTGGAACGGCCGCTGCGGCTCACCGTGGAGTTGTCGCCGGAGCGCCGCCAAAGCTTCCGCGACGCTTGCCGAGACGCGAACGAAGAGCCGCTCGCCAACGTCATCGACCGGGTGGCAACAGTGCTGGGCGACGGACCTCACGCAGACTTCAACCGATTCATGGAAGTCGTTGTGGCGGATGCTTCTGCGCATGGCGTCAAATTGACGGTCAAGCGGAAGAACCTATTGCAGATGGCTTTGGCATCTCGCGAAGTGGCCGCTGCACCTGTCATCAAGAAGACCCACAAGCGGAGTGTGGTTGAACCCGACCCAATCCGTGGACTGATCGCAACTGACGTGGACGGCCAGAGCACCGTAGTGGAGTACGAGCCCGACCCGGAACTACGCGACACCGAGCAGGTGCCGCTGCTGGAGGAGGGCTGCATCGAAGGGTTCCTGCGGCGGGAGGTACTGCCCTACGCGCCGGACGCATGGTATGTACCGTCGGAGGTCAAGGTCGGCTACGAGATCAGCTTCACGCGTCACTTCTACAAGCCGCAGCCGCTGCGGGCACTCGACGAGATACGGGCCGATATCCTGGCTTTAGAGCAGGAAACCGAAGGGTTGCTGGCGGAGATAGTTTCTCTATGACACCAGACGTCTTTGATCACCTCAAGCAACATTACATCTCGATTGCAGACGAACTGCGTAGCCAAGCGAGGCAAGCCGGCTTGCTTACGAACCCAACAGGAGTAGGCACGGAACGGGAAGAAGTGTATCGAACGTTCCTAGAGCGTCACCTACCCAAGATGTGTGATGTGTTCCTTGGAGGATACGTTTTCGACATGAAAGGTAATTCATCAACCCAAGTTGACATTATAGCAACCAATGGCAGCACGCCCAGATTCATAATGCCTCGCGGAAATCGATACATCGCACCACTGGAAGGTACTGTTGCAGTAGCAGAAATAAAGTCACGCCTGGATAAGAACACTCTCATAGATGCGTTAAACAACTGTGCTTCCGTTCCTACTATGCCTGACCAACGAGGGATTGTGCCGCCTTTCTTGAAGATCAGTGAAGACAGCTGGCAAGATACACCTTACAAAATCGTCTTCGCCTATGACGGGATCGACGCAAATACCGTGTGCGACCACATTACAGATTTCTACAATGAACATCCCGAAGTACCCCTGGCACGACAACCAAATATAGTTCATGTGCTCCAACAGTATTTGATTATACGCACTGTTTCTGGTGTGACTGTACTTAATCCGGACGGACAGCCGGATGCAAACCAACCTGATGTGGGGCAGTATTACGCCTTCTTTGTCGGTCCAGATGTTTCAGCATTGGCATGGACGCTGAACGCCATAACCGAAAAAGCTTGGCTGTCAAACAACCTGCTGTTCAAGTATGGCGAATGGCACAACAAAATAGTGGAACGAATACAGCGTGAATTTGCAGAATGAACCCTCTCCCCTCCTATCCTGCCTACAAGGCCTCCAGCATCCCGTGGCTTGGCGACATGCCGGAGCATTGGGAGGTGCGTCGGCTGAGGACTGTCGCCGACATGCGCGTCAGCAATGTAGACAAGCACACGCGAGAGGAGGAGATACCTATTCGTCTGTGCAACTATGTCGATGTCTACAAACACGACCGCATCACACCGGCTATGCCCTTTATGCCAGCGACGGCCTCGCTTGACGAGATTGAGAGATTTCGATTAGAGCGGGGCGATGTGCTCATCACCAAGGACTCCGAGGCTTGGAACGACATCGGCGTTCCTTGTCTGGTAGCAGAGTCAGCCGATGACCTTCTCTCTGGCTACCACTTAGCCTTGCTACGGCCGTCGGCTGAGACAGAGGGTGCTTATCTGGCCCTGGCATTGCAGAGCAAGGCTGTGGCATACCAGTTCCACGTAAGGGCGAATGGAGTGACACGGTATGGCCTTACTCACGTGGGCATCAAATCCGTTCAGATTGCTCTTCCCCCTATCCCTGAGCAGCGGACCATCGTGCGCTACTTGGACTATGTGGACCAGCGCATCCGCCGGTACGTCGGCACTAAGCGGAGACTCATCACGCTGCTGGAGGAGGAGAAGCAGGCCATCGTCAACGAGGCCGTCACCCGTGGCCTCGACTCTAACGCCCGCCTCAAGCCCTCCGGCGTCGAGTGGCTCGGGGACGTGCCGGAGCACTGGGAAGTGCGGCGGCTGAGGAATCTGGGCGATGCACTGATTGGATTGACCTACGATCCCCAAGACGTGGTGGACGAGGACGCAGGAATCCTGGTTCTACGTGCATCCAACATACTGGGGGGACAGTTGGTGTACGGCGACAACGTTTATGTGAGTAGTACCGTACCGGACAAATTGATTACTAGAGATGGAGATATACTTATCTGCACTCGAAGTGGAAGCCGAACATTGATTGGGAAGAACGCCCGCATCAGCGCAGATTCTGCGGGGACGACCTTTGGCGCTTTCATGACAGTATTCAGAGGTGTGAATAACGACTATCTGCACCAAGTATTTAATTCGGAGTTCTTTGAGTACCAATCAGGAGCATTCTTTACGTCGACTATCAATCAACTGACATTAGGAATTCTACGCAACATGAAGGTTCCATTTCCTCCGCTTGAAGAACGCCAATCGATTCTGCGGTACGTGGGAGAAACTACAGCACCGATTGACAAGGCTATCGCCCGGGTTCGCCGTCAGATCGAGTTGGTCGAGGAGTACCGCACCCGGCTCGTCGCCGACGTGGTGACGGGCAAGGTGGACGTACGCGAGGCGGCGGCGCTGCTCCCGGAGGAAGAGGAGGAGACAGAAGAGCCGATAGACGAAGATGACTGGGTGCCGGACAATAGGGAGGATGGCTCCTACGACGTGGGTGAGCCGGAAGAGGTAGGCCAGGCAATTGATCTGGGAGTGGGACCAAGCGAAGAATGAAGCGAACCTCCGGGACCACGGCATAGAGTTCGAGACCGCGATACTCGTGTTCGATGATCTGCTCGCAGCGACACACGACGATCCGTACCCATACGAGCAGCGATGGCGTACGATTGGGATGATCGAAGGGCTCCTCGTCCTGGTCGTTCACACCTGGCCTGACGAGCCGGACGCTGGACGCATCATCAGCGCCCGCCGAGCGACGCCGAATGAGAGAAGAGCTTACGAGGAAGGATATGCCTGAGCTGACGCCGAGACAGCGGGAGCAGATATCGGCGCTGAAGAGGCTGCCCGACGACCAGATCGACACCACAGACGCCCCCGAAGTTCTGAATTGGTCAAACGTGACGCGGGGGGCGTTCTACCGTCCCGGGGAAAAGCACGTGGGACGTGCAGCCGGCGCGGTCACCGACACCAGCGAGAAGGGGCTTGAGCGCCTCATCTGCGAGGCGTTGACGGGCGCCCCGTGCGACACGCCCCCGGACGGCGCATTGGAAGAGCGGCCGGCCGCCTATGGGTTCGGCTGGGTATGCGGCGACCCGCACGACTACGAGCGTGAGTACTGCGTCGACCTCGCCAAGCTCGCTGCGTTCCTCGAAGCCACGCAGCCGGTCGTCGCAGAGTCGCTGGACCTCCGGAAGGAGAGCCCCACACGGCGCAAGTTCCTGGCACGGTTGCAGAGCGAGGTCTCCAAACGGGGGACCATCGACGTGCTGCGGAAGGGCGTCAAACACGGGCCCTACCAGATAGAGCTGATGTACGGCACGCCGTCGCCGGGGAACCAGAATGCGGAGGCGCTGTACCGGCAGAACCGGTTCAGCGTGACGCGGCAACTCCGGTACAGCAACGACAACCCGCAGCTTGCCCTGGACGTGTGCCTGTTCGTCAACGGCCTGCCTGTTGCCACTTTCGAGTTGAAGAACAGCCTGACGAAGCAGACGGTGGAGGACGCCGTCGAGCAGTACAAGCGAGACCGCAATCCCAGAGAGCGGCTCTTCGAGCTGGGCCGCTGCCTCGCCCACTTCGCCGTCGACGACCAGGAGGTGAAGTTCTGCACGCACCTCACTGGCAAGTCGTCGTGGTTCCTGCCCTTCAACAAGGGGGGGACCGACGGGGGCGCGGGCAACCCGCCGAACCCCAACGGCCTGAGAACCGACTACCTGTGGAAGCAGGTACTGACGCGCGACGGGCTGACTGACATCATCGAGAACTACGCGCAGATCCTGGAGTCCAAGGACGAGAAGACGGGCCGCAGGAAGCGAGAGCAGATATGGCCGCGTTACCACCAGTTGGACGTGGTGCGCGAGCTGCTCGCCGATGCATCCGAGAGGGGCGCCGGACCCCGGTACCTGATCCAGCACTCGGCGGGGAGCGGGAAGTCCAACTCGATCGCGTGGCTAGCCTACCAACTAATCGGTCTGAAGCATGACGACAAAACGATCTTCGATTCCGTCATCGTCATTACAGACCGGAGGGTGCTCGACAGGCAGATACGCGACACGATTAAACAGTTTGCCCAGGTTGGCTCCACCGTGGGCCATGCCGAGACCTCCGCGCACCTGCGGACGCTGCTCCAGGCAGGCAAGCGTATCGTTATCACCACCGTTCAGAAGTTCCCGTTCATCGTAGACGCCATCGGCAGCGAGCACCAGGGGCGCACGTTCGCCCTCATCATCGACGAGGCGCACTCCAGCCAAGGCGGCAAGACCTCAGCGGCTGTAGGGAGGGTCCTTGGAGAGGTTGACGCTGAGGAGGAGGAGACCACCGAGGACAAGATCAACCAGATCATGGAGAGCAGAAAGCTGCTGACCAACGCCAGCTACTTCGCCTTCACTGCCACACCGAAGAACAAGACGCTGGAGATCTTCGGAGCGCTCGTTCCCGAGGGCGGCAAGACGAGGCACGTGCCCTTCCACTCCTACACGATGAAGCAGGCGATCCAAGAGGGGTTCATCCTCGACGTGCTTGCGCACTACACGACGGCGAACAGCTACTACCGGCTGGTGAAGACAGTGGAAGGAGACCCGGAGTTCGACACCAACCGGGCGAGCAAGAAGCTGCGCCGCTACGTGGAGGAGCACGATCACGCCATCCGACTCAAGGCGGAGATGATGGTGGACAACTTCAACGAGCAGGCCGCGGGGCAACGGAAGATAGGCGGACTGGCGCGGGCGATGGTGGTCACCGGCAGCGTCAATCGGGCCATCACGTACTTCTACGCCATCCGGGACTACCTCACGGAGTGGAAGATCCCTTACCGGGCCATCGTCGCCTTCTCCGGCGAGCATGAGTACGAAGGGACAAAGGTCACCGAAGCGTCCCTCAACGGCTTCCCGTCCAACCTGATCGAGGAGAAGATACAAGAAGAGCCCTATCGCTTCCTCGTGTGCGCAGACAAGTTCCAGACGGGGTACGACGAGCCGCTGCTCCATACGATGTATGTGGACAAGGTGCTGTCCGGCGTGAAGGCGGTGCAGACGCTGTCGCGCCTCAACCGCGCCCACCCCAAGAAGCACGATACCTTCGTGCTGGACTTCGCCAACGACGCCGACACGATCCAGAACGCGTTCGCCGACTACTACCGCACCACCATCCTGTCGGAGGAGACGGACCCGAACAGGCTGCACGACCTGAAGGCAACCCTCGACGGCTACCAGGTCTACAGCCCAGCACAGGTGGACAAGTTGGTCGAGCTGTATCTCGGAGGGGCTGACCGCGACAAACTCGACCCGATACTGGACGCGTGCGTCGCGGTGTACCGCGAGCAGTTGGACGAGGACGGACAGGTGGACTTCAAGGGGAAGGCGAAGGCGTTTCTCCGGTCCTACGATTTCCTGGGGGCCATCCTGCCTTATGCCTACGCCGAGTGGGAGAAACTGTCCATCTTCCTGACGTTCCTCGTTCCCAAGCTCCCTGCGCCGATCGAGGACGACTTCTCGAAGGGCATCCTCGAAACCATCGACATGGACAGCTACCGCGTGGAAAAGCAGGCGGTGCAGGCCATCCAGCTTGCGGACGAGGATGCGGAGATCCCGCCGATAGACACCGGCGGTGGTGGACAGAAGGCCGAACCGGAGATGGACCGGCTCTCCAACATCCTCAAGGACTTCAACAACCGGTTCGGCAACATCGAGTGGAAGGACCAGGACAAGATCGGGAAGGTCATAATCGAAGAGCTGCCGGCCAAGGTAGCCGAGGACCAGGCGTACAAGAACGCAATGGCCAATTCCGACAAGCAGAACGCGAGGATCGAGCACGACAAGGCGCTGGAGCGCGCCATGAATGAACTGCTCTACGACCACACGGAGCTGTTCAAGCAGTTCAGCGACAACGAGTCGTTCCGGCGGTGGGTAACGGAGATGAGTTTCGCGATGACCTACATCGGGGCTGCCCTCCGTGGCCAGCCCCCCGCCGGTTCACCCTCAGCCTAGCCATCTCCCCCGGGGAGAAGGAGAAGACACCCCACGCCCCGGCCCATGTGCCCCGTCGGGCACGCTGGATTCCAGCTTTCGCTGGAATGACGGGGGCTGCGCCCCACGTCGCGGGTCACGCCCACGACTGCTGTGCGGAGGGCAAGCGTGACGCTTGACTCGCCTGCGCGGGTGTACGATAATCTGCGATTGGACGGGCCTGCGGGCCGTCTTTTTTGGTTGAGGCGGATGCCGTCCCGGCCCGAGTGGCGCAACGGCAGCGCAGCCGATTTGTAATCGGCAGGTTGTGGGTTCGACTCCCTCCTCGGGCTCCAAGTCTCACCGGGGGAGCGAGCCTCTCCTACAGACAGGGGAGAGTGTTAGGATACGTTCACCGGACAGGCGCACAGCCTCCGTGGAGGGATGGGAGAGCGGCTAAATCCATCAGACTGTAAATCTGACGCCCTCAGGGCTACGCAGGTTCGAATCCTGCTCCCTCCACCAGCCGCGCCACAGAAGACAACAGCACGACACGCCCACATAGCTCAGGCGGTAGAGCACGTTCTTGGTAAGAACGAGGTCATCGGTTCAAGTCCGATTGTGGGCTCCAGGCGACCGCAAGGGGTCGGGAGCGTTCCGAAGGGACTCCGGCCGATGACAGCGAGCAACAGGAAACAAAGGATCAAGAGAGAACAGCAGGAGGCAGAGGGTTAGATGGCAAAGCAGAAGTTCGAGCGCACCAAGCCCCACGTTAACGTCGGCACGATCGGTCACGTTGACCACGGCAAGACCACGCTGACAGCGGCGATCACCAAGGTGCTCGCGCTGGGCGGCGGCAGCCAGTTCCGCGCTTTCGATTCCATCGACAGCGCTCCGGAAGAGAAGGCCCGCGGCGTGACGATCAACATCGCCCACGTCGAGTACGAGTCGCCGAACCGGCACTACGCGCACGTCGACTGCCCCGGCCACGCCGACTACATCAAGAACATGATCACCGGCGCGGCGCAGATGGACGGCGCGGTGCTCGTGGTCTCGGCGCCGGACGGCCCGATGCCCCAGACGCGGGAGCACATCCTGCTCGCGCGCCAGGTGGAGGTCCCGCGCATAGTCGTCGCCCTCAACAAGGTCGACATGATGGACGACGAGGAGCTGCTGGAGCTGGTGGAACTGGAAGTCCGCGAGCTGTTGAGCAAGTACAACTTCCCCGGCGACGACACGCCCATCGTGCGGCTGAGCGCCCTGCAGGCGCTCGAGTCCGACAGCGCGGACCCGAACGCTCCCGAGTACGCCGGCGTCCAGGAGCTGGTGAAGCAGCTGGACGAGTACATCCCCGTCCCCGACCGCCCGCGCGACGGCACGTTCCTGATGCCCGTGGAGGACGTGTTCTCCATCAAGGGCCGCGGCACCGTGGTCACGGGCCGTGTCGAACGCGGCGTCGTCCACCCGGGCGACGAGGTGGAGATCGTCGGTATCAAGGAGACGCACAAGACCACGGTCACGGGCGTGGAGATGTTCCACAAGCTGCTGGACGAGGCAGAGCCCGGCGACGCGGTCGGCACGCTGCTCCGCGGCGTGGAGCGCGACGAGATCGAGCGCGGACAGGTGCTCGCCAAGCCCGGCTCCATCAAGCCGGTCAAGGAGGCGGAAGCCGAGGTCTACGTGCTCGCGAAGGACGAGGGCGGCAGGCACACGCCGTTCTTCAGCGGTTACAAGCCGCAGTTCTACATCCGCACGAGCGACGTCACCGGCGAGATCGGTTTGCCCGAAGGAGTGGAGATGGTGATGCCGGGAGACAACACGCAGATGCACATCAAGCTGATCAGCCCGATGGCGATGGAGCCGGGGCTGCGGTTCGCCATCCGCGAGGGCGGCAGGACCGTCGGCGCGGGCGTCATCACGAGCGTGACCTAAGGAGCGATCGTGGCCAAGAAGCGAGGAGACGTCCGCCAGTTGATCAATCTGGCGTGTACAGAATGCCGCGAGCGGACGTACCACAGCCAGAAGAACCGGCGGAACGATCCGAACCGGATGGAGTTGAACAAGTTCTGCCCACGCTGCAGGACGCATCGCCTCCACCGCGAGGTACGGTAGCGTGGCACAAGCCCGAGGCCGGAACCCGCTCCGCTCGATGATGGACGAGGGCCAGGTCCGCCGCAGAGGCAGGCTGGCGTTCATCGGCGAGGTCTGGAGCGAACTGACGAAGGTAACGTGGCCTTCACGGGAAGACGCTGCACGCCTGACGCTGCTGGTGTTGGGCGTGTCGGCCGTCGTGGGGGTGTTCCTGGCCCTGTGGGACCTCGGTTTCAGCACGTTGGTAGAGCGGGTGTTCCTGTAGGCAGGGCGCACCCCGGCACCTTTCATCGGACCAAGAAAGACAGAGGCTGATGACGCAACAGTCCGTCATACCGGAGATCGAGTCTCACTGGTACATCGTTCACACGTATTCCGGACAGGAAGACCGTGTGAAGCGGAACCTAGAACTGCGGATCGAGTCCATGGACGTGAAGGACAAGATCTTCAGGGTCGTGGTGCCGACCGAAGAAGAGATCGAGATGAAGGAGGGGAAGCGCAAGTCCGTCCAGCGCAAGATATTCCCCGGCTACATCCTGATCCTGATGCGGATGGACGACGAGAGCTGGTACGTGGTGCGGAACACGCCGGGCGTCACCGGCTTCGTCTCGTCCGAGGACGAGCGCGAACGCCGTCCGAAGCCGGTACCGCTGGAGGACCGTGAGGTGGAGCACATCCTGAACCGGATGGAGGAGCCCACCCCGCGCATCAAGGTGGGGCTCGCCGCCGGGCAGATGGTCCGGATCACGGGCGGGCCGTTCGCCGAGTTCATGGGTTCCGTGGACACGGTGGACGAGGACAAGGGCAAGGTACGCGTGCTCGTGTCGTTCTTCGGACGCGAGACGCCGGTTGAACTGGACTTCCTGCAGGTAGAGAGGGCGTAAGTGGCGAAGCGAGTTCGGGCAGTTCTGAAACTACAACTCCCGGCCGGGAGCGCGACACCCGCGCCTCCGGTGGGGCCGGCGCTGGGCCAGCACGGCATCAACATCATGGGGTTCGTGAAGGAGTACAACGCCCGCACCGCGAACCAGGTGGGGACGATCATCCCCGCCGAGATAACGGTGTTCGAGGACGCCTCGTTCACATTCGTCACGAAGACGCCTCCCGCGTCGGAACTCATCCGCAAGTCCATGGGCGTGGAGAAGGGCTCCAGCAGCCCGCGCCACGAGCGCGCCGGTTCGCTGTCCCGCTCGGCCATCCGGGAGATAGCGGAGACGAAGCAGAAGGACCTGAACGCGGCCAACCTGGACGCCGCCATGAAGATCATCGAGGGTACGGCTCGCAGCATGGGCGTCGCCGTAGAGGAAGAGTAGGCATGGTGAAGCACGGCAAGCGCTACCGCGCCGCGGCAGAGACGATAGACCGGCAGCAGCGGTACGAACCCGCGGCGGCGATCGGCGTGCTGCGGCAGACCGCTACGAGCAAGTTCGACGAGACGGTGGAACTGCACCTGCGCACGAGCGCAGACCCGCGCCACGCCGACCAGCAGCTGCGCGGCGTCGCCTCGCTCCCCCACGGACTGGGCAAGCCCGTGCGCGTGGCCGTGTTCGTCGCCGGTGAGCGGGCGCTCGCGGCGCAGGAAGCCGGGGCGGAGGTCGTCGGCGCCGACGACCTCATCGAACGCATCGAGGGCGGGTTCCTGGACTTCGACGTAGCCATCGCCACGCCGGACATGATGGGCAAGATCGGACGACTCGGCAGGGTGCTGGGTCGCCGGGGCCTCATGCCGAACCCGCGCACGAACACCGTCGTCCAGCCGCAGGACATCCCGGACGCCGTACGCGAGGCGAAGAAGGGACGCGTGGAGTTGCGGATGGACCGTACCGCCATCATCCACTCGCCGGTGGGCAAGACGAGTTTCCCGGACGAGCAGCTGCTCGAGAACGTGGCGTCCGTGATGGACACGGTGAACCGGCTCCGCCCGGCTGCGGTGAAGGGGCAGTTCATCAAGACAGCGCACCTCACAACCACGATGGGCCCCAGCGTTCCGCTGGACGTGGGCTCGACGGTGGCGATGAAGGTCGAGTAGACTGCATACGACAAGCGAACAGCCAACGCCGAAGACCGTGGGTCCCCGCATCGCGGGGTTAAGCCGGAAGGGCCCACCGAGGCGCGCCTGATCAAGCCTCATACCGTATGAGAGCGCAGGGCCCGCGTCTTCGGAAGCGGGTCTTTTGTTATGGAGAGGTGAAACAGTGCCGACGGAAGCGAAACGGGAAGCAGTGGCAGAGCTGGCGGAGCGCCTGAGCAAGGCCGCCATCGTCATCGCCACGGACTTCTCCGGTCTCAAGGTCAACCAGATGACCGAACTGCGGCATCGCCTGCGTGAGCAGGGAGTCGAGTACAGGGTCGTCAAGAACCGTATCGCGTCCATCGCGGCGGGCGAGTCTGGGGTCGAGGCGTTCCGGGACATCCTGGAAGGCGCAACCGGCGTGGTGCTGGGCTACGACGACCCGGTAGCGGCAGCGAAAGCCGTGAACGAGTACGTGCGACAGACACGTGCGGAGTTGAAGGTACGCAAGGGCGTGATGGACGGAGCGCTGATCAGCGAGGCGCAGGTCGTCGCGCTGGCCGCACTCCCGGGCAAGGACGAACTCGTCGCCAAGCTGCTGGGGCAGATGAACGCTCCCATCAGCGGCCTGGTGAACGTGCTGAGCGGCCCGACACGGGCGCTCGCCATCGTGCTGCAGCGCCGCGCGGAACAGTTGGGCGCTGCCTGATAAGAACAAGAAACGGAACAGGAGGACCACGTGGCAACCAAGGAAGAACTCATCGAGTCGATCAAGTCTCTCTCTGTGCTGGAGCTCTCGGAGCTGGTGAAGGCGCTGGAAGAAGAGTTCGGCGTGAGCGCAGCCGCACCGGTAGCGGTCGCCGCCGCCCCTGCCACAGGCGGGGATGGCGCAGCGGAGGCGGCGGAGGAGCAGTTCGAGTTCACTGTGACGCTGACCGACATCGGCGCGAACAAGATCAACGTCATCAAGACGGTGCGCGAGCTGACGAACCTCGGCCTGCGCGAGGCGAAGGAGATGGTGGAGAGCGCGCCCGTCGCCGTGCGGGAGAGCATCAGCAAGGAAGAGGCCGAGGACACGAAGAAGAAGCTGGAAGAGTCCGGCGCAACGGTTACCGTCGCGTAGGTTCACAGCGAACCAGCGTGGAACGAGAGGGGCGGTCTTGCAGAAGGCCGCCCTTTCCGCATCCGAGAGAGGGAGGACGCCATGTCGTCGTTGGGACAGGTGATCAAGGACGCGCTGAACAGGAACGAGGAGTACATGCTGGCCGCCGTGGAGGGCCTCTCCTCCGAGGAGCTGCACCAGCGCCCGGCGCCGGAGTCCAACCCCATCGGCTGGCTCATGTGGCACCTGTCGCGGGTGCAGGACTTCGCGGTGTCCAGCATGAGCGGGCAGGAGACGGTCTGGGTGCGCGACGGCTGGTACGAGCGTTTCGGCATGGCGCCGGACCCGTCCTACCGCGGTAACGGCGACACCAACGAGCAGGTGGACGCGTTCGCTTCGCCCCCGGCGGAGACGCTGCTGGAGTACTACAGGGCCGTCCGCGCCAACACCGACGCCTTCCTCGACTCGCTGACCGAGGCCGACCTCGGCCGCATGGTGCCGCCGGTGCGCGGGACGGAACTCGTGCCGCTGCGCGAACGGCTGCCAGGCATCATCGTGGAGTCGATCCACCACGGGGGGCAGGTCTGCTATGCGCGGGGCGCGCTGCAAGGCCGGGGCTGGCTGAACAGGTAGGAGCCTACCCGCCCCACGATTCGTAGTGCGTGACCTCGGAGGCGGGTCTGCGCCGCGCGCCGCCGAACCGTTCACCGTCCGCCGGGTAGCCCATCGCAATCATGCAGGCGGTGGCGTAGTCGTCCGGTATGCCAAGGAGCGACTTCACCTCCCCTTCCCGCCGCATGTGGAACGTCGTGATGACCGTGCCAATCCCGAGGGCAGTGGCGGCGAGCATGAGATTCTGCGCTGCCGGATAGATGGACGAGCCGGTCTGGAACGACGGCGTGCGTCCCCCTCCCGCGGCGATGCAGGGGAAGATGAGCACCGGCGTCTCGGCCATGTGCTCGGCGAGGTACTCGGCGGAGCGGTAGACGGCGTTGCGCGGGCGCGACGGGTCGGAGGCGTACATCGAGACCCACCCCTCGTGGTACCACTCCGCGATGTGCTGCTTCTTCGCCGGGTCGGTCACGACGACGAACGCCCATGGCTGGCGATTGCCGCCGGAGGGAGCGTGCGTCGCGGCCTCGATGATGCGCTCGATGGCCTCTCGCGGTACGGGGTCGGGTTTGAACCGGCGGATGGCCCGCTGGGCGTAGATCGTTTCGAAGAGTCCCGGTTCAGGCATGCAGTCCTCCTTAGCCTTGCATGAAGAGGGGTCACCAGCGCTCGGTGCCGGGGTCGCCCTTGAACGGACCCACGACGTTGGAGGTTATCCAGCCGCCGTAGTAGCCGCCCGGCTGCGGAGCAGCGCGCTCGGTGCCGACGTAGCAGGCGTCGGCACGTCCCGCGTGAAAGGCGAACCATCCGGCTATCGCCTCGTAGCCCTCGAACGGCGACGGATAGCACCACGCGGCGGCCTGGGCTTCGCGTCCGCGCACGCTCAGCGTCCAGTACGACGCCTCACCCTTCCATTCGCAGAGCGTCGTGTGGCTCATGGGGCGAAGGAACACGCGCTTCACGTCGTCCGGCGGGAAGTAGTAGACGGGCGCACCAGCCGTCTCGCAGACACGCATCCCACGCGCGGTTTCCGCGACGGTCACGCCCGCAAACTCGACGCGCAGACGCACGCTGACAGGTTCTACACGGGGCGGGCGCGGGTAGTCCCACACGGACTCCTGGCCGGGGCCGGGCGTCTCGATGTTCGCCGGACGCTCACGCGGGAATGCCCGCCAGTGCGCTATCTCCTCTTCCGTTGTCCTGTCCGCCATCGTGTGACACCAGCCTATAGCGCGTTCGCGGTCCTCTTTCCGATGATACCTGCGATGAGCGAACCGGATACAACGACGACCGCCGAGCGGATACTGCAGGAGCCGCGGGTCCGCCCCGTGCTGATACGCGACATGCCCGGAGAGCAGCGCCCGAGGGAGCGCCTGCGCGACGCGGGGCCGGCCGCGCTCAGCGACGCGGAGCTGCTCGCGATCCTGCTGCGCACCGGCACGAAAGCGGAGAGCGCCGTCACGCTGGCCAACCGGTTGCTGTCGGAGGCGGGCGGGCTGGAGCGCCTCGCGCGGGTGTCGCACGGGGAGCTGTGCGCATTCCACGGCTTCGGTGAGGCGAAGGCGGCACACCTGCTGGCCGCGTTGGAGCTGGGCAAGCGCATCGCGGCGCTGACAGACGAAGCGGGTCCGCCCGTCCTCCAGACGTCGATGGACGTTGCGCGGATGATGAAGCCGCTGATGGAGTTCCTGCCGCAGGAGCAGTTGCGCGTGCTGTCGCTCAACTCGCGGAACCAGTTGCTAGCCGTCTCCACGGTTTTCGTGGGGACGGTGAACAGCGTGAGCGTGCGCGCCGTGGAGGTCTTCCGTCAGGCCGTGCAGGTGAACGCTCCCAGCGTGGTGATGGTGCACAACCACCCGTCCGGAGACCCGGACCCGAGCGCAGCGGACGTGGCGCTGACGAAGGAGATAGCCGCCGTCGGCAAGACGCTGGACATCAAGCTGGCAGACCACGTCGTTGTGGCGCGGGACGGCTACGTCAGCATGCGCGACAGGGAGATCATCAAGTAGCGCGACAGCACGAAGGGGTCATCCTCACGCGAGGAACCCGACAGCGTTTGGCGTATCCTTTGAGCACGATGGTGCAGCCGATGACGGCGCGCCCGAAGGAGAGAGAGATGGCGGAAGTGTCCCAACCTTACCCCGGTGGGTTCAACTGGGTAGACCTGATGACCACCGACGTGGAGAGCGCAAGAGAGTTCTACTCCACACTGCTCGGGTGCGAGACCGTCGATAACCCGGTGGGCGACGATTTCGTGTACACCCTCTTCAGCCGGAACGGAAAGAACTTAGCCGGGATGTCCCCGATGATGCCGGATCTGCTGGAGCAGGGGGTGCCTCCCCACTGGAACTCCTACGTCGCTGTTGCGAACGTAGAGGAAGCGGCGGCGAAGGCAGCCGACCTGGGCGGGACAGTGATCATGCCGCCGATGGACGTGATGGAGTTTGGCAGGATGGCCAGCATCATGGACCCGACCGGCGCCGTCCTGAACCTGTGGGAGGCGAAGACGCACATCGGCGTAGACCTGATCGGGGAAGCGGGCGCTTACTGCTGGTCCGAGTTGTACACCCACGATACGGAGGCTGCAGGCAGCTTCTACTGCAACCTCTTTGGATGGGTGGCGCAGGAGGTGCCGGGCGCGGGCGGCATGCCATACAACCTGTTCACGAACGACGGAGCTCCTGCAGCAGGTATGCTCGCAATCCAGCCGATATGGGGAGTAGTACCGCCGAACTGGACGGTCTACTTCGGGGTGGAGAACCTCGACGCGGCGCTGGAGCAGGTGCAGGCGATGGGCGGCAGTATGCAGGTGCAGCCGATGTCCATACCAGGGATAGGACGGATCAGCCTCATCACCGACCCACAGCACGTCTACGTGATGCTCATGGAATTGGAGCAAGCCGCCTGATCTGCATCAAGGCCGAAGCGGCCAGACGCCGCCCACCCCGGGTGAGGTGAACGCAGCGCGATGGAACTGGGGACCGAGCTGTTCGACGACATCGTCGTCATCCTCGTAGCGGCGGGGGTCGGAGGACTCGCCGCACGTCTGTTGCGCCTGCCTCCGATCATCGGCTACCTCGTAGCAGGCGCGATAGTAGGGCCGCACGCGCTGGGCATGGTGACGCAACTGCACGACGTCCAGACGCTGGCGGAGTTCGGCGTCATCCTCCTGCTCTTCGCGGTGGGTGTGGAGATATCGCTCTCTGACCTGCGCCGCCTCGGCTGGCGTGTGCTGGTCGCCAGCGTGGGCCAGATCTCGCTGACGATAGCCGTTGGCTATGGCATCGGCATCGCGCTCGGCTGGGACGCGCGCGCATCACTCACCGCGGGCCTGGCGCTCTCGCTGAGCAGCACCATGGTTGCGCTCAAAACACTGAACGACCGCGGTGAACTGGGTACGTTGCACGGACGCCTGGCGGCAGGGATGCTGCTGGTGCAGGACCTCGCGTTCGTGCCGATGATGGCCGTCATCGCAGCGCTGGGAGGAGAGGGCGAATCGCTGGCCACGGAACTGGCGATCAGCGCCGCGAAGGCAGCGGCCATACTCGCGGGCGTATGGTTCGTCGGCTCGCTCGGCCTCCCCTGGTTGCTGAAGCGGGTGGCGCTGGTGGGAGCGCGGGAGTCGTTCGTGGTCACGGTGATGGGTGCGGCGCTCGGTGCAGCAGCACTCACGTCCTGGGGCGGGCTGTCCGCGCCGCTGGGGGCATTCATCGCAGGACTCGTGCTGAGCGAGTCGGACTGGGCGGGACGCCGCGCACTCTCGGAGGTGATACCCGTCCGCGACGTGTTCGCTGCGCTGTTCTTCGTATCGCTGGGCATGCTGACCGACGTCGGTTTCCTCGCTTCGCACCTGGGCGAGGTGGCGCTCTTCATCGGGGCGTCGATCGTGGTCAAGCTCTTCCTCATCCATACGCTTACACGAGCCTTGGGCTACCTGCCGGACACTGCAGCCCGAACCGGGTTCCTGATGATCCAGATAGGCGAGTTCAGCTTCATCGTCGCAGGCACCGCGGTTGCATTGGGGGTCGCAGGTGAAGAGCTGTTGCCGCTCATCATCACAGCGGCTGTGGTCACGATGGGCATCACGCCGGGGTTCGTAGCGGTGGCGTCGAAGGTGCTGACATCCCTGCGGACGCGCTCAACGTTCTTCGAGCGGCACCTCGCGGGGGCCGCGGGAGCAGAATCGGCGTTGGAGCGCGGGCCTGCATTGCGGGACCACGTCGTCATCGCGGGCTACGGGCGCGTGGGATCGTTCATCGTGCAGGAAGTCAGCAGTCTGGGGCTGCCCTACGTAGCGATCGAGTCCGACCCGGCGATCATCTCGCGCGAGGCCGCGGACAACGACTCCTCGCTCATCTACGGCGATGCCACGAACGACGCAGTGCTGACGGCAGCGGGAGTCCAGCACGCGCGGCTGTTCGTCGCGGCGCTTCCGGAGCATGTGTCGGCGCTGGTTGCGGTGCAGCACGTGCGGCGGCTCAACCCGGAGATACGCATCGTGAGCCGCGCCGGACGGCAGGAGGAAGTGCGCGTGTTGGAGGACACCGGCGCGGACGCTGTCGTCTGGCCGGAACTGGAAGCGGCGCTGGAGATGATGCGCGTCTCCCTGCTGGACGTGGGCGTGGCAAAGCCGGTGGTGGAAGAGCTCGTCGAAGAGGCCCGCGTCGAACTGGGAGAGTTCGCCTCCGAGGATGAGTCCTCGCACCTTGGGGACGCTTAGGGCTCGTCCGTGTAGCCCTCCATCTGGGAGGTTGCCCCGCGCTTCGCCAACTCCTCTTCGAAGTGTGACCGTATAGCCGGGTCCTCCTCCTTGAATTGTATCTGCGGTCCGCCGGTGTTCTTGTAGCGCGCGCCGACGTACCCCGCGTACCGAGGGTTGCCGTAGCGCAGGACGAGGTAGCGGATGGGCTCCGCGCTGCAGTTAAAATGCTGGTGGTAGCCGGTGCCGGGCGACATGAGCGTGCCTGCCCTGTAGTCGAGCTGCTCCCACTCGGTGCCGGGCGACGGGTAGACACCCTCCGGCCACTGCAGGTCGTACCCCTCCCCGCTCAGGAAGAGGTAGGCTACGTCCGAGACGAGGCCCGAGCGCTTGCGGTTCGCCTCACCGGTGTGCGCCTTCTTGTAGGTCCCCGCGGGGAACTCGGAGAGGTGGCAGATGAAGTGGCCGTTGGCCATGTTGATCATCATGTTCTCGCCGGGGCCGCGGGCGGTCCACCTGTCCAGCACGACGTTGTGGACGTTCGGGATGAAGTTGGTCTCCATGAACCGATCTTCGATCTTGGACGACTTCCCGCTGAAGTACAACTCGTCGGTGGGGTCGAACCGGTCGGGGAACGTCATGGGGCAGTCGAAGATGAGCTCCGGGCTGCCGTAGAGATTGAAGGCGGTCGGGGCGTTGGTCGCACCGTACAACCGCACCGTCTCCTCGCCGCTGGCGTTGTAGAGTTCGTGCCATGCATTGAGGGGGATGGAGAAGACGCTTCCCTCCTGCCACTCAAACGTGTGCTTCGGCTGGCCCTCGTACCAGACGGCAGTCGCCCCGCGTCCCTTCAACACGAAGAATATCTCCTCGTACATGTGGCGCTCGACGTTGAACGTTCCGCCGGGTGGAATCTCGCAGACGAAGCGGATCGTCCCCTGGTTGTTCACCAGCGCGCCATCGAGCGGGTCGGCGGTGAGGTCGAGCAGCGCGGCCTTCGTACCGGTGCGCTCCCACGGCTCGACGCCGATCGTGTGGATGTCCTCAACGAGTTGCTGCGTGTGCACCTGCAGACCTTCGTCGGTCACCCACTTCTCGTAGGGGGTCAGCTTCCAGGGCTCGTAGCGATCGGTGAAAGAGACCATGCCGCGCCTCCTGTGTCGTCTCCTCGGCTGGCCAGAGTATACGCCTGCGCCGGTGGGTTTGCGCGGCGCGAGCGTGAAGGTGCTACGCTATCGCCGTCACATGCGATGTCGACCGGTACGTGAGGCCGGAAGCAAGGAGGCCAACATGGTGCAGCAGGCAGAGAGGTTGCAGATCAAGACCACAGGTATCGATCACGTGGTGCTCTGGGTGAACGACCTCCCGCGCGCCAGGCGCTTCTACATCGAAGTGCTCGGCATGAGCGTCGGGCACGAGAACGACTGGCAGTGCTTCCTCCGTTGCGGCGAGCACGACCAGGTGGCGCTGTTCGACGCGGCACGCATCGACGGGGCGTCCAACGGGCGTGAACTGAACCACATGGCGCTGCGCATGGAGCCCGCGAGCTACGAGGAGACGAAGGCACGTATCGAGGCGGAAGGCATAGAGGTGCAGGGCCGCACCGGCGACCTGACGTGCATCTACTTCAACGACCCGGACGGCCATCGGCTCCAACTGCTCTACAAGGGACACGACGACTGATGGCGGATGCGAAAGAGGCTGCGCGAGCCGCAGTAGACGCTGCACGCGACGACCTGACCGCGCTGAGCCGGCGCATCCACGCGAACCCAGAGCTGGGCTACGAGGAGGAGCAGGCGTCCGGCTGGCTGGAGGAGACGCTGGACGCCGCGGGGTTCGCCGTCGAACCCGGCATCTGCGGCCTGCCGACAGCGTTCCGCGCAACGAAGGGCTCCGGCCCGCTGCACATCGTCGTCTGCGCGGAGTACGACGCGCTGCCCGGCATCGGCCATGCCTGCGGACACAACGTCATCGCGGCAAGCGCCGTCGGCGCAGGCATCGGCGCAGGAGCGGTGGCTGACGACGCAGGGTTGACCGTCACGGTGATGGGAACGCCCGCGGAGGAGGTGCTGCGCTCCGGCGGGAAGATACGCCTGCTGGAGGGCGGCGCCTTCGAGGGCGCTCACGCCGCGATGATGACGCACCCCGCGCCGTGGGACGTTGCGGTCTGGCCCATCGTGGCGGCGTCGTTCTTCGAGGTACACTACGAGGGGAAGGCTGCGCACGCGTCCGGCTTCCCTGAGCAGGGCGTGAACGCCGCCGACGCGCTGACCATCGCGCAGGCGGCCATCGGTCTGCTGCGGCAGCACATCCGCTCGACGGACCGGGTGCACGGCATCGTGACGCACGGCGGCGACGCGTTCAACATCATCCCCGCGCACGCCTCCGCAGACTACGCCGTGCGCGCCATCACACTGGACGATCTGACCGAGGTCTATGAGAAGGTCACGCGTTGCTTCGAAGCGGGCGCACTGGCCACGGGCGCTCGGCTGAGGATCATCGGCGGCGACAGGCCGTTCGCGCACCTCGAACACGATCTGGAGATGGCGTCGGCGTACCAGCGGAACGCGGAGCAACTGGGACGGCGCTTCCCGGCGCCCGGCGAATCGAGCCCCGCAACGCCCGTCTCGACCGACATGGGGAACGTCTCGCTCGCCCTGCCCTCCATCCATCCGGCGATAGGGATCGACTCACTGCCGGCTGTGAACCACCAGCCGGAGTTCGCGGCGGCGTGCGCCACGCCCGCCGCAGACCAGGCGCTGTACGACGGCGCAGTGGCGATGGCGTGGACGATGCTGGACATGGCGGAAACCCCGGCGCTGCGGGAGCGTCTGCTGGCGAAGTAGCCTGAACGCAGGGCCCATGGTTAACGAGAGAGCGGGAGCCGTGGCTCCCGCTCTCTGTTCGTTGCTTGCAGGTCGAGCTAGAAGGCAAGCACGACGATCAGGACCAGCACGACCGTGATGACGATCCCGGCGGTAATCGTGCCTTTGACGGTGTCGAGAGGATTCTTCATGATGACGCTCCTTTCTCGTGCTCGACTAGCTCCAGATGACCGGCAGATGCACCGCAGCCACCATGAAGAAGAGCATGGGGATGGAGAGCATGGTGTTCGTGCGGGAGGCCAGCAGCGCAGTGCGCGCCCACTTCGGCTGATCGGCCGGAGCGGCGGTCCCGTTCGCCAGCGTGTCCGACACCGCGGCGATGATCTTCTGCTGGTTCGGCCAGATGATCATCCAGACGTTGTAGGCCATGATGATGCCCAGCGTGCCGCCGATGAGGATGGACTTCCCACGAGCGGTGTCCAAGAGGTAAGAGCCACCGGCGTTGAGGTCACCCACGCCCGCTTCTGCGCTGATGATGAAGAGAAGGCCGAAGAGCAGTGTCGAGAGGGACGCCCAGCGGAAGACGTTCAGCGAGAACGGCAGGATGGTCGTCTGGTAGTGCGGCCTGGCTTCTGCCGGCATGCGCGGCAGGGCTATCGCCTGTATGAAGTTGTAGAAATACAGGATGCCTATCCAGAGTATACCGCTCAAGATATGCCCGTAACGCACGAGGTCTAGGTAAATCTGTTCTGCGTCTGACATCGGTGTGCTCCTTTCCCGGCAGTTTGTCCGGCGAGATTACTCCACGACGGTAATCTTGCCAACCATCCCCGAGCCTTCGTGTCCGGCAACCGTGCACACGAGCCTGTATGTTCCAGCCTCGCGGAAGGTGAAGGTCTCGACCTGCGGCGCTTCGTTCTTCGGCACGACCCAGTTGATACCCAACTCCTTCACCGTAAAGGTATGCGGTTCGTCCTCGGATATCAAGCGGAACTCGACCGTCTCGCCGACCTTGAACTCAAAGGTCCTCGGTTCGTAGACGTAGTTCCGCATGTCGACGTTCAGTATGCCGTCCGTCGGGACGGCAGGTGTTGGGGTAGGTCCGGACGGGCATCCCGTGAGGACGCCCAGTGCGACAACGACTACTGTGAGGTAAAGGGCCAAGGTAGAACGAATCTTCACGGCTCTATCCTACAGCGACCCCATCGCTTCCCGCGCCTGCTCCGCGGCGAACGCGATGTCTTCCGGCGTGTGCGCCAGCGAGACGAACGCTGCCTCGAACTGCGACGGCGCCACGTAGACCCCGCGTTGCAGCAGGCCGTGGAAGAACGCCGCGTACCGGCCCGTGTCCGAGGACGCGGCTTCTTCCCACGTTGTCACCGGCGACCCGGTGAAGAACGCAGTGAGGGCAGAGCCGACCCGGTTCACAGTGACCTCGACACTCGTAGCATCTCCGGCAGCGCGCAGTCCGGCCTCGGTCTCTGCTCCGAGCGCTTCCAGCGCTTCATACACGCCGGGTTTCGCCAGTTCCTGCAGACAGGCGATTCCTGCAGCCGTGGCGAGCGGGTTGCCGGAGAGCGTCCCCGCCTGGTACGCGGGACCGAGCGGGGCAGCCATCTGCATCACGTCGGCGCGTCCGCCGTAGGCGCCCACGGGCAGCCCGCCGCCGATGATCTTGCCAAGACACGTGAGGTCCGGCCGTATGCGGTAGCGCTCCTGCGCCCCGCCGTATGACACGCGGAAGCCGGTGATGACCTCGTCGAAGATGAGCAACGCTCCGTTGTCGTCGCAGAGCCTGCGCAGGCCGGTCAGGAAATCGTCCGCAGGAGGGACGACGCCCATGTTTCCCGCAACCGGTTCGACGATGACCGCCGCGACCTGGTTCACGTTCGCATCGAACACTGCCTCGACCGAAGCGAGGTCGTTGTATTCCGCGACGAGCGTCTCGGCGGCGTAGCCAACAGGCACGCCTGCGCTCGTCGGGACGCCGTAGGTCGCCGCGCCTGAGCCCGCTTTCACGAGCAGCCCGTCCGCATGGCCGTGGTAGTTGCCGTTGAACTTGATCAGCTTGCTGCGGCCCGTGTAGGCGCGAGCCATGCGGATGGCGCTCATCGCGGCCTCGGTGCCGGAGTTCACAAGGCGGAGCATCTCAATCGAGGGCATGGCGTGGGCGATGAGCTCGGCGAGCTCCAATTCGCGTTCCGTCGGCGCACCGAAGCTCGTGCCGTTTCCCGCCGCGCGTTGCACCGCCTCGACGACGGCCGGATGCGCGTGGCCCAGCACAAGCGGGCCCCACGAGCCGACGAAATCGAGGTACTCGTTGCCGTCGGCGTCACGGACGCGCGAGCCACTGCCGCTGACGATGAAAGGAGGGATTCCTCCGACCGCTCCGAACGAGCGGACAGGGCTGTTTACACCGCCGGGGATGAGCCTGCGAGCGCGGGCGAAGAGTCGTTCCGAGTTATCGAGCCGCATCGTGCTGAGAGTGACAGTCTAGCACGGCCTACAGCATCGCTATCCTGACGCGCAGGGCCAGCGGGTCGCTCAGTGTCGAACGGTACTCGGAGTAGTTGGCGATGAGCGCCCACCGCTCGCGGTAGACCGAGAGGCGATCGCTCAGCGGCTCGTCGGATGGGGCGTCCAGGTGAAGGACCCACTCCGGTTCGCCGGGCGCGCCGGTTGCAAAGCGTTCGAACACAGCGGAGGGCAAGAGCCAGGCTTCCGGACCCTCAGTGACACACATGATGAACAGGTGCGGACGCGGGCGGAAGCGCCGCATAAGGAAGGAGCGTTTCTCTTCCTCAGAGACGGGCTCCTTGATGATGACTTCCACGTACTGACCGTCGCCCGTTCTGACGGCGAGGTCTACGTCCGCGGAACCGCCGACAGGTTCGAAGACGGCCGCGTGCCGCTCGATGAGGTTGTCGACGACGTGCTGCCTGGCGTCGGTCATGGATCAGGCGTTGTGCTGCAGGAGCCGGGCGGCGTCCTTCGCGAAGTAGGTGATGACGATGTCGGCCCCGGCGCGCTTGATGCTGGTGAGGGTCTCCATCATCGCTGCCTGTTCGTCCAGCCAGCCGTTGGCCGCGGCAGCCTTGAGCATCGCGTACTCGCCGGAGACGTTGTAGGCCGCGATGGGGAGGTCGAACGCTTCACGCGCCCGCGCAATCACGTCCAGATACGCGAGTGCAGGCTTCACCATGAGGATATCGGCGCCCTCGGCTGCGTCCTGCTGCAACTCGCGCATCGCTTCACGCGCGTTGGCGCCGTCCATCTGGTACGCCTTGCGGTCGCCGGACTGCGGGGTGGACTCGGCCGCGACGCGGAACGGTCCGTAGAAGGCGGAAGCCATCTTGGATGCGTAGGCCATCACCGGCACGTCCGTGTGCCCGGCGGCATCGAGCGCGGCACGGATCGCACTCACCTGCCCGTCCATCATGGCGGACGGCGCGACGCCGTCCGCCCCTGCGTCGGCCTGCGAGACCGCGGTGCGAGCGAGCAGGTCGAGCGTCGCGTCGTTGTCGACGGTGCCGTCGTCGAGCAGGACACCGCAGTGGCCGTGGTCGGTGTACTCGCAGAGGCACACGTCGGTTATTACGAGCATGCCAGGCAGCGCCTGCTTCAGGGCCGCCGTCGCTTCCTGGATGATGCCGTTCGGGTCATACGCGCCGGTACCGAGTCTGTCCTTGGCCGGCGGCAGGCCGAACAGGAGCACCGCACGGATGCCGAGCTGTTCCGCTTCCGCTGCTTCCCGGATGAGGTTGTCTATGGAGACCTGCGCCTGCCCCGGCATGGGGTCGATGGGCACGCGGACGTCGCGGCCGTGCGTAACGAACACGGGGTAAACGAAGTCGGCGGGACGGAGCGACGTCTCACGCACCAGTTCCCGGAGTGCGGGCGTGCGCCGCAGCCTGCGCGGGCGAATGGTGGGAAACCCCACACTTCCGGCAGGGGCCGACCGTCTTGCCAGTAGCTCACTCATCGCCCAGAACCTCCAGCACGGCGTTCGCTACGCCGGGCACGGTATGCTCCGCAGCTTCCTTGTCCACCCGCACCCCGAGTTCGGACGCGGTCCCGCTGGTCACCGGTCCGATGGAGACCACCTTGCTCTCATTGATGAGCGCGGGGCCCTCGAGCAGGCTCACGAGGTTCCGCACCGTCGAGGAACTCGTGAACGTGACCGCGTCTATCGTACCAGAGGCGAGCGTCTCCCTGGCGGCCACCGATGCATCCTCGGGTACGGCGGTGTAGTAGGCGCTGACCTCCGTAACAAGCGCCCCCATCTGCCGGAGGCCATCGGGCAGCGTGGGCGGTGCGATGTCCGCTCGCGGCAACAGGATGCGCGCACCCCGGATGTCGAGCGATGCGAACGAGTCGGCGACGGAGCGCGTCGTGTACGCCGCGGGCATGAGGTCGGCGACAACGCCATGGCTCCGGAGCGCGGCGGCCGTGGCCGGCCCGATAGCCGCTACCCTGGTCTGCGAGAACGCTCTCGCATCCCTTCCGGCTGCCTCCAAGCGACCGAACACTGCGTCCACGCCATTCGTGCTCGTCAGGACGACCCAGTCGAAACCGGCGAGGTCAGCCAACGCAGCGTCCAGCGCCGACGTATCGGAGAGCGGTTTCACCGCTATCGTGGGCAGCTCCACTGCCTCGGCGCCGTGTGCGGTGAGCAAGGCGCTGAGCGTGCCGGCCTGCGTTCGGGAGCGGGTGACCAGCACGCGCTTGCCGAAGAGCGGGGTGCGGTCGAACCAACGGAGAGCAGGCCGCAAGGCGGCGGTCCCGCCGATGACGGTGACAACCGGAGACGTGATCCCGGCCTCGTTGCCCTTCTCTACGATGTTCGCCAGCGTGCCACTCACCGAGCGCTGGTTCGGGAGCGTTCCCCACTGGGTCACCGTGGCGGGAGTGTCCGCAGAGCGTCCTTCCGCAAGCAGCGTTTGGACGATCGCGGGGAGACTCTGCCACCCCATCAACACCACGAGCGTTCCGCCCACGTTCGCGAGCGCCTTCCAGTCCACCTGGGGGTCCGGTTTGGCAGGGTCCTCAGAGCCTGTAACGACCGTGAACGCCGCCGCGATATCCCGGTGCGTCACCGGCACACCGGCATAAGCGGGCACCGCTATGGCAGACGTAACGCCGGGAACGACCTCGAAACGCACTCCCGCCTCGGCGAGAGCCATCGCCTCCTCACCGCCACGCCCGAATACGAACGGATCGCCGCCCTTCAAGCGGACCACCGTCTTCCCCGCCGACGCGGCCACCACGAGCCGCTCATTGATGAACGTCTGAAACTCGCTGGGTGTGTCCGGTTCCTTGCCTACGTAGACGAGTTCGGCATTCGCCGCAAGCGCGAGCACTGCGGACGAGACGAGGCGGTCGTACACCACCACGTCCGCCTTCCGCAGGAGTTCCGCGCCTCTGGCCGTGATGAGGCCGGGGTCTCCGGGACCAGCCCCCACGAGGTAGACCGCGCCGCTCGTCGTCATTGGCCCGCCTCACCGAGCAGCGCAGAAGCTCCCTGTTCCAGGAATGCCTGGTATGCGGCTCTGCCCAGCAGGTCGGGTTCGGACGCGCTCCCCGTCACCTCAACCCGGTAACTCGTGGAGCCGTCCGACGGCGTGACCGTCGCGAACAGCCGCATCCGGTCTCCCTGCACCTCCGCGAACGCCCCCAACGGCAGACGGCAGCCGCTGCCCGCGGCGCGCAGAAGGGCGCGTTCCGCCTCGACCGCGGCCTCTGTGGGCTCGTGCACGAGCCGACGCAGGAGCGCAAGCAGTTCGCGGTCGTCCGAGCGTGCTTCGGCAGCAAGCGCGGCCTGTCCCGGGGCGGGCGTGCAGACGTGCGGAGAGAGGCGTTCCGCTATGCGCTCCGTCATGCCCAGACGCTCCACTCCTGCCGCCGCGACGATAACGCCGTCGTAGTCCGGTCCCTCCGACTTTCGGATGCGCGTCTCCACGTTCCCACGGATGGGGATCAGCGCGATGTCCTTGCGTCCGTGAGCGATCTGCGCGGCGCGGCGAGGGCTGCTCGTGCCGATGCGCGCCCCTTCCGGCAGATCGAGCAAGCCTACGTTCCAGCGGTCTATCAACACGTCACGTGGGTCTTCCCGCTCCAGCACCGGCACAACAGTCAGCCCGTCCGGCTGGTTGGTCGGGAGGTCTTTCAGGCTGTGCACGGCAAGGTCTACCCGTTCGTCGAGCAACGCTCGCTCGATGGCGGACGTGAACACACCGAGTCCCAGCGTCTCGATGGCGGCCTCCGGCTGCTCGTCTCCTGTCGACGCGATGATTTCGATACGGATGTCCCGGTCAGGAGCAACGGATGCGAGCGCGGCGGCGACCGCGTGTGTCTGTGCGAGCGCCAGCCTGCTCCCGCGAGTCCCGATAGTGAGCGTGCGCGGCATGGCCAGGCGCGCTACTCGTCCAGCCCGAAGAGCTGACGAGCGGACTGTGTCACGGATTCGTCGTTGCGCTCGCGCAGGTGTGCCGTCGGCTGGTGCAGGAGCTTCTTCACCAGGGCCTTCGTCATCTGCTCGATGCGCCGGGCGTCCTCCTCCGACAGTCCATCCATGCGCTCCACGGTCCGAGCAACCTCGGCTGCGCGTATCTCTTCGGCATCGTGGCGTATCGCCGCGATGGTCGGGGTAACGCCACGCGCCTTCCACCACTGCCGGAACTTCGCCGTCTCCTCGGCAACTATGGCTTCCACCTGACGGGCCTCGGACTCGCGCTGCTGCCGGTTGGCCTCCGCCAGCGATTCCACGTCGTCCAGCGTATAGACGTGGACGCCCGCAACCGCCGCGGCCGCAGGATCGACGTCACGCGGGACAGCCATGTCCATGATCGCAAGCGGGGTCCCGTTCCGTCGGGCTGCCGCCTCCTCGATGAGCGACGCGGACAGGATGAAGTCCGGCGCGGCAGTCGCGGTAACGGCAAGGTCGGCCTGCGCGAGCAGCGAGGCCAGGTTATCGAGCGGGGCCACTTCCGCATCCAACTCCCGTGCAAGCTCAGCCGCATTCGCGGGAGTCCGGTTGGCGATGACGATGCTTGCGGCTCCGGCATCCCGCAGCGCGAGACCGGCAAGGCGTGAGGCTTCCCCCACGCCGATGATAAGCATGCGCTTACCCTCCGGCGTCCCGATGGCCCGCCGCGCCAGCGCGATGCACGCCCGGCTCAGCGAGAGGGCGTTACGGCCGATGGCCGTCTCCGTACGAGCGCGCTTGCCGGTACGGAACGCGCTGTGGAACAGGTGCGCCATCACTCCGCCGGAGGCGCCCTGCTGCCTCGCTGCACTGAACGCGCTCCGAACCTGCCCGAGCACTTCCGACTCGCCGAGGATCTGCGAGTCCAGTCCCGACGCGACGCGGAAGAGATGCGCTACCGCCTCGTTCTGATCCAGGGTGTACAGATGCTTGCGGACCGACTCCACGTCGACTTCGAACTGCTCTTCGATGAACCCCTGGATGGCGCGCTCTCCGCGCTCGAGGGATGGCGCGAGCGTGTAGATCTCCGTCCGGTTGCACGTCCCCACGATGACGCCGTGTCCGGCGTGGCGCTGCAGCGTCCCAAGCGCCTCCGGCAGTGTCTCGCTCGTGATGCTCAACCGCTCCCGCATCTCCAGCGGAGCGGTGTGGTGGCTCAAGCCGGTCATGACGACGCGCATCGGCCTACGACTCCGCGCCCGCGAGCAGCGCGGCACGCAACCGCTGCCGCGCCTCACTGCTCTTACCGGCCCGAACCAGTTCCAGCAACTCCTCGTCCATCGCCTCCTGCCACGCCTCCGGCGGCGCATTCCTGTCCTGCGCTTTCAGTTCCGCGCGAACGTCCGCAAGCGCGTCCGCCGCGTCCGCCCACTCGATGCACCGGCAGAACGCGTCGTGGTCGTAGTGCACAGGGTTCTGGTCGCCGCCCATCAGCTCCCGCAGCTTCCGCGCGAGCGCCGGGCTCGCCCCACCCGTAGAGATCGCTACCGTAACGGGTCCGCGCTGTACGATGGATGGCGCGATGAACCCGCACAGCTCGGTAACGTCCACCACGTTGAGCAGTGTTTTCTCACGTTCCGCTTCCGCATGGATGGAACGATGCAGGTCGGCGTCGTCGGTCGCGGCGATGGCCAGCCACGCTCCGGCAAGGTCGCCGGGAGCGTATGGTCGGCGTATCCAGCGCACACGGCCCTCCGACGCCAAACGCTCCAGTCCGGGCGTGGCATCGGGGGTAACAAGCGTGACGTCCGCGCCGGAGGCGACGAGTTGCACGGTCTTGCGCTCAGCCACTTCACCACCGCCGATAACCACCGCGCGCCGTCCTGTGATGTTCAGATAGGCAGGGTAGTAGTGCGTCAAATGCGGGCCTCTGCGAGCGTTCTCGGAGTACTAGCGTACAGCACCAGCGTTCCGGTGCACACTGCCCCAGGCGTCTACAGAGCATCACGGACACACGCTCCCACTCCGATTTGACGCACCCGCCCCCGTGCTCTATATCATGCGGTGTTTACGAACCAGCCGCACAGGAGGAAACGGTGGTAGTTTCCGGACACACCCTGGACTCAGCAAAGGCGCGGGAAGTCGCCGAGAAGCTGCTGGACAACCTCGGCAAGGTGATCCTTGGGAAGGGAGACGAGGAGCAGTTGGCCGTGATGGCGCTGATGTGCCGAGGACACCTGCTCATAGAGGACGTGCCGGGCGTTGGCAAGACGATGCTTGCACGGAGCATCGCGAAGTCTATCGGGGGCACTTTCCGGCGTATCCAATTCACGCCCGACCTGCTTCCCGCCGACATCACCGGCGTATCCGTCTTCAACCAGAAGAACGGCGAGTTCGAATACAGAGAGGGCCCCATCGTTGCGCAGGTCGTGCTCGCGGACGAGATCAACCGCGCGTCACCCAAGACCCAGGCAGCCCTTCTGGAGGCGATGGAGGAGCGCCAGGTCACCGTCGACGGCGTAGCGCACCCCATGCCGGAGCCCTTCATCGTCATGGCCACCCAGAACCCTATCGAGTACGAGGGCACATTCCCGCTGCCGGAGACCGAGCTGGACAGGTTCCTCGTACGCCTGCACCTCGGCTACCCGGACAAAGAAGACGAGATCCGGGTGCTGGAAGCGCAACAGTACGCACACCCGGTGGAGGACCTGGAGGCGGTGGTTGACGAAAGCGACCTCGTCGCACTTCAGAACGCGGTGCGCGGCATCCACGTCTCGGACGACGTGAAGGAGTACATCGTCGCGATAGCGGATGCGACGCGGAACCACAGCAGCCTCTATCTCGGCGCATCGCCGAGAGGGTCGCTGGCGCTCTTCCGGCTCGTCCAGGCCAAGGCGCTGCTCGAAGAGCGCGACTACGCGCTGCCGGACGACGTGAAGGCGCTGGCATACCCGGCGCTCGGGCACCGCGTCATCCTCAGCTCGGCGGCGCGCATCCAGGGCACCACATCCGCGGACGCGATCGCGGACGTGCTGGAACAGACGCCGGTAGCGGGAGCGCTCCCCGGCGCATGACGCGCCGAGGCAGCGCCCGACAGCGGGGATGCCACTGTGAAAACGCGCATCGTGTGGGCAAGCGTGGGGGCGCTGCTGCTGATCCTAGCGTTCTCCACCGGTGGAGCGCTCTACTACCGCCTCTTCCTCGGCCTGCTCGTCGTTCCCGCTCTCGGTTTCCTCTCCAGTGTGCTCGCGGCGCGCCGCATAGAAGGCGGCGTGCAACGGCTCACTTCCTATCTCCAGGTGGGCGATACCCTGGAAGAGCGCATCGTTCTGCGCAACACCCATTGGTGGCCGAAACTGCTGCTGGAAGTACAGCACGATACGCAGCCCTTCGGACGCGCCAGGCGCATCGCTACCCTCTGGCCGTACGGCTCGGCTGTCTGGACGTCGTCCAGTCACTGTGAGCGCCGCGGCATCTACCGGTTCGGGGAGCTGGAGATAACCAGCCGCGACCCGTTCGGCCTTTTCAGCAGGACGATGCGCCTGGGGAACCCGCAGACAGCGCTCATCTACCCCGCCACCGTGGACCTCTCCGATTTCTTCGTACTCTCCGGCAGAGGCTGGACGGAGGGCATCATCCACGGACGCACCTTCACTCCAAGCCCTATCGCGTCCACCGTGCGCGAGTACACATCGCACGACGCCGTGAGCAGGGTGCACTGGCCCGCCACCGCACATACCGGCAGGCTCATGGTGAAGGAGTTCGACCGCGAACCGTCCGGGCCAGCCGACGCCATATGGGTCGTACTCGACCTCGACGAGCGCGTACAGGAGGGAGAAGGCACCGAGAGCACCGTGGAGTACAGCGTGACGACCGCCGCATCGGTGGCGAAGCGCTTCCTGGACTCGGGGCGGAGCGTCGGCGCGGTGTTCTCCGGACAGGAGCAGCTCATCATCCCCGCCGCTCCGGGCATCGCGCAGATGGGGCGCATCTTCCAGGCACTCGCGCTGATCGAGCCCGGCACCGCAGGGGGCGTACAGGAGGTATCGGAGGCGGTCAAGAACGAACTGAGCACGGGCGCAAGTATCGTGCTCATCACCGCCGCACCTCCCACCTCCGTCTCTTCCGCCGTGGAGATGTTGCGGGCCACCGGCGCAGCGGTCGTTCCGGTGCTCCTGGACGCTCCCAGCTTCAAGGGAGGACGCGGCACCTCCATGGCGCGCGGCACCGGGTTCGATGCCTACGTCATCCGCATGGGCGATGAGATAGGCCAACGGCTGGACTACCACTCCGCCCCGCCAGGGCTCGCGATACCGGCCAGGGAGCTGCAGGGAGCGGTGCCGTGACCACGCTCGTCGCAAGCGCACGGGCCATCAACGTCCTCTCCCTATGGGAGCGTTTCATCGGGGGGATAGGGCTTACGCTCACGCTGGTGGGGCTCGTGCTGTTCTCTGTCGTCATGCCCCTGCAGGAGGGGAACTGGGTGCCGGGGATGCCGGCGCCGCTCCTCATCGGCGTGCTGGGAGGGACAGCAGGCTGGGCGATGCACCAGCGGGGCTGGACCGCCCGCCGCGCAATCGTCACTGCCGTCGCCGCCGGTCTGCTGCTGTCGGCGTATGCGGGCACGACCGCGGCTGAGGGGTTCGCGATCACAGCCCGGGCCGTCAACGCGATCGAGGACATCGCGCAGTGGATCGCGGCCATCTCCACGGACGAGACGCAGGCGGGGACGATCGAGTTCGCCATGTTCCTCTCACTCGCCGTCTGGCTGCTGTGCGTATCCAGCGTCTGGCTGGCACTCCGGAGCGCGCACGGCTGGTCGACGGTGCTGTTCGGCGGGGTGGTGCTCGCTTTCGCCCTGTCCAATCTCCCGGGAAGCCTGGGCTGGCGACTCGGCATCTTCATGGCGACAGGCGTCATGCTCCTCATACATCTCAGCACGGTCCGGCGGATAGAAGGATGGCGCGGACGCGGCGCGGTGTTCGACGCTCGAACGGTGCTTACGCAGTCCGGCATCGTGCTCGCGCTCGGGATGCTGGTGACTGCAGCGATCGCAGCGCTCCCGACGCCCAACGTCGCCCCACTCGGAGTGGTCTCACGCGCAGTAGACGACACGGCCCAGGAGATAGGAGCGCACTTCAGCAGGCTGTTCAGCGCGCTGCCGTCCCGCCGGGACTACAAGACCATCACGTTCGAGCAGGAGACCCGGTTCCAGGGGAACCCCGAGCTCACTGACGAACTGCTCTTCCTCGTGAGCGGCCCCCGGGCATACTGGCGCGCCCGCTCCTACGGGGTCTACACCGGCAGCGGATGGGAGACCGCCGAGGAGTCCGAGTTCGTTCCGTTCGAGGACGTCGCCCCTTCGGACGAAAGCCGCCTGGCGCCTCGCACCAACGCGTTCCGCATCGCCGCCGCGACCGACACGCTCTTCTCCGGCGGGCTACCCGTCGACTTCGACGAACCCGCCGAGGCGTTGACAACCCCCACATCCGGCCCCGGGGCGGTGCAGGTGCGCTTCTCCAAGGGCCGGGAGTACTTCCCGACACGCGTCAACATGAGCTACATCAGCACCGGGCTCGAATCGATCGCCACCCCGTTCGAACTGCGGAGGGCGGGCGAGGAGTACCCGGAGTGGACGGAGGCCTACCTCCAGCTGCCTGACACGTTGCCCGACCGCGTGCGCGTGCTTGCCGAAACCCTCGCCACGAATGAAGAGAACCCCTTCGATAAGGCGGTGGCCATCCGCAACTACCTCCGGCGGGTGCCGTACAACCTGGATATCGCCGCTCCGGCCGACGACGCAGACGGCGTGGACCACTTCCTCTTCGTGCTGCAGCAGGGGTACTGCGACTACTACGCCTCCGCAGCGACGGTGTTGATGCGCGCCGTGGGCATACCCGCCCGGTACGTGCTGGGCTACGCCCCCGGGCGTCTCAACACCATACTCGGCGTGTACGAGGTGCTGGAGCTCAACTATCACAGCTGGGTCGAGGCGTACTTCCCGGGCTACGGCTGGGTGAGCTTCGAGCCGACGCCCCCCAACGCCATCGAGTTCGGCGGGGTGGACTTCGGCGAGTCGCCCCTGCTGACGGAAGACATCGACATCGGTGAGTTGGGGGACATCCTCGAAGACGAGGAAGAGGAGGCGTTCGACGTCGACTTCACGCCGCGCAGGGAGATGCCCGCGTGGGTCGTTGCGCTGCTCGCGCTCGCGGGCGCCGCGGCGGTCGCCACGCCCGTGCTGCTGTGGCGCGAGTGGTGGTGGAAGCTGGGCGCGCTCCCACGCTCAGGCGAGTTGTTCGCCAAGATGTGCCGCCTCGGCGCTGCGCTCGGCCTGCGGAAACGGCCCGACCAGACCCCCTCGGAGTACGCAGCGATGCTGTCGGAGGCGATGCCCGAACAGCGGCGACAGATCCAGCGCATCACGCGCGCCTTCATCCTGCACCGCTACGCACCGGGGAGAGTGCCGCTCAGCGATCTGCGGGACGCGGAGTGGTCATGGGGCAGCCTGCGCTGGGCCATGATCAGGCGTCTCTTCCGAGTGCGTCCCGCTTAGAGAAGGCCGGTCACCCCCATCTCAGCCTTCCCCCATCGAGGGAGAAGGGGCCAAGCGGGTGAGAGATTCCTCGGCTCCGCCATCGACTACGTCGACGGCTCCGCTCGGAATGACAATCTGCGCCATCGGCCCTAGGCGTTGGCTGTCTCTCCGACGTACCAGGACTCGACGGCGTAGCGGATGTCGTCCTCGGCGCCGCTGATGCCGGCCTCCAGCGGGATGAACTTGATCCGCGGCACCTTGTCCCTGCCGAGCGCCATGTGCTCCGTCGGGACGTTGATGGTTTCCGCCGCTTCCCTGCTCCGGAAGACGTTCATCGGCTCCCCGCCGTCCGCGACGATCTGCATCTGCTCGGTCAGCAGCCTGCGGTAGAGGATGATGCCCACGTCGGACTTGCCGAGCCGCTCGAGGTAGCGCTTCGCCACGGGTCCCTGCGTCTCCCAGGCCATCTTGTCCTGGTCGACCGTGAAGGTGGTGTCGTAGCGGCCTGAGGCGTCGCGGTGCGGGACGTACTTGTAGGGGATGCGTTCCTGCTTCGGCACCGGCTGCCCCGGCGCGACCCGCCACGAATAGTAGATGAAGTGGAGCGTGTGGGTGTCGTCTATCGGGACGCGGTACTGGAGCGTCTTGGACTGGAAGCCGCCCACGTAGAGGATCTGCGGAAACAGGATGGGGTGGCCAACCTTCCAGTCGTCGTGCTCCCTGGTGTAGCCCTCCAGCACGCGGCGCTTGATGATGCCGTGGTCGAAGACGTCGAAACCGATCTCCTGGTGCGGGATGCGCGGCGGCATCGTGGCGATGAGGTCGGGCGAGATGGCCTGCTGATAGTTGGTGTAGAAGCGGTGCAGCCACTCGACGTGCACCGGGTCGAGCGAGTTCTCCATGCACTGGAGCCAGTTGCAGTCGAGCGTCGTGATGCCGACGTCGTGGACGGCGTCGTCCCACTGGAAGGGGTCCCAGGCGGGCAGGAACGGCGCGGGGGCAGGGCCCATGTACGCGAAGATGAGCCCGCCCATCTCCTGCACCGGGTAGCCGGCGACCTTGACTTTCTCCTTGAAGCGACCGTCCGGGTGGACGGTCTCCTCGAACGGCTGCTCGATGCACTGGCCGGTCTCGTCCATCATCCAACCGTGGTACATGCAGCGGAGGCCGTGCTCCTCCGGGATGCCGTAGGAGAGGTCGACGCGGCGATGAGGGCAGAAGCGGTCGATGAGGCCGAGGGTGCCCGACCTGTCCTTGTAGAGGACGAGGTCCTCACCGAGGATGCGCACCGCCTTCGTGGGGCGGTCGTCGAGCTCCGCCGTCGCGGCGACGGGGTGCCAGTAGCGGCGCATGAGTTCGCCCATGGGCGTTCCTGCACCTACCTGCGTGAGGCGTTCGTTCTCCTGCTGGTTCAGCATGACGCTCCTCCTGTTGGCGGGATTGTAGCACCCGTGCTCCCGGCGCGACCAAGAATGCCAACGGCAGCCAAGTTTGGCATCCTTGGTCGGTCGTCCACGAGTAAACGGGGGCGGCCGTTTGGCATCCTTGGTCACCTTGGTCGGGGGTGTTTCCATGGCCGTGGCCTGCTTCCCGTGACCAAGGATGCAAGGATGCCAACGAAAAACGAGTTCGGGCTTGCAGGCAGGGGCTCATTTCAGCTCATTCCGTTGCATCGCGCCGGCGCCGGATGGGAGTTCGCGGTCATGCGACCATGGTAGGGAGCGAGGCGCCGACCGCACAATGGGGCGGTGTCACAGTGGGGCGAGGCGGCGGGATTGCGGCCGAACAGCGCTTACGGCTTGAAGGCGACGGCCTCGCCGAAGCAGATCGCCCCGACCGCGCCGGGGTCGGCCTTCCATCTGTCGAGAGCCTCGCGGGCCGTCTCGAACTCCTCGTGGGTCGCCACCCCGTACGTCGTGGCCTTCTCGATAACGTCGGGTGAGAGGAACCAGCCCCCGGCGAAGGAGTGGAAGAAGGCGACGTCCTCCGCGGAGCCGAAGAACTCGAAGGAGGCGCCCGCCCGGATATCGGTGAAGCCCGCCTCGATGAAGACCGCCTTCAGTTCCTTGCCCATCTGGGGGTGGCCGCCATTGGCCGAGACGAGATTCGCGAAGGTGACCCACGCATCCTTAGCGCCGTAGTCGGGCTCCAGGAACGAGGACGCGATGATGGTCTCACGGCTGGCGATCATGCCGCCGGGCTTCAGCACGCGTTTCACCTCCGCAAGCACTGCCTTCGTATCGGGAACGTGCATCAGCACTGCGTGGCAGTGGGCGACGTCGAAGGAGTCGTCCTCGAAGGGCAGCACCGTGACGTCGCCGACGTGGAAGGTGGCGTTGGCGTGTCCGCCCGCCCCGGCAGCAGCGCGCGCCATGAGTATCTGCGACTCCTCGAGGTCGACGCCGTGCAGTTCGCCGGGCTCGACCGCCCGCGCCAGGCCGACCGAGATGGTGCCCGGTCCGCAGCCGAAGTCCAGCAGGCGCATGCCGGGTTGAAGGTGCGGCAGCAGGTATGCAGCGTGGCTCTGGGCGCTGCGCCGGTGCAGCATCCGCAGGAACTCCTCGCTGTAGCCCATGGTGTATCCGGGGGTCTGGGTGTCGTCTGGCATCGAACGTGCTCCTTTTTTATTCGCCCTCACCCCATCCTATCCTTCCCCCGTCGAGGGGGAAGGGACCAAACAGGGCGCCCACGAGGGACGCCCCTACACCAGGCAACCCCCGGCCCATACCCCACCGGTTCACCCTCACCCTAACCCTCTCCCCTCAAGGGAGAGGGGACCAGGCGGGATTCCCGCTCTCCGCGCGCGCTGAAGCGCGGGAATGACGGGGGCTGCGCCCCGCGTCCGGTCTACCCTCACCCACGCGCTAAAGCGCGTTGCCCTCTCCCAAGGGGAGAGGGGGTCCAGCGTTACGCGTCCTCCACGGCGATGCGGAGGCGTTTGTTGATGCGGCCCTTGCTCTCGTGGCCGACGACGCGGATGCGGCCCACCTCCGAGGTGTCGGCGACGTGGGTGCCGCCGTCGGCCTGCACGTCCAGTCCCGCGATGTCGACGACGCGCACCTCGGCGATGCCTTCCGGCAGCAGGTTGATCTTGGTGCGGATCAGGTCCGGGTGGGCCATCGCCTCGTCGCGCGGCAGGAAGCGGATGCTGATCTCCCGGGCGAGCGCGATCTCCGCGTTCGCGAGCTCCTCGACGCGCTCGGCGAAGTCCACGCTCATGCTCTCCAACTCGAAGTCCATCCGCGCGGCGAGCGGGGTCATGTTGCCGCCCGTGACGTGGGCGCCGAAGTCGCGCCAGATGACGCCGCAGAGGATGTGCAGGGCCGTGTGCGTGCGCATCAGCTGGTGGCGGTGCTGCCAGTTCAGCGTGGCCATCACGAACTCTCCGGCGGCGGGCGCGGAGCCGTCCAGCTCATGCCAGATGTCGCCGTCGCGACGCCGCACGCCGACGACCCGCCGCTCGATGCCGCTTTCGCACGCGATGGTTCCGACGTCGCACGGCTGGCCGCCGCCTCCGGGGAAGAACGCCGTCCTGTCGAACGTCACCGTATTGTCGTTCGACGCCGTCACCTGGGCGTTGAACCTGCGCACGTATGCGTCGTGGTGGAAGATCTCCTCAGTCATCGAACCGTCCTCCGTCTTCGATTACCCTCACCCACGCGCTAAAGCGCGTTGCCCTCTCCCAGGGGGAGAGGGAGCAAGCCCCGAGAGATTCCTCGACTCCGCTGCGCTCCGCTCGGAATGACAATGGGTCCGTATGCCGGTCCACGATGGGGCGCCTCCAGTACTCTCCCACTGGAAGAGGGGAGCAATACCCGAGAGGATTCTGCGCGCTGAAGCGCGGGACTCCGCTGCGCTCCGCTCGGAATGACAATGGGGGTCCATATGCCGGTTTACCATGGATCAGAGCGCCATGAGGCGCGTTACGTGCTCGACGTTCGGGGCCGAGTCCATCTCCCATACCGCGCCGAGCAGCTCCTCGACCTGGCTCGCGGGGAGCGCCTCGTTCGCGAGTGAGCGGTACTTCGCCTCGAGCGCAGAGTCGGTCATCGGGTTCTCCGGCGAGCCGGTGGCGTGCTCAACGTAGATCGAGTGCACCTGTCCGCTGGTGAGCGTGATGGAGAGGCGCACCTCGTCCTCCCGCATCGCCTCGTCTACGGTCGCGCTCACCTTCGAGCGCACCGCGCTGATGACCGGGTCGGCGACGCGGGCGTCCGAGAACTGCGCATCGTGTCCCGCGCCGTCCACGAGCGCCGCGGCGGCGCAGTGCTGGAACGAGAACTTGCCCTCCAGGCCGCGTCTCGGCTCCGCGCGGTTCATCAGCTCCAGCACCAGCGGGTTCACCTCCGCGTTTATCGAAGCGACGTCCTCCGGCGCGATGCCGTGCTCGTTGCGGAGCGTTATCACGGCGTCCTGTATGGGGTGCGAGACGACGCCGTTGGCGTACGGCTTCAGACCGTTGTTCCCGAGCTCCCAGCGAGAGCCGAGGTCGGCCAGCAGCGCCACCTCGTCGTGCCCGTTGGGCGACAGCACCTGCCAGAAGCCGCGTCGACCGCCGAGGATATCGTCGGCGCCAGTGAAGCCCTGCGTCGCGAGACGCGCGGACTGCACGCCGTTGCTGGCCGCCTTCGCGGGGTGCATCGCCTTCGCGTGGCTGCCGAACACCTCCCGCACGCCGGCCGCGAACGTCCCGGCGATGCCTATCGCCGTGTTCATCTCGTCCGTGCCAAGGCCGAGCACCCTGCCCGCCCCCGCCGCGGCGCCGAACACCCCGGCCGTGCCCGTGATGTGCCAGCCCATGTCGTAGTGCCACGGATGCACGGAGATCGCGACGCGGCACGCCGTCTCCGCCCCCAGCACGAACGCCGCGAGCGTGTCCCTGCCAGACGTCCCGCGCTCCTCGGCGACGGCGAGCACGGCAGGCCAGACCGGCGCGGTGGGGTGCAGCACGGTGGGGAAGTGGGTGTCGTCGTAGTCCTGCAGGTGCGCCAGGAAGCCGTTGACCATAGCGGCGTTGAACGCGCTGGTCCGGAGCGACGAGCCGACGACTGACGCCTTCGGGGCGGCGCCCTCGTCACGCGCCCAGTCGATCAGGGCATGGCTGCCGGAGTCGGCGGAAGCGGAGAGTGAGACAGCGAGTATGTTGATGAGCGTGCGCTTCGCCTCGTGGAGCATGGACGGGGGTAGGTCGTCCGTGTTCGCGTTCGCGACGTAAGCGGCCAGGGATCGGGTGGCAGACATGGGTATCGGGCCTCCGTAGGGGAAGTACGGAGGGAGTATAGCGGGTCAAATCAACATCGATGGACAGGATGGCGCGTTCCAACCCTCACCCGCCGCTGCGCGGCCTCCCTCTCCCAGAGGGCGAGGGGGGATCAGAGCCTCCCATTCCATCAGCGGTGAGGGCCCTCACCACGCACCCCGCCGCAGTACCCTCTCCCTAACCCTCTCCCCTTGTAGGGCGAGGGGATGCTCACCCCCATCCTAACCTTCCCCCCTCAAGGGGGAAGGGACCAGACGCCACAACGCGCACGCCCCTCCAGCCGTGAGCCGGCCGGAGGGGTGCGCGTTTGCCGGAGGAGGAATCGAGGCGCTTAGCGGGCGAGGCTGACGGCAGGCAGCAGGGCGCGCTGGCCCGCGTGGATCTCGTTCAGCATGTTGGAGACGTGCTCTTCCAGCGTGTGCAGGCAGTCGCGGCTGTAGTCGTCCGCGCCGTCGCGGCGCCGCTGGGCCTCCTGCTCGGCGAGGCTGATGATCCGGTCGGCCTTGCTGTTGGCGTCCTGGATAATCTCCTCCGAGCGCTGCTGGGCAGCCTTCACCAACTCCGTCTCGTCGACGAGCAGGCGGGCGTCGCCCTCGGCGGTGGAGCGGATGCGGCGGGCGTCGATCATCGTCTGGTTGACGATCTGCTCGCGGCGCTCGATCAACTCCTGCGCCTCGTGGATGCTGCGGGGCACCGCCACGCGGAGCTGGTCTATCAGCGCGAGCATGTGCTCCGTGTCCACCATGGACATGCTCGTCATCGGCATCTTCTTGGACTGAGCCGCCATGCTCTCCAGCCGGTCCACCAGGTCCAGTAACTCCATGACTTCCTCCTTGGTTCCTCGATCCTGTTATCTCTGTTGTCCGAAGCGCTCGGCGAGCGCTGCGATTACGTTGTCCGGTGCAAGCCCCCGTATGTCGCCACCGAGCATGGCGACCTCCTTGAGCAGAGAGGCCCGCACGAACTGGTAGCGTCCGTCCGTCATCAGGCAGACCACGTCCACGTTGGGCGCGAGCTTCCGGTTCATCAGCGCCATCTCGAACTCGGACTCGAAGTCCGCGTGCATCCTGATGCCCCTCACGATGGCCGTCGCCCCCTGGGCCTGCGCGTAGTCCACGACCAGGCCGCTGAAGCTCCGCACCTCCACGTTCGACAGCCCGGCGGCAGCCTCCCGGATCAGCTGGACGCGCTCCTCGGTGGAGAACATCGTCTGCTTCTGCGGCGCCTCGAACACGGCCATGACGACCTTCTCGAAGAGATAGGAGGCCCGCTGGAGGATGTCCAGGTGCCCCGCGGTGACCGGGTCGAAGCGGCCGGGGTAGATCGCCGTCGTCATGCCGCAGCCTCCGCGCGGCTGTAGAACGCCAGCGATACGTCGCCGTAGCGGCGGTCGTCCCACTTCGCGAGCGTGCCGCAGCGGTCGTCCGCAGCGGTACGGCTGGAATGGCCGCAGACCAGGATGCCCTCGTCCCGGAGCAGTCCGGCCCCGCCGATGCGCGCGATGAGGGCGGCGGGGAACGGCTGCGTGTAGGGCGGGTCCATCAGCAGGAAGTCGCAGCGGCCCAGACGGTCGAGGGCGTCCTCGGCACGCGCCGCGTGCACGTCCGCCCTGTCCGCGAACCCCGCTGTCTGCAGGTTGGCCTTGATCACTGCTATCTGCCTCCGGTCTGCCTCGACGAACCCGGAATGGGCCGCTCCCCGGCTGAGAGCCTCGATGCCCAGGGAGCCCGTTCCCGCGAAGAGGTCTGCGACGTAAGAGTCCTCGATCCCGTACCGAGCGAGGATGTTGAACAACGCGCTCCGCACTCTGTCGGTCGTGGGTCTCACGCCGGGCGCCCTGGGCGAACTCAGCGGTACGCCTCTTGCCATTCCGCCCGTTATCCGCAGCGCCGCTCCCCTGTCCGGCAGGTCGTCCTGCCGCCTGAAACTCTTGGCACAGAGTCTAGACTTTGTTTGAATCTCTGTTCAATGAAACTAGCTCGCCGGTTAGCAGGGGTTTCCCATAGCGCTTCTGCGCGCTGACGTTTACTTACCCGCGGGCTACGGATAGAATAGGCGGGCCGAGCGCCTCGCAGCGGGAATCCCCACGGGGCGCCCGGCTTTCTCCCAACATACCGGAGGGCTGCTCCATGGCCTTAGAAGGGACATACCTGACGACCGCCGGGCTACACGAGCTCGAAGAGGAGCTCGACCAGCTCCGCAGCGTGCGGCGCCAGGAAGTGGCCGAACGCATCCAGGACTCGAAGGAAGTCGGGGAACTGGAGAACGCCGAGTACGAGGAAGCGAAGAACGAGCAGGCGTTCGTGGAGGGCCGCATCCAGGAGCTGGAGATGATGATCGCGAACGCCGTCATCATCCCCGACCACACCAAGGCCGGGGCCAGTTCCGACGTCGTCGAGCTCGGCTCCATCGTTGCCGTACAGATGGGGAGAGGCAAGAAGGCCACCTACACTATCGTCGGCAGCACGGAGACCTCCCCCACGGACGGGCGCATCTCCAACGAGTCCCCGCTGGGGAAGGCGCTCCTCGGCAAGAAGGCCGGGCAGAAGGTGGAGTTCAAGACGCCTTCCGGCTCTCAGTCCATCACCATCGTCTCCGTTCAGTAGAACGGAACTTCTCAACCGGAGACGCTGATGCCCCAACGCGGAGACGAGTTGCTCGCCAGCCGCCGAGCCAAGCTGGAGCGGCTGCGCCAGCGCGACATAGACCCCTACCCCGCCCGATTCCACCGGACCCACACGACGGCCGAGGCCGCGCGCGCCTTCACCGACGCCGAGTCCGCCGGCAGCGACGGCCCCGCGGCCACGGTCGCGGGACGCATCGTGCGGCTCCGGCGGATGGGCAAGGCGTCGTTCGCGGACGTCGAGGACTCGGAAGGGCGTCTGCAGCTGTTCATCCGCAGCGACGCGCTCGGGGACGACTACGCGCTGGTGGACGACCTCGACCTCGGGGACTTCGCGGGCGCGTCGGGCACGCTGATCCGCACGAAGATGGGCGAGATATCGCTCGCTGTGGACGGCCTCACGCTGCTGGCGAAGGCGCTCCGGCCTCCGCCAGAGAAGTTCCACGGCCTGCGCGACGTGGAGCAGCGGTACCGGCAGCGCTACCTGGACCTGATCTCCAACCGCGAGGTGCACGAGACGATGCGCGCCCGCAGCCGCATCATCTCCGCCATCCGCGCCTTCTTCGACGCGCGCGGCTTCCTGGAGGTGGACACGCCGGTGCTCGTACCCATCCCCGCCGGAGCGATGGCCCAGCCGTTCGTCACGCGCCACCACGCGCTCGACCGTGAGATCTACCTCCGCATCGCCACGGAGCTCTATCTGAAGCGCCTCATCGTCGGCGGCATGGACAAGGTGTACGAGATAGGGCGCGTCTTCCGGAACGAGGGCATCGACGCCTCGCACAACCCGGAGTTCACCTCGCTCGAATCGTACGAGGCGTACGCCGACTACAACGACGTGATGCGGCTCGTGGAGACGCTCGTGCCGCAGGTCGCGCTCGAGGTCACCGGCGGCACGAACATCGAATACGGCGGCGAAGTGATCCGGCTCACCGGCCCGTGGCCGCGCGTCTCCCTGCACGACGCCATCGAGCAGTACGCGGGCATCAACCTAGACGATCACCCGGACGCCGCATCGCTCGCCGACAGGATGCGCGCCACCGGCGTCGCCGCCACCTACGCGGAGAGCCGGGGCAGGCTGATCGACAAGCTCGTCGGCACGTTCGTGGAGCCGAAGCTCGTGCAGCCCGCGTTCCTCGTCGACTACCCGGTCGAGATGTCGCCGCTGGCCAAGGCGAGCCCGGACAACCCGCGCTACACCGAGCGTTTCGAGGCGTTCGCCGCGGGCATGGAGATCGCCAACTCGTTCACCGAGCTGAACGACCCGGACGTGCAACGCGAACGCCTCGCCGAGCAGGAGGAATTGCGGAAGCAGTACCAGGGCGAAGACCTCGACCGGATGGACGAGGACTTCCTGACCGCGCTGGAGCACGGGATGCCGCCGACCGGCGGGCTCGGCATCGGCATCGACCGGCTTGTCATGCTGCTCACCGGCCAGACGACGATACGGGACGTGATGCTCTTCCCGCAGGTGCGCTCGCACGCCGTTGAATGGGGCTACAGGACAAGCGTGCCCGAAGTGACCGTGGAGAGGGCCACTGAGAAGCGGCCCCCAGAGGAACCAGATGCTTAGCACGAACCTGCTGCGCCGCAGTCCGCAGACCATCGCCCGCTCGCTGGAGCGGCGAGGCGAGGACTCCGGGGTCGTGGCCGACCTCGCGCGGACGGACGAGCAGTGGCGGCAGGCGCTGAGCGAACTCGAGGAGCTGCGGGCGCGGCGGAACGAGGCGAGCCGCGCCATCGGCGACCTGATGAAGAGCGGCGCGCGCGAGGAGGCGGACGCCCGCAAGGAAGAGGTGCGCGTCCTCGGCGAGCGTCTCAAGGCGCTCGAGGACGAGGCCCGCTCGCTCGAAACCTCGTTCCGCGACACGATGCTGACGCTCCCCAACATCGCCTCGGACGCTGTGCCGGACGGAGAGGACGAGACGGGCAACGTGGTCGTCAGGGAGGAGGGTGAGAAGCGCTCCTACGATTTCGAGCTGAAGCCGCACTGGGAGCTGTCCGAGTCGCTCGGCATCACCGACTTCGAGCGCGGCGCGAAGCTCTCCGGGCGGATGTTCTACGCGCTCGGCGAGGCGGGCGCACGGCTGCAGCGCGCCATCGTGCAGTGGATGCTCGACCTGCACCGCGAGCGGCACGGCTACAAGGAGCGCGGCGTGCCGTTCCTCGTGCTCGGGCAGACGATGGTGAACAGCAGCAACCTGCCGAAGTTCGCCGACGCGCTCTACCGCGACGCGGAGGAGGACCTGTGGCTCATCCCGACGGCTGAGGTGCCGCTGACCAGTCTGCACGCGGACGAGATACTGCCGCCGGGCTCGCTGCCGATCAAGTACATGGCGCACACGCCCTGCTTCCGGCGGGAGCGCGCCGCCGCGGGCTCGCAGGTGCGCGGCCTCAAGCGCCTGCACCAGTTCGAGAAGGTCGAGATGTACCAGTTCGTGGAGCCTGAGCAGTCCCCTGCCGCGCTGGACGAGCTCGTGGAGCACGCGTCAGACATCGTGCGCGGGCTTGGGCTGCCGTTCCGCATCCTGCAGCTGTGCAGCGGCGATCTCGGCTTCGCGTCGACGCTGAGCTACGACGTGGAGATATGGACGCCCGCCAGCGCGGAGTGGCTGGAGGTCAGCTCGTGCTCCAACTGCACGGACTTCCAAGCGCGGCGCGCCAACATCCGCTACCGGAAGGAGCACGGCGCGCGCCCGGACCTCGTGCACACGCTCAACGGCTCCGGCCTCGCGCTGCCCCGCGTGCTCATCGCCCTGCTGGAGACGTACCAGCAGCCGGACGGCTCCGTCCACCTGCCGGACGCGCTCGTGCCGTACATGGGCGGCCAGCAGACGCTCGCTCCGCTGTGACGCGCGGCGTTTGCCGCTCCGCGACGGCTCGGATAGCATCGACCACACCACACCGCACCCGGAGTACCCTCACCCCAGCCCTCTCCCCTTACAGGGAGAGGGAACACAAGGAGACCACTTGTACGAACGCACTGTCCTGCCGAACGGCCTCCGGGTGCTCTCCAGCACCATGCCGCACGTCCGCTCCGTCGCCACCGGGATCTTCGTCGGCGCGGGGTCCCGCTACGAGAACGACGACATCGCCGGAGCGTCGCACTTCCTGGAGCACATGCTCTTCAAGGGCACGGCGAAACGCCCCGAGCCGCAGATGATCTCCCGCGCCATCGAGTCCGTCGGCGGCATCCTCAACGCGAGCACCGACCGCGAGGCCACGCTCTACTACACCAAGGTCGCGCGCGACCACTTCGACATCGCGCTCGACGTGCTGACCGATATGTACAACTCCCCGCTGTTCGTGCCGGACGAGGTCGAGCGCGAGCGCGGCGTCATCCTCGAAGAGCTGGCGATGACGTACGACCACCCGGACTCCCTCGCGGACCTGCTCATCGACCACGCGCTCTGGCCCGACCAGCCGATGGGGCGCGACGTGGGCGGCACCCGCGAGTCGGTCGGCGGCATCACGAAGGAGCAGCTCGCCGCGTACCACGCCCGGCAGTACGTTCCCTCGAACACGGTCGTCGCCGTGGCCGGGAACGTCGAGCACGAGGAGGTCGTCGAGAGGGTCGCCGCGGCGCTCGGCTACGAGCGAGCGCAAGAGACGCTCCCGATGCGCCCGGTGCTGCCTGACGAGGACAGCGGCGTGCGCGTCGAGGTCGCGCACCGGAAGACGGACCAGGCGCACATCTGCCTCGCCGTCGACGGCCCCGCGGCGAACGCCGACGACCGGTACGCCGTGGACATGATGAACACGGTGCTCGGCGAGGGGATGAGCAGCCGCCTGTTCGTCGAGCTGCGAGAGCGGCGCGGCCTCGCCTACGACGTGCACAGCAGCGCGATGCATTACCACGACTGCGGCGCGCTCCTCGTGAGCTGCGGCGTGGACACCGCGAACGCCGACAAGGCGGTGCAGGCCGTCCTCCGCGAGCAGTACGGGATGCAGGAGGGCGTCACGGAGGAGGAGCTGTCGCGCGCCACCGAATACGCGGTGGGTCGGCTCGGCCTGCGTCTGGAGGACACGCGCGCGGTCATGGGGTGGATGGGCGGCCAAGAGCTGCTGCGGAACGAGGTGCGGACGCCCGAGGAGGTCGTCGCCAGCATCCGCGACATCACAACGGACGAGGTGACGGAGGCGGCGCGGCGGTACTTCGGGCCAGGCGCGTACCGGCTCTCCATCGTGGGCCCGTACCGCTCGCAGGCGCGGTTCGAGAAGCTGCTGGCGGCGTAGGGCAACCCTCACCCGCGCGCTGATGCGCGGCGGCCTCTCCCAAGAGAAGAGGGGAGCCCGAGAGATTCCTCGGCTTCGCTGCGCTCCGCTCGGAATGACACGCCGTCAGACGAGGCGGAGGCCGATCTCCACGAAGAGCCAGATGAGCGAGGTGATGCCGGCGCTGCCGCTGATGATCATGAGGTCGCGGCGGTGCAGGCGCCAGCCCTCGTAGACGTCGGCGTCGTGCGAAGGTGTATCGAGCAGGAAGCGCTCGATGCCACGCAGGCGCGCGTCGATCGCGTCGAGCTTGGCCGACCAGACACGCTCGGTCAGCTCGTGCTCGCGGGTGTGCGCCTCGCTCTCGGCTTCGAGGGCGGCCAGCCGTTCCTTCTGCGTCAGTACCGTGGGCATGCCACACCTCCCAGACGGTAGGGCTCCAGCAGCAGGCGGACGTCCGTGTCGAGGTCCGCGTCGACGTAGAACGGCTCGAAGGCGGGCGCTCGCGTCCACAGGCGCGCCGCGTTGATGAGCGCCGCCCGCTCGATCGGCGCGGGCCACCGCACGATGTAGAGCGTGTCGTTGAGCGGGTGTTGCTGCGGGGACGTGCCGTTCAGCCCCCGCGTCACCGTGAGCCGGTTGGATGAGACGGTGCGCACCAGCATCCGCTCCGCGCCTGCGGCTATCGTCTGTCCCACCGCGAAGTCAGCCCCGTTGGACACGTCCAGCAGGGTCGCAGTCTCGCTCAGGCTGCTCCGCAGCCGCGAGCGCGCATGCTCCAACCGCTCGCCGAAGCCCCACCTGCCGCGCACCTCGTAGCGGGCGGGGCCGCGCTCGAACCGCTGTCGCGGGCCGTTGCCCCGCACCCGGAGCGCGTGGTACGGCCTGCCCCAGTGCTCCTCCGGCGACGCGTTCAGGGGCAGCAGTTGGTACTCCGACGACGCCCACTCCGCGCGGTAGTTGCCGGTCTCGTCGTCGTCCGAGCGCACCGACGAGACGGCGATGGCGTCCGGCAGCGGGAGCACCGTTTCGCCGGTGCCGTCGAACCAGCGCGTCTCGGTGAGCGCGTAGAAGTGGCGGTTGCAGTGACGGTCGACCGCCTCCGACACGGCGAGCAGCAGGTTGAGCAGCGCAACGTCGGCGCCGCTGCCGCCCGCCGGGTTGTCCAGCAGCGACACGTCCTTCAGCTTGGTCAGGTCTCCGTACAGCGAGCGGTATGCTTCCGTGCCCATGATCAGCGCTCCTCCGTGTATTCGACGATGAACTTGTGGGACGTGGTCGGCCGTGTTATCCAGCGGAAGCTGAGCGGCTCGTTCCTCGCGCCCGCCGGGCCCGCGCCCCTTCCCCACGTCCGGGTCGAGCCCGAGCCGTGGTCCGGTACGCGGACGTAGCCGACCGCCTTGCGCGCGCTCGACGCGATGGTCGCGCCCGTGCCGAAGTAGACCTCGCAGAAGTGGAGGTTGTCGGACGTCGGCTGGTGGATGGTGAGGTTGATGAGGCGCAGCCGCTTGCCCGTGCCGGGGCGCAGCAGGGTGCGGCGGGTCGTGGTCCGCTGCGAGTCGCTGAAGAACATCGTCTGCGTGTCGGACAGGTCCACCAGGTAGCCGGGCGTGTACCGCCGCAGGCCGTCCTGCCGCGCCGCTCTCGGGCGCACCGTGGGCGCGTAGTCGCTTCTCCTCCGTTGCTCGTCTGCCATCGCTGTTCCTCCTTCCGCGTGAGAGACACAGAAAGCCCCCGGCCTCGTCTGACGACCGGGGGCTCGTCCCCTCGCGCTGTTCCGTGGGGCTCATCCCCACGCTATAGGTTGTACGACCAGCCTACACCCGCCCTGTCCGACCTCGTAAGGGGCGCGTGTCACAATCCGGGAACGCACATGGATGGACAGGGTGGACGGGATGGGGGTGCCACCCGTACGACCAAGGCATCGGTCAAGGCGCCGACCTTGCGAGTGAGAGCGGGTACGATTTGACGCCTTGACGCCTTGATCCCCAAGGCCGTGGCCTGCTTCCCGCATCAAGGCATCAAGACTGCAAGATGGCGCGAGGGTGTGCAATCATCGACGCGGGGGAAGTGGGTATGCGCGCACGTCGGAAGTTGGCTGCCGGAACCAGCGTACTCGACAGTGGGGAGACGGGGGAAGGGGCCGGTGTCACAGCGGGGAATAGGGTCGGTAGTCAGAGTGGTACAGTAGGCTAGTCTCATTCGATTAAATCTTCCATGTCCAACGAGAAACATAAATCTTCTTATTCCCAATTTCTTTTGCTGTTGATTCAGTCCACATATTTTTGCCATTATGGCTAATCCTAGAATTTTCATTTAGTTTTGCATGTACTGCAGCAGTTATCTGCGTAGATGGCCCAGACCTCGAAGAAAGTTTGGCCGCGTAGTTCGCGGCACGTCCAACCCAAACCAAATCATTGGATCCTCGAATCCCTGTACGAGCTACAAAGAGTTTACTTGTATCTATGCCAACCACTTGCCTAAGGGAATAGCTGCTATCGGGATATTGCTTCTTGATTGCTGGATTGATTATATCGAGGACAGCATAATTGATTTTGAGCGCAGCTCTAGCCGCATCGCTATTCTTTGTCTTATTGATGAACACTGCCATGATCCGATCCCCATCGTATCCAGTGATTGCCCCACCTTCTAACCGGATTATCCTAGCCGCACATAGCAAGTATGTCTTATAGACTTCCGCTGCGAACCAAGGCTTCTTAGAATCAACAAGCCTTGTCGAGTCATCGAGATCCGCATATAAGACAGTGCCATCAAGCTCGACAGCATCGTTGCTCAGCTTCAAATCTTCCGGCTCTGGAACGACTTTCCCTGGTCGTGTAGTCCATTCCTCTCGAAAGATCTTCGCTACTTCTGATTTCAGGTCATCCACGAATGCCATTGGTCTGCCTCCCAGCTAGACTAACGTGGTCCGGTTTTCATTATGGCCGCTCTAATCCTATTGCATGCAGGGGCTACTGCTGCAGATAAGTCTTTCTCTGGGCCCAGGTTATAAGTTAGCGGCGTAATCCCCAGTAAGTCAGTAGGAAGCTTAAGGTTGACTCCACGAGGTTGCAAGAGAAACGTACGTGTACGGCCTAAGGCACCCATGAAGAGACCTAACTCAAATATGATGTTATCGCGTGGTGCATTGCTATGTATGTTCCGGCTTATCACTTCATCGTCATCGGACAAGACAAGGATTGCAAAATCAAACCTCGGTAACTCTTTTTCCAGTGATTCGACTGAGAATTCTGATGCTTTGAAGATGTTGTCAGTCCAGACTTTGGTCAGTATCGGGTCGTGGTCGAGCATTGACTGTATCGCACGAGCAACCGGAAGGGACTCTACTGAGCAGCCTACAAATAGGGCAGGGCGAGGGTTCGTAGCTCGAACGAACCGATTGCGTTCACGGAGGCGTACACTCAACTCACGAGCAACATTCTTCCACAGGACTGGATCCGATAACGCCAAGTCGTTGAACGCCACAGCAGACACACGCGCTGCCACTACTTCATTCTCAGCAACTGCAGACGCGGAACGGGGTTTCCCAATCTCTATCAGTGCCATTTCACCTACATGCTGACCTTCTGTCCTGACAGCAACTTCACGCCCCAAGACCCTAATAGAAACCACTCCAGCCAGTATGAAATAAATGTCGTTATCCGGTGCGTGCTCTTCAATAATTGCATCATCACTCTCGAATGAGACTATGTCTGCGGAATTCAAAATAGCCTCAGCCAAACGAGGGTCACCGCCAATAATCGGTTGCTTTCTCAGAGATTCAATCGCAAACTGTGCTCCTTTCAGTCCTGTGAATCGGTTGAGCATGACTACAGGTTCTCCGTTGTTCGCAGAGCGTGAATTCTCCCGACATGGGGTTTCAGCGAGTCTAGCATACGGGAGGGTGTGGCCTGTCGGCCAACTGGATTCCCGCCTGCGCGGGAATGACGGGTTGGGGCGGCAGGAACGCGAGGCACACCCGAGAGGATTTCGCGCGCTATAGCGCAGACTCCGCTTCGCTCCGCTCGAAATGACAACCCCTGCCCCACGCCGCGCCGGTTCACCCTCACCCTAGCCCTCTCCCCTCAAGGGAGAGGGGATCAAACAGCCCCAAATCGCGCCCGCAGCTCGTTCTTGAGGACCTTGCCGAGGGCGTTGCGGGGGAGCTCCGAGACGAAGGTGACCTGCTCGGGGCGCTTGAAGCGCGCCAGGGTGTGGCAGGCGTCGAGCAGCGCGTCCTCCGACGGCTCGGCGCCGGGGGTGGGGACGACGACCGCCATGACGCGCTCGCCCCAGGTCTCGTCCGGCACGCCGATGACGGCGCACTCCTCGACGCCGGGGCAGGCGTGCAGTAACTGCTCGACCTCCTCCGGCGCGACCATCTCACCGCCGCGCTTGATGAAGTCCTTGGCGCGCCCGGTGAGGTAGATGTAGCCGTCCTCGTCCATGTAGCCGAGGTCGCCGGTGAAGAGCCAGCCGCCGTGCACGGTCTGGGCGGTCGCCTCGGGCTGCCCCCAGTAGCCGCGCATCAGTCGCGGGCCGCGGGCCGCGATCTCGCCCTGCTCGCCTGCCGCAAGCTCGTGGCCGTCCTCATCGACGATGCGCACCTCGACGTCCGGCAGCGGCCTGCCGATGCTCCGCAGGTGGCGGCGGCGCTGCTCGACAACCTCCGGCGGGCCCTCGAGCACGTGGTCCTCGGGCGGCACCATCGCGATGGTCGAGCCGGTCTCCGTCTGGCCGAACGCGTTGATGAACTGCACGCCGGGCATCGCAACGACGGCCCGCTCAATCACGGGCGGCGGCATCGACGCTCCACCGTAGGTGAGCACGCGCAGGCTGGAGAGGTCGTGGGCCGGGAACTCCGGGTGGTCGAGCAGCTGCTTGAGCATCGTGGGGACGATGAGCGCACGCTCGATGCGGTGCTCCTGCACGAGCACCATCCACTCGCGCGGCTCGAACTGGCGCTGCAGGACGACGGTGCGCCCGCCGAACGCGCCCGCGAGCGCGGCCTGCAGTCCGGCGATGTGGTAGAGCGGCAGCGTGAGCAGCGTGCGCTCCTCCACGTCCGGGTCCGGCGGCTCCATGTTCGCGAGCATGAACGACGTGAAGCTGTCGTGGGAGAGCATCACCGCCTTCGGCTGGCCGGTCGTCCCTGCCGTGTAGAGCAGCACCGCCGTTTCCTCCGGCGAACCCTCCGGGAAGAGCATCTCGTCCGCGTCACCCTCCGACAGCAGCGCCTCGTACGAGCGCCAGCCGTCCGGCGGCGCGCCGCCGTCGACGGCGAGGACGCTCGCGGATGCAGCGTCCGCGCCGAGTCCCGCAATGAGCGGGGCGTACCGCTCGCCCGCGACGACCACCTTCGGCGACGCATGGCGCAGCGGGTAGCCGATCTCCTCGCCATGACCGCGGAAGTTGAGCGGGACGTAGACGGCGTCGAGCCGTGCGGCGGCGAAGTACGCCTCGAAGTGGACGGGCGTGTTCACGTCCATGACGGCGATGCGGTCGCCAGCCTCGACGCCGTGGGCGGCGAGTGCGTTGGCGAGCCGGTTGGCGCGGTCGGCGAGCCCGGCGTACGTGAGCGTGACGCCGTCGTGGACGAGCGCGGCGCGCTCCGGCACGATGGCGGCGGCGATGGTCAGGATGTCGTGGGTGTGCAGGGGGTCCTCCGGCAGGCTAGCGTAGCCGAGCGACGAGCCGCCGTTCAAGCCGCAGGCCGTCGGCGAGCGTCATGTCCGCGCCCTCGTTGACGGCGCGCTTCGCCAGCGCGAGCGCCTCGGCGGGCGCGGACGCAACGTCGCGGAGCCGGGCCTCGGCCACGACGCGGAGCTGCTCGCGCGGCACGAGCCAGTCGACGAACCCGGCGCGCACGGCCTCGCCCGAGGTCATCCGCCTGCCGGTGAGCGCGAGCTCCATCGCGCGCGGGAGCCCGACGACGCGCGGGAGCGACTGCGTGCCGCCCGCGGCGGGGATCAGGCCGAGCGACGCTTCCGGCAATGCGAACGTCGCATCCTGCGATGCGATGCGCAGGTCACAGAGGGCGGCAATCTCCAGCCCGGAGCCGAAGCAGTAGCCGTGCACGGCGGCCATCGTGGGTTTCGGCAGTTCAGCCAGGGCACTCCAGAGGTCGCGCGCCCACCGCACGTAGCGGGCGACGGCCTGGGAAGGCGCGGTGCCGAACTCGGTGAGGTCCGCGCCGGCGCAGAAGCCGCGCTCGCCGGCGCCGGCGATGAGCAGACCGCGCACCTCGGCGTCGTCGCGCACGGCGCTCAGCGCCTCGGAGAGCTCGTCGCGCATCCGCACGTTGAAGGCGTTGACCACGTCCGGACGGCAGAGCGTCACGATCGCGATGCCGTCCCGCTTGTCGTAGCGCAGCGTGTCGAAGCCGCTCATCGCCCTTCGAACCCGTTCATCGGCCTTCGAACCGGGGCCTGCGCTTCTCCGCGAACGCGCGCAACCCCTCGGCGCGGTCGGCCGTCGAGTGCAGCAGGATGCTCAGGTCCGCCTCCAGCCGCATGCCGTCGCGCAGGGGGAGGTCCGCAGATGCAGCGATGGCCTCCTTCGCGTACTGCGCCGCGATGGGGCCGGCATCGGCGATGCCAGTGGCGAGTTCCTCCGCGTCCTCCAGATCACCGACGTCGTGCACGAGCCCGACGCGGAGCGCTTCGTCGGCGTCGAGCGGCTCGCCGGTGAGCAGCAGGCGTAGCGCCTGCCCCCGGCCCACCGCTCGCGTGAGGCGCTGCGTGCCGCCGTGCGACGGGATCCGCCCCTCGCGCGCGTGGCCCATACGAAACATGGCCGACTCCCCCGCGATGCGGATGTCGGCAGCGAGCGCGAGTTCGAGCGCCTCGTCGTGACAGTCGCCGTCGACCCACGCGATGACGGGGATACGGAGCGCGGCGAGGGCAGCGACGGGGTCATCGCCTGCGCCGTCGTGCAGCGACGCGCCGATGGCGCTCCAGTCGCCTGAGAGCAGGAGGACGCGGGCGTCCGTGTCGGCGTCCAGCGCAACGAGCGCAGCGGTCAGGGCGGCTGCGTCGACATCGAGCGTGAGTCGTGCGATGCAGTTGGGGTTGTCAGTCGTCATACGTGAATCCGTGCCTCTCTACTATTGTACCGTCGTCTGTACCGTCGTCATCGAACAGCCCCTTCTGCCCACTCTTGCCAGGCGCCTCTTGACAGCCTGCGCCGGTTGCCCGTACGATGCGCGGCGGATTAGCAGTCAGCCTATCCGACTGCTAACAGACGATTAAGGCGAGTGCTAGCAGATGCACCCGCTGAATGCCGAAAAGGAGGTAATCGTGGCGCGAAATCTGCAGCCCTTGGGCGACCGCATCGTCGTGAAGGCGGTGGAGCAGGAGACCCAGACCAAGAGTGGTATCTACATCCCGGACAGCGCGAAGGAGCGGCCCCAGGAGGGCAGCGTGGTCGCGGTGGGCCCCGGCCGGGTAACCGACGACGGCAACCGTATCGAGATGTCCGTCGCAGTGGGTGACGTTGTCATCTACTCCAAGTTCGCCGGCACCGAGTTCGAGGACGACGGCGAAGAGTACCTGATCATGAAGGAGACGGACGTCCTGGCCAAGGTCGGCTAGGCCCGTGCAGCCCGCGCCCCATCCGGGCGCGCATCACAGAAGGAGGAGTCAATCACATGGCGAAGCAGATCCTTTTCAGCGACGAGGCGCGAAAGTCGCTCAAGGTCGGGATGGACACCCTGGCCAACACGGTCAAGGTCACCTTGGGCCCGCGCGGCCGGAACGTCATCCTGGACAAGAAGTTCGGCCCCCCGAACGTCTGCTCCGACGGCGTCACCATCGCCAAGGAGATCGAGCTCGAGAACCACTACGAGAACATGGGAGCGCAGCTCCTGAAGGAAGCCGCCACCAAGACCAACGACGTGGCCGGTGACGGCACGACGACCGCCACGGTCCTCGCGCAGGCCATGATCGGTGAGGGCTTCCGCAACATCGCCGCCGGCGCCGACCCGATGGCCATCAAGCGCGGCATCGAGTCCGCCGTGGGGGCAGTACGCGGCAGCATCTCCTCGCAGGCCAAGGAGGTCAGCGGCAAGGAGCAGATCGCCCAGGTCGCGTCCCTCTCCGCCCACGACAACGAGATGGGCAACCTCATCGCCGAGGTCATGGAGAAGGTCGGCAAGGACGGCGTCATCACGGTCGAGGAAGGCAAGAGCCTCGGCTACGAGACCGAGTACGTCGAGGGCATGCAGATCGACCGCGGCTACATCTCCCCCTACTTCCTCACCGACTCCCAGCGCATGGAGGCCGCCGTCGACGACCCCTGCATCCTCATCACCGACAAGAAGATCTCCGCAGTGAGCGACGTGCTCCCGGCCCTGGAGAAGATCCTCCAGACCACCAAGAACCTCGTCCTCATCGCAGAGGACGTCGAGGGCGAGGCGCTCGCCACCCTCGTCGTCAACAAGCTCCGCGGCACGCTCAACTGCCTCTCCATCAAGGCGCCCGGCTTCGGCGACCGCCGCAAGGAGATGCTGCAGGACATCGCCATCCTCACCGGCGGCACCGTCCTGAGCGAAGAGGTCGGCCGGAAGCTCGACTCCGCCACCATCGAGGACTGCGGGCGCGCCCGCAGGGTCGTCTCCACCAAGGACGAGACGACGTTCGTGGAGGGCCACGGCACCGAGCAGGCGATCCAGGACCGCATCGCGCAGATCAAGGCCCGCATCGAGGAGACGACGAGCGACTTCGACCGCGAGAAGCTCCAGGAGCGGCTTGCCAAGCTGTCCGGCGGCGTCGCCATCATCAAGGTCGGCGCGGCCACGGAGGTCGAGCTGAAGGAGAAGAAGGCGCGCGTGGAAGACGCCCTCTCCGCCACCCGTGCGGCGGTTGAGGAGGGCATCGTCCCCGGCGGCGGCACCGTTCTCGTCCGCGCCGCCGAGGCCATCGGCGAGCTCTCACTGGACGGCGACGAGCTCACCGGCGCAGCCATCGTCCGCCGTGCGCTGGAGGAGCCCATCCGCACCATCGCATCCAACTCCGGCCACTCCGGCGACGTCATCGTTGCCGAGGCCAAGAACTCCCAGGACGACTGGGGCTTCGACGCCGACGCAGGCATCTGGGGCCCGATGATCGAGCGCGGCATCGTCGACCCGGCCAAGGTCACGCGCGCGGCGGTCGAGAACTCGTCCAGCGTCGCGGCCATGGTGCTCACGACCGAGTCCGTGGTCACCGACATCCCCGAGCCGCCCGCGGCCGCCCCCGGCATGCCGCACGGCGACCACATGGACTTCTAGTCCAACGCCAACACGGCTCATGTGAAGAAGCCCCTGCGCTCGCAGGGGCTTCTTTTCACTCCCGCAATCTCCGCAACCCGGCAATGACGGTCGCGAGGCCACTGGCGAGGGCGTCCTGATGCTCCACGACCTCGTTATGCGTGAGCGTCCGCCCCCCGCCGTTCTCATCGTCGAACGCGATCCCCTCGCCGAAAGGGAAATAGTCAGCCCACCTGCGCATGATGGCGTTCAGCCGTTCGTTGCGATAGTCGGGGTATGCAGCGCCGAATGAGAAGTCCCTGAGCCCTGCCCAATAGACCCTGTCCGGCTCCGGGAAGCACCATGCAACCGCTACCGGCAGGTCCCATATCTCTTCCGGCACGTCTACCTGTATCGAAACTCCCTGGCCGCACCACGCAACCTTCCCGCCGCTCTCTTGAGCAACATCGATAATGTGCTTCGCGGCCGCGCGCACGGCTTCCCTAGGAAGCCGGCTATAGAACTCATCCTCGAATTCGAATGGCTGTGCACCCACCGGTCCCAGCCCGTCTCCCGTCATCACAAGGACCTCCTCGGCCATAGCCCATGCTCCCATCGGGCTGCACACTATACCAACGGTCGGCCCATGCCCATCCTGTGCATCCTGTCTATCCATATGAATCTGTCCACTCCCCGAATCCGTTATCCTGTATGTATGGAAGTATCCCTACCGAAACGCGCGCTGCTGGCGGTCGCCGCGATGGCGGCGGCGCTGGCGCTCGCGGCATGCAGCGGCGGTGACGAGCCAACTGCGCCTGACGCCTCGGGCACCGTCGCGCTAGGGGTGCCGGACATCGAGATCAGCGCCTACCAGGGGCAGGAGACGCTGGGCGGTGAGACCACGACGCTGTCGGCGATCGTCGGCCAGGGCAAGCCCGTGGTGCTGAACTTCTGGGCAGCGCTCTGCCCGCCCTGCCGCGCCGAGCTCCCGGAGTTCGAGCGCGTCCACGAGGAGCGAGGGGGCGAGGTCACGATACTGGGCATCGACATCGGCCCGCAGCAGTTCCTCGGCACCCGCGAAGAGGGACAGGCGCTCCTCACCGAGCTCGGCGTCACCTTCCCCGCAGGCACGACGTTCGACGATACGGTCGTGCGCGGGTTCGAGGTCTTCAGCATGCCGACCACGTTCTTCATCGCAGCGGACGGGAGCGTGATGCGGAAGTGGAGCGGCATACTCGACGAGGACAAGCTGAACGAGCTCATCGACGAAGTGCTGGGCGGCGCGCCGGTGGCGTCTGAAGACGCGAGTACGGGCAGTCTGCCTGACGACGATTTCGTGTGACCGTTCGAGGATGCGGCCGTGACGCCGCTCCAGGAGACGTAGCGATGAGCGATATGCGCGCCGCCGACGGCGACGGCCACGTGCTGGAGAACGCGAAGCGGATCGCCGAACTCCTCGACGAGCCGTACCGCAGGCACCGTGTTGGCAGCAACGCCTCGCCGGACGTCATGCCCATCGAACCGCTCGTCCCGCTGGACGGCATGCCGCGCAGCCTCGGCGCAAGCCGCGTCGGCGGACCCGCCTACTCTGCTGAGGACTGGCTCGCGGCGCTGGACCGCGGCCCGCTGGAGTGGTCTGCGGTCTATCCCACCCTCGGCCTCTACGCAGGCTACGTGAAAGACCCCGCCTACCAGGTCTCCCTCTGCCGGGCCTACAACGACTGGCTCGCCGAGACGTTCTATCCCCACTGCGACGGACGCATCCTCGGCGTCGCCCTGCTCCCGACGCACGACCCCGACGCCGCGGCAGCCGAACTGCGCCGCGCCGCCGGACTCGGTCACGCCGGCGTCATGTTCCCGGCGGACGGCCCCCACCTTCTCGGCCACAGCCGTTACGACGTCGTCTACGAGGCCGCGCGGGAGGCGCGTCTCCCCGTCGCGGTGCACGCCTCCGGCTCGCCGTTCGCACCCGGCGCGGAGATATTCCCCACGTTCATCCAGGCGCACTCCGTAGCGCACCCGTACGGCATCATCCGCCACTTCACGAGCATGATGTTCGAGGGCGTCTTCGAGCGCTTCCCGGAGGTCAACTTCGGCTTCCTCGAAGCGGGCGCAACGTGGCTCCCCTGGTGGCTCGACCGCATGGACGAGGAGTACGAGTCGCGCGGCGCAGCCGAGGCCCCGCTCCTCACGCGCGCCCCGAGCACGTTCGTCCACAAGGGCGGCAACGTCTTCGTCGGCTGCGAGCCGAACGAGCGCATGCTCGGGCAGGTGCTCGACCTCGTCGGCGACGACGTGGTGATGTACGCGTCGGACTACCCGCACTGGGACTCGGACTACCCCGGCTCGCTCCAGTACATGCGCTCCCGCGAGGACCTCACCGACGCCCAGCGGCGCGGCGTCCTCTACGAGGCCGCCAACCGCTTCTACTACCGCTCCTAGGCCCCGTCACCGAAACGCTCCAGCGCCCAGCGCGCCTTCTCGCGCGGGACGCCGCACCGCGCTGCAAGCCGGACCTCGCCCACGCCGTTCATCGCCTGCGGCGGCAGCAGCAGTCCGGCGGCGAACTCCTCCGCCTGCCGCTCCGCCTTCACCCGGTTCACCCACTGCCACGACGCCAGGTAGAGGCTCGTGCCCGTGTGCAGCGCATGGTGCCCGATAGCGTGCGCCGTGAGCCACCGCTGCCAGTTCTCCGGCAGCGACTCGTCGATGCCGATGGCGCCCTCGAAGATCACCTCGCGCAGCCGCCCACGGAACCGCCACGGCTCGACCTCGAGTCCGAGGCTCAGCAGCAGCGGGCCCAGGTCGCCGCCGGGTTGGATGGCGTGGCGCTCCGCAAGATCGCGTCCCAGCCGGAATGCGCGCATGACGACTCCTCCTGCACGGGGGATACGCTCATTCTCGCAACCCCGGTATCCCGCCGCGAGGGGCGCGTGTCAGCACTTCGCTGTCATTCCGAGCGGAGCGCAGCGGAGTCGCGCTTCAGCGCGCGGAATCCTCTCGGGGAACCGGCTCTAGGTCAGCGGGCGCGGCTTGCGCTTGCTCCGCACGTAGCGCGCGAAGTCCCGCACCTGCTCCCACTCGTCGGCGTCGAGGTCGCCCACCTCGTAGAGCCGCGCAAGGTCGGACTCCTTGATGGGCGTCTCGTACTCTTCCTCGTTCAGGTGTCCCGCGAGCACGAGCAGACGTCCCAGCGGCACGCCCATCGCCTCCGCGACCTTCCGCAGGGTCGAGGGCATCGGGACCGTCCCGTGGTTGAACAGGACGCTGAGCGACGCGTGCGGCACCCCCGCGCGGCGTGCGAGCGCCAACTGCGAGACCTCACGCTCCGTGAGCCAGCGTCTGATGTATGCGGCGAGCGTGTCGCCCGGCTGTTGCGTCGTCATAGTCTGATTGTACACGTTCACCGATAGTCCGATACATGATTCCTGTGACACCGCCCTGTTGCGCGCCCGACAGAGCCTTGCCATCATGTCACAGGAGAAACGTTTTTCTGACGCTGCAGCGTCAGACAGGAGGAGCGACCGATGGCAGAGCCGATCGTCCACGAGCAGGTGCGTTGTCCGCGTTGCGCGGCGCGCGGGATGCGGGAGCTGACCAGCCTCCCGGAAGAGGGGCACCCCCTGTTGATATGCCCGTTCTGCAGGCACATGTGGTGCGAGCAGGGGCGCATGCGCACCTCTCGCGCCGTGCCGCCGCAGCCGGTCCGCGCACGTTCCGCGTCCTTCTCGGTGCGAAGCCAGGAGGCCATCGAATGAAGAGAGCGCTGTCCGAACTGGGTACCGTGTTCGCGGCGCTGGGCGTACTGCCGCTCGGTCCGTTTCTCGCGTCGAGCTACGCCGGGTTCGCGTGGGAGGCGCTCGCGTTGGCCGCGGCGTGGGCGCTCAGCTGGTACGTCTGGCTCGCCTCGCGCCTCCGCCGGGAGTGATCCCTTGCGCGCCGTACTCGCCTTGACCCGCGAGCGGGGCGCTGCTAGCCTTGCACGGAAGAAGTCCGTCAAAGGAGCGACAGCATGACGAACACCATCCCCAACACTGGCGCGGCAGGCACGGAGAGCGGCGAGCCCGCCATCACCGTGACCGACCTCGCGGCGGAGAAGCTGGCTGAGGTGCTGGCCGAAGAGGGACAGCCCGAGGCCATGCTGCGCGTCATCGTCGTTCCCAACGGGCACGGTGCGCAATACATGCTCTCGCTCGAGGACACCCTCGCCGAGGACGACCTCGTACTGTACGAGTCCGGCATCCGTGTGATCGCGGACGAGGACAGCGCTCCGCTGCTGCACGGCGCGTCCATCGACTACTCGGAAGGGCTGATGCGCAGCGGCTTCGTGATCGAGAACCCGAACATCGCCGCCAGTCAGGGCTGCGGCTGTGGGAGCGGCGGTTGCGGATGCGGCTCCGGCGGATGCGGTTGCAGCGGCCACTAGTCCGCTCCAGCAAGACGGCATGAACGGAAGCGCCCCGCTTTGAGCGGGGCGCTTCCTCTTCTCCTACGGTTCGCTGCGGTCCAGCGACCACACCCGGAAGTCGTTGTACAGGGTCTGCTGCCCCGGCAGCCTGCCGCCCTCGAAGAACCCCGAGCCGATGCCCACGCTGCCGTGCGCGGCGCCGTCGCTCAGGTCCAGCGTCGACACCTGCTCCCCGTTCACGTAGAGCAGGCCTGCTTCGCCGACCACCACGAGCATCAGCGTATTCTGAGCATCCTCCCTGGTGTTCAGGTTGAGCGCCCTGCCCGACCTGCCGGATGATGCCCCGCTTCCTCCTCCCCGGAGGAAGTGGGTCCACTCCCGGTTGCTGCCGACGTAAACGCCGTGGTAACTGTCCGGCCCTGACCCGCGGAACGTGAAGCCGTAGTCCCACCAGCCCGCGCTGCCCGCATTCGGATTGGTGAACGTCGCAACCGCGACGAAGTCGCTCGGGCTGCCCGCGGCGAGCGACCGCTCGATGAACCCGTCCTCCGTGTGGTCGAGAACACCCGACCTGTTGCCGATCGACTGGGGCTCGTGCACCGAGAACTCGCGGAAGCGCGTCGACCGGCCGGTAACCTCGTTGCCGTTGTGATACCCGGTGATCACGGAGATATTGCCTTCCGCCGGGCCATTGCTCAGGTCCAGCGTCCCGATCGCTCTGCCGTTGAGGAAGAGCCAGCCCTGGTCTCCCAGAGCGGCGAGGCGCAGGTCGTTCACTCCTTCCGAACCCAGCCACAGCCCGGAGGCCTGACCTCTGCCGAGGAGCCGGGCCTCGTCGGCGCCGTCCCGCAGGTAGTGGAACCACATCCCGCTGACGTTCTCGACGATGATCGCGTGGAAGTTGTTCTGCCCCGCGTCCCTGAACAGGAAGCCGTAGTCCCACCCGCTGATCACGGCGGGATAGGGGTTGTGGAACTCCGCTGCAACGACGAAGTCGCTCCGCAGGAGCCCCGCACCCTGCTCTTCGATGAACTCATCTTCGTCATGGCGCAGGTAGCCCTCGACCGGCCCGAACGGTCCGGGCGTGTCGGTCACCGTATCGCGTCCTGAGCCGGGGTCGTCCACCCGCGCCCCCGCTTTCAACGTGGGCAGCACTGCAAGCACCGTCTCCGAGCCTATCGCGAAGCCGACACCCTCAACGGGAACTCCCGTGCCTGAATCGCGGATGACGAACGCGGTGATCCCGACAACCTCTCCGTCGGCGGTGAACAGCGCGCCGCCGCTGTTGCCCACGTTGAGCGAAGCGTCCGTTTGCACCTCCCACCGCTCCAGCGACGCGTCGAAGTTCACGCTGGAGACGATGCCGCGCGTCATCACTGCCGTGTCGCTGTCCAGCGGGTAGCCCATCGTGAACACGTCGGCCCCCTGCGCCGGGCGCGTTTCGCTCAGCTCCACTGCCTGGAACGACTCCGAACAGCAGACGCTCAGCGCGGCGAGGTCCTTCGTCCCGTCCGAGCCCAGCAGGGTCGCGTCGTACGAACCGCCGTCCTCGGAGAGCACCCGGACGTCGCCGGGGTCGTCCTCGATGACGTGGAAGTTCGTCACGACGACCGCCTTGCCCGAGTCATCCACCTCCACGATGACGCCGGAGCCGACAGCAGCGCCGCTGCTCACCTTCACCACGCTCGGACGCACGAGCGCAGCGAGCGCCACGAGGTCGATGGCCTCCGGGGTCGGCGTGGCCGTGTTCTCGGGCGTGGGGTCGGCCGTCGGCGCGGGCGTCGGGGTCGGCGTGGGCACGGGACTCGGCGTCGGGGTCGGCGTGGGTGTCGCAGTCGCCGTTGCCGTTGGTGTCGGGGTGGGCGTCAACGTCGGGGTGGGCGTAGGCACGGGAGTAGGAGTCGGGGTCGGCGCCGGCCGCGTCGGCGTGGGTGTCGGTCCTGGCAACTCGCCGCCGAACCCCAGGTAGAAGACGGCTGCCGCTCCGCCGGCAGCCGCGGCGACGACGAGCGCAACGATGGTGAGGACCAGCGCCACGGTGCAGCAACGGCCGCGCCCATGACGCCGACCGCCTCCGCCTTCTCCGTCGCCGTCAGCCCCGCCACCGTCATCCCCGCCGTCGTCGCCCTCTCCGTCGTCGGAACCGCTCTCCGGGGGTAGCCCTGACAGGGCCCGGAGGCGGGCCTCTTCATACTGCCTCGCGCGCTCGATCTCCATGCGCCGCCGTTCGTTGAGCTGGCGCTCCTCCTCGCGGCGGCGGGCTATCCCCTCCTCTATCTCGCGGCGCAGTTCCGAGCGGTGCCGGTACTCGGCAAGTTGCTCCTCTTCCGTTCGGTTGCGCTCCTGGCTGAGCCTCTCCTCATCCAGGTAACCGGAGCCCCAACACATCGGGCAGCGCTCCCAAAGGCCGCTGGCCTCCCCTTCAGGCGCAACCTGCCCGTAGCCTCGGCAGGCCGTGCACATGCCGCCGTCCACGAACCGCACCTCGTGCTCCCGGCGACGCCGTTGCACGAGATGCGTCCCGCAGAGGGGGTTCATGCCTCTGATGGCGTATCCGACCGCGAACTGGGCGCAGCCCGGCTCGACGCAGCGCGCCCGGTCGGCGTTATGCTCGTGCGCCCGCCAGAAGGCGGCAGGAAACTCCCGTCCGCAGCGGGAACAGGTGATCTGGCGATCCCCGCTCGATGTCATGCTCCCTCGCTCGATGCCTCCGCGCCAAAGGAGTGCCTATCGCAAGACACAGCATTTAACGCTAACACGCGACCGGCGGTTTACTGACCGAGGTTGGCTAGCAGAAGTTCTGCGTTACGTACGCTTTCTCATCGGCGCTTATGGCGATTCCGATGCCCTGCCGGTCGTAACTCGTATTCACGATGTTCTCACGGTGACCTGGACTGTTCATCCACCAATCCACTGCCAAGGATGCCAACTCCTCTAGCTGATAGTAGTCCTTGCTGACAATTACTCCGTTTCGCGTCCAGTACCGACTGTAGAGCGTTGACCAAAAGATGTTCTCGCCCAACCCGTATGTGTAGTAAGACCCGTAATCCTTACGGCAGTCATAACCCACCGCCGCGCCCCGGTCACTGGGGGATTGACCTCGCAGGTTGGTGTGCGAGAAGAAGTTATGTCTCGCCATGTCGGCGCTGTGGGAACGGGCGATGGAGGCGAGAGCTGCATCGAAGTCCAGCGGAGAGGCTCTTTGCTGATTTACGAGCCGGTGGACCGTCTGCTCCAAAGCAGCAATCCACTCAGCACTGCCCCTCCCAGCGACGGGCTGAGGGGTGGGCGTTGCCGTTGGCCGAGGCTCCGGCGTAGCGGTTGGTGTCGCCGTGGGACGCGGCGTCGCCGTCGCGGTAGGGCGAGGCGTTGCGGTCGCCGTGGGCGTCGGAGTAGGCGGTGGCGTAGGCGTCGCGGTCGGACATGGCGGCAGTGGCGTAGAGGTAGGCGGACCGAGTGTGGGTGTCGCCGTGGGCGGTTCGGGCGCATGAGTAGGTGTTGGAGTGGGCGGAGCGAGCAGGCGACGGCACTCGGCGACGGGCGCGTGGTTCTGCACTGCCTCGGCGAACAGGCCGCGCTGGTGACGTAGCCAGATCATCCATGAGAGCGCGGCGGCGCCCTGGCCGGGGACAGGTTCCCGCTGCAGCCCGTGCTCGTCCACGAGGAACTCGGCTGTCTCGAGGTGCACCTCGAACACGGCCACGCGGCGGCACGCGTCAACCGGCAGCAGGCTGTCGAGGTCGTCCAGTCCGGGGTCGAACACGGCGAGGCTCTCCGCGAGCGCGGCGTCCACCTGCTCCCTGCTCCAACCGCTCGCCCGCTCGCGCCACTGGTCCGAGAGCGGTTCCGGCGCCTCCCAAGCGGGCGTCGGTGTTCCTGAGGGAACGAACGCAGCGGGCAATGTTGGAGTTGGCGTCTCCCCCAGGGGAGCGTCAGGCGTTGGGGTTGGGTCCGCGCACGGGTACGGAGTCGGCGTGAGCGGAGCTGGCGAGGGGTTGGGAGTCGGCGTCGGCGTGCCTTGCTGCACAGCATGAGGCGTGGACGTTGGGGTTGGCAGAAACTCGATCTCAACGGGCAGCCCATACTCGGTATACCAGTAGTACCCGCCGCCGATAGCGACGATGAGCAGGAGAAGAATGAGCCAGCAGCATCCGTGTCCACCGGACGAACCACCGCCAGGACTGACGGCGGTAGCCGTGCGTCCTCTACCGCCCCCACGCGATCGGCTTCCCTGCGGTCTGGGAGCCGTACCCCGGCGCTCCCGGTAGTAATCCCTGTCCTCGATCGGCATAGCCGCTGGTTCTCGCCCCCTACCCCAACGACACCCGCGAGCCCGTGCGGGCCGACTCCACCATCGCGAGCGTGATCTCGACCACCCGCAGGCCGTCGAGGCCGGTGGCGAGCGGCTCGCCGTTGCCCTCTACCGCGGCGTCGAACGCCTGCACCTGCTTCGTGTAGAGCGCGAAGGGGTGGGAAGCGTACGACTCGTCCTCGGTCAGGGCGTCGGTGCGGACCGCGAACGCTCCGGCCTGGTTCATGTCGACGCTGGAACGGAGTCCGGCGCGTCCGAGCGTGCCGTAAACCGTGACGTCGTTGCGCTCATAGTCAGGCGTGCGGCGCCCCGTCAGCACCGTCGCGATGGCCCCGCTCCTGAAGCGCAGCGCCAGCGTCACCAGCTCCTCCAGCGGCTTCTCCGGCGTCGCGTCGCTCACGGCGGAGACCTCCGTCACGTCGTCGTCGAGGACGTAGCGGAGCAGGTCGGCGCAGTGCACGCCGGTCGCCATGAATGCGCCCGCGCCGATGAGCGACGGGTCGTCCCACCACGCTTGCAGCCCCTCACGCGGCGGCGGCGCCTCCTGGCCCCGCACGCCCCGGCACCAGTCAGCATGCGCGAACGCCACCCTGCCGACCGCGCCGTCGGCCACGAGCGTCCGCAGCCGCCGGTGCCCCTCGTGGGCACGGAGGTGGAAGCCGACGCCGAGCCGCACGCCTGCGGCATCGCACGCGTCGATCATGCGCTGCGCGTCGTTGACGGAGAGCGCCATCGGCTTCTCGACCAGCACGTGCTTGCCCGCCTCCGCCGCGCGGACGGTCTGCTCCGCGTGCAGCGCGTTCGGCGACGCGATGTACACCACGTCCACGGCGGGGTCGCGCAGCAGGGCATCGAGGTCGTCGTAAGCGCTCGCCGAGCCGTGCTTCTGGGCGAAGGCCTCGGCACGGCCCATATCCCGGCTCATCACGGCGGCGAGCGATGCGCTCTCCGCCTCGTTGATGGCGGGCGCCATCTTGGTGTCCGGGTGCCTTCCTGTGCTGACGATGCCCCAACCGATGGTCATGCGCTATCCCTCCTCGGTATTCGTGGGAGGCAAGGATAGCAGGGGACAGTGGCGGGGCTAGACGACGCCCTTGGCACGGAGCAGGGTGATGTAGTCCTCGCGCCCAAGCGTGCAGGCGATGGACCTGGCCAACTCCTCTTCGCTGAGTCGCAACTGCTGCCGGATGCTGTGGAACATCGGGAGATCGCCTGAACTCTTCCTGGAGCGTCTCGTCCGGACCACGCGTTTGCCGTCAACCTCCAGCCAAGCAAGGAGGTCTCTGCTGTCTCTGGTCTCGAAGCCGAACTTCCTGATGATCAGGTCGAAATCACGAGCGGTGAGGGGCATCGGCTCTGCGCAGCTTGCGGACGAGCGTCGCGTGAACAGCCTGCAGATCAGCCCCGAGCCGCTCCTTGTCCGCGTCGAGAGTGAAGTAGAGTTCTGCGATAGCCGCTTGCAGGTCGGCGAGCGCTTCCGGAAGCGTGTCGCCGTAGCCGAACTCGTTGATCTCCGGCGCTTCCAGGACGAACTGGCCCGCCTCGGTCATGCTCCTGACCACGATAGGCTCGACAACGGACAGCCGGTCTTCTTCCAGCCGATCGAGTGTGAACTCGGCTGGCATCGCCGACGTAGCGGTCTGTTTGCCAATCTGCGTCAACGCTCTTCTCCTGCCGGGTGCAGCACCTCAGTCTGCACTACACGCTACATCCGTAGCGCAGCCGTGGCAATGCGCTCGTGTCGCAGCCTAGCCCTCGATGTAGCGGTACGCCGCGAGCGCTGCCGCGACGCCGTCGCCGACGGCGTTGGCGAGCTGGCGGTCCGAGAACTGCCGCACGTCGCCCGCAGCGAACACGCCGGGAACGTTCGTCTCCATCTGGAGGTTGGTCAGCACGTGGCCCGCGGCGTCGAGGTCCAGCACGCCCTGCATGAACTCGTTCACCGGGTGGAAGCCGATGAAGATGAACACGCCTTGCGTGGTGTGCTCCGTGACCTCGCCGGTCTTGAGGTTCCGCAGCACCGTGCTGTGCACGTCGCCGTTGCCCCTGATCTCGTCGACGACGGTGTCCCAGACGAACTCCATCTTCGGGTTGTCGAACGCCCGCTGTTGCAGGATCTTGCTCGCGCGCAGCGCGTCGCGGCGGTGGACGACCGTCACCTTGTTCGTCATGCGCGTGAGGTAGAGCCCTTCGTCTATCGCCGCGTCGCCGCCGCCAACGACCGTCACGTCCATGCCGCGGAAGAAGTTGCCGTCGCACGTCGCGCAGTAGGAGACGCCCTTCCCCCAGTACTCGACCTCGCCCGGCACGCCCAACTGGTTGTGCTCGCCGCCCGTTGCGACGATGAGCGCCTTCGCCGTGTACTCGCCGTCCTCGCAGACGACACGCTTCACGTCGCCCTCCACATCGAGGCTGACGACCGTGTCGTACTCGAACTCGACGCCGAAGCGCTCGGCCTGCTTCTCGTAGAGCATCGCCAGCTCAGGGCCGTCGATCGGCTCCGGGAAGCCGGGGTAGTTCTCGATCTCGCCGGTGAGCAGGATCTGGCCACCTACCGCCTTCTTCTCGATGATGAGCGTCTTGAGCATCGCGCGCACCGAGTAGATGGACGCGGCGAGGCCGGCTGCGCCTCCGCCGATGATGATGACGTCGTATTGCGGTTCGTTGGACATGACGTGCGTTCCCTCCCGTGTCACCATGCGAGCCCCTACGCGAGCCCGCTGCATAACCTCATCGCATACCCCTTACCCCAGCCCCACCGGTTCACCCTCACCCTGGCCCTCTCCCCTCAAGGGAGAGGGGATCAAACTAGACGCGGTAGCGGAACCGCCCCTCCAGCTGGTCGCGGTTGAGGCGGCGGTTCAGGTGCAGGCCCTCCAGCACAAACTCGGCTGCCGACGCCGCCTCCGGCCCGCTGCTGCCCGCGCCGAGCTTGCTCAGCGCGCCAGCGAAACCCTCCAACTGACCCATCTCCTCCAGGTAGATGCTGGCCGGCAGGTCCGCGCCCGTGTCGAACGTCTGCCCTGCCTCGAACGCCATCACGAGCTCGTCGAGTTCGTGGGGCTCGAAGTGGCGGTCGAAGACGTTGAGGAGCGCACGCTTGATGAGCTCGTCCACGATCTTGGCCTCGCGCCCCTCCTCCATCGTCTCCAGCTCCACCTTGCCGAGCGTGGACGCGATGATGAAGGCGAAGTCCGTGATGCGCGGGACGGCCTGCCCCTCGCCCTGCGAGATGGCGCGCCGCAGCGCGTTCGCCGCCACCGTCTCGTAGTTGGCGATGGAGACGCGCACGCTCACGCCGGAGCGCTGGTTGATCTCCGGGTGCCGCCGTGCGAGCGACGTGAACTCCGCGATGAGCTCCTTGATGTAGTCCGGCACGACGATGGGCTCCTCCGCGCCCGGGAACTCGTTCCGCTCCACGTCCATGATGGAGATCTCCTGTGCGATCTCCCGCGGGTAGTGCGTGCGGATCTGCGCGCCGTAGCGGTCCTTCAGCGGCGTGATGATGCGGCCCCGGTTCGTGTAGTCCTCCGGGTTTGCGCTCGCGACCACGAGCACGTCGAGCGACAGCCGCACGAGGTAGCCCTTGATCTGGACGTCGCGCTCCTCCATCAGGTTGAAGAGCCCCACCTGGATGCGTTCCGCGAGGTCCGGCAGCTCGTTGATGCAGAAGATGCCCCGGTTCGTGCGCGGGATGAGGCCGTAGTGGATGGCGAGCTCGTCCGAGAGGTAGCGGCCCTCCGCGATGCGGATGGGGTCGACGTCGCCCACGAGGTCGGCGATCGAGATGTCGGGCGTGGCGAGCTTCTCGCCGTAGCGCCGGTCGCGCCCGATCCACTCGATAGGCGTGTCGTCGCCCTCCTCCCCGATGAGCTCGATGGCATAGCGCGAGATGGGGGCGAGCGGGTCGTCGTTCACCTCGCTGCCCCTGACGATGGGAATCTCGTCGTCGAGCAGCTCCACGAGCGCACGGATCATGCGCGACTTCGCCTGTCCGCGCTCGCCCAGCAGGATGATGTCCTGCCCTGCGAGGATGGCGTTCTCCACCTGCGGGATGACCGTGTCCTCGTAGCCCACGATGCCGGGGAAGACCGGCTCGCCGTTGCGCAGACGGCTCATGAGGTTGCGGCGCAACTCGTCGCGGACGGACGTGACGGCATAGCCGCTCTCGCGCAGCGCGCCGAGCGTCGACGGTCGTCCGTTCCTGGAGGGTTTCCTGGTCGCGGGCTTCTTTCGCGTGGTAGCCATGGGCGCTCCTGGTGAGGATTGCGCCGGTACCGGCGCCTCTTTTCATTCTACACAAGCCGCCGCCCAGCCCCACCCCGCAAGACCCTCACCCTCGCCCTCTCCCTCAGGAGAGGGAATCAGGCCCCTAGCTCACGACGCGGCGCTTGCGGTTGTTGAGGTAGTCGACGAGCACGTACTGGCCCAGCTTGCCGGGCGAGGTGTAGAGGGCGCGGCCGTTGTTGATGCGGGTGACGCGGTCGATGAAGTCCAGGAGGTAGTAGCTGGTCTCCAGCATGAAGGTGTTGATGGTGATGCCTTCGGCGGTGCAGCGGCGGACCTCGCGCAGGGTCTCGTGGATGGTGCGGTAGGTCGGCGGGTAGTTGAAGTAGGAGCGCGTCCCTTCCAGGTGGGCCGTGGGCTCGCCGTCCGTAATCATGAGGATCTGCCGGGAGCAGTTCTTGTAGGGGGCGAGCAGCTTCCGCGACATGGCGAAGGCGTGCTGCATGTTCGTGCCGGAGACCCACATGTTCCACGTGAGCGTCGGGAGGTCGTCGGTCTTGATGGGAACGGCGTAGTCGGAGAAGCCCACCATCCAGAAGCGGTCGCGAGGGAACTTCCCGCGGATGAGCGCTTCCAGTGCAAGCGCGACGCGCTTGGCGGCGCCCCAGGAGCCGAACATGCCCATCGACTTGCTCTGGTCGATGAGCAATACCGTGGCGGCCTGGACCACGTGCTCGGTGCGCTTGACCTCGAAGTCCTGGATGCCGACCTTCACCGGGGTGCCGACTCCCTGGCGCTCGATGGCGTTCATGACGGTGCGGTGCAGGTGTATCTCGAACGGGTCGCCGAACTCGTAGGGCTTGGTCTCGTCCGTGTGCTCGCCGCCGGTGCCCCGCACGGCAAGCTCGTGGTCGCCGGCGCGGCCCTTGCGGAGGTCGCCGAAGAGGTCGCGCAGCACCTTCTGGCCTATCTTCCGCACGGCTGCGGGCGTGAGCTCCAGGCGGTCGCCGTCCCGGCGCAGGTAGCCCGCCTCCTCCAGCCGCTTCGCTATCTCGGCGAGCCGGTCCAGGTCCTGGCGGGCCTCTTCGCCGAGCAGCGCTTCGAGCATCTCAGCGTCGAACTCGTCGAGGTCGCCCCGGCGCATCGCCTGCCTTATCTGCGCCTCGAGGTCGTCCATCGACTGCAGCTCGCCCATGACGTTCATCGCCTCTTCGAGGGTCATGTTCTCCTCGCCCTGGAAGAGGCGCTGCTCGGCGAACTCGTTGAACGGGAGCATCTGGCCGAGGTTCGCGGCGAGTTCGGCCAGTTCGTCGGCGGTCTCGGGGTCCATGGCGGCGTTCATCGCCTCGAACAGTTCGCGCCGCTGCTCCGGGGACATGCTGTCGAGCAGCGACTGCATCTGCCCCATCTGGCGGGCGAGCATCTCCATGAGCTCGTCGAAGCTGCGCGGCGGGTCGTCGCCGAACATGGCCCCCCACTTGTCCATGAAGCCCTCGAAATCGGGCTCCAACCCGTCGAGCTTGTCCCGGATCATCCGGTTGAGGTCGCGCAGCATCTCGCGCATCAGGGCCATCTGCTGCGGGTCCATGTTCTCGATCTGCTGCCGCATCTCCGAGGCGACGGAGCCGAGCATCTCTTTGCGCAACTCGTCCATGAGCTCCTGGAACTTGCGCTGCGCCCCCGGGTCGATGAAGTCGAAGTCCTGGAGTTCACGGAGCGCGCCCGCCGTGCTCTCGGGGAGCTGATCGAGCCGCTCGCGGTTGCGATCGGCCCGCTGCTTGAAGAGGTCGCGCAGCCGACCGGCCTGCTCCGCCTCCTCACCGCTCATGCCGGCGAGGTTGTCCTCAATCTCGCTGAGGCGGCGGTCCATCCCTGCGCGCTCGGTCTGGAGCACGTCGTCGAGCCGCTCCTTGAGGTCGCGCATGACGGAGTCCGGGTCGTAGCGGTCGAGCGTCTGGTTGCGGCGCGAACGCAGGCGTTCGAGGAGGTCGTCGAGTCCGGGCAGGCGGGTGTCGTCGCCATTCGCTCCGCGACGGATGAGGTCGCGGAGCGCGCGGCGGATGTCGCCGTGGTCGATGACGTCCTCTGCCAGCGCGTCGAGGAGCGCGTCGGCGTCGGCCTCGAACGGCTCCTGCGAACCGTCCCATTGCGAGTACCGGTAGAGCCTTGCCACGGCGGGATTGTATACCCGTGGGCAACCCTCACCCGCCGCTGCGCGGCGCCGCCTACCCGCCGTCCGGCGGGAACGGGTCGTCCTCGCTCGCCCGCGCCTGCGACTCCACGATGGAGATGCCCCGGCTCGTCTTGTCGCCCCAGAGACTCTTGAGGTAGGTGAGCACCGCGACGATATCGTCGTGGCTGAGCTGCTCACCGAAGGCCGGCATGGCGCTCTTGAAGCTGCTGAAGCGCGGGTCTTCGAACTCCTGGCCGCCGTTGCGGACGATGCGGTACAGGAGGCCGTCGCCGTGGTGCCAGGTGTGGCCGTCGCCGTTCAGGGGCGGCGGGGGCAGCGTGCCGTCGTCCTTCGCGATATGCCAGTTCGCCTGCCCCTCGCCTCCCGCGCCGTGGCAGGTGGCGCAGGTCGCCGCGAACACTTCCTTCCCCCTCGACACCACCGCCGGGTCGTAGGGAGATGACGACGTGCAGGAGGTGAGGAGAAGGAAGGTGAGCAACAGCAGGGCGAGCGGGACGGCATGGCCGCGAGTCACTCGATTCAACGCCGGCCTCGTAGCCCTACACCTTCGAAACCATGTACTCCTGGCCGCCTTCCTCGATGGCGACGGCCTTCGGGAGCACGATGTCGAGCGAGCGAACGCGGAACGCGCCGCCGTTGCGGGCCTCCGGCGGCTCCTGGCCTTCCATCAATTGACGCACGGAGCGGATCAACCGGCGCCGCACCTGGATGATGGCGGTGTCGCTGCTCACGAGGTGCTCGCGCGAGCGGTCGGACACGGGCCCGCCGTGCTGCACCTCCGTCACCGCGAAGTCCTGCGCCGGTATCGACTTGATGCCCGTGAACGAGTAGTGCCGCTGCGTCGCCCGGTCGAGCAGGTAGTCGTTCGACCTGTTCTCCTTCGTGCGGAACGTGCCGGGGATCATCTCCGGGAAGAGCACGCCCTTGTCGCGGTAGATGGAGAGCTCCTCCGGCGTGAGCGGACGCTCGGCGTGCCAGCGCACGCGGAAGGCGACGGCGTGCTCGTCGTCGACCGGCACCTTCACCTGGCAGAGGACAGGGTCACCGGGGCGCGCGGCGATCATCGTGTAGAAGGGGAGCATCCATTGATTGATGCGCCAGTAGTAGTTCTCGCCCGCGTCGCGGCGCGCCGTCAGCATCACGCCGTACTCGGTGTCGGTCACCGTCCACACGGGCGCCTTGTCGGCGGCGGTCAGGTCCTCGATGCCGTTCGCGCGGCCGTCTATCACTGTCCCGCTCTTGACGTAGCTGTGCAGGAAGCCGAGGTGGCTGGAGTCGATGTCCGCCTCCATCGTCTGCAGGTAGTTGCAGTCCAGGAACATCTTGGAGATGTAGCGGTGGTCGTTGGGGACGCGCGTCCACTCCATCTCCGGGAACTCCGGCACGCCGTTCTCGCGGGGCCCGAGGTACGCCCATATGACGCCGCCGCGCTCCACTGCGGGGTACGCGCGGGCGCGTATCTTCTCCTTGAACGTCGCGCCCTCCGGCGCGTTCGGCACGTCGACGCACGTGCCCTCGACGTCGTACTTCCAGCCGTGGTAGACGCAGCGCAGGCCCTCCTCCTCGTTCCGCCCGTAGAAGAGGTCCGCCCCTCGGTGCGCGCACCACGGCTCCAGCACGCCGATGCGGCCCTTGCTGTCCTTGAACGCAACGAGGTCCTCGCCGAGTATCCGCGCGCGGACGGGGTCGCAGTCGGGAGCGGGCAGCTCCTCCGCGAGCAGGATTGGGGTCCAGAAGCGTCGCGCGAGCTCGCCCATCGGCGTGCCGCGCCCCACCTTCGTGATGAGTTCGTTCTCTTCAGCGCTGAGCATCGCAGTCCTCCCCGCGTTCTCGTATGACGCTGGGCGCATTCTACTGCGCAGGCGCAAAGGTGCGCAGGGGGTGGCAGGCAAGGCGCCCACGAGGAGCGCCCCTGCACCGGGCGAGGTTCCTGCCTCCGCAGGAACGACAGGTTTGCACTCCGCCCCGCCCGTGTGCTCTCCGCTGTCGCGCGCCCTGGATTCCAGCTTTCGCTGGAATGACGAGGTTGGGTGGCGGCGTGATACGCTCACGCCGATCCCCAACGACAAGGAGGCGCGCCATGGGAGGACTGGACCTGCTGCGCGTGGACCACATCGGCAGTTTGCGCAGGCCGCAACCGCTGCTCGACCTGCGGGCCCGCGTCGACGACGGCGAAGCCACGTCCGACGAGCTGGCCGCGCTGGAGGACGAGCTCATTAAGGAGGTCATCGCGGAGCAGGAGCGCATCGGCTTTCCCATCGTGACCGACGGCGAGTTCCGGCGCAGCAACTTCCAGGACAGCTTCGGCGCAGCCGTCTCCGGCTACGCGACGCCCGAGAGCCGTGAGGAGTACCAGCGCTGGCGTGAGGGCAGCCGCTCCGAACGGCAGGAGCGCGTCGAGTCCGGCCCGCAGGTCGCAGGGCCGCCTGTCGTGTCGCGCATCCCCGCGGTGGAGCGGCTCACGCTGACCCGCAACCTGCCGCTGGAGGAGTACCGGTTCGCGGCAAGCGTCGCCCGCGCCTCGTCCAAGGTGACGCTCATCGGGCCGGACCGGGTCGCGCAGCGCTTCGACTGGCAGGCGTCGGAGGGCGTCTACGAGGGGCTGGACGACTTCACGAAGCACGTCGCGGAGATACAGCACGAGATGGTGCGGCAGATCGTCGACGCGGGCTGCCCGTACGTTCACATCGACGCGCCGGGCTACACCGCGTACGTGGACGAGCCGTCGCTGGCGGCGATGCGCTCGCGCGGCGAGGACCCGGAGAAGAACCTGGCACGCTCCATCGCCGCCGACAACCGCGTCATCGAGGGCGTCGAGGCCACGTGCGGCATCCACCTCTGCCGGGGCAACGAGCGCGCCATCGACCCGCTCACCGGCAGGATGGTCGCGCAGTGGCACCGCGAGGGCCACTACGACGACATCGCGGAGCAGCTCTTCACCCAGCTCAACCACAAGCGGCTGATGCTGGAGTACGACAGCGAGCGAGCCGGGAGCTTCGAGCCGCTGCGGTTCGTGCCGAAGGACAAGATCGTGGTGCTCGGGCTCGTGACCACGAAGAGCACCGACGTGGAGACGATGGACGACCTGCAGCGCCGCATCGACGAGGCGTCGCGCTACATCGACGGCGACCAGCTCGCGCTCAGCCCGCAGTGCGGGTTCGCGAGCGGCGGAGCCGGCGAGGCGGTGCCCGAGGACGTGCAGTGGCGCAAGCTGGACGTCATCCTGGAGACCGCCGCCCGCATCTGGGGCTAGGGATGCCGGATTCCCGCCTTCGCGGGAATGACGGCAGGAGGAGAGGGGCTAGGCCCCGAACACCTCCGCCACCTCCTGGTGCGGGGCGTCCATCGCCTCCTCGCGGTAGAGGTTGAGCGCCTGCAACACAGGGCTGTCGTTGTAGGAGAAGAGGACGGCCTCCTCTTCCGCGATGTGCTCGTGGAAGTGCCACGACGGCACGACGAACGTGTCCTTCGGCCCCCAGTCGAACCGCGTGCCCGCGATGATGCTGCTTCCGCTGCCCTGGATGACGTGATAGATCGTGCCGCCGACGTGCCTGTGCGCTTGCGTGTGCTGACCAGCACGCAACAGCGTAGCGAAGCACGCGATGGTCGGCATCGCGGGCCCGCCGTTCAGCGGGTTCGTGTACTCGACCGTGACGCCGTCGTACGGGCTGCCGTCCGTGTCTTCGGCCAGCGCCTTCAGGGCCGCGTACGTGCTCTCGAACTTGTAGTTGAGGATGGGCGAGTTCGGCGAGTCGCGCCGCTCCCACGTCGGCGTCAGGCTCCCCGCGCCGAACATGCGGAGCGAGAGGTCGTCCGGCTTCGTGAGCGGGTGCGTGCTGTCCGGGTACTGCTCGTAGAAGTTGGCGTCGAGCGACTGCACGAACGGCACGTCGAGGCCGTCCAGCCACACCATCGGCACGTCGCCCTCGTTGCCGTGGTCGTGCCACGTCCAGCTCGGCGTCGTCACGAAGTCGCCGGGGTCCATGTAGCTCTTCTCGCCGTTGACGGCGGTGTACGCCCCCTGTCCTTCGATGACCAGCCGCAGCGCCGACGGCGAATGCCGGTGCGACGGCGCGATCTCGCCCGGCTTGATGATCTGGAGGTTGGCGTACAGCGACGACGTGGCCGAGTGTTTGTCGATGCCCGGGTTGCTGAACACGAAGACGCGCCGCTCCGCCAGCTCCATCGGCACGAGGTCGGCCGCGCGGTAGAGCAGGTCGCGATAGTCCAGGTAACGCCACAGGAACGGTTGTACGGTCGGCCTGCCGCGCTGGGCGTTCACCTCCCACAGCGGCATGGCGTTGCGGTTGCGGACCTCCTGCAGCAGCAGGTCCATGTCCTCGATCCGGCTCTCACTCGCGCTGTTCGTCATCGCTCACCTCCCCGGCGCCGCAACGGTACGCCGGACGCCGTAACGGGGTCAAACGGCCGACAGCCCCTCCGGCGTATCCCCGCGCGTGAGCAGGTAGACGTTTATCGCGATCGCGCTAACGACCGTCAGCGCCGCGACTCCCGCAAGCATCACGAACACCCATGCGACCCCTGGTCCCTCCGCCAGGAACCCTCCCCCAAGTCCTGCGAACGCCCCGACGCCGAACCCCGTGAACGAGGTGAGCCCGTACATGCGTCCCTGCAGCCGCTCCGCCGCGTAGTCCGAGATCATCGCGACCGCGGTCGGCTGCGCCAGGAAGTTGAAGAACACGAACGCCGACGCCCCGATAAGCAGCAGCCAGCCGTCCCACAGGCCCATCATCAGCAACGGGGGCACCGTCAGGGCCGCCGCGGGGACCAGCAGACGCTCGCGCCGGAAGCGCTCGCCCATCTCGCCGCCGGCGTACTGCCCCGCCACGCCGAACAGCAGCGCGACGGTAGCCGCCGCTCCTCCGATCACCACCGGCTCGAACCCGAACACGTCAAACCCCAGGTTCTTGCCCAGGTGCAGCGGCAGGAACAACGTCAAGCCGCGAAAGACGAACCCGAAGCAGCCGTTGATGACGAACATCAGCGCCAGCGGTACGAGCAGGCTGTGCGCGCGCAGGCGCGGGCGCGGACGTTGGCTGTTCCCTCCCACGTCGTCCGGCGGCGACCGGAACGCTGTGATCGAGACGGCGATCGACAGCACGGCGAATACGACGAACGCTCCCCGCCAGCTCCAGGCGCCCGCCACGGCTGCCGTCAGCAGCGGCGCGAGCGCCGTCCCCAGATTGCCGCCCGCCCCGTGGATGCCCAGGGCCCGCGCGCGGCTGCGCACGCCCCTGGTGATCAGCGACAGGCCTGCGGGGTGGTACAGCCCGCCGAGTATCCCGATGAGCACGAGCGCAACGCCGAGCACCCACACGTTGGGGGCTGCTGCCGCAACCAGCGCAGCGACTCCCGCGCCACCCATCGAGAGCGCCACGGTGCGCTGCGAGCCGAGCCGGTCGGCCATCTCTCCCGCAGGCACCGCCGTGAATGCGTAGGCCAGCCAGGATACCGTCGCCAGCGCGCCGAGCACGACCTCGGTGGTTCCGAACTCGATCAGGATGACGGCGAGCACCGTCCCGTAGACCAGGTCGACGGCATGGTTCAGCCCGTGCGCGACGCCGGTCGACGCGACGATGCGGCGCTCCTCCGGCGTCATGCGGCCTGCGGTGTCGGTATAGGTCGCCATCGCGCCCAGTATGCCACGAGCCGCGCCCTCCCTACACCATGCGCGCGAGCGGGAAGCGTATGCGTTGACTTGCATAGCGTCGAGTGTTAGCGTGCGCGCCGCTTGTACGCCGCTGACAGCGGCATCTTTCCGCGAATCCTTGCGGAAACCGAAAGTGGGAGGGAAACCATGCGTACATTGCATCGGGGAAGCAAGAGAGTCTGGCTGGTTCTGGCGGCACTGGGCCTCATGTTGGGCTTGGCGGCCTGTGGGACGGAAGATCCCACGCCGACGCCCGTGCCTCCCACACCGACGCCTACGGCTACGCCTGTGCCGGAGCCCGGTACAACGCCAGCGCCAGCGCCTGATCCCACCCCAACGCCAACCCCGGACGCATCGTTCGAGGCGCAGTGGGAACAGTTGGTCGCGGACGCTCAGGCCGAGGGAGAGATCGTGATCAGCCTGGGCGGGACGGACTCCCGGCACATCCGGGACACGCTCGCTCAGTTCCAGAAGAAGTTCGACATCCGGGTCATCGCCAGCACGGGCAGCGGTAACGCGAACACCACCCGCATCCTGGCCGAGCGCTCCCGGGGCCGCTACACCGTCGACTACAGCGTCGCGGGCACCTCGTCGACGCAGCGGCTGATCGACGCCGACGCGCTGGTCCCCGTCGAGCCGCTCATCATCGAGCCCACGATCCTGAACCGCACCCCCGAACACTGGCACCTCTCGCCGAAGGTGTGGTGGTCCGACGTCTCCGCCACGTACTCGATGTCCGACAGCCTCTCCATCGATAACTTCACGGACCTCTGGTACAGCACCGACAGGCTGAGCCCGGCGGAAGCCGCCGAGATCACGTCGTGGTGGGACCTGGCCGACCCGAAATGGGCCGGCGAGATCGCCATGACCGGCTTCGCGACCCAGGGCACCGGAGCGACCGCGCGCGTGCGCGTCCACCGCGGCGTGGGGCAGGACTTCTGGGAAGCCGTCACGAGGAACGCCGCCGTCGGCAACAACGTCCTGGACTTCTCGGCCGCCGACGGCTGCGCCGACCTGGTCGCTCGCGCCGTGGTGACCTTCGCCTTTGGCTGCGACGTTGCTGTGCGCCCGCTCGCAGCGTCGGGCCTGCCGATCGCCTCCATCACCGACAACATCATCATGGAGGAGGGCCTGTCGGCGGAGGTCGGCGGCACCGGCACCGTGCTCGACAAGGCGCCTCACCCGAAGGCTGCTCAGCTCTTCCTGAACTGGTGGTACAGCCAGGACGGCATGGAGACGGACGTCAACTTCACGCGCAACCTCTCGCCGTCTCCGAAACTGCGTTCGGACGTCTCGCAGGGCAAGGTCGAGGACAGGTTGTGGAACCGCGTTGCGGAGCTGCAGAACCTGCTCGACCAGGGCAAGGTCTTCGTCGTCGACCAGGGCGTCCCCGAGTACGATGACGACAGGACCCTGTCGCTCAACTACCTGCAGGCGCTCTACGACGAGCTCGGCATCCTCTACACGGCGAACTAGAGCGACTGTGCGTCATGGTGGCCAGGGGTATGTTCTGCATCCCCTGGCCGCCGCGACGCTGACACGCTGAACGCGGCAAGCCCAGCGCAAGGAACACCGGGTACCAGGAATCAGAGGAAGTGATGACATCGCCTGCGACGATCGCACCGCCTTCTGCCCTCAAGAGCTTCTTCAGGGCAGAGATGGGCACGTTCATCATGGCGCTCGTCATCATCTCGCTCAGCGTCTACCTCATCCTGCCGATGCTGATCCTCTTCTGGTTCAGCTTCGACGTTTCCACGGACGTGTTCGTCCCGCCCCGCGAGTTCGGTTTCAGCAACTGGAGCACCGCGTTCGCCAATCCGCGCATACCGACCGCGTTGTGGAACTCCTTCCTCGTCTGGTTCCTCGTGATGATTATCGCGTTCCCGATATCGGTGGCGATCTCGATGATTCTCGCGCGGACCAAGATTCCGTTCTCCCAGGGGCTGGAGTTCTTCTTCTGGATCGCCTATATGTTCCCCGCCCTGGCGAGCACGATCGGTTGGATGATGATGCTCGCCCCCACCAGCGGCTTCGTGAACGTGGCGCTGGAAGCACTCCCGTTCGTCGACAGGGGGCCCTTCAACATCTTCAGCCTCGAGGGCATCGTCTTCGCGAGGATCATGGCAGACGGCATCGCCTACAAGGTGATCCTGTTCACACCGGCCTTCCGCAACATGGACCAGGCGCTGGAGGAGGCCGGGCGCGTCTCGGGCGCGTCCAAGCTCGGCACCATCCTGAAGGTGACGCTGCCGGTGATGGCGTCCCCGCTTATCCTGGTGTTCGCCCTGCACCTCATCCGGGTATTCCAGGGGTTCGAGACGGAATGGCTGCTGGGCGCGCGGTGGGGGTTCTACGTCTACTCCACCCTCATCTACCTGCAGGCGCAGAGTTTCGACTACGGCCAGGCCGTCGTTACCGCGAGCCTGACGCTCGTCGTCATCGGCCTCATCTTCCCGATACAGCGCTGGGTGACGCGCCGCCGCCACTACACCACCATCACAGGCAAGTTCCACCCAGGTCTTATCGAACTGGGCGGATGGAAGTGGGTATTCTTCTCGGCGATCCTCGGGCTGCTCATCGTGCTGACGGCGCTGCCCATCCTCGTGCTGATCGTCGGGAGTTTCATGACCCACGTGGGCTACTTCAACGCGATACCCACGTGGACGCTCGACCACTGGCGCGACACCTTCTCCGATGAACTCTTCTTCACCGGGCTGCGGACCACCATCACGCTTGCCGTCGTGGCGGGCGTCGGCAGCCCCCTGCTCTTCTCGATCATCGCCTACCTCATCGTGCGCAGTAAGTGGCGATTGAGAACGTCGCTTGATTCCATCATCTGGGTCTCGGCGGCCTTCCCCGGCATCCTGTCCTCCCTGGGCCTGCTGATGCTCTTCCTGAGCGTGCCCGGGCTGACGTGGCTGTACGGCTCCGTCTGGGCGCTGGTCCTGGTGGTGATCATCTCGGGCAACACCACGGGCACGAATATCTTCAAGGGCGTGCTGGTGCAACTGGGCGCCGACCTGGAAGAGGCCAGCCGCGTTTCAGGGGCCGGATGGTTCCGCACCTACTTCCGCATCGTCATCCCGGTCATCATGCCGACTATGGTGCTGATCGGCATGCTCAACTTCATATCGGCGGCAAACACCACGTCCAGCATCATCCTGCTCGCCTCGCGCGATACGATCACCCTCTCGATCCTTGCGCTGGAGTTGGGCTCCTCTGACCTCGGCCAGGTCGAGAGGGCGGGAATCATAACGCTGGTGATCATGACGATGACGATGGGCGTGGCGCTGGTGATGAGGGCGTTCGCGCTGCGCGTGGGGCTCCGGCAGGACATGCGCGCCCGCGACGTCCAGGGCAGGTCTATAGCCGCAGCGGAGAGAACGTCAGCATGAGTAGGAATCACATGAGTAGGAACCAACAGACGGACGGTCGTACCGGCGAGCGCACGATACATGTCGCCGTTACGCCGAGCCGTCTCCCAGTAACGCATGGAAACCAGGAGGTGCTCCGATGAGCAAGGTATTCACTATCACATGGTTGCGTTCGAGGAGGCTGCTGGTGAGCGCCGTTGCGCTGCTGGGGCTTGTCGCATTGATACTGGCGCTGCAGCCTGCGTTCCCGGCGAGCGGTTCACCCGACGCAGCGTCGAGGGCCCAGATGATGGAGGAAGGGTCGAAGGCCAGCGTCGTCTTCCAGGTCCACCCCACCTTCATCAAATACCCGGAGGACCGCATCCGCGACCACGGGGTCTGGTTCGTCGCCGCAGGGCTCGCGCCCGAACAGGAAGTCAAGATCCGCATGGTCTGGGGCGCCGCAGGGCTTGAGACCGACGTAACCTCCGTCCTGGACGTAGGCTACGACGAAGACCTCGGCGGGCTCTTCGCCAACGTGCACGGCGCGTTCGCCGTGGCGTTCGAGCGCGGCTTCCGGGGCACCTCCAGGGACTTCGTCTTCTACGGCGAGTGGGAGGCCGTCTCATTCCGCCTCCACGACGCCATCACCGGCGACCTCCTGGCGGTCGCGCCCGCAGTCCTCTGCGGTCCCGCCCTAGAGGAGCCGTGGTGCAACTTCTCCTCTGAACTCGTTCCCATCGAGTAAGGCCGTGACACACGTCCTGCCGCGGGTCGGTATGCACTGACCCGCGGCATGGCATACGCGGAAGGAGGGTTGCATGACTACTGCGCCGACCGAGAGGAAGTCGACCAACAGCTGGTGGCAGTCTCCCTACGACCGCTGGCTCGTATCGCAGGACGTGCCGGTCTTCACCGGCTACTACGTCGAGGACCTGCGCACCATCGAGCTTGGCTGGTGGGACCTGCGGGGCTGTCCGGGCGCCGTGCTTAACCTTGTCGGCCACCAGGGTGTCACCGAGGCGCACGTTCTCCAGATCCCTCCCGGCGAGACGATACCGCCCTTCCGCATGGCTGCTGAGGAGATCGTCTATGTCGTCGAGGGGCAGGGCATCGCCACTATCTGGGCTGAGGGCCACCCGCAGATCAACTTCGAGTGGCAGAAGCGCAGCCTCTTCCGCATCCCTTCCAACTACTACTACCAGCTGAGCAACGCGCGGGGAGACCAGCCCGCGCTCACGCTCCACGTCAGCTACCTGCCGCTGGCGATGAGCATCCAGCCGCGCGAGGAGTTCTTCTTCAACAACGGCTTCGTCGACCCCACCGAACTGTACGGGAGCGAGGGCAACCCGTTCTCCGCGGAGGCCTACGCCGTACGCGAGACGGTGGACCGCGGCGGCGTCAAGCACGAGACCCACCAGTGGCACGCCAACTTCTTCCCCGACCTCAACGTCTGGGACAAGCTCAGGGCCTACGGAGGGCGGAACCGCCGCGCCTTCGGCGCGGGCATCACCTTCCCCAACTCCGCCATCCGCACGGGGATGATGGTGCTGCCGCCCCAGCGCTACCGCGCCGCGCACCGCCACGGTCCCGGCGTCACCATCGTCGGTGTCTCGCCGGGCAACGGCTTCGCCATCATGTACCCCGAGGGCGGTGAGAAGATCGTCTGCCCGTGGACCGACGCGAGCGTGTTCGTCCCGCCGAACAACTGGTTCCACCAGCACCTCAACCCCGGCGGCACGCAGAACCGCCAGTTGCGCGTCTTCCCGCCCAAGGCGCTCATGGGCTACGACGGCGGGCTGAACAAGGAGGTCCCGTTCATCGAGGAAGACCCCTGGGTGCGCGAGCAGTTCGAGGCTGCCCTTGCCGAACAAGGCCTGCCGTCGCTCATGCCGCCCGGGCTGTTCGAGGACCCGGACTACGTCTGGGACGACCCGGAGATGGACGACAAGGACTAAGGGCGCGTCCATTGACCTCGTAACCGACGACTGGGTATCGTCTTCGTATGGAGACTCCACGCGGAAACGATACCCAGAAGCATGATGGACGCAGCATGCCCCCGCTGCCCAAGTGGAAAGCCGGGCCGTTCCTGATAGACATCTCCAACCGCGATGAGATGTACCACGTCTTCGACAAGAGAACGAGACGCTGCGCCCGTTTCTCACCCGCGAAGACCCGCCGCGCTAGCGCTTACCCCGCTGCCGCTTCCAACTCCTCCCCCGACACCGGCGAACCGTCGCGATAGAGCACGCTGTTGCCCACGACCGACGGCACGCGCTGCCCCGGTGTGAGCACACCCACGAGGTTCAGCGGGTCCGACCCCGACACGCGCACGACCTCGCCTGACGGCGCGCGGCGGTGCACCGCACGCAGCGCGTCGACCGCCTCCGGAAGAGCGAACTGCTCGCCCACCAGCCCGGCCACGAACCGTCCGCCCCGCACCTCGCCCCGAGCCTCGGCACGACGGTACGTCCGCACGAGCGCGCCCCACGGCGGGGCCATCGGCTCGCGCGCCAGCAGCTCGCGCAGCATCACGCCGTAGCGCCGCAGCAACTGCGCCGCTCGCGCCTCGACAACGTCCTCCTCCGGCTCGGCGACGGACGACTGCAGCAGCGACCAGCGGCTCCCTGAGCGTCCGAGCGCCGCCTGCGCACGGACCCGCGACGCGCCCGACCAGCGCGACCCGCGCTGCACGCGCTTCGCGACGCCGGAGACGAGCCCGCGCAGCGCGCCGAACCCGTCCGCCGTCACCCGTCCCGCCGCGACCAGCAGCCAGAGCGCCTCCTCCACCTCCGACGGCAGTCGGCGCGACCCGCGCACGATGTCCGGCATGAACGACGCGCCGCTCGACTCCAGGTACGCCAGCACGTCCGCCGCGGCGCCGGTGAACACGGTATCCGGGTCGGGCGGGTCGAGCAGCCATGGCGCGTCCTCCCGCACGGCCAGCGTCACAGGCCCATTGCGCGATAGTGCCGCCGACGGCGGAGGTCCGGTGCGCCGCGCGAACCGCCCCCACGCCAGCTCGCCGCCGAGCGTCAGCGCGTCGAGCGTCGAGGCGTGGAAATCGGTCAGCCGGTTCATCAGCAGCCCGCTCTCCCACGCCGCCGCGGCCGCTTCGAACCCCTGCAACTGCTCGACGGCTTCGATCAGCCCCGCGTCGCCCGCGAGGCGCGTCCCCGGTGTGGCGTGCTGCCACTCCAGCAGGAAGCGGATGAAGCTCGCGACCGGCACCGGCTCGATCTCGCGCCGCAGACGCCCGATGGTGCTCCGGTGGATGCGCGCCAGTATCCGGCGGTCGCAGAACTCCTCCTCTGCCGTGCCGGGGCGGAACCGCCCGCGCAGCAGCACGCCCTCCGACTCCAGCCGGACAGCGGCCTGCGACACCGCGCTCTCGCTCAGCGCCAGCCGTCGCGCCAGCCCGCTCACCGTGAACGGCCCCGACGACTCCGCCCGTCCACGTACGATCTCGGCCACCGCTTCGATGTCGCCGGCCTCGTACGCCGCGCTCACGACCTCCGCGCGCTCCGTGGCGTACCAGAGTTCATCTGCGTCATTCCCGCGAAGGCGGGAATCCAGCCCTACTTGCGGTGGGTGAGGGTGAATCGTCCGCACCCTGCCCGCCCCGGCCAGCGACGCGTACCACTCCCGCCACGACTCTGCGTCGTCCGGGTGCTCCGCGACGTCGTCCTCCGTCAGCACCACGAGCGACAGCAACGCGTCGTGCAGCTCGTCCGCGTCGCGTATCGCGGGCCAGGCGTACGCCTCCTCCTCGGCGATGGCGTCGGGGCTGAGCGCGCCGAGGTCCCGCGAGTCCTCCGGCAGCGCGCGCCGGAGCGTGACGGCGCGGGCGCGGCGCTCCTCCAGCGGCGCGTCGTCCAGGAACGCGTACGGCATCGCGTTCAGCAACTGGTGGGAGAACGCCGACGGCTGGAGCGTGTCCTTGCCGAACACCTCTATCTCGCCGCGCTCGATCGCCTCCAGCACGCCCACCATTCCCTCCGCGTCGAGGGCCTCGGTCAGGCAGTCGCGCAGCGTCTCGAACACGAGCGGATGGTCGGGCGGCTCGACCCTGCCGCCCACCGGCATGTTGTCCTGGCACGCCGCCGCCGCGGGGAACACCGCCGCGAGCAGATCGTCGGAGCGCATCCGCTGGATCGGCGTCGGCACCCGCTTGCCGCCCACTTGGCGCAGGAGCGCGAGCGACCGCGATGCCGTCCACCGCCAGCGCAGCGGGAAGATGGGCGACTGCAGCACGGCCTGCGTCAGCACGTCTTCCGCCGTCGCCGGTTTCAGGTAGCTGAAGACCTCCTCGACCGGGAACGAGTGCTGCGGCCCAAGCGAGATGTTGATGCCCTCGTCCGTCGCCGCCGCCTGCAGCTCGAAGTTGAACCCCGCGCAGAACCGCTTCCGCAGCGCCAGCCCCCACGCCCGGTTGATGCGACTCCCCAGCGGCGAGTGCACCACAAGTTGCATGCCGCCCGCCTCGTCGAAGAAGCGCTCCGCCACGATCTTCTCCGCCGTCGGCACGATGCCGAGCACGCGCTTCCCCTCCTCCACGTACACCACGACCTGCTCTGCAACGTCCTTCGACGCTCCGCTCTCCATCACGAGCGCCAGCGCCGTATCTCGCGCGTGCAGCCGCTCGTCGACATCGCGTCGCAGCGCCGACACCTCGTGCGAGAGCTCCACGGTGCGCCCGGGCGCCTCGCCCAGCCAGAACGGAATCGTCGGCGGCTGCCCCTGCGCCTCCTCCACGCGCACCGTCCCCTGCTCGATGCGACGTATCTTCCACGGCGTGTTGCCGAGCAGGAAGATGTCGCCCGCCATGCTCTCGATGGCGAAGTCCTCGTTCACCGTCCCCACCATCGTGCCGTCCGGCTCCGCGATGACACGGTAGTCCGCCGTGTCCGGTATCGCGCCGCCGTTGGAGACGGCCATCATGCGCGCCCCCCGGCGAGCCTTCACCTTCCGGTTGACGCCGTCGCGGTGCAGGTACGCCGTCGTGCGACCCCAGCGGCCTGCTACACCCTCGGAGAGCATCCGCACCACGTCGTCGAAACGCTCACGCTCGAGTTCGCGGTACGGGTACGCCTGCGTCAGCAGTTCGTAGAGCGCGTCCTCGTTCCACTCCTCCATCACGCACGACGCCACGATCTGCTGCGCGAGCACGTCCAGCGGCCACGGCGGGATGTGCAGCGCGTCCAGCGCGCCGTCGCGGATGCACCGCAGCAGCGCGACCGTCTCCACGAGCTCGTCGCGCGTCAGCGGGAAGAAGCGCCCTTTCGGCGTGCCGCCGAGGAAGTGGCCCGACCGCCCGACGCGCTGCAACGCAACCCCGATGTTGCGCGGCGAGCCGATCTGGCAGACGAGGTCGATGTCGCCGATGTCGATGCCCAGCTCCAGCGACGCGCTCGCGACGCACACCCGCACGCGCCCTTCCTTCAGCCGCTGCTCCGTGTCGTACCGTGTCTCCCGCGACAGGCTCCCGTGATGTGCGGCCACGTTCTCCTCGCCGAGCCGGTCCGACAGCAGGTGCGCGACGCGCTCCACGAGGCGGCGCGTGTTCACGAACACGAGCGTCGTCCGGTGCTGCTCCGAGAGCTCCACCACCTGGTCGAGCGTCTGCGCCCACTGCTCGTGCGTCGCGATGGGGCCCAGCTCGAAGTTGCGCGGCAACTCGATGGCGATGTCCATCGCGCGCCGGTGCCCCGTGTCCACGATCTCGCACTCTCCCACCTCTCCCTCGCGGGGAGAGGTCGCCGCGCCAGCGGTGGGTGAGGGTGAACCCGTCAGGAAGCGAGCCATCTCCTCGATAGGCTTCTGCGTTGCCGACAGCCCGATGCGCGTGACCGGCCCCTCCGCCAGGTGGCAGAGGCGTTCCACCGACAGCGCGAGGTGCGAGCCGCGCTTGCTCGGCGCGACCGCGTGCAGTTCGTCGAGGATCAACGTGCGCGTCGTCCTGAGCGCGTGGCGTCCACGCTCCGACGTGAGCAGGATGAACAGGGACTCCGGCGTCGTGATGAACACGTGTGGCGGCCTGCGCGCGTGGAGCGTCCGCTCCTTCTGCGGCGTATCGCCGGTCCGCACCGCGACGCGTATCTCTGGCAGTGGTTGCCCCATCTCCTCGGCGAGCGCGCGAATCTCCTCGAGCGGTGCGAGCAGGTTCCGCTGGATGTCGTTCGCCAGCGCCTTCAGCGGCGACACGTACACCACCTGGGTCTCGTCCGGCAGCCCCGCCTCGTCCCCACGCTCATCTTCGTCATTCCCGCGCCCTGTTCCGTCATTCCCGCGAAGGCGGGAATCTCGCCCCTCTGCCTCCCCCAGCGCCTGCTTCACGAGCATATCCAGGCTCGTGAGGAACGCCGCGAGCGTCTTGCCGGAGCCCGTGGGCGCGGCGATGAGCGTATGCCGCCCGGAGGCTATCGCGGGCCAACCGAGCGCCTGCGCGTCCGTAGGCGCGCCGAACCGCCGCTCGAACCACGTCCGGACGATGGGATGGAACGCATCGAGACTCATGCCCCGCATGCTATCAGCCCTGCCGCGCGCGTCTACGGGCAGATGTCACATCGTAGTTCAGTGACACACGCCCGTTGTGCAGTCGCAACTGCCCTATCTACGATGCTTGCGGGCAAGGCGTATGATTCATAAAGTACGAGAAGCCATACGGCGCGTGGAGCAAGACGGCTGGGTGCATGTGCGCACGCGTGGCAGCCACCGCATTTACAAGCACCCCACGAAACCGGGGAACGTCGTCATAGCAGGTAGACCGGGCAGCGACCTGAAGCTTGAGAACTGGAGCAGCATCCTCAAGCAGGCTGGCCTCAAGGAGTAACCATGCGCTACATGGTCGTCATCGATAGAACTCCTAGAAACTACTGCGCGTTCTCGCCGGACGTGCTCGGCTGCATCGCCACCGGAGACACGGCAGATGAGGTCACAACGCTCATGCGCGAAGGCATTGGGTACTCGCTCGAAGACCTCGTCGAGCGCGGCCAACCCCTCCCTGAACCGACCTCGTGGGCGATAGAAGTGAAGGGTTACGTTGTCCCCATCTCCAAGACCCCGAACGGCTACCGCGCCGAGCCGCCCGACATGCCGTTCGTGGTGGCGGCTGCTGACACCCGCGAGCGCGTCGAGGCGCTCATCCTCGAGACGATGACCGAGTACCTCGCGTGGCACTGCAAGCGTCCTCCTGAACCCACAGCGCAGATCGTCTACGTCGACGTCGAGGCGCCGCAGCCCGTCTCCGCCTGATCGCGATAGGTATAGCGCAGCCCCCGCTCTGCTAGCATCGTCCCGCTATGCCCCCGAACGTCACCCTCATCCCCGTCGACGGCCTGCCGGAGATCGCCGTAGGCGACGACCTCGGACGCCTCATCGCCGACGCGTGCAGCGCACAGCAGACGCCGCTCGCCAACGGCGACGTGGTCGTCGTGACGCAGAAGATCGTCTCGAAGGCGGAGGGGCGCGTCGCCGACCTGCGCGGTGTCGAGCCGTCGGCGCAGGCGCGCGACTTCGCACTGACGTGGGAGAAGGACGCGCGCGCGGTCGAGGTCATCCTGCGCGAGGCCGTCCGCATTGTCCGCATGGAAGGCGGCGTGCTCATCACGGAGACGCGCCACGGCTTCGTCTGCGCCAACTCCGGCGTCGACGCCTCCAACGTCGGCAGGGGCGGCGACTACGTCGTGCTGCTCCCGCTCGACCCCGACGCCTCGGCGCGCCGCATCCGCGACACGCTCCGGGACGCCGCCGGCGCGGACGTCGCCGTCATCGTCTCGGATACGTTCGGGCGTCCGTGGCGCGAGGGTGCGCTCAACGTCGCCATCGGATGCGCGGGCATCGAGCCGCTGCTCGACTACCGTGGCGACGTGGACAGCGACGGGCGTGAACTGCGCTCGACCGTTATCGCCGTCGCCGACGAGATCGCTGCGGCGTCGGAGCTCGTGATGCACAAGCTGCACCGCGTACCGGTGGCTGTCGTGCGCGGCTACGCCTATGACAAGGGCGACTCAGGCATCCGGCCCGTCATCCGCGAGCAGGGCAAGGACCTCTTCCGCTGACCCAGGCCCGCAACCCCGTCATTCCCGCGAAGGCGGGAATCCAGGTGCCGAAAGGCACGCCGGGTCGGGAGACGCTTGGGAGACGCGCAGGTGCTCGCCTACCTGCTTACGTAAGTCAGGTATCATATCCCCATGACGACTGACGACCGCCTCCACATAGGCGACTTCTCCTTCTCCTCCCGCCTCCTCGCAGGCACCGGACGCCACCGGAGCAACGACGAACTCGTCGCCTCCATCGCGGCCTCCGGCGCGGAGATCGTCACCGTCGCCATCCGCAGGCTCAACCTCGACAACCCCACCGAGCCGACCGTTCTCGACGTGCTCGATCCCGACCGTTACACCATCCTCCCCAACACCGCCGGGTGCGCCACCGTCGAGGAAGCGCTCATGATTGCCCGTCTCGCCCGTTCCCTCGGACTCCCCAATTGGGTGAAACTCGAGATTATCCCGGACCCCAAGTACCTCCTGCCGGACCCCATCGGCACCTTGGAGGCCGCCAAAGCCCTCATCGCCGACGGCTTCACGGTGCTGCCCTACATCCACGCGGACCCGGTGCTCGCGAAATGGCTGGAGGAGGCGGGCTGCGCGACCGTCATGCCGCTCGGCTCCGCCATCGGCTCCGGCCAGGGCATCCACACCGCCGAAGAGATAACCATCATCATCGAGCAGGCGAGCATCCCCGTCGTCGTCGACGCCGGGCTTGCCGTCCCCTCCCAGGCGTCGCAGGCGATGGAGATGGGGGCGGACGCCGTACTCGTGAACACCGCCATCGCCCGGGCGCAGGACCCTGCCCTCATGGGCGAGGCGTTCAGGCTCGGCGTCGAGGCCGGACGCAAGGCCTACCTCGCCGGACGCATCGAAGCCCAGCGCTACGCCCAGGCCAGCAGCCCGCTGGAAGGCGTCATCCGATCCACCACCTAGAGAAGGACGACCTTTGAACAACGCTTCCCCCTCCGCCCTCCCTCGCCCCATCGTCGCACTCGTTACGGACAGGAATCTCGCAGGAGGGCCGGAAGCGCTCGTCGACGCCGTCGCACAGGCCGTCGACAACGGCGTGAACCTCGTGCAGATGCGCGAGAAAGACCTGCCGGACGCCGTGCAGCTCGCGCTCGCGCAACGCATCCGCGAGGTCACGAACGGCAAGGCGCTGCTCTTCGTCAACGACAGCGTCAGCATCGCCGAGGCCTCCGGCGCGGACGGCGTGCAACTCACCGAGAACTCACGCAGCATCGCGGCCGCCCGCTCCCGTGCCGCGCGCCCGCTCCTCATCGGACGCTCCGTGCACGGCGTCGACGCTGCGCGGGAAGCGGCCGCCCAAGGTGCCGACCTCCTCGTGGTCGGCACCGTCTACGACTCGCCGACCCACCCCGGCCAGCCGCCTGCGGGCGTCGGACTCGTCGGATGGTGTGCACAGCCAGGCGTCCCCGTCATCGGCATCGGCGGCATCACCGCGGAGAACGCGGGCGCGGTCATGCAGGCCGGCGCGTCCGGCGTCGCCATCATCAGCGCCATCCTCGGCACCGCCGACCCCGCCGGCGCCGCAGCCCAGCTAGCCGCCGCCGTCGGTGGTGCTGTCCCGTCCGCCTGACCACGTCATTCCAGCGAACGCTGGGATCCAGAGTGCCCGTCAGGGCACGCAGCGGCTCGCAGCGAGCCGCTCGAACCTGTAGGGCCGCACACCACACGCCATGACACAAAGCCTCCACACGCGTTACGCTATTGGGGAAGGCTGTCCGCCATGATCACGCTCACCATAAACGGCGCGACCCAGGAACTCGACGCGCCCATCACCATCGCGCAGTACCTCGACACGCTCGGACTCGCCGGGCGCTACGTCGCGGTCGCCCGGAACGGCGACGTGCTGGAGCGCGACACCTTCGCCAGCGTCACGCTGGAGCAGGGCGACCGCGTCGAGATCGTCCGTCCCGTCGGCGGCGGCTAGTCCCCCTCACCCCAGGCTCAGCACGACCGCGCCGCCCACGATCATCACCACCGCCAGCGTCTTCAACCCCAGCGTCTCTCTGTCGAGTGGTTCGTTCAGCACGTTCCAGAACCGCGTGCTCAACGCCACGCCGAGCATGAGCGTGAACAGCGGACGCGACGCCGACAACACGCTCACCGACGACACCTGCCCCAGGTCCAGTGCGATGATGAACGCCAGCGCGGCGAGCGGCGCAAGGATCCCCTCCGCCAGCACCAGCATCGAGAACGTGAACATACTGCGCGACGCCTGCCGGAACTGGCGTACCGTCACGGGCCTCGCCGCCATCAGGAAGATGGCGATGCTCATCGTCCCGGAGCGCACCGCCTGGATCGCCCATACGTTCATCTCCCGTGTCGCCTGCTCGCTCACCACGAATGCCATCCCCAGAGAGAAGCTCCCGCCAAGCAACAGCAGGAACGCCCGTCCCCTGGCGATGCGGAACAACCCCTGCTCCGGCCTCGCCGATACCAGTATCGCCCCGAGGACCACCACCACCACTGCCGCCCACTGCAACGGCGTCAGTACGTCGCCCAGGAACAGGACGGCGACGATGGCCGCGAACACCGGCGCCATCTGCTGCACCGGCACGGCGCGTGACATCTCCTCCAGGCGCAGCGCGTGGAAGAAGAGCGCCAGCCCCAGGCCCCACAGCACCCCGCTCGCCATCGCCCACGGGACGCCGGAGCCCCCGTCGAAACCCACCGTCGGGATCACGAACGCGAAGTAGATGAGGGAGATGCTCGCCTGCATCACCCCGAACCCCACGTTGAACGCGCCCGCGCTGGGGTACAGGTTGGTCGTGAGGCGTTTGTCCAGCACCGTCACGACCGCGAACAGTATGGTGCTGATGAGCGCCGCCGTAACCCAGGTCATGCGCTACGACTCATATCCCTGCGCCTGTTCCAGGTCAGCGGCAGCCCGCTCGGCGTCGCCGGGTTCGTTCCGTGCCTGGAGCGCAGCGGCTCGGCCCCGGTAGGCGGCAGCGTTCTGGAAGTCGATCGCCAGCGCGCGCGTCAGGTCGGCGATAGCCTCGTCCGCGTCGCCCTCGCGCCCTCGGTCGAGGTACGAGAGCCCGCGGTTGATGTACGCCTCCGCCGACGTGGGACGTATCGCCAGCGTCTGCGTGAACAGCCAGATCGCCTCGTCGTAGTCGAACAGATCCCCGCCCCGGTACGCCCGCCCCATCAGGAATCGCAGGTTCGCCAACGCCTCCGGGTCGGACGGGGGACTTGTCGACGCCTGTATCAGCACGGTCTTCGCCAGGTCGAACTCCTGCTGCTCGAGATACAGCTGGCCGAGCGTGATCAGCGCGACGTGACGCACCTCCGCCGTCAGCCCCGCGTTGATCGTCACCGGAAGCCCGACCGGCGACGATGCGATGTCCACCACCTCGCCCGCACGGGGCTTCGCTTCGCTCTGCGGGACCGTGAACCGCGCGATCACCCGTCCGCTGTCGTACTCGCCCCAGATCACGAGCCTCGCGCCGGAACGCTCGCCCGCCTCCTCAGCGTCCTCCTCGTCCTCTATCTGCTTCGGCCACTCAACCGTGCGCGCTCCGGTCAATCCCGCCTCCTGTATCTCGGTGTCTACGGCATCCCTGAGGCGCCCCACGATGTTGAACCCCTGCTGCCCTGAGGTGTAGTTGACGAACGGCGCGAGCACGATCAGCGACTCACCTTCCGCTGCCTCCGGGTACACGGTCGTGTCCCGCAGGAGCAGCCCCGCCGCCAGGCCCGCGGCTACGACCACGACCAGCGCCGCGACGACAACCGCCGGCCCCGCTCTTCCCCGGCGGCGCGGGCGGATGGTAAGCAAAGTGCCCTGTGCCTGCTCCGGCAGGACCTCTCCTGCCCTCATCGGAAGCGACGCCTCCGCGGGCTCGGGCGGCGACTCCGGCGCGAACCCGCCCGCGACCAGCAGCAGGTCCCGCTCTTCGTCGGTGAGGCGCAGGATCTCCGCCACCCGCAGCACGTCCTCGCGGTAGCGCGGGCGCTCGGTGACGCCCTCCTTCCACCGCACGAGCGTCAACCGGCTCACCGGGATGCGGCGTGCCAGTTCAGCATCGCCGATGCCGGTCCGGGAGGTGTATTCGGTCAATAGTTCAGCGAATGTCTGCATCTGATACAACTTTGATACACGGTTATGGCCGAGTGTGCCATCTCTGTCGTTGGGAGTGTACATGACCCAGCGCGATGCTGACCGCGCCGGGGACGGCGGGAGCCCGCCGCAAACAACCACCCCGGACACGATCGGCAAGGAGGACCCCGATGACAGGCACTATCCGACATATCGCACTCGCTATCGCGCTGGCCGTTCTGGCCGCAACACTCGCCGCGTGCGGTGGGTACGACCCCACCCCCACCCCATACGACCGCTACGCGCCCACGCCCACCCCGCGCGTGATCATCCAGGACCCTGTCGCGCCCACCGCGACCCCTGCCCCACCGTCCGAGCAGGGCCTCACCGGGGGGAACGCGAACCCCAACGCCGCCCCGTACGACCTCACCTTCTTCGAGCACTCCGGCGTCAATCCCTTCGTCGACACCGAGGACGACCGCCTCTCGACATTCGCCATCGACGTCGACACCGCCTCATACACCGTCGCGCGCCGCTTCGTCCGCGACGGCAACCTGCCCGACCCGGCCTCCGTCCGCGTCGAGGAGTTCGTCAACTTCTTCGACCATGACTACGACCCGCCCACGCGCGACCCGTTCGCCATCCACGTGGAAGGCTCGCCCTCCCCGTTCGGCGGCGAGAACCACTGGCTCATGCGCGTCGGCCTCCAGGCCCGCGAGGTTGGTGAGTGGCAGCGCAAGGACGCCACCCTCATCTTCGCCATCGACGTCTCCGGTTCGATGGGACGAGAAGACCGGCTCGGCCTCGTGAAGCGCTCGCTCGCGCTGCTCGTCGACGAGCTCGGCCCGCGCGACGCGGTCGGCATCGTCGTCTACGGCAGCAGGGGCCGGGTCCTCCTGCGGCCGACCGACGGCGGCGAGCGCGGCGCCATCATGGACGCCACCAACTCGCTCAACGCTGGCGGCTCCACCTATGCCGAGGAGGGGCTGCGGCTCGCCTACGACATGGCCGCCAACGAGGTGCGCCCCGGACGCATCACCCGCGTTCTGCTCCTCTCCGACGGCGTCGGCAACGTCGGGCGCACCAGCGCCGAAGGCATCCTCGAGCGGATCCGCTCGGACGTCGACCGCGGCGTGACGCTCACCACCGTCGGCTTCGGCATGGGCAACTACAACGACGTGCTCATGGAGCAGCTCGCCAACGACGGCGACGGCGCGTACCACTACGTCGACACGCTCAGCCAGGCGCGCCGCGTCTTCGTCGACAACCTCACCAGCACCATCCAGACCGTCGCGAAGGACGCCAAGGTCCAGGTGGAGTTCAACCCCGCCGTCGTCAGCCGCTACCGCCTCCTCGGCTACGAGAACAGGGCCGTGGCTGACGAGGACTTCCGCGACGACACCGTCGACGCGGGCGAGATCGGCGCGAACCACAGCGTCACCGCGCTCTACGAGCTGAAGTTCCACGAGGGCGCCGCAGGCGACATCGGCACCGTTTCCCTCCGCTACGAAGACCCGGACACCCGCGGCATTACTGAGATCAGGCGCAGCCTGCAGGTGCGCGAACTCGCGCCCTGGTTCGAGAGCGCCTCGCCCACGTTCCAGCTCGCAGCGGTCGTGGCTGAGTACGCCGAGGTCCTCCGCAACAGCTACTGGGCGCAGGATGGCGACCTCCAGCGCACCGCCCACGAGGCCGCCCGCGTCCAGCGCCTCCTCCCCTACGACCCGGACGTCGCTGAGTTCGCAGACCTCGTCGCCCGCGCCGCCCGCATCGAACAAGGCCGGTAGGCACAACGACAGGCCCGCTCCGCGGGCACAGCCTCAAGGATGGGCGCTCCGCGTGGGCGCCCATCCTCTTTGTCTCCATCCTGCACATCCTCCCCGGCCCTGTGAGATACTCCCCGCACCCCCTCTGGCGAGGAGATACCCATGCGGCAACGGCCATTCGGAAAACTCGGCACCGTGAGCGCGCTCACCCTCGGCGGTGGCGGCATCGCCGGCATATGGGGTGAGACCACGCGCGAGGAGTGCGTCGCTACCGTCCGCGAGGCCGTCGATTCCGGCATCGACCTGCTCGACCTTGCGCCCTCGTACGGCAACGGCGAGGCCGAGGAGGTCATCGGCGAGGCGTTCGGCGGTGCGCTGCCGGACGGGGTGCACATCACCACCAAGTGCCGCGTCGGCGACACTCCGCCGGACCAGGTCTACGACCACCTCTCAGAGAGCTTGAACGGCAGCCTCGAACGCATGCGGCTCGACCATGTCGACGTCATGTTCGTCCACAACGCCGTCACCCTCGACAGCGAGGGCCACGAGCGCCTTACTCCCGCATCGGTCGTCGCCGAGGCAATCGCACCCGCGTTCGAGCGGCTCATCGCCGAGGGGCGCATCCGCCACTGGGGACTTACGGGCATCGGCGAGCCCGACGCCCTCATCGAACTGCTGAACAATGGCCCGCGCCCGGACTACATCCAGTGCATCGCCAACCTGCTCGACTCCCCAGGCGGCCTGCTGCGCGGTGGGATCGCCGCACGCCCGCGCGACGTCATCGCCGCCGCCAACGCCAACGGGACCGCTGTCATGGGCATCCGCGCAGTCCAGGCCGGAGCGCTCACCGATGCCATCGACCGCCCCCTCCCCGACGGCCACACCGAGCTCGCCGACTACGACCGCGCCGCGCCCTTCCGCGCCATCGCTGCCGAGGTCGGCAGGTCCGCAGCCTGGCTCGCGCACTGCTACGCGCTCTCGATGGACGGCATCGGCACCGTCGTGCTGGGCGTCAAGAACCGCGAGGAGCTCCGCGAGTGCATCGACGCCGAGTCCGCCGCACCCCTCGACGCCGCCCTCATCGCCCGCATCGACGCCGCCGTCGGCCGCACGGGGTAGCAATACCGTCATTCCCGCACCGGCGGGAATCCAGAGTGTGCGGGCAGCGCACGCGGTGGGGTGGTGTAGTGGGAGGCGTGTCCTTTCGAGCGTAGCCCACGCTTTAGCGCGCAACCCCGCATCTCACCTCTCCTGAGGGAGAGGTCGCCGCGCAGCAGCGGGTGAGGGTTGCCCCAGTTCTGCGCCGACTAACGCTCCCGCATGAACCCCAGCACCAACCGGTTCCACGTCTCCGGCTGCTCCCAATACGCCGAGTGTCCCGCGTCCGGCATGAGCACGAACTCGCAGTTCGGGATGCGGTCGGCCATCGCCTGCATCCGCGGTGGCGCCGCATAGAGGTCGGCGCCCCCTGCGAGCATCAGCGTGGGCGTTCGGACCGTCTCGAGCAGGGAGAGCGTGAAGTCGTTGCGCATCTGCTCCCGCCGCGCGGGGTCATGCTGGCTGGCCCGCTCGATCTCGAGCCACCGGTCGACGCCGTCCGGGTTCGCCACCCGGTACGTCGGTCCTATCTCCCGGAACCACACCGGCAGCGATTGGAACTCCGGTATCCGCCCGTACCTGCTGCCGAGCGCCGCGTACTCCGCGTCTCGCTGGATCGGGCCTCCGCTGCATGCCACGACCAGGCTCGCGAGCCGCTCCGGGTGGGATACCGCATAGTCGAGCGCGACGTACCCGCCCCCGCCGGTGCCGACGAGGTAGAAGCGCGCGAAGCCCAGGTGCTCCACCAGTGCGTGCAGGTCGTCGCTGGCGTAGGTCAGCTGCTCCGCGATTGAGGAGTCCCGCGACCGCCCCCACCCCCTGCGGTCGTACCTGACGCACCGGTATCCGGCGTCGGCGAATGCGGGCGTCTGGTACTCCCAGGCCTCGGTGTTCCCCGTGAAGGCGTGCAGGAATACGACGGGCGCGCCGTCGCCGCCTGAATCTTCGTACCAGAGGTTCGCATCCGGGAGGTCCAGGTAGGGCATGAGCGGCCTCACTTGATCAGCGCGTAGCAGTGGAAGTCGCGAGGTTCGGCGCTGATGTTGGGGTGGACGCCCCATCGCCTGAGCGTACCCTCCCGCACGAGGCCCACCTTCTCCAGTACGCGCGCCGAAGCGTGGTTATCGATGTCGCAGACGGTCCAGACACGATAGACCTCGGGTTGGTCCATCGCCCACTGCACGATCGCCTGCGCCGCCTCCGTCGCGAACCCCTTCCCCCATTCGGACCGGGAGAGGTGGTACCCGAAGCTGACCTTGCAATACTGGCGTTCCTCTCCCGTGCTGAGAAGATCTGCCTCCCTGGCGGACTCTATCGTCATCGACATGAGCCCGATGAGCCTGTGGTCTGTCCTGTCTTCGATGACCCAGGCGTGGGTCGCGCCGGCCTCCAGTACCTTCAACAGCGAACGGAGGAAGGCGCGGGTCTGTTCCACGCTCGTGTGGGGTCGCCACGGCAGGAACCGGCTCACCTCTGGATCCCTGGCATACCGCTCGAACATGGAGGGAGCGTCCTCCATCATGGGCGGACGCAGCCGCAGCCTCGAGGTCTCAAGGGTCGACGGAGGGTTCAGCAGGTGCTTGTTCATAGCTGGTTATGAGATACGTGTTGCGTGGGTGATGGGAGGCTCGCGCTGAGGAGGATTGTATCGGCTCGACGCCGCGAGTGAGAGCGCTGTGACATCCGCCCATTGCCCGGAAGGCGCCGCGCCCTCTACCATGCCGCGCGCTGTAACGACGGAGGCATGATGTGACCGACAACCTGCCAGCGCTCAACATAAACCGCGACCGCCTCGATGCCGATCTGAAGCGCATCGCGGAGTTCACCGACCCGGACCTGCCGTACACGCGGCGGGCGTTCTCGCCGTACTACGAGGCTGCGCGAGTCTGGCTCGCGGAGCGCTTCCGCGACGCCGGGCTCGACACCCGCGTCGACCCCGCGGGCAACCTCATCGGACGCCTCGGCGCAGGCGGCGGCCCTGTCCTCATGCTCGGCTCGCACACCGACACCGTCGAGTCCGGCGGGCGCTTCGACGGCATCGTCGGCGTGCTCGGCGCGCTGGAGGTCGTCCGCTGTCTGCGCGAGTCCGGCGTCAAGCTCTCACGACCGCTGGAGGTGGTCGACTTCCTCTGCGAGGAGCCGTCCGTCGTCAACCTCAGCCCGCTCGGCAGCCGCATCATGGCGGGAGACGTGACCGCAGAGATGGTCGCGGATGCTACGACGCCGGACGGCGGCACGCTCCCGGACGCCATCGTGCGGCTCGGCGGCGACCCGTCACGACTCCACGAGGCGCGACGGAAGCCGGGCGACATCTACGGCTACCTGGAGATGCACATCGAGCAGGGCCCCGTGCTGGAGCGTGCGGGCATGGAGGTCGGCGTCGTTACCATCGTCGCCGCCCCGTGCCGCGCCGTCGTCTCGCTCACCGGCGTCGCCGACCACGCGGGCGCAACCGCCATGCCGGACCGCCGCGACGCCCTCGCGGGCGCAGCCGAGCTCACCCTCGCCGTGGAGCGCACCGTCAGCACGCCGGACATCGTGCAGGAGAGCGTCGGCACCGTCGGCTTCCTGCGCGTCAGCCCGAACATGGTCAACGTCATCCCGGGCCGTGTCGACCTCACCGTCGAGGTGCGCAGCACCCAGACCGAGGCGCTCCTGTGGGCGCGCGAGGAGATCGAGCGCTCGCTGCGCGAGATCGGGGACCGGCGCGGGCTCGGCGCAACGCTGGAATGGCAGCATTTGGAGGAACCCGTAACCATACCCCTTGGGATGCAGGAGATCGTGGCGGAATCCGCCGAAAACCTCCGGCTGCGGACGCTGCGCCTGCCGAGCCGGGCGTCGCACGACGCCGCCCGTCTCGCGCCCGTCGCTCCTGTGGGAATGGTGTTCATCCCCTGCCTGGACGGGCGCAGCCACTGCCCTGAAGAGTGGGCCGAGCTGGACGATATCGTTACCGGCACGCAGGTGCTTGCGGGAGCGCTGCTGAGGCTCGATGCCCAGTCCTGACGCATCGTTAATCTGGGCTGCACAGATTCGTAACATAAACGCTTGATTCCGCCATTCAGGTGTCGTATACTGTCACCGTCGGCTGAATCGTGGCGCCACCAGAGGACTGCCGGAAACCGAGATAAGCGCACGGCGAAAGGATAGAGGTAGGAGAGATGTTTCGACTGATCACAGGACTGTACCGCGCGATGGAACAGGGAGCCGTCTTGGCGCTCATCGCAGAGCGCCATGCCAACGACCCTGCCACGATGGCCGACGCGATCCGCGCACTGTTCTCCCCGCGAGATCTGGTGGCGGAGCCGGTAACGCTCACCCCCACCGTCGAGGTCGAGGAGCTGGTGGCCGCGTAGGCCCCACGTTCTACGGGGTGACGAGAAGATAGGAAGGAGGGCGAAATGATACTACTCAGGGCATGTGCCAACTGCGGCGGCGACGTTCAGTGCCGCAATGACATCGATGGCATCGAGTGCCGCTGCCTCCAGTGCAGCCGCCCGCTCGACCTGAAGACTGCCGCCGCCCTCATCATGGAGCAGCGCAAGACCGCTGCGTAACCGGCCACGCACATACCGGAACCGGGAGAGCCGGGGCGTTGCCCCGGCTCTCTTGTTCTTGTTATGCCGAGCGCGGTCGAGGCATCTCTCGGGTCCCCTCTCCCGTGGGAGAGGGCTAGGGTGAGGGTGCCTCACTCACTCCCCTGCCGCCTCCAGCAGACGCCTCAGATCGTGCTTCGCCTCTAGGATGTCGCTCCACAGGTCGCCCACGTCCGCCAGCCGTTGGTGCACGGTGTCGACGTTGAAATCGCTCGGGTAGACGTCGGGCAGTTCGTCCCAGCGCAGTGGCACGGACACCGGCGCGCCCGGCAGCGGCCGCAGCGAGTAGATCGAGGCCATGTTCTTCCCCATCACGTTCATGTTGTGGTCCAGGAAGATCTTCCCTGCCCGCTTGCTCACACTCCACTCCATCGTCAGGTCGCGCGGTCGCTGCCGCAGCAGGAACCGCCCGATGAGTTCGCACGCCTTCCGCGTCACCGCGTAGTCGTACTCCCGCAGGATGGGCACGTAGATATGCAGACCCGTCTTACCCGACGTCTTCAGGAACGACGAGAGCGACAGCTGGTCGAGCAGGTCCTTGAGCGACAGCGCAACCTCGGCGCCCTTCGCGAATGCACGCCGGTTCAACTCCGGCTCTTCCCCCGCCTTCTCCTCGCCCGAGTAGATGTACGGGTCGAGGTCGAACACGATGAAGTCCGGGTAGTTCAGCACGCTCTGCCGCAGCTCCTCCTTCGAGCCGGTGAAACTCTCCCGCAGGTGCACGGCATCCGGCTCGATGGCCGTGCGCGACAGCCACGGGTGCAGTTCGAGGTCGGCGAGTTGCGCCAGCCAGATAAGCGTTGCGAGGTTGTTGACGACAAGGTAGTCCACGTCGCCTTCCGCCGCTGTCGAGAAGAGCCGCACCGTCTCCGCGAACGGCGGCAGGTCGTGCTCCCACCGCTTCTGGTAGAAGCTCCCGCCGTCGATGCCGTTCGGGTAGCGCGTCATCGTCAGCGGCCTGTCCCGGAGATGCGGAAGCAGGTACGGCGCCACCTGCGCGTAGTAGCGGAGCATGTCGCCCTTCGTCACTGCCGCGCGGTGGGTCGTCTCCGGCCAGAACACCTTGTCCATGTTCGTGACCGCGAACCGCTGCCCCCTAACCTCGACATGGCCGTTCTTCCGGATGCGCGCCAGCTGCTCGGCCACGTCGCGCGACTCGGTGTGCGCGTCCGATGTCGGCGCTGCCTCCTCCACGACCGACGACACGGGCTCCGGCGTCTCACGCACGATGGCTCGCGCCTGTACGTCGTCCCGCAGAGCGAGGAAGACAGGTGCCCGCAGCACGCCGTCGTTCGTCCACTGCGAGAACTTCACCTGCGCCACACGCTCGGGCTGCACCCACGTCACCTGCAGGGACTCGAGGTCGGCGGGGACGGCAGGGAACGGACACGCGTCCGTCTGCAGCGGCTCCAGCGCCGCCAGCGTGCTGCGGAGCGTCTGCTGCGTGAAGCCGCTTCCTGCGCGTCCGGCGTAGGTGAGCGTCCCGCCGTCGTAGTAGCCGAGGGCGACGGCGCCGAACGTCTCCGCCCGCTCGCCCTCGCCCTTCGTGTACCCCGCGATGACGAACTCCTGCGAAAGCACCTGCTTGATCTTCAGCCAGTCGCGAGAGCGCTCACCAGCGTTGTAGCGCGAGTCCTTGCGCTTGGCGACGATGCCTTCCAGCCCCAGCCGCTCCGCCACGCGGAAGAACGCCTCGCCCTCCCCTTCCACGTACTCCATCGAGCGGATGCGCTCACTCGGCGGGACCGCGAGCCGCAGCGCGTGCTTGCGCTGCTGGAGCGGGGCCTGCCGTAGGTCGCGCCCGTCGAGGTAGAGGACGTCGAACGGGTAGTAGGCGATAGGGGCCGCCTTCACGGAAGCGCTCTCCGCTCCGGGCACCTTGTACATGCCCGCGTTGTTCTGCAGCAACACGAAGTCCGGCAGGCCGTCGTCTCCCAGAGCCACGATCTCGCCGTCGAGGACCATCTCGCGGTGCGGCAGGACGGAGAGGTCGTCTGCGATGCCTCGGAAGTTCTTCGTCATGTCCTTGCCCGTCCGGCTGATGAGCCGCACGTTGCCGTCCTGCAGGAAGGCGAGGGCGCGGAAGCCGTCCAGCTTCGGTTCGAACAGCCAGCCGGGCGATGAGAAGACCCCGTCCACCGCGTACGCGAGCATCGGCTTGAATGTTCGCGGCATGCGCGCGGGCTTGCCGAACGAGACGACTCCGGCGGCGAGCGCCGGGTCCGGCAGCCTGCCGGACTGCAGCTGTTCGATGGTCAGCCCGCACACGACCGACCTGCCATCGTCCAGGATGTCGCGCTCCTTGTCGGTGTAGGCGTCCCTGTGTTTGATGAGCAGCCATTCGTTCGGACCGCGGGTCGTGCGCACGAGCGTCCACGAGCCCTGCAGCTTGTGGCCGCGCAGCGTGAACGACAGCTTCCCCGCCTCGAGGCCGGCGAGCATCCGGCGCTCCGCCTCCTCGCGGTCGTGCCAGCTGAGCCCGCCCTCGTCGGGGGAGTAGACCCCCATGTCCCAGACGATCACCTGCCCGGCGCCGTAGTTCCCATCGCCGATGACGCCCTCGAACGAGGCATAGTCCAACGGGTGGTCCTCAACGAGCACGGCGAGGCGCTTCTCGGCGTTGTCGGTCGACGGCCCTTTCGGCACGGCCCACGACTTGAGCGCGCCGCCGAACTCCAGGCGGAAGTCGTAGTGCAGGCGGGAGGCGGCGTGCTTCTGGACGACGAACGTCAGCGCGCCGGGCCGCTGCTCCGGCGCATGCGGCGCGGGCTCGTTCGTCCCGCTGAAGTCGCGCTTCTCTTCGTACCGTTCCAGCGTCATCGCGTTCCTGATGCTATCCCAGGCGACTATCCCTTCGCCGCACTCCTGCGCCAACGCGCAGCCGGACGCGTGCCGCTTGCGCCAAGGGCGTCTTCTCCCTAAAGTATGCATGCCCGCTATGGCTTGTGAGGTAACGTATCGATGAGTGGTCGAACGCTCGTGATTACAGCCGCTATCTGGCTGACCCTGGTTATCTTCCCCTACCTCCTCGGAGTCGTCTGGCTTGGGAGCGCGCTCGACAAGAGCTACGTCGTCGCGTTCATGATCTGGTTCATCATCGCCGCGACGCTCTCCGCGGCGGCGTACGTCATGCACGTCCGCGAGTCGCAGCAGCAACACTAGAAGCACATACTCGTCCGCAGGGAGGCTGACATGCTCACCCAGGAGATGAACGATCGCATCACCCGCGTGGGGCCGGGGACGCCGATGGGCGAGTTGATGCGCCGCTACTGGCACCCCATCGCCGGAGGCGTGCAGCTGAACGCCGACAACCCCACGAAGGAGATACGTCTCCTCGGCGAGGACCTCGTTCTCTACCGCGACGCCAGCGGCACTGTCGGCCTCATCGAGCCCTCCTGCGCGCACCGCAAGGCCAACCTCTCCTACGGCATCCCCGAGGAGAACGGCATCCGCTGCGCCTACCACGGCTGGATATTCAACGAGACCGGCCAGTGCGTCGACCAGCCGTCCGAACCGGAAGGCTCTAAGTTCAAGGAGAAGGTGCGCATCAAGGCGTACACCGTTCAGGAATACGCAGGTGTGGTCTGGGCGTACATGGGCCCCGATCCGGCTCCGCTCCTCCCGCGCTGGGACGTGCTGGAGTGGGAGGGCCACCGCGAGTGGCAGTTGCACGACCTGCCCTGCAACTGGCTCCAGTGCCAGGAGAACTCGCTCGACCCGCTCCACTTCCAGTGGCTCCACCGCTACTTCGGCGGATGGATGATGAACCGCGGCAAGCCGCCGGAGGAGCGCGACGCCTGGAACGCCGTCACGGGCGCGAAGGGGCGCGAGCACAAGAAGATCGGCTTCGACACCACGGACTACGGCGTCATCAAGCGCCGCCTCGTGGGTGATGAAACGGAGGAGGATGAGTTCTGGCGTATCGGCCACCCCGTGCTCTTCCCCAACATCCTCCGCGTCGCCCATGGCATGCAGTTCCGCACGCCCGCCGACGACACGCACACGATCCACATCTCCATGACGTTCCGCCCGTACCACGGAGCCGAAGAGCCGCAGACCGAGATTCCGTTCACCGAGATGCCCGTCTTCGACGACAACGGAAAGATCCGCTACGACTACGTCCTCGCCCAGGACCAGTTGGCATGGATCATCCAGGGCCCCATCTCCGACAGGACGACGGAGCGCCTCGGCGTCACTGACGTCGGCGTCATCATGTACCGCCGCCTGCTGGACGAGCAGGCCCGCGTCGTGGAGGAGGGCGGGGAGCCAATGAACATCCACCGCGACGAGGCGGAGAACGAGATTATCGTCCTGCCCTGCGAGTACTTCCAGTACCCCGGCTACGAGGGCACGGGCGGACCGTTCAAGGACCTCCGGCCTGCGCCCGCCGAGGTCGAGGCCGTCCTCTCCGGCGAGGGCGCTGCGCTCAGCGAATGGGAGGGTGTCCGCACCCTCACCGGCGAAGAGCGCTACGCCTTCAGGTAGACCTCACACGCACAATCACTACTCTTGGCATCCGGCTACGGCGCTCCACCTTCGCAGCTCAGCGAGTTGCCCCAAGCTACCGTGACCGTGGGGGATTCATCACCGAGGCTGGCGGTACAGCCAGCGGGAGCAGTGGAGAGCAATGGCCGTAAATGAATTAGGGAGGCCGATGCCTGAGCTCGGTACGATTGAGCCGGTGGATGTACGGGAGATTTGGCCTAACGAGGCTCACGATTTCACTCCATGGCTCGCTGAGCACCTCAGCCTGCTTGGGAAGGCACTCGAACTAGACTTGGAGCCTATACAGAGGGAAGCGCCTGTAGGTGATTTCTCTCTGGATATCCTCGCTCGTGACCGCAACACTGGCGAGGTAGTTGCAATAGAGAATCAACTGGAATGGACCGACCACAGTCATCTCGGACAAATCCTGACATACGCGGCAGGGCACGACGCACGCACTGTAATTTGGGTAACTCCCAAGTTCAGAGAAGAGCATCGTGCTGCCGTAGACTGGCTTAACCGTTGGACGCCCGAGGAGATTGCTTTCTTTGGGGTAGAGGTTAGCGCAATCAAGATTGGCAATTCGCTACCTGCCCCAGAGTTCCGTCCCATTGCATTCCCCAATGACTGGTCGAAGCAGGCAAGACAAAGAGTCTCTAACGCACTACATCCCGGACAGGAGAAGCTACGGCAGTTCTTCATCCCATTAAGTCAAAGGCTCCGAGAAAATGGCTTTGCCAGCCGCGTTGACAGATACCAAGGTGTTCCGCGTTTCTTTCCCTCGGGGTTCTCTGGCGTCTCCTACACAGCAGACTTGGGTACGCATGTGCGGGCATACATCTGGATCAATATGGGAAGCGGAGAGAGGAAACACCAGTTTTTTGATGCTCTCCAACAGCACGAAGGAGAGTTGGAAAACGAACTTAGTGTCGAATGGTTTTGGGATAGGTATGGCAACTATGGTTACGCTTCGTGCGGGATCCAGACGGAGGGTTCAATCGACGACCCGCCGGAGAAACTCAAAGAACACGAGGCATGGCTCCTTGAGTATTTGCCGAAACTCAAGGAAGTTCTTACTCCGTACCTGGAGGCGGTGACGGGCAGTCTGCGAAGCGCGGATTCAGCAGCTGTGGAGGAGTAACTGCCCAATGACCTCCGACGCACCGCAGGCACGCGAGCGGCCCTACGTCTGGGTGACGTGGCTGCCGCGCCTGCTCTCCGGCAACAACCGCTGCGAGTGGGCGTCGTGGTTCAAGGCCCAGCACGAAGGCTCCAGTTGGCAGCGAGCGCCCTCGACATTCGACCACACGCGCTGGGCGCTCGACCACACCGCCCTCCTTCGCGCGGAGCAGAAGCGGCTGGAGGCTGACGGCGCGACTGTGAAGACGGAGCGCCAGAACCAGTTCCGGCTCAGAGGCTGGTACGCCACGCTCTCCGGTATGCCGGACCTCGTATCGCTCGAGGACGGACAGGTCGTCATCCACGACGTGAAGTCCGGCGAGCCGCACGCGTACCACGCTATCCAGGTGATGCTCTACATGTGGGCGTTCCCGCTCGCGCGGCGTGAGTACGCGGGCATGCCGGTGACAGGGCGCGTCGTCTACGAAGACCACGCAGTCGACGTGCCGGCCTCGGCCATCGACACAACCTTCATCGACCGCACCGCCGACCTCATCAAGCGGCTCGCCGACATCGAACAGCCTCCGCCGAGAACGCCCAGCGCGTCTGAGTGCGCCTTCTGCGAGATCACGGCCGCCAACTGCCCTGACCGCATCGAGGAAGCGGCTGAGGAAGGCGAGACGGAGCTGTTCTAGCCCTGCGCCATCCGGAAGAAGCGCGCCATGTTGTCGCCCAGGATGTCGCGCTTCGCCTCGTCGCTGAGGCCCTCCATCGTCTCGATGCCCGCCGCGGTGTTCGGGAACGTGGACGGCGGGTGCGGGTAGTCGCTGCCGATGATGAAGTTCCTGCTGCCGATGGTGTGCACCGCCCCCACGATAGCCTGCTCGTCCGGCTCGACCGCCACCATGCAGCTGCGCGCGATCAACTCGCTCGGCAACTCGTCGCAGCGGGCGCACTGCGGCTCGATCTGGTAGACCCGGTCGAGCGTGTACATGATCCACGGCAGCCAGGAGCCGCCCGCCTCGAAGAACGCCATGCGCAGGTTCGGGAACTCCTTGAGCACCCCGCCGAGCGTCAGGCTCGCCATCGACACCATGTACTCGAACGCGAAGCCCAGGTAGTTGCTGATGTGCATCCGCCGCAGCCGCTCCCAGCCCAGGGTGAAGTTGGTGGGGATGTGGTCGTTCACCTGGCACTGGAACGGGTTGCCGTGCACGTAGAGCGGAACGTCCAGCTCGGCGACAGCCTCCCAGAACGGGTAGAGCTCGATGCTGTCCCAGTTCTTCCCGCGCCAGTTGCTGTTGATGGTCAGCGCCTGCAGCCCAAGCTCGGTAACCGCCCGACGGGCCTCCGCGACGCACGCCTCCACCGACTCCGTCCCGAACGGCACGACGCCGGTCCCTATCAGTTGGTCCGGGTACTGCTGCTGAGCGTCGGCGGTCGCGTTGTTGTAGCCCATGCAGAGCGCAAGCCGCAGTCCCTTGTCCCATTCCCGCTCGTTCGGAGAGCCGAAGGGGTTGCCGTAGATGCCGTCCGGGATGAGTACCTGCATCTCGAACCCGGTCTCCGGCAGCAGCTTCACGCGCTGGTCCGCGACCCCGTGACCGATGGGCCCCCTTTGCTGCCCGGTCGTCGCCGCCGTGGGGTTGACTGCGCCCGTGCGCTGCCCTGCAGCCGACGCCCGGAATCCTCCGCGTCTCGCCTCCCGGTCGGAGAAGAACAGCGCGTCGCGCAGCAGCATGTCGAGCGCCTGTTCGGACACGCCTATCGTCTCGCTCACGCCGGTGAAGTCCGGCGGCGGGAAGAAGTGGCTGTCGCCGTCTATCCTGCGCGCTGCACTGCGCGTCTTCGTCTGCTGAGGGGCTGTGTCGACCATCGCTGCGCCTCCGCCTGCGGGTGTACCGCGCCTATCTTACTCCCACTGTCGATGCCGAGCGCGCCTACTCCCGGACGAGCGCGTACAGGAGCTGGTCTATCGTCTGGCCGTCCTTGGTGACCCTTTTCCGCAACCGCCCTTCCAGCGTGAACCCGCACTTCTCCAAGACACGCCCTGAAGCCGGGTTCCACTCCTTTACAAACGCCTCCAACCGGACGAGGTCGAAGGTGGAGAAGGCGTGCGCCGTCAACGCTCGCAGTGCATGGGTGACGATGCCCTGTCCCCAGAACGGCTCCCCCAGCCAGTACCCCACCTCCGCGGACCGCCGGTAGACGTCGCCCTGCAGCCTGAGCCCTATCGCGCCGATAGCCTCGTCGGCATTCGCGATGGCGAAGTTCGTTGGGGGGTCTCGGTCCTTCTGCGACTGCACCCACGCTTCGGCGTCTTCCATCGTGTACGGATGGGGGAAGAGGTCCTTGAGATGTATCCAGATGTTGCGGTTGTTGGCGTACTTCACCAGCGCGGGCTCATCACCCTCCCGCCAGGGACGCAGCACCCAATCGCCTGCCGGGATCTCCATGGCGCACGCTCAGAACCCCGCCGCCATCACCTCGACGACGCGGTCGTACAGCGCATCGGGGTCGTGGCCCGCGGCCTGCAGGTGTCGGCGCGTCATCCGGTTCACGAACGAGAACGCCGCCTGCATCACCAGCATCCCCTTGCCGTTCAGCGTCTTGCGGCCCGACAGCCGCGCCTGCCGCAGCAGCACTGTCTCGTCCGGCGAGTACACCGCGTCCACGAACGCCGCATCCGGCTTGCACATGGCTATCGCCGCAGCCGACCGCGCGTTGTTCTCCGCTATCGCCTTGAACGACGCCGCGAACCACGCCCGCCAGAACGACGCTCCGCCGTCGCCCTCCGCAACGATCGCGGGCGAAGCGGGCGCGAGCGACGAGAACGCTTCGAGCGAGGTCGCCTCGCCGTTCCCGAGCCGCCGCACGCCGGACTGCCCCACCGTCGAGGCGTTGACGATGACGTCCATGCTCCAGACCACGTCCAGGGCCAGCTCCTGAGCAGTGGCGGTTACCTTGGCGCCGGTGGCCGCTGCCGCCTGCTTCGCCAATTCCTCCGCCCGCTCCAGTGAGCGGTTCGTCAGCAACACCGACCCATCGCCGACCTCCTTCGCCAGCGCGAACGCCGACGCACGTCCGGCGCCTCCCGCGCCGAGCAGCAGCACGCGCTTGCCCGCAAGCGTCGGCAGGAACGGCTCGGACTGCCCTGGCAAGGTGCGCAGCATGCTCGCGACCAGCCCGTCGGCGTCCGTGTTGAAGCCCACCAGCCTGCCGTCCTCCGTCTGCATGAACGTGTTGACCGCGCCGATCTCGCGCGCGATGGGGTCTATCTCGTCCAGCAGCGGCATGATGGCCAGCTTGTGCGGCACCGTCACGTTGGAGCCCATGAATCCGGGGTACGCGCGCGCCGCCTCCACGAACGATGCCAGGTTCTCCGGGCGCACGTCGAACGGACAGTGCACCGCGTCCAGCCCGATCTCGCCGAATGCCGCGTTCCACATCGCGGGACTCCGCGAGTACTTGGACGGCGACTCGCCCATCGAGCCGGACAACAGCGCGCGCTCTGCCACGTCCGCGGGCAGCGGGTTATCGAGGTAGCGTTGCAGGTCGTCGAGGGTGGTCATGCGTCGAGTCTAGCAGAGGGGAGTCACGCCTCCCGCCTCCCCACTCCCGTACATGCCCTGCAGCAGGTCCAGGAACGCCGTCACCAGCGGACCGTACGACGACGCCCTTCGCACCATCACCGCCGTCGGCAGCGTGATGCGGTGCCCCTCCTCTAACTGCACGTGCGCCAGCGTGCCCATCCGGAACTCCCGCTCCACCGACTTGTACGGCAGGAAGCTCACGCCAAGTCCGCGCTCGATCATCCGCTTCGTCGACTCGATGCTGTCCAGGTCCATCGCGATGTTCGGCACGATGCCCGCCTCGCGGCACACCCGGTCCATCAGCACGAAGTACGTGCTCTCCTTGTCGTAGATGATGAGCGGCTCCGAACCCACCTCGTAGATGCTCGCGTGACCGTCCCTCGTGAACCGGTGTTCCGGGTGCGTCACCAGCACGATCTCCTCGTCGTACAGGTGCGTCGTTTCCACCTCCGGGTGGTTCAGCGCACGCGACACCCCCACCTGTATCTGCTCCGACAGCACCCACTCCAGCACTTCCGATGAGCGCCCCGTCTTGATGGCCACGTCCACGGCGGGGTAACGCTCGTGGAACGTCTCCAGTATCCCCGGCAGCACCGCCGACGATATCCCGCGCGCCGCGCCGATGTGCAGCCGTCCCGTCGCCGTGGTACGGCTCGACACGACCGTCTCTTTGCCGCGCTCCAGCGTGTCGAGCGCCCGCTGCGCATACGGCAGGAACGTCCGTCCCGCGTCGGTCAGGCGCACGCCCCTGCCAACGCGGTCGAACAGCGGCTCGCCGAGATCGTTCTCCAGAAGAAGGATGCGGGTGCTGAGCGTCGGCTGCGTGACCCCCAGTTCTGACGCCGCACGGCTGAACGAGTGCAGCCGCACCGCCGTAAGGAACGCCTCCAACTGGCCTATCTCCATGCTCTCCTCTGCGCCGCGCCGTCTGAGGCAGACAGGATATAGTAAGCGGCGACTCGCCCCGCTAGCTCCCAGCCGTGGCTTCCGGGCGCATGGCGCCTTCCTCATCGCGGGCGTCCCGTCGGCTCCGGAACCAGAGCAGGAGCGTCAAGGCGAGCAGGAGAGCCGCCACACCTCCGACCGTCGCCATCGCCAAGGACGACCCATCCAGCAGTCCGTCGTACCTCCCCAACACCTCTGCAACCATCACCATCAGGCCAGCCACGAGCAGCCCGGCTACGATCAGTCCGATGAGCATGAGGTTCTCGTACCGGATGACAACACGCTTCTCCCGCGGGTCCACCCCCTGCAACCGCAGCAGGCGTTCCAGCCGCTTGATGCCGATGATGCGGTGCAGTACAACGAGGCCCACCAGGCACAGGACGAAGAGCGTCATGTCCCCGTAGACCGAGCGCTCATCCACGAGGTCCTCCTGGAACTCGAGCAGCTCATGCCATCCGATGCGGTTGTGGGACCACGCCGCCAGCGCGTGAGGGGCCGCAACCGGGAACGCCGCCAGCCAGAAGGCGATGCGGTCGCGGCCCAGGGCCTGAAGCGCCCAATACGCCGCCAGACCCACACCCACCGCCAGGACCGGCTGCCATGGGATGAAGTGCAGGACCAGCCCGTCTGCCCTCTCGACCCAGGAAGTAACCCGCACGTTCAGCAGGAAACCCATGTCCCAGAGCACGTAGACGGCGAGCAGCAACAAGATGGACAGCACCACCGACTCCGCTGCGGCGGACCTCGCGCTTCCATCGCGCCAGTCCGGTCTACCGATAGGCTTCAACATGCCGCACCAGAACCGACGTGAACTCTTCCCGGGAGGGCTCCCACTCGATGACCGACGCGCCTGCGTCCCGAAGGTCTTTGGCGACCAGCCGTGTTTCCCATCTGGTCAATCCCAGTCCCTGCGACGTCTCCGGGGATTCCTGCGGGTCCACGTGCACCACTCTCACCGGGTTGTTCCTAGCGGAGAGCGTCCCCAGCGACGTAAGGCGTGTGATAGCCGTCTTGAAGCGGTCGAAGGAACCCAGGGCTTCCCCAGGCCTGTCATAGTGGACGTCCAACCGGGTGATGACGTAGACGGCCGGCTCCAGGCGGAGGAGGAAGCTCTTGCATCGTTCCACCGCCAGCAGCAGGTCTTCCTCGGGCCGGCCCGGCTTCAGGCCAGCCAGCATCTGGATGAGCCGGTTGAACTGGCGTTTCCCTGCTTCGGGCGTCAGCAACTCGCCCCTGCCGTCGTAGCTGTTGTAGGCGTAGGCGCCGAGCGTTGACCCCTGTGCGAGGTAGTACTGCGCCAGCGTGCCGGACGCTTCCACGGTATTTTCCAACGGATTGGACAACGGCACACCCACGTCCATGTAGTCCGCCATGTCCAGGAAGATCCAGACTCCCTTCTTCGTCTCCGGCTCAACGTCGTTCACCAGCGGGAGATTGTCCGCCCTGACCCCCCGCGCACTGGCCTTCCAGTTGATGCGCTTGAAGGGGTCGCCCGGTTGGTACGGCCGGAGTTCCCGGAACTCGTCCGTGGCCGCTCCCGTTCTGGAGAGGTCGCCCAGGTACCGGCCGTGCCTGGCCACGCCACGGACCGCGTTCAGACGGGTGATGCTGCGGATCCTGGGCACCACGGAGACCTGGAACGAGGGCCCGGACGAACCGGACACGCCCTGGTCAACGCCGAACGGCGCGCGCGATTCCCACCCGGTCTCCTGCAGGGCGAACTGTCCCCGCTTGGAAAACTGCACGCGGTATGAGATGTCCGCGTCCTTGCTCCCCGGCCATTTCCACACGACGCGCAGGTTGCTTCCGCTCACCACCCGGGCCTCCGGAGGAAGATCGTCGTGCACGAAGATCGCGCCAGTACCGTGTCGGGCCGTCAGCCGCCGCTCCACGGTCAACGTGTCCCCAACCCAGCACGCGACCTTCGCCAGGCTTCGGGTCACAACTATGCCCGATGGCGGGGGAATGGCCGTGGACAGCAGGGCCGAGACCAGAACGAAGACCGATCCGGTCAGCAGGACGAGGTTGCCCAGGATGAGCCCCGCCACCAGGAGGACCAGGGAGATGGCGATCCAACTCAATTGCGACGGCTGGTGCTTCACTTCGTCACAAACTCATGCGGCCTCGCCGGGCACGGGCACCTGCGACAGGATCTCCTCGACGACCAGGCCGCCACGAACGCCCTCCAGCGTGTCTTCTATGTTCAGGATGATGCGATGGGCGAGCACGTCAGGGACCAGTAACTTGACGTCGTCTGGAACAACGAAGTCCCTGCCGTGGATCAGGGCCATCGCCCGCGATGCCCTGAGCAGGGCCAGGCCTCCTCGCGGACTGACGCCGACCGCCACCCTTGCATGTTCGCGAGAGAGTCTGACCAACTGCGTGATGTAGTCCACGATGAGCCGGTCAGTGTAGACGCCGGTCTCCACGAACCGTTGCAGTTCCACGAAGCGGCGCACGTCGACCGCCGGCTCGATGTCCGCGGTGGGATCATCCTTCTGCCAGTGGATGCGCCTCAGCAGAATGTCGTTCTCCAATGCCGCGTTGGCCGGATATCCTGCGGAGAGCTTCAGGAGGAAGCGGTCCAGCTGGGCTTCTGGAAGTGGATACGTGCCCTCCTGTTCGATGGGGTTCTGGGTCGCGATGACAACGAAGGGGAACTCGAGGTGCAATGTCACACCGTCGATCGTGACCTGACGCTCCTCCATGGCTTCCAGGAGAGCGGACTGGGTCTTCGGCGGCGCCCGGTTGATCTCATCGGCCAGAAGTACATTAGTGAACACGGGGCCCGGCATCATCTGGAATGTCGAGTCCTTCTGCCTCCACACGTTCATCCCCAGGATGTCGGACGGGAGCAGGTCCGGCGTGAACTGGACGCGCTTGGTGTCTCCTCCTATCGCCCGTGCGAACACCTTGGCCAGGAGCGTCTTCCCCAGGCCGGGAAAGTCTTCAAAGAGCACGTGACCGTTCGCCAACGCCGCCGCAAGGAGCTTTCGCAGCAGCAAGCGATTGCCGACGAAGGCTTCGGCGACGCGGTCGATGATCTGCTCGCAGGATAGACGGGCCTCTTCCAGCTCTTTCTCATTCATGGGTGGGCACCGCCCCGTCATCGATGAGCATCGTTCTCAACAGCATAGCCAACCTCCTTACAGATGATCGCGGCCTGCGTGCGCTGCGTCCCGCTTCGTCCATGGGTCACGGAAGGCTCCTCTCGTAGTCCGTGGCCGGGCCACCCGACCGAGCAGGCTCCGGAGGCGTCGTGTCCTCAAAGAGCGAGGCCATCGCCTCATTGATCAGGCTCAGGCGACGCAGCTGAGTCCCGACCTTCGTGTCCGACCTGCCCCACCGCCGGGTGAGCCACTCCAGGAACGGGTCCGGCGTGTCCAACAGTGAGAACCAGCGGTCAACGGCCTCTTGAGGATCATCCCCCCTTTGGCAGTGGGCGACGATAAGGGCCACGGCCAGCGGTTCAGGGTCCGTCCCCCTGTCTATGTACGACGCGCCCGCTCTCCGCACGTCGTCCTCCAGCACGGGTTCGAGCTGTGGCGCTGAAGAGGCCAGTGCCCAGCCCGTCGTGTCCAGGGCATGTTCCAGAGCGGCTGTCCTCGTGGACGCCCTGCGGCTCCGGCCGAGGATGTTCCACGCTAGGGGCGTGACCGCCCCCCGGCGGAGGGAGCGGCAGACTGCCACCATGGCATCAACGGAAGCCTCGCTGCGATAGAGCAGCCCAAGCAGGTACACCCACAGGGGTCTCCAATCGCCGCGGTCCACGAACCGCTGCCGCATCGCGTCGGTCAACGCGGCCCGCGGGTCTGCCTTGCTTTCGAGCACCTGTCGGTGATGAGACCAGTCGGCCCAACCGGGCTCCACGGTCTCGGGCGTGTTTGCAACGACACGTAGCCTGTTGACCACGTTCATGAGCACCGCGAGGAGCAGGACCAGGAGCGCGGTGTACTCGTAGAGGGAGGCAAGCCATAGCATCTCGTAGACGACGGGCCGAAGCAGCAGCACGTAGAAGGCAACGGCTGCCCCGGCCACGAAGCCTCGGACCTGAGATGCTGCGAACCATCCGGCAATATCGGCCACGGCGGGGTTGGAGGAAGCAGAGGCATACGGTGCCAACCGGGTCAGCGCCAGGGAGAACATGCCTGCCGCGGTGATGGCTCCGCCAAAGGTGAAGCCATGTCCGAACGCGGACAGGCCGGAGGCCGTGAGCCAGGTGAGACATCCCACGGCAAAGTAACTCACCGCGGACAGGATGGCCCGGTAGCGCAGGAAGGGCTGCCCACTCAGTACTCGCGGCAGGAGGAACATCGCGGCTGCCGTGAACGACAACCAGGCGATGGAGTACCGGGCTTCGTAGAACCCTCCGAGGAAAGGTAGGAAGTCCTCCCCGAGGTCTCTCGTTCCAGGGCGGTCCAGGAGCACCGCATTGGCGACGGGAAGGTGTGTGAGTGTGGTCCCGACAACCAACGCCAGCGCTGCGGCCACGGCCAGCGCGCTCAGTGCCCTCGATCCGTTCGCCGTCAGCAGCGCGTAACGCTCCGGGACATCCAACTTCGCCACGTTGCGCAGCACCGTCGCCGCGTAGGAAAGGGCCACCGCAGCGATGAGGGCAGTGAGCATCCCGGAGACGTCGACCGCGAACGCTGTCGAGAGAACCCCGCTGCCGGAGAACACAACGTACACGGCTGCCAGCGATGCGAGGTGCCCGATGGGAGTGCCCAGGATGCGGGCAACGCTGGGCCGGAGCACTCCCGCGTAGCGGAGCAGTGCAAAGGGGAGTAACACAGCCACGACCTGCACACCCGACAGGGAGTAGAGCACTGCCAGGTAGGATGCGTCCACGGAGTCTGGACCTACTGCGCCACCGCCCGCGGACGCGCTCTCCGCCGCGAGGGCTAGGGCCGTGATAGCTGCCCACAACGCAACGATCCACCCGGCCTCGGCCGCTTGGTGCGCCCTGCGGAGCTGCGGGACGCGGTCAGGCAACGCGACCGCCGATGCCCGCCGGATAGCGGAGGCCGCATAGGACAGCCCCAACGCGAGGCCAAAGGCCGCCAACGCCCAGGCCCCGCCCAGAGCGAAGGCGCTGGAGAGCACCCCGTCGACCCCCAACAGGGCGTAGGCAGCGACGAAAGCCGCCAGGTGGGCCCGCGGGAAGCCGACGACCGTCCCCACGTGCGGGCGCACCTCCGCAACCGCTCGAGCGGCGATGAACGGGGTCAGGAGCGATATGCCCCACGCCGCGAGCGAGTCGAAGCCCCCCAGGTAGGGCGCAAGGGAGGCGATGTCCGGTGCCCACGGGTGACCGGATACCGCGCCCGGCAATGCTGGCACGGACGACAGTAGTCCCAGCCCCAAGGCCGTCCAGCCCAGGTCCGTCAGCACCCGATGAGCGACAGGAAGCGCCGCTGCGAGAGGTACGGAACGCGTCGCCTCCCTGCCCGTCCGCACCCGCAGGGTTGAGCGCTCCGCAAACTCGGTGGCGCGCAGCCACAGGGCAAGCCTGCCCAGGGCCAGCAGTAGCCCGCACAACGTCACGGGCAGGGCGAGGAAACTCAGGTCCAGCCGCAGCAATCGGGAGAGCGGGCTGTCGGCGCCCCACAGTAGGATAAGCGCCGCCAGCGTGCCGCCTGCCAGCAATGCGGCCGCCAGCGCCGGGCGTTGAGCGAGGGCAGCGTTCCTCATCGCTCAGCCTCCATCACCGCGCTCCATGCCCGGTACATCGCCTCGTAGTGTCGGCGGGCGATTGGATGCTCGCTGTAGTCCGCCTCCTCGAACCGGGAGATGAGTTCATCGAGCGCCTTCTGGGGGATAGGGAGCCCACGGGACACCAGGATGAACTCCACCTCTCGAGGCGTGGAGCGTTCCGTCACACCGTCGGTCCTCTCCTTCGCCCAATCACAGAAGAGGCCGTACAGGCGAACGATCTCCTCTCGGAAGTCCACTACCCGGAGGCTCCTGGACTCGGAGGATGGCAGGTAGTCGTAATCACCGGCGAACTCCACCGACACCGGGTACTCACCGGGCTCAGCGCTGCTCCAGCTGAAGGTGCACGCCCCATCGTTGCCGGCGACCGCGAGCTGCGGCGGGACATCATCCCCGACCGACACTTCGACGATGGCTCCGGCAACGGCGAACCCTCCCTCTGCGGTCACGCTCACGGTGATGCTCACCTCTTCGCCAACCCCCCAGACGTCGGCCAGGTCCGCCTCCTTCCGGAATGCGATCCGCAGTTGCACCGGCTGGGGAGCCGGGCCTGTGTCGTCCTCGGCGCCTTCACCCTCGTCGACCGCGTCAGGGGCCGGGACCTGCCCTCGCGGCGCGCCCCTCCAGCGCGCGAGCGCCGCAAGCGGCGTCAACTTGAGCCTTCTGCCCGTGTAGGCGGCGACCGTGGCCACTGCAACGAGGCCGGGTATTCCCACCCAAAGGAGCCAGTTGAACCCTGCGGGCGTGATGGCGCCTTCCCAGAAATACGGCATGCTGAGTGGAGTGTGGAGGTCGTCGCCGACGTAGGTGAACTCCACGAAACTGCCAGGCAGCACTTCTGTCCCCGGCACCGCGAGCTCCAGCATCGCTATCCCGGACTCGTCCGTGGTGGCGTCCACGCCCTGGCTCGACTGCAGGACCGCCTGCGGTATCCCGGCCCCGGTGTCGTCCAGCAGCGCCGCCTGGAGCAACGTCGTGCCCCCGGGACGCACCTTGCCCACCGGAGTCACGATGAGGTTGACGGCGGACTTGACCACGAGGGGTGTCGTGACGCTGGCATCCAGCGCCGGAGCAGCGATCGCGACTTCGGTGGCCCCCAGCGGCTCGTCCCCCCCCACTGGATACGTGTGCATGAACGTGCCTATGTCGTTGGACCTGAAGGCTACGCCGGCGCCGGCCGTCAGTTCGGCGCTGGGCACAGGATGGGTCCCCAGCAGGACGGTTCCTCGGAGGACCGCCTCGCCGCCGCGCGCCACAGGTTCCAGCGGTTCCACCAGGATCCGCGGAAGCCCAACTGCAACGTCCAGAGTGGCACGGCTGGAGGCCAGTTGGTCCGTATCCTCGAACACTACCTCGACATTCAACGTTGACTCGTGCGGGTCATGCGCAGCGCTCTCGTCGAACGCCGCCTGGACGTCCCACGCGAACCTGCCTTCGGCGTCGGTCGTCAGGGAGATCGGCTCACCGCTCGCCACCAGCACGGCGGCGCTCGGGATCGGGCTCCCGCCAATCTCGCGCAGCGTGCCCGTGAGTTGGAACCCCTCGCCATCACGTACCACCGTGGGGCCGTCGAGCATCAGGATCGTGGGCTCCAGCACTTCGAAGGCGAATTCGGCCGATGCGGCTTCAACGAACTCTCCCCCGGCGAAGCGACCCGTCAACCTATGCGGACCAGTGCCCTCGAAAGAGGGATGCTCATATTCGAACGTCCCGTCCTCTCCGATGTCCACGGAGATGACTTGCTCGTCCCCGGCGTTCTGTATGGTCAACTCGACTTGGCCGGTGGGCGAAAACGTATCCGACGCAAGCCTGCCCTTGAACGTCGCTCCATCGCCGCGCTCCAGTCGAAGCGGCCCTTCCAGCGTCATCTCTACGGCGTGCAGGGCTGCGGAGCGAGCTGTCCCGCTGGAAGCGAGCACCGACCCCTCGCCCCGGAACCTGGCGCTGACGACGAACTCACCTTCCGTCGATACCATGCCGGCAACCTCGAACCGGCCTTCCCTGTCCGTGGTGACCGACTGCTCAGGGCCGCGGCCGACTCTCACGCCGAGACGTTTCCCCGAAAGCGCGAGACCGTCGCTCCCGCGCAGTTGGCCCGTCGCCAGGAACTCCTCTCCTATCACCACGGAGGCTGGTGCATGGATCTCGATCTCCGTCGGGCGGACTACCTCGAATTCCAGGCGGGCCGTGTTGTCCAGCAGGAACTCCTCTCCCTGGATCTCCACCTCCACCCAGTGCTGTCCAAGCCGGGAGAAGGACTCGGAGAAGGTGAACCGGCCTGCCTGATCGGTCGTCACCGAAGAGGCCGTGTTCCCGTCGAACGTCACCGAGAGCTCACGTCCGGCCACTCCTCGTCCGGCGTCCTCGATCAGCCTCCCTTCGAATACGGCTGCGGTGTTCAGCGCGACCTCCGCGGGGCCGCTCAGCTCGATCCTGTTCCCGGAGAAGACCTTGATGTCGGGGTCGCTCCAAGACTCCTTGTAACTGCCGTTCCCCACGGCGCGGGCCAGGAGCTGGTAGCCGCCCAACTCCATGTCCGCGGGGAGCTGCACCTCCGCTTGGAACCGGCCGGAGCGGGATGTGGTCGTCCCGATCTTCGTACCGCCGTGCTCCTTCGTCTCGTTGATGTATATCTCGACTGTCATGTCGCTGACGTTCTGTCCGCTGGCGGTGAGTACCGTCCCGCCCACGACGAACGGTGTCTGCCGCCGGATCTCAGCGGGCGAGAGCGTGATGTTCGTCACCGTGTCGACGGGGCCGCTCACAACGGCCGAACCGTTCCCACTGCCCGAGCCTCCGCTGCCTCCGGACACCCGCGACGACGGCCCGCCCGGAGCTGTTGGTTCGAAACTGACCCAACCGATGCCCTCCAACGCGATCTCCGCCCACTGGTGCGCCTGGTCCAGACGGACAATCTGTTCTCCGGCCATCGGCGAGATAGCCCATCCCGAGACCACCCTGGCAGGTATACCCACGGAGCGGGCCAGGACGACGAACGCGCTGCTGAACACCCCGCAGGTCCCGGTGAGCCGGTCAAAGAGGAACCAGTCAACCGGGTCACGCCCCGCGGGCGGCTCCCCTGCGCCGGCACTGGAGGCGAACCTGTAGGTGTACTGGGTACTCAAGTAGCGTTCCAGCGCCTTCGCCTTGGCATACGGAGAATCGTACGGAGCGGTGATCTGCAGGGCCAGTTCCCGGATCCGAGCGGGCAGGTCCGCAGGCAACTGTGTATAGGTGGGATCGGCGACTGCGGCGGCGGCGTTGTACCGGGTCTCCGAGAAAGACGAGGTATTGGACGTCCAGGAAAGGCTGGTTGTCTGGACCTCCGAAGAGAACGTCGCGCTGAAAGGATAGAAGACCCCATTGAGGTCTGCCTCCTGCAGATCGAGCGACGTGGGCATGACTCCGTACGGTAGCTTCGTGAAGGTTCCGGCCGGGCGCAGTCGAATCCGATCGGTATCGATGGGAGGAGAGTTGTCGCGGAATCCGAAGAGCGACTGGTAGGCCTGTCTCTCAGAAGAGAGTGCTCCGAATCCGCTTCCCCGGGTGATGTACTGCTCCCATACTTCTTCCGGGAGGTCTCCTCCGGCCGTATACGGAATGTCCACCGGGTCCAGTTGCCGCCAACCGCCATGCTCATATACGTCACCTGTAGACGTCCGCAGATAGTCTGTGTGGGCGGCCCCACTAACTCTGAAGACCGGGATGGAAGTCGGTTTCGTAGCCTGGTTCGCCGACATCCCCACGGCCAGGAAGACGGCATCACCCAACCCTACAATCGCTCCACCGTTCTCCAACCGCGTCACTTGGGCCCCCTGCTCTTCGAGGGTCGCCAGCCGAGAGTCGCGGATGGCTGCGTCCTCCCTTGCAAGCGACGCGATGTCCTCCGCCGATAGAGACGGTCCAGTGCCGCCTTCGCCCTCGCTGCCCTGTCGGTCGGTGCCTTCGCTGCCCTCCGGTCCAGTCGCGTCCGCACCCAGCCTCCCCAGGGCTTCCCGAGCGGCGTCGCGGACCTCCTCAGCCGGATCGGCCAGGGCCCTCGTCAAGGCTGGTATCGCCTCGATGTATCCCCGCTCCCCCATGAGTTGGGCCGCCGCGGCCCGCTGGGCCGGCTCCGCCGCGTTTGCGAGGGTCGACAGGAGAGCGGGGAGGTCCCATGCGGCCAGGGCCTCGGCTGCCTCGGTCCTGACGTCAGCCGATTCGTCATTGGAACGGGCGTCCATCAGAGGTCGCAGCGCCACGCTGTCCCCGATCTTGCCCAGGGCGAGGGCCGCCTCCGCCCTGACCCGGGCGGACTCGTCCGCAGCCAGGGCTCGCAGCAATGCGTTCAACGCCCTCGTATGGGTGTACTCCCGCTCCCCCATGAGTTGAGCAGCTGCTGCCCTCTGGAACGGGTCCGCTGCGGTTTCGAGGATCAACAACAATGCATCGAAATCCCATTCATCAAGAGCCTCGGCAGCAGCACCCCTCACGTCAGCCGATTCGTCACCGGAACGCGCGTCGAGCAGCGGCAGCAGCGCTTCCCTGTTCCTGATCTCCCCCAGGGCCCATGCGACTTCTGCCCGAACCAGTGAGGCGGGGTCGGAATTGAGGATAGGCACCATCTCGCGTGACGCCCCCGGGTACCTTCGCTCCCCCATCAGCCGGGCAGCCGCGGCCCTCTGGAGTGGGTCCTCGGCAGTGAGGAGGATCTCCAGCAGGGCTGGATAGTCCCAGTTCTCGAGGGCCTCATCCGCGGCGGCCCTCACCTCAGGCGATGCGTCGTCGGACCGGGCGTCGAGCAGCGGCAGCAGGGCTACGTTCTCCCGGATCTCGCCCAGGGCAAGCGCCACTGCTGCGCGCACCTCCGGAGCGGCGTCGGAGGAAAGAACAGGCACCATCCTGTCCGCCGTCCACGCGGTCGCCAGAGTGCCCAGCGCGCGGGCCGCGGCCTCTCGGACGGTGGCGTCCGGGTCTGCTTCAAGGGCCTGCAGCAACGGTTCTTCAGCCCTGCCCTTCCCCAGGATGGCCAGCGCATCGACCGCTTCCACTCTGACCCGGGCGTCCTCATCTGAAGCCAGGGCCTGTATCAACGGGTCCAGCGCCTCGGCATCGGCCAGCACCCCCAGGCCGTAGGCCGCCGAAGCCCGCATGAGAGGGTCCTCATGGTCCAGCAGGATTCCGATAGGCCAGTGAAGGGCCAGCACCCCCATGACGGTCTGCGCAGCTTGCCGGGCGTTCACATCCTGGGCGTTGTCTATCTCCTTGAACAGCAGGCGCAGCGCATCCGGGTCGTCCAGACCGCTCCACAGCCCGGCCACCGCATCCCGCACTTCCGGCGCCGCGCTGGTGGCCAGTTCATCGAGCGCGGTCACCAGCGCGTGGTCCACGTCGTCGTCCGTGAAGGCGTCCCTGGGCAGGGGATCAACGGTCACCCAACCCAGGCCGTCCAGGGCAATCTCCGCCCACTGGTGGGTCTGGTTCCGATGGACCGTCTGCGTCTCCTCCTGTCTCGCAACCACCCAACCGGACACGGCCCTCGCCGGGATTCCCGCCGCCCTCGCGAGCACTACGAACGCGCTGCTGAAGTTCCCGCTGGTGCCCACACGGCGTTCGAACAGGAACCAGTCGACGGGGTCCTGGCCGGCGGGTGACTGGGCATCTTCTTCCGTACCTGCGACTCCGTAGACATACTCCTCCTGCAGGTATACCTGGAGCAGGCGGGCCCTCAGGTACGGGGAGACTACACTGCCGATCTGCTCAGCCAGCTCATGAACACGCGGGGGCAGTCCATCCGGCAGTTGCAGGTACGTCTGGTCCGCCACCGGATGCGCCTCAGTTTTCTGCCCCAGCGCGAACAGCGGGAGAGTGGACTCCATCTGGTAGCCGGGCAGACCGCTATCGACCGCAAGGGTTTCGCTGAAGGGGAAGTACGTAGCCGACGTGCTGACGCTCTGCAGGTGCCTTGCTACCGGGAGCACCCCCGCTGAGAGCGTGTCTGCCCCTTCGATCGGCGAGACCACGATGTGGTCGGCGAACTCGTGGAGCGGAGTTGCCGTCGGCAGATGGAGTTGTCCAGACAGCGCCCACAGCGCATCCGGAACAGGGGTGCTCTCCTCCAGCGCGACGGTGGCCGCGTCCAACTGGCTCCACGTTCCGTCATTGTAGCCGTCGCCCGTGGACGTCCTGAGATACCTGGTATGCACCGCGCCCGTCACCCGAAATACGGGAGCGTTGCTCGGCGGAAGGAGCTGCAGCGCGGTGACTTGGGACAACAGAGACGTGTCCGCCGACGTGCTCGCGGCGGTGGTTGCTGGCCCCGTGGGCTGCCCGGTCGACACTTCCTCCGTCTGCCGGAAGTCCCTCACAATCTCTGCGAAGCTGGCAGGAACCTCCAAGAACTGCGTCTTGGGGAAGAGGAGCAGCCCGTCGATGGGTTCGGTGTCCAGGAAGCCGAAGACGCTCGCGGCGGCCAGCCAGACCACGAGAGACACCGCCAGCAGTCTCCAGTTGAGTATCCCTGCGATCGTGACGGACAGGAAGAATGCTGCCAGGAGGACCAGGCTCTCCGACTCCAGGTAGGTGCGTTGCACCATGTGCTCGTCGTAGGAGACCGCGCTGCCCAGCATCCCCGAGAAGGCGAGGTACGCTCCGGCCGCGATCAGGGCTGCCGCAGTCAGCGCCCCCAGCGCGAGTGACCACGATGGCCGGAGGGAAGCCCTGCGCAGCGGCCAACCGACGGATACAACGAGCGCGGCCGATGCGAGGACGATGGACACGGGCAGTACCAGAAACTCGAGCAGTCCGACACCATTGGGTACGCCGAACGTCCTTTCCTGCGAGGATGTGACGGCCAGTATGTCCCTGGGTCCCGTGGACACCAGGGCGACGACGAACTCGAGCAACAGGAAGAAGCCTGCCAACGCTGCCAGCAGTAGAAGCAGGAGACTGGCTTGACGTGCTGAGTCACCGACCAGCGGCCGCGTCGGCCTTGCGGTCAAACTTCTCATGGTAGGTTCGTGTTCACCCGGCTCTAACAGCGGATCGGGTTCTGCGGACTACGCTCCCGGGAGTCTTGGATTCACCGTAACGGCGATGGGGCCTTGACGGCCGCCGTCAAGTAAGTCGCATCATATGGTAAACGGAGCAGGGTAGAACGATGTCAGAACTCACGAAGATCGGCTTCATCACGTTCGGCGAGGGCGCGGCGGTCGCGCTCGCCAGAGCGGGCGGACTTTTCGAGGCGCAGGGGCTCGAGGTAGAGGTGACGCGCACCCCCAGCTCCACCGAACAGATGCGCGGCCTCATCCAGGGCCGCTGGCAGATCGCGTCCACCGCGTTCGACAACGTCCTCGCGTGGTCGGAGCGGGAGGGGCCGGAGGTCGTCGCCGTCGCCCGCGCAAGCTCGGGCGTGAACCTGCCCGTCTACGTGCGGCCCGAGATTCAGACGTGGGACGACCTGCGCGGAAAGGCGCTCGCGGTCGATGCCGTGGACACGGCCTACGGCCTCGTCCTGCGCCGCATCCTGCAGGAGCACGGGCTGGAACTTGACCGCGACTACACGTTCGTCCCTGCCGGCGCGACCGGCTACCGGCTCGAGTCGATGGAGAAGGGCGAGACGTTCGCGGGTGTCCTCAACCCGCCCTGGAACGCCCGCGCCGAGGAGGCGGGCATGCGCCTCATCGCCCGCCACTCGGACGTCGTTCCCGGCTACCCCGGCGGCGTGATCGCCGTCAGCCGTCCGTGGGGCGAGGCGAACCGCGGCATCGTCGTCGGCTTCCTCCGGGCGCTCCTCGAGGCCGGGCGTTGGGCGCGCGACCCGTCGCGCCGGAACGCTGCGCTTGCGCTCGTCGCGAGCGCCACGGACCTCAGCGAGGAGCGGGCCGCGCGTGCCCTCGACGACATGCCCGACCCGCTGCGACCGGAGCCGGACACGTTCGCCATCCCGCTGGAGATACGCCTCCGTTTCGGCCTCACTCCGCCCCACGGCCCGGACATCGCCGCCTACCTCGACCACTCCTACCTTGAGGAAGCGCTTACGTAACCCCGACCCCGTCATTCCCGCGAGGGCGGGAATCCAGAGCGACCGCCAGGTCGCAAGTGACATTGCCCCCTTTCGCAGATCCCTCACTCTCCCCTACGTTGTTCTTTGAACGCCCTGCGCACCGCGCTGTTCCCCCTCCGCGCAAGGTGTCGCAGATCGTCTCATTGTGTCGCTTCACTGTTGACTGTTGTACGGATTGCTGTGGCGGAACGGATGACAGTTGTGGCGCGTCAGCGGAGGCATCACGAGTGGAAACGACAAGAAGCAACACTTTCGCGAAAATCCCTGCCCGAAGCCACGTCATGCACCCCGCGCCACTCGAGAAGCCGTGCCATTCTCCCGTTGACCCGCCGCGTCCGGCACACCTACACTAGCTCTGCTCTCGGGGGTGCACATGGCCCGTGCGATATGGAAAGGCGCGATAAGTTTCGGGATGGTCGCCATCCCCATGAAGCTCTATATCGCCACCGAGAGCAAGGACATCGGGTTCGTCCAGCTCCACGACTCCTGTCACTCCCGCCTCAAGCAGAAGCGCTGGTGCCCTTACCACGAGGAAGAGGTCGAGTACAGCGAGGTCGTCCGCGGCTTCGAGTTCGCCCGCGACGAGTACCTCGTGATGGAGGCGGAGGACTTCGACAACCTTCCGCTCAAGACCACCCACACCATCGACATCCTCCGGTTCGTGGACATCGCCACCATCGACCCAGTCCACTACGAGAAGAGCTACTACATCGAGCCGGAGAGCGTCGGCGTGAAGCCGTTCGCCCTCCTGAAGAAGGCGCTGGAGGCCACGGACCGCGTCGCCATCGCCAAGGTCGCGCTCCGCAACAAGGAGCACCTCTGCCTCATCCGCCCGTACGTCGACGGCCTCATCATGGAGACGATGTACTACCCGGACGAGATTCGCGGCACCGCCGAGCTCGACCTGCCGGGCGACGTCGAACTGAGCGAGGCCGAGTTGCAGATGGCCGTCATGCTCATCGACCAGCTCACCGGCGAGTTCCAGCCCGCCGAGTACCAGGACGAGTACCGCGGCGCGCTCCAGCAGGTCATCGAGGCCAAGCTCGGCTCCGGCGCGCCCATCTCCGCGGCCCCCGAGGCCCCGCAGGGCAAGGTGCGCGACCTCATGGAAGCCCTGCGCGCGTCCATCGAAGCAGCCCGCGCCCCCACTCCTGAAGCCGAAACCGAGGAACCCGTCGCCGCCGCTCGCAAGGCGAGGAAGGCTTCCTGACCCCATGACAACCTCGCAGACCGGCTCCGAACGCGGGACGCTCGCCTTCGGTCTGGTCGAGCCTATGATTCCCACCCCCTCCCCTGAGCCGACCGACGCGCCCGACCGCCTCTACGAGATCAAGTGGGAGGGCATCCGCGCCATCTCCGTCGTCAGCAAGGGCGACGTGCGCATGCACACGCGCGGCGGGACCGAAATCACCGCCGCGTTCCCCGAGGTCGCCGACGCGCTCCGCAACGCCGCCGGTGACGCGAGCGTCGTGCTCGACGGCGAGCTGGTCGCGCTCAGCGACGAGGGCATTCCCCAGCGCTACGCCGTCGTCGAGCGCTGGCTCGCCGGCGCCGATGCCAGGCGCAGGACGCCCGTCAACTACGAGGTGTTCGACATCCTCCACCTGGACGGCGAATCGCTCCTGGACCGCCCGCTCTACGAGCGCAAGGCCCGCCTCCACGACGCGCTGCGGCCCAACGCCACCGTCCACGTCTGCCACTTCGAGGAAGGCGAGGGCGTTGCGATGTACGCCGCCGCGCGGGAGCTCGGCCTCCATGGCATCGTCGCCAAGGACAGGCACAGCCTCTACGAGCCCGGCAAGCGCTCCCGCCACTGGCTTTCCACCAAGAACGCCCGCACCATGAACCTCGTCGTCGGCGGCTACACCTTCAGCGGCAGCAGGCAACCGTTCGACTCGCTCCTGCTCGGCGTCTTCGAGGACGGGCGGCTCCGCTTCGCCGGCGCGGCAGGCGCGGGCACGGCCCGCGGCGACCAGCGGCTCCTCCACCAGATGCTCTCCCAGTTCCACACCGACCGCTGCCCTTTCACCCAGGAGCCCGGTGTCAGCCTCTTCTCCCACTGGTGCGAGCCGTCACTCGCCGTCGAGGTCGAGTACGGCGAACGCGCTCCGGACGGGACATTCCTCTTCCTCGTCTTCAACTCCCTCCGCCCCGACATCAACCCCCGCGACTGCGACGCCCTCTCACTCGCGTCCTAGGCGCGGGCGTTATCCCTTCCCCCTTGATAGGGGAAGGTCAGGATGGGGGTGAACAGGCGTGGCGCGGGGCCTTGTCATGCTGAGCGGAGCGCAGCGGAGTCGAAGCATCTCTCAGGGGACGTTAAGCCCGCCCAGCCACCCTACCAGCGCATCCGACGCCTCGTCCCACACGTCCTCACGCGAGCGCCCGCTCGACTTGAGCGTCGCGAAGCCGTGGTCCGCGCCGTCGAGCAGGTGCACACGCGCGTCCGGCACGAGCGCGGCGACCGCCGTCAGTTCGTCCGGGGAGGCGAAGGGATCGCGCGTGCCGGAGCAGAACAGCGCCGGGCACCCGATGCCGGGCAGGTGCGCTGTCCGCAACTGCTCCGGCCTGCCCGGCGGGTGCGCCGGGTAGGCGAACAGCGCGAGCGCGTCCACCGCCGCGCCCTCCGACGCCAGCACCGACGCGATGCGTCCGCCCAGCGACCTCCCGCCTACGGCGACACGCGTGCGGGCGTTACTCGTACCGGCGGTACGCGCCGCCTCCAGCACCGCGCGCCACGTCGCCAGCAGTGTCCTGGGGCTGTCCGGCCTCCGGCTCCCCGCCTCCTGGTACGGGAACTGGAAGCGCACGAGCGATATGCCCGCCCCCGGGAGCTGCTCAGCGAGCCGCCGGCCGAACGGGTCGCGCAGGTTGGAGCCCGCGCCCGGCGCGTAGACGAACGTCCACTCCGCGCCTTCGGCGGCGTTCCGTAGAACGCTCACCCCACCGGCGCTGTCCAGCGTCTCACCCACCGGACTCCCCGCCGCCCTGGCCGCCGCCGCGCTGGCGTCCGCCGCCCTGACCTCCGCCGAACAGCCCGCGCCCGAAGCCACCGCCTTCGCCGCCGACGTTCACGCTCGCCGCGGACAAACTGCCGTCCGCCTCACGCTGCACGAACGCCGTCACGGTCACGCCCACAGCCAACTCGGAAGCGGCTTCAGCCGCCGTCGCTGTGATCCGCACCGGCGTATCGTCCGCCAACGAGAACTTCCCCGGGCCGTCCGGCGTCTCCAGCGTCAGCACGCCGTCCGCGAACGACGCGATTGTCCCCGTCACCACCGCCGCAAGCCCGCCGAAGCCCCGTCCTCCGCCTGCGCCCGGTCCTGAGGCGCCCACGATGACCGCCGCAGCCGCCAGCCCGCCCGCGTCGTCCGGACGCGCGACCACGGACACCTCCGCCCCTTCCGCCAGGTATGCGCCCGCGTCAGCCGCGGTCTTCGTCACGTTCACCGGCACATCGTCCGGCACCACGATGGCAGCCTCGCCGTCCGGCGTCTCCAGCCGCAGCGTCCCTCCCTCGAACGACGCCACCGTGCCGGCCAGCGGCTCGGCGTTCCGCACGCCTTCGTCCGATTCCGCGCCGGGCGCGGCTTCAACCGTGCCTCCGAGTCCCATCTCCTGCAGGACCTCCGGCGGGATCATGCCGGAATCGATTGCCATCTGTATCTGGGCGCGCGCCATGGCTGCGGCTTCGGGGTTGCTCTCCAGCTCCCGCCGCTGCTCCTCCGGAAGCGCCGCGATGAAGTCGTCCGCCGTGGGCTCCCTCCCGGTCTGCCGGGCGCGCCCGGTCGTCACGGCAGCACCCGCTTCAGCGGCGTCCGTACTCGGCGCCACGAGGTCCGACGTCACGGGCGCCTGCTCCTCTTCCTCCGCCGGAACGAGTTGCTTGGCGCCATACCCCGCGCCTGCTCCGACGACGGCGAACAGCAGCAGCACCAGGAAGAACCCTCTCGCGCCCATCAGTGTGGACCTCCGTTACTCATGCCGCAGCGCCTCTATGGGATGTAGCTGCGCCGCCCGCGCCGCCGGATAGATGCCGAAGAAGAGCCCGATAGCCGCCGACACCACGAGCGCCAGCGCAGCGATGTCGGCGCTGAACACCGTCATCAGCTCCGAGCCCGCAAGATTGAACCCGTCCAGCATCCGGGAGGCCACCACGCCCGCGCCGACGCCCAGCAGACCGCCGCCGATGCTCAGCAGCACCGCCTCCGTCACGAACTGCGCAAGGATGTCGCGCCGCTTCGCCCCCAGCGCCTTGCGGATGCCTATCTCCCGCGTACGCTCCGTCACCGACACCAGCATGATGTTCATGATGCCGATGCCTCCGACAACGAGCGAGATTCCCGCGACCGCGCCCAGGAACACCGTGAACGTCTCCGTCGTCTCGCTCAGCGCGTCGATCACCGACTGCTGCGTGTCCACGCGGAAGTCGTCCGTGTCCGTGATCTCGTGCCGGAGGCGCAGCACCGTCGTCGCCTCTCGCTGCGCCTCCTCTATCCGTTCGCCGTCCGCCTGCACGTTGATAAGGGAGACCGTGATATCGCCCTCCGCCGTGCGCTGTCCGCTCAATCGGAAGAACGCCGTCGTCAGCGGAACGAGCACACGGTTGTCCTCGTTCCCGAAGGCGGTCCCTCCCTTGCTCTCCAGCACCCCGATGACCGTGAAGCGGATGCCGGAGATGGCGATGTCCACGCCTACCGGGTCGCGCTCCTCGAACAGGTCCTCCGCGGTCTGCGAACCGAGTACCGCCACGTTCTTCCGGTTCAGCACGTGTGCTGGCGAGATGAACTCGCCCGACGCAACCTCGAAGTTCCGCACGTCCGCGAACTCCGGCGTGACCCCCGCCACCTGCGTGAACGTGTCGGTGGAGCGGTACGTCACCGGACCGCTCACGGACACCTCCGGCGCAACCTGGACGATGGACGGCGTGAAGACCGGGTCCACCAGCGCCAGCGCGTCGTCCAGCGTCAGATCGCCGTCCAGCGGACGCACGTAGAGCAGGTCCGAGCCGAGCGATTCGATGCGGTTGGTGATGTCCTCCTGCGCGCCCCGGCCGATGGACATGAGTGCGATAACCGCCGCCACGCCGATGATGATGCCGAGCAGCGTCAGGCCCGTCCGAAGACGGTTCCCGCCGATGGACGACCATGCCGTGCCGATGAGCGCGATCGGCGTCATGCCGGCGCACCTTGGGCTGCTTCCGCATGCAGCGGCTCCGCAACCGGCTCGTCGCCCACCACCAGCCCGTCGCGCAGCGAGACGATGCGCCGCGTGTGGCGCGCCACGTCGGCCTCGTGCGTCACCAGCGCAACCGTCAACCCTTCGTCGCGGTTCAACCGCTGCAGGATGGCCATGATCTCGGCGCTCGATCGGGTGTCGAGCGCGCCCGTCGGCTCGTCCGCGAGCATGATCGCCGGGTCCTTCACCAGCGCCCGTGCTATCGCGACCCGCTGCTGCTCGCCGCCGGAGAGCTCCAGCGGACGGTGCTTGTAGCGATGCCCCAGCCCTACTGATTCCAGCGCCTGCAGCGAACGGGCACGCGCGTTCCGACGCTCGCCGTACTGCAGCGCCAACTCCACGTTGGCCAGCGCGGAGAGGCGGGGCAGCAGGTTGTAGGTCTGGAACACGAACCCGATCTTCCGGTTGCGGGCCGCCGCCAGCCGCGCGTCGCCCCAGCGGCTCACCTCCTCGCCCTCCAGCCGGTAACTGCCGGAGGTCGGCGCATCGAGGCAGCCGATGATGTTCATCAGCGTGGACTTCCCTGAACCGGACGGGCCCATGATGGAGACCATCTCTCCGCGCTCCACCGCGAGGCTCACGCCGTTCAGCACCGGAACGTCCAGTGCGCCCAGGCGGTACGTCTTCCGCAGGTCGATCACTTCTATGACAGTGGCCATGGCTATCCGCCTCCACCTCCGCCACCGCCGCCGCGGACCCGCCTCGCCCCGCCGCCGAACACGGCCCCGAACGCCCCGCCGCCGCCCTGCGACGCCGACGCTGGCTCCGGCATCACCACCTGGTCGCCCTCCGACAGCCCATCGATCACCACCACCCAGAAGTCGTCGCTCGGACCGAGCGTGACCCGCCGCTCCTCGACGACGCCGTCGACCGACACGCGCACCACCGGCGCGATGATGCTGCCGCTCACCGACGACGTCGGTATCAGCAGCTCACCGGCGTACTGCGCCAGCACGATCTCCGAGACCGCGCTCAACCCGTCGCGCAGCGTCAGCCCCGCCGAAACGTCCAGCCGTACCGTCACGGGGAACGTCACCACACCCGTCTGCCCGGACGACGCCGCGCCGATCTCGACGATCTCGCCCGTCAGCGCCTGCCCTTCCAACGCGCTCAGGGTCACCGCTACGGGCATCCCCACCGACACCGCCAGCACGTCTATCTCATCCACCGAACCGTCGACCTCCACCACGGACGGGTCCAGGATGGTGATCGACGGCGCTTGCTGACCGCCTTGTTCGCCCAGCCGGTCGCCCGCCTCCATCGAAACGTCCTCGACGATGCCGGACACCGGCGCGGTCAGCACTGCATTCCGCACGTCCTCCCGCGCCTCCGCGAGTGCATGCTCCGCCACCGTAATCTCCGACTGCAGCAGCGCCACGTCCAGTGACTCCGTCTCGACGGTCAGGTCTGCTGCCGCCTCCTCATCCGCAGTCAGCGCGTTCTCCGCCTTCTCCACCGCCTCCTCGGCCGCCAGTATGTCCCGCGCTGTCTTCGCCTGCGTGTTCTCCAACGCCGCACGCGCATCGTCCACCACCGCGCGCTTCTCCTCGACTACGGCGCGGGCGTCTTCCAGCGCCGTCCACGCCTCTTCCATCTCGTGCTCCGCGCATCGCCCTTCGTACGGCGGGCCGTCGGGACAGGTCCCCGCCAGCCTGCCGACGTACAGCGTCTTCCAGGTGAAGACGGTCAGCTCGTCCCACAGGGTCGCCGGGTCGTCTTGAGGCGGGTCCATCCACCAGTGCTCGTGGTTCAGCACCCGGCGGTTGTCGAACAGCACGTCCAGGTCGAGCTGCCACCCATCGAGCACTTCCGAGGGGCTCTGCGCTGTGTTCACGCTCGATGCCGGTACCCCCAGCCACTGCACGAACGTGTCCGCGTATTCCTCCGCGTACTCGTCCACCACGTCGAGCGCGTCCTCTACCGCGTCCATCGCGTCCTGTATCGCGTCGCGCGCATCCTGCTCGTCCCTGGCGGTGTTCTTCATCGTAAGTTCGAGGTCGGCCTGCGCGTTCTCCAACGCTCTGCGGCTGAGCGTTACCGCGTCGCTCGCCGCCGCGATCTCCGACGTGTCCGGCAGGCCGAGCGCATCGGCCAGCGCCTCCTGGGCGTCCCGCAGGTCCACCTCCGCCTTCGCGACGTCCCGCTTCAGCGACGCCATAGTCGCCGCGTCCAGCCGCGCGAGCACGTCCCCCTCCCGCACGACGCTCCCCACGCTCACCAGCACCTCACCCACCTCGCCCGCGACAGAGAACGAGGCCTCCTCGCGCATCGGGAATACCACCGTTCCGCTTGTGGCGATGGCGTCGGTCAGCGTCCCCCGCTGCACGGGGACCAGCTGCTCGCCCTCGGCGAGCCCGCCGGCCGGAGCGGTCGACCGCTCGGGCGCGTAGTAGAACGCAGCGAGCCCCGCCCCGACGAGAACGGCAAGCAGTACCGGGACCTGCCAGACGTAGAACGGGCCCGCCTTCGCGGACAAGAAACTCATGCTCAGCCCCTTACGACAGGGTGGAAGGCGATTGCGCCCGCCAACCGCAGAGGAGTTGCGTGGCGCGCAAGCGGAATCCTCTCACACCTTTACGCGGAATGCTTGCGAACGGATTCATGCCGGCGTGCCCGGCGAGCAGTCTTACAGATGATGAGGCTACCGGCGAACCGGCGGACGCCTAGTACTCCGCGTCCGGCAGGAGGTGCGGCGTCCCTGCATCCGGCGTGACCGCACCCGCGTTCAGCACGCACGCCAGCATCGAGTAATAGCCCGCCGTCGCCGTCAGGTCCGTGACCGTCCGCGTCCCGAACCGTTCCTGCGCCTGCTGGAACACGTCGTCCGGAACACGCCCCTTCTCCAGGAGCGAGCTCACGTACCGGAACACCAGCTCCTCGTCGCCGGAGAGCCCGTCCGGCGCGGTGCGGTCGCGCACCGCCGCGATCGTCTCGGCGCTCAGCCCTTCGCCCTCCCCTATCGGCTGGTGGGCGGTCCATTCGAACTGGCAGTTCCACTCGCGTGCGACCGTCAGGATCGCCAGTTCGCGCAGCGGGCCCGGAAGCGTATTCTCGAAGCGGATGTACGTCCCCACGTGCGCGATGCGCTGAGCGACGTCAGGGCTGTTCAGCAGCACCGTGAACGGCCCGACCACGTGCCCGCGGCTTCCCGCTATGTAGTCGTAGTGCTGCTGGTGCTCGGGGGACACTTGTTCGCGGGTCGTGACCCGTGGGAATCGCGCCATGACGTGCTCCTTGTCTTCTGGTTGTCGCAGGGACGGCGGGTGCCTACAGGTAGCCCAGTTCCATCGCCCGCTCCTCGTCGAGGAGCGCCTCGGACACCTGCCTGCCGGAGCGCTCGTCGTGGAAGGGCTGCCGGTACAGCACGCCCTCGTCGCACAGTTCGCCGATGGCGTCGCGCTTCTCTTTCGCCGTCCCGGGGATGGCCTGCCGGGGGTCCTGGCACCAGGAGTCGATGATGCGCAGGCTCCAGTAATGCAGCGGCGCGGGCCCGCGCTGCACCATCGCCACGATCGCCGCCTTCAGCGTGTCCGGGTCGACGCTCTCCACTTCCGGCGTCTCGTAGTAGTCCGTCTCGTTGCCTGCCGCCGCTACCAGATCGTTGCTCACGCTCTCCGGCACGCTGCAGATGATGACGCGCTGGCCGAAGCGGTTCTTCACTTGCGTCACCAGCCGCATGTAGTCCGCGTCGCCGGACACCATCAGGAAGACCTTTTCCTTCCCGCTGTTGTCCGCGTCGAACGCCTCCACCATCATGTCGAGCGACAGGGCCATGTCGGCCGCGTTCTTCACGCGCTCTATCTGCTGCCCGCCCTTCGTCACCAGCGACCGTTTCACCGGGATGTTGATCGCCTCGATACCGCACATGGACAGCTGCCGTGTTATCTCGGACGGGTGCTCGCTGAAATCCGCATAGGCCCGCATCATCGTGGGCCGCCCGTACTTCTGCGCCTTGTCCACTATCTGCCGGAAGTCCGGCTCCATACCGTAGTGGTTCAGAAGGCCGTAGCGCAGGTTCTCCAGATCGATGAATACAGCTACTTCCCCAACCATAGAATCAACTCCCTTCATCCAGATGTCTGTACTGGAAATGCCAGCTTGCTCACAAACCGGCGCGCATTGTACGCCACTCCCGCGCGCTGTCTAGTGATACCTCGCGCTATAATGCGCCCGCCGCGTCCATCAGGCGCGGCCGCGCGCCTCAGCGCAGGAGCAACCCATGCCAGAGATGACCGGCGGACAAGCCCTCATACGCTCCATGCGCCGCGAAGGCGCGGAGGTCGTCTTCGGTCTCCCCGGCGTCCAGATGTACCACGCGATCGACCCCATCCTCGACGAGCCCGGCATGCGCTTCATCACCGTCCGCCACGAGCAGGCCACCGCCTACATGGCCGACGGCTTCACCCGGGCGGGCGGCGGCACCGGCACCGCGATGGTCGTCCCCGGCCCTGGCCTGCTCAACGCATCCGCCGCTATCGGAACCGCGTACGCGGCGTCCTCCCCCATCCTCGTCGTCTCCGGGCAGGTGCAGAAGGACCTCATAGGCAGGGACGTAGGCATACTCCACGAGGTCAACGACCAGATGGATGCGATACGCCCCGTGACCAAGGCGGCCTACCGCGTCCTCGACGCCGCCGACATGCCCGGCGTCGTCCACGAAGCGTTCCGCCAGCTCCGCACAGGACGCCCGCGACCGGTGGAGATCGAGATACCGCCGGAGACGCTCTCGGAGGTCGCCGACATCGACCTGCTGGAGCCCGGCGACTACCGCCGCGACGCCGCGTCCGACGCCGACATCGAGCGCGCAGCGCGCGTGCTGGCGGAAGCGAAGAACCCCATCGTTTGGGCGGGCGGAGGCATCATCTCCTCCGGCGCGTCCCAAGCGCTGCTGCGCGTCGCCGAGCACCTGCAGGCCCCGGTGATGACGACGCACGAGGGCAAGGGCGCGGTCCCCGACTCCCACTACCTCAGCATGGGCACGCTCAAGTCGCGCGCCGACGACTTCCGCAACCACCTCCGGCACCACGACGTCTTCCTCGCGGTCGGCACCCGCTTCGCCTCTGCGATGCTCACCCATACTCCGCAGATCGTGCAGATAGACGTCGACCCCGATGAGATCGGACGCAACTACCCCGGCAACACGCTCGGCATAGTCGGCGACGCCAGGAGCTCGCTGGAGAAGCTTGCCGACGCGCTCGCTGACGCCATGCCCCCCGCCGAGAGCAAGCGCGAGCTGCTGGGCAAGCTGCGCGCGGCGCGCTTCGGCCCCCTCCGCGTCGAACCGCTGGACTCCTACATGAACGCCGTCCGCGCCGCCATCCCCCCGGACGGGATCTTCGTCGCCGGCATGACCCAGCTCGGCTACTACAGCAGGCTCTTCTACCCCGTCGAGCAGCCCGGCACCTACCTCAACTCCTCCTACTTCGGCAACCTCGGCTTCGCTTGGCCTACTGCGCTCGGCGCGAAGACCGCGCAGCCGGACAGGCCCGTCGTCTGCGTCTCCGGCGACGGCGGCTTCCTCTTCAACTCGCAGGAGCTCGCCACCGCCGTCCAGTACGGCATCAACGCCGTCTGCGTCGTCTTCAACGACCACGCCTACGGTAACGTCATGCGCGACCAGGAGGACCGCTTCGATGGCCGTGTCATCGGCTCCCAGCTCCACAACCCGGACTTTGTGAAGCTCGCCGAGGCGTACGGGGCGCGCGGGCTCCGCGCCGAAACGCCCGCTGCCTTGGAAGAAGCGCTCCGCAACTCCATCGCCTCCGACGACGCCCCTACCCTCATCGAGGTGCCCTTCGGCCCCGTCCCCTCGCCGCTCTAGCCCCATGCCGCCAACCCAGATCACCATCGACCTTCCGAACGTCAGCGTCGCCGCTCTCCGCGCCGGGAACGGCCCGCGCCTGCTCTTCATCCACGACGAGCTCTCCTCCGCGTGGACGCCGTTCCTCGACCTGCTCGCCGAGCGTTTCGAGGTCACAGCCCCCGAGTTGCCCGGCTTCGGCTGCAGCGAACGCCCCGAGTGGGCCGACACGCTCGACGACCTCGCGTTCACCGTCGCCGACCTCACTGACGCCCTCGCTCCCACGGCCATCGTCGGTGCAAGCCTCGGCGGATGGCTCGCGGTCGAGGCCGCCGTACGCGGCGCGCCCGCATCCGCACTCGTAGCCATCGGCGCGCCCGGCATCGACATCCCCGGCGACCCGCCCTTCGACTACTTCGTGCTCATGCAGGACGAGCGGCCCGCTCTCTTCTTCGACGATCCCGAGTGTGCCCCTGAAGTGGACGAGGAGACCGCCATCCGCAACGAGAGCATGACCGCACGCCTCGTCTGGCAGCCGCGCTACGTCAACCCCCCGCTCGCCGGACGCCTCCACCGCCTGCGCGCGCCGACCCTCGTGCTCTGGGGCGCGAACGACCGCTTCCTCTCGCGCGCCCACGGCGAGGCGCTCGCGAACGGCGTGCCGGATGGGCGCCTCGCCGTCGTGGACAGCGCCGGACACTTCCCGGCCCGTGAGCAGCCGGAGGCCACCGCCGCCCTCGTGGCCGCGTTCCTCAATGATCTCCCCTCTCCCTCAGGGAGAGGGCAAAGCGCTTCAGCGCGCGGGTGAGGGTTGATGCAGTTCGTCTACTTCCACCTCATGCCCTGGCCGCACCTCGATGAGTCGTTCGAGAGCGAGCGCTCCGCGTGGGTCACCTACTCCAACGCCCACTTCGACCCCGAACGCGGCGCTGAGATCTACGAGCAGTACCTCTCCCAGCTCGTCTACGCCGAGGAGTTGGGCTTCGACGCCATCGCGGTCAACGAGCACCACCAGACCGCCTACGGCCTCATGCCGTCGCCCGACGTCATCGCCTCCTACCTCGTCGCCCGGACGCAGCGCGCGAAGATCGCCATCCTCGGCAACGCCACGCCGCTGCGCGACCACCCCCTGCGCGTCGCTGAGGAGGTCGCGATGATGGACGTCATCAGCGGCGGCAGGGTCATCTGCGGCTTCGTGCGCGGCATCGGGCCCGAGTACCACAACTTCACCATGAACCCGGCCACCAGCCTTGAGCGCTTCCGCGAGGCGCACGACCTCATCGTCGAGTCGTGGACGCGCCCCGGCCCGTTCCGCTGGGAGGGGAAGCACTACCGCTTCGAGTACGTGAACCCGTGGCCGCGCCCCTTGCAGCAGCCGCACCCGCCCATCTGGATACCGTCGCAGGGCAGCGGCGAGACCATCGGCTGGGCTGCGGAGCGCCGCTACACCTTCATCGTCACCTTCACGCCGTTCCGCAACGTCGCCCGCTTCATGGGCCAGTACCGCGAGGCTGCGCAGTCGTTCGGCTACGACGCCGCACCGGAGCAGATGGGCTGGGCGCTGCCGGTCTACGTCGGCGCCACCGACGAAGCCGCCATCGACGAGGCGAGACCGCACGCCGAGTACCTCTTCAATCAGCTGGTGCGCCGTCCGCTCCCCGTCTTCTTCCCGCCCGGCTACCTCTCCGAGGACTCCGCGAAGAACGTCCTCCGCGCCTTCTCCGCCATCGGCACGCAGCGCACGACCATCGAGCACCTGGACGGGAACTCGCAGATCATCATCGGCTCCGCCGAGACCGTGACGCGCCGACTCCGCGAGTGCATCGACGAGTCCGGCATCGGCACGCTCGTCCTCCTCCCGCAGTTCGGCTCCATGCCCCACGAGCAGGCCGTCGGCAACATGGAGCGCATCGCCGAGCAGGTCATGCCCGCCCTGCGCGGCCACGTCAGCGCCGTCTACCGCTAGACCCGCCTGCGCCGTCCGTTCAGCAGCGTCCCCACCGGCGTGTACCGCACGCCCCACTCGTAGACGATCAGCAGCACGCCCGTCGTCACCACGATCAGCAGCACCAGCTTGACGACCGCAGGCAGCACCCACTCGAACGACAGCCCCTGCAGCGCGATGATGAGCGGCAGGTGCATCAGGTAGAGCCAGTACGAGGCGTCCGACAGGTAGCGTACGCGCGCGTTCCCCGCTCCCAGTACTGCGCGGAAGAGCCCCATCAGCCCCAGCGCCATCATCCAGGCGAAGGCGGCCTGGAAGAAGAGCGACCCCCAGCGCGCCCCGCCCTGCGCCGTTCCTCCGTCCTCGGGGAACGTCAGTACGAGGCCGGCGAGCAGCACGACCAGCGCGAGCGGCAGCGTCAGTTGCCACCAGCGCCCGATGCGCGCTCCGCCCTCGTTGCGGCTGAAGTAGACGGCGCCGAACCCGAAGAAGACGGCGTAGTACGCCAGCACATGCGGCGCGGGCAGCAACCCCGTGAACGTGTCAGCCCCAAACTCGGGGTACGCGCCTTCGACGCCCATGAAGTACTGCGCCGCCATCGTCACCGGCACCGCCCACAGGTAGAGCGCAGGGGTCACGACCAGCCGCTCCGGCAGCCACGACAGGCTGAGCCCCAGCCGTCCCGCAGCCCATGCGATCAGGGCGAACGCTCCGACCAGCCAAACGAGGTACCAGAGGAACCAGAGGTGGCTGAAGAGGTCGTAGGTGAACAGCCCACCCCACTGATACCAGTACAGCGCCTCCCAGTACCATGGCACGAGCAGGCCGCTCTCCTCGTCCACGTCCGCGTGTGGGTCGCTGCGGTACGGCGCAACGCCGCCTGCCGCGTCCGTTTGGTCCTCCGCCACACTGGATTCCTCGTCTGCTCCCGCCGCCGCAGCACCCGCTGCTTCCTTCGGACGCTCCATCGCTTCGGTCAGCAGTTGCCCGACCTCCTCGCGCCCCGCATCCAAAGCCGCCTGCTCGTACGATAGCCCCAGCAGGCCCACGTAGTACGCCGTCGTTGCAGGGTCCGCGAGGCTGCTGTGGATCGGAAGTGCGCCGTTCGGATGTCTCGCATGGGGGTCCCCGCCGCGCTCCAGCAGCAGCGCCACGACCTCCGCCCGGCCCATGAACGCCGCCGAGTGCATCGCCGTGCTCCCGTCGCCGTTGAGCGTGTGAACCCCTGCGCCGTTGTCGAGCAGCCATTCCGCCGCGTGTACGTGACCGTGCAGCGCCGCCCAGCCCAGCGGCGTCGTGCCCAAGGCCGGATCGGGAACGTCCAGCGGCGCGCCCTCTGCCGCGTGGTGCTCCAGCGCCGCGACGTCGCCCCGCGACGCGGCCTTCCACACGTCGTCCTCCGGCACAGTCTCCGTTTCGGCGGCGCTGGCGTCGTCGTCCGCCTTGGACACGCTCTCCGCATAGCCCCACGCGACCCACGTCAGCGGGATCACGACGATCATCGCGAGCACCAGCGGCAGCAGGACCCGCCGCGCCCGGTGAGTGACCAGCGCCTGCAGCCCGCGCTGCCGCCACAGCATCGCCGTGAAGAAGCCGCTCATCAGGAAGAAGACCGGCATCCGGAACCCGTGGATCGCCGCCACCAGCACGGCATATGGCGTCCCGTCTCCCTCGACCGACGTATCGCTGACCGCCCACGCGCCGGGGATGAACGCCAGCGCCCCGTGCAGCACGATCCCGAGCAGCATCGCGAACGCCCGCAGTGCGTCGAGATCGTGCCGCCGCTCCATGCTTCCTGTTGCCTGCTCAACGCTGGTCATATCCACTCCGTAAAGCCCGCCGGATTCTAGTGCAACCGGACCTCGTTTGTGGTGAGTAAACCGCCCGTTATCGGCGAATCTGACGTAATGTCATCGAAACGTCATTGAATCCGGCTGGAACGTCGCACTCATGTAATCAGAAGGGATGGTAGTCTCGTACTGCACGCCGACGAGATGGCTGCTCGCCCCAAGGAATGGACCCCATCGGATCAAGCTGAATGAAACGCTCCCACATCGCCTTCATCGCCATAGGGAGCGGCATCCTGCTGCTCGCAGGTTCGTCGTACGTCGTTGACCGCGTGGTCGACAACAACCACGAGTGGGCATTTGCTGCCTGGGTGACGGTCTCCTTCCCCCTGCCCGTCCTGTTGACCGGCCTGATGTGCCGGTGGCGGCGCCTGCCGGTTGCGCGGTCGCACCCATGGGAAGTGTTCCTGCTGCTGGGGGTACCGGCTTGGATGGGCTGGTTTTCGACACTGGCCCTGCCCATCGCCGGATGGCTACGTGTGCCGCCGCAATGGCTGGTCGTATTTACCTCCTCCATCGTCGCGACGGCGGTCTTGGTGGTGCTGGCTGTAACGTACCCATGGGTGCGCCGGTATGGTCACGATCTGCTGAGACTCCTCTGGGAAGTCCGCATCGTCCTGTCGGTCGGGACTCTAGCCTTCTGGCTGGCCCCTCTCCTGTTGGGATATGGCCACAAATGGTGGGGAGTCACGATTCTGGCACTGCCGTTCGGGAGCGACTTCCTGGATGCGTTTTATCACCTGAGTGCTGATGGACTGCTCTCGCTGGTTGTGGTGGCTTGGTTCATGCGCAGGGCCGCCGCACGAACCAGCAGGCGACACGCCTTCCTGCTGCTGGCGCTGGCAAGCGCCAGCCTGTCGTTCAACTACGGGTGGTTCCTGAGTCAGATCTTCTCGAGCGCTTCCGACCTCGGTTTCGCGGTCGCGCTCTGGCAACTGGTATCAGGGGCGGGGATGAACGTCCTGCTGCTCTGGGCGCTCATCCGCTACCGTGTCGACGCGCCGCCTGTCCGAGTTGTTGCGGCGCTCATCGCCCTGCCCGTATTTGGAGAACTGGTCTCGGTCGGGATACCCCTGGCCGAACTGTGGTCCGGTTTGGGCTGGTCGCCACGATATACAACCTGGGTCCTCCAGATTGTGCTGCAGCCTCTGCCGGTGCTCGTGCTGGGCTACTGGTTCACGCGGCCGCGTGCTGCCCGCAGCGAGGGCGCTCGTGGGTCTGCGTAGACATACTGCTCCTCAGCCCCGGCCACTCCGTGCCCACGGTGACACCCGCCCCTTCCGCAGTCGCACACTCCCCGCGTACGCTGGCAGCCAATGGCCAGGCATGACTACATATTCGTAGACGAGTCGGGCGACGCGGCGTTCACGCTCGATCCGGCTTCGGGCAGGCTGCTCAGCAGCGAGTACTACGTCGCCGCCGCGTTGCACCTGTGCGACGACGCCTTTCGCGACCTCAACAGGCACGTGGCGGCGTTCAGGTACTACTCAGGATTGAGCAGAGAGCTGAAGATACCCGCTCGGACGGAGGAGTTCACGAGGCTGCTCGACCCGCTCCGCGCGCTATCGGAAGGAGGCAAGCACATCTGGGCCTCCGTGGTCTACGTGGACAAGCTGCGGTACACCGGCAGTTATCTCAAACCGGGCGGGAAGAGGCCCGCGAGCCCCCTGAGGTTCCGGAACTACATACTGCGCCGCCTGCTGGAACATCACTTCCAGAGCTACCCCCTGCAGTCGGACCAGTACGACCTGGTGCTGGACCGGATGGACCTGACAAAGGAGCAGCGAGAGAACCTGTGGCAGTACGTCGCAGGCAACCCCAACATCCCCACGCCCGCGCACATCACTCACGCCTCGTCCATCTACGTGGAGGGCCTGCAGGTGGTCCACCACATCGCCAACGGCTACAAGGACGTGGTCAGTGGCGACCGTGTGCCCGACGAGCTCTCGTTCGTGAAGCCGAGAGACCTGACGACACACCAGTACGTACGCGGGTAACAAAAGTTGTGGCCAGGCCGGGCCTCCACTGTTTCAGGAGACCCGCCTGACCACGGGCTAGCGACTCAACGCAACTCTATTGTTGCCCACACCCCCGGGCCTGTCAATCTGTTTGTGACACCCGCCCCTTCCGCAGTCGCCCCCTTGCCGAGTACGCTGGTTGCATGACCGCTGTACGCACAGCACCCATAGACAGCGTTTATGGCTCGGGGCGTCAGCTATCAACCGAATCTATGGCTCAGGCGGTAAACACGTTTTTCGATGAAATCTTGGTGCCCTTGGTCGTGGGAAGCAGGTCGTGGCCTAGAAAACACCCCCCCAACCAAGGCGACCAAGATTCCTGACTGGCCATGCGATTTACGCGTAGATACCCGGCTAAGATTCCAGGATCGGGGCGGGATTGAAATCTTGGTCGGGCCGCCGTGGCAGCGTCGGCCCCTGTTATCCGCTCATGGTGAGCCTGTCGAACCACCACCCCTTGCCACTCCACCCGCCCCTCCATACACTTGCGCCTGCCCCATGACTCCTCGGAGACTCCTGCACCGGAGAGGCGCGACATGACGATGCAACGCCACGAGACCATCACCAAACCCTCCACCCCGCGCGACGACCCCAACCTCGCCGACTATGCGGCCACCCGCGCGTCGTTCGACTGGGCCGACGTCGAGAAGGAGATCGACTTCCTCCCCGGCGGCGGGCTCAACCTCGCCTACGAGGCCATCGACCGCCACGTCGCCCGCGGCAACGGCGGCAAGACCGCGATGATCTGGGAGGGCAAGAACGGCGAGAAGGAGACCTACACCTTCGACGACATGCGCCGCGAGACCAACAGGTTCGCCAACGTCCTCGGCGCGCTCGGCGTCGAGAAGGGCGCCCGCGTCTTCACCTTCATGGAGCGCGTGCCGGAGATCTACTTCACCGTCTTCGGGACGCTCAAGGCCGGCTGCGTCATCGGCCCACTCTTCTCCGCCTTCGGCCCCGACCCGGTGCGCGACCGCATGGAGGACAGCGGCGCGAAGGTGCTCGTCACCCAGCCCGACCTGCGGAAGAAGATCGCGGAGATACTCCCGCAGCTCCCTGACCTCCAGCACGTCATCGTCGTCAACAAGAACGGGCGCTCCGCCGAGCCGCTCGCCGACGGCGACCTCGACTACTACGCCCTCATGAACGAGGCCTCGGACGACTTCGGCCCCATCGCCACGACCCGCGACGACTACTCCATCATGCACTACACCTCCGGCACCACCGGCAAGCCCAAGGGCGCCGTCCACCGCCACAACGCCGTCATCCAGCACTACCTCACCGGCAAGTGGTGCCTCGACCTCCACCCGGACGACATCTACTGGTGCACCGCCGACCCCGGATGGGTCACCGGCACGTCTTACGGCATGTCGGCCCCGTGGACGAACGGCGTCACCCAGGTCATCTACGAGGGCGGGTTCAGCGCCCGCAAGTGGTACCAGATCCTGGAGGACTACAACGTCACCGTCTGGTACACCGCGCCCACCGCCATCCGCATGCTCATGAAGTCCGGGGTCGAGCTCCCCAAGACGTTCGACCTCTCCAACCTCCGCTTCGCCGCGTCCGTCGGCGAGCCGCTCAACCCGGAGGCCGTCGAGTGGGGCGTCGAGGCCATCGGCATGCCCTTCCACGACAACTGGTGGCAGACCGAGACCGGCGGCATCATGATCGCCAACTACGCCTGCATGGACATCCGCCCCGGCTCCATGGGCAGGCCGCTCCCCGGCATCAACCCCGGCATCATCGACGCCGAGGGCAACGAGAAGCCGGACGGAACGGAGGGCAACCTCGCCGTCCGCACGCCGTGGCCCTCCATGTTCCAGACCTACTGGCAGCAGCAGGAGCGCTACGACTCCCGCTTCGTCAACGGCTGGTACATCACCGGCGACGAGGCAGTCCGCGACTCCGACGGCTACTACTGGTTCATCGGGCGCTCCGACGACGTCATCAACACCGCCGGACACCTCGTCGGCCCGTTCGAGGTCGAGTCCGCCCTCATCGAGCACCCCGCCGTCGCCGAGGCCGGCGTCATCGGCAAGCCGGACCCCATCGCGATGGAGGTCGTCAAGGCGTTCGTCTCGCTCAAGGACGGCTACGAGCCGAGCGACGAGCTGCGCCGCGAGCTGATGGGCTTCGCGCGCCAGAAGCTCGCCGCCGCCGTCGCCCCGCGCGAGATCGAGATCATCCCCGGCCTCCCCAAGACGCGCAGCGGCAAGATCATGCGCCGCCTCCTCAAGGCCCGCGAACTCGGCCTCGACGAAGGCGACACCTCCACCCTCGAAGAGGACTAGGACGCCGGCGCCTAGAGCGCCTCGGAGTCCGGTTCGCTCGCCCGGTCGTCCTTCGACGACGCCAGCCGCCACCCCAGGAGCACCATGTAGACGAGTCCGGCCAGCGACATCGCCACGAACACGGGCGCGAACGCCAGCTCCAGCCGGTTCGAATGCCACGCGATGACGAACACCGCCAGCGACGCCACGGCCAGCACGGCAACGATGCCGTTCAGCGCGGGGGGCAGGCGCAGCGGCTCGGGCCGGAAAGCGAGGCCCAGCGCCAGGACCGCTATTCCGGCAAGACCGGCGACGTTGGACGTGAAGAGCAACCCCCACACCACCCGCTGCAAGTGCACCGCCGATCGGAGCCACTCCTCCGACTCCGCCCCGCTGCTCTCCAGCGACGCCACGCCCATGCCGGTGATCATGTAGTCGAAGCCCCGCATCACCATCTGCAGCGCCAAAGCTATGGCCATCGCCAGAAGCCCGAGCCGCGGCACGGGGGCCGCGTGCCGCCACAGGGTAACGAGGCCATGGAGTACGAGCACGGCGCCGAAGATGATGACGATGGGCACGGTGTAGGACAGCGCCTCGTTCCGCGCCATCGCCAGCGTGAGGTCGCTGAGGCTGGTGCTGGGCACGGTGTCCACCGCGCCGCGGCCCGGCGAGAGCGCATAGCCCGCTCCCACGGCCGCTGTCCCGATCAGCAGTGACCAGCCGCCGAGCCGCTTCTCCGTCCAACGCATGACGCTTCCCACGTATCTGTCCCTCTACCTCGGTCGCCGGGCACCCCGGCGAAGGCTCACCTCACTCAGCAGCCCGGCTGCCCGGGGTTGCCGCAGCACTCCTCCTGGCCCCCTCTCACCTTCCGCCAGTAGTTGGAAGCCGCGACTGAGAATCTCCTGCCCCATGGCAGTTCGCTCTCCCGGAAGTTGGCCAGGGTCATGGACCAGGCCTCGGGCGAGAAGGCGTCTCTCCATCCCCGTCGCCGGTGATGATCGTGCTCGCCGTGATGCTCGTGATCGTGGTCGTGGTGGTGTTCCCCGCTCATTGCGGGACTCCTGACTGGGCTGGACTGCCGCTTACTCTCGGGAACCGTTGTCCAGCAGGCCGCTGCGCACCGCCCAGACCACCATCTCCTGCTTCGTCTTGGTCCCCAGCTTGTTCTGGATACCGTAGATGGCATTCCGGATGGTCAATGGGCGGCTGCCCCTGACTTCTCCGATCTCGGCGTACGACAGCCCTTTCGCAAAGAGTGTGAGTATCTCCTGCTCCCGGGCGGTCAGTTTTTCGAGGTCCGGTGGGGCGGCCCGGCGGGCTGTCGCGCGTATCCCTGTGAACACGCGCCTTATGACGTCGCCGGGTATGCGGTATTCGCCGCCGGCAACGTCCCGGACCGCGCTGAGGAACTCGTTTTTCCCGGAGTACTTCTGGAGGAACCCTGCCGCTCCAGCGGCGACCGATTCGATGACCGCGTCTTCTTCGGTCGCGACGGTCAGGATGAGCACGTGCGTATCGGGCAGCCTGTCCTTGATCTCCCTGCACGCCTCGATGCCGTTCTTCACCGGCATCAGGACGTCCATGACGACCACGTCAGGCTTGAGGTCCTGGGCCACCTTGACCGCTGTCGTGCCGTTTTCGGCCTGACCGACCACTTCGAAGTCGCCCGCGTTCTCCAGCAACTCTCGAAGACCGTCCCTTACGATCCCGTGATCATCCACGATCATGACCCGGACAGGTGTCGACGATTGACTCACTCTTACCCCTTTCAGCAGTGGACGATGGCACTATAAACCTCGGCAGCGCCCTTGTGTAGAATCGCCCGCATGACGGACCTCCCAACCCCCCTGAACCTCCTCCTGTTCATGGACACAGAGAACGCCCCCATCGCCGAACTGGAGGCCGTTGCTCCCGGACGCATCAAGGTCACCGCCGTCCCGGCGCAGGCGTTCGTGGACGACGCAGGCATGCTCCCCGCGACCACCGGCCTCTGGAAGCCGCGCCCGTGGAGCACCGACCTCACCCCCGAGCAGTGCGAGCAGATTCTCCACGACGCCCACGTCCTCGTGCTCACGCTCCCTTACCCGAAGCGGCTCCTTCCCCGCATGCCCAACCTCCTCTGGGCGCAGTACCTCTGGGCCGGCATATCCGACCTCCAACACTCCGATCTGTGGGGCGGGCGCGTCCGCATCACCTCCTCGCGCGGCTACGTCGACACCACCCCCATCGCCGAGATGGTCATGGCCGCCGCCCTCCACTTCGCAAAGGACCTCCGCGTCGCCGTCGACCAGGCCGTCGCAGGCGGGATGGACGCCGCAGGCTACGACCTCCGCATGCTCGCGGGCAGGACGATGGGCGTCGTCGGCCTCGGCGGCATCGGCCTCGAGGTCGCGCGGCTCGCCAACGCGATGGGCATGCGCGTCGTCGCCTCGCGCCTCTCCATCGCCGAACGCCGACCCGGCGACAACGGCATCGAGACCCTCTACCCGGCGCACGAGTTGCACGACATGCTCGCCGGGTGCGACTACGTCGCGCTCACGACCGCCCTCACGGACGAGACGCGCAACATGCTCGACGACAACGCCGTCGCCGCGATGAAGGACGGCGCGGTGCTCCTGAACGTCGGGCGCGGCGAGCTCATCGACGAGCGCGCGCTCAAGGACGGCCTGCGCTCCGGCAAGGTCGGCGGTGCCTACCTCGACGTCTACGTGGACGAGTGGTTCCGCCCGCCGGACCCGGAACTCCTCGCGCACCCCCGCGTCCTGATGACGCCCCACAACTCCGGCCACGTCGATGTCGCGACCTCCTTCGCCATGGACGTGCTCAAGCGAAACATCGCCCACTTCCTCGCCGGCGAGCCCCTCATCAACGAGGTCGATTGGCACCGCGGCTACTAGCCCCCTCTCCTGAAGGAGAGGCACGCGCTTCAGCGCGTGGGTGAGGGTAGCGCTATACTCCCCCTACCCCATCCACAGGAGGCACGAATGCGCGTACCCGTGAAAGACGGCGAGGTCGAAGTCATCGAGCAGGGCAGCGGCGACCTCGTGGTCTGCGTCTCATCGCTGGGACGCGGCATCGAAGACTTCGACGCCCTTGCGCAGGACCTCGAAGCGGCCGGGTACCGGGTTGCCGGAGTGAACCATCGCGGCGTGGGGGACAGCTCCCCCGCCGTCGACGGACTGACCCTCCGTGACTTCGCCGACGACGTTGCGCGGGCCATCGAGCACATCGGCGGCGCGCCTGCCCACCTCATCGGCCACGCCTACGGCAACCGCATCGTGCGCTGCCTCGCCTCCGACCGCCCCGACCTCACCCGCAGCGTCACGCTCATCGCCCCCGGCGGCCAGGCGCCGCCCGCGCCCGACATCCCTCCCACGCTCATGCGCATCTTCGAGCTCGACCGCCCCACAGCGGACCGCCTCGCCGACGTGCAGCGCGTCTTCTTCGCGCCCGGCCATGACGCCTCGATCTGGCTCGACGGCTGGTTCCCGGCGACCCGGAAGATGCAGTGGGACGCGCGCGACTCCATACCCTACGCCGAGTGGGGCTACGCCGGTTCCGCTCCCGTCCTCGCGATCCAGGGCCTCGACGACCCGATGGCCACCCCCGAGAACGGGTACGTCCTGCGCGACCAGTTGGGCGCCGACCGGGTACACGTCGTCGACCTGCCCGACGCCAGCCACGCGCTGCTACCCGAGCAGCCGGAGGCCATCACGCGCGAAGTGCTCGCCTTCCTCGCAAAGCACTAGCCCCATGCAACTCACGCTCAGCGTCACCGACCAGTCGCCGATGCGGCGCGGCGAGTCGCCCGCGAACGCCCTCCGTGACACCGTGGCTGTGGCGCAGGCCGCCGAGCGCCTCGGCTACGCCCGTTACTGGGTCGCCGAGCACCACAACACCGGCACGTACGCGGGCACCAGCCCGGAGATACTCGTCGGACAGCTCTTGGCGAACACTTCCCGCATCCGCATCGGCAGCGGCGGCGTCATGCTCTCCCACTACTCCGCGCTCAAGGTCGCCGAGCAGTTCTCTGTGCTGGAGTCGCTCTACCCCGGACGCGTCGACCTCGGCATCGGGCGGGCTCCCGGCAGCGACCACACCACCATGTTCGCACTCGCCTACCCGAAGCGCCCCGCCGACATCGAGACCTTCCCGCAGCAGGTCGTCGACCTCATCGGCTACCTGCACAACGGACTGCAGCCGGACCACCCGTTCGCGGCGGTGAAGGCGCGCCCCGGCCCGCCGCCCGACTCCACGCCGGAGGTCTGGCTGCTCGGCTCCAGCGACTACTCCGCGAACCTCGCCGCCTACATCGGTCTGCCGTTCGCGTTCGCCGACTTCTTCGGCCACACCGGCAAGCACGGCCCCGCCGTTGCCGAGATCTACCGGCGCAACTTCCGCCCCTCCCCGCTCTGCCCGGAGCCGCGCGTCAACGTCACCGCGCAGGTCGTCTGCGCCCCGACCGAAGAGGAGGCGCGCTTCCTCGCGTCGAGCCGCAACCTCAACCGCGCGCGGCGCGCCATCCAGGCGCAGGGCGGCGAGCCGATGCAGGGCCTCGTCCCGCCGGAGGAGGCGTCGCAGATCGACCTCGGCCCCGCGGCGACGGAGTACCTTGCGCAGTTCACCGAGGGTTACATCGACGGCGACCCCGCGCAGGTGAAGGAGGCGCTGTTCGCGATGGCCGAGCGCTACGAGACGACGGACGTGGGCGTCGTCACCATCACCTACCGCGTTGAGGACCGCATCCGCTCCTACGAACTCGTCGCCCGCGAGTTCGGCCTGTAATATTCCCACGACAACCAACAGGAGACGACCCCATGGGCAGACGACAGACCATCCACATCCCCGGCGTGCAGCACAACGCCCCCATCCCCTACGGAGCGCGCGTCGGCAACGTCATCTACAGCTCCGCGATACAGGGCATCAACGCCGACACCGGTGAGCTCTCGGAGGACGTCTACGAGCAGGCGCGGCAGTGCTTCCGCAACATGCACACCTTCCTGGAGATCGCTGGCGCAACGCCGGACGACATCGTACGGCTCACCTGCTTCCTCGCCGACCTCGGCGATCGCCAGGCGCTCAACGAGCCCTGGCTCGCGCTCTTCCCCGACGAGAACGACCGCCCCTCGCGGCACACGTCCAAGTACGAGCCCCCTCCCGGCGGCATGAAGATACAGATAGAGGTCGTCGCCGTCGTCGAGTGACCCGATCCGTCATTCCCGCGAAGGCGGGAATCCAGAGTGGCCGTCAGGCCACGCGATGGGGCATCGGGGCGGAGCGTCCGGCCCCCTCGCCCCCTGGGAGAGGGCAACGCGCTTCAGCGCGCGGGTGAGGGTGCCCCCTAGTAGATATCCAGCGTGAACCGCGGACTCGGCACGCCAGTCGTCTTGTAGTCGAGCACCGCATTGGCGAGCCCGTCGGCAACGATCTGCTCGACAACCAGCACCGTCGCCCCGTCGTGCGCGTAGGCGACATCTGCCGCGCCGCGCTGGTCGATCACGATGCCCCAGTCGCCCTGTCCCGTCCACACCGGCGGGACCGCGAGACGCAGCAACCTCCCTGGCTCCAGCGCCCGCGCGTCCCCCACTCGCCGAAGCTCGGCGAGCGCCGATTCCGTCACCGTCAGCATCGCTACCGCAGCACCACCAACTGGCCGTCCTGCAGGTCCAGCAGATGACCTGACAGCTCCATCGAGGCCTCGGCGCACAGCAGGAAGCGCTCTCCCGCGTAGTCCGGCCCCGGCATCCGGTTGCGCGCCTCTTCCGGCGCGTCCTCCGTCGCGATCGCCGCGCCCGGCGAGATGATGACGACGCAGATGTTCGAGTCGCGCACCTCTTCCGCGTGGAACTTCGTGAACGTGATGAGCGAGTCCTTCGCCGTCGCGTAGGCGAGCGCGCCGGGCGGGGTGAGGCCCCCGCCGCCGTGCAGGTTCACGATGTGCCCGCCGCCGCCCGCCTCCATGTACGGCACCGCGTGCTTGGAGGCGAGGAACGAGCCGAGCAGCGCCACGCCCATCACCGTGTCCCAGAACCACGTCTTCTCCATGTCCTGGATCTTGGGCCAGCGCGGTTTGTCGTTCCAGTTGAAGTGCGGCACGATGGCGGCGTCGTTGATGAGGATGTCGATGCCGCCGAAGCGCTCGTTCACCTGCGCCATGAGCGACGCGACCGTCTCCTCGTTCGTGACGTCGGTAGGAACGGCCATCGCCTCTGCGCCGAGCTCACCCAACTCCCCGAGCGTCTGCTGCAGGCGGGTCTCGTCGATGTCGGCTATCGCCACCTTCGCGCCCTCCTTGGCGAACCCGTGGGCGATGTAGCGTCCTATCCCCTTCGCGGAACCCGTGATGACCACGGACTTGTCCTTCAGCATCGTGCGCCTCCATATCCGAACATGCTCCCCTCGCCCTCCGGGAGAGGGAGACGCGCTTCAGCGCGCGGGTGAGGGTTGCCCCGCAACCTATGGGATACAGCGCGGAGGGTCAAGATACTGACACCCGCCCCTTTCGCGGTCGCCCCTGCCCGCCCTACCATGGTTCCGGCTGCGGCAAGCCACGCGGCCAGGCAACCGTCCCTGGCGTCAGGAGTGAAGTGGCACAGAATGGCCCACTTTTGATGAAGCACGCGGGGCTGCTCCCCGTGATGGGATGGCCGCAGAGGTGAAATGAGCACGAATGAGCAGAAATGGGCCACTTTTTTCGCGGCGCTCCTCTGCCAGGGCAGTCCGTACGAGTGAAACGGCTTGCTCATCGCTGCCTATCCGCGCTCATTCGCGAGCAGGCCGTGCTCATTTACGACTCGTTCGCTGCTCATCTCGTACTCATATCCTGTCCATCCTGTCCATCCATGTTGGATAACGGCTCGCAAGTTGACACGTAACCCGCCCCGTCATAGTGTCGCAGGCGTGGGGAGGGGGCACGGGACGAGGCACTCAGAAGGAGGCGCACATGCTGGAAGGAAAGGTTGCCATCGTATCGGGCGCAGGCCCGAACATCGGACGCGAGATAGCGGGAACGCTCGCCCAGAACGGCGCGAGCGTCGTCTGCCTCGACATACGACGTGACGCGGCGGAGGCTACCGCACGCGAGGTCGTCGACCGCGGCTACGAGGCCATCGCCGTCGACGGCGACATCACCAAGCCGGAGGACATGGAGAACCTCGTCTCCCAGGCGCTCGCGGCCTACGGCCACGTAGACATCCTCGTGAACAACGCCGCCATCACCAGCACACCCGGCCTGCTCGACGAGGACCTCGGCACGTTCCGCAAGGTCGTGGACGTCATCCTCGCCGGGACGTTCAACTGCACGCAGCACGTCGCGAAGCAGATGGTGGCGCAGGGCACGGGCGGCGCCATCGTCAACGTCGCTTCGACGTCCGGCCACCGTGGCAAGAGCGGCGCGATCGCGTACCAGTCGGCCAAGGCGGGCATCCTCAACTTCACGCGCGCCTGCGCGATGGAGCTCGCCCCGCACGGCATCCGGGTCAACTCGCTCACGCCGACCCAGACCGGCATGCCGGTGGGCGGCAAGCCCGCGCGCCCCGACGACGAGGTGCCGCAGAGCGTGCCACGCGGACGCTGGGGGAAGCCCCGCGACCAGGCGCAGGCCGTGCTCTTCCTCGTATCCGACAACGCGGACTTCATCACCGGCGCGGACCTGCCCGTCGACGGCGGCAACCTCGCCATGCGCCAGTCGGGGTAGCCCTCACCCCAAGGGAGAGGGAGCAAACACACCTCTCCCCGTGGGAGAGGTCGCCGCGCAGCGGCAGGTGAGGGCCCCCCGGGTGATGGGACGCCCAACAAGGAGGAGAGAGGACTATGACGACGCACCAGCATGAGCACCGGGGGCACGGTGAGCACGAAGGACTCCGGTGGGGCCACTCCTGGAAAGAGGAGGACCGCGTCGCCGACTACGTCGAGCGCATGGACGAGCAGCAGGACGAGCGCCAGCCCGTCTTCGACATCCTCACGCGCCTCGTACAGGCGGATACCGAGACGCCGATCCGCATCCTCGACATCGGCACCGGCTACGGCCCCGTAGCGACGGCCTGCCTCGACGCGTTCCCCAATGCCACGGCGGTCGGTCTCGACGTGTCGGAGGCGATGATGGAGGCCGGCAAGCCCCGCATGGCCCGGTTCGGTGAGCGCTTCGCCTACATGCTCGGCGACTTCGCGGACGGCGTGCTGCCGCAGGACGTCGTCGACGCCGGCCCGTACGACCTCGTCGTCTCAGCACGCGCCATCCACCACCTCCCCGCGGAGCTGATGGCGAGTCTCTACGCCAGCATCTATGGCGCGCTCAACCCGGGCGGCGCGTTCTTCAACCTCGACACCGCGTCGGCGGAGACGGAGTACATCAACCAGGCGATGCGTGGCGCGCGCCGCCGCAACCCGGACCGTCGGCCCCGCGAGGAGCGCCGCACGCCGGAGCAGATGGCCCACGACGCGATGCACCACCACAAGAACGCCACGCTCGCGCGTCACCTCGAGTGGCTGCGCGCCGCGGGCTTCACGGAGGTTGAGTGCTTCTGGAAGAACCTCACCCTCGCCCTCGTCGGCGGCTACAAGGTGTAAGCATGGCGACGACAGCGCAACACCGGACCATGGCACAACTGGAAGCGGGACTCGATGACGTCCGTCAGTCCCCGAAGGATGAAGGCACGCTCCAACTCATCGTGCGGCGTCCGCAGAGGTTGGAGCGTGAGTCGATGGACGAGGGCAAGCTCGACATCGCCGTCGGATTGGTGGGCGACAACTGGAGCACGCGCGGCAGCACCGGAACGCCGGACGGCTCCGCCGACCCCGAGTTGCAGGTAACGCTCATGAACTCCCGCGCCGCCGACCTCGTGGCGGGCAGCAGGGAGCGCTGGCATCTGGCGGGCGACCAGCTCTTCGTCGACTTGGACATCGGCAGGACGAACCTCCCGCCGGGCACGCGGCTGGCCATCGGGACGGCGGTGCTCGAGGTCTCGGCCAAGCCCCACAACGGCTGTGCGAAGTTCAGCGAGCGGTTCGGCAAGGACGCACTGCGGCTCGTCGTTTCGTCGATGGGCCAGGAGTTGTGCCTGCGCGGCATCAACACGAAGGTCGTGCAGTCCGGCGTCGTGCGGGTGGGAGACGCCGTGCGCAAGCTCGGCGCGGCGTAGCGCGCATGACCACCTCGGGAGAGCGGGACGTCGTCATCATCGGCGGAGGCATCGCCGGCATCGGCACGGCGTACTACCTCGCGGCGATGGGTGTCCGCAGCACGGTCATCGAGCGCGACGGCATCGCGAGCCACGCCTCCGGCTTCGCCTACGGCGGTCTCTCCGGCGGCGTCACGAACGGCCCGCACGTCAACACCCCGCTCATCGAGTACAGCATGAGCCTCTACCCCGCGCTCGCCGGTGAACTCACCGCCGAGACGAACGTGGACATCCAGTACCAGCCCCGCCCGCTGCTGCGCCTCGCCCTCTCCAGCGACGAGGCCGCCGCGCTGACCCGGTACCTCGACTGGCAGCAGGCGCTGCCGGGCTACAGCGTCGAATGGCTGGCGCCGGACGATGCCCGCGCCCTCGAGCCGCGCATCTCGCCGGAGACGGTCGGCGCGCTCCGCGTCGAGGGTTCGTCGGACATCGAGCCGTACCGGCTGACGCTCGCCCTGGGGCAGGCCGCGGAGCAACGGGGCGTCACACTCCGCACCGGCGAGGTCACCGCCATCCACGTGAATAACGGACGAGTCGAGGGCGTCAGCATCGCGACCGGCGCGGGGAACGCGGAGCGTATCCCCTGCGACACGGTCGTCGTCGCGATGGGGCCGTGGACGGCGCAGGCGTCGGAGTGGTTCGGCGTGCCGCTGCCCGTGCACCCGCTCAAGGGGCAGATCATCCGGCTGCAGGCGCCCGGCGCTCCGTATGCGATCAGCGTCGGTCATCTCGGGAACTACGCCATGACCAAGCCCTCGGACGGCCTCGTCTGGTGCGGCACGACGGAAGAGCACGCCGGCTTCGACGAGTCCCGCACGACGGAGGCGCGCGACGCCATCATCGAGTCCACGCTGCGGATGCTGCCGTCGCTGGAGGACGCGGAGTTGGTGCTGCAGACAGCCTGCCTGCGACCGGTCACGCCGGACGGCGTGGTGATGCTCGGCGAGGTCCCCGGTACGGACGGCGCGTACGTCGTCACGGGCGGCGGACGGCAGGGCATCATGCTGGGGCCGGGGATGGCCAGGGCGACGGCGGACCTCGTCGCCGGAGGCGCGGCGGCGCTCGACGTCGCGCCCTACGCGCCCGGCCGCTTCTCCGCATGAGCGTACAACCCGAGGCGCAGGGGCAGTTGGACCAGCGCACCGAGACCCGCGCCATCCTGCTGATATACGGCGCGGCGTTCTCGTACCAGATCACCCTCGGCCTCATCCAGGTGCTCGTGCCGCTCTACGCCCTGCACCTCGGCTACGACCTCACGACGCTCGGCGTCATCGTGGCATCCCAGGCCGTGTTCGGCCTGATGCTGCGGCTGTTCGCCGGCGCCATAGCCGACCAGTTCGGTGAGCGATGGGTGCTCTGGGCCAGCTTCGTCACGATGGTCTCCGGCATGGTCTTCTTCATCGCCTCCGGCTACTTCTGGATGCTCATCCTCGGGCAGTCGTTCGTCGGCTACTCGCGGGCCACGTACTGGACGGCGACGCAGTCGTACGCGAGCCGCATCAACCCGGAGCGCTCCGGCGAGATCTACGGGCGCGTCAACGGCGCCGGCAACGCGGGCGGGCTGATCGGCGCGTTCCTGAGCGGCGTACTCGTTGCCGCGCTGGGCTACGGCGCCGCGTTCGGCATCACCGGGGCGGTCGCGCTCGCCGGGTTCCTCGGCAGCCTCGCGCTGCCGCCGCTCGCGATGCGTTCAACGAGGCGCGGCTCCCGTGCTCCGCTCGGGCAACTGCGAAGCATCGCGCGGCACCCCGGCATGGGGCTCGGAGGCTTCGCTGCATTCGCCGCCTCCACCTCCATCATCATGTCCAGCGTCCTCTTCATCCCGTACCTCCGTGAACTCGGATACAGCGAGCCGGTGAACGGCGGGATGCAGGCCGTCAGCGTCGGCGGAAGCGTTGCGCTCGGCATCGTGTTCGGTCTCGTGCTCGAACGGCTGGGGCGGCGCTGGACGTACGTCATCGCCCTCGTCATGGTCGGCCTCACCATGCTCGGGATGTCGGTCGGGGCAGGAACGTATGTGACGCTCGTGCCGCTCATGCTGCTCTACGGACTCTTCCGGTCCGCGCTCGGCATCCTCTACCCCATCGCGGCGTCGGACCACAGTTCGCCGGACCAGCGAGGGATGGCGATGGCCTACGTAGGGCTCTACTGGGGTACCGCTCAGGTCCTCGTGCCGATAGGGTTCGGCGCGCTGGCGGGAGCGTTCGGGCTCGAAGCGGGCTTCTGGGTCGCGGGAGCCTTGTTCGTCGCCGCAGGCATACTCTTCCCGCTGCTCTATCGCCGGTTCGTCCCCGGCGCGGAGCGGACCTTCGGCGAGCGCCCTTGACGCATCCTTCGGACTCGTACAGGATTGCTATGGTCCCACCGTTGGCGCCCGGAGGGAGAACACCGCTATGAGCGGCTACGACTACGACATGGTGGTCATCGGGTCAGGCCCGGCCGGCCACAGAGCCGCGCTCCAGGCCGCGAAGATCGGGAAACGGGTGGCTGTCGTCGAACGCCTGCCGCACATCGGCGGCCTCAACGTCACCACCGGCACCGCGAGCAAAGCGCTGCGCGAGGCCGCGCTGCACCTGAGCGGCTTCCGCGAGCGCACCCTCTACGGCGAGTCGTACACCGTCAAGCAGAACATCACGATGAGCGACCTCATGGTCAGCACGAACCACGTGATGCACCAGCAGGCGGAGATGCTCCGGAGTCAGCTCGCCCGGAACCGGACGGACATGTTCCACGCGGAGGCGTCCTTCGTCGACCGCCACACCATCAACATCGCCACCGAGGATGACCCCAACACGACCATCACCACCGACAAGGTGATCATCGCCGTCGGGTCGCACTCGACGCAGCCCCCCACCATCCACACGGACGGGAGGCTCATCTTCCTCAGCGACGACGTCATGGGCCTGCCGGACCTGCCACGCACGCTGACCGTGGTGGGCGGCGGAGCGATCGGGTTGGAGTACGCCAGCACGTTCGCCGCGTTGGGCGTACGGGTAACGCTCGTGGACAGGAGCCCGCGGCTGCTGCCGTTCGCGGACGACGAGATCGTGGACGCGCTCGTCTACCACCTGCGGGAGAACGGGGTGACGTTCCGCCTGAACGAGGACGTCTTCGACATCGAGTACCTCCCCGGCGAACGAGGCAACCACGTGCGCGTGCTGCTGAGGAGCGGCAAGCAGATCATGAGCGATGCGGTGATGTACTGCGTGGGGCGCACCGGCGCGACGGAGGGGCTGGACCTGGAGGCTGCGGGACTGGAAACGGATGAGCGAGGGCGCATCAGTGTCGACGAGAACTACCAGACGAGCGTGGAGGGCATCTACGCGGTGGGAGGCGTCATCGGCTTCCCTGACCTCGTGTCGACCTCACAGATGCAGGGACGGCTGGCCGCGTGTCATGCGTTCGACATCCCCACCAACAGCGTCCCCGGCCTCTTCCCGTATGCGGTCAAGACGACTCCGGAGGTCGCGATGGTCGGCAAGACGGAGTCCCAATTGACGGATGAGGGCATCCCCTACGAGGTGGGCAAGGCCCAGTACAGGGAGATCGCGAAGAGCGTCATCGAGGGCGACGAGTCCGGCATCCTGAAGCTGCTGTTCCACATCGATACGCGGAAGCTGCTCGGCGTGCATATCGCGGGCGAGGGCGCCGCGGAGTTGGTCCAGATAGGACAGGCGGTCATCGCCCACGGTGGGAAGCTCGACTACTTCGTGGAGTCTGTCACCAGCTTCCCGACGTTGGCGGAAGCCTACGTGGCGGCGGCGCTGGACGGGTTTCAGCGCCTCGAAGAGTGACCGCTCAACCGAGCGCCGCAACGACCTCCTCCGTCGATACGACCTGCGCGAACGTGCCCATGTTCAGCAGCGACGCCTCGTGGTTCTCGGTGCGTCCGTCGCACGCGTCGCCGGCGACGATGCTGTCGAAGTCCCGTTCGCGGGCGTCGCGCACGGTGCTCTCCACTCCCGCCTGCGTGGCGATGCCCGCCACGATGAGGGTCGAGACGCCGAGGCGCCGCAGCCACTTCTCCAGCGCCGTGCCCGTGAAGGCGCTCATCCCGCCGCCCTTGCGGATGAGGAACTCGCCCGGCTGCGGCGCAAGCTCGTCGATGACCTCCGCGCCCCACGTGCCGTCGCGTAGCGAGCCCAGCGAACGGGCGCGCCCGTGCCGCGCGGCGTCCAGGTAGTCCTCGCGCAGGAAGTGGCCGGTGAAGAAGACCGGCAGACCTGCGGCGCGGGCCGCCGCCAGCAGACGGACGTGGTTCTCGATGAGTTGCGGCGTGCGAGGGTTGCGCCCTGCCTCAGGCGTCCGTCCTCCCTCCTTCAGGTAGTCGTTCTGCATGTCATGGCAGACGTACGCAAGCGTCCCCCGTGCGGGCAGTTCGAGCATGGTCAGCCTCCCGGTTCGCTGATGTGCGCATTGTAGGCCGCGGCGTTCCGAGCGCATGCGCAAATCCTTTGACACTCAGTCCTCGCGGTGCTAGCGTCCCATCTGTCGAAGTGTGTATATCCGCTCCGGAGCGGATGCCGGAAACAGGAACGGCAAGGAGGGCTGCCATGCCGGTTATCGACTCTGACGCGCATGTCGTTGAGACAGAGCAGACCTGGGACTACATGGACCCCGGGGACGAGAAGTACCGTCCGCAGGTGGTGGACGACGGCAGCGGCGGGAAGTTCTGGAAGATAGACGGCGAGATACGCGGTCGCGCAAGAGGCCCTGTCGCCGCGTTCGGGCTCTCGGACAAGGTGAAGCGCAACATGGTGACGGACGACGCCAAGCGCTACATGGAGGACATCCCCGGACGTGTCGCCCACATGGACGAGTTGGGCATCGACGTGCAGGTGCTCTACCCCACCATGTACATCGGGCGCATGTGCGAGAACCCCGACACCGAGGTCGCGCTGTCGAAGAGCTACAACCGCTGGCTCGCCGACATCTGGGAGCAGAGCAAGGGACGCCTCCGCTGGACGTCCATCCTCCCGCTCGCCACGATGGACGAGGCGTTGGACCAGTTGCGGTGGTCGGCGGAGCACGGCGCCTGCGGCGTCACGATGCGCACCATCGAGGACGAGCGGCTGCTCATAGACGAGTACTTCTACCCGCTGTACGAAGAGGCCGCCCGGCTGAACCAGCCCATCGCCATACACATCGGCAACTCCAACGCCTACATCCGCAATCTCATGGCCAAGGACGGCATCGGCGGCACGTTCGGCGGCCTGCGCCTCATGTCCGTCGCCAGCTTCCACCAGCTCATCACCACGGGCACGCCGAAGAAGTTCCCGGACCTGCGATGGGGCTACATCGAGGCGAGCAGCCAGTGGCTCCCCTACGCCATCCACGACCTGCGCCGCAGGCTGGAGACGCGGGGCCGCGAGCTGGAGGAGGACGTGCTCGGCGCGTACAACATCTGGGTCACCGCCCAGACCGACGACAACCTCGTCGACGTGCTGAAGTACGTGAACCACCGCCACATCCTGATCGGCACGGACTACGGCCACCAGGACCAGTCCAGCGAGATCGAGGCGATGCGCATCATCAAGGAGGAGGGAGGGCTCGCTCCGGGCGTCGTCGACGACATCATGGGGCAGAACGCCATCGATTTCTACGGTATCACCGTCGAGTCGCCCGTCCTCGCCGGAACCGCCGGATAAGAACACGATCGAAGCAACCTCAACCAGGGAGGAAACCTGATGCTGACTGCTGAGCAGAACGACCGCCTGACCCGGGTAGGTCCCGGCACCCCGACCGGTGAGCTGATGCGCCGCTACTGGCACCCCATCGCCGCCGTCGCCATGATGAACGACCGCTCCACGAAGCCCATCCGGTTGCTCGGCGAGGACCTCATCCTCTACAAGAGCAAGCAGGGCGTCTTCGGCCTCGTGGACAACTACTGCCCCCACCGCCGCATGGGCATGGTCTACGGCATCCCGACCGATGAGGGCATCCGCTGCCCCTACCACGGCTGGATGTTCGACGAGACCGGCCGATGCCTGGAGCAGCCTTACGAGGAGACCGAGGCGCCGGACAACCGCTTCAAGGACAAGGTGCGCATCAAGGCGTACCCGCTGGAAGTCAAGGCGGGCCTCATCTTCGCCTACCTCGGCCCGGCGCCCGTGCCGCTCCTCCCCAGCTGGGACGTCTTCGCGCTCGACAACGTCGTGCGGGACATCGGCTACACGGAACTGCCGAGCAACTGGCTCCAGTGCCAGGAGAACTCGCTCGACCCGGTGCACTCGGAGTGGCTGCACGGCGAGTGGGCGAACTACATCCTTGAGATGCGCGGCGAGGGCGACAAGGTGCGCAAGCGCTATGAGAACGAGCGCATCGGCTTCGACAAGTTCCAGTACGGCATCTACAAGCGCAGACTCGTCAAGGGCGGCAGCTACGACGACGGCGAGTGGGCGCAGGGCCACCCCATCGTCTTCCCCTACTTCCTCCGCCAGGGCGGCAGCGGCACCGCCATCGACACGTGGGACGGCAGGCGCGGCGGCGGCAACGCCGGTGTCGGCCCGTCGTTCCAGATACGCGTCCCGCTCGACGACACGCACACGGGACACTGGTGGGTGATGTGCCACCCGAAGCTGTCGCCGGACGACCCCGAACAGCGCGACGAGGACGTGCCCCTCTTCTTCCCGCCCCTCATCCAGCTCGCCGAGGACGGCCGCGTCCGCTTCGAGATACTCGACTCCAACTCGGCGCAAGACGTTGCCGCGTGGATCACGCAGGGCTCCATAGCCGACCGCACCAAGGAGTCGCTCGGACGCTCGGACAAGGGCATCATCATGTTCCGGCGCATGCTGGAGGAGAACATCCGCATCGTCGAGGACGGCGGCGACCCCATCAACACGTTCCGCGACCCTGCCTCCAACGTCTATCTCGGCATGGACACCGAGCATAAGTCCCGCCGGAACGAGCAGTACCAGGAGCGCGGCGAAGGGGACAAGGGCATCAGGCGCCAGGGCATGGCGAGCAAGTACAGCCCCATCCTGAACCAGCGCGGCGTCGAAGGCGGCGCGGACTCCATCGAGCGCCGCAAGATGGTGGGACAGAACGTATAACGTAACTCCGGGAGGAGAGCGTCATGCTGACGAAAGAGGACAACGAGAAACTCACACAAGTCGGCCCCGGCACGCCTGCGGGCGAACTGCTCCGCCGCTACTGGCACCCCATCGCCATCGCCTCCGAGATAACGGAAGAGCGGCCCACGAAGGCCGTCCGCATCCTGGGCGAGGACCTCGTCATCTTCCGCGACAAGTCCGGACGCTGGGGGCTGCTCGCCGACCACTGCGCGCACCGCAGCGCGTCGCTCGTCTACGGTCGCATCGAGGAGCGAGGCATCTCCTGCGCCTACCACGGCTGGCTGTACGACACCGAGGGCAACATCCTCGAGACGCCGCCCGAGAAGAACGAGGCGATCATGCGCTCCGTGAAGCAGCCCGCCTACGACTGCAAGGTCTACCTCGGCGTCGTCTGGGCGTACATGGGCCCGAAGCCCGCGCCGGTCTTCACCCCGTTCGACACGCTCGTTCGGGAGGACGGACGTCGCAAGATCAACCTCCATCCCGTGCTGGACTGCAACTGGTTCCAGGCCATGGAGAACTCCATGGACCCGGCGCACCTGCAGATACTCCACCAGGAGTACTACGCGCGCGGTCTGCGCGAGCCCGTGAACACGACGCGCGGCTTCACCGACGACGTGGACTCGTTCGAGTTCTACCTCACCGGCTACGGCCTGATGAAGAAGCGCACCTACACTAACGGTGTCGTCGACGAGCACCCCGTGCTCTTCCCTTCCATCCTCCGGCAGGGGCCGAGCACGCAGTTCCGCACGCCGATAGACGACACTCACACCTGGCACGTCCACATCAACTTCTGGCTCAACGAGGACGGCCAGCCCGACGAGACGACGTGGGACCCGCCCGTCGAGTACATCGAGCCGTACAAGGAGCCCGCGGACAAGAGCCACCCGAACGCCTGGTACGACCGCCGCTCCGTGCTCTCGCAGGACCACATGGCGTGGGAGACGCAGGGCCCCATCACCGATCGCTCGGTCGAGCACCTCTCCTACTCGGACCGGGGCGTCGTCCTGCTGCGCCGAACGATGTTCGAGCAGATGGAGCGCGTCGCCCGCGGCGAGGACCCGATGGGCGTCATCCGCGACCCGGACCACCCCATCGTCGACACCAACATCGACGAGGACGTCTGGCAGAAGCAGCCCACTCATCGCTGGGGCGCCGTCCGGGCATAGCCGAAAAGCCAGGAGGAGGCCGGCATGCTCACGGCGGAGACCAACGAGCGGTTGGCTCGGGTGGGCCCGGGGACTCCGGGCGGTGAGTTGCTGCGCCGCTACTGGTTGCCGCTCAGGCCCTACGCCCAACTCCTCTCCGAGCCGGTCATGAAGGTGCGCCTGCTGGGCGAAGACCTGGTGCTCTTCCGCACGCTGAACGGGGAGATCGGCCTCATCGGGGACAGGTGTGCCCACCGGTCGATGGGCCTGGAGTGGGGCATCCCTGATGAAGACGGGCTGCGCTGCTCTTACCACGGCTGGCTCTACGGCGCCGACGGCCGATGTCTCGATACTCCGCTGGAGGCGCACGATAGCGCCTTCACGGGCCGCATCAAGCTCAGGGGCTATCCGACCGGCGAGATGGGCGGGCTCATCTGGGCCTACCTCGGACCGGAGCCCGCGCCGCTCCTGCCGCCCTGGCCCGTCTTCGTTTGGCCCAACGCCATCCGCCAGATCGCCTGCACGGTCCTGCCCTGCAACTGGCTCCAGAGCTGGGAGAACACCGGCGACCCCGCCCACAACCCGTGGCTGCACGGCGAACTCTTCAAGTACGCGCTGGAGAAAGACGGACTGCTGGAGGATCGGGTCCCGGACGAAACGACGCACCGGGCCTTTACCTCCATCCGCTCCGGCGTCGGCATACAAGACCTCTACGCCCGGCCCACTCCGTACGGCATGGAGAAGGGGATCACCTACTCCAGGGCCCTCGGCGCCGACTTCGACGGGGAGGCCGGACACTCGACCGTCATCTTCCCGGTCATGACCGGGGGCGAGATCGGCAACACCATGTACAACAGGACCCAGGTGCGCGTCCCCATCGACGACACCAGCACCTACTACATCCACTACGAGATCGCAGCCGCGCCGAAGGGCGTCGACACGCCACGGCAGGATGTCGTCCCCTTCTACGAGGTCCCTCTCTGGGACCGGCAGGGGAAGGCCATCCTCGACCACACCTTCACCCAGGACATGATCGCGTGGTGGTCGCAGGGCGCCATAACGGACCGCACCGCCGAGAACCTCGGCCGCACCGACATCCCCATCGTCTTCCTCCGGCGCCAGTTGGAGGAGAACATGCGCATCGTGGAGGATGGCGGCGACCCCCTCAACGTCTTCCGCGAGCCGGAGCACATGGAGGAGATCGTCTCCCTCGTCAACTACCGCAACGAAGAGGAGGCCGTCAGGCGTATCGGCAGCAGGATCGGCGGCTACCGCGAGCAGTATCATCGCGGCTACTGGCGCGACGACGTCGGCCGCTACGCTCCCGCCAATGAGCTCGTGCAGGAGCTGCACCGGCGGGTCGAAGAGGCCTACGGCGCGGTGCACTGAAGATGCCGCCTTTCGAAGGAAGCCAGCCCATGCCGCAGGGTACGAAGCCGGTCATCGCCTACGCATGTCCTCGCTGCGCGAACGTGACCGTCACCCAATACGAGACCGAGCCCCGGCAGCTCCTGGACTGGGAAGACACCGTCTGGGTCGAGCTTGTGTTCGAGTGCGCCGGTTGCGACTGGTCTCAGGTGGTCGCGAGGTACCCTGCCGGCGTTAGGCCTACCGCGTCACGATAACGAGTCAGTTCGAACTCGCCTGAGTGGGACTAGCTACCGCCACTCCTCGTACAGCGGGTCCTCGTCCACGAACGCACGCACGATGCCGTCATAGACCAGCCAGAAGATGTCCAGCGTCGCGTTCAGCGACTCCCGCACCGACTGCTGCTCGAGGTCGCTCACCGCGTATTTCTCGATGACGTACGGTCCCACCTTCATGTGCTCCTCATCGACCGACATGTGGAGCGTCCAGTACAGGATGTCGTCGCTGTCGCGCTCGAAGCCGTAGTGGTCGACGAGGCCGTTGACGACGCGGTTCATCCGTCCGCTGGCGGTGCCCTCCAGCGCGAGCCCCTGCGAGGCGTACAGCTCCAGCCACGAGCGCTGGCCGATGAGCAGCTCCCGCCAGTTCAGCAGGCCGCGCGTCTCCGGCAGCGGCTGGGTCGCGTTGAGTTCGTCCCGAGGGATGCCGGCGGCCTCGGCGAAGCGGATGTACAGTTCCTTGTGCCCCGCCGTGCCGGTCTCGCCGCCCTCCGCCTCCTCCGACAGGTTCTCGAACCACATCCGCTCCAGCTCCGTGTCCTGCGGGGAGCGGGCGAACATCGCCGCGATGGGCTTCGGGAACGGTTTCGGGAAGAGCAGATAGAACTGCTTGATGAACCCGTTGAGCTGGGGGCGCGTGAGCTGCCCCTCCTCGATCATCTCGAACAGCGGATGCTTGCGGCTGTGCTTCCGCTCCTGCAGCTGCTGCATCTCGGCGAGAAACTCCCTGGTATCGAGCGCCATCGACATGCCTCCGTATGGTGAGGGGTGCGGGCGAGAGTATACGCGAGCGACCGCTCCTCCTGTACCATGCGACCCATGATCGAGTTCGGCGTTTCGCTCCCCACCATCGGCATGGACGACCCCTCAGCCGTGCGGCTCGTCGCAGAGCAGGCCGAGGCGTCAGGCCTCGACTCCGTCTGGGCCGCCGACCACATCGTGCTCCCGACCAGCCACACCTCGACCTACCCCTACAGCGCCGACGGCGAGTTCCTCATCACGCCCGGCCTCCCGTTCCTCGACCAGTTCACGACGCTCGCCTGGGTCGCGGGGTTCACCTCGCGGGTGAAGCTCGGCACCGCGGTGACGCTGCTGCCGCTGCGGCATCCCCTCGCCGCCGCCAAGACGACGGCGACGCTGGACGTGCTCTCCGGCGGACGCAGCATCCTCGGCGTCGCTGCCGGCTGGCTGCGCGAGGAGTTCGAGGCGCTCGGCCTCGACTTCGATCAACGCGGCGCGGCGCTCGACGAGAGCCTGCGCCTCGTGCGCGCGGCGTGGACGGAGCAGGAGATACGGTTCGAGGGGCGCTTCTTCGATGTGAGCGGCGTCCAGTCCTACCCTCACCCGGCGCAGACGCCCCATCCGCCCATCTGGGTGGGCGGCCACACGAAGCCGGTCATGCGACGCGCCGCGAAGTACGGCGACGCGTGGTTCCCGCCGCTGTTCGCCACGACGCCGCAGGCGCTCGCGGAGGCGCACCGCGCCATGAACGAGGAGGCGGCCGCCCACGGGCGCGGCGACAACGCGGTCTCGCTCTCGCTCCGCGTGCTCGTCGATCTTCGGGACGAGCCCGACGTGCCGGGCGCGGAGAAGCGCGGCGCGCTCACGGGCGAGCCGCAGGCCATCGCTGCGACGCTCGCCGAGTACGCGGAGGCGGGCGTCAGCCACTTCGTCTTCCTGCCGCAGGCCCGCAGCCTCGCCGACGTACAGCGCACCATCGACCTCCTCAGCACGAAAGTCGTGCCGGAGCTGCGGTCATGACGCAGGGCGACTACCGGACGGGCGCGATCGAGGTCGCCCCCGGCGCGTACGCCTTCATCCAGGCGGGCGGCGCGACGGACTCGGGCTTCCTCGTCGAGGAGGAGGGCGTCGTCATCATCGACACGCTCATGACCCCCGCGCTCGCCGAGCGCCTGCTGGCCGAGGCCCGGCGCGTGACCGACAAGCCGGTGCGCTACGTCGTCAACACGCACTGGCACGGCGACCACCTCTTCGGCAACGCGCTCATGCCGCAGGCGCCCATCATTGCGCACGACACCTGCCGCGACGACCTCGCCACAGAGTGGGACACGCACCGCGCCTTCCTGCGCGACCTCTACCCCGCGATCTACGAGGAGTGGCGCGACCTCCCCCAGACACCGCCCAACCTGACGTTCAGCGACACGCTCACGCTGCACCTGGGCGAGCGGCCTGTCGAGCTGCGCTTCTTTGGCAAGGCGCACACGCGCGGCGACATCGCCGTCTACCTGCCGACGGAGGGCGTGCTGTTTGCAGGCGACCTCTCCTTCCACCAGTACATCCCGAACGCCCGCGACGGCTTCCCGCTCGCATGGGCGGACACCGCCGACCGCGCCGCGCAGGTGGAGTGCGACGTCGTCGTGCCAGGGCACGGGCCGCTGGGAACGCGCGCCGACATGGACGAGATGCGAGAGTGCCTGCTGCGCATCACCGCGCACGGCGAGCGCAGCTTCGCCCAGGGACGCTCCGAGGAAGAGGCGCTGGCGTCGCTGGACCTCGGCCCCTTCTCAGGCTGGGGGCGGCAGGAGGACCGCCTCCCGCCGCTCATGTCCCGCCTCTACCGCGAACTGCGCGGGGAGTTCGACGAGTAGCCTAGTCCCAGCGGGTGTTCGGCTTCGGCTCCAACTCGCCGTCCACGTACACGTCCGCCTTACCCTGCGGGAAGCAGACATACCCCGCGATCTTCGCCGACTCCGCGGTCGGGTCGCGGTACGTCCACGCGACGTCCTCGAACGTCTCGCCGCCGACGTCCGCGTGGTAGTAGCCCGCCAGCCCCTTGTAGGTGGAGCCCAGCACGCGCTCGCTCGGGCGCAGCAGGTCCTTCCGCACGTCCTTGCCGGGGATGTAGTAGCGGTGCGGCAGCCCCGTCTCCAGCAGCATCACCGGCTGGTGCGTCTCCGCGACGGTGACGCCGTTCAGCTCGACGCGCACGTGGCGGGAGCTCTGCAGGCAGTCCACGCGGGTGTACGGGTCCTTCGGGCCGATGAAGACCTCTTCCTCCTCCTCGAACCAGCCGTCCATCCGGTTCCAGAAGAACGCAACGTAGTTCCGCGCGTCCACGCAGCCTTCCAGCGGCTCCTGGTATGCCCAGACAGCGTTCTCCTCCACCCTGTCGCCGACCTTGACGCTCCAGTACTGAGCGTCTCCCTTGATCGGTCAGAAGGTGCTCTTATCGGTCGCCTCCAGCAGGTCCATCCGAACGTCGGCCATCGGGAAGTAGTACACGGGCTGGTGCCGCGTCTCGTACATGATGACCGCGTGCGTCGTGTCGACGATCGTCTCGCCGCCGAACGTCGCGCGGATGCGTTTCGGCGTCGCCTCCAGGAAGGAGACGTGCTCCTCGACGCCCTTCGCCGCGCCGATCGCGTATGCCCTCAGAGCCTGCGTCATGTCGTCCTCCTTTCGCCGCTCACTCTCCTAATTCCAGAGCGTGATGCCCATCAGCACGTTCCCGTGGTGTACGTCCTCGATGGCCTCGTTGATCTGCTCGAACCCGTAGCGCTTCGTGATGAACGAGCCGAGCTCGATGCGCCCCTGCGAGACGAGGTCGAGCACCTCCGTCACGTCGCTCGTCCGGCGCATCGCCACGCCCGTCACCTTGATCTCCTTGAACGGGAAGCGCGAGTCGTTGATGGTGATGGGGCCAGGCGGCATCGCGCCGACGATGGTGGCCGTGCCCGTGGGCCGCGTCGCCCGCACGATCTGGTCCGCCGTCACCGGGTTGCCGATCGCCTCGAACGTCTTGCGCGCGCCGCCCTTCGTGATCTCCTTCGTCGCCTCGACCGGATCGTCGGAGGTCGCGTTCACGATGTGGCTCGCGCCGTAGGAGAGCGCCGCCTCCAGCTTGCTGCCGACCACGTCCACCGCCACGATCGGGTACGCGCCGAACAGCCGCAGCATCTGGATGATGTTCAATCCCACGCCGCCGCAGCCGATGACCATCGCCGACTCGCCCGGGGCGAGGTGCGCGCCGTTCTTCACCGCGTTGTACGCGGTCGTCACCCGGCAGCCGACGATGCACGACTCCTCGAGTCCCACGCCGTCCGGCAGGTGGAACACCATGTACGCCGGCACCGACAGCAACTGCGTAAAGCCGCCGACGTTCCAGCGCGTCACCGTCTCGCCGCTTGCCCTGCGGTACGGCGAGCCGAGCGGCATCTGCTGGCAGAGGTTCGACAGCCCGGTCATGCAGTATTCGCAGCGCCCGCAGCGGAAGCGCATGCCGACGGTGACGTTGTCGCCGTCCTTGAAGTGCTCGCGCTGGTTCTTACCCGCGCCAACGACCACGCCGGAGACCTCGTGCCCCAGCACCGCGGGCAGCGACGTCGGTATCGAGCCGTCCTGCACCTTCAGGTCCGTGTGGCAGACGCCGCACGCCGTCACCTCCATCAGCACGTCGTCGTCGCCAACGTCGGGCGACTCGAAGTCCTCTATCACGAGGTCCTGGTCGGCGCCCTGCAACACCGCTGCCTTCATACGTCCTCCCTCCGTACTCCGGATGGCGGGATTCTAACCCAACGCAGCAGGCGGTGCGCCCATGCTCGTCGTTCCTGCGAAGGCAGGAATCCAGACGCCACGGCAGCGGCGGTCCGACCAAGATTCCAAACCCGCCCCAATTCGGGAATCTTGGTCGGGTGTTTACGAGTAAACCGCATGTCCGAAAGGGAATCTTGGTCACCCTGGTTTGGGGCGTTTCCCAGGCCACGGCCTGCTTCCCGCGACCAAGAAACCAAGATTCCCTCGAAAAACAAGTTCGCCGCCGGAGCCATAGACTCCGTTGATGGCTGAGGCTGCGAGCTATAGACGCGGTCTATGGGTGCTGTGCGTACGACGGCCATGTAACCAGCGTACGGGGTGGGCGTGCGACCGCGAAAGGGGCGTGTGTCAGTGGATCTCGCTATGGCGATATCAGCAGTACAATAGCGGCGAACTCCCCCGAACGGACCGGGCGTTGATGCCCGCCAGGAGCAGGTCATGCCGCGCATCGAGATGATCACCGACAAGGCCCAGATCCCCGAGGACCGGCACGCTGAGTTCGACGCGATCGTCGAGACGCTTCACGGGGTGCGCGGGCCTTTCGCCGTCCTCATGCACAGCCCCGGCCTCGCCCGGAAAGTCATGGAGGCCGGCGCGCAGGTCAGGCTGGGCTCGACCCTCAGCCCGGTCGAGCGCGAACTCGCCATCATCGCCGTCGCCCGGGAGAAGGACGCGACCTACGAGTGGGCCGCGCACGTGAGAGCCGGACGCGCCGCCAGCATGCGGGAAGAGGCCATCGAAGCCGTCAGGCACAGGCAGGACACCAGTGGCCTCGAAGAGGACGAGCGCGACATCATCGAGTTCGTACGGCAACTCCTGCAGAACAACAAGGTCGAGCAGGACCTCTTCGACGCGCTGGAGAGCCGCAAGGGCGTCCGGTGGCTCGTCGAGCTCGCTGCCACCGTCGGCCAGTACCAGTACATCTCGGCCATCAACACCGCGTTCGGCGTCGTTGCAGCCCCGGACGCCGACCAGCTCCCCGTCTGAGAAGGGCTATTGCGTACCCCACCCACCTACTACCGCAGGGCCCTCACCCGCCGCTGACGCGGCGACCTCTCCCTCAGGAGAGGTGGCGTACGAGGTTCCTGCCTGCGCAGGAACGACGGACGCTATCTCACAGGAGCGAAGACCCTTTCGAAGTCTGAACAGTTACGCCAGGCAGTCGCCGATGGCGCGCGGCGGCCCGAGATGGCACACTTAACCAACGCTCCCACGCCCTGTGCGGCGGGGTGCGCGATCACCGACAGGAGAACCCCATGTCCGTCCCCCTCGACTCGAAAGTATTCCCCATCACCACCGCCATCAACGGCGACAGCCACCTCGAGATCGGCGGCTGCGACGTCACGTCGCTCGCCCGCGAGTTCGGCACGCCGCTCTACGTGTTCGACGAGGCCACGCTCCGCAACCAGGCCCTGGGCTTCCTGGACTCCTTCCGCTCCCGCTACCCCAACAGCCGCGTGGTCTACGCCTGCAAGGCGTTCATCAACGTCCCGCTCGCGCGCTATCTCGCTGGCCTCGGCCTCGGGTTCGACGTCGTATCGGGCGGAGAGGTTGCCGTGCTGCGCGCTGCGGGCGTCGACCTCGCCACGGTGGACTTCCACGGCAACAACAAGACGCCAGAGGAGATCGCGCAGGGAGTCGCCTGGGGCGTTGGGACCTTCGTGATAGACAGCTTCCACGAACTGCGCCTGCTCGACGAAGCGGCAGGCGCGGTCGGACGCAGGCAGCCCGTCCTCATCCGCGTCTCGCCCTCCATAGACCCGCATACCCATCGCCTCACCACCACGGGCGTGCTGGACAGCAAGTTCGGCTTCCCCATCGAGACCGGCGACGCCGAGGAGGCGGTCCGGCAGGTGATGGCCGCGCCCAACCTGGATATGCAGGGCATCCACTTCCACCTCGGCTCACCTATCTTCGAACTGGAGCCGTACACCGAGGCGATCGAGCGCGTGCTGCGGTTCGGGGCGCGCATGGGCGAATACGGCCTGGACATGCGCCGCTTCAGCCCCGGCGGCGGCTTCGCCATCGCCTACACCGAGGACGACGCACCGCCCTCGATAGACGAATACGCCGAAGCCATCGTCGGCGCGCTCACGGACGGCTGCACAGCCTACGGGCTGTCCCAGCCCGAGCTGACCATCGAACCGGGACGCTCGCTCGCCGGCCCTGCCGGGGTCGCCGTCTACACCGTCGGCGCCATCAAGGAGGTGCCCGGCGTCCGCACCTACGTCTCCGTCGACGGCGGCATGGGCGACAATATCCGCCCGGCGCTCTACGGCTCGCGCTACATCGCCACCGTCGCCAACCGCGCCAACGACGCGGCCACCGAGACCGTCACCATCGCCGGGAAGTACTGCGAGTCCGGCGACGTGCTCATCCACGACGCCTCGCTGGCTCCGGTGCACGCGAACGACATCATCGCCATCCCCGCGTCCGGCGCCTATGCCCCGTCCATGGCCAGCGTCTACAACATGAACGGCCGCCCTGCCATCGTCATGGCGTCGGAGGGCGCGGCGAGCCTCATGCGCCGCCGCGAGTCTTACGAGGACCTCATCGCGCAGGACGTCGTCTGACCCATGCTCCGCCTGCACGGTCAGCAATTGCCCGTCCAGACCCTGGAGCGTTCGCTCGCGGAGGGCCGTCTCCACCACGCCTACCTCTTCACCGGCCCCGCGCACCTGGGGAAGGCAACTCTCGCCGTCCAGTTCGCCCAGGCCCTGAACTGCGACGCGGACACGCCGCCGTGCGGCGTCTGCCCGAGCTGCGCACGCATCGCCGAGGGCAATCACGCGGACGTGCGCCTCATCGACCTCGGGGAGAACGCGGCGTCCATCGGCATCGACGCGGTGCGCGACATCATCAATTCCGCCCATCTGCGTCCCTACGAAGGGCGCACCCGCGTGTTCATCATCACCGAGGCCGACTCTCTCACCCGCGATGCCGCCAACGCTCTGCTCAAGGTGCTGGAAGAGCCGCCGGACGACGTGGTGCTCATCCTCGTCGGGCACAGCGCGGACAACCAGCTGCCGACGGTCCGCTCCCGCTGCCAGACGCTCTACTTCCACCCTCTGCCGGTGGATGAGGTCGCACACGTCCTGCGGGAGGAGCACGGTGTAAGCGCAGACCAGGCGCAGGTGCTCGCCCGTCTCTCGCGCGGCTGCATCGGCTGGGCCATCGCCGCAACCGGAGACGATACGCTCTACGCGTCGGTGCACCAGCGGATGGAGCAGATCGTAGACGCCATCGATGGCGGACTGGAGGAGCGGTTCACTTACGCGGGCGAATTAGCCCGGCGCATCGACCGCGACCGTAGCGCAGGCCGGGAGGAGCTCTTCCTCTGGCTGCGGTGGCTGCGGGACGTCATGCTCATCCAGCAGGGGCACGGTGGGGGCATCAGCAACCTCTCCTGGCGGGAGGTGTTGGAGCGGCACGCGGGCGCCCTGGAACCGGCGGAAGTCGTCCGGTGGGCGCAGAACGTGACCCACACCATCGAGGCGCTGGAGCGCAACGCCAACGTCCGGCTTGCGCTGGACGTCTTCATGCTGGAAGCACCGCCGCTGGCAACGCGGGCGTAGTGGGGGTCACGTTCACATGGGCGAGGTTGTCATGCCTTGCCCGGGCAGTCCCTACACCCGGATGAGCTCGCTCTCCGAGCCACGCCGCGGCTGCGCCATCCACGGGAGATACATGCTCCACTCGTCGGGCAGGCTCCGGTGCATCAGGTGGTAGTACGGGTTCGCCCTGGGCGGCATCGGCTCACGCAGCAGACGCATGTTCGCCTGTGCGGGCGTGCGCCCTGCCTTGCGGTGGTTGCACGGCACACAGGCCGCCACGACGTTCTCCCAGGTGTGTGGGCCGTTCAGCACGCGGGGCACGACGTGATCGAGCGTCAACTCCCGGGTCTGCCTGCCGCAGTACTGGCACGAGAACTGGTCCCGCCAGAACACCTCGCGACGGGAGAGGCGGCGCGTGAAGAGCGGCCGCTTCACCATGTACAGCAGGCGTATGACCGAGGGGATGGGGAAGTTCTGCGACACGGAGTGGTACTCGCCGGTCCCCAGCTCGAGGGGCTGCGCTTTCTGCCCCAGGACAAGGAGCAGCGCCCGCCTCACGCCGCAGACGTTCAACGGCTCGTAGTTCTGGTTCAGGATGAGAACAGCCTCGCTCAGAGCGTCCACCCCAGCGAGCCCACCGTCCGTTCAGAGGCTCGTCCTCTCAAATCATAAGAGGGCGGCGGAGCATACGGCAACCTCTGTCCGTTGACCGGCCACGGGCTATGCGCTGCCCGTACCGCCGAACAACGAACTCTTCACGTCGAACTCCGACGGCATGAGCCCGCGCAGGAGCGACGTCGCATCCAGGAGCGTGTCCGCCAGAAGCGAGTCCTCGACCGCCTGCTGCGCCTCCTCCACCGGTATGGAGGTCACCGCAAGGACGACCGCCGCTGAGGCAAGCAGGCCGACGACCAGCCCTATCACCATCCCCGCGCCCCGGTCGACCCACCCCAGCATCAGGATGCTCAGCGTCATCTTGATCGCGCGTCCCAGCATCCACCCCCCTATCGATGCGGCGCCGACGATGAGGATGAATATGACGAACTGCCGCACGCCGTCGCTGTCGACCAGCGGGATGGCCCAATCGAGCGTCTCATAGAGCCTGCTGGCGACCAGGACGCCCACGATGAACCCAAGGAAGGTGAACAGCCACTTGACGAGCCCGTTCACCCAGCCGAGGAAAGCTCCGCCTACCACCAGCACGAGGATGAGCAGATCTATCGGGTTCATTGACCCAACTATGCACCCGCCGCACTGCGCCTTCAACGACGTAGCGCTGCACGCTTCAGGGGAACCGCTCGGTGCCATGAATCCGCACGGAGACGCGGCGCGTAGTGTCCTGTAGCGCGTTCGAGACCAGGAACACCGATCGAGATCGAGGAGGCAGCATCCATGCGCAGAAAGTGGCTGATCATCCCGGCCCTCGCGGCCCTGCTCCTGACCGGAGCCATCGCGGGAACGGCGTTCGCCCAGGGCGAGTCGGACGACGACTCCTCTTCGGTGTCGCGCTTCGTGGAGATACTCGCGGAGAAGCTCGGCATCGACGAGGACCAGGTCCAGACAGCGGTGGAGGAGACGAAAGCGGAGCTGCAGGCCGAGCGGAAGGCAGCCTGGGAGCAGCGGTTGCGCGACAAGCTGGCAGCGATGGTCGAGGAAGGCAATATCACGCAGGAGCAGGCGGACGAATACCTGGACTGGTACCTGGACCCTCCCGAACTGGCGCAAGGCAAGTCCGGCAAGAAGTTCGCTTTCGGAAAGGGCCACCACCGGGGCAAGAAGGGCAGCTTCCGGGGACGCGGCTGGAAGTAGGCCGCCCCTAGACCGCGTAGATGGGGTTGTCCCGCGTGATGATGCGCGTCTCCGCGGCGACCGCTTCACGCACGTACTTCGGCAGACCGAACATCCCCCGGTGCGCCGCGCCGTCGTAGAAGCGCAGCGGCGATGCAACGCGCTCGCGCACGCGCGCGTCCACTTCCGGTCCACCCATCGCTCCAACGTTCGGCGCGTCCGCGCCGCCGCAGGCGATGAACCCCCACGTCATCCCGAAACTGGGGATGTGCGTGTGGTAGCCCGACGTGTGGTCGAACACGCGCTGCATCGTTTGGGCGATAGCCGTGAAGACCTCGCGCACGTTCGTGGGCCCCGTGGGGCCGGACTGAGCAACCATGAGCCCGTCCGGCGCGAGCCGCGCCCGCACGAGTTCATAGAACTCCACCGTGAAGAGCAGGTAGGCAGGCCCGCCTTCCAACGGGTCCGGCACGTCGATGATGATGACGTCGAAGGGCGTTTCCCGCTGCTCCAGGTACGCCAGCGCGTCCTCGTGCAGCAGCGTCACGCGGGGGTCGTCGAACGCGCCGCGATGATGCTCGGGGAGATGCTCCCTGCAGAGATCGACGACGGCCTTGTCGAGGTCGACCATGACAACCTCCTCGACCGAGTCGTGGCGTAGCACTTCCCGGATGGTCGCGCCCTCGCCGCCGCCGGCGACCATGACGCGCCGGGGGTTTGCGTGCGCGAGCATCACCGGCTGGACGAGCGCCTCGTGATAGACCCACTCGTCGGCCTCCGACGACTGCGTCTTGCCGTCCAGCACCAGCATCCTGCCGAAGGAGCCGGTTTCGAGCACCTGCACGTGCTGGTAGGGAGTATCGCCTTCGTAGATGACCTCCCGGACGCTGGATGCCTGTACGAGGTCAGGCGTCAGGTACTCCATGTACCAGAGCGTCCGGGGAGAGAGTCCGTTCATGTCAGGCGGGGGTGGCGACGGAGAGGATATCGACGCCGCGTGCGATCTCCGTGATCTCCGAGTCAGCCGATTCGAGGCCGACGATGATGAGCTTGGCCGCTTCCGTGGGATCGAAGTTCTCGCCGCAGGTGAAGATGTCTACCGCAGCGTAAGAGAACTCGGGCCAGGTATGGATGCAGAGATGGGATTCAGCGATCGCGACGACGCCGGTAACGCCCTGGGGACTGAACTGGTGGAAGATCTTGCCTATAACGGTCGCGCCGGTTTCCTCGGCGGCGCGCAGCATCATGCCTTCCAGCAGAGGAAGGTCATCGAGCGATGCGGGATTACAGGAGCGGAGCTCCAGCAGAACGTGGCGACCCAGCGCTTCCAATCAAGCAGCCCCCCTTTCCGGAAAGTACCGCTTGCGGAGTTCCCTTCGGAACAAGCGGACACAATAGCGCATGCTAGCACCTGCGCTACTCGTGATGCAAGCCAGCAAAGGCCGTTGCGCACCCCACGCTTGACGCCTGCGTCCCAGCCTCCATAGCATGGGCCCATGGAAGACTACCTCCGGCAGTACGGGCTCGTCCTCATGCTCTCCGCTGTTGCGGTTGTCATACCCGCGAGCGTGCTCGTGCTCTCCCAGGTCGCCACCAGGATCAAGGCCCGGCCGTTCCGTCCAACCCCATCAAATACACCCCGTACGAATGTGGCATGGAGCCGGAGCGCGGACGCTGGGAGCGCTTCAACGTGCGCTACTACCGGTTCGCACTCCTCTTCCTCCTGTTCGACGTGGAAGTCGTCTTCCTGTTTCCGTGGGCGTCTCAGGCAGGCGTCATGGGCTGGTCCGCGTTCGGGGCCATCCTGTTCTTCACCGCCGTGATGGTCGCGGGGTGGGCTTACGAGTGGAAGCGCGGAGGCATGGAGTGGGACGAGACGCTCCCCTCGGCATCGGCTTCCGACACGGCTGCCGGGTCCGCCGACCCCGTGGCGGCGTAGTCCGCTCGCGGGCGAACGGGCGTCAGACAGCCGCCTCCGCCTCCTCCAACAGCCGGGCCTGCTCGTCCCGCAGCAACGCGTCGACCACCGCGTCTATCTGCCCGGCCATGATCTCCTGCAGGCCGTGGACCGACATGCCGATGCGATGGTCCGTGAGGCGGTCCTGCGGGAAATTGTAGGTGCGTACCTTCTCCGAACGATCGCCCGCGCCGACCTGGGAGCGCCGCGTCGCCGACGTCGCGGCCTGCTGCTCGCGCAGCTGCTGCTCGTAGAGGCGTGAGCGGAGCACGGCCATCGCCTTCGTCTTGTTCCGCAACTGCGAGCGCTCGTCCTGCGAGACGACCATGATGCCCGTGGGGTTATGCACGACGCGCACGGCGGTGGCGACCTTGTTGACGTTCTGCCCGCCCGGGCCGCCGGAGTGGAAGATGTCCACCCGCAGGTCCTCCTGCTTGATGTCCACGTCCACCTCGTCCGCCTCCGGCAGCACGGCGACCGTTGCGGTCGAGGTGTGGATGCGCCCCTGCGCCTCGGTCACGGGCACGCGCTGCACGCGGTGCACGCCGCTCTCGTGCTTCAGGAGGCGGTAGGCGTCCGCTCCCTCGATCTCGCAGACCACCTCTTTCAGCCCGCCCTGCTCGGTCTCGCTCGTGTTGACGATGTCCACACGCAACCCGTGGCGTTGTGCGTACCGCTGGTACATGCGGAAGAGATCGCCCGCGAAGAGCGCAGCCTCGTCGCCCCCGGCCCCGCCGCGGATCTCCATGATCACGTTCTTGCTGTCGTTCGGGTCCTTGGGCAGCAGCGCCTCCCGCAGCTCCTCGTTCAGCCGCTCCACTTCGGCATCGAGGCTCTCGGCCTCTTCCGTAGCGAGCGCCGCAACTTCCGGGTCCTCGTCGGAAGCGAGCTCCTTCGCTTCCGCCAGTTCATTCCGGGCGGTCTGGAGTCGCTCCCACGCGTTCACCACCGGCAGCAGAGCAGCACGCTCCCTGCCCAGCCTCGTGAGCTGGGCCGGGTCGGCAACGACTTCCGGCGAAGCGAGGAGCGTGTCTATCTCCTCACGGCGCTTCAGCAGATTATCGAGCCGTTCGAACATGGCAGGTGCTCTCAGGATGGAACCCCGGGAGGCCCGGGAACGTAGTAGTCAGCATAGCATAGCGTCCTAAACAAGCATCCCTAACTCATTGGAGACAGCCCCCCGGCGGCATAGAATCGTTCCATTGTCCCCCCCATGGACGACATAACTTGTTACCCAAAATGAGGCTTATGCGGATATCTCCGACTGCCCCTGTCCTTGCCATCCTCGCCGTAGTGCTTGCGATGACGGCTGCCGTCGCCTGCGAGGACCCTCAGCCGATGGTCGTGCCCGTCGCCGCGACGCCGACCCCGCTGCCTACGGCCACGCCTACCCCGACGGCAACGCCCACGCCGACGCCTACCGCCACGGCAACCCCAACGGTAACGCCGACTCCCACCGCAACCCTCACCCCCACGCCGACGCCGACGGCGACCCACACGCCCACCCCCACCGCAACGCCTACCGCCACCGCCACACCCACGGCTGGCGAAGTCGTTGACTTCTCGAGCAGGGCGATGGTCAGGCTGCTGGCGAACGAGACTGTCTGGACAGGCGCCGTCATCAACGACAGCGGGGAGATATTGACGACCTCCGCTGCACTGGGAAGTGCGCCGGTTGCCGACTTCGTCCTGAGTAACGGCAACCAGGGGCAGGCATGGGTAACCGGCAGGGACGACGATCTGGGGCTTGCCCTGCTCACCCCTGTCAATCCTGCGCCCCCGTACGACACCATCTCGCTCTCGGCCACTCCTCCCACGATAGGAGACCAGCTCGGGCTGCTCCAGCACTCGAGCTTCTCCCCGGCGTTGGACCAGCGCATCACCCGCGTGAACGGTTACAACTCCTCTCCCATCGGGTACAGCTACATCAAGATACAGGCCACGGACTCCACCGCGGACGGAGCGATGCTGATCAACGCCGTCGGCAAGATCCAGGGCATCCGCATGCCTACCCTGTGGCTGCTGCAGCAACAGGTATGCAACCCGGGCGAGGTCTGCGCCGTCGACGCGGCGCAGGTCGGGACCGCCGCCATTCCCGCACTGAGGACCGGTCGCATCGTCATACGAGACATCACCACCTCAACCGATGGACCGGGCGACAGCCCGCCGGCGCTCCCCATCATCTTCAAGGGCCACTTCACCATAGACGGCGTGGACGCACCGTCCGGGACGCAGCTCTACGCCCGGTTGAAGAAGTCCGGTCAACCCGACTACTGGGAGTCGGCGCCGACGAATGAGCTGGGGTTCTTCCTCATCGAAGTGTCCGCTCCGAACAACAACTACGCCGGGGCAGTCATAGAGTTCTGGACGAATGGCAAACTTGCCGGGGCAACGGGGTCCTACGACCGGCCTGCAGGGTCTGTCGTAGAGCTGAACCTCGCGTTCTAGCTGATGCCTGCTTGAGTGGGGCGAGCGTTGTCCGCCGTCCCAGCCCCTATATAGACCATGCGGAAATCCCTGCGCATCCCAACCCTGATCATCCTTGCAGCCATCTTTGCGCTGGCGCTGATGGTCGCGTACGACGCTTCGCAGGAAGAAGAGCCCGCGCCGACGCCCACCCCCACGCCGACCCAGACCCCGCCGACGGCAACGCCCACACCCACGCCGATGCCCACGGCCACGCCGACGCCCACGGCCACCGCTACGCCCACGCCGACGGCAACCCACACCCCGACACCGACGCCAACGGCCACCGCGACCCCGGCGCCGACGGCGACTCCGACGCCAACGGCAACCGCTACTCCCGTTCCCATGCTCACGCTGGAGGAGGCTGCGGCCCAGGCAAGCAGCGGGGTCGTCAAGCTCACGCTCGGCGAGACCATCTGGACCGGCACGCTCATCAGCGAGAGCGGCGAGATACTCACCGTATCCGGCCCGCTGGGGAACGCGCCGCAGGTCACGTACACCCTGCCCGACGGCACGGAAGGGGTCGCGTGGGTGACCGGGCGGAACGACGAACAGGGCCTGGCGCTGCTCACGCCGCTCGGCGAACCGCGCACCTACGACTTCCTCTCGCTCTCCTCCAGGATCCCCACCATCGGCGAGCGGATGGTGCTGGTGCAGTACGACCCGTTCAACGGCTCGTTGGACCCGCGTCCGGTGAACGTGAGGGGATACACCACAACCTTCATCGGGTACGGCTACGTCCATCTGCACATCGGCGAGAGCTCCGCGTTCGACGGCGCGGCGCTGATCAACGACGAGGCGAAGCTGCAGGGCATCCGGATGCCTGCATCGTGGCTGCTCGACAAGAACATCGGCGAGCCGAGGGAGGTCTACGCGGGCTCCGCTGCCGACATCGGGGGCGTTATCATCCCGCAGCTGCGCAACGGCTACACGCAGATAAGCCCGCCCGTGCTGGACACCTCCGGCCCGACCGGCGCGCCGCCGCACATCCCCATCCTCTACTACGGCAACGTCACGGAAGACGGGCAGCCCGTCCCCGTCGGCACCCGGCTCTACGCCAAGGTGATCAAGGAAGGGAAGGAGACCCTCTGGTTCACCAGGGAGGTTACGGCCGCGGGTGAGTACGACTTCCCGATATCGCTGAACGTCTCCACCTACCTCGGAGCGACCATCGAGTTCTGGAAGGACGCCGAGCGCTCGCTCACCAGCGCCGAGGTCACTCGGAGCGACTCCGGCGTGCACTCGCTGAACCTGAGGTTCTAGCCCACGCTCCAGTGCCCGTTTCAGCGCGCCGCGTCAGCCGCGTGCGCCATCGGCACTTCGCGCTGTTCACTCGTCGCCATGTCGCGGTACGTCACGGTGCCGTTCTCGAGTTCCGCGTCGCCCAGGATGAAGACGCCGCACGCTCCGAGCGCCGACGCGTAGCGCAGCTGCGCCTTGAGGCTGCGCGGAGGCGCGACGACAACCGCCGCATCCGAGGCGGAGCGGAGCGTCACGGCGAGGCGGACCGCCTCAGCCTTGGCGCGCGGGCCGCGATAGGCCATCACCAGCGGCGCTGGGGTCATGCCGGGCGGCTCCGTCCCCTGCTCGCGCAGGTTCATGATGAGGCGCTCGATGCCCGCCGCGAAGCCGATGCCGGGCGTGGGGCGTCCGCCGAGCTGCTCGATGAGGCCGTCGTAGCGCCCGCCGGCGCAGACCGCGCTCTGGGCGCCCTCGCGTGACGGGTGCACCTCGAAGACGGTGCGCGTGTAGTAGTCCAGCCCGCGCACGAGCGTGTGGTCGAGCCGGTACGGGATGCCGAGCGCGTCGAGGTAGCCGAGCAGCTCCTGCCAGTGCTCGCGCGCCTCGTCGCCGATGTAGTCGACGCTGCGCGGCGCCGACGCCATGAACGACTCGCCCGCAAGCTCCTTCGAGTCGAGCAGACGCAAGGGGTTGGTGTCGAGGCGGCGGCGGTCGTCCTTGCCCATGTGGGCGGCGTGCGGGCTGAAGTGCTCCCGGAGCGCCTCGACGTAGCGCGGCCTGTCGGCGGCGTCGCCGATATTGTTGAGCACGAGCGTCATGCCGCCGAGCCCGAGCCGCTCCATGCTCTCCATCGCCAGCTGCAGCACCTCGAGGTCGACCGTCGCGTCCGAGTCGCCGATCGCCTCGATGCCGAACTGGTGGAACTGGCGGAAGCGTCCGGCCTGCGGGCGGTCGTACCGGAACATGGGGCAGAGGTAGTAGAGCCGCACCGGCAAAGGCTGGTTGTGCAGGCCGTGCTCCAGGTACGCGCGGCAGACGGCGGCCGTCCCTTCCGGGCGGAGCGTAATCTCCTGCCCGCCCCGGTCCTGGAAGCTGTACATCTCCTTCTGGACGATGTCCGTCTCTTCGCCGACCGTGCGGGCGAACAGCGCCGTGTCCTCGAAGACGGGCGTGTCGACGCGCTCGTAGCCGAACGCCCGCGCGGCCTCGGCCACCGTGCCGTACACGAACGACCAGTACCGCTGCTGCTCCGGCAGGATGTCGGCGGTTCCTCTGGGGGCCTGGTGCATCGGACCTCTCGTTCGGACGGGGTGCGGTTCATTATAGGCGTTGGCAGAGAGGTCTCAATTGACGGAGGCAGCACGTATAATGCAGGCGTGCATAGCCTTCTCGACAAAGTGCGCGGCTACCTGCCCGGCGATCGCTCCGAGATGATTGAACGGGCGCTCGATTTCGCCGCCGCCGCGCACGAGGGGCAGAAACGCCGCTCCGGCGAGGACTACATCGAGCACCCCATCTCCGTCGCCGAGTACCTCGCCGACCTCAACCTCGACGCCCCGACCATAGCCGCGGCGCTCCTGCACGACGTTATCGAGGACTGCGAAGTGACCGCCGACGACCTGCGGAAGGAGTTCGGCGAGGACGTGGCGAAACTGGCCGACGGCGTCACCAAGCTCACCCGCATGGACACCATCACCGGCGACGCGGAGCCGCTCGTCGCCCGGACCGACAGCGAGGCGGAGAGCCTGCGGAAGATGCTCGTCGCGATGGCGAACGACATCCGCGTCATCCTCATCAAGCTGGCGGACCGGATGCACAACATGCGCACCCTTCACGCCCTGCCGCCGGACCGGCGCGTCGCCATCGCGCAGGAGACGCTGGACATCTACGCACCGCTCGCCCACCGTCTCGGCATGGGCGAGGTCAAGTGGCAGCTGGAAGACCTCGCCTTCCGCTACATCCAGCCGAACCAGTACCGGAGCATCTCCAGCCTGCTCTCCACCAAGCGCACGGAGCGTGAGTCCTACATCGAGCAGGTGACCGACGTGCTGCGGGACGAGCTCGCGAAGGCGGGCTTCGACGCCGAGGTGACGGGCCGCCCCAAGCACATCTACAGCATCCACCGCAAGGCGCAGTCGTACGCCGCGCAGGGGAAGCAGATGAGCGAGATCTACGACCTCTTCGCCGTGCGCGTGCTTGTCAACACCGTCCAGGACTGCTACGGCGTGCTCGGCCTCGTGCACTCGCTCTGGCGCCCCGTTCCGGGCCAGTTCGACGACTACATCGCCAGCCCCAAGGAGAACATGTACCAGTCGCTGCACACGACGGTGCGCTCCATCGACGGGCTGCCGGTGGAGGTGCAGGTGCGCACGCACGAGATGCACCGCATCTCCGAGTACGGCGTCGCCTCCCACTGGAGCTACAAGGAGGGCGGCGCGCGCAGCAGCCAGTTCGAGGAGCGGATGACGTGGCTCCGCCAGCTGCTGGAGTGGCAGCGCGACGTGAGCGGAACGGACGAGTTCCTGGAGAACGTCACCGGCGACCTCTTCGGCGACCAGGTGTTCGTCTACACCCCGAAGAACGAGATACGCGAGCTGCCTGCGGGCGCGACGCCCATCGACTTCGCCTACCGCATCCACACGCAGATCGGCCACAAGTGCATCGGCGCGAAGGTGAACGGGCGGCTCGTCGCGCTCAACACGCCGCTCAAGAATGGCGACACCGTCGAGGTGCTGACCAGCAAGGTGGCGCGCGGCCCGAGCCTGGACTGGCTGAACCCGCACCTGGACTACGTCAAGACGGCGAGCGCGCGGCAGGCGATACGCTCGTGGTTCCGGCACCAGGAGCGCGGCACGAACATCGAGCGGGGCCGCGCCATCCTGAAGAAGGAGCTGAAGCGCCTCTCCGCCCAGGTGGAGGAGGCCGAGGTCGCCCGCTGGTTCCACTACGAGTCCACGGACGACCTGTACGCGGCCATCGGCTCCGGTCTCGTGACGGTAGCGCAGATCGCCGGGCGGCTCTCCGCGGCGCAGGCGGCGGCGGAGCGCGCGCTGCCGCGGGAAGCGCCGGACGCACCCGAGACGCCTGTCCTCGGCAGCGTCAGTGTCCTCGGCGTCGGCGACCTCCTCACCCGCATGGGCGAGTGCTGCAACCCGCTGCCGGGCGACGAGATAGAGGGCTTCATCACCCGCACCCGGGGCGTCACCGTCCACAAGGTGGACTGTCCGAACGTCCGCAGCGTGACGGAGACGGACCGCATAGTGCCCGTGACGTGGGGGCAGAGCCGCAACGTCTTCCCCGCCCGCATCATCGTCGAGTGCTTCGACCGCGTGGGCCTGCTGCACGACATCACCGGCGCGACCTCCGCCGAGCACGTTAACATCGCCGGTTCCGTCACGGAGCCGACGGAAGGCGGGATGGTCGTCATCCACCTGAACGTGCAGGTGACGAGCATCGAGCAGCTCTCGCGCCTGTTCACGCGGATCGAGGGGGTGCGCGGCGTGCGCAGCGTCAACCGCACGGCGCACAAGCCCCCGCCCAAGTCCGCATCGCGCAATGGCGCTACCTCCCGCAACGGCACTTCCTCGCGGAACGGCTCTGCGGGCCGAAACGGCAAGGCGTCGGCGCGCCGCGGCAACCGCTCCTCGCGCAACTAGCGCCTTCGTCATTCCCGCACCGGCGGGAATCCAGGGTGCGCGGGCAGCGCACGCGGTGGGGTTGGTGGGAGCAGGGTGCCTGATTCCCTTCCCCCTTGACAGGGGAAGGCTAGAGCCTGCCCCGTACTTGATGCGGGGATGGGGGGGTGAATGCTCCTCCCCAGACGGGCTGATTCTCACGCGACTGTCGGAAACTGACGGTCCCGCACTGCAATTCACTCCTGAACGTGCCCCTCTCAGCCCGTCAGTCGTGTCCCGCCGTCCCGCAGGCAATCCGGCAGAAACCGACTCCGATCCGACACTTTCCGACATATTCCGGCACCCCCTCTGAAACCCTGCCACCGACGAGCGCAGACAAGCGTTGCGCCCTCGCAGAACAGCGTATCCGGCGGCGGGGCGACCGCGATAGGGGTGCGTGTCACCTAGTCCAGGCAAGCCAGGAATGCAGTCAGTTACAATACACGGCAATTCTAACTTCAGACACTTAGCCACAGGAGGGCTAGGACAATCCAATCGTGGAGGCGGACAGTCCTCATGTCGTTCTACCATGTACGCATAACAGAAAAAACAGACCCTGGTAGGGGAACAGTAAAGCTAGATCTTACATCGGAAAAGCTAGAAGAGATTATCCTTACCCCTTACAAGAAAGGGGAACTCATTCTAATTGATGGCAAACTGATACGTCCCAATGACATTAATCGCATAAGCATACATAAAACAGACAAAGGATCAGAGTCATTCCGTTCAAGTATAGAACAAAGGCGAAAGACCAGAGGCATTGCACAACTTTTTTCTTCAGTAGAAGAGGACTTGGCAATTGTAGGAGAAGAAGTCACCAATATACTCATCGTAGGACCGCCTGGAAGTGAGTTTGAAGCCGCAAGCTCTTCTGGTATCGAATCGAGGCCAGAGCCAGACAATCGCGATATTTTCGTGTCGTACGGAAGGAACGAGGGTGCTCGAGATGCTCTGTTTCAGTTCTTGAGATCAATCGGCCTCAATCCAATAGAGTGGTCTGTAGCCGTTATGGCCACAAACAAGCCTGCCCCTTATATCGGAGAAATACTCGATGCGGCATTTTCGCGAGCACATGCGGTAGTAGTCCTTCTCACACCAGACGACGAGGCAAGATTAAGGGAGCCATTCCGCAAAACAAATGAGGATTCTACAGAGTCTAAACTGACCGGACAAGCGAGGCAGAACGTATTGTTTGAAGCAGGCGCTGCTATGGCTCATCGCCCCAATCGCACAGTCATCGTCGAGCTTGGAACCTTGCGCCCGTTCAGCAACATTTCTGGATTACATACCGTTCGATTGGACGACTCTGCGGAGAAACGTAAAGAGCTAGCTCAACGTTTATCGATAGCTGGATGCCCTGTGGATTTAGGCGGGAATGACTGGATCAGAACTGGTGAATTCGAATCCGCTGTGGACTTACCTGAGATAGCGCAGCGTGATTCCGACACAACCGTGAATTCAGAAGGAACTCCCAAGGGTCTTTCTTCGCTCTCGGCAGATGCTGAGTCTCTCCTAGTTGAAGCAGCAGGGAGCAAGAATGGAGATATACTTAGAGTACAGACTATGGGTGGACTATATATCCAGGTAAACGGTAAGGTATTCCCTGAGGTTGGCAACCGCCGCTCGGAAGCCAGGTGGGATCGAGCACTCAAGGATCTATTGGTCCTAGGACTTGTTGAAAGTCTTGGGGGCAAAGGCGAGGTATTCGAGGTAACGCATGCTGGCTTCCAACTCGCTGATGAACTAGCACAAACCAGCGGCCAGACCTAGTCGCAACACAATCTTCTGCTCACACGACAGAAGGGCATCCTGCGCACCTAAGGTGCTCTCGAAGGGGGATCGGATGGAAGGCGACTTCGGCCTCGGGGTGGTACTCCTAGCGGTTCTCTTCTTCGGATGGGGCGGACTCTTCCTGTGGCGGCGTTCCGAAGATGGGAAGGGTGCGGTCGATCCGAAGGGGGCTTACCCGGGCGACCCCAAGGCCCACGTCCTCGGACGGGTATTGGACACCGTCGCCGGATCCATAGACACCGACCTTGAACGTACAGAGATGTCCTACCATCCCAACGACCCGCATGAAGTAATGACGCTCATCATGGACATTGAGCAATTCCGCTATCTCAGGAAGCGTCGCGGAGTGTGGCAATACGAGGGCATCTTCGTCGAGCGCGACATCGAGAGGCGATGGCGGAGGAGACCCCCCGCAATACGTGAGTGGGCGGGTATGGAGCTCGTCATCCCTATTGCAATCAAGGCAGCGTTCAATGCGGATGAATCGCTGGACACCGTGCGCTTCTGGGCCGGGGACATGGAGAACTACGCCCTGACGGTCTGCCGCGTGAGCGTCGAAGCAAAGAGATTGCAAGCCCCGGCCGCGTACGACTGGCGCTTCGACAAGCGGGCGAAAGGATACTTGGCGCCTGTGACACCCCACGGCAACCGACTCCCATCGTTGACGGCGATGGGGCTGGCAGAGGACCCGTACGACTTTGAGCAGCAGGTAGCCCAGATGTTGCGAGGTCGCGGGCTGGTCGTGGAGGTCACCGGCGGAACAGGAGACGAGGGTGTGGACATCATCGCCTACGACAACACCCCTGTTACGGGTGGCACGTTCCTCATCCAATGCAAGCGGTACAGCCCCGACAAGAAGGTGGGGGTGGCAGAGGTCCGGGAACTGTACGGAACGATGCAGGAGAAGCAGTCCGCGAAAGGCGTGCTGGTGACATCATCCGCGTTCACGACCGGAGCGTTGCGGTTCGCAGAGGGGAAGTCGATAGAGCTGATAGACGGGGTGAGGCTGTCAGAGATGCTTGTGGGTGTCGAGCCGCCTGCGCAACCGCCACCGCCCACACAACCTGAGCAGCTCAAGGAGCCTGTGCCCGATGCTTTTCTAGAAGCGTTTCCAGACTCCGAGAGTCCGATAGCGCAGACGGAAGCGATGGAATTGGCAGAACAGATAGCTGAGCTGCCTCAACAGCTGGCAGATGTGGCGGAAGCGACCAGGAGCGCGGGGATCTATCTACTCCAGTATGCGTTGATTGGCTATGCAGTTGAGGGAGATGCGGTTAGCGTCCAGCGTGTCTTAGGACAGGGGGTCGACCCGAACGTCTTGGACGAGGAGGGAGTAGGCGCACTGCACTTCGCTGCCCACTTCGGCCACTATAGCGTGGCCCTCGCCCTGCTCAATAGTGGTGGTGATGTGAATCTCAGTACCGAAAACGGGTTTACACCGCTGCACTACGCTATCTTCAGCCAGCATGTTGAAGTTGTTCACCTACTGATCGAACGTGGGGCAGATGTGAATGCCTCAGCCCAAGGTGTCCCCCTAATCATTAGCTGCGTCCTCAGAGCATGGAAGGATGGCTTCGTCACTGTAAGCAATCGAGCAATCGTTTTGGCACTGATTGCTGGCGGGGCCGATACAGGGGACGCCTGCGCTACTGCCGAAGCATACGGCCTAACGGACCTGTTGATCCTGATGGGATGTCAGCTTGAATGCTGACCCTCTGGCACAGTGTGCTCTGCGCAGGAACGACGAGTTGGTGACACCCGACTCTTTCGCGGTCGCCGCGTGATTGCGTACGCTGGTTGCATGATCGTCGTACAGGCAGCAGCCATAGACCGCGTCTATAGCTCGGGGCCCAGCCATAGATATGGTCTATGGGTCGGCCGCCCAACTTTTGAAATTGGATGAGATTGTTACTTCCTAAATGGCGGAAAGCAGGCCACGACCATGGAAACGGACTGAGCAAGAGGATTAAGAATGTCAGATGGCATGGCCGGTTTACTCGTAGATCGGGGATTAAGGATGTCAGCTCCCGCGCCCATTGACATCCTTAACCGCTCCGGCCCTGCCCTCCTAGCGCCTCTCCCCGCCGTACCCGCCGAGGCGCTCCTCCAGGCGGCGGAGCGTCTCCTGCGTCGTGCGGAGCTCGCGCAGCAGCTCCTCGCGCGAGGGCGGCGTCTCCAGTGTCATCAGCTGGTCGACCTTCGCCTTGTCCAGGTTGTTGATGACGACCGCGATGAAGAGGTTCGCCACGACGAACGTGCCGCCCACCACGAAGCTGAGGAAGTAGAGCCACGCGAGCCCGTGGTGCTCCATCGCGGCGTACATGATGTCCGTCCAGTCCTCCAGCGTGATGACGCGGAAGAGCGACAGCAGCGATATGCCGAGCGTGCGCCAGTGGGTGGGGTCGGCCTCGTGGAAGAGGTGGTAGCCGACGATGGCGTAGATGTACACGACGATGCTCATCAGCATCATGATGTTGGCGACGCTGGGGATGGAGCGCACGAGCGCCCCGACGATGAGCCGCAGCTCCTTGATCGCGGAGATGAGGCGCAGCACGCGCAGGAGCCGTCCGAGCCGCGCGACCATGGCGAACGAGCCGGTGGCGGGCACGAGCGCAAAGACGATGATGGCGAAGTCGAAGACGTTCCAGCCGTCGCGGAAGTAGCGCTGGGGGGTCGGGGCGAGCGCCAGCATCTTGAGCGCGGCCTCCACGATGAACACGCCGAGGATGACCCGGTTGCCCATCTCGATGGCGTCGCCGTACCGGTCGACGATGTCAGGCGAGGTGGCGAGTCCGAGCAGCGCGCCGCTGGCGAGGATGAGCGCGATGATGGCGTACTCGAATATGCGGGCGCCAACGATGCGCTGCGCGATGTGGGCTGTGCGGTCCATCGGTCTCGGCCTCCGTCGGGGGTTCCGGTCGCGGGGAAATCATAGCAATTGTCATTCCGAGCGAAGCGCAGCGGAGCCGAGGAATCTCTCAGGGACGCGCCCGGAATCAGTGACACGCGGCGGTCGTTGGGCGCCACACCCGTTGCTATAATCGCCGCGCACGGAGGAGTCGCATGAGTTCACCCGAACGCATGGAGATGCACGCCAAGGCCATAGCCAACCTCGTCCAGGCGATGGACCGCATGGAGGCGGAGCAGCAGGCACACGACAAGCGCCTTGAGGAGCACGAGGAGTGGGTGCGGAGGTACGAGGAGTGGATGCAATCCCACGAGGAGTGGATGCAATCCCACGAGGAGTGGATGCAGAGGCATAACGAGTGGGTGCAGTCCCACGACGAGTGGATGCAGAGGCATAACGAGTGGGTGCAGTCCCACAACGACTGGGCGCAGAGGCATAGCGAGTGGGTGCAGTCCCACAACGAGTGGGCGCAGACACAGAACGCATGGATGCGGTCCCACGACGAGCGGGCACAGGACATCCAAACCGAGAGCCGGGAGAACCGGGCGCGCATCAGGGAGATCATCACCGAGCTCACGAATATGCAGGCCGACATCGCCCGGCTGGACGCCGCATCGTGAAGTTCGGACTCTCCCTCTCCGGCCTCCTCCAGCACTCCGGCGACGGCGACATGGTGCAGCGGTTCGCCGACGTGCTCCACCTCGTGCGCGTCGGTCGCGAGCTCGGCTTCGACTACATCTACGCCGGCCAGCACTACCTCTCGCACCCGTTCCAGATGCTGCAGCCGCTCATCGCGCTCGCCCGCATCAGCGCCGAGACCGGCGACATGGATATGCTCTCGACCGTCCTCATCCCGCTGCAGAACCCGGTGCAGATGGCCGAGGACGTCGCGACGCTGGACGTGCTCACGAACGGGCGCGTCATCATCAACGCCGCGCTCGGCTACCGCGACGAGGAGTACGAGGCGTTCGGCGTCACGCACGAGGACCGCATCGCGCGGATGTTCGAGAACCTGCGCCTCGCCAGGCAGCTCTGGGCAGGCGGCGAGGTGACGTTCGAGGGTCGCTTCACAAAGGTCACCGGCGTGCACCTCGGCATACGCCCCATCCAGCAGCCGCACCCGCGCATCTGGATCGCCGCGAACGGCGACGGCATGGTGCGCCGCATCGCCCGCACCGGGGAAACGTGGTACCTCAACCCCCACGCCCCGTTCGACACGCTGGCGCGACAGGTGGAGCTGTACAAGACGGTGCGCGCCGAGCACGGCCACCCGCCCGTCGACACGCTGCCGATGTCGCGCGAGACGTTCGTCGCACCCACGCGGGAGCAGGCCATCGCGACCGCCCGTCCATTCCTGGAGGGCAAGTACAAGGCCTACGCCGCGTGGGGGCAGGACAAGGCGCTCCCCGGCGAGGAGGACTTCACCCAGCCGTTCGAGGAGTTGGCCGCGGGGCGCTTCATCGTCGGCAGCCCGGACGACGTCACCGCCGACCTCCAGCGTTTCGCCGACGTGGGCGTCACGCACGCGTCGCTGCGCTTCGGGTGGCCGGGCACGCCGCGCGAGGTCGTCGAGGGCGCGATACGCCTCGCGGCGGCAGAGGTGCTGCCCGCGCTCCGGTAGGCCCCCACATGGAGTTCAGCGAGCAGGACCGGCAATACCTGGAACGGCTCGAAGAGGGCCTCTGGCGCGCCGAGACGCGGTTCGACCGGGCATGGATGGAGCGCGTCCTCGCGCCGGGCTTCTTCGAGTTCGGCAGGTCGGGCCGCATCTACAGCCGAGAGGACACGCTCGGAATCCCGGCGCGCCCCATCGAAGCCAGGCTGCCGCTCAGCGACTTCAGCGTGCGGCCGCTCAGTCCAGACGTCGCGCAGGTGACCTACATCAGCGTCGAGACGTACGCAGGCGAGGAGCAGGTCGCGAATCGGAGTTCGCTCTGGTCGCGGACGGAGGGCGGCTGGCAACTGCTCTTCCACCAGGCGGCGCCTGTGCCCGGCTAGGCGCCCTACTCTCCCCGCGCGTCGAGCTCCTTCACGAGCGTTTTCGGCGCGATGGCGCGGTAGCTCTCCTCGACGCACTCCAGCAGCAGGTCGAGCGGGGGAGCATCGGCGTCGTCCTCGGCGAACGTCATCTCCACCCAGCCGCTCCTGCCGAGACCGTAGCCCGCCGGACGCGCGAACGGCATCGAGAGGAGCGCCCCAGCGGACTCGGGCAGCTTCACGCCCATGCCGAACCCGGCGCCCGGCACACCGAGGAACGCGAACACCTTCTTCCCTACCTTGATGGCGCTCTCCCCCCACGGGTGGTCCTCCCACGCTCCGGGCAGCCCGAGCGCGTACTCGCGCACCGCATCCTTCAGCGAGCCTTCCACGTCATGCCCTCCATTCGTTGTGGCCACCGAGCATAGCACCCGGCGCCGCCGCCTCCGCGTTATCCTATGCGGACACCCGCGCGGAGGAGTTGCGCATGACGCTCGTCTACGATGGCCCGCATCTCGTGTTCAAGGTCGCCGGCATGGGGCCGTACGACAACAACGGCTACGTCATCGCCGACCCGGCCACGAAGGAGGCGTACCTCGTCGACGCGCCCGCGGAGATCGAGCGCCTGCTGAGCGAGGCGGACGGCTTCCAGGTGAAGGGCGTCATCGTCACGCACACCCACCCGGACCACGTCGCGGGCTACGCCGACCTCAAGCGGCTCACCGACCTCCCTGTCTCGGTGCACGAGAGCGACGCCCGCAGGCTGCCCGGCGAACCGGACGCCCTGCTCGCCCATAACGACGAGCTCAGCGTCGGGACGACGCGCATACGCATCCTGCACACGCCCGGCCACACGCCCGGCGCGCTCTGCCTCTTCGCCGACGGCACGCTCGTCTCCGGCGACACCCTCTTCCCCGGCGGCCCCGGACGCACGAACACGCCCGACGACCTGCGCCAGGTCGTGCAGAGCATCGAGGAGCGGTTGCTCACGCTTCCCGACGGCTCGCTCGTGCTCCCCGGCCACGGCGCGGACACGACCGTTGCGGCGTCGAAGGCGGAGTTCGCCGTCTTCAGGAGCAAGCCGCAGCCGGCAGACCTGCACGGCCACGTCTCGTGGACAGCGTAAGTCGCTCCGCTCCTGTCATGCGTCCGGTATCCTGTTAGGGCCATGCTCACCAAGCGCATCATCCCGTGCCTCGACGTCACCGGCGGGCGCGTCGTCAAGGGCGCGTCGTTCGTCAACCTGCGCGACGCTGGCGATCCGGTCGAACTCGCCGCCTTCTACGACCGCGAGGGCGCGGACGAGCTCGTCTTCCTCGACATCACCGCCAGCTCCGACGGGCGCGACACCATCATCGACGTGGTCGAGCACGTGTCGGAGCAGGTGTTCATCCCCCTGACCGTCGGCGGGGGCGTGCGCACCGTCGAGGACGTGCGGAAGCTGCTGAACGCGGGCGCAGACAAGGTGTCGATGAACACGGCGGCGGTGCTGGACCCGAACGCGTTCGCGACGGCGACGGCGGCGTTCGGCAACCAGTGCCTCGTCATCGCGATCGACGCTCGGCGCATCGCGCCCGACAGCCCCGCTGCCGATCCGTCGCTGCTGCCGGACGGCCACCCCGGCAAGGGAGCGCTGGCCGTCGGCCCGGAGTCGCGGTGGGAGGTGTACATCCACGGCGGACGCACGCCCACCGGCATCGACGCGGTGCGATGGGCCGAGTACACGGCGGAGCTCGGCGCGGGCGAGGTGCTGCTCACGAGCATGGACGCCGACGGCCACCAGGACGGCTACGACCTCGAGCTCACGCGCGCGGTCGCCGACGCCGTGCCCATCCCCGTCATTGCGAGCGGCGGCGCGGGCTGCATCGAGCACCTCGCGCAGGCGGTGACCGACGGCCACGCGGACGCGGCGCTGGCGGCCTCCATCTTCCACTACGGCCAGCACGTCATCGCGGACGTGAAGCGTTCGCTTGCGGCGCAGGGCATCCCCACGCGCGAGGTCCACTGAGACGATGGCAGACCTCAGGCACATCGAAGTCGTCGCCTTCGACATGTTCAGCACGCTCGTGAAGAACGACACGGCGGAATGGCAGATGGCGCACAAGGCGATCGTGGACGGGCAACGCCTGCCCGTGGACGCGCTCGCGTTCTGGAAGGAGTGGGCCATCCGCGACGTGCAGTTCCGGAAGACGCGCACGAACATGGCCGACCCCGAGGCGAGCCCACCGTTCAAGACGTACTGGGAGGCGTGGCGCGACGCCTTCATCGAGACGTTCGAGGCGATGGGACTGACCGGCGACGCGGAGCAGGCGGCTTCCGACAGCGTGACCGCGCTCGCTGCAAGGGACGCATTCCCCGAGACGAACGACGCGCTCGACGCGCTGGGGAGGATGCAGACGCTCGCCGTGCTCTCCAACGCGGACGACCGCTTCCTGTACGGGACGATAGCCCACAACGGCTGGGACTGCTTCTCCTATGTCCTCTCGTCGGAGGAGGCGTGCGCCTACAAGCCGGACCCGCGCATCTTCGCCCGCCTCGTGAACGAGATGGGCGTGCCGCCGGAGGCCGTGCTGTACGTGGGCGACTCGCCCTACGATGACGCGCACGGCGCGAAGCTCGCCGGCATGCAGACGGTGCTCGTGCAGCGCACGCAGGACACGCCGGGGCGCACGCCGCCGCCCGAGAACGGCGCGCTGCTGCCGCCCGACTACATCGTGAGCGATCTGTCCGAGATTCCGGCGCTGTTCGACTGACGCGCCGCGAACGGAGGTACCCGATGACGACCGCAGAGAACGCACGGATACGACTCGACGCTCAGGGGCTCGTGACGGCAATCTGCCAGGACGAGGCCACCGGCGAGGTGCTGATGGTCGCGCACATGAACCCGGACGCGGTCGCGCGCACGCTGGAGTCGGGCGAGATGCACTTCTACAGCCGTTCGCGCCAGGCGCCCTGGCACAAGGGCGAGACGTCCGGTGCGTTCCTGCACGTCTCATCGGCGCAGGTGGACTGCGACAGCGACGTGCTGCTGTTCAAGGTGCGAGCCGACGGTCCGGCGTGCCACACGGGGGCGCGCTCGTGCTTCTTCACGCCGCTGCCGGAGCAGCCGGAGTACGACCGGAGCGACGCAGGCCCCGGCGTGCTCTCGGAGCTCTTCCAGGTCATCCGCCAGCGACAGCAGGAGCGCCCCGAGGGCAGCTACACCACGTCGCTGTTCGAGAGCGGCACGTCGCGCATCGCGCAGAAGGTCGGCGAGGAGGGCGTGGAGGTCGCGCTCTCCGCGGCCACGCAGGACACCGACAGCCTTCCCGGCGAGGTGGCCGACCTCTTCTACCACACGCTCGTCCTGCTCGCTGACGCGGGCCTCTCCCCGGACGATGTCTGGGCCGAGCTGCGCAAGCGCCGCGGGTAGCCCTCCACCCCACGCAGGGGTAGACTGCGCCCCACCCCGGTACCGGAGGAGGACGCATGGCGCTGAACGCGACCGCCGACCGCCCCTACGGCTGGCGCGCACGGTGCGGGTTCATCACCCCGTCGCCCGCGCACGAGAACAACTCGTACGAGTTCTACCTCATCGCCCCGGAGGGCGTGACCATCGTCATGACCTCGCTCGGCGTCGTCCTCTCGGAGGGCGAGCGCTCGTACGCGGCGGGCATCGAGCGCCTGCCGGCTGCGACCGAGGAGATCATGACGCGCCGGCCGCAGTCGATCATGCAGGCGGGCGTGCCCATCATCGCCGGGCGCGGCTGGAAGTTCGAGGACGAGATCCTGGCCCGCATCGGCAGCGTCACCGACACGCCCGCGGCGACCGACCTCGGCTCGTGCATCAAGGCGATGAACGCGCTCGGCATGACCCGCGTGGCGATGCTGACGCCGTTCGACGACAAGACGCACGCCCAACTCGCCGAGTACGTGGCGAACGCGGACGTCGAGGTCGCGAACGCGGGCTCGGTGGTCGGCGAGGTGGCGGGCGGCGAGCTGCGGGCGTACGAGGTCTCGACGATGGACCTCGGCATCGTGCGGCGGATGGCGGCGGACCTCTTCCGCGCGACGCCGAACGCCGACGGCGTGTGGATCACCGGGGCGCTCATGCCGAGCGTCGCCGTCGTCGAGACGCTGGAGCAGGAGCTCGGCGTGCCGGTCGTGAGCAGCATGCAGGCGATGGCGTGGCAGTCGCTGCGCCTCGCCGGAGTGGACGACAAGATACCCGGCTTCGGCCGGCTGCTGAGGGAGTTGTAAGCCATGTTCGAGACGAAGAGCATCGGCCTCGAGGAGGCCCTGAAGGCGAAGGAGGCGATATTCGCCGAGTTCGCCGACGGCACGGACAATCCCGGCGCGCTCTGCATCACCGACGCCCACGGCGCGGAGGTGCTCTGCGCCCGCGTGGACGGCGCTCCGGCGCGGATGCTGGGGCGGGCCCGGGCGAAGGCGTACACGGCCGCGCGCATCGGCATGAACACCGTCGACTTCCGCGACCACGTCGTGAAGGCGAACCGGCGCACGCTGAACGACTGGGGCGACCCGAAGCTGACGACGCTCCAGGGCGGGCTCGCCATCGTCTCGGGCGGACAGGTCGTCGGCGGGATAGCGATGAGCGGCAACTCGACGATACGGGACGAGGCGCTGGCGCGCATCGGGCTCGAAGCGATGGGGGTGGAGTGATGCCCGCGTATCTCATGGCAGACGTACAGGTGCAGGACGCGGAGTCGTACCAGGCGTACGGGGCGCAGGTGCCCGCGACGCTGGAGCCGTACGGCGGGCGATTCCTCGTGCGCGGCGGCGCGAGCGAGGTCATCGAGGGCGAGTTCCAGCCCAGCCGCCTCGTGGTCATCGAGTTCCCGGACATGGAGACGCTGACGGCCTGGTACAACTCCGACGCGTACCAGGGCATCGTGGGCATCCGCTGGGAGGCCGCGACGGCCTCCGTGATCGCGGTGGAAGGAGCCTGAGGCATGCCGGCACGAGAGACGATCAGCCTGGAAGACGCCGAACGCGCGATAGCGGCCGCGATGGCCGCGGCGCGTCCCAACGAGCGCCCGTTTGCCTTGGCGGTCGTGGACGAGAGCGGCGCGCTCGTCTACTCCGTGCGGCGCGACGGCGCGTCGGCGACCGACGTGCGGAACGCGGAGCGGAAGGCGTACACCGCCGCGTTCATCGGGCGCGACACGCTCATCTACCGGCAGCAGATATCGCACGACGGCCGCACGGTCGCCGACTGGTCGAACGACGGCGTGACGACGCTGCACGGCGGGCTGACGCTGCACCGGGCGAGCGAGGTCATCGGCGGCATCGGCGTGAGCGGCACCGGCGACGAGGACCGCGACGAGCGGCTCGCGCTCGCGGGCGCCGAGGCGATGGTCAAGCCCGCGGGCGACGCGCGGCTGGCGAACGCGGCGATCCGCCCGAAGTTCCGCGACGCGCCCGGCCCCGCGCTCAGCGACAAGGGCGCGCCCGGCAGGCCGAACAAGCGCACGACGACGCGGCTGCCCGGCCTCAGCGCGCCGGACGCGCCTGTGCCTGACCTCGTGCAGGTCGGCGGGCTCTTCTTCACATCCGGCGTGCGCGGCATCGACCTCGAGACCGGCGTCATGCCCGACGACCCCGCCGAGCAGTTCCTGAACGCGTGGCGCAACCTGCGCACGCTCGTCGAGTCCGCCGGGCTCTCGACCGACAACATCGGCATCGTCACGAACTTCATCGACAGCCAGGACTTCCGGCCGCACATCAACACCGGCTGGCTGGAGCTGTTCCCGGACGCCGACAACCGGCCCGCGCGCAAGACGACGTCGTACCCGCTGCCGCCCGGCGAGGGCGTCGAACTGCAGGCGATAGGCGTTGCCGGGCAGCAGCGGCAGTGCATCGAGGTCGCCGGGCTGACGCACCGCGACCCGCTCCCGAACGGCGCGCGGCTGGGCGACTACGTCTTCTCGTCGGTCATCGTGCCGTGGGACCTGTCGACCTCGCTGCCGGTCGTCGGCGAGGACGCACAGACGGACCAGTGCTTCGACAACATGCGGGTGTTCATGGAGCACGCGGGCGGGACGGTGGACGACGTGGTGCTGCAGTGGGTGTACCTGAACGACTTCGCGTACCAGCCGTACATGGTGGACGTGTACCTGGAGGCGTGGCCCATCGGCCAGTACCAGGCGGCGCGCAAGACGTACCGCTACCCCATGGGCGGGCAGATCCAGCTGCAGGTGATCGGCAGGATAGGCGGCGAGCGGACGAACCACGAGATCGAGGGGCACGGCCACCACGACCCGATCCCGATGGGCGCGCGCATCGGCGACCTCTTCTGCTCGGGCGGCGTCTCCGGCGTCGACACGGCGGGGCCGGACAAGCTGGAGCCGGTGCCGGGCATCGAGGGGCAGGCGCACCACGGCATCCGCAACATCCGGTCGCTGGTGGAGTCGGGCGGCGGGACGATGGACAACGTGGGGCTCATCACGCTGCTCATCCAGGACTACGCCGACCTGCCCGCAATCGACGCGGCGTGGGATGCGATGTTCCCGGACCGGAACGACCGCCCGGCGCGGCAGGTGATGAAGATGGGCGTGCAGCGCGCCAATCGCGTCCAGCACCACATGATGGCCGTGCTCTAACCCTCCGACCAAGATGACCACTGCCCCTGAATTCTGGCATCCTTGGTCGCCGGTCCACGAGTAAATCGGACCGCCCGTTTGGCATCCTTGGCCGCCTTGGTTTTGGGGTGTTTGCAAGGCCGTGGCCTGCTTCCCGCGATTAAGGATGCAAGGGTGCCATAGTTTTCAAAAGTTGCGCGCCGGACCCACAGACCGTATCTATGGCTGGGCCCCGAGCTATAGACGCGGTCCATGGCTGATGCGCGCACGTTCTTCCTGTCGTTCTTGATGTCAACCTTACGAGTGGATAGGGGGCAAGACGTCGTTTTGACATCTATATCGACATCTATATCGACAAGGCCACGGCCTGCTTCCGGGGGTAAGGCGTCAAGATGCGAATGCAAAGCGTGTGTGTAGTGCCGGACCCATAGACCAGACCTATGGCTGAGCCTCAAGCTATAGACGCGGTCTGTGGGTCGTGCGCGGTCGACGGTCATGCAACCAGCGTACGCGGCCGCCCTCCGGCCGCGATAGGGGCGCGTGTCAGTGGTTTGGGGGGGGAGTTTGTGCAGATTGGGTAAGATTGCTAGAATCGCGCCCCGCGACAACACAAGTGGAGAGCCTATAGCCAAATGGTTGACGTGCATTGGAACTTCCGTGAGATGGGTCGTGGAGAACTCAACCAAAACCCAATGGAACGTGAATTCTTCACTGGAGAGGCAATCAACGAGCGACTAGTTCGCGAAGTGATTCAAAACTCACTTGACGCAGCCGTAGCAAGGGCAGATAGGACCACGGGCGAGCCTGTACGCGTGCGATTCTCTCTGCGTGGAATCCATGAGCCCCTAGATGCCATCAGTGCAGCAAGTTACATGGACGGGTTGGCCGAACACTTGAAAGTAGGGCTCGACCCAGATGACGACTTCCGACGCCAAGCGGAGACACGAGGCATCGGCGATACAGGCATGCCGTATTTGGTTGTTGAAGATACGGGAACGATTGGCTTAGAAGGAGATTACCAACAGTATGATGATTCAGCAGAGGAACCTGCCAACAATAATCATTTCTACTGGTTCTTCCGAAATATAGCCCGCTCAGGGAAATCCGGAGAAGATGGCGGTTCATGGGGTTTGGGGAAATGGGTTTTCCCTGATGCTTCCAAGGCAAGCGCTTACATCGCAGTCACCCGACGCCGTTCTGATAACGAAGTGCTTCTGATGGGACAGACGGTACTCACCAAGCACAATATCGACGGGGTACGATACGATCCATATGGATATTTCGCAGAAATGGATGCCGAACTGCCAGTACCACTGTGCATGTCTAATTTGCAGCATCGGCTGTTCATAGAGCAGTTTATGCGAGATTTTAACCTGCGCTTCCGCGACAGGCCAGGGCTATCAGTAGTCATCCCTTTTCCGCGAACTGACGGCGACCTACCGATAGACAAGACGCAGATACTAGCAGCCGTTGTGCATAATTACTTCTATCCGATAATCGCAGACTGGCTCAAGGTTATCGTTGATGAAGGAGAAAACAACAGTACAGAGGTCACTAGTGACACTATAGATGATGTGTTGAGCCAACTCGACCTGGAGGATCACGGTGAGCGGAGTATGAGTAGTTACCAGCGTTTGTTCGAGATGTGCCGCAGCAGGGCAATCTGGCCGAATCGCGTGCATATTAATCTGAATTCGCCACCGGCAAACAGGGCCGACTACGAGCATTTCAAAGAACTATCTGATTTACAACAGCGATACGAGGACGGGGAAATGCTTGCTTTCCGCGTTAACACAACTGTGGAGCGGAAGGGTGAACCCGGTAAACCGACTTCTTTTCGTCTATATGTTCAACACGACGACTCGCTCACGCAGGGGCACGACTTCTACGTGCGCGGCCCATTGTCCATAACCGAAATGGATGAGGTGCGGCAACACAAGGCGCGCGCTTTGCTTATAGTGGATGAGAAAGAGCCACTCGCAGCCATGCTTCGTGATTCGGAACCTCCTGCACACACGATGTGGTATCCGCAGAGTGAGCGTGTGGGTAAGCGTTGGGTATCTGCTCGCAGGTGCATCACAGAGGTTCGTCGGGCGGCCAACAACCTACTCAGCATATGGGAAGCAAGGCCGGTGGCATTGAACCGGGATGCCCTTGCCGACATCTTCCCGTCCAGTGGACACGGGGAGAAGAGACGTAGTGCGGACAAGACAAGTACCGCAAGCCCCAAGCACAGACAACTTGACCTGGCACCGGGGCACCCTGATTTCAATGTAGATCAGTCAGGTAAGGGATTCCGTGTAAGGTTCGCGACAAATGCCATGAGTCCTCCCAACCGGGTGCGCTTGCGAGTAGCGTACGAAGTGCCACGCGGCAACCCCATGAAAAGCTACAGCCCTCACGACTTCCGTCTACACGGAACTGGCTCTCTCGAAATCCACTCGGAGGGATGCAGTGTGATTCCAGGCGAGAATGGGAATGAACTACTGCTCGATATAGACGACCACACAACTTTCTTCGTAACCGTTCGCGGTTTCGACACTCACCGGGATGTCGTTGTACGGGTGAACAGGGTCGAGGCCTCTATTCAAGAAGATGGTGACAGCTCATGATTCGCCGCTTCAACTTTACAGAGCGTAAGCGCATTGAAGAGGAGCGCGTTCAGATAGAGGTTCTCGGCTCACAGAGTGTTGGACCCCCATCGTTCGTTGCTACGCTGGATTTCGATGGCATGGAACTGCCACCAGACGCCCCGGTGACTATTGAGGCATATCGCGGGCGGGCAGCGATCCGTTTTCGGTGGGGAACCGTGGGAATGCCTCGCCCTCCTCTCGATAGGTTGCTCGTCAACATGCCAGATAACCCTTCCTTCCGCGTGAAGGTCGTCGCGCCGGATGGATCAGGGACACTCCTAGCAATGGCAAACCGCATCAGGCCGAAGCGCGAAGAGCATCACGGTTCGCTAATCTGGCTTGAGGCGAGAGACGACTTGGGCAAAGAGGTTTGGAATCTGGATTTCGGGGAAGGAAATCCAACCCTCAGAATCAATAAGAACATTCCCGGTATCGAGTCCGCAGTACAAGGCGACAATGCATTCCGCGGTCTAGTGATGCCGGAAGTACTCCGCGCCGTGCTCGTGCGAGCGTTGATTGTTGATGACGAAGACATGGAGGATGCAGGGGATTGGAACGACTTGCTGTCCTTTGTGCGCTCCTTCCATGACGCGCCATTGGTCACGAACTCCGGCGATGACGAACACTCTGTTCGCATGACGTGGATAGACGCTGCTGTAGCAGCATTCACACAGAAGCACTTTAGGGCCAGCGACCTCTATACGGCTGCACTCAGGGGAAGGTAAAGGATATGGGAGAAGAACACGCCGTCTGTGAATTCACACCTGAAGGAATGCGCGTCGCAAGAAATTACTTGAACGCGATACGGATGAACGGCTGGATGCCGCTGCCTAGCGGTTTGTTGGACGATCACACATATTCGTTGCCAGTAGAACCAGAGGTATTCGTTGAGTCGCGCTCATTCGCTAACCGACGCGAGGCTGGTCAGTACTTGGCCGAGCGGTTCGAACCTCTCAGCGGAGGATCAGTGGCCGACAACTCCTACTTATGGTCATGGCTAGGTGTGTTTTATCTAGAAGGAATAGTGCACCACAAAACCAATAGATTAAGCGAGTATGCTGAACACGCTTATCTGTTGGACCCGAACCGCCAAGGACAACTGAGCTCCCGCCATCGTCTCAAACTAGCCTATGAGATATGGATTCATCACGGAGAAGCGGCATGGTTCATGCTTAATGAACCAGTGAGTTCCTTGGGACATTTCACGCATCGACTAGCCAGTGCTATCGAGATTTTCCGTTCAGAGGGAATAATCGAACTAGCACATATTTTGTATGCAGAAAAATCGACAGGTCGTTTGCGCAACAACATATTGGGGACGGAGAAGGCCTCCATCCCTCCTGGAAGCCTGCCACGCTTTATTGATGTACTTAACCAGCTCTCTATGACCTACGATGTCTACGGCATGGAGGCAGAACAGTTGCTTCAGCTCCTTCCAGCAGAGTTCGACCGCTTCAAACCAGCCTCACCGGTCACCTAGGTTCCCTTGGAGAAGCCCTAGGCTAGCCCGGCCCCTGCCCACATGCTTTGCAGATTCGGCAGGCGCTCGTTAGCGAACTGCGTGAAACTGAGCACGCGCGGATGGTCTTTGTATTGACGGTCTTTCACGTCGTCCCAGACCACCAGATGCAGGGGATTGTCGTCACAGATACCCTTGACCGTCCCTTGGTTCACGTTGTGGTCGGCGGTTACAAGGAACACGTTTGGCATATGCAGCATGACCAGTTCAGCCACGACTTCTGTCCAACGCTCGCGGAGAGTGCGTTTCAGCGAGGCGACCGCGCAGAGCGTCCGGTTCTGCTGAAAGGCCGCGTTGCTCGGCAGGATGAAGTCCGCGCGAGTCTTGATCTCCTGCATCGCGTGAGGGAACCCCGCGAGCGAGAGCGCATGGGCGAACGATAGCTCGAAATCCTTACCGCCGCGCGTCTTGCGGCTCTGGCTGACGGAGAGGAACGCTTCGCGCAGTTCCAAGTACAGGCCTGAGATGAGTGACTTGGCGGCAGGCTCGAACCCCTGCTCTGCATCGATGGCTTCCGCCTGGGCGGTCAGTTGGGGCCGCAGTTGCAGCAGTGCCTCAGCTATGCCTTCCGAGTACGCCGCATTCTCGTACCGCTCCAAAACGGTGAGCGTGTGACCAAACGCCTTGGAGAGGATGTCGTTGAACCGGGCCCGAGCATCCGCTGGTGTGACGTGCGTCGCATCGTAACTGAGTTCTTGGAACGCCTCGCGGACAATCCTCTGGGAGCCGGGTATCTGCCCCTGCCGCACGCGCCGCATCGTGGCAGAGATCGTCTTCTTCAGATTCGGGTCAGGCGTTGTCATGCACCGGCCGTATGAAATCGAGGAGATACTCGAACGTCGTCCCCATCGTGATGTAGTTGCTCGGCCAGCCGAAGATGCCGACCTTGTTCACAATGTTCGTGCGGTCCCAGATAACAGTGTTCCTAAACTCGTAGCCGACGGAGCGCAGCGCCTCGATGACAGCGACGTGGATCGTGACGCGCGAGTTCTCCCACCACATGTCGGGAACGTTGATAACGCAGTGGGCTCCCGGCTTCATCGTGGGCTTGAGGCTGCGGAAGATGTCCGCCATCTCCCGCGCGTAAGCGTCAAGGCCAAGCGTGCCCAAGTCGCGCGCGTCCTGCGAATACTGCTCGACCTTCATGTATTGCTCGTTATGCCGCACCCGACGGCTCTTGTTCTTGCGCGGGCGGTTCAGGAGGTTAGCGTAGGGTGGCGAGGTGAAGATGAGTTTCACGGAATCCGGTTCGAGCAACTGAGCGAGGTTGCGGGCGTCCACGGTTACGGCGACTTGCCGTGGACCGCCCTCCTGAGGCAAACCCAGTCTGCTCATGCTGAGGTTGACGTACTCCCCGGAGAGGTCTGCACCGACGGCGTTGCGCCCCAACTCTTGCGCTGCGACGAGCGTTGTGCCGCTGCCTACGAACGGGTCAAGAACAAGTTCGCCCCGGTGCGTAAACAGTTTGATGGCGTGCGCTGCCAGGGAGACGGGAAAGGTAGCCGGGTGCAATTTCTTGTCGCGGATGTCCCTGCCGTTGTAATTGAACTGCCAGACTCCTAACTGGCTCCTGATCCACTCCTTTGCCGTCATGCAATTGAGGTGGTTCCGAGGACAATCGCAGGTTCGCTCGGAGCCTACGCCGAGCGTCTGGACCGGTAATGCGCGGTGGGGTTCAACCGTTAGCGTCACGGGCAACCTCCTGTATTGACGGAACGATACCACGCGGACGGGGGGAATGCGGAAGGGGCTGATGACACACTGGCAGAGAATCCACTGACACCCCCCTACCCACCCACCTCGTACAATAGCGTGTGGGGGAGGAATCGGATGGCCGCTCCTCGAACGATCCTGGTCACCGGCGCGACGGGGTACATCGGCGGGAGGCTGGTGCCCCGGCTGCTGGAGGATGAGCGCCGCGTGCGCGTCCTCGTCCGCGACCGGGAGCGCGTGCGCTCGCGTCCGTGGTCCGGGCAGGTCGAGGTGGCGGTCGGCGACGTGCTCGAGCCCGCGACGCTGTCCGAGGCGCTGGACGGCGTCGACACCGCGTACTACCTCGTCCACAGCATGGGGAGCGGCCCCGGGTTCCACGAGCTGGACGTCCGGGCGGCCCATACGTTCGGCCAGGCTGCCGCGGAGGCAGGCGTCGGGCACGTCATCTATCTCGGCGGGCTGGGGTCGGGGGCGGACCTCTCGCCGCACCTGCGCTCGCGGCAGGAGTGCGGGCAGGCGCTGCGCGCGGGCGGGGTCGCGGTCACGGAGTTCCGGGCCGCCGTGGTCGTCGGGGCGGGCAGCATCTCGTTCGAGATGGTCCGCTACCTGGTCGAGCGCCTGCCGGTCATGGTCTGCCCCCGATGGCTCTACTCGCGCGTGCAGCCGATAGCGGTCGACGACCTGCTCGACTACCTCGTCGCGGCGCTCGACACGCCGTCGTGCCGGGGCCGCATCATCGAGGTGGGCGGGAAGGACGTCACGACCTACGAGGGGCTGATGCTGGACTACGCGAGGGCGCGGGGGCTCCGCCGGTTGCTGCTTCCCGTGCCGGTGCTGACGCCGCAGCTATCGTCGTACTGGGTGCACTGGTTCACGCCCATCCCCACCGCCATCACGCGGGCGCTGGTGGAGGGTCTGCGCAACGACGTGGTGGTGACCGACGATCTGGCGCGGTCGCTCTTCCCGCAGATCGAGCCTCGGGACTATGCGTCGGCGCTCGGGAGCGTGATGGGGGAGGGGTGGTAGCCAGGGCGCCCACAAGGGACGCCCCTACACCAGGCGCCACCGGGCAACCCTCACCCGCCGCTGCGCGGCTTCCCTCTCCCAGGGGGCGAGGGGTCAGATGTAGGGGTACCCCTCGGGGGTACCAAGGGCGCCCACAAGGGACGCCCCTACACCAGGCGCCCACCACTCCGCCTCTGGATTCCCGCCTTCGCGAGAATGACGGAGCTGTGCTCCGTCCGGTTCACCCCCATCCTAACCTTCCCCCGTCAAGGGGGAAGGGACCAGGCCCTCACCCGCCGCTGCGCGGCTTCCCTCTCCCAGGGGGCGAGGGGATATGGGATGCGGGATTCCTGCCTGCGCAGGAATGACGGAGGGGGGCGGAGCATCCGAGAGATGTTTCGACTCCGCCTGCGGCTCCGCTCAACATGACAAGCAGGGATGCGGGATTCCCGCCTTCGCGAGAATGACGGAGCTGTGCTCCGTCCGGTTCACCCCCATCCTAACCTTCCCCCATCGAGGGGGAAGGGACCAGGCCCTCACCCGCCGCTGCGCGGCTCCCTCTCCCAGAGGGCGAGGGGACAAGCCAGGGGGCGAGGGGACAAGAAGGGGGCGAGGGGACAAGAAGGGGGCGAGCCCGTTACACTAATCTCCCATGTTCGACACCGTGCTCATCGCCAATCGCGGCGAGATCGCCTGCCGCGTCATCCGCACCTGCCAGCGTCTCGGCATCGAGGCGGTCGCGGTGTACTCGTCCGCCGACGCGAAGGCGAAGCACGTCCAGATGGCGGACCGCGCCATAGAGATCGGCGGCGCGCCCGCGTCGCAGTCGTACCTGCACGGCGAGAACATCATCAAGGCGGCGAAGAAGGCGAAGGCGCAGGCCATCCACCCGGGCTACGGCTTCCTCTCCGAGAACCCGTCGTTCGTCGAGGCGGTCGAGAAGGAAGGGCTGACGTTCATCGGGCCGTCGTCGAAGGTCATCGCGCAGATGGGCGACAAGATCATGGCGCGGCGGCTCGCTCGCGAGGCGGGGGTGCCCATCAGCCCCGGCGCGGAGGGCGAGATCGACGACGCGCAGGCGGTGGCGATCGCCCGGGGCATCGGCTTCCCGCTGATGATCAAGGCGGCGGACGGCGGCGGCGGCATGGGCATCCGCGTCGTGAACAGCATCGAGGAGGTGCCGGAGGCGGTGACGCGCGCGCGGTCGCAGGCGCTGAACGCGTTCGGCAGCAGCCGCGTCTACATGGAGCGCCGCATCCAGAACGCGTCGCACGTCGAGGTGCAGGTCATCGCGGACCACTTCGGCAAGGCGCTGCACCTGTTCGAGCGCGACTGCTCCGTGCAGCGCCGCAACCAGAAGGTGGTCGAGGAGACGCCGTGCGCCAAGCTGACGCCGGAGATACGGAGCGCGCTGCTCGAGTCGGCGGTGCGGCTCGTGAAGAGCATCGGCTACACGAACGCGGGCACCATCGAGTACCTGTACGACGCGAAGGAGGAGAAGTTCTACTTCCTGGAGATGAACACGCGGCTGCAGGTGGAGCACCCCGTCACGGAGATGGTCACGGGGCTGGACCTCGTGGAGCTGCAGCTGCGGGTCGCGGCGGGGGAGCGTCTGCCGCTCTCGCAGAGCGACGTCCGCCAGCACGGAGCGGCCATCGAGGCGCGCATCTACCCGGAGGACCCGGTGATGCTGCTGCCGACCGCGGGCACGGTCTCGGTGCTCGTCGAGCCGGAGGGGCCGCACGTTCGCGTCGACAGCGCGCTGTACCAGGGCTACGAGGTGTCGCCGCACTACGAGTCGATGATGGCGAAGCTCATCGTGCACGGCGAGACGCGGGAGGAGGCGATAGCGCGCATGATGGCGGCGCTCGACCAGTACGTCGTCGAGGGGCCGGTCGTGAACATCCCGCTGGTGCGTCGCGTGATGGAGCACAAGGACTTCAGGAACGGCGCGTTCGACAACGCGTTCCTGGAGCGGATGCTGAACGAGCCGGCGCGCAACAGCGCGCTCGCCGCCGCGATAGCGGTCGCCATGGCGCTGGAACAGGAGTCCCCGCAGGAGATACAGTTCAGCAAGTGGCGGATGCACGGTCGGCGCACGGCCATGGCGAACCGCCTCAGCAGCGGAGTGTTGCAGTGAAACGGATGCGCGTGCGAGTGAACGACGATTGGTACGACGTCGAGATCGCCGACCTCTTCCAGAACCCGGTCGAGGTCGTCGTGGACGGCGAGACGTACGTGGTGGAGGTCGGCAACCCGGGAGACGCGGGCGTTCCGGCGCGGCGTTCGGCTCCCCGCAAGGCGGAGCTGCCGGGTCTGCGCGGCATCACGCAGGGCGACGAGCGCGTCATCCGCTGTCCGCTGCCGGGCAAGATCGTCTCGGTCACTGCTACGAAGGGGCAGGAGCTGGAGGCGGGCGACGAGATCTGCCTGCTGGAGTCGATGAAGATGGAGCAGAGCGTGCGGATGGCGCGCAGCGGGGTCGTGAAGGGCATCAAGATCAAGAAGGACCAGGCCGTCGAGGCCGGTCAGCCGCTCCTGGAGATCCAGTAGCCCATGTTCAGCCGGGCCCCCACAACCCTGAACGAGTACTACCTCTGCCCGCTGAGCGAGCTGCAGGAGAAGGGCGTGCTCGCCATCGAGATCGAGCACCCGAAGTACCGCGGGTGGGAGGTCGCCGTCTTCTGGGACGGTGAGCGCATCGGCACGCTGGAGAACTTCTGCCCGCACCAGGGCGCGATGCTCTCCTGGGGCACGATCGAGCCGGGGCAGGTCATCTGTCCGCTGCACTCGGCCATCTTCGACATCGTCACCGGCGAGTGCCTCGACCGCTACACGTACGACGCGGTGGCGTTCGAGACGTTCGTGCGCGGCGACGAGGTCTGGGCGCGCCTGCCGGGCCGCCCCATCGCGCAGCGGTAGGGGGCGCGGCGCTAGATCGCTGAATGAAGGCTACTGCGTACTACCGGAACATCGTAGAGAAGAGAAGGCCGTACCTCCGGGATGAGTACTGCGATCGCGTCATGCAGAGCCCGGAACACTCGCGTCCCGATCCTCGTCCCGGCCGCACGCGCTTGTGGGGCTACGTAGAGGAACTGCAGCACTACTTGAGAGTTGTGGTTGAGAGTGACGGCGAGACGGTGCACAATGCATTCATCGACGGGGAGGCAGAGCGATGGTGGACGCGATAGTGCGAAAGCCGGAGACCATCTACGACAAGGAATCGGACATCCTCCGGATGCAATTCGAGGAGAAGCCGAGCGTCCGGTCGGTCGAAGTTGCTGAGGGGGTCGTCCTGGACTACGACGAGGCAGGCCGCGTTGTGGCGATAGAGATCGACGGCGCGAGCGTGCTGCTGCGCGACTTCGCCAAGAAGATCGAGGCTGCGTTGTCGCGCGCCGCCAGGTGATACCATCTAGCCCCATGGCCCTCGAAAGCATCGTCGTTCGCGGCGCTCGCGAGCACAACCTCAAGAACATAGACGTCACCATCCCCCGCGACCGGCTCGTCGTCATCACGGGCCCGTCCGGCTCTGGCAAGTCCACGCTCGCCTTCGACACCATCTATGCCGAGGGCCAGCGGCGCTACGTCGAGTCGCTCTCCGCGTACGCCCGCCAGTTCCTCGGGCGCATGGACAAGCCGGACGTCGAGTACATCGAGGGGCTGTCGCCCGCCATCTCCATCGACCAGAAGGGCGTGTCGAACAACCCGCGCTCCACGGTCGGCACCGTCACCGAGGTGTACGACTACCTGCGCCTGCTCTTCGCCCGCGTCGGACGCCCGCACTGCTACCGCTGCGGCAGGCCGGTGCAGCACCAGACCGCGCAGCAGGTCACCGAGGCCGTGCTCTCCCGCAAGGGCGCGCGGCTCATGCTCCTCGCGCCCCGCGTCGTCCACAAGAAGGGCGAGCACAAGGACGTGCTGGACGAGGCCCGCGCCGCCGGGTTCGTCCGCGTCCGCGTCAACGGCGAGGTGCGCTCGCTCGACGAGAGCATCGAGCTGAACAAGCAGCAGTGGCACACCATCGAGATCGTCGTCGACCGGCTCGTGCTCGACGACGAGACGGAGCGCAGCCGCGTCCTCGATTCGGTCGAGACGTCGCTCCGCTACGGCGACGGGCGGATGCTGGCGGTCGACGCGGACTCGGGCGAGGAGCAGGTGTTCTCGGAGCAGTTCGCCTGCCCGTACTGCGGCATCAGCTTCGCGGAGATCGAGCCGCGCACGTTCTCGTTCAACAGTCCGCACGGCGCGTGCCCGACGTGCTCGGGGCTCGGCCAGAAGCTCGTGGTCGACCCCGAGCTCATCGTGCCGGACGTCTCGCGCAGCCTGGACGAGGGTGCGATACACCCGTGGTCGCGGGCGGGCTCCAGCACCGCGTGGTACTTCAGCATCCTGCGGGGCGTCGCCGAGGCGGAAGGCGTCGGGATGCACACGCCCTGGCGGAAGATGCCGGAGCACGTGCGGAAGATCATCCTCTACGGCTACCCGGACCGTCGCAGGGTGAAGGTGCGCCACCGCACCCACCACGGGCGCGTGTTCGAGTGGGAGTCGCGCTACGAGGGCATCATCCCGAACCTTGAGCGCCGCTACCGCGACACGCAGTCCGACTACATGCGGAACGAGATCGAGCGGTATATGACCGCCCTGCCCTGCGAGGCGTGCGGCGGCGAACGGCTGCAGCCTGAGGCGCTCGCGGTCACCATCGCGAACCGCTCCATCATGCAGGTGACCGCGCTCTCCGTCGCCGAGGCAAGCGAGTGGGCGCTGTCGGTGCAGGGGCTCGCGCCGGAGGTGCCGGTCGAGCCGCGCTGGCCGGAGCACACCGACGCGCCGGTGTTCAACGAGCGCGAGCTGACCATCGGCAACCAGATACTCAAGGAGATCGGCTCGCGCCTCTCCTTCCTGCTCAACGTGGGGCTGGAGTACCTGTCGCTCTCACGCCCCGCGGGCACGCTCAGCGGCGGCGAGGGCCAGCGCATACGGCTCGCGACGCAGATCGGCTCCGGCCTGATGGGCGTGCTCTACGTCTGCGACGAGCCGTCCGTCGGCCTGCACCCCACCGACAACGCGCGCCTCATCGAGACGCTCAAGGGGCTGCGCGACCTCGGCAACACCGTGCTCATCGTCGAGCACGACGAGGCGATGATGCGCTCCGCCGACCACCTGGTGGACCTCGGCCCCGGCGCGGGCGAGCACGGCGGGTGGGTCGTGGCCGAGGGCACGATCGACGACGTCGAGGAGAGCGAGGCGTCGCTCACGGGCGCGTACCTCTCCGGCCGTCGCGAGATCTCGATGCCGCTCGCGAGGCGTCACGGGAACGGCAAGCGGCTGCGTGTGAAGAACGCGCGGGAGAACAACCTGCGCAGCGTGGACGTGGACTTCCCGCTCGGCAAACTCGTCTGCGTCACCGGCGTCTCCGGCTCCGGCAAGTCCACGCTGGTGTACGAGGTGCTCTACAAGTGGCTGGCGCAGCGGCTCTACCGCGCCAAGGACCGCCCCGGCGCGAGCGACGGCGTCGACGGCCTGGACAACGTGGACAAGGTGGTCAACATCGACCAGTCGCCCATCGGCAGGACGCCGCGCAGCAACCCGGCCACCTACACCGGCGCGTTCACGCCCATCCGCGAGCTGTTCGCCGCCCTGCCGGAGTCGAAAGCGCGCGGCTACATGCCCGGTCGCTTCTCGTTCAACGTGAAGGGCGGGCGCTGCGAGGCGTGCTCGGGCGACGGCTACGTGCAGATACAGATGCAGTTCCTGCCGGACGTGACCGTGCCGTGCGAGATCTGCAACGGCAGGCGCTACAACGAAGACGCGCTGGAGATAACGTTCCGCGGCAAGAGCATCGCCGACGTGCTGGAGATGACCGTCACCGAGGCGCACGAAGTGTTCGCCAACATCCCGCGCATCAGGTCGAAGCTCGAAACGCTGGAGGCGGTCGGCCTCGGCTACATCCGGCTCGGCCAGCCGGCGACGACCATCAGCGGCGGCGAGGCGCAGCGGGTGAAGCTCGCAACCGAGCTCTCCAAGCGAGCGACCGGCAAGACGCTCTACATCCTGGACGAGCCGACCACCGGACTGTCGTTCGAGGACGCGGCGCACCTGCTGCGCGTGCTGCACCGGCTGGTGGACGGCGGCAACACGGTGCTGCTCATCGAGCACCATCTGGACCTCATCAAGAACGCGGACTGGATCATCGACATGGGCCCCGGCCCCGGCATCCACGGCGGCGACATCGTCATCGAGGGGACACCGGAGCGTGTCGCCGCGCACCCGGAGTCGCGCACCGCGTCGTTCCTCCGCGACGCCCTCGCGAAGCACGGCGTCGCGCCGGAGGAGCCGTCGCCCCCACCCGCCCCCAAGGCGCGCAAGCGCGCCAAGGTGGGTGTGTAGGGGGATTACGTTAGAGCTTACCCTGATTAGCCAGCGTGACGAAGTGCTCCATCGAGACGATGTTCACCATGTCAGCGTTTACGAGATAGGGCCCAAGACCGCCGCTTAGGTAAAACTCCTTGTATCTCCATCCCGGCCCACCCAGCACAAGATACGCCTTGAAGAATCGTTCGTCTCTCAGCATGGCTTCGACAAGACATATGACTTCGAACGGTATCTTCTGCTCTGCAGTGCCCTGTACCTGTTGCCACTTCAGTGAAATGAGGTGCAGCCTGCCATCTGCATCGCCTGCAAGCGTATCTACGATGTGACGTGAAACCCCAAACCGCGACCCGACGTTTACACTGCGCGTAACCTCGTATCCTCCCATCTCCAACGCGGGCAGTACCATCCGCTCCATAACGTCGCCTGTACGAGTATTGCGCCGAGCCATATCTCAACGCTCTCTCTTCTCGAACATCCTCTTTTGATAAAGAGAGGTTTCCTGCACGGGATAACGAATTTTTCGTGGGGGGGGGGGGGGGGGGTAAGCACCGCCTCCAAGCGCTTGCGCGCTATATCGGCGTACTGCACGTCAGCCTCAATACCAATGAACCGCCGCCCTTGCTCCAGCGCGGCAACGCCTGTACTTCCGGCGCCGGCGAACGGATCGAGCACGAGGGCGCCCGAGTCGGTGCTGGCGCGCAGGCATCGGGCGATGAGTGCAACCGGCTTCTGCGTCGGGTGCTTCCCGAAGCGCTTCTCCTCGCGGCCAGGCGTGCGGAACCCCCAGACCGTTTTCATCTGTTTGCCGCTATTCTCCTCGCGCATAAGGTCGTAGTTAAACGTGTACTTGTGCCGACTGCCTTTCGCAGCCTTGCTCGCCCATAACACAACCTCGGTGGAGTGTGTGAATGTCCTGCGGCCCATATTCGGCGGAGGGTTGGGCTTCTCCCAGATGATGTCGTTGAGGAGGCGGAATCCGTTTTCCAGCAGGGCCATACCCACGCTGGGATAGAGATGCAGGGTGCCGGATACCCAGATGGTACCGGTCGGTTTGAGCACCCGCTTGCACGCGGCAATCCAGTCGTGGTTGAACTGGTGATCAACTTCGAGACCCTCGCTCCTGTCCCACTCCCCTTTGTCCACACTCACCATCCGGCCGGCGACGCAGGTGATGCCGCCGTTGGACAGCTTGTACGGAGGGTCGGTCCAGACGCAGTCGACCGTCTCCGGGGAAATCGTGGCGAGAACGTCCAGCGCATCACCGACGTAGAGCGCGGAATCCATGGCCGGCGATGCCCAAAGGGGCACCGGCATATCAGATCCGCGTGGGACGACTACTGAGTCCGTAAGGGCCATGCGCTGATCGTTGATCGGATCGGGTGCAGTGGTCAACAAGGGGCTGGCGCATCACGCCATCGGCAAGAGCGGAGTCTCTATAATCGCGTCACCATGGCTGACGTGCGGATTATCGACAACGCGACCCGCCAAGCTGGGGATGAACTCACCGCCAGTTTGGAGTGGGCAACCGAGGTACGCATCGCATCCGCATTCGCGACAAAGGCGGCTCTCCGACAGATCCTGAGCCCGATGGAGAAAATGCTTGCCCGTGGGGGCAGCGTCACGGTGATGTACGGGCTCGACTGCCATGTCACCGACCCGGAGGTCATCGAGCAGCTACGCCAACTTGCGAGTAGTTATTCCAAGGTCAAGCAATACGTCCATCTCAATTGGGCAGACGCTGTCAATCAGACATTCCACACCAAGCTTTACATCGCCATCGGGGGAGAACAGGTTGCTCAGGTACTCATTGGTTCATCGAATCTCACAATAGGCGGCCTTTGGAGGAATACGGAGGCCAATGCTCTCCTCCGCGGTTCCCTGAAGGATGAAGCCATCCAAGACGCCTGCGAGATCTTCACCCGCATCAGGCAAGAACCAGCGTTCGTTATACCCGACGAGCAGGTCATAGCGGATTACCGCCGCTTGCGGAGCCGGGCCACCTCTCTGCCCGTAGGTCCCAGACCTCCAGAAGAGCTAGCCGACTCCTACAAGGCTCTTGAGAACTACGTCAAAACGCTTCCGAGCGTCTGGACCGACGATGTGCACTCGCGAGTACACGCACTCATGGAAGAATCGGGGTCAAGCGAGTTCACGCTGACGGAGTTCAACGGACGCTTCGAGCAAGAACTTGCCGACCTACACCCCAAGAACCAACACGTCCGACCGAAAATCAGACAGCAACTGCAAGTGCTCCGCGACAAGAACGTCCTGGCCTTCCTCGGAGGCGGGCGGTACCGAGTACGACAATCCCCCACCCGCCCCCAATAGCCTCGATTCATGCGCACGCTCAGGCTTGGACTCGCACGGTGGATGGTGGCGACGGTCATCCCCGCCGTGTTCCGTCGCGTCAACGCCGCCATCGCGTGGGTCGTGCGATCGCCGCTGCACCCGCTGCTGCTCGGAAGCGTGCTCGTCATCCGCTGCGAGGGACGGCGCACGGGCAGGACGTACCGTGTGCCGGTGACGTGCCGCCCGTCCGGCGGCGGAGCGCTCCACGCCATGACGAGCACCCGCGCACGCTGGTGGCGCAACATCGCAAGCGGCGTTCCGGCGACGGTCTACTACCGGGGTCGCGAGCACGAGGCGCGCATCGACGTCGTGCGCGGCGTCGACGACCCGTCGGAGGTCGGGCGCGCGCTGGCGTCGCGGGGAGTTGTCGCGCGGGCGCTCGTGGCGCTGCCGGCGTCGGAGACAGTGCTGCTTCGCGTGTGGCTGTCGCCGAACTAGAGGTTCGGGTTCTGCGCCGACACGCCGGTGCCGCCCGCGAGCGAACCGCCGTCGACCAGCAGGTCCGCCGCCGCGATGAAGTCGGCGTCATCCGATGCGAGGAAGACGACCGCCTTCGCGATGTCCGGCGGCATGCCCTGACGTCCCACGAGGTTCGACACACCCCGGCCCTCGGCGGGCAGCTCCTCCTGCCCCACCGGCGAACCGATGCGGTTGGGGGTCAGCGAGTTCACCCGCACGCCGAACGGCGCGAACTGGATGGCGAGCGAGCGGGTGAGGTTGAGCACGCCGCCCTTCGCCGCCGAGTAGGCCGTCGCGTCGGCGCGGCCACGGTGGCCGGACGTGGAGGCGATGTTGATGATCTTGCCACCGCGCCCCTGGTCGCGCATCTGCCGCCCCGCGTATTTGCACGTCAGGAACACGCTCTTGAGCGTCACGTCGATGATGCGGTCCCACTCGTCCTCAGGGAGGTCGAGCGCGGGGGTGTGGTCGGTGATGGCCGCGTTGTTCACGAGGATGTCCACGCCGCCGAACGCCTCGACGGTCGCGTTCACCATGTGCTGCACGTCCTCGCTCGACGATACGTCCGCCTGAACCGCGATGGCGCAGCCGGGATGATCGGCGTTGATGGCGTCGGCGACGGCCTGCGCCGCCTCCAGCCGCACGTCGACGAGCGCGACCTTCGCGCCCTCCCCGACGAAGTAGTGGCCCACCGACTCGCCGATGTTCCGTCCCGCGCCCGTAACGATAGCTACCTGGTTCTCCAGTCTCATGCGTTTGCTCCTGTTGGGGTTAGCCCGCCTGCTCCACCGCCGCGACGGCCGCGCCGACCGGCACGACCCGGGAGGCCGATACCTTGAACGACAGCGTAACCGTGTCGTTCTCGTTCACGTCCTCGCCCGGATGCACGTCCGCCTTCACCAGCGCGCCGTTGACGTCGACCGCGCAGTCGAGCGTGTTGCCGAGATAGACGACGCTCCGCACCGTGCCGGAGAGCACGTTGACGTCGTTACCGGGAGGCGGGGCGCCCGCGTGCAGCATGACGTTCTCCGGACGCACGGCTACGGCGACCCGCGTCCCCTTCCCCACCGCCTCCGCCGTCGTGCAGCGCAGCACGCCGTGCTCCGTCTCCACGCCTGTCACGCCGCCCGTCTCCACGGCATCCGTGACGTTGCCCTCGAAGAAGTTGGCCGAGCCGATGAACTCCGCGGCGAACCGGTTGCGCGGCGCCTCGTATATCTCGCGCGGCGGGCCGTACTGGACGAGGCGTCCGCTGTCCATCACCGCGACCTGGTCGGAGAGCGTCAGCGCCTCCAGCTGGTCGTGGGTCACGAACAGCGTCGTGATGCCGAGCGTGGAGGTGAGCTGCTTCAACTCGTTGCGCATCTCCTCGCGCAGCTTGGCGTCCAGGTTGCTCAGGGGTTCGTCGAGCAGGAGCGCCTTCGGCTCGTTCACGAGCGCCCTCGCAAGCGCGAGCCGCTGCTGCTGGCCTCCGCTCAACTGCGGCGCGGGGCGCTTCTCCAGGCCGTCCAGGTGGACGAGCGCGAGCGAGCGCATCACGCGGTCCCGCGTCTCCGCGTTGGAGAACTTCTGCGGCCCCTGTTTCAGCGGAAAGGCCACGTTGTCGAAGACGTTCATATGCGGCCAGATGGCGTACGACTGGAAGACCATACCCATGGGCCGCTTGTGCGGCGGAGTCCACATGGCGCGGCTCGACGACACGAGCACCGCGTCCTCCAGCGTGATGTCGCCGTCGTCCGGGCGTTCGAGCCCCGCGATGCAGCGGAGCGTCGTGGACTTGCCGCAGCCGGACGGGCCGAGCAGCGTGAAGAACGCGCCCGACTCGACGTCAAACGTCACGTCCTCGACCGCACGCACCTCGCCCTGATCGGTGTCGAACCGCTTGAAGAGGTTCCTGACCTGAAGCGCTACCGCCACGTTGACCCTCCCCTTACTGTTGCCTGCTCAGCCGCTGACCCACGACCCGCGTGAGCACCACGAGCAGGATGATGAGCACCACGAGCACGACGCCCGCGGCCGCTGCGAGACTCAGCCGTCCGCCGAAGAACTGCTGCCAGACGTAGGCCGAGATGATGCGGTTGGAGCTTGACTGCAGCAGCAGCGCGACGGTCAGCTCGCGCCCGCTGTGGATGGCGACCCACAGCCAGCCCGCGACCAGCGACGGCATGAGCAGCGGCAGGATGATGCGGCGGAACGTGCTGAACCACGCCGCCCCGCTCATCGCGCCGGCCTCCTCCAACTCGCGGTGTATCTGGAACATCGCCCCGTTGGTCGTCCGGGTGCCGTAGGCGATGAACAGCGAGATGTGGGCGATGACGATGAGCCATATCGTGCCGTAGGTCGGAACGAGGACGAACAGCCCGATGATGAGCCACGCGAGCCCCATGACGATGCCGGGCACGGTGTGCGGCATGAACGCGAGCATGTCCAGGATCGACTTGCCCCGCGCCCTGCTCCGCACGACGAACCACGAGACGACCGCCGAGAGGAGCATCGTCAGCGCGGGCACGACGAGGATGAGCAGCAGCGAGTTCCGCAGGCCCTGCATGAACTCGTGCCTGCCCGGCCCGGTGAGGATGAAGCGGTAAGCGTCCAGGCTCACGAACTCCAGCGCCTTCGGCAGCGGGGCCTGGTAGAAGGGGATGAGGCTCGCCCAGAACAGGATGAACATCGGCAGGCCGAACGTGAGGATGAAGAAGAGGATGATGAGGCCCGCGCTGATATAGCGGCCCGTCGGCCCCAGCTCGATACGCCGGGGGCGGTAGCCCTTGCCGGTCACGGTCGCGAACCGCTGCTGGATCCTCGTCACGCGGTGGTAGATGAAAATGCCGACCACGCCGAGGATGCCCGCGATCGTCGCGAGGCTCGTGGCGAAGCCGTAGTCGGGCGGCACCTGGCTCGTCGCCAGGTAGATGCGCGTCGCCAGCACGTGAATGTCCGCCGGCATGCCCATCACGCCGGGAATCTCGAACACGCCGACCGTCGACGTGGCGATGTAGACCACCACGCCCAGTATGCCCGGCGTCATGATGGGCAGCGTTACGTGGCGCGCCGTCTTGAACGTACCGACCTGGGACATCGCCGACGCTTCCTCCAGCGACGGGTCCATGCTGCGGAAGAGGCCGATGACCATGAGGAAGATCGTTGCCGCAAGCCTCAGCCCCTCCACGAAGATCAATGCCCACATCGTGTTCGGATTGAACGGACCCCTGTCCCAGTCCAGCCAAGCCGTGAACGGCAGGTTCACGAGGCCGGTGCGGGGGTTCAGCACTAGCACCCAGGCGATGGCGAACATGGCCGCAGGCATCGCACTGTTGATGACGATGGAGACGAAGCCGAAGTTGCGCAACGGGGTGTTCGTGCGCTCGATGAGCCACGCGAACCCGACGCCGATGATGAGGCCGACGATGATAGAGCCGACCGAGAACCAGAACGTGTTGATGAGCAGTTCGTACGTGAGCGGATTGAGGAAGGTGTCCACGTAGTTGCTGATGGTGAACGTGCCGCCGCGCTCGCCGGGCCCGGCCGTGCGGAAGCTGAACCACAGCACGAGCACCAGAGGCACGGCAACGAGGAATGCCAGCAGCGCTCCCAGGGAGCCGATGACGATCAGCACCTGCGGGTCCGTCCGCAGTCCCTGGCGCAGAGTGCGCCCCACCGTTGTCTGCTGCCCGATCATGACGCGCCGCTCACTCCTGGGACAGAACTGTGCTGCCCCTCAGGCCACAAGGCGCCGGGACGATTCCGTCATCCCGGCGCCCTGACTGCATGAGACTTCGGACTCTATCCGGTCGGGATGCCGATAGCCTCGAGGTACTTGTCCGTCAGTCTGCCGAAGTGGTCGTTCAGCTCGGTCCCCGGCGGAACGATCTTCGAGCCCTTGGACTTGACCAGGTTGGCGTACGGCGTGTCCTCGACAAGAGCCAGGTCGGACGTCGGGCGCACCTTCGTCCAGAGCGCCCTGCCCTCGGGGCCCATCAGGAACGCGGCGAACAGTTTGGCAGCGTTCGGGTTCGGGGAGTTCTTCGGCACGAAGTGGTGCACCGGCTCCACCGAGATGGTCTCGACCGGAACGATGTCCAGCGGCGCCCCGTCCTCGCGCAGGTTCTCGAAGGAGCTGAGGTTGATCTCCAATGCGCAGGAGACCTCACCGGAGGCCACCAGGTCGCCGACGACGCCGTTGCCGCGCTGCGCCTTGAGGTCGTTCGCCTTCACAGCGGACAAGTACGCCGCGACGTCGTCCTCCTCCCAGAGACCGGGACGCGAGTCCCCGTACTCAGGAAGGTTGGTGAGGTAGATGAAGCCCTTGAGCCGGTTCTCGACGACGATCTCGCCCTTCAGGCTCGGGTCGAGCAGGTCCTCGTAGGACTGCGGGAACTCGCTCGCGGAGAGCCGGTCGGTGTTGCAGATGGGCGCGTGCGGCACACCCACCTTCAGCCAGATGCGGTTGTCCGAGTAGACCAGGTTCGGGTCGACGCCGAGTTCCTCGACGATGTCCGTGAGGTCTTCGGCGAGGTCCTCCTCGATCACGCGGTTGTCGCGTCCGGGGTCGGTAACGTCAACCGTGATCCTGCCTGCCTGCGCCTCCAGGAAGAGACGCTCACGCAGCTCGGCGCTGTTGGCGGTGATGAGGCTCACGTTGACGCCGGGGTACTTCGCCTGAAAGGCGCCGATCATGGCGGTGGTGCGCTCCTCCGTGTCGGTCGTCGCCCAGACGATCTCGCCTTCCTCCTGCGCCGCCGCATACAACTGCTCCAGCAGGCCGGGCACCGGCGTCGGGGTCGCCTGGGGCGCGGGCGTCGCGGTGGGGGTGGGCGTCGGGTCACTGCCGCAGGCAGCGAGCGACGCCACTGCCAGCAGCGCAACCAGCGTTGCCAGGACGGCGCGCGTACAGATGTTGATCAACTTCCGGTTCATGTCATCCTCCCTCTGACCGGATAAGGCTGCCTTCCTGCGCTGACCTCCCTTCCGGCAGAGCCCGCTAACAGTTGGCGTTACCCACGCGGGAACCTAACACCGCGTATGCCGAGCGTCAACGCTCACGCACGAGGCAGAGAGAAGCAGCGTCGCCTGATCTCTGGGAAGCAGGACAGCTGCTATGCGCTCACGACCGAGGGGTCCATGCGCGGGATGAGGTCGGTGCGCCAGTCGTCGTCTGCGGGCAGGATGCTCTCGGCGGCGCGCAACTCGTAGTAGCTGGGCGACACGCCCTGCGGGTCGCCGCCGTCGTGTACGGTGCGCACCGCCTCCTCCAGCAGCTTCCGCGCCGCGATGATCGCCTTGTCCGCCGGGCCCAGGTGCTCACGGGAGCGGTCCACGATAGGGCCCATCATCTCCTGCACGGCGCGGTCTTGGGTGTTGATGCCAACGATGCCGGTGAAGGTGTCCGTCTTCTGCACCGCGCGGTCTATCAGCCAACTGTTGGAGCGGTTGCGGATGGAGCGGAACCCGTTCTCCGCATCCACGTCGATACCAAAGATGTTGCCGGTCTCCTCGGGCCCGGCCTTGCCCTTGTCCAGGGGTTGAACCTCGTTGTAGTACCAGTTCCATACGAGGCACTTGTAGTCGTCTATCGGCACCCAGTGGTGCCCGTGGACCTGGTTCTGGATGCCCCGTCCCGCCGGGCGCAACTGCGTCCACGGCATGATGAAGTGGTAGCCGCGCACGTACTGCTGATCCGTGCCGAGCGGACGGATGCCGAAGTAGCGGTAGCCGTAGTCCGTGACGTCCACCTCCAGCGACGGCGCAGCGCCCTGTACGAAGGCGTCGTCTACCGGCAGGCCGGGCTGCGAGGGGTTCGGGCGCAGTGCCCTGTGCATGATGGGCGCGTGGGAGGTGTCTATCCCGCCCTCGAGCGCCTGCAGCCAGTTGCACTCCTCCACCACCTTCGTCACCACGCGATGCTCTGCCTGCACTTTCGTCCACGCAAAGCCGGGAGGCGGGGGCTGCTTCTCCTTCGGCCCCATGTACACCCACAGCACGCCCCCGACCTCGGCGACGGGGTAGGAGACCGTCTTGATCTTGGACGCGAACTGATTCGGCTCGTTCATCTGGTCGACGCACTGGCCCGTCACGTCGAACTTCCAGCCGTGGTAGACGCAGCGCAGACCGTTCTCCTCGTTCCGGCCGAGCCAGAGCGATGTGAGCCGGTGCGGGCAGTACTCGTCGAGCACGCCCACGCGTCCGCTCGTGTCACGGAACGCGACGAGGTCCTCGCCGAGGAGCCGCAAGCGGACGGGTGTGCAGTCCGGTTCCGGCAGTTCCCAATCGAGCAGCGCCGGGATCCAGTAACGGCGGAGCGTCTCGCCCATGGGCGTACCGGGGCCAACCCGGGTGAGCAGTTCATTCTGCTGAGCAGTGAGCATCGTCTGATGCGCCTCCAAACGCGCGAACTATCCGCAAGATACTCGCAGCTTCACAGGCGGGCAAGCCTTCACGATGCTGCGAACAGCAACCCAAACCACAGCGGATGCGGTACGATGCACCGGTACGCTTCTACCATCCTCCTTAACAGCCTCTGAGCAGCCTCGCTTGAACACCATCTGCCCGCAATGCGGCACCGCGAACGCCGTCCACCACCGCTTCTGCTTCTACTGCGGCCACACGCTCATGCCTGCCGGCGTTCCTTCCGCCTCAACTCCTTCACGAACAGCTCGATGGCACATGTCCACGCAGACGGTCGGCAAGGGCATCGGGGCAGGGTGGAGAACTGCACAGGGGCTGGGCCGGCAGGCCGCACGAGCGCTGGCTCCTCTGGCGGGTACGTTCGCCGCTCTCCCTGTGTCCGCTGAGCAGAACACACGCGCAGGCAGCCGGATACGACTGTGGGAGATAGCGGTCATCGCCGCACTGACCTTCGTCGCAGCGGTCATCCGTACGCAGAACCTGGAAACCGTGCCGCCCGGCATCGCGAACGACGAGGCAGAGCTAGCGCTCGAGGCGCTGCGCGTCTCTCGAGGCGAGGTATGGCCCGGCGCCTGGACCGGCGTGACGCTGGGCACACCCGCGGGGCTCGTCCACCTGCAGGCGCTGCTCCTGCTGTTCCGGGACGCGAGCATCGCTACGGCCCGATGGAGCGCCGTGCTCCCCGGCGTCGCGCTCATACCCGTCGCATATTTCCTGATGCGGCAGCTCTTCCCCGCCCGGACGGCCATCCTCACCGCGGCATTCCTCACTTTTCACGTCTGGGTTCTCGTATTCAGCCGCATCGCATTCCCGGCCATGCCCGCGGTCTTCTGCTTCGCGGCAAGTATCTGGCTGCTCATCGCAGGCGTCCGATCGGACCGGTGGTGGGCTGCCGGGCTCGGCGGCGTCCTCTTCGGACTCGGGTGGTACACCTACAAGTCCTTCCCTCTCTACGCGGCCGCAGTCTGGGGGGTGCTCATCCTCTTCCTGCTGCTGCGGCCGGAAACACGACGCAAGGAGGTCTACTGGTTCCTCGGCGCTTCCGTGGCGGTCAGCGCGCACATGGTCTTCTTCTATCTCACGTCGGACGTCATCGAGGCGTCTTTACGCCTGTACGACAGGACGCCTCTCTCTCCTTCCGCACTCATCAGCCGTACGTGGGAGGTGGTCACCTACGTACATACGCCCATGCCGCGCGAGGGCAACGTCGGGACCGGAGGGATACCGCTGCTGCACTTCAGCACGGAGGTGTTCTTCTGGACAGGACTGGCAGCACTCCTTCTGTCCATCAGGAGACGCCCCAGCCAGCTGCTGCTCGCAGGCTGGCTCATCTCGCTCATACCCGCCGTTCTGACACCCGACGCGGAGAGTCGACGCTACCTGCTCGGCATCTTCTTCGTGCTCGCGATCGCAGCGGTTGGGCTGGACACCATCGTGTCGCTGGTGCACAACCGCTGGAACCGGTATACGCGCGCACTCCCCATCCCCATCCTCGCCGGGTGGTTCGGTAACGCGGTAGCCGCGGTCGCGCTCGCTGCATTCGTGCTGCTATTCGCCGGGCAGCAGGCCCGCGACTACGACAACTGGCTCGTCGAATCGGAGTGGGCCCTGGCCCGCAAGGAGGTCGAGGCGGTGCGGTTCGCGCAGTCGCTGGGCGCCGGATACGAGGTGCGCCTCTACAACGACCGCCTGCCTCGGACGAATGCCGTCGTGCAATGGTTCCTCCGCGACACGGAGACCACCAACGGCAGCCCGATCTTCGGGGGGAGCGGCGAGATAGACGCGGAGACGGTGCGCGGACCGACGGTGTGGCTGCTGGCCGAGAACTACCTGACGCTCATCCCGCGGTTGGAATCGACCTTCCCTGAGGGGAGCCTGACGTTCGAGAACAACGACCAGGGAGAGTTGCTCTACGCGGCGTACGTGCTGGATACCTCGTGAGGACGTAGGGCGGCCACCGACTCAGGTACCGCTGCTGCTTGCGTGGCCTCCTACTTTCCGGTAATACAGAGCGAGAGTTATGGACCCATCCTTCTCTGACATAACCCGCGAAGCCTGGCTCCTCTTCGGCGCTGTTCAGTTGGCCGCAGTGGTTGTATTTCTGACCGTCCGGCCCGTCAGCAGATGGGCGACACGCGAATTGAGAGGCTATAGCGCCACCTCATGGACGGTCCCCCCGCTCTGGGTTGGGATCGGGAACGGCATCATCGAACGCCTGTTGATAGGAGGAGTCGTCTTCTTCTCACCGGAAGACGCTGTGCTGGCGGGCATCGCCTGGCTCACGTTGAAGACGGCGCTCTCCTTGCGGGGATTCTGGGGTGAAGACACCGCGCGCAGGGTGAACGGCATCATCTTCCTCTGGACATCCGTCGCTTCCATGCTCGTCGGGGCGGCCTCCGGCTTTCTCCTGCGAGCCCAGGCGGCTTGAACATGCGCCCCGTGCGGCACGGACGCATGCGCTCCGCTTACGCGACGCGCGACCTGACGCAGGGCGGAGTACGGCGCAACCTCTGGTTCATCGCGTGGCCGCAGATGGTGGCCGGCGTCTTCAATGCGTCAGACCAACTGGCCGACATCTTCTGGGCCGCGAAGGTCGCCGGATTCAACGCGATAGGCGGAGTCGGCGTCGCGCAGGCGTACGGCCATCTCATCATGATGGCGCGGATGGGGCTGGACGTGGGGATGCAGGCTGTCATCGCCCGTGCGGTAGGCGCGCGGCGGATCGACCTCGCGAACCACGCCATGCTGCAGGCGTTCACGCTCACTTTCCTGCTCTCGCTCGTGCTGACCATCCTCGGAGTCCTGTTCGCCCCGCTCCTGCTCCGCATCGTTGGTGTAAGCGAGGCCGTGGCAGACGTGGCGGTCTACTACCTGCAGTTCCAGTTCGTCTCATCGGGTGTCCAGAGCTTCCGGCAGACCACCGGGGCGGCGCTGCAGGCGTCCGGCGACACGTTCACGCACATGAAGTCCACGATAGTGTCGCGGGTACTGCATCTCATCATCAGCCCCTTCCTCATCTTCGGCTGGTTCAGCATGCCGGAGATGGGCATCGCCGGAGCAGCGGCAGCCAACGCCATAGCGCAGGTCGTGGGCGTCGTATGGAACCTGTACGCACTCAGCTCCGGCTCCTCGCGGCTCAAGCTCTCGCTGCTCGACTACCGCGTGGACCTGCCGCTGATGTGGCGCATCATCAAGATCGGCGCCCCCGCCACGGCCACGCAGATGGAGCGCGGCCTCTCCGAAATGGTCCTGATCAGGCTCGTCTCCCCCTTCGGGGACCTGCCGCTGGCGGCATACTCGCTAACCCGCAGGCTGGAGCGGATGACGAACATCGGCAGCCAGGGCATGGGACGGGCCTCCGGCATCCTGGTCGCGCAGAACCTCGGCGCGGACCAGCCTAACCGAGCACGGGCGACGGTGAAATGGGCTGTCGGCTACGTCATGGTCATACGCGGCGCGGCCGGCCTCCTGCTGATCGTTTTCCCCGAGTTCTTCGTAAGCCTGTTCAGCAGCGACCCCGAGTTCGTCGATACAGCAGTAGTCTGGCTGCGCATCCAGGCGGTGGCAGGCACCCTGCTCGGCGGGGGGCAGGTGTTCCAGCAATCGTTCAACGTGGCGGGCGATACCCTCGCGCCCATGCTCGTGACGTTCATGAGCATGTGGGTCATGGAGATCCCGATAGCGTTCGTGCTGTCGAGGTGGACGTCCGCCGAGGCGCTGGGCATCGCGATCGCCATCGCCATCGCGATGCTCATCCGCTTCGCGCTCTACGGCGGGTACTACTTCACGGGCAGATGGTTACGTATCGGTATCCTGCCCCCACCTTCGCCTGCCGAAGAACCGGCACGCTCGCCCTGACGCAGCCTAGCGATTCAACTCCATCGGCTGGGAGCATTCACCCGTAGCCTCGTCTATGTGCTCCAGCCGCTGACCGCGGCCCTTCATCAGCACGAGTTCCACGGCGCCTTCGGCTTCTGCGGCCTGCCGGTGCACGTTGAACGGCCCGTCATACAGGTAGCCGAACTCCCCGGGCAGGATGTGGTGATCCTGCACCAGCTCCAGCGTCGCGAGGGGCGTCGAGCCGTCGTCGACGCGGCGCCATGACGTGTAACGTTCGCTGCCTTCGAGCAGGCCGATGACGACCCACCCCTCGTGGCTATGGATGGCGGTCGGCATGTTCGGCGGGTACTGCGCGAGCAGCAGGCGGAACAGGCCGTCCGGGTCGTCGTACAGTTTCTGCCCGGGCAGGCCTGAGCTGATGGTGGCGGGTTCGCCGATGCTCCAGAAGTAGTCCCGGCTGTTCTCTCCACCGAAGCGCTGCAACAGATGCCCGAGCTGGAGGATCGACTCCATGCCGGCTTCATTGGCATCGAGCGACCGCCGGACATCATGGCCGAACTCTTCAACGGTGTAGCGGCTGACGATGTTCACGAAAGCCTCCTCGTGTTGGTTGGATCATGTCGAACAGAACGATGAACGGGAGAATCCTACTACTATCAGGTCTCCGGAGACCTGCGAGCTGCACGTAACCTGATACACGGTATCGGACGAATTGTGCCTGTAGTCATTGACTGTTGTATGCACTATAATCCGTCATCGTGGCGGCACAATCCGCCGCAAGGCTTCCAACGACGGAAGGAAACGAACCTCGGGAGGATATAGATGAAAGTGCGAATGCTACTGGTCATATCGGTTCTTGCCGTGGCCTTGACCGCGGTGGTCGCCTGTGGCGATTCAGGGGAGTTGGATGACGCCAACGCCCGCATCGCGGAACTGGAGAGCGAACTTGGCGATACCAAGGCGATGCTTGCCGAGGCTGAGGCTGACGCAGCCGCTGCCGAGGGCAACCGTATCCAGCGCATCCGCGACCGCGGCGTGCTGATCTGCGGCAGCCGCATCGACGTCGCCGGATACGGCGCACTTGACGACGCCGGCCGCAACATCGGATTCGACATCGACCTCTGCCGCGCGGTGGCCGCAGCCGTCCTCGGTGATGGCGAAGCCATTGAGGTCCGCCCCTTCACCGCCGCCGAGCGCGGCCCGGCCCTGCAGGCCGCCGAAATCGACATGATGGCCCGCACCGTAACCTGGACCACCTCCCGCGACGCGCAGTGGGGCGACTACACCTACACGACGTTCTACGACGGGCAGGGCTTTATGGTCCGCAATGACCTCGAGGCGGCGGACGGGAGCCCCGTTGACTCCGCGCATGACTTGAGCGGCGCGGCGGTGTGCGTCATCGCCGGCACTACAACCGAACTGAACATGGCCGACTTCTTCCGGCAGAACAACTACGATTACAACCCGAACGTGTTCGAGGAGAACGACGCGGCCCGGGCGGCATACCTCTCCGGCGCATGTGACGTCTTCACCAACGACCGCTCGCAGTTGGCCGCCATCCGCAGCACGTTCGACAACCCCGGCGACCACGTCATTCTCCCGGAGACCATCTCCGAGGAGCCTCTCACTCCCGTCGTCCCCCACGGCGACACCCAGTGGTTCGACCTAGTCAAGACCATCATGGCCGGCCTCATCTACGCCGAAGCCTACGGCATCACCAGCGGGAACATCGACCAGGTGCTCGCAGGCGAGAACGCAAAGGCTCAACGGCTCCTCGGAGCGCCGGACACGAGCTTCGGACAGGAATCGCTCGAACTCAGCCAGACCGTGATGCAGGACGTGCTCCGCGCCGTCGGCAACTACGGTGAGATCTACGACCGCAACCTCGGCCCGGACACCCCCATCAACCTCCCGCGGACCGGGCGCAACCGCCTCTGGCTCGACGGCGGGCAGATCTACGCTCCGCCGCTGCGCTAACCCGCAGACCGACACGGCGCATACACGCATGCGCGGAACGCCCCCTCCCTTTCGCGGGAGGGGGCGTTCTCATTTAACCCAGCGCGGTTCCGCGCAGGTTGAGCATGGAGTAAACTGCTCGCGCCATGATGCGACTCCTGCAATACCAGGGAATCCCCCTTTGGCGAAACGTCGTCTTCCTCCAGTACTCCCTGCAGATAGTCTCCGCCGTCCTCGTCCTCTCCTTCCTCGCCTTCTTCTTCACCAACGTCCTCCGTGAGATTGACCAGCGCGAGATCCCCTTCGGTTTCTCCTTCCTCGACCGCTCCACCGGCATCCCCATCGGCGAGACGCTTATCGACTACACCCCGGAGGACTCCTACCGCTACACCCTCTTCGTCGCGTTCCTCAACACCGTCAAGGTCGCCTTCGCAGGCGTGGTCCTGGCCACGATAGTCGGCATCATCGTCGGCGTCGCCCGCCTTTCGCCGAACTGGCTGCTCAGCCGCCTCGCTCTCGTCTATATCGACGTCTTCCGCAATGTCCCGCTTCTCGTCCAACTGCTCTTCTGGTTCTTCATCGTGCTCGCCCTTCCCCCCATCAGAGAGGCCTACGTCCTGAACGACGCCTTCTTCCTGAGCAACAGCGGTTTCGCCATGCCGTGGGTTGCTCCCCAAGGCTCGTTCTGGCCGTGGGTTCTCGTCTGCGCTCTAGGGCTTGGCGCCGCCTTCTACGTGGCGCGGGTCATGGAGCGCCGGGAGACAGAGTCCGGTAGAGCAAGCCATTCGCTGCTCGCGTTTCTGGTCATCGCGTTCGGAGTAGGGGCAGCGGGGTTCTTCGCATTCGGCGGCCCGCTCGACGTCACTATGCCGGAGCGTGGCGCTTTCGGGCGGCTGAGCGGCGGAACGCAAGTAAGCGGCAGTTTCCTCGCCCTGCTGATTGGCCTCGTCGTCTACACGTCGTCGTTCATCGCTGAGATTGTCCGCGCCGGCATCCAGTCCGTCAGCAAGGGACAGACCGAAGCCGCGCGCTCCACTGGACTAAACGGAACGGCGTCCCTCAGGTTCGTCATCTTCCCTCAGGCGCTGCGGGTCATCATTCCTCCAACCATCAGCCACTACCTGAATCTGACCAAGAACTCCAGCCTTGCCGCGGCCATCGGCTACCCTGACATGGTGAGCGTCGCGACCACCCTTACCCAGACCGCGCCTGCCGTCTCGCTCATCGGCATCGTCATGGTCTCCTACCTCGGCCTCAGCCTGTTCTACGCAGTGATAGGCAACATCTACAACCGCCTTATCCGCTACAAGGCCCTGTGACGCACTGATGAGCACCACCACCGCAGAACGCTTCGGGCCCGCGCCGCCTCCCCCGGCATTCACCGTCGGCTGGCAGGGTTGGCTCCGCATGAACCTCTTCAGCTCCTGGTCCAACGGCATCCTAACCATCGTTCTCGGTGTCGCTCTCTTCTTCGCCGCGCTGGGAGGCGTCCGCTGGCTGATCTTCGACTCCGACTGGGCGGTCATAACCGAGCGCGCCCCGCTCTATATCGTCGGAACCTATCCGCGGGAGTATTACTGGCGACCGGAAATCGCGCTCCTTCTGGTCAGCGGCCTGATGGGGATGGCCTGGCGCACCTGGGGCGGGCCCGCGCGCGGCTTCGCTGCAGCCTTCGGTGCGCTCGTCTTCGTCGTAGCCCTCATCCCCTATCAGATGGACGTTCTCTACCGCGTCCTTCTGCTCGCCGTCCCCGCCGCCATGGCCGGCGGCTATTACTGCGCGCATTTCATCCCCGAACAGAGCCGCACCAAGTGGTTCGGCATCACCGGGGCTGGAGTGCTCATCGTCTCTCTCCTCGTGATAGCCGGGTTCAGCCTGCCCGGCGTCGGCCCTCCGCCCGGTCTTCACCCTGTAACCGAGTCCGAAGTCGGCGGCCTGATGCTGAACCTCCTCCTCGCGGCCTTTGGCATCATCGCCTCGCTGCCCATCGGCATCGCCCTGGCGCTCGGACGGCGCAGCCGTCTTCCCGTCCTCAAGTTCGCCTGCGTCGCCTTCATCGAGACCATCCGCGGCGTCCCCCTCATCACCCTTCTCTTTATGTCGCGCCACCTCCTCCCTCTCACCTTTCCCGAAAACATCGACGTCAGCCTGCTCTACCTCTCAGGCATCACCATCACCATCTTCAGTTCCGCCTACATGGCCGAGAACGTCAGGGGCGGGATGGCAGCGGTTTCGCCCCAGCAGTCGCAGGCTGCCCAGGCGCTGGGGCTCAAGCAATGGCAGACCACCCTCTTCATCACCCTCCCGCAGGGGCTCCGGAACATCATCCCTGCCATCGTCGGCCAGTTCATCTCCCTCTTCAAGGACACCAGCCTCGTGTTCATCATCGGGATGCTCGACCTCGTCGAAATCGGGCGGGCCGGGCTCTCCGGGAAGATCGAGTACTCCGACAACGGCATGGAGGTCTACCTCTTCCTCGCCCTCGTGTTCTGGGTGTTCACCTTCAGCATGGCCTACGTCAGCCGACGTATCGAACGGACCCTCGGGGTCGGTCGGCGGTAGCGCCCAAGGAGACTGCAATGCAGGACGATCAGCCGGCTGCCGCTAACGGCATGAGCAAGAGCGACATCCTCCAACTGCCCCTCGAGCAGCGCGACGACATCATCATTTACGAGGGCGTGCATAAATGGTTCGGCAACTTCTGCGTGTTGAGAGACGTCAACGTGCGGATCAAGCGCGGGGAGGTCGTCGTCGTGTTCGGGCCGTCCGGCTCCGGCAAATCGACCTTCCTGCGGACCATCAACCGTCTCGAACAGCACCAGCGCGGGCGCATCGTCGTCGACGGCATCGAAATGACCAACGACATCCGCAACCTCGACTCCATCCGCCGCGAGACCGGCATGGTCTTCCAGCAGTTCAACCTCTTCCCTCACATGACCGCCCTCTCCAACATCACGCTCGCCCCCATGCGCGTGAGGCACATGCCCCGTAGGGAGGCCGAAGAGGCCGCTATGCAACTCCTCGAACGCGTCGGCATCCCCGAACAGGCCGCCAAGTACCCGGCGGAGCTCTCCGGCGGACAGCAGCAGCGCGTCGCCATCGCCCGCGCCCTCGCCATGCAGCCGCAGATCATGCTCTTCGACGAGCCCACTTCCGCGCTCGACCCTGAGATGATCAAGGAAGTGCTGGACGTGATGCGCGAACTCGCCGCCACCGGCATGACGATGGTCTGTGTCACGCACGAGATGGGCTTCGCCAGGGAGGTCGCCGACCGCATGGCCCTCTTCGACGAGGGCATGCTGCTCGAGACCGGCACTCCCGAGCAGATCTTCAACAACCCCCAGGAAGAGCGCACCAAGACGTTCCTCGACCAGATCCTCTAGCGGCTCAGCCCAGCGACCTCCGCATGACGTGTCGTCGCTTCCCCACGCGGCCGACCTCCGAGAACCCGTGCGCTGCGAAGACCGGGATGAACCCGCAGAAGCGGTAGCTCGGGCCGTCGGGCGGAACGGGGTACGCTTCGATGACCTCCGCTCCGTTCTCACGAGCGTGCCGCGCCGCCTCCTCGATGAGACGGTCCATCAGCCCGCGATGCCGGAATGCATTCCGTACGTAGAAGCAGGTCAGGGACCAGACAGCAGCGGGGGCTTCGCCCGGCTCCTCCACCCCACCGAGTCCCACGAACGTCTCGCGAGGCGCCACGGAGCACCAGGCAGCGGGTTCTCCATCCACGTACGCCAGCAGGCCGACGCGCCCGCCGCCCATGATCCTCTGCCGCATCGACTCCTTCATGTGGGCACGGTCGTGCGGCATCCTGCCGTCGGTGTCCCTGCGCCACATCCGGCACCAGCACCACTTGGGCCCGCCGCGCGACTCGAACAGCGACTCGAAGTCGGGCCAGCGCGCGGCGTCCACCTCACGCACTTCCACCGCATCGGAACCACTCGTTGGGGGAGTCGCCGTCATAAGATGAGGGATATACTCCTCTCTCACGGAGGACGCAATGCTGAACGGACAGAGAGTCTTCGACGCGGACACGCACATCCACCCATCGGTGGAGGCGCTGGAGCCCTACTTCGACAGCGAGTTCCGGGAGCGGCTGCCCGAGCTGGAGCAGTACAAGGTCGGAGCGCGCTCCGACCAGACGACCACGCCCCGCGAGGACCCGTCACGCCACCACTACGCCGTAAGCCTCAGCCCGTACCGGAGACACCTGGGTGACGCCGAGCCGCGCGAGGTCCCGAAGGACGCGCACTCGCGCCTCCACTTCGGCGAGTACACCGGCGAGAAACTCCCCGGAGTAGGCGTCATCGACGACTCGTTCGAGCAGCGCGTCGCCGACATGGACGAGGAAGGCACGGACGTGCACATGATGGTGCCGGACGTAGCCATCGGCGTCTCGCTACTCGGAGACCCCGCGCTGGAGATGGGACTGATACGCGCCTACCACCGCATGGTGAACGACCTCGCCGCTGCGTATCCGGGCCGGTTCAAGGCGCTCCTCGCCGTCTCCGGCACGGACGTCGAGGGCTCGGTCGCGGAGGTCGACCGCTGGGGGAAGGAGCGGTGGGCGGCCGGAGTCCTGCCGTTCGCGGGCGTCGGCGAGCCGATGGACCATCCGCGTATGGGGCCTCTCTGGGCTGCGGCTGCCAACCGGGGTCTCGGCGCCGTGCACCACAGCATGACGTGGGCGCCGCCGTACTTCCCCGGCTACAAGGACATGGACAACAACCGCTTCCTCGCGCGCCTCTGCTCGCACCCGTGGGGTGCGATGAAGACGATGGCCGCGTTCATCGGCGCGGGAATCATGGACCGCTACCCCATCAACTTCGGCGTTCTCGAATCAGGCGTCGGCTGGCTGCCGTTCTGGGTGCGCCGCATGGACGTGAACGCCGCCTACGTCGGCTTCACCGCTGACCTGCAGCACAAGATGAGCGAGTACGTCGCGAACGGGCGCTTCTTCGCGAGCATCGAGATGACGGAGGAGGAGGACATGGTCCGCATGGTCATGGACTTCCTCGGCGACGACATCCTGATGTACGCGTCGGACTACCCGCACGCGGAGTGCCAGTTCCCCAACTCGCCCGCTATCGTGCAGGCTTGGCCGAGCATCGGCCCGGACACGATGCGCAAGTTCATGTGGGACAACGCGGTCCGATTCTTCGGTGAACCCTAGTCGATGCCGTAGAGCGCGGCGGGGTTGGCCGTGAGCACTTTCTCAGCCAGACTCGCGGGGATCTCCTCGCGCTCGCCCTTCTCCCGCAGTATGCTGAGCGCGTTGATCTCCGCCGACTGGTCGGCGTGGCCGTAGTCTGTACCGATGACGAGGTTGTCGCTGCCCGTGCGTGACGCGATGTAGTTCAGGTCCTCGTGCGTCTGGCAGGCGACGTAGAAGCGACACTCGCGCAGCAGGTCCTCCTGCAGGTCGATGTCCAGCAGCCAGGCCATACGCTCTTTCCGTGCCTCCAACTCCGCGAGCGCGAACGGCACCCAGGACGACATCGCCTCCACGAAGCCGACACGCAGCCGTGGGAACTTCTCCGGGACGCGCTCCAGCACGAGCGAGACGAACGCATCGATCGGCGGCAGGCGGTGCTGCCAGATGGGGTTCGTCATCCCCTCCGTCACTTCACCCGCGCCGATGTGGATGCACATCGCCATATCCAATTCTTCCGCCTGCCGGTAGAGCGGGTAGAAATACGGGTCGCCCGCCGAGCGTTGCCCTGCCTCGACACCGCGCTTGATGGCGCCCGCGGCGCCGTTCTCCTTCGCCCACGCCATCTCCTCGACGGCAACGTCGATGCTGAGCACGGGAAGCGACGCGACCCACCGGAGGCGGCCGCCGGACTCAGCGCAGCGGCTGGCTATCCAGCGGTTGTAGGAACGGCAGAGGGCGGCCTCCACTTCCGGTTTCTCGCTCACGGCGCTCAGCATCGTCGTCGGGTAGAGCACCTGCACGTCCACGCCGAGCTCGTCCATCTGGCGCAGACGCGCGGGAACGTCCTTCAATTCGCGGGTGGCCTCGGTGGTGCCGGTGCGGACGTCGTCGCGCATCCGGCGGAGGCGCATCCGCCCGTCGATGTTCCAGTAGCGCAGGAAGTTCTTCGCGATGCCGGCCGTGGCTGCGTCCTCGACCGCAACCGCAGTGATGGGGCGCAGCTTCGCGTGCTCCGGCTCCAGGAAGTCCCAGGTGGCGTCGGTCTCGTCGATGTGCGCGTCCGCGTCTATGACCTTCATTGCGCGTAGCTCCCTCTCGATCAACTGTCTCGCAAGAGTCCGAGGACGTACTCCGCGGTGACTGGCAACTGCAGCACCGGTTTCCCTATCGCGTCGCTGACCGCATTGGCGACCGCCGCCGCAGTGGGCACGTTCGCCGACTCCGCTATCGCCCCGCTGTTGAAGGGCCCCGGCCCATCATCCCGGCTGACCAGTACCGTTTCGAGCGTAGGCACGTCCATGATGGTCGGTATCTTGTAGTCGGCGAGGTTCAGGGCGACGGGCTTGCCCGCTTCTATCGCGAACTCCTCCATCATGGCCATGCCGAAGCCCTGGACGGCCCCGCCAGCGATCTGCCCCTGGTGGCCCGCCGGATTGATGATCGTGCCGACGTCATGCGAGGTGATGACGCGGAGCACCTTTACCTGCCCGGTCTCAGGGTCGACCTCCACCTCCGCAACCTGGGCGGTGAACTCCGTCGTGGCGGGGTCAGGGATGAAGGGGGTCTTACGGTAGACATCGATGGTGACGTCGCCGCCTTCCGCAGCGACGAGCGCGGCAGCGGCCTCGTCGAAGGGGGCATCGCCGGCGGTCTCCCTGAGGCGCGCCATCAGCGTCTCCGCCGCCTGGGCGACCGCCACGCCCACGGCAAAGGTCGTGCGGCTTCCTCCGACACCCATATCGAAGGGGAGTTGGTCGGTCGGCACCAACCGCACGGCAAGACGGTCGGAACCGACGCCGAGGTGCTCGGCTGCGATCTGCTGCATCACCGTGGGGCCGCCCTGTCCGGGGTCGGGGATCGGCAGGATGAGGCTCAGCGAACGGTCCGCGTGCAGGACCAGCTTGCAGCTGGAGTCACCCCCTATCGGGCCGCGCTCGTACATGGCCAGGCCACGACCCACGAGCGGTGCCTTCGGCTCGTTCCAGCCGACGGCGTCCAGCGCGGCCTGCAGCGTCTCGACCGCCTTGATGTTGACCCACTGCTCGCCGTTCGGGGCGGTGTCTCCGGGCTGCACGAGGTTCTTCAGACGCAGCTCTGCCGCGTCCATCCCGAGTTCGGCGGCCACGATGTTCAACTGCGCCTCAACCGCGAAGGTAATCTGGGGCCCGCCGGGCGAGCGCATGTGCCCCGAGGGGATCACGTTCGTGTACGCCACGTAGCTCTTCACGTCGAACGCCGGGACCCGGTAGCAGCTCGCGGTCTGCTCCATGGCGTGGAGGTTGACATTCGGGACCGCTTTGAACGCGCCGTACGCACCGCTGTCGAAACAGGCGCTGACTTCCAGCGCGGTCAGCATGCCGTCATTGGTGACGCCGGTGCGGACCGTGATCTCGCTCGGATGCCTCGTGTTCGCGGCGAGAAGCTCTTCGTCGTACCCCATGACGATCTTGACCGGCCTGCCAGCGACCTGCGAGAGCAGGTACGCAACCGGCGTGTCCATGGGCGAGCCTTTGCCTCCGAAGTCGCCGCCCACCGCCATCGGGTAGATCTTGATCGAAGCCGGCTCCACGCCGAGCGACATAGCGAGCTGGCCCCTGAGCGCATACGGGCTCTTGTTCGATGCCCACACTTCGGCGGTGCCGTCCCCCTGCACCGAGACCACGCAGGCGTGCGTCTCCATGTAGACGTGATGCTGTTTCTGCGTACGGAAGGTGTTCTCCGAGATACGGTCTGCCGCCGCAAAGCCTGCCGCCAGGTCGCCGCGCGACCAGCGGTCGAAGGAGCAGAGGTTGGGGAGGTCGGGACGTTCGGGATGGACGAACGCGCCCGTGTAGACTGTCGGGTCGTCGTGGACGATGGGCGCGCCGGGAGTGATCGCCTCCTGCATGTCAAAGACAGGAGTCAACTCCTCGTATTCAACCTCGATGAGGTCGACTGCCTCCTTGGCGGCAGCGGCCGTCTCCGCAGCGACGGCGGCTACTCGCTCGCCGATGAACCGCACCTTCTCGTAGGCCAGGACGGGGAGGTCCTTCACCGCCCGGCCGATCAGCCGTGGGTAGTCGGCCCCCGTGATGACGGCGTGCACGCCGGGCACTTCCCTGGCTCTGGACGCATCGACCCGGACGATCCGGGCATGGGAGTACGGACTGCGCAGTATCTTGCCCCAGAGCAGTCCCTCCATCTCCATGTCGGCGGAGTACTGCTGCCGGCCGGTCACTTTGTCCGGCCCCTCAACACGCCTGGTCGGCGTTCCTACGACCCGGTTCGTCATCCTGCCCTCCTGAACGTAGACTCCCTACAGGCCGTAGAACGCCCTGGGGTTGTCCTCCAGTATCTTCCCGGCGACCTCGTTGCTGATCATGCCGGAGTCGGCCCAGCGGCGGACCTCGTTCAACGCACTGACGTTTGCGGACACGTCCGAGTGACTGTAGTCCGTGCCGATCATGAGGTTGTCCTCGGTGCCGAGCGTGAGGAGGTATTCGACGTCGTCGACGGGGTCTATGGAAACGTAGAGGCGGTTGTCCCGGAACAGGTCCCCGGACGTTGCCAGTTTGACGGTCCGCTCATGGAGGGTGTCCGAGCGCTCATTCATGGCGATCTGGGACAGGACGTACGGGATCCACGACGCCCCGGCCTCGATGAAGCCGAAACGGAGATTGGGGAACCTGGCGGGCAGCTTCGACCGCACCACCGAGAGGAAGGCGGACATGATGGGAAACCCGCGGTCGCCGTCGCTGCCCGGGTGGCCGGTGTGCACGCAGAGCGGCATGTCCAGATCGTTCGCCGCCTCGTACACCGGGAAGAAGTGCGGGTCGCCCACCGGTTTCAGCAGGTCCAGCCCCCGCTTGAAGATGCCGCAAGCGCCGTTCTCTTTCGCCCAGCGCAATTCCCTGATGGACGCGTCGGTGTCGAGCCACGGCAGCACCGCCGCCCAGCGCAGGCGACCGCCGGTCTGGTCGCACTTCTCCGCCACCCAGCGGTTGTAGGAGCTCGCCAGCGCAGCTTCCGGCTCCGGGTTGAGCGAGATGTAGCGGATGAAGAAGGTGGGGAAGAGCACCTGGACGTCGACGCCCATCCGGTCCATGTCTTCCAGCCGGCCTTCCAGGTCCTCCAGCTCCCGCCGGGGTCGCGCCGGGTGATGTTCATCGTCGCGCACGGCCCGCACCTGCAGGCGGCCCTCCACCAGCCAGAACCTGCTCCTGTGGGGGTCGAGATTCGCGTGCTCGATCGCCTCATCGGGCGGCGTCATCGTGGTGGGGGTGTACCTGGCAAGGGCGCCTTCCAGGGCCTGCCAGGTAGCCTCAGTTTCATCCACGTGGGTATCGGCATCGATAACCGGCATCGTTTCCCTCCTGTCCCGCAGCGTGCCCGTATCATACGCCGCTCGGAGCGGAGTGTACGACGAGCATTCCAAAGATATGAAATCGTAGCGTTTCTGCGCTGTAGCGCATGATTATCGTACCTTCAATTTGACACCCCTGCTGAAGGCTCCGATACTCCGACCGGTTGTAACGGAATCGCGCATAAGCCGTTCCACCAGCAGTCTCAGAAGGAGGAGACCCTGATATGAGTGATTGCCTGGCTGCGGTAGTGACGGACGTTCTCGCCCCTGTCGAACTGCGGCGCGTTCCCCTCCCCGACCTGAACGACGGCGACATCCTCGCGCGCGTCGACGCAGCGACGCTCTGCGGCACTGACGTCCACTACTGGCAGGGCGACCTCATCCCCGCCGAGAGCAGACCATACGTGCCAGGACACGAGACAGCGGCCATCGTCGAGGAGGTCCGCGGCGACCGCCTCGACGTGCTGGGGCAGCCTGTCGTGAAGGGGGACCGCATCATCGCCAGCTACACGCACTGCGGCCACTGCTACTTCTGCACCGTGGCGCACCAGACCAATCTCTGCGTGAACAGCTACGCCTTCGGTCGCCAGCGGGCCGACGTGCACCCGTACGTTCAGGGCGGCTGCGCGGAGTACCACTACTACCCGCCGACGAGCGACGTCGTGAAGGTGCCCGAGGAGGTCTCCTCGCCGCTCGCCGCGTCTGCCGCCTGCGCCCTGAGGACCGTGGTGCACGGCTTCGAGCGGCTCGGCGCCATCGAGCCGCACGAGACCGTCGTGGTGCAGGGATGCGGGCCGCTGGGGCTGTACGCCTCAGCGCTGGCGCGCGACCGGGGCGCGGCGAAGGTCATCGTCATCGGCGCGCCCGCCGAGCGCCTCGCAGTAGCGAAGGACTGGGGCGCGGACGAGATACTGAACATCGACGAGGTCGCCGATGCGGCCGACCGCATCTCATGGGTCCGCGAGCAGACGCGCGGGATAGGGCCGGACATCGTGGTCCAGTGCGCGACATCCGCGGCGAACCCCGAAGGTCTGACGATGGTGCGCCGCGGCGGACGGTTCGTCGCCATCGGGGTCGAGGGCAGGGACATGACGCTGCCCGGCGGCTTGATCACGGTGAAGTCGCTCCAGGTGAACGGGGTCATCGGCGCGGTGGGGCGGCACTTCTACAAGGCGCTCCAGTTCCTCGCCACGCGCAGCGACCGCTTCCCGTTCGAGCGCCTCATCAGCGGCACCTACACGCTGGACACCGTCACCGACGCGCTGCAGGCGATGTCGGAGTTCCGGGAAGTGAAACCGGTCGTGCTCCCCAGGACGGGATGACGCCCGAACGGTCCAACAGGCAAAGGCAAGGAGCGGAGGACATGGCAGACAACGAGTACCTGATCATCGACGGCGACGGACACATACAGGAACATGACGACGAGATACGAGAGTACCTCGACGAGCCCGTCAGGAGCGGCATCAAGGACGGGCCCAACTTCCCGTTCTTCCCCACGCTGGACGGCTATCAGCGCGATGTCTTCCGCGCTGCAGCGGGCATGCACCCCGGCTACGTCGGCGCCGAGGAGTGGCTCAGCTTCATGGACGAGACAGGCATCGAGTCCACCGTCCTCTATCCGACCGCCGGGCTGTCGGTCGGTATGATCCAGGACTCCGACTGGGCCGTGCTGCTCTGCCGCGCCTACAACAACTGGTTCCATGACCGCTACTCCCGCAGGAGCCCACGGTTCAAGGGCGTCGCGCTCCTCCCCCTCCAGGACGTGGACGAGTCCGTCAAGGAGCTGCGGCGCAGCGTTACCGAACTCGGCATGGTCAGCGCCATGCTCCCGGCCAACAGCGCGGATATGGGCGTGCGCAGACCGCTGGGCGACACCTGCTTCTGGCCGATCTACGCCGAGGCCGAACGGCTGAACATCCCGCTCGCGGTCCACGGCGCGCCATCCATCGGCCTCGGGACGAACTTCCTCGCGCGCACCGAGGCAGTCTTGCTGGAGCACCCCCTCGCCCAGATGATCCAGGCCAGCAGCATGATGATGTCAGGCCTGTTCGACGAGTACCCCAAGCTGCGCGTCGCCTACCTGGAAGCAGACACGGGCTGGGTGCCCTACCTCATCGACCGGTTCACCGGACGCACACGCGAAGGCGTCACCGACCCGGTGGACCTGTTCACGAGCGGCCGCATCTTCCTGAGCTGCCAGAGCGGCGAACAGAGCCTCCGCTACGCCATCGACCGCCTCGGAGACGAGGTCGTGCTCTACGCCAGCGACTACTGGCACGAGCACCCGGCCGAGATCGTCGAGGACATAGAGACCCTCCGGAACCGTGACGACCTCTCCGATGACGAGAAGCGCAACATCTTCCGGAACAACACCATCCGCTTCTACGAACTCGAGGAAGCGGTCGCGTAACCCAGGAGCCGTTTTCAGTCCCGCGCACAGATGAAAGGGAGGACGTCATGCTTCGAAGATTCCAGTTCCTGATCGGGTCCGTACTGTTCATCGCGTTGCTCGCCGCATGCGGCACAGATGACCCCACGCCCACGCCGCTCCCGGCGCAGCCGACCCCCACGCCGGAACCGGAGGTGATCGAGCTGCGCATGATCAGCTCATGGGCTGACGGCATCTCCCTCGAAGAATTCGGGGACAGAAACGTTATCGGAGCCATCGAAGACGCCACCGGCGGACGCGTCCGCGTGGTGCGCGCGGGCGGCCCTGAGTCCGTCCCCTCGTTCCAGCAGCTTGTGCCGATGAGAGACGGCCTGTTCGAGGTGAACTCGACGACCTGCGCGTACCACCCGGACTTCACCTCGCTCGCTTGTGGGTGGAACGCCATCAAGGGCTCGCTGGACAGCAAGGTGGCCTGCGGCATGTGGGACCTGATAGACGAGTTCTACCAGGAAGAGGTCGGCGTGAAGTACCTGGGCGGAGTCAGCCCGCGGGTAGGCAGCCGCACCTACCTGACCAAGCCGATCGACCCCACGACCGGCCGGCTCGACGGCATCAAGCTCCGCGCCTCTGGCCCGACCGCGACGGCGTTCGTCGAGAATCTCGGAGGCACCGCCGTCGCCATGCCGATCGGCGAGCTCTATGAAGCGCTCGACCGTGGTCTCGTCGAGGGCGGGACGATAGGCGGCGGCGCTCAGCTCGCGGTGCAGTTCGGCTGGCACGAGCACTTCAAGTACGTCGTCGAGCAGTCGGTCGGGTCAGGGCAGCTGATGTTCCTGATGAACCTGGACGCGTGGAACAGCCTGGAGCCCGACCTCCAGCAGGCCGTCATCGACGGCATGACGCTCGCCAACCACAGGGCGGCGAGTGAGTTCTTCCGGCTCGACCAGGAAGCACTGAAGGTCATGGCCGACATCGGTGTGGAGATCGTCACACTGACTCCTGAGGCCGCCGCGTTCGTGGACAACGTCAACGCCGAAGCCCAGTGGGCATACATGGCGGAGAACGAGCCCGCCGAGTATGTCGACCGCTTCCTGGAAACGGTTGCCTGCGTAAGGAATTCGACAGGATAGGGGCTCAGGAAGACAACCGGGCATGAGCATCCGGCGGTTCCGGCTGAGGCCGGAACCGCCGGATGCCCGCCTATGAACGGACGGCGGCGCTGCCACCGTCCTGAAGGAGACACAGCCCTTGAATCGAGCGCTGTACATGCTGGGCAGGGCGTTCGACATCGTGATCGACGCAGGGGCGTTCGCCGCCACCTGGCTGATCGCAGTGATGGCGCTGACCATCGGGCTGGAAGTGCTCATGCGGCGCGTGTTCAACGACTCGCTGCCCTGGGTGATCCAAATCAACGAGTACGCCGTGATGGCGATCCCCTTCCTTGCCGGCGCCTGGTTGCTCAAGCACGACGCCCACACGCGCCTGACACTGATCATGGAGCGGGTGAGCCCGCGAACGGCCAGCCTCATGCGTGTGGGCACGTCCATCCTCGCGGCCGCCATCTGCGGCATGCTCGTGTGGAAGACGGGCAGCCGCGTCTGGGAGGGCATCGACGCGGGGACAATCATCCGAGGCGATGCGTTCAGCATCCGCCAGGCCTGGATCTGGTGGGTGTTGCCGTTCGGTTTCGCAACGCTCGGTATCCAGTTCCTGCGCGACGCTTACGCAAGCTATCGCGGTCGGAACCGGGTTGAGAGTGAGGTGGTATCCCCGTCGGAGTTCGCCGAGATATGACCTCGCCCATCCGCACGGTGCCCTCACGCGACCCGTATTCCGATAAGGCGGGAGGTTAGCCATGGAGTGGTGGGCTGTCCTGCTCATCGGCTTCACGCTGCTGATCCTGCTGCTCATGTCCGGCATTCCGGTCGCGTTCGCGTTCGCCGGGCTCAACATCGTCGGGTTGATCTGGGTCACGGGCGGAACGCAGGGCCTGCTGCTGCTCACCGGCAGCATCGTGGACTCGGTCGCCAACTTCCGGTTCATCGCCGCACCCATGTTCTTCCTCATGGGAGCCGTGCTCTACCGCTCCGGCGCGTTCGGGTTGATCATCGACGCGGTCGACAAGTGGGTCGGCAAAGTCAGAGCGCGCCTCCTCTACGTGACGATGGGCTCCGGCACGATCCTGGCTACCTTGAGCGGGGCGGGCATCGCGGACACGGCGCTGCTCGGCTCGACGCTCTACCCGGAGATGGAGAAGCGGGGCTATGCGCCGCGCCTGGCTCTGGGGACGATATTCAACTCGGGCCTGCTCGCCGCCATCATCCCGCCCAGCGGCCTTGCAGTGCTCACTGCGACGCTCGCTCAGATACCCGTGGGCAAGCTGCTCGTGTCCGGCTTCTTCCCCGGCCTGATGATGGCCACCACCTACGTCATCTTCGTGTTCATCCGCGTGCGCCTGAACCCGGGCCTCGCCCCGATCTACGATGCACCCCCCGCACCCATGAAGATCAAGCTCTACGCCACAGTGAAACTCGCCCCGTTCTCCATCGTCTTCTTCATGGTGATGGGGTTCATCCTGTTCGGCATCACGACGCCGAGCGAGGCGGCCGCCACAGGGGCCATCGGCGCCGTGATCGTCGCGCTCATCTACCGGCGTCTCTCGATGGGCGTGCTGAAGGACGCACTCCGCGACGCGATGCGCATCGCCGGGATGATCCTCCTGATCATCAGCGGGTCCATCGCCATGAGCCAGACGCTGGCGCTCAGCGGGGCCACGCAGGGCTTCCTGAACGTGCTGGTGGGCCTCGACCTGCCCCCGACGCTGCTGCTGCTCGCCATGCTGGGGGCGCTGATCCTGCTGGGCCTCTTCCTCGACCAGATATCGATGATGATGGTCGCGATCCCGATCTTCTCACCGATCATCGGCCCGCTGGGGTTCGACCCCATCTGGTTCTGGATGCTGTTCCTGGTGGCGATATCCATCGGCGCCGAGACACCGCCCTTCGGCCTCGTCCTGTTCGCACTCAAGGGCGTCATCCCGACTGCCAGCATCACCGAGATCTACAAGGCCGCGATACCGTTCGTCGTGCTCGACCTCATATCGTTGGGCATCCTCGTCGCCTTCCCCCAGATCGTCCTCTTCCTGCCGAACCTTGCGCTGGGGACCTGACCGCGCTCATTGCCGGGAGAACGACGCCACGAGAGAGGGGCGCCCCAGTGGGCGCCCCTCTCATCTGTGCTGGTTGGCGAGCCTCGTTCAGTTCTCGATGGCGTACAGTTCCCTGGGGTTGTCCCAGAGGATGCGGGCACGGCTCTCCTCGGGCATGCGAGGGTCGTTCTGGAACGTGGTCAGCGCGTGGATCTCGGTCGCGGAGTCGGCATGGCCGTAGTCGGTGCCGATGACGAGCCGGTTGCCGCCCACGTAGCGGTGTATCTGCTCCAGGTCGTCGTTCATCTGTACCGTCACCCAGATGTTGTTCTCAGTCAGCGGGTCGGCGCTCAGGCCGTCGCCGCGCCGCTCCATGCGACGGGCGAGGTCGTTCAGTAGGTAAGGGATCCAGTCGGCGCTGAACTCGATGATGCCCCACTTCGTGTTGGGGAACCGCTCCGGCAGGCCGGACATCAACAGCGTGTGGAACGCAGAGAGGCCGCTGAACTTGTTGCGCTCGAACTGCGTCTCCCGGCTGCCGAAGATGGCGTCCAGTTCGAAACTCCCGGTGCCGGAGTGCGGGCAGATGGGCATGTCCAGCTCCGCTGCCCACTCGTAGACCGGGTAGAAGTACGGGTCGTTGATGAGCCGGTTGCCGACTTCGATGCCGCGCAGGTTGATGGCGACCGCCCCGTTGTCCTTGGCGAATCGCAGTTGCCGCTCGGCCTCTTCCAGGTTGAGCACGGGCATCACCGCCGCCCAGCGGAAGCGACCCTTCCCCTCCGCGTAGATGTCGGCCATCCAGCGGTTGTAGCTCCGGCAGAGCGCGACCTCTTCGGCGGGGTTGTTGGTGATGGGGCCCGTCCACATGGAGGGGTAGAGCACCTGCAGGTCGGTCCCGAGTTCGTCCATGTGGGCGATGCGCGCCTGCACGTCCAGCATGAACTTGGAGTCGGTCGGCAGCACGACGTTCCCCACGAACAGCCCGAACTCGCCGCGCGGGCCGCCGCCCGGCCACGCCGTCCTGATGAGGTGGCCGCCGACGACCCAGTACTTCATCACCTCGCCGTTCTCGAGCGTCTGGTAGGCCGCGCCCGGCTTGTACTGGCGCTCGGAGGGGTCCATGTACTCCCACGTCTGGTCTATCTCTATGACGTGCGCGTCCGCGTCAATGATGCCCATCGTTCGCCTCCTCTGGATCAGACCGGCAACACCGGCTCCGTCGTCTCCGGCAAAGGTACCTCAAACGCGTTCAGGAAACACGCATTGGTCATGTACTGCCCTGCGAGCGCGACGAGGTCTACCGTCTGCTGCACCCCGAACTGAGCGATGGCCGCATCATACGCCTCCTGCGATACGCGGTGCCCGCTCAGCATCTCCGTCACGAACGTCACGACCGCCGACTCGTCGTCCGCCATCGAGGGCAGCGGCGAGCGGTCACGCATCGCGTCCACCAGCTTGGCGCTTACGCCGGCCTTTCGGGCCATGGGAGCGTGCGCGTTCCACACGTACGGACAGTCCATCTGCCGCGCTGTTGCTAGGATGGCGAGCTCCTGCACGTTCTGGGGAAGCGTCAGCTCCCAGCGCACGTAGTTGCTCAGCGGACGGCGCCGCAGCGCCATCTCCGGGCTCAGCGCCGCGACGGCCCCCGGCCCCAGCGGCACTTCCCCGCCGCTGTCGGCGATGAGCGCGTCGAACGCACCACGCAGATCCACAGCCACCGCATCCCGATTTACCTCCGGCAGTCGAGCCATCACGCGCCTCCTTCCTTCTGACGCTCCGCCTCGTGCAGCGCCTCGTGGGCGCGCAGCGTGGTCGGACGCACGTCGCGTCCGCGGTCGGTGCTGAGGCTTATCGAGTTCAGCCACTTCACGTTCGCACACGTGTCCACTTCCGCGGTGCCGCACGCGGCGGGGTCCGGGATGAGGAAACGCACCGGGCCGCCCTTGTCGTGCGGCAGCGGCTCGCCGTCCAGCGCGTACAGCAGCAGCGCCTGGTCCACAACCGCCGCCAGCGGGATGCTCGCCGCGAAGCCACCCTCCGCTTCCAGTGTGAGGAACTCCGCGCCCGGCTGCGCCGATGCCGCCTCCAGCACCGACGTGAAACGCACCGCCGACCCCTCGCGTCCGGGCGCGAGCGTCGAGACGTCGTCTACCTGCCCGGGCAGCGCGGCAAGGTCCGCGTGGCCTAACTCCAACGGATGCTCCACCAGTCCTGAAACGCTTACCGTCATCGCCTCACTCTCCTTCCTGCTGGTCCTCGAACCACTCCGGCGGGACGCGCACCGCGACCATCTCGCCCGTCGCCGTCTCTTCGCCCCCGGAGGTGAGCGAGCAGCTCACCAGCGCCTTGCGACGCACCATCTCCGTCACCCGGGCGCGCATCGTCAGCGGCTGGTCTATCGGCGTCGGCTTCCGGTAGGTCACGTGCAGCGAGGCCGTCGCGTACCAGATGACCGGCCCTGAGCCGATCTCGCGCTCCTCGACCCTGTACGCCTCCGCGATGGCTGTCCAGATGCTGTGGCAGTCGATGACGCTGCCGATCATGCCGCCGTAGAGGATGTGACGCGGCCCAGCCGCGAACTCGGGGCGCGGCATCCACGTGCATACCGTCTCGTCGCCGTCCCAGTAGCTCCGCAGCTTCAGGCCGTCCTTCGCGTCCGGCCCGCAGCCCCAGCAGTGGTTACCGGCCAGCATGTCCTGGAACGCAACGTCGCTCACGGATGACTGCTCCTTACGCGGGTCGAGGGTCGGCCTTAGTTTAGGCCAGTTAACGACGGAACGGGGGCGCCGGCCAAGTGCGCTAGAATGGGCGCGCCGTGGAACTGGAGCAGGGGATACACCAACTCACGTTCGGACGGGAACCGCTGCCCGGTTTCCCACCGCCCAATGCCTACCTCGTGTTCGGCTCGGACACCGCCGTCCTCATCGACACGGGCTGGGAGAACGAGGACGACCACCGCGCCCGCGCCTCCTACATCCGGGAGGTGAACGCGCCGCCCGTCTCCGAGATCATCATCACCCACCGCCATCCCGACCACGGCGGCGGCGCGCTGCACATGCACCGCGAGACCGGCGCGCCGCTCGCGTGCCACCCCAACGACCGCGAGGCCATCGAGAACGACCGCCTCCACGGCGAGCTGCACGTCGCTGACGACCTGCAGCACGGCGACCGTCGCGAGTTGGGCGGTCTGTCACTCGAAGCCGTCTGGGCGCCCGGCCACACCTCGGGTTCGCTCGCCCTCTTCGCGCCTGAGCGCAAGGCGCTCTTCACCAGCGACACCGTGCTCGCCGTCTCCACCACGAGCATCGGCCCGCACGACGGCAACCTCGCCGACTACATGCGGACGCTGGAGATGCTGAAGGACGTCGACGCGCGCATCATGTACACCGGCCACGGCGGCCCGGTGAAGCGGCCGAAGGCCCGGCTCAACGCCCTCATCAAGCACCGGCACGAGCGAGAGGAGGCCATCCTGAACGCCCTGCGAGACGGCCCGCTCACTCCCCCCGAACTCCGCGTGCGCATCTACAAGCGTCTTCCGCGGGCACGCGAGCGCCTCGCCGAGCGGCAGCTCGTCACCACGCTCACCAAACTCATCGAGGAACAGGCGGTCGTCGCTGAAGAGAACGACCGCTACGCCCTGCGGTAGAGGGAGAACGGACGGACCGCCATGCGTATCCTCGGCGTCGACCCCGGCACCCAGACGATGGGCTACAGCATCCTCGACCTCGACGACGACGGCAGCACGAACTGCTTGGCGTGGGGGACGTTCGACGGCGGGCGCTCGAAGGAGATCGCCGAGCGGCTCCACCTGTTGCTCGGCGAACTCCAGGCGCTCGCGGAGCGCTGGACGCCGGACCAGCTCGCGATAGAGGAGCCGTTCGTCGCGGCGGCGCGTGGGGCGAAGTCGGCCATCGCCGTGGGACAGGCGCAGGCCGTGGCGCTGCTCGTCGCGGCGCGCTCGGGCATCCCCATCCACCGCTACTCACCTGCGTCCGTGAAGAGCGCCGTCGCCAACTACGGCGCGGGCGACAAGGCGCAGATACAACGCTCCGTCCGGATGCTCCTCGGGCTCGGCGACGAGCCGATGGCGGAGGACGCTTCGGACGCCATCGCCATCGCGCTCTGCCACGCGCAGACGATCAGCGCCGCCGAGCGCGTGAGGGCGCGATGAGCATCATCGCGGGCGTCGAGGGCACGGTCGAGGCGAAGCACGCCGACTCCGTTATCGTGCGCGTCGGCGGCGGCATCCTGTTGCGCGTCTTCGTCCCCGCGCACGATCTCGGCGGGCTGCCCGGTTCGGACAGCCCGGTGCGGCTCCACACCCACCTCATCGTCCGCGAGGACGACCTGCAGCTGTACGGCTTCGCCTCCGAGCACGGACGACGCCTGTTCGAGATGCTCATCGGCGTGAGCCAGGTCGGCCCGAAGGCCGCGCTCGCCGTTCTGAGCGTGCTGCCGCCGGAAGACCTGGCCACGGCAATCGTCGCGGGCGACGCCACCGCCATCAGCCGGGCGCCCGGCGTCGGCAAGCGCACCGCCGAGCGCATCATCCTCGACCTCAAGAGCAAGCTGGAGGACGAGATCGGCGCGCCGATGGTGACGAGCACGGGCGTCACGACGACCGCAGGCGGCGCAGGCGACCCCGCGCTCCAGTGGCTCATGGCGCTCGGCTACTCCGCGCTCGAGGCCCGGCAGGCGCTCGCCGCCGAGGACGGCATGGCGGACGCCCCCACCGACGAGCGCGTCAGGCGCGCGCTCCAGCGCATGGGCGGCGGCTGATCGGGGGCGGCTCGCAACAAGTGTCATCCGCTGCTTACGCCGTGCCCGCAACCCCTGCGATGCTTGCGGGTGGCGCGCCATGGTGCATAAGGTAAGAGACGCGATTCGGATGGTGGAGCGGGACGGCTGGTTCCTGGTGCGTACTCGCGGAAGCCATCGGCAGTTCCATCACCCCACGAAACTCGGAACGGTTACCATACCGGGGCGCTTGGGCGAAGACGTGCGACAATGGCTCTGGGACAGGATCAGGAAGCAAGCGGGACTGAAGTAGAAGGGGCAGGCATGCGATATCTGGTCGTCATCAGCAAAACCCCCAATAACTACTGCGCGGGCGCGCCGGACGTTCCCGGCTGCGTCTCCACCGGCCGCACGCCGGAAGAGATGAAAGCGAACATCCGCGAGGCGCTCGAATTCCACTTCGATGGGATGTTGGAGCAGGGGGAGACGCTGCCCGAGCCAACCGCGCGCGCGATCGTGGTGGAGGGCTATAACGCGGTCGTCTACCGCGAGGATGGGGGGTGGAAGGCATTTGTGGAGGAACTCTGGCCTGTCGTGGTTGCCGCAGACACGCCGGAACGGGCGGAAGCACTCCTCCGTGAGACGCTTCCCGCCTATCTCGGCTCGCTACGGTCTTCCGACACGCCCGTACCCCCTCCCGCGTCGGAGGTCTTCTTCATCGACGTGAACCTCCCCGTGCCTGCCTGACCCATGCCATTCGACTTCCCCTACGACGACTGGGCCGACATCTACGATGCGGTGCATGCCGACCTCGCGCACGACGTCGACTTCTACGTCGAGCTGGCGCGCGAGTCCGGCGGTCCTGTCCTGGAGCTCGGCTGCGGCACCGGACGCATCGGTCTCGCCATCGCGCGGGAGGGCATCGCCGTCACCGGCATCGACATCTCGCCGCGCATGATCGAGGTCGCGCAGGCCAAGGCGGCGAAGCGCGGACTCTCTGAGCGGTGCGTCTTCCAGTCCGGCGACATGGCGACGGTGCAGCTCGCCGAGCGCTTCCCGCTCGTCATCATGCCGTTCCGCTCGTTCCACAGCATGCTCACGACCGAGGAACAGCGGCAGGCGCTTGCCCGGGTCCGTGAGCGGCTCGCGCCGGACGGCGTCTTCGCGATGGATACGTTCAACCCGGACGTCAACTCACTCGTGGCCGATAACGCCTCGCTCGCTTACCACCTGAAGGACGTCGAGCGCGACGGAGGCGGGACCATCGTCGTCTGGGGTCAGAACGGCTGGGACCCCGTCACCCAGGTGAACGAGACGCGCTTCATCATCGAGGAGGTCAGCGACGAGGGCGTCGTGGAGCGGCGGCTGATACGCGACGTCGAACAGCGCTATACCTTCCGGTACGAGATGGAGCACCTCCTGGAGTTGTGCGGCTTCGACCTCGAAACCGTCTACGGCGACTTCGACGGCGGCCCTGTCACCGGGGAAACGGAAGACCTCGTCTGGGTGGCGAGGGCCGTGTAGGAGGGCGCCATGGCCGACTACTTCGACCGCATCACGGACAAGCAGGCCGACCTCATCCGGCAGGCGCAGGTCTTCTTCGTCGCCACCGCCGACCCCGGCCTCGCGCTGGGTACGAACGGCGTCGGCGCGGTGAATGTCTCGCCGAAGGGCGGCGTGCCGCTCCACGTGCTGGACGAGCACCGCGTCGCCTACCTCGACTACACCGGCAGCGGCAACGAGACGGCGCGCCACTCGATGGCGGGCGGCCCCATCACCGTCATGGTCTGCTCGTTCGACCGGGAGGACGCCGCCGTCGTCCGTCTGTACGGCCACGCCACCGTGACTCCCATCGCCGGATCGCCGCTCGCCGAGCGGTTGCTCGCCGCCCCTGCCGACAACATCGCGCTGCCGGAGCGGCAGGCCATCGTGGTCGACGTCGAGAGCACCGCCACGAGTTGCGGCTACGGCGTGCCGGTGATGACGTTCGATGCGCAGCGCACCGTGCGCGAACGCGGCCGCCGCTACAAGGTCCCGCGAAAGGCGTAGCGCACTTTACACCCGCCTCTCGTTAGGCTAGGTTCACGCCGTACCGGACGGCGCTGCTGCGCCTGTGGAGCGGATATCCCTTGACAGCCCTCCTGGAAGTGAACGGCCTGCGCACGCACTTCTTCACGTCTGCCGGCGTGGTGAAGGCCGTTGACGGGGTCACCTTCGACCTCATGGAAGGCGAATCGCTCGCCCTCGTCGGGGAGAGCGGCTGCGGCAAGAGCATCACCGCGCTCTCCATCATGCGCCTCATCCCCAGCCCGCCCGGACGCATCCTGGGCGGGACGATACGCTTCATGGGCGACGACCTGCTCCGGCAGGACGAGAAGACGATGCGCGACATCCGGGGCAACCGCATCGGCATGGTGTTCCAGGAGCCGATGACCTCCCTGAACCCCGTGCTCACGATAGGCCGCCAGCTCACCGAGGCCGTCCAGCGGCACCTCGACTACGACGCGGACACGGCGCACGCCCGGGCGTCGGAACTGCTGGAGCTCGTCGGCATACCGGACGCCGCCAACCGGCTCCGCTCCTATCCCCACGAGTTCTCCGGCGGCATGCGTCAGCGCGTCATGATCGCCATGGCGCTCTCCTGCAACCCGAAACTCCTCATCGCCGACGAGCCCACCACGGCGCTGGACGTGACGATCCAGGCCCAGATCCTCGAGCTCATCCAGCAGGTGCAGCGGGAGTTGGGCATCGCGGTCATCATCATCACCCACAACCTCGGCGTCGTGGCGCGCTACGTCGACCGCATCAACGTCATGTACGCGGGCCGCATCGTCGAGCGCGGCACGCTGCACCAGGTGTTCGACGAGCCGCAGCACCCCTACACGAAAGGACTGCTGGCGTCTGTGCCCCGGCTTGACAAGCCGAAGGGCGAGCGCCTCATCCCCATCGAGGGGATGCCGCCGGACCTGAGCAACCTCCCGCCGGGCTGCGCGTTCCGCGAGCGCTGTGCCTACGCCATCGGACGCTGCGAGGACGAGGTGCCGGAGGTGCGTCACGTGCGCGGCGCAGGGGTCGAGCACCACGTCGCCTGCTGGGCGGTGGAAACGGGAGGAGCCGCATGACGACTACCGGAGCGGAAACTCCCCTCGTCGAAGTGAGCCGGGTGAAGAAGTACTTCCCCGTCACCTCCGGCATCGTGTTCAAGAAGCGCGTCGGCGAGGTCAAGGCCGTGGACGACGTGTCGCTCACGATACAGCGCGGCGAGACGCTCGGCCTCGTCGGCGAGAGCGGCAGCGGCAAGAGCACGCTGGGGCGCTGCATCCTGCAGTTGCACCAGCAGACCGAGGGCGAGGTGAAGTTCGACGGCGTGGAGATGAGCACCCTGAGCGGCAGGGAGCTGCGCGCCATGCGCAGGCGCATCAACGCCATCTTCCAAGACCCCTACTCGTCGCTCAGCCCCCGCATGACCGCAGCCGGCATCATCGGCGAGCCGGTGAGCGTCCACGGGCTGGTGCAGGGCAAGGCCCGGATGCGGGAGCGCATCCAGGAGCTGCTGGAGGTTGTCGGGCTCAACCCGTACATGGCCGACCGCTTCCCGCACGAGTTCTCCGGAGGCCAGCGCCAGCGCATCGGCATCGCCCGGGCTATCGCGGCGGAGCCTGAGTTCATCGTCGCCGATGAGCCCGTCTCCGCGCTCGACGTCTCGATACAGGCGCAGATCATCAACCTCATGCAGGAGTTGCAGGAGCAGTTCGGGCTCACATACCTCCTCATCGCGCACGACCTCTCCGTCGTCCGCCACATCTCGGACCGGGTCGCGGTCATGTACCTCGGGCGACTCATGGAGCTCGCGCCCTGCGACGACCTCTACGAGGACCCGCAGCACCCCTACACGAGGGCGCTGCTCTCCGCCGTGCCGGTGCCCGACCCCGGGGTGGAGGAGGTGCGGGAGCGCATCGTGCTGCAGGGCGACATCCCCAGCCCGCAGAACCCGCCGCAGGGATGCGTCTTCCACACGCGGTGCCCCATGGCCGTGGACGAGTGCCGGGCCGTCATCCCGCCGCTCAAGGAGACGAGTCCCGGCCACTGGACGGCCTGCATCCGCGTCGGCCCCGGCGCCATCTAGTTCAGGCAGGGACCTCGAGCCCGTACAGCTTCGAGACGTTGTCGCGCAGCAGTCTGGCCCGCACGTCCGCGGGCAGGTTACCCATGTCGCGCGCGACGATCTGCCGCGAGTCCGGCCACGTCGAGTTGCCGTGCGGGTAGTCGCTGGACCACATGCAGTTGTCGGCGCCCCACCAGGAGAGGAGCCTGCCGCCCACCGCGTCGTTGAAGAACGTCGCGTACACCTGCCGGTTGAAGTACTCGCTGGGAAGCATCGTCAGGTCGAGCGCGGCCCGGTCCGTGCCGTGGCGCTGGTAGTAGTAGTCCCACTGCTCCAGGATGAACGGGAGCCAGCCGATCTCGTTCTCGACGAGCACCAGCTTGAGACGGGGGAAGCGCTCCAGCACGCCGGAGAAGATGAAGTCGTACAGGGCGTCCATCGCGTAGACCAGTTTCAGGTTGACGCTCGTCCGCTCCTGCTCGATGCCGCGCTCCCCGCGGCCGAACGACTGCCGCAGGTTGTAGCCGTGGCCGCTGAGGATGTGCAGCGAGACCGGCATGTCGAGCTCCTGGGCGCGCGCCCACAGGGGGTCGTAGTGGCGCGACGTGAACGGAAGCTCGGGGTCGGGGACCTGCCACACGATGACTCCGGCCATCCCCGCCTTGCGGCTGCGCCCCATCTCCTCGACCGCCGCCTCGATACGATACGTCGAGAGCAGGGCGAGGCCGATGAGCCTGTCGGGCGCAGCCGAGCAGTAGTCGGCCAGCCAGTCGTTGTAGACCCTGGCGCACGCCTCTTCGAGGTCGCGGTCGCCGAGGACGAGCGTTTTGAGGCCGTGCGTGGGATAGAGCACCTCGGCGCTGACGCCGTCGCGGGCCATCTCGTTGACCCGTTCCCACTTGTCCATCCCGCCGGGCGCATCGGTCCTGCGGGCCCCGCCGAGGTCCGGAGCGCGGTCGCGCAGCGCCTTGGGAAGGTTCTCCTTCCAGAGGCCTGCGGGCTCGATCACGTGCGAGTCCGACGAGATGAGCACCTCGTCGACCGCAGGGCCGACCTCGGGAGCATAGGTCCGTTCGAGGATCCCCATGGCAAGCCTCCTCGTCCATCAAGGGTAGGCCAGGTTCATCGCTGGCGCGAGTGTACCGCAGCGGCAGGTGACTCACGATGAGCACTGCATGAACCGAGGATGAGCACGACCTGCGCGCGCTCTGCGCGCGTCTGAGCGCCGATAGCACGGAATGACCATGCCGCTTCACTCCTGCGGACGGGACTGCCGGAGGAGCGCCGCACCTCTGACAGCGCTTCCCAACGCTGAGTGGCGCAGACCTTGCCCGATTCGCCCCAGCGGTGACATCTGGTGACATTCGGTGACACTGCACTCCTGAACGCACCCGATGGTCCGCGCCGATGCCCGGCCTCGCAGCCAAGACCATGGTAGGGCGGGCAATGCAACCGCGAAAGGGGCGCGTGTCACACCCTGTCATTCCGAGCGGATCACAGCGGAGCCGAGGAATCTCTCGGGAGGGCATTCCGTTACGCACAACGCTCCCCGAAAGGATGTTGCGCGCTAAAGCGCGGGACTCCGCCTCCGGCTACGCTCAACATGACACCCCCACGCCTGAACGGGTATCAGTTACACTGATACGCCACAGCCCCTGTTACTGGAGCGACGTATGACGACCCGCCAGCGAATGGCCCCTCTCCGCTACGACCCGCGCGAGATAGACCGCAAGTGGCAGCAGCGGTGGGCCGACGACAACCTCTACCAGGTGAACGACGACGACCCCCGTCCACGGTGGTACGCCCTCACCATGTACCCCTACCCCTCCGGCGACCTCCACATCGGCCACTGGTACGCCATGGCCCCGTCCGACGCCCACGCCCGCTTCATGCGCATGCGCGGCTACAACGTGCTGCACCCCATGGGGTTCGATGCCTTCGGCCTCCCGGCGGAGAACGCCGCCATCAACCGCGGCATCCACCCGTCCATCTGGACGATGGGGAACATCGACCGCATGCGCGACCAGCTCCGCTCCATGGGCACGGTCTACGACTGGGACCGGGAGATCGTCACCTGCGACGCCGACTATTACATCTGGAACCAGTGGTTCTTCCTGAAGATGTACGAGCAGGGCCTCGCCTACCGCGCCTCGGCTCCCGTCAACTGGTGCCCCACCTGCCAGACCGTGCTCGCCAACGAGCAGGTCGTCGACGGCAAGTGCGAGCGCACCGGCGACGTCGTCATCCGCCGCGAGATGGACCAGTGGTTCTTCCGCATCACCGACTACGCCGACGAACTGCTCGACTTCTCGGGCGTCGTCGACTGGCCCGAGCGCATCAAGACGATGCAGACCAACTGGATAGGCCGCAGCGAGGGCGTCGACATCTCGTTCGACATCTCGGAGTACGGCCTCGAAGAGCGCGAGATAACGACGTTCACCACGCGCATCGACACCATCTTCGGCGTCACGTTCGTCGTCCTCGCGCCGGAGCACCCGCTCGTCGAGCGGCTCACGACGCCGGAGCAGCGCGATGCCGTCGAGGCGTACGTGGCCCGCGCCCGCGAGGCCACCGAGATCGACCGCCTCTCCGTCGAGCGCGAGAAGACCGGCGTCTTCACCGGCTCGTACGCGGTCAACCCGCTCAACGGCGACCGCGTGCCCATCTGGGTGGGCGACTACGTTCTGCTCACCTACGGCACCGGCGCGGTGATGGGCGTCCCCGCCCACGACTCCCGCGACTTCGACTTCGCGCTGAAGTACGGGCTGGAGATCCGCGTCGTCGTCGCTCCCCCGGGATGGAACGGCGCCCCGCTCCGGGAGGCGTGGGTCGAGAAGAGCGGCTCTCAGGTCAACTCCGGACAGTTCAACGGCATGCCGAACGCAGTCGGGTACGAGGCGATCGCCGACCACGTCGAGCAGCAGGGCTGGGGCAGCCGCACCGTCGGCTACCGGATGCGCGACTGGCTCATCAGCCGCCAGCGCTACTGGGGCACGCCCATTCCCATCGTCTACTGCGGCGACTGCGGCGCGCAGCCCGTGCCGTACGATCAGCTCCCCGTCGTGCTGCCGGACGACGCCCAGTTCAAGCCGACCGGCGAGTCGCCGCTCCGCTACCACGACGGCTTCCTGCACACGACCTGCCCCGCCTGCGGCGGCCCCGCGACCCGCGAGACCGACACGATGGACACGTTCGTGGACTCGTCGTGGTACTTCCTGCGCTACGTCAGCCCCGACTTCGCCGAGGGCCCGTTCGATCCCTCGCGCGTCGGCTCGTGGAACCCGGTCGACCAGTACACCGGCGGCGCGGAGCACGCGGTGATGCACCTGCTCTACGCCCGCTTCTTCACCAAGGTCGTCCGCGACCTCGGCCTCATCGACTTCGGCGAGCCGTTCCTCCGCCTCTTCAACCAGGGCGTCGTGCTCTCCGACCACATGAAGATGAGCAAGAGCCGCGGCAACGTCGTTGCGCCCGACGAGTACGTGCAGGAGTTGGGCGCGGACGTCGTGCGCCTCTACCTGATGTTCATGGGCCCGTGGGAGGGCGGCGGCGACTGGAGCGACTCCGGCATCAACGGGGTCGCCCGCTGGGTGAACCGCTTCTGGGACCTCTGCCTGCGGGACACCGGCGCGCTGCCCGAGTCCGAGGGCGCCTCCGACCGCGCCGTCATCCGCAAGACGCACCAGACCATCCGGTCGGTCATCGAGGGGCTGGAGCGCTTCAAGTACAACACCGCCCTCGCCGCGATGATGGAGCTGACGAACGAGATGTCGCCCGCCTACGAGGCCGGGACCGTTTCGCGCGGCGCGTGGAACGAAGCGGTCGAGTCGCTGCTGCTGCTGCTCGCGCCGATGGGGCCGCACCTCGCCGAGGAGCTCTGGGAGCGCACGGGACACGAGTACAGCGTCCACAACCAGCCTCTGCCGGAGTGGGACGAGGCGCTCGCCGCCATCGAGGAGGCGACGCTCGTCGTGCAGGTGAACGGCAAGGTGCGCGACCGCATCGCCGTCCCCGCCTCGATCTCCGAGGGCGACGCGAAGGAGGCCGCGCTCACCTCGCAGAAGGTGCTCGCCTGGACGGACGGCAAGAGCGTGGACAAGGTCGTCTTCGTCCCCGGCCGCTACCTCGTCAGCGTCGTCGTCAAGGACTGATCGGGGGCGGCTCGGGCGCCACGGCCATGAACCCCATCGAACGCCGCCGGTTCCAGATGCTCGTGCGGGGCATGCTCCCTGCCCCGTTCGTCTACGTCGCCGTCGCCGTCATCTACTTCGCGCTCGTCGACAGCGAGCCGTTCTTCGGGACGCGGCTCGCGACCATCGTGGCCGTCGTCACCGGCGTCGCCGTGCCCGTCGCCTCGCTCCTCGTCACCGCTAACGCCATGGCGAGCCAGCGGCCTCCCGCGCGCCTCGCGCAGACCCTCCTGCTGCTGGCGCACGCCCCCGGCATCGTCGGGTTCGTGCTCACGGTGGGCGCGGACCAGATCTGGTACAGCCTCGCGCTCGGCGCGGAGGGCTTCGTCATCCTGCTCGTCATCCGCGCCCGGCTGGGGCAGGCGTAGCCGCACCTACTCGGGGCGCAGCAGCCAGACGCGGGCGAACGGGTGCGGCTCGGACGTCTCCGCCTCGACGCGCATCCCCGACTGCGCGAACACCCAACCCCAGTCGTCCAGTGTGTACTTGTTGTGGACGCGGAACTGTTCCAGCGCCCGTGCGTAGCGCGTCTCCTCGGGCTCGCCCGGCTCGATCAGCCTGCGCTCGACATACTCCCGCATCGGCTGGCGGAACCAGTCGAACAGCAGCATCCGCCCGTCCGGCTTCAGCACCCGCGCAGCCTGCTCCCGCAGGAACGAGAACGGGTCATCGAACCCGTGCAGCACCGCCGCCATCGTGAGCAGGTCGACCGACCTGTCGTCGTACGACAGCGGCGAACTCTCCACGTTCGCCAGGATGAGCGTCGGCACGGGCCCGGCGTAGTCGATGGCACGCGCGTTCTCGACCATCGCCTCGTTGGAGTCGACGCCGTGGAGCGTCGCGTCCGGCAGGCGCTCGGAGAGGTCGCGCAGGAAGAGGCCGGGGCCCGGCCCCACGTCCACGATGACCGGCGCAGGCGGCAGCGTCGGGGCGACCTCGTCGTCCCAGAAGCGCCAGAACGCATCGTTGAAGCGGAGCGTGTACCGCTCCAGTTGGCGGCGCAGGGCGCGCTCGTCCCGCTGCGTCATCGCGGCGCCCCCGCGAGCGCAACGTGGCTGGTGCGCGGGTGCGCCTCGCCCGTGATCTCGAAGCCGCCTTCCGCAAGCAGCCAGCGCCACTCGTCCGCCGTGAAGCGATTGTGGTACGGCTGGAGGCTCATCAGCGCCGCTGGGTCGTTGCCGAACCCGCCCCTGCCCTCGATGTAGACCGGGAGTGTCTGCCGCTTCCAGTCGAACAGCAGGTAGACCCCGCCGGGCCGGAGCATCCGGCGCACCTCGGCGAACAACACGAAGGGGTTGTCGAGGAAGCAGACCACGTTGGCCGAGATGCAGAGGTCGAGCGACGCGTCCTCGACAGGATACGGCGCGTGGTTCAGATCGTGCAGCGTAAACGACGGCGCGGTGGCGGCGTAGTCGAGCTCCCTGGCGTTCGCGAGCATCGCCTTGGACACGTCCACGCCGCGCAGCGCGGCGTCCGGCAGCCGCGACGACAACTCCTGCAGCAGCAGTCCTGCTCCGCAGCCGAGGTCGGCGATGGCCGGCTCTTCGCCGGTGCGGGGGCGCACCTGGGACTCGAAGAACTCCCAGAACGCGAGCGGGTAGCGGCGTCCGAAGTCCGACGACATCCGCTCCACCATCGCGCTCTGGTTCCAGCGGGAATCAGCAGTGGTCATGCGCGGCTACGCCTCCACATTGACGGTGACGCCCTGCTCCTTGAAGACGTCGCTGCCGGCCTGCATGGCGTTGAACGCGGCGGGCAGCCCGGCGTACGGGATCGCCTGCATGAACACTTCCGCTATCTCCTCCGGCGTGATGCCGAGGTGCAGCGCGTAGCGAGTGTAGGCCGCGACCTGCGGCGTGCGCCCCAGCGCCGTCATCATGCCGAGCACGATCATGCAGCGTGTCTTGAGGTCGATGCGCTCGCGCGACCATATCTCGCCGAAGTTGAAGCCGATGACGAAGTCCTCCAGCCCCGGGACCATGTCCAGGCCGGCGGCGTTGCCCGTGCTCCGCGACCCCTCCGAGCCGCTGATGGCCTTCCGTACCGCGCGTCCCCGCGCCTTGCTCTCCTCCGCCTGGTGCAGCGTCATGGGCAGTCCTCCTGTCTGTGAGACGTATGTGCCGACATTCGTCGGCGAGGCGATGCTACACGAGACGGCGCGCCCGCGCCGCGTCAGGAGAGCGAGAATGTCGAGCCGTTCGGGCCGCGCGTGACCTCAATGCGCACGGGGAACGCTTCCTTGATGTCGTCCATGTGCGTGATGACGAGGATGCGCTCGAACCGGTCCTCGATGGCCTGTATGACCTCCAGGATGCGGTCGCGCCCCTCGGCATCCTGCGTGCCGAACCCCTCGTCGATGAACAGCGTGGGCAAGGGCGCGCCGGAACGCCACGCGAGCACCTTGCTGAGCGCGATGCGCACCGCGAAGTCGATGCGGAAGCGCTCGCCGCCGCTGAACATCTCGTAGGCGCGGGAGCCGAGCTCGTCCGCGATGACGATCTCGAGCGTCTCGACAGCGTCGCCGCCGCTCCTGCGTTCCTTCTGCGTCTCCAGCTTCAGCGTCATCCTGCCGTCCGTCATGCGGCGCAGCAGGTCGTTCGCCTCGTCTTCCAGGCGTGGGATGGCGGCCTCCATGAGGAGCGCCTGCACGCCGCCCTTCCCGAACGCAAGCGCAAGCTCCGTATAGGCGCTCGCTTCGCCGGTGAGCGTTTCTCGCTGGGTCTCGGCGTGCGCAAGGTCGGCGGCAGCCTGTTCGATCTGCAGCATCTCATTCTCCAGCGAGCCCTTGCGGGCCTGGAGGCTGTCGCGCGCCGCCGACGCGACACGCAACTCCTCCTCGACCTGCCCGCGCTGCGCTTTCCACGACGGCAGTTCCGCCAGCTCCTCCGCTATCGCCGCGCCCGTCTGTTCGGCGCGGGCAGCGTCGCTGGCCGCCTCCGACGCACGGGCGCGAGCACGCTCGAGGGCCGCGGTGTCGTCATCCATCCGTTCGCGTGCCGTGGCGAGCGCCAGCCGCTCCTCTTCCCAGTGGACGAGCTCCTGCACCTGCGCCTCCGCAGCATCGAGCGCAGCGGGGTCGAACGAGAGCACGGCGAGTTGCTCCCGCAACCCTTTCGCCGCCGCCTGTTCATCCTGCGCGTACGCGCCGTTCGCAAGCGCGGCCTCGTTCTGCCGGAGCAACGGCACGGCCTGCTTCAACTGCTCCACGGCCCGCTCCGCCTCCTCGCGCTGCACGGTCAGACGGCTCTGCTCCTCGGCGATACGCTGCTGCTCGGCGGCGAGTTCACGCTGCGCGCGCTCCGAGCCAGCCGCGGCCTCGCCTGCCTGCCGCTCCAGCTCCTCCGCGCGCTGCTTCTGCGCGGCGTACCGCTGGCGCAGCCCCGCGATCTCCGTTTCATAGGACGAGCGTATCCGTTGGATGCCGTCCGGCCCAAGCTGGCTGTTGCAGAGTGGACAGGTTGCCGCGTCCGTATGCTCGTGGCCGAGCATGTCGAGTTTGCCGCCCAACTCCTTGCCGCTCTTCTCAACCTGCTCGTTGTCGCGACGGAGGGTCTCCGCCTCCAGTGCGAGCTGCCGCCGAGACTCCTCAGCCTGCGCCGCGTCGTTCCGGCGGGTCTCCATCGCCGCCTGACGCCCAGTCAGCTCGTCCTGTGCACGCTGGAGCGACGACAGCGATTCCGCCCTCGGTGTGAGTTGAGTGTCGACGTGTTGCCGCTGCGACTGGACGTCGCTCTCCAGCCGTGCGCGGGCCTGGCCTATCGCGTTCTCCAACGGCGCGAGTTGCGTCCGGAGTGCGTACGCCTGCTGTGCTGCCTCAGCCAGCGACCGCGCGTGTTCGCGCGCACCCTGCAACGCGGCGACTCCCTGCTCGATCTCGCCGGCGCGCTCGATGGTGCGCTGCCAGCCGACGAGACGCAGGTTGAGGGTCGCGGCTTCCGCTTCCTCGCCGGCCTGCCGCTGGCGTGCGCGTTGCGCCGCAGCGTTCTGCTCGTCCCGCTCCGCCTGCCTCCGTTCGAGGTGCGTTACCTTGTCGCGGAGAAGCTGCAGCCGCTCCGCGAGGCCGTTCACGTACGCAACCGACTCGCCGAGTTCACGTTCGGCCTCGGCCAGCGCCGCGCGCGTCTCGCCGGCCTTCGCGGCACGCTCGCGCAGGCGGTCGATGTTGATGGCGGTGGCGTCGAGCTTCGCCCGTGCGTCGCGTCCCCGGAGACGGGCGCGCTCCGCGAGCTCGTCGTACCGCCCCAGGCCGAGCACCTTGGAGAGTACTTCCTTGCGCTCACCGGGAGTGGCCATCGTGAACTCGTCGGCGCGTCCCTGCACGAGGAACGCGCTGTTGACGAACGTCCCGTAGTCCATGTTGATGAGACGCTCGATCTGCGCCTCAGTTGCCCTGATGGTGTCGCCAGTGATGGGACGGAACTCCCCGTCGGCGGTCTGTACCGCGAGTTCCAGTGAACTCTGGGCGTTGCGCCTCGCCTGCGAGTAGCGACGGGAGACACGGTAGCGCTCGCTGCCGACGTCGAACACGAGCTCAACCCGCATCTCGGTCTGGCCGTGGTGCAGGAGCTGCTCGTGCCGCTGGCCGCGCGCCTTGCCCCAGAGCGCCCACGTGACGGCGTCCAGCAGCGCGGACTTGCCGTTGCCGTTCGGCCCGCAGAGGCAGGCGACGCGGATGCCCTCCAGGTGGAGCGTGGGAGCGGCGTCGCGGTAGGAGAGGAAGTTGGAGAGTGAGAGGCTTATCGGGAGCAATGCAGCCTCACTGGCGGGAGTGGCAGGATTCTAACAGCGCGGCATGCCGCTACGGATGCCAGCCCGCCTCCCGCGCGAGGCGTTCCAGCTCGCCGGGCTCATCGATGACGGCGACGCGGTCGAGGAACTCGGCGAGGTCCGCGGAATCGGCGCGTATCGTGCGCAGTTGCGGCTCGATGGGGCTGATCGACGCCGGACCGTCCGCGTACGTGCCGTGAAACGCGAACCACGCCGTGTTGAGCTTGCGGATGTTGTAGCCCTCCTCCACGAACCCGAGCCGCCGCTCTTCCAGGTACGCCTCCGCCTCCTCGACCTTCCCTTCCTCCAGCAGCGCCTCCAGGTGCGCGCGCGTCGACCGCATCTCGTACCGGAAGTCGAACACGCCGGGCTCCGGCGTGGGTCGAGGTTCTCCGGCCCTGGGCGGCTGCCACGGCTCGCGCGTCACCACCTCGCCGGTCAGCAGGTAGAGCGCACGGTCGCTCAGCTCCTCGGCCGCGATATTGGCGACGGTCTCGTTGACGCTCGTGAGCTCGCCCCCTGCGAACCATGCGCGCCCCAGCGGATGGAAGATGAGCCAGTGGTGCACCCACTCGTGGCTTGCGACGGAGAGCGCGCCGCGTAGCGAGGTGTCCGGCGTCACCTGTGCGGGGTACGTCGCCACCCCGCCGATGCGGGCGACGATCGCGGAGATGTTGTCGTCGAGCGATTCCACCTTCCGTTCCAACTCATCCTGCTCCGGCAGGCTGATGTCGGAAGTGAGCAGGCGATCGTCCAGCCGGACGATGGCGTCCCGCGGCGAGCGCACCAAGACGTGGCCGCCTTCCTGGAACGCGAAGTCCACCGGAGGCCAGCGCACCGGGCCGAACCGTGCGATGACACCCAGATCGTCGGCGCTCTGCGATATCGCTCCCTCCAGCGTTTCTTCCACCAGCGGCGACAGTTCCGCGCGGCGGCGCTCCAGTCGTTCTCTCTCCGCCTCCAGAGCCGCGACCTCGGCATCCGATGCCCCCTCCGCGAGGGCACGCCCTATCTCTCGCCGCTTTGCGCTCAGCTCCCCACCCACGCGGAAGAACTCCTGCGCCCGCTCCAGCCGTTCCTCCTCGTCCAGCCTGCCGAAGACGCCCAAGGCCAGGTTGAACCACTTGTCCGGGAAGTGGACTATCTCCCATCGCAGGATGTCCTGCTCATAGGGGGCGGAGGCGCGGTGCAGCGGCTCGACGGAATCGCCGCGTCCTATGCCCGCAGCGATCAGGAGCATGGCCGCCAACGCCCACAGGCCAAGCGTGAGGTTGCCCGTCAACGCGCGCATCGGCCCGCCTCAACCCCGCCTCGCGGTTCCTGCGCTCTACCGTTTGTGCATTGCACGTTCATGGCCTGATAACTATTATGCGCTGACAACCCACTCCGGCGTTAAGGGGAGGCGCCTATCGTGGACCAATTCACGACGCAGCAGATCCGCAACGTAGTACTCCTGGCGCATTCAGGCGCAGGCAAGACGTCGCTCGCCGAAGCGATGCTCCACGCGACCCAGGCCATCAACCGCCCCGGGCGTGTCGAGGACGGCAACACCGCCTCCGACTTCGAGCCTGAAGAGCACCGCAGGCAGACCAGCCTGCAACTCGCAGTGCTCCCGTGCGTCTGGAAGGGCGTGAAGATCAACGTGATCGACACCCCCGGCTACGCGGACTTCCTGGGTGAGACTGTCTCCGCGCTGCGCGCCGCCGACGCTGCGGTGATCGTCCTCTCCGCCCCCAGCGGCGTGGAGGTCGGCGCAGAGATCGCGTGGCAGCGCGTCCGCTCTCTGGGCATCCCCGCCATCGTCTTCGTCAACAAGATGGACCGCGAGCATGCCGACTATGAGGCCACGATGGCGCAGGTCCGCTCACAGTTCGGGAGCCGGTGCGCGCCCATCAACCTGCCCATCGGCGCGGAGTCCTCTTTCAGCGGCGTCGCCAGTTGCGTCTCGGGCAGCGCGCCCGCTGGGATGGAAGACGCCATCGCAACGGCGAAGGACCAGCTTGGGGAGGCCGTCGCCGAGACCGACGACGACCTCACGATGAAGTTCCTGGACGAAGGTGAGCTCAGCGACGAGGAGATAGCCCAGGGGTTGAGCATCGGCGTCCGCACAGGGCAGACCGTCCCCGTGCTGGCCGGCTCTTCCACCACCGCAGTGGGCATCGGAGAGTTGATGGACGCCATCGTGAGCTACATCCCCTCCCCTGCCGACGTACCGGCCGTGAAGGCCGCGAAGGGCGGCGCGGACGTGGAGTTGACCGCCGACGCGAGCGGCCCGCTTGCAGCCTTCATCTTCAAGACGACCGCCGACCCGTTCGTCGGCAAGCTCTCCTTCTTCCGGGTGATGAGCGGCACGATCTCCGCGAACAGCGAGGTGTTCGACAGCGGCTCGGGCGAGACCGAGCGCATCGGGCAGGTGTTCGTTCCCGTGGGCAAGAAGCAGGAGAGCGTCGCGAGCCTCGCTGCCGGCGACATCGGCAGCGTCTCCAAACTGGCGCATGCCGTCACCGGGGACACGCTCACCTCCAAGGCGGACCCCGTATCGCTACCCCGCGTGGAGTACCCGGAGCCCGTCTTCCGCATCGCCGTGCACCCCAAGAGCAAGGCCGACCTGGAGAAGCTCTCCTCGTCGCTTGCGCGGCTTACGGAAGAAGACCCGTCGCTGGTGCTCAACCGCGATCAGGCGACGGCGGAACTGGTCATCGCGGGCCAGGGCAACACGCACGTGGAAGTGATGGCGGAGCGCGCGAAGCGGAAGTTCGGCGTCGAGCTGGAGCTCGCCGCGCCGCGCGTGGCGTACCGCGAGACCATCTCCCGGATAACGAACGTCGAATACAAGCACAAGAAACAGACCGGCGGCCACGGCCAGTACGGGCACGTGTTGCTCCGGCTGGAGCCCCGCGGCAGGGGCGAAGGGTTCGAGTTCGCCTCCGAGGTCGTCGGCGGGAACGTGCCGCGCGAGTATATCCCCGCCGTTGAGAAGGGCATACACAAGACGATGGAGGAGGGCGCGCTCGCGGGCTTCCCCATCGTGGACGTGAAAGTCGTCCTCACGGACGGGAGTTCGCACTCCGTGGACTCGTCCGGACAGAGTTTCGAGATAGCCGGCGGCATGGCGATGAAGAAGGGAGTCGTGGAAGCCTCCCCCACGTTGCTCGAGCCGGTGATGCGCATGGCCATCGAGACGCCGGAGCAGTTCGCCGGCGCGGTGGTGAGCGACCTGAATACACGGCGCGCGCACATATCGGGCATGACCCCGGTGGGCGGCGTCGCACACATCGAGGCCGAGGTGCCCCAATCGGAGGCGCAGCAGTACTCCACCCATCTGCGCGCGCTCACACAGGGACGCGGGACCCTCTCCATGCAGTTCGACCACTACGGCGAGGTTCCGGCGCACCTGACTCCGAAGATAGTGGAGGAGTCACAGGAGCTGGCCAGGGCTTAACCGCCTCAGGCCGTTTCTTTCTCGCGCCCTCGCGAGCATGAGGGCGCCGCCTTCCGCCATTCCCCCGGCGGACAGGGCATCAGTACAACTGTTGGAGGAGCATGCCTATGCAGGGAGTGATTCTTGCTGCCGGCGATGGCGGCAGACTCCGGCCGTTCACGTACCGGACGCCGAAGCCGCTCATTCAGTTGAGAGACCGTCCGCTCATCTGGTACCCGCTCACGGCGATGGCCGAAGCGGGCATCAGGGAGGTCGGCGTCGTCGTCGGCTATCGTGCTGAGCAGATCATCGAAGGACTCGCAGGATGGGCGCCGGACGGAGTGCGGCTGGAGTTCATCCACAACCCGGAGTTCGAGGGCGGCAACGCGGTCTCTGTCCGTGCCGCGCGGGACTTCGCGGGCGGCAGGCCGTTCATGCTCGCGATGAGTGACCACATCATCGAGCCGGGCGTTGCCGTACGGCTGATGGGAGAGTACGAGCACCCGGCGATGCTGGGCGTGGACTCGGCTGCCTCGATGGAGAGCCAGCTGAGCGACGCCACGAAGGTGCTGGTCGACGGCGACGGCTTCCTGCGGCGTATCGGCAAAGGGCTGCGGCGCTGGAACGCCGTGGACATCGGCGTCTTCGTATTCCAGCCGTCCATCTTCGCCACCCTCGACCACCTCTACGCGCAGGAAGGCTCGGCACTCGAACTGAGCCGCGTGATGCAGCACCTGGCGAACGAGCCATGCGGAGTCACAACGCGCGACATAGAAGGCCTCTTCTGGACCGACATCGACACCCTCGCAGACTTCAAGAGCGCCTATGACCACCTCAACTCTGTCGCAGACCTCCCCGTATGACGGGCTGGTCTCACGCTACCTGAACCGGCGCATCTCCCGGCCCATAGCGAGGCTGCTGGCGTACACACCGGTCACGCCGAACCAGGTAACGGTCTTCAGCCTGGGCATCGCGATCGCTTCGCTGGTCGCGTTCGCGACGGGCAACCCCGTCACGGGAGGGCTGCTCGCGCAGGCTGGGTCCATCATCGACGGCGTGGATGGCGACCTCGCGCGGTTCGCGGGCAGGGGTTCGAAGTTCGGCTCGTTCTTCGACGCCGTGGTCGACCGGTACTCGGACTCGCTCGTCCTGCTGGGACTGACCGTCTGGGCGGCGAGCGGAGCGGAGAGCATGCTGCCGTGGCTCGCGGGGTTCGCAGCGCTCGCAGGTTCGTTCGCCGTCACCTATACACGAGCGCGCGTCGACGAGTCCCGACGGACGATGTTCGACAACGGCATCACGTCGCTGGCGTCGCGGGACGTGCGACTGCTGGTGGTGATGGTCGGCGCGCTGGCGGGCTACGGGGTCGAGACGCTCATCACGCTCGCCGTGCTCACGAACGCGGTCGTCCTGCTGCGCATCGCCAGCGCCCAGCGCGCGCTCGGGTGACATCGTGCTGAACGGCTGCACGACAACACGCATCTTCTGCCGTCCCAACTGTCCGCCGGGCCGCCGCACGAGGCCCGACCACCGCATCACCTTCGCGGACGAACACGAGGCGGCCCGGGCGGGCTACCGTCCGTGCCGCGTCTGCACGCCGCTGGACGGCCCGCCCGGCCCCTGGGTCAGCAAACGAGAGCGCCGTTAGCTCAAACCGCGCTCCCGTCTTGCCTCCTCCTGCGTGAGGATGCCCGCCTGCACGAGGGCCACCTGGCGCTTCGTGCGTTCGCTCTCCGTCTCCGACAGCGCCTCGACCTGCGTGAGGTCGAACGCCACGGACAGCCTCCGCGCTGACGGGCCGAGCCTCGGTATCAGGCCCTCGTTGATCGCGCCCGCGAGGAACGTCAGCTCCGGGACCATCGTCTTCTCCCAGAACATACGGCGTGCCTCCCGCACGTTGTTGAGCGTCGCGTGACTGAAGTCCTCCAGCAGCGGCAGCGGTACGCCGTATACGCGCGCAACGCCCTCCAGGCTCCACCGCAGCCCGGCGAGCCACTCCATGTCCCGCTGGTTCAGCCCCAGCCGCTGCACGTCCCAGGCGTCGCCGGTGACGAGCGGGAGATGCGCTCGGCCCGGCCCGGCATGGCGGGCTTCCAGCCTCGAGTAGAACTCCGTGATCTGGCCGTCGGTGACGGGCCCGTTCGCCCGGAAGACGAGGTCCTGCGGCTGCGCGCCGTTGCGGAAGAACTCGCGGTTGAACCGCAGTGCGTCCATGCCCATGTCGGCAGTGAGCCGCGCGGCTGCCATCGGCGCGAACCCGGCGAACTCCTCCAGCGGGTTGAAGTAGCGGAACCAGACCACCTCCTCCGGCAGGAGCGCCGTCTCCCGTCCCCGCTCCTCGTAGACGAACCCCGCGACGTACCGCTCCGGGTCCCGCACGACCCGCACGCGGTCGGGGCGCAGCGCCCATATCTCGTCCGGCACCGCGGACGCAGACGCCTTCGCTGAGCGTCCGAGGTACCAGAACGCGGCGCCCCACAAGCAGAGGTACGTCTCCGTAGCGATGAGCAGATCGCTCCTGCTCCACCAGCCGTTGACCGTATCGAGCAGCCGCTGCGCCGGATGCTCCGGCCCCACCCAGCGCCACGCGCCCGAAGCGTCGACCTCCCGCACCTGCAGCGGCGGACGGGACGCCGCCTCCGCACGGAGCTTCACTGCCGCATACACGTCTGCGCTCCTGGCGTAGTACTCGCCGTAGCCGGTCGACTGCCACTCGGCGCCGGCTCCTCTGTCGGGCGCGAGCGTCCGCAACGACGCCGCCAGCGGCACGTTCGCCCGTCGCACCGCGATACCGTCCATCACTTCCCGCAACGTTCCCAGCATCTCCTGCCTCCTTCTCCATGCTGTGTGTGGCGTGACATGCGAAACGCGAAAGAGCCCCGGTCTCTCTCAGACCGGGGCTCTCCCCGACGTGTGTCGCTCTGTCTATGCCGCTGTAGACATCATGCCAGGCGGGCGCCGGAACGCGCAATGGGCGAGTGTCACCTCATCGGCTCGGCCATCACCGCTCCAGTACGGCCCACCGCGAAACGCTCGTCTTCCGGCGGCGACGCCTGGCCGTACGCATCCCGCCCCCAGCAGACCGCCCTCCCGTCCACCTCCAGGGCGCAGGTGTGCACACCGCCGCTGCTGATGGCCGCGTACCGGGCGTCCGGGTCCGGCGGGGATGACTGCCCCTGCGCGTTGCTGCCCCAGCAGACGGCTGCCCCGTCCGACCGCAGCGCGCAGGTATGCCGGATGCCACTGCTGATGGCGCTGAAGTTGACCCCCTGCGGCGGCGACGCCTGTCCCATCTCGTTGGCGCCCCAGCAGACGGCTGCCCCGTCCGTATCGATGGCGCACGTGTGCAGTGCCCCGGCGCTGATAGCGGTGTACTCCCCGCCCTCCGGCGGCGTGGTCTGCTCGTAGCGGCCGTCGCCCCAGCAGACGGCGGAGCCGTCCCTGCGGAGCGCGCAGGTGTGCTGCAGGCCGCTGCTGATGACGTCGAACCGCTCGTTCGGCGGCGGGTCGGCGCGCTTCAGGCCGTCCCAGTAGTCCGGGTCGGTGCTGGCAGGCGTGGGAGTGGGGACGCCTGCGAGTTCAGTCCTGTTGCTGCCCCAGCAGACGGGAGCGAAGTCGCGGCGTATCGCACAACCGTGGATCGCGCCGACATCCAGACCGATGAAGAAATCGCCGATGCCAGGCGTGGTCCGCACGCGCGGGGTCGACTGCCCATGGGTGTCGTCGCCCCAGCAGAGCAACGTGAGGTCCGGGCGCAGTCCGCACGTGTTGAGGTCGCCCGCGCTTATGGACGTGAAGAGCAGCTCCTCCGGCGGCAGCGGATCGTCGTTCTCATCTTTGAGCTTCTCGGGTGAGGACTGGCCGTGGACGTCGCTGCCCCAGCAGACGACGGTCATATCCGGGCGGAGCGCGCAGGTGTGGTCGCCGCTGCTGCTCAGCGTCGTGGGCTGGTTGCGCCGGGAGAAGTTGGGGTCCCTAGGCGGCGGGTTGCTCGAGGGCGTTTCGAGCGTCCACGTGCCGCAGCCGGTCGAGGTGATGATGGCGGCATCGGTGGGCAGGACCGCTACGCGCAACACGCCGCTGCTCGCCGAACCGGAGCCGATGACCTCGCCCTCACGGGCGCGGATGTTGTGCGCGCGGAGCCATTCGCAGTTCGCGGTGAGGTTCTCGCTCACGTACACCCCGGGGACGACATCCACGTCCACACGCCACCAGCCAGGCCCGAACGCGGTCCACGGCTTGGGAAGGGGGGTGGCTGTGGGGGTGGGGGTCGCCGTGGCGGTCGGCACCGGTGTAGGAGTGTGGGTAGGCGGGATGGGGGTAGGCGTGTGGGTGGGTGGAACGGGAGTGGGCGTCGCGGGCAGGGGGAGCGGAGTGGCGGTGGGGGTCGGACTCGGCGTAGGCGTTGCCGTCGGCACCGGGGTAAACGTAGGCACCGGCGTGGGCGTCGGTGTGCTCGTGGGAGTCGGCGTCGGCTCCGGGGGAGGCGTAGGGGTCGGCTCTTCCGGCCTGCATGCGGCCAGCGCGAGGAGCGCCGCGCACACGCACAGGAGCGCGGCGCAGGACATTGACCGCCCCGAGAGCATCGTCGCGAGGCGGGAGATGGGGAGGGTGCGTAAAGGCGACATAACCCTCAAGGAACATTAGCGACGCGCCCCCGCTCCGTCAACGAGACAGCGCGGCCTGTTACACTCAACCCCATGCCGGGGCTAAACCGGCGACAAGTGCGTCCCTCGATATATGAGCGTGGGGCGCTTGTCTGCGTCTATCGCGACAGCACGGAGGGATCGCTTGAGTCTCACGGGACTGCTGGATGTGCTCGGGCAGGCGTCAGCCTACCGGCGGACGACGGAAGCGATGGCGTCCGGCGGCGTCCATGCCGCCGTTGCACCGGACGCGGCCAAACCCCTCGTGATCGCAGGGCTGTGGCGTGATCTCCAACGCCCGATGCTGGTGCTCTGCCCCCATCCTGACGACGCGCGGCGCCTGCTCGACCAACTGGAGGCGTACTACGGCGAAGACGTCCCGCTGCTGCACTTCGCGGAGGCGGAGGTGCTGCCCTACGAACGGCTCTCCGTGGAAGCAGGGACGGTGCACGAGCGCATCCGTGCCCTCGGCGCGTTGCAACAGATGGCCGGTGTGCCGCCGCTCATCGTGGCCTCGGTTACGGGCATCCTCCAGAAGACGCTCCCACCCGCCGTGCTGCGGGACGCGATGCACACGCTCACGCGCGGGCAGCGCCTCGCCGTCGAGCCCATGCTGACCCGATGGGCGCGCATGGGCTATACCGTCGGGTCGATGGTGGACCATCCCGGCACCGCGGCGCGGCGCGGCGGCATCGTGGACGTGTACGGGCCGGGGCACGACCGTCCCGTGCGGATAGACCTGTGGGGCGACGAGGTCGACTCGATCCGCGCCTTCGATGCGAACACACAGCGGTCCGGCGAGCACCTGGACGCGGTTACGGTGCTTCCCGCCGGAGAGACGCTTCCCCTGCTCGCCGACCACGAGCGGATCGACGAACTCATACGCGGTCTGGACTTCGCCAACACGGGAACGTCGGAGCGTGACCGCATCCAGGACGAACTGGCCGACCTGCTCGCCGGGGTGTCGCTGGACAACGCCTCGTTCTACGCCGGTTTCCTGCTGCGCCACACGCTGCTCGACCACCTGCCGGAAGACGTCGTCGTGGTGATGAACGAGCCCTCCGAGACCGTCGAGGCAGCGCGGCACGTGGAAGGCGGCGCGGAGAAGATGCGCCTTGCGAAGGAGGAGCGCGGGGCCCTGCCGATGGGCTTCCCCGCGCCGCTCGCCGACTGGGACACGGTCTCCGACGCACTGCGGGAGTTCCCCCGGCGACTGGAGCTCAGCCGCTACCACCAGGGAGAGACCGGCGGCGCCGCAGTGGCGCTGCCGTTCGACGCTGCGCCGTCCTATCAGGGCGCCATCGAGGACCTGGCTGAGGCCGTGCAGGCCGGACATCGCGGCGCGATGGTGATCGCGACGCAGCACTCGCAGCGACTGCGGGAGCTGCTCGCCGAGGCGGATGTGGGAGCCGCGGAGGAGCGGACGCTGGATGCCGCGCCGGAGCGGGGCGTCACCGTCGTGCACACAACCGTCGCGGGAGGGTGGACGCTCGCAGCCGAGGAAGGCGGCGAGCCCCTCGTCACGCTGCTGTCGGACGCGGAAGTGTTCGGTGCGCGCAAGCAGCGCGTTACCCGCGCCCGGAGGCACGCACAACGCTTCCAGGCGACAACGGTCGAGGAGCTGACGCCCGGAGCGTACGTCGTGCACATCGACCACGGCATAGGACGCTTCGCCGGCACGGGTTCACGGTCGGAGGAGACAGACGCACCCGGAGGACGCGAGTACCTCATCCTCGAATACGCGGGCGGCGACCGCCTCTACGTACCGATGGAGCATCTTGCGCGGCTCTCGCCCTACGCCGGAGGAGAGGAGAAGCCGCCGTCGCTGACGAGCCTCGGCGGACAGGAGTGGACGCGCGCAGTATCACGTGCACGAGAGTCCACCAAGCGGCTCGCGATAGACCTGCTGGCGCTCTACGCCCGGCGCGAGTCCTCGGAGGGCTTCCCGCACGGCAACGACACGCCGTGGCAGCGGGAGATGGAGGACGCCTTCCCGTTCGTCGAGACGCCCGATCAGCAGCGCGCGATAGACGACGTGAAGGAGGACATGGAGATCGCGCGCCCGATGGACCGGCTGGTCTGCGGCGACGTGGGCTACGGCAAGACGGAGGTCGCGCTGCGGGCTGCGTTCAAGGCGGTGATGAGCGGGAAACAGGCGGCGGTTCTGGTGCCCACGACTGTCCTCGCGCAACAGCACTACCGCAGTTTCGCCGAGCGTTTGGGCCCCTTCCCGGCACGGGTGGAGATGCTCAGCCGGTTCCTCACCCCGAAGGAGCAGGACGAGGTGGTGCGGGGGCTGAAGAGCGGCGAGGTGGACGTGGTCATCGGCACCCACCGGCTCGTGCAGAAGGACGTGGACTTCAAGGACCTCGGCATCGTCGTCATCGACGAGGAGCACCGCTTCGGCGTGGCGCACAAGGAGCGGCTGCGCGAACTGCGGAGCGAGGTGGACGTGCTCACGCTCACGGCAACGCCCATCCCGCGCACGCTCCACATGGCGATGTCCGGCATACGCGATATCTCCACCATCGAGACCCCGCCGGAGGAGCGGCTGCCCATCAAGACGTACCTCGCGGAGCGCTCGGACGACCTCGTGAAGGAGGCGGTGCAGCGCGAGTTGGACCGGGGCGGACAGGTCTTCTTCCTCCACAACCGCGTGAAGAGCATCCACCTGGCGGCAGGAGCGCTGCGCGACCTCGTGCCCGAGGCGCGGATACTCATAGGACACGGGCAGATGCCGGAGGACGAACTCGCGGAGATCATGGAGCGCTTCGCCGATGGCGAGGGGGACGTGCTCGTCTGCACGACGATCATCGAGTCCGGCCTGGACATCCCCAACGTGAACACACTGGTCGTGGACCACGCGGACCGGTTCGGACTGGCGCAGCTCTACCAGTTGCGCGGGCGCATCGGGCGGCGGTCGCAGCGCGCCTACGCCTACCTGCTCGTGGAGCGCGGGCGACGGCTGACGGATACCGCGAAGCGGAGGCTGGAGACCATCATGGCGGCGACCGAACTTGGCGCCGGGTTCCGCATCGCGATGAAGGACCTGGAGATACGCGGCGCGGGCAACCTGCTCGGCGGCGAGCAGAGCGGGCACATCCAGGCCGTCGGGTTCGACCTCTACACGCGGCTGCTCTCAGAAGCCGTGGCCGAACTACGGGCGATGCGCGAAGACGGCACACCGCTTCCGCCGCAGACGCCCGACCCGGTGATAGACCTCGGCCTGCCCGCCTCGATCCCGGAGGAACTCGTACCGCACATGCCCGCGCGGATGGCGATGTACCAGCGGCTGGCGCGCGCCACGACCGTCGCCGACGTGGACGACCTGCCGCGCGAGTTCATGGAGCGCTTCGGCCACCGCCTGCCGGACGAGTTGCACAACCTGCTCTTCGGCGTACGCGTGCGTGTGCTGGCCAAAACCGCTGGGGTAGAGTCGGTAACGCGCCGCACCGACCGCGTCACGCTGAAGCTGGTGGACGAGGTGGGGGGAGCGCGCATCGCGCTGGAGCGCGCGCTCGGACACGGGACGACGGTGGGGAACCAGCAGGTGCACGTCCCGCTCGAGCAGGGACGGACACCCTGGGGGCAGGCGCTGCTGGAAGTGCTGGAGGAACTTGCCGCATTCCGGGAGCGGGCCGGGGAGTTGAGCGAGATACTCGCTCAGGCCTCGACGCGATAACGCCGCCAGGCCATCAGCCCTCGATGCGGTAGGCGCGCCCGTTGGAGGGGCCACGGCGCGGGCCGCGGCGTCCGCCGCCACGGTTGAAGTGCTGCCGGGGCTGGGGTTCTTCCGCGATAGCGGGCCAGGGCGTGGGGCTGCCGCGCAGCTCTTCCAGGAGCTTGGCCTCGTCAGGCTCGATCTCGCCCGCCTCTTCCTTCAACCGGAGGAGCGTCATGGTGAGCCCACGGTTCTCCTCGGTCAGATCTGCAAAATAGACCTGGTATGACATATGCCTCGCCTCAGCGTGCTTGCGCCGCTGCGTTCCTGAGCGTTCACGCCGGTGGGGAATCTCCACCATTATCGCAGCCGTTGGCCTCCCCGCCAAGTGTACAGTGACGCGGGCAAAAGCCTGCCTCCGGTGTGACACCCACCCCTTACGCCGACGCCCCATGACCGCGTACCCTGTTCCTGACCGGCAGACGGAGTGCGACCCATACCTGCTCCACCTCCCGAGCGGCTGTTTCATCCGGTTGCATCCGGCCAACATGGAGTTACATCGGAAAGACAGAACGTAACGAACGGGTTACAGGACACACAGGAGTCCACGAGTGCAAGTGACAGGATGTAACGCCATGAAACGCTTAAAGAAACGTAGGCGAACGCCATGACGACCCTGCCCCACGCCGACGTAGTCGGCAGCATGATCAGGCCGGCAGGACTGCTGGCCGCGCGCGAGGACTTCGACGCCGGGCGGAGCGGGCCTGGGGAGTTCAAGCGCGTCGAGGACGCCGCAGTCGACCAGGCCGTCGCCGACCAGGAGGAGGCGGGTCTGGAGATACTCACCGACGGCGAGATGCGCAGGCTCTCGTTCCAGAGCCAGATGCCGGAGGCGGTCGAGGGCTTCGGCGAATTCGACCTCAACGCCTTCCTCTGGGGCGACTGGAAGGGCGACGAGCGGGTCGGCCATCTAAACAGGGAGCGCCCATCCACGCTTGGGGTCACCGGCACGCTCCGGCGCAAGCGCCACCTCTCAGCCGAGGAGTTCACCTACCTTCGAGGCCGCACTACCCGCATCCCGAAGGTAACGCTGCCGAGCCCCAGCCTCTTCGCCAACTTCTGGTCTCCCGCGAAGTCAGCCGCGGCCTACCCGACCCTCGACGCGTTTTTGGCGGACGTCGCGCAGATACTCCGGGAGGAGATCGAGGAGCTCGTCAGGCTCGGCGCAACGTACGTCCAACTCGATGCCCCGCAGTACCCGCTCGTGCTGGACCCCACGTGGGCTGAGTTCTACCGGAGCCGTGGCTGGACGGCGGAGGACTGGGTCGCACAGGGCGTCGAGCTGGACAACGCCGTCATGGACGGCTTCCCGGATGTGACGTTTGCCTTCCACCTCTGCAAGGGCAACCAGGGGAGCCGCTGGCTGGCCGAAGGCGGCTACGACCGGCTCGTCGAACCCGTGCTGCGCCGTGTGAATGCCCAGCGGCTCATGCTGGAGTACGACGACGAACGCTCCGGTTCGTTCGAACCGCTGCGCTCCGTACCCGACGACAGGACGGTCGTGCTCGGGCTGGTGACGACCAAGTCGCCGCGTCCCGAGACGCCGGAGGGGCTTGCGGAGCGTATCGCCGAGGCCGCACGGCACTTTCCCCGGGAGCAGCTTGGGATCAGCCCGCAGTGCGGCTTCGGGACGTCCATCGTCGGCAACAAGCTCACCATCGCGGAGCAGAACGCGAAACTCCGCGTCGTCGCCGAAACGGCGCGACAGGTCTGGGGATGAAGGGAGGGCTTCGGCTAGGAGCCGTTGCGTGACCAGAGCGTGTGGTAGGGCCCCTGCCCGCGAATCATCGCGATGGTGGAGCGCCGCTCCCACTGCCGCAACTCGTCCAGGGCCTCATCGTACTGGCGCTGCACCGAGTCGAAGCCGGAGCCGCTGACGCGGCGGTACAGCATGTCGCAGACGCCGGACTCCTCGAGGCTCCGGATCGAACCGACCCAGGGGATGGCGGCGAGCTCCCGTGCGTGGGGCATGTTGGGGCGTGCGCGGTTGACGTGGCGCAGGCGGCGCTCAGCCGAACCGAGCGGCGGCGAGACCGAGATGCGCGGCGGGTCTTCCGACGTGCTCCGGTTGTCGTAGACCAGGCACTGGTTGATGAGGGGAAGGATGATGCAGACGACCTCCGACGTCTCAGCGTGCTCGATCGCTTCAGCCATCTCGCGGTCGTATTCCTGGTCTGCCATCGTCCGACCTCCCTCTCGCTTAATCCTACCCCATCAGCTCGTGCAGTTGTTCCATGAATGCGGGCAGCACTTTCTGCCAGTCTCCGGCGACCCCGAAACGGGCCTCCTTGAAGATGTTGGCCCCGGCATCCTTGTTGATGGCCACGAGCGTCCGGGAGTTGCTGCATCCGGCCATGTGCTGGCTCGCGCCGGATATCCCGACGGCGATGTACAGGTCCGGCGTCACAGTCTTGCCCGTGAGGCCGACCTGGTAGCCGGAGGGGACCCAACCGGCGTCGCAGGCCGCACGGGACGCGCCCACCGCACCGCCGAGCATGTTCGCCAGCTCCCGCAGCGAGTCGAACGGCTCCGGCCCGCCAAGTCCACGCCCGCCGGAGACGACGACGCGCGCATTCTCCAGGCGGACGCCCTCTCCTGCCTCCTCGACACGTTCCAGCACCCGGGTACGCACGTGCGCCTCGAAGGCCAACGGCAACACCTCGCCGGTGCGCGAGGCGTCCGGTTCGAGCACATCCACGCTCTTGGGCCGCAGCGAGGCGACAGCAACACTGCCGAGGCAGGCAACCGACGCCTCCGCGTTGCCGCCGTAGACCGGGCGCGTCGCGATGAGACGTCCGGAACTATCGAGAGCAACGGCGGAGCAGTCGGACGCCAGCGCGGTGCCGAGCCGGAAGGCGAGCCGCGGCATCACGTCCCGTCCGGTGAGCGTCTTCGCGCCGATGACATAGCGTGCCTCGCTCAGCGTGACGGCGGCCTGCGCCGCGCCCACCAGCGCATCGAATTCGCCGTCGGCAGCGGGGCCATCTGCCACGGTGTAGACGATGTCCGCGCCGCCCGCGATGGCAGCGGAGGCTGCGCTCGCGGCGTCCGCGCCCGGCAGCAGGACAGCCACCTGGGCGACACCCATGCCACGCGCGGCAGCGATGCCTTCCAGCGTGGCGGACGCGGGTGCGCCGTCCGTGATCTCGCCGATGATGAGTGCATCAGCCATCAGAGCACACGCTCCTCGCGGAGGCGGAGGGCGAGCTTGCGTCCGGCGTCCGCGTCGTCGTCGCCGGTAATCATCTCGGTCTGCACCGCGCGCTCCGGTTTCTTCAGGGACACGAGTTCGAATGCAGGGGATGCCGTGCCATCGAGGTCGAGGTCGGCAACGGTCCAGACGGTGGGCTGCACGCGCCGCGCCGCCATGATGCCGCGCATGTTGGGGTACCGCGGTGTGCCCAGCTCGTTCGAGACGGTTACGACTGCGGGTAGCGGCGCCTCGACGGTCTCGTGGCCGTCCGGCAGTACGCGCTCGACGCGCACCGTGCCGTCCTGCACATCGACCTTCCGTCCGATGGTCGCGACCGCCCATCCGAGGGACTCCGCAACGCCGAGCGGCACCTGCGCGTTGTCCCAGTCGCTCGCCTGCCTCCCGGAGATGACGATGTCCACGTCGCCCAGTTTGCGGATTGCGGCAGTGAGCGCCGCAACCGCCACGGTAGGGTCTATGGAATTCTCGAAGGCAGCGTCCTGGAGCAGAACCAACTCGTCCGCGCCCATCGCCAGTGGCTTCTTGATGACGTCCAGGGCGAAATCAGTGCCGCAGGAGAGCACGGTGACTTTCGCGTCGCCGTGGGCTTCCTTGATGCGCAGCGCCGCCTCGACGGCCTGCTCGTCGTACCCGTTGACGACCGGGGGGATGTTGCCCGCGGTGGAGACGGCGTTGTCAGCGACGTTGAAGGCGGATAGCGGGGTTTCGGGGTCGAGCACTTGCTTGGCGGTCACCACTATGTGAAGCGTCATCGGTGCCTGACCTCACTGTATCCGGGATCGTCTGCAGAAAAGATTGAGAAAGAATGCACAATCGGATGGTAGCACCGTGGATGGTGCCCGGCAAGAGAGGCGGAAAGATGCGAACGAGGGCGATCCCGCAAGGGTCGGAAGGGGGCTAGTGATGAGCGCGGAGGTAGTGGAGGATCTCCTGCATCACCTTGCAGTCCACCTCGTTGTAGGCGGCGATCTCTTCCATGAGCGGGGTGTCGATGAGGCGAACTCCACGCTCGGCAGCCTCGTCGTCGCAGCGCCACGCGCCGACCATCGCGCCCATCCCGTCCACCTTGGAACTGCCCCAGTCGGTCTCGATGAGATCGTTCTTACGGAACGCCCGGGCGACACTCTTGAGCCCGAACCCCATCGAGCCCTCAACGACGACCGGCTCCTTGCGAACGACCTTCCGAAGCAGGTCGAACCAGTTGACGGCAGGCCAGCCTTTCGCAGGGTGCCGCTTCCGCGCCGAGTTGTACGCCGTCTCGTAGTTGATCTCTTCTGCGGGCGCCCAGTGGAAGAGGCGCGGCTCTTCTCCGCCTCCAAGCCGGGTCCGGGTCTCCCGCATGTGGGCGAGCCACGTGTCTATCGCACGCGCTTCGCTGGGCTCGTCCAGGCGGTCGGTGGTGAACTGCGCGAAGCTCCACTCGCCGTCCTCCATATGCCCGCAACCGATCATGAAGATGATGGTCTGTCCGCCGCGTTCGGGGAACGTGGAGAAGTCGTCTTTCAGGTCGGTGACGTACTCGAAGTCCACGAAGAACTCGAGAGGAGGCTGCGCGCGCCATTCGCTCTCCGCGGCGCGGACGTGAGCGGGGCGGACGACCGGGCCGGGGGTGCGGTGCACGTCGAGGATCGCCTCCAGGACTGGTTGCGTGGTCGGGCCGGTAACACCGAGCGACTCGGCAGTGGCCCGCGGGTCCAGCCAAGAGGTGATGCCATTGCGCACCGCCTTGTCGCGCTTCTCCGGGCCGACCTGCCAGAGCTTGGTGAGGTCTTCAAGTTCATCCACGATCTGTTTGACAGCGTTCTCCCAAGGCCAGTCCCCACCGGAGGGCCACAGCTCGGGCACCGTTGGCGTGGGCAGCGGCTGCCACTGCGCTCCCTCGGAGCGAAGTCTGCGTATCCACGCAGCCGCAGCCTCCACTTCCACCTGCACTTCCGCGCTCATGGACACCTGGCCGAGCCGCTTCATGGCGTTGGTTACGCGCTCCGAGCTCTGCTCCCAGCTGCGCCCGAGCAGGAACGCCCGGCGCGGTGCGTAGCCCTGCAGGCGGGCAAGCGCGTCGTTGTAGACGTACAGTTGCGCCTTGTAGGCGGGCGACGAGCCGCTGTTGCCGACCTCGCCCTGCTTGGAGGCGTGCACCGTGGTGAACTTGGCGTCCACCACGACGTAGTGCCACGGCCCGCCGAGGTCCCGCGCAGCGATGGCGGCTTCTCCCGGGGCGAGATGCCCGGGAAACAGCGCATCGAAGACGTCGGAACGGATGAGGAAGTCGGCCGCGCCGTAGGTCCTCGATTCCGGGTTCCAGAGCACGGCCTGGTGAATGATGGGCCTGCCGTCCGCGAGCGCCTGGAAAGTCTGCTGGGCAACCTCCAACTCCCGCACATCGTCCGCTTCGCGAGAGATGGTCGTGAGCTCGTGGAAGGAGTTGAGGTGTGCAGCGACTGCTGTCTCGAACCTGCCCCCCTGCCCCATGATGAATGGCGCGAAGACGAGTCGCTCATCGTAATCTTCGGATGCGTCGTCACGCTGGAATCCGTTGGCCTCGCCGTACAGGTTGAGCCAGTCGCCGAGCGTGTTCTTCAGGAGATAGCCCCTCAGCCGCGTGGCCGAAACCCAGTCCCCCCATGCCTCGGGAGAAGCAGGGGCGGCATAGATGCCTGCGTCGTTATGGGTAAGAGCGTCGATCCCCACGAAGGGAGGCTACCAGTCCGGGAAGGTCGCCGTCGCACCGGACGTGAGTTGCTGCTGGCCATCTGCGTCCGCGATGAAGAGCGCAGTCCGGTCCTCCGGGCCGGAGGGGAAGACGAGGCTGCCGTCGGGGCCCCATGCAACCGACAACTCGTTCACGGCGTTCTGCGTAATCATCACCAGGCCGCCTCCGTTCGGGGCGATGGTGTAGACGTCCGCATTGCCGGAGCGGTCAGAGATGAACGCGATCCTGCTGCCGTCCCGCGACCATGCGGGGCTGTAGTCGTCGGCGCCGTCCTGGGTGACCCGAAGCGGTTCCGAGGTGGGGCCGAGGGCGCTGACGTTGATGACGTAGATGTCCTTTTGGTCGTCGTTCTGCGTGGAGACGTAGGCGATGCTCTTTCCGTCCGGTGCCCACGTGGGGAAGTGGTGAGGGCCTGCGGTGAGCTGGACGATATTCACATTCGAAGGGTCGCGGAGGAAGATGCCGTCGGACTCGCCGTTCTCCTTGAGCTTGGCAAAGACGATCAGGTTGTCGGTGGGAGACCACGCAGCGTCGGATTCGCCTTCGCTTCCAAATACGACGGCGGTCGGGACGAGTTCGTTGAGCGCGACGTGCTGGACGGTGCGCCTCCCCTCATGGTCCTCGGACGTGTACGCGATGCGATTGCCATCCGCTGACCAGGAGACCTGGGACTCGTCGAACTCCGAGTTGGTGATCCGGTAGAAAACGGGTGCGTCCTCGGAAGCCACACCGACGTAGACCTCGATGTTCCCGTCACGGTTGCTGAGGAAGGCGATACGCTGGCGATTGGGGTCCCAGACGGGTTCGAAGTTGTCGGAGGAGAGCCCCTGAGGGTCGTCGGTAAGTATGAACGCGTGGCCGCCATCCGGCCGGACGACTGCGATGTCGCGAGCGCCCGGGAGTCCCGACGTGTAGGTGATGTAGTCAGGCTCGGGGAAGGGGGTGCACGCAGGCAGCGCCGTCCCCAGAAGGAGGACGACCGTGAGTACAGCGATAGGAACGCGAATGAAGTGATATCGCATGAGAGAAACCGTGTTTAAGGATACACGGCCAAAATAGCGGGTGCGACGCCTTAGCGACGGCAGTTGCGCGGAATCCGCCGTGCCGTATCTGCGCTCAGAACGGCAGCCATGGAGACTCCGCCGGAGGCGTGGAACTGCGTGCTCTGCGCCCCGGTGAGGCTATGCCGTAAGCAAGGCCCCCGGCCGCGCCAAGGGCTGCGCCCCCAATCACCATGATGACGGGCAGCCAGACCGGTGGGTCGGTGAACTCGTCAGGACAGGTCAGCGTCACATCGGCTCCCGCCTCGGCCATCTCGATGGCCTCGATGCACCGCTGGGCCTCGCCGACGAATATGGACTGGATGAAGAGGGCCGGGACACCACTGAGCCCGGCGCCGGCCAGTCCAACGATGAGCGCGAATGCGAACCCGCGATAGAGCCGCCGTCCGATGCCGGGGGCAGGACGCGCCTCCGGGTTGTTCGTCATCAGCCGAGTACCTGCCCGCGCTGGGCAGGCTGTAGCTTGGTGGCAGCGGTCTGGAGGATGAGGCGAGGGCTCTGCTCTCTCCATTCCATGAGGAACTCGACAACCCGGTCGGATCTCAGACGAGTCGCCTCCATGAGCATCGTACCGACACCACGCTGCACTTCCTCGCTGTCGTCTTTCATGACGACCTCGGCGACCTCGAGTGCATCCGTCATGAAACGTCCTTCCCGCACGAGCGGGCCGAACGCGGAGACGGCTGCGCGCCGCTTGGAGGGATTCGAGGAGCGCGCCCACTCGCGCATCGTCTTGACGAGGGAGGGCTTGGCAGCAAGGGCCGGGCTGAGGCAGTTCGCGCCCAGAGCATCAGCCGTTTGCGGGGCGGTCAGCGTATCGCCCCACGGCTCGATGCGCTGAAAGTCGTCGCCGGTGATGAGGCGCGCCAGCGCACCGACTATCTGCGCGCCGACGAGTCCTTCCTCGACGTTGCCGGTGCGAAAGAGGTTGTCAGCGATGGCGATGGTGGCGGGGAGGCCCACGGAGCGCAGCCGCCGAACGAGGTCGAGACCGATGCGGTAGACCTCGGCTGACGGCACGCCGTAGCAAGGCGCGTCCCGGCCTGCCTCCTTGCGGATGCGTTCGGCTACGTCCTTACGGCCAGCCTGGCGCAACCGGCGGCGGACTTCATTCGCGCTGCCTTCCACGAGCGCAGGATCAGGAGGAGGCACAGGTGCGGAACGTTGATAGCGACGGTTCGTCATGACGTGAGGTCATTCTAACCGAGCCGGTGCAGTTCGGTATCGCGCGCGGCAGAACAACTAACGAGGGCAGGAGAGATTCCCCTGCCCTCGTCGTTTCGTCCAGTGGGGATAGATGCGCTACCAGGTAGCGGTCTGCAGGTCCTTGATCTTCTGGTCGTGCACCCAGTTCTCTTCCGGCGAGAGGAGGGTGTCTCCGGCGCGCACGTAGTAGACACTCCCGTGCGATGCGGCATAGGGCTCCTCGCCGTCCTGCAGCGCGGTGGCCTCCTTCAGCAGACGACGGCGGGACTTGATGATGCCGATGTCCGTGGTGCCGAGGTGCTCCTTGTTGCGTGGAGTGATGTGGCCCATGCCTTCCTGCACCGAGAGGTCCTGCTCCCCGGTGCCGGTGATCCCAGTGAAGGTGAGCCGCTTCTGGTAGTCGCGGCTGATGAGGTAGTCGTTCTCCTTGTTGCGGAGCGGGAAGTGCTCGGCGAAGACGGGAACGGAGTCGGCGGTGGAGCCGATGCGGAAGAAGCCGGGCAGCGACGCCGCGTGCAGGCCCGCGCCGTTCCGCCACTCCTCGATGGAGCCCGATGGCAGCGCGCTCTTGAGGTTCCAGACGAACGTCCAGCGCATGTTGTGGAGGTCGTCAATGGGCACGAAGGCATGGAAGAACTTCTGGGACGGGGCCGACGGGGGCATGGTGTAGAACGGGAGCAGGAAGAGGTTGTAGCGCCAGTAGAACTCCCCTTCGCCGGTGTCACGGCGTGCGCCGGTGATGACGCCATAGTCCGTGTCCTCGGCGAAGAACTTCGGGTGCTGGTCGCGCGCGTGGTACTTGTCGCGCAGGTTCTGGGAGCGCTCCCACTGCGAGCGCCAAGCGTCCGTCATGTGGTAGGCGTCCAGCGTGGCATGCAGGTAGTTGGAGTGAGCGGAGTCGATGCCGCCCTCGATGGCCTGGGCGTAGTTGGTCTGCTGCCAGTTCCAAGAGGCGAACCGGTGGGACTCCGGCATGCGCAGGTACTCGAAGTCCGGCAGTTCGGGCTTGAGGTCTTTCGGCCCCATGTACGTCCAGAGAAGGCCTGCAACCTCTTCCACCGGGTAGGCCGCTATCTTGATCTTGTCCTTGTAACTGCTCTCGTCGGTCTCGGTCGGCATGTCGACGCAGTTGCCCTGCGCGTCGTACTTCCAGCCGTGGTAGGTGCAGCGGAGGCCGTTCTCCTCGTTGCGCCCGTAGAAGAGGTCAGCCCAGCGGTGCGGGCAGTTCCGCTGAATGAGGCCGACCTTGCCCGAGGTACTGCGGAATGCCAGCAGCTCCTCCCCCATGAGGCGGATGCGGACGGGCTCACCGTCGGCCTCCGGCACGTCGCTAGAGAGCCGGAAGGGCAGCCAGAAACGGCGGATGTAGTCGCCCATCGGCGTCCCGGGGCCTACCTGCGTCAGTTTCTCGTTCTCTGTTATCGACAGCATCTTGCCGTTACCTCCTGATGGAGACCTTATCGTACGTTGTGTCCGCGCCTACTCCCAAGGGAGGACGGAGACATGGATGGCGTTGTCAAAGCCTTCTCCGGCCACTGCGCGGATAGCGGTGTGGACGTCCACGAGCCCGAAGGTGTGCGTCCGCATGAGTTCGAGCGGGAAGCGGTGGGACGCGATCTGGCGCAGCGCGAGCTCGACCGCCTCGAAGCTGTGGCCCCGCGCGCTGGCGAGCGTCATGTACTTGCGGGTGAGCCTGCCGATGGGGAAGTCCGGGAAGGTCGGGGCCTCCGCCTGCGCGACCATCCTGCCGCCCTTGCGCTTCGTCGCCTCGATGGCGAGAAGTGTGGGCCCTTTCCCCGAGTGGGACGTACAGTCCACCACGACGTCCACGCCGGCCTCCGGCCCGCCGCCGGTGATCTCCTTGATGCGGGGAAGCGGGTCTTCCTCGTCTATGTCGATGGTGAAGTCCGCACCGAGCGCGCGGGCGACCTCCATCCGCCGGGCGTCCTTCGGGCCCTTGCCAGTGACGATGATGCAGTCCGCCCCGGCCTGCTTCGACGCGACGACACAGGCGAGCCCCTGCTGGCCGGGGCCCTGGATGAGAACGCTCTTGCCGTAGCCAACCTGCCCCTCGATGAGCGCCCACTGGATGCCGTTGCCCATGGGCAGCGCCATCGCGGCCTCCTCGGCGGTGATGCCGTCCGGCACCTTGTGCAGCGGCGCGTTCGGTGGCACGTAGAGGTACTGCGCGTAGCCGCCCCAGAGGGACGGCGCGACCTCCACGGACGTGGAGCCGTAGCGAATGGCGGAGGCGTTCGCGGAGGCGTCGGTGGCGAAGCAGTGGCGGTATTCGCCGACGCGACAGAACTCGCAGCGGCCGCAGGGGAGGTACTCTTCGAGAGCGACCATGTCGCCCTCCTTCACGCCCCAGCGGTTCGCGAAGACGTGGCCGACCTTCGCGAGGTAGCCGACATTCTCGTGCCCCATGATGACGGGGCCGCCCTTCATCTCACGCTCGTAGCCACCCACGTCGCTGCCGCACACGCCCGCGGCCTCGACCTTCAGGAGCGCGCCGTCGACCGGGATGTCGGGCAGGTCGAACTCCATCTGCTCGGTCTGATTGGGGCCTACCTTCGCTGCAACCAGTGCTTTCTCAGCCATCGCGTCTCGCCTCCGTTACGGTTCGTGTTGTCGTTCTCCGGGTCACGCCCGCACGCGAGCGCAACCGTGGACAAGATACCCCCAGCGCACGAGAGGGTCAACGTTTTGGGTGTGCCCAGCAGGCCAACGCGACGTCGTCTTGAACAAGGTGGCCAACCAATGACCAATTCTGGCCACCTTGTTGTTGGTATTACGAGCAAATCGTCCATTCGATCTGGCCACCTTGTGCCGCTGTGCGCAAGGCCACGACCTGCTTCCCGCGAAATTGACAAGGTGGCCAATGAAAACGAAAGTTTCGCGCCGCACCCATAGACTCCGTCGATAGCTGAGCCCGAGAGCCATAGGCGCAAATCTATAGGTGCTGTTGATGCGACGGCCATGGAACCAGCGTACGCGGCCGCACCGCGAACGCGAAAGGGGCGCATGTCACCGTCGGTTGTGCTTCCGTACGAACATACGACACCGTTCCTTGTGGCGCACATGACCGGGGTGTATGCTCGCGCCGGTCAGCACGAACCGGCTGTGTAATGGTCAGTCCACAGTCCTCCGGCAGTGCGTGGAGGAGAGGTGTTATGGCAGAGACAGTCCGTGCAGCGGTGGTGACGGAGTTCGCCAAGCCCCTTTCGGTCCAGGACGTTCCTCTGCCTGACATGGAACCCGGCAGCGTGCTGGGGAGCGTCGATGCGGCGACGCTGTGCGGCACAGACGTGCACATCTGGGGCGGGCACAGCTTCGTAGGCCCCGAGAAACTGCCCTACATCCCCGGCCACGAGACAGCCGTCACGGTTGCAGACGTGGCCGGGAACCCCAAGGACATCTTCAACCGCCCAGTCCAGCCGGGCCAGCGCATCATCGCGAACTACCCGTTCTGCGGGCACTGCTATCACTGCTCCGTGGCGATGCAGCCGAGCCTGTGCCTGGAAGGGGCACGGTACGGCAGGGAGCGGGTCGACCAGTACCCCTACCTGCTCGGCGGCACCGCCGACTACCACTACTACCCTCCCGGGGCAGACTTCATACCGATCCCGGACGACGTGCCTGCGCCGCTCGCCGCATCGGCAGCGTGCGCCCTGCGGACCGCGATGCACGCCGCCGAGCGGCTCGGCCCCATCAGGAGCCACGAGACCGTGCTCGTACAAGGCGCAGGGCCCGTGGGGCTCTACTGCCTGGCGGTCGCTCTCGCCAAGGGCGCGGACAAGGTGTTCGTTTTCGGAGCCCCGGAGTCCCGTCTCGAAGTTGCAAGGAGCTGGGGCGCCGCGGGCACCATGGACATCGAGCAGACGTCGATGGCAGACCGGAAGGCGTGGACCGCGGAGCAGACGCGCGGCGTGGGAGTGGACGTGGTTATCCAGGCCGCCACCGCGCATGCCATCCCGGAGGCGTTGGACCTCGTCCGCAGGGGAGGCCGGGTGATCAGCATCGGCGGGGGAGGCGGCACTCTCGAAGTGCCGATGTTCGCGATGACGACCAAGTACCTGACCATCTCGAGCGTCCTGCAGGCGGAGGCCAGGCACTTCCTCCAGGCGGTGCAGTTCCTGTCCGCTCAGAGCAAGCACTTCCCCTTTGAGTCGATGATCACGGGCACGTACTCGCTGGAGGGCACCGGGGACGCGTTGCAGGCGATGTCGGAGTTCCGAGAAGTCAAAGCGGTTGTTTTGCCATAAGGAGCAGGGGCATGGTAGTTCAATCAAAGATAGGGATAATCGACGGCGACGGGCACGTACTCGAAGACGAGCCTGCCATCGCCACGTACTTCCCCAAGGAGTACGGGGAGTACCTGAGCCGACGCGTCGGGAAGGTGTTTCCCGCCCTCGATCACCTGCACGAAGGGCTGACCATCCGCCCGCCGGGCTCGTTCATGCCCGCGCCCGTCGACCGCTGGGTGGACTTCCAGGACCGTGCCGGCATAGAAGGCGCAGTGCTCTACCCGACGTCCGGCCTCGCGTGCGGGCGCATGGTCGACCTGGACTACGCTACTGCGGCGTGCCAGGCCTACAATGACTGGCTGTACGACACGTTCACCCGGCACACGCCCCGCCTGATGGGCATGGGGCTGGTGCCCATGCAGAACCCTCCGGCGGCGGTAGCCGAGATGCGACGCTGCATCGAGGAACTGGGCATGGCAGGCATCATGCTGCCGTCGACCGGGCTCGCGAACCATCTCGGCGCCAAGGTGTACTGGCCGGTCTACGAGGAGGCCAACAGGCTGGGCATCGCCGTCGCTTTCCACGGCGGCTGCCACATGGGCCTCGGCATGGACAACCTCAATCTCTTCGCGCCGATACACGCGATGGGGCACCCGTTCGGCATCACGATCAGCTTCGGCAGCCTGCTCTTCAACGGCGTGTTCGACCAGTTCCCCAACGTACGCTGGGGCTTCCTGGAGGGGGGCCTGGCCTGGTTCCTGCTGGCGCTGGAGCGCTTCAACGGCTCCCACAAGGCGTTCATCCCCGCCGACCCGCACGCAGCGTTCCTGCAGTTGCACAAGGGCGAGAGCATCGCCGAATACATCCTCCGACTGGTCAAGGAGCGCCGCCTGTTCGTAGGCGTGGAGGGCGACGAGGGCGCCATCGGCTACGCCGTCAGCGTCGCGGGGAGCGAACCGTTCATGTTCTCCTCGGACTTCCCGCACGAGGTCAACGACGACACGATCAACGAGGAGATCAACGAACTGCTCGAACGAGAGGACATGTCCTACAAGGACAAGGAGGGCATCCTCCGAACGAACGCCCAGGTGTTCTACGGCCTGAAGGCGTCATGAAACAGCAATCCCAGACCGCATAGCCATAAGACAAGGGAGGAGCAATGAGAACCACCAAGAGACTGATGCTGATAGCACTGGGCGGGCTGCTGGCCGCGCTCGTTGCAGCGTGCGGCGCTGACCCAACGCCGACACCGACAGCTACGCCCGTTCCTGCTGCGACGCCAACGCCCACGCCGGAACCCGCACCCTATTACGAGGGTAAGACGATCAGCATGGTGATCGGCTACGCCGTTGGCAGCGGGGCAGACACCGAGGGGCGGTTCATCGCCTCCAAGCTCTCCGAGTTCATCCCCGGCAACCCGTCGATAGAGGTCACGACCACTCCTGACCGCGCCGGCTTCGAGGCGTTCCTCAACGAGTTCTACACCGGTTCGGACGACGGTTTGACCATCACCTACGGCGTCGGCGGGTACCCGGACAACCAGCTGAGCGTGCCCGGCGTCACCTACCAGTGGGAGGACTTCCGCCGGGTCTTCTACCTGAACCGGCCGAACATCTACATGGTCCACCGGGACATCCCCTACAACCGGATGCAGGACTCGTTCGGCGGCGATACCCCGGTCATATTGCCCCAGATCGCCCCCGCCGGATCGGGCTTCGTCATCGACCGTATCCTCATCGAAGAGCTCGGCGTGCCCATCGAGCACATCTTCGGGATATCGCCGTCCTACAACGTGGGCGTGACGGTCATGGAACGCGGGGACGTGAGCGGCCGGACCTTCAGCCCGTACTTCCTGCAGCGGCTGCGGCCGGGCTGGATCGAGAGCGGCGAGTTCCGACCATGGGCCATCGCATCGAACGAGAGCATCCCGATCCTGCCCAGCGCTGAGCTGCCCTCGCTGCCCGACGACCTGCTGAACATCGCAGACATCGTTCCGAGCGAGTTGCGCGACGACATCCAGACGCTGCAGAACGCCGGATCGAACGGCATCTTCTTCGACGGCATGACGATGGCGCCCAGCACGCCCGACTCCATAGTGGAGATCCTCCGTGAGGCGGCATACGCAGCCTTTGCCGACCCGGCCTTCGGAGCGGAGTTCCAGGAAGTCACGGGCAACCCACCGAGCATCGTCGCGGGAGAAGACGCAGAAGAGGTTGCGGCGAACTTCGACCTGCGCCGCCTCGACGCCATCTACGACGAGTGGGTCGAGACGTACGAATCGAAGTTCTAGCAGCACGACTCGATCGCCGGTTTCGAGAAAATGGTGGCCCGTTCCTGCACAGGGCGGGCCACCATTTGAGGTATAAGGGATGGACGCTCTCTCACAGAGCATACCGCTCATAGCGGACTTCCTCACGAGCCCGCAGTTCTGGCTGATCCTGGGGATCGCGCTGGTGCTCGCCGGGCCGCTGGGCATGATCCCCGGCGTGGGAAGCCTGACGATAGCTTCCATCCTGGTCCCGTTCGCCATCCTGAACCTGGACCCTGTCCACGGCGTCATGCTCGTCGCGGCGATCATCTCGCTCGCCAACACCATGGACTCGGTGCCCGCCATCCTGTTGGGGTACGTCACCGCTCCCACGCAGGTTACCTTCCTGGAGGGACACCAACTCGCTCAAAGAGGAGAAGCGGCCCGAGCCCTGGGGGCCGTCTACGCCGTGTCCACCATCGGAGGAGTGGCCGGCGCCATCGCCCTGGCCCTGCTGCTCCCCGTCATCAGGCCGTTCATCATCCGCTTCTCTTTCCCCGAAATCACGGCGATGGCCCTGTTCGGCATCCTCATGATCTCGGTGCTCTCGCGCGGCGCATTCCTGCGAGGGCTCGCAGGCGCGATGCTCGGTCTGGTCCTGGCGACGATAGGGCTGAGCTCGTTCTCAGCCCAGCCGCGTTTCACGTTCGACATCCTCTACCTCAACGGAGGACTGCCCATCATCCCGGTCGTACTCGGGCTGTTCGCTCTCCCCGAGGTGCTCGACCTGACGATGACGGGCAAGCCCGTGTCAGCCCCCGGCACGAAGCTGTCCAACCGCCAGATATGGGAAGGCATCAAGTACGGCCTCCGGCGCTGGCGGGTGGCTATACGCCAGGGGCTCTTCGGCGTAGGACTCGGAGTCATACCGGGAGTCGGCTCCGGCGTCATCGACTGGCTCTCCTACATGCTCGGCATCGTGTTCACGAAGGACCGTTCACAGTTCGGGAAGGGGAGCCTGGACGGCCTGCTCTTTGCCGAGTCCGCCCAGAACGCTCAGAACTCCGGGCAGGCGGTCCCCACGCTGGGGTTCGGTATCCCCGGCAGCCTTCCATGGGCGATCCTGCTCGCTGTGATCCTCGGGTACGGGATCGCGCCGGGGTTGCCGTTGCTCGGAGAGCACCTCGATATCACGGTTGGAGTGGTGCTCTCTATCGGCATCGGCAACGTGCTCATGGTCATTCTCGCGCTTGCGATGACGCCGCTCCTGCTCAGGCTCACGCAGGTGCCGTATCCCTTCATCGCCGCCACACTCTTACCACTGATGTTACTGGCGGCCTACCAGTCCCGGTTCAACATGGCCGATATCTACGTGGTGCTGGCGATGGGGGCGCTGGGACTCGCGATGAAATGGCACGGCTGGCCACGCCCTCCGTTCATCATCGCCTTCATCCTCGGCCCGGTGGTCGAGCAGAACGCGTGGCCAGCGCTCCAGATGGGCGACGGCGTGCTTATCTTCCTGACCAGACCCTTCACGCTCGGCATCCTCATCCTGGGCGCTGTGGCGATCGGCTTCCTGCTCTGGGCATTGCGGCCACAGGCAGAGAGCACCATCGAGCAGCCGATCATCGCCGGTGGATCAGGTGATGAACCAGAGCGAGAGACCGGACGAAGCGAAGTGCTGGCATGGTTGCCATCGCTCTCTCTGAACCTTCGCTGGCAGTGGGAATACCTGCTCTGGGCCATCCTCATCGGCTGGGTAACGGTGGTCGTGCTGCGCGAAGCGCTGGGCCACGTCCCGAGCGCAGCTTTCGTGCCGATGTGGGCCACCATCGCATTCCTTTCGCTCATGGCGCTCCTGGCAGTACTGGAGTTGACCACACGCAGAAGCACGCTTCGCATCATGGACATCGGGATGCGGACCGGCACGGACACCGCAGCCGTGCGACGTCTGCTTCCCCTCATCGGGTGGCTGCTCGGGTTCATCGTGGCGATCGGTTTCATCGGCTTCCAGGTGTCCGCCATCCTCTTCCCTTTGTTCTACCTCCCCATCGCGATGGGCTTGCGGGGCAAGGCCTGGATCTGGGTGCTCGTCTCGATGGCGATGATCGCGGCGGTTACGCTCGGGCTCATGGACAACCTGCTCAACGTGTTCTGGCCCAAACCTTTCATCCGGGACTGGCTGTTCGGGTGAGCACATGCCTACGCTGCTGATCAAGGGCGGATACGTCCTCCAACCTGACGAACCGCTCGTACAGGCTGACCTGCTCGTGGCAGACGACGAGATCGCGGCGGTCGGAGACGTGACGGCGCCGCCCGAAGTCGACGTCCTCGACGTCACCGGCAAGGTCGTCATCCCCGGGCTCATCAACGCCCACACCCACTCGAACCAGTCCATCGAGAAGGGACTGTGCGACAGGCTCCCGCTGGATGCGTGGATGGTGCTCGCCTCGTACGGCGGCGCCGGGGCGCGCCTCGAACCGCGCGACCTGTACGTCTCCGCCATGCTCGGCGCTATCGAGATGCTCAGCACGGGCACGACCGCAGTGCTCGACTGCAACCGCACGGAGCCCGCCTGGTACGACGAGGGCATGGACGCAGTGATGCAGGCGTACATCGACATCGGGATGCGGGCGAACGTCGCCACCCAGTACGCCGACCTCGATTTCTTCTCCTCCATCCCGCTGGGGCTGATCGACGCTCCCGAAGACCTCACGAGCCGCGCCCGACGCGCGAACGTCAACGACTCGCTGGACCGCGCGGAACGGTTCATCGACAGGTGGAACAACCGGCACCCGCGGCTGACGCCGATGCTGGGCCCTTCCTCCGTCCCTCGCTGTTCGCAAGAGCTCTTCGAGGGGTCGCTGGCGCTTGCGCGACAGAAGGGCGTGCGTCTGCAGACGCACCTGCTCTCGGCGAAGTCGCAGGTGCCCGTAGCGGAGGAGCGATTCGCCGGGTCGACCGTCGGCTACCTGCGTAACCTCGGCGGTCTGCAGGAGTGGACGTCGTTCGCGCACGGCATCTGGCTCAGCGACGAAGAGGTCGCGATGCTCGGCGAGACCGACACCGGAGTCGTCCACAACCCGGTCAGCAACCAGAAACTCGGCGCGGGCATCGCGCCTGCTCCCGCGCTCGTTCGTGCGGGCGTCAACGTCGCGCTTGGCTCGGACGGGGCGTCGAGCAACGACAGCCAGAACATGTTCGAGACGGTGAAGTCCGCAGCCATCCTGCACCGCATAGCGAACCCTCCGGACGAGTGGCCGGGAGCGGAGGACGCGCTGCGGATGTGCTGGCACGGCGGCGCCGCGGTGATGGGCAAGCCCATCGGGCGCATCGCTCCGGGCTGCAAGGCGGACCTGACGGTGCTCGCGACCGATTCGCTCCTCCTCGCGCCCAAAGAGCAGTTGATGAACCAACTCGTCTACTCGGAACTGGGCATGTCGGTCGAGACGGTTATCATCGGGGGAGAGGTCGTCGTCCGGGACCGCCGGATACAGACGATCGACGTGGACGCAGTGCTCGGCGAGGCGCAGGAGCTCGCTTCGCGGGTATGGGCAAGCCTCCCCGAGCGCTTCACGCGGTTCGAGGAGACGGACCCCTTACTCCGCCAGCTGGAAGAACGGGTCGGCGCGCTGGAACTACGGTTCGCGCGTACGTGCGGATGAACGGAGGCCACTTGATGGCAGACCTCATACTGGAGAACGGCAGCCTCGTCACCCCGTGGGGCGTACTCGACGCCGGAGTGGCAGTCGAAGACGGGCGCATCACCGCGATCGCCGCGAAGTCCGACCTGCCGCCGGCAGAGCAGGTGATCGACTGCAGCGGGCAGTACGTGTTTCCCGGCCTGTTCGACCCCCACGTCCACATGGGCGGTCGGACTCCCTACAAGGAGAACATCATCACGGAGACGCAGAGCGCGGCTGCCGGGGGCGTCACCTCATTCCTGCAGTACCTGCGCTCCGACAGCATGGGATACGAGAACGTTACGGAGCGCATCGAGCTGTCAGCGGAGCGGTCGCTGGTCGATACTTCGTTCCACTTCATCGTGAGCGGGATGGAGCAGGCGAAAGACATCCTTGGCTTCTCCGAGCGGTTCGACATCAGGACGTTCAAGTTCTACATGGGCGGCTACGAGCCCGGGAACCCGATAGGCATCGTCACGGCGGATGACGGCGTGCTCTACGCGGGCATGAAGCGCATCCGGCACCTCGGCGACTACTCCTTCTGCATGGTCCATGCCGAAGACCACCCTCTCGTCCAGCTGTTCACGGCGGAGGTGAAGCAGACCGGCAGGCAGGACCTGCAGGCGTACACGGACTCGAGGCCGGATTTCGTGGAGGAGCAGGACATCCTCCGCGCCATCTGGATGGCAGAACTGCTCGGCTGCCCGCTCTACATCCCGCACGTCACGGTCGGCGCAGGTATCGACGCGGCGATCGCCGCAAAGGCGCGCGGCGCGCGCATCGTCCTCGAGACGTGTCCCCACTACCTGGGACTCACCGCCGACCACGAGGTGTTCCACGGCCACCGCGCCGGCATCGGCAAGGTGAGCCCTCCGCTCCGCGACACCGAGAACCAGGACCGTCTGTGGGAAGGGCTGGCGAGCGGCGACATCACGACGGTGGGCTCGGACCACGTGCCGATCGAGAAGAGCGGGAGCGCGCTCTGGGAGGAGCGTCCGGGGTTCGCCGGGATGGCGACGATCCTGCCTGCGCTCATCACGTTCGGCCTCAAGCAGGGGCGCATCAACCTCGAGAAGATGGCCGAAGTGACCTCGCTGAACCCGGCCCGGACGTTCGGCTACTACCCCCGGAAGGGCGTCATAGCTGTCGGCAGCGACGCGGACTTCGCCATCGTCGACCTCGACCTCGAGAAGACGGTCAACGCCGCATCGACCCACAGCCGCTTCACGAGCGCCTTCGACGAGATGACGCTGACAGGCTGGCCCACGATGACGATCAGGCGTGGAGAGATCATCTTCCGGGACGGCGAGGTGCTCGCCGAACCGGGAAGCGGGCGGGTCATCCAGCGCGTCGGTTCTTCGACGGCCTAACGCACCACCGTCGGGCGCTGGTAGCCCGGCCCTGCCTGCTCGTAGGCGCGCGCCGCTCTCAGCACGACACCGTCCTCGAAAGCGCGCCCCACCAGCTGCAGCCCGATCGGCAGCCCCTCCGAGGAGAAGCCGCACGGTACCGAGATCGCGGGCAGCGCCAGCGCGTTGAAAGGCACGGTCAGCCGCGTGGTGATCCTGCCCTGCCCGCCCGGCGCTTCGACGTCTGCCGTGCCCTCGCGGACCGCAACGTCCTTCGCATCGGCGCGGTAGGCGGGCGTGGAGTTGGTGGGCGTGAGCAGCAGGTCGGTCTCGCGCATGAGGTCCTGCACCTCGTGACGCAGCATGCTGAGTATCCGCGTGGAACGCATCGTGTCGACGGTATTGGTGAAGGCGCTTGCCAGGATGCGGTACCGGATGTCGTCGTGGAGGAACTCGTTGCCGCGCTCCAGCGCCAAGTCCAGCAGCCAGCCCTTGTTCTCGCCCTCGAACGAGGACTCGATCAGGGGCCAATGCTCCAGCATCCCGATCTCGAGCTCCACGACCTCGGCGCCCAGGTTGGCGAGCGCGTCAGCCGCCGCGCGCACACTCGCGGCCACTTCCGGCAGGGTGTCGCTGTAGAAGTAGTTGGTCACGACAGCGATGCGGAGCCCGCGCACACCCTCCTCGAGCCGGGCGGCGTACTCCCGACGCTCCACCTCTACCGCCGATGGGTCGCGGGGGTCGTATCCGGCGATGGCATCCATCGTCAGCGCCACGTCCTCGACGCGCCGCGCTATGGGTCCGAGGGTCATGTACCAGGAACTGGTCGGCGGGAGTTCGCCGAACCGGCTGACGAGCCCGTGCGTCGGCTTCAACCCCACGACGCCGCAGTAGGACGCCGGGTTCCGGATCGATGCGCGAGCGTCCGTGCCGATGGACATGAACGCCTGCCCCACAGCCACCGCAGCCGCCGACCCGCCACTCGATCCGCCCGTGATGTGGTCTGTGTTCCAAGGATTGTGCGTCGGGCCGAACACGCTCTGGAGGCAGCTGCCCGCGAGCGCCCATTCGTGCATGTTGTTCTTGCCGAGCACGACCGCCCCGGCACTCCGCAGGCGCTCGACCACTGCGGCGTCGAAGTCGGTGACGTGCTCCGCCAGGATGGGCGACCCGCAGGTGGTAACCCATCCTGCCACTGCGATGTTGTCCTTCACTCCCACGGGGATGCCATGCAGCGGGCCCCGCCAGCGTCCCTGTGCGAGTTCGGCGTCGGCGGCTTCAGCGGATGCAAGAGCCTCTTCGGCCTTCACCACGGGGAACGCGTTCAGCCGGGTGTCCGTCGCCGCGATCTGTTCGAGTGCCGCGCTAACCAGCTCAACGGAAGAGACGGCACGAGTGCGCACCTGCTCAGCCACGGCCGAGATGGGTTCGAAGAGCAGCTCGTTCATGGGGCCAGCCGCTTGTCGGAGATGTACGACACGAGCCGCGGGTCGAGTCCCTCCAGCGGAAACGCCGCGAGCCGCTCGCTCGTGGCCTGCCCACGCCGGACATAGGGCAGCAGCGTCTCGACCTCTTCAGGAGAGAGCTTCCCGGCGAACCGGGCCTCGATCAGCTGGCGGATCAGGTCGTCTGATGCTGGCACGGCCATATCCTAGCCCGCCGGGAGTTCGGCGCCTAGCCTGAAGACGCCTCGCCAACCGCCCAATGACGGGGTAGAAGCATCAATGGAGCGCGGTTACGAGCGCCTCATCCTCCCTCCCGACGATGGCCTCAACCGTCTCCGCCACGCTCATATCGGACGTGTCCAGCCAGAGGCCCAAGCCTCCCATCTGCTTCCGCAGTTCAGCGTCGAGGTAGACGAACCTGTTCGCCACGTGCTTCTCCGCTCGCACCCGGTCGCGTTCCAGCGCAACCTCGACGGGCGGCGCCAGCACGACCAGCCGGAGCGGCCAGCGGGTGAGGACCTCCCGGTAGCGCGCGAGTTGGGGTTGGAGAACGACGTCGTCAACGACAGGGGTAAACCCGGCGTCCATCAGGGAGTCCGCGAGAAGCGCCGCGTTGCGGGCGCCCAACTCAAGCTGCCGGTTGGACTCGGCCAGCGGCTCCTGTCCCGGCCCCAGGTTGCCGGACACCACCATCCCCCTGAGGAGGTCCACCTCGACATGGGCCGAGCTGGGGAGTTGCCTCGCCAGTTCCCTCGCAACCGAACTCTTCCCGGCGCCCGGTATGCCGGTGATGAGCCATACGCTGTCGCCCGGAACAGGCATCCACCCTCCGAGGGATTACTGGCGCGTCGTCCAGTTGCCGGCGTGGATGCTGTCGATGATCGACTTCATCACGTCATACATGAACTTTGCGCCGTCGGGGCGTCCGTCATCGCGGCCGATGGTGGCGTGGGAGTAGCCGGTCCCGCTCACCATCACCTGGATCTTGCCGTCGGCCTCCGGCGGCGCCTGCCCGCCGATGACGGGGATGCGGAGGCTGGAGCAGACGTCTGCGTAGATGTCCGGCGTCACGTTCGTGAGGTCGATCATGGCGGCGCCCGCTTCCTCGATCTTGTGCGCCCACTTCTGAACGTACTCGTGGACCTCCGACCCGCCCTGGATCCCGCGTGCTGCTCCCTGCGTGGGGAAACCGATCTGCGGGTAGGCGTGCAAACCGACCTCCTGGACGGCGTAGACCTCATCGAAGAGCTCTTCCTCGTGCGTCCGGATATCGATCTTGCACATGTCCACACCCGCTTCTTCCTTGAAGCGTTTGGCCGCGGCTGCCACGGCCTCCACTCCGGCGGCGGAGGGGACGGTGGGCATGTCCACACTCACGATGGCCCGCTCCCTGCCACGTACGACCGCCCGCGCGAAGGGGATCATGTCGTCCACGGTGCACTCGTCGACGTGGTCGTGCCCGAGCATGTTCCGGCCCAGGCTATCGCCGACCGACAGCACGTCCACACCCGCCATCTCGCATATTTTCGTCATCTGGAACTCGTAGACGACCGCAGCGGCGATCTTCTGTCCGTTGCGCTTCATGTCGTGCAGGTCTTCAACGGTTAACAACGCCATCGTTCCCTCCTTCGTATGTGCCGAATCACCCTACACTCAGGGCAGCGGCAGGTCGACCCACCCACCGCGGGTGAGCGAGAGCGCTGAGGCCTCCAGAAACTCCATGTTCTTCACGCCGTCCCGGAAGGTGTCATTCTCTCCGACGTCCTCTCCGCGCACGAGGTGTACGAAGTCCTCCTCCGCATGCCACGTCTCTTCCAAACCGGCAGGGACCGGCAGCGGGGCCAGCCCCTCGTCGCCCCTCCGGGCTCCCAACAGCTCGCCTCTCCGCGGGTAGACCAGGGTTCCTTCTTCCCCGTAGATCTCGACACGTTCCTCGCCGAAGAGCGTCACCCCGCTCTGCAGGCAAGTGACGGTGGCGCCACCGGGCATCTCGGCGATGACGGTGAGGGCGTCGGGCATCTCGACGTCGATGGGCTCGCCGCCCGGCCCGTCGGCCCGCTGCGTCGTGAACGTGCGCCCCCACGCGAGGACCCGCTCGGGGTCGCCGAACCAGAGGCGGAGCACGTCCCAGTCGAGGCCGAGGTGCAGCGGGTTGACCGCCCCGAACATACGGTGGTCCTGACGGCGCTGCAGCGGGGCTGAGCCGTCCGCGTAATCGGGGACGAGGTAGTGGGCGAATACCTGGCGGACCGCGCCGACATAGCCGTCGTCCAGCAGGTGCTTCACGTAGCGTCGCGCCTGCTCGTACGAGGTCGGCGGAACGAGGCGAGCCTTCAGCCCCGTCTCCTCAGCCCTGGCCAGCATCTCCCGCGCCTGCGCGAGGCTCGTGGCCATACGCGTCTGGCAGAGCACGTGCTTCCCCGCGTCGAGCGCCGCCATGACGGCCTCGTGATGGAAGTAGGGCTGGGTGCCAACGAATACCGCGTCGACGTCTTCCCGCCTCACCAGCTCCCGCCAGTCTCCCAGGGCAACGGGAATCTCGAACTCCGCCGCGACCCGCTCGGCGCTCTCGAGGCTGCGGTTGGCGACGGCCACGACCTCCGCGCCCTCGACCGCGAGCAGGTTGGGAAGAATGCGGCGGCGCGTGAACCCCCCGGCGCCGACGATGCCGATACGGACCGTATCCGACATGCTCCTCCTGAACGGCAGCGAGGCCGGTTACTCGTGCCCGAGTCTCGACCTGCCGCTGGTGTGGAAGGGCCGGCCGGCCACCATGGCGGACCGCTCTTCCTGGTCCATGGTGAACAACCGCATCCCCTCCTCCCTGCTGAGGCCGGCGATGTTGTCAGAGGTGATCCGGATGATGCCGTTGTCCTCGGGAGCACGGATGATGCCGATGGGGTCCTGCCCCTCCTTCACCCGCACCATCTGCTCCCTCCAGACCTTGCGGTTGAGGATGAGCCCCTCGTCGGTGGTGCCTAGGTGCCACTGCTCCCAGTCCGGGAGGTAGTTGCGTTCCGCAGGCCCCTGGGTCTGCTGCGCGACCTCGTCCTCCCAGATGTTGCCCTGCCGCCACGGGTGGCCGTAGTTCCAGTAGGAGCCGACCTGCTGCGCCCAGTCCGGCGGGAGGTCCCGCGCCCTGCCGATGCTCGGCAGCGGGCTGTTCATGGAGTCGATGGCAGCCTGCGCTTCCTTCGAGACCCTTCCGTCCTCCAGGGGATAGAAGTCGACCGTGAACCAGCGGGTGTTGTAGTCGTCCACCGGCATCGCCCACTTCATGCTGCCCGCGTTGTCCTGATTGCAGCGCTGGGTCGGCCATACGGTGTGGGTCTCGTGGTACATGAACTGGCCGGGATGCTTCGCCATCTCCTTCAGCACCTTCATGCGCGTTCCCCACTGCGTTCGCTCGAACTTCACGGGCGTCGCAAGCTGACCGTCGGCGCCCCAGTACATCGACCCGACCTTCGGCGGGTCCCTGAACCAGCCGTGGGCGATCTCGCCATGCCACGGGTCCATATTGTTGTCGTGGAGCGCTTGGAAGACGTTGCAGCGCTCGACGTAGCCGCCGTTGCCGGTGACGCGGACCCCGTCTTCGCTGAACAGCTGGTGGTACCGGGGGAAGAGCGGCTTCAGTTCCGGCGGCCCCATGTATGCGAATATCAGCCCGCCTACCTCGAAGCAGGGGTAGGAGAGGTGCGTGACCTTCTCGTTGAACCGGCTGTCCGGCGGTTCGCCGGGCATCTCGACCACGTTGCCGTCGCCGTCGTAGAGCCAGCCGTGGTAGAGGCAGCGGATGCAGTCGTCCTCCACCCGGCCATAGCCGAGGGAGGTGCCGCGGTGGCTGCAGTGCTCGCCGAGGAGGTGCGGCTCGCCCCGGGAGTCACGGAACAGGATGAGATGCTCTCCGAGGACAGTGACGCGCACGGGGTTGTTGACGCCGCGGTTGCTGCCGCCGCCCACATTCGCAGAGACCTCCACGGGCAACCAGTAGCGGCGGAAGACCTCGCCGGACGGCGTCCCCGGCCCCACCTGAATCATCTCGAGTTCTTCATCGTTCCTCATGACCTGCCTCCTTCCGGCGAACCCTTCATCCGGCGCTACATCTTCAGTCCCATGGTGCTCTTGTCGAAGGTGAACTCCCCAGCTTTCTTGAGCCAGGGCCGACTCCATATCTCGTCCGTGTAGTCCGACTCCATGCGCTCGATCGGCTCCGGCATGGGCTGACCGTACACCTTCGCCATCGTCTCGCCGAGTACCTTCCGCCGTGTCTCGGACGGCAAGTCGCTCAGAGTGAGTTCGATCGTATCGTCCGTGTAAGGCCAGATGCCGCCCCCGTGCGGGTAATCGTTCGCGTAGACGAAGTTGTCGGCGCCCCACCGCTGCAGCAGGTAGCCACCTACACCGTCCTGCATGAACGTCGAGTACACCTGGCGGCTGAAGTACTCGCTGGGGTACAGGTCGAGCCCCACGTTCTTGCCTCTGCCCAGCTTCCGGTCGAGGTCTTCAAGGTAGAAGGGGATCCATCCCACCTCGAACTCGGAGAGGACGATCTTGAGGCGCGGGTGACGCTGCAGCACGCCGGAGAGGATCATCTCGGCCACGGCCTTCATGGCGACGACCTTATGGCCGTAGGCCTGGCGCGTGATGACCCCGAACCGGTCTTCGTCGGCGCGCGTCACATAGGCGCCGAACCCGGTGTTGATGTGCCAGCCGATGGGCATGTCCATCTCTTCGGCCGCCGACCAGAACCGTTCGTAGTGGTCGCCGGTGAACGGCAACTCATCCGGCGGGGCTATCCAGGTCGCCACTCCCCTGAGGCCGCCGTCCCTGGCGCGCTGCATCTCCCTGATGGCGTAGTCGATGTCCCAGAGCCCTATGAAGGCCTGGCCCCAGAGCCGGTCCGGCGCTTCCTTGCAGAAGTCCATCATCCAGTCGTTGTAGACCTGCTCTCCGGCCTGGCCGAGCGGCAGGTCCACCGGCTCGAAGAAGAACTGCTCGAAGAGGCCCTTGGCAAGCGTGGGGTAGAGCACCTCGGCGCTGATGCCGTCGGCGGCCATGTCCTTCAGCCGCTCCTTCGGGTCCCACCCTCCCGCACGCGCGTGGTTCCCTCGGCCGTACTCGATGCGGGGAAAGCTGAGCGCCCGGTCACGGTACTTCAGGGGCATCTCCTTCTGCCACAGGTCGGGAGGTTCCGAAACGTGCGAGTCCCCCGATATGCGTATCTCCTCGTCACTCGCAGGTGATGTGGTCATGGCAAACTCCTCATTCCGGACGTGCGCCAGCCTCCGAGACTACTCACGTTTCAGAGCGGTCAGCATCGTGCGGCCCAGGATGTTCTCCTTGTCCCGCTCGGTGATGCCGTCGAGGTCGGTCACAGCGCCCACGTAGTTGGGCAGCTTCATGAACTCCCCGTGGGGGTAGTCGGAGCCATAGAAGAAGTTCTCGCTCCCCATCATCTGCACGAGCGCCGGGATGTGTTCGGTGGACTCAATGGCCGTGAAGCAGTGCCGCTTGATCTGCTCGCTTGGCAGGTTGGGCGTGCGCGAGCAGTTACCCTGGATGTAGAAGGAGCGGTCGCACCCCATCATCGCGTAGGGCAGCCATCCTGCTCCGGCCTCGAAGAAGCAGAACCGCAGGTTCGGGAACATGTCGAATACGCCGCCGAGCGACAGCGCAGCGACCGTCAGGCTGTACTCGAGCCCGAACCCGACGTACACGCCGACGTGGAGCCGCCGCATGCGGTCGGAGCCGATGATGGGGTACCGGGGCGCATGGTCGACCAGCGACCCGGCGCAGCTCTGCGGGATGTGGTGGACGAAGATGGGAACGTCCAGCTCATTGATGGTGTCCCAGAAGGGATAGAGTTCCATGCAATCGAAGTTCTGCCCCATCCAATTGGAGGGTATCTGGATAGCCTCGATGCCCAGTTCCCTGACGGCCCGGACAGACTCCTTGCGCGACTCCTCCAGGTCGTCGAACGGGAGGATGGCGGTTGCGACGAACCGATCGGGGTACTGCCATTGTATCGCGCCGACCGCGTTGTTATAGGCCTTGATCATGGCGATGCGGACCGGCAACGGCCGGTCGTCGCCCTCCGGTGTCCCGCCGTAGAGATGGCCGAACGGCCCGTGCGGGATCAGCACCTGCGTATCGACGCCCAACTCCTCGTCGAGCACCTTCACCCGCTCTTCAGGGTCGCGAAGCGGAACACGCTTGACCTCCGCGCCTGCGCCGAACCCGCGCGTCGAGGGAGGCTCGGCCCAGAGCCGCGCTTCCCTGGCATACATGTCCCGGGCCTGTTCGGTCAGCCCGCCGGGGAGGAGGTCGCGCAGCGAATCGAGGTCAACGCGGGGCACGATGTGGCTGTCGCAGTCAACGATGCGCGTCGCGGTCCTCGTGGCCATGGTGGTCCTCCTCTGACGGCGCCCCTGCCGTCGTTCAACGTCCCTTAGTGGTGCACACTCATGCGCAAGCCTCGCCAGCGTGCGGCGAACACCAGCACGGTCGTGAACAAGGTGATGATCACGCTCACGATGGCCGCCTCTTCCAGGTAGTCGCCTGTCGCGTAATCGAGGGCAACGAGCGACAACGTCATCGTCTCGCGGCTCGCGAGCAGCACCACGCTCGACGTGGCGCCGGCAGCGGATACGAAATTGATCATCGCGAGCAGTATCAGCGTCGGCATCAACACGGGAATCATGATGCGGATGTACGTCCTCGTCCAACTCGCGCCTGCGATGCGGGCAGCCTCCTCGATCTCCGCGCCTACCTGCAGGAGCACACCCTTGCTGATGTTCACCCCGACCGTATTGCCCTGAAGCAGCACCACGATAATGAGCGCGAATACCGTTCCGAACAGGAAGCTGAGACCGGGCGTGCCCAGGAAGATGAGCAAGAGGCCGAGCCCCGAGAGGATCCCGGGAATCGCCGCCGACGTCCAGATGACGAGGTCCAGATAGATGCGCCCTGCGAACCGGGTGCGGACGAGGATGTAGGCGAGCAGCATGAAGAGGAGCGGGCTTCCGATGGCGGCGGCGATGGAGATGGTCAGCGTCGTGCGGAGGCCCACCCAAAAGAAGTTGTCCGCCAGCACGAAGTCCCAGTGCTTCATGCTGAAGAGCGGGTCGATGTTGAAGTAGCCGATGCGGTTCATGAAGCTGCCCACGGTCAGCGTTGCGGCGGGGAGGAGCGTCAGTGCGATCAGCAGTCCGGCCAGTAATCCGAAGATGACCCACTTGAACTTGCCCAGGTCGAGCAGTCCGGGCTTGAACTGCCCGGTGATCGTCGTATAGCGGCGGCGATGGCTCACCCAGCGCTGCACCGGTATGACCAGCGCCACGACCAGCAACGTCAGGCTGGCCAGCACCGTCGCCTGACCGTAGAGCGGTGGGTTGTTGGCATCCACCAACTCGTAGATCAGCGTGGAATAGACGAAGAAGCCGATGGGCGTCCCCAGCAGGTACTCGATCTCGAACCCCGAAAGGATGCGCAGCAACTGAAGGGAGAAGACGAGCACCATGGGCGAGATCATGAGCGGCAGCGTGACCCGCATCATGGTCTGCAGGTTGCCCGCCCCGCCCACGCGGGCCTGCTCCTCCAGCCGCGAGTCCATATTGCGGAACGCAGGCGTGAGCAGCATGACCTTGGTGGATATCCCGTTGGCCATCAGGTGCGCCCATATGATCCCCGGCACGCTGAAGATGTTGAACGGCCCTTCTTCAACGAACGGGAGGCGTTCCAGCAGCTTGTTGAAAAGGCCGATGGACGGGTCCATCAGCATGATCCATGAGAGCGTGGTGGCGAGCCCCGGCATCATGAACGACACCCAGAACACGACTTCTAGGGTGTTGCTGAACGGGATATTGGTGCGTGCGAGGGTCCAGGCGATAACCGTGGCGATCGGGAAGCTGATCACCACTACCAGGATCCAGACCATCAGAGTATTGCCCAAGGCACGGAGGAGGCGCGGCTCCTCCCAGGCCACCCTCCAGTTGGCCAGGCCCCATTCCCGCTCTCCGAACCAGATGTATTCGGCCGTGTTGAAGCTGAGGCCAAGGATGAGGATGATCGGGTAGATGAGGAAGAAGCCCAGCACGATCAGGAGCACGGCCATGAAGTACGTGCTCCGTCGGGGGCGCAGGCCCCCGACAGTAGCGATCGCTCGTGCGGCTGCTACGCTTGCCATCTACCCGACCCTCCTCGATCGGATCAGTTGATGCCCTGTATCTCCTCGTAGATCCCCTGTGCGTACTCGTATATCTCTATCGCCTCTATGTGCTCGTTCGGGTTGCACTCGATGCAGAGCTCGTAGATGACTCCCGGCTCCCGGCGCTGGTCCGGGTCCGTCTTCCCGGGAGGCACGTCGTTCCGCAGGCTCGGCCTCGGGTACCTGTTGTCCCGTACGTTCGCAAGCTCATTGTTCGCGGTCTGTCCCTCGACAGAGAGGAGCCAGTTGAGCGCGAGCTGCGCGGCATTCGGGTGAGGCGGGTTGATGGGTGCGCTGATCTGCATCGCTGACGAGCCGCCGCTCAGGAACGGCTCCTGGCCGGCCCCTGCCTCCATCTCGAATTCCGCAGTCGGCAGGCCGGACTCGCTCAGCTCGTCGAGGCACTGCGCCACGTTGGAGCCGAAGAATGCCCACGCGTACTTGCCCTGGGCGACGAAGTCGCACGCCCGGCGGTTGTCCGTCTCCCATGCCGAGTCGAGCACCGTCATGAACTCCTTGAGGAACTCACGGCCAAGGGACGGGTGCTTGGCTATCGTGTAATAGTTCCCTCCTCCCGCCGTGGAGTACGGAGGAGGCGCCATCATCAGGACGTTCCCTTTGAACTTCTCGACGAACCACGGGGCGACGAAGTCCTGGTCCACCATGATGCGCTCGATGTCCTCCTCGCTGACCATGTCCGTGTTGTAGCCAGCCGTGATGATGCTATCGCGGTTCACAATGGCGGCGTATCCCAGCACGTACGTCCTGTCCACGTCAGCCCAGAGGTACTGGTTGTTGTACCAGAGCGACAGGTCCGTCACCTCCGGGTGGATGAGCAGAGGCTCCAGCGCCCGGAGCCCGTTGGCGTCTATCACCTGGTTCTGCTTCAGGATGTCCATCATGAACAGGTCAACCTCGTAGCGTTGGGCCGACTGCTCGGCCAGCAGGCGCTGGACGACCTCGTTGCTGGTGCCCGTGGTGATGAGCACTTCGACACCGAACTTGTCCTGGAAGAAATCCCAGACGGGTCTGCTGTCACGCGCGCCGGACCCTCCGGCGGCTATGACCAGCTTGCCTTCGTCCTGCGCCGCCTTGATCAGCGCATCCCACTCCGCCTGAAACTGCTCATCCGCAGTGGGCGTGGAGGTCGGAGTCGCCTGAGGAGGGGGCGTGGGGGTAGGTACAGGTGTGGCCGTGGGGTCTGAGCCGCATGCGGCGGTCAGCAGCGCTGCCGCAACAGCCAGGGCCACCAGAGCTGTAAACCGCGCGAATCGATCGGTGAAGCTCATGTCGTTCCTCCCAGTCCCCTCTGCAAGGACCGACCGCTCCGCCGGTCTGCCACGCACAGCCGAACGTGTCCCCTGCACTGCCTGCGTGGCCCAGGGACGGGCGAATCGTAGCCCGCCCTTGGCAGGAACGCAACACAGGACATGCAATTGGGTGTATGTTTCGACGAAATAGACCGTTCTATCCGCGAGTTCCGGCGTCCAGACGCTGACCATGAGGCTGATACGTCACCGGTCTCGGGCAGGTGGGCGCTGCGGCAGGAGGTTCCATGGCCACAGAAGCAGCGCTTCCCGAGGTGATCGACTTCTGGCGCAACCACGCCTACGACGGCTGGCTGGCCAAGCAGGACGTGCCGGTCCACACCGGCTACTACGTGGAGGATGCGCGCACACTCGAACGCGGATACTGGTCGCTGCGCGGATGCCCGGCTGCCGTCATCAGCCTCGAAGGCCACCGTGGCGTCGAGCACGTCCACGTGCTGGAGATACCCCCGGGAGAGACGATCCCTCCGTTCCGCATGGCACTGGAAGAGGTGATCTACGTCTTCGAAGGCAACGGCATCGCGAACGTCTGGGCCGAGGGACAGCCGAAGATAACGTTCGAGTGGCAGAAACACAGCCTGTTCCGCATCCCGGTCAACTACAACTACGAACTGAGCAACGCAAGAGGCGACCGGCCTGCGCTGACGCTCCACGTGAACCTGCTGCCGATGGCGATGGGCACGAATCCCAGCGAGGACTACTTCTTCAACAACCCCTACGTCGACCTCAGCCAGCTCTACGGGAACCAGGCGAAGTTCTACTCAGCCGCTCGTCCCGTCCAACTCTCCGGACAGGCGAGCTTCTCCTCCGGAGCCATGGCGATGAGGCACGCACCGGACCCGGGCGCCCTGGCGCCGGCTTCCTCTCCCCGAAGCAGCATGCGGTGGTACGGCAACTTCTTCCCCGACCTGTCGGTGTGGGACAAGCTGGAGGTCGGCGGCGGGGCGGGCCGCCTCGCTTACAGGGGCGGCATCTTCTTCCCCGGCTCGGCATTCAGCATCGACCTGATGGTGCTGCCTTCGCGAAGGTACCGCGCAGGCCATCGCCACGCGGCGGGCGTCACTATCGTCGGCATCCAGGAGGCGGACGGCTTCGTCATCATGTGGCCCGAGGGCGGGGAGTACCTAGTCGCACCGTGGAAGGAAGGCTCAGTATTCGTGCCGCCGTACCACTGGTACCACATGCACATGAATGCAGGCCCGGTAGAGAACCGGCAGCTCCGCATCCGGGCACCCCGGCCGGGAGCGAACCCTACCGCCGACCCCGACCGCATGATCCCGTTCACCAAACAGGACCCCTGGATCCGGCAGAAGTTCGAGGAAGAGTTGGCAAAGCGGGGCCTGACCTCGCTCATGCCGGAGGAGGGGTTCACGAATCCGGACTTCGAATGGGACGGGGAGTGGTTGAAGGAGGACTGAGCCTTCCTTTCTCAGTTCATTTGACAGTGCACGGACAGCGTCGTACCGTCCGAGCGAGCAGCGCTCGCTGCGCCCTCAAGGGGCCTCTGGTACTCGCCCAGGCGCGGCGTCAACAGGAGGAGGTCCTATGGTCACAGAATCCGCCCTTCCCGAGGTAGTCGATTTCTGGCGCAACCACGCCTACGACGGCTGGCTGGCCAAGCAGGACGTGCCGGTCCACACTGGCTACTACATCGAGGACGCACGCACCCTCGAACGCGGGTACTGGCCGCTGCGCGGGTGCCCTGCCGCCGTCATCAGCCTCGAAGGGCACCGGGGCATCGAGCACGTGCACGTGCTGGAGATTCCCCCGGGAGAGACGATCCCGCCGTTCCGCATGGCGCTGGAAGAGGTGATCTACGTCTTCGAGGGCAACGGCATCGCGAACGTCTGGGCGGAGGGTCAGCCGAAGATCACCTTCGAGTGGCAGAAGCACAGCCTGTTCCGCATCCCCGTCAACTACAACTACGAACTGAGCAACGCGAGAGGCGACCAGTCCGCGATCACGCTCCACGTGAACCTGCTGCCCATGGCCATGGGCACAAACCCGAGCGAGGACTACTTCTTCAACAACCCCTACGTCGACACCACCCAGCTCTACGGGAACCAGGCGAAGTTCTACTCGGCGGCGGCGCAACCCGTGCGTCTCTCCGGGCAGGCGAGCTTCTCGTCGGGGGCGCGCTCGATGGGCTACGAGCCGGGCGCAGGAGCAGGCACGCTGGCAAACGACCGCCGCTCCTCCGGCAGCAGCAGCATGCGGTGGTACGGCAACTTCTTCCCCGACCTGTCGGTGTGGGACAAGCTGGAGGTCGGGGGCGGGGCGGGCCGCCTCTCCTACCGGGGCGGCATCTTCTTCCCCGGCTCGGCGTTCAGCACGAGCCTCATGGTGCTGCCCTCGCGAAGGTACCGCGCGGCCCATCGCCACGCGGCGGGCGTCACGATCGTCGGCATCCAGGAGGCCGACGGGTTCGTCCTGATGTGGCCGGAGGGCGGCGACTACCTGGTGGCGCCGTGGAAGGAAGGGGCTGTGTTCGTGCCCCCCTACCACTGGTACCACATGCACATGAACGCGGGGCCCGTCGAGAACAGGCAGCTCCGCATCCGGGCGCCACGGCCCGGAGCGAACCCCTCCGCCGATCCGAAACGGACGATCCCCTTCTTCGATCAAGACCCCTGGATCCGGCAGAAGTTCGAGGAGGAGCTGGCCAAGCGCGGTCTGACCTCGCTCATGCCGGAGGAGGCGTACACGAACCCGGACTTCGAGTGGGACGAAGAGTGGCTGAAGGAGGACTGACATGCTGAGCGTCGAGCAGACGGAGATGCTGACGAGGGTCGGCCCCGGCACGCCGATGGGCGATCTGCTACGGAGGTACTGGACGCCCATCCTGCTGCAGGAGGAACTGCCGGAGCCGGACTGCCCTCCCGTGCGGGTCCGCATCTTCTGCGAGGACCTCGTCGCATTCCGTGACAGCGAAGGGCGGCTCGGCCTCGTTGAGGAGCTCTGCGCACACCGGCAGACCAGCCTCTTCTTCGGACGCAACGAAGAGGGCGGCCTCCGCTGTCCCTACCACGGCTGGAAGTACGACGTGGCCGGGAACTGCATCGACATGCCGACCGAGTCGTCGGAGAGCAACTTCAAGCACAAGGTCAAACTGGTCTCCTACGAGGTACGGGATGGCGGAGGGCTCATCTGGGCATACCTCGGGCCCAGGGAGTTCATGCCTCCCGAGCTTCCACAGTTCCGGTTCATGGACGTGCCGGAGGAGCATCGGCTCCATACCAAGTACCTCAGGGAGTGCAACTTCGCACAGGCCATCGACGGAGGCATCGACTCCGTCCACACCAACTTCCTGCACGCCGGCCTCGACCGTTACCGCAAGACCGACGCCTACTACGAGCGCATCAAGGGCAGCATCGACCTCGACCTCCTCTACCGGACGGCGGACGATGCGCCGAAGTTCATGACCAAGCGCACGGACTACGGTCTGCTGGTAGGGGCGCGCAGGAACCTCGAAGCCGAGAACAAGTACTACTGGCGCTTCAACCACTTCCTCATGCCCTTCTACTCCATGACGCCGCGCGGCGGAGGAGGACACGCCTTCGTGCCCATCGACGACTACAACTGCTGGTCATTCAACCTCTCTTCCAAGGTTGACCGCCCGTACACGGAGGAAGAGCGGGAACACCAGCTCGCCGGGATCGCCAAGGACCACGACCTCGCCGGTGGAGTCAACATGCACGGCGGACTCATCCCCGGCACCTACCGGACCATCCGCAACCGCGACAACGACTTCCTTATCGACCGCACGATGCAGAAGGAACTGAACTTCACCGGCCTTGCCGGCACGGGCATCCAGGACTCGATGGCCCAGGTCACGATGGGCGCAATCGCCAATCGCACCAAGGAGCACCTCGGCGTGACGGACATCGCCATCATCCAGGCCAGGCGCCTGATGCTCGGCCAGGCGATCGACCTGCAGGAGGGCATCGAGCCCGCCGAACCGCACACGCCGGAGGCCTACTCGGTCGTCGGGGTGCAGTTCGTGGAAGAGAAAGACGTCACGTTCGACGAGTGCATCGAGCGCCAGCGTCCCAGGCTCTACGCCGCGCTCGGCAGCTGAGGGAGGTCGAGGATGGTCGCGAAGACCCGGGCCGCCACCCTCGTGGCGCCGAAGCAGTTCGAACTCCGCGAGTACGACGTACCCGAACTCACGCCAGAGACGGGGCTCATGAAAGTGGAAGCCGTTGGCATCTGCGGCAGCGACGTCCGGTCGTACCGGCAGCCCGTCCCCGTGCCGAGGATCATGGGGCACGAGAACGTCGGCGTCATGGCTGCCGTGGGGAAGGAAGCCGCGGAACGCTGGGGCGTGAAGGAAGGCGACCTCGTCATCCCCGAAGAGTACGTACCGTGCTTCCACTGCAAGTACTGCTACACGGGGCGGTTCCGGTTCTGTAATCAGACCGACCGCGGGTACGGAACGCTGCTCCGGCACGGCTCCACGACGACAGACGTTTGGCCGTCCATCTGGGGCGGCTTCAGCGAGTACATGTACCTACCCCGGAACACGGTGATGCACCGCGTCGACAAGCCCGTCCCGGTGCACGTGCTGGCGCTCTACCTCCCGCTCGCCAACGGGATCGAGTGGGCGTGCCGCTACGGCGGAGCGCAGCGCGGCAAGAACGTCCTGATACAGGGGCCGGGGCAGATGGGGCTCGCGTGCGCCTTCGCCGCAGACAAGGCCGGGGCCGACTGCGTCATCGTGACCGGACTGAGCCACGATTCCGTCCGTCTCGACATGGCGAAACGCCTCGGAGCGGACTACACCATCGACGTCGAGACCGAGGACCTCAGGGAGCGCGTGCAGGAGATCACGGGAGGCGACGGCATCGACGTGGTCGTGAACGTGACGGGCGGCGGCGCGGGAGCGGTCAGTGACGCGCTTGCAGTCGCCAGCAAGGAGTGCACGCTGGTGCTTGCCGCCGCGGGAGACGACCCGATCTCCCTCAGCGCGGTAGGCGAGCGGCGGCGCAAGGACATCACCATCAAGACGGCGCACGGGCACTCATACTCGTCGGTATCCGAGTCCATCGCCTACCTGACGTCCGGCAGCTATCCGGAGCTGCTCGAGATCTCGACCCACCAGTTCCCACTGCCGGAAGTGAGGCATGCCCTGGACACCGCCGCAGGCGAGGGCGAACCGGGCGCGATCCACGTAACCCTGATGCCGTAGTCGAGGAGGAGGTGTGCGATGGCGGAGATCGTTCTGGGGATAGGGGCATCTCACGGGCCGACGATCCAGTCGCAGCCCGAGGACTGGCTGCGGCTCGGACAGAAGGACATGGAGGATCCCCGCTACGATTTCGACGCGGTGCTTGCGTCCGCCTCGCCTGAGATCGAGCGCGAGCTCGAGCCGGAGGTGCTCCAGCGGCGCTACGAGTCCATCCAGCGCGCCATCGAGTCGATGTCCAACGTGCTGCAGGAAACCGCGCCGGACGCCATCGTGTGCGTCAGCAACCCCCATGGCGCGACTCCCCAGGACCGCATGGAGCCGGTCTTCGGCATCTACATGAGCCACACGGAGTCGAAGGTCGAACGCTCAGGCCACCAGACCAGCGGCAGGCGCAAGGCTTCGGAGGCCCAGCCTGCTTTCGCCGGCAGGCAGGTCGAGCCGTATGCGACCTGCCCTGAGCTTGCGGACCGGCTGATGCACTGCCTCATCGCCGACGGCATCGACGTGGCAAGCTGCTTCCAGTCCGACCCCACAGCAGGCATCGAGGGCCCGTTCACCTTCGCCTACGACATGTTCCTGCCCGACCGCAGCACACCCGTCGTGCCGTTCCTGCTCAGCCGTTACCTCCCCCACCAGGCCACATCAGCGCGGTGCTACACGGTGGGGCAGTCGATCCGGCGCGCCATCGAGTCGTGGGACAGCGACATGCGCGTCGCCATCATGGCGTCCGGGGGACTCAGCCACCAGATCATCGACGAGGAGCTGGACCGCCAGGTCATCGAGGCGCTCCAGCACAAGGACGTCGAGACGTTGAGCTATCTGCCTCGGGAGCGGCTCAACCGCGCTCCGGGCACGCCGGAGATCCTGAATTGGGTCGTCCTCGCGGGCGCCGTGGATGACCTGGACATGACATTGATCGACTACGTCCCCTGCTACCGTTCCCTCGCAGGGACCGGCCACGGGGTTACCCTCGCCTACTGGCGCTAGGAGGAGTATCGCGATGAGTTACAACGGGCATGTCGTCGTAGACGCGGACTGCCACCTCCGCGAGTACTGGGAGTTGGACAGGACGTACAAGGAGACCATGGACCCCGAGTACAGGGAGAAATACGCGTGGTTCAGCGCCGCCGTACGCTCCAGGCAGGCCAAGCCCGGCGACGTGGGCTTCACGCCGCTGTTCTGGCCGCGCCACCCGGACCGTCCCCTCGGGCTGGACGAGGCGTTCGAACTGGCTGACCCCGCGCTGCCCCAGGACCGCCCGGCGCGACCGGCGCCCACCGTCACCGGCAGGGGATACGACATCGACCCCACGTGCAACTGGGACCCGTCGATACGCCTGCGCGACATGGAGGTCGCGGGCGTCGACGTCAGCTTCATCTTCCCCAGCCAGGCCGACGGCTTCTGCACGCTGGGCGACGTCGGGTTCGAGAGCGCGCTCCACCGCTCATACCACCGCTTCATGAGCAACTACTGCGCCGAGGGCAACGGGAGGCTCTGGTGGATGGGCGGCCTCACCATGCGCGACATTCCCGAGAGCATCGCTCAGCTGGAGTACTGGGCGAAGGAGGACCCACACTTCGCCGGGATGCATCTGCCGCGGGCCTGCCCTGACGGTCGGATGCTGGACAACCCGGACCTCTACCCGCTGTACGCAGCGTGCCAGGACCTCAACCTGCCGCTCTGGGTGCACGGCGGCGCCAACCGGCCCCCGCTGACCCCCTGGGTGCACGCTCCCAACGGTCTCTACCACGCCATCGGCGGCCAGTACGCACTGACGGCGCTGGTAGGCGGAGGCGTTTTCGACCTGTTCCCCGACCTTCGCATCGGTCTGTTCGAGAGCTTCGGTGGGTGGATGCCCTACCTCATCGAGAAGCTGGACGACGGCTTCACCCCGGGTTCCACCGTGACGCCAAAGATGAAGCGCACCGCTTCCGAGATCGTGGAGAGCGGGCAACTGTTCGTCTCCGTCGAGGCGGACGAGCAGCACATCCCTTACGCGGTCGAGACCCTCGGGGAGCACCTGTGGCTGTTCTCCACGGACTACCCGCACGGCGGCAGCCCGTGGCCGGAGGGAGTGCCGCTGATCGCCGAGCAGGAGATGTCGGAGAGCGCCAAGATCGCGCTGCTCGGAGGCAACGCGCTCCGGTTCATGCCTCAGTTGGCCGGTGTCGTGCCGTCGCTGGTCGGCGTTGGCGCGTAAGAGAAGGAGGGCACATGGTCGACCCTACTGCGGAAGTCAAGATCTCAGCGGACGCCCACGTGGCGGAGCCGTTGGACCTGTGGCAGCAGCGGATGCCGGAGAAATACCGCGACCGCGCCTTCCACTGGCCGGGGCAGCAATACGGCAAGGGGCAGTACCGGCGGGAAGGCGGCTGGGACCCCGTCGCCCGCCTCAAGGACATGGCCGCCGACGGCGTGGTCGCGGACGTCCTCTATCCCACGCGGGCTAAGAGCGTGTTCCGGCTCGACTACGAGGCGGGGATATCGGAAGCCGCAGCCCGCGTCTACAACGACTGGATGATCGAGTTCTGCCAGGAAGACCTCGACCGCCTGTGGGGACAGGCGCTCCTGCCTCTCTGGAACATCGAGAACGCCATCATCGAGATGGAGCGGTGCCGGAATGAAGGGCTGGCGGGCGTCACCACGTGGATGGTCCCGCCTGAGTCCCTGAGGTTCTCGTCCGACCACTACGAGCGCTTCTGGGACGCCGCCGAGGCTACGGAAACGCCCATCAGCATGCACATCAACAACGGCTTCGGCCCCTACGCCGAGGCGGCAGAGTCGGTCCGCACCCGTAATAAGGGAGACGCGCTGTCCGAGTTGAGCTTCACCGCCACCGGCCACAAGAAGATCGCCGCCGACACCCTGACCGACATCATCTGCTCAGGCGTGCTCGAACGGCACCCCCGGCTGAAGATCATCGTCGCCGAGACCGAGATCGGCTGGATCCCGTTCTGGCTGGAAGAGCTCGACAAGCGGCTGCGCAGGAAGGGCGACCTCCCGCTCCAGCCCAGCGAGTACTTCTACCGCCAGTGCTACGCCACCTTCAGCGACGACCCAGTCGGCGGACAGCTGCTCTCGCGCTGGGGGGCTGACAGCTTCCTGTGGGCGAACGACTACCCCCACCCCGGCACCGGCGACACCTGGCTCTTCTCCGGCGCAATCATCGAGCGGGACCTCGGTCATCTCCCCGGCGCGACGCGTGCGAAGGTCGTGCGCGAGAGCGTCGCCGCGCTCTATGGCAGGCCCATTCCGGAGCCGATGCCCGCGCCCTCCGATTACGACGAGTCGATGCAGGAGTGGTGCGCGGAGCGGGACGGCTTCTACGTCGGAATATCGTGAGCAGTAGCGATACGCGTGGTGGAGGTGAAACCTTGAGCACTTGGGCAAGCGACCGCCAACCCCGCATATCGGCGGACTCCCACATGTGCGAGCCGCTGGACCTGTGGGAAACGCGGCTCCCGGAGCGGTTCCGCGAGTATGCGATCCACTTGCGGCACGAGTACGGCACCGGCTTCTACTTCAGGTCGGGCGGGTACGAGCCCGGCCCCCGGCTGGAAGACATGGCGCGCGACGGAGTGGTCGCGGAAGTGCTCTACCCCACGTTCGGCAAGGACATGTACGACACGGAGAGGCCGCCCGAGGCAGCGGAGGCCTGCGCCCGTGTCTACAACGACTGGATGATCGAGTTCTGCCAGGAGGCTCCCGACAGGCTCTGGGGACAGCCCGAGATCGCACTGTGGAACATCGACAACGCCATCAAGGAGCTCGAACGCTGCCGGAAGGCGGGCCTAGTCGGCGCCACGGTCTGGATGGTCCCCCCTCCCGACATCCCCTTCAGTTCCGACCATTACGAGCGGTTCTGGGCCGCGGCGCAGGACATGGACGCGCCCGTCAGCATGCACATCAACACCGGGTTCAGCTCCTACGACGCCGGGGCCCGCGAGGCTGGCCGTAGCAGGGACCACCTGGCATCGCTCAAGCGCAGCGCCAGCGGCCACAAGCAGGTCACTGCGGAGGCGCTGACGGACATCATCTGCTCAGGGGTGCTGGAGCGTCACCCGAACCTGAAGATCATCGTGGCCGAGGTGGAGGTGGGCTGGATCCCCTTCTGGCTGACAGAGATGGACAAGCGCTCCCGGCGCCAGTCACTCCCGCTGAAGCCGAGCGAGTACTTCTACCGGCAGTGCTATTCCACTTTCACGGAGGACGAGGTCGGCGGCCGCCTGCTGGAGTGGTACGGCGCGGACAACTTCATGTGGTCGACGGACTACCCCCACGTGGGAACTGGCAACATCTGGCTCTTCTCCGACGAGGTCATAGACCGGACCCTGGGCCACCTCGATGAGAGCGTAAGAACGAAGGTGCTGGCTGAAAACGTCGCCCGGCTCTATGGGAAGCCCATCCCCGCACCGATGCCCGAGCCTCCCGTCGACGCCGCGCTCGAAGAATGGCGCAAGACCCGTACCCTAGCCAGCGTGTGAGGCTGGGAGGAGGAACCAAGGAAGGCTTGCTCTGTCAAGAAGAATCGGCGTATTCTGCCCTTCACTTACAGTAAGTGAATGGAAGAGGGCACGCGACGTACTGAAAACCGACGGCGGGAGGAAATGATGCAGAGGGTCAAGGTCACCGCCAGTTTGTTAGCCGTGTTGGTCCTTCTCGGGCTTGCCGCAGCCTGCGGGGGAGATGAACCCACTCCCACGTCGGCGCCCCCAGCCGCTACTCCCACACCCGTGCCTTCCGGTGTGACACCCCAGCCCACGCCCACACCGGACCCATTCGCCGAGGAGTGGGCGGCGTTGATCGAGGCGGCGCAGGCAGACGGCGAGCTCGTTATCGCGCTCAGCGGCTCGGACTCCCGCACCGGGCGCTTCGCCTTCGAGACCTTCGCGGACACGTTCGGCATCAACGTCATCACGAGCAGCGGGAGCGGCGCCGACAACGCCAACCGCATCCTTGCCGAGCGGTCACGGGGCGCGTACACCGTCGACATATCCACCGTGGGCGGCGGCTCGATGGAGCGGCTGCGCGAAGCCGGGGCCTTTGTCCCGGTAGAGCCCCTGCTGATCCACCCCGAGGTGCTCGACCGCTCCACCGGATGGCATTTCACGAACGTGCTCTGGTCCGACTCCGAGAAGAAGTACGTCATGTCGGACTCGCTCAGCGTGGGGCCGATCGGCACCATCTGGTACAACACCGACAACGTCACGCAAGAGGAACTCGACAGCATCAACACCTACCATGACCTGCTCCGCCCCGAGTTCAAGGGCCGCATGGCCATGCGCGCCATGAACAACCCGGGCAGCAAGTCCGTCATCGCAAGGCTCTGGCTCGCTCCTGACCTCGGGCCGGAATTCCTCGAGGCCATTCACCGCGAGACCGATATGGACCTGGTCGGCGCAGAGGACGACAAGGAACTGGCGGAAGGCGTGGCCCACGGCAAATGGGACTTCGGTCTCTTCGGCGGCGGGCGTGACTTCAGGGCGCTCCAGAACCTGCAACTCCCGGTCAGAGAGCTCACCCTCACCAAGACCGTCGGCGCCCTCTCGACCGAGATCAGCGGAGGCGTCGGCGTCCTGGACCAGGCTCCTCACCCGAACGCCGCCAAACTGTTCGTCAACTGGTGGTACTCCAGGGACGGCCAGACCGCGGACATCGAGAGCACGTCCTCCTTCGGGCCTCTGGGCGCCGTCTCCCTGCGCTCCGACGTGACGCTGGGCACCTTCCCGCAGCACCTCCAGGAAACGCTCCAGAACGTGCCGAAGTGGAGAGCCGAGGGTACGCTGGACCAGTACCTCGTGGTCTACGAACTCAACGACGAGTGGTTCCAGGTCCGCGAGAGCACTGAAGTGTTCTTCAACGACCTCTACAAGGAACTCGGCTACGACGCCTGGGTGAACTACAACCTGCCGTAGCCAGCATGGTGGGTCGGCCCCAGGGGATTGCACAGCGATCCTCGGGGTCGACCTCAATCCCACACTGGAGCTTCGATTGGCCGCCATACCTCTCCGGTCAGGCGTCCCGAACTGGCTGGTTTCACGACTGCGGTCGGAGACCGGAACGATGGTTATGGCCGTCACTATCCTGGTGCTCGGCTTCTATCTCATGTTCCCGGTCATCCTGCTGCTCGTCCTCAGCTTCAACGTTGCGGACGACTTCCTCGTTCCGCCCATCGTCTGGGGCTTCGACAACTGGCTCGAGTCGTTCAGAGACCCCCGCATCTTCGAGGCGATACGGAATACATTCACCCTGTGGTTCCTCAACTTCATCTTCAGCTTCCCTCTCGCGATCGCCATCTCCCTGATTCTCGCCCGTACCCATATCCCCTGGACCCACGGCCTCGAGTACCTGTTCTGGATCTCCTTCGTCTTCCCGAGCCTCGCGAACACAGTCGGCTGGATCATGCTGCTCGACCCGGACATCGGCATGGTCAATACTGTGCTCGAATTGCTCCCGTTCGTCGAGGAAGGCCCGTTCAACATCTACAGCTTCTGGGGCATCGTCTGGACCAAGCTCCAGTCTGACAGCGTCTCCTACTTCGTCATCCTGCTCACGCCGGCTTTCCGCAACATGGACCAGGCCTTGGAAGAGGCGGCGCGCGTCGCCGGTGCGTCCAAGTTCGGCGCCATCTTCAAGGTGACGCTGCCGGTCATGATCTCGCCCGTGATCCTCGTCACCGCGCTCCAGCTCCTCCGCATCTTCAGCGGGTTCGAGACCGAATGGATACTGGGCGCGAGCTGGGGATTCTTCGTCTACTCCACCCTCATCTTCAACCAGACCTCCCAGTTCATCCCGCAGTACGGCAACGCCATCGTCCTCGCCAGCCTCACGATGGTCATCATCGCGATCATCTTCCCGATGCAGCGCTGGATCGTCAGCCGGCGGCACTACACCACCATCTCCAGCAGCTTCAGGCCGGGACTGATCGACATCGGACGCTGGCGGTGGGTGGTCCTCATCGGGATCATCCTGCTCATCGCCATGTTCACTGCCCTGCCCTTCTTCGTCATCATCATCGGCAGCTTCATGTCGCGAGTAGGCTTCTTCCAGGCGGTGCCCCTCTGGACTACGCAGCACTGGGTGGACGTCTTCACCGATCCCATCTTCCTGAAGGGATTGCGGACGACCACCATCCTCGCGTTCAGCGCCGGCATCGGCAGCCCCATCCTCTTCTCCCTCATCGCCTACATGCTCGTCCGCACGAAGTGGCGGGGAAGGCGCATCCTAGACGCCACCATCTGGGTGTCGGCGGTTTTCCCCGGCATTATCTCCAGCCTGGGCCTGCTCCTGATGTTCCTCTCCGTCCCGGGCCTCCAGTTCCTGTACGGCTCCATCTGGGCGCTGATCCTTGTGGTGCTCATAGCGGGGAATACCACCGGGACCAACATCTTCAAGGGCGTCATGGTCCAGCTCGGAAGCGACGTGGAGGAAGCAGGACGAGTGGCAGGCGCAGGCTGGTTCAAGACCTACTTCAGGATCGTGGTTCCACTCCTGATGCCCACGATGGTCCTCATCGGGATGCTCAACTTCATCAGTGCCGCATCCACGACGTCGAGCATCATCCTGCTGGCTTCCCGCGACACCGTTACCCTGTCGATCATTGGTCTGGAGTGGGCTTCCCCAGAACTCGGCAGGACCGAGAACGCCGGGATCATCAGCCTCGTCATCATGGTGTACACCCTGATCCTCGCTCTCATCGGGCGTCACTACGCACTGAAGCTGGGCCTGCGGCAGGACATGAAGGTCGCACGCAGGTTCGGCGTAACTGAGACCCCCGCTTCATCGACCGCACCAGCCCCGAATGCCTAGGAGGCCATCATGAAACGCATCCTCAAGCTGCCAGCCTTGTCAAAGGAAACCCGCTTCACTAGACTCGCTGGAAACCTGATTGCGCGTCGCCGGCGCCCTCCTGCGCCTCGATCAACTCCAAGGGCGCCCCGAGGCCTATCCATTCGCCGGGTTGGAGGTCATCGGATGCTCTCTATCAAGCGCGTGTGGCCGGTACTGGTTCCAGTCGTCCTCTTGTCCTTGCTGGCGGCATGCCAGGCCGACCCCACGGCGACGCCGGTCCCCACGGCCACTCCCACCCCGGCCCCGACCGCCACGCCGACGCCTGTTCCCCCCCCGACCCCCACCCCCACGCCAGACCCTGCGGCGGGTGCGCTCGTCATCGAGTCGATCGTCTTCGAGGACGAGCATATTGTCATCACCATGGGCCCCGAAGCAGGGGGCGGGTTCGAAGCGGGAGAAGTCGCCCGTTCGAAGGAGGGCGACGGATGGGCGGTCATGCTTGACCCCGGAGACAAGGTCTTCGTCAGGGAGATCCGGCAGAGTGACGACGCCGTCGAGCGCCACCAGTTCGGCATACCCGACCTGTTCGTCGGTTTCCCTCTGCACGAGATCGATGCCGGCGGGCCGGTGACCAACTGGAAGTTCACGTTCCACGACGAGGGCCTCTACGCCATCAAGGACGCACACAACCACGGCAGGGCGTTCTTCGCGGTCGGCGACGTTGACCTTACCGCCTACGCACCCGTGACCTACGAGCTCGACGAGATCCGCGTGCGCGACGACGTGTGGGAGCTCCGCATGGGCACTACCCCTCTCTGGGGCTACGAAGCCGAGCAACGCGTCCGCACCGACGAGGTCGGCGACATCCGTGTCTTCCTCAATGCCGGGGACAAGATCGTCTTCCCGGACGGTCTCACCGGCAGCAGCGGCAACGCGGCCACCTACAACGTCACCATCGACGAGATCGGGCTGGACGCCGAAGTACCGCCGGGCGAGGACACCAACCTCGGCATCGAGCTGGTCTTCGAGGACCCTGGCGTCTTCCGCCTCTACGACTCCACCGACCCCGAGCACACCAAGGGCAACTTCTTCATCATCGTCGCCACTCCTCCAACCGGTCAGCCGGCAACCTTCACCCTCGACGAGCTCAGGGTACGCGACGACGTGTGGGAGTTGCGCATAGGCGACACCGCCTACTGGGGCTACGAGGTCGAACAGCGCGTCCGCACCGACGAGGTCGGCGACATCCGCATCGCCCTGAACGCGGGCGACAAGATCGTCCTCCCGGACGGCCTTACCGGAAGCAGCGGCAACGCGGCCACCTACAACGTCACCATCGACGAGATTGGACTAGACGTTGCCGTGGGGCCGGGTGAGGACGTCAGCCCCGGCATCGAGCTCGAATTCCCGGAGCCCGGCGTCTTCCGCCTCTACGACTCCACCGACCCGGACCACACCAAGGGCAACTTCTTCATCATCGTCCAGTAACTCTTATCGGTGCTGCAGCGCTGCTGCAGCACCGAACGACAACGCGGGCTGACGGGGGAGAGGGCTATGGAAACGCAGGAGATGAATGACCTGCTGACCCTCGTGGGGCCGGGGCAGCCCGCGGGCGAACTGCTGCGGCGCTACTGGCACCCCATCGCGGTCGCGCGCGAGCTCACCGACGAGCAGCCGACCCGGTTCGTGCGGCTGCTGGGCGAAGACCTCGTCCTGTTCCGGGACAAATCAGGCCGCGTGGGACTCCTTGCGGACCACTGTGCGCACCGCAGCGCGTCACTCGTCTACGGGCGTGTCGAGGAGCGCGGCATCGCCTGCGCCTACCACGGCTGGCTGTACGACACGGAGGGGAACGTCCTCGAAACCCCGCCCGAGCGGAACGAGGCCATCATGCGCTCGGTGAAGCAGACAGCGTACCCCGTCCAGGAGATGGTCGGCCTCTACTGGGCGTACCTAGGGCCCCTTCCTGCGCCGGTCATCCCGAAGTACGACGTATGGGCGAGGCGCGACGGCACGCGCAAGATCTGGGTGCAGCCCATGCTGGACTGCAACTGGCTCCAGCCCACTGAGAACTCGATGGACCCCGCCCACGCGCACATCCTGCACCAAGGTTTCCGCAAGGTCGTCAGCACCACCCGGGGCAATATCGACGACGTCGCGCAGTTCGACTTCTACGAGCTTCCGTACGGACTGATGAAGAAGCGCGTTCTCAAGAGCGGAGTTGTCGACGAGCATCCGCTCATCTTCCCGAACATCCTCAGGCACTTCCGCGAAACGCAGATACGGGTGCCTGTCGACGACACGCACACCCAGATATTCATCATCGACTTCTACCCAACGCCCGACGGGAGCGAACCCACCGAGGAAGAGCCTGAAGTCGAATACGTTGACCCGTTCAAGTCCCCGGCGGACGCGCTGCATCCCTTCACGCGCTTCGAACTGAGACCGCCCTGGCTCAAGGGTCACAACGCCCAGCCCGAAGACCACATGGCATGGGAGACGCAGGGCCCGATCGCCGACCGGACGAGGGAGCACCTGAGCTACTCCGACAAGGGCATCGCTCTCCTGCGCAGGGTGTTGCGGGAGAACATCATGAAGGTGCAGGCGGGCGAAGACCCGAAGGGAGTGATACGCGACCCGGACCACCCGATCATCGACACCAATCTCGATGAGTCGCTGCGATTGGAAGGGAGGCGCGACGACTCCGTGTTGGAGTCTGTAGCCATGCCCGCCGGAGTGCCCGGCCCCTTCCAATGGAACGAGAAGGACTCCTAGCGCGCCACGGCCAGACCACGACCCGTAGAAGTCCCCGGTTGCAGGAGATGAACCGACCATGCCGCCTCTTTCGTTGAAGATGGCAACGGGCGATTACGGGCATACCCGTCCGCTCAAGGACGGAACGGTCACCTCCGAGTGGGTAGCGTTCGAGCACGTCGAGGTGCCGAACATCATCAATGCATTCCGCCGCATGATCCGCGACCTCGAGTTCGACGTCTCGGAGATGGCGCTCTCCACCTACCTCTGCGCTCGGGCCCACGGCAAACCGATCACTGCTTTGCCCGTCTTTCTCGTCCGGGCCCTGCACCACGGCTCGATCGTCTACAACGTCAAGTCCGGGATCCGTACTCCGACGGACCTCCACGGACGAAGAGTGGGCGTGCGCGCCTACACGGTGACCACCGGCGTCTGGAATCGCGGCATCCTCCGGTCGGAGTACGGCGTGGACCTCGACCAAGTCACGTGGGTCATCAACAGCGACGAGCACGTTGCCGAGTACCAGGCTCCACCGAACGTCGAATCGGCGCCGTTCGACCGCAGTCTTGCCGACCTGTTGAGCGACGGGGAGATCGACGCGGCCATCGGCGTGGCGCCGTCGGCGGAAGCCGGGTTCGCGCCGCTCATCCCCAACGCCCGCGAGGCAGGCATCTCGTGGCTGCAGGCGACCGGCGTCTATCCGATCAACCACACGCTGGTCGTCCGCAACGAGCATCTGGCGGCCAATCCCGGGCTTGCCGTCGAGTTGTTCGGGCTGTTCAAGCAGGCGAAGGAGCAGTTCCTTCCCACGCTCGACACAGCGCCAGCGCTGGCGAATGAAGACGCGCGCGCCAGAGACATGCACGGAGTTCTCGGAGGCGACCCTCTCCCGTTCGGGGTCGAAGCGAACCGCGCTTCTCTGGAGACCTTCATCGGCTTCACCGTCGATCAGCAGATCATCCCGGCGGCCGTATCTCTGGAAGAAGCGTTCGACCCGAGCACGTTAAAGCTGGAAGGCTAGGAGAACCGAGCCATGGCAGACCTGCGACTGAAGACCGCCACCTTCCCTCACGGTCAGTGGGATGGACTGAAGGACGGGCGGGTCAAGCCGGAAGGCATCGAACTGGAACACGTTCAGGCCAGCCCGAACACGTACCGGCGGATGGTGCGGGACCTCGAGTTCGACGTCGCCGAAGTGGCGCTGACGACCTTCGTCGCGGCCAAGTGGTTCGGAGTCCCCATCACCGGCATCCCCATCTTCTCGAACCGGGACGTGACCATGAGCCCCATCACCTACAACGTCCGGTCGGGCATCAAGGCCCCGAAAGACCTAGAGGGGAAGCGCGTAGGACTGCGTTCCTACACCGTGACGAACACGACCCAGTGCCGTGCCCTGCTCAACTACGAGTTCGGTGTCGACACGGACTCTATCCGGTACTCGGTGAGCGAGGACGCCCACGTGGCGCAATACGTCAACCCGCCGAACGTCACGCAGATCGCTTCGGATAAGACGCTGGAGCAGATGCTGGCGGACAGTGAGCTCGACGCGGGGCTTCAACTCGCGGTCAAGCCGGAGGGTGACATCCGGTTGCTGTTCACCGAGGAAGAAGCGAACGAAGTGGGCCTCGGGTTCTTCAAAAGGACGGGCGTCTATCCCATCGGGCACGTCATGACGATCAAGGACGAGGTGCTGCGCGAGCACCCATGGGTGGGCCCGGCGATGTTCAGGGCTTTCGCCGAGTCGAAGGACCTGTATGTGGACTCGCTATCGAGCATCGCCGACCCCGGACACCGCGACCTGCAGGCGCTGCGCAACCGCGAGCTCGTCGGCGGAGACCCGTTCCCGATGGGCATGGCGAAGAACCGCAAGGCGATGGAGGCGATGATCCGGATAGACGTCGATCAGCACATCATCCCCGCGTCGATGGACGTCGACAGCCTCTTCGCGCCCAACACGCTGGACCTCGATTAGCGCACGTAAGCCCGCTCGATGTTCAGTCCGCCGCCTGCCAGTCACAGGCGACGGACCCTGTGCTCGTCATCCGAAATTCGCGCCGAGGCTGATGGAATCGGCGCGAAGGGCGCCGTGCTCGAGTATGGCGACCAGCCCATTCCAGCCGCCGCCTTCGCGGTCTGCCCGCGACGGGTTCCGGCTGCGCCGCCGCCACTCCGCCTTGTCCTCGTCGGAGATGTCGGGTGCGCCGCCCCCAAGGTGCGCAAGCCAGTTGATGCGCGCAAGGTTCTCGAGCGCAAGGGCACGTGAGACCGCTTGCTCAACCGTCCTGCCGGCGACGACGATGCCGTGGCCGCGCATCATCACCATGTTGTGATGTGCCATGAGATCGAGGAACGGCGCAGTCTCCTCGGGCGTGTGCAGGGTGATCGAGCGGTCGTAGATGGGCGCCTCGTTGTTGAGCGCGATGCGCATCGCCCCCGGCTCGTAGCCGCTGAAGATGGGCCGCAACTCCACCCGGTTCATGGTGCAGAGCAGGACGCCGGGAGGGTGCGCGTGGATCACCGCGTTGACGTCCGAGCGGTACTTGTAGAGGTCGGTGTGGAGGTAGATCTCGCTGACCCGGTTGACGCCGCCATTGTCTCCGACAGGCTGCCCTTCGAGGTCGACGCGCATGATGCTCTCCGGCTGGGCGAAACGCAGCCCTCTGTCGCCCTGCGTCCGGCCCCGCACGAGGATGTTGTCGGTGCCGGGTTCCCGGGTGCTGACGTGGCCTGTCGAGCCCTTCACGAGGCCGTGCTGCGCCAGTATCTGACACGCGAGCGCGACCTTCTCTCGTAGCTCGTCAACGCTTGGCTGGCCGGATGCTGCCTGTGTCATGGGATTCCTCCTCCTACTGGGATGTGGTCCTCGCGCGCCATGCGGCGCATTCCTGCTCGAAGAGCTCACGGATGCGTGGGTCTTCGTCCTCGAATTCGATCTGTCCCTGGCCTGCCCCTGCCCTCCTTCCGCTGCCCGTGAACCCGGGATTCCCTTCCCGCAGGACGAGGTAGCGCGCCGGTTCATCGCTGACGTTGAAGTGCTGATGACCGCCGTGCCCGTTCGACATCAGCGAGCCCGGCTTGAACCCGATCCGCGACCACTCTGCGTCCGGCCCCGGCATGACCCCTGGAGGCCACTGAAGGTCGTACCCTTCTCCGGTGAGAAAGAGGTAGCTGACATCTGTCGTCTGGCCCCTGCTGGGGTCCTCATACGCCATCCCGAAGCCGTGTCCCTTTTTGTACGAAGCGGTGGGGAACTCGGAGATGTGACAGACGTAGCGCCCCCCGGCCATGATGACGTACATGTTGGAGCCTGGCCCCCGGTACGACCATTGGTCCAATGACATGTTCGTGATACTGGGTACGAAGTTCGCAGCCATCAGGCGGTCGGCGACGCGGACGGTCTGACCGCTGAAGTACATCTCGTCGCTCGGGTCGAAGCGGTCGGTGAACGCCTTCGGCGTGTTGAATACGAAATCGGCGCTGGCGAAGAGGTTGAAGACGTGCGGCATGTTGGTGGCCGCATACAGGCGCACGGGGTCCGTGCCGCTTCCATTGTGCAGTTCGTGCCACGCGTTGAGCGGTATCGCGAAGGCGCTGTCTGCGTGCCACTCGAAGGTCTGCCGGGGCGTCCCGTCGTACCAGAGGGTGGTTGCTCCGCGCCCGGTGAGCACGTAGAAGATCTCCTCGTACATGTGGCGTTCGAGGTTGAGCGTGCCGCCCGGCGGAATCTCGATCAGGTAGCGGATGCCTCCCTGGTTCTGCACCAGGCGCTCCTCGGAGGGGTGGTGCGTCAGATCGAGCAATGCGGCGTCGCAGCCTGTGCGCTCCCACGGTGCCAGCTCCTCGGTGAACACGCTTGGGACCGTATGCTGGGTGATGATCTTCAGGCCCTCGTCCTGCACCCAGCGTTCGAAGGGGGTCAGAGTCCAGGCATCGTTACGCTCGTTGGTCATGGTCCTCTCCTGGCAGGTTTCCTGCTACGCGACCGTCGATTCGTGGCCGAGCCAGACGTTCGGCGTCGTCCAGACTCTGCCTTCGCCCCAGCCCTCCCAGGCCTTGGGAACGTACCGCTCGCCGTTCCACTCGCGCGACGGACCTACGTCGATGATGCCGTCGTAGGAGCGGAACACGCACATCGGGTCGCCTCCGTCCTGGACTATCTTGATCTGCTCATGGAGGAGCCGCCGCCAGATGGCGATGCCCATGTCTGAGACGCCCAATCGCTCGACGGTCCGGTCCGCTATCGGGCCCTGTGTCTCCCAGGCCATCTCATCCTGGCTGGGGAAGGTCTCCAGGTGGAAGTCGCCGTTCTCGTCGCGCACGTTGTTCCGCGTGAACGTGGGTTCGCTGCTCACCCCTTCGAGCGTACCGTCGGGCGTGGGAGTGAAGTAGATGATGTAGATCTGGGTGTGGGTGTCGTCGACGGGGACGCGGATCTGGAGGTCGATGGGCCACACCGAGGCTTCTTCAGGTGTTGGGGCGCCGGTCGCGCTTGGTCGCTCGGTGGCATGCCGAAGGATGTTCGGGAAGATGGCCGGGTGACCGAGCTGCTCCCACTCTATGTCGCCATCGCCTCCGAAGATGCGCCGCTTCACGATGCCGAATGGGTGCTCCTGGAACAGGTACTGCTCCGGGGCCCTGAGCTCTCTCCCGCGGAACTTGCCCTTCTCCACCATCCTGCGCAGGTGCAGGTAGTAGGTGTGCGCCGGGTCCATTGAGTTCTCCTGGCACTGCAGCCAGTTGCAGTGCAATGGGTCGTGGACCTCGACGGTCCGGTTGCCGTCCTCGCGAGCGAGGACATCCCACCTGGGCAGCAGAGGCGCCGGTCCGGGGCCGAGATACGCGAACAGCAGGCCGCCCAGTTCCTGCACCGGATAGGCGGTGTGACGGAAGGCGTCCCTGGTCGTTTCCTGCTTCGGCTCGAAGGGCTGCTCAAGGCACCGGCCCTGCTCGTCGAACAGCCAGCCGTGGTACGCGCAGCGGATGCCCTCCTCTTCGATGTACGCATAGTAGAGCGACGCGCCCCGGTGCGGGCAGCGCTCCGCGACCAGCCCGTAGACCCCTCGACGGTCGCGGTAGACCACGAGCTGTTCTCCCAGCAGGGTGACACGTCGCGTGGGCTTCTCGGGCGTCACCTCATTCGTCGTACACACGGGGTGCCAGTACCGCCGTAGCAGGTCGCCTCCCGCCGTGCCCGGACCGACGCTCGTGAACAGTTCGTTCTCTTCAGCCGTTAGCATGTCCCGCCTCCTATCGCGCGGCAGACGGTTCCGTCTGCGCTCCCGTGGCCGTTCGTGGCGCATCGTGGCGGACGCCCAGTCGCAGGCCGAACCTCCGGGCGATTAACGCTGTGCCTAGGATAATCAGGGCAACAAGGATATTCATAACGCTGGCGGCCTCACGCCACCCATTCATGGCGTACTCCAGAGTGAGCAGGGACATGGTCATGGTCTCCCGCGAGGCTAGAAGGATGATGCTGGCTGTCGTGCCAGCGGCGATGGTGAAGTTCAGCGTGCCCAGCAGGATGAGTGTAGGCATGAGAAGACGCAGCCATATCCTGAAGTACGTACTCACCCAGCCTGCGCCCGCGATGCGCGCAGCCTCCTCCATCTCGAACCCCACTTGAACGATGGCCGATTTGGATATGTTCACTCCGGTCGTGTTCCCCTGAAGGATGACCACGATGAGCAGCGCCCAAATCGTGGCGTAGAGGAATGACAGAACGGGCGTCCCGAGAAACACCATCAGCAGTCCAAGGGACGTTAGCATGCCCGGTATTGCGGCCGACACCCAGATAACGGAGTCGAGTAGCCAGCGGCCCCGCCAGCGCGTACGCACGAGGATGTAGCCGATCATTGAGAAGAGGATCGGGCTGAGGAGGGCTGTCGTGAATGACAGAATGAGGGTGGTGCGGATCGCTATGAAGAAGACCTCCTCCCCGAACACGAACCGCCAGTTGTCGAGCGTAAAGGCGCCCTCCACATTGAAGAACCCCGTCCGCCACATGAAGCTGCCCAGCAGCAGCGCGGCCACGGGAACGAACGTCAGCAGCCCATGCAGCAAGGCGATCGAGCCCACCACTGGCCACTTGAAGTGGCCCAGGTCAATCAGGCCCGGCTTGAACCCACTGGCGATCGTCGTATACCGGCGACGCTGCAGAATCCACCGCTGCATCGGGATTATGAACGCAAGAACCACGAGCGTCAGGGAGGCGAGAACCGTGGCCTGCCCGTACAGCGGCGGCTCATGCAGTCTGACCTGCTCGAATATCAGCGTCGAGTAGACGAAGAAGCCGATGGGTACGCCCAGCAGCAACTCCGTCTCGAACGACTGGAAGATGCGCATGAGTTGGAGGGCAGTCACCAGGGCGATAGGAGCAATCATGAGGGGGACCGTGACCTTGATCATCGTTCTGATGTTGGAAGCACCTCCGACGCGCGCCGCCTCTTCCAGCGCCGAGTCCATGTTGCGGAACGCCGGTGTGAGTAGCATGACCTTCAGCGCAATGCCGTTGCCCATGAGGCCGGTCCAGACGATTCCCGCGACGCTGAAGATGTCGAAGATCGGACCGTCGATGAACGGCAACTGCCTGAACACCAGGTTGATGTAGCCGAGATCAGGGTCGAGCAGGAGTATCCAAGCGACAGCGCCGCCCGGTGTGATGTACGCGACCCAGAAGAAGAACTCGAGGCCGTGGCTGAACGGGATCCGGGTACGGGCAAGCGCCCATGCGATGGCGATGGACACAGGCATGGCAATCATGAACTGGAGACCCCATACCATGAACGTGTTCCAGATGGCACGGGGGATGCGCCCGTCGTTGAACCCGGTTCGCCAATTCTCGAGGCCCCAGATGCGTTCGCCGATGAACATCTCGGGCGCCGTGTTGAAGCTCATTATGAAGATGACGCCCACCGGCCAGATAAGGAAGAACCCCAGCACGATGATGACGGCCGCCATGATGAACGTGCTGGACTCCGAGCGAAGCGTGCGCTGAAAGTGGGCAGGGAGGGGTGTTCGGCTCCAGGTTATGCCAAACATTCGCGGTTCTTACCCCCACCACTCGGCTTCATCGGCTCCGGCCGCAGGCTCAACGGGAGCGGGACCCGGGCTCTGCGCCGTTTCATAGCGGCGCGGAGCCCGCATGATGCCCTGCCTATCGCGTCTCCTCGTAGATCCTCGTGGCGAATGCGAGCGCCTCATCCCTCTTGGCCAGAATCTCCGGCTGAGCGAGGAGGATGACATATGAGACGCCTTCCTTGCGCCGCTCGCTCTCCTTCGTCGTGCCCGGTGGGATGTTGTCCGTCCGCAGGGTTGGATTCTGCTCCCGAGTGGGGTCATCCTGCCAGACGGTCTGGCCCTCACGGGAAAGCAGCCAGTTGACGTAGAGCTGGGCCGCATTGGGGTTGGGTCTGCGGTTCAGAACGGCCACGTTGTTGCTGCTGCCGGACGGAGAGATCGTCTTCACGGACGCGATGTCGATATCGGGTTGGTCGATGGGGAGGCCCTTGTCCTTCAGGTCGTCAAGGTCCTGTGTCCCTACGCCGCCGTGGAGAGCGTGGTACTTGCCCTGCACTAGTCCGTTCGCCATCCCGAGTGTGTCCGTGGTAAAGGTTACGTCCAGTTCCCTGATGAACCGCTCGAGGAAATCCGGACCGAAGTCGGGGTGGACGTACATCTCGAACCAGGTCCCGCCAGCGCCGCCGGTAGTCGGCGGAAGCATAGCGATGACGCCCTTCCACCTGGGATTGAAGATCTCGTCTACCGAGCGTGGCAGTTCATCGTATGGGACCTGTTCGGTGTTGTACCAGGAAGGGAAGCGTTCGACGTCCGCAACACCGTTCCACAGGAAAATCTTGTCCTGATCGGGGTCGGCGTAGTGGTGTTGGTTGTTAAGCCAGAGGGACTCGTCGATGACCTCAGGATGGAAGAGCAGCGGCTTGATGGGGTCGTAAGCTCCGTTGGGGATGAGCCGGGTGTTGCCGGAGGTAGGCCCGACGTGGGTGACGTCGGCGGTAAACCGCCCATTGCCGCGCTCAGCGAGCAGACGGTTTGATTGGTCGGTGCCTGAGCCACGGCCCACGACCACTTTGATGCCGAACTTGTTCTGGAAGTATTCAAAGTGGTTCTTCATGCCGACGGAAGCGCCGCCTCCGGCGATGATGACTAGCTCGCCTTCCTCCTGGGCTGCTTCGACGAGCGCATTCCACCTCGCCTCGAAGCTCGGATCCGGGGTGGGAGTCGGCGCAGGTGTGGCAGTGGGAGGTTGGACGAACGGCGTCTGGCCCGGCCGTAGGGTGGGAGTGGGAAGCGGCGTGGGGGTCGGCTCCCCCGCCCGTGGTGTGGGCGTCGGGAGCAGGACAGGAGTAGGCGTCGCCGTGGCCGCCGCCCTTGGCGTCGGCGTTTGGTCGGATCCGCAGGCCGTGATTGGCAGCGCGATCATTATTGCTACGATCGCTGCGAGGAAGATGTGCTTGCCTTTCATGGACTGAACCTCCCTGCTGTCCCAGGCTGGCTGTCCTCTCGGACGTGCTGCTATGGGCACCGGCTCGCACCGCCGGACCTGCAACGTGCACCTCCGCGCCGCGAGCCTAGCCGTGCTCGTAGCTCCTGTCAAACCTCGGCTCGGCATTTCGCTATATTTCGTCGTATGATAGGGCCTGTACGACGCTCAACTGACAGGTTTGGCTTCAGTTTGCCAGGATTCCGACATCCGTCGACTGCTTGACAGACGCGCTTAAGCAATGGTCTGCTTCCGACGGCTCAGCCGCAGCCAACGGGTGCGAAAAGGGGGTTCCATGAAGCAAGTCTTCACCGCCAGGGGCATGGGCCTGGTTCTGCTGTTCTCCATCGCTGCGCTGCTGGGAACGGCTTGCACCGGTCCCGCCGGGCCGGAGGGGCCCGAGGGACCGCCAGGACCGCCAGGAGCTCCGGGTCAGCATGGCCAGGAAGGACTTCCCGGACAGCACGGGAGCCCCGGACAACACGGAGCACAGGGAGCGGACGGCCCTCCCGGCCCACAGGGGCCTCCGGGCCCTGCAGGTCCCCCTGGCCCTCCAGGTGATGACGCCTTGAAATCGGCCGTGAGCTTCGCGGTCTACCCATCGGTCATGAACTGGCCGGGCCGAGAGAGGAGCAGGGGGGCTTGGTTCGTGGGGGCCGGCTTGGAACCAGGTCAGTGGTTCGACATCCAGGTCGAGCCGGGCGGCGAAGCGGTGACGTTCCTGCTGTTCGCCGATGAGCAAGGCCCGGCGCTGAGGCAAGCGAACTCTGACGGGGCATTCGTTCTGGGTATGCCCATCGACGGCAGGGACGGTCGTCTGCTGGCCAGCTTCGTTCAGGAGGAGTTCCAGGTCATCACGGTCCGCCTGCTCGATCAGGACACTCGAGCAGTGCTCGGCACCGCTCACTGGGTGTTGTGCGATGGCGGTGAGGAAGACCCGCTGCTGTGCACCATCGCCCAGGATCCGATCGATACAGGCCGGGTAACGCGGCCGGAATAGGACCGGAACGACGACACCACCTGAAGCGAGCTCCGCCCACGGTGGGGCTCGTTTCAGATGGAAAACTCCACTGGCGCAAGGGAGGAGGAAGCCATGGGATCCGTTCTGCGAGTAGGGCTCGCCGGCCTGGGCAGCGTCTCACGAACGATTCTCGGAAGCGTCGACACCATCGAGGACGTGAAGCTCACGGCGGTCGCGGACATCCGGCAGGAGCCGCTGGACGCAGCTCGCGAGAAGTACGGCGTCGAGACCTTCGACAGCGTGGAGGCCATGTGCGAGAGCCCCGATGTCGACGCCGTCTGGGTATGCACGCCCAACCTCTTCCATGCCGAGCACACGATCATCGCCGCCGAACGCGGCAAGCACATCATCTGCGAGAAACCCATGGCCGTAACCCTCGAACAGGCGCAGGCCATGGTCGACATCGTCGAGCGGAACGGCGTCCGCTACGTACAGGGGCACTCCAAGATATTCGACCCTCCCATCCGCCGGATGCGCGAGGTCGTCTCCAGCGGCGAGTTGGGCCGGCTGGTCCAGCTCAACACGTGGGAGTACAAGCCGTGGATCTCAGGCCAGCCGCGCTTGGGGTCGGAGGTAGACTCCAGCATGGGCGGCGGGGTGCTCTACCGGCAGGGCCCGCACCAGACCGACATCGTCCGCGGTATCGGCGGCGGCATGGTGAAGAGCCTCCGCGCTGTCGCAGGCCGCTGGAACCCGTCCTTCCCCCTGGCGGAGGGCGACTACACAGCATTCCTGGAGTTCGAGGACGGCGTCGCCGCCACGATGGTATTCAACGGCTACGGCTACTTCGACATCACGGAGATGACGTGGGGTATCGGCGAGGGCGGCCAGCGCCGGGATATCGACATCCCCTCTCCTCCCGAGCGTTACGACAGTTCCGTAGAGGCCGACGTCAAGTATGACTTCGCCGGAAAACGCGCCGAGCGAGAGCGTGCCGAGCGGTTGTCAGGGCGTCGCAACCAGCCCTTCTTTGGCCTGACCATCGCGAGCTGCGAACGAGGCGACATCCGCCAGTCCCCGGACGGGCTGTACATCTACGACGAGAACGGCAGGCGCGAGATCACGTTCGACAACCGAGGCCAGGGCCGCGGCGAACTGACCGAGCTCCGCGACGCCATCCGCGAGGAGCGCCCGACCTTCCCCGACGCGCGATGGGGGATGGCGAGCCTGGAAGTGATCCTCGGCATCCTGCAGTCGTCGAACGAACGCCGGGAAGTCCCGATGTCGCTTCAGACGCCGGTCCCGTACTAGCGCTCGCTCCAGCTCCGCCCTTCAGTTGCAAGACGCCACAGGACTGACCGATACACGCGGATATCGTAGTGGTATAGTTATCGTGCGACGCCAGTCGTCGCTGTCCGGGTTTATGACGCTGCCTTCCCCCCCCCCGATAAGCCCTCCTTGCAACCTCCCCCAGCACCGGACAGTCCACAGCGATATGAGTATCGACGACAGGAGGCATGGCGATGCTGAGTACTGCACAGAATGAGAAGTTGACCCGGGTAGGACAGGGAACACCGATGGGCGAGTTGATGCGCCGCTACTGGCAGCCCATCGCCGCCGCCGGGGAGTTGTACGAGCGTCCCACCAAGGCCGTCCGCGTCCTCGGCGAGGACCTCGTCCTCTACAAGGACAAGTCCGGCACTCTGGGGCTCATCGACCGCTTCTGCCCCCACCGCCGCGTCGACCTCTCCTACGGAATACCCGAGGAGCACGGCCTGCGCTGCATGTACCACGGCTGGATGATGGACGAGACCGGCCAGTGCATCGAGCAGCCCTTCGAGGAGACCGTCCACCCGGATGGGCGCTTCAAGGAGAAGGTGAAGGTCGCCGGCTACCCCGTGCGGGAGCTTTCGGGGCTCATCTTCGCCTACATGGGCCCGCAGCCGACGCCGCTCCTGCCGCACTGGGAGCCGTTGATCGCTGAGAACGTGGCCTGCGACATAGCCATCACCGAACTCCCCTGCAACTGGCTCCAGTGCCAGGAGAACTCCCTCGACCCCGTGCACACCGAGTGGCTCCACTCCTACTGGACGCGGTACCAGCAGCTTGCCGCAGGCCAGACCGTAAACGTGCGCGGCGAGTCCGCGCCCCACGAGCGGATAAGCTTCGACCTGTTCGAGCACGGCATCATCAAGCGGCGCATCCTCAAGGGGCTCGGTGATGACCACGACCTGTGGAAGGTGGGACATCCCATCCTGTTCCCCAACATCCTGCAGGTCGGCTCTCCCCAGAAGCTCACGATGCAGTTCCGGGTTCCCGTGGACGACGAGAACACCCTGCACATATCGATCTACATCTTCCGCGCCGCCGATGGGGCAGTCGTGCCCCGGCAGGACCCGGTGCCGTACTACTACAACCCGCTGAGAGGCGAAGACGGCCGCTTTATCACCGACGTCACCTTCAATCAGGACTACATGGCGTGGGTGACGCAGGGGCCGGTAGCCCGCCGCGACCTCGAGAAGCTCGGCGAGTCGGACAAGGGCATCATCATGTTCCGCAAGATGCTCAACGAGCAGATGGAGATCGTGCAGGACGGGGGCGACCCCATGAACGTGTTCCGCAGCGACCTCGACGACGCGCTCAGGCTGCCCGTGGAACCGAGCAGAGGGTTCGTCAACGGTGCCCCCAGGAAGTACGTCCCTCAGGAAGCGGGGCCCAGCGTCGCTCACGCCGACATCGAACGCGTGCTCGCCACGTACGTGTAAGGCTACCGAGCGCGCCTGGTCTCTCTGGCAGAGAAGGGTTCTGGCCGGAGGATGCTTGAAGGCCGACGGGCCTCTGCCTATGATGCGGGCTGATTATGCAGTTGGCCCGTGAAGGAGCGTGACATGCTGAGCGCCACGGATAATGAGCTGATGACTCGCGTTGGGGCTGGAACTCCCATGGGGAACCTGCTCCGCGAGTACTGGATACCCTTCCTCTTCTCCTGGGAGATCGAGTCCAACGGATCGCCGGAACGTGTCCGGCTGCTGGGCGAGAACCTCCTGGCGGTACGCGACTCCTCGGGCAGGCCGGGACTCATCGCGGAGCAGTGCCCGCACCGCGGAGCGTCGCTCTACTTCGGCCGCAACGAGGAGAACGGGCTCCGCTGCATCTACCACGGCTGGAAGTTCGACGTGGCGGGCAGATGCGTCGACATGCCAAGCGAGCCGCCGGACAGCAACTTCCAGTGGAAGGTCCGGACGGCGTCGTATCCGGTGGTGGAACGAGCGGGCATGATATGGACGTACATGGGGCCGAGGGACGAGCCCCCGCCGCTGCCCGCCCTGGAGTGGCTGGACCTGCCGGAGGACCACATCGTCGCGTCCAAGCGGGTGCAGTACTCCAACTGGGTGCAGGGCATGGAGGGCGACCTGGACCAGAGCCACGTGTCCTTCGTGCACTCGCGGCTCAACCTCGACCCGAACTCGCCAAGAGCGGGAGTGGACGCCATCCGCCACTACGACACGCACCCCCGGTTCCAGGTGGTCGAGACCGACTACGGCGTGTGCATCGGCTCCGGCCGCAAGGCTCCGAACGACGAACGTTACTGGCGTATCAGCCAGCACCTGATGCCCTTCCACACCATGACCGGCCCCTACGGGAACAACCCGACGCGGAACTGGCGCGCATGGGTGCCCATAGACGATGAGAACGTCTTCGTCATCGGCGTGACGTTCCATCCGACGAGGCCGTTCACCGGGGAGCAGCGCGAGAACCTGCTCACCAAGGCCGGTGTCTGGAACATATCGCCCGAGCACCGCGCGCCGGTCTCCAGCGCTCCGTTCGGTCGTTGGCGGCCCGCGCTCTCCATCGAGAACGACTTCCACCAGGACCGGGAGATGCAGAAGTTCGAGACGTTCTCGGGCATCGCCGAGTTCTGGGCACAGGACGCCGCGCCTCAGCTCAGCATGGGTAAGATCTTCGACCGCACGCAGGAGCATCTCGGGACGTCGGACCTCGGCATCATCTCCATGCGAAGACGTCTCATCCGGACCGCCAAGGCATTCGCCGAGACCGGAGAGACTCCCCGCGAGGCGCTGGAGCCCGAGGTCTACGCGATCAGGTCGGACGCGGTGCTCATACCCGCCGAGGAGTCCTGGTTCGACCACACGACTGAGCGCCGCAAGGTTGCCGCCGGCAATCCGGACTGTCCGGCATAGCGACCCCGGCACGGAGGCGCCATGAACGGGCCTGAACTGCGGTTCGGCGTGATCGGGTTGGGGCGCGCCGGCAGCGGGATGCTGTCCGCACTGGCGAAGCATCCCGACATCCGGGTGACGGCGGCGGCAGACCTTCATAAGCAGCACCGCGACCGGTTCGAGGCAGACTTCGGCGGCGAGACGTTCTCCGATGCCGAGGACCTCTGCAAGAGTGCGAACGTGGACGCCGTCTACATCGCCACGCCCCACGGAATGCACGTCGAACACCTGCAGGTCGCGGCAACGAACGGCAAGCACGCCATCGTTGAGAAGCCGATGGCCCTGACGCTCACGGACTGCGAGACGATGACCGTTGCCGCCGAGCAGGCCGGGGTCGTGCTCGTCGTGGGGCACACGGCCAGTTTCAACCCCATCGTGCAGAAGATGCGCAGGCTCGTCGTTGATGAGGAGTTCGGGCGCCTGGGCTTCATCACAGCATCGGCGTACACCGACTTCCTCTACCGTCCCCGGCGTCCCGAAGAGCTCGTCACCGCATTGGGCGGCGGCATCATGTACAACCAGGTGCCGCACCAGGTTGACGCCGCGCGGTTCATCGCCGGCGGCATGGCGCGCAGCGTGCGTGCAGCAGCGTTCGACCTCGACCATGAGCGGCATACAGAGGGCAGTTATACGGCGTTCCTCGATTTCGAGAATGGCGCAGTAGCCACACTCTCGTACAGCGGCTATGACCACTTCGACTCGTCCGAACTGGCCAGCGGAAGCGCTTCGAAAGAGCCTGCGGGCTACGGGAAGACGCGCAGAGCGCTGCGTGCGGCCCGGTCTGCTGAGGAAGAAGTGTCGATGCGCATCAACACCGGCTACGGGGGAGAGCAGCCCGTGGCGCGGGCGCGCGCCGCTCAGGGAACGCCGTCGCTGCTTCAGGGCGAACTCGGCTCATTCCTCGTTACATGCGAGGGAGCCGACCTCCGGATGCTTCCGGACGGCGTCGGGGCGTACACGACCGACGGTTTCAGGCTGATCGAGCCCGACCCATGGCGAGGCGTCCAAGGCCGCGGCGCAGTGATCGACGAGCTGTACTTCGCCGTTACCGAGGGCCGTCCTCTCGTCCACCACGGCCGGTGGGCGAAGGCGACCATGGAGGTCTGCCTCGCGATGCTGGAGTCCTCGCAGACAAGGCGCGAGGTCATGCTCCGGCACCAGACGCCGACTGTCGATCAGCGATGAGGCGCCGCATGCGACGCCAGAGCGTTGCTGGACCGCATGCTCTGATAGCAATCCTTCGTTCGCTGCAATAAGATGTGCACGCTTCGTCGTTGAGAGTGAGGTTCGTGCAGGAAGGTAGGAGGTAGCCATGCTGACGAGGGAAGATAACGAACTGATGTGCCGCGTCGGAGCCGGGACTCCCACGGGAGACCTGATCCGGCACTACTGGATCCCCGCGCTGATGTCATCGGAGCTACCGGAGCGCGACGGCCAGCCGCTCCGCGTGCGGTTGCTTGGCGAGGACCTCGTCGCCTACCGGGACACCGCCGGAAACATCGGCATGGTCGACGACCGCTGTCCCCACCGTGGTGCGGGCATGTTCTTCGGACGCAACGAGGAGTACGGACTCCGGTGCGTCTACCACGGATGGAAGTTCGACACCACGGGGGCGTGCATCGACATGCCCAACGCGCCTGAGGGCGAGACCTTCAAGAACAAGGTCGGCATCAAGGCGTACCCCTGCCAGGAGCGGAACGGGGTCATATGGACGTACATGGGCCCCCGGGAACCCGCTCCTCCCCTGCCAGACCTCGAATGGAACATGGTGCCGGTAGAGCACCGCCACATCGCCAAGCGGCTGCAGATCAACAACTTCGTGCAGGCGTTGGAAGGCGACATCGACAACTCGCATAACTCCTACCTCCACACGAAGTTCCCGTTCCAGATGGCCCAGCCAAACGAAAAGACCATGGGGCCCTACTACAAGGAGATCGACCGCTGCCCGGTGTTCGAGGCGATCGACACAGACTACGGCGTGCTGATCGGGTGTCACCGCAACGTGGACGAAGACAACTACTACTGGCGGATGAGCCAGTTCGTGCTGCCCTTCTACACCATGACCGGCCCCTACGGGAAAGACCCGCTGCGCGCCTTCCGCGCCTGGATCCCCATCGACGACGAGAACACCATGGTCTTCGGGGCCACGTACCACCCCAACCGCCCGCTGACCGAGGAAGAGCTCGACAACATGGAGAAGCGCCCCGGCGTCTACAACATCGGCACCGTGGGCTTCATGCCTCCTGACCCGACGCTCCCCGGGAGCCAGTGGCGCCCGCGCCAGAACATCATGAACGACTACTGGAACGACTACCACGCTCAGCAGACCGAGCGCTGGTGCGGCATCCCCGGCACGTGGGCACAGGACTCCGGCATGCAGGAGACGATGGGCCCCATCTACGACAGGACGAAAGAGCACCTCGTCTCAACGGACTCCGGGATCATCCATACCCGCTACCGCTTGCTGAACGCAGCCAAGGCCTTCCGCGACACCGGCGAGTTGCCGCCGAGCGTGGACGACCCCACGCTGTTTGCGGTCCGGTCTGCGGCTACCGTCCTGCAGAAAGAAGAAGACTGGGTCGAAGCGACGAGAGAGCATCGCATCGCTCTGCAGCCGGTCAACTACGCAGGAGCCTGAGCGCCTGAGGACGCACGTTGAGTGAGACCGGCGCCTCATCGGTGTGCCACGTCTGCGGGCACGCCAACGAGGTGGGTTCGCGGTTCTGTTCCGGATGCCGTACACGGCTTCTGCCCGCTTCCGACATGCCTCTCGTCGCTCGGTGGCGCGCCCGCGCGAGGCTCCGGCGGACGCTTATCCGGGCTGCAACAGTAGCCCTCGCCTTGCTCGTTGTAACGTGGGTCGCTGTCGAGAATATAGGGCTGGCCCGCTTCCTCCCTGACCCCGCCTCAGACCTGACGTCCGAGCTTCAACTCGGTGGTTGGCCAACTGAAGGCGGAAGCCCCCAGCGGGCGAACGCGATGCCCGAAGCGGCCACGTCGCTGGCTGGTGAGGTGGCTTGGAGGGCAGACCTCGGCGCCTCTCCGGGAGGCGGCCCCGTCGTGCTGGAAGACGTCGTGTACGCAGGCAGCGTCGACGGATGCATGCACGCATTCTCCGCCTCGGACGGCGCTCCCTTGTGGAGCAGATGCCTTGAAGCGCCCGTCAGCTCGACGCCATCCATCGCCGGGCACCTGGTTTACTTCGGCATGCTGGACGGACGGGTCACGGCTCTCGACCGTGATGACGGCAGCGAAGTCTGGACTTTCCGGGCCGATGCCCCCGTACGTTCCTCTCCCGCTGTAGCCGATGGCGTGCTTTATGCAGGCTCGAGCGACCGCCGCCTCTATGCGCTCGATGCGCTCACCGGCGAAGAGCGATGGAGCTTCGCCACGGAAGGGCGCATCACGTCCGGCGCGGCGGTGAATGACCAACTCGTCGTTGTCGTTTCCCAGGACAACCTCATCCACTTCATCGACAGGCACACCGCGAAACGGTGGTTCGATTACGACATATCGCTCGCCGACGGTTCCGCGGCGGTCGATGGAGACTCGGTCTATGCCGCGGACATCAGTGGGACCATCCGACGTGTGCGCTGGGAGAACCGGGCGTGGCCCTTCGAGAAGTCGATTCGAAACATTCGCCGGTGGATGTTCCGGTGGGGGATGTTGGACGAACTACCGGCTCAGAAGGGCGTGGTCTGGGTGCGTCAGGAGCGAGGTGAGAGCTTTACCGAGACCCCGGCGGTTGACTCCGAACGAGCCTACGCAAGCACCGCAGGCGGAACGGTGTTCGCCTACGACAAGCAGACAGGCGACACCGTATGGCAGACCCACCTGGGTGCATCTGCGGCAACCTCTCCTACCGTGATCGGAGGCGAAGTCGTCGTCGGGACACAATCGGGCACGATGGCCTCAGTTGACTCTGCGGCAGGAGAGATACGATGGCGCATCGAACTGGGAGGCGGTGCGATCCTCGGTGTCGCAGCTGGCGCCGACGCGCTCTACACGACCGGAGCGAGTGGTCTGTTGGTCGGAATCCGTTGAATTCCAGCGAAATTGTTTTGCCACTCGCCTATCGTATCCTGCTGATTCTGTGAAATCAGTCACATACAAGCCTTATACCTTCCGCTTTTTGTTGACAGGCCACACGCCCATTCCTAGAATGCGCTGGCTGTTGGATGCCCGAGTCTGCTTTCAGAATGGCGCGTGAGAGGGAGGAACTCCGATGCGAATGATTCCAGCCGTCTGCGTTCTGATGCTCACGCTCGCACTGGTTGCTACGGCATGCCAGGGCGAAGCGGGACAGACAGGCCCCGCCGGGCCCGCGGGACAACAGGGACCACAGGGAGCCGCCGGGCCGACAGGACCCGCCGGACCCGCTGGCGCCGACGGCGCCCAGGGACCTCCCGGCGACCCCGCCCCTGCCTCCGCCGCCGGCATCTCGCTCGGCAAGGCCGTCTACACCCTCGGCTCCGAGCGCACCTTCACCGTCACCGGTTGGGGCTTCCAGCCCGGTGAGTCCGTCCTCATCATCTTCCACACCGACGTCTACGGCCCCGGCACCGTCGCTGGTATCGACGCATCCCCATACGGAACGTTCGAAGCAACACCACGCGGACGGTTCAGGATGGAGCGCATCCGCTCCGCCCCCGGCACGTACACCGTGAGAGCCGAAGGCAGCATGGGCTCGTTGGCAACCGCGCCCATCACCTTCGTCGCGCCTGCACCAGCGGAGTAAGGGAACGGCAAGTGGACCAGGGAGGATTCCGATGATGATCAGAGAGCGTGCACTCAAAGCACTGGCGCTTCTTGTGAGCGTCCTCGCCCTGACCATGGTGCTGGCCGCCTGTACGTCGGACGACGACCCGACTCCCACCCCCACCAGGGCGCCGGACACGCAGGCGCCCGCGGCAACTCCAACGCCGTCGGACAGCGGCGACGGGGCTGCTCCTGCACCTACCCCGACGGCCATGATGATGGAGGAGAAGTCCAAGTACGGCGGCATCGCCAACTTCTCCACCCGTGCCGACCCGCCTCGCGGTTGGGACCCGATGCGGTCCGGCAGCATCAGCGTGCTGATGCCGGCGGGGTCGATATTCGGCATGGGGAACATGATCCGCCAATGCCCGGACGACGGTACGGCGGTCTGCCCCGGAGTAGCAACCGAATGGTCCAAGAATGCCGATGGAACGTCCTGGACGTTCACGCTCCGCGACGACGTCTACTGGCACGACGGCGTCAAGCTCACCGCCGCGGACGTGAAGTTCTGGCTGGAGCTGGCCGTGTTCGGCGTAACGGTCGGACAGGACTCGAGGCGCCCCGTAAGCTGGAACTTCGCGCGATGGGTGGAAAGCGTCGAAGCCCCGGACGACCTCACCGTGGTCATCAACCTCAAGAGCGCCGTCTTCGACTTCGACCAGCTGCTCGCCGTCGACAACCAGATCATCGCCCACCCACGTCACCTGATGCAGCCCGAGATAGACGCGGGCAACGTCAACGTCTCTCCGCTGGACGTAGGGCTGGTCGCTCTCGGCCCGTTCTACCTGGAGGAGTACCGGCCCGGCAGCGTCGCCAAGATGCGACGGTTCGACCAGTACTACAAGACTGACGAGGACGGGAACCAACTGCCCTACCTGGACGGCATCGACTTCTACATCACGCCCGACCCGTCCGGCATGGACACCGCGTTCCGAACAGGGCGGCTGGATGCCACCGCCCGCGGTTCCGGCTTCCAGCTCACTCCGGAGCGTGAAGCAGCCATCCTCTCCACCCTCGGCACCGATAGAGTGACGATCCTGGAGATGGCGCAGTCCAGCTTCTGGGCGCTGGCTTTCAACACGCTCCGCGAAGGGCCACTGCAGGACGTACGGGTCAGGCAGGCCATACACCTCTGGTTGGACCGCCCGGAGCTGGTCCAGGTGACGTTCGGCGGCTTCGGGAAGATGACCGGCATGTTCGACCCTGACACCGCGTGGGCAAACCCGGGCCTCATGGAAACGCCCGGCTGGAACACCGCGACCAAGGCAGCCGACCGCGACCAGGCGAAGGCGCTGCTGACCGACGCGGGCTACCCGGACGGGTTCGAGGCCGAGTTCATGTGCCGCAGACTGTGGGGGTTCGTCTGCGAGCCGCTGGTGGGCCAGTTGGAAGACCTCGGCATCAGCATCGACCTCCAGCTCGTGGACGACGCCACGCGGGCAGCCAGGACCCTGGAGGGTTCGTACGACATGGTGATGAGCGGCCCGACGCTCGCGCTGCCCAGCCAATACGGGTCGATCACGTCCAGTGCCGGCACCAGCGCCACAGCCGACCCGAAGCACAACGACACGAAAGTGGACGACTTCTTCGTCCGCCTGGCGGGTGCGGGCAGTGTCGAAGAGCGGATCGAGATCGCGCGGGAGATGGAGCGATACGTAGCCGTGGAGCAGGCCTACGGGGCGTGGCTCTACACGGAGAACACGCATACGGTCGTCCGCGAGTACGTCAAGGGCATCCAGGTGCCCATAGACAACTACCGCCGGAACCTCGACTTCGCTACAGTCTGGCTGGACAAGTAAGGGCAACGGATGATAAGCCGCAGGGGAAAGCGAGCCTGAGGGATACGGGATGCAGAAGTACATAGCACGCCGGGTACTCCTTTTCATCCCGACGCTCGTGCTCGCGAGCATCCTGATCTTCGGGATTCTCCGGATCCTGCCGGGGGACGTGGCGCTCGCCATCCTCGGGCAGGAAGCCGCGGAGGGCGGCGGGGGTTACACCGAGACGCAGATCAGGGAGCTCCGTGAAGAGCTCGGTCTGAATGACCCCCTCCCCATCCAGTACGCCAAGTGGGCATGGTCCATGGTCAACGGGGACTTCGGAGGAGAGTCGATCCGTTCAACGGAACCGCTCTCCTCGATCATCGCCCGGCGTCTTCCGGTGACGCTCCAGCTGACCGTCTATACGGTGCTGCTCTCCATAATCGTCGCCGTGCCGCTCGGAGTGTTCTCCGCCCTGTACCAGGACAAGTGGCCGGACTATGTCCTCCGCATGGGCGCGATTCTCGGCCAGTCGATGCCCAACTTCTGGATAGCGCTCCTCCTGCTGCTGTTCATGGTGACACAGCTCGGCTGGTCGCCCCCGCTAGGCTACTCCAATATATGGGTGGACCCGTTCCACCACCTGCAGATCATGATTTGGCCAGCGTTGATCCTTGCTTGGCGCTTCAGCGCCTATATGACACGGATCACGCGCTCCGGGATGCTCGAGGTGCTTGCCCAGGACTACGTGCGGACGGCGAAGGCGAAAGGACTCGGCCAGCAGTTGGTCGTGCGCCGGCACAGCTTGCCGAACGTCCTGATCCCGGTCATTACGCTCGGAGGCCTGGAGGTGAGCACGCTGCTCGGCGGCACTGTGATCCTGGAGAACCTGTTCGGTATCCCGGGCCTCGGCCAGGAGATCGTCCAGGCATCGGTGGGCAGGGACTTCCCCGTGGTGCAGAGCCTGGCGATGATGCTCGTCTTCTTCATGCTTGCGCTCAATCTCGTGGTCGACATCGCGTATTCGTATGTTGACCCGCGGGTCAGGTATTCGTAGGTGGATTGGGAGGTCTGGACAGGATGGCGATAGAAGCAACAGCAGGGGGCCAGTCAGCCTTCGATCAGTTGGTCCAGGAGGCGAGGCCGAAGCGCACGGTGGCGCAGAACCTGAAGCGCTTCGCGCGCCGGAAACCGGCGGGCGCCGTCAGCGCCGTCGTGCTCATCCTGCTCGCATTCATCGCGCTGTTTGCGCCCTTCATCGCAACGCACGACCCGATCCGCGATCAGGTCGCGGCGGAACGGCTGCAGGCCCCATCGTCATCTCACTTCATGGGCACCGACAACCTCGGGCGCGACGTGTTCAGCCGGGTCGTCTACGGCGCGCGCATCTCGCTCCAGGTGGGGTTTCTGGCCATCGGCCTGGGCACGGCGGTGGGGATGATCATCGGCGTCCTCTCAGGCTACCTGGGAGGCAAACTCGATCTCGTGGTGCAACGCCTGGTCGACGTGCTGATGGGGTTCCCGTTCATCATTCTGGCCATGCTGCTCGTCGTCGCCCTGGGCGCATCGCTGCTCAACGTGGGCCTTGCATTATCGGTTGCCATCGTGCCTCGGGTCGTGCGCCTGTCGCGTTCGAGTACGTTGAGCGTGAAGGAAGAGGTGTACGTGCTGGCGGCGGTGACGATCGGCGTGAGCCTGCTGCGCATGGTCTTGCGGCACATCCTGCCGAATACCCTCGGTCCGGTGTTCGTCCTCGCGACGGGCGCTCTTGGCGGCGTGATCGTCGCGGAGGCTGGACTGGCATTCCTCGGCCTCGGCATACCCCCGCCTTCGCCGAGTTGGGGCGGCATGCTGAACATAGGCGCGCGCGGCTACATGGAAGCGGCGCCGTGGATGGTGATCTTCCCCGGCGTCGCGCTGTCGGCGGTCGTGTTCACGTTCGCCCTGCTCGGCGACGCTCTGCGCGACGTGCTCGACCCGCGTCTGCGGCGAGGTGATTCCTAGCAGGCTGTCGTCTGCGGGAACCAACGACTCAGAAGGGAGTTGCTGTTGGCTACGTTGCTGGAGGTGCATGACCTGCGCACCGAGTTCAACTCCGAAGGCGGCATCGTCAAAGCCGTGGACGGCGTGAGCTACGACCTGCAGGAGGGCGAGACGCTGGGCCTCGTCGGCGAGAGCGGATGTGGCAAGAGCGTGAGCGCCCTGTCGCTCCTCAGGCTCATCCCGAACCCGCCCGGCAGGATCGTCGGCGGGGAAGTCATCTTCGAGGGCCAGGACCTGATGAAGCTGTCGGAACGCCAGATGAGGAGCATCCGCGGCAACAAGATCGCCATGATCTTCCAGGAGCCGATGACCTCCCTGAACCCCGTGTTGACGATAGGACGACAACTCACGGAGACGGTCGAGCTCCACATGGGGTACTCGCCGGAGGCGGCGGTCCGCCGGAGCGTGGAGCTGCTGGAGATGGTCGGCATACCGGACGCCAAAAGCCGCCTGAGCAGCTACCCCCACCAGTTCAGCGGCGGGATGCGCCAGCGGGTGATGATTGCCATCGCCCTCAGTTGCACCCCGCGACTCCTCCTCGCCGACGAAGCAACTACCGCGCTCGACGTGACGATCCAGGCCCAGATACTCGAGCTCATCAAGAATCTCAGTACCGAACTGGGTACCGCCGTCATCATCATCACGCACAACCTTGGCGTGGTTGCCCGGTACGCAGACCGCGTGAACGTGATGTACGCGGGCAAGATCATCGAACGCGGGACCGCGGACGAGATATATGAGACGCCGAAACACCCGTACACGCGCGGGTTGCTGGGCTCCGTGCCCCGGCTGGACGTTGACCGCGAGGACAGGCTGGCGTCTATCGAAGGGATGCCGCCGGACCTCGACCGGCTTCCTCCCGGCTGCTCCTTCGTCCCCCGTTGTCCCCATGCAGACGACCACTGCCGCGCCGAGATGCCTCCGCTCTCGTCGAAGGACGGCACCGAACACGTGTACGCGTGTTGGAAAGGACACGAGTTCGGCCCCCTGGAACTCGTGCAGACACAGGCATGACACAGACCTCCCCTGCCCCCGCCACAGCGCCGTCGAGCCAGGACAACCTGCTGGAAGTCAGCGACGTCAAGATGTACTTCCCCGTGATGTCGGGCGTCATCCTTCAGCGCCAGGTTGGAGAAGTGAAGGCTGTGGACGACGTGAGCTTCACCGTCCGGCGGGGCGAGACGCTGGGGCTCGTGGGCGAAAGCGGCTCAGGCAAGACCACCATCGGGCGCGTCATACTCCAGGTCTACCAGCCCACGAGCGGTCACATCACGTTCGACGGTGTCGACCTCGGAACCCTCAATGGCGGCGCCATGCGGGCGATGCGCCGGCGCATCCAGGTCGTCTTCCAGGACCCGTACAGTTCGCTCAACCCCCGGATCAAGACCGGCGACATCGTCGGCGAGCCGCTCCGGGTGCATAAGCTGGTCGAAACGAAAGAGGAGTACCTCGCCAGGGTTGCCGACCTGTTCCGTACCGTGGGGCTGAACCCCAATATGGCAGACCGGTATCCGCACGAGTTCAGTGGGGGACAGCGCCAGCGTATCGGTGTCGCCCGGGCGCTGGCAGTGCAGCCGGACTTCATCGTGGCTGACGAGCCGGTCTCCGCGCTGGACGTCTCCATACAGGCGCAGCTCATCAATCTGCTGGAAGACCTGCAGAAGCAGTTCGGGCTCACGTACCTCTTCATCGCGCACGACCTGTCAGTGGTGCGCCACATCTCCGACCGTGTAGCGGTCATGTATCTCGGCAAGATCATGGAGATAGCCGACAGGGTCAGCATCTTCCAGGAGCCGCTGCATCCTTACTCGAAAGCGCTCATGTCCGCAGTGCCGATCCCGAACCCCAGGGCCGAGCGCAGCAGGGAGCGGATCATCCTCGAGGGGAGTATCCCCAGTCCCCTGAACCCTCCGACAGGATGCGTGTTCCACACCCGGTGCCCGATGGCCATCGACGAGTGTCGTACCACGGTGCCTCCGCTCGAAGAGAAAAGCCCTGGGCATTCCGTCGCCTGCATACGCGTGTAACGAGACCGCGTAGCCCGGCCTGGTCCCTTCCCCCTCGATGGGGGAAGGTTAGGATGGGGGTGAACGCTTCAGACCTCGTAGCAGGCCACGAAGTGTCCCGGGCTCTTCTCCTCCATAGGGGGATGCGGGTGGTTCAGGCAGTGCTCGGTGGCGGCGGGACATCTGTCGTAGAACCGGCAGCGGGAAGGCGGGTCTATGGCCGAAGCAAGGTCGCCGCGTATGTCCGGCGCCTGCCGGCGGCGTCCCGGCTCAGGCAGTGGCACCGCGGACAGCAGCGCCTTGGTGTACGGGTGCAAGGGATTGCGGAGCAGCTCCTCCGTCTCGGCCAGTTCCACCACTTTCCCCAGGTACATCACGGCGATGCGGTTGGACATGTAGCGCGCCACCGCCAGGTCGTGCGTAACGTACAGGTAAGCGACCCCCAGCTCGGTGGCCAGGTCCTGCATCAGGGACATCACCCCCGCTCTGCTGGAAACGTCGAGCATGGAAGTCGGCTCGTCGGCGACGACGAATGAAGGCCGGATGACCAACGCGCGGGCGACGGCTACCCGCTGGCGTTGCCCGCCCGAAAGCTCGTGGGGGTGGCGGAACAGAAATGCTCCCGCCGGCGTAAGGCCCACCAGCGTCAGGATCTCCAGCACGCGGTCGACCCGATGCTGAACGTCGCCCATGCCCTGCACCGACAGAGGCTCCGAGATGATGTCGTAGATGGTCCGCCGGGGATTCATGGACTCATAGGGGTCCTGAAAGATCATCTGCACGCGCCTGCGAAAGGAGCGCAACAGCGGTCCCTTGATTGCGGCGGAGTCCCAGGGAGCCTCAGCCGCAGGGGCGACCGAACCATCGGCGAACCGGAAGAGTATCTCGCCGTCAGTGGGCTCGAGCAGCTTGACCAGCAGCTTGCCCACGGTCGTCTTGCCACAGCCCGACTCTCCCACCAGGCCGAGGCTCTCTCCATGCCCCAGTTGGAAACTGACGTCGTCAACCGCATGGATGAAGCTCGAGGGCTTGCGGAAAGGACCACCGCCCGCCGGGAACAGCTTGGTCAAGCCGCGAACGGACACCAATGGCTCGCCGTCTGAAGCGTCAGGGCCAGAGATCTGGGCATTCGGGGCCTTGGGATTGTTACCTGCGTTTTTCATCCGTCAGCTCTGTGGGACCAGCGTTGCGTCCAGCGGGTGCCAGCAGGCGGCCCAATGACTGCCGGACGTGACTTGGGGCGGGTATTCGGTCCGGCATACGTCCGTGGCGTAAGCGCAGCGAGGATGGAACGGGCAGCCTTGGGGAGGGTCCGAGAGGTTCGGCGGCTCGCCGGGGAGGCCGGCCAACGGACGCCTCTCCCCGCTGATGCTTGGGAATGAAGACATCAGCGCCGCGGTGTAGGGATGAGCGGGGGTCCGGAACACGTCGGCGGTGTCTCCCATCTCTACCAGCCGCCCGGCGTACATCACTCCCACCACGTCGGTGACCTCTGCGACCACTGCTATGTCGTGGCTGATGTAGATGATGCTCATGGCGAGTTGCTGCTGAATGGTCTTCAGCTCCCGAAGTATCCGGTCCTGCACTATCACATCCAAGGCAGTGGTCGGCTCGTCGGCGATCATCAGGTCGGGGTCGCACGACAAGGCCATGGCGATGACCGCCCGCTGGCGCATACCGCCGCTGAATTCGTGGGGGTAACGCTCCATCAACTGGGGGTCCAGCCCCACCATCCGGAACAGGCGGGTCACCCGCTCCCTGGCTGCGGTGTCAGTGGACTCGACGTTGTGCGTTTCGATGGCTTCGATGATCTGCTGGCCCACACGGTACACGGGGTCCAGAACGTTCATGGCGGCTTGGAAGACCATGGAGATGCGCCGCCACCGCCTGAGCCGCATCTCTTCCTCGGTCAAGAGCAGGACGTCCTGGCCGTCCAGGAGCACCCGGCCAGCCGACAACCGCGCGTTGTCGGGCAGCAGACGCATGAGGCAGTTGGCGACGGAGGTCTTTCCGCAGCCGGACTCACCCACCAGCCCCAACGCGGAGCCGCGGGCCAACTCGAAGCTCACGTTCCGGATGGCTTGCACCTCTCCCAGCTTGGTCTGATAGCTCAGGCTGAGACCGTCCACCGTCAGCAACGGGTCGCTCCGGTCAGTCATTGCGCTGCCTCAGCCGGGGGTTCACGACCTCGTCGAGGGCCCGTCCTGCCAGGTAGAACGCACTGCACAGAAGCGTGATGGAAGCTCCTGCAGGCACTATCAGCCACCAGTACCGGGTGCCGCCCAGCAGATAGCCGCCGGTGTTGGCGGTGTGGATCATGATCCCCCAGCTCATCCTCAGGTCCAGGAGGCCGAGGAACGACAGCACGGCCTCGGCAAAGATGGCGCTGGTGACGGTGAACATCATGTAGAGCAGGGCCAGGGGCAACAGGTGGGGGATGATGTGCACGAATATGATGTGGAAATCGCCGCCGCCAGCCACACGCGCGGCTTCGATGAAGGGCTTCACCTTGATGCTAAGCGCTTGAGACTTCAGGATGATGGCCGTTCCCCCGAACCCTCCCAGCACGCCAATTATCAGCGCCAGGTAGAACAGGTTCAGGTGGAACAGGGCGCTCAGCACGATCAGCAGCGATATGGCCGGCAGAGCGATGATCAGGTCAGCCAGCCGCATGAAGAAGGCATCCAGCAGCCTGCCATAATAGGCGGCCACCGCGCCGACGAAGGTCGCGATGCCCACGGTCACAAGCGCGGCGGTTATCCCCAGCACGAACTCCGAGCGGGTGCTGTAGAGCAGTTGGCTCAGCACGTCCCGCCCCAGCGGATCGGTCCCGAGTGGATGCTTCCAGCTCGGCGGGGCTGGCTGCTCCACCTGGTCGAAGGAGTAGCCGGTCACGGGATCGTAGGTTGCGGGGTCCCAGACGAACGCCATCAGAATGGGATGAGCGGCAGCCATCAGGGCAAAGGCGATTATGGTGAACAGGGACAGCCTGCCCATCCGGCTTTCCATGAATATGCCCCAGCCGTTCCTGAACGACCGCCACATCAGTCGCAGTCGCGCCAGCACGAAACCCACCCTGCCGCTGCCGGGTTCGACCCCGAACTCCGGCGTGGGTATGGGGCCGACCGGACGAGGAGTATTCACTGGTAGCGGATCCTGGGGTCGAGGTAGACGTAGAGGACGTCGACTATGACGTGTGCCAGGAGCGAGAGCGTCCCTATGAAGAGCATGGCCCCCATTACCAGCGGCAGGTCTTCGCCCCTTACTGCCTGGAGGAGCGTCAAGCCGGTGCCGGGCCATGAGAAGACACTTTCGATGATCACGCTGCCATCTATCGCGAATATCAGGCTGTAGACCAGGCTGGTAACGATGGGCAGCATGGCGTTCCGGGCGGCGTGACGGTCACGCACCTGCTTGTCGGGCAGGCCCTTGGCACGCGCAGCCATCACGTAGTCCTCGCGGATGGTCTCCAGCATGCTGTTGCGGGTCAGCAGCATGGTTCCGGCGAAGGATATGAGCGTGAGGGTAGCGACGGGCAGCACCATGTGTTTCGCGATGTCCAGCGCCAACCCGCCGATGCCTGAAAGGGCCCAGGCCACCATGATGACCATCGCGCCGCCGAGGAGTATCGGAAGGGCCACCACCGACGGCACTCTTCTTCCGAACCTCTTGAGGAGCAGCATGACCAGCAGCGCGAAGGTGATGAAGGCGGCCGCGCTGAGAAGCATATTGCCGAAGACATAGTTGGCGCTGACGTCGGCGCCCCGCCATACCAGGGGGTCCAGGAACTTGCCCACTGGAAACCATCCCAGCTTGAAGGCGAACGCCCAGATCATCATCAATGCGAAGGCCGGTGTGAAGGCGGTGAACAGCATCGCCCCGGAGATGGTGGCGGCGTACTCGAACAAGCCACCCCGGCGCCAGGCGATGGCTTTGCCCAGGAAGAACCCTATGTAGAAGGACACGGCGGTGGCGGTGAGGAACAACACCAGCGTCCGAGGCACTCGCTCCGCCAGCACGTCCAGCACGGGCCGCGGGAAGTTCCCGAAGGACACTCCGAGGTTGCCCGTAAAGGTGTTCTTGAGATGGATCAGGTACTGCTCCCACGCTGGCTTGTCCAGCCCGAACGCGGCCCTGATCTGGTCCTTCACTTCGGGCGGCAGGTCGGGGTTGAGCACGTAGAAGGAAGCGTAGTCTCCCGGCTGCGCCTGCACCAGGAAGAAGGTGAACGTGATGATGAGGAACAGCGTCAACACCATCTGCCCGGTTCGCCTGATCAGATAGCCAGTCATCAGGTCTGACTTCTCAATGCGATGCTCAGGGTGGTTGCTCCCCCGCCGTGCGTCCGGGCTGACCGTATCCCACGCTGCAGGCTTCCGGGAAGGCTACCTGAAGTCCACCAGGTTGGGCATCCCGGAAACGCTTTGCAGACCGCCCCAGGTTTCGGTGTAAGGAAAGTCGATCCGTTCACTCCGGTAGGTTTCCACGATGGGAGTGTCGAACAGCACCACGTAGGGCAGGTCCTCCGCGAGGAATGCCTGCATCTCGAACGCCTGTCGACGTGCCGCTTCCAGGTCGGTTTCGGCGAGCAGTCCGTCGGCCAGGCGGTCAAAGTCGGGGTTATCGTATCCGCCGGCATTGTACCCTTCCAGGGCCGAATAGCGACTGTGGAAGAACGACTCGAGGTAGTCCGGGAAGGGCGTGAGTCCCCAGCCGAGGATCCACATGTCGAAGTCCTGTTGGTCGAACACCTTCTCGACGATGACGTTGAAGCCGGTAAGGTTGGCTCGCAAGGGGATACCCACCTCGCTCAGCCAACGCTCGATCCAGATGGCGAAGGTGGAGCGCAGCGGGTCGTATCCTGCGCTGGGGGCCAGCACTTCCATCGCAGGTACCGGCTCGCCGTTGGGCATCCTCAATCCCTCGCCCTGTTCTTCGATGAAGTTGCCGTCCTCGCTGACCCGGGGCTCCGTCTCCCAGGTGAACCCTGCTTCCCTGAGCAGCTCTACAGCCTTGTCGACGCGCTCCTGGCGGGTCAATCCCTTCCCGATGAGCGGCACCTCGGCGTTGTACCAGGCCCCGTTGCCCTCAGGCACCATCGTGTATATGGGGATGGCGACGCCCTGCAGCACGGTGTCCACCAGGAATTCCTTGTCTATAAGGGTTGCAACCGCCTGCCGGAAGGCCCTGCTGTCCATGGGCGCTCTACGGAAGTTGAACCCCAGGTAGCGGAGTCCGTCGGATGCGTTCTCGATGGTTGCCAGGCCGTCCTCTCCCGACAGCTGTTCCTGCAGCCCCTTGGACAGTCCCAGCGGGTTCAGCATGAAGTCGATGTCGCCCTTCTTGAGGGCCAGAACGGCTGCGTCCTGGCTACCGTAGATCGAGTAGATGGTGCTTGCCGCGAATGGGCCTTCCACGTACTCCAATACCGTTTCGCCGCCGGGTTCACCGTAGGCAGTGAACTCGTTGAGCCCGGTTGTGGTGGCTGCGTAGGCGCCGTTGGCATACAGCGCAACCTCCGTCCCGCTGAAGGAGTAGGCCGGGTTCTCGTCCTTCTCCGCAAATGCGCCCCGCTCCCACTGGTCGAAGATGAAGCCCCCGGCGCTCGGTTCGTCCTCCGGGACATGAGAGAACAGCACTTTCTGCTGCTCGGTGGTATCACCGGCCTGCAAGGCCTCGGCCACTACCGGCTCCCAGTAGGCCTTGGAGAAGATGGGCATGAACGCCAGACCGAACTGCCATCGCGCCAGGCCCGGCTTCTGCTTGAAGAAGATCTTGAGCCGGTAGGGGCCGTCGGTTTCGGCGTGGTCGAAGAACTCCGGGTCCACTATCGAAGGCCAGTTGCCGGTGAGCTGCATCTCCGCGGCTGTATGGGCCGTGAACGCGAAGTCCTCGGCGGTGACGTCGTTGCCGTCGCTCCACTTCACGCCTTCTATCAGCTCCACCTCCGCGGTCCAGAATGTCTCGCCTTCCACGACCTCCTCCTCGAGCGGGGTAGGGAAGTCGGCCGCCAGCGATGGGACCCAGTCGTACCTCTGGGCCGAATACGAGTAGAGCGCCGGCTTGCTTCCGCCGAGCACATAGCCGTTCCATATGGTCCCGTCCGGTCCCAGGTAAGCCCAGTGGTTGGTCGTGGTCAGGTCCTCGGCGATACCGATCCGGTAGACATTGTCTGCCTCTGGTTCGGATGGAACCGTCGGTGTTGCCACTGTGACTTCGCCATCCTCCGGTTGAGGAGTGACCTCTTCCCCGGTGCAGCCCAGCAGCGGGGACAGGGCCAGCAACAGCCCGATGAACGCAAATCTACCGCTCAAACGCATCTTCATCCTCTCCCGCGAGTCAGACGATGCCTGAGAATAGCACGAAGGCGAGAGCCGACGAGTTATGGAATCGGTACGTCTGGTGGACCTGGGGGGATTCGAACCCCCGGCCTCCTCAATGCCATTGAGGCGCGCTCCCAACTGCGCCACAGGCCCACGCTTGGGACGAGCCGGAGAGCCCGGCTCAGCATGGAAGCAGCATAGCACCCGCCTCGTGCGGCGAACAAGGCAGGACGGCTGTGGCGGCGGAAGCGCGCTCGCCGTAGCATGCTGGCCACACACCAACCCTTGGAGGAGTCCAACATGCCCCTGAACGTTCGCAGAGTAGTCACCGGCCACGACGACAACGGAAAGGCCGTCGTCTTCATCGACGACACGGCAAGCAACAAGCGCAACCCGCGTCCCGGCGTCGAGACCGTGCTCGCCTGGATGACCGATTCGACGCCCGCGGAGTTGACCGGCCGGGAAGACCTCGGCGCGCGCACCGTGGAGCGCCCTCCCTCCTACCGCGGTTCCATCTTCCGCATCATCGAGTTCTCCCCCGGCAACGAGCGTGACATGCACGTCACACCCACCATCGACTACGCCGTCGTAATCTCTGGCGAGATTGATATGGAGCTGGACGACGGCGTCGAGGTGCGCCTGCGGGCAGGCGACGTGCTCGTGCAGCGGGCCACCGTCCACAACTGGAACAACCGCGGCGACGCTCCCTGCGTCATCGCCTTCGTGCTTATAGACGCCCAACCCTGATGTCATGTTGAGCGCAGCTGTTGGTCCCCTCGCCCCCTGGGAGGAGTGAGCGCACTGAAGTGCGGGGGTGAGGGCCAACCAGACGCGGGGCGCAGCGCACAATGTCATTCCGAAGCGGAGCCCCGCGGATCTTTGTCATTCCGAGCGGAGCCGTCGACGCAGTCGATGGCGCAGTCGAGGAATCTCTCGGGCGGCCTGATCCCCTCTCCCCCTGGGAGAGGGAAGCCGCGCAGCGGCGGGTGAGGGCCCTCGGCGGGGTGGACGGGTCTGGTCCCCTCGCCCTACAAGGGGAGAGGGCTAGGGTGAGGGTACTGATGCTTGGTCCCTTCCCCTTGATGGGGGAAGGCGGGGATGGGGGTGAGGCCCTTTGGTGGGGTGAACGGATCGTCCCCCTCTCCTGGGGGAGAGGGAAGCCGCGCAGCGGCGGGTGAGGGCCAACCAGCGGGGGGTGAGGATTCCTGACATCCGCCCCTTCCACCGACGCCCCTCCGCGCGGTACGCTGGCTGCACGACCGTCCACCCTGCCCGCCCCCTCTCCCCTTGGGAGAGGACAACGCGCAGAACTTTAAAACGTATGACATTGTTATTGCCTTAACCCCGGGAAGCAGGCCACGGCCATGGAAATGCCTGTCAAAAGCCGAACAAGAATGTCAAAACGGCATGGCCCGTTACTCCTGAGATCAGGCAACAAGAATGTCAAGCCCCCGCCCGTTGACATTCTTGTTCGCTCCGCCTCACTCCACACAGAGGCCGGGTTCATTGACACAACGCCCGAGAAAGCGTACAAACGCTCCCGCGGCGGAGCGTGCTCCGCTGCTATCCGTCAGTTGTGCCCCGGGAGGAAGACATGACCAGAGGATGGACACTCCGAGCGTTCGCGCTCCTTGCCCTGGCGCTCGCCGGCCTCGCCGCGCTCGCGGCATGCGCGTCGGACGACCCGACAGCCACGCCGACCGCGACCAGCGCTCCTGCGATGGAGGCGACGGAAGAGCCCGCGATGGAGGAGAAAGACGACTCCATGATGGAGGAGAAGGACGACTCCATGATGGAGGAGAAGGACGACTCCATGATGATGGAGGAAGAGCACGAGGGACAGTACGGCGGCACGCTCGCCTACTGGATCCGCAGCGACCCCCCTGGCTGGGACCCGTGGGGCCGCACCCGCTTCTGGGACCCCACCCGCAAGATCGCTGAACTCGTGTTCAACCCGCTCTACTCGCCTGCCGCCCAGCTCGGCGACAGCTGTGAGATAGACCTCGACCCGGAGATCGCGGAGAGTTGGGAGTACGTCGAGCCCACCATCCTGGAGTTCAAGCTCCGTGAGGGCATCCAGTGGCACGACAAGGCCCCGCTGAACGGACGCGAGCTCACCGCGGACGACGTCGCCTACACGTACAACGAGCGCTTCGCCAAGGGCCTCGCGGGGCAGGCATACGTCGGCCAGGTCTTCTTCGACCGGGCCGAGGCGGTGGACGACCACACCGTCCGCATTCACCTCAAGCAGCCGTTCGACTTCGTGAGGGGTGTCACGTCCGGCAACCGCCAGGGCTGGATCGTGGCCGAGGAAGCGTCCGGCGAGGAAGCCCTCGCAGACCCGAACCTCTCCTGGGTCGGCACCGGGCCGTTCATGTTCTCCGAGCATGAGACCGGCACGAAGGTCGTGTTCGAGCGGAACCCCAACTACTTCAAGGAAGGGCTCCCCTACGCCGACACGGTCGAAGCGCACATCATCCCGGACGCGGCAACCCGCATCGCGTCGCTCCGCTCCGGCCTGATCAACGTCTTCCCCGCGGCGGGCCCGCGTGTGCAGGAAGAGATCCAGCGGACCAACCCGGACTTCTTCGTGAAGTCCTGCCCCAGCCTCTTCCACCTCGGCATCCGGATGCGGCTGGACAAGGCGCCGTGGAACGACGTCCGTGTTCGCCGCGCCGTCTCGATGGCGCTCGACCGCCAGGCCATCATCGACACCGCACTGCGCGGCAACGGCGAGATCGTCCTGCAGGGCTGGCCGCTCGACCCGGAGACCCTCCAGTTGGAGGACTACCCGGAGGAGCTGGCGCAGTACCAGCAGTACAACCCCGAGAAGGCGAAGGAGCTGCTGGCCGACGCCGGCTTCCCCGACGGCTTCAGCACCACGGTCGTCTGGACGCCCGCGTACGGCGACCCGTGGCAGGGCGTCGCCGAGATCATGCTCACGATGCTCCGCGCCGTCGGCATCGACGCGCAGTTCAACATCCAGGAGTACGGCCCGTTCCTCGGCATGGGAAGCCAGCAGACCTGGGACGACCTGTACTTCGGGTGGAACAACTCGTTCGACTTCAACGACCTCGCTTCCACCTACTACTGGAGCGGGCAGCGGCCGGCCAACGGGCTGACGCTCGCCCCCGACGCGACGCTCGACGGCCTCGTCGCCGACCTGTGGGCCTCCACTCCGGAGACCCGCCCCGGAGTGCTCACGCAGTTGCAGCACTACGTGGCGAGCGCCCAGTACCGCATCACCAGCCCGGTGTGGGGCAACGGCATCGTCGCGAGGCCCGAGGTCAAGAACGTCGGCTGGCGCGGCACGAACAAGATGTACCACCAGATATTCGAGAACGCCTGGCTCGAGCAGTAGCCCGGCGGACGGCACGCATTGCGAAGAGGCCCCGGATGTTCCGGGGCCTCTTCATTACTCTCGCAGGATGAGCAGGCGCGCTAGTCCAGCCAACCGGCGCCCATCATCGAGGTGAACTGCTCCCGGCAGAGGTCGGCGTAGCGCCGGTCCAGCGCCATCAACTCGGAGTGGGTCCCGCGCTCGACCACTCTTCCCTCCTCGACGTACAGGATGACGTCCGCAGCCCTCACTGTTGAGAGCCGGTGCGCGATCACGATAGTCGTGCGGCCCTCGGTCAGCCTGGCGAGCGCCGACTGCACCGCCCGTTCCGAATGCGAATCGAGAGACGACGTGGCCTCGTCGAGTATCAGGATGCGCGGGTCCTTGAGCAGCATCCGCGCGATGGCCAGCCGCTGCTTCTCGCCTCCGGAGAGACGGTAGCCCCGCTCCCCGACCACAGTGTCGAACCCGTCAGGAAGGTTCTCCACCACGTCGAGCACGGACGCGGCGCGGCATGCTTCCACCATCTCATCGTAGGTCGCGTCCGGGCGCGCGATGCGCAGGTTGACGCCCACCGTGTCGTGGAACAGGAACGTCTCCTGCGAGACGTACCCGATCTGCTCCCGCAGCGACTCGAGCGTCAGCCCCCTGATGTCGGCGCCGTCGAGCAGCACCCGCCCATGGGTCGGGTCGTACAGGCGCGGGATGAGATAGGTGATGGTCGTCTTCCCCGCCCCGCTCGGCCCCACCAGCGCAGCGATCTGGCCCGGCTCGACCGCGAAGTCCAGCCCGTCCAGCGCTCTCCTGCCGGGTGTGTACTCCATGACTACGTTCTCGAACTCGAGGGCCCCCGCGGCGTTACCTACATCCACCGCGTCCGGCGTGTCCGTGATGTCGGGCTCCAGGTCCAGGTACTCGAAGATGCGCTCGAAGTAGGCGGCGGACGTGACCACGTCCACGTGCAGCGACATCAGGTCGGTCGCGGGAGTGTAGAGGCGGCTGAGCAGCGCAACGAACGCCACGATCGTCCCGATGGTCAGTGACTCGGAGATAACCTGGCCGCCGCCGAACCAGTAGATGACCGCCGGCCCGCCCGTCGTCACGATGAACAGCAGCATGAAGTACCAGCGCCCCACGAGCGCCTCGCGGACCTGCAGCTCCATCAGTTCCCAGTTCTCGCGTTGGAACCGCGCCAGCACCTCGCGTTCGCGGGTGAACGTCTTGATGAGCATGAGTCCGCTGATGCCGAGGCTCTCTGCCATCAGCGAGTTGACCGACGCGCTCCGCTGCTGCCGCTCGGTGCGCAGGCGCCGCCGCAGCTTCCCGACGGTCAGCGTCGGAATGATGAGCCAGGGCAGCACCATCAGCGAAACGATGGTCAAACGCCAGTCGAGCGCGAGCATCGTTACGAGGGTCGTCGTCAGGATCAGCACATTCTGCGAGATGGTCACGAGCGAGCCCGAGATGATGGTGTCGATGCCGGCGATATCGCTCGTCAGCCGGGACATCAGTTCACCCGTCCGGGCCTCGGTGTAGAAGCGGAGTGAGAGCGACTGCAGCCGCGTGAACATGCGCAGCTTGAGGTCGTACATGATCCGCTGGCTGACGACGGTGTTCAGGTAACTGCGGAGCACGCCGACCAGTCCCAGCGCCACCGCCGCCGAGAACAGGCCCACGGATAGCCACAGCAGCAGCGGCCTGTCCGCTCCCTCGATCGCCGAGTCGATGATGCCCCGCACGAGCAGCGGCGGCACGAGTCCGATGAAGGCCGCGGCAGCAACGGTGAAAAGGATCAGAACGAGCCTGGACCAGTACGGCGCGAGGAAACCGAAGATACGCCAGAGGTTTCCCTTGCCAAGGGCGGTCTCCGACTTGATGGGCGCAACTCTACCGTGACGCATCGGTTCAGTATACGTACTCTCGGTCTGCGCTATCGCCGCGAGAGGGCTGGGAAATCGTTACAGCCGCGTAACGCCCACGTAACACAGCCGCAACAGACCTCCCCGTAAATGGACATAGCCTCCGTGTGCCGCCCTGTGAGATAGAGGCAGTGCCGCTCGGCGTCTGTGGGAGAGGTGTCGGACGCGGCACCCGGCCCTCTCTCACAGACGACCCATCTCGTGTTTGGGAAACCGGCCTGCTCAGCCGCCTGCTGCGAGATTGACCGGCTTGCCGTGCGGCGTGTTGAGGTACGCCCTCCGCCACGCTTCCTTACGGTCCGACGCCTCAGGCTCGGACACGAGTCCCCGCTCCCTGCAGAGGCGCTCCAACGCGCGCAACCAGTGCCGGTAGTACGTGTCCCCCAGGTCCGGGTCGCCCTCTCGCTGCGCCGCGTGTATCTCCTCGCTCAGCGTCGCCGCCCACTCGTCCCACGTGAAGTGGCCCTCGCCGGAGAGCCGCACCGCGAGAGCGAACGCCGACGCCTCCCACGGCTCGGCGAACACCGGCCTGCCGTCGCCGCCCAGTGGGATGTCCCCCAGCGTGCTCGTGCCGCCCGGCAACTGCGCGTCCGTCATGGCGCCGGCTCCAGGTAGTCCTCCCACAGGTCGACGTACACGACGCTATTGGCGTCGGCGGACTCGCCCCACAGCTCGCTCGCATCGAAGCGCACGCTGTAGAGGTGGTGCCCCTCGTCCACGCCTTCCGCGCTCAGGTCCGGGTACACCTGCGAGCCGTAGTGCTCGTGCACCGTCCCGACGTGGCCGCGAACGTAGCGTGGCTCGCGGGTGTGCCCGCGCGGATGGCGGTTGAGCGCGCGAACCCGGTCGCCCGGCGAGAACCGGGGCTCTGCGGGCGTAGGGCGGACGTAGCTCGTGGTCATGATGGGCACCGCACGCACCTGCTCGGCGTTCACGACCCGCTCCATGATGCCATCCGGAACAGTTGCAGACGCTCTGCCCGTCTGCAACTCCTCCTCCGAGATGAGACCGGACTTCACCAACTGCTTCTGTAAGCCCGCGAACCAGCTCTCGTAGTAGGAGAACGAGAGGTAGTCGGCGGGAGGCAACTGCTCCCGGTTGTAGCGCGACTTGTCCAGGTTCCACAGACCGAGACGCCCCAGAAGCCGGGTCATGCCGTACACCCGGCTCTCCCACTCCGCGTGGAAGACGGGCTCCTCGGACTCCGGCTCAGGCTGTACCGGCCCGAACCCCTGCATACCGCCGAGGTCGTGGACGCCGTTCATGCTGTACCTACCGCTGCCGGAAGCCGCGCCTCCTCCACACCGACCATGGAGTTGCGGGTCACGAGGTCCATCAGTTGCTCCTCGCTCCAGCCTTCTGTGCCTGCGGGGCGCTTGGGCAGCACGAGGTAGCGCATCTCAGAGGTGGAGTCCCATACCCGCACCTCTTTCTCCTCCGGTATCTCCGAGCCGAACTGCCGCATCACGCCGCGCGGGTCGGCGACGGCCTGCGCTCGGTACGGCATGGACTTGTACCACACGGGCGGCAGCCCCAGGAGCGGCCACGGGTAGCACGAGCAGAGCGTGCAGACGACGAGGTTGTGCACGTCGTCCGTGTTCTCCACGACGCGCACCTGCTCGCCCTGCGAACCCACGTAGCCCATCGAGGCGATGGCTGCGTTCGGGTCGTCGAGCAGCCACTGCTTGAACTCCTCGTCAGCCCACGCGTGCGCCACGACGTGCTTACCGTTCGATGGCCCGATCTTGTCCTCATACAGGTCGATGAGCGCGTCGAGCGCCTCCGGGTCGACGAGCCCCTTCTCGACGAGCAGCGATTCGAGCGCTTTCACGCGCAGCTCGATGTCCGACGGCGGCTCCGTGTGGTCGTGGTCGTGATGATCGTGGTGGCTCATGGTCCTCTCCCTCCATGTTCCTTGCCCAGAGTGTGCCAAGCATCGCGCCGCTGGTCAACGTCACTGCGCGGTCTGGACGACGAGCACCCGCTCCCTGCCCGCGAGGTCACGCGCCGCGTGGACGCTCGCGCCGGGGAAGCAGGCAGTCGCCGCTTCGGCTGCGGAGGTGGTCTGGCGCGGGTCCATCTCCAGCACCAGCGCGCCTCCGGGGAGCAGATACGGGCGCGCTTCCGCGAGCAGCCGCCGTATGAGCGCGAGCCCGTCCTCGCCGCCGTCCAGCGCCTCGCGCGGTTCGTAGCGCGACACCTCCGGCTCCAGCAGCGGTATCTCGTCCGACATGACGTACGGCAGGTTCGCCGCGACGACCCGCACTGGGCATGGCAGCGCTGCGAGCAGGTCGCTCTCCAGAACGTGCACGCGCTCGCTCGCACCGTGGCTTTCGGCGTTCAGCGCGGTCAACTCCAGCGCCCGCGGCGCGATGTCGAGCGCATAGATGACCGCCTCCGGGCGCGCAACCGCCAGCGCGACCGCGATCGCGCCGCTGCCGCACCCCACGTCCGCCACCACCGGCGACGCCACGCCCTCCACGAGCCGCAGCGTCTCCTCAACGACCGTCTCGGTCTCGGGGCGCGGGATGAGCACACCGGGGCCGACTGCGATGGGGAGGCCGTAGAACTCGCGCGTCCCCATCAGGTAGGCGACGGGTTCACGGTTGAGCCGCCGCTCACAGAGCGCCTCAGCCCTGCCCTTCTCCTTCTCGGTCGGCGTATCGCGGAACGCGGCGTAGAGCGCGGGGCGATCGATGCCGAGCGCCGTCGTCCAGATGAGGTCGGCCTCCAGCCGCGCGTCGCCGATGCCCGCGGCTTCCAGCCGCCGCGCCATCCTCTGCACGAGGTGCGCGAGCGTCGGCACGGTTGCATGCCCTTGCGTCGTTCCTGCGGAGGCAGAAACCTCGTCCGGCGCGTGCGTCTGCATCCCTTCCGCCATCGCGCCCGCTATGGCAGCAGGGCGCGTATCGCCGCGAGGTCCGGCGGAGCCGCGCCACGGTACACGACGACCGCGTCGTCGAACCCGGCGTCCGCGAGCCGCTGCAGGCGAGCCGACGCGTCGGGCGGCGCACACCGCAGGTGAAAGGCGTTCTCCGTATCCCGCAGCCACTCTGTCGGCGCATTCAGGTCGAGCGAGATGTTGGTCACGATGGCGCGCTTTCCCCCCGCGGCGCGGTAGCGGTCGAGCCCCTCCTTGAGCGTGTCGTAGCCTGAGAAGAACGCCGACGCTATCCAGCCGTCGTAGTCGTTCGCCGCTGAGGCGATCCATCGAGGCCCTGCCCAGCTGCCGATGAGGATGGACGGCCCGCCGCGCACGGCGCTCGACGGCGCGAGGTTCACACCGTCCACCGTCTCGCCGTTCCACAGCCGTTTCATCGTTGCAAGCCCGTCGCGCAGCAGCGTCATCCGGTCTTCGAACCGCTTGCCGACCGCCTCGAAGTCGCCGCGCGTCGAACCGGAGCCGACGCCCAGCAGCAATCGCGGGCCGCAGACCACCTGCGCGGTGAGGACGCGGTTCGCGAGCTCGACCGGGTGGCGCAGCGGCACCTGCAGGATGCCGAGGCCGACCTCGATGCGCTCCGTCGCAGCCGCGGCCACCACCGCGCCCATGAGCGGATCGAGCGCCATCCGTCCGCGCCCGATCGAGTCGAAGAACCAGACGCTGTCGAAGCCGTTCTCCTCCGCCGCCCGCGCGCCTTCCGAGAGCACGTCGCCGCCGGGTTCACCGCCGAAGTCGATGGGTAACGCTATGCCGAGTCTCATCGCGCGTTTCACTCCTGAGCGCCCCTACGGCAGCGGCAGCCACTCCCGGACAAGCCTCCCTTTGCCCTCGATACTGAACGTGCCGCCCAACTGCGAGGCGACCGACCAGAGCATCGCGGGATTGCTCGCGACAACGGGCAGACCGAACTCGGCCTCCATCTCGTCGATCACCGGCAGCGGGTTGAGCACCGCACCCTGGAAGTAGAGCGCCTGCACGCCGTCCGCCTTCCGCACCGCGCCGCGCGCCATGTCGAACACGATGCTCGCATCGAGGTCGACCGCCTCCTGTTCGCTGTTGAACCCGAGGTCGGCGAGTTGCACGTCGAAACCGGCGGCGGTGAGGTGCGGCACGACGAGCGAGTTCATGTAGGAGTCGAACGGGGTCAGCAGAAGGATGCGGCTGGCGCCGAAGGCGCGGAGGGCGTTCTCGCCCGCCCCGAGCGCCGTCGTGAACGGCACGTCCAGCGCCTCCCCCAGCCGCGTACGCAGACCGGGGTTCTGCACCTCCACCGGCGCGCCCGGCACGATGACTCCCTGCCAGCCGCGCTCGCGCGTCATCGTGGTGGCCCGCTCGATGATGGCGTCGGCGCGTGCGGCAAAGTCGGTGAGCGCGGTGCGGAGGACCCCAAGCTCCACCATCTCGAGGTCGATGCCCTCGGGCACCATCGCGGCGAACTCGTCGTAGTGCGTGTTCCCCGCGCCGGGTCTCAGGAAGCCGATCTTCAGGTTGCCGTCGGTCATGGGCGCGCCTCCTCGGTTGGTGCCCGCACTATACGACACGCGGCTCGGGAAGGAGTACGCAGGCGCTACGCTGGCTTGCGGGCGTGGATGAAGTACATCGGCGTAAAGATGCCGAGCCTGCCCGCCTCGACCATGGCCGCCGCGCAGAGTTCCAGCGTGTCCGCAACGCCGGCCGCTCCCTGCGGCACGACGCGGAGCTTCTCAAGCACCCGCAGCGAGTTGGTGGTGACCAAGCGCCCGGCCTTTGAGCTGCGGAAACTGGCCAGAGAGACGCCTGAACCGGCCAGCGGCTGGTACCAAGGGACCGAAGGGCCAGTCTGGACAGCAAGGTCCCGCGTTTCCAGCACCTCGAACCCCACTGAACGGAGCGCGTCGTCGACCGTCTGCCGGTTGTCGATATCGAGCAGGCCGCCTCCCAGTTCGATATCAGCCTTGATCTTGAGGTGGTGGGGGTCCTGGGGGTCGAAGCGGTCGGTCAGGCAGTACTCATAGTTGGCGAAGCATGCGCCCGGTTTCAGCAAACGGAAGACCTCGCTGTAGATGCTGTGTTTGTCCGGTGCGCAGCAGGTTGCCTCGATGGCATAGACCGCGTCGAACGACTCGTCCGAAGCGTCGACGTGCAGGAAGTCACAATGCATGAACTCGGCTAGGTGCGTCAACCCGGCCTCTTGCGCATATCTCTGCGCACGGTCGAGTTGATAGCCGTTGCTGTTCACGCCAAGGATCCTGGCGCCTGAGAAGCGGGCAATCTCCAACAGCGGCCCCCCGATCCCGCAACCAAGGTCGGCGGCGACCATCCCGGGGCTGAGCCCGAGTTTGAGTGCCAGGAAGTGCTCGTGTCGGGCAAGCGAGGTCTTGAAGCTCTCTCCGGGGACACGGGGCGCGAAGTGAAACGACCTGCCCCATCCGTACTCGTAGAAGTCCGTAACCAGGTCGTAGTAGAGATCGGTGAACTTCCTGTAGTCGCTCTTCCTGGCTTGAAGTCCGCCGTCCTTGCCGGTCCTGTAACGCTCTGCGTATTCGCCGACGGCCGGAGCGGCGCCGGCAGTCTTCTCTCTGTCCTTCAGAAGCTTGGAGAGCTTGATAAGCATTGAAGCGTCCCCTCACTTTTCCACGGTGCCCGCACTATACGACACGCGGCCCCGGGAAGGAGTATCGTAGCGCAGAAGGATGCAGCGCGAGGAGGTGGCGTATGTCCATGGAGCGGGAGAGCATCGGCGGGATGGAAGCGATCCGGTACGAGACGCCTCACCTCGAGGGGTCGCCCAAGCGGAGCTCGATGCTGGCCAACAGCGGCCTGCTGAGCGTAAACGTCCAGGTCGTCAGCAAGGAAGGCGGCGAGACCAACCTGCACGCGCACTCCGGCCAGGACGCCGTCTGGTTCGTGCTCGCGGGCCGCGCCAGATTCTACGGCAAGGACGGCGAGTCCGTGGATCTGGGGCCCAAGGACGCGCTCTTCATCCCCAGGGGCACGCCGTACTGGTTCGAGTCGGTGAGCGATGAGCCGCTGGAGATCATGCGGAACGCCGCGACGGACCCGGCCATCAAGAACCAGCGCGTCAACTACGAGGCTCTGCGCGAACGCCAGCAGGACGGCCGCCACGCGGACAGCGTCTACGTGAGCCGTTAGCGACGCCCCTACCGCGCAGCCTTGGCGCGGGCGCGATTGACCCGGTACCGCTCGTCCGGGTCCAGGATGCGCTTCCGCATCCTGACGCTCTTTGGCGTCACTTCCACGAGCTCGTCGTCGTTGATGAAGCCCAACGCCTCTTCCAGGCTGAACCGCACGGCGGGCGCGAGCCGCTCCACGATCTCCTGCGTCGCGGAGCGCATGTTGGTCATCTTGCGCTCCTTGCAGACGTTCAGGTCCATGTCGCGCTCACGATTGTGCCGCCCAACGATCATGCCCTGGTAGACCGGCGTCTGCGGTTCGACGAACGTCTCACCGCGCTCCTGCGCGTTCTGCAGGCCGTAGGTGACGGCAACGCCGCTCTCCGCCGAGACGATGGCTCCGGCACGCGACGGCTTCACCTCTCCCCCCACCGGCTCCATGCCCGTGAACTCCGTGCTCATCTGGCCGTTGCCGCGCGTGGCCCGCATGAAGAAACTCTGGAAGCCGATGAGGCCCCGCGTCGGCAGCCGGAACTGCAGGCGCACGTTGCCGGAGCCGTCGCTCTGCATGTCCATCATCTGCGCGAGGCGCGACGACAACTCCTCCGTGACGGGGCCGATGTAGTCGTCGCGCGTTTCGAGGAAGAGCAGTTCGTACGGCTCGTGCAGCCTGCCGTCGATGACGCGGGTGACGGCCTCGGGGCGTGAGACCTGGAACTCGATGCCCTCCCGCCGCATCTTCTCGATGAGCACGGAGAGGTGGAGCTCGCCGCGTCCGTTCACGAGGAACTCGTCCGCGCTGTCGGTGCGCTCCACGCGCAGCGCCACGTTCGTCTGCAACTCGCGCTGCAGCCGCTCCCACAGCATGCGGGAGGTCGCGTACTGGCCCTCCCGGCCCGAGAACGGCGACGTGTTGACGCTGAACGTCATTCGCACCGTCGGGTCCTCCACCTTCATCCGCGGCAGCGGCTCCGGCGACGCAGGCGCCGCGACTGTGTCGCCGATGCGGACGCCGCGCAGGCCGGAGAGCGCCACGATCTCGCCGGCGGACGCCGAATCGATCGCGTGCCGCGCGAGGTCGCGGAACGTGAACAGGCGCTCCACCCGGTACGGGGCCGCACTGCCGTCCTGGCCGAGCAGCACGACTTGTTCGTCCTTCGCGATACGCCCGCGCGACACGCGCCCGACCGCGATCTGGCCAAGATGGTTGTCGTAGTCGAGCGCGGCCACGAGCATCTGCAGCGGCGCGTCCGGGTCGGCGACGGGAGGCGGCACGCGCTCGACGATAGCGTCGAACAGCGGCCCCATGTCCTTCGGGGTGTCGGTCTCCTCGGTGAGCGCGTACCGGTTGCGCGCCGAGGTGTACAGCACCGGGAAATCGAGTTGGTCGGGGTCCGTCGCCAGCTCGAGGAAGAGGTCCTGCGCCGCGGACAGGGCGGCGGGCGCGTCCGCGGTGGGGCGGTCGATCTTGTTGATGACGAGGATGGGGCGCAGCCCCTGCTGGAGCGCGACGCGGAGCACGTAGCGCGTCTGTGGCATCGGCCCTTCGACCGCGTCGACGACGAGCAGGCAGCCGTCGGCCATGTTCACGACGCGCTCGACCTCGCCGCTGAAGTCGGCGTGGCCCGGCGTGTCGATGATGTTGACCGTCACGTCGCCGTACCGGATGCCCGTGTTCTTTGCGAGGATGGTGATGCCGCGCTCGCGCTCCTGCGGGTCCGAGTCCATGATGAGCTCGTCGACCTGCTGGTCCGGGCGGAAGACGCGGCTGTAGCGGAGCATCGCATCGACGAGGCTGGTCTTGCCGTGGTCGACGTGCGCGACGATGGCGATATTGCGGAGGTGGGACTGGGCTGTTTCCGTCATGTGCCGTCCAGTGTGCTGTACATGCGTCGGCGCCCGCCTCTGCGGACGCCGACTTCGTGAAGTGGGATTCCTTGGCCCTCATAGGATACCCCACCGGGACAGATTCGTGAGCGAACGTGGCCTGGCCTCCTGAAGCGCTGGTACCATTGTGCCGCTATGCGAATGACGCTGGACATCGATGACGACGTGCTGGCAGCTGCCCGCACCTTGGCCAAGCGGAACGGCAGCAGCCTCGGCAGTGCGCTATCCGAACTGGCACGGCGCGGCTACGAGGGCCCAGCTACGTTCCGTGTGCCTGTCGAGGCCCAGACCATCACCCGCGAAGACGTAGACCGAGCACTCAGCGACTGGCCGTGAGCACGAGTGCCCCTACTTCACCGAGGTGCTGACCTGTAGTCGGGTGCCGACAGCGCCGAGCGCAGCGTCCATCTGGTCCATCCGTGAGTGATGCTGTAGGTCGAGGACCCGGTCGACCTGCGGCATATGCCACCCTAGGCGGCGCGCCAGTTCCGCCTTACCGACGCCCTGGCTCCGCATCGTGCGGTAGAGTGTCACTTTCACCGCAGTGAGGGTCGGCAGTACTACGCGGAACTCGCCAGACGAGGGGTCCGGGACGTCCTGCCCATCGTGCATCCGCGCCGCGATCGCCTCTTCGAGGGCGTCCACGGCACGCATAAGCGCATCGTCCCGGTCCTCTCCGAATGTCGTGAGTTCCGGAAAGTCTGGCGCAGTTACAAGGATGCTGCCGTCGTCGTCTTCCAGTTGCACCGGGTAGTCAAGCATCATCCAATCCCAGGTCTTTCTTGATCTTGGCAACGAGCTTCGGGCCGAGCTCCTTGCGGCTGCCATGCAACGGCAGTTGCGATGTGCGGTCGCCAAGTCTGACAGTGAGATGCCCGCTGCCGCCCTTGTGCGTTTGGAACGTACATCCGCGCCTCCTCAGCCAGCGCCGCAGTTCGTTCGCGTTCATCAGCGTCAGTGTACACAACACTTCTGTTGTCATCAACGCCGCCAGGCCACGCATGACGAGGCACGGGGCGCAGGCTATACTGCGCCTCACCGCACGGGGAGGCGCGACATGGCGGAGCAGTTCCGGGTCATAGACAGCGACACGCACGTCGACGAGACCGACGATACGTGGGACTTCATCTTGCCGGAGGACGAGGCGTACAAGCCCACGACGCAGTACCCGTCCAACCCGGACCCGAACCGCCCGCCCGTGCGCTACTGGCTCGTGAACGGCAAGCGCAAGCATCGCCGCATCCGCGACGACGGCAAGAGCGGTACGCCGCTCGAGGCCCGCGAGTTGCTGGACGTGCCGACGCGCCTCCGCCACATGGACGAACTCGGCACGCAGACGCAGGTCATCTACCCCTCGCTCTTCCTCGTGGAGCCCTCGGACTCGGCGGAGACGGAGCTCGCGATCACCCGCAGTTACAACCGTTGGCTGGCCGACCGCTGCGCGCAGTCGCACGGACGGCTGCGCTGGATATGCGTGCCTCCGGCGCGCAACATCGAAGCCGCACTGGAGGAGCTGCGGTTCGCCAAGGACAACGGCGCGTGCGGCGTGCTGAAGAAGGGCGACCTCGAAGCCGACAAGTGGTCCGTCGACCCCTACTTCTTTCCGCTGTACGAGGAAGCGGAGCGGCTGGACATGCCCATCTGCTTCCACCTCGGCTCGGGCACGCCGGACTTCACTCCCGCGCGGGAGCTCTCCTACGGCGCTTTCATCAAGCTGCGCATGCCCGCGATCCACGGCATCTACTCCCTCATCCTCCACCGCGTTCCGGAGCGCTTCCCGAAGCTGCGCTTCGGCTGCATCGAGTCCGGCGTCTCGTGGGTGCCGTTCGTCGACTACGACCTGCGGCGCAGGCTCGCGCGCAGCCAAGAGTCGAACATCGGCAGCGACCCGTCGTTCGAGTTGCCGGACGACATCTTCAAGGCCAACCGCATCTACGTGACCGTTCAGGTGGACGAAGACCTGCCCTACGCGCTGCGCTACATCAGCGAGGACAACCTGCTCGCGGGCTCCGACTACACCCACCAGGACCAGTCCAAGGAGCTGGAGTTCCAGAAGCTTCTGCAGCAGCGCGCCGACGACGGCGACATCCCGCAGTCCACCGTCGACAAGATCCTCTACGACAACCCCAAGGCGTTCTACGGGCTGTAGGCGGCGATGACCACGAACTCCCGCCCCATCCCCATCCCCGACCCGGAGTCGCAGCCCTACTGGGACGCTGCGGCGCGGCACGCGCTGGAGCTGCCGTACTGCGACGCCTGCGCGCGCTACGTCTTCCCGCCGCGCCCCACCTGCACGCGCTGCCTCGGCGAGTTGCGATGGGTGGCCGTGAGCGGTCGTGGCACGGTCTACTCGTTCACCATCATGCACGAGGGCTACATGCGCGGCTTCGACCCGCCCTACCTCGTCGCGCAGACCGAGCTCGACGAGCAGCCCGGCCTCCGCCTCACCACGAACCTCATCGACTGCGAGCCGGACGACGCACGCATCGGGATGCGCGTGGAGGTCGCGTTCGAGGACCGCGGCGAGGGCGTCGCAGTCCCGCAATTCCGCCCCGCAGCCGGTGGAGGAGCCTGATGGACCCCGCCCTTCGCAACAGGACCGCCATCGTCGGCGTCGGCTACACGCCGATGGAGCGCAAGTCCGGGCGCAGCCTGCCGGACGTCGCGATGGAGGCTGCGAAGAACGCCATCGCCGACGCGGGGCTGACGCCCGCCGACATCGACGGCTACGCCGGCACGCCGAAGGCGCCCAACGCCTCCGCGCTCCACTGGGACGGCGTCGACGAGATCAGCGAGCGGTACATGGGGAGCGCGCTCGGTCTCAACCTGCGCTGGGCGTCCGACTTCAACCGGGGCGTCGTCGGCGACGCCGTCGCGGCGGCGATACAGTCGCTCGTCACCGGCACGGCGGACTACGTGCTCTGCCTGCGCGCGATGTACGAGCGCCCCGGCGTGCGCTACGCGGCGTCCGAGCAGTCGGCGTCGGGCGGCCCGGAGCAGTTCACCGTGCCCTACGGCGTCGGCATCGGCGCGATGGCGATGTGGTTGCAGCGATACATGCACGACTACGGCGCGACCCGCGAGGAGCTGTTCGACGTCGTCAGCGCGCTGCGCGGCTACGCCCAGCTCAACCCGTACGCCTACTGGCGCGGCAAGCCGCTCTCGCTCGAGGACTACATGACGTCCCGATGGGTCTACGAGCCCATGTGCCTCTACGACTACGACATCCCCGTGACCGGTGCGGGCGCCGTCGTCCTGACGACCGCCGACCGTGCGAGGGACTTGCCCCACAAGCCCGCGTACGTCTCCGGCTTCGTGAGCACCCGCGAGCGCGGCGACGCCATCTTCGAGGCGTCCGGCATCGGCCGCGAGGCCGTGCAGGCCGCGCAGCTGTACGACGGCTTCAGTCCCGTGGTGTGGAAATGGCTGGAGGAGTTGGGGTTCGCGGGCAGGGGCGAGGCGCACGAGTTCACCCGCGACGGGCGCATCGCCCACGGCGGCGCGCTGCCGGTGACGACGTTCGGCGGCAGCCAGGGCGAGGGACGCCTGCACGGCATGGGCCACGTCCGCGAGGGCGCGATGCAGGTGATGGGCCGCGCGGGCGACCGCCAGGTGCCGGGGCTGGAGAACTGCCTCGTGGCGCTCGGCTTCGACGCCGTCCCCAGTTGGGTGCTCATGCTGAGTACGGGCTGACGGGAGTGCGACGCTCGTGCCCCCGCTCGACGGCATCCGCGTCATCGCCCTGACGGGCGAACGAGGCGCGTACTGCGCCAAGCTCCTCGCCGACCTCGGCGCTGACGTGTTCGACATCGAGCCCCCGGGAGGCTCGGACGAGCGCCGACTCCCTCCGCTCATGCGCACCGACCCGTCCGTCAGCCTGCACTTCCTCCACTTCCACCGCGGCCATCAGAGCGTCGTGCTCGACCGCGAGACCCCCGAGGGGTACGACACGTTCGAACGGCTCGTGGCGTCGGCCGACGTGCTCGTCGAGGACGAGTCGTCCCCGTCGCTCGACCACGCCGCCCTGCGCGCCGTCAACCCCGGCTTGCTCCACGCGCGCATCTCCGGGTTCGGCGCGACCGGCCCCCGTGCAAACTGGAAGTCGTCCGACCTCGTGGCCCAGGCCGCGGGCAGCCTGATGTACCGCATGGGCTTCCCGGAGGACCCGCCGAACAGCATGGGGGAGGGCTTCGCGCACCACCAGAGCTCGGCGCACGCGGCGGGAGGCATCCTGCTCGCGCTCGCGCGACGCGACGCCACCGGCGAGGGCGGCTTCGTGGACGTGTCGCTCCAAGAGGGCATCGCGCTGATGCAGTACGACGTCATGCCGATGTACGTGACGCACGGGACGCTCATCAAGCGCGCGGGCCACGGCCAGGGCTCCAGCGGCAAACGCTACCGGCGTATCTGGGAGTGCAACCCCGGCCTCGTCCGCTTCCAACTGCTCAGCCAGAGCTCCGACCGCGAGTGGCCGCTGCTGCTGGACTGGCTCGAGTTGCACGGTCACGGCGAGGGACTGCGGGACGAGCGCTGGCTTGACCCCGCGGCGCGCACGGCAGGCCTCAACGAGCTGGAGCCGGTCTTCGACCGCTTTTTCCGCACGATGGACGCACGAACGCTCATGCACGAGGCGCAGGACCGCGGCATCATGCTCATGGCGTTCAACAGCGTCGGCGAGCTCACCACCGACCCGCAACTCGCGGGCGAGGGCTTCTTCCGCACCATCGCCCACGACGGCGCAACCCTCACCGACGCCGGCCCACCCTACCGCTTCGCAGGCGGCCTCCGCGAAGGGGCGCCCGCCCCCGCCTTAGGCGAGGGTGAGCGTGTCATTCCGAGCGGAGCGCAGCGAAGTCGAGGAATCTCTCGGACAGTTGGCGGCGTTGGGCGGGGCGTGAGTGAGGGCCCCCTCGCCGGCCTCCGCATCTGCGACTTCACGTGGGTCATCGCGGGGCCGCTGCACACGAAGTGGCTCGCCGCCTACGGCGCGGAGGTCGTCAAGGTCGAGCGTTTCAAGAAGGGCACGGCGCTCAACCGCGGCAACATGAGTCCGGACTCCGTCGTCAGCTTCAACAACCTGAACGTCGGCAAGCGCTCGCTCGCGCTCGATATGAGCTTCGAGGAGGCGCGCGACGCCATCGTGCGGCTCGTGGAGCGCAGCGACGTCGTGGTCGACAACTTCGGGCCGGACGTGCTGCCCAACTGGGGTTTTACTCCTGAGCGCCTCGCCGAGATCAACCCGCGCATCATCACCATGAGCATGCCCGCGCTCGGGAAGACCGGCCCGCACCGCCTCTACAAGGGGCTCGGCTCCTACTTCCAGGCACGCGCCGCGCTCGACGGCCTCATCGGCTACCCCCACCGCGACATCACCGACGTCGGCTTCGCCTACGCCGACACGACGTGCAACGCGGGCCACGCGCTCGTCGCCCTGCTCGCGGCGCTCCACCGGCGCAACCTCACTGGCCTCGGCGAGCACATCGAGCTTCGCCAGCTGGAGTCGACCATCAATTTCCTCGGCCCCGCGCTGCTGGAGTACGAGGCGAACGGCGGGGAGCCCGCGCGCACCGGCAGCCGCTCGCGCCACCTCGCGCCGCAGGGCGTCTACCGATGCGACGGCGACGACCAGTGGTGCGCGCTCACCGTCGCCTCGAACGACGAGTGGACCGCGCTCTGCCGCCTCATCGGACGCGACGCCTGGGCCGACGACAATCGCTTCTCCGATGCCGCGCGCCGCATGGCCCGCCACGACGAGATCGACGAGGCGATCGAGGCGTGGACGTCACGTCGCAGCCCACACGAGGCAGCCGAGGCGCTGCAGGCGGCGGGCGTTGCGGCGAGTGCCGTGCTGCACGCCGGGCAACTCATCGACAGCGACCCGCAGATGGCGAGCCGCGGCTTCTACCGCCGCTTCCCGGACGGCGGCGTGGTCGAGAGCGTGCCGTTCATCCTGAGCGACGCCGAGCCGCACTTCCCGTCCGCGTCCGCTCCCGACTACGGCGAGGGCACGCGCTACGTCCTCTCCGAGGTCATCGGCCTCGACGATGCCACCGTCGCGCAGATGTTCGAGAGCGGGGCTGCGGGGCAGTGATTGGTCGGCTCTCCCTGGAGGGTGGACTTATCGTTGGAGATTGATCTTGACGCCTCCGACTCGGCTGGCCACCAGGTTGTACAGCCAGGCTCCGAGTGCCCCGGCCACCAACCCCGTAACTCCGCCGATAACCGGCATTCCAAGGAGAGCGCCAAAGGCAAGTGCCGTGCCGGAACTCAGCCCGGGCGTTTCGTCCGAAGTTACCCACCCAGCACTGACGAGTATGTCGATGATGGCGCCACCGAAGGAATAGATGATCCCGGCGATCAATCCGAGGACCACGCCTCCGGCAACTGACAACCTCGCTGCCGACGCCACTCCGATCCTGTTCAGAACTTCCATCGCCCCCTACAGCCCGTACAGCCTGCGCGGATTGTCCGAGAGGATCTTGATCTTCTCTTCCTCGGTGATGTCGTAGTCCGTGGCGCGGAAGATGCCGATCGCGTCCGTCTCGCTCGATATGTCCGTGTGGCCGTAGTCCGTCCCGATGACGATGTTGTCCGCGCCCGCGTACTTCAGGATGAACGGCAGGTCGTCGTCCGTTTCGCACGCGGCGTAGATGCGGTACTCAGGGAATACCTCGTACGGCATGTCGTAGCTCAGCTTCTGCGCGCGGCGGCGGGCCTCCTTCACCACCCACGGCACCCACTGCGCGCTCACCTCGATGAACCCCCAGCGCAGCTCCGGGAACAGCGTCGGCACCTCGCTCATGATGTACTCGTGGCAACTCGTCACCGTCGGCACCCGCAGGTTCGAGAAGCTGGACCCCCTGTCGTACGGCGACTTCAGCCGCTCCGACAGCCGCGCGTCCGCGTTCGAGACGTGCACGACGATGGCCAGGTCGAGGCGCTGCGCCTCCTCGTAGATCGGGTAGAAGTACGGGTCGACCAAATGACGGTTCCCCTCGTGCGCCCGCAGGCAGACCGCCACCGCCCCGTTCTCCTTGCAGTAGCGCATCTGCACGAGCGCCTCGGAGATCGTCATCGTCGGCAGCACGCACGACCAGCGCAGTCGGCCCTGGGCCTTGTGGTAGGCGTCGGCCATCCAGCGGTTCCAGCATCGGGTGAGCACGGCCTCCGTATCCGGCATCTCCGCGACGTTCGTGATCCAGAGCGTGTTGTGGAGTACCTGCACGTCGACGCCGAGTTCGTCCATGTGGTCCAGCCGCAGCTGCACGTCGTCCATCTCGCGGGCAGCCACCGAGGTCACGACGTTGAAGCCGGAGCGCTTCGACAGCTCCTCCAACTGCTTCTCCGCGAGTGTTGGCAGCTTCGTGCCGCGCGGCTTGCCATCGACCACCCAGAACTCCGTCTGCGGCCGGTCCGCCGAACTGAACAGCGCGGGGCGGTACTTCTCCTCGTCCGCGTCCAGGAAGTCCCAGGTGCGGGGCGACTCCACGACGTGCGCGTCCGCGTCCACCACCAGCGTCTTGATCTCGGTCGTCATGACTGCTCCTTTCGCTCCCCTTCCTGCCGGACGGACCCCTACCCCGGCAGACGTCCGCCATTCACGTTGATCACCGTCCCCGTGACGTACGACGCCTCGTCCGATGCAAGATACAACGCCGCGGCGGCGATGTCCTCCACCGTGCCTCCGCGACCCACCGCGGTCGTCTGCGCGACCGGTGCGCGGCCACGAGCGTACGGGTGGACCGCGGCGCGGTCGGAGTGGTCGACGCTGCCGGGTGCGATCGCGTTCACGCGCACGGGCGCCCATTCCACGGCCATCGTCTGCGTGAGCGACAGCACGCCCGCTTTCGCCGCGCCGTACGCCCCGTTGCCGGGGCTCGGCCCCTGCCCGGAGATCGACGCGAGGTTGATGATGCACCCCTCGCCGCGCTCCACCATCCCCGGCGCGAACGCGCTGCTGCACAGGAACTGGCTCACCAGGTTCAGCCGCAGGCACTCCTGGAAGTCGCGAGGCGTCAGCTCCAGCAGCGGCGCCATCTTGAACGTCTCGCCCCACGTCGCGCCCGCGTTGTTCACGAGGATGTCGACGCGCCCGAACGCCTCGGCCACCTGCGCGGCCATACCCTGCACCTGCTCCGAGTCCCGCACGTCGGCGAGAACGCCCATCGCCCTGCGCCCCATCGCCTCGACCTCCTGCACGACCGGCTCGACCGGACGGTGGATGCGCTCCGTGCCGCCCGCGACCGCCTCCGGCGCGCGAGCCACGATAGCGACGTCCGCCCCGTGCTCCGCCAGCGTCAGCGCGATCCCGCGCCCGATGCCCTGGCTCCCACCGGTGACGACGGCCACTCTGCCCGTCAAGTCGAACTTCGGCATGCCCGCGCCTCTCCCTCACAGGGAATCGCCGCAAGGTTACACCAGACGGCCACGAACCGGGGCGTCGTAACGACACCTCTCCCTTGAGGGGAGAGGTCGCCGCGCAGCGGCGGGTGAGGGTGAACCGGGGCGCGGCAGAGGGTGCCTGGTGTAGAGGCATCCCTTGTGGGTGCCGTCCGATCCCCTCGCCCTCTGGGAGAGGTCGCCGCGCAGCGGCGGGTGAGGGTGAACCAGCGGGGCGCGGGGGCCCGGTGTAGGGGCATCCCTTATGGGCGCCCTGTTCCGATCTCCTCTCCCCTTGGGAGAGGTCGCCGCGCAGCGGCGGGTGAGGGCAATAATTTGCCCGGCTGCGGTTCGTTGGAATTCGCTGAAAAACAGCGCATCAGCGTACTGATTCTATATATACCTGTTCGTTTGACAGGTGCTTTACCCCTATCTACAATGCGCCGCGCTTCGGCGTAGCGGGAGGCTATGCCGGATGGGTGAATGGCGGCGGCGGTGGCTGTCCGGCTGAACCCCGAATGCGCATGAGAGGGAGGAACTCCGATGCGAACGATCCCAGCCATCTGCGTTCTGATGCTCACTCTCGCCTTGGTCGCCGTCGCGTGCCAGGGCGAAGCGGGACAGACAGGCCCCGCCGGCCCCGCGGGACAACAGGGACCGCAGGGAGCCGCAGGACCTGCAGGGCCCGCCGGACCCGCAGGCGCCGACGGCGCCCAGGGACCTCCCGGCGACCCCGCGCCTGTCTCCGCCGCCGGCATCTCGCTCGACAAGGCCGTCTACACCCTCGGCTCTGAGCGCACCTTCACCGTCACCGGGTGGGGCTTCCAGCCCGGCGAGTCCGTCCTCATCATCTTCCACACCGACGTCTATGGCCCCGGCACCGTCGGCGGCGTCGATGCATCCCCGTACGGAACGTTCGAATCGACGCAGCGCGGACGGTTCAGGATGGACCGCATCCGCTCCGCCCCCGGCACCTACACCGTCAGAGCCGAAGGCAGCATGGGCTCCCTCGCCACGGCGCCCATCACCTTCGCCGCGCCCGCCCCGGCCGAGTAGCCGGACGGCGTCTTGCACCAGGTAAGCGGACAAGGGAGGAACCCAATGAACATCAGCAACCGTATGCTCAAGGCTCTGGCGCTCCTTACGGGCATCATCGCCCTCACCATGGCGCTGGCCGCCTGCGCCTCGGACGATCCCGACCCCACACCCACCGCTGCGCCGGACACCCCGGCGCAGCAGCCGGAAGCCACCGCCGCGCCCTCGGACAGCGGCGATGCGGCGCCTGCCCCCACCCCGACGGCCATGATGATGGAGGAAGAGGGCCCCCGGTACGGCGGCATCGTCAACTTCTCCACCCGCGCCGACCCGCCCTTGGGGTGGGACGTGTCCCGGTCCGGCACCATCAGCATCCTCCAGCCCGGAGGCTCCATCTTCGGCATGGGGAACATGATCAAACAGTGCTGGGACGACGGCGCGTCGATCTGCATGGGCGTGGCAACCGAGTACTCCTCCAACGACGAGAGGACGTCCTGGACGTTCAAGCTGCGCGACGACGTCTACTGGCACGACGGCGTCCAACTGACCGCCGAGGGCGTGAAGTACTGGCTGGATCTCATGGTCTTCGGCGTAACGGTTGGACAGGACTCGAGGCGCCCCACGAACTGGGACTTCGTCCCCTGGGTGGAGAGCGTCGAGGCCCCGGACGACCTCACCGTGGTCATCAACCTCAAGAGCCCCGTCTTCGACTTCGACCAGTTGCTGGCGATCGACAACCAGCTCATCCAGCATCCGAAGCACCTGATGGAGCCTGAGATACAGGCCGGGAACGTCAACGTCACCCCGCTGGACATCGGGCTCATCGGGCTCGGCCCGTTCTACCTTGAGGAGTACCGGCCCGGCAGCGTCATCAAGGTGCGCCGGTTCGACCAGTACTACAAGACGGACGAGAACGGGAACCAGTTGCCCTACCTGGACGGCATCGACTTCTACGTCACGCCCGACCAGTCCGGCATGGACACCGCCTTCCGCACCGGACGGCTGGACGCCACCGCCCGCGGCGGCGGGTTCCAGCTCACCCCCGAGCGCGAGGCGGCCATCCTCTCCAGCTTCTCGCCCGGCGAGGTCACGATCCTGGAGATGGGCCAGTCCAGCTTCATCCCGCTCGCCTTCAACTCCATCCGTGAGAGCCCGTTGAAGGACGTGCGGGTCAGGCGCGCCATACACCTCTGGCTCGACCGCGAGGAACTCCTCCAGGTCACCTTCGGCGGCTTCGCCAAGCGCGTCGGCATGTTCGACCCCGACACCGCATGGGCGACCCCCGGCCTGATGGACACGCCCGGCTGGAGCATCGAGACCAAGGCCGCCGACCGCGAGCAGGCGAAGGCGCTGCTGGCCGAGGCGGGCTACCCGGACGGCTTCGAACTCGAGTACATGTGCCGCAGGCTCTGGGTGCACATGTGCGAGCCGGTAGCCGGCCAGTTGGAGGACTTCGGCATCAGCGTCGACCTCCAGCTCGTGGACGACGCCACGCGGGCGGCCAGGATCCTCGAGGGTTCGTACGACATGCAGCACGGCGGAGCGACGGTGGCGGTGCCGAGCGAGTACTTCTCGACCATCGCGAGCGTCAGCACCAACTCCGCGGCTGAGTCGAAGCACGACGACCCGAAGGTGGACGAGTTCTTCGTCCGCCTGGCTGCCGCGGCCGAACTGGAGGAGCGCGTGGAGATCGCACGGGAGATGGAGGTGTACTTCGCGGTGGAGAACGTCTACTCGGCGCCGCTCTACACGGAGAACACCCACACCGTCGTCCGCGACTACGTCAAGGGCATCCAGGTGCCCGTCGACAACTACCGCCGCAACCTCGACTTCGCGACGGTCTGGCTGGACAAGTAACGACCGCCTGACCTGACGACAGGGGGCTGCGCCGCACGCGATGTGCGGCGCAGCCTCAGCCCCGCGACCAAGGAGGCCAACGGCCTCGAATTCTGGCCCCCTTGGTCGCCGGTCCACGAGTAAACGCGGCCCCCCATTTGGCCACCTTGGCCGCCTTGGTTTGCATGATGAGCGGAGAGGCATCGTTTTGCCGGTAGAGGCGGCTAACGGCAGTGGCCATCATGCGCAACACACCCCGTGTACGCTGGAAGTCCGATATCGCGGACCAGTCCTCGTAGAGGCGGTCGAATATCTCCGGGTGAACCGGATAACACGCCTTGAGCCGATCCAGGTAGCGCCCCTCTCCCATCTGCTGCGGGTACTCCGGACGCGCTCGCTGGTACATGGTTGCGAACGCCTGGCAGGTGCGGTCACGCTCCATTTCATCAATGTCGGAGTCGAACAACCTGCGGCGCACGACCTCGAACGCCTCATCCACGCGCAACGGCTCCCACACGGTCTCGATGCGCCCTAGGATGTTTTCCAAGGACGCCAAGGCGTCCGTGCCGCTCGGCCCTCCTGCCTGCTGCTCACTCTCCAGAAGCGTCACGACGAGCACAACGTTGCTGGCTGCTCTGGCAGCCTGCGTAAGCGCCTGCACGAAGGTGAAGATGCGCGCCTGCATGTCGGCGTCGGCGTTCCGTGCGTAGGCGACCAATTCATCCATGAGGATGACGCAAGGACCAACGGTACGGAAGAGCTCGCCGAGCAGGTCGCCGCCCGGCGCGGTGCCGTTGCGGGCAGCATTACCGATGATGTCGTAGCCCTCCTGCCCGCCGAGTTGATAGGCCAACACCCCCCACAGAGTATTGAGCGGATCGCCCTTCTCGCTCGTGAGGGCAGTGTCGTTCGGAGACAGGAAAACACCGTCAAGCACGGCAACGCTCACACTGGGGAAGGCATCGGGGGCCAGACCGGCTTCGGCTGCGATGCCGCGTATCTCCTCCCGGACGCGCTCGCCGTCGCGGTGGTCTCCCGCCGGATTCACGAGCGCCGAAGCGTGCTTCGCCAGGTGGTACAGGGCGATGAGGCTGTGCGTCTTGCCCCCGCCGAAGCCGGTCTTCGTCTGGATAACGGGGTCTCCGCCCGCGCCGCCAAGCCTCTTGAGCGCGTTAAGCAACAGTGTGCGAAGCCCAGGGGTCATGTAGGTCTGCGCAAAGAAGCTGACCGGGTTGCCGTACTCATTGGCGGCCCGGCCGTCGTGCACCTGCTGGAGGTCGGCGGCGAACTCCGCCTGTGAGTACGTGCCCTGCACCACGTCATGGCGGGGCCGGATAACCTCGCGCCACGGCTTCAGGTTCGCGGAAGCGCCGCGCTGCTGCACCGGTCTGCCGCCTGCGATGTCGGGCTCCGGCAGAGGAATGCTCGCATCAGGAACGCCAGCGCCAAGCAAACGGTCACGTATCTTTTCGACTTCCGCCTTCTGTACAGCACCCACGATTTCAAGCGCCTCGATGATGATGGAGAGGCGGGTGCGCACCCATTCCTTCTCCAAGTCGTGGTCACCGGGGTGAGCTACCAGGTTCCGCCCCTCTACCACATCCCACAGCTTGCTCAGGAAGGCGGGGTTCCTGTCGTAGCACGTCCGGAACGCATCCCTGTTCCGCTGCACGACGGCGGGGAAGTCGTTGACATCTATGGCCGATTCGAGTCCATGCTGCGAAAGGCTCTTGACGAATTGATCCTGCTTGGCCGGAGGAAGCGATTGTCGTATCACTTCCTCTGGTTTCATGCCACGCTGCTTCTTCAACTCACGGATGATGAACGGACGCATCGCGTCGCGGTAGACATCCACCGCCTCGCGCAAGCAGTCCCGGTTTGGCCTCGCAGTCGTCAAGCCTTCAACCTCCGGTGGGGTGCGAGCATACTACTATGCTCCCTTCCCTCCCGCGACACCCGCCCCTTTCGCGGTCGCGCCGCGATTGCTACGCTGAGTGCATGACGCCCCTTAGCCCGAAAGCCTCTGCCCAGGAGCTCGTTACATGCCGTTGCATCGGCGCAACATCCGGTTACAGCGCACGAACAAGCCATTGCGATCGAGTTACACAGGCATGGCCAGGGCCACGAACGGAAGTGACGGAATGAAACAGCATGCAACACAGAAAGAAACGCGCGCGTGAGGGCCACGCCTCGCGGCGGGACGCAGGCTGACCTATACTGCGCCCAACAGACCATGTGAGCGCAGGGAGGAGCACAAATGGCAACCACGAGCGTTGACCTCGAGACCATCATCGACGCGGACGGACACCTCTTCGAGGACCCGGAGGGCATCAGCGCCCTCATGCCGCCCGGCTACCGCGAGCGCGGGCCGTTCGAGCTGGGAAGGCTCTTCCCGCCGCTCGACCACCTCCACTCCGCATCCCTCGTCCAGCTCCCGCCCGGCTCGTTCGAGCGCTCCGGCACCGACGGCTGGAAGCGCTTCATGGGCGCAGCCGGCATCAGCGCATCCGTCCTCTACCCCACCTCCGCCCTCGCCTACGGCAAGATCGTCTCCATCGACTGGGCGATCGCGGTCTCCCGCGCCTACAACGAGTGGGTCTACGACGCCTACATGCAGAACGACCCCCGCTTCAAGGGCATGGCCCTCATCCCCATGCAGGACCCCGCCGCCGCAGTCGCCGAGCTGCGCCACGCCGTGGAAGAGCTCGGCTTCGTCGGCGCGATGCTGCCGTCCACCGGCCTCAAGGCGCACGTCGGCTCGCCGGAGTACTGGCCCATCTTCGAGGAGGCGGAGCGCCTCGGCTGCTGCCTGGGCGTCCACGGCGGCTGCCACAGCGGCATGGGGCTGGACAACATGAACATCTACCCCGCCGTCCACGGCCTCGGCCACCCGTTCGGCATCATGGTCTCGTTCGCCGGCATCCTCATGAACGGCATCTACGACAAGTTCCCCGGCATCCGCGTCGGCTTCCTGGAGGGAGGCGTCTCCTGGTTCCTCCTCTGCCTCGAACGGCTCGACGAGTCCTGGGCCACCCACATCCCGTTCGACCCGGACGCGAAGTACATCCGGCTGCTCGACGGCGAGTCGATCTTCGACTACACGGTGCGGCAGGTGCGCGAGGGCCGCATCTACGTCGGCTGCGAGGGCGGCGAGTTCTCGCTGCCGTACGCGGTGAAGGTCGCCGGGCCGGAGGCGTTCATGTACTCGTCCGACTTCCCGCACGAGGTGAACCGCGAGAGCGTCCGCCACGAGATCGAGGAAGTGCTGGAGTCCGAGATGACCGCCGCGGAGAAGGCGATGGTGCTCCACGAGAACGCGGAGCGCTTCTACGGCTTCCGCGCCCGCGACGTCGCGTAGCCCTCACCCCCAGCCCCTCTCCCAGGGGGCGAGGGGAGCCAGCCCACCTCTCCTGGGGGAGAGGTCGCCGCGTAGCGGCGGGTGAGGGCCCTTGAGCGCGGGCGGCTGAGGCCCCTACGCCACGGCTGGCGGCGCTCCCGCCGACACTTGCACCGACGGCCCGCCGCCCTCCTCCGCCTCGACGAACGCGGCTTCCGCCGGGAGCAACCGGCAGTCCCCTGCGTTCATCGCCAGGAACACGCGGTCGCCTCGCGCGATCGGCTGCGATGCGTGAACGAAGGCACGGATGACCGCGCCGCCGACGTCCACCCGGCAGTCCACCGAGTCGCCGAGGAAGACGACGGTCTCGACCTCGCCCTCGATGACGTTGTCGGCCTCGCGCCGCTCGGCTGAGACGCCGATGTTCGCGGGTCGGATGGCGATGGCCGCGCTGTCGCCCGGCTCGACCAGTTCGACCGCGGCGCAGTTGATCGTCCCCTGCGGCGTGTCGACGTGCATCACGTTGCCTTCGCGGCTGGCGACCGTCCCCTCGAGCAGGTTCGTCGTGCCGATGAACTCCGCAGTGAACCGCGAGTTCGGGTCGTCGTAGATGTCCTTCGGCCCGCCGAGCTGGACGATCTCGCCGTCCCGCATCACGGCTATCTTGTCGGAGAGCGTCAGCGCCTCCAGCTGGTCGTGCGTCACGAACAGCGTGGTGATGTTCAGCCGCTCGGTGAGCGTCTTCAGCTCGACGCGCATGTCGTCGCGGAGCTTCGCGTCGAGGTTCGAGAGCGGCTCGTCGAGCAGGAGCGCCTTCGGCTGCCGCACGAGCGCACGGGCGAGAGCGAGCCGCTGCTGCTGGCCGCCGGAGAGCTGCGGCGCAGGCCGCCGCTCCAGACCGTCGAGCCGCACCAAGCTCAGCGCCTCCAGCACGCGCTCGCGCACCTCGGCCTTGGGCAGCTTGCCCTTGCCCTGCGAGATGGGGAACGCCACGTTGTCGTACACGTCCATGTGCGGCCAGATGGCGTAGGACTGGAACACCATGCCGATGGGGCGCTGGTGCGCCGGGACGTGCGCGCCGTTCCGGGAGATGACCACGAGGTCGTCGATCACGATCTCGCCGCCGTCCGCCTTCTCCAGCCCCGCGATACAGCGGAGCGTCGTGGACTTGCCGCAGCCGGACGGGCCGAGCAGAGTGAAGAATTCGCCATGCTCCACCTCGAACGACACGCCGCGGACGGCGTTCACCGCGCCCTCATCCGTGGCGTACCGCTTCACCAGGTCCGTGACTCGCACCGTTGCAGGCATGTGTTCTCCCCTACCCGTGTTCTTTCGTGAGGCGCAGCGTGACGAACCGCGCCACGATGACGATGGTTGTCATGAGCGCCATGAGGACTACGCCGAACGCCGTCGCTTCGTCGATGCGCCCGTTCTCCCACGCGCCCCACGTCACGATGGACAGTATCTGGTTGTCGCGTGTGGTGAGCAGCAGCGCCATGGACAGCTCGCGTCCGCTGTGGATGGCGACCCACAGCCAGCCTGCCACCAGCGACGGCACGAGCAGGCGCAGCGTTATCCGCCGGAACACCGTGAGCCAGCCGACACCGCTCACAGAGCCGGCCTCCTCCAGTTCCTTGTGCAACTGGAACATCGCGCCGTTCGTCGCGCGGGTGCCGTAGGCGAGGAACCGCGCCAGGTGCACCAGCGCTATCAGCCATATCGTGCCGTAGATGGGTATCCAGTCCACCCAGAACGCGATGAGCAGGAACGCGAGACCGAACACGATGCTCGGAGCGGTGAACGGTACGAACGCCAGCGTGTCCAGCAGGCCTCGCCCGCGCGCCTTCGAGCGAACGACGATCCATGAGACGATGGCGGACAGCAGGATGGTGGACGCGGGAACAACGCCGATGAGTATCAGCGAGTTCTTGAGCCCTATCCAGAAGGCTTCCTGCTTGAAGATCAGCCGGTAGGCATCGAGGTTCGCGGACTGGAACGCCATGATGGACGGTGGCCGGAAGAAGGGCTGCGTGCTCGCGTAGATCAGCACGACCGCGGGCAGCACCACCATGAGGAAGAAGTAGCCGATGATGGCTGTTCCCGCCCACTTGCGGAAGCCGCCCAGGTCTATCCGCCGCGGCCTATAGCCTTTCCCTGTAATCGTCGCGAACTTCTGCTGGATACGCGTCACACGGTGGTAGTAGAAGATGCCGACGATGCCTATGGCCGCGGCAACAGTGCCGAGGCTCGTCGCGAGGCCGTAGTCCCGGGGCACCTGGCTCGTCGCGAGATAGATGCGCGTCGCGAAGACGTGGATGCCTTCCGGCATTCCGAGGATCGCCGGAATCTCGAAGATGCCAATTGTCGCGGTGCCTACGAAGATGGTGACGCCGAGCAAGCCGGGCAGCATCACGGGAAGCGTCACACGCCGCATTGTCGTTAACGTGTTTGCGCCCGAGGCGGCGGCAGCTTCCTCCAGCGCGGGGTCCATGCTGCGGAAGAGGCCGACAGTCATCAGGAAGATCGTCGGCGTCAGACGGAACGACTCGACAACGATGAGGGTGCCGAGGGTGTGCGGGTCGAAGATGCCCTCACGCCAGCCCATCCACTGCGTGAAGGGGATGTTGAACACCCCGGTGCGCGGGTTGAGCAGGAACACCCACGTCATCGCGTAGAGGATCGGCGGGATGCCCGCCGTGATGATGGCGACGACGAACGCGAAGTTACGGAGCGGGGCGTTGGTGCGCTCGACGATCCACGCAAGCGTCACCCCGAACACCAAGCCGATGGCTACGGAGCCCAGGCCGAAGGCGGCAGTGTTGAACAGGAGCTCGTACGTTGTGCTGGAGAGGAACGTCTTGCGGTAGTTCTCCAGCGTGAACGAGCCGCCGGGGTCGGCGGGGCCGACGCTCCACAGACTGTAGAAGAGGAGGATGACCAGCGGAGCGATGACGAGCAGCGCGAGGATAAGCCCCAGCCCGCCAACCAGTATGACGTACTGGGGTTCTATGGTCGTGAACCGACCCGGTAGCGCTCTGCGCACTGCCTGTGTGGAGATCGCCATGACGCCTCCCGCCCTCTTCCCACACACCTGCGCCTTGTAGGGCGCGGCGTGTGTAGTGGGAGAGGGCGTGGGCCGGGCTTTGGAAGCCCGGCCCGTTCACCCGCTCTTAACTAGCTGGTCGGGATACCGAGGATCTCGCGGTACTTCGTCTGCAGGCGCGTGAAGTGGTCCGCCATCTCGATGCCGGTGTAGCCGATCTTCAGACCCAGGTTCTCGGCCCGGATAGCGATCGGGTCGCCCGAGTCCACGTCGAGGCTCGTGCCAGGCTGGACCTCGACACGCACCGGGATCCCGCCGTCGACGTTCAGGAGCCAGCGGAGGAACAGCCGCCCGCCGGGCGGGTTCGGCCCACCGGCAACGGCGCCAACGAGCCACTGTTCGATGGCATTCGGGGTAACCGGCGCCAACTCCACGGGGTGACCCTGAGAGATAGCTGTCCCGATGGAGGCGACGTTGACGTCCGGGCTGATCGCGCTCTCACCGCTCGCCACGTCGTTGGAGACCGCGGTGTTGCCGTGGAGGATCTTGGGCTCCTGCGCGGCCAGTTTGCTCAAGAAGTCGGCCACCTGGTCCTCAGGCCAGAGGTTCTCGTAGCGGCCGCCGTATTCTTCGAGGTCAGTCAGGTAGATGAAGCCCTTCAGCCGGTCTTCCAGCACGAGGTCGTCCTTCCACATCGGGTCGAGCAGGTCCTCGTACGTCTGCGGGATGTCGTCGCCCTTCACGCGGTCGGTGTTGTACATGACGCCGTGCGCCAGCGGTACGTACAGCGTCGCCAGACCGTCGGCGTAGATCGCGCCCTCAGCGATGCCGAGGTCCGCGAAGATGTCCGAGCTGTCGCTGAAGACGCCACGGTCGAGCAACCGCCTGTCACGTCCTGGGTCGGCAACGTCAGCGGTAATCTTGCCGGCCTGGTGCTCCAGGAGCAGCCCCTCGGTTACCTCGCTGGTGCTCTTCTGGGTGTGGATGACGGTCAGGCCGGGGTAGTCCGCCTCGAACACCGCGATGACCTGTTCGGCCTGGGCGGCTCGCGTCGGGAACACCCAACTGATCTCGCCGTTGTTGGTGGCGAGCGCCTCTTCGTAGAGCTTCTCCTCCAACGTCATCTCAACCATGGCCGCTGTGGGCGTGGCCGTCGGCGGCACCGGGGTTGCCGTTGGGTCGGAGCCGCAGGCGGCGGCCACCACCAGCAGCGCAAGCATCATGCTCAATACGAGCGAAAACTTTCTCACGACCATCCTCCCTGGGTTGCGGGGCGCGAACGTTCCCGCGCGTGATTGAAGAACGCTATCTGCAATGGCCGCCATGCGTCAAGAAGCAGCTCTCCGGTTTAGGAGCGCTGCGAAGCGAGTCCTGTGGTTGCGCGAGACGCTAGTCGGCGTCGGCGGTTTCGGTGTGCGTCCAGTCGGACGACCAGACGCTATGGCCGTCCGGGCGCAGCACGAGGTTCACTTTGTTGCCTTCCTCAGCCGGGTTGTGTCGCTCACCGAAGACCTGCAGCGTCCCCTGGCCGTCCACCTCGACCTGGTACTCGAAGCGCTCGCCCGTGAAGAGGGCTGCACTGACTGTCCCGCCGATAGCCCCTGACGGGATGTCGCTGCTGGTTGCAGGCTGCACGTCGATGTCTTCCGGGCGGATAGCGGTATACACGTCCTGGCCCGTCGAAAGCCCGTCCGGGTTGTACGAGCGTCCGAATATGACGCAGTTGGGTCCTCCGGTGATAGCCACGGAGACCTGACCGGAGGGATTGCTGCTCTCCACCTTGCCCCGCAGCAGGACCGTCTTGCCGATGAAGTCGCGGACGAACTCGTTAGCAGGCTCCTCGTAGAGCAACTGCGGCGGGCCCTGCTGCTGCATGATGCCGAGGTTCATGAGCGCGATGCGGTTGGAGAGGCTGAGCGCCTCAATCTGGTCGTGCGTAACGAACAGGACCGCGATGTTGAGCCGCTTCTGCAGCAGTTTCAGTTCCACGCGCATCTGCTCCCGGAGCTTCGCGTCCAGGTTGCTGAACGGCTCATCGAGCAGCAGGATCTTCGGTTCGATGACGAGCGCCCGCGCGAGGGCGACGCGCTGCTGCTGGCCGCCGCTGAGCAGCGGGGCCGGGCGCTTCTGCAGGCCGGGAAGGTTCACGAGGTCGAGCACATGCGCCACGCGCTCGCGTATCTCGGCGCGCCGCATGTGACGCGTTGCAAGCGGGAACGCGACGTTCTCTTCCACGGTCATGTGCGGCCAGATGGCGTAGGACTGGAAGACCATGCCGAGATCGCGCTTGTCCGGCGGCAGCCGGAAGCGCTTGCTGGTCACAACGACCTCACGGTCGCCGAAGTAGATGTCACCCTCGTCAGGCACTTCGAGTCCGGCGACCATGCGAAGCGTCGTCGTCTTTCCGCATCCGGACGGGCCGAGGAGCGTGTAGACCTCGCCGTCCTCCACGTTGAGCGAGAGCTCGTTCACCGCCGGGATCTGAGCGCCAGGGTAGGTCTTCGACAGACCCTCGAGTTTCACTGCTGCGTTCCGTTCAGTTGTTACTGTCGTCATCGTCCCTACCTCGGATCGGTTTGTGGACAACGGCTGTAAGAAGCCTGTTCGTCTCCCCGCCAGAAGCGGACAAGCACACCGCCCGTCTGTACCGGAAAGTTTGCGTGCACGCTACCCTCATGAGGTGCGAACGTCAAGAGTACCCCAATCGTCCGTCGATATCCGTCGGTTCAAGTTGACAACCCCTAGATAATGGGTCTTGTGATGGGTCTGTGAAGCACAATGCGCGCAAGGGGGATGGGATGGTCGAGGAACGACAGCCAGAAGGCAGAGGCCGCCCTAGGAAAACCTCCCCGTACAGCCTCTGGAAAGCAGCTGAAGGCATCCCGGTCCATGCGGGGTCGTACATCGATAGCCTCTACGCCGTCGAGGTAGGGCCTTGGGGCCGCGTCGGTCAGAGCGGGGCCATCATCAACCTCGCCGATCAGGAGCAGGACGACGGCTGGGTGATCGAGATTGCTCCCGGTGGTCAGACGAACGTGCTGCACCACCTGTTCGAGGCCACCTTCTATGTTCTTTCGGGCCGCGGGGCCACGATGTTCTGGCAGGAAGGACAACCCAAAGACTTGGTGGAGTGGAAGCGGGGCAGCATCTTCTCACCGCCATTGAACTGTCACTATCAGCATTTCAACGGCGACGGAGAAGCGCCCACCCGGTTGTTCGCCGTGACCAACGCACCGATGGTCATCAACCTCTTCCGCGACGGCGAGTTCCCTTTCAACGACACGTTCCAGTTCAACCAGCGATACGAGTCCGGATCCGGCTTCTTCGACAGGGCCGACGAACGACTGCGGCAGAATGCCTGGACCACGAACTTCATCGGCGACATACGCTCCTTCGGGCTCGACGACGCGGCGAACCGGGGTGCCGGTGGGCTGCTGACGATGTTCGCGATGTCCAACAACTCGATGGCGGCACACTGCAGCCAGTTCCCGCCAGGCACCTACAAGAAGGCGCACCGCCACAACGTCGGGGCGCACGTCATCATCCTTGATGGCAGCGGATACTCGCTCCTGTGGTTCGAGGGCAAAGAGCGGCACAGAGTGGACTGGCAGGACGGAAGTATGCTCTCACCGATGGAACGGGAATACCACCAGCACTTCAACACGGGCCCTACCCCGGCGCGTTACCTCGCTCTACGGCTCGGAGAACTCGACTCGCGTCACTACCAGGGGTTCATGCCTGAACAGATCGAATACGAGGACGAGGACCCCGCGATCTACGAGGAGTACGCGCAGGAGTGCACTAAGCACGGCGCCAAGCTGGTGCTGCCGCGCCCGCAATACGCCGCCAGGTAGGCCGGAGCCTCCGAACCGCGTCGAGTCCGCACGGGTCTAGATGGTTAGCGGTGCTGAACGCCGAGCTTGAGGCCGAACCTGCGAGCAATCATCGCGACACCCACAGTCATTGCGATGAGTATGATGCTGATGATGCCTGCACGCTCGTAGTCAGCGCCGGATGAGGACATGAGCTCCAGCGCGAGGATGGAGAGCGTGATGGTGTCCCGGCTGGCCAGCAGGATGATGCTGGAGGTGGTCTGCGCCGCGATCACGAAGTTGATCGTGCCGATGAGGATGATCGTCGGCATGATGAGCGGCAGCCAGATCCTGAAGTATGTATACAGCCAGCCCGCTCCGGCGACTCGCGCCGCCTCCTCCATGTCAGCCCCCATCTGCAGGTAGACGCTCTTGAGCAACTGGGTGCTGGTGAGCTTGCCTTGGAGGATGACCACGAGGATGAGCGCCCAGATGGTGCCGTACAGGGCAATGAATCCCGGCGTGCGAAGGAACAGCCACAGCAGGCCAAGGCTGGAGAGTATGCCCGGAATGGCTGCCGACATCCAGAAGAACGAGTCGAGAACGAGACGGCCCCGCCATTGAGTACGCACCAAGATGTAGGCGATCACCGAAAAGAGCAGCGGCGATATGACCGCCGTGCTGAAGGCCAGTATAAGCGTAGTCCTGAACGCCTTGATGAAGACCGGCGATAGCCACACCTGGCGCCAGTGCTCGATGGTGTAGGTGGGTTGAGACTGGAAGAAGCCGACTCGCGTCATGAAGCTCCCGCCGATGAGCGTCAGGGCAGGGATCACAACCAGCATCGCCAGCAACACCGCCAGTGCGCCGAACACCAGCCACTTGTACCTGCCAAGATCGATCAGCCCCGGTTTGAACTGCCCCGACACTGTCGTGTACTGTCGCCGGGACAACAGCCAGCGCTGGACCGGGATGATGACGGCGATCAGAACGAGCGTGATGCTGGCCAGTGCAGTCGCACTGCCGTACTGGGGCGGATCGAACTCCCGCACGAACTGGTAGATCTTGGTCGAGAACACGAAGAAGTGGAACGGCCGACCGAGGATCTGTTCCACCTCGAACGAGGAGAAGATCCTGACCACATTGAGCATGAAGACGACCGCCATGGGCGGGATCATGACGGGCAGCGTCACACGCATGAGTGTCTTGATGTTGGATGCGCCGGAGACGCGGGCGGCTTCTTCCAGCGCCACGTTCATGTTGCGGAACGCGGGGGTGAGCAGCATCACCTTGCCGGAGATAGTGCCGCCCATGAGGTGGGCGAAGATGATGCCCTCGACGCTGTAGATGTTGAACGGGTGCTCGCTGATGAAGGGAAGGAGGACGATGGCCTGGTTGAGCATGCCGCGGTACGGGTCCAGCAGGAGGGTCCACCCTACAGTCGTAGCGATGCTGGGCATCATGAACGACACCCAGAACATGAATTCAAGGCCGTATGACCACTTCACGTTAGTGCGCGCGAGCGTCCACGCGATGAGCACCGCCACGGGGAACCCGATCCCCGTGTAGAGGAAGTAGATCATGAAGGTGTGCCAGACGGCCGTCCAGATGCCGGGCTGCGAGAAGGCGACCCGCCAATTGTCCAGGGACCACTCGGATGGCTGGCCGATGCCGGCTATGTTGAAGCTGTTGACGAAGACCAGGATCACCGGGTACAGGATGTAGAACCCGAACGCGATGATCAGCACCGCCATGATGAGGTGGCGAGGCTTCGGGCCGACGCGCATTCGCGCTGTCGGCCTCGCAGCCCACCTTTCAACTGTCAGGTCCTGCTGACTCGCCACCGGCTTCCCCTAACGGCGCCGTTGCTGCCTCTGTCTTCGCCGCCTCGGCTACCTCAATCCCAACTCGTCGTAGAGTCCCTGTGTCCAAGTGATGGCTTCGTCGAGCTTGGCCGGGAAGTCGGGGTCGATCTCGTCGTAGAGGTAGTTCTTGTTCGGGTCTCGCCGGTTGGAGGCCAGTACGTCGTCCTTAGGGATGTCGATCCTCGTGGAGTCCTGACCGCCCATCGGCAGGTCAGCCTGCTGCATGAGCGTCTGGCCTTCCTTGGTCAGCCACCAGTTGACGAACAGCTTCTGGGCGTTCGGGTTCGGCGCGTTGGCCATGGCCATCAGCGTGTTGCCCCCTGTGGAGAGCTTGGATCCCTCGGCGAGTTCTCCGGTGAACTCGGAGACGGGCAGCCCCTCGGCCTCGAGGTCGTCCTGTTCACAGCCGAGGAAGCAGATGTCGAACTGCCCGAGCGCGGTCCACTCGCCCGCAGTCCGGGCGTCCGGAGCGATCGTGGGGTCCATCTCCCGGTGCAGTCGCTCGATGTACTCCTTGCCCAGGTCTGGGTGCCAGTAGAAGAAGGCAGTCGATTGCGTAACGCCTGCGATGTGCCAGCCTTGGAAGACGATGCGCCCCTTGTACTTCGGGTCCAGCAGGTCCCAGTAGCTGCTGATCTCATCCGGGTTCACGTTGTCGGTGTTGTAGGAGAACTGGGCAGCCGACGCGTTGGCCGCGAAAGGCCGGACGTACTGCGCCTCGGGGTCGACGTAGTTGATGCCGCCATGGAACGCGTCCTCGTCGAGCGCCTCCGGATGGATGATGAGCGGCTTGAGCGGGGCCAAGGCGCCACCGGGCAGAAGCCGCGCGTTAGAAGTGCGCAGTCCGCCCATCCACACGTCGAGATCGAACCTGCCGGCCTCGCGCTCGGCCTGGACACGGTCCCACTGCTCACGCGACGAGCCGGTCGAGTTGACGACACTGACGCCGTATTTCTCTTCGAACACTCCCAGAACATTGCGGATGTTGAGGCCTCTCCCAACACCGCAGCAGATGAAGGCGATGATCTCGCCCTCCTCTCGCGCGGCGGCGACGAGCGCCTCCCATTCAGCCTCGAACGGGTCCACCGTAGGCTCCGGTACGGGCGTTGCCGTGGGGTCGTCGGCCATCGCCATGGCGGTCGGCGTCGGGGTTGGCGGTACCGGCGTGGCCGTGGGTTGCGGTGTCGGAGTGGGGTCGGAGCCGCACGCAGCGGCGACCACCATAAGAGCGAGCGCGCTTACGAGCGCGAGTGCCAACTTCCTCATGTCCGTCCTCCCTCGGAGCCGGGCGCGACATCGCCACGTCCGCACAGGAAAGTTGCGTGCACGCTATCCCTGCGAGGAGTGAACGTCAAGCGTTGGGCGTGATATGAACGCAATCAGGGAACATTCGCCTCAGCAGGCGACGTTATCCGTAACAATGGAAGAGTGTCCTGGAACAGCGTGGCGGGAGTGCGAGGGAGTCGAACCCTCCCCGAACCAGGAAGCTGGCCCGGCAACGGTTTTGAAGACCGCGAGACCCACCGGGACCCATCCACTCCCGCGAGATCCGAGACGCGCAGTATATAGGCTGCCCAACCCTTCTGACTGGCACGGGAGTGGGTTAACAGCGCAGGCGGCGCCCCCTCCACGCAGGAAGAGACGCCGCCCGTGTGCTTATCAACTTGAGAGCGGAGGTTCTACTCCTCGAGCACCTTGTCGATCTTCTTCTTGAGCACGGCCTTCGGCACCGCGCCGATAACGTTCTCAGCCACCTTGCCGTCCTTGAACAGCAGCAGTGCCGGAATGCTGCGGATGCCGAACTGCATCGCGGTCTGCGGGTTGGAGTCCACGTCCAGCTTGGCGAACGCGAAACGGCCCTCGTACTCCTCAGCGAGCTCGTCCACCACGGGCGCAATCATCTTGCAGGGGCCGCACCAGTCGGCCCAGAAGTCGACCAGTATCGGCTGGTCGCTCTCGAGGACGGTCGTCGCGAAGTCGGCATCGGTTACGGGCTGGGGCTTTGCCATCTCAGTACCTCCGTTCACTTGCGTCAGGGCGTGAGCGCCCCTGTGCGTCTGTCCTGAATCTCATTCACTGCTCAGTATACCCCAACGACAGATCGTCAGCCCGTTCCCTCGTCCACGACCCCCACCTGGGCCCACAGGTCGCCCGATCCCATCGGGATGTGCGGCACGAATCCCGTTACCCGATCGCTGAACGCCCAGCGCTCCGCAGCGCCTGCCGCCATGAAGAAGAGCGCCTCGCTGAGCATCTCCCGTTGTATCTCCCGCGCCAGTTGCGCGCGGGCTGCACCGTCCAGCTCCGACGCCTGCTGCTCGATAAGCGCGTCGAGCGCTGGCGTGCCGCCTGTCACATTGAACGCGCCGTCGGAATGCACGAGCCCCAGCAGGAAGGCATTCGGAGTATCGGTGGGCGGCATCGGCCCCACGAATGCGTCGAAGTCCCGCTCCTCCCACACCCGGCGAAGGTACGCCGCACGGCTCAGCACCTCGACCGTAACGACGAGTCCCGCATCCTCGAGCTGCTCCGCAAGCAGGCGGCCGTGCTCCACGTACGTCTCGCCGAAGTTGGCGACGATGAGTGTGCTGGGCTCCCCCAACCCGGCGGCGCCCAGCACAGCCCGCGCCTGCGCCGGATCGCCGAAGACAGCGTCTACCTCCGCCTGAGAGATCGCCCAGTCGCCGTCCGCGAGCGGCAGTCCGGTGGAGACGGAGCCGATGCCGAACGTCTGCCGCAGCGCGTCGTGGGGCGAGAGCGCCAGGAACATCGCGCGACGCACGTCGCGGTCGTCGAACGGAGGGCGCGCCGAGTTCAGACCGAACAACACGCCTCTGCCTGAACGGTGCACTACCTCCGATGAGAACCCCTGCATTTCGAGATCCGGCCACTCGGACTCCGACACCTGCGCGAGGTCGACACGACCTTGGCTGAGCAGACGCGTCACCACTTGGGGGTTCGATGCCGGATGGAACACGATGCTCTCGACCTTCGTCCCGGTGGTATGGCCGTCCCACGCGTTGAGCGTCACCTGGCCGGTCCTGCCTCGTTCGTACAACCAGGGGCCTGCGCCGGGCGCTCCGCTCGTGCGAACGTCCACCCCGTCCAGCGAGTCGGGGGCGAGTATGACCGCGTAGGGGCTCGCCAGCCTGATCGGCAGGTCGGGGTCCGGGTACCGCAGGTTGAACCGGACGACGTCCTCGCTCACCGGTTCGACACTCTCGACAGAGTCCAGTAACGAAGCGTGTGGCAGGCCGGGGGTTCGCAGGCGGTTCATGCTGAACGCCACGTCCTGCGACGTTACCGGCCTCGACGCGAAGCCTTCGGCAGGCTGCCACGCCGCATCCGGATCGAGGCGGAACTCGGCGGTCAGGCCGTCCACGAACTCCCACGACGCGCAGAGGTCGCACTCCACCTCCAGTGTCGCAGGGTCGTCGTCATCGAGCGCGAACCGCATCAGCCGTCCGTGACTGGGGCCGGGGCCGAACAGCGCCGCCCACTCAGAGAGCATCGCGTGCATGTCCTTGTGCGGCGCCGCGCCGGTGACCCCCACGCGCAACGTGCCCTCGGGCGGCGGGAGCAGGGTGGGGTCAACGATAGGAGGTGCGGTTGGGGTAGCAGTAGGGTCTGGCGTGGGTATGGCGCTGCTGCACGCGGCGCAGACTGCCAGCAGTACTGCCATGGCGACTAGCGTCGCGCTTCGTATGTGGAGAGGCGTACGCAACCTAGTCGCCTGACGCGCCATGGGGTGCACCGGACGGGTTGCGCAGCGTGCCCAGGCTCATCCTGCCGGTCATGAACAGAGCGATAGCCGTCGGTGGCAGCACGATCAGCAAGTGCATCATCAGCGCAAAGTTCAGCGCGGCGACCTGCTCCGTCCCCGATTCGGTGAGCATCGTTATCACGGCGAAATGGTACGTCCCGAGGCCGGACGGCACGGACGGCACGGCGGATGTGAAGAATGTGGCAGCGACGAGGATGGTCGCCATTGTCACGGGGTGCACGTCCATCCCCAGTCCGAGTCCCAACACCCATCCGCAGACGCCCAACAGCAGCCAGTGCGCGATATTCACGCCCAGCGACAGCCATAGTCGGAGAGGCTCTTCCTTGAGCTCAGTGAAACCCTGTATGACCCGCTGCAGGAAAGCGAACCTCTTCTGCCACGGCACCGTCCCGCGCACGACGGCGGTGAGTATCAGCGCGCTGACGATGAACATGATGATCGCGCCGATGAGCTGGATGTTCGCGTTGCTTGCGCGGATGCCCGGGCTGAGGAGGACGCCAAGCCCCATCATCAGGGCGGTCGCGAATATGTCGAGCACGTTCTCGCCTACCAGCGTTGCGAACGCCTGCGGGAACGGCACGCCATAGCGGCGGTTTATCATCGCCAGTTGCACCGGCTCGCTCACCATGCGCACGGGCGACAGGTTGTTGAAGCCGAGGCCGGTATTCTGTGTCAGCAGCACCTGCCAGAACGAGACGCGCTGCCGGTGCAGCAGCACCTGCCAACGCAACGCACGGAGCGCGATGGCAACGGCGAGGGGGATGAGGGCGAGGAGCGCAAGCTCCGGAGGAAACTCGAGGAACGCCTCGGCTACTTCCTTCCAGACGATGTTGTGAGCGACGAGGTACGCGAGCGAGCCGCTAGCGACGATGCCGAACGCCGCCTGTGCCCACCTGTTCCTGGAAAGTCGTAACGCTGCCTGTGCCCACGAAGGCATGAAGACCGTTCTCCTCCCTCAGCCTTCATCGTCTACAATCCGTCCATGCAGGCACCCGCAACCCAGGATTCCCGGAGCGACCGCCCACTGATCGACGGGCACACGCACATAGACCAGTTCGCTTCCGAAGATATCGGCCCGCTGCTCGACAGGGCACGAGAGGCCAACGTAGGGCTGATTATAGCAGCGGGAGTCACCCTGGACTCCTGCCGGCGCGTGCAGACGCTCGCCGACGCCCACCCCATCGTCTACGCAGGCGTCGGCCTGCACCCCGCCGACCTCACGGGCTGGGTGGACGACCGCACCACTGCCGAACTGCGGCATCTCGCCAACCATCCGAGGGTCGTCGAGTGGAGCGAGACGGGGCTCGATTACATGCCGCACTCACCCGCCTACGACGTGCAGCAGGACGCGTTCCGCCGGCAGATACGCCTCGCGCGGGAGTTCGGCCTGCCCCTCGTGACCCACTCCCGCGAGGCCGACGACGACACCGTCCGTCTGCTCCGGGAGGAGGGCGCGGGCGAGGTAGGCGGCGCCTGGCACTACTTCCAGGGGGACTTGCAGTTGGCCGAGCGCGTCATCGACCTCGGCTTCTACATCTCCCTCGCCAAGCCGTTGCTCCGCATACCGGAGCTGCAGGCCGCTGCGGAGCACATCCCGCTGGACCGCATCGTCATCGAGACCGACTCCTACCCGCAGCCGTTCAAGAAGAACCCCATCCGCCGAACGGAGCCATGGCATCTCCCGCAGGTCGCGGAGAAGCTCGCCGAGCTCCAGCGCACCGACGTCGAGACCGTCGCCGAGGTCACGACCGCCAACTACCTGCGGATGCTCCGAGGCCGCATCGACGAGAGCGTACTGCAGAACGCCGACTAGGCTCCTGCAGGCGGAAGCCCGAAGACCGACCAGCCCGGTCGCAGTTCGAACGAGTCCTGGTGCGAGACGAACCCGCTCCCGTAGTCCCTGGCAAGCGCAAGCTTGATCGCCCACAGTGACATCGCCTGCATCCCCATCTTCTCTTCGAGCTCCGGCAGAGTGAAGAAACCGGCGTCGAGCGTCTCCACTCCATCCCCGCGTGGCTCACCCGATACCCATTCCAACCAGAAAACGACGTAGAGATTGGCCACCGGACGGTCGGGAATGCTCGCCGAGTGCCGGAAGCCGATCACCTCCCGCACCTTGGCGATGACTCCCGCCTCCTCGCGCACCTCGCGCTCCGCCGCTGCCGGGATGGCCTCGTCGGCCTCGACGTAGCCGCCCGGTATCTGCCAGGTCCCCCGGCCCGGGTTGAGCCCGCGCTGGATCAGGAGAGCCTTGCCGTCCCGGATGACAACACCACCGCACCCGATGGACGAATCCCCGAAGTGCAGGAACCCGCAATCGTCCGCCAGGCAAGCAGGCCGCTCACGGCCTCCATCGAACTTCGCGCCCAACACCGACCCGCACCGCGGGCAGTAGACAGGTGGACTCATAGCGTTGGCTCCTCCCTATGCCACCGCGCCGGACGCGCGCAGGTCGGCGGCTTCATCCGCGCCGATGCCCGCCTCGGCCAGCACCGCGTCCGTGTGCTCGCCCAGCTCAGGCGCTCCCCGCTGCACGCCGCCCGGCGTGCGGGAGTGCTTCACCGGCGTGTTCGTGAACGTCACCGGCCCCACCTGTGGCGCCTCTGCTTCAACGAACATCCCACGGAAGTTCAACTGTGGGTCGACCGCGACCTGCGAGACGTCCTGTACCGGGCCGACGGCGATGCCCGCCGGGCCGAGCAGGTCGACCCACTCGCCGGTGGCGCGCTGTGCCAGCGCCGACTCCAGGTGCGGACGCAACTCGTCGTAGTTGACCCGCCGCAGCCAGCCGGACGCGAAGCGTTCGTCGTCCTTGAGTTCGGGTTTGCCGATGAGTGTCGCGAAACGACCCCAGTGACCGGTCGGACCGTCCGACACCGCGACCGCCACGTAGCCGTCCTTCGTCGGCAGCGCCTGCACCGGCGCAGTGACCGGATGCCGCGTGCCGATGCGCTCCGGCATCTCGCCCACGGTGAAGTAGCGCATCAGCGGGTTCTCCAGTATCGCCGCCTGGCAGTCGAGCATCGCCATGTCGATATGCTGGCCGAGGCCTGAGCGATCGCGCTCGACGATTGCTGACAGGACGCCGATCGTCGTGAACAGCGCGGCAGTGATGTCTCCCATGCTCACGCCGGGACGCACCGGCCCACCGCCCTCGTCGCCGGTGATGCTCAGCATGCCGCCCATCGCCTGCACGATCACGTCCAGCGCTGCGCGCTTGGCGTACGGTCCGTCCTGCCCGAAACCGGACACCGACGCCATGATCAGGCTCGGGTTGCGTGCGCTCAACGTCGCGTAGTCCACGCCCAGGTTGGTCATCGTCCCCGGCCTGAAGTTCTCCGTCACCACGTCCGCGCCTTCCACGAGCCGCAGGAAAGTCTCCTTGCCGTCAGGGTTCTTGAGGTCGATGACGATGCTGCGCTTGCCCCGGTTGACGCTGGTGAAGTAGGTGCTGCGCTCCTTGCCGTCCCTGCCCGCGAAGAACGGCCCGTTGCGGCGCGCCTGGTCGCCTCCCGGCTGTTCCACTTTCACGACGTCCGCGCCCAGATCGGCGAGGATCATCGTGCAGTAGGGGCCAGCGAGGATGCGGGTGAGGTCGACGACGCGTATCCCTTCGAGCGGGCCGGGCATGGGGCGCCTCCTTCACGGCAAGCCGGATAGCGGGATTGTAGCCGCTGCGCAGGAAGAGTCGCCGGAGCGTGCGTGGGCGCTAGACGCCCATAACGTTGTAGCCCGCGTCGACGTATAGGACGTGCCCGGTGATGCCTGAGGCGAGCGGGCTCGCAAGGAAGAGTGCCGCCGAGCCGACCTCCTCCTGCGTGATGTTGCGCTTCAGCGGCGAGCGGCTGGCGTGTATCTCGTGCATGTTCGTGAAGCCGGAGATGCCGCGAGCGGCCAGCGTGTTGAGGGGCCCGGCAGATATCGCGTTCACGCGCACGCCGAGCGGGCCGTACTCCGCCGCCAGCTGCTTCACCTCGTTCTCCAGCGCTGCTTTCGCCACACCCATGACGTTGTAGCCGGGGTACACCTTGTCCGCCGCGTGGAACGTCAGCGTGAGGATGCTCCCGCCATCGGTCATCCTCGCTCCGGCGGCCCGCGCCACCGGCAGCAGGGAGTAGGCGCTGACCTCCAGTGCGGTGCGGAAGCCGTCCACGCCGGTCCGCGAGAACGCGCCTTCGAGGTCGTCCCGGTTGGCGAACGCTACGCTGTGCACGGCGACGCCGAGCGGCGCAACCGACGCCGCGGCGTCCACCGTGGCGTCGACCGACTCCTCGTCGAGAACGTCGCACTCAACGGCCTGCGTCCGCTCCATGCCCTCGACGAGGCCGAGCACCGAGCGTCCCATGCGCTCGTTCTGGTACGTCACCGTGAGGTTGGCGCCCGCCGCGTGCAACTGCTGCGCGATGGCCCACGCGATGCTCCGCTGGTTCGCCACGCCGAACACCACGGCGCTGCGGCCCGAAAGGTCTATCGCAACTGCCATCTCAGGCGTTCTCTCCCGGCCTGCCGGCGTACTGCGCCTCGCGGGCAGCGGGGCCGTGCCTGGGATCGGGAACGAAGGTGACCTCCGGACGGCGTCGTCCGCGCCGCATCTCATGCTCGATCAGCTGGAAGTCCCGCTTGGGGATGAGGTGCAGCAGGCCCTGGAAGGCCAGCGGCCAGTCCTCCGGCGGCCAGCGCTTCACGTACTCCATCCGCGGCGCGATGAGCCGGGCATCCAGCACGTGGTCGGCGTCGGGCACGACGTCCGGCTTCGTCTTCACCCGCCACGCCAGCGGGTCGCCGCCCTCGAAACCGGGCCAGAGGGGCGTCTTGTCCTCGTAGTGTGTGCCCGATATGGACGCGATAGCCCCGAACACCAGCCGGTGCGTCACGTAGAACAACACGCGGTCGCCTATCTCCATCCGCTGCACGCGCCTCCGCTGCTGACGCCCCATCGCCAGCACAGAGAAGTTCTTCTCGGCGCACGCGTCGAAGTACTCCGGCCAGACGGAAACCATCCAGTAGTTGCGCGGTGCGTTTGCCACGTTCTCATACTACCATGCGCCCACTGCGCCTCAGGCAGGCTCTCTTCATGCATCGGACGAACATGGCAACGGGAACGATTACAGAGGCCACGCTTCGATGAGGCGTGTGAAACCGGCCTTTCCTGTTGAGATGGTGTATGCGGTCTCCCCCACCGCGACGGTGCTCATGGGCGACTCGCTGATGTACGTCGTCCTGCCCGTGGCGGCTATCGAGTTCGGTGTCCAGGAGCAGTTCGGTCTTGCCGCGTCGTTCTGGATCGGCCTTGCGCTCAGCATCAACCGCTTCATCCGGCTGGGCAGCAACGCCTTCGCGGCCTCCGTGTACCAGCGGTTCGGCGTGCGTTGGCCGTTCGTTGCTTCGATCGCCGCGGGCGCGATGGCGAATCTCGCATACGGCCTGGGGAGTGGTGTCGTGGTACTGCTGCTGGCCCGGGCTGCCTGGGGAATCTCGTACTCGTACATGCGGCTCGCGGCGCAGCTGACGGCCTTCGCGGTCGGCACATCCGCCATGCGCGGCAGGATGATGGGCATGTTCAACTCCGGACAGCGGTTCGGCAGCTTCGTCGCCGTCACCGGCGGCGCCGTGCTGTTCCATCTCACCTCGAGAGAAGTGACGTTCACGGTCCTGGCGAGCGTCGGACTGTTCGGAGTCCTCATCGCCACCCGGATACCCAACATCAGGCCGGAGCGCGTCCGCTCCTCCACAGGAGGCCTCCGGGACCGGCTGAACGCCTGGGATCTCGCGATATCCAGGTTGCCCGGCTACGGCCGGAAACTGCGACTCCCGCTCCTTTCAATCAGCCTGATGCGATTCGCCACCGCGTTCGGGGCGAACGGGCTGGCCATCGCCACGATGGCGCCCTACATCGCCGGGTTCGCCGACAACGAGGACAGGGTGCTCGGCGGGTCGTTCGCCGTGGTAACGCTCGCAGGCCTGCTGGTCGGCTTCAGATGGCTCTCCGACATCAGCCTGGGAGTGCCTATGGGGTATCTGTCGGACCGCGTCGGAAGGCGCATATCCATCGCCTGCGGGATGGTCGCTATGGTTGCTTCGCTGGCCCTGATGGTTGCGGCCGACTCCGCGGTCGCCGTGGTCATCGGTATGCCCCTGCTGTTCGTGGCGGCAGTGGGAGTGAATACGGCTCTGGATGCGGCCATAGGCGAAACGTCGACAACTTCCACGCGCGCCGCGGTGATGGGCAGATACTCAACCTGGCTGGACCTGGGGGCGGCGTTGGGTCCGTTCGCAGGATTCATCATCGCCGACAGGATCGGTTTCAACGGCGGGTTCGTCGTCGCGGCCGTGCTTCTGGCAGGCACCTGGGTGTTCTACGTGGCTGCCACGGGCGACCCGCGCAGACGTCAGCACCCCCGGCAGCAGTAGACAAGCAGGCGTGCGTCTCCTGTGCCGCTTACTTTGGGCGTGGAGTCGTGGAGGCGTTAGAATGGCGCCCTGTGAACGACACGAGGAAACGCCATCTCAGGAGGCGGCCGAATGAATTACCACTTCATCTCCGGCGACTCTCACATGGAGGTCGACACCGCGAACTGGACACCTCGCGTCCCGGAACAGCACCGCGACCGTGCGCCCAAGCTCGTGCGACTCGACGACGACACCGACGCCTGGTTCATCGACGGCAAGCAGACGCGCAAGGCGAACGCCGCCGACCTCTACGGCGGCAGGGGCCGCGAGCACTACCTGCCGTCCGGCGTGAAGTACGAGGGGACACCTGGAACGGGGTCCCCACAGCAGCGCATGCAGGAGCAGGACATGGACGGCGTGGACGCCGAGGTGCTGTTCCCCGCACAGGCCACCGGTCCGAGGATGTGGCGTATGTGCGACGACGACGAGGCCTACCTGACTATCGTCCGCGCCTACAACGACTGGCTGATCCAGGACTACTGCGCGGAGAACCCGGACAGGCTCATCGGCGTGACCATCATGCCGATCATCGAGGACCTCGACTCGCACATCGAGGAACTGAAGCACTGCAAGGAGATCGGCGCGAAGGCGATCATGCTGCAGGACTTCCCGTCCGGGAAGCAGTATCCCTCTACCGAAGACGACAGGTTCTGGGAGACGGCGCTCGACCTCGCCATGCCCGTCACCGTGCACGTGGACATCGAACGCACCGGCAAGGGCCCCTTCCTGGACTACCCCAGGGCCACGCCCGAACTGCTTAAGGAACTCGAGGCCCCGGGGCGGAGCTTCCCGGAGCAGATGGCGCGGTTCAGCCCCATCAAGGGTAGCGGCGCGCTCCCCGCTGTGCAGTGGACGCTTTCCGGCCTCTTCGACCGCTTCCCCAGCCTCAAGATACTGTTCGCGGAGAACCAGATCGGATGGATACCGTTCTTCCTGCAGAGTGCCGACATCCGGTACGAGCGGAACCGGTACTGGGCGGAGAACCTGTTGGGGTTCGAGCCGCTGTCGCGCCCGCCGAGCGAGATCCTGCTGGAGCACACGCTCTGGGGGTTCCAGTACGACCGCGTAGGCGTGCTGGCGCGCGACCAGTTGAACGTGGACAACCTCATCTGGGGCTCCGACTTCCCGCACCAGGAGTCGGACTGGCCCGACTCATTGAAGATCACCGATCAGGCGTTCGAGGGCGCCCCCGAAGAGGTGCGTTACAAGATGACCTGCGGCAACGCGATAGAGTTCTTCAGGCTCGACGCAGACTAGGAGTAGACCTCCGGCAGGCCACGGCCTGCTCCAGCCCCCTCGCCGTTGAGTCCGCACCCCCGCGCACGGTACAATGAAGGCTGCGTCATCCCCCGGCGACTACATCGCAGGAATCTTCCCACCGGTTCCGCATCCATTGTGGGTTTGAGTCTTCCTGTTTTCGGCAGAGGAGAGCGACTTGGCTACGTCAACCAATCTCGGATTCCCTCGGATCGGCGCGAAACGCGAACTCAAATGGGCAGTCGAGGCGTACTGGGCCGGCAAGATAGACGAACAGGAACTGCAGCAACGCGCCGCCGCCATTCGCCGGACGCACTGGACCCTCCAGCGCAAAGCCGGCATCGCACACATCCCCTCTAACGACTTCTCATTCTACGACCAGGTCCTCGACACGAGCGTCATGGTCGGAGCGGTCCCCGAACGCTATGAAGCCCCCGAGGGTGAGGTCAGCCTCGACACCTACTTCGCCATGGGGCGTGGCCGCACCGCCTCCGAAGAGCGCCCCGGCGTCTCCGCCATGGAGATGACCAAGTGGTTCGACACGAACTACCACTACATCGTCCCTGAGATAAACCGGAGCCAGGTCTTCTCCCTGCGCTCCACTAAGCCGGTCGCCGAGTTCCTGGAGGCGAAGGAACTCGGCATACACACCCGCCCCGTCCTCGTGGGCCCGGTGACCTACCTGCTGCTCTCCAAGTCGGACGACCCTTCGTTCGACCCGCTCATGCTGCTTGAAGGACTCGTGGACGTCTACGAGAACATCCTCAAACGGCTGGCAGAGGCGGGTGCGGACTGGGTACAGATGGACGAACCCGCCCTCAGCCTCACGCTCAACGACAAGCAGCGCTCCGCCTTCGGACGGGCGTACGCCCGGCTCGTTGCCGCAGTGCCCGGGCTCAACATCCTCGTCGCCGTCTACTTCGGCGACCTGCGCCAGAACACGAAAGCCGCGCTTGCGATGCCGGTACACGGCCTGCACGTCGACCTCGCCCGCGGGCGCGCCGACCTTGAGAACATCCTCGCCAAGCTCGGCGAGGGCGTCTTCCTCTCGTTAGGGCTCGTCGACGGACGCAACATCTGGAAGACAGACCTGGAAGAGGCCATCACGACCGCGCGGCGCGCCTCCTCCGTGCTCGGCAACGACCGCATCCTCATCGCCCCCTCATGCTCGCTGCTGCACTCGCCCGTCGACCTGGACAACGAGACGAGCCTCGACGATGAGATGAAGTCTTGGCTCGCCTTCGCGAAGCAGAAGGTCGAAGAGGTCGCCATCATCACCAAGGCTGTCAACGGCGAGTCCGCCCGTGTCTCTAACGCATTGGCCGCCAACGCCGCCGCGATGGCGTCACGCAGGACATCCGCCCGCATCCACAATCCCGGCGTGAAGGAGCGCAGCGCCGCCGTGACACCGGTCATGGCGCAGCGCACGAGCCCCTATCCCGAGCGCCGCAAGGCGCAGCAACAGGTGCTGCGTCTCCCCGCCTACCCCACCACCACCATCGGCTCATTCCCGCAGACGCCGGAGATTCGAAGGGCGCGTGCGAGCCGCAACCGCGGCGAACTCACTAACGAGCAGTACGAGCACTTCATCCGCGAGGAGATCGAGCGCTCCGTCCGTTTCCAAGAGCAGACCGGTCTGGACGTGCTCGTCCACGGCGAGCCGGAACGCAACGACATGGTCGAGTACTTCGGCGAACAGCTGGAGGGCTACGTCTCCACCGCGAACGGCTGGGTGCAGAGCTACGGCTCTCGCGCCGTCAAGCCGCCCATCATCTATGGCGACCTCCACCGCCCCGCCCCCATGACCGTGGACTGGATCTCCTATGCGCAGTCGCTCACGCGGCAGCCGGTCAAGGGCATGCTCACCGGCCCTGTCACGATGCTCCAGTGGTCGTTCGTGCGCGACGACCAGCCGCGCAGCGAGACGTGCCGCCAGCTCGCCCTCGTCATCCGCGACGAGGTCTGCGACCTGGAACGCGCCGGCATACGCGTCATCCAGGTGGACGAGCCCGCGCTCCGCGAAGGGCTGCCCCTCCGCCGCGAGGACTGGGACACCTACCTCGCGTGGGCCGTCGAGTGCTTCCGCATCGCCACCAGCGGCGTCGAGGACCGCACCCAGATGCACACGCACATGTGCTATGCCGCCTATGACGACATCATCGACTCCGTCGCTGCCATGGACGCCGACGTCATCTCCATGGAGAACTCCCGCTCCGACGGCACGCTGCTCGACACTTTCCGTGTACACCCCTACCCCAACGAGATAGGCCCCGGCGTCTACGACATCCACTCCCCACGCGTCGCTGAGACCGATGAGATGAGCGACCTCCTCCGAAGGGCCGTAGCCGTCATTCCGGCGGAACGACTTTGGGTGAACCCGGACTGCGGCCTCAAGACCCGCCGCTGGGACGAGGTGAAGCCCTCCCTTCTCAACATGGTGGAGGCGGCGAAGGAACTGCGGGGCCAGTCGTGAGCCGTGCCGCCTACCGGGAGGCTGCCGTCTGCTTCCTGGAGACCGCGGCGAAGGTGCGGTCGGAGCAGTGGGACGCTCCGGGACTCGGCGTCTGGACCGTACGCGACCTCGTCGGCCACGCCAGCCGTTCGATAACGCGCGTCGAGCAGTTCGGCTCCCAGCGCGCTCCATCGATCGACATCACTTCCGCCACGCACCACTACCGCCGGTCTCTGCGACAGCCGAGCGACGATGAGCGCGTCGCCGAGCGAGGGCGCATCGCCGGCCGTGAGCTGGGCGATGACCCGCTCGCCACAATGAACGCCGACTGGGCGCGTTCCGAGCAGGTCCTCGATGCGACCGATGAGGACACCATCATCGCCTACGACAACGGCGGCATCCGCTTCGGGGACTACCTAGAGACACGCGTCTTCGAACTCACCGTCCACACGCTCGACCTCGCGAACGCCATCGGCGTCGAGGTCGAACCGTCACACGAGTCGATGGGCGTCACGCTGCGGCTGCTCGCCTCCCTCGCGCTCGAGTCCGGCAGAGGCGCGCCACTCGCCCTCTCAGGCACGGGGCGCGGCCCCCTCCCGCAGGGCTACTCCGTCCTGGGGTAGTGCTCCCTCACCCGTCCCACGGGTTCGTTACTTCTATCCCGCATCCCTCGAAGTCGCTCACGTTCCGTGTCGCAACGCCAGCTCCATGAGCGAGGGCGATGGCTGCGATAAGGCAGTCATACGAACTGATCAGCCGTCCGGCGGCGCGGCGGGCAGCGGCTATCGCTTCGTAGGCACGGGAGGCCTCGCTATCGAACGGCAGAATACGTTCGGCGAACGTCACGCTGAACATCTGTTCAGCCGAACCAGTCAGACTTCTTCGGCGACGCCCGTCGGGCAGAACCGCTATGCCTGCCCACACCTCCGCCTCCGTGATGGCTGTAGTGAACAGCGTACTGATTGGCTGGGTGTCTGCCCACGCAAGCACTTCCGGCTGCGGAGTGTCATTCATTAGCTCCGACACAACGTTCGTATCAAGAATAATCACGAGGAATCTCAATCGAAGCGCGGGAGTTCGCGCTCAGGCCCTGCATTACGCGGTGGAATGTCCAACTCCACGCCGCCGAGCGGCGCGAACAGCTCGTGGATCTGCGTCCCCAAGCCCTTCTCCAGCACAGCAGTGTCCACCGGAACCTCACCCTCGCCGAGCGCCTCCCGGAGGATGCGCCGCGCCTCCTCTTCCATGGAATGCCCGTGCTCGGCAGCCCTGATGCGCAGCCGCCGTTTCAGGTCGTCCTCGATGTTCCGTACGGTGATGCTCGTCATGCCACTACTCCGATTGCAGTGCAATCATCGTAATCAATGCTATCAATGAATGCAATCGTGAGTGCAGGCGCTCTCTGGCTACTACGCCTGTCCCGTCCCCAGCGGTTTGACGAAGTTCGCGAAGTCTGCACGTTGACGGAAGCCGGCTTTCGCGAAGAACCCCCGCTCGAACGACTCGGCTGCAACGCGGTTGTTCAGCATCAACCGCTCACATCCCGTCTCGCTGGCCCACGCTTCCACCGCCTCCATCAGTCGGTTGCCCAACCCGTGCCCTCGCCAGTCAGCTTTGACGATCAGATCGGACACGTAGGCTTCTCTCCCACCCAGCATCGGGAAGGGGACCCAGTGCACCGCGATGTAGCCGACGACCTGTCTCCCAGTTGACGCAACGATGATCTCGTGACCGGGCTGACCGATGCACTCCTCTGCCGCAGCCGCCACCGCCTCCGCATCGCTCGTGCCACCGCGCTCGTCGGCCAGCGCCGTCACCAAGTCTGTGATGCCGTCTATATCCGACGCCTGCGCCACCCGTAGGGTAATGTCCTCCATGACGTCCCTAACTCCCAGCCCAAGGCCCCTGCTGACCGGACGGGCCCTGACGCCGGAGCACCGTGCTCTCCGGCACGACCGGCTCGGATGGCGCGTCGAATGCGGGGATGACCTCCTCGCCGAACAGCCGGATGGACTTGTCGACGTGCTCGGTCGGCATCCGCCCGATGTGATGGCTCCCCGCCCACACCGTGAAGCCGAGCCGCTCCTGCGTCTCCGCGATCCGCCGCGCTACGGTCTCCGGGCTGCCGATGATAGCCAGCCCGTTCTCTATCCAGAAATCGTAGGACTGCCGCGCCTGCGCGAATATCCGCCCGTTTGCCCGCGTGTAGCGGGTGTTGTCGGTCCCCTTCCCCCGTGGGTCGCTCCCGAAACCGATGCGCGTGTTGACCACGTGCTCGCGGTCGATGCCGTAGTACTCCAGCAGGTACGGCTCCGCCTCGGCCCGGGCCTGCTCGTCGGTCTCCGCGACGTGGACGACGCGCACCAGCATCTGCCGCGGCATCGGGCCGGGGTGTTCGCACTCGCGCCAGATGCGCCGGAAGTGCTCGAACTTGTCGACCAACTCGTCGTCAGTGGAGATGTTCGTCGCGACGTCGTTGTTGCGCTCCGCCGCCCACTCGAAGGCGCGCAGGCTGTGGCACGCGATCCAGATGGGCGGGTGCGGCTGCTGGTACGGCTTCGGCATCGGCAGCATCTCGTCGTACTGCCAGAACCGTCCGCGATGCGTGACCTCGTCCTTCGTCCATGCATCCTCGATCACCTTCATCGCCTCTTCGCTCGCGGCGTGACGCTCGTAGTAGTCGATGCCCCAGCGGATGAACTCGTGCTCGTGCGTCCCCAGCCCGGACCCGAACTCGACCCTGCCCTTCGACAGGTGATCGAGCGTCGCCACCTCCTGCGCCAGCCGCATCGGGTTGTGGAACGGCAGTTGCCAGATCATCGCGCCTACGTGGATGCGCTCGGTCGCCGCCGCGACCGCCGTGAGGAAGACCGTCGGCGCTGTGATCGCGCCGATGTAGGAGGCCTGGTGCTCGATGATCCAGTAGTAGCGGTAGCCGAGCTCGTCCATCATGCGGGCCTGGCGGATGTGCTCGTCGTACGCCGCAGCCGCCGAGCCGAGGCGCTTGATGTCGTTGATCTTCACGGCGCCCCACGCGCCGAACTCCAGAGGAGGCATCCTGCTCTCTCCCTCCCGAACGAATGTGCTCTGTGCGAGCGTGCCTGCTATCTGAAGGCGGGGATGATTTCCTGCCCGAACAGCGTTATGGACGACTCCACCATGTCGTGCGGCATCCGCCCGATGTGGAACTTCCCGGCGAAATGGTCGTACCCGATCTTCTCCCGCCCCTCCGCTATCTGGCGCGCAACCGACTCCGGACTGCCCACGAGCGCCAGCCCGTTGTCGAGCCAGAATTCGTAGGAGCGCGCGCACTCGCGGAAGATGCGTCCCCGCTCGCGGATGTCTTCGCTGTCCTCGTACCCCATCCCGCGCGGATGGGAGCCGAACCCGATGCGGCTGGACGTGACGATTTCACGTCCCAGCGTGTTGGCTTCCAGCAGGTACTGTTGCGCCTGCTCGTGGGCCTTTGCGTCCGTCTCCGCCACGTGCACCACGCGCATCAGGAACTGGCGCGGCATCGGCCCCTCGTGCCCGTATCCCTTCCACGCCTCACGCCACTCAGAGAACTTCTGGACCATCGACTCGTCGGTATCGATGTTCTGCGCCATGTGGTAGCCGCGCTTCGCCGCGAAGTCGATCGCGCGCGGGCTGTGCACCGCCGCCCATATCGGCGGATGCGGTTTCTGCAACGGCACCGGTTGTATCAGCGCCTCGTCTATCTGCCAGTACCTCCCCTCGTATGTCACCGTTCCATCGCCGCCCCACGCCAGCTCGATGATGTCCAACATCTCCTCGCCCATCTCCTGACGCGAGTAGAAGTCCAGCCCCCAGCGCATGAACTCGTGCTCGTGCACGCCGATGCCGGTGCCGAACTCCGCACGTCCGCCGGAGAGGTGGTCCAGCATCGCCACGTCCTGCGCCAGCCGTATCGGATGATGGAACGGCAGCTGCCAGATCATCGTCCCGAGACGCAGCGACTCCGTGTGTCGCGCCACCGCCGTCAAGAACATCTGCGGCGACGTGATCGCGCCCACATAGGAGCCCTGGTGCTCCAGCGTCCAGTAGTACTCGAATCCCACGCGCTCCATCAGCTGCGCCTGCCGGATATGCGCCTCGTACACCTCGGCGGCGCTCGTTGCGTTGAGCACCTCATACGTCTGCATCTGGTCCCACACACCGAATTCGAGTCGCTCCATGGGCGGAAACCTCCTCTGCCGAAAACGCCCCTATGCTACCCTTAATGCATGGCAGACGCCCCTCTCCGCACCACCGTCCTGCACGACGACCACGTCTCCCTGGGCGCCCGCATGGTGCCGTTCGCCGGGTACGACATGCCCGTGCAGTACGCGGGCGTGCTTGCCGAGGCGCGCGCCGTCCGCACAGCAGCCGGCATCTTCGACGTCTCCCACATGGGGCGCTTCGCCGTCGACGGGCCTGATGCCCGTGCCCTCCTCGACTGGATACACACCGCCGACGTCGGCGAGGCGATGCCCATAGGCCGCGCGCGCTACGGCCTCCTCTGCAACGAGTCCGGCGGCATCGTGGACGACGCTATCGTCTACCGGCTCGGCGACGAGCGCTTCATGATCGTCGCGAACGCCGCGAACGCCGCGAAGGTCTTCGCTTGGCTGGAGCGGTGGCGCGATGAGCGCTTCCCCAACGCCACGCTCACCGACCGCACTGCCGAGATCGCGATGATCGCGCTCCAGGGCCCGGACGGCACCTCTATCGCCGCGCGGGTCGCCGGGTTCGACCCCGATGCCGTGCGCCCGTTCAACGTCGTCGAGACAGAGGTCATGGGCGCGCCCGCGCTCATCGCCCGCACCGGCTACACCGGCGAGGATGGCGTCGAGATCATGCCGGCGTCGGAGGCCACCTCTGCACTCTGGCGCGCCCTCATGGACGCGGGAGCGGCACCCTGCGGACTCGGTGCGCGCGACGCCCTCCGGCTGGAGGCCGCACTGCTGCTGCACGGCTCCGACATGGACGAAACGGTCAACCCCATCGAAGCCGGGTTGGAGCGCTTCGTCCGGCTGGAGCGCGACTTCTGTGGCGCGGACGCAGTACGCGCAGCCGCGGAGAACGGTACGACGCGCGTGCTGGCGGGCTTCCGCACGGCGGAGCGCGGCCCCGCCCCGAGGGCGCATCACCGCATCCTCGTCGAAGGCGCCGACGCGGGCGAAGTTACGAGTGGCAGCTACTCGCCTTACCTTGACACCAATATAGGCCTCGGCTATCTTCCGAGGGAGGCCAGCGAGCCCGGAACACCCATCGCCGTAGACGTTCGCGGACGGCAGATACCGGCGCAGATCGTGGCCCTTCCCTTCTACAAGAGGTCGCGATAGTCATGCCTGTTCCGGAAGACCGCCGCTACTCCAGGGAGCACGAGTGGGCGCTGCCTGAACCGGACGGCCTCATCCTCGTCGGTATCACCGATTTCGCACAGCACGAGCTGGGCGACGTCGTCTACGTCGAGCTCCCCCAACCCGGCGACCGCGTGACCCAGAACGCCCAGATGGGCGAGGTCGAGTCGGTCAAAGCCGTCTCCGAGCTCTTCTCCCCGGTATCCGGCGAGGTCACCGCCGTCAACGACGAGGTGAAGAACGCGCCCGAACTGCTGAACGAGAGCCCGCACGAGAAGGGCTGGCTGATCCGCGTCAAGCCCGACGACCCCGCCGAGCTCGACACCCTGCTGGACGCCGCAGCCTACACGGCGCTGACCGAGTGAAGTTCTGACCACAGCCTGTATGTCTGACTCGCCTCTCACCTCACCCTTCATCCCCAACACCGGCGACGACCGTGCCGCCATGCTTGCGGAGGTCGGCGCGCCTGCCGTCGAAGAGCTGTTCGGCGATATCCCCGAGCAGTTCCGCCACCCCGGCCTCGCACTTCCCGCGCCGGTGCCGGAGATGGAGTTGCGCGCGGAGATGACGGCGCTGGCGCAGCGCAACTTCCACGCGGGTGAGCATCCGAGCTTCCTCGGTGCGGGCGTCTACCACCACTTCTGCCCCGCCGTCGTCGCGCCCCTCGTGACGCGCGGCGAGTTCCTCACCTCCTACACCCCATACCAGCCGGAGGTGTCGCAGGGCACGCTGCAGGGCACGTTCGAATTCCAGACCCTTACCGCCCAACTCTTCGGTATGGAGGTCTCGAACGCAGGCATGTACGACGGCGCAAGCAGCCTGGCGGAAGCTGCGCTCATGGCCTGCCGCGTGACGAAGCGCGGGCGCGTCGCCGTGCTCGATACCGTCAACCCGCGCTACGTCGAGACGATCCGCTTCTACGCGCAGCCCCAGGGAATCGAGGTCTACGAGACCTCGCCCGTTTCGCCGGAGCTCCAGGCGGAAACAGCGTGCCTCATCTCGCAGTACCCCAACTTCTTCGGCGCGTTCGAGGACTCGCAGGCGCTTGTTGACCTCGCGCATGAGCACGGAGCGCTCGCCGTCATGTCGTGCGATCCCACGGCGCTCGCCATGTACAAGCCTCCCGGCGCGTTCGGCGCCGACATCGCGACCGGCGAGGGGCAGGCCCTCGGTATCCCGCCCAGCTTCGGCGGCCCGTACGTCGGCATCTTCACCTGCCGCCAGGAGTACATCCGTCAGCTGCCCGGACGCATCGCGGGCAAGACCGTGGACACGGAGGGCCGAACCGGCTACGTGCTCACCCTCCAACCGCGCGAGCAGCACATCCGCCGCGAGCACGCCACCTCCAACATCTGCACGAGCACCGCGCTCATCGGGCTCTGGGCCACCATGTACCTGGCGCTCATGGGCAAGCAGGGACTCCGCCACGTCGCCGGGCTCTGCTACCAGAAGGCGCACTACGCCGCGTCTCGCATCGCCGAACTTCCCGGTTACAGCCTGCCGGTGGGCGCTCCCTTCTTCCAGGAGTTCGTCGTCTCTTGCCCGAAGCCTGCCGCCGAGATCAGCGGCGCACTCCAGCAACGCGGCATCATCGGCGGGCTGGACGTGAGCGACCGCTACCCCAACGGCATGCTGTTCTGCGTCACCGAGGTCAACACCCGCGGCCAGATCGACCGCCTCGTGGACGCACTTGCGGAGACAGGCCGATGACCTCGATGCCCGACACTCCGCTCCGCGAGGAGGCGCACAACCGCCGCAGGCTGCTCATGGAGCGCAGCCGCCCCGGTCGCACCGGCGTGACGCTCCCCACGTCCGACGTGCCGCCGCAGCTCATGCCGGAGCAGGCGATGCTCCGCGACGACCTGCAGCTGCCGGAGGTCACCGAGGGCGAGGTCGTCCGCTACTTCACGCACCTCAGCCAGCTGAACTTCTCCATCGACACCAACTTCTACCCCCTCGGCAGTTGCACGATGAAGTACAACCCCAAGCTGAACGAGGCCGTCGCCGCCACAGCGGGGTTCGCACTCGCACACCCCGCCCAGCCGGAGGCGCAGGTCCAGGGATGCCTTGAGGCAGTCTTCCGCCTGCAGGCCTACCTCCAGGAGGTCAGCGGCCTGCCCAACGCCAGCCTCGCCCCGCTCGCGGGCGCGCAGGGCGAGCTCGCGGGCATCCTCACGCTCCGCGCGGCGCTCGACGCCCGCGGCGAGAGTCACCGCAGCAAGATGCTCATCCCGGACACCGCGCACGGCACGAACCCCGCGTCCGCAGCCATGGCCGGCTTCCAGGTCATATCCATCCCCTCCACGTCCGGCGGCGATATCGACCTCGACGCCGTCCGCGCGGAGGCCGGCGAGGACCTCGCGGGCGTGATGTTCACCCAACCGACCACCCTCGGCCTCTTCGACCGCAACGCCATCGAGATGTGCCGCATCGTCCATGAGGCGGGTGGCCTCGTCTACGGCGACGGCGCGAACATGAACGCTCTGCTCGGCCGCGCCAAGCTCGGCCACTTCGGCTTTGACGTCGTCCACATGAACCTGCACAAGACGTTCAGCACGCCCCACGGCGGCGGCGGACCCGGTGCAGGGCCCATCTGCGTCACCGAGGCGCTCGCTGCTTTCCTCCCCGGCCCCATCGCGGTCCAGCGCGAGGACGGCTCCTACGGCAGCGAGATGCCCGCGCAGAGCATCGGACGCTGTGGCGGAGCGCAGGGCAACTTCGGCGTGCTGATCCGCGCCCTCACCTACATCTCGCTCCTCGGCGGCGAGGGCATGCTGGACATCAGCGGCAACGCCGTGCTCAACGCCAACTACCTGCTTGCGAAACTCCGCCCGCTCTTTGAGCTCCCCTACGACCGCTCCGTGATGCACGAGGTCGTCTTCGCCGCCCGCAAACGACCAGGAGCGACCGCGCTCAACGTCTCCAAGCGCCTGCTGGACCACGGCTTCCACGCACCCACCATGTACTTCCCGCTCGTCGTGCCCGAAGCGCTCATGATCGAGCCCACCGAGACCGAGTCGAAGGAGACGCTCGACGCCTTCATCGAGACGCTGGAACGCATCGACGCTGAGGCAGCCGCGGACGAGGAGTTCCTGCGTGGCGCTCCCTACGAGACCCCCATCTCCCGCCTCGACGAGGCCCGTGCAGCCCGCCGCCCCGAGCTCCGCTGGCGCCCCGCCGAGGAGTAAGGCCCTGCCCGGAGTACACGGCGCTTGACGACCTTCGCTCGAGGGCAGCCAACATCAACATGGGTGGTTACCGAGGGCTTATAGCCTGCCTAGGCGACCGTGCACATAGTCCCTAGTGGGCTGTGCAAAACACCCCGGTGCGGGCATGGATTCCGCGAACATCGCAGGAGTGGAAGAGTCCGCAACTGCGTATGTACAGACATCCGGAGGATGTATCGGTTAGGCTATGGCCATGAATAGCATGGCGGGCGGCCCGCAGGCTACTGCGGTGCTGACTTCAGTCGACACACACCCGGTTTTGAGCCGAGTTGGTCCAGCATCATGCCCAGAATGAGCAGCGGCCCGCGCCGCCCGCCGTCCCGAACTCCGATGCCCTTCGACGAGTAAGGCCCTGCCATTCCCGCACCAACAGGAATCCAGACTCAGGAGATGCCAGCATGTCTGCATACGTGATAACCGATCTTGAGATAAAGGACCCTGAGCTATTCAGACAGTTCTTCGAGCGCGTAACGGGTACTGTGGAAGCTCACGGCGGCAGGTTCGTAGCCCGTGGTGGCGAGATCGAAGTCCGACTGGGCTCCTGGACGCCCAAGCGCCTCTCGATCCTCGAGTTCGGCAGCATGGAGCAGGCTCGCGCCTGGCTGGCCTCCCCGGAGTACACCGAGCTTGGCGACCTTCTCTCGAGGGCGGCCAACATCAACATGGTGGTTACCGAAGGTTTATAGCCTGCCCTTGGTGGCCCGATGTCGGAACGTCTCCATGTACAGTTGTGGCTGACTCAGGGCTGCACTGCTGTCAGCGCGCCGCTGAACTGAAGTAGGAGTCTGTTCGCGGGAGGAATTGAAGCATGCCCAGAATGAGCGGCGGCGAAGCCCTGGTGCAATCTCTCGTGCGCGAGGGTGTCGAAGTCGTATTCGGCATCCCCGGCATACACATGAACGGGATCGTCGCCGCCATGCGCGACGAGCCGGGCATCCGCCTGATCACCACACGCCACGAGCAGGGCGCGGCGCACATGGCCGACGGTTACGCCCGCGCGTCGGGGAAACCGGGGGTCGTCATGGTCGTGCCCGGCACGGGTGTCTACAACGCCGCCGCGGGCGTCGCCACCGCATACGCCCGCTCATCGCCCCTGCTCGTCATCGCCGGTCAGATCCCTCGCGGCCAGATCGGCAAGAACCTCGGATCCGTCCACGAGGTCGTGGACCAGGGGGCCACGCTGGCCCCTGTCACGAAATGGCGGCGGCAGGTGCTCACGCCGCGCGACGTTCCCGGCGCCGTGTCCGAGGCGTTCCGGCAGATGCGCACCGGGCGGCCCCGTCCCGTCTATATCGAGATGCCTCCGGAAACCGGCCTGGAGCGTGATGAGATCCAGCTGCGGGATCCTGCCCCTACCTCGCGCATCGTGCCGAGCCCGGAACAGTTGCAGGAAGCCGCCCGCATCATCGCCGCGTCCCAGCGCCCGGTCATACTCGCCGGAGGCGGCGTGGCGCAGTCGGGCGCGGAAGAGGCCCTCGTTGCACTCGCCGAAGCGACCCGCATCCCTGTCATTACCTCCGGCGGCGGCAAGGGCGCCATCCCGGACCGCCACCCCCTCTGCTACGGCTCCTGCCTGAGCCCCCGTGCGGACGTGCAGGAGATGAACGAACTCGTCGACGTGATGCAGTCGGCCGATGTCGTGATAGGCATCGGAACGCGCTTCTCGATGGGCAATCCGGCAGGAGACGCCTCCACGTTGATAAACATCAACGTAGACGACTCCGAACTCACCCGGGTGCAGGCGAACACCATCCCCCTGCACGGCGACGCCAGGGCAACCATCGAAGCCCTGCTGCCCTGTCTCGCCGACGCGGGAGCGGGGGACCGTCCATCGCCCGAACCGGCGGTCGCCGCCGCCCGGCGCCTCATCGCCTACTACGACATCCACCTCCACGAGCCGCAGTTCCCCATCATCGAAGCGATCCAGCACGGTGTCCCCGACGACGCCTTCACCGTCTGGGACATCACCCAGCTCGGCTACTACTCCCGCACGCACTACAAGGTGGACCACCCGAAGACGTACATCGATTCCGGTTACTCCTACAACCTCGGCGGCGCGTTCCCCACGGCGCTGGGCGTGAAGGTCGCCCAGCCGGACCGTGCCGTCGTCTGTATCAACGGAGACGGTGGTTTCATGTTCAACGCCGCCGAGCTCTCAACCGCGGTCAAGTACGGCATCAACGTGGTCACCATCGTCTTCAGGGACGACGCTTACGGCAACGTCGCACGCGACCTGGATGATTTCTTCTCCGGCACCTATGAGACTGAGCTGCACAACCCGGACTTCATCAGGTTCGCCGAGTCTTTCGGCGCGGTCGGCATGCAAGCGGACGACCCTCTGGACCTGGAACAGCTGCTCCCCCTCGCACTGGAACGCCAGGCGCCGGTGATCATCGACGTACCCGTCCACGACATATCCTTCGCACGAGCCAGGCAACACGCCATGCTGCCGAAGGTAGCCTGGACACAGCCCCAGGAGGGCCTCATCCAGCCCTGAGCACTCCCGCGCTTTCTGGTATCCTACCCGCCACACCCCCTCTCTCAGGAGGCCCCGCATGGTGGACGTAGGCCAGCAAGCCCCGGACTTCACCCTCAAGGACCAGAACGGAGAAGACGTCTCCCTCGCCGACTTCAAGGGCGAGAAGTGGGTCGTCATCCACTCCTTCCCCGCCGCATTCACCGGCGGCTGAACGACGCAGACTGCAACCTTCAACCGTGCGTTGAAGTCGTTCGAAGAGAAGGGCGCACACGTCCTCGGCCTTGGCGCCGACGCCCGCCCCGCCCTCAAGTCGTGGGGGACCAATCTGGGCGGGATCGCCCATTCGCTCCTGTCGGACTTCTGGCCCCACGGCGAAGTTGCCCGGGCCTACGGCATCTTCAACGAAGACTCAGGCATGTGCATCAGGTCCGTCTCCATCATCGACCCGCAGGGTGCCATCCGCTACCACCAGACCTACCAGGGTGTCCTGCCCGACCCCAACGCCATCCTCGAAGAGCTGGGCAAGCTCCAGGGATAGACGCGGCGGCAACGAAGCGTTCGGGAGGGGCTGCGGCGGCGCAGCCCCTCCTCGTTTCCGAACGGCGATACACATGAGTGCTACCCCAAGCGAAGCAGACCTCAAGCGCGCCCCGTTCACGGAGGGCGACGTGGCCATGGTTTACGACCAGCGCAAGCGCCGCTACCGCGTCGAACTCAGGAGCGGTGCACTCGTCGAGACGCACCTCGGCTACGTCACCCACGACGAGATCATCGGGCGGCACGAGGGCTTCTTCCTCGCCACCAACAAAGGCCATCGCCTCTTCATCCTCCGCCCGCCGTTCGCCGACGCCGTGAAGGAGCTCCCGCGTCAGAGTCAGGTCATCTACCCCAAGGACCTCGCCGCCCTCCTGATGCACGCCGACGTCTACCCCGGCGCCCGCGTCGTCGAGGTCGGGCTCGGCTCGGGCGCCGCGTCAGCCGCGCTCCTGCGCGCTGTCGGACCGGACGGCTCGGTCGTCTCGCACGAGGTCCGCGAGGAGGTCGTCGAAGCGGCGCAGCGGAACGTCGCGCACCTCGCGCCCGGCGCGGCGAACCACCGCATCGTCCTCGGCGACGCCTACGCCAACGGCCTGGGCGCAGACGAGGCCGACTGCATCGTCGCCGACGTGCCCGAGCCATCGCGGTTGATCGATGCCGCAGCCGGGGTCCTGAGAACGGGCGGGGTCTTCGCCGCCTACCTGCCGACCGTCCTGCAGGTGCACGAGCTGATGATGCGCCTGACCCGCGACGACCGCTGGCACATGGCGGAGGCATTCGAGCTGCTGGAGCGCCCGTGGCACTTCTCCGAGACCAGCGCCCGCCCCGACCACCGCATGGTCGGCCACACCGGCTTCATCGCCACCGCCCGCCGTTGCGAACCGCCTCCGAGGTAGGTGCACCCTTCGTGGATGCCTTCTGATCCCCTCTCCCTACAAGGGGAGAGGGCTAGGGTGAGGGTACTGTGGCGGGGTTGAAGGGGGAGCGTGTCATGCTGAGCGGAGCGCCAACGCAGTCCGCGCTTTAGCGCGCAGCATCCTTTCACCGAAGTGGGGTGGCCCCGAACGGCATATGCCGCGCTCCCGCGATCGGCGCGGGCGCAGACTCCGGCGGGCTCGCCCCCAGCACTCCGTCGGTCGGCGCATCCTTGGCGAACGCCAGCACCCTGAACCCGCCCATCCCCTCCTCATCCAACAGCACGTCCACGCCATGCAGGTTCGCTGTGCGTTCGATGCGGCTCAGGCTGTTGCACTCCGCAATCTCCGCCCGGAACACCTCGATGCCCAGCGATCGCAGCCACTCCGACTGCGGCATCTCCCCCGCCTCCGCAAACGCCACGGCGATCGCCGCCGACCGCACGGACGTGAACTCCACGTGCGCGCTGATATCCTGCTTCCCCACGCCGATGTACGGGTTCATCCCCAGCGTGTGGCCTGAGTAGCAGCGCAGCGTTCCCGCACGGCGCGACTCGTCGTAGTATGCTGACGCCTCGTGGCCGTAGTCGATCAACAGCAGGTAGCCGCGTTCGATGGCGGCGAACGCCTCCGTGAGCCACGCCTCCGACGCCAGGTTCACCTCCGTCCGGTAGCCCTCGGAAAGCGTCACGCCCAGGCGATCGAGCCGCTCGGCCAGTGCCGGCGTGGACGGCTCTCCCGTCACCTCGATGAAACCGCCTTCCGCTGCGGCGTCCACGAACAGCTCGCGCAGCCGCCCGCCCTCCAGCGTCACGCGGTGAACGGGCATGGCGTCCAGTAGTTCGTTCGCGAGCACGACCCCGCTGCCACCCACCACCGGCACACCCCCGGAGCGCACCCAGTGCTCGGGGAAGTCCGCGGGCGGCTCTCGCGGGTCGACCGCCGTGTACGCCAGTGCGTCGGCGAACCCGCCGGTGAGCGCCGACGCGTGCGCGGTCGCATCCAGCGCAAGCGTGCCGTCGCCGGCGCCTGCCTCGATGACGTTGAAGGGCGCCGGTGTGCCGAGCGCACGCCACATCGTGAGCAGTTGCCGCGCGACGAGCGCTCCGAAGGCGGGGTGCGCCAGCGGTGCAGTGTAGAAGTCGCCGAGGGGGCCGAATGAGCGGCGCGACGCGTAGTAGCCGCCGTCCGGCCAGTAGAGTGCTATCTCCATGAACTCGGAGAACGTGATGGGGCCGCGCAACGCGATGCGTCTGCGGGCCTCGGCGTCAGCGCCGGTGGGGGCGAACAGGCCTGTCATGCGCCGTGACAGGAGTGGTGCTAACCGCTGGAACGGCTAGCGCGGGTTACGGTTGACGTGGCTGCCTTCCGATTCCCAGCTGGTGATCTTTATGGAGTTCCTGAATTCGCGGGTCTCCCCACACCGCTTGCAGGTGCCATAGCTGGTGGGCCCGTTCGGGCTCTCTATAGCCCAATGATGCGCACAGCCGGGCTCAGCCTCGGCAACCTCGATCCCCTGCTGCTGGGTCATAACGCTCCGTGCCCCCTCTCCTGGCAGTCTAACCTCGTTGGTCCAAGGGAACGAACTCGACGTCTATCGGTCCGTCATATCTCATCTGCGGCCTGATGAGCATGTTCTTGTCCTGTTGTTCCAGCACCTGCGCGACGTAACCGGGCACCCGCGCAACCGCGAAGATGGAGATGAACAGGTCTTCCGGTATGCCCAGCAGGTAGTAGACGGAGCCGGCCCAGAAGTCCACGTTCACGCATATCCCGCGCTCCGCGTACGGGCGCATGTGCTCTTCCACCCGGCTGAGTATCTGGAACCACTTGGGGTCCCCCATCTTCTCTGCCAGGCGGCGGGAGCCCTCGCGAAGGTGCCGTGCCCGCGGGTCTTCCGCACGGTAGACGGCGTGCCCGAAGCCCATGATGCGCTCGCGCCGTTCGTGCTTCCCCTTCAGGTACTCCTCGACGTTGTCGACCTCGCCGATCTCCAGCGCCATCTTCATCACGCCCTCGGCAGCCCCGCCGTGCAGCGGGCCCTTGAGTGTGCCGAGACCGGTCACGATCGCGCCGTGAACGTCGGCGAGGGTGCTCGCCGTTACGCGGGCTGCGAAGGAGGAGGCGTTGGAGCCGTGGTCCAGGTGGACGATGAGGTCCTTGTCCATGAGGCGGGCGGTCTCGTCGTCGGGACGCTCGCCGAGGAGCATGTAGAGGAAGTTTGCTGCGTGAGAGAGGGAGGAGTCGGGAGGGATGGGGTCCTGGCCGCTGCGGATACGGTGGTGAGCGGCGACGATGGTGGGGGTCTGTGCGGTGATCCTGAGGCCTTTGCGGAGCGTCGCCTCGTGGGAGATGTCGTCGACCTCGGGGTCGAACGCTGCCAGGGCGGAGATGCCGGTACGGAGCACGTCCATGGGGTGAGCATCCTTCACCCGCTCGATGATCTCCAGCACCTCCTGCGGCACTGCTCTGTTACTGCGGAGGGTCGCATCGAACTCATCCAGTTCAGCGCGGGTGGGGAGGCGCTTTACGAGCATGAGGTGCATGACTTCCTCGAAGCTCGCGTGCTCGGCCAGGTCGTGGATCTCGTAGCCCCGGTAGATGAGGCGTCCCACGTCGCCGATGACCAAGCTGGACTCAGTGGACTCGAAGTAGACGTCCCTGAGCCCGCGCTTAAGCTCGATCTCCTTCTGGGCCATGCAGCCTCCCTCTGTTGTTCCGGGCGTAGTACGCGCCAGCCCGGGTGCGCCGCTTACCACAAATCAGCCCCTTCTCCATCAAGGGATGCGGAGCGGGGCTGCATGGGCGCGCACTCTCACGCCGTGGGCGAGCATACCGCTGGCTTCTCTACGGTGTCAACGCGCGCGCTCGTAGCCGCTCACAGGCGGCTGTGGCCTTGAAGCCTCTGTCTCATCTGACCGGAACACGCGAATCATGCCCACTCGTCGGGATAGAGGATTCCGCCTCGTTGAACGCCCGTGGATGGCTGAATCGTTCACTCTCTTGATCCTGGAGCGCGGGAACCCTTGTATTGCGTGGACACCTTCACCGCATCGCGCCGATTGACACCCCATCCTGCGCTCCGTAACCTACCTAGTTGGCGTGTGTCAGCCTGGCCGCTTGCTGCGCACGATGCCTGACTGCGAACCACCCGTCTCCGGGCTCATCTGACAGGAAGCAGTCAGGGAGGCTTACACGGAGGACTGAGACGATGGCCAGCCGAAGTGAGATTATCGTCCGCTTTGCCGGCGAAGGTGGCCAGGGAGTCGTAACCGCAGCGGAGATGCTGGCCCGGGCTGCCACCGGCGTCGGCTACCATGCGCTTACCTTCGCTACCTTCCCCTCGCAGATCCTCGGAGGCCCCACCTGGACACAGGCGCGCGTCTCCCGTACCCCGGTCGAGAGCCCGGGCGATGCCATAGACATCCTCGTCGCCTTCAACGACGAGGCCTACCACGAGCATCGCACCGAGGTGCACGACGGCGGCATCATCCTCCTCGACCCCTCCATAACTCCCCTCTCCGACGAACACCTCCGCTGCGTCACCGTCCCCTTCGATGAACTAGCCAAGCAGACCGGTGAGTCCCGCGCCGCCAACATGGTCGTCATGGGCGGCCTCTCGCGGCTCATCAACATGGACGTGAACTACTTCAAGGAGTTCGTCTCCCAGCGGTTCGCGGGCCGCGACAAGGTCGTCGAGGCCAACCACATGGCGCTCGACCTCGGCCTCGCCCACCTCGCGGAAGAAGACCCCATCAGCGACCTTGGCGAACCCGAGAAGCCGGACTACGAGCAGGTCTTCATCAAGGGCAACGATGCCCTCTCCGTGGGCGCACTGCACGCCGGCATCGACTTCTACTTCGGCTACCCCATCTCCCCCGCGACGCCCGTGCTCGTGTACATGGAGCGCAACCTCGTGGGCGAGGGCAAGTTCGCTTACCAGGCCAGCTCCGAGATCGAGGCCATCACCGGCATCGTCGGCGCAGGGTTCGCGGGCAGGAAGTCCATGACCGCCACGTCCGGCCCCGGCTTCACCCTCATGGGCGAGGGCATCGGGCTCGCCTGGATGGCCGAGATCCCCTGCGTCATCGTCGACGTGCAGCGCGGCGGTCCCGCCACCGGTCTCCCCACCAAGACCGAGCAGTCGGACCTCAACGCCGCGCTCAGCCCTGCTCACGGCGACTCCTCCATCCCGGTCATCGCCGCGGGCAGCGTGGAGGAGTGCTTCTTCGCTACCGTCCACGCCTTCAACTGGGCTGAGCGCTACCAGGGCCCCGTCATCCTCCTCAGCGAGCACTCGCTCGCCGAGCGCGCGCAGAACATCCCGAAGCCTGACCTCGCCGCCACGCCGGTCGAGAGCAGGAACGTCTACAAGGGAGAGAACGGCTACCTTCGATACGAGTCGCAGGAGATCTCCGCCTTCCCCGTGCCCGGCGGCGCGGGCGCCTACGTCGCCAACGGCTCCGAGCACGACATCTACGGCGACACCACGCACCTCGCCAAGTACCACATCCACATGACCGAACGGCGCTTCAGCAAGCTCAAACTGCTGGAAGGCACCTACGAGAGCGACAACGCCTCCGCATCGATCGCCGTGATCCCGTGGGGCGGCTCCAAGGGCCCCGCGCTGGAAGCCTTCCGGCAGCTCCGGAACGCAGGCGTCGACGTCGCGTGGTACTACACCATGTTCCTCAATCCCCTGCCCACGGCGCTGCTGGACGAGTTGCGCTCCAAGGACCTCGTCATCGTCCCCGAGCTCAACTACCAGGGACAGTTTGCGAGCGTCCTGCGCTCCCAGGGCGTCAAGGCAGAGGCCATCACGCAGTACACGGGCTTGCCGTTCCGTCCCACGGAACTCGGCGAGCGGATCAAGGCGCGCCTGGCCGGAGCCGGGCAGCCGCAGGCGGTGAACGCATGACAGGAACGGCCAAGAACCCCGAGTACGACTTCCTCTGGTGCCCCGGCTGCGGCGACTTCGGCGTACGACGCGCCCTCGAGTTCGCCATGCGCGACTGGAACATCGAGCGCGAGGTGCCGATGCACGACAACGTCGTCGTCGCCGGCATCGGCTGCTCCGGCAACCTCGTTCACCTGTACGAGGGCGATCAGCCCTACGGCTTCCACGGCATCCACGGACGCTCCCTCCCGCTCGCCCTCGGTGTGAAGATGGCGCGCGAGGACCTCAACGTCGTTGTCGTCGCAGGCGACGGCGACTTCCTCAGCATCGGCATGGAGCACATCGCGCCCCAGGCCTCACGGAACCTCAACATCTGCGCCGTCATCATGGACAACGGCGTCTACGGCCTCACCAAGGGACAGTCGTCCCCCACCACTATCGAGGACACCGTCACCAGCTCCACCCCCTACGGCAAGCTCGAGGCCACCCTCAACCCCCTCGACCTCTACCTCACCCTCGGCGTCACCTACATCGCCTCCGGCTACTCCACCAAGCCCCGCGACCTCGCCGCCATGATCAAGCGCGGCATGGAGCACGAAGGCTTCTCCATCGTCCACGTCAACTCCCCCTGCACCACCTACAACGACACCTACGCCCTCCTCAAGGGCAACAAGGCGAAGGGCATCGACCCCTTGGCGTGGGAGATTCCCGACGACCACGATTCCTCGAGCAAGAGCGCCGCGCGAGACATCATCGAGCAGGGCGGCGTCCCTCTCGGCGTGATCTACGAGGACGACTCACGACCCTCGCTCGACCAACGCATGGGCGGCGTCCGCGAGCGCGTCACCGCCCGCTCCCCCCAGGCCCTGCTGGACGCCTTCACCGTCTAGGCTCCATAGGCGTTCGAGGTAAGCATGCCACAAATTACCCGTCCAGGAGTTGAAGTCAGGCAAGGCCACTTGACGACCTTCCTTACCTACGTTACCCCACAGGACTTCGCAATTCCTGGCTTTTATGATGTAAACCACCTTGAACCTCAAGGTGAAGGGTTTCAGCGAATACTGAACAATGCACGAGCAAATCGACTGGCTCGACACCTCACGGATGGATTTTCACGGGGTTATGCAAACCTACCAACTACAATCTTCTTGGCGACAGACAAACACATTGATTTCGATGTAGACCATAACGAACTCACTTTTGATACAGCTGAAGTCTGCCCTTTCAGTGTTGTTGACGGGCAACATCGGATAGAGGGCCTGCTGCGAGCTGTGAAAAGCGAACCTCGGTTGCTACAATTCAAGCTCCCTGCCACTATAGCAGTTGGATTAAACGACATTCATCAAATGTACCATTTCTACATTGTCAACACGACTCAGCAGCCCGTAGAGGCAGCTCTACAGCAACAGATTACTAAACGCTTCACAGATATGCAGGGAATCGAAGACTTACCTTATCTCCCTCATTGGCTTCAGACATTGGTTGCACGAGGTACTGATGCCCTGGCGCTCAGACTAATCCAACAGCTAAACGAGGACCAAGAGTCGCCGCTTCGTGGACGGATTCAGATGGCCAACGACTCGTCGGGGGGACGAGGCAGAATCAAACAGGCAGGGCTTGCCAATATGCTCAAGACACACGTGTTTACCGGAGTAAATCCTATTTTCATGCGCGAGAACGATAACGAGAAACGGGACCGAATCATGATCAACTACTTCAAAGCAGTCGATCAGACATTTATACCTGATGGGAATCGCGCATCTTCACGTGTTTATCAGAATAATGGGTTGTATTTCTTCCTTGTAATATCAAAATGGGTTTTCACGGCCATGTATGCCGCCAATTTAAACTTCACTCCAACATCTATAGCTGAAACCATCCAAAGTGCTATGGCAGAACTAGACCCTGTCGCTCAAGTGATATCGGATCCCGCTTGGTGGAGTACGACTTCGGGTGGCGTATCTCTGAACAGAGCTAATGCTACTGCATACGCCAGTGAATTCTCGCAGGCGCTGATCCGCTCACAGCAGTCTCCATCATCGCCACCAGGATCGTGCTAATTGAAAGTCAATGCGTGTTCGCCTGTTTTCACTGCTACAATTAGTTTCGATTTGCGCTTCAATCTTGATGCACCACCGTCGTCGGGGTGCTACGCCCTATCCAACATATACGGTGAGATTCTGTACATTGGGGAAACCGGTGACCTACGCCGAAGAATGAAAGATCATCGGGACACGCCTCGAATGGTGCAAGCGACCTCGCTTGGTAGGGCCTGCTGGTTCAGCTATCAGCTGGTCCCGAGCAGTCGCCGCTATCAGGTGGAGCAGTCCCTGTTAGCGCAGCACAAGTTCGTAGAAGGCGACCTGCCTCAACTGAACCGCACCTCGATCCTGTAGCCCTACCGCCACCCCCTGAAGCGCTCCTCCCGCCACGGGTCGCCGCGCATGTGGTAGCCCAACTCCTCCCAGAAGCCGGGACTGTCCTCGGTCATGAACTCGACCCCGCTCACCCACTTCGCGCTCTTCCACCCGTAGCGTGACGGCACGACCAGCCGAAGCGGCCCACCGTGCTGCGCCGCGAGCGGAGCGCCGTCCTGCCGGTGCGCGAACAGCACGTCCCGCGAGCGCAGCGCATCGACGTCGATGTTCGCCGTGTAGCCGTCGTAGCAGTGCAGCATCGCGAACCGCGCCGCCGTCGTCGGCTGCGCCAGGTCCAGCACCCGCCACGCCGGGACGCCCTCCCAGCCGACGTTCAGCCGGCTCCACTGGGTGACGCAGTGGAAGTCTGCCGTGACCTCGATCTGTGCGAGCGACTCCCACTCCGCCCACGTCAGCTCCGTCTCCCGCTCCACCTCGCCGAACAGGCGCAGCCGCCAGGCGCCGAGGTCGATCTGCGGCGTCGGCCACATGCTCATCACCGGCATCTTCGGCGTCACGTACTGGCCGGGCGGCACGCGCTCCTCCATCCCCTTCGGGATGCCCCGCCTGCCGAATGCCGCCGCCACCTGCCGGAACACTTCCACGCTCAAACCTCCGTACCGTCTGGTCCCTTCCCCCTCGATGGGGGAAGGTTAGGATGGGGGTGAACAGGGTACACTGTCCCGCGACCCCCATGACGCAGCAGCCCACATCGACCGCCACGCGCCCCGGCCACGCGCTGGAACTGCGCGGCGTCTCCAGGACGTACGGCACGACCCACGCCCTGCGCGCCGTCGACCTCGACGCGGCGTGGGGCCGCGTGCTCGTGCTGTTCGGGCACAACGGCGCGGGCAAGAGCACCCTCCTGCGCGTCGCCGCCGCCCTCGTCAAGCCGACCGCCGGCAGCGTGACGACGGCGGGCTTCGACGCCGACAAGGACGCCGGACGCGTCCGCGCCGCCACCGGCTACGCCGGCCACGGCTCGCTCCTCTACGACGACCTCACGCCGGAGGAGAACCTGCGCTTCTACGCACGGCTTCACGGCGTCCCCCACCCGGACGAACGGACCGCCGAGGTGCTGCGCGACGTCGGCGCGGAGCGCTGGGCCCATCGCCGCGTGCGCGGCCTCTCCAACGGCATGCAGAAGCGCGTCGCCATCGCCCGGGCGCTGCTGCACCGTCCCGCCCTCCTCCTGCTCGACGAGCCCGACTCCGGCCTCGACGTGCAGGGCCAGGCGTTCGTCGAGACCATCGTGCGGGCGGTCGCCGACGGCGGCGGGGCCGTCGTCCTCTCGGCGCACGACCCGGCGCGAGGGCTCGCTATGGCCGACGACTTCGCCGTCCTGCGGGGCGGACGCATCGCCGCGGCGGGCGAGGCCGCGGGCGCGGCGCCGGACGAGATCGCCGCGCTCCTCAGCGCACCCCCCATTGGTACGTCAGAGGGGGCGGCGTGATGCGGGAGACGCTGCGCGCCGCGCTGACCATCTACGCCAAGGACGTGCGCCTGGAACTGCGGACGCGCGAGACGCTCTTCTCCGTGCTCGCGTTCGCCTTCGTCGTCGCGTTCATCTTCACCTTTGCCTTCGAGCCGTCGCCGCAACTCATCGCCTCCATCGGGCCGGGCATCGTCTGGGTCGCCTGGATCTTCACCGCCGTGCTCGGCATGAACCGCACCTTCCTGCTGGAGCACGAGCGCGGCACCTTGGACGGCCTCCGGCTCGCGCCCGTCCCACGCGAGGCGCTGTACCTCGGCAAGCTGCTGAGTGTCGTCACCCTGCTCGTGGCGGTCGAGGCGCTCATGCTACCCGCCTTCCTCGTCCTGTACGACCTCTCGCTCTTCAACGCCTGGTTCATCGCCATCGCGCTCGCCGCGACGGTCGGCATCGCCGCGGTCGGCACGCTCTTCTCGGCGATAGCCGTGCACACGCGGGCGCGGGAGGTGCTGCTGCCGATGCTCTTCCTGCCGGTCGCGCTGCCGCTGCTCATCGGCGCGGTCACCGGCGCGAGAGCGGCGCTCGACGGCGAGGGCTGGGACGGCGTCGGCGGCTGGCTGCAGCTCATCGCCGCCTTCGACGTCGTCTTCCTCGTGCTATCATCGCTCGTGTTCGAGTACGTGTTGGAGGAGTGAGCGTGACCGGCGCCTGGAGACTGGGACTCCTGCTCGTGGCGGGAGTCCTCGTGCTGATAGACATGTACCTCATCTTCGGCTACGCGCCGACCGAGCGGTCTATGGGCATCGTCCAGCGCCTCTTCTACTTCCACGTCCCGGTCATCCTCACCAGTTTCCTCTCGTTCGCGCTCGCGGCTGCGTGCAGCGTCCTCTACCTCGTGCGACGCGGCCGGAAGTGGGACCGGCTCGCCTACGCCTCGGCGGAGGTCGGCGTCGTCTTCTTCACCGTCGCCATCATCACGGGCGCGGTCTGGGCGAAGCCGGTGTGGGGCACGTGGTGGGTGTGGGACGCGAACGGGACGCTCACCTTCGTGCTGTGGCTCATCTTCATCGGCTACCTGATGGTGCGCGCCTACGCGCCCGACGCCGAGCGCGGCCGGCGCTGGTCCGCCGTGACCGCCATCATCGGCGCGGCGACCGTGCCGTTCGTCTACATGGCGGCGGACTGGTGGGGCGGGCTGCACCCGGAGCGGGTCACCGGCCCCGGCGCGCAGGGCTCGCTGGAGCGGGAGATGCTGCTCACGCTCCTCTTCTCGTTCGTCACCTTCATCGTGCTCTTCGCGGCCCTCATCGCCGAGCGCTATGCGCTCCGCAGCGACGAGGAGGCCGTCGAGGAGCTGCGGCTCGCCGCCGCCTGAGGACCACATGCGGAACCGACTGCTCACCTCCATCGCCGTCTCCCTGTTCGTGCTCATGCTCACCGCGCCCGCCGCGCTGGCGGCGCCTGCTGCGCAGGACGCTCCGGCCGAGGGCAACCTCGGCTACCTGCTCGCGGGCACGCTGCTCACCTGGGCGGGCTTCTTCGTCTACGCCGTCTTCCTCTGGCGCAAGAACCGCGATCTCCGCCGCGAGGTGGACGACCTGCGCCGCACGCTCGGGGACCGGGAGTAACCCTCACCCCCCAGCAGGGCACCCACAAGGGATGCCCCTACGCCAGGCACCCGAGAGATTCCTCGACTCCGCTCGGAATGACACACCTCCCTTCTCCGCCCGGAGTACCCTCACCCTAGCCCTCTCCCCTTGTAGGGAGAGGGGATCAGTCATAGGGAGTTGGCTCGGTGCGGGGGGTGAGGCGGCCGCAGAGGTTCTTGCGGGCGGGGCAGCGGCAGACCTGATCCAGCTTGAAGCGCATCTCCGCGTGGCCGTGGACGATGGCGGCGATGATGCGGTCGGGATCGGGGAGCCGCCATTTGTCGGCGCAGCCCATGAGGTAGGCGTGGAGCGGGGTGAAGGCGAGGATGGGGACGCCGTTGTCGGAGACGGTCTGGGCGAGCTCGAACGGGTCCGGCAGGGTCTTCCGCTCATCCATGGCGAGTTGCCACTGCGTGAGGTAGTCCTCGACGATGGGGTCGAGGGTGACCTGGGCGATCTGGCAGACGAGGAAGCGTTCGAGGCGACGGAGGGAGGCAAGCATGACGTGTCGCTCCTTTCTATATCGAGTTCTTGAGCAGGCTGATGGCGCGGTCGAGGATGTCGAACCGATTGCGGAGTTGGTAGACTTCCTCGGCCTTCGCTACGCTGTTGAGGGCGGTGCGCGCAGCCATGCCCCTCACCCTGGGGTCGGGATCTTCGAGCAGTTCGGCGATGGCGGTGACGCTCTTGAGGGCGAGCCCGCGGAGCTCGGCGTAGGCGAGGTCGACGGCGTCCCTGCGGATGCGCTCGAGTTCGGCCCGGAACGACGGGTCCTGCATCCAGCGGTAGAGGGTGACGCGGCTGATGCCGGCGGCCTTCGCGGCCTCAGTCATGGAGGGGTTGGCCGCGATGTAGGGCATGGCCAGGGTCTGCCTGGGGGTGAAGTCCACGTTTCTGTCCTGTGTTTCATCCTGTTCCATTCCGTAACTCCTCCTCGTGGTCCCGGTCACCCGCATGTAACCCGTCTGTTACGCCTTGAGCGTGCGATGCAACCTCGAGTTGTCCCGATGCAACGCGATGCAACGGGGCCTCCGAGCGCGCCATCGGAGGTGGATGCGGGTGGCGTCGGGCGTTATGGGGACACTGTAGGCAGCGGGATGGCGTCCACGCAACGGGCAGATGTCGCAGTGGTGATGGGACAGACGGGCCAAGAAAAGCCCACTGGGAGTGGGTTCCAAGATTGTTACAGCAAGCGTCGGATGCCAGTCGCAGCCAAACGCATGCCGTTGGCAGTTACGCTCTTGCTCCCATACAAGATTCCCGCCGCTAGGCCTACAGCAAGAAGATATACGATGGCAACTATCAAGGTCATTAATCCAATGACACCCCATACGGCAAGCAAGGCCAAAACGTACCCTGTGAGCCAAGCAACGCTCAGTGAAACAGTCAGAATAACTCCCCATGACAAGACAACCAATTTTCGTTGACCTTTGAAGGCGAATAAACGAAATGCCTCTTCGTCTATTACAATCGCCAATATAAGGGGACTAACGGCGATCAATATACGATAGAACCCTGGACTATTGTGAAGGTCTAGGGATGTAAGTATAACGACAACAACAGTAGTTACCAAGAGGGTTTTAATCTTCATTATCGATTCCACTAGGCGACCTAGTGGGCTTATATATACAATCCAAATAATGCCTATCACACGCAAAGTCGAGACATTGGTTGATATCCAGTCTCTTTCGGCTTGGCTATCGGATGGAACCAACAACAATGCATTTGACACGATGAGAAATGCCAATGATGGAACCATCAGATCTGGAATTCTGATGCGACTGAGAATTGCACCACCCGACTCTATCTTTTGGGCAATGAGCGCGGGGAGATACGGGGTGAACCAAACAACATCGTCCTTCAGACCCCACAGCATGCGGAAGAGAATACGGAATGCTACGGTAGTCTCAGTGGAGCCTATTCGCGCATCAAGAATCTGCTCGTGCAAGTCTGAGACAACCTCTGCACGACGGGACTGACGCTCATCCCTTGGGGCAGGCCAGGTATATAGCCAAGTCCACACCTTCACCAGAGACTTGGCAATCGGTAGTGCGATAGCCTGGACCAAAAGATTGATGAGCATTGCCAGCAAGTACTCCATCAGGTTGCAGCCCTCAAAGCTGAGCGTCGCAGGTCAGTGTCCTGGATCAGTCCCACAGAGGCGACCACCTCACCCTCTCCCGTAAGTTTGTACAGCTTCCGGCGCGGGCGGTTATTTTCCGCAGCCACCTCAGGGTCTTCCCATTGGCTGCTGAGGAAGCCCTGCTGTTCAAGTCGGCCCAGAGCCCGATACAACGTCCCATGCCCTGTCAGGAGGCGCGCTCCTTCCCGGTCCTGAATCTTCTTGGCAATCTGGAAGCCGTGGAACTCCTCCGTGCGCTGGCTCCGAAGTTGTATCGCAGCAGCCAGGATTGACCGCTCGATTGGTATGAGGGTGCCTGGTTTCCTTCGCATGAAATCACTATAAGCAGATATCTGCGCATTCGTCAATAGGTCCGTGGCGCTCTCTACCTCAACTCCCCACCGCGTGGCCTGTCGGTCACCTGGATTCCCGCCTCCGCGGGAATGACGGACAGGGGACGCTTGGCGCGTGGGCGTGCGTTCGTGTACGCTCGCGGCATCCTGGGCGTGAGGAAGGAGACATCATGGGAGACGAGTTCGAGTTCAACCCCTGGTACGGCAACTTCCCGTACACCGACTTCATCAAGCAGGAGGGCATCCCCATCCACGAGGCGTACGCCGTCGACTGCCACACCGTGCAGGTCGAGCCATGGGAGCGCATGGGCGGCCTCGGCGCGTACGTGCACCTCGCCGGACGCTCCGACTACCTGTCGTCGTACGTCGTGGAGATCCCGCCCGGCGGGCAGCTCAACCCCGAGCAGCACATGCACGACGAGCTGATCCACGTCATCTCCGGCAGGGGCGCGACGGTCATCGAGACGCCGGAGGGGAAGAAGTACTCGTTCGAGTGGGGGCCGACGGCCATCTTCGGCATCCCCATGAACGCGAAGCACCAGATCTTCAACGGCTCCGGCACCGAGCCCGCACGGCTCGCCGCCGTGACCGACCTGCCCATCATCTTCAACATCTTCCGCAACCCGGACTTCATCTTCGACAACCCCGTCCAGTTCCCGGAGCGCTCCGACGTCTCCCGCTACTTCGACGGCGAGGGCGAGTTCCGCGAGGTGAAGCCCGGACGCCACCAGTGGGAGACCAACTTCGTGCCGGAGCTCGTCAACTTCGAGCTGCCGCCGTGGGCGGCGCGCGGCGCGGCGGGCAACAACATCCAGTTCCTGCTCGCCGACTCGTCCATGCACTGCCACATCTCGGAGTTCCAGCAGGGCACGTACAAGAAGGCGCACCGCCACAACGCGGGCGCGCACATCTTCTGCGTCACCGGCGAGGGCTACTCGCTCCTCTGGCGCGAGGGCGAGAACCCGGTCGACACCGTCCGCGTGGACTGGAAGCCGGGCTCGCTCTACGCCCCGCCGGACGGCCCAACGTACCACCAGCACTTCAACGTCGCCGACGGCCCGTCGCGCTACCTCGTGTTCGGGTTCGGCGGCGCGCGCTACCCGGTGCTCGAATCGAAGATGGTCGGCTACGAGAACATGGACAAGTCCACGAAGGAAGGCGGCCACCAGATCGAGTACACGGACGAGGACCCGCGCGTGCTCGACCTCTACGAGAGCGAACTCGCGAAGCGCGGCCTGAACTCGAAGATGCGGGAGTTCGTGGGCGCGCGCAGCTAGGGGAAGTGGCGGGCGTGGGCCGCGTCGTGTAGGCTCACGCCTGTCCCGAATACACAGAACGGAGCGTTACTCATGGGCGACGAAGTTGAATTCAATCCCTTCTACGGGGTATTCCCCTACCGCGATTTCCTGAAGGAAGAGAACATCCCCGTCTTCGAGGGCTACGCCGTCGACTGCCACACCGTGCCGGTCGAGCCGTGGGAGCGCTTGGGCGGCCTCGGCACGTACGTGCACGTCGCGGGCAAGAGCGACTACCTCTCGGCGTACGTGGTGGAGATCCCGCCGGGCGGCGAGCTCAACCCCGAGCAGCACATGCACGACGAGCTGATCCACGTCATCTCCGGCCGCGGCTCGACGGTCATCGAGCGTCCGGACGGCCGCCGGTACTCGTTCGAGTGGGGGCCGAGCGCCATCTTCGCCATCCCACTGAACGCGAAGCACCAGATCTTCAACGGCTCCGGCACCGAGCCCGCACGGCTCGCCGCGGTCACGGACCTCCCCATCATCTTCAACGTCTTCCGCAACCCGGACTTCATCTTCGACAACCCGTTCCAGTTCCCGGAGCGGATGGCGGCGGAGCGGTACTTCGACGGCGAGGGCGAGTTCCGGCAGGTGAAGCCGGGCCGCCACCAGTGGGAGACCAACTTCGTGCCGGAGCTCGTCAACTTCGAGCTGCCGCCGTGGGTCGCTCGCGGCGCGGCGGGCAACAACATCCAGTTCCTGCTCGGCGACTCGTCGATGCACTGCCACATCTCGCAGTTCTTCGAGGGCACGTACAAGAAGGCGCACGCGCACAACGCGGGCGCGCACATCTTCTGCGTTACCGGCGAGGGCTACTCGCTGCTCTGGAAGGAGGGCGAGAGCCCGGTCGACACCGTGCGCGTCGACTGGAAGCCCGGCACGCTCTACGCGCCGCCGGACGGCCCGACGTACCACCAGCACTTCAACGTGTCGCCGGGGCAGTCGCGCTACCTCGTGTTCGACTTCGGGGGCGCGCGCTACCCTGTTCTCGAGTCCAAGATGTGGAGCTACGAGAACATGGACAAGTCGGAGAAGGCCGGCGGGATGCAGATCGAGTACGAGGACGAGGACCCGCGCATCCACGCTCTCTTCGAGAGCGAGTTGGAGAAGCGCGGCCTGAAGTCGCGCATGCACGAGTTCATCCCCGCCCGGGCGTGAAGGCTGACTCTTTCCCGCCTTGCGCTCCGAGCAGGCGCGAGGCGGGGACTTCTACCGAATAGTGACAGCGGCCGGTTGACAAGAGTCAGCCGGCGCCACTAAATTGACGGCAATGTTGCCCGCTGTTTGTCTGTCCTGAGAGGCAGGTGAATTGGCGGGCTCTTACTTTAACTGGCGTATGCAGCATGGACGCACCCTTACGACTGGTCTTATTCATCGACGCCCAGAACTCCTACCGTAGCGCTCGGGAGGCGTTCTTCTCCAGGAGTTCGCCTTCTTCCCACGGGCAGTTCAACCCAAGACACCTCGGCGAAATCGTTGCGGAGCGCTCACGACCGGGCGGAGCGGTATGCGTCCTCCACGACGTGCGCATCTACACGGGTCGCCCCGACCCCGGAGAAGGACCCTCGGACCTACGCCGCGCACATGCGGCAGTGCGACGCGTGGGAAGCGGCTGGCGCGCGCGTCATCAGTCGACCGCTCCGGTACCCCCGAGGCTGGCCCGCCGAACGAGCGCAGGAGAAGGGTGTCGACATCGCGCTCGCCATCGACTTCGTCACCATGGCCATCGAACGGGAATACGATGTGGGTGTCATCATGTCCACGGACACTGATCTCCGCCCCGCGCTCGAGTTCACGAGCAGGCGTTCGGAGGTCCGACAGGCGGCGGTTGCAGCGTGGCGCGGGTCGGGCAGGCGTCAGCGGCTCGCGGTCCCCGGGACGAACCTCTGGTGCCACTGGCTCGACCGGGACGACTACGACGCGGTGGCCGACCCGACCAGCTACGCCCGGTAGGCCGCCCGCGTCTGCTACAATGTGAAGCGGTTCACAGACTCTGGCGCAGACCCATGCAGTACACGCCCGCAGAACAGCCCGCAACGCCCATCGCGGCGACCGGCGCAACGTCGTTCCTCACGAAGCAGCGCAAGCTCATCATCGTCGGCATTGTGCTGCTCGCCGCGTTCGGCTACTTCGGCTTCACCGCGTTCCAAGCCGCGACGTCGTTCTACCTGACGGTAGACGAGCTCGTCGCGCAGGGCCCCGCCGCCGGGGAGTCGGTCAAGGTGAAGGGCGCGCTCGTCGAGGGCTCCTTCGACCGCGCGAGCACCGAGAACACCATCGCGACGTTCCGGCTGCACGAGAACGGCGCGCAGATCGACGCCACGTACGACGGCGTGCTGCCCGACCTCTTCTTCAACCCGCACTCGGAGATCGTGCTCGAGGGCACCTACGAACCGGGCGGCGTGTTCATGACCGACCGCGTCTTGGTGAAGTGCGCCTCCAAGTACCAGTCGCTCGAGGGCGAAGCCCCGTACGAGTACGCGGACCCCGACACCACGGCCTCCGACCCGGCCTGATGGCGCAGCAGCCGCTCACCCGTCCCCCGCAGGAGTTCCCGCACGGCGCCCGCCGCCAGGCCGACGCGCAGTGGCTCGTCTACATCGCCGAATCCGGCGACACCGGCGACGGCGCGGCGCTGTCGCGGTCCGGGACGCTGCGGCGCGGCATCGACGAGTTCAACGGCGGGAAGTTCCGCGACAGCCACGACACGTTCGAGGAGCTGTGGAGGGCCACGCCGTACCCTGAGCGGCTCTTCCTGCTGGCGCTCACGAAGCTCGGCGCGGGGTTCGCGCACGCGCTCCGCCGGAACGACAAGGGGATGCGCAGCCAGCTCACCGAGGCCGTCTGCATCCTGCGGGCGTTCGCTCCGGCCTACGCCGGCGTGGACACGCAGCGGCTGATCGCCGACGTCAACGCCCGGCTCGCTCACGGCGACGGTCACTTCGGCCCGCCCTTCCCGACCATCGCTAGGACCGACGTCGATGCCTGAGGACAAACGAACGCCCCGCCCCTCTTTCGAGAGGCGGGGCTCCGGCTTCGCCACGTGCCGCGCGAAAGGCGGGCGCTTCGTCCTACGCCGCCACCTTCACCGCCGCCAACCTCGCTGCCCTGAGCGCGCGCCCTTCTGCTTCGGCCCTGGCGATCCGTCCGTCCGGCAGGTCGATCATGTGGCCGCACTGGATGCACTCCAGGTAGGGGCCGTACATGTCGGCTGCGTCGTAAAGGTCCCCGTTACACCGCTTGCAGGCTTTGAAGAGTATCATCGGTGTCCTCCTTCCCCACTCACCTTTCATAGAGAACTACGCTGGCCGGACCGTTTCGGTTTCCTCTTCTTTCGCTCCGTTTCCCGTCGGGCTGGCTGCATGATAAGAGTTGACACGGGTTGTGTCAATCCATATCATACGAGTACCAGCACTGGAGACAGCGACGATGCAACAGCGACGCAGACCAACGGCTACCGAACGGCTCCTGTCGTCCCTCCGGATGCCCGGCGAGGGGCAGCGCGCCGCGCCGCCCGCACGACAGCCGCAGGCTCCTCCGGAGCACCCGCAAGCGTCCGTTCCGGAGGAGGGGCTGTACATCATCAGCGTGGCCGCGCGCATCCTGCACATGCACCCGCAGACGCTCCGCAAGTACGAGCGCGTGGGGCTCGTGCGGCCGTCGCGCACGGTCGGGATGCTGCGGCTGTATTCGGAGCGCGACATCGCGAAACTGCGCATGATCAAGCACCTCGTCGACGAGATGCGCCTGAACCTTGCCGGAGTCGAGATGGCGATGGCGGTCTTTGACCGTCTCTCCTCGGCGATGGAAGCGGCGCAGGCCCCTCCCGCCCAGCCCGCGCGCGCGGCCATGCCGTTCGAGCAGGCGATGCAGGACATCCTGGAGATGTTCCTCGGAACGAGCAGACCGACACCACGGAAGCCCGGAGAGCAGCAAGACCACGATGTTTACCGCTGACGAACACGAACAGGCCGACGCCGACCAGCAAGAGACAGCCGGGGCGCAGGCCCCGGAAGACCCCATCGCGCTGCTGGAGCGCGAGCGCGACGAGATGAAGTCGATCGCCCAGCGCGCGCAGGCCGATCTGGTCAACTACAAGCGACGGGCAGAGGAGGAGCGCTGGGCGCTCGCGCGCAGCGCGTCGAACAGCGTCGTCGGCAAGCTCCTCCCCATCGCCGACGACCTGCAGCGCGCCGTGGACGCGCTCCCGGACGATGCGCCGGAGAGCTGGAGCAGCGGGCTGCAGCTCGTCTCCCAGAACATGCGCGCGCTGCTGGAGTCGGAAGGCGTCACCCGGTTCGAACCCGCGCCGGGCGACCCGTTCGACCCCGCCGAGCAGGAGGCCATCGCCTCCCAGCCGAGCGCCGAGCACCCCTCCGGCGCCGTCCTCATGACCGTCAGCGCAGGCTACCGCGGCAGGGACCGCGTGCTGCGCGCCGCACAGGTCGTCGTCTCGCAGGGCGCGCCGGACGACACGACAACGAACGATTAACACCGCAAGGAGTAATGGAATGGCGAAGGTAATAGGGATAGACCTCGGAACGACCAACTCGGCGATGGCCGTCATGGACGCGGGCGAGCCGCTCGTGCTCGAGAACACGGAGGGCGGGCGCACGACCCCGTCCGTCGTCGCCGTCAACCCCAAGAACGGCGAGCGGTACGTCGGCATGGTCGCCAAGCGGCAGGCGGTGACCAACCCCACCAACACCGTCTACTCCGTGAAGCGGCTCATCGGGCGGAAGTTCACCGAGACCGAGGCGGAGCGCAAGACGCTCGGCTACGTCACCAAGGCCGGCAAGACGGGCGACGCCGCCGTGGTCATGAACGACCGCGACTACTCGCCGCCGGAGATCTCCGCCATGGTGCTCCAGAAGCTCAAGTCCGACGCGGAGGCGAAGCTGGGCGAGCCGGTGAACCAGGCCGTCATCACGGTGCCCGCCTACTTCAACGACAGCCAGCGGCAGGCGACCAAGGACGCCGGGACGATCGCGGGCCTGGAGGTGCTGCGCATCATCAACGAGCCCACCGCCGCGGCGCTCGCCTACGGACTGGACAAGCACCAGGATGAGGTCATCGCCGTGTACGACCTCGGCGGCGGCACCTTCGACATCTCCATCCTCCACATCGGCGACGGCGTGTTCGAGGTGAAGTCCACCAACGGCGACACACACCTCGGCGGGGACGACTTCGACCAGCGCGTCATCGACTGGCTCGCCGACGAGTTCAAGCGCGAGCAGGGCATCGACCTGCGCGACGACCGCATGGCCCTCCAGCGGCTGAAGGAGGCCGCCGAGCGCGCGAAGATCGAGCTCTCCAGCGCGCAGCAGACGGAGATCAACCTGCCGTTCGTCACGGCGGACGCCTCCGGCCCGAAGCACCTCGCGATGAGCCTCACCCGCTCCAGGTTGGAGCAGCTGACCGTCGACCTCGTCGCCCGCACCGTAGGCCCGTGCCAGCAGGCGCTCAAGGACGCGGGCGTCAGCGCCGGCGACGTGGCGGAGGTCGTCCTCGTGGGCGGCATGACGCGCATGCCCGCCGTCATCGACCGGGCGAAGGAGCTGTTCGGCAAGGAGCCGCACAAGGGCGTCAACCCGGACGAGGTCGTCGCCGTCGGCGCGGCCATCCAGGCGGGCGTCCTGCAGGGCGACGTGACCGACATCCTGCTGCTGGACGTGACCCCGCTCACGCTCGGCATCGAGACGCTCGGCGGCGTGGCGACGCCGCTCATCAAGCGCAACACCACCATCCCCACGTCCATGAGCGAGATGTTCACCACTGCCGCGGACGGCCAGCCCAGCGTGGAGATACACGTGCTGCAGGGCGAGCGCACGATGGCCGGCGAGAACAAGACGATAGGCCGCTTCAACCTGGACGGCATCGCGCCCGCGCCGCGCGGCATCCCGCAGATCGAGGTGTCGTTCGACCTGGACGCCAACGGCATCCTGAACGTCTCCGCGAAGGACAAGGCCACCGGCAAGGAGCAGCGCATCACCATCACCGCGAGCTCCGGTCTCGCCAAGGACGAGGTCGAGCGGCTCGTGAAGGAGGCGGAGGCGCACGCCGAGGAGGACGCGCGCAAGCGCGAGCAGATAGAGGCCCGCAACATCGCCGACACCAGCGCCTACCAGGCCGAGAAGACGCTGCAGGAGTTCAGCGAGCAGATAGACGCCGACCTGAAGAGCGAGGTCGAGGCGCGCATCGCGGACGTGCGGAGCGTGCTCGCGCAGGAGGACGCGGACGCCGCGTCGCTGCAGGCGGCCACACAGGCGCTCTCTGCCGCGGTCCAGAAGATCGGCGAGGCGGTCTACGCCCGCCAGCAGGCCGAGGCCGCGTCGTCCGGGCCGGACGACGCCCCGCCCTCCGACGAGGGCCCCGGCGACGCCGGGGACGACGACACCATCGAGGGCGAGTACCGCGAGGTGTAAGACACGCCTCACGCCGCGTAAGACATCGCAGGGGCGGCCTTCGGGCCGCCCCTGCGGCTTCTCTGTCCTGCGCAGGTCGGCTCTCCCTGTCACTCCTGTCGTGGTGACGCGGTAATGACGTTCGGGTTACGATGGTAGGAAGGCCATGGTTATCCGAAGACACACACCCTTGGTCCTGCTGGCGATACTCGTGGCGGCAGCCGCTGTGTCGCTGTTGCTGCTGCCTGCGTCCGGCCAGACCTTCGACAAAACGGAAGGCAAGACAGGCAGCGGCGGGTTCAGCGTCGGCGTGTTCTCCAGCATCACGGACGCGCAGCTCGCGAAGAACGAACTCAACACCACCTACAACACGTACGTCCCCACAACTCCTCCGTTTTCGGCGCTCACCTCGGGCACTATCGGCATGAGTGGCGAGCACACCACGAACGACACCGCGTACCTCGCGAACCCGGAGGTGCAGCCTCAGTACACGTTCTTCGACGGAACGCTCTACGTCTCCAACGATCCCGACGCGCACAACACGATCCTCATCACGGCGGTCGACTCCCGCGTGACGGCGAACGCTGACGGCTGCGTCGAGGCGACAGTGAGGAGCGGACGCGACACCATCACGGTGCAGATGCCGACGACGGCTGTGACCCCATCTGGCGGAAACACCTACTACCAGGCGTTCGTCCGAGTCCTCGACCCACGCGCCGAGGACGTGGACTACGAGTCGAGCAACGGCCCGGACTGCGTCGACGCCACCGATCAGACGGACATGACTCCCAACTACGTGGACGGCGTTGATCAGACCGAGATCGCGTCCATCCTCGGGCGGCACGGCGACACCGTCACCATCAGCATCGCGGGCGCCGGGCAGGTGTCGCTGGAAGTGGACGGCGAGGGGCCGGACCTGGACGAGATCACACCCGAGCACGACAGCGCCTGGCGCTCCGGCCGCCTCGACTTCGGCTTCGAGGTGCGCGACGACGACTCCGGTCTGCGGCACGACGGCGAACTCGTGCGCTCGGCCGACGGCGACGATACGCAGGTCAACGGCGACCGCGACCAGGTGACCTCCGGCGAACCGCTCACCGTCCGCTCCGGCGGCCAGATCAGCGTGAACGGCAAGGCTGCCGACATAGACCTGAAGGTCGGAAGATCCCTGAGCAGCGCGCCGGACATCACGGACATCGGGCGCTGGACGCTGCTGGGAAGCCGCCCAGGCGTCGCCTACGAGTTCTCGGCGCGCGGGAACAACTTCGACGAGGGCTCGTACGAGATGGAGGTAACCGCCAAGGACCGCGCCGGCAACGAGACCGTGAGCGTCGGGGCGTACGACGACAACGACGACCCTCAGCGGTACGAGTTCACAGTCGACGACACGGAGCCGTCCGTCCGCGCGGTGCAGGCAGGCGTCGGATACGACACGCGCGAGGAGAAGGAGGTCCCCGACCGCAAGTCCATCATGCTGGACTTCGGAGAGGCGTTGCGCTCCGGGATCGATCATGAGCAGTTCACGGTCTCCGGTCATCGCGTGGTGGGCATCGTCCACCCGGGCCGCCTGTCGGGCGACGAGAAGGCCAAGGACATCAGAGGCGAGGACATAACCGACCCCCGCAGCCGCATCTACCTGCAGCTGGCGGACGAGCTGGCATCCGATGAGACGCCGGACGTCCTGCTCTTCGGAGGGATCGTCTACGACCTCGCAGGCAACCCCAACGATTCCGTCGACCACACCGCGGAGGACGCCGTCGCGCCGCTCTTCAGGGTCGGCGTGGCTGCGCTCGCGGAGGGGGCGACCCTCACCCCGGGCCCCCTGCCCGCCAGGGAGGAAGGGAAAGGGCGGTTGGTCGCGAACAGCGATGGCGAGTTCGTCGTGGACGTGCGCTCCGACGAGGAGGTGCGCCGCCGGCCGACGGTCTACTTCGTGGGCATCGACACGGTCGAGGGGACGAGGGACAACGGCACGAAGACCGGCGAGTACATCTACTCGATACGGAGCGTGCAGACCGGCGGCGCGCTCGTGGAGCAGGAGGACCCGCTCCACTGGCGCAGGGCGTACGAGGCGTCCCGCCTGACCGGCCTCGGCGAACTGATCGGCGTGATCGTGTCCGCGGAGGACGAGAACCGCAACGTCTTCTCGACGCCCGGCTGGAAGCCGGAGTCACGGCAGGACAATCCATCGGACGACGACGTGCTCGACGTCGAGGCGATGGACGAGGCGGGGCTGCTGCTCGAGCTGGACTCGGACTTCAACGACGACGCGACCCCGGAGTTGCGGGTGACGCCGCGCCGCGGGCAGGAAGACGACGAAACGGAGAGCGCAAGGCCGATCGTGGCCATGCTGTTCTCGGCGGAGGGGGAGGAGTACGCGCTCTGCCCGACAGGCACTGATGGCGGCTGCGGCGGCGACAACCCGGACGCGGAGTTCTCGGACTCGCACGCGAAGGTGTACATCACCGAGATCACGCTGAACGGCAGCGACGCATCGTCGCGGCTGAGCAGGGTCGACGACGCGCAGTTCGCGCTCCAGGCGGGGAACCTGGCGCAGGGTCGCCACGAGGTCGTCTACAAGGCGGTCGACGAGGCGGGCAACGAGGCTGAGGGCGAGTTCGCATTCTCGGTGGTGGCGCGCGGCGCCTATGAGATCGACATATCGCCGGGCTGGAACCTGGTCTCGGTGCCGGGAACGCCGGTGGACCCGTCGCTGAACGCCGTGATCCCTCCCAGTGGGGGAATCTCGGCAGTGATGTCGTACCAGGGCAGCAACTGGCTGACGGCGGCGGTGGATGAGGACGGTTCGTGGCGCGGCAGCCTGACGGAGATCGAAGCGGGCTACGGCTACTGGGTATACGCGACGTCGTTCGCGACGGTCGCGCCGCTGATCCCGGAGCAGGAGACGACGTCGCTGCCCCCGACGATCCGCGTGAACCACGGCTGGAACCTGCTGGGCGTCATAGACCTGTTCCAGAACGCGGCAGGGAAGGCGCCGGGTGCGGGAGACGGGGACGGCGAGGCCGACAACTACTTCGGCAGCTTCGATTGGCGCGTCGCCTACACCTTCGACGGGCAGTACCACCGCTGGGTGCGCATCGCTCCGGAGGACGACAAGGACGACGAAGAGGCGGACGACGACGAGCCGCCGGAGATCGTGAACGGCAGGGGCTACTGGGTGTGGTCCGCGGAGCCGGGCACGCTCGTACCGTAGGCTGTGCGCTCGGAGGGGCGACGTGGGACTGCTTGAGACGCATGTCGTCAGGAAACACGACGGTCTGGCGGTTGTTCTGCGGGAGGGACAGCTCCTGCGGCTGACGCAGCCGGAGGGCCCGCAGGTCATCGACTTCAACGCGTTCAACCTGGACAACCCCTGGGAGCACCTGGGGTCGTCGGTGACGCGCCGCCGGGAGACGATCCATCCCACCGCGGGGAACACCCTCTGGACGCGGGCGCCGTGGGAGCGTCCGATGCTCGAGGTCACCGCGGACACCGTCGAGCACCAGCCTTCGCCCAGCGGGGCGGTCACGCACGACATGCTCAGCGGCCGGTGCTGCGCCGTCAGCAGAATTGAGCGCTACGGCATCGACTCGCCGGGGTGCCAGGAGATCCTCGCGAAAGCGGTGGAGCCGTTCGGGCTCGATGGGAACTACGTGCACGACCCGTTCAACATCTTCATGCGCACGGGGATCGACGAGAACGGGCGGACGTTCTGGGAGGAGCCGTTCGACGTGAAGGCGGGCGACTACATCGACATGCGGGCGCTGATGCCGTGCATCGTCGCGGTCTCAGCCTGCCCCGGCCGGTCGAGCGGCCCCGGCGAACGGGCGCTGGGCCTCGAGATGTACGAGGCCGGATAGGCGGCGGCGGCTCAGTTGCAGCCGCACCTGATGCCCGCCCCAACGACCGCTCCGGACCCGTGGGTCGGATGGCCGTCCCGCTTCCACCAGTCCAGCCCCCCGATGAGCTCGCGCACCTGGAACCCCAGCTGCAGCAGCTTCATCGCGGTCTGCGTCGATGCGTTGCACCCGATGCCGTCGCAGTAGCAGACGTACGTCTTCGACCTGTCCCACGAGGCGGTCGTCTCGGCGCTGATCTCCCGGTGCGGGAGGCTTATCGCGCCCGGGATGTGCTCGTGAGCGTAGGCGCCTGCGGCCCGTCCATCGACCACGACGACAGGCTCGCCCTTCTCGATCGCCTCGCACAGGTCCGCCGAGTCCGTCTCATACGCCAGTTTGGCCTGGTAGTAGCTGAGCTGGTCCATGCTCACGGTCCTTTCTGCGGCAACAACCATTCTACCTGACTACGGCACTCTCCCAGCGCTCGCGGGTCATGCCGTAGAGGAGCATGTCCCAGTCGCGGCCCTTGAAGTGCTCGGCGGCGGGCAGTCTGCCCTCGAGCGACATCCCGAGCTTCTCCAGCACGCGAGCAGAGGCGGCGTTCTCCGCGATGCACCACGACGAGAGGCGCGTCACGCCCAGCTCGCGGAACGCGAAGTCCGCCATCGCCGTCGCCGCCTCGGTCGCGTAGCCCAGGCCCCAGTGATCGGGCGACAGCTCGAAGCCGATGTCCGCCTCCGTGTCGTCGTCAGGCTTGCGGCGCACGCCGCAACTGCCGATGAGCGCCCCGCTCTCGCGCAGCACAACGGCGAGCTGGAAGCGGCGTCGCGGAGGTTCGGACTGCCAGTCGATGAAGGTGCGGACGAAACGCTGCGCATCGTCGAGCGTGCGCTCGTCCCACGGATAGTAGCGGAGGTAGCGTGCGTCGCCCTGGTAGGCAAGGACTGCGGCGGTATCGTCCTCCGTGTACTCGCGGAGGACGAGCCGGGGCGTCTCGAGGCGCATGGCGCAGGCTAGCGCCCGTAGTCGTCCTGCAGCCGCACGACGTCTTCCAGCTCCGGCGTGCTCACCTCGAGGATGACGGCCGGCTCCGTGGACATCCCCTCGATGCGGTGCACCGTGCCGGGGTCGACCATGTACGGCTCGCCGAACTCCATGACGATGTCCCGCGGGCCCCGGTCATCGGTGAGGTTCAGAAGTGCGTTGCCGCGCACCAGCAGCATCGTCTCGCGCTTCTGCTCATGGTACTGCTTGCTCAGCCGTTGGCCGCGGCGGATGCGCAGGTACTTGATGCAATACGCCGCGTTCAGGTCGACGATGTGCTCGCTGCCCCACGGTTTCGGTATGACGTCGCCCGGTTTCATCTCACTACGATTGTACCGCGCCGCTCAGCGCCATCCTAGAGGGCGCTGGCCGAGATTCTGGCCTCATCGAACCGAAGCCCGAGGCCAGGCTCGTCCGGCATCACGAGGCGTCCTGTCGAGGGGTCCAACTGCGGGACATCCTCGAACAGCGCGAACGCCCACGGCATGTGCTCGACATAGAGGCCGTTCGGCGCCGCGGCGAGCGCGTGGCCGAGTATCTCCGGCGCCAGGTGCGTCACCACCGGCAGGTTGTACGCCTCAGCCATGTGCGCGGCCTTCATCCACTGCGTGATGCCACCCACGCGCAGCAGGTCCACCATCACGATATCGATGGAGCGCGCCTCCAGCATGTGGCGGAACGGTTCGACGCCGTAATGGTACTCGCCCGCGGCGATGGGGGTGTCCAGCGCGTCGGCGATGCGCGCGAGCCCGGCGTAGTCCTGGAAGTGCACCGGGTCCTCCAGCCAGAAGAGGCCGTACTCGGCCATGCCGCGTCCCACGGTGATCGCCCTGTTCACGTCCCACCCCTGGTTGATGTCGACCATGAGGTCGATGTCGGGGCCGACTGCCTCGCGCATCGTGCGCAGCCGCGCCAGCTCCGCATCCGCCGACGCCTCGGCGCCCATGCGGAACTTCATCGCGCGGAATCCCTGCCCGGCGAGGTCCGCGGCGGTCGTGGCGAGCGCTTCGAGGTCGTAGTGCCGCCAGAGGAAGCCGCTGGCGTAGGTGGGCACGGAGCCGGAGGCCGCGCCCAGCAGCTTCCAGACCGGCATCCCCAGCGCCTTGCCTCGGATGTCCCAGAGCGCCACGTCTATCGCCGATATGGCGCGCGTCACGAGCCCGGCAGGCGACCCGCCGCCAGCCTTGCGGGCAAGGTTGCGTCCGATCGCTTCCACGGCGTGCGGGTCAGCACCAACCGTCTCCGCCGCGAGCGCATCCACCGTCTCCTTCAGCGCCTTCGTCACGAGCGTCGACGCGAACCCCGCGTAGGCGATGCCCTCGATGCCATCGTCTGTGCGCAGGCGGAGCGTGACGTAGTCGGCCTCCTCGCGCGGCGCGGACGGTCCCGGCTCGCGCGGGATGCGGACTGCCGCCGTCTCGAACGACACTATGCGCATGTGCCCTGCCTCCTACGCCAGCCCGTGCACGGGGAAGATGAGCCGCTCGATCTCCGCGACCTGCTGCTGGACGAACTCGCGCGACTTCTCATGCAGTTGCGCTTCGATCTGGGGCAGCACGGCGTCGCGCAGGTGCAGGCTCGTCAGGTAGGCGTCCGAGCCGGAAGGCAGCTCGTCCGGCCACTCGCGACCCAGCATCGAGCCGTACGCGAGCGTCCAGCAGCGCGCCGTCGCGTCGAGGTCGTAGCCGCCGCCCCCGAACGCCAGCAGCGGGTAGCCCATGGCGCCCAGGCGGCGTACGACGGCCTCGTAGCCGTGCGTGCTGAGCGCGAGGTGCGTCAGCGGGTCGGTGACGTAGGCATCGGCGCCCATCTGCACCGCGAGCACGTCCGGCGCGAACGCCTCGATGAGCGGCGGGACGACGCGCTCGAACGCGTCCTGATAGACGTCGTCGCCGGTGTAGGGGAAGAGCGGCAGGTTCACGGAGTAGCCCGCGGCCGCGCCTGCGCCCACCTCGTTCACCGCGCCGGTGCCGGGGAAGAGCCAGCGCCCGCTCTCGTGCACGGAGACCGTCATCACGTCCGTGTCGCGGTAGAAGGCGGCCTGCACGCCGTCGCCGTGGTGCGCGTCGACGTCCACGTACACGACGCGCAGGCCGCGCCTGCGCAGCACGTTGATTGCCACGACCGGGTCGTTGAAGATGCAGAAGCCGGACGCCCACCCGCGCATCGCGTGATGCAGCCCGCCCGCCGGAGCGAACGCCGCCGACGCCTCGCCGTCCGCGATCAGCTCCGCCGCCTGCACCGACGCGCCGGTGGAGAGCAGCGCGGCCTCGTACATCCCCTCGTAGACGGGGTTGTCGCCGTGCGCGGAGAAGCCGTGCCGGTCGCCGTCGGCCTCCTCGCCGCTGCTGAGGCGGCGGACGGTCTCGACGTACTCCTCAGTGTGGAACGTCGTCAGCTCGTCGAGCGTCGCGGGGCGCGGCGGCACGAGCAGCGCGTGCTCGTCCTCGAACGCTCCGTAGGCGCGCAGCAGCGCATAGGTGTGGCGCAGGCGCACGGGGCGCATCGGATGGCCCTCGCGCAGCACGTGGCCGGAGAGCACGTCGTCGTAGACGTAGGCCGCCTTCCCGGTGGGGTCCGCCATGGGGCGCAGTCTATCAGGACGGCCCGGACAACCCTCGCCCGCCGCGCATCGCGGGTTAGTTGAGACGGGTGATGCGGTCCTGCGGGCCGGGGGCGACCGGGCTGGCGGCTTCGAAGTATGCGACCAGGGCGGCTACGTCAACGTCGCCGCCGGTGCGCTCGGTGCCTTGCCTCAGTATGCCGTAGTCGTCGCCGCCATCAGCCAGGAAGTTGTTGGCGGTGACGCGGTACGTCGCCTCGGGGTCGACGGGGACGCCGTCGATCGCGATGGTCGAGGGGTCGACCCTCGATCCCATCGGGCGCGCCGCATCCCAAGTGTAGCTGAACCCGCTCGATACCTGGAGCACGCCGCCGGTGTCGTCCGTGGAGCTACCGAACTGGGACTCGAGCAGCGATGCTATCTGGGCGCCCGTGAGCGACATGGTAACGAGGCTGTTTCCGAAGGGCAGCACCGAGAACGCCTCTCCGTAGGTCAACTCTCCGTCGGACTCCGGGCCGGTGCTGTCGAAGAGGAGGTCTTCACGGATGCCGCCCGGGTGCATGAAGGCCACCACGGCGCCGCCGCTCCCGGCGGCTCGGGTCGACGCCAGGTGCGCATCGGCGACGACGTCCCCGAGCGCGGACTCGCCTGCGGTGTTCCTCCAGCGGGTGACGTCCGCGGTGATGGAGCCGACGACGGCATTGGCGAGGGGCGCCGAGAGGTCGTCGTACCGGTCGATGAGCCCCGTGAGCGCCGGATCGGGCGTGACCCCGGCCTGGGAGTTGGGAACGTTCTCGGCGGTCTGCACCGTGAGGTCACCAGTGGCCCTGTCGAGGGTGGCGTCGATGACCGTGAACAGCCGTCCCCGGTTGTCGGCCATGGTGACCCACTTGCCATCCACCCGGCAGACGAACTCGTCGTTGGAGTGGGCCGCGATGATGACGTCCACCGCGTCGTCCATGCGCACCGCGACGTCCGCGATCCGGCCGGTGAGCCCCGAGCCGCAGTCGTTCTGACCGCCGTCGGACCTCCCGCCCTCATGCACCAGGACGACGATCGCCTCGATGCCCTCGGCCTGCAGGCCGGGGACCAGGGCATTGACCGTCTCTGCTTCGTCCAGGAAGGTCATGCCCTCCACTGCCCACTGGGACACGATGGACGGTGTGCCTCGGAGGGTAAGGCCGATGAACGCGACCCCAACCCCCTCGTATTGGCGCACGGCGTACGGAGGAAAGACGGTGTCGCCGGTCGCGTCCTCTACGACGTTGGCGGCGAGGAATTCGAACTCGGCGCCGCCGAACGGGTCGCCGTCCAAGTCGCCGTCGACGGGGTGGGGGCCGCCGTGCTGCATCCGCCGGAGTTCGGCGAGTCCCTCGTCGAACTCGTGGTTGCCCACGCCATTGAAGTCCAGCCCCATCAGGTTCATCGCCTCGATGGTCGGCTCGTCGTAGAAGAGCGCGGAGATGAGGGGCGACCCTCCTATGAGGTCGCCGGCGGAGACGAAGACGGAGTTCTCGACCTCGGCCCGTGCGGCCTCGATGTTGGCGGCGAGGTAATCCGCGCGTCCAACCCCGCCGAAGGAGTCGGAGGACGTGGCGATGTGGCCGTGGAAGTCGTTGATGGCAAGGATGCGCAGCGGTATCTCGCCGGATGCCGGAGGAGTCTCAACGACCTCGTCCGGCGCCCCCGTGGAGCAGGCGGACGTCAGCGCGGTCGCGGCCAGCAGGAGAGAGATGGAGAAGAAACGGGCGCCTCGGTGCACGTACCTCATGATATTGCGTGTGCTCCCCTCCTCAACAGCCCGCACAGCAGGTCTACCGCGATTTGCTATTGGCAGCAATGCCCAACTCACAGAGAGTTAGCAGAAAACCTGAGTGAGATACACCGCCTCATAACCACGCCACGTGCCGAACGACGCACCGACACCGGTTCTGTCGTATTGCCTCCCTAGCAGATTAGTCCGATGGCCCGGGCTGTTCATCCATCCTCGAACCGCCTCAGCCGCAGTTCGGTCTGGATCACCAAGCGCTGTTTCGATGGCAAGGTTCTCAGCTACCCCATAATGGGTGTTCTTCCAGCAACTGTAACCCGCGCGGTCGATCCGATCCGATGGTCCCAGCCCTTCCGGAGTGTCGTGGTCGAAGTAGCCCCGATTGACCATGTCCTCGCTGTGAGCACGGGCCACAGCAGCCAATTGTTGATCCCACCGAAGCGAAGCGTTCCCGTTTCTAGTCCGTTCCACGTTGATACCGATGTGTACCTTCTGCTCTATCTCCGAAACCTTCGTTTCGGTTTCCAGCCTAGCTCTTGCTTCGCGCTCATCCAATGTCTCGCGATTCGCCTGCGGAGTACTCGTCGCCGTCATCGCCCCAAAAGAATCCGGCGCCCGTTCTTCAGGGAATAGTCGGGCAACCGAGTCCACCAAGTCCCGCGGCGAGCCAAACTCCAAGTCAGGGTGTTGATACCAGTACAACCCGCCGCCAATCGCCAGGCCAATCATCACGGCAACTATCGCTGGTAAGCGTCTTCTCATTCCTCTCCCGACTGCCCCTCAGTGACATGTCGTCCCTGCACGGCTCGCCCCTCATGTTCAGCTATGGTGATCGCTTCTATTCCACTAGTTGTCCTGCCTCGGATTACTCCGACCCTATCTACGGAGTGTCTATCATCCTCTCCAGCGATAGTGTCCTGCCCCAGTGGCGACCGCTAGTGCCCGATATATGGTTGGCATCTTCAGTTTTCGTTGCAGCGCCACCTGGATACGTATGGCAATCTGATGCAAGGTCAAGAGCACCGAAACGCCCATCACGACAGTAAGGCCCTGTTCCGTGCCGACGACCAGATCCGTGGCACCGTAGGTAATGCCCGCTGCCACTGCCAGCATCACCGGTGGTGCCCATAAGATCGACTTACGCCGTCGGTAGTTGTCACTGATGATTACCGCCAACAGAGCCACGACCATTGGCCCCAACGTGACGAGCGCAGCCTGCAATGGAGACACCGCGAAGAGGTATTCGCTCATGGGTGGAACCAGTAGCGCTATGGCATCGATACCGCTCACGGGTTCCTCAATACCATCCAGGATCACCCAAGGCTGCATCATCGTCACCAAGGGTACGAGCGTGATTGCGAAAGCCATGAGGCGCACGGCTAATGTAGCTAGTTCACGGTTCCTGGTCTTGTCCTGATTGCCTTGCTGCATAGTTCGATCCCTCTCCCTGATACTCAGCCCTCCTCAAAGGGAGATGCAGTGGCCGCACGAATGGTTTCACTGGCGGCCCGGAATTCGCTCAAGTCAGCGCTCAACTCTGATATCGTAGTCGGGATCTCCCGGAACGATGAGGTATCGAAAACAAAGTCCGTCCGCAGTTCCAGCTTGCGCAGGATTGCGTCCATATCGTCCAGTTGCGTACCGATGGCCCGGGCCTTGGTCAGAGCGGAGTCTGCTTGCGTTTCCCAGTTCTGGTACAAGGCCAAGTCACGTTCGTCATCCTCCTGTGCTCGAGCTCTGGCAACCGGATTACTGATCGATTCCGTAAGTGCCTGCTGGGTCGCGAAGTAGCCAGCTGCGCTGGTCTTGGCGTTCTCGATTGCAGCCTCGAATTTCACGTAGGCTAGCTTGGCGTCTTCATAGAGGGGCTCCCACCGGGCAATGAGCGTATCGATATCGGTGATATCAGAGATTGCGGGTTGCGGTTCCGCCTGGGACGTGTCGCCGCCAGGACTCCCGTCGGCGAACACACTCACGTCCCCCAACGCACGATGCATGTGCTCGGCCTGATTCTCGGCCAACTGTACGGAGGCTGACACTCTGGCGGCCTCGGATTGGGTCACCTCTTCGTATACCGCCAATCCTCCGTAGCCAACCAATGCCGCAACAACGATCAGCAGGGAGTATTTGAGGATACCGCGAATCACGTCTTACTTCTCCAGCAACGAGAACGGCGCATGAACAATCGGGGAAAGTCTCTTAGTTTGGCCGCTTAGGCTACTCTAGCACATTGTGCTACGAACGCTATCCACCCAGCGGCCGCGCCACACCTACCCACCCCTCCCCAACAGCCCACGCAGGAGGTCCGCCGCGACTTGCTTGTCCAGCGGATAGTTGTTGTTCCCGCACTTCGGCGACTGGATACACGACGGGCAGCCGTCCGCGCACGAGCACTCCGCGACCGCGCCGAGCGTCGCCTCGAGTAGCTCCTCGATCACTGCGTAGGCGTGCTCCGCGATGCCGACGCCGCCCGGGTGGCCGTCGTAGATGAACACCTGCGGCTCGCCGGTGTCCGGGTGCAGTGCCGTCGAGACGCCGCCGATATCGTTCCGGTCGCAGAGCGCGAAGAGCGGCAGCACGCCGATGGCCGCGTGCTCCATCGCGTGCAGCCCACCGGGCAGGTCGGCGCGCTCCTTCCGAGCCAGGTCGTGCACCTCCGGCGACAGGTCGAACCAGACGGCGGCGGTCGAAAAGCCGCGCGCGGGCAGTTGGAGCATGGTCTCGCCCAGGCTGTCGCCGCGCCGCCGCGAGCCGTCGTAGAGCGGGCGCTTGCGGTAGCCGATCACCTGCCGCGACACCTCCACGTCGCCGAAGCAGACCGTGGCGCCGTTCAGCGTCTTCGTCGCGCGCGTCTCCGCGATGCGGATGTCGGTCAGCTCGTGCACGTCGGTGTAGTACGCAGGCTCGCTGCGCGAGAGCCAGGCGACGTGCGCTTCGAGGTCGAGGTCCTCGACGACGTACGACTCGCCGAGGTGCAGGTAGACCGCGCCGGGGTGCAGCTGGCTGAACGCGGAGTACTCGTCGACGTGCTCCATCACGCGGCCAGACCGCGCCTCGACAACCGCATAGTCCACGTGCGACGTGGAGCGTATGTTGACCTCGCCCGCGGGGTACTCGACCGACGGCGCGATGAACCAGCGTCCGTTGCGCTCCTGCAGCGCGCCCTCATCCGCGAGCGCGGCCACCTGCGGCTCGAAGCCGTTGCCGAACAGTCCGCCCTCCTCCGGCGCCAGGGGCAGCTCATACGCCGCGGCCTTCAGGTGTGGACCGAGCACGTACGGGTTATCCGGCCGTATGCGCGCGTGCTCGTGCGAGCGTCCGAAGACGAAGTCCGGGTGGCGCATGAGGTACTGGTCGAGCGGATCGTCGCGCGCCACGAGGATGCTCAGCGCGCCCTCGTGCGTGCGTCCGCTGCGCCCCGCCTGCTGCCAGGTGCTCGCGACGCTCCCCGGGTAGCCGGTGAGGACGGTCGTGTCCAACCCGCCGATGTCGATGCCGAGCTCCAGCGCGTTCGTCGCCACGACGCCCATCAGGTCGCCGTTCAGCATCCCCTGCTCCACCGCGCGCCGCTCCTCCGGCAGGTACGAGCCGCGGTACGGGCGCACGCGCGCCGCGAGTTCGGCGTCGCTCCGCTCGAGCCGCCTGCGGACGTCGAGACAGACGACCTCGGCCTGCCGCCGCGTGCGGACGAACACGAGCGTCCGCGCATCGCGTTTCACGAGCATCTCCAGCAGCGCGGACGACGTGCTGCCCGCGCGGATGCGTATCCCTTCCGGGTCCACCGGCGGGTTCCAGAACACGAAGTGCTTGCCGCCGTGGGGCGCGCCGTCCTCCTCGATCGCCTCCACCGGTTTGCCGGTGAGACGCTCCGCCAGCTCACCGGGGTTGGCAATGGTGGCCGAGCAGAGGATGAAGACAGGATCGCTGCCGTAGTGCCTACACAGCCTGCGCAGCCGCCGCAGCACGTTGGCGACGTGGGAGCCGAACACGCCCCGGTAAACGTGCATCTCGTCGACGACGACGTAGCGCAGCGACTGCCAGAGACGCGCCCACGTGCGGTGGTGCGGCAGCATCCCCACGTGGAGCATGTCCGGGTTCGTGAAGACGGCCTGCGCTGAGCGCCGCACCGCGCTCCGCTCGCCGGTGGGGGTGTCGCCGTCGAAGATCGCGACGCGGCCGGCGAGTTTCGGGGGAAGCAGGCCCTTCAGGCCGCGCAACTGGTCCTGCGTGAGCGCCTTGGTGGGAAAGAGGTAGAGCGCACGCGCCGACGGGTCGGTCAACATCGCCTGCGCGACCGGCACGTGGTAGCAGAGGCTCTTCCCGCTTGCCGTGGGCGTGGCGAGCGCAACGTCCCTCCCGTTCAGCGCCGCGTCGACAGCCCGCGCCTGGTGCGTGTACAGCGGCAGCAGGCCGCGCTCGTCGAGCGCCGCTTCGAGACGGGGGTCAAGCGCGTGCGCGAGCTCGCCGTGCGCCGCCTCGCGCTCCGCCATCTCCTGCACGTGCTCGATCTCGCCGGCAAGACTGCCGGTGCGCAGGTGCTCGACGAACCGCGCCGCGTCCATCGTCAGTCCTCGGCGGTGACGGCGCGTTCGACGTCGACGAGTTCGGCTTCGGAGTTGTGGTTGTCGGCGAAGGCGACGGCCTTGTCGAGCATCTCCTCGGCGTGGGAGTACTCGTTGCTGACGCAGGCGATGCCGATGACGAGCCGCTGGTGCTCGTCCATCGCGGCGACCTCCGCGGCAGCGAGATGGTAGCGCTGCCGGAAGCGTTCGATGAGCGAGCGCGAGACCTGTCGCTTGCCCTTGAGCGAGTCGTTGCCGTGCAACCGGAAGGTGAGGCGGCAGGAGCCGATGTACAAGGGGCTGTACCCCACGAGAGGAGGATGCACGCCACTATAGCACGCGCTATGACGCGCGCCAGAGGCAGATGACGCGCGTGCGGTTTGCTGCTAACTTGCAGCCCACGGACGCAGACGGGGACTCTCAAGGAGGCGCTATGGCGACGCAGACGCAGGAGATCCGCAACATGCGACTCATCTCCCACCACGACCTCAACGGCTTCGGCAACATCGGCGAGGGGATGCACCTCCACGTGACCGGAGACGGACGGCGCATCCTCTACCTCGCGCACGAGAGCGCGCCCAAGGACATCACGAGCGTCGACGTCACGGACGTCGCTAACCCCCGGCTCGTGGTGCAGACGGAGCTCGCCTACGCGCACCTGCGCTCCAACTCGCTCGCCATCGTGGACGACGTGATGCTCGTGGCCTACCAATCCGTGCAGCCGGGGCAGCCGGGCGTCGGGATGGGCGTCTACGACATCAGCAACGCGGACGAAGGGCCCCGGCGCATCGGCTTCCTCGACCTGGGCGGCCCCTACTCCCGCGGCTGTCACTGCCTCTGGTGGGTGGACGGCGAGTACGCGCACCTCTCCACCGGCGCGGCCGACTTCCAGCCGCGCGACCAGTTGGACGACCAGTTCTACATGATCGTGGACGTGCGCGACCCCGAGCACCCCGTGGAGGCAGGACGCTGGTGGGTGCCCGGCACCCGCGAGGGAGACGACGCCCCGCCGATGTGGCGGCATCCCATGATCGACTCAGGCCACCGGCTGCACAACGCCAACGTCTACCCCGAGCGTCCCGACCGCGCCTACTGCTGCTACCTGGACTCCGGCGTGTTCATCCTGGACATCTCCGACAAGGCGAGCCCGTCGGTGGTCGGCAGTATCAACGTCGCGCCGCCCTTCCCGGGGTTCTGCCACACGGCGCTGCCCCTGTTCAGCCGCGACTTGATGGTGGTGACCCACGAAGCGGTGCGGAACAACGGCGAGGACCACCCCAAGCTCATCTGGATGATGGACATCCGGGAGGAGACCAACCCGGTCATCATCAGCACGTTCCCGATGCCGGATACCGAGGACTTCTTCAACCGCGGCGGCCGGTTCGGCGCACACAACGTCTACGAGAACCAGCCCGGCCCCACCTGCTCGCACTCCGACACGCTCATCTACGGCACGTTCTTTAACGCGGGGGTACGGGTGTTCGACACGAGCGACCCGTTCCGGCCGGAGGAGGTGGCTTACTTCGTGCCACCCGTACCGGAGGGAGCGCCGTCCAACGGCATCAACGACGTCTACGTGGACGAGAACGGCATCATGTACGTCGTGGACCGGCTCAAGGGCGGGCTCTACATCCTCGAACTCACGCTCTAGGGAGGCGCCCCAGCGTGCGTTTCGGAAGGGCCGACAGGCCGTCGCGCACGCACGAGGTAAGCCAGCAGCGCCACCAGCAGTGCATCGCCAACCTGCTGAGCGAACACGATGGCATAGGCGGCCAGGTTCGCGGAGAGGTACTCAGATGGGGAAAACAATTCAGATGGGTATAACAATGAGTCCGACCGGTAGGACCACCAGGTCCCCAAGGTGACAGAGCCAATCACGAGCGCGTACGAGACCAGGCGAAACAGCAACCCCGCCGCCACCAGCAGGATGGCGGCCGACCTCATCACCCTCACGTCGAGCGTCTCGTGCCGCATCAGCACCCAGAACATCAGGACGTTCAGCCCTACTTCGATGAGGAGGGCAGCGAGCGCCCCCGCGACGAATGCCAGGGCTTGGAGAGACCACCAGGGGGCCAAGACGGTCTGCAGCAGCGTAAGGTTGGGGCCGATGTGCTGGTATGCCATTGAGAGCCCGAGCAGCAGGAACGCGCGGCTCAGGCTGGTGCGTGAGGCCAAGCGCATGAACCAGACAAGCGTGAGTGCCCACAGAATGTCCATGACCGAGACGATGTTGACGGGCGCGGTCTCGTCGAAGGTCCCCCCGTAGTACACCTCGTGGCTCACGATGACGCCGTCATACCCGAGCAGGTCCTGGACGCCATACAGTGCGAGGCTGGTTGCCTTCAGCACCATGAGAAGCTGCCAGAGCAGGACCAGCAACTCACTCCCCTGCCCCCGCACGCGCGGATACGCCACGACCAGCGCCGCCAGCGCGAGGACCCGCCAGACGTAGTGCTTGTGTTCCCAGAGCAGAACATTGTTCAAGTCGAGCGCGACCACCGTGAGGCCCGTGTCGAGCGCGCCCGCAGCGATGGGCAATCCGAGCAGCAGGAGTGCCTCCCAACGGTGCGCCCTCAACAGCGTGAGCAGCCGGTTATCCGGCGCGCCGGGGCGCGACAGCACGCGCCACCCCGCGGCCACCAGGACGAGTAACGCCGCGCAGACCACGTAGATCAGGACAAGCGAAACGTCGTTCGTGTAGCGCATCTGTGTCTCCTCACGAGGCAGCGGGGCTGACAGTCGCCCTCGGGGGCTGGTCAGCGAGTATACAGCGGTCGTGATGACATAGGTGTGACGTTCAGCCGGTTCGATTACCTAATGGTGACGTTCCAGACCGGGTCGCGAGTGCACCAGTTGTACGGGGCAGGAGAGCCTCGAATCGATCACCCCGAGCCTCCCGTCTGCTTGACGTTTGTGAACGCCGTTACTATCGTTTCACAAACGTTTCACAATCGAGGAGACGGAGCCACATGACCACCGAACCTCAGGTCCCCGGAGTGGTCGTCGAGCGCCTTCCCCAGTACCTCCGGGCGCTCTCCCACCTCCAGGAGATAGGGCTGGAAGTCATCAGTTCGCAGCAGTTGGGCGAGTTCCTGCAGGCGACACCCGCGCAGATACGGAAGGACCTCAGCTACTTCGGACGCTTCGGCAAGCAGGGACGCGGCTACAGCATCCCCAACCTGCTGCGCCAGCTGCGGCATATCCTCGGCCTCGACCAGACGTGGAACGTTGCGGTCGTGGGCGTCGGACGGCTCGGCAGGTCCATCATCAGCTATCCGGGGTTCGAGCCGGAGGGCTTCCGCGTCGTCTGCGCGTTTGACTCCAACTCCCAGATCATCGGGCAGTGGGCCGGAGGTCTGCTCGTGCACGACTTCGCCAACTTCCGCGAGGTCGCCGACGCCGAGGGCGTGAAGATCGCCATCGTCGCCGTGCCCGCGGGCGTGGCGCAGGACGTCATAGACCAGCTCGTGGAAGCGGACGTGAAGGCCATCCTCAACTACGCGCCCACGTCCGCCATCGTTCCGAACGGCGTGCGGATACAGAACGTCGACCCCGTCGTCTCGCTGCAGTCGATGACGTACTACCTGAACCCGAACGTGAACGGAGCGACAGGGGAGGAAGGGGAGTAGCGGGCCGGGCCTCAGGGCTGGGAGCCGCGCTCCCGCTGCGGTACGCCTGCCCCACGCCGGCGGCGCGTCACGTTGAGCCGCACCTGCGCCCTGCGGAGCGAGTGCAGCGCCCGTTCGAGGTCCACGTCCCCCTGGCGCTCTGCGATGCGCTGACGGGCGCGAGAGACGGCTTCCTCGGCCCTTGCGAGGTCGATCTCGTCCGCCCGCTCTGCCGCATCCGCCAGGACGGACACCTTGTCGGCGTGCACGTCGATGAAGCCGCCGGTCACGACGAAGTGCTCCTCGTTGTCGCCGGTGCGGTAGCGGAGTTCGCCGGGCTGGAGCACGGTCATCAGCGCGGCGTGCTTCGGCAGGATGCCGATCTCGCCGTCGATGCCGGGTGCAACGACGGCGTCCACGTCGCCCTGGAAGAGCACGCGCTCCGCAGTTACGATCTCGAGCCGCATGGGCATGGCGTTTTACGCTCCCGCCGCCGCGCGCTCCTTCGAGCGCTCGACCACCTCGTCTATCGTGCCGGCCATGTAGAAGTCCTGCTCCGCCACGTCGTCGTGCTTGCCTTCGAGGATCTCCTTGAAGCCGCGCACCGTCTCCGTAACGGGGACGTACCGGCCGTCCCGTCCCGTGAACTGCTCCGCGACGAAGAACGGCTGTGACAGGAAGCGTTGGATGCGGCGCGCCCGGTTCACGGTCGTCTTGTCCTCGTCGGAGAGCTCCTCCATGCCGAGGATGGCGATGATGTCCTGCAGGTCCTTGTAGCGCTGCAGCACGGCCTGCACGCCGCGCGCCGTGTTGTAGTGGTCCTCGCCCACGATGAGCGGGTCCAGGATGCGGGAGGACGACGTGAGCGGGTCGACGGCGGGGAAGAGGCCCTGCTCCGCGATGGAGCGCTCCAGCGCGACGACCGCGTCCAGGTGGCCGAAGCTCGTGGCAACGCCGGGGTCGGTGTAGTCGTCGGCGGGAACGTAGATCGCCTGGAACGACGTGATGGAGCCCTTGTTGGTAGACGTGATGCGCTCCTGCAGGTCGCCCATCTCCGTGCCGAGCGTCGGCTGGTAGCCGACCGCGGACGGCATGCGGCCCAGCAGCGCGGAGACCTCCATGCCCGCGAGGATGTAGCGGTAGAGGTTGTCCACGAACAGGAGCACGTCCTGGTTCATCGTGTCGCGGAAGTACTCGGCCATCGTCAGGCCGGTCATGGCGATGCGCAGGCGCACGCCCGGCGGCTCGTTCATCTGTCCGAACACGAGCACCGTGTTCTTCAGCACGCCGGACTCCTGCATCTCGTGCCAGAGGTCGTTCCCCTCGCGCGAGCGCTCGCCCACGCCAGCGAACACGGAGTAGCCGCTGTGCTCCTCCGCGATGTTCCGGATGAGCTCCTGGATGATGACCGTCTTGCCAACGCCCGCTCCGCCGTACGCGCCGACCTTCCCGCCCTTGGTGAACGGGCAGATGAGATCGAGCGCCTTCACGCCGGTCTCCAGCACCTCGGTCGTCATGCTCTGCTCTTCATAGGCCGGAGGGTCGCGGTGGATGGGCCAGAACTCCTTGGCGTCGACAGCCCCGAGGTCGTCGAGCGCGTCGCCGGTGACGTTGAACAGCCGTCCGAGGCTTGGCTCGCCGACGGGGACGGCGATGGGCTGACCGGTGTCCGTCGCGACAGCGCCGCGCGTCAGCCCCTCCGTCGGGCCGAGCGCGAGGCAGCGCACCCAGCTGTTGCCCACCTGCTGCTCAACCTCCAGCACGAGTTTCTCGCCCGCGAGGTCGAGGTCCAGCGCGTTGAAGATGCTGGGCAGCTGCTCCGGCGGGAACTCAACGTCCACGACCGTCCCGATCACCTGTACGACTCTTCCTTCGGCTCCTGCGGCCATCTCCGCTCCTCCTGACGCCCTACCCTTCGAGGGCGGCGGCGCCGCCGACCAGGTCGAGCAGCTCCGCGGTAATCATGTTCTGGCGGGCCTTGTTCAACTCCAGCGTGAGCGAGTCCATCATGTCTTCCGCCGCTTCGGTCGCATTACGCATCGCGACCATACGCGCGGACTGCTCGCTCGCGCTGTTCTCCAGGAACGCCTGGTAGACCTGCATCTCGAAGAAACGCGGCAGCAGTGCGCCGAGCACTATGCCTGCGTCCGGTTCGTAGATGTAGTCCGTGGCCTTGCCCGACTCGTCCTCAAGCCCCTCGGCGGCTATCGGCAGCAGCTGCCGCACCATCGGCTGCTGGACGAGCGTGTTCACGTACCGGGTGTAGGCGATGTGCACCTCGTCCACTTCGCCGGAGGTGTACATCTGCTGCACCAGGTGCGTGACGGCCAGCGTGTCCGCCATCGTCGGCCTGTCGGTTATGTCTGTGAACGAGGCCCTGAGGTCGGCTCCGGCGCGCACCATGAAGTCGCGCACCTTCTTGCCCACCGAGATGACGGCAACGGGATGCTGCTGCTGAGCGCGCAGGAACTCACCCGACGCGCGGGAGAGGTTGCCGGGCATGCCGCCCGCGAGCCCGCGATCCGGCGAGATGGCGAGGAGCAGCACGTTGTTGACCGGCCTGCGCTCCAGCAGCGGGTGCGACAGGTCCGGGTCCACCGCGCCCGCGCCAACGAGCCCGCCGAGCACCTCGCGCAGCTTCTCCGCGTACGGGCGCGAGGCGGTCGTCGCCTCCTGTGCGCGCCGCATCTTCGACGCGGCGACCATCTGCATGGCGCGCGTGACCCTTGCGGTGTTGCGGACGCTCCTGATGCGCCCGCGTATCTGCCTGACACTCGGCAACGCGGTCTCCTAGAACGTGGCCTTGAAGGAGGCTATCGCCTCTTTCAGCGACTCTTCGATCGCCTCGTCTATGTCCTTCTTCTCCTGGATCGCGCTCATCAACTCAGGCTTGGACGTCTCCAGGTAGCCGATGAAGCGCTCCTCGAACTCCCGCACGCGGTCCACCGGCACGTCGTCCATGTGGCCGTTCACCGCGGCGTACATGGAGCAGACCTGCTGGGGGAGGCTCTGCGGGCGGTACTGTGGTTGCTTCAGCAGCTCCGTGAGCCGCTGACCGCGCTCCAGCTGCGCCCGCGTCGCCGCGTCGAGGTCGGACGCGCCGAACTGCGCGAAACTGGCGAGCGCGCGGTACTGCGCGAGTTCCAGCCGCATGCGCCCGGCGACGCGCCGCATCGCGCGCGTCTGCGCCGAGCTGCCCACCCGACTCACGGAGAGGCCCGCGTTCACCGCAGGGCGGATGCCGCTGTTGAACAGGTCCGCCTCCAGGTAGATCTGGCCGTCCGTGATGGAGATGACGTTCGTGGGGATGTAGGCGGATACGTCGCCCGCCTGCGTCTCGATGATGGGCAGTGCGGTCAGCGAGCCGCCGCCGTTGGCTTCGTCGAGCCGCGCGGCGCGCTCCAGCAACCTGCTGTGCAGGTAGAACACGTCGCCCGGGTACGCCTCACGGCCCGGAGGGCGGCGAAGCAGCAGCGACATCTGGCGGTACGCCCACGCGTGCTTCGTGAGGTCGTCGTAGATGATGAGCGCCTCGCGTCCGCTCGCCATGAACTCCTCGCCGATGGCGCAGCCCGCGTACGGCGCGAGGTACTGCAGCGGCGCAGGGTCGGACGCGTTGGCTGCCACGATGACCGTGTGCTCCATCGCCCCGTACTCTTCCAGCGTCGCCTGGATCGAGGCGACTTTGCTCTGCTTCTGGCCTACGGCCACGTAGATGCAGATGAGGTCCTCGCCCTTCTGGTTGATGATGGTGTCGATGGCGATGGCCGTCTTGCCCGTGAAGCGGTCGCCGATGATCAGCTCACGCTGGCCGCGCCCGATGGGAATCATGCCGTCGATCGACTTGATGCCCGTCTGCACCGGCCTGTTGACCGACTGCCGCACCACGACGTTCGGTGCGACGATCTCGATGGGGCGGATGCCGTCCGTCTGCACGGCGCCCTTGCCGTCCAGCGGCTCGCCCAGTGGGTTGACCACCCGGCCCAGGAGCGCATCGCCCACGGGCACGCGGGCAATCTCGCCGGTCGCCTTGACCAGGTCGCCTTCCTTCACGCCAACGTCCGGCCCCATGACCGCCGCGCCGACGAGGTCTTCCTCGAGGTTGAGCGCGAGACCGGCCAGACCGCTCGGGAACTCCAGCAGTTCGCCGAAGCCGACCTTGCTCAGGCCGTGGATGGTGGCGATGCCGTCTCCAACCTCTACGACAGTCCCCACCTCAGTGAGGGTAGTCTCGCCGCCGAACTCCTCGATCTGCCGCTTGAGTACGGCTGCGATGTCCTGTCCGCGAGTCGTCATGCCCGCTCCTCCGTTTCACGCGCCGTCCGGGGGAGGCCCTGCCGTTCGAGGCTCTGCCGCAGATCGCTCAGGCGGGAGCGCACGCTCCCGTCGATGATCTGGTCTCCCACCCGCACGACGATTCCGCCGATGATGTCCGAATCTTCCTGGACGTCGAGAACGACCTCTTTGTCCAGCATCGCCCCGAGCGAGGCCGTCAGCGTGCTCCGCTGCTCAGCCGATATGGGCACGGCGCTCGTCACCGAGGCCTGCACCCGCCCGAGGCTCTCGTTCAGCAGGCGCCCGTACTCGCTGACGACCGCGCCGAACGAACCGACCGCCTGCCGCTGCACGAGCAGCCCCACGAAGTTGCGCACCAGCGGGTCCGCTCCGGCAGCGAGTTGCGCCGCGGTTTCCGCCTTGCGCGCCGCCGGTATGCGCGGCTCGTTGAAGAACAGCGCCGCCGACGGGTCCGCCAGCCCCTCCGCTATGCCGGAAAGGCTGTCCAGCCAGGCTTCCTGCTTCCCCTCGGTCTCCGCCAGGGAGAAGAGCGCCTGCGCGTAGCGCTTCGCTATGGGCGCTTTCGCCATCCCACGCTCCTAGTTCCGCCCTGCGCGGGCGTCCCCTTCCGCGAGCACCTCGTCGATCAGGTCGCGGTGCGCGTCGGGGTCCAGCGAACGGTGGATGATGCGCTCTGCAGCGCTGACCGCGAGCGACGCGAACTCGGAGCGCACCTGCTCGAGGGCAGCGTCGCGCTCCTGCCGTATCTCCTCGCGTGCCCGGTCGATCAGCTGCGCCGCCTCGGCTCGCGCCTGCGTCGCCTGCTGTTCGCGGTAGCGTTCCGCGGCCTCGCGCGCCTCAGCGAGCACGCGCTGGCCCTCCTCGCGCCCCTCCAGCAAGGTGCGTTGCATCGCCTCCTGCTGCTCCTGGGCCTCGCGCCGCACGCGGTCGGCCTCTTCCAGGCTGTCCCGGATCCTGCCGGACCGGGCGTCGAGCACTCCCAGGATGCGCTTGTACGCGAGGGTGTAGAGGAGCACTACGAGCAGGCCAAAGGTGACCAGGTAGGCCAGCAGGCTCCACGGGTCTATGCCCAGCGCTCCTATGCCGCTTGCCTCTTCGGCTAGTCTTGGTGCTGCAAGCACGTCGCCCGCCTCCTCATGTGCGTTACGTTGCTCACGCCGCGCCGCTTACGCAACGAAGATGAGCAGGATGGCCACCACGAGGCCGTAGATGCCGATGGCCTCCGTGAACGCCAGCGCCAGGATCATGTTCGGCGCGATCGCGTCACGGGCTTCCGGGTTCCTGCCGAGGGCGTTCATCGCACCGCTGCCCAGGATACCCAGGCCGACACCGGCGCCGGCCATACCTAGTCCGGCCAGGCCCACGGCGAGGAACTTGCCCATCTCTCCGAAGTCGTTCATCCCTCTAACCTCCTTCGTCTGTTCAGGCGGCGCGTTCCGCGTTCCGCCTCGTCTGCCCGCGCGGTGGCGGGACTAGTGCTGTCCGGCCTCTGCGTGCTCTTCCTTGTGACCCTCGTGCGGGGCCACCGCAAGCACCGCGAACACGAGCGTCAGGCCCATGAACACGAGCGCCTGCACGCCCCCGACCAGTATCTCCAGCCCGTAGAAGATGATGGGCGTCACGAAGAAGGTCAGGAACGTCATCATGAACAGGACGATCTCTCCGGCGAGCATGTTGCCGAAGAGACGGAACGTGAAGCTGATGATGCGGATGAAGTGGCTGATGAGTTCCAGCAGCCCGATGAACGTCTGCACCGGGTTCCCGAAGCGGAAGAACTCCCGGAGGTATCCGAACCGGTGAACGCGGAACCCCCACACCTCGATGAACACAAACGCGATGAGCGCGAGCGCCAGCGGCATGTTGATGTCCGTGCCCGCGCTCCGCAGCAGGTGCGTCGTTACGTGGTCCGCGCCCTCTGCCTTGAATCCCACCGTGGGATAGATGGGCAGCAGCGCCATCCACGCGTTGAACGCGACGAACACGAAGATCGTCGCGAGGAGTGGGAACCAGCGCCGGGCATAGCGCTCTCCGGCCATGCCCTTGATGAAGCCGTAGAGCGCCTCCACCAGCACCTCCAGGAAGCCCTGCAGGCGCCCCGGGACCATGGCCATGCGGCGCGAGCCGAGTCCGAACAGGAGCAGGATGACGATGCAGGTGAGCCAGGCGGAGAGGAGCGTGTTGGTGACGGTGAAGCCGCCGATAGCGAATATCTTCTGCGGCGCCAGGTGCACCGCCGGAGCGTCGATCAAGCGCTCGAAGCCCAGAAGCTTGGCGCCTATCGGCCCCAGCACCACGCCAAGCAAGGCCAGCGCCAGGACCGGCAACAGGATCAGACGACTCTTCACTATCCGTCAGCCTCTTCATCCCGGCTGCTGTCCTTGCTGCCGGTGAGGTAACCCGACGCCATCCGGTAGACCCCGTAGAACGCGAGGACGACCCCGAAGAGGAGCCCTCCCAGGAGAAAGAGAGGCGAGGTTCCCGCTCTGCCGTCGAGCCACACCCCTGCCAGCGCCGGGAGAACGATCGCCGTGGCGATGTACCAGCCAAGGCCGGTGAACTGCGCCGCTGAAACCCACCACGAACGGCGTTTCATACACTGATCAGGAGCTGCGTGAATCCTATCACAATATGCCGCGCAAGCAAAGCGGAACGTCCTCTTGCTCCCTCTCCCTACAAGGGGAGAGGGTTGGGGTGAGGGTACTGGATGGTGTGGAGGGCATCGTCATTCCAGCGAAGGCTGGAATCCAGGAAGCGGCGCAGAGGAGCCGCTCAAAGGCATGAAACGCCCTCTACTGCGTCTCCCCCGGCTTCCCGAGGTCCTCCAGTCCCGGCAGGTCCTCCAGGAACTCCGAGAACGCTGAGAGCTTCTCCATCTCTTCCTCGGTGACCCCCTGCCTCGCGGGACGCGGCCTCCGGCGCGGCGAACCCTCGCCGCTCTCCTCCTCCAAGGTGCCGTCCACGACGACCCCCGCGCGCTCGAGCACGCGCTCCTCCACGAAGATCGGCACCTTGGAGCGCACGGCTGCCGCGTCGCCGCCTTCCTGCCGCGCGAACTCCTCCGCCTCCTGCAGCGACGAGAACCAGTGTTCCTCGCCGTCCTTGCCCTGCACGAGTTGCCCGCCGCGCACTGCCACAGCTATCGCATCGCTCGGGCGGCAGTCGATCTCCGACTCCGAGCCGTCCGCCAGCGCCAGAACGAGCCTTGCGAAGAAGGTGTCGTTCTCCAGGTCGCAGACGACGACGTGCTTGATGGACGCACCGAGCGACGTGATGACCGAGCCCAGCAGATCGTGCGTAAGGGGGCGCGCCGCTGTGACATCCTGCAGCTTCAGCGCGATGGCGTCGGCCTCCGGCGAGCCGATACGTATCGGCAGGTAGCGGTCCGACTCTCGCTCCTTGAGGATGACGACGCGCTGATAGTTCATCAGGCTGACGCGGATACTGTCGATGAGCATCTCTTGCATGGCACACCTTCCGGCGGCCATTCTAGGGAGACGCCACGCAAACGGTCAACGCAACCCCTACAGCATCGCGCCGGTGGGCTGCAGCACGACCACCTGCGTATCATCCGGCAGGTTAGCCCGTGTCACGGTCAGACGCGGCTGCGCCTCCGGCTCGCGGACGCCCAGCTCGTGCAGGAACGGCGCCAGCTCGCGCAGTGGATGCTTGTTGCCGCTGTGCGCGTACAGCATCGGGATGATGATGCGCGGCTCGACGTTCCGCACGATCTCGACCACGTCCGCGGCCGACAGTCCGGTGTCGCTCCCCACTGGCGCCATCAGTACGTGCGGCGACCCCAGTGCGTCGACCTCCCGGTTCGTGAGCAGCCGGTCCGGGTTCCCCAGGTGGCAGAACACGATGCCCTCGGCCTGCGCGGAGAACACGGTGTTCCACTGCTGCGGCTCGCCCTCCTGTGTGCGGCGCGTTGTGCGGAGACCGCGCAGGTGCATCCCTGCGGCTTCGTACTCGCCGGGGCCGTCGAGCGCTATCGGCTCGCCCGACACCGCGCCGAGCGCGGAATGGAGTGGATCGCTGCTGCTCTGCGTGACGAGGTCGGCCTGCGCCTGCGGCGGCGGTATGCGCAGCCCCAGCTCCGGCGGGAACGGGTCCATGACGAGCGTCTTGTTTCCGGAGCGTACACGGAACGCCGCGTGGCCTATCCAGGTGATGTCCACGCCTAACGCTCCCTGCGCCCCACGAGCGCCCATGCGCCCGGCAGCGCGACCGAGGCCACGTACAGCTTCGCGAGGTCGCCCGCCACGAACGGCCAGAGGCCCCACTGCAATGTGTCCGGGATGATGCTCGCGCCGGACGTCCACTCGTTGTCCACGGCCCAGTAACCGAGCCACAGCAGCCCCGGAACGTACAGCACGACGTTGCCCGCGAGCAGCGCCAGCAGCACGCGCCAGCTGCGGTCCCAGCCACGCTCAGCGAGCCGTCCAACGACCCACGCAGCGCCGATGAAGCCGACGATGTAACCGCCGCTGGCGATCTGCCAGACGAAGTCGGCGCTGCCCATCCACGGGATGATGACGTGGAACTCCGTCCCTTCGCCGAGCGACGGCGCGAACACCGGCAGGCCGACCATGCCAACGAGCATGTACAGCGCGAGGCTCGCCGCGCCGCGGTTCGCGCCCAGCGCGCCGCCTGTGAGCAGGACCGCGAGCGTCTGCCCCGTGATGGGGACGGGCGTGAACGGGAGCTTGACTGCGATCTGGGCGAACAGCGCCACGAGCAGCGCGAAGCCCACCACGAGCGCAGCGTCGCGCAGGAGGCCCTTGCCGGGGATTAGCGAGTCGATGAGAAGGAGACGTGACTGGGTTGTCTGCATACGGGAAGTATAGCAGGACGCGACGCCGACCTCGGCGCGGCGACCCTACGACCGCCGGCGACGCAGCGCGACGACTCCGACGCCAACGATGGCCGCGATGCCAACGAGCACCACCACCGCGACGATGAGCATCCCGGCGGCGCCGCCGGACGACGGCTCAGGTGCGGGCGTCGGGGTGGGCTCAGGCGCGGGGACGGGCGTTGCCGTGGGCGGAACGGGCGTCGGGGTGGGGGCGGGCGTGGGCGTCGCCGTGGGGATGGGAGTGGGGGTGGGGGTCGCGGTTGGGGTCGGTGGGGGGGCGACGATGGCGTCGGGGGACGGGGCGCCGGGGCACGGCTGGTCGGTGCGGGGTTCGGCGCCTGCGCCGAAGCGGAGCTCGACGCTTCCCACGAAGCAGGGCTCGGCCATGTGGGCGAAGGGGTAGGTGAGGTCGGCCTGCTGTTCGCCGTTGAGGTGGAAGGTGACGGGTTCGCCGACGTAGATGTAGCGCAGGGGGTCCTCGGTGATGTAGCCGGGGGGGCCGACGAGGAGGCAGCCCTGGTCGCTGGCGCAGTCGAAGCGGCCGTCGACGACGGGGATGCGGGTGGGGCGTTCCCAGTCGCCGACGCGGACGACGATCTCGCCGGAGGCGACGGGGGCGCCGTCGAGGGTGGCGGTGCCCTGGAGGTAGACGACGGGGAAGGGGGGGATGCTTTCGAGGCGGTCTTCGCCGTCGCCGTTGCCGTCCTGGGCGGAGGCGGGGAGCGGTGGGAGGAGGGCGGCGGCGAGCAGCGCAGCGAGGAGGGCGGTCAGCAGCGCGGCGAGGGCGAGGGGCGCGCGGGGAGGGTGTGCGAATCGGGGCATGGGCCGATTCTATGGGAGGGGGGCGCGGTTGTCATGCGGGTTGGAGCGCAAACCTCGCGGTCCGCGCGACGCCGGAGAGGCGGAGGCGGCAGGCGGGACGCGGGGAGAGGGGAAGCCCCCGCCGGTGTGCGGCGGGGGCTTCGTTCGTACCCTTGCTGTGCGCGTCCGTGTTACGGGACGAGTGTGCTCGGGCTGGGCGACCAGACCCAGTAGCCCTTGCCGTTCAGGATCTCGTTGGCACCGTCGCTGGTTGCTTCCGGCACCGTCTTGATCCACAGGCTCTGGGTGGTGTCGTACGTGTACGCCACCTTCCAGTTGATGCTGCTGAAGTAGTTGTCAGCCTCGTAGTTCGCAGCGGAGAAGTTGCCGTCCGCGTCCTTCTCTCCCGGCGGTTCAGCCTTGTCGATAGGCGCCGCCGCGTTCTGGAAGATGTCCAGGACGCCGAGCAGGTTCCAGCCCGCCGTTACCGGCACCGTCGGCAGGATCCCGGCCGGGTCGACCTCGGAGAGCATGGTCTCGATGGACTCGAACGTCCGGGCGTGAACCCAGTAGCCGTAGCCGCCGACGATCTCGGTCAGCCGACCGCGCCACGTGCCGTCCTCTTCGCGGATGGCCGTGATCCAGTCGCCCTCCTGGTAGCCCAGCACCGGCGAGATGTACTGGTTGTTCGCCAGCACGTCGGCTATCCCGGAGTCCACCGGCGTCGCCGGCAGCGAGACCAGGTTCCAGCCCGGCTGAACGTCAATCTCGTACGGCTCACGCGGGTTCACCTTGAAGGAGAACTCACCGTCCTCCAACTCGTTGCCCGCATCGTCTTCGGCCGTGAACACGACATCGTATGAGTCGACCGCGAGGTCGCGCAGCACCAGCGAGAACTCGGTCGCGCTCACCCGGTTCAGGTGTGCCATCACATCGTCGCCGTTCAGCGTGATCTCCGTCACGGTGACGTTCTTGTGCGAGTCCGCGCCCTTGAACCCGGTGAGGCTGTACTCGCTGCCTTCATCCCCGAAGGTCAGCTTGACGAACGGGTTGGCGCTCTCCGTGGTCGCCTTGTCGTCGCTCCGCGGCGTCACCTCGCCGAGGTCGTCATGCATTCCGGCGTTGAACTCCTCGTCGATCTCGACCAGCAGGCCCGCGTCGTCCATCTTGGACAGAGTAAGCGAGTCGTCCGCAGCGGGGTTCCCGGCGTTCCGGTGGTCTTCGGGTGACCAGCCCGCCGTCGCGCCGGAGTTATCCCTCGTGTCCTTGCCGAGCACGACGATGCCAATCAGGCCATCACCAACGTCGGTGTCGATGTTCGACCTCTTGTACTTCCTGGTCCAGTGGTTCTCGTCCTCCGCCTGCGTCAGCGCGGAGGCTTCGTCCCTAAACATGATGTGGTAGCCGTCGTACACCGTGTTGCCGTCGTCATCAGTCTTGTTGGTCCCGTCTGCGTTCGTCACTGGCGTCGGTGCTATCTCCACGAAGAAGACTACCGGGCGCCGGGCCAGGTCCTCGTCCGACCGCACGTCCACCGAGAACGAGCCATCGCCGTTGATGACCGGGCGGTCGTTCGCGGTGCCCGTCACCGTCACCGTGAGGCTCGGCGCGATCCAGTCCTCGGCACCCTCGGTCTTCGCATCGTTCGTGTTGCCGGCGAGGTCGTAGACCGCGCCGCCGATCACCACCACGTCCGGGTCGGCGTCGGCCGGGAGGTCCTCGGACAGCTCCACGTAGACGCGGGAGCGCGGGTTGTCGATGTCCTCGCCCTCAATGTTCTTGCCAGGAGCGGCGTTGTACTCGTCGACGTCAGCCTGGTGCTCGTCGTCCGCATCGTCGTGCGCCTTCTTGGCAGCGTCGTACGCAGCCTTGTCGATGTTGTACTGGTCCCATGCTCCACAGGTTTCCACACCAGCGTCATCGTCGACGGCGATCGCGGCGGGGTTGGCACAGTTCGCCGGCTCCTCGGTCGCTCCGCCCGGAGTCGGAGGCGCAGGGAAGTCTCCCTCGGTAGCAGGGTCTGTGCTGGCGGTGTGCGCAGCTGTTGTGGTTGCGTAGTGGTCGAACCGCCCCTCGAGGAGCAGCAGGTTCGTGCCCGCGGTTGTCCGGGGGTCCTCAGCCAGTGCATCGGTGTATGGCTGGTTGTCTGTCGCTGTCTGCGGCTGCGTCCCCGACGGCTCGGCAGGCGTGTAGGTAATCACGGTGGGGGAGTAGTTCGCCCGCTTCGGGATGCCCAGGTTCCTGTCGATGGCGGGCCGCTCGTTCGGGTGGATGAAGCCCACGATGGTGTAGCCGACGACGGTGATGTTGTCCGTGTCCACGTCACCGAGCGGGTCCCCACCTCCGTCAGCGCCGTCGTTGAACGTCAGCGCGACGTAGGAGCGGTCCACCACCTCCCTGTCCTTGTCGGAGTCCCAAGAGATGCCGGTCCGGGCCTTGACGAGGTCGGGTTCGGTGTTGTCCACGCGGAACACGTACGGCTCGTCCAGGTTGTCCGTGTTGGGCACCGCGTCGGTCAGGTTCGTGTTTCCCGCGCGGTCGGTGGCCTCGATCTGGTAGAGGTAGGAGGCGTCGTTGTTCCTGTGAGCGCCGGCCGTGAAGGCGTAGGCGACGCCCGCGCGGCTGCCCGCCATCCGCCACGTGCCGGATGCGCTGATGTCCTCGTACGCCACGGCGGGTGGGTTCTCAACGGTGCTCATCGGGTTGACCGCGACGTTCACGTCTATGTCCGCCGAGGTGCCGTTCGAGTCGACAGCCGTGTTCGGGTCCACGGAGAGCGGCTCATCGTGGAGGAAGTGGTCGCCGTCCGGGTTGATCTCGTCGTAGTCGCCGTCCGGGGAGATGATGCTCTCACCGTCGTGGCGGAGGCCGGAGTCGTCGTCCCGCACCTCAAAGCTGAAGGTGACGTCCCTGGCTTCCAGCACCGCGTTGTCGTCCGGCGTGACGGCGGTGAACTCAGGGCCCTCGCCGTCGACCACCAACTCGATCTGGCCGGAGCCGGCGTTCGTGGTGATGGTCAGGCGGTCGCCGTGGTTCGCGAAGATCGTCGCGATCTCCTGCCGTGTCCCGGGAGCGGCGTCCTCAGGATGCTGCACGGGGTAGTAGTTCCCGATCTCTGCAGCGGTTTCTTCCTCGTAGGCGTTGGTGTCTTCACCATCAGTGCCGTCGTCGTCACTCGCGGGCGTGGCGGGGTTGTTGTCGTCGTCGATGTGCACCGTTTCGTCGTTGTCACACCAGGTCGGGCCGCCGTGCTCTGTGTACTCCGGAGTTTCACCCGTGACCGCATCGCCGTTCTGGTCCTCCAATACGCCGGTGGCACCCTCGTCGACGACCTTGAAGTACGCCTGTGAGTTCGCGCCGCCACTGACGCCGACCAGTTGCATGACGATGTGATCGCCGGAGCGGTTGTTCCTCACCGTGGCAGTAATTACAGCCTTGGTCAGGTCGTCGGCATCACAGGTGAGGCTTGCAGCGTCCAATGCCGGATCGTTCGCAACGTTGACGAGGACGGTGTTGTACGCGCCCACGTTGTTGGAGACGTACAGCGTGTTCCGGAAGAACGTGTTCCGCGGGGAGGTCTCGTTCTCCGTCAGGATGGCGCCATCCGACGCCGCCGTGTGTGCTCCGGTGCCCGTCGCGGGTGCAGCGGGCTCGGGGGCTATGGGGATGTAGATGGCGTTGTTGTCCTCATCGACCTCGCCACCGTCCACCAACTTGTTGAGAGCTGCGTCCGCGATGTTCGCGAAGACGCCAGCGGTGACCACGCCGCTGGACTGCTTCCCGTCGGTGAGGTCGGTCGTCTGCGCGATGGTCGGCAGAACGATGAGCAGCGAGAGCGCCACTGCCATCAATGTCGCTATGAGCGGAATCTTGGTGAATCTCACTTCTACCCCCCTTGTGGAGCTGTAGTTTCGGTTTGGCGCTCTCTCCGAGAGCAGGGTGGTCCGTTATTCCCTTATCGTCGTTCCTGCGGAGGCAGGAACCTCGTTTCTTCCTGTTCCTGTCATTCCCCGCGGAGACGTTTCCGGCCTCCGCGGGGATAGTGGTCAGCCTGCGGTTTACGGGACCAGCGTGCCGGCCTCCGTGCTCCAGACCCAGTAGCCCTTGCCGTTGACGATCTCGTTGTCGTTGTCGCCGTCCTTCGGGATCGACTTCGCCCATGCGTTGTTCGACGTGTCGAAGCTGTAGGCGACCTTCCACTCGATGTTGTCGAAGTAGTTGTCGGCCTCATCGCCGCCGGACGGCGGGTCGCCGGCGTCGGCCTGCAGGACGTCCACGACGCCGAGCAGGTTCCAGCCCGCGATGACGCTGGCCGTCGGGAGGACGGACGAGGTGTCCGTCTCCGGGATCAGGGTCGAGATGGACTCGAAGGCGGTGGTCTGGACCCAGTAGCCGTAGCCGCCGACGATGTCGGTGAGGGTTCCGCGCCACGTGCCGTTGTCGTTGACGGCGGTGAGCCATGCGTCGTCCTGGTAAGCCAGCACGATGGTGGCCTGCATGGTGTCGCCCATGACCGCCTGGATGCTGGAGTCGAGCGGGGTGCCCGGCACCGATATCAGATTCCAGCCCGGCGTGAGGCTTACCTCGTACGCATCCCGCGCCGTGACCTCGAACTCGTAGGTGTCCGACACCTCGTTGCCGGCGTCGTCGCGACCAGTGACCTTCAATTCGTACTCGCCGATGCTGAGGTCCTGGCCAGCGAACGTGTACTTGTTGTCCTCCACCTGGGCGACGTCGCCGCTCACGTCGTTGCCGTTCAGCGTGACGGAGACGAGCGCAACTGCAGTGTGCGAGTCGCCTTTGAGCGCCGCGCTGTATTCCTTCTCCTCGTCGGTCAGGTCGATGGTGACGTACGGGTTGTTGCTCTCCGTCTCGCCTTCATCAGACTGCGGGGAGAGCGAGAACCCAGGGTCTTCGCCTCCGTTCGCGGCCGTGTCGACCTCAACCAGCAGACCGGCTGCCGCGAGGTCCGCAAGGGTGGCCTTGTGGCCGGACTCGGGCACCTTGATCTTCCTGCCTGCGTTCCAGCCAGGCGTCGAGCCGACGTTGTCCGCGTCGTCCTCGGCAACGACGATGACCGTGTAGAGCGCGTCGTCGCTCCCGATGTCGCCGTTGTTGTAGGTGCGCATCCACGTGTTGTCGTCCGAGCCGGTCTGCACGCGGTCGCCACGGCGCACGCCGCCCAGACCCTGGACCGGCTTCGCCTCCGTCGAGTCAGCATGCACCACGACCTCGGCGAAGTAGACGGTCGGCAGGCGGCGCAGGTCTTCGTCAGAGGAGATGGTGATGGCCACCTCGGCGTTGTTCTTCAGGACCGGGCGGTCGGTGACCTCCGTGGCAATCGTGACCGTGATGGCCGGGGCGATGTTGTCCGCTGCGGGAACCTCATCCTGGTTGCTGGGGTTGCCTGCGAGGTCGAGCGCCGCGCCGCCGAACATGGAGACCTGCGGGGTCGCGTCCGGGGCGAGCGGCTCAGCCAACTGGAGGTAGATGCGGGACTGCGGGATCTGGTCATCAGTGATACAGACCCCGTCGATGTCCAGAGGCTCCTTCTCGTCACAGTCCGAGTCGTCGGAGAGGTGAATGACGCCGACGACCTCAGCGTCCTCGACGAGGAACTTGGAGTGGTCGATGTTCATCACGGCATCGAGGCCCTCAGCGTCCTCGAACGTCACCGCGACGTAGGAGCGGTCGACGATCTCTTTCTTCTTGTCAGGGTCGTAGGAGATGCCCGTGCGGGCGTCCCTGAACTCCGGCGAGGAGACGTCCACGGTCAGGCTGAAGTCCTGATCGCCGTCCTTGCTCGCGCTGGAGTCGGTGCGGTCCGTGTTGCCCGCGCGGTCGGTGGCCTCCAGGTACCAGGGGTTGAGGCCTTCGCCGACGTTGGTGACGGCCATGTCGAGGAAGTAGGAGACGCCGGGCCGGTCGCCGCGCTGGCGCCAGCCGCTGCTGCCGTTCCCGCTCTGGTCACCCTTGGGCGTGTTACCGTCCATGACGACCTTGATGTCCCGGGACTGGCCGGTGGTCGCCACGGAGCGTGGCTCGGTGGTCGTGAAGTTGTCGTCGTCGGTGTTGTAGGCGCGCGCGTCCTCGTCACCCCTGGAGTAGTCGAGCTCGCCGTCGTGCGCGAGACCGGAGTCGGAGTCGCTGACGACGAAGCGGAACTTGACGGTCTGGGAGCTGATCTTCGCGCCGTGGACCGGGGAGATCTCGGAGAACTCCGGCCCTTCCGCGTCGACTTCGATGGTGACACTGCCACGCACGCCCGCGACCGTGATGGTGAGGGTGTCGCCGTGGCGCGCCGGCATGCGCGCGCCCATCGCGGTGTCCGTGGCGCCCGTCACGGCGGTACCGGCGGTGGCATCGAGCGTAGTAATCGCCACCGGGTCGTCAGCGGCTTCCTCGCCGCACGCCCGGGTGCCGTTGTTCATCTCCTCCAGGCCGTTCGGGACGACCGCAAAGACCACGGAGTTCACTAGACCTGTAGAGTTAGCGTCATCGGCAGTGGCGGCATTCAGGCTGACGCTGATCCGCTTGTTGCTGCGGTTGTTCTTCACCGTCGCCACAACACAGTCGATGTTGTCGGTTGCTTCGTTGTGCGCCGGCGTTATGGTGCCGTCAGTGTTAACCGTGTCGTTGGTAGCGTCGGGAACATCCGTCTTCGAACCATCCGGTCCCGCGAACTCGGTGGTGTCGCCACCTACCGCGGAGATCCGCACGAGGTAGTGCGCCTTGTCGGAGTTCGAGACGTAGAGGGTGCCGTTGAAGTAGGAGTCGGCCAGCACCTCTGCTCCTGTGGCCTCGAAGCCATCACGGGCACTGTTGACCGTCCCGAGCGTGTCCACGACGGAGACCGTCAGATCCGAGCCGCTGGAGAGCGTGCCGCGGGTGTCGTCGTAGCCCGAGGTCTGGGCGAGTCCCGGGAGAACGATGAGCAGCGAGAGCGCCACTGCCATCAATGTCGCTATGAGCGGAATCTTGGTGAATCTCACTTCTACCCCCCTTATGGAGCTGTAGTCTTGGGCTTGGCGCTCTCTCCGAGAGCAGGGCGGTCCGTTATTCCTCTGTGTCTGCGTGCGCGCAAGGTACTGCGCGGCATGGCAGGGATGCTATTGTCCAACGACAGCCGCCGCCCTTGCAATAGGATGCAAAGGGCAGTTCCGGCCAATCGCCTCGTGTATGTGCCTGCGTCAACACGCAAGGTTCTTTCTACCAGCGGATGGCGCGCGTGTCAATGAGGATAGGGGGCAAGCCTCGCTCCTGTTCACCCTCACCCGCCACTGCGTGCCGACCGGCATCGCTCCGCTCTTCTTCTGGATTCCAGCGTTCGCTGGAATGACGGGGGCTGTGCCCCGCGTCTGGGTTCACCTCTCACCGCGCGCTAAAGCGCGTCGACCTCTCCCCTCAAGGGCGAGGGGGCCAGGCGGCGCCCACCCTTCTCCGCCGCTCCCCGAGAGATGTTTCGACTGCGCCTCGGCTTTGCCTCCGGCTACGCTCAACATGACAAGGCAGGGGCACACCTCGGCTACGCTCAACATGACAAGGCAGGGGCACACCTCGGCTGCGCTCAACATGACAAGGCAGGGGCACACCTCGGCTGCGCTCAACATGACAAGGCAGGGGCACACCTCGGCTACGCTCAACATGACAAGGCAGGGGCACTCCTCGGCTACGCTCAACATGACAAGGCAGGGGCACTCCTCGGCTGCGCTCAACATGACAAGGCGGGGGCGCCATCGGCTGCGCTCAACATGACAAGGTGCGTCATCATCTGATGGTGAAGTTGGGGGACATGTCGGGGAAGGTGGACCAGGAGGTGGAGTCGCGGACGGGGCCGGGGTCCCTGGGGGGTGCGTTGGGAGGGCCGGTCCAGATCTGGAGGGAGGGAGGCTCCATGAAGGCGAGGGCGAGGGCGTCGGCCTTGTCCGGGGAGCGGAGGCCGCGCTTGCGGAGGGAGGACTTGCTCTCCATCTTGACCTGGCCCGCGCTGGTGACGTCGTAGCGGAGGCCGAGGAGCTGGCTGATGAGCTCTTCGTCGCGCGGGATGGCGATGAGGTTGTCGTTGAAGAGGCGCCGGAGCTCCCAGAAGAGCTCGGCGCGCATGTTGGCGAAGCGTCCGGACTGGCGGGCCTTGCCGCCGAACTGGACGCCGTGCACGGGGGCTCCGAGCTCTCGGAGGCGGTCGACGACCCCCGCGCCGAGTCCGCCCTCGTCGACGAAGACGGCGGGGATGTCGTGGTCGCGGACGAGGGCGGCGGCCTCGCCGGCGGTGCGCATGGTGTCGATGCGCGTGAAGGAGCGGAGGGACTCGACGCGCCAGCCTCGCCGCACGCAGAGGGCGGTCTTGTCGGAGCCGAAGCGCGCGACGTCGACGCCGAGGCGGGGTTCGTTCGAGGGTGGGGGGTCTGGATTCCAGCGTTCGCTGGAATGACGGGGGCTACGCCCCGCGTCGCCGCTCCCCACACCCGCAGTACCCTCACCCTCACCCTCTCCCCTTGTAGGGCGAGGGGACAGGCCGGCATCGCTCCGCTCTTCTTCTGGATTCCAGCGTTCGCTGGAATGACGGGGGCTGCGCCCCACGTCGGGGGCTGGATCCCAGCCTTCGCTGGAATGACGGGGGCTGCGCCCCGCGTCTCCGCTCCCCGCACCCGCAGTACCCTCACCCTCACCCTCTCCCCTTGTAGGGCGAGGGGACAGGCCATCACCCCCATCCTCACCTTCCCCCGTCGAGGGGGAAGGGACCAGGCCGCCCGAGTCTGGATCCCAGCGTTCGCTGGAATGACGGGGGCTGTGCCCCGCGTCCGGGGCACTCTCACCCCCGTCCTCGTCCTGCTCCCAGCGGGTGACGGCGGCTTCGATGGCGGAGCGGGAGAGGAGGGAGTCGTCGAGCATGTCGGGGAAGCGGGCGAGGATGGAGCCCTGGTAGAGGGGGTGGTCCTCGCCCCAGTCGAGCTTGCGCTCCTCGACGTCTTCTTCGGTGGGCATGCCGGGTGCGCCGCCGTTCTCGCCGGTGAAGTTGGGGGTGTCGTAGACGGAGATGGTGACGCCGGAGTAGATGTGGCGCTTGGTGTGGTGCGATTCGAAGAACTCGCCGTCACGGGAGAAGGCGTTGCCGGTGAGGAGCATGCGGGCGGGGTAGAGGCGCTTGAGGGCCTCCATCTGGTCCTGGGGCATGGCGTGGGCCTCGGTGACGACGACGAGGAGCTCCGGGGAGTGGAAGCCCTGGAGGTTGTCGGCCTTGTTGGTGGAGAAGCCGATGGCGTAGCGGTCGTCGGCGATGTTCCACTGGGAGCCGGAGAGGCGCCCGCCGAGGTCGACGCCGGAGGCTTTGTGGGCGGCGCGGAGCTCGCGCCAGACGATCTGGTCGACCTGTCGCTGGGTGGGGCCGGTGGCGACGGCGATGGCGCGTTGGCGCGTGGCGAGCCACCAGAGGATGGTGCGGGCGGCGGCCCAGTCCTTCCCCGAGCCGTTGGCGCCGACGACGCTGGTGCGCCGCTCTTCGGCGACGGTTCGGAGGATCTCCCGCTGCTTCTCGTAAGGGGGCGGGTGGCCGAGGACTTCCTCGACGAATCGGACGGGGTCGTCTCTGTAGTTGTCGAGCACTGCGGTCATGTTCTTCTCCACTTGGGTGCACCCTCACCCTCGCGCTGGCGCGCGTTTCCCTCTCCCAGGGGGCGAGGGGCCAGACAGGGAGGCCCCCGGTCCCCTACCCTCTCCTTGGGGGAGAGGGAGCGCACTGAAGTGCGTGGGTGAGGGGATTAAATGGAAAAGCCTCCTGGCTCTCAGGAGGCTTTGCGCCCTTTCTCGCGGCTCGCCCGCGGGGTGTCGGTCCGGTATTCGGTTGGGTGTCGCATTCCATGGTGGGGCATGGGGGCGTGTTCGCGCAATGGGGGCGTGTCACAACCCTCACCCTCGCGCTGGCGCGCGTTTCCCTCTCCCAGGGGGCGAGGGGCCAGACAGGGAGGCCCCCGGTCCCTACCCTCTCCTTGGGGGAGAGGGTGGCCGCGATAGCGGCGGGTGAGGGCGGGCGCGTCAGCGCCGAAGGGGGCGAGGGGTGGGGTTGATCAGGAGAGGGTGGCGACGACGGTGTAGACGACGCCGCCCCAGACGGCGGTGATGCCGAGCATGGTGCCCACCATCCATTTGGTGAGGTCTACCTTGGTCTCGGCGAGCTGTGCGTTGGTTTCGGCGAGCCGCGCGTTGGTCTCGGCGTGCTGGCGGGCGTTCTCGTCCTCGAAGGCGTCGAACTCGCGGCGGAAGTCGGTGAAGTAGCGGGGTATCCACTCGCCTTCAGCGTTGGGTTGCGGGGCGGCCGTGGTCATGTGTCGTTTCAGTCGCGTACAAGGATAGCACGGACAGGGTAGGTTTCCGGCGCGACAACGCGCAATGGGCGGGTGTCACAACCCTCACCCTCGCGCTGGCGCGCGTTTCCCTCTCCCAGGGGGCGAGGGATGGGATCAGAGGGGCCTGGTTCCCCCCCTCGCCCCCTGGGAGAGGGAGGCACGAAGTGGCGGGTGAGGGTGTTCCCGTCGCGGGGGGAAGAGAGAGCCCCCTCCGTTGGGGGAGGGGGCTCTCTGTGTGTCGCTGTGGCTGCGGCCTGAAGGGGCCGTTGCGGCCTGAAGGCCGTGGGGGTTACGGGACGAGGGTGCCGGGGTTGGTGACCCAGACCCAGTAGCCCTTGCCATTCTCCACGTTGTTGTCAGCGGTGCCGGGCAGCAGCTTGGACCACTGGTTGAGCTGGGTCTCGAAGCTGTAGGCCACGCGCCAGGTGTTCAGGCTGGTGAAGTACTCGTCAGCGTCTTCGCTGTCGCCTTCGTTGCCGATGTTGGTCTGGTCTGCGTCCACGACGCCCAGCAGGTTCCAGCCGGAGACCACGGGCACGGTCGGCAGGTTGGAGGTCGGCAGGATGGGCGGAATCACGGTCTCGATGGTCTCGACCGCGGTGGTCCGCACCCAGTAGCCGTAGCCGCCCACGATGTCGACCAGCGTGCCCTGCCAGCGTCCGTCCTCATTCTTGACGGCGGTGACCCACTCGCCGGACTGGTAGCCGAGGACCGTGTCGGCCCTGAGGTCGCCGATGACGTTGCCCACGGCGGGGTTGAACGGGTCGCCGGGGAGGGAGATGAGGTTCCAGCCGGGCTGGAGCTCGACGTCGTACGGCTGGCGCTCGAGCACCTCGAACGTCGATTCCTCATCCTCGACCTCGTTGCCGACGTCGTCCGTGGCCGAGTAGACGATCTCGTATTCGCCGATGTCGAGGCCGGTGACCGCGAGCACGTACTTCGTCGGGTCGACCTGGACGATATCGCCCAGCATGTCGTTGCCGTTGAGCGTGAGGGCCGTAATCTCGACGTTGCGGTGCGAGTCGATGCGGGCCGTGTCGCCGTCGCCGATGTCTATCGTCTTGGACGTGCTGGACGTCGCCGTGTGCGCCGGGTCGGCCACCGGGTCCTCTTCGTCATCCTGCACGCCGTCGTTGTTCAGGTCGCCGTCGTTATCGGTGACCTTGATCGTGTACTCGCTGGCTTCTTCCGCGAAGGTGATCTGGATGTACGGGTTGGGGCTCTCCGTCTCGTCCGTGACCTCGCCGGGGTCCGTGGACGGCAGCACCTCTATCATGGCCGGTTCGAGGTTGCTGTCGATCTCCAGCAGGAAGCCGCCGGCGTCGAGTTTCTCGAAGCCGAGCTTGTCGCCCTGCTCCGGAATGCCGTCGCCGTCCCCGTCCGTCCAGCCGGCGCTGTTGCCGCTGTTCCGTTCCTCGTCCTCAGCGGTGATGATGACCGCGACGATCCGGTCGTTGGAGCCCTCGATGGCATCGGCGTCGAACGTCTTCTCCCAGACGTTCGTTTCCTTCTCGGTCAGCGAGAGCTCATCACTCACAGACAGGATCCTCACCTCGTCGGGCGCGCCGACCAAGCCATCCTCGTCGATGCCCCCAAAGGCCTCAATGGTGGCGAAGAAGAGGTCCGGGAAGGTGTTCAGGTCCTCGTCCGATTCGACGCGCACCTTGAACGAACCTTCGTCGTCCGTGGCCGTGCGGCCGGTCGCGCCGCTGTCGCTGGTGATGGTGATGGTAACGCCCGGAGCGATCTTGTCCTGCACGTCCTCGAGCGACCGCGTCACGTTGTTGTTGCCCGCGATGTCCTTGAAGACGCCGCCGAGCAGCTGGATGGTGGGCGTCTCGTCAGCATCGAGATCATCCGTCAGTTGCAGGTAGATGCGCGCACGGGGCTCGCCGATGCAAGTCTTGTCGATATCCAGGATGCGGTCATCGCCGGACACGTCCGGGTCGTCCTCACAGTCTTTCTTGTCGCTCGGGACGACGACGCTCATGACCGTGTGGCCCTCGACGGTGAAGTCGCCGGGCTCGACGGTGCCGGCATCAATCCGGTCAGCAGTGCCCGCGTCCTTGTTGACGAACTCGAGCGCGATCCAGGAGCGGTCCCTGAATTCGCCCTTGCCAGCCTCGTAACCGACACCGGTGCGCGCGCCTTCCTCGGGGACGTCCGGGCCCTCGTCGTCGACCGTGAAGGAGTAGGGCTGCGGGCCTGGCTCGTCCTCGTCGGAGTCGGTGACGGCCATGTTGCCGACACGGTCCCTCGCCGTGATCATCCAGTAGTAGCGGCCAAAGCCCTGGCCCACGAGGCGCATGTCGAGGTCGTACGTAACGCCCCTCATGCCCTGCGTCCAGCCGTTGCTGCCGTACGAGGTGACGTCGTCAGTTGCGGCGTCGAAATGGACGGCGACGCCGGTGTAGGCGGGGTTGGGATCGTTGTCGACATCTTCAGTGCCGTTGTTACACGTGGGTTCGCTTGTCGGATCGGGGGAGCCAGTGCAGCCGGAGGCGATGAGATACGGCAGAATCATGCCCGAGTTGTCGTCGTCGTAGAGCACCATGATGTCTTCGGTGCTGCCGTCGCCCGCGACGATCACAGGGGGGTCCGCGCCAGGGTTGTGGCCCGAGCCCACTTTCGTGATCGGCTCGTCGAAGCGCTGGTCACGGTCGCCGTTGTGGGGGGTGAGGTCGGGGTCGCCGCTGATGCCGGACTCGCCGTCATAGCGGAGACCGGAGCCGTCGTCGCTGACGGTGAAGCCGAGGTCGATGCTGGTGCTGCTCTGCACGCCGCCGTCGCCGGGGGTGACGTCCTCGATCTCGGGCGCGTCGCCGTCGACGACGAGGCGGACGCTGCCGGAGACGCCGGTCACAGAGATGCTGATGGTGTCGCCGTCGCGCGCGGGGACGACCGCCATGCTGGCGTGCGTCCAGCCGTCATCGTTGCCGGGGTCGTTGTAACCGAGGATGAAGTTCTCCCCTTCATCAACATCCGGGGTGTTTGCGTCATCTACAACGGTATTGGGCTCGCGAGTGGTGGCATCCTCCCGCTGTTCATCCGAACCCTTGTAATCCGTGGGTTCGGTTTGCGCAACGTCACAGGGGCCGTTGTGGGGGCCGATGGGGTCTTCCTGGTCCAGAATGGAGACGACACCCTGGAAGATCGTCAATCCGCCCTCTGTAGGGGCGCCCGTGGGGAAGAGGTACGCCGTTACGGGGGTGTTGCTGCGGACGTTCCTGACGGTCGCAACAGCAGCGCCGGGGGTGACACAAGTGGCCATGGTCTGGTCAACATTGTCGTCAGTGGCCGTATCGGCGTCGTGGTCCGTGTTGCCGGACGGACCCGTGGTTTCGAGGCTGGCAGCCGGCACCTTCGCGGTGATGAGGATGGTGTTGTAGGCGTCTTCCTGGTTGGAGATGTACAACGTGCCGTCGAAGTAGGTGTCCCGCGCATTGAACCCAGTGTCGCCAACGGCGTAGGCAGTGGCGCCACTAGCGATGTTCGCGGGGGCCGGTGTGTCCTGGGCCGGGTCATTGTCGAGGTCGTCGAGGTTGTCGGCGACGCGGACGTCGATCCAGTTGCCGGCGGAGAGCCGACCGTCGGTGCGGTCGCCGCTGACCTGGGCCAGCGTCGGGAGAACGATGAGCAGCGAGAGCGCCACTGCCATCAATGTCGCTATGAGCGGAATCTTGGTGAATCTCACTTCTACCCCCCTTATGGAGCTGTAGTCTTGGGCTTGGCGCTCTCTCCGAGAGCAGGGTGGTCCGTTATTCCTCTGTGTCTGCGTGCACGCAAGGTACTGCGCGGCATGGCAGGGATGCTATTGTCCAACGACAGCCGCCGCCCTTGCAATAGGATGCAAAGGGCAGTTCCGGCCAATCGCCTCGTGTATGTGCCTGCGTCAACACGCAAGGTTCTTTCTACCAGCGTCCGGCGTGATGTGTCAATGCGCCAGCGGATGCAGGAATGAACATCGATGGGCAGGATAGGCAGGATATGGGGGAGGCAGGATGCTGATTGACACTCCAGGGCGGGGGTGCCTAGAATCGCATCCGTGCAATCGACGACGCCGCGATCGGGAACGGTGGCGAGCCACCTGCGGCGTAGTGTCCCCTGTTTCGTTGTCGAGTCCACGCCTCCCCACGCCGAGTTACTGGATCCCAGCGTTCGCTGGGATGACGGAGGCTGCGCCCCGCGTCGCCCAAGGTTCACCTCTCACCGTGCGCTAAAGCGCATGACCTCTCCCCTCAAGGGAGAGGGGGTAAGGTGACGGGATGACGACGAAGTACATCTTCGTGACGGGGGGCGTGGTGAGCTCGATCGGCAAGGGGATCTGCGCGGCGGCGATCGGGCGGATCCTCAAGAGTCGTGGGCTGTCGGTGGCGGTGCAGAAGCTCGACCCGTACCTGAACGTCGACCCGGGGACGATGTCGCCGTACCAGCACGGGGAAGTGTTCGTGACTCGCGACGGGTGCGAGACGGACCTCGATCTGGGGCACTACGAGCGTTTCATCGACATCGAGCTGACGCACAACTCGAACATCACGGCGGGTCAGGTGTACACGCAGCTGCTCGGGGAGGAGCGTCGCGGCGATCACCTCGGGGGCACGATCCAGACGGTGCCGCACGTGACGAACGTGATCAAGGAGTTCATGCTCCGGGCGCAGCGGGGAGGCGAGATTCCCGCCTTCGCGGGAATGACGGGGGAAGGGGCGCGGCACGAGGGGGGGCCGGACGTCGTGCTGGTCGAGGTCGGGGGTACGGTCGGCGACATCGAGGGTCAGCCGTTCCTCGAGGCGATACGCCAGATGCGGATGGCCGTCGGGCGGGGCAATACGTTCTACGTGCACGTCACGCTTCTGCCGTACATCGGGGCGACGGGGGAGCTCAAGACGAAGCCGACGCAGCACTCCGTTAAAGAGCTTCGCGCGATAGGCATCCAGCCGGACGCCATCATCTGTCGCTCGGACCATCCGATCCCCCATTCAATTAAGGAAAAGATAGCGCTCTTCTGCGACGTGGCCCCTGACGCGGTCATACCGATGGAGACGCTGTCCAACATCTACGAGGCCCCGCTGGTGCTCGAAAAGGAGGGCGTCGGCGACATCCTTGTCCGCGAGCTGAACCTCGCCACGCCCAACGGCTCCGACCTGTCGCGCTGGGAGGCGATGACGGAGCGCATGGCGAACCCGCACGGGCCGCTGCCGATCGCGGTCGTGGGCAAGTACGCCGACCTGCCGGACGCGTACCTGTCGGTCCGCGAGGCGCTGCGTCACGCGTCGCTGTACCACAACCGCGACGTGAGCATCGACTGGGTGCGCTCGGAGGACATCGAGCGCGACGGCGCGGACGCGTGGCTCAGCCACACGCTCGGCATCGTGGTGCCGGGCGGCTTCGGCAGCCGGGGCGTCGAGGGGATGATCCAGGCGGTGCGCTACGCGCGCGAGCGTCAATTGCCGTACCTCGGGCTGTGCCTCGGCATGCAGGTGATGGTCATCGAACACGCACGGAACGTGCTGGGCCTCGCGGGGGCGAACTCGACCGAGTTCGACCCGGAGACGCCAGACCCGGTGATCGACCTGATGCTCGACCAGCGGAGCGTCAACGACATGGGCGGAACGATGCGCCTCGGCAACTATCCGTGCGTGCTGGCGCACGGCTCGAGGGCCGCGAAGGCCTACGGCACGCCGGAGGTGAACGAGCGCCACCGCCACCGCTTCGAGTTCAACAACGCGTACCGGGAATCGCTCTACGAGGCGGGGATGCTCGCGTCAGGCCTCTCGCCGGACGGCACGCTCGTCGAGATCGTCGAGCTGGAGAAGCACCCGTTCATGGTAGGGGTGCAGTTCCACCCGGAGTTCCGCTCGCGCCCGGAGCAGCCGCACCCGCTGTTCCGCGAGTTCGCCGCGGCGGCGACGCACGTCATGCGCGAGGGCGCCCAGCCCGAACTGCCGATGGGCAACGGGGCGTAGGGGGCGGCGAAGGCCCTCACCCGCGCGCTGAAGCGCGTTTCCCTCTCCCTCAGGAGAGGGGGCTAGGCCCGAGAGATTCCTCGACTCCGCTGCGCTCCGCTCGGAATGACAACTCCACGCTACCCCCCCCACCGTGTGACCGTGTGCGCTCGCGGCCATGCGCACGTCTGCGACGCGCGGCTGGCTTCCCGCCTTCGCGGGAATGACGGAGCGGGAGGCGAGGTTCCTGCCTCCGCAGGAACGACGGAGAAGGCGGGGAATGGCGAGGGTTAGTAGCCGTTGGCGCGGGCGGGGTCGAGGGGCTGGCCGCAGTTGGAGCAGACGACGCTGGTGTCGGTGATCAGGGAGGAGCGCACCCAGTAGCTGCTCCTGAGGATGCGTGGGGCGTACCGGTGCCCGCACGGCTCAGTGGACGACACGGCGCCGGTGGGCGTTTGCCTGGCGGAACGTTTCCAGCCGAGTTTCACCGCGCGATTCCGGTGGGAACGGCTGCGCACTCGGCCACGTCGACGAGTTCGTCCAACTCGTCCGCACAGCGCCCGCAGCACCGGTCATCGTAGAGCCCGAGCCTCTCGGCCAGACGGTCCAAGTCAGGATTCGTTTCCTCCCAGGACGCGGCCAGCTGGCGGACGGAGATCCTGTTGCACACGCACACGTACATGGCATTTCCCTGCGGCGGTATTGCCTGTGTTAGTTAGTACACCCTTATTACAATACTTGTCAATACTTATCAATTGGCGTATCGTGCACAACGTTCACTCAGTCGTGCACCTTGATGGTCGCAGGACAACACACCGCCGAACGAGGAGGCCCCATGAGAGCCAGGGAGGGAGTGGTCGACCGTCTCAACGCCATCCTGACGATCGACCTGACGGCCATCAACCAGTACTTCGTCCAGTCCGAGATGGTGCGGAACTGGGGATTCCAGCGCACCGCCGAGAAGCTGCGCGAGGTGAGCATGGACGAGATGCGCGACGCGCAGCGGCTCGTCCGGCACATCCTCTACCTGGAGGGGCTGCCGAACCTCCAGCGCCTGGGCTCCATCAAGGTCGGCGAGAGCGTCGCGGAGAACCTCCAGTTGGACCTGGAATCCGAGACGTCGGCACTGGAGACGCTCGCAGAGGCGATCGCGCACTGCGAGCAGGTGGGCGATTTCGGCACGCGCGAGCTATTGGAGGACATGGTGCGCGAGGAAGAGGAGCACGTCGACTGGCTGGAGACGCAGCAGGAGACCATCCGGCAGGTCGGCATCGAGCACTACCTCGCGCAGAACATCAGGGAATAAGGGAGCAAGGGAGTTGTGCGTCTATATCCCTGACAACGCGAACCCGGACGAACCGGTCGGCCATGCCAACTGGTTCCTACCCGAATCATGGAGGACGACGATGCGTAAGTCAGTGACCCTTATCGTGCTCCTCGCAGTCGTGGGCGGCCTGGTGGCGGCCTGCGGCGGCGGGGGGCCAGACGACGACCTGAAGCAGGACGTCGTACGAAACTACGCCGACGGCGCGCACGCGATGTACTCGAAGAGCCTCGCGAGCGCGGAGGCGCTGGACGCGGCGATAGACCGCTTCCTGGCTTCCCCGTCGGAAGTGCGGCTCGACGCCGCCAAGCGCGCGTGGCTGCTCGCCCGCGACGACTACGGCCCCACGGAGATCTACCGGTTCTACGAAGGCCCGATAGACAACGAGGCGGACGGTCCCGAGGGGCTGGTGAACGCGTGGCCGCTCGACGAGGCGTACATCGATTACGTCGAGGGCGACCCCGACGCCGGCATCATCAACAACCCCGGCGACTTCCCGGTGATCGACGCGGACCTCATCGTCTCGCTCAACGAGGAAGGCGGCGAGGAGAACGTCTCGACCGGCTGGCACGCCATCGAGTTCCTGCTCTGGGGGCAGGACATGAACGAGGATGGCCCCGGCCTGCGCCCGGTGGAGGACTACACGACCAACGCCAACGCCGACCGGCGCTCGGCCTACCTCGCGACGGCGTCCGACGTGCTCGTGCGTCACCTGCGGGACATGGTCGACGCGTGGGCGCCCGGCAACAGCGGGAACTACCGCGCGGAGTTCCTCTCGGTCGACCCGGACGAGGCGCTCACACGCCTCATCACCGGCATCGGCGAGATGAGCAGGGGCGAGCTCGCAGGCGAGCGGATGACGGTCGCCTACGAGGCGCGGTCGCAGGAGGACGAACACTCCTGTTTCGCGGACAACACGACGGCCGACATCATCGCCAACGCGTACGGTGTGTGGCTGGTGTACACGGGGGACTATGGCACGGTGAACGGTCCCGGCGTGCGAGACCTGATCGCCGCCGAGGACGAGGAGCTCGCCCAGCAGCTGGAGGACGAGATACGGAAGAGCGTCGCGCTCGCGAGGGCGATCCCGGCGCCGTTCGACCAGCACCTCCGCGAGGGCGTATCCGACGCGGACCCCGGACGGCAGGCGGTGTTGAACACCATCGTCGCGCTGGAGGACCAGACCGACACTATCGTTTCGGCAGCGGAAGCTATCGGCATCACCATCAGCGTCAGTTAAGCTGATGCGGTGAGGGACGAGAGCGCAGACGTGATCGGGTCTGTTTCGAGGTGGCTGGCGGCGCTGCTCATCGCAGCGGGGCTGTTGGCCACCTCGATGGCTGCCTGTTCCCAGGACGACCGGATAGACGAGTCGCTGCTGTTCGACGAACGTCTCGGGGGCGAGACGACGGCGTTCAGCAAGGGGACCAACGCATTCGAGCTGTCCGCACGCAATCTCACGAACGAGGAGCGCCGCAGGTTCGAGGTCGGGGACAGCTTCTTCAACCAGAACTGGGTGACCGCGCCCGCGTCGACGACCGCGCGCGACGGGCTGGGTCCGACGTTCAACGCCCTCGCCTGCTCGTCCTGCCACGCGCACGACGGGCGCGCGAAGCCGCCCGACAACGACGACGACCCGGAGCGCGGCCTGCTGCTGCGGCTCAACGTGCCCGGCCCGGACGGCCCGACGGACGACCCCGTCTACGGCGGGCAGTTGCAGGACCGGGGCATCATCCGCGTTCCTCCGGAAGGCCGCATCAGCATCCGATACGAGGAGATGCCGGGCACGTATCCGGACGGGACGCCGTACTCGCTCCGCAGACCCACGTACTCGATAGCAGACCTGGCCTTCGGTCCGCTGCACCCGGACGTGACGGTGTCGCCGCGCGTCGGGCCCGCGACCATCGGGATGGGGCTGCTGGAGGCGATCCCCGAAGAGGACGTCCTGGCGCTTGCGGACCCGGACGACGCGGACGGCGACGGCATATCGGGCCGCGCGAACATGGTCACCGACCTCAGAACCGGGGGCGTGGCGGTCGGCCGGTTCGGATGGAAGGCCGGTCAGCCTACGGTGGAGCAGCAGTCCGCAGGGGCATTCCTCGGCGACATCGGCATCACCTCCTCATTCTTCCCCGAACAGAACTGCCCGGCGGCGCAGCGGGCCTGCCGGGACGCTATCGACGGGGGAACGCCTGAGATCGAGGACGAACGCCTCGCTACCGTAGCGTTCTACGTGCAGACGGTGGCCGTCCCGGCCATGCGCGACGTGGACGACGACCAGGTGCGCGATGGCGCACAGCTCTTCGCGGAGGCCAACTGCATCGCCTGCCACACGCCACAGCACGTGACGAGCGCCTCGCATCCGGTGCGTCCGCTCCGGGAGCAGACCATCTACCCGTACACCGACCTGCTCCTGCACGACATGGGCGAGGGGCTGGCCGACGGTCACGAGGAGGGGCAGGCCACAGGCGCTGAGTGGCGCACGCCGCCGCTGTGGGGGATCGGGCTGGTGGATACGGTGAGCGGCCACACGATGTTCCTGCACGACGGACGCGCGCGCGGGCTGGAGGAGGCGATCCTCTGGCACGGCGGCGAAGCGCAGGCCTCCCGCGACGCGTTCACGTTGATGTCCGCCGGTGAGCGGGCCGCGCTGCTGCGGTTCCTGGCGTCGTTGTGATGCGGTCTGCATTGCGCCTCTCCCTGCTGGCCGGGGCTCTCGCAGCCATGGCCGTTGCCTGCGGCCCGGGCAGGCCGGACGAGGCCGAGGTGGTTATGAGTATCACGGACGACGTCATGGTCCCGAGCTACGAGGCGCTTGCCGCCGAAGCGGCATCGCTGAACGACGCGCTGGACGCACTCTGCGCCGCTTCGTCCGAGGCCGCGCTGAGCGACGCGCAGGATGCGTGGCGCGGCGCGCGCTCGGCGTGGGCCCGCTCGGAGGCGTCGGGGCTCGGCCCAGTGCTGGACCGGCGATCGACGGGCGTCATCGCATGGGCGATCGTGCAGCCGGAGCGGATAGACACGCTGCTGGCGTCCGACCCCCCCATCACCGCGGACTTCGTGCGGAACAACATCTCGTCGACGCAGCGGGGACTCGGCGGCATCGAGTACGTGCTGTTCGGGGGGGATGCGGCGCTCACAGCAGACCCCAGGCGTTGCTCGTATCTCACCAGCGCGGCCTCGGTGATAGCCGACGAGGCTGCCGCCCTCCGCACCGACTGGACGGCAGGCGGCTCGCCGTACCAGGACTACTTCACCGGGCGCGCCGACGAACCGCTGGAGACGAGCGAGGCGGTGGCGGAGGTCGTGCGCACGCAGGTGTTCCTCATCCGAACCATCGTGGACATGCGGCTCGCGGGCGCGCTGGGGCTGCGGGGCGAAGCCGACCCGACCGCGATACCGGGCGGCGCCGGTGAGCACGCGCTGGCGGAGCTACGCCAGCAGGTGGAGGGCATGCGCGACGTCTACGAGGGCGTGGAGGGCGGTTTCGGTATCTCCAACCTCATCGTGCCGCTCTCCGAGGACGCGGATGAGCGGGTGCGCGCCGGATTCGAGGCGTCGCTGGCCGCGATCGACGCGGTGGACGGTCCGCTGCGGGCAGCGGCGGCGGCAGGCTCTCCGCAGGCGGTTGCGGTGTACGAGGCGCTGATGGCACTGCAGGACACGCTCTCCACGGAGGTCGTCAGCCTGCTCGGCGTGTCGGTCGGCTTCAGCGACGCGGACGGCGACAGCCTTCGGTAGGGATGCTCTCAGCAAGTGGATGTCCCTGAGAGATGCTTCGACTCCGCTGGCTCCGCTCAGCATGACAACACTCCACCCGCCCGGTTCACCCTCACCCTAACCCTCTCCCCTCGAGGGAGAGGGGATAAGCGCTAGCGCTCGGGCGGTCCGGGCAGCACCCACCACTTTGGCCAGATGCCCGGCTCCACCCGCGCCAGGTCGACCGTGGGGTCGATGAAGGGCGCGGCCTGCCGTCCATTGAACGCGACCGATACGTCGGCGCGCACCTCGGCGTCCGGCACGCCCCTGCCCTCGAAGTCCTCCGCGACGATGTGCGCGGTCGCGAGAATCATGTCGGGGTGGGTCGCCATGCGCTCGGTCTGCAGGGGCGTGAGGTACTCGTCCGGGTAGACGAGCCGCTCCTGCCCGGTCGAGGGGTCGAGCACGCGGAAGCGGGCGTGGCCGGTCTTCTCCGTGAGCAGCACCCGCCAAGAGAAGCGGTAGCCGTCCTCATTCCAGCGCACGTTGCCGGGGTACGCCCAGTGCCGCAGGGGTACGAGCACCTGGACGAGCGCGAAGAGCACGAGCGCGATCACGGCGAATCGCGTGCCCCAGGAGACGTTTTGTTCGTGGGGGGAGAGGGGAGCATCGGGCGCACCGCGCGCTGGATCCCCGCCTTCGCGGGAATGACGGGGCCACATGCGCAGGCCCGCGCCAAGGCGCAGGGGCCAGTCCGGCGGGAAGAAGATGAGCGCGGAGGCCATCATGATCCAAGGGAACATGCCGATGGGGAAGAGCAGCCACGTCAGCACGTGGAATACGACCACGACGACGTAGGCCCACGGTCTGCTGCGCCGCCACAGCAGCCAGCCGACTATCGTGAGGTCAAACGCGGCGCCCGCCCAGCTCATGGCCCAGGCGGTCCACGACTCCCTGAGGAACGCGCCTATGAGGAATACGTCGCTGCTGTTGTAGAGCCATATCCGCAGGGGTTGCGCGTGGAAGAGCCAGTCCAGGTTGAGCTTGGCGACGCCGGAGAAGAGGTAGACCGCGCCGAGCTGCGCGCGGAGGGTCCACACGACCCACACGGGCACGGTGCCGTTCAGCGCATGCGGGCTTCGCCGCGCGTCGAGCGACGCGGTGCGGTGCAACGGCATGAAGAGCATGAGGAAGCTGAGCAGGGTAACGAGGTAGTAGTGATTGAGGTAGGTCGTCTTATCGAGCAGTTCGACGTACGTGAAGAGGAGGAAGAACGCGGCGATGGAGAGCCGGTAGCGGTAGCCGAACGCAACGCCGAGGGCGGCGAGTCCAAGGAGCGCAAAGTGAGCGTACATCCCCCACCCGGGCCAGGGCTGCACCCACCAGAAGCCGGAGTAGGTGAAGTGGTGCTCGGGCGCTATGTAGAACTCGTCGATCCAACCACGCGCGGCGAAGCGGACGACAGCGACGACGCCGAGCGTCCCGAATGCGATGCGGAACGCCGCCGCGGACGCGCCGTTCACCGGACGCGAACCGGCCACGGCGGCACGGTCGAGCAGGCGCACCAGGGACGGCACGCCGGGCGCCCGGGCGAGCCAGGCGGGGTTGAGCATCATGGCGCGTAGTCTATGTCAGGGTGAGACAGGGAGAGGGAATCAGGCGCCCCGCCCTACCCCGCCGCTGGATCCGAGCCTCCGCTGGAATGACGGGAACAGGCGCACAAGGAGTCCCTCGTTGCCGACGCGAGGGACCCTTGTGCATGAGCGAAGGCGGGACGTGTGGGAGGGTTTACACGTCCTCGCCCATGTCATGGTCTGAGTGGTTGACGTCGCCAGCCTTCCAGTAGCCCTGCGTGCGGAGCATCGAGCGGTCGAGTCCGCGCTCCTCGATGAAGTGCCTGCGGATCTCCCGCATAATCATCGCTTCGCAGCTGACCCATATGCGGCCCTCGCCGAGAGGCAACTCTGCCTGGGACATCGCTCCGGCTAGCGTCCTGCCGGGCGTTTCCCCGGGTCTCCGATGCAGCCACCAGACCTGGAGCTCCGCCGGCGACGTCAACTCCAACTCCTCATCAGCGTCCTGCACCTCGACGAGCACGTAGGCGCGCATGGAGGAGGGCAGCGCCTCAAGCACCGTCGCGACGGCGGGCAGCGCAGCCTCGTCGCCGCCGATGAAGTACCAGTCGACGTCCGTCTCGGGGAGATAGGTGCCGCCTGCCCGTCCGCTGATGACAGCGGTATCTCCCTCCTTCGCGTTCGCGGCCCACGCCGCGCCGGGGCCGTGATCGTGCAGGGCGATGTCCACATCCAGTTCACCAGTCTCGGGGTCCCATCGCCGCGGGGTGTAGGCACGGCTGGCAGGACGCGGCCTGTCCTCCGGAAAGGCGTACCCGTCCGAGCCCTCGACAGGCAGCACGAGCTCGCCCGTCTCGCCGTCCGGCAAGTAGAGGCGGAAGTGTTCGGCGGGGCCCCTGGACTCGAAGCCTTCCATCTGCCCACCGCCGAGGGTGATGCGCACCATACGGGGCGTGAGGCGGGTGACGCGCCGCACCTCGACGATGCGAGGAGGTGGGCGCTTGAAAGGCGTCGCGGGGGTCGTAGCGGGGGTAGAAGATGTCATACGGGTTTCTCCTTCTTACGCAGGTTGTTTCTCTAACGTGGTCTCAGGCCACTTCGCTTGCGGCTTCCAAAGACCACTCGACGACCTCGAACGAGAGCAGCGTGGCGTGCGTGGCGACCGGCTTCTCCCCGTCCGTCTTCGCGTGGCCACGGCGGAACTCATCGCTGTTCACCCAGCGCTGGAAGTCCTCCTCCGAGCGCCACCTGGTGTAGACGTAGTAGCGGTCCTCGCCCGACACGGGACGGAGCAGTTGGAAGCCCTCGAAGCCCTCCATGTGCTCCACCTCGCGGACGCGCCTGCCGAACCGCGCCTCCAACTCCAACTCGCCGCCCTCAGCGGGGGTTATGGCGTTTATCTTCACGACACTCATGGTTCTCCTCCTCTCTTGTTCTCTGTGCGGGTATTCCTGCTGTGCTCCATGCGGGCATGCACGTCGACTCTTCTTCGAATGCCGCCAGCACGACGGGTTTGCCGGTCTGGGGATGAGGCACAACCATGACCGGCTGGTTGAATACGGCCGACAGGAGGTCCGGGCAGAGCACCTCCTCCGGCGTGCCGGACGCGACGACAATGCCCTCCGACATGACCATGACCCTGTCTGCGAAAGCGCCCGCGAGGTTCAGGTCGTGCAGCACTGCCAGCACCGCACGGCCATCGGCGGCGAGCCGTCTGCAGAGGGACATGATGAGCTGTTGGTGGCCGATATCCAGGGCGGTCGTCGGCTCGTCCAGCAGGACGACGGGCGTGTCCTGTGCGAGCACGCGAGCGAGCGAGACCCGTCGCTGCTCGCCTCCGGAGAGGGTCGGGTAGATGCGCTCGGCCAGGTGGAGCACCTGCGTGCTCGCCATGGCATGTTCCGCCATCGCGAAGTCGGACTCGGCGGGCGACCTCCACCGGGAGACGTGCGGGTGCCGGCCCATCATCGTGACCTCGCGTGCGGTGAATGGGAAGCGGAGGTAGGTGTGCTGGCTGAGCATCGACCGCAGCCGTGCGAGGACAGCAGGCTTCAGCGTCCGCAAGGGGTGGCCACAGACCTCGACGTCGCCCCCGGTCGGCTCGAGGTCGCCCGCAAGCAACCCGCAGAGCGTGGACTTACCCGCGCCGTTCGGGCCCACGATGGTCAGCAGCTCACCGGGGGCGAGGTCCAGCGTCACATCACGCACCAGCGCCCTGCCCTGCGTCTCGTAGCCGACGCAATCCGCTCGCAGACCCGGGGTCATTCCATACCTCCCCAGCTCTGCCGAGTCCGGTGGACGAGCCACAGGAAGAAGGGGCCGCCAATCATGGCGGTGACGACGCCGAGCGGCAGTTCAGCAGGGACGACCACCGTACGCGCGACGAGGTCGGCCAGCAGCAGCGTGGTCGCGCCGCCCAGAATGCTTGCGGGCAGCAGGAACCGGTGGTCCGGCCCGGCGACGAGCCGAATGACGTGCGGCACGACGAGCCCAACGAACCCGATGATGCCCGCCACGGAGACGGCCGCGCCCGTCAGGAGCGCACTGAGGACGATGACGCTCACACGCACGCGCTCCGTTGAGACGCCCATGTGCCGGGCTTCCCTGTCGCCGAGGGTCAGCAGGTTCAGCGAGCGGGACCATAGCGGCAGGAACACGAACCCGATGAGGAAGAAAGGGGCGATCGAGGTGACGACGGGCCAGGTCGCTCCGCCAACGTGGCCGAGCGTCCAGAACGTGATGCTGCGCAACTGGTCGTCGTCCGCGATAAATATGAACAGGCCCGTGAATGCGCCAGCCGTCGCGTTCACGGCGATGCCCGCGAGGATCAGGGTCGTGACCGCCGTCTGTCCGTAGACCCTCGCGACCATGTAGACGACCGTCGTGGCGAGGAGGCCGCAGAGGAAGGCCGCTATAGCGACGCCATGGACGTTGAATACGCTGAATCCGAGGACGATGGCCCCCACCGCTCCGACAGCGGCCCCGCTCGATACACCGATGATGCCGGGCTCCGCGAGGGGGTTCCGGAAGACGCCCTGTAGCGCCGCCCCCGCGATGCCCAGGCTGCCGCCGACCAGGATCCCCAGGGCGACGCGGGGCAAGCGTATGTTCCAGAAGATCGCGTCGGTCCTGGCTTCGAACTGAGCCCCGACGTCGAGTCCTATGTGGCTGAGCAGGATCGAAAGGGCCTGAGCCGGTGGAATCTCGACCGCTCCCATCCCGATGTTCGCGAACAGGGCCACGACGAAGAGCGCCACCATGGCCAGAAGCAGCGTGGAGGAAGTGAGCCGGGGAACATCCGCCCGCAGGCCCGCCACCTGCTGCAGCGCCCGCAGCCGTGTCAGCGCTCTTGCTCCGAGCGTCGCCATCATCCGCTCGGCACCAGGTCCGGATGGAACGCCTCAAGCAGTTCCATCAACACCTGACCCGTGCGCGGGCCGCCGCCGGCGAAGTACTGGTCGTCGAAGGAGAGTATGCAGCCTTCCTCCGCGGCAGCGGTCTGTCCCACTCCAGGGAGAGCCACGAGCCCGTCGCGCCCGCCGACCGACTCGAGTCCCCGGCTGAGTACGACGATGCAGTCCGGGTCCGCGACGGCGAGCGACTCGGCGGTGAGCGGTATGTAGCCTTCGGTTACGCCCGCTACCGTGGCGCCGCTGACGGCCCCGCTCGTCTCGAACAGTTCGTGGCTGATGTGGTCCTCTCCGATGAGGAAGAGCGCGTCGAGTCCTCGCATGTAGAGGAACACGGCGGTCGGGCGTTCCCGGGCCCCGGCGGAGAGCGACTCGACCTCGGCGATCTCGGACTCAAGCGTCGCGGCGAGCTCCTCTCCCTTGTCGAGGATGCCGAGCGCCTGCGCCACCGTATGGATCTTCCGGGACGCTCCGTCCAGTGTGGTCACGGTATCGATGATCACCACCGGCGTGCCGGTGGCACGGATCTGTTCGAGCACCGGGGGTGGTCCCGCGTTCGTGTTCCCGATGACCACCGAGGGAGACATCGAGAGGATGCCCTCGGCGCTCAGGCTCCTCTGGTAGCCGATCTTGGGGAGTTGCAGCGCCTCAACGGGATAGGTCGCGCTGGTATCGACCGCGACGAGGTTATCCCCGAGCCCGAGCGCGAAGATCACCTCAGTGATATCGCCGTTCAGCGACACGATACGGCTGACGTCCTCCACGACGACCTCGTTGCCGTTGACGTCCGTGACCGTGGCGGGCAGCACCGGGCCTTCCGGCACCTGCGGCTCAGGCGTCGGCGTGGGGCGCGGCGTCGGTGTCGCGGTCGGCGGGGGCGGTGTGGGTGTTGCGGTTGGAGCTGACGTGGGAGTCGTCTGCGGAGGGGGCGGGGTCGCGGTGGGTTCGGGGTTTGCGCCGCAGGCGGCGAACACCACCACGAGGGTGGCGAGCAGAACCGCGGCAGCGGCAGATCTCGGAGGAGATACTCTCATCATCTCAGGTTCCTTTCTGTGGTATTCAGCACGCGAAACCGCCGCATGTAGCGGCTGAGTACGCATGCCGCTCACACCAGGTGGTCCGGGCGCCGGGTATGGCGTATGGCGCCTTCAAGAGCAGGGGGAGCCGTACGGGCCCCGACGGCTCCGGCATGAAGAAGGGCAGGCTGAAGCGGAGACCGATCAGCAGGGCATCAGTCGGGTCGGTCGGAGTACGCCAGACGAGGCTGCCGGATACGAAGACGAGGGAGAAGAAGGACATGTCTTCCCGAAGCTCCACGTCCACCTCGGTCATCTGGCAGTCGTGGAACGCGTTGGACATGCTCCACACTTCGAAGAGGCTCGGGTTTACCCCGCTCTTGAGCAAGGCTGCTCTGATAGGAGCCGCATCCTCGTCAGCAACCTCTACGCTGAGGGCAGAGCTCGATGAGACTTCGAAGATGACTGCGGTCGTGACGCCGCAGCCGCGGTCCGTAACCTCCACCGGTCTGATCTGAATCATGGCCACCTGTCCCTGGTGAGCAGTGGACTATGTATACACTAAGTAGATTAATCTGTATATACAACTTTCAATGATACGTCAACCCCAATTCAAAGAATGCGTCAGCCCTACCGCACCGGCAGCGCAGCAAGGTCCACCGCAAACCGGCCTGCCCAACGTGATGGAGGGACCAAGGCCTGTTCCGGCAACCGCGCTTGGCCAGAGACATGCTTCGGACCCGCTCAGCACGACAACGCCGAAATGGGCGGCGCGCAGGGGTTGAACTGTTTCGCATGCGCGAGATAAACTGGGACAGTCAACGCATCGTTCGGATGCATCCTGCTTCGCGCCAGTCCCCCGGAACCCGCCAGGCAGTACAAACCCCATCTACGGCCCATACACCACTCACCAGTACGCATATCCCTGTGGCGCAAGGCGCGCGAGTGCGCGCACGCGCATCGCATAGCATCGGAGAAGTCGCTGCATGAACCTCGCGGAACTCCAGTCCAAGACCTCTGAGCAGTTGCTCGCGCTCCTCAACGAGATGGAGCCTGAGCGGGAAGGTCCGCCGCCCCGGACCCACGACGCCCTCCTCTACGGGGTGCTCACGTCGTGGGCGGAGAGCCAGGACCATCAGCTCGCGAGCGGCGTTCTGGAAGTGCTGCCAGACGGCTACGGCTTCCTCCGCCACAACGGCCGCTCGCGCAGCATGACCGACA